>NZ_FOJG01000001.1:0-879011 GCF_900110835.1 Chitinophaga arvensicola
TCCACATTCTTATGGGGTATTAATCCAAATTTCTCTGGGCTATTCCCCGCTTGAAGGAAGGTTGCGTACGTGTTCCGCACCCGTTTGCCGGTCGCCACCCAGTATTGCTACCTGTGCTGCCCCTCGACTTGCATGTATTAGGCCTGCCGCTAGCGTTCATCCTGAGCCAGGATCAAACTCTCCATTGTAAAGAAGTTTTGATACTGACTAATTTCTCTCGAAATCAATCGGTGATCTATTAATTATGTTTAGCTGTACATTACCTGTTTTTTGATTCAAACTATCACTAATTTGAATCGTGCTGTTGTTTCCAATCTTTCAAAGAACTTATCGGTTATTACTAACCGGTAGATGATGTGTGAGATCCGATCTCTGTGACGCTTTCGTCAAACATCTTATTTCAATTTCGCAACATTTGCTTTCCGTTTGTTGCCCCGTTGTTGTTGGGGTTGCAAAGGTAATCAACTTTTCATTTCTACCAAATCTTTTTAAAGATTTTTTAAAAATTTATTTCCGGGTGAAGTCTGTCAGCAGAACCACTGCTACCAGGTGTTAGCGGCTATTCCGCATTCCGTAAATAAGTGTAAGAAAAGAGCTTTTTGTGTGCGTGCTTTCTATCAAAGCGGAGCGCAAAGGTAGGCGGATTTTTAACACTTCCAACTATTTGGACTAACTATTTTTAAACAATCTCTGTAACCCTTTACGACAAAGGGTTACAGAGACAAAGAATTATTGGCGATCAAAGCTTATTGGCTGCAAAAGCCCATCAGGATATCTCACGTTCATCAAAAACAAGCCCTGTGGAGGTACTGCAAAATCAGCATTGGTACAATCCAGGCTCTCAATCACCTGTCTGAACTGATCCATGGAAAGCTTACCACGCCCCACTCTCAGCATGGTGCCCACCAGCCCGCGCACCATTCCCCGCAGGAAACGGTTCCCTGTAACGTTATAGACTATACGCTCACCGTCTACCGTCCAGCGCGACTCCGTAATCTTACATATATGTGTCTTCACCTGTGAATTGCGTTTGGAGAACGTAGTAAAGTCGCTGTACCCCATGATCACTTCCGCCGCTTCTTCCAATGCAGCGATGTTCATCTTATAGGGAAAGAAGTAACCACGGTCTTTCAGAAAAGGATCTTTATGCGTGTAAAGGGTATATTCATAAGAGCGCGACAATGCCGCAAAGCGGCTGTTGGCATCTTCCGGTACCTGGTAAATAGCCCTCAGCACCACATCATCCGGCAGAATAGCATTGATCTTATATAGAAACTGCGGATGCAGGGGCAGCTCCGTATCAAAGTGCAGGAAGTTCTGCTGCGCATTTACACCGGCATCGGTTCTGCTGGATCCCGTAGTTTCTATGGGCGACCGGAATAATATACCCAGCGCCCTGTCAATCTCCGCCTGTACGGAATGTGCATTTTCCTGTACCTGGAACCCGCTGTACTGCGCCCCCTTATATCCTACTTCTATAAAGTACCTGTTCATATGGGGGCGAAATTAAAGAATTACCCACTATCTGAAATGAAATACGGAGTTATGGTCAGCCGTCGCTTCCCATAACTCCGTAAAAATGAAGATGATATTACTTATGTATCATGGCTTTGAACCTGCCTCTGTAATAGTCATCTATTAACAGTGTCTCCAGGGAGCCATATTTTTCAGTATCATATGTTTTGGAATAAGCCGCATCCAGCAGGCGGTAGCGGGTATCGTCTGCAGTGAGCAACTGTACCAGCGTTTTGATCTGTGCTGTTTCCAGGCAATAGTTGCGGGTTTGCTTCTGGAACACATCGATCATGCTGTTATCCGTTCTGGCTGCCACAAACTTGCGGAGTACCTTCCGGAAAGTAGCGTCGTCCATGATATTGGCGCAATCGGAATTTACGAGGCGTGTGCCGCTTTTCTTTTTGGAAGATGTGGTTTCTTCAGCAGCTACTGCCGCGCCAACCGGCGCCCCGGCTGCATCAACCGACACTGCTGCTGTCTCTTCGTCGTCTCCACGTTTCTTTTTCTTCTTGCTGCTCTTTGCCGGCGCTTCGTCTGTTATAGCGATGCCGTATCCGCTGGAATCAGTAATGATGTTGGCCGGATGTTCGGTATCGTCAAAGATCTTTTTCTTCTTCTTTTTGGCGGGTGTAGGTGTTTCTTCTGCAGCTACTACCGGCACTTCTACCACAATAGGCGTAGTGGTGGCAGCGGCTTCTACTGCGGTTGGCGCTTTATCATCCTGGAATTCTATGAAATCAGGATCACCTTCCTTTGCCTTATGCTTCTTTGATTTCTTTGCCGGTGCAGGTTCTTCTGTAGCAACGGCTTTCGCCGCATCGTCTGCCGCAGCTTCACTGGCAGCGGTTTTACCTTCTTCTGCCAATACCTCATTCAAAATAGCCTGTTCTTCTTCTGATAAAGGCTCACGGCCATTTTTATGCTTCTTACCTTTCGACTTCTTCACTTCTCCATCTGCGGCTACCGGCGGAGCATCCGTAACGGCTACTGCTGCTTCTTTCTTCACTTCCGGCTCCGGCTCGTTCCTGTCGTCGCCAGTCACTACTACCTTATCGAGTGCGGAAGAGAACGGATTCGCAGATTTAGCTGCAGCGGGTTTTGAGGGCGAGGGCCCTGTTACAATGGCCTTATCGGCAAAAGTAGTTTCCAGGTCCTTCTGGAGATTGGCCATCATTTCCTTTTTAGCCGTATCCAGTTCCGGTTCTACTGCTGCCGGCGCGGGCGTGGCTACCGCCAGCGCGCCATCTCCTGCATCCGACTTGAGTTCGCGAAAGGTTTGCAGGTTATATAAGGAATAGCCGGATTCACCGGATTGCTTCAGTAAGAAACCCTGGTCGTTCTTGGCTACTCTCACATTGAACTGTGCTTCTTTAGAATCTTTACCTGCGAAACCCACGGTAATAGGGGCTGTTCCGTTTTCCAGCTGCGGGATAATGATATAGCCCCGCTCTGTGGAACTTAACACTTTGCCGTTATGCTTTACATAAAACGGCTGCCCCTTCTCGCTCTGAATATATACGTAGTGCCGCTGATCCTGCGCCCACAACCGGCCGCAGAGCAACAGACATGCCCATACGAATATTACTGTCCTGTATTTAAGATGCATACTATTGATTGGTATAAAACTTTCCTTGTGCAAATATTATTCCAGCACGATCAGCACTTCGCCTTTTTCCACTGCGGTGCGCTCCGTTACCTTGATTTCCTTTACGGTGGCATCAGCACTGGCCTTGAATACATTTTCCATCTTCATGGCCTCCAGGATCAATACCGGATCTCCCTTACGGATGGCCTGTCCTGGCGTAACGAGCACTTTCAGTACCAATCCGGGCATGGGCGCCTTGATGTCATTTACCTTTTTAGTCATGGCATCTTTAATGCCCATGGCCGCCAGCAGCTGGTCGATCGGCTCTTCAACAGCCACTTCAAACTGTTGCTGATTTACCTGTAAAACGACGGTCTTGGTATCTTTCTCGATTCTTAAAACCTGCGCCAGATAGCTCTTTCCGTCCATGATAATACTATAATCGCCGGAGGGCAGCTTCACAGCAGACCAGGCTACTTCCTGGTTATCGACTGCCAACTTTGAATCGTTATTCACGGCAAATGTAGATTTGCCATTCACTATTGCTTTGATCATAATGCTGTTTTATGGGCCCGTAAGCATAACAAAAATAGCATTTTTAACCACTTACCTCATATTTGGCCCATTTGTTTAAATTTGACACTTTTAAATCGGTTCAAGCCGATACATTTGTTTAAAACAGTCTTTTACATGAATCAATATCTGAAGCAATCCCTGATGGGGATGCTGATCGGAGGAATCGCCGGACTGGGAATGAGTACTTCCCTGATGGCCCAATCCGATAAAGCTGCCCAGGAAGACCCCGCACTAAAGATTTACCGGGCATCTGCCACCAAAGTGAATGATCTCGTACACACCAAGCTGGACGTACGTTTTGACTATGCCAAACGCTACCTGTACGGCAAAGCCTGGATTACCCTGAAACCTCATTTCTATGCCACCGACTCCCTTACCCTGGATGCCAAAGGCATGGACATTAAAGAAGTAGCCGTAGTAAAAGCAGGCAAGAACAGTCCGCTGAAATACAGCTACGACAGCCTGCAACTGCATATCGCACTCGATAAGAGCTACAAAGCCACTGAATCATATATCATTTATATCAGCTATACCGCCAAACCCGATGAGCTGAAAGTAAAGGGCAGCGCCGCTATTTCCGATGCCAAAGGATTATATTTTATTAATCCCGATGGTAAAGATCCTAAAAAGCCCACCCAGATCTGGACACAGGGTGAAACAGAAAGTTCCTCTGCCTGGTTTCCAACGATCGATAAAACCAACCAGAAATGTACCCAGGAACTCAGCATGACCGTAGAAAAGAAATACGTAACCCTTTCCAACGGTAAACTGGTAAGCCAGAAAAACAATGCAGACGGTACCCGTACCGATACCTGGAAGATGGATCTCCCCCACTCCCCTTACCTGTTTATGATGGCTGTAGGCGACTATGCCATTGTAAAAGATACCTGGCGCGGAAAGGAAGTAAACTACTACGTAGAAAAGCCCTACGAAAAATATGCGAAGAACATTTTTGGCAACACACCTGAAATGCTCACCTTCTACTCTAAAATATTAGGCTACGATTATCCTTGGGTGAAATACTCTCAGATCACCGGCCGCGACTACGTTTCCGGTGCTATGGAAAATACCACGGCCACCCTGCACGGAGAGTTTATGCAGAAAACAGACCGTGAACTGCTGGACAACAACAACTACAATGAAAGCGTAATTGCGCACGAATTGTTTCACCACTGGTTTGGCGATCTCGCTACTGCTGAGTCCTGGAGCAACCTCACGGTGAACGAATCATTTGCCGACTACAGCGAATACCTGTGGCTGGAACATAAGTACGGTAAGGACGCCGCAGATGAACACAGCCTGGAGGCTACTCAGTCCTATATGTCTATGGTACAGTATTCCGGCGACAAAGACCTGGTGCGTTTCCACTACCGCGACAGGGAAGATATGTTTGATCAGATCACATACCAGAAAGGTGGCCGGATCCTGCATATGCTGCGCAATGCCATCGGTGATTCCGCCTTCTTCAAGTCACTGAACGTTTACCTGAAAACAAATGCTTTCAAGGCAACAGAAGCACATCAACTTCGTTTAGCCGTAGAGGAAGTAACCGGTCGTGATATGAACTGGTTCTTCAACGAGTGGTATTTCGGCAAAGGCTTCCCACAACTGGATATCAGCTACAAGTATAACGAAGCTGCGAAAACAGTGACCGTGATCCTGCAACAGATCCAGAAGGAAGATAAAGTGTGGCATATTCCAATGGCTATTGATATTTATGCTGGTGGTAAAACGGAGCGTCACAACATCTTCATGGAAAACAGGGTTGATTCCTTTACCTATTCTTATAACACCAAACCGGACCTGGTGAATGTGGATGCAGATAAAGTAGTATTGGCCAAGATAGATGACCACCGTGCTTTCAGCACCTATGCTTTCCAGTATGCACATGCGCCTAATTATATGGATCGGCATATTGCTATCGACGAAGCAGCAGACGCACAGGCCACCAACCCCGAAGCGGTGAAACTGCTGGTACTGGCATTGAAAGACAAATATCATGGTTTAAGAACATATGCCATTGGTAAACTGAACATGGGCAATGAGGCGGTGAAATCTGCTGCCCTGCCTGTTTTGCTGGAATTGGCCAAACAGGACCCAAGTTCACTGACACGTGCTGCCGCCCTGCAACAACTGGGTGAACTGAAAGATCCTGCGTATGCTTCCTTATTCGAAGCAGCTACAAAAGAAAAATCATACGGTGTAGCAGCAGCCGGCCTGGAAGGGCTGGCCACACTGGACCTGGACAAAGCCTACAACATCGCCAAAACACTGGAAAGCGATACCCGTGGTAAACTGGTAAATGCGATTGCAGGGGTGTATGCGAGGAAAGGTAATCCGGCAGATGTGGACTTTGTAGCCACCAAATTTGATGAAACCTCTGGCCAGGACAAGCTGAATGCGGCTTTTGACTACCTTGGTTTCTTATCAAAAGTCAACAATACCGCAGCCGTAATCAAAGGCGTGGACCAGGTAAAAGCCATGACCGTGCAGTTTAACAACTCACAGGTAAGCACCTACATCAGTAACTGGATGCAGGAGATCAGCAAGGCCAAATCACAGGAAGCCACCGCTGTTTCCGGTGATAACCGTGAGGCGCTGTACAAACAGGCGGATTATTTCAAGAAAACATCTGAAGAAATTAAGAAGACCATCCGGTAATTCCGGGTAAATGATAAAGCAAAAGGGAGATGCCGTTGTGGTATCTCCCTTTTCTTTTACAAATCAATTTCCACCAGTCCGTTGATGTCGGGGTCCCAGCGCCAGGCTGTGGTGGCGAGTCGCACGCCACCGAGCCAGCGGTGTTCGAGCGATACATAGTCCAGATAATTTTCTTCTTCCTCCAGTATTTCCCTCCCCAGGCTGGTAATTTTCAGCATCTGGTCGTGTTCTTCCAGCACGCCTGCATTCACCATACGATGGATGAGAATATCGAGTTGAAAGTTGGTGAAGCCATATATTTCGAGTTCATCCCAGAACAGCATGTAGAGGTCGTACCAGCGGTAGCTTCCCAGCACCAGGCGGAGCAGGAAGTAGTTTTCGATGGTACTGAGTCCGGTATTGAGATCAGGAAATCTTTTCAGATGGGCGGTAATAGCAGCGGGAAGGTGTTTGAGATTTCCGGCAGATAGTTTACTGATAGTTTCCAGCACCTGTGGCGTGGGGAGGCACCATGCATCCCATACATCGGCGGCCCATTGAAGGTCGTCGGGCTGAAGAGTAACACGCTGTTCAAACAGTTTAGGAAAATCTGACACATCGGGATGGTGATGGAGGTCTACCAGGCTGATGGTAGGTAGTGCAGGCAATTTACTGCTGAGGTAGTGAAGAATGAATAGCATATTGATCTGGCAAAACAGATCGTATTCAAACCAGAGAACGATTTCATCAGCATGGGAGCCGGAGAGATCTAATTTCTCCAGCTCCTGTACTACATTGGTATAATAAGTTTGTTTATCTATTCCGTAATGGAATTCGAGATGTTTGGCGCGGCTTTCAAAGAATTCGGGCAGGTTGTTGGTATACTTTACTTTTCCTTCGCACATCATTTCCCTGCAAACCACTACTTCTCCTGGCACCCCGCTTTGTTGAAACAAGGGTAGAATCGCATCTCCGTTTAACACATGCACATATGACATAAAATAGTTTTCATGCTATTACCAGCTGCCACTGGCGCCACCGCCGCCACCGGAGCCTCCTCCGAAGCCGCCGAAGCCACCACCTCCTCCACCGCCGCCGGACCAACCGCCGCCGCCGCTGCTACCACCGCCGAAGCCGCCCATGCCGCCTATTACCGGCCAGATCCAGCCACCGCGTCTGTTGTAGGTGGTACCACCACCTCTGCCGCCACCGCCACCACCGCGGCTGATGAGGGACACAACAATAACGATAATCATGATGAGGATGAACAGTCCACCGGCGCTGATACCGGGTTTACTTTGTTTCGGGTCTGCTTTGTACTCTCCGGCTGCTGCTTTCACAATGGCATCTACCGCGCCGTCGAGTCCTTCATAATAATGGCCTTCCCTGAAAGCTGGTTTGATGATCTGGGCAATGATTTCGTTGGCCACAGCGTCTGGCACTGCACCTTCCATTCCATAGCCCGTTTCTATCCTGATCTTTCTATCTTCTACTGAAACAAGAATAAGGATACCATTGTTCTTGCCTTTGGATCCTATTCCCCAATCGCGTAATATTTTTAATGATACCTGACTGATATCGTAATCGCCTATTGACTTGAGCGTTACCACGGCAATCTGGGTGGAGGTGCTGTCGAAGTATGCGACTACTTTATGTTCGAGTGCGTCGTCTTCATTTTTCAGCAATACACCTGCGAAGTCATTTACTAAAGTTGGAGGATTAGGCCGGGGCGGTATGTTCTGGGCATTCGCCAGCAGACCTGCCATCATTAATAATCCCGGTAAAAACCAGCGTAGTATCCTCATTGTATCAAAGCTAAAATCGTTTAAAAAGAGTGGCGTTTATCTGCCGAAGACGATATCGTCGGGCAGTTGATTCTCATCATTGCCGGCTTCATGCGGGAAATAGGTGCGGAGTGAAGCGCCGATTTCCTCAATGCATGCTTCAATGCCATCGATAATACGATTATCCTGAAAGTGGCTGATCATGAGGTCGGCTTCTTTAACCCAGAAGTCGTCTCCCACTTTCTCATGAATGCCCTGGTCGCCCAGGATGGCAAACTGCCGGTCTTTAATGGCCACATATACCAATACGCCATTGCGGAGTTTTGTTTTGCCCATGTCGAGGGAGTCGAAAGCTTCTTTCGCTCTGTCGATGGGATTTACGTAACTGCAATGGCTTTCTACAAACAACCTGATTTCTCCGGAGGTGAGCCGTTCAGCTACCCGGATAGCCTGCACTAATCTTTCTTTCTCCGTTTCTGAAAAAATCTCTTTTCGTTTAAAAGGGAAAATGCGCATGCTTTATATTTTTTGATGACTGTAACTTGGGATGCCGGTGATTAGGCCGGCATCCCTGGAACAGCATATCTTTTCGGCTGTTATTAGAATTTTACCTGTGGTGCGTTTTCGGAACCGGCGGCAGCTTCGAAGTAGCCTTTCTGTTTAAAGCCTGTGATACCGGCCACGATGTTGTTCGGGAAGGTACGTACGGAGCTGTTATACACATTTACGGCATCGTTGAAGTCGTTGCGGGCAACGTTGATCCTGTTTTCCGTTCCTTCCAGTTGTGCCTGGAGGTTCTGGAAGTTGGCGTTGGCTTTCAGGTCAGGATAAGCTTCAGATACGGCGAGTAAGCGGCCGAGTGCCTGGCTTAATTGTCCCTGGGCAGCCTGGTATTGTTGAATTTTTTCAGGGCTCAGATCATTTACATCTACTTTAATCTGGGTAGCGCTGGCGCGTGCCTGGATCACTTTTTCGAGGGTTTCAGTTTCGAAGTTAGCAGCACCTTTTACAGTAGCTACGAGGTTAGGGATCAGGTCAGCACGGCGTTGATAGCTACTTTGAACTACGCCCCATTTGTTCTTCACATTTTCATCTTTCGTTACGAGGCCGTTGTACTTTCCACAGCCTAACATGACTAACAAAGCGACAACTACGATAACAATAATTCCTGTTTTCATCTGAGTTATAATTTAAAATTTGAGTACCGGCAAATATGCAAAACGTATTCCCGTTTTCCCGCTTGCCGGTGTAAGTAGTTTTTTCACCGGTGAATGCTATAAAAAAAGCGGTAAACGCTTGCTTTTCATAACTACACGAAAATATGGAAACTCCCCCACTAAATCGCTATTGGATAAGGAAACGGCAATTTTTTAAAAAAGTTCAATCATCCTTGAAATATTCATCATAAAACAGTATGTTTATATGTACCTTTGCTATGTACAAAACGTTGAACGTTTTACTATATGATTTAAGGTGAATGGGGCAGAATGGATACAAAATCGATATCGAAGGTTTCATTGTTTCTAACTCATTTATTATCAATAACTTGGAACTAAGTCTGCTTAAATGAGTGCACAACACATCCATATACTCTATATTGATGATGAAATACACAATCTGAATGCCTTCAAGGCTTCATTCAGACGGATGTACAATGTAGTCACAGCAACATCTGCAGAGGAAGCAGAGAAGCTGCTGGCAGAACAGGAATTTCACATCATTATCTCGGATCAGCGAATGCCCAAAACGACCGGGATAGAATTTTTTGAGTCTATACTGGAAAGGTACCCCGAGCCTATACGTATGCTGCTTACTGGTTATGCCGATATTAATGCGGTAGTAGATGCGATCAACAAAGGACAGGTTTACAAGTATTTCTCCAAACCCTGGAACGAAGAGGAGCTGAAACACAACATTGACAAAGCTTATGAGGTGTACGCCCTTCGGAAGGAGAATAAAGAATTAACCGCCAAATTGCTGGATGTAAACCAAAAGCTGGAGTTTTTGGTAAGGCAGAAACTGATTTCCTGATCATTTTCCTGGCAGTGAAGAAAGAGGGGTTGCCCCCTGAGAAAGGGAGCAGCTGCATTTCCTGTGTGCTTGAAAATGGAAGATTGCACCTTGAAAAAGGGTGCAACAGGTATTCCTTTATCAATACATGACGATGCTCCCGGTATTAATACACCAGACATAGCTTATCTGCAAAACCATCATCCCTGTTCCCTTTCCGGGGATATCCACATTAAACGTAAGTCCATTAAAAGGAGCATAAAGATCGATCGTCACTGCAGTTATACTGCTGTAGATGATTTTCCGGGTGGCGAAGCTGATCCGGGTAGCTATACATATTCTTTACGAACCATCAGGCAAGAAATCCAGGTGCGGAGTGATAGCCTGCCTCAAGAGCTTAGCTTTCTGGCTTGCGATCCCGAAATCGCGGGCAGCCTGCCGGGTGGCGGCTGTTTGCTTTACCGTTTCGGGCATGGAACGGACAAAATAAGTACCGTTTCTCCGGTAGCCTATTATATTACCTAATTTTCCTGTAAATGGGAGGATCCCGCTTATGTAGCCATGGAGTTAACAATTTTCACGAAAATATTGAAAATGTAAAGGGTGATTGCCGGGGATATTTAGTAGTTTTCTAAAGAGATAGTATTACGCATTGAAAGATATTCAAACACCCGGGCACTCCCTCTGATGGTTTGTCTAAAAGGAGCATATGGGGGCTTGGAAATCATCTAAAAATGAAAGGTTCCGTTTATCATAATCCTCCGGGCCCGCAATTTCTGAATGTTGATTTTACTTTAACTTGCACCACATTGTGAACTTAATTTCCTAGAATCATGCAAGTTTGGAAAGATTACCAGGCAGAGAACAAAGATCGTTTCCTGGATGAATTACTGGCGCTGTTACGCATTCCTTCTGTGAGTGCGGATTCCCGTCACAATAAAGATACCCAGCAATGTGCGGAAGCAGTAAAACTGCGCCTGGAAGAAGCCGGCGCGGATAAGGTAGAAGTGTGTCAGACTGCTGGTCACCCGATTGTTTATGGAGAAAAGATCATAGATCCTTCCTTACCTACCGTACTGGTATATGGTCACTACGACGTACAGCCTGCAGATCCGCTGGATCTGTGGCATAGCGGCCCGTTTGAACCGGTGATTAAAGATGGTAATATATATGCCCGTGGCAGCGCGGACGACAAAGGCCAGTTTTACATGCACGTAAAAGCCTTTGAAACCATGAACAAGACCAACACTATTCCCTGTAATATCAAGTTTATGATTGAGGGTGAAGAAGAAGTGGGTTCTGCGAATCTTGGCATCTTCCTGAAAGATAACAAGGAACGCCTGAAAGCAGACGTGGTGCTGATTTCAGATACTTCTATGATCAGCCTGGAAAATCCGTCTATCGATACCGGTCTTCGCGGACTGGCCTACATGGAAGTAGAAGTAACCGGCCCTAACCGCGACCTGCACAGTGGTGTATATGGTGGCGCTGTGGCCAATCCTGCTACCATCCTGGCTAAAATGATTGCTTCCCTGCATGATGATAATAACCATATCACCATTCCAGGTTTCTACGATAAAGTACAGGAGCTGACCGAAGAAGAAAGAGCCGCCCTTAACGCTGCTCCGTTCGACGAAGAGGAATATAAGCAAGATCTCGGTGTAGACGACGTTTGGGGTGAAAAGGGATATTCCACTATCGAAAGAACCGGTATCCGTCCTACACTGGAAGTGAACGGTATCTGGGGTGGTTACACCGGCGAAGGTTCTAAAACTGTATTACCTTCCAAGGCATTTGCGAAAATCTCTATGCGCCTCGTTCCCAACCAGGACTGGCACGAGATCTCCGACCTGTTTACCAAACACTTTGAAGCGATTGCGCCAAAGAGCGTGAAAGTGAAAGTGACCAAGCATCACGGCGGCAGCCCGTATGTTACACCGATCGACTCTGTAGCATTCAAGGCAGCTCACCAGGCCATCAATGCTACTTTCGGTAAAGATCCGATTCCGGTACGCGGCGGCGGTAGCATTCCTATCGTAGCCCTGTTTGAAAAGGAACTGGGACTGAAAACAGTACTGATGGGCTTTGGTCTGGATAGCGACAACCTGCACTCTCCCAACGAGAAATATGGTTTGGCTAACTACTACAAAGGCATTGAAACCATTCCTTATTTCCACAAATACTTTGCGGAAATGAGCAAATAGATAAACTTTCAGCGGTTAGTTTTACCGGCTAACCGCTGAAAGCTAAACGATTTTAACATGAGTAATACCGAAAAAGTACGCGTAGATAAATACCTCTGGTCTATCCGGGTGTTTAAAACCCGCAGCCAGGCTGCAGATGCCTGCGACGGCGGTAAAGTAAAACTGAACGGCTCTTCTGTAAAAGCCGCTAAACCAGTGAATATTGGCGATAAATTCGAAGTGAGAAGCGAAGCCCGCAAATGGGTGATAGAAGTGACCGGCCTCATTTCCAACAGAGTAGCCTATCCGGAAGCCATCAAATATTATATTGATAATACCCCTGACGAAGATAAACTCGCCCCGGCCTTTGTTCCGTCTGTGTTCCAGACCGGTAAACGCCAGAGTAAAATTGGCCGTCCTACCAAGAAAGACCGGAGAAGTATCGAAGGTTTTATGGAAGGGGATGAAGAAGAATAATTATTCAGCAAGGCTCCTCCTTGTATTTCAGAGGGCCTTTGCTTTTCTTACAGCCTGTCTTTCAGATCTGCCTGTACTTCCCATGCCAGGTCTCTTATTTTCTTCATTTCAGCGATGCTGAAGATGGATTAGTAAGACAGTTCTGTCGAACCGGTACGATTCCGTAAATTCCGAATTTACTAATTACAACGATTAGTATCCCGCTACCACCCTGATTCTTCCTTTTTTTATAATTTCTCACTTTTGCGTAGTAATTTTGCATCCTCATTCTTAAACTAAGGATTTTCAATGCCTAAACAAAGCGACGTACTTAATGCCGACTTTCTCGTGAAAGTGGCAGAAGAATTTGGTACCCCGGTATATATATACCATGCAGAAAAGATTAAAACCCAGTATGAAAAGCTGCAGAAGGCTTTCCATAAGGCTGACACCCGCTTTTTCTACGCCTGTAAGGCATTGACCAACATCAATATCCTTAAGTACATCAACTCCATCGGTTGCGGCCTGGATACCGTATCCATCCAGGAAGTACAACTGGGCCTGAAGGCTGGTTTTGATCCGAAGAATATCATCTTTACCCCCAACTGTGTGGACCTGCAGGAAATTATTGCAGCGAAAGACCTGGGTGTAATCATCAATATTGACAACCTCTCCATCCTGGAGCAGTTTGGTAATAAGTTCGGCGGCAGCTACCCGATCTGCATCCGCCTGAACCCACATATCATGGCTGGTGGAAACTTTAAGATCTCCACCGGGCATATCGACAGCAAATTCGGTATCTCTATCCACCAGATGCGTCATATTGAACGCATTATTAATTCTACTAAACTGAAAGTAACGGGCCTGCACATGCATACCGGCTCTGAAATCAAGGATGTAGATGTGTTCCTGCGTGGTGTAGAGGTAATGTTTGAAATGGTACAGCACTTCCCTGACCTGGAATCTATTGACCTGGGCAGCGGATTTAAAGTAGCTTACCAACAGGGCGATCCGGAAACGGATATCGACCTGCTCGGCAAGAAACTGAGTGAGGCGTTTAACAATTTTGCAAAATCATATGTGCGTCCACTGCAGCTGTGGTTTGAACCAGGAAAGTTCCTGGTGAGCCAGAGCGGCTACTTTGTGGTAAAAGCCAATGTGATCAAGCAAACAACGGCTAATGTATTTGTAGGGGTGAATTCAGGCTTCAACCACCTGATCAGACCGATGTTTTATGATGCTTTCCACCTGATCCGTAATATATCCAATCCAAAAGGTACCGAACGGATTTATACCGTTGTAGGTAATATCTGTGAAACAGACACCTTTGGCTGGGACCGTAAGATCAACGAAGTAAGGGAAGGCGATTACCTGGTGTTCTATAACGCCGGCGCCTATGGCTTTGAAATGTCTTCCAACTTTAACTCCCGCCTGAAACCGGCAGAAGTATTGGTGAAAGACGGTAAGCCACACCTGATCCGTAAACGTGATACTATCGACGATCTGCTGAGAAACCAGATCGAACTGCAATAAAAACACCGGGTTTAGGATTCAGGTATTTGATTATCAGGAACATAGTTCCGGGTAACAGGTACCTGGATCCCAAAATTCAGAATTGATACAATATTTCCCCTACCTTTGCGTCTACATTAGTACTCCCCTCTGTTACTCCTGCAATGTTTTACTGTAAATTGTAATAAGCTATTTTATTACTGGCACAAAAAGGATCGCCTTTGGTTATAATTGTACGAACATATGAAAGTTTTAACTGCACACCCCGGCATATTTAACGAGGATAAGGTAATTGAGTCACACATATCATTCGTTCCCTTCCTGAACTTTTTGAAGGAAAAAGTAGCTCAGGATGGTGAAGCACGCTCGTCTTTCTATAAACTGATCATTGATAAGTTTGAAAGCAACCCGAACATACTTAAACCCATCCCTGCAAATACCGATCTCAGCGAATATAAAGAATACCTGGATCTGCTTATCGCCGCGATTTTTCCGGTGACTACAGATGCTACCAAGGATATTTATGGCATCGGCGTGCCTTTTAAATTCGCCATCTTCCACTACTCCGACCTGTTTAAACAACTGTTTTCAGGTAATGGAAGCGAGCTGACCGCTGTACCAGATGGGATCTCCATGGCACAGGTGAAAAAAGATAAAATTACCTGGCTCTATAAACTGATCCTGGAAAAGGTATTCCATTTTCCGATGAACTATAAAAACGATATCATCCATACGGTGGAAACACCCGACGGAGGTAAGCGTTATGTGAAAGTGAATATCGACCCAAGGTTTGTAGATGTGAAGGTAAACGGCGATCTGCCGGAACTGAACTACGACCTGTTCTGTTCCAAACAGATCACACCGGAGGCCCTGCAACAAATACTACCTACCAGCATGTTTTCCCTGGAAGGATTCGTGATATGGACCGTGAAAGATGTCACCCAGTCAGAAACCCTTAACAACATCAAGGGACTGGTGATGAACATGCGCACCAGCAACGAAGTGGAAAGTTATGCCGCCCTGGAAAAAATGATCCCGGTAATACTCGGTATTCCTGATGTGACCGCGCACGTAGTACCATTCCCGAAAGTGAACGGAAAGAATGTACTGGAAGAACAGTTCTCCAATACAGACCCGATCCTGGGCGTGGGTAACAAGAAACAACAACAGCATTTCTTTCAACTGCTGCTGGAGCATCTGCAAGCTAACCCGGTACCACTGATCATTCCGGATGTAAATGAAACAGCTATTGCGCCGCACGCATTCCTGAAATACCTGCCTATCAAGAATATCAAGAGTTTCATTGTATTCCCGATTACCCATAAAAAGGAAATCCTGGGCGTACTGGAACTGGCGTCTTCCACACCTAACCGGTTAACATCCGATCCGTTGTGGAAGCTGCAAAATACCTATCCCCTGCTGGTACTCATGCTCAACCGCAGCATGAATATCCTGGAGAGCCGGCTGAACGAAGTGATCAAAGACCAGTTCACCGCCCTGCAACCCGCCGTGGAATGGAAGTTTGTGGACGCCGCCTGGAACTACCTGCTTACACCGGTAGAGGACAGGAAGGATATTGAAAGCATTTCTTTTGATGAGGTATACCCGCTCTATGGCGCTGTGGATATCCGTAACTCCTCTGTACAGCAGGGAACGGCTATACGCGAAGATCTTCAGGAGCAACTGGAACTAATCCGTGATACACTTGAAACCGTTGGACAAACCGTACATCTTCCTTTACTGGAAGAACTACAATTCAAAACCAACGACCTGCTCGAAAATCTCAGCAACAGCCTGCAAGCCGGTGAAGACCTGAAAGTGAACGAATTCATGGACCAGGAAATAGAACCGATACTTCGACACCTTTGTGAAGACAACGACGACCTGAAACCATTACTGGCCAACTATTTCGCCAAAATGGATAAATCAGAAGGGCATGTGTATCATCACCGGAGAGAGTATGAAGAAAGTCTGGCTACCATCAATACCGCCATCAGTCAATACCTGGAGAAAGAACGTTCCTATATACAGCAATCTTTCCCCTGCTACTTTGAGAAGTACAGAACAGATGGCGTAGAGTATACGATATACATTGGTCAGTCTATTGCTCAGGAAAAGAAGTTTGATCAACTCTACCTGCGCAACCTTCGCCTGTGGCAACTTTCTTCCATGGCGCATATTGCCCGGCTCACGCATCAGCTGGGACCTAAATTAAAAGTGCCGCTGCAAACCACGCAGATGATCCTGATGCACAGCGCCCCTATCACCATCAGTTTCCGTAGCGATGAACGTCGGTTTGATGTGGAAGGCGCGTACAATGTGCGTTATGAGATCATCAAAAAGAGAATCGATAAAGTACACGTGAAAGATACCGGCGAGAGATTAACGCAACCAGGTACCATCGCGATGGTATATTCTTATGTACGTGAAATGGAGGAGTTCAAAAAGTATATCACTTTCCTGCAAAGTAAAAAGATACTGATGCCGGAAATTGAAATGCTGGACCTGGAAGAACTGCAAGGTGTGAGTGGATTGAAAGCGCTGCGGGTGAAAGTAAATATGGAGCTTCCTGTTGGAGCGTAGAGTATACGGGAATATCATTCATTTAATAAAAAGGAAGAGGGAGATGAATTCATCTCCCTCTTCCTTTTTTAATTCTTCTATCATCAGAACTTAAATCCAAACGTGACATACGGCACCGTCTCCTCTTTTGAATGCCCTACTACTGCAGTAATGATCAAGGCATTGATAGGTGCAATGTAAATACCTCCACCGTAGCCATCATGCCAGACGTGGGAAGTTTCATTTTCACGCCATACGCGGCCAATGTCATTAAAGGCGATGAGCCCTATTCCTGCCGGCAGAACGTATGTTTTCAGGTCGAAGAGTTTTACACGGACTTCGGTATTGTTGTATACATTGGCATCACCGGCGAAGCGGAAGTTACGGTAGCCACGGAGACTCTGCACACCGCCTACAGTGAGCGCCTGGAAGTATTCATAGTTACCCCATAACTTACCACCACCGAAGCGGCTCACGATTACGAAGTTTGCTGGAATACGGAAACTCATGTATAAACTCAGGTCACTTTGCAGGGAAGTGGTGTTATAGCTACTGCTGTTCACACCGAAGTTACCGGCGTAAGTGGTAGTCCACAGGATGCCGCGTGTAGGAATGATCTTGTTGTTGCGTGTATCGATGGTTGCCACGATCTTACCACCGGCGTACGCTTTATTGGCGTAGATGCCGGCAGAGTCCAGCCCGTTGTCTTTAAAGTCGGTAATAAAACGGTTGTCGTTCTCGTCCTTATTAAAGGCGTAATTATTGAACGTAGGGCCATAAGCGATCGTCATGTGATTACCGACGCTTGTTCTCAGCAAAGCTTCTGCGGTATAGAAATTATACCGGGCACGATAATAGGAAATGGTTTTACCATTCGATTTATCGAACACTGTTTCGTTACCATATCCGAAGAAGTTGATGGTATTATTAGGCGCTTTGGCACGGGCGAAAAGCAGCAGGTCTGTTTTTCCGATAACGTCGGTGTATTCACCTTCGTAGCGGAAGTTCCAGGCACGGGTGGCTAATGCATGTGTAGCGGTGAACAGGTGCCGCGTGGAGAATGGCTCCCTGCGCCAGGAGTGGCGGGTAATAGACAAACCAACACCGAGTAAAACACCGTCGTCGCGGTTGTAGCCTCCAGCCAGTAAGGGGATTGTTTTCTCGTATTGGAAGGCGCTACGGTTATATTTGATATTATCGGGATCGTTAGAGAGACGGCGTTGTTCATTGCCGGTGAGGACAAAAGTATCTTTAGCGTTCTTCTGATCGTATATGCGTATGCGTTTGCCAGCCCTTACGGTGCTGCTATCCACATAAGTGTCTGCATCTTTACCGCCAATGAGCCGGATGCGGATGGGGGTAGCGTGATCGCCTTTTATTTCGAAGCGGTCGTTGCCACCGAGGCCGTATACATTCACTTCTTTGGTGACAGCCGGATCGAAGGTGCGGGAGTAGAAGTTTTGCTGTATGGCTCCTTTCTTGCTGATCTTAAACATATTCAGCGCTACCATGCCACCAGGCTGCTTTTCAACGGTGATGAGTTCATTCTTTTCTGTACCGGGAACATCCACGCCTTTGGCGAGGAAGCGGTAGTACTTCATGGTATTTTTCTCCAGGATGTTGCGACGGGCAGATAAACGCTCTTTCATCATGGGTCCTACGAGCGACTGGATTGTATCGGGAAATGCTTTAACAGCAGCATCAATCACGCTGTCCGTCATCTTCCTGATCAGTCTTTCTGTTTGCTTCTGCCAGTCTTTCTCATCCATTTCATTCAGGAAAGAGCGGTCGAAGTAGCGGGTGCTAAAGTTGAAACCGTTGATATCTGGGATGTAATTACGGAAGCCTTGAATAGCGGGCAGCAGCCATGGGCGTGAAGCCGCACGGGGAATCACGCCACTGTTGATAAAGAACGCCTGATCGCGGTCGCGGGGCACCGGGTAATAGTAATCTTCCCCCTTGTGCTTTTCCTTGTACCAGCGCCACTGGTCGTCGTGCCGGTCAAAGTCCATGATATACATATCGAACAAACGGGCGCGCAGTACGGATTTCTGGTCTACATGTACATCGTTATCTCCCCAGATCTTTGCCAGTACTTTCGGCGTATTATAGGTTTTATCGTTCTTTCCGGTAACGGGTTCCCGCTCTTCAAAGAGGAACACTTCATTACCGAAGTCGTGGGCATAAATGCCCAGTGAGCTATCTACCGGTAAGTATACAAATGTTGGATTGGTATGGGGTACGCCG
Source organism: Chitinophaga arvensicola (assembly GCF_900110835.1). GTDB lineage: Bacteria > Bacteroidota > Bacteroidia > Chitinophagales > Chitinophagaceae > Chitinophaga > Chitinophaga arvensicola. Next base: position 19,071 of record NZ_FOJG01000001.1, read on the forward strand.
GCTGCTTCTGCCAGTACGCTTACGGCCAGTGGCGCATAAGGGTTAGCGGCAGAGATCTGGTCCTGTACTACATCCCGGGCTACGGTTTCCCTCAACAGTTCGGGGATGGCCGCCAGCGGGAATTTCTTCAGGGAACGCATGGCCCATTCGGTACCGGTGCTGTCTTCCAGCCGGAGGGAATGGGTTTGTTTACCACCGCCTCTTTGCAGGATCTTCAATCCGCCTTTAGCCGTTTTCAGGTTGAGTACGGGGAAGTTGAGCGGGGTAGCCCATACTTTGCGGTAATTTTCACCGAGCAGGAATTTATGGAAACTGCCTACATGGTTATACTGGGTGTCGGCGGCCACCTTCACAAATGGTGGTAATTCTGCCGGCTGCTGATAAGTGAGGGCCTGTTGCGGAATATCCTGGAGCCGGAACAGGTTGTCGCTGAATACCGGCTGTGTGCCTTTATCTGCAATGTAGTACTGCACTCTCACCGTGCTGTCGGACATCAGTTCCAGGGTACTGAAGCCATTTTCGGTAGTGGCGAACAACGATTTCGGCCCTTTGCGGACCCGGTTATTTTTAGCGCCGCTGCCACTTACCACATAGGCGTTCTGGCTATCCTTAATCAACTGCAGGGTATGATCATGCCCGGACACAAATACGACCGGACCATGCGGTTTCACTGCCGCTTCTACGCCTTTGATCATTTCCTGGTATTTGGGATTGGGAATATCTTCCGGTGTTCCAAACACGCCACGGGCAATGGGATAAATAGATCCCATCACCGGCAACGGCACATACAGTGCGGGGCGCAGATCGGTGAGCGGGAAGATATGTTGCTTGATCGTATAGTAGCCACCGTGAATACCGTAACTACGGAAAGGATGGTGGGTAGCGAAAATGATCAGTTTGTTGCGGTTCAGCGCTACAATGTCTGAGATCCTGGTGAGCACCTCGTCTTTGTCTTTACAATCGCAGGAAGATTCTACTCCCGGCTTCTGATACGGGAATACCCACCATTCGCTATCCATAATGATGAGTGTAATATTATCAGAGATCTTCACTTCTACCGGGCCGGGGCATCCTTCTTTGGGCTCGAACTGCACGTTATCCAGGTGTTGTGAATCTACATACCGTTGCTGATTGCGGATAATATCCCATCCATCGGGCTTGCTTTTGTCCCAGTCGTGGTTACCCGGAATAATATAGCCCTGTGCGTTAGTACCCCGTACCAGGTTGATCTGGTAGTCGATGATTTCTTTGGCAACGGGATATTTACGGCTGGAGGAGTCGGGTACCCCGTGTGGATATACGTTATCACCCAGGAAGAGGATGGTATTGCGGTTATCCTGCAGATCGAATGTATTACGGACGGCATCCACTACGGCATTTTTACCGTTGCCATGGAGCTCACCGGCATCGCCGATCAGGATGATACGTTTTACCACCTGTGGCGATTGGGCCAATATGGTGGTATATCCGCAAAGCAATAGGGCTATAAAGATGATGGCTGATCTGATCATTTTGACTTGTAACTAAATTTAAGAATGTTGGCGGTACCGTCGTATCCGCCTTCGTTGGAAATATACATATCACCGTTGGGGGCAAACGCCAGTCCTTCGGGTTGCAGGAATAGCCGGTGTTTCAGATTATAGGCTTCCTGTACATGTCCCTGAAGGTCGGAAATAACGAGCAAACCGTTAACGGAAGCTACGATATACAAGCGTTTTTCAATAGGATGAATAGCGGCAGCAGATGGTTTGAAGAAGCGCATATCTGATCCGGCGAGACGGGCTATTTCCTGGTTATTGAACTGGTAAATGGCCGAGGTGTCAAATGTTTTGGTAGCCAGATCAAAGCGATAGGCGCTGGTAACGCCCAGGCGCTTATCATCTTCACAGTTCTTACAAATCATGATAATACTGTTCTTAGCGGGATCGTAATAAGTAGTTTCGAACTCCTTCTTCCCGTGCTTCTCCATTTTGTAGTGCTCACTGGCAACGCTATCGGAAAAAAGACCCTGCACATGGAACAACGAGCCGCTGCTTTTCAGCACAAACCAGCCGCTATCAGTATGGCAGATATCTTCATAGTCGCCGTTCTTGGCAAATTTAAAATACGGATAGGGCTGTGTAGCGTTCACATCTATCTGGTAAATACGGCCTTCCTCGTCGTTAATGGCCATGATCTTATGTTCGTCGGGGAATAACACGATACCGGAAATTTCCTGCATCGATTCCCTTACCCGGTACCTTACCGGTTCCTTTAAATCATAGCCGCCGGGAGAGGCATATACTTTTTGTTCTCTGTCGCTAAACGCATTGCAAGACAGTAAAAAAAGGAGAAAGATTAACCCGATCCGGACATCCATAGTGTAACTTTATAGCATAAATTTAACTCAAAAATGCAGTAACTTAGGTTCAATTTGCGATTTGTAATACGCGAATGGGCGAACATACCGTTATTAGTATCGTATTTCGCAGTTCCTTATCTTAATTTTCGTCTTCCTTATGCAAAACAATGTTATCATAGATGCAGCACGGGACTATGTTTTAGCCCAGTATCAACAACACCCGCGCCCCAATCTGGTATATCACAATCTCATACATACACAACAGGTAGTACAGGTTGCAGGGCAGATTGCCGCTCACTACCGCCTGCAGGACGACGAACTACTGGCCGTTTATGTAGCCGCCTGGTTCCATGATGCCGGTTACCTGCTGGGTGAAGGCAAACAACACGAAGAGAACGGTGCCAAAGAAGCCCTCCAGTTTTTACAGCAACAACAGGTTCCTGAAAATGTTCAAACCATGGTACAGGGAGCTATTATGGCCACCAAAATGCCACAATCGCCCAAGACCCTGGTAGAACAGATTGTTTGCGATGCCGACCTCTCCCACCTCGGCTCCAAAGAGTTTTCCGACCGTAATAAATTACTGCGGCATGAAATGGAACTGACCTATCAGCAGGAAATACCCGCCATTCAATGGCTCACCGGAAACGTCACTTTCCTGACACAGCATCACTACTGGACAGACTACGCACAAACCCTCTTCAAACAACAGAAAGAAGAGAACCTGGCCAAACTGAAAAAGAAGCTGGAGAAGAAAACGGAAGACGCCGCAGAAGAAAACCTGGCTGCCGCCACCGTTGCCGCTACCGGCACAGAAGGCGCTCCGGTAACCGCTACACAAAAGAAGAAAAAAGATAAGACCGCCAAATCCGAACGCGGTGTGGAAACCATGTTCCGGACCACTTCTACCAATCATATCCGGCTCAGTTCCATGGCCGACAGCAAAGCACATATCATGATTTCGGTAAACTCCATCATCATCTCCGTGATATTGAGCGTGCTGGTAAGACGGCTGGAAGACTATCCCAATATGGTGATTCCGTCCATTATCTTTCTCACTACGGCCGTACTGACGGTCATCTTCTCCGTACTGGCTACCCGCCCGAATGTAACCAGTGGCGTGTTTACCAAAACAGATATTGAGAAAAAGAACGCCAACCTGCTGTTCTTTGGTAACTTCTATAAAATGCACCTGGAAGAATACCAATGGGGCATGAAGCAAATGATGGAAGATTCTGAATTCCTGTACAGCAGCATGACACGCGACATCTACTACCTGGGCGTAGTACTAGGTCATAAATACAAACTGCTGCGCATCTCCTATAATATTTTCATGTTTGGTCTGATTATCTCTGTACTCGCCTTCCTGATTGCAGCTATATTTTTTCCGGTAAAAGCTTAATGATTCATGGGTGTTCCTTTAAATAACCGCGATCTCAGCTGGTTATCCTTTAATTACCGGGTGCTGCTGATGGCAGCAGACCAACAGGTGCCCCTATACGAAAGGATTAAATTCCTTTCTATTTTTTCTTCCAACCTCGATGAGTTTTTCCGGGTGAGAATGCCGGCCATACTCACCATCAATAAGGTATTGGAAAATGATCCGGCAGCCGGGGAAAACGAATCGATCAGCAGCGACACCCTGCAACAGGTATTGCAGGAAATAAACCGCCAGCAACAGGAATACGGGAAAATATTCAGCGGCTCAGTGATTCCCGACCTGCTATCGAGAGGGGTGCAGTTGTATTATAACCAACCCATTCAAGTGCCGCACCTGGCGTTTACCAAAAACTATTTTCTATCTACTATACTGGCCTACCTGCAACCGGTGTGGCTGGGCCGTAAACAGGAAAAACTCTTTCTGGAAAATAACCAGCTATACCTCGCTGTTACGCTGATTCCCGAACATAATACCAACATACAGGAGTATGTGATCGTGAATATCCCTTCTGTTCTGCCGCGTTTTCAACAACTGCCGGCACTCGAAGGCATTCATTATATCGCTTTCCTTGATGATATTATCCGTACACATATCGGCTACCTCTTTCCCGGCTATTCCGTGGAAAACTGCCACAGCATCAAGCTTACGCGGAATGCCGAAATGGATATGGATGAAATGAAAGTGGATATCCTCGAAGAGGTGGAAACGTTGATCCGTAAGCGTGAGTTAGGCGTACCTACCCGCTTCCTTTACGACGCTGCCATTTCGAGGCCACTGCTGCACTTCCTGGCGCAGCAGTTTGATGTACAGGAAGATGAACTGGTGCTGGGTGGCCGCTATCATAACCTGAAAGACCTGGCCAGTTTACCTGCGCCTGCCGGTCTTACACAGGTAGATTATCCAAAGGTAATTCCGGCGGAAAACAAAGCCGCCGCTGCTACCGATCGTTTACTCGACCTCGTTTTACAACAGGACCTGTTACTGCATCTCCCCTACCAGCGATATGATTATGTGCTCCGCTTCTTCAGCGAAGCTGCCGTAGATCCGGATGTAGCAGAGATATATGTAACCCTGTACCGCATTGCTTCCGGCTCGCAGATCGCGCAGGCGCTGATCAGTGCGGCAAAGAACGGCAAGAAAGTAACCGTGTTCGTGGAACTGAAAGCCCGCTTCGATGAAGCCAATAATATCCGCTGGGCCAAGAAGATGAAAGACGCCGGGGTAAAGCTGATCTACAGCATTCCGGGCATGAAAGTACATGCCAAAACAGCGCTGGTAAAGCGTAATCGCGGCTACCAATGGGATTATTGCGGCCTTATTGCCACCGGTAACTTTAACGAAAGTACCGCCCGTTTTTATACCGATCATGTGTTATTTACCAGCCATAAGGATATTACCCGGGAGATGGAATTGCTGTTCCTCTATCTCCAGAGCAGAGAACAACCCATTGCCTACGACTTCCTCCAGTTCCAGCATCTGCTGGTGGCGCAGTTCAATATGACGGCGCGTTTTACCAAGCTGATAGACCGGGAAATTGTTCATGTAAAAGAGGGGAAACCGGCGCGTATTACCATCAAACTAAATAACCTCCAGGAAAGAGGCATGATCAATAAGCTGTATGAAGCCAGCCTGGCAGGTGTACAGATCGATCTGATTGTGCGCAGCATCAACTGCCTGGTACCCGATATCCCTGAAAGCGCCAACATCCGGATCATACGGATTGTAGACCGCTACCTGGAACACGCCCGCGTATTCATCTTCCATAATAACCAGCAGGAAGAAGTATATATGGGCTCGGCCGACTGGATGAACCGGAACCTGCACCGCCGCATAGAAGTATGTGTGCCGGTATATGATCCTGCCCTGCAGCAACAGCTGAAAGACATTATTCAGCTACAGTTGAAAGATCCGGCAAACGCACAAACGGCCATTCAATCCTATGTGCAAAATATAGTGTAAATTAGATATCCTGATTTAATCGATTTTTATGAAGAAGTATGTATGGATGTTGTTACTGAGTATGGCTTTTGCTATTCCTGCCACGCAGGCGCAAACGCACGACCTGGAGCACATCTACAATCCAACCGCTGATGCGAAAGCGGATATTGCCGCCGCTACAAAACAGGCCGCAAAAGAGAACAAACATGTATTGCTGCAGATCGGCGGTAACTGGTGTATCTGGTGTAAACGACTGTATAAGTTCATCGAAGATGACGCAGAGCTAAAAACCACCATGAACAACAATTATGTAGTATATCACCTGAACTACAGCAAGGAAAACAAGAACCTGCCTATCCTGAAAGAGCTGGGCTATCCGCAGCGTTTTGGTTTCCCGGTACTGGTGATCCTGGATGCCAAAGGCAACCGCCTGCATACGCAGAATTCCGGTTTGCTGGAATCGGCAGATTCCTATGATAGGAAGAAAGTGCAGGAGTTCCTGAAACAATGGTCACCCACTGCTTTGCAGGCTTCCCAGTATATCAACGAATAACATCGTCATGGATAACGGCATTACCACTTTCAATACGGATGCTGTGCAATCTTTTCAGAAGTTTGCACAGCATCCGTTTAAGTTTTCGGCCTACCTGTTCTGGAAACTACCGGCCGCATGGCTGGCAGGTGTCCGGTTACAATCGCTGGAAACCAATACCTGCGTGACTACCGTTCCTTTCCGCTGGTTATCGCAAAACCCTTTTAAATCCACTTACTTTGCCTGTCTGGCGATGGCGGCGGAACTCAGTACCGGCTTACCGGCAATGATGTACGTACGCAGCGCCCCACGTCGTGTATCCATGCTTGTTACCGGTATGGAATCCACCTTTGTAAAAAAAGCAACGGGGCGCACCATCTTTACCTGTTCCGAATTACCCTTGCTCAGATCCGCTATAGAAAGAGCGCTCAACAACAATTCCGCAGAAACTATTACCCTCCACAGTGAAGGCAGAGACAAAGACGGCATATTAATTGCCTCTTTCGCGATCACCTGGTCGTTTAAATGTAAATCGTAAAAATGGTGAACCTGTTCACCCTAAATCTCTGATATGAAAATTGCATTTCATGGCGCCGCGCGCACCGTTACCGGATCAAAACACCTGATCACACTTAAGAATGGCAAAAAGATTTTATTGGATTGCGGCATGTTCCAGGGTATGGGCCACGACACAGATGGCATGAACCGCGAGTTTGGCTTTGATCCGCAGGAAGTGACCTACATGGTATTATCGCATGCACATATCGATCACTCGGGACTGATACCACGACTGGTGAAACTGGGCTATCGTGGTGATATCTTCTGCACACCCGCTACCCGCGACCTCGCAGAAATACTGCTGCTCGACTCCGCCGAAATACAACGCGATGATGCGAAATTCACCAATAAGAAAATGGCAAAAGAAGGCCTTCCTTTCATAGAACCATTGTATGATGTAGATGATGCGAAGCTGTCTATCGGTCGCCTGAAACCAACGCCTTATCATAGCTGGGTGAACATTGACCCGGATATCCAGCTGATGTTTACCGACGCGGGACACATTGTAGGCGCGGCTTCTGTACATCTGCGTATCACCGAAAACGGTAAAACAGAACAGATTTCCTTTAGTGGCGATATTGGCCGTTATAACGATGCGATCCTGAAATCGCCGGAAGTATTTCCACAGGCAGATTATATCCTGATGGAATCTACCTATGGCAGCACCCTGCACGCCGACGCGGCGCCGGCAGATGATGAACTGCTGCGTCACATCCGGGAAACCTGTGTGCAGAAAAAAGGCAAACTCATTATTCCTGCCTTTAGCGTGGGCCGTACGCAGGAATTACTATACGCACTGAATAATGCGCAGGCAGCCGGCAAACTGCCTAAAGTGGATATTTTTGTGGACAGTCCGCTGTCGACAGAAGCTACTGCCGTAACGAAAGCGCATCCGGAAGTATTCAATAAAGCAGTGGCCAATGTGCTGAAAACGGATGATGATCCGTTTGATTTCCCCGGGCTACGCTATATTCAAACAGTAGATGAATCCAAAGCGCTGAACTTCCGCCAGGAGCCCTGCGTGATCATCTCTGCCTCCGGCATGGCGGAAGCAGGTCGCGTGAAACACCATATTGCCAATAACATCGACAATCCGCATAATACTATTCTCATTGTGGGTTATTGCGAACCGCAATCGCTCGGTGGCCGCCTGATGCGCGGCGCCAAAGAGGTATCCATCTATGGTACGCGTTTTAAAGTAAATGCAGAAATAGGGGTGATCCGCTCTATGAGCGCTCATGGTGATTATGAAGATCTGAGCCAGTGGCTGGCTTGTCAGCATCCGAAAGAAATAAAGAAATTATTCCTGGTACACGGGGAGTATGACGTACAACAGATTTTCAAGGCGTGGCTCTTTAAGAAAGGGTTCCTGGATATTGAGATTCCGGAGCGTCATTACGAAATCGGACTGGCATAATTTGCTGCAGAGATGGTCGCTTCAGGCGACCATCTCTGTTTTATTCTTCAACCAATGGAAACCATAAGTTCACACGGGTTCCTTTTGCTTTGCCTTCTTCATCTGCCAGGTCTTCGATATCAAAGCTGGCGTCTACATTAAAGCGGCTGTTATACAAGGATAAGCGATCGCGTGTGATCTGTAACCCGCGCGACTGATGCCGGGGTTTATTCAAGCGCTTCATGGCCGCAGATTTCTCCCTGCCGATACCGTTATCTTCAATGGTACACAATATGCGATCCTCTACTTTATTAAAAGTGATAGTGAGTTTGCCTTTAGTTTTCTCATGGAGCAGTCCGTGCCAGATAGCATTTTCCACAAATGGCTGTATGATCATGGTGGGTACTTCTACCATGTGTGCGTCGAGAGAAGGATCCACGATAATTTCGTATTCAAATTCATCGGTAAAACGCAGCTTCTCCAGTTCCATGTAATTCTCCAATATGGCCACTTCCTGGGCTACCGTGATGTTATTGAGTTGTGAATTATCCAGTACGTTACGGATCAGTTTTGCGAAGCGGCTCAGGTAAGACAATGCCTGTTCTGTTTCGCTTTTCATCATAAAGGTCTGGATGGAATTCAGTGCGTTGAAGATGAAGTGCGGATTCATCTGGGCACGCAGTGCTTTCATTTCCAGCTGAGCGATCTGTTGTTGTATCGCTTCCCGTTGTTTGGCTTCTTTTTTAATTCCGTGGATGCGTAAGCGGTAGTACAGGTATACCAGCGATCCTGCCAGGAGTATACATACCAGCCGGAACCACCCCGTTTGCCAGAAGGCTGGTTTGATAAAGATCTGCAGACTGGTTATATGTTCCGAAAAAGTACCGGCCGTATTCACCGCTCTTACACGGAACAAATAATTTCCTGGTGGCAGATTGGTGTATTTGGCCACAAGGATATTGTCTGTGAGTACCCAGTTTTCATCCACGCCTTCCAGCTGGTAGTAATAGCGGATCTTCTCTTCGTGGTATTGCAGGCTTTTAAATTCTATGCTGATAAAGTTCTGCTTGTGGCTGAGTGTCACCGGAGAGCTGTCGCGCAGGGCAGAATAAATCAGTACAACACTATCGAGTGCTTTCAAATTAACGATCGTAACATCGGGTGGCGGCGGGGCCAGCCGGAGGCTTTTCGGATCGAAGGAAACGATATGATCGGAAGCGCCTACCAGGAGATGATCGTTTCTCAGCTTTATGATGCGGCGTCTTACCTTGCGGGTGTTATCGATGATATCATCGCCCTGGATAAAGGTTTCAAGGCGGTCTTCTGCGGCATAGTAGCGATAAAAACCGTACTGTGTAGTGAACCATATTTTACCTGGTTCATCTTCTTCCATGCTCAGTACCCATTGATCAAACAACTTGGTGTTGGTCAGTAACGGCTTATATGTGCGCCTCAGCGTGTTATAAATCCACAGGCCATGATCGGTACCCGCCAGCAAGGTAGTGTCGTTAAAACGGCGCAAACAGGTGATATTGCTATAGACCTTGGTATTCCGTTCAAAAGTCTGGCTACCGGTAATACGACGCAGTTTTTTATTAAACCTGATCAGCCCGGCGCTGCTGGTGCCCAGCCACAGGATGGAATCTCCTTCGGGTACTATATCCATGACAGATACAGGTCGTTTCAGTTCATCGGTTATTTCGTGGTAGTGCTGGAAGGTTTCCAGTTTTGGATTCCAGCTGGCTAATCCTCTTTTGTATAATCCGATCCAGACGGTGGTATCATTTTGGGGTTGCAGGTCGAGAATTGTTTGTTCATACAGTAGCGGCGAGGTAAGGTGTTTGGTGAATTTGCCGCTGGCCGGATTGAACACGGAAATATAGCCGTTTTCCTGGCCTACGATGATGTTGCCATCTTTCAGTTCGGCGAAAGTCCATACCAGGCCGCGTTCTTCGGGCAGGGAATACGCAGGATCGCCGTCATCATGTACATAATTCCGGATCAGCTGGAGATTAGCATTGAGCCGGCTGAATCCCCGTCCCCAGTAGCCTACATATATGCTGCCATCTGAGGCCTGGAGGGCACCGGTAACTTCTGTTTCGGGCAGGCGTTCTTTGGTGTTGGAGAAAACGGTCCTGTTATCGAGGAGGCGGAAAGTTTTGTTATGCAGGCTGAGGATATTCACACCGAGATCGGTACCGATCCAGAGGTGACCTTCGCGGTCGCTCAGGAAACAGTTGGCTTCGTAGGTGTAATGAAATCCCTTATCGTCGGTATTGTTGGCGGCGATATTAAGATCAAAACGTCCTAAAGGACGGTTAAAACGGAAAATTCCGCCTTTTTCGGTAGCCACCCAGAGGTGTTTATCTCCATCGGCTACGAGATCGAAGATGGCATCCCCCACTTCTTTTTTTCCACCGGGTGCTTCAAAGGTATAATTGCTCAGTTTGCGCGAGGCGGGATCGTAACTGTACAGCCATCCCTGCCTGCCGGCCAGCCAGATCTGGTGATGCGGGTCGGTGAATATTTTTTTAAACGTATTATCGATGTTGAGAATGGGAAGATGTTGGGGATTGTTGGCGGCGCTGTATAGATTTTTCCGGTCGCGGTCGAGAATGTATACGCCATGTTTTCCGCTGATCCAGAGGTTACCGGTTTCATCTTCCATGATGGCGTCCATCATTTGTATGCGGTCGGCTTCAGGGATCACGGAGGCTTTCTGAAAGTTAAATGCTTTTTCGTTGAAGCGAAGGAGGCCATCGTGGGTGGTAGCCCAGATAACGCCGGCGTGATCCTGTACGATCTGGCTGCATTGCAGCCCTTCCGGCCGGATGTCCCTGTCGGCAACCTGCAACGCTTTCACCTGGTCTGTAACGGGGTCGTATACACGAATATTGTCAGGTGTCCCCATCCAGATGCGGCCTTTTTTGTCTTCGCATAAACAGATATCATCGTAGTAAATAGAGCCTGGTATGCGGTCGAAGCTGGCGACAGTTACAAGGTTGGTGCCATCATAACGTTGCAGTGCGGTGCTGGCGATCCAGATAAAACCTTTGCGGTCCTGCATGATGGCCGACACGTGATTACTCGCTAAACCGTTGCTGATATCGAGATGGGAGAATTTATAGCTGGCAGTTTCCCTCTGTTGTGCGCTGGCGGGAAGGAGGTGTAATATGATCCCCATCAGGTAAAAAGTATACCTGACTACAGTTAGCCATTGTTGGACAGAAGCCTTGATATGACGTCGAATCATTGCAATTTCCGGGAAAGAAGCACTATTGACTAAATGTACTAAATGTTGTTGTGAATTTATTGCATGACTATCATCTGCAACTAAACTTTCACCAGCTGTGGGAAATAAATGGCTGAAATGAAAAAAGGACTTCTTTGCAGAAGTCCTTTTTCTTGTACCACGTACGGGATTCGAACCCGTGAATCCTCCGTGAAAGGGAGGCGTCTTAACCCCTTGACCAACGCGGCATTTTTCGTTTGGGATTGCAAAGATAGGAAAATGTTTTACAAACCAAAATTTTTTTTCGATTCTTTATCAAAGGTAAGCATATTTATGATTTTTACCTCTTATTTTTCTATTCATCAGTCCGGCGATTACCCAATGGTACTAAGGCTTTCCGGGTATTTTTTCCGGGAGATAAAAATCAGGATATTTTTTTCATTGTCAGATTATTGTTTCAATCCCGCGATTAAATTAATCGTTAATGCAACCACAAACGTGTTCAGTAAAAAAGAAAGTAACCCATGTGCAAGGGCAGTACGACGGATAATGCGGCCGGTGATATCCACATCTGATACCTGGAAGGTCATGCCGATCACAAAAGCGAAATAAGCAAAATCGAGATAGTCGGGTTTCTTTTCCTGGGGAAATTCGAGTCCACCGGCATGTTTGGTGGTATCTTTTTCGTCATCATCATAATACAGGTTTGCATAGTGAAACGTGAGCGTGGTATGCACCATGGTCCATGACGCCAGCATTCCGGTAATCGCTACCGGCAGGTATAACATCTGCGACACGCCAGACAGCTCTTTCGACAACATGAGCAGCAGTACCAGCACCAGGCTGGCCACAGACGCCAATACCACCGTGATGGAAACAAAAATACGGCTGCCGTCATCTATCCTGGCCCAGGTACGGATCTGATCAGTAGACCTGTTATAGAAAACGATCCAGCCGGTAGCGATATAGGAAATCGCAAAGATATTCCAGAGCAATGCCGAGAATACCAATGGGTGCATGCTCAGATGCAACATAAAACAGATCAGAAACACCACGGCTGTTAAACCCAGGCTCACCAGCACCCTTTGCAAAGGATGCATACTCACCAACAGCGAGGCTACCGCTTTCTTTTTTTTCATAAACGAAACTGTATCCTTTTTTTTAAGAATGCAATACTTAAAGATAGCCCTCATTTTCAATGCTTATCTATCCGGCATTAAAAATAATATCCTACAAATTTAGTAGACTATTGTTTGGATCATTCAATTTAGCTACTTTAGCAGCTTACAATTGAAACCAATGATACCAAACCACCGGTCCGTTACCTGGTATATTTCCGGGTACCGTCCATGCCTTCGGGCAACCTGCTTATTCAACCAATAATATCACATCCGGGCTTCCGGATCCCGGGCAACCACCAATATACCCGGTCGTACACATTGTTCCCTATCTGCCTAAAGAGAGACACTCCTTTAGCTATCATCTCACTAAAAAAAATTAGTATGAAACCAAAATTGTATGCCCTGCTTTGGCTGTTTTTTATTTCCTACTCTGTCTATGGACAAACAATAGAAGGAACAGTATCAGACAATAAACAACCGCTGGTTGGCGCTTCTGTGAAGTTAGTGGGACGGAATACCGGCGCCACCACCGACCTTGGCGGTCACTATAAAATTACCGTACAGCCAGGCCAGTACAAATTAAACGTCAGCTATATCGGTTATCAGTCCGTGGAGAAAACCATCACCATAGCCGCCGGAGAACATATCACGCAAGATTTTACCCTGAATACTACGGATGATCTCAATGAAGTAGTAGTGCTGGGCTCCAGGAGTGCGCCCCGCAGTCAGCTCACTACTGCAGTTCCCGTAGATGTGGTAGATGTAAAACAGATAGCACAATATTCGCCTCAGGTATCTATCAACCAGATCCTGAATTATGTGGCTCCTTCCTTTTCCTCCAACGTACAAACCCTGTCGGACGGTACCGATCACATAGATCCCGCTTCTCTCCGTGGTTTAGGACCAGACCAGGTATTGGTGCTGATCAATGGAAAGAGAAGACATACCACCTCTCTCGTAAATATCAACGGCAGCTTTGGTAAGGGCTCTGTAGGCACCGACCTGAACGCCATTCCCACCTCCGCTATCAAACGTATTGAAATATTACGCGATGGCGCCGCCGCCCAATATGGCTCCGATGCCATTGCCGGCGTAATCAACATCATCCTCAACGACGAAGTAAATAAACTCAATGCGAGCGTATCTACCGGCGCTTACGTATCCAAACATTCGGAGAATAATTTCGATGGACAGAACGTACAGGCGAATCTTAACTATGGACTTCCGCTGGGCAATAAAGGCGGCTTTGTAAACCTTGCCGGCTCTTACGACTACCGCAATTATACCAACCGCACCGGTACTTTCACCGGCACCATCTTCAGCGATTACAACGATCCTACGCTCGCCGATGTACCCGGTTCCCCCAAAGGAAAAGATATTACTGATGCGGAACTGGCCAAGAGAGGATTAAAACGCAGCGACTTCAATTCCCGCATCGGGCAGTCGGCCAACCGTGGTGGTAGCCTGTTTCTGAATGCCTCCCTTCCGGTAAGCGATCATGCAGAAGTGTATGCCTTTGGCGGACTAAATTATCGTCATGGTGAAGCAGCGGCTTTTTTCAGAACGCCTTCCCAACTCACACAAACGAACGACACCATTTACCCCAATGGATTTCTGCCGCTCATCGTTACCGATAACCGGGATAAGTCGCTCGCAGCAGGTATCCGTGGCTCACTCGGCGAATGGAAAGTAGATTTCAGTAACACCTTTGGTGAAAACGGTGTTGATTTTACGGTAGACAATACCCTGAACGCTTCCCTGCTGAAAGCCTCTCCCACCAGCTTTGAAGCCGGCGGCTACCGCTTTCAGCAAAACACCACCAACCTCGATTTCAGCCGTTTCTTTGAGAACGCACTCAGTGGTACCAACGTGGCGTTTGGCGCGGAACACCGTTACGAAAATTACCAGATCTTACCGGGTGAAGCGTCTTCTTATGTGAACTATGGCAATGCGCTGAATATTGGCACCGACGGACAAGGAAAGCCCATCCTGATCCCTGATCCAAAAGGCAACGTACCTACCCGCCTTGCTGCTAATGGCGCCGCCTTTGCCGGTGGGGCGCAGAGCTTCCCGGGCTTTAGTCCGGATAACGCTACCAAAGCCTCCCGCACTTCCATTGCTGCCTATGGCGATGTGGAATTAAATTTTACCAAACAGTTCCTGCTCGATGCAGCATTGCGTTTTGAAAACTACTCCGACTTTGGTTCTACCTTAAACTGGAAACTGGCAGGCCGGTATCAGTTCAGTCCGAAGTTCCTGCTGAGAGCTGCTGCCAGCACAGGCTTCCGCGCACCTTCTTTACATCAGCGTTACTTTAACGCCACATCCAGCATCTTCACAGATGGTGCATTCATAGAATCCGGCACCTTCACGAACGATAGCCGCGTAGCAGCTTTGCTGGGAATTCCCAAGCTGAAACAGGAAACCTCCCATAGCTACAGCGCTGGCGCCACCAGCAACCTGGGCCCGCTGAAACTGACGGTAGACGGGTATTACATCCGGATTGACGATCGCATTGTATACACCGGTCAGTTCTCCGGTAACAAAACCGGTACGCCACAGGAACAGGAAATCTATAACATCTTGCGTTCTGCAAATGCACAGACAGCAAGGTTCTTCGCGAACGCCATCAATACCGAAACCAAAGGTGTGGACGTAGTGATTACCTACACCGCACATCCCGGCAAAGGACATTTCAAAGCGGATCTCTCCGGTACTTTTGCTAAAACATCCTTAGTGGGTCCTATTCACTCGTCCGCGCAACTGGCAGGAAAAGAGAGTACTTATTTTGATGACGCCAGCCGCATTTATCTCGAAAACTCCGTACCACAAACGAAGGCTAACCTGACGCTGAACTATTCCATTCAGAAATGGGGATTCTTCCTGCGGAATGTGTATTTCGGGAAAGTACAGGAAGCCACCAATACAGCAGCCAACCAGGCTATTTACAGCGGAAAAGTAGTAACAGACCTCAGTGTGAGCTACGCTTTTATTCCTAACCTGCGGCTCACCCTGGGCGCCAATAACCTGCTGGATATTTATCCTGACGAGTTATCTGTAGCCAATTCCAGTTCAGGCCGTTTCCTCTATTCCCGCAGTTCACAGCAATTTGGCTTTAATGGCCGGTTCCTGTTTGCGCGCATCGGATTTAGTTTCTAACATAAAGGCGCATAGTACTCACCGTACTGTGCGCCTTTGCTTTTTTATTGCGGCATAATTACAAACTCATACCACCATCCATCAGGAATTCTGCGCCTGTTATAAACGACGATTCGCTCCGGCTTAAATGTGCTACCATTTTACCCACATCTCCCGCTTTACCCATGGTACGCAAAGGTACCCTGTCTATGATCCAATCATGCAGCCCCTTCAGCTGCTCCTCACTTAAACCCTGCTTTTTCAGGATTTCTGTTTCAGTAGGGCCCGGACTTACCGCATTCACCCTGATTTTTCTCGGCGCCAGTTCCACGGCTGCAATCTTCATCACAGCATTTAAGGCTGCTTTGCTGGCAGAATAAACAGAAGAGGTGGCGCCATTCATGCTGGCGGTGTTCGACGACAGGAACGTTACAGAAGCGCCTTCACTCAGCAAAGGAATAAACCTGCTCAGGGTAAAGTAGGCGCCTTTGAAGTTGATATCAAAAATGTTGTCAAACATCGCTTCTGTGGCGTCTTCAATGGCGGCTGTCTGTACCACGCCCGCATTGATGAATAAAATATCCAGTTTCCCGAATTGCTCCTTCACAGTAGCCGCCAGTTGTTCGATGGCAGATAAATCGCCCTGATCAGCGATAAATCCTGTGGCCCCCAGCTCCTGTGCAGCCTTATCCACCGCCTCTTTCCGCCGGCCTGTTATAATTACTTCTGCTCCCTGCGCCTTTAATTCCTTTGCTGTTGCATAGCCGATACCGCTATTTCCACCGGTTACCAGGGCTATTTTTCCACTTAACGTTTCCATGCTTTTATTTTTTTGACAAAGGTATGGGCGGATTGGTATAACTTTGTAACCAGTATAACGAAGTATACCAGTATGGAAGACAAAAAAAGATTGAAACTGATCAAGGAAGTCCTTGCCAGTCCTCGTAATCAGAAGGAAGAAGTGATGGCATTGCAGGACGCGATTTACGTAATTGGTGGCAAGTGGAAGCTCCCTATCATCAATTCTATCTGCAATGGCAATAAGCGCTTCAGGGATATTGAACGCAGCATTCCGGGTATCACCACCAGGATGTTATCGAAAGACCTGAAGGAAATGGAAGCCAATCAGCTGGTGAAAAGAACCGTGCTGCCTACCTCACCGGTAACAGTAGAATATACGGCTACCGATTATTGCCGGTCGTTTGGCGACATCATCCTGGAGATGATCAAATGGGGCAAGCAACACCGGGAGCGCGTTATCCGGACCCCGGCAAAAAGTTAAGGCGGGGATCTGTCCAACTCACCCCGCTTTTTGTCCGATTCCCCCTGAAACCGGTTCCCATCCTGCACGCTGCCAGGTACTTTCGTAGTGCCTGGGGAGCATAAAAGCATCTGCAGGATGATAAGATGGAATCAAACACAAATTTTAACCGTCGCCGTTTTCTCGGCATAGCTGCGCTCACGTTTGCAGCCACCAAACTTTCTCCTTTAACGGCGCTGGCAGCTACCGGCAGCAGCAACAGAAACAACTATAAAAGCACTCAAGGCACATTTGACCAGATCAAACAGATCAGGGCAGGTGTACTGGATGTGGGTTATGCAGAAGCCGGTCCGGCGGATGGACAGCCCGTTATCCTGCTTCATGGCTGGCCTTATGACATCCATAGTTATGCAGAAGTAGCCGGTATCCTGGCAGCAGCAGGCTACCGCGTCATTGTTCCTCATTTGCGCGGTCATGGCACCACACAGTTCTTATCTGCACAGACCTTCCGGAATGGCCAGCAGGCTGCCGTTGCCAGCGATATCCTTTCGCTGATGGATGCACTCCATATCAAAAAAGCCATCCTTGGCGGATTCGACTGGGGCGCCCGCACCGCCAATATTATCGCGGCATTATGGCCGGAACGCTGCACTGCCATGGTTTCTGTGAATGGTTATCTTATCAATAACCTCGAAAGAAATAAACAGCCCTTGCCGCCAAAAGCAGAATGGGGATGGTGGTACCAGTATTACTTCGCTACCGATCGCGGTAAACTGGGCTACACCGCTAACTGGTACGACTTCAACAAACTGATCTGGAAAAATATTTCTCCGAAATGGGATTTTACAGAAGAGACGTATCAACGCGCAGCAGCCTCTTTCAAAAACCCGGACTATGCAGCCGTAGTAGTTCACAACTACCGCTGGCGGCTAAGTCTGGAGCCAGGAGAAGCACAATACGATGCCATTGAAAAACAGCTGGCTGCCGGCCCTGCTATTTCCGTTCCTACGGTTACACTCGACGGCGATGCAGATGGCGTTGTACCCGCCAGCAATGGCTCCGCCTTTGCGGCAAAATTCACCGGCAAACATACGCATCATGTAATTAAAGGCGCTGGTCACAATCTCCCACAGGAAGCACCCGAAGCATTTGCAAAAGCAATTATCGAAGCACATGGCTTTGCCATTTAAACCATTACTCATGCAACTCTCCCACCGCACCATCAGAAGATCCAGTATAGTTATAGGCATATTCACCCTGTTTGTTATTGCGATCCAATTTATAGGGAAACGGGTAGAAAATCCGCCTGTCACAGCGCCATTAAAGGCTCCGGCCGAAGTAGCGGAAATTCTCCGCCGGGCCTGTTACGACTGCCACTCCAATGAAACAAAGCTGACCTGGTACGATAACATTGCACCCGTGTCATGGCTTATATCCTCCGATGTAGCGGAAGCCCGTTCAAGGTTTAATTTCTCTACCTGGGATACCCTGTCGCCCGCAGATCAACAGGGTCGTTTATGGGAAATGGTAAACATGGTACAGAATGGTAAAATGCCTTTAGCCACTTACATTGCCGCACATCCCGCTGCGAAGCTCACCGCAAAAGATCTGGCTGTTCTGAAAAAGTACGTGACAGATGGTAGTCCTTCGAAATACCATGATACCGCAGTGATCAACCAGGCTGATAAAGAATTTCATTCCTTTCAGAAAACAAATACCGCTGATCTCGTGGCCGCCAACGGTGTAAAATATATTCCCGATTATCAGAGCTGGCAGGTGATCAGCACTACCAATAGGTTCGACAATCACAGTATCCGTGTGGTGTATGCCAATCCGATTGCGGTGAAAGCGATCCAGGCAAACAATATCCATCCTTTCCCTGAAGGCAGCGCCGTAGTGAAAGTGGTGTGGAACAGCATCGAGGAGCAAAATGGAGATATCACACCTGGCTCATTGAACAGTGTGCAGATCATGATCAAAGACAACAAGCGTTTTGCGGATAGTAAAGGCTGGGGGTACGCAAAATTCAATGGTATCAACCTAAAACCTTACGGCAGCACACCCATGTTTAATACCACCTGTTACAACTGTCATAAAGCTGCCAGCGAAAATGATTACCTGTTTAATCTTCCGCTGCCCAAGAGCGGATTAAAATAAACTACCTCTAAATAAAACCGTATGAAAAATATTTTGTTCCTTCTTTTTCTTTTAACGGCTGCAAGTGCCTGCCAGCCGTCAGTTCGGGAAGCTGATACCCGGGAGATGTTTAACGCAGAAGGCCTTCGTGTCATCACTTCTTTCGCCAATACACAACAACAAACCATGTCCGTATTGTATGGTAATGAAAGTGCCTCTGCAGCTGCATTATCCGGATATCAGACACATCTTCCGGGGGAGATATTCCGCCTGGTGGTGTACAAACAAACCGATAACAGGCTTTGGTACGGCAGTCATATCAACGGCGCCCTGCTAAGTGTAGAAACAATTACCAGCGGCGATCAGCTGAACTACAAACTGGAGAAAGGCCACGTATCCGGCGACAACACCAGTGCGTCAGACCGCATTGCTTACATATTCTCGCACAAACCGTCTGTTTTCCCGTGAGACTTTTGCCGCGGATAAAAAGAGTGAACTTAACTTTTTTAATGGTGGCGTAAAATCGATACTTTTATCTCCTCTGATTGATTTGCTATAAATGAAAAAAACAGCGCTTAAAATATCTCACGCCACTATCTGGATCAGCTCCATTGTACTGGGGCTGTTGTCCTCTGTGCCGCAGATTGCCGAGCATCATTTCAATGTGGCGGAAGCTGCGGTGAACGCAGGTTTAACGGCTACCTTCGCCGTGCTGATGTGGTATTTCAACATCTTTATGTTATCACGCCGTGCTGACAAGCCCCGGCAACAAAGTATCTCTTACTGGAACCTGATCAGCAGTCTGCTCTTTGGACTGGTAGTGATGCTGGGACTGGCCTGCATTCAGCAGCTGATCCTGTCGCATATCAACTTTGGCCCGGTAATGCTGATGGTGGAAGTCAGAGGTATCCTGATCAACCTGGTGTTTTATATGTTCCTGCACCTGCTACAGCAGAACTACGAGAACCAGCATGTAAGTATGGAACTGGAACGCATCAAAAGCGATAACCTCAGTGCACAATACGAATTACTGAAACAGCAGGTGAATCCGCATTTCCTGTTCAACAGCCTGAATACACTGAAAGCGATGGTGGAAAGCGGCGAAGAAGAATCTGTTGATTTCATCATCAAACTATCGAACTTCTACCGGTTTACGCTCGAAAGCCGCAAGCTGGATCTGATTCATGTAAAAGAAGAAATGGAGATCCTCAACGCTTACCTGTTTCTGCAAAAAGCAAGATTTGAAGATGGCTTCACATTTAAAAATACACTCGGTGAAAAAACGCTGGGAACGCTGATTCCCCCTTTCACCTTGCAATTGCTGGTAGAGAACTGTATCAAACATAATGTGGTGTCACTCGAAAAGCCGCTGCATATTACTATCTATGAGGAGGACGATAAGATAGTGGTAGAAAATCCTATTCAACAGAAAACAAAAGATCCCCATTCGCTGGGTGTGGGACTTAAAAATATTGACCTGAGATATAGCCACCTGCTTCATCAACACATTGAAATTATTGATGACGGCAAGGTATTTCAAATCAAACTTCCGCTTATTTATGAATATCATCATCATTGAGGACGAGCTGAAAACGGCGAAGTCGCTTGAGAATATAATACTTGGATTAAGACCTGCTGATAAAATCATCGGGCAATATCAGAGTGTATCTGCTTCCGTTACTGCACTTACCGAAGGTCCGATGCCGGATCTTATTTTTATGGATGTACAACTGGCAGATGGCCTTTGTTTTGAGATCTTTAAATCTGTAAAGATTACCTGCCCGGTTGTGTTTTGCACGGCGTACGATGAATACTCCATGGAAGCGTTTAAAAACAACGGCGTGGATTATGTGCTAAAACCCTTTGCCAAACAGGATATACAGGAAGCATTGCAAAAGGTGGACGAACTGAAAAACTTTTTCCAGCAACGTGCCCTTCCAGACCTGGGCGACCTGCTCTCCAAATTGAGTGTTCCCAGTGGGAAAACCAGCTTTCTAGTTTTTAAAAATCAGAAGTACAAGACCATCAGTATCGATGAAATTGCATTCTTCTATATCCACAATGAGCTTACCTGGATCATGTGTTTTGACAAGCAACAGTTTTCTGTGAACCAGTCGCTGGACCAGATCACGCAGGCTGTATCTGCGAAACAGTTTTTCCGGCTTAACCGCCAGTACCTGGTCAACTTCAAGGCCATCAAGGAAGTGGAGCCTTATTTTTTGCGTAAGCTGTATGTAAGACTTGTCATTGAAGCGCCGGATAAGTTGCTGGTGAATAAAGAAAAATCGCATAGTTTTCTTTCCTGGATGGAAGATCGCTGAGTATATTTTTTCCCGGCTTTATCGTCCCGGTTGGGGGCTGAAAATGTCTGCCTGCCACCTTTTCCGCTTACTTACGCTCTTAACAGCCAGTACTTTTGAATCAAACAAAATTCAAAAGATATGAACCAGGTAAAAAAGTCGGCCATAGGCGCCGCGTTCGTGCTTTCGCTGATAACTGCGTTATTTGTAAGTCGCAGTATCGCTTCAAAAAAACAGGATCATCCGGGTGGAGGCAATGGCTTTGCCGTACTGGAATTATTTACATCAGAGGGCTGTTCCAGTTGCCCGCCCGCAGATGCGCTATTGGCGCGTATCCAACAGGAAGCCGGTAATAAACCCATCTATATCCTGGCTTACCATGTAGACTACTGGAACCGCCTTGGCTGGAAAGATATCTTCAGCAATCCACAATATTCCAAACGTCAATATCAATACAGCGAGCAGTTAACCGGTCAGGTATATACGCCTCAACTGGTGATCAATGGCAAATCGTCCTGTATAGGATCAGATGAGTCTGCGGTGAACAGTGGTTTGTCAGAGGCATTGAGCGGCGCTACAGGTTTAGGTCTTGACATCAAAGGGCAATTGCAGCCTGGTAAGGTAAAATTGAATTACCAGCTTACCGGCGATGCCCGTAACACCGAATTGCTTATTGCCGTAGTACAAAAACATGCAGTGAGTAAAGTAGCGAGAGGAGAAAATGAAGGACGTACGCTGTCGCATGTGCAAATAGTGCGCGACCTGCAAACATTCCGGGTTGGCGCTGACAGGCAAGGTTCCGTGCAAATCACGTTGCCTGGTGATTTCACTACACAGGAGTGGGAACTGATAGGCATGATCCAACAGCCGAAAACCGGTGTGATGGAGGCGGCAACAAGAGTAGTCGTTTCTCAGTAAACACCAGGTCAAGACATAAAAAAAGCCCGGATTTTATCCGGGCTTTTTTATGTCTAAAATAAAAGAATGATTAACGGGCGAACTGTGCATCCAGTCCCGGATATAATTTCCGGAACATCAGATAGGTAACAGTTACCATTACGAAAGCGATTACCGCATCGAGTGTAGCAGTCAAACCGATAACACTCAGTTTTGAACCAAAAGCAAAAATGATATCAAAGAAAACACCTGCGAATACCCATTCTTTCAGGCGGAGTAATTTTCCGGGGATCAGCAAAACGGCTACGCCGGAGAGTTTGGCAATACCCAACAGATAAATAAAGTGCGGAGGATATCCCAGTTGTTGGGTAATTCCCCAAACGATCGGGTTACCGGTGATTTCAAAAAAGCCGCTTGCGCCAAACCAGAGAGAGGTCAATACGGTTCCTATCCAATAAATAGTAGTGATGGTTTTCTGTGTCATGATTTTAGTGATTTAGGTTGTTAATGACACAAAATTGCGATGGGATGGCTGAATAGTCCAGCGGATATAGGTTGAAGCGGACAAATACGGCGGTTGATCAGACATCAGGCGGCGTGATATCAAAAGTGAAACATCCTTTTGGGGTATCATGGCATAATTTTGTATTTTCGGATACATTGAAGAACCCAGTATGACCCAGATTAACAACACGTTCCCCAAGCGGGCAATCTATAGATCGAAACAAACAACAGCCCTTCTTTCCATTATGCTTTTATCAGGCTTATGCAGCCAGGCGCAAAAGTTATTTGATCAGTTAACCGTACCGAAAGACGGCCCTGAATACTATGTGACCATTGATGGAAAGGGCCCTTACCGGGTTAAGATAAATGATATTCCTTTCTTCACATTTGAAAAAGGTGATGGGAGTATGACTTTTATAGCCAATCATGCCATTCCTTCAAGCGGCGAACAACAAATCGCCATAGAAGCAGAGCCCGGCAGCAACATCCGGGAGGCTTCTATTTCCAGGCACCGGTGGACAGCTGCCGGAAGCCAGCTGGATAGTGTTTTATGGAAGAGCAATCAATCCTTCTCCGGTATTTTTTATGCTACAGTACCTCATGATCTGATTGGATGGAAAAAAAGCAGGGATATTTCATCGAACGAACAATTGCGCAAGGCAGCAGCAACCTGGTTTTCAGATATGATTACGCTACTCAAAGCACATAAAGGGAAGGAGTTTATGGACCGGATCATGCTGGCTGAGCAACAGTCTTTTATTATGAATTACGTGTCAGCTAAGGAAGCCAAAGTGCGCCACAAGGGATGGGAATCGTATATCAATAAAGGAAAATTTGAAGTTGGTAACGAAAAAGATGACCAGGTAGAAATTGTGGGTAACGGCCAACTCATTCATTTGCGTGGAAGCAACAATCAGGGAGGAATTAAACTCCTGAGCTCCGATGGACAGACGACCTACATGGATATTTTTCTGCATTTCCCTTCGGACAAACAGTTGCCGGAAGCGATTATGATTAATTACAGACAGGAAACAAGTGATTTCCGCAAGCGCATCAAATAATGATATTAATGGCACCATCTAATCTATGAGCAAATGGAAATCTTAACGCCCGATCATCTTTCAGATCATTCGATAGTAGTAAAGTCAGACATTTTTCCGGTAGATAAAACCTGGATAGATAGTATTGGTTTGAAACTGAAAGTTATCGATAAGGTAAGCGGCCGTGACAGCTTCCGGATCAGGTATTCAGGACTCAGATACAGCGATGGTTTTCTTGGCCCAGACGGCAAGATCCCGCTTGTTGTTTATGCAACAATGGACGACGGGAAGGAGATATTGATATATGATGAACGGATTCATGGGTATGAGCCCATACTGGTTGAAAAAAAGGACTTTCACGCTCCCCGGTTCCAGCAGTATATCGATCATTCCGGTGCACAGTTGTTCCGCATATATTTCTGTGCGAATTCAAGCATTGATTTTGAGGATGAGTTTACCAGTGATGAAAATGGCCTGATCCATACCCTTGAAGATAAATACCGTAGCCAGGAATGGCTGCGCGCAAATGCATTTGACTATATTGTTGTATTTCTTGAAAATGAAAACGGAGACTTTACCAAACTTATAGAAATGGAACTCGCATAGGTTGCTTCTGAAAGATCGTTGCTTTCCAAATTAACTTTGTGAAAGCTGGCATCTGACCAATAAAAAAGCCTGCAAATTAATTTGCAGGCTTTTTTTCGTCTTGTACCACGTACGGGAATCGAACCCGTGACTCCTCCGTGAAAGGGAGGCGTCTTAACCCCTTGACCAACGCGGCGCATCATTTTCGGATTGCAAATGTAGGATGTTATTTTATATTTCCAAAAAAAATTTTCATAACCTAAATTTATATTGATTAATACTGGTATTGATTGTAAATTCGCCTTCGATTTTTTCATACTCAAATCACGATGTAAAATGGGAACTACTCTCAAAATTGGTATTAATGGTTTCGGTCGTATTGGCCGTTTGGTATACCGCCAGATTTACAAAATGCCCGGCATTGATGTGGTAGCTATCAATGACCTCACCAGCCCTAACGTGCTGGCGCATTTGCTGAAATACGATTCAGCACAGGGTAGATTCGATGCAGAAGTTAAGCATTCCGACAACGCAATCAATGTGAACGGTGAAGATGTGAAGATATATGCACAGAGAGACCCGTCTCAAATTCCCTGGAAGAACCACGACATCGATGTAGTAATCGAATGTACCGGTTTCTTCGCTGACAAGGATAAAGCTGCTGCTCACATCACTGCTGGTGCTAAACGTGTGGTTATCTCTGCTCCTGCTACCGGTGATCTGAAAACTGTTGTTTTCAACGTAAACCACGCTATCCTGGATGGCAGTGAAACCGTTATCTCCTGCGCTTCCTGCACCACCAACTGCCTGGCTCCTATGGCGAAAGTGCTGCAAGACAACTACGGTATCGCTACCGGTTTAATGACTACCGTTCACGCTTACACCAACGACCAGAACACCCTGGATGCTCCTCATCCAAAAGGTGACCTGCGCCGTGCACGCGCTGCTGCTGCCAACATCGTACCTAACAGTACCGGTGCTGCAAAAGCAATCGGCCTGGTATTACCAGAACTGAAAGGTAAACTGGACGGTAACGCACAACGCGTACCTACTATCACTGGTTCCTTAACTGAGCTGACTACCATCCTCAATAAGAAAGTAACTGCTGAAGAAATCAACGCTGCCATGAAAGCTGCTTCCAATGAGTCTTTCGGTTATACCGAAGATGAAATTGTAAGCTCTGATGTAATCGGTATCCACTTTGGTTCCCTGTTTGATGCTACTCAGACTAAAGTAATCACTGTTGGCGATCACCAGATGGTTAAAACCGTTTCCTGGTACGATAACGAAATGAGCTACGTATCTCAGCTGGTTCGTACTGTAAAGTACTTCGCCGGTCTGATCACTAAATAATTATACCATGTACTCCCGGTGCAAACCGGGAGTCTTTAAATTCCGCGGGACTACACCATAGCAGCCATTAGCCAGATTAAACTGGTTGTATACTCGCTTTGTGCTGTTGGTACCGCGGTTTTTTTAATACTGCCCCTTCTCGTTATCTTAAATTGATACATATGAGCAAATTCTCTGATTATAACTTCAATGGCCGCAAAGCCTTGATCCGCGTTGATTTCAACGTGCCTTTGAACGATAAGTTCGAAATCACGGATGATACCCGTATGCGTGCAGCCGTACCTACCATCCAGAAAATCCTGAAAGATGGTGGTGCCGTGATCCTGATGTCTCACCTGGGTCGCCCGAAAGACGGTCCGACCGATAAATATTCTTTAAGACACCTGGTGTATCACCTCGTTTCCCTGCTGGGTGGCGTTACCGTGAAATTCGCGGAAGACTGCGTTGGTCCTGTTGCTGAAAAAGCGGCTGCCGACCTGCAGATGGGCGAAGTACTGCTGCTGGAAAACCTGCGTTTCCACAAAGCAGAAGAAAAAGGTGATGCACAATTTGCAGAACAGCTGTCCAAACTGGGCAACGTATATGTGAATGATGCATTTGGTACTGCCCACCGTGCACACGCTTCCACAGCGGTGATTGCACAGTATTTTGCCCCTGAGAACCGCATGTTCGGTTTACTCATGGAAGCAGAAGTAACCAGCGCTACCAAAGTACTGAACGATGCCGCTTCTCCGTTTACCGCTATCCTCGGTGGCGCCAAAGTGAGCGACAAGATCCTGATCATCGAAACCCTGATGGACCGCGCCAACAACCTGATCATCGGTGGTGGTATGGCTTATACTTTCCTGAAAGCACAGGGTAAAGAAATCGGCAGCTCCCTCTGCGAAAATGATAAACTGGACCTGGCCAATGAGCTGGTAGCCAAAGCAAAGGAAAAAGGAGTAAAATTATTACTGCCGGTAGATTCTATCGCAGCAGATAAATTTGCGCCAGATGCCAATACCCAGGAAGTTTCCAACGATAATATTCCTGCCGGATGGATGGGCCTCGACATAGGACCTAAGTCTGTAGCACTGTTTGCCGAAACAATTGCCGCTTCCAACACCATTTTATGGAATGGCCCTATGGGTGTATTCGAAATGGCTGCTTTCCAGGCTGGTACCAAAGGTGTAGCAGATGCTATTGTAACTGCAACCGCTAAGGGTGCATTCTCCCTGGTAGGTGGTGGCGACTCCGTTGCTGCTGTAAACCAGTTTGGTATTGCAGACAAGGTTAGCTACGTTTCCACAGGCGGTGGCGCATTACTGGAGTTCTTTGAAGGTAAGGAACTGCCAGGTATCGCAGCGATCAGCTAAGCAACCGATATTTATAGAAGCTATTACGGCGATAGGCGTATGCAAAGATTTAATCTTGCGCAGCGTTATATCGCTGTAATAGCTTTTTGCTTTTTTATATCTTGCAACCAATCATTAATACCTGTTGTCATGAATAAACGCTTTCTCTGGTACCCGGCCATCATCGGCGTTTTTGCGGCGCTGATCTGGGTCATCCTTCAGAAGGGACAATCCTTGCCGGTTAACCCGCATACCGTCATTCCGGCTACGCCGGCCACTGTAGCTGCTTCCGGCGGCTGGTGGCGTTATCTCGACAATCTGAAGCATCCGCTGGGCCTGCTGTTATTGCAGATCATCCTCATTATGCTGGCTGCCAGGGTATTTGGGCTCCTTGCCAATAAACTCAAGCAACCCGCCGTAGTAGGTGAAATCATTGCCGGTGTATTGCTGGGTCCTTCCCTGCTGGGCTGGATAGCGCCTTCCTTTTCCGGCTTCCTCTTCCCGGTGGAATCCCTGAAAAATCTTCAATTCCTCAGCCAGATAGGTTTAGCCTTCTTTATGTTCATCGTGGGCATGGAACTGGATATCCAAAAAATCAGGAATAAAGCACATGATGCGGTGATGATCAGTCATGCCAGCATCATTATCCCCTTTTTCCTGGGCGTTTGGCTGGCATATTTCCTCTTTACCCGTTTCGCCCCTGCCAACGTAAGCTTTTTATCATTTGCGCTGTTTATGGGCATTGCCATGAGCATTACCGCTTTCCCGGTGCTGGCCCGTATTGTACAGGAACGTAAACTGACCAATACTCCACTTGGGGTGATGGCTATCACCTGCGCTGCCGCCGATGATGTGACCGCCTGGTGTATTCTGGCCGTAGTAGTGGCTATTGTAAACGCCGGCGGACTGCTGAGCGCCGTGATCACCATTTTGCTGGCCATTGTGTTTGTGACTATCATGCTCACAGTAATAAGACCCTGGTTGAGCAAAACCGTGGAGACGCAGGTGGCCAAAGGCCGTCAGAAAGCAGCCGTTTCCCTGGTGTTTTTTATCCTGCTGATCTCTGCCTGGCTGGCGGAAGTAATCGGTATCCATGCCTTATTTGGCGCTTTCCTTGCTGGAGTGATCATGCCTTCCGGTACCAGTATCAAACAACTGCTGACAGATAAGCTGGAAGATGTGAGTGTTTTACTATTGTTACCCATTTTCTTTGTGTATACCGGCTTAAGAACACATATCGGCCTGTTGAACCAGGGCGATCTCTGGGTTGTTTGCGGTATGATCATGCTGGTAGCAGTGGTAGGTAAGTTTGGCGGCAGTACCATCACTGCACGGCTAATGGGTCAATCCTGGCGCCAGTCGGTTTCCATTGGTGCGCTGATGAATACACGTGGGTTAATGGAACTGGTAGTATTGAATATCGGGTTTGATCTCGGTATCCTATCTCCTGAAATCTTCGCCATGATGGTGCTGATGGCACTGGCTACCACCTTTATGACAGGACCGTTGCTGGACCTGGTAGCATTCAGTGAGAAACGCAAAGGACTGGTAAACGTATAAATAACAGATAAAGACATAAAAAAAAGAGACCGCTGATGATCAGCGGTCTCTTTTTTTATGTCGTATACCCTGCGGGTGATTATTTCTTTTTAGCAGCTACTGTCTTCTTTTTGGCAGTAGTAGTTTTCTTTTTAGCGCCGTAGTGGTGCTTTTTGGTGGTGTGATGTTTTCTGGCAGAAGTAGTAGTAGTTGCTTTTTTAGCTACCGGGCTCTTATCTGCCATTTTCACCGGTGGTGGGAATTTGGATTTATCCACACCTACTGCTTTATCATCCAGTGTCATCTGAACGGATTCTTTCAGCATTTCGTCTTTCTCTGCCATGAACTGTTTCATCTTTTCTTTCGGGATGCGCAGGTCATAGTTGTTTTCGGCGCTGGACATTGCTTTAGAGAAGCCAGGATTGAAGCGGTCCAGTTCGGCCACGTTCATGTCCAGTTTCTTTGCAATTGCTTCCAGGCGGTATTTGCCGGTTACATTAATTTCAACAGTGCTGAAGATCTCATCTTCTGTTAACGGACCTCTTGCCACGGGGGCAGACAGGTTATCTGCTACAGGTACATTAACAGTGATAGTGTTATCGTTATCGTCGCTTACACCGAAGAAGTTATTGAACTTATCGAGAATATAACCGGTAGCGATGAATTTGTACACATGATTACGTGATTCTGCCGGCAGGAAGTATTGCATGCCCCAGAAATCGGTACGTCCGCTGGCTTTGATAGCGCGTTGAACGCCACCTGCACCGCAGTTGTAGGCAGCAACTACCAGTAACCAGTCGTCGAACTGTGCATACAGCTGATTCAGGAACTGTGCGGCAGCCAGGGTAGATTTATAGAAGTCTTTTCTTTCGTCTACTTTCTTACCTACGCTCAAACCGAAGATGCGGGCGGTTCCGGCCATAAACTGCCAGGCGCCTACTGCACCCACCCGGGAGCGGGCATTGATATTAAAGCTGGATTCAATTACAGCGAGGTACTTCATTTCCTCCGGGATACCGTTATCGCGGAACACCTTTTCGATCATCGTGAAATAAGGTTGTCCCTTGTCGATCATGATCTGCAGATGCTGACTATACCGGGTAGCATAGTTACTTACGTAACCGGCAACCAGGTTATTGTTGATCTGTTCATACACTTTCGCGCTACGGATCGTGTTAGGCAGGCTCTGAGCGGCTTTTTTAACAGCCACGGATGTTGGCGATGGCAGTACAGCAGAATCCTTTGGTAAACGTACCTTGTGATTCAGCTTCACTACAGAAGTATCAGGCGATAAAACCGGATACGCCATCTCTTTAGGATTGCTATTGCCTCCCTTTGCACTCACACTCACTAAACTTGTTGCTGGCAACAGCAGTAGTAAAAAGATTTTTCTCATACAATTTATTTTAAACAACAGTAACCTGCTCTTTAGCCATCACCTGATGGGCTATATGTAACAAGTTTGCTTCGCTAAACTTCTTTGTGATGATCTGTACACCGTATGGCATTCCGTTTGAATGCCGGTACAAAGGAACGGATATAGCCGGAACCCCTGCCAGATTTGCCAGTACCGTATAAATATCGGCGAGGTACATGGCGATAGGGTCATCTGTTTTTTCCCCTAATTTAAATGCTGTGGATGGCACAGTTGGCATTAAAATGGCGTCGTATTCTTCTAGTATATCGTTGAGTTTCTCTGTGACAAAACGCCTAACCTGTTGTGCCTTAGTATAATATGCGTCATAGTAGCCTGCACTCAGCACAAAAGTCCCCAGTAAGATACGACGTTTTACCTCTTTACCAAACCCTTCAGATCTACTTTTTTTGTAAAATTCTGTAAGATCCAGGTTTTTTTCAGGGGTTCTGTGTCCATATTTCACCCCATCATACCGGGATAAATTCGAGGAAGCTTCTGCTGTAGTGAGTACGTAATAGGCTGGAACTACGTGGTCAAGGTATTCAAAACTCTTTCCTGATACCGTGTGACCCAATGACTGCAAACTTTCAAAAAAATCAATATAGCCTTCTTTCATTTCTGCGTCCAGACCGTCGTGGTACTGGGCATCTCTTAAATACGCAAATCTGAATGTTTTATTGTCTTCCAGGTTCGCTTTATAATCCGGTACCTCTTTTTGGGAGGCGGTACTATCGTACTCATCCGGACCAGCGATGACTTGTAGAACAGACGCCACATCGGCAATATCCTTGCCAAAAATGCCAATCTGATCAAATGAAGAGGCATAAGCGATGAGTCCGTAACGGGAGATGCGGCCATAGGTGGGCTTTAAGCCTACTATACCGCAAAAATCTGCCGGCTGGCGAACAGAACCGCCGGTATCGCTACCCAGGCTCACCTGGCATAAATCGGCCTGCACCGCAACGGCTGATCCACCAGAGGAACCACCCGGTACGCGGGAGTTATCCAGGGCATTCAGCGTGGGACCATAGGCAGAATTCTCATTGGTAGACCCCATGGCGAATTCATCGCAGTTGAGGTTACCAATGATAATGGCATCTTCTGCCAGCAGTCTTTCAACGGCGGTGGCAGAAAAGAGGGAAGTAAACCCTTCCAGTATATGGGAAGCGGCACTAACATTATGGCCTTGATAGCAGATCACATCTTTAATACCTATCACCACGCCTGCAAGCACGCCCAGCTTTTCCCCGTTTTTAAGGCGGGTATCGAGCGCACGTGCTTTCTCCAGGGCTTCCTCTTCATACACTTCCAGGAAGGCATTCAAATGTTTTAACTGAGCTATACGGTTGAGGTAATAACGCACCCGCTCCGTACAGCTTGTGCTGCCGGCGTATAATGCTTTATGGAAAGTAATTATACTGCTGAATTCAGACAAGACTAAACCAGTTAAAAAATTAAATTAATCAGAAATACTCCAAAGGGAGTTGGCTACAACTATATCTTAGAATGAGTTGCGTCCTCAGTGCTGGTATGCGGCGCATCTGTAGTGGCCGTAGCTGCTGGTTGAACAGGCTTTTCTTTCATACCTTCTTCTATTTCCTGGCGCACATTGTTTTTGGCGTCATTGAATTCACGGATACCTTTACCCAGACCGCGCATTAATTCAGGGATTTTCTTGCCTCCGAAGAGCAGCAATACAACCACGGCAATTAACAACAGCTCGGACATTCCAATATCCTGAAGAATCAAAAATGATGATTTTACAAAAACAGCAGTCATCGTCTCAAATGTTTATAAATGATTAGTCAACAAAGATAGTTGATAAAATCGGCTTTTTCACCTTCACTCCGCTATCCTGCTGTAGTTTTAATACCATTTTAAGCACACGAAAAAAGCGGCACCGGTAATGGTCCCGCTTTTAACAAATTTCCCTGTATTTATACTAAACCCTTTTTTCTTTGATACGGGCTTTCTTACCAGCTCTTTCGCGCAGGTAGTACAGCTTAGCTCTTCTTACTTTACCTACCTTGTTCAACACGATACCATCGATATGAGGAGAGTAAAGCGGAAACAGTCTTTCCACACCAATGCCATCAGAAATTTTTCTAACAGTGAAAGACATTGTTGATCCTGTACCCTGGATTTTCAACACATCACCTTTAAAGGACTGAATCCTTTCTTTATTACCTTCCACGATTTTATAGTTGACAGTGACGTTGTCGCCTGCTTTAAACTTCGGGTACTGTTTGTTAGCTGTCAGTTGTTCGTGAACAAACGAAATTGCGTTCATCTTTCAAATATTTATGGGAGTGCAAAAGTAAGTCAAGAAATAGCATTTACCAAATTAAAAATCAAGAAATTATCTCCGTCAAATGGTAAAGCAATCTATATGACCTATGTATCATTAAGTTATAACAGGTCGGGCCTGCGTTGTTTTGTTCTTTCTATTGATTCCTGGTGTCTCCATTCATCAATCTTCTTGTGATCACCGCTTAGAAGGATCTCCGGCACCTTCCAGCCACGGAACTCTTCAGGGCGGGTGTATACCGGCGGCGCCAGCAGATTGTCCTGGAATGAGTCTGTAAGGGCGCTTGTTTCGTTGTTGAGTACCCCTGGAAGCAATCTGCCAATGGCATCTACCAGCACAGCAGCTCCCAGTTCGCCTCCACTCAGCACATAATCACCGATGGAAATCTCTTTCGTGATAAAATGATCCCGGATACGTTGATCGATGCCTTTGTAATGTCCGCAAAGCATGAGCAGGTTCCCTTTGAGCGACAGCTGGTTGGCCATTTTCTGGTTCAGCGTTTCGCCATCGGGGGTCAGGTAGATCACTTCATCGTACTGAATCTTTGCCTGTAGTGACTCTATAGCATTTACAATGGGCTCCAGCATCATGACCATTCCTGCACCGCCGCCAAACTGGTAATCATCTACCTGGCTGTGTTTCAGGGTAGAATACTGCCTGAGCGGGTGTACATGTATTTCCAGTAATCCTTTGGCCTGTGCCCTTTTCATGATAGAATGGGACAACGGGCTTTCCAGCAGTTCCGGCAATACGGTAATTATATCTATTCGCATATTGCAATGTATTGAATTTCAGCCTTTAGCAGGATATCCGGCTAAAAGCCAGCGGCTACATTTCGGTGTAAAGTTCAATCAGTCCGTCCGGCAGGTTCAGGTGCACCACCTGGTTCTTCTTATCCACCTTTACGAGTGACTGTTCGTTTACCGGCAGCAGGGCTTCTTTTCCTTTGATAAACACCTTTACCAGTACCTGCATGGGCATTTCAATCACTTCTTCAATAGTGCCCAGGGGGCCGTATTGCTGGTCTTCCACCGCAAACCCGAGCAAAGCCAGGGGAGCGGAAGAAGCAGTTTGCTGTTTGAAATCTTCTTCCTGCAGGTATACCTGTGCCGGCATCAGTTTATGGGCAGCTTCCTTCGTATCGATGCCTTCCAGCTTGATGTACACGCTTTCTGTGTCCTTCACCGTTACCTGTTGTACGAAGTAAGGTATAAAGCTGTTTTTCCTTTCTTCCAGGAAAATGACCGTCACGCCCTTTAAGGCGGATCTTTTCCCAAGGCTGTGCCTTAAAAGCAGATCCCCTTGCAGTCCATGCGCTGACGCAAGTTTACCGATACTGAAATAATTACTCATTTGTAGCTGTTCGCTTTTAGCTACCGGCTTTTGTGCGGCCTGGCAGCGGTATGCTGCCGGCGCAATCCGGTGACTTTTTGGATGGGCATTAAAAAAGGAAATATTTGCGGTTGCAAATATTTCCTTTTTCAGGTATTGTTAAAACGTTGCCGTTTTATGCTTCTGTACCTTCACCTTCTGCTGCTGGTGCTTCTGTCGCAGGAGCTGCCGGAGTGTCTTCTACCTTTCTTACGATTGGAGCAGCAATTCTGGCTTTCTTGTGACCGTCGCGGCGGGCAGAAACTTTTTGTTCGTGTTCAGCTTGCCATTGTGCAAATTTCTGGTAAGCAGTAGGCTCGTCGAACAGGTTCAAAGTAACACCTCTTAACAGGTGTTTCAAATACAATACACCTTTGAATGACAAGATTCTTCTAACAGTGTCAGTAGGTTGTGCACCTTTCTGCAACCAACGCAATGCCTTTTCGGTATCGATGTTGATGGAAGCTGGAACTGTTAAAGGATTGTAAGTACCAATTTTCTGGATGAATTTACCATCTCTTGGTGCGCGTGCGTCGGCTACTACGATAAAATAGAAAGGCCTCTTCTTCGCGCCATGTCTCTGCAGTCTGATTTTTACTGGCATAAATAAGTCGAGTTATTTTTTGCGAGTTAGGAAATATTGTTTAATTAGGGATGCAAATGTAATCAGTAAGTTGATATTTGCAAAAAAATTTTATGTCAATCTGATCCAGTTATCTCATCATTCCTTTCAAACCCTTACCACCACCGCCAAATTTATTCATCATCTTCATCATCTGGCGCATCTGTTCGAACTGCTTCATGAACTGATTGACATCCTGGATGTCTTTTCCGGCTCCTTTTGCAATGCGTTTACGGCGGCTTCCGTCGATCATATCCGGGTCGGCACGCTCTGCCTTCGTCATGGAGTTGATCATGGCCTCAATGCCCTTAAAAGCGTCGTCGCTGATGTCCAGGTCCTTCACTGCCTTCCCTACTCCCGGGATCATGCCCATCAGATCTTTCAGGTTACCCATTTTCTTGATCTGCTGTAACTGCTCCTTGAAGTCGTCGAAATCGAACTGGTTCTGGCGGATTTTCTTTTCGAGTTTCTTGGCCTGTTCTTCGTTGAACTGCTCCTGGGCGCGTTCTACCAGGGTGGTGATATCACCCATCCCGAGGATACGCTGTGCCATACGTTCAGGGTAGAAAACATCGAG
Source organism: Chitinophaga arvensicola (assembly GCF_900110835.1). GTDB lineage: Bacteria > Bacteroidota > Bacteroidia > Chitinophagales > Chitinophagaceae > Chitinophaga > Chitinophaga arvensicola. The sequence continues at coordinate 54,012 of NZ_FOJG01000001.1, forward strand.
GGTATCGAGTTTTTCACCCATGCTCACAAACTTGATAGGCTTTGCCACCGTGTATTTGATGGTAAGCGCCGCACCACCACGGGTATCACCGTCGAGCTTGGTAAGTACCACACCGGTAAAGTCGAGGCGTTCGTTGAACGCTTTGGCAGTATTCACGGCATCCTGACCGGTCATCGAATCCACTACGAACAGGATTTCCTGGGGTTTTACCGCAGCTTTCACAGCGGCTACCTCGGTCATCATGGCTTCGTCTACCGCCAGACGGCCGGCAGTATCGATGATGATCACGTTGAAGCTGTTGGCTTTAGCGTATTTGACAGCGTTTTCAGCGATCTGAACGGCATTTTTATTTTCCGGTTCGCTGTACACTTCTACGCCTATCTGCTCACCCAGTACTTTCAGCTGGTCGATCGCCGCAGGGCGGTAGATATCGGCAGCTACGAGTAAAGGCTTTTTATTTTTCTTTGTTTTGAGGAAGCTGCTCAGTTTACCGGAGAAGGTAGTTTTACCAGAACCCTGCAAACCGGCGATCAGCACTACAGTAGGATTGGTTTTGAGGTCGAATTCTGCCTCGGTACCGCCCATGAGTTCTGCCAGTTCATCCTTCACGATTTTAACCATGAGCTGTCCGGGAGAAATAGAAGTTAATACCTTCTCTCCCAGCGCTTTATCCTTTACTTTATCGGTAAATTCCTTGGCTATTTTATAGTTCACATCCGCATCTACCAATGCACGACGGATCTCTTTAACGGTAGAGGCTATATTTATTTCGGAAATCCGGCCTTCGCCTTTAAGCTGTTTAAACGCGGAATCGAGTCTCTCTGATAATGATTCAAACATTGTTGGTATTTTAAACGGACTGCAAAAGTATATTTTTTAGCGGAAAATGTCTTATTCCCGGTTAAACTGATTCTGCAGACCTGGCTGATTTACTTTACGGGGGCATAAAAAAGATTAGCGAAGACGGCGCTGGTGTTGTCGCAGCGGTCTTCGCTAATCTTTATAAAATCTTACAAAACCTAAAAAACCTTATCGTGGAATCTATATGCTCAGATAACTGCTGAGCCAGGCAATATCCACTATCCGAGGTAATTACGCAGTAATTTGCTCCTGGAGGTAGTTCTGAGTTTGGTAATGGCTTTGTCTTTGATCTGACGGACGCGTTCGCGGGTCAGGCCAAATTTTTCGCCGATATCTTCGAGTGACATGGGATGTTCAACGGCGATGCCGAAGTACAGCATAATCACATCTTTCTGACGATCTGTTAAAGTAGAGAGGGAGCGCTCGATTTCGCGGCGGAGAGAATCGTGATGATCCAGTTCTTCGTCTGCGCTAACGGCATTTGGATTTTCGAGCACGTCCAGCAGGGAGTTGTCTTCTCCATCGATAAACGGTGCGTCCATGGAAACGTGACGGGCAGCAACGCCAAGGGTGGCTTCTACTTCTTCCGTGTTGATTTCGAGGATGGTAGCCAGTTCGTCGGGAGATGGTTCTCTTTCATATTCCTGTTCGAGCTGGGAGTATGCCTTGCTGATTTTGTTGCTGAGGCCTACTTTGTTCAGCGGGAGGCGGACAATCCTGGATTGTTCGGCCAGCGCCTGAAGGATCGATTGACGGATCCACCATACGGCATAGGAAATGAATTTAAAACCGCGCGTTTCATCAAAACGTTGAGCAGCTTTAATTAACCCGAGGTTCCCCTCGTTGATCAGGTCACTGAGTGACAGGCCCTGGTTCTGGTACTGTTTCGCAACGGATACCACAAAGCGGAGGTTTGCTTTGGTAAGCTTCTCCAACGCTCTCTGATCGCCCTGCTTGATCCGGATAGCCAGGTTTACCTCTTCTTCCGGCGTAATTAAATCCACTTTCCCAATCTCCTGCAGATACTTCTCCAGGGATTGTGACTCCCTGTTGGTAATGGATTTAGTGATTTTAAGTTGGCGCATTGACATAGAGTCGGAACAGTTACAGGTTAATAAAAAGTTAAGATTTGATGAATGCCTGACAAAAATAACTTTTTTTAGATAGCCACCAAAAAAAATCTATTGTTTTTAAATCATTTCCAAATAAAATCGATTGATCATTAAGGGCTTGCAATTGTCGCGGAAATTCGCCACTATAAAGGCGAAGCAGGAAGCCCTCCCATATGTTTAATTTTAATATTTATTATAAATGTAATATATATAGATTTACTTAGGTGTGTAAAGTTTTTGTGTATTCTATAAAAAAAAACCGTAAATTATTTTGACAGAGTAAAATATTTTCTATAATTGCAACTGGATGATATTGATTTACTAATTATTTGAGAGATGTCTAAGAAAGTGCTTTATGAGTTAGAATTTCCGGTAAGGTGCTCACCCGGTATCCTGTATGAATTCTTATCGACCCCTGCTGGTTTACAGGAGTGGTTTGCCGATAGGGTTGATTTCAGAGATAATGTTTTTTCCTTTTCGTGGAACGGCACAGCTGAAGAAGCTGAGGTGCTGGAACAGGAGGAAGACGAGTACATCCGGCTGCACTGGACGCATGCTCCCAAAGAGGAATATTTTGAGTTCCGCATACAAATTTCTGAAGTAACGAATGAAACTATCCTGATAGTAAAAGATTTCGCAGAGAAGAAAGAAGTGAAGGACCAAAGTCAGCTATGGGAATACCAGGTGAAAGATCTCTTCCACCGCATCGGCAGCTAAGCCCCTTTATTGTCAAGCATATTGAGTAGCGTAGCATAGGCCTCCACTACATCAGTGATTATTTCGCCCCAATGACCGATCACGAAAGGTTTAGCCACTTTAATGAAATCGTTCCGGCTAACCAGCGTCTTCCACTCATCTAAACTGAAGGTGTTTATGAAGCAATAATTCCCATTTTCGAAGTCATGTTCCCAGGGATTCTCCTGAATGTACACCTGAAATCCGGCCGCCGCCAATTTTGTGTAACTATTTTCCAGCTCCGTGCTGTAATAACGCTTTACGTTGCCTGCTAAATGCAGGGTAGCGCTGAAGTAATGCCCCCACCAGAACATCGTCCGGAAGGCAAATACATCTGATTTACTGAAATAACGTGGATAGTCCAGCATCACCCAGGGCAATCCCTTATACTGCTCCCCTTTTGATATTTTCCCTCCCTGCATCAACCATTCCTGCTTAAAGGGGAAACTACTGTTACGGTCGTACGCCGCCAGTGCCTCCTGTAACCTGCCCATCAACGCCATTACCTTCTCTATTGCGCTGTTTTTCAGGCGAATAAAATGCGTGCTGCCTATGATAGACGCTTCTTCCGGCGTTAATTCAAAACTTTCCATATAATTTTAACGGTATTTTCAGGTTCTCCTTAACACTCCTTTGTGAATTCGTGCTAACTTTACCGTTTAGGAGTACCCTGACCAGTAGCATACGAAGATCGGGATTCCATTTTTTTAATACCGCATTATCAGTGAAAAAACTCGACAAACTTATTATAAAAACCTTTCTGGGTCCCTTCATCGCCACGTTCTTCGTTACCCTGTTTGTGCTGGTGATGCAATTCCTCTGGAAGTATGTGGATGACCTGGTAGGTAAAGGACTGGACACCGGTGTGATTATTCAGCTCATCGCCTATACCAGCGCTACCCTGGTAACCCTGGCCCTTCCACTCGCGGTATTGCTCTCTTCTATCATGACCTTCGGGAACCTGGGAGAAAGCTTTGAATTAGTGGCCCTGAAATCTTCCGGTATTTCCCTGTTGCGTTTTATCCGCCCGCTGCTGTTCGTATGCACGATTATCGGGGTGCTTGCCTTTCTGTTTGCCAACTATGTGATTCCTGTAGCCAATCTTCAGGCCAAGTCGCTCCTCTACGATATTACCAACTCGAAACCCGCCTTTAACATCAAGGCAGGGGTATTTTATAAAGATATTCCCGGCTATACCATCAAGGTAGCGCAGAAAGATAAAGACAACCAGACCATTCACCAGGTGATGATCTTTGATCATCAGAGTGGCGGCGGCGACCGGATCATCCTAGCCGAAAAAGGCCAGATGGTGCTTACCGCCAACAAACGTTTCCTCTATTTTATCCTGGACAACGGCTGGCGCTATGAAGAAAGAAATAATCGCGGATATACTGTTCCCGGTGACATGATAAGACTGGGTTTCAAAAAATACAGCAAAGCATTTGATTTGAGTTCTTTCGCTTTCAGCCGCCTGAACATGGATCTTTTCGCGTCTAACCAGCAAATGCTGAACGTAAGGCAACTGGATATGGCGATAGATTCTATGCAAAAAGCAGAGAATCAATTCAGTAAAACCGTAAATTCGTACGTCACCGTTCGCTACCCATTCTTCAAATGGAAGGATACCGCCTGGGCAACCAGTGCTCCTCCGCTGAAAGTAAAGAGTTTTGAAGAAAGCATTCCGGAGAAAAATCGCCGGAGCGTGCTGGATAGGGCGGAACAAAATGTACGTGAAACACAGAGTTCCCTGGAACAGCCAACCCAGGAGTATGAGGATAAGCACAGCCTGATCCTGATGCACAAAGTGGAGTGGCAACGTAAATTCACACTGGCGGCGGCCTGTATTGTGATGTTCCTGATCGGCGCCCCGCTGGGATCCATTATCCGGAAAGGAGGATTGGGCACACCACTGGTGTTTGCGGTGATCTTTTTTGTGATTTTTAACGTATTTTTCATGATAGGCGAAAAGATGGCCAGGAGTGGCGTCATGTTCACCTGGTCGGGGATGTGGCTATCGAATATAGTCCTGCTTCCCATTGCAGGTTTCCTTATTGTTAAGGCTATGAATGATTCACAGCTTTTTAATAAAGAATATTATTTTCGCGTTATTCAGAATGTAAAAAAGTTCTTACAAAGATTTAGAAAGAAAGAAGTTCTTAAGGAGATTTAAAAACAACCTACAATTTAAAACCTACAGACTTGAAAACGCTGTTTACACTGTTCAGACAGAACGCTATGTTCTTTCTGCCCTTCCTGCTATGGCTAGTGGTGGGGGGAGTAATGCTGGCCACCTACAGCCAACGGGACTTGTTTCTCAGTATTAACGGAGAACATTCCGAATGGGGTGATGTTATTGTAACAGGGCTTACGTACCTCGGTGATGGGATTATGTTTGGAATAGTGCTGTTCCTGATGCTGGTAACACAGCGGTTCCGGCTATTCTTTATCGGGCTGGCAGTGCTCCTGCTGGTAACCATCATTGTACAGGTAGCCAAACATTATTTTAATGCGCCAAGGCCGATCAGCTATTTTGGCGACGAAACGGCCACACTGGTGCATACCGTGCGTTGGGTAAATGTGCACAGCAGCTGCAGCTTCCCTTCCGGTCACTCAGCAGCCGCTTTTGGTATGTTTAGTTTTCTGGCGCTGATCATACGCAATAAAAAGCTGGGAATATTGTTAATAGCTATGGCGCTTTGTGCGGGCTACTCCCGTATTTACCTCGCACAACATTTCTTTGCAGATGTATATGTGGGTAGTATAGTAGGCACATTAAGCACTATTATCGTATATGGATTTTTTAAATTCCGGGATACCACGTCATCTCCGGAAGTATGTTCAGAAGCACTATTACAGACTAATACAACAACTACATAGCAACGCATCATTACGAACAATTACGGACGGTCCCAACATCCCGTTCGTAATTGAATTTTTTTAAATACTGTCAATGAAATACCTATTGATTGCCCTGGTGGCCGCTTTACTATTCATACCTTTTCTGGGTGCTGTACATTTATTTGACTGGGACGAGATCAATTTTGCCGAAGCAGCCCGTGAGATGATAGTAAGCCACAACTACAGCCAGGTGCAGATCGACTTCCGGCCTTTCTGGGAAAAACCACCCTTATTTATCTGGATGCAGGTAGGCAGTATGTATCTTTTCGGTGTAAACGACTTCGCTGCAAGGTTCCCGAATGCCATCATAGGTATTGCCACATTGGTCAGCTTATTTGCTATCGGCAAAAAGACCGTAGACGAGAAATTTGGTTACTGGTGGGCACTGGTGTATGCCGGCTCCTGGTTGCCACACTTCTATTTCAAGTCGGGGATCATAGATCCTACATTTAACCTTTTTATTTTCCTGGCTATTTATTTTGCGTACCGTATCGGCTATAACCCGAAAACGTTGCGTATGGCTATATTCAGTGGATTGTTCCTCGGATTGGCCGTGTTAACAAAAGGACCCGTTGCCATCCTGGTGGCTTTACTCACCCTGCTGGTATACTGGATCTGGAACAAAGGCAAGATCAGTATCGGCTTTGCGCACCTCGGGTTAATTGCCCTGTTTGCCTGTATCACCACCTTGTTGTGGTTCGGATACGAAATACTGACACATGGCTGGTGGTTTGTAAATGAGTTTGTAGCCTACCAGATCCGCCTGCTTACCACCGAAGATGCCGGTCATGGTGGTCCGTTCTTCTATCACTGGATTGTACTGCTGATCGGGTGTTTTCCGGCCAGTACTTTCCTCTTCACCTATTTACAGGGCAGGAAGAAAACGATCTACACCACACCTGCTGCTACTGAATTGAAGGATTTTAAAATCTGGATGTGGGTATTGTTCTGGGTGGTACTGATCCTGTTCTCTATTGTGAAAACAAAGATCGTTCACTATTCTTCCCTTTGCTATTTCCCGCTGTCTTTCCTGGCTGCCTGGCAGGTGTATAAATTATCGGAGGGTAAGCAACAACTACGGGGCTGGAATATCGCCCTGATCCTTTTTATTGGTATTGTACTCGGACTCGCTATTGCGGTGTTACCGCTGGTAGGTGTGTACAAGGATATGCTGATTCCGTACATCGGGGATAAGTTTGCCGTAGCCAATTTACAGGCGGAAGTGCCCTGGTCTGTGGCGGAAGCGGCTTATGGCGCCGGGTATATTATCCTGGTGATTGTCAGTGCAGTGCTGCTGATGCGTAAGCAGATCAGCAAGGGTTTGCTTTGTCTTTTTATCAGCTCTATATTAGTGATCCAGGTAACCGTAGTGCATTTTGTACCTAAGATAGAAGCTTATTCACAGCGTGCGGCGATCGACTACTTCATTTCACTGCAGGGCAAGGATGTGTATGTAAAAGCGTTGGGGTATCACAGTTATGCACAGCATTACTATTCCAGGGAGCAGCCGCATTCGAATAAGAACTACTATAATGAAGACTGGCTCCTGAACGGGCAGATTGATAAACCAGCTTACTTTATTTGCCGCATTACGGATAGTGAGCCATACCGGCATCATCCAAACCTGGAAGTGATTGGTGAAAAGAATGGATTTGTGTTCCTGAAAAGAAAGTAATCTATAGTATAGCTATATATGCAAAAAGCCCTTCCGGTCTGGAAGGGCTTTTTGCATATATAGCTATTTAAAAAACTAAACGGCAGCCTTGTATCTCTTCTCTACTTCATCCCAGTTTACTGCATTCCAGAAAGCGTCGATATATTCCGGACGTTTGTTCTGGTGTTTCAGATAGTAAGCGTGTTCCCATACATCGAGTGCCAGGATGGGTGTGCCTTTATCTTTCACGATGTTATGCATCAGCGGATTGTCCTGGTTAGGGGTATTGATCACCGCCAGTTTCTTGTCGGGAGTAACGATAAGCCATGCCCAGCCGGATCCGAAAACGGTTTTAGCGGCATCGTTGAATTTTGTCTGGAAAGCTTCCCAGCTTCCGAAGTTGCTGGTAATGGCAGATTTCAGTTTATCGGAAGGTGTTTTCTTCGTGGGAGACAACAAGGTCCAGAAGAGGGAGTGATTGTAATGTCCGCCGCCGTTGTTGCGGATAGCTTTGTCTTTATCAGTCACTTTCTTGAGGATCTCCTCCAGTGACAGCGTAGCAAATGCAGTACCCCCCAGGTTATCATTCAGATTTTTCACATAGGCCGCATGATGTTTATCATGGTGAATTTCCATGGTGAGTTTATCGATATGAGGTTCCAGGGCATCGTATGCGTAAGGCAGCGCAGGTAATACAAAAGGGGCTTTAGGATCAGTAAAAGCGGGCTGTCCGGATACATTAGCGGTGGCCAGGCTGCTCAATGGCCCGCTCAGAATGGCGGCGCCGGCAAGACTGGTAAGCTTGAGAAATTCTCTCTTATCCATATTTATTAAATTTAATATATATTATTGTATAATAAAGATCGAGTCAGGCGGCGAAAGCCACAAATATTAAACCAAATCTCACTGGTGGGAAGAGATGAAAAGTAATATTAAAACTAAGGTAAAAGTATAAAAACAGGAATTTAATATCAAAATAAAGGGAAACTTTTACTTTGTTTTCATATTAAATTACTATTTTACCTTACATTCATATCTTGATTACGTGGTTTCATTGTAGTTAATTGTATGATTGCCAGACATATTTATCCCGGGCCCGGCAGGTAGACGAAAATAAGCCTGTTCATTAACCCGCCAATACGCCAACATAATAACCGGTTACATTTAATTATTTTATAGCAAATACTTAAGAGCAACTGGAATTGCTTTACACAACGATAATACAGCGTAAACCAGTGCAAGCAATCCCGGCCCAACCTCGATAAAGCAGGAAACATGATACAAGATTACCTCAGGAAACAACAGGATGAAAGTAACGACTATAAGCCTGTTTTTTATGATTTGAAGAATGCACACGACCTTCAGACCTTTGAAACCCTTCTGGAAACCCATCCGCATATCCGTATCAACGATAACATAGATTCCCAGTTGAGGGAGCTGATGAAAATCAGGAATCCTACCAAACGATTGACTGTGGCCGAATACGATGAAAAAGTGCAGGCGTATCTTGGGGATGTTTCCATGGAAAAATTTGGTGTTTGGGTATACTATCCCTGGAACGACCGGCTGGTACACCTGGTAGATGAGGCAGATTTTATAGAGTTGCGCACCAGTCGTAACCAGCATAAAATCACTGCAGCGGAAATTGCAGTATTATCCAAAAAGAAAATTGGTATTGTTGGCTTATCCGTTGGGCAATCGATCGCATTAACCCTGGTGATGGAGCGTATCTGCGGGGAGCTCCGGCTGGCCGACTTCGACAAACTGGAGCTGACCAACATGAACCGGATCCGTTGTGGCGTTCATAATATACAGGTACCCAAAGTGGTGATAGCTGCCAGGGAAATAGCGGAACTGGATCCTTTTATCAAGGTAAAGATCTACGGTGATGGTATGACGGAGGCAAATATGGATAGCTTCTTCACGGAAGACGGCGTACTCGATATTTTTGTGGAAGAATGCGATGGTGTAGATATAAAAATATTAAGCAGAATAAAGGCAAAAGCATTGAAAATCCCTGTAGTCATGGAAATGAACGACAGGGGAATGATTGATATTGAGCGTTTTGATCTGGAACCGGACAGGCCGCTTATGCACGGTTTGATCCCGGAAGTGAATACTGACACATTAAAGGGCCTGACAGATGCGGAAAAACTACCTATCTTCAGCCCGATGCTGGCATTGGAAAATGCCTCTGCCCGGATGAAATATTCGCTGGGAGAAATTGGCAAAACCATTACCACATGGCCGCAGCTGGCCTCTTCAGTGGTACTGGGAGGAGCACTGGTAGCCGATACATGTCGTCGTATAGCCCTGGATCAGTTAAAAAGTTCAGGCAGGTATTACATAGATTTTGAGCAGTTGATTGTTTAACATACTTATGCCTTGTATAAGCGCTATTCCGCAATGTCATGATTAATGTAAGGGTATTTAGGGCTCCGGATGATCCTGAGGCTTGCATGAGATTTTACACCGGTCACCTCAAGTTGCTGGAAATTTATTTTGGTATTGCCCAGGTAACATCCGGCAGCGCTGACTGGATGCAACACGAAAACACGATAGTGATCATTGTTGAGGACGAAACCCGTACCAAAACATATGGTGGAGCACGCGTACAGATTGCTGACGGCGTGTTACCACTGCCCATTGAAACGGCGATAGGCAAATACGATCCAAAAATATACTCATACGTTAAAAAAGGAAGTGCAGAGATCTGTGGAATGTGGAATTCAAAAGAAGTAGCGGGAATGGGCATTGGTAGCCAGGTACTGGCCAGAGTGGGCGTTGTACTCGGCGCCCAGTTACCGATAGATACCTACCATGTATTGTGCGCACCTATTACTACACGTGTTGGCAAACGTGTGGGTTTTGTCATTGATGAATCCCTGGGAAATAATGGTACCTTCTTTTATCCGAAAGACGACTTCCTGGCTACGGCCATGGTGATCAATGATCCCTTCAGTCTTCCACACGCAGATCCAAAAGAAAAACTACTCATTTCAGACCTCAGGGAAAATCCTATGCAGTCTAAAATCGAAGTAGGGCCAAAGGGTTCCTATGAGGTCAATTATAGCCTCCGGATCCCTACTCATGCGCATTCTACCCCGTAAACAACAAACCGGGCCGGAATTATAAAAAAACATATAAATTCAAGCCTCATAACTAATCTATTTCGTGATGTTGTCCAAGATTGTTGGTTTATGGTCAATCTTTACCTTACTATTCCTGTTTCATGTAACAGCACAACCTGTTGTTTATAAAAACAGCCGGTCGCTTTTACAGATAGGTAATCACCTGGAACTCTATACAGACAAGGCCGATACGCTGACCATAGCGGCTGCACCACAGCAAGCCTTTAAGCCTTCCGGACAGGATGTGCCCAATCTCCAGATCACACCTTATACACAATGGGCCAGGTTTTCTATCCGGAACGAATCTAAAGCAACCAAACTGCTGCTGGAAGTAGAATATCCTATCATCGACGATATTACCCTCTACGAGTTATTGCCGGATGGCACTGTCAAACAAACACGGCTCGGAGAGTTTACCGCCTATAAAAACCGGGGCTATGATCATCAGAATTACCAGTTTCCTATCCAGATAGCTCCGGAAGAAACAAGGCAGTTCTATCTCAAAGTAAAAGCCGGAGAACAGCTACAGCTGCCGGTATACCTCGGTACACCCGAAACTATTTTTGAGAAGAATAACAAACGGGAACTCATTTTTGGTATATACGTGGGCGTTATTCTCGCCATGGCGTTTTATAACCTGTTTATTTATATCTCAACCCGCGACAACAGCTACCTGATTTACGTAAGCTATATCATTTGTGTGGGCCTCACACAGGTAACACTGCAAGGTTATTCCTTCCGGTTCCTGTATCCGAACAGTCCCTGGCTGGCCATGCATGCCACCGTACTTGTGCCGGTGTTCAATGGTCTCACGGCAGTCGTCTTTATACAGCAATTCCTGTCTACCAAGATCAATTACCCGCTGGGACATAAGTTGCTGAATGTAGTACTGGGGCTTTACCTGCTTTGCTTTATCCCGACATTCCTGAATGAGTATAACTATGCCCAGATACTCGTACAACTGGATGCTTTCCTGGCGGCGGTAATGGCATTTATAGTGGCTTACCGTATCAGTCTGAAAGGCGTGAATGCGGCGCGATTCTTCCTCCTGGCATGGTCTATTTTCCTGATCAGCATCTTTGTATTTGTGTTACGCAATTTCAATATGCTGCCATATAACAACTTCACCTACTACGCGCTGCAGATCGGCTCTGCGGTGGAAGTACTGCTTCTCTCCTTTGCACTGGCGCATAAGATCAATGTGTTCAAAGCTGAGAAAGAAGCCTCGCAGCAAATGGCACTGGCCATCTCCCAGGAAAATGAAAGACTGGTAAGAGAACAAAACATCATACTGGAAAGTAAAGTAAAAGACAGAACAGAAGACCTGCAGGCCACTAACCTGGAACTGAACAATGCGTTGAATAACCTGAAAGATACACAGACAAGGCTGGTGGAAAAAGAGAAAATGGCATCGCTCGGTCAGCTGACCGCCGGTATTGCCCATGAAATCAACAATCCGATCAACTTCGTCACATCCAATATCAAACCATTAAAACTGGATATTGCGGATCTGAAAGAATTGCTGAACCGGTATGATGATTTGCGCGGCAGTACAGATGTGCCTAAAGCACTGGCCGACATCGAACTGTTTAAACGGGAAATTGATATAGATTATATTCACGAAGAAATTTCCTCACTTATTAAGGGAATAGAAGACGGCGCTGCACGCACAGCCGAAATCGTAAAAGGGTTACGCACATTCAGCCGTCTGGATGAGAGTGAAGTAAAATCCATCGATATCCACGAAGGACTGGATTCCACGCTGGTACTGCTCCGTAATGGTATTCCTCCTTATGTGAACATCATTAAGGAGTATGCGAGTTTGCCGAAGATCGAATGCTATGCCGGTAAAATAAACCAGGTATTCATGAACATCTTCTCCAATGCACTGAATGCTATTAAAACTAAAAAAGAGCATGGCAATGAATTCATCTCTATTCAAACTAAACAGGAAGGCAGTTTCATTGTTATAACTATCAAGGATACAGGTATCGGCATGTCGGAAGCAGTACGGGAAAAGATCTTTGATCCGTTCTTCACCACCAAGGATGTAGGAGAAGGAACCGGGCTGGGATTGTCTATCGTATTCAGTATTATTGAAAAGCACAAGGGTAAAATCATCGTCAACTCTGCGCCGGGAGAAGGAGCAGAATTTATTATATATTTACCTCTCGATATAACAACTCACTTATCGTAATTACCATTAAGGTCTTTTAATGAAAGAGAACCGCATAAGAATACTGTACATAGATGATGAAATTCATAACCTGAACGCTTTTAAAGCGAGCTTCCGCAGGAGTTATGAAATTTACACGGCAACATCTGCGCAGGAAGGTAAACTGCTGCTGAAGGAGATCTCCGTGCAGATTATCATCGCTGATCAGAAAATGCCTGTATCAACCGGTGTGGAATTCTTCAACGAAATCAAGGATACCCTGCCTGATCCCATGCGCATTCTGCTGACCGGCTACACCGATGTGGAAGATATTATAGATGCCATCAACAAGGGACACATCTATTCCTATATCAAGAAGCCCTGGGATGAACACGAGTTGCATAAGACGATCAACAACGCTTACGAAATATACCGTACCCGGAAACAACTCCGGGAAAAGATAGAGGAACTGGAGAAAACAAATGATGAACTCAACCGGTTTATCTACTCCACGTCCCATGATCTCCGTTCGCCACTGATGTCTGTACTGGGTATTATCAATTTGTCGCGGCTCGATAATTCTGTGACTGACCCCAACGGCTATGTGAATATGGTGGAAACCTGCGTGTTAAAGCTGGATGACTTTATTCAGAAGATCATCGAATATTACCGCAACTCCCGACTGGAAGTAGAATATGAAAAGATTGATTTCAATACGCTGTTGAATGATTGTATCACTGCTTTCAAGCCACAGAATACGCAGATCCGTTTTCAGACCCAGGTAGAACAGGCGGTAGACTTCCGGGGAGACACCTTCCGGATCAGTGTCATTTTAAACAATCTTATTTCAAATGCTGTTAAATACCAGAAGCCGGAGGAAACAAACCCGATGGTCAACCTGGCGGTGAAAGTGGAGCCTCACAAAGCCACCATCTGTATACGTGATAACGGGATTGGAATTTTAAGTGAACATCTGAACAATATTTTCAAGATGTTCTTCCGATCCAAAAATAATAATAAACCGGGCAGTGGTATTGGCTTATATATTGTTAAGGAAGCACTTAGTAAAATAGGTGGCACCATTAACGTAGAGTCTAAATATGGCGAAGGCACACAATTTGAAATTACCATCCCTAACAGAAATGAATTCGATACCTGACCTGCGTGTCATATTGATTGATGACAATGAGATTGATTTGTTGCTGCATGAAAAGTTGATCGGATTTCAACAAATCAGCAGAACCGTCATATCGTTTGTAAATGCCAACAAGGCACTGGAATTCCTGTCTTCCAATATCACCTTACCCAAAATTCCGCCTACCATGATCCTCCTGGATATACAGATGCCGGAGATGGATGGCTTTGAATTCCTGCAGGCGTTTGACTCCTACCCTCATAAAATAAAGTCCCAGTGTCATATTGTAATGGTATCTTCCTCTCTTGATTATGGAGATATTACCCGTACAAATGCCAATCCCATGGTAATTAAATTGCTCCGTAAACCCTTACTCCTAAAGGATCTGAAGGAAACCGTAGAAGGAATTTTCAAAGATTTTCTATAAAATGTTGGTGTTTACAGGAAAAAATATATTTTTGCACTCCCGAAAGGGGAATAACAAAACACATAAGGGGGATTAGCTCATCTGGTAGAGCGCAAGCATGGCATGTTTGAGGTGAGCGGTTCGAGCCCGCTATCCTCCACCAACAAAAAAGGCTGTAAATCATAAGATTTACAGCCTTTTTTATTTTCAGTTACTTTTTGCCTGCGTCAGGGGAAGTATAATAATAAACGAAGACCCCTCTCCTTCTTTACTCCGGGCAGTAATAATACCACCATGTTTATCGATCACCTTTTTGGCGATAGCCAGGCCGATACCTGTTCCCTCATATAATTCGGAAGTGTGGAGGCGCTGGAAAATGGTGAATATTTTAGAGAGATATTTTTCGTTAAACCCGATGCCATTGTCGCGGATAGTTACCCGGCAATATTGCCCGCCGGTAAAAGCCGCGCTGTCGGGGTTTAGGTCTGTTACCGTTTCTGCAGTTATATGCAATTCAGGTGATACATCTTTCCTGGAAAACTTCAGGGCGTTGCTGATGATATTTTGAAAAACCTGGCGGATCTGCCCCGGAACCGCTTCAATGTGAGGCATTTTTTCCACACTTATCATCGCATCGCGTTCTGAAATCATCAGTTCAAGATCGATCAGGATATCCTGGATAATTTTATTGAAGTCCGTTATTTCGTATATGCTTGCCACCGACAGCCGGGAGTAGTTCAACAGGTCGTTGATGAGCCTTGCCATGCGTTCTGACGACCCTACAATACGCTCCATATAAGACAGCGCGTTAGGGTCCATGTGCAGAAACTTATCTCTTAAAATAGCTCCGAAAAGCTGAATTTTCCGCAAGGGTTCCTTCAGGTCATGAGATGCCACCGAGGCAAACTGCTGCAGGTCATGGTTACTGGCTTCCAGCGACTTATTGATTTCCCTCAGTTCTTCCGTTCTCTCCCGCACTTTCTGCTCCAGCATTTCATTCACCTGCTGCTGATGGGCTATCAGAGCTTCCTGCGCCAGCTTTCGTACTTCTACTTCTTCCTTGAGCGACTGGTGCATCTGCTTCAGTTCCAGCGACTGCTGGTAAAGACGGGAAAAGGTCTTCACCTTCATCAGCAGGATATCAGGATCTACAGGCTTGGTGATATAATCAATCCCACCCGAATCGTATCCTTTTACAATAAATCTTTTGTCTTTATTAACGGCCGACAGAAAGATAATAGGTATGTCTTTCGCTTTACTGTAGCCGGAAAGCGCTTCCGCCACCTCGAAACCATCCATGCTGGGCATCTGTACATCCAGTATAATAAGGGTGTAGCTATGCTTCAGTATTTTTTTGAGCGCTTCTTCCCCGGAGAGGGCCGTATCTACTTCGAACTGGTACAGTTCCAGGGTTTTCCTGATAGATAGTATGTTCTCCGGTTTATCATCTACAATTAAGATCATAACATCATGCTTGTGAAAACAGGCAGGTACAGGGTTTTATATGCCTGGTTCCTTTCTTTAAAGAATAATGGATCAATAATCATACCCCGGCCATTCCGTTAATAAAAGCGGCCATCTCCTGTGGCTGAAGTATGATGTCTATCGGTGCAAGTTGAATGGCCTGCCTGGGCATGTAGTCCACATCTGCGGTGGCAGGATCCTGCACTGCCGTAGTACCACCCGCCTCGTGTACATCCATCAGTCCTTCGCTGCCATCTGTATTGGCGCCGGAAAGCAGTAAGGCGGTCATATTGCTGCCATACGCCATGGCGGCCGATGTAAAGGTGACATCTATACTCGGGCGGCTGAAATTTACTTTCTCTGAATCGTCCAGTGCGAAGGTATGATCGGCTTCAATCAGCAGATGGTAATCTGCCGGTGCAATGTAAACGGTTCCCGGCAGCAATGGCTCTTTCTCTGCAGCCTCTTTTACCGGCAACACGGATCTGGCAGATAATAATTCCGTGAGCACAGATTCATAGTGGCTTTGCCGGTGCAAAACAATCAGGATGGCTGCCTGGATCGAAGCAGTAAGTCCTGGCAACAAGGTAAGTATAGGCTGCAGGCCACCGGCTGAACCGCCAATTACTATCAAATAAGGCGCTGTTGTCATAAGGGCTTGTTTCATTATTACAGTTGCACCTTCCGCCAGATCTTCTCCCTGTTTTCCAGTTGTTTGAATTTCCTGGTAACACTGGTGAAGTTAAGGGTTTCTTTACTCCCCAATGCGAGAAAGCCCAACTGTTCCAGGCTGTCGCTGAACAGCGTCAGCACACGGTCCTGGAGTGTTTTGTTAAAATAGATCAATACATTCCGGCAGATGATCAGTTGAAACTCATTGAACGAACCATCTGTGACCAGATTATGCGGAGAAAAAATGATCTTCTCCCCCAGGTCTTCCCGGAACTTGGCATATTCATAATTGGCAGTATAGTAAGCCGAAAAATCTTCACGGCCGCCAGACTCCATATAGTTGCGGGAATACTGCTGCATCTGCGACAACCGGAACATTCCCTTGCGGCCTTTTTCCAGTACACCGGCATTGATATCGGTGGCATAAATCACTGCTTTATGCAACAGCTTCGCTTCCTTCAGCAGGATAGCAAAAGAATACACCTCTTCCCCGGTAGAACAGCCGGCGTGCCATATCCGGATAAACGGATAGGTAGCCAGTACCGGCAATACTTCTGTACGCAAGGCCTGGTAAAACGACGGGTCGCGGAACATCTCTGTCACGTTCACCGTAATCTCCTCTACAAACCGCAACGCATACGCCGGATCAGAAATAATCCGGTAACGGTATTCGGCAAAACTGGGAAAGCGGTCGGCATGATACAGGTGGTTGACCCGCCGGTTAATGGAGGCGGGGGCATACTCCGTAAAGTCATATCCATATCTTTCCAGTACATCATTCAGCAACAAGGATACTTCCTGTTCACTTATCGGATTCCTGCTCACTTGCTATCTTGATAAATATTGTTGTAGCTGCACCAGTAATTCATCTACATCAATGGGTTTTGAAATATAATTGTCCGCACCTGCTTCCAGGCACTTTTCCCGGTCTCCTACCATCGCTTTTGCCGTTACAGCAATCAGCGGCAGCTGGCTGTTGGCGGGCATTGCGCGGATAGCGGCAATGGTTTCATAACCATCCATATCCGGCATCATGATATCCATCAGTACTGCGCCAACACCATGGTTGCCGGATAATATCTGTAATGCCTCTGCACCCGTTCCAACCGATATACTGGGAATGCTCCTGGATTTCAATACGGCCTTCAGTGCAAAAATATTGCGGGCATCGTCATCTACTATTAATACCTGTTTGTGTTCCATAAATTATTTCATGGCTTTATCGTATAACCATACCCGTAATAGGGATAATAACTGATCTACGTCCACCGGTTTGGAAATATAATCAGAAGCGCCTGCCTGTAAGCATTTCTCGCGGTCGCCCATCATAGCTTTGGCAGTGACAGCAATCACCGGCAATCCTTTTAGGCCGGGCTGTTTGCGGATAGCGGCAATAGCATCATATCCATCCATTTCCGGCATCATCATATCCATTAACACCACGTCTACCGGGTGATCTTTCAATTGTTGCAGCGCCTCTTTACCATCTATGGCAGACAGCACTTTCATCTGGTGTTTCTCCAGTGCTTTGGTTAGCGAGAAGATGTTGCGTACATCATCGTCAGCAATCAATACTGTTTTATCTTTCAGCACTTCATTCAGCACACCCATCTTACCATTTCCTCCGGCGGCGGTGGGTGCATTTTCTGATACCAGGTGCAGGAAGAGGGACACTTCATCCAGCATCCGCTGATAGGAATGCGCCGTTTTCACTACAATGGAATCCGCATACTGGCGGATGCGCTGCTCTTCTGCTTTCGATAAACTCTTACCGGTAAAGATGATAATGGGTAGATTTTCCAGTCCCTTTATTTCCTTTACCATTTCCAGTGCTTCGTAAGCCCGCTGATCGGGAATACCCATGTCGAGGATCACACAGTCTACATCATTCTGCTGTAGCAGGGAGATGCCATCTTCCACGGAATTACTGATTTCCGAACTCACCTGGTAGTTGCTGAGGAAGTAAGCCAGCGCTTTTGCATGCTTGGCATTTTCTTCGAGGATCAATACTTTCTTGGTAGACCGCTGCAATACAAACTCCATCTTTTCAAAGATCAGTTGCATACTTTGCATATCTACCGGTTTGCTGATAAAGTCGACCGCGCCTTTGAGCAAACTCTCCTTCCTGGCTTCCATGGAAGACATGATATGCACCGGTATCGGCCTTGTATGTGGATCGCTTTTCAGTTCTTCCATCACCTGCCAGCCGTCTTTAACCGGTAGTTGTATATCCAGCAAAATACCGATAGGCTTGTAGATGCGCGCCAGTTCTGCGGCTTCATCACCACGCACCGATACAATACCTTTGTAGCCCCGTGAATGGGTGAAATCCAGCAGTGCTTTGGCAAAATGGGTGTCATCTTCCACGATGAGAATCACGGGGTCTCCGTTTTCAATCAATCCACGGTCGTCGTAAATATCTTCAGGAATAGTGGGCGACAGGAAGCGGGTCATTCCAGGTACGGCTACTGCTTCTTCCACGACGGGTGAAGGAATATCCAATGGCTGGTTAGTGGCTGCTTTTCTGATCACCGGAATGGTAATGACAAACTCACTTCCTTCATTGCTGGTGCTGCTTACACTGATCTGGCCGCCGAGCAACTTAGCCAGTTCCCGGCTGATAGACAGTCCAAGGCCGGTGCCGCCATATTTCCTCCGGGTAGAACCATCTGCCTGCTGGAAGGCCTCAAAGATCACCTGCTGCTTTTCTTCGGCAATACCAATACCGGTATCTTTTACAGCAAAACGGATGGTCTGCGGTACTTCACCAGGTAACACGTTCAGACTTACAGACCCACGGGCCGTGAATTTCAGCGCATTGGACAAAAGATTCTTGATGATCTGCTCCAGTCTTACCTGGTCTGTTTCAATGCTATCGGGTACACCGGCGGCGGTGTGTATTTCCAGTTGCAATCCTTTTTCACGGGCAATAGGCTCGAATAATGCCTGCATATTTGAACAGATATCACCTACGGATATCTGGCTGTACTCCAATTCCATTTTACCGGATTCTATTTTCGAGAGATCCAGTATTTCGTCTATTAAAGTCAGCAATCCTTTACCAGAGCTGTTGATCACCTGCGCATATTCTATCTGGTCGCCATTGAGGTTGCTGTCGTGGTTTTCAGACAGTAATCTTGATAACAAGAGAATTGAATTGAGCGGCGTACGCAGCTCATGCGACATATTCGCCAGAAACTCCGATTTATAACGGGTGCTGAGGGCCAGTTCTTCGGCCTTCTTATGTATATCAAGGTTACGTTCTACGATAATCTGGTTTTTCTCTTCCAGCAGGCGGCTTCTTTCTTCCAGTTCTGCGTTGGATTGCATCAGCTCTTCCTGTTGTACTTTCAGTTCTTCTTCCGATACCTGGAGTTTCTGTGTTTGCGCTTCCAGTTCTACATTCAGGCTTTCCAGTTCACTATGCTGGGTTTGCAGTTCTTCTGCCTGGGCCTGTGTTTCTTCCAGCAGTTCCTGGAGACGGGTACGGCTGCGGGTACTTTGCAGGGCAATCGCAATATTAACGGACGCCTGTTTGGCGAAGTCAATTACATTTTCCGGAAACGGGAACAGCGAACCTATTTCAATAACACCTTCTGTAACACTGGCATGAATCAATGGAATGATCAATACATAACCAGGTTGTGCAGAAGCGGCGCCACCGGCGATATGCAGGAAGTTATCCGGTGCTTCTTTCAGGTACATTGGTTCCCGCTGCAATACACTTTGGCCAAGTAATGTTTGTCCCACCTGTATTACTTCCGGTGCGGGATGTGTTGGCGACAGGGCGTATCCTGCAGTGAGATGCAATTCCCCGGAATACCTGATATACAGTACGCCGGTTTGTGCACCGGTATATTGTACCATATCTGTCAGGGCGTCATTGCTCAGGACTTTCATATCCTTTTCGCCCAGCAGGGTTTCTGCCACGCGGTTAAGGCCGGTCTGTATCCATATTTTCTGGTCGTTGTGATAACGGAATGATTTCAGGTCTGCGGCCATCTGAACAACAGCATGGCCAAGAAGATCTCCTTCACTACGGGGTTTAACATCAATATTAAAATCTCCTTTCCCGATGCTGTCTGCCGCAACTGCCAGCGCCTGGCTGGTTTGATCGATGGCGTTGAAAGAGCGGGCCAAACTGCCGATGGCATCTTTCGTTCGTATTTCCGGAGCGCTGCCCGGTACTCCTTTGGCGATGTTAATAGCGGCTGCCCGCAACATTTCGAGGCTGTCAGCAATCCCTTTGATAGTAAAGGAAACAAATACAACTACCAGTATCACGATGCCTACGAGGGCCATGAGGTAGCGTGTTTTGAGATCATTTTCCTTTTTGGAGATGGCTTTGGCGTCGCGACCAATCTTATCCATGACCGAACGTTGCAGCTGTTTCAGCTGATCTACGGCGAGCGAAGAGTTGGCCCACCAGGAATCGGCATTAAACAGGGTATCAATTTTCCGGGCAGCAATGGTGCTGCGGATAAAATCATTGGTGATGGTCATTTCATTGGAGGTTTCCATCCGCTGAAAGTCTTTGGCTACGGCAGGAGAAGCTTTATCAATCAGCTCTGCACGCAGGGAGGCCAGCATGTCTGCATTGTTTTCAATGCGGGCAAAATCTTCCGGCCATACTTCCTTTTTCAGCATGAAATAGTAAATATCCATGCGGATCATTCCCTGGTAGGCGGCCATCTGCGCCATCAGGTATTGTGCGTTCATATCCTGCTGAAGGCCTTTCAGTACAGGGATATCGGGCGTATTGGTATTGGCCAGATCGTTCAGGCGGAAGATCAGGTTGGAATAATAGTCCAGCACTTCCCGCTGCGGCATGCTCTTATTGTCAATATCCTTTCTTTTGCGGGGAAGGGTATTGAGCAGCGAATATTGGAAGAAACGGCTATCACTGGCCAGCAGCCTGCTTTTCACGGCGTCGATGGCCAGGTCTGTTTTGGCTCTCTGCGTGAGCAGGTCGTTCAGGCTTCCGGTCTGCAACACATAATTCACGCTATTTCTGCGCTCCATATGAATTTCATCCGCCACCTTCATGATGGTAGTAGCAGTGGTGATTTTCTGTACCAGGTTATCGATGGTGTCTATATCTGCACTCTGTTTATTAAATACAGCGATACCAAAATATACAAGGCATGCCAGCGGTATTACTGCGATTAACATCAGCTTCCTGGGTAAAGGAAGCCGCATAAAGAATCTCTTCATTTGCCTGAGCTTGTTTAATTTTTAAGGGGTACTCTCCTCAAAACCTCGGTTCACACCGGGTTTTAGCACATTTCGTTCCAAACAGTACCATTAAACCGAATTATAATGATAATAAAATAACAACAAAATCATAGATTTGTCCCTATTCAAAAATGATATGTCTGATAGCTGTAAATATACCTCAGTACTTTTAATTGATGATGATATAGATGATAGAATGATATTTGGTGAAGTATTAAAAGAATTGGCACCGGATATTATTTACCATGAAGCTATAAACGGGGAAGATGCCCTGATAAAGCTGAACAATGACCTGGTACCTGATCTCATCTTCCTTGACCTGAATATGCCACGGGTAGACGGCAAGCAATTCCTTGCTGAAATACAGCAGCAGGACCGGCTGAAACATATACCAGTGGTGATTTATTCTACCTCTTCGCATGAATCGGATAAAAAAGAGACCCGGGAGCTGGGCGCCTCTTACTTTCTGACAAAGCCTAACAGTCTTCATGAACTGACGCATATCCTGACGGATCTGCTGCAACAAAAGTTATTCTAATAAAATAGCCTCACAAAGAATTGTGAGGCAGCTTTTCTACCATTGTTACTATTTTTAAACCCTCATATATGCGTGAGCATATGCTTTGTATTATAAAGGTGAGGGCTAAAATAATCCCAAGTGTTAATCAGATCTTAAAGACTTCTGCATTAAAATTGCTTCATCACTTCTTCCAGCCAGCCGGCGGAATGAAAATTCAACTTTACTACAGGCTGAACGCCTTTATTATCAATACCTTGTCCCATTGCTACCCGGCGGGAGCGCGTAACAGGATAATGGATAGTGAAATCCGGCGCACTGAAATGCACCTCGCTTACATTCGCATAATCCAATGCACCGCTGGTAGGGGTACCCATTAATTTTACTTTCTGACTTTGTGCAGCTTCCAGCAGGAATTGCTCTGTGGTATTATTACATTGTCCGTTCATCAGCACCACCACTTTGGCGGGCGCCGGCAACGGAGAAGGCAGGATCATGTTTTCATCAGGTCCCATACTCACCAGGCGGCCTTGCAAACCATCACCCTGGTGAATCAATGCACGGATCTGCTCCACGTACTCATCAGGTAATTTTCCTGTCTGCTCATCCAGCACATGCCCCCAGGCGGCAATATTATCCGGCGTAGCAAAGAAATCGGCGCCGGTAATCCTTACCGGCTGGGTATACAGCATAGGTCGCAGGCGTTCGATCAGCTTATCAGTGCCCGCACCACTGTTACGCACATCTATCACCAGGTTGGGCGATCTGCGCAAAAAGTCATCATGGGTATTCATGACGGAATCTGCCTGCGGATATGTTGCAGCGTCGAAGCTGGATAAACGCAGGTAACCGGTGCTGTCGTTGATCTGCCGGAAGAAGAAAGGCGCACCGGCTTCATCAGCGAAGGCGGGCATTTCTCCCGACTGCTTTGCAGACACAATACCACCGGGCTTTTGCCAGCCCAGGGCAGCCAGTCCATCCCGTTGCTTTCCGATGGTGAGGGTATCAAAACGTACCCGCTGATCTGCATAATCGATCAGATCGAATTTGTCCGGGCCATTGGCGGCCAGCTCAAAGAGTACATCACCGGGCTTCCAGGTCGGCACGGGCGATTCCAGGATCACTGCGGCATAAGTGCGCAGTCCTTTTAAATTCTTTACCACGGCTACTTTGTAGCCGGCTGACTGGTACACCCCTGCGATTCCGCTCTGTGGCTGCTTTTCCAGCAGCTCCAGCTGGGCAGGTGTAAGGGACAGATTTTCTTTTACCGGAACATAACCGGTCTGGAGAGTAAGATGCTCGTCGCGGAAGAAGTGCAGGTACCTGTCGACCAGCAACAGGCAATGCGTAGCCCCCTTGATAGTGGCGGCTTGCAGCCGCATTTTGGAAAGCATGCCTGTATAGGCCTGCTGAGTAACCGGTGTTACTTTGTCGATAAAACCTACATAATTCTTCCTGAGGTAAACGGATACGCTGTCAAATTTCTTCCTGCAATCACATTCCTGTGCATATACAACCGTGTTACTCACGAGTAATAACAATACTGCTATTGCTTTCATGGCAAAGGATTTGGATGTTTCTGGCTGATAATAAATGGTCTTTAAATATATATATTCGGAAGGAAACTATCAGAATTTATTTATCATCGTGCCCCATTATTAATAAATTACACGTCCTAATAAAGCGCATATGCATTTAGACGAACTGGAAAGGCTGTATAACGAACAGGCATATACCGAAGCTATCACACAACTGGAAATATACTTACAGGATCACCCGGGAGCCGCCCGGGGCTGGCAACTGCTGGGCTTATCCCAGTTGGAAAATGCCAAGGCCACCGACAACAGGGACCTGGCTACCGCCATGTATCATTCGGCCTATGAGGCCTTCAGCCAGGTGCTGCTCATAGATCCGGCACATGTGCAGGCCCGTGTACACCGCGCCTATATGGGCGCCAACGTGCTGCCCGAAAAAGGAGATGAAACCATCAGTGATTGCGATCTGTTGATCGCCGGCGGAGATGAAGAGCTAACAACCAAGGCATTGCTCTACCGTTTCCAGGTGTGGGTGCTGAAAAACGAAACAGACAAGGCCCTGGCCGATATGCACCGCAACCTGCAGGTGTATGAGTCGCTGTACGCCGACGATCTCCCACAGCTCAACGTAGCCCGGTTTCAATGCTATACCCGCATCGGCGATGTATACTATCATACCGAAAACAGGCCCGCTGCCCTGGAATATTACAAACTGGCCTTCGACTGCACCGTGTTTAACAACCGGCTGCTATCTACTACCTGGTTTGCACTCGACATGGCCGATTACGACTTTGCCGCCGCCATGCTGCAGGTGATGATCAGTGCAGGAGAAAATACCAAGGAAGATATACTCCGCCTGCTGCGGCACGTGCAACAACTGCTGACCGATGGCGTGCGTAATGCAGCGCTGGCAAGTGCTTTCTGTAAAGGCACCACCGAATGCTGGCAGGAGTTTTATGGCGATGATGATGATGAAGGCACGCTGGAACAGATTTCCACCGGCAAACGCTTCATTGCCCAATACCCGGAAGAAGCTTATTTCTATCATTATACCGCCACTGCTTTCTTCAATATCGGTAGCTACCAGGAAGCATTGCCCTGGTATGAAAAATCACTCGCTATCCATGCTTATCCCTTCAGCATGGTAAGATGGTACTTTACAACTTATAAAGTCACGGGGCAATTCCCTGAAAGCTGGCCGGAGCTGTCGCATCCCATTCCGTACGACTGGTACGCCGCCGGCGTTATTTTCAGCGAAATTATTCAGCTGGAAAAAGATCCTGCGGTAAAGCAGGCATCTGTGGCGTTGAAAAGATTTCTCTATAAAAAAGCCTTTGATATTTATCATGCTTACTGGTATGATAATACCGGCGATTCCTATGCCGGCCACCCGCATCATTTTGCGATGTGCTGCAACAACTATGGCATTGCGTTGTATGAAGGAGGCTTCTTTGCGGAAGCTGCGAATGTGCACACTATCGGTTACAACATGTCGCCCTTCTGGGAACAGCTGGAATCCAGAGCAGATGCGTATCACAGCATGGGCAAACTGGCGGAAGCAGTGGCCGACCGCCAGATGATCCTCGCTAATTTTATGGAGGTATTGCCGCTGATGTACTATGTATCCATTCATGAGCGCATGATCGACGATCTGTGTACATTGGAGAAACATGCCGAAGCGCTGCGTCTCTACGAAACAATACTGGAAGAATACGACAGCTTTATTGCCCGCGACATGCAGG
Organism: Chitinophaga arvensicola; assembly: GCF_900110835.1. Taxonomy (GTDB): domain Bacteria; phylum Bacteroidota; class Bacteroidia; order Chitinophagales; family Chitinophagaceae; genus Chitinophaga; species Chitinophaga arvensicola. Next base: position 79,264 of record NZ_FOJG01000001.1, read on the forward strand.
AGCTGGAAGAATACGACCGCGATACCATTACGTATAACATTGACCGTATTAAAACTGGTCGCGCCTTTATCCGGACTGATAGCGCTAACGACCTGTCAGAGCGCATCCTGGCGCTGGAAAACCACCTGGTGGAAAAACCGGATGATAGTGATGCGTACTTCAACCTGATGTACCTGTACTTCGACAACGGTCAGTATGATCACTGTATCGGCGCTATCAATAACCGTATTTCTATCGGCGGAATTACGAAGCTGCCGGTGATTTCACAAATGAAAATTTACTACTTCCGTGGGAAAGCAAATCTGAAGCTAGCCCGCTATAAGGCAGCTATTGCAGACCTGTTGTATACGCTGCAGATCATGTCTTCCGGCGATGCAGCAGACAATGCGCCTAACTACCGGTTTGGGGTATACGCTTTTTTAGCGGAGGCTTATCTGGGTGAAAAGGAATATGAGGAATGTCTTGCTTACGCGGCACAGTGCCTGAACATCTACGCCAGTAACAACTGGGCCTGGGATACAGAAGCTTCTTCGATCCGTTATATCATGGCATTGGCCTATGAAGCGAAAGAAGATATTGCGACCTGTAAGAAAATAATAGACCAGATAGTAGCGAATGATCCGGAATTCCGGCCTGCGGCAGAGAAGAAAAACCAGTTGCGGGGAGGTGGATTGTTTTCCTTTTTCCGGAAGAAAAAATAAAAAAAACGTCTTACGCAGCTGGTCTGTGTAAGACGTTTTTATCCCTTACATGGGTTTGTTGAAACTCACCATCCAGTTGATGCCGTATTTATCCACCAGCATTCCAAAGCGGTGTGCCCAGAATGTTTCTTCGAGGGGCATGGTAATTTTGCCTCCGGCAGATAATCCATTAAACAATCGTTCTGATTCTTCAACAGATTCCGTACCCAGCGCCAATGATACGTTATCACCGGTTTTAGGCGGTTCTCCGTTCATGCCGTCAGACGCCATCAGTGCAAAGCCGGGGGCTTGCAGGTAAGCGTGCATGATAAGATCTTTTGCCTGTGGGGGCAGGTCTTTCATGGGTGAATCTCCCATGGTCATTAACTGCAGATCGCCACCCAGGATTTCTTTGTAGAAATTCATGGCTTCGCGGCAATTGGTACCAAAAGTCAGATAAGATGTCAGGCTGGTAGACATAACAATCAATTTTTGGGTGTGAAATTGGAATTCAGGTAGACAATAAAGTTAACCCAAACTAACTTATCAACACCTTATTTCTTACCAGCAGACAGGCGCCGATGATACCGGCCCTTTCGCCGAGCTGGGACATTTTCAGTTTGGAATCATTGCTGACCAGACTCAGGGAATATTTCTTCATGGCGCTTTTGATGGGCAGCCGGATATGATCCTGTGTGGCAGCGAGGGCGCCTCCGAGGATGACCAGTTCTGGGTTGAAGATATTCATGAGCAGGGCTACGCCGCGCCCCAGGTTCTCCCCCACTTTCGCGATCAGTTCTATGGCCAGCATATCGTCGTTGTTGGCAGCTTCAATAATATCGTGGAGATGAATGTCTTCCGGAGACTGGAAATTGCGGGTCAGCATGGAAGATGAGCCGGCAGCCAGTTTATGCCGGAACATATTCACCAGTGCCCAGCCGGAGGCTTCGGTTTCCAGGCATCCTTTTTTGCCGCAATGGCAGATGATTTCATTATCGAACATGGGAATATGCCCCACTTCGCCACTGTAGCCGGATTTACCGTAGTACAGTTCCCCATTGATCAGTACGCCCATCCCGATACCATAGTCGAGGTTCAGGAAAAGTACATTGCGTTCCCCGTTAACCAGGTCGGAGCAGAATTCGCCGTAGGCCATGGCTCGTGAGTCATTTTCCAGGAATACGCGGATGCCTACTTTGGCGGCAATCACTTTGCTGAGTGGTTCATCATCAAAATAGAACAGGCTGTAATTGTAGCCGGTGGCATAGTTGATACGTCCCTGTATATTGATACCGATACCCAGGATCTTTTCTTTGGGCACGGTGAGGCCGTCGATAAAATTGTTGATCAGCAGGCAGAGCTGTTCCAGTGAAGCTTTGGTGTTATCGAGTTCATAGGGCAGTCCTTCTACAGTGGTGACCAGGTTTTTATGGAGGTCGGACAGGCCGAGATTGAGGTGGTCCTGTTTCACGTCCACGCCTATAAAGAAGGCAGAATCCGGTACGAGTCCGTACAGGTTTGGTTTACGGCCGCCGGTCGATTCAATTTTGCCGTAGTCCATGACCAGTCCGTCGGCGATGAGGTCATTGACCAGGTTGGTGACCTTGGGCGTGCTCAGGTTGAGTTCTTTGCACAGATCGGCGATCGTGGCATTGCCGGAATTGGCAAAATAGGCCAGGGCAGCCTTTTTCAGGTTGATATTCTTATAGGCTACACCGGTAGCATTTGCACTGTTTAGTTCTTCAAAAAAGGTTTTAGCCATAGCATCAGATAGACTTTTACAATAATTGCTCTCCAATTTAACAGCTTAATTCTGATTTTTTAAAAAATAGGGGTAGAAAGCGGAGGGAAAGTTCTCTTATAAATGATTTTGTTAATTCGCAAAAAATAATACCTTTGCAATCCTTTTTGAGCTAAAAAAGGGGCTCTTGTCATGTATATCCGGGGCGGTCTCCGGGTAGGAAAAGCAGTAACAGAGCGAGTTCTTTTATTTCCTGCGGATGTGATGAAATTGGTAGACATGCCAGACTTAGGATCTGGTGCCGCGAGGCATGGGGGTTCGAGTCCCTTCATCCGCACCTATAATATTATGTGGCAATGCGTCAATATGGCAACGTGATAATGCTATGCTTTCCCTCCCTTTCATTGTCACTCCTGTCTTATTCAGACACAGTTTCACCTGATTTTATTTAAAAATAGTTTCCTGCCATTCCTACTTGCCGTTGTGACTTCATGGCAGAAAAATAAACAAGGAATCATTATTGCTTCTTAAAGAACACTTTATACAATTCAATTATGGCAACCGTTACGAGAGAAAACATTGGTTTATTGAACGATAAGATCACTGTGAAAGTGAGCCAGGAAGACTACCTTCCTAATTTTGACAAAGCAGTAAAGCAGTTCAGCAAAAATGCGAACATCCCAGGCTTCCGTAAAGGAATGGTACCTGCAGGCATGGTTAAGAAAATGCACGGTCAGGCTATCTTTGGCGACGAAATTCTGAAAACTGTTGAGAGAGAATTAATGGGCTACGTACAGGCAGAGAAGCTGGAAATCTTTGGCCAGCCACTGTCTCTGGAAAAACAGGCAAAAGACCTGGATTTCAACAAACCTGCTGACTACAACTTCGAATTTGAAGTGGGTCTGAAACCAACCTTCGCTGTTACTCCACTGGAAGATAACAAAACCACCCTTACTAAATATAAAGTAGCCGTTACCGATGAAATGGTAAACGACGAAATACAGCGTTTACAGCTGAAAGGTGGAAAAACTACCGAACCGGAAACAATTACTTCAGAAGATAACGTGATTAACGTTAAATTCGAAGAATCAGACGAGAAAGGCAATGTAGTAGAAGGCGGTATCGTTAAAGAAAACGCCTTACTGGTAAAATACTTTGCACCGGCTATCCAGGCGGAACTGCAGGGTAAGAAAAATGAAGACAGCATTGTATTCCAACTGGCTACTTCTTTTGACGAACAGCGTCTTGGCTGGATCCTGAAAGATCTGGGCTTTGAAACTACCGATAAGGAAGCAGCAAAGAAATATTTCAAACTGACGATCACTAAGGTTGGTCTGATTGAAAAAAGAGAATTGAATGAAGAGTTCTTCAAAGAAGTTTATCCGGGAGAAGAAATCACTACAGAAGAAGCTTTCCGTGCTAAACTGAAAGAAGAAATCGGTAAATACTGGGATTCTGAAAGCCGTAACCACCTTCACAACGACCTGTTTGAAGTACTGGTACACGAAACGCCGATTGAATTACCAAAGGATTTCCTCAAACGCTGGCTGCAGGTAGGTGGTGAAAAACCTAAAACTGCGGAAGAGGCGGAAAAAGAATTCCCTTCGTTTGACCACCAATTACGTTGGACACTGATCAGCGATAAACTGGTTAAAGAAAATAAACTGGAAGTTTCTTTCGAAGATCTGAAAGAAAATGCCAAACAAAAAGTATTAGGCTACTATGGCGGCGCCGCTGCTGATGGAGCAGAATGGTTAGACAGCTACCTGGATCGCCTGTTACAGGATGAGAAATTTGTAGACCAGACTTACCGTGAAATGATCACTGCCAAGTTATTTGACTGGGCTGAAGCAAAGGTGAACGTGAAAGAAGAGGAAATCAAAGCAGAAGATTTTGTTAATTTACCTCATAAACATCACCATCATGAACATTAATAACGACGAATTCAGAAAATATGCCATCAAGCATCGGGGAATCAGCAGCCTGGTAGTAGACAGTTACGCTAAAAGCCACCAGATCAACAGTCTGACTCCGTATATCTTAGAAGAACGCCAGATGAATATGACCCAGATGGACGTTTTCTCCCGGTTGATGGCTGATCGTATTATTTTCCTGGGAGATCCCGTGAACGACTACGTAGCAAACGTAATTACTGCGCAGCTGCTGTTCCTGGAGTCTTCCGACCGTAACCGTGATATTCAGATGTACATCAATAGCCCCGGAGGAAGCGTTTACGCCGGCCTGGGTATTTATGATACTATGCAGATCATTTCTCCTGAAGTAGCTACTATCTGTACCGGTATGGCCGCCTCTTTCGGCGCTGTACTCCTGGTAGCAGGTACCAAAGGAAAACGTACCGCACTGAAACACGCACGTGTAATGATTCACCAGCCTCATGGCGGTGCAGAAGGCCAGACCTCAGATATCGAAATCACTGCACGTGAGTTCGTGAAACTGAAAAAGGAACTGAACGAAATCATTGCCGGCCACTGCGGACAACCCGTTAAAAAAGTGGAAAAAGACTCTGACCGTGATTACTGGATGACTGCGGATGAAGCGAAAGAATACGGCATCATTGATGACGTACTCCAGAAAAATCCAAAGAAAAACCTAGAAACACCTCAGTAAAGGCTTAAAGCTCAAAGCATAACTTAAAGCTATTGTAGCGAAGATTATAGCGATATATACAAAAAAACGCTACTATCTTTACTACAATAGCTTTTTTGCTTCCTGAGATGATAAGCTTTACCGTATTAAGACTTACGCTTTCGGCTATTTAGTGTAAATTTGTAACCCTGCAATATCAATGCAGGCAATGATAGTTTCGTAGAAAAATAATCTATTCCGAAATGAAAGAATCAAAAATCCGATGCTCCTTTTGCAGCCGCTCCAAAGAAGAAGTGCAGATACTGATAGCAGGCGCTGAAGGACACATCTGTGAAAACTGTGTAGCCAACGCGCAGGAAATCATTGACCAGGAGTTATTCACTCCGGGCAAGAAAGCCGCTGCTACCGTTGCGCCTCACTTCGCTCCGAAAGTATCCAAGCCAATGGATATGAAAAAGTACCTGGACGAATATGTAATCGGACAGGATGATGCAAAGAAAATCCTGGCAGTTGCTGTATATAACCACTACAAAAGACTCAATCAGCAGATTGGTGATGATGAAGTGGAAATTGAAAAGTCCAACATCATCATGGTGGGTGAAACCGGTACTGGTAAAACATTGCTGGCCAAATCCATTGCCAAACAATTAAACGTTCCCTTTGCGATCGTGGATGCTACCGTGTTCACAGAAGCAGGTTACGTAGGTGAAGACGTGGAAAGTATCCTCAGCCGCCTGTTACAGGTATGTAACTACGATGTGGAAGCTGCTGAACGTGGGATCGTTTATATCGATGAAATCGATAAAATTGCCCGTAAAAGCGATAACCCATCCATCACCCGTGACGTAAGCGGTGAAGGTGTACAACAAGGCCTCCTGAAATTACTTGAAGGAACCGAAGTACTGGTACCACCTCAGGGCGGTCGTAAACACCCGGAACAGAAACTGATCAAACTGAACACACAGAATATCCTCTTCATCTGCGGTGGCGCATTTGATGGTGTGGAAAGAATTATCAGCAGAAGAGTACAGACTCACTCCATCGGTTTTACCGTTAACAAGGAAAAAGAAGAAGAAAACAGAAAACAGATCCTGCGTTACATCAACTCACAGGACCTGAAATCCTTCGGTCTGATCCCTGAATTACTGGGCCGTTTACCGGTAGTGACCTATCTGAACTCCCTGGACAGAGATACCCTGAAACTGATTTTAACAGAGCCTAAAAATGCACTGGTAAAGCAATACAAGAAACTGTTCAAGGTAGAAAATATCGATTTACAGGTAGAAGAAGAAGCGATCGACTACATCGTTGACAAAGCCATGGAATACAAACTGGGTGCGCGTGGATTACGCTCCATCTGTGAAGTAGTACTGAGTGATGCTATGTATGAACTGCCATCTGCCAACGAAACTCATTTTCATCTTACCAAGGAGTATGCACAGGCAAAACTGGAGCAAAGCAACTTCGTTAAACTGAAAGTGGCCTAACTGTTCCGGTTATTATCCGTTAACAGCAACACTATCTATCACCATAAAACCGCTATTTATGCAGGAACTCATTCAGCAATTACAGGAAAAAGCCGGACTCACCACCGAACAGGCAGTGCAGTCCATTGATGTGATCAAAGAATATGTGAAGGGCAAATTACCTCCGTTTATTGCAGGTACAGTTGATAACTGGTTTGCAGGGATGTCAGATAAAGCCGAAGGCAAAAAAGCAGGTCTGATGTATCAGGCAGGTGATTTTCTGGATAACGTGAAAGATAAAGCAGAAGATTGGGCAGAAGAAGCAAAGGATAAAGTATCCGACTTCTTCAACAAAGATAAAAAGTAGCAACCGCTACAGCAAAGGGCTGACCTACAGGTCAGCCCTTTTTTTATGTCGTAAAGCCGTCGTTTTAGCTACGCAGATATTTTGCCGGGATGAAGCGCTCAACTTTAAATCTTCCCACCAAAATAAAGCCTGGCTGCCTTTTTCTCCCCAGCCAATGCGTTTTTAGATGCTTTTGAGATAAAGATATAAAGCTGTTAATTCTTCTTCCGTGTATTGTGCGGTCATCGGCCACGGCATATCCTTTGCCTGCAGCTGCTTCCCTTCCGGTGTCTTACCTGTACGTAAGGTGGCAATAAACTCCTCCTGACTCCATTTACCCACATGCCCTGTGGAAGTGATATTGGCTACCGGAACGCCACCGGGAACGGGGTTATCCCCGCCGGTCAGTGATGGTTTATGACAACCTGTACAGGAAACCGACAAATACTGGCCATACTCCTTTGTAGACGCCTTCACCACCAGGTTGGGCTGCTCGCGTTGGTGATCAATATGCTCCGCCGGGAAAAGCGGTATTTTGCCCAACACCGACAATACTTTTCCCATAGGCCCTATTTTAATAGATACAGACGGGGTATCTATTTTAGGCTGCGCCTTGCAATACGCAATTATAGCCGCAATATCGTGATCATCCAGCCGGGTGAACTCTTCTGAGGGCATGAGCAATAACGTCTTATTTTCGGCATTTAAACCGTGCCGCAGCGCCTTTAACCAGGCTTTATTGTCGTAGCTGGCCGGGAGGCCACCTTTTCCATAGGTAAGATTGCTACCGGCAATCCGCCCGATGGGAGGATCATCGACAAACACTTTTCCCCTCAGATCTGCACCGTGGCATTCACCGCAACCCTTTATTTCATACAGGTGCCGCCCCGCCGCAATGGTGGCGGAATCGTCCGGAACAGGAATATCCCTTACCGTTACCGCATACGTTTTGTTGGTATGCTGATGAAAAAGAAAAGAAAAAATGCCAAAGGCAATTAATACAACTACGATCAGACCAAGCACAAGACGTGCGGTCCACTTTAGAATTTTGGAGAACATAACAAAAGGAATAATTGAGGATGTAAAAGTAATAGGGATAAACCTGCTAGGTATCAGTAGAACTACTGAATTAAAGAAGAATCATAACGTGGATTACAGGCTTCACATTTTACTAAGCGTCTTCTTCTAATACGGGATAAACCAGTCAGACCCGGTATAGAAAAGCACCCGTATTACAGGGTGCTTTTCATTGCGTAAAAGTGTTTCAAATCGTACTTGATTTTGTGTGTTAAGGTTGATAAACGGTAAAGAGTGATGAATTAACCCAAATTTAACGTTCCTTTTGCAATATTCAATAACACTAAAGGGGTAATATTAAATTATTTTGAAAAAATGATGAACGGCTTATAAAAGCTCTTTTCATAAATTATAAAAATACTATTCCCTCAATAAGATCAAAATCAATAGCAAAATCGTTATTCTATCTCAGTGCTTCCCGGGCAATAACGATCTTCTGAATTTCGGAAGTTCCTTCCCCGATAGTACATAATTTTGCATCACGATAAAATTTTTCCACCGGAAAATCCTTCGTATAGCCATAACCGCCAAAAATCTGTACCGCATCATTGGCTACTCTCACTGCTACTTCAGAGGCATAATACTTTGCCATGGCGGCCTGCTGGGTCATTTTCACCTTACGGTTTTTCATATCTGCGGCCTGCATGGTCAGCAATTCTGCCGCTTCAATTTCAGTGGCCATATCCGCCAGCTTAAAGGATACCCCCTGGAAGTTGGAAATAGGCTGATCGAACTGGTGACGTTCTTTGGAATACTTCAATGCTGCATCCATAGCGCCTTTGGCAATACCGAGAGATAATGCGGCAATGGAAATACGACCGCCGTCGAGTACTTTCATCGACTGGATAAACCCGTCGCCTTCTGCACCCAGCATGTTTTCTGCCGGAATGCGGCAATTGTCAAATATCATTTCTGCGGTTTCTGATGCCCGCATGCCCAGTTTATTCTCTTTCTTGCCACCGCTGAATCCCGGTGTGCCTTTTTCAACGATGAAGGCAGTCATACCATGACTGTCGCGCACATCGCCGGTACGGGCTATCACTACTGCCACGTCGCAGCTTTTACCATGGGTGATCCAGCATTTGGTACCATTCAGTACCCAGTCGTTGCCGTCTTTCTTTGCAACGCATTTCATATTCATGGCATCGGAACCAGTGTTGGGTTCTGTTAAACCCCACGCGCCGATCCACTCTCCTGTGGCCAGTTTGGGCAGGTAACGCTGTTTCTGCGCTTCATTGCCGAATTGTAAAGTATGACCGGTGCACAAAGAATTATGTGCTGCCACGCTTAAGCCAATGGCCCCGCAAATGCGTGAAATCTCACTGATCACCGTTACGTATTCCAGATAGCCCAACCCGCTCCCACCGTACTCCTGCGGCACCAGTACCCCCATGAGACCCAGTTCTCCCAATCGCTTAAACACCTGCACCGGAAACTCCTGTGATTCATCCCATTCCATCACGTAAGGCTGTATGTTTGTCTTTCCGAAATCCCGGATCATTTGTGCAATCTGTTGTTGCATTTCCGTAGGCTCAAAGTTCATAAACGTGTGGATTTAATATTTGATCTCAATGTAATGTTCAATTTTACGATAAATAATCTCATCCACCAACGGCAGCTGACGAAGGTCCTGCACCGCCTTGAAACCCGCGTGGCTACTGCGATACTGCACAATTAAACGCGCCAGTTTGTAGCGTATGTATGGGTGATCCGCCAAAGATTTTTCATCTGAGCTGTTGAGGTCTAGTTTTTTTAGAGAACTGTTACCAATCTGTAAGAAAGGTTGAATTTTTTGAAATACGGAGTCAGGTAAACCGTAACATTCTGCCACCTGCTCCACGGCATAGAAGCCTCCCAACCGGTCGCGGAAGGCCATTATCCGCCGCGCGAAGCCGGGCCCGATGCCCGGCAGCGACTGCCAGCCTGCACTATCTGCCGCATTAATATCGATCGCTACCGGCTGCGCTTTTTTACGGTAACGGGCAAACGAAGAATCGCGGAAATAATGATTTTTCTGAAAACTGTCCGCTTCATAACGTCCTCCACGCTGGTGATCACCGTACGCTCTCCCACGCCAGGACTGCCGCTCCGCGAAATCACCGCGCTGATCCGGATCCGCATGGCGATGATGCGGATCATCTCTCCCGGAAAAACCGGTAGCTGCAATACGCACATAAGGCATTAATTGCGCACACAGTACTGGCGGTAAGCTGTATATCTTCGCCAGATCAGCCGCTGTGCGGAATCGGCCACCTTTGGCGATGTATTTCCCGATAGTGCCGGCCGTACGCTCACTCACACCCAGTTGCTGCCAACCTTCAATCGATAATGTATTCGGATCAAAATAAAATAACGCCGCTTTCCCGGGCGGCTTATCCTCCGCACTGTCAATGGTTTTCACTACCAGCTGTGCCTCAAAAGCCTGCACCGCCGCCTGCAGATCATCACTACCGGCAACGGGCCTACGCTGAAAATAAAAAAGCAAATCCGGGAAGTAGCTGGTCAGCAGCATAGCCAATACCAGCAGCACAATTCCCTGGCGCTCCTTACGGGAAAAGCGCAGGTATTCGCGGATAAAAGTTCTCCACATGGGTCAACAAAACATTTGACACCAAGCTACATTATTGCTACGGGTGTTTTGTTAATAGAAATAAAATGCTTGTTAAATATCGAGCCGGAGGCCGTCATAAGCCAGGTGTACCCCTGCTGGCAGCTCTGCCGATACGGCTTCATGCAGGCCCAGCTGGTGACTGATATGTGTGAGGTATAGTTCCGGTACTTCCAGTTCTTTCCCCAGTGCAATGGCTTCTTCCAGGGTAAAATGAGAGATGTGTTTCTCCTTCCGCAGGGCATTCAGCACCAGGATCTTTGAGCCACGGATCTTTTCCTTTTCCTCCGGCGCAATATAATTGGCGTCGGTGATGTAGGTGAAATCATGGATGCGGAAACCCAGTACCGGCATTTTATGATGCATCACATGGATAGGCGTAATCGTTAGTCCGTTTACCTCGAAAGGATCGTCTGCAATGGTTTTCAGATTTATTTCAGGAATACCCGGGTATTTGAAATCGGAAAAGGCGTAGGCAAATTCGCGTTTGATCACACTTTGTGAAAACTCAGTGGCGTAGATATTAATAGCGCTTTGCTGGAAATAATTAAAGGCACGGATATCGTCCATGCCGGCAATATGATCTTTATGGGAATGGGTAATCAGTACGGCTTCGAGATGGCCCACCTTTTCCCGCAACATCTGGTAGCGGAAATCGGGGGTGGTATCTACCACAATATTACCGGCGGGTGCGGTAATCATGATACTGCTTCTTAAACGTTTATCTTTTGAATCGGTGGAGGTGCAAACTTCGCAACCACATGCTATAACCGGAACTCCCTGCGACGTACCTGTACCTAAGAATGTAACTTTCATCCCAACATCATTTGTCTGTTTTAATCTATTCTGCTGCCTCTTCTTCCTCCGGAGCATCCTCCGTTCCCGCTTCAGGTACCGGTTTGCTGGCCTGTATCTGTTTATACAATTTATGCGACTCTGCCGTCAGGGCTTCTTCCTCGAGCGGCAAAGTCGTTAAAATATCGATGAGGGTATTGATACGCCCTTCGAGGTTCAGGAATTTATTGATCACCACCACCTTTTTGTGTTCCAGGATACAGTAACCGGAAAGGAAACTACCCTTTTCGAAGCGGAGCACATATTTGGCTTCCTCGAAGATCTTTTCGAGTTTAGTCAGGCTATTTGGAGTGATTTTAATATTCATGTCGCAAAAATAGCAAAAAGCTGTTGTTACTTCGTTACCATCCGGGCAAAAGGTACAATCATTTCTTCCAGGGAAATGCCGCCATGCTGGAAGGTATTCCGGTAATAATTTACAAAATAATTGTAGTTGTTGGGATAGCAGAGATACCCGTCGCCTTTCGCAAAAATGTAGGAAGAGTTGACGTTGGGTTTCGGTAAACCTGCATCACGTGGGTCCCGGAAGGCCAGTACTTCCTTCGGATCGTAGTTCAGGTTGCGTCCATGTTTATAACGCAGGTTGGTGGTAGTTTGCTTATCACCGATCACTTTTACCGGTGTTTTTACCCGTACGCTGCCGTGGTCTGTGGCGATGATCAGGTTTATTTTTTTATCGCTGATGCGTTTCAGGGCCTGGTGCAGCGGACTGTGTTCGAACCAGCTGGCCGTAATAGAGCGGTAAGAAGCCTCATCACCGGCCAGTTCTTTCAGCACTTCCATTTCTGTGCGGGCATGACTGAGCATATCCACAAAATTATAAACAATCACGCTCAGCGGGTAATCCAGCATATTGTGGATATTATTGAGCATGATTTGCGCATCGGCATGGTTGGTGACCTTGGTATAAGAAAACCGGGGGTCCATTTTCAGCTGCTTGAGCTGGGCGGCGAAGAAATGTTCCTCATACAGGTTCTTTCCGCCTTCTTCGTCGTCATTTTTCCATTCCTGCGGAAATTTATGTTCTATATCTATGGGCAGCATGCCGGCAAAGATGGCATTACGGCTGTATTGCGTGCTGGTGGGTAAAATGCTGTAGAAAGATTCTTCCTCCACAAGCCGGAACGATTCCTGGAAAATGGGCTGGATGGCTTTCCACTGGTCGTACCGGAGGTTATCGATCAGGAGGAACACATTGGGCACATTCGGGTCCAGGTTGGGCACTACCTTGTTTCGGAACAGGTTATGCGACATCACCGGGGCTTCGGTGGCCTTTGGATGGAGCCAGTCGCTGTAATTGCGGCTGATGAACTTGGCAAACTCCGTATTGGCTTCCGTTTTCTGGGCGTTGAATACCTCCAGCATCTCCGGGCTGTTGGTTTTGGTCATTTCCATTTCCCAGTACACCAGTTTTTTATAGATGTCCATCCACTCATTGAAATCCGGGTTGGAGCTCAGGGCCATAAACAGACTGCGGAACTCCTGCTGGTAGGCGATGGTGGTTTTTTCGGCCACCAGTCGTTTGTTGTCAATTATTTTTTTGAGAGATAATAATACCTGGTTAGGATTGACCGGTTTGATCAGGTAGTCAGTGATCTGGGAGCCGATGGCGTCGTCCATGACATTTTCCGCCTCGTTCTTGGTAATCATGACAATGGGGATCTGCTGGTCTATTTCCTTAATCTTACTGAGGGTTTCCAGACCGGTGATACCGGGCATGGATTCATCGAGCAACACTACATCTACGGTTCTTTCTTTGAGAAATTCGAGGGCGTCATAGCCGTTGGTGAGCGCAGAAACTTTGTAACCTTTGCTTTCCAGGAAGATAATCTGCGATTTCAGGGACTCTATTTCATCATCTACCCATAGTATATTTATCTGACTCATAATAAGATTTAAGGTGCTGTAAAAAAAGGAATTTACCCTTATTTTTTGGCAAATATCATTCCCCGTCTATCATTTGCCGGTAATTATATGTTAAAAAGGATGGAACCGGTTAAAATCCTGACCCGAAAAAGTGAACGGCCTGCTAAAGTTATTTACCTTCGCATCCATAACATTTAATTACCTGTAACCTACCAATTGTTTTTTACTGTCATAGGGGTACCGTGGACGTGGAACGTCATTATAAGTAAAAAAATTACATATAATTAATTCAAGGTGTAGCTTTGCATACAGGCACCAGGGATTCTGACGTGGACGCCCCCGTTGGAATCGTATAATTAAATGCAATGACCGAACGCAAGCGAAAAATTGTTAATGATCCGGTGTATGGCTTTATTACCATAGATCACCCGTTGATTCTTAACCTCATTTCACATCCATATTACCAGCGGCTACGCCGCATACACCAGATGGCGCTGGCGCACCTGGTGTATCCCGGTGCTATGCACACGCGGTTTCATCATAGCATGGGTGCCTATCACCTCATGAGTATGGCCCTGCAGGAGCTTCGCAGCAAGGGAGCAGACATCACCCCCGAAGAGGAGGTGGCGGCAAAAATGGCCATTTTATTGCACGATATCGGCCATGGGCCTTATTCCCATGCGCTGGAAAACGGCATTATCGAAGGGGTATCTCATGAAGAGATTTCCCAATGGCTGATGGAGGCACTGAACCGGGAAATGGACGGCGCCCTGTCACTTACACTGGATATTTTCAACGGACGTTATCATAAAATGTTCCTGCATCAGCTGGTGTCGAGCCAGCTGGATGTAGACAGAATGGACTACCTGAACCGCGACAGCTTTTTTACCGGGGTAGCTGAGGGCACTATCGGCTACGACCGCATTATTAAGATGCTGACCGTACATAAGGGGGAATTGATGGTAGAAGAGAAAGGTATTTATTCAATAGAGAAATTTATTATCGCCCGGCGGCTGATGTACTGGCAGGTATACCTGCATAAAACGGTGCTCAGCGCGGAAAACATGCTGGTAAAGATCCTGACAAGGGCCAAGGCACTGGCCCAGGAAGGAAAAGAGTTGTTTTGCTCTCCTGCCCTCCGCTATTTCCTGTATAACACGATTACCAGAAACAATTTTGAATGCGGACCAGAATGCCTGGAGCTATTTTGTCAGTTGGACGACTATGATATCATGGGAGCGATCAAAGTCTGGACAACGCACGAGGATAAAGTTTTATCTCTTCTCTGCAAATGGCTGATAGACAGGAATTTATTCAAAGTGGTATTAAGTAATCAGCCCTTTGATGGAAGTGCAGCACTATTATTGAAGGAGCAGGTGAAACAAAAATGGGGGATTGAAGACGCGGATCTGGATTACTTCGTTTTTTCCGGTGCTGCCACACTGAGGGCATACAACGTTAATGACGAAAAGATTAATATCCTATTTAAAGACGGAACTGTAAAAGACATTTCCTCCATCGACAATGCACTGATTAGCCATACTCTGGCGATACCGGTAAAAAAATTCTACATTTGTCATCCAAAAATTCAGGCTAACAACGTTTTATAAGGAATAAAATGTTAAACAATATGTTCATACTATCCGGTGTAGCCTGGAAAACATCACAATTTTAAATTATGCAGTTTAGCGCATTACAATTAGCTACCATGTTAGATGGTAAGCTGGAGGGAAATCCGGACGTAAAGGTGAGCAACATCGCCAAGATTGAGGAAGCTGGCGAGGGCATGCTCAGTTTCATTGCCAATCCTAAATATGAAGAATTCATATATACCACCAATGCCTCCATTCTGATTGTGAATGAGAGCCTGGTGATTGAACGTCCGATCAAATCGACCCTGATCCGGGTAAAGGATGCCTATAGCAGCTTCGCGCTGTTACTGGAACAATACAGGTACCTGACCGGAAATAAGTCGGGTATTCAGCAACCCTCCTACATTCCCGCTTCTGTGAAGATGGGAGAAAATGTATTTGTGGGCGCTTTTGCATACCTGGGGGAAAATGTGGTGCTGGGCAACAACGTAAAAATCTATCCTGGAGTATATCTTGGTGATAATGTGGTTGTTAGCAACGACTCTATCCTATATCCAGGGGTAAAAGTATACGATAACTGTATTGTAGGCAGCCGCGTAATGCTGCATGCCGGTTGTGTAATCGGTGGCGATGGCTTCGGCTTTGCCCCTCAACCGGATGGTTCCTACAAAAAAGTACCCCAGATCGGTAATGTAGTGATCCATGATGATGTAGAAATCGGCGCCAATACCACGATCGACCGGGCCACTATGGGTAGTACCGTGATCCGTAAAGGTGTGAAACTGGACAACCTGATCCAGGTAGCCCACAACGTGGATATCGGTATCAATACGGTGATTGCGGCGCAAACCGGCGTTTCCGGCAGCACCAAGATCGGCCAGAACTGCGTGATCGGTGGTCAGGTAGGTATGGTTGGACACATCCATATCGCCGACAGCACCAAAATCAACGCACAGAGCGGATTGTCCAAGTCTATTACCGTGCCCAATACCTCTTTGACAGGCTCTCCGGCGTACGATTATAAAAGTTCGCTGAAAAGTCAGGCAATTTTTAGAAATTTGCCGGACCTTGAAAAGCGGGTAAAGGAGTTGGAAGAAATGGTAAAACAACTGCTGCAGGAACGAGCGGGTGTTTAAAACTGATTACTACAAACTGTTATATATTAGTTAGCTTATTATGGAAAATCAACAGTTGCAATACCAGCATACCCTGAAAGGTGAAATCACCTTATCGGGTATTGGCTTGCATACAGGCGCCTATGTCAATATGACCCTCAAGCCGGCAACACCCGGCCATGGGATTAAATTTCAACGTGTAGACCTGCCGGGACAGCCCATCGTGAAAGCAGATGTGGACTATGTGGTGGAAACCACCCGCAGCACCACGCTCGAACACAACGGCGCCAGAGTGAGTACCGTAGAACACATCATGGCGGCTTTAGCCGGTACTGGTGTAGACAACGTACTGGTAGAACTGGATGGTGGCGAAATTCCTATCATGGACGGTAGCGCCTATGCTTTTATTGAAGCCATAGAAAAAACCGGTCTGCAGAACCAGGATGCCAAAAAAGTATACTATACTATAGATACCAACATCAGCTACTATGATGAAAAGAAAAAGGTAGAAATGGTAGCGATGCCCGCACTGGACTATCGCATTACCTGCCTGATCGATTTCAATTCACCGGTATTGGGTACCCAGCACGCCAAAATGAAGGGAATCGAAGAGTTCAAAACGGAAATTGCACCGTGCCGTACCTTCTGCTTCCTGCATGAACTGGAATACCAGCTGTCGCTCAACCTGATTAAAGGCGGCGATATCAACAACGCCATTGTAGTGGTAGACAAGCCCGTTACCGAAGAGGAACTGGCCCGTTTAGCCAAAGTATTTAACAGGGAAACCATTTCTGTACAGAAAGAAGGGATCCTGAACAATATAGAATTACGTTTCCCGAACGAGCCCGCACGTCACAAGCTGCTGGATGTGGTAGGTGACCTGGCGCTGATCGGTTATCCGATCAATGCACATATCATCGCTAACCGTCCCGGTCATGCGTCGAACGTGGAATTTGCCCGTGCGATCAAAGCGTATATCAAAAAGAACAAACATAACAAAGACGTACCTGTTTACGATCCGAACCTGCCACCGGTATTCGATACCCCACGTATCGAAAGAACCCTGCCGCACCGTTACCCGATGCTGCTGGTAGATAAGATCATTGAACTGGGAGAAGAGAAAGTAGTAGGTATCAAGAACGTAACCTTCAACGAACATTTCTTCCAGGGCCACTTCCCAAGTAACCCCGTAATGCCGGGTGTACTCCAGCTGGAAGCACTGGCACAGGTAGGCGGTATCCTGGCACTGAACCGTGTACCGGATCCAGAAAACTATGATACCTATTTCCTGAAAATAGACAACTGTAAATTCAAACAGAAAGTAGTTCCGGGCGACACCATGATATTAAAAATGGAGTTGCTGAGTCCAATCAGAAGAGGACTTGTGGAAATGCGGGGGACAGTGTTTATCGGTAACAAAGTAGCTACTGAAGCCGACATGATCGCACAAATTATAAAAACAAGAGAAGGCAAATAATAGCAATGATCCACCCGCTTACATACATACATCCGGACGCCAAAGTTGCGCCTAATGTAAAAATTGATCCATTTACCGTAATACACAAAAACGTAGAAATCGGTGATGGTACCTGGATAGGTTCCAATGTAACCATTATGGAAGGAGCCCGTATCGGCAAAAACTGCCGTATTTTTCCAGGCGCTGTTATTTCTGCCATCCCTCAGGATTTAAAATTTGCGGGTGAAGAAACCACGGTAGAAATCGGTGATAACACTACTATCCGTGAATATGTGACCATTAACCGTGGTACAAAAGATAAATGGAAAACCAAAATCGGGAATAACTGCCTGATCATGGCATACAGCCACATTGCACACGATTGCGAAGTAGGTAACTACTGCGTATTTTCCAATAACACTACCCTCGCCGGACATATTACCGTGGGCGACCACGTAGTACTGGCAGGAATGGTAGCCATCCAGCAATTTTGTAAAGTAGGCGATCACGCATTCGTAACCGGTGGGTCTATGGTGCGCAAAGATGTGCCTCCCTTTGTAAAAGCTGCGCGTGAGCCACTCTCCTATGTAGGCGTGAACTCCGTAGGATTGAAGAGAAGAGGTTTTTCCCTGGAAAAAATCAACTCTATCCTCGATATCTACCGCGTCATTTTTGTAAAAGGTTATAAATTATCCAAGGCCGTGAATATCATCGAAGCAGAATTCCCTGCTACCGATGAGAGAGATGAAATCCTGTCATTCATCCGTGAATCAGGACGTGGCATCATGAGAGGCTATACTTCCCGGACCAATGACGATATCTCTTAACCAGACAGGTAAGCGTTTTAACTACGACTGGATTTTCCGTCGGGTAACCCTCACCTTCAGTGAAGGACAACGTTATGCCATACTGGGTCCCAACGGTTCCGGTAAATCCACTTTATTACAGGTAATCAGCGGTGCCATTCAACACAATGAAGGCACCGTTACCTATAGCACACCGGAAAAACCCATCGCTCCTGATGCGTTTTTCCGGTACTGCTCCATTGCAGCTCCCTACCTGGAACTCATCGAAGAATTTACCCTCACAGAAATCATCGACTTCCACCAGCAGTTCAAAAACTTCCTGCCCGGTATTACGCCGGCAAAAGCCATGCAACTGGTAGGACTGGAAAAAGCGGCTAAGAAACAAATCCGCAACTTCTCCTCCGGTATGAAACAAAGGATCAAGCTGGCCCTCGCCATCCTGTCTGATGTTCCCGTGCTGCTGCTCGACGAACCCTGCACCAACCTCGATGCCGCCGGTATCGCCGTATACCAGCAACTCATCAATGAATACGGTGGCAACCGACTTATTATTGTAAGCTCCAATGATGAGCAGGAGTATTTCATGTGCAAAGAACATATTCACATCCAGGATTATAAATAACAAGGCAACAGCCTTTTTGCTTTCTACTGATAAAAAGTATCTTCGTGAAAAGCTAAACGCTATATGAAGACTGCCAGTAAGAAGGTGATCAATGGCTGGGCCATGTACGACTGGGCTAACTCCGTGTACAACCTCGTTATCACCACTACTTTTTTCCCTATCTATTTCTTAGCGGTAACCGACGAACACGTTTCCTTCCTCGGAATGAACTTTGTCAATTCCGCCCTTTACAATTACGCGATGGCCGCCGCTTACCTGATAGTGGCCTTTTCCTCTCCTATCCTGTCGTCTATTGCCGATACCAGGGGAAATAAAAAGAACTTCCTTCGTTTCTTTACCATCCTGGGAGCCCTCTCCTGCTGCGGACTTTACTTCTTTGATAAAGATCATCTGCTACTGGGTGTGATTTGTTTTATACTGTCTACCATCGGTTATTGTGGCGGACTGGTATTCTATAATTCCTACCTGCCGGAAATTGCGGCGCCGGAAGACCGTGACCGGATCAGTGCCCGTGGTTACAGCCTTGGATACATCGGCAGTGTTATCTTACAACTGCTGGGTTTTGGTCTCGTAGTACTGGGCCCTCAGCTGGGCCTTGGCAAAAGCCAACCGGTGCAACTTACTTTTCTTCTCGTTGGTGTCTGGTGGTTTGGCTTTGCGCAGATCACTTTTGCGCGGCTCCCCAACAGCAGAGCCACCGTATCCAAACATACCGGAGGTGCTTTAACAGAAGGATTTACGGAATTACGTAAGGTATATGCACAGGTAAAAAACATGCCGGTACTGAAGCGCTTCCTGCGTGGATTTTTCTTCTACAGCATGGGCGTACAAACCGTGATGATGGCGGCCACCATATTTGGTGGGAAGGTGCTCAAACTGCCGGATGAAATGCTGATCGTAACAGTGGTGATTATCCAGGTAGTAGCGATCTTAGGCGCATGGAGCATGGCGCGGTTGTCTACCAGGTTTGGTAATTTACGTGTAATCATTGCCGTTATCCTCATCTGGATCGGTATCTGTGTTGCCGGCTACAGGATGCAAACGGCTACCGACTTCTATATTCTGGCAACCGTAGTAGGACTGGTAATGGGTGGTATACAATCCTTGAGCCGCTCTACGTATGCTAAACTGATGCCTGAAACAGAAGACACTACCTCCTTCTTCAGTTATTATGACGTGACCGAGAAACTCTCTATTGTAATCGGTATGTTCTCTTTTGCTTACATAGACGACCTCACAGAAGACATGCGTAATTCCGTGCTGGCACTCGTGGTATTCTTTGTGATCGGACTGTTTTTCATCATCTCTGCCCTGCGTAAACAAAAGCAACTGGCAGCACAGTATTAGTTAACTTTCAAAACGGAAACAAAAATCTGAGCGATGAAATTATACACCATTGAAACAGGATTCTTTAAACTGGATGGCGGCGCCATGTTTGGCGTAGTACCAAAAACCATCTGGAACAAACTGAATCCGGCAGATGAAAACAATCTGTGCTCCTGGGCCATGCGTTGCCTGCTGATCGAAGACGGCAACCGCCTCATCCTGGTAGACAACGGTATTGGCGATAAACAGGATGCCAAATTTTTCAGTCATTATTATCTTCACGGCGATGCCACGCTGGATAAATCACTGGCTGCACATGGCTTCCACCGCGACGATATCACTGACATCTTCCTGACGCATCTGCATTTCGACCATTGCGGCGGCAGCATCATCAGGCAGGGCGATAAACTCGTGCCCGCTTTTAAGAACGCCACTTACTGGAGTAATGAAGATCACTGGAAATGGGCCACACAACCAAATGACCGTGAGAAGGCGTCTTTCCTGAAAGAAAATATCCTGCCTATCCAGGAAAGCGGACAATTGAAATTTATTGATCACCTGGAAGGCGTAAATTTTATTGATAATTTCCAGATCCGGTTTGCCAATGGGCACACCGATGCCATGATGCTGCCACAGATCAGCTATAAAGGCAAAACCATTATTTACATGGCGGATCTGCTGCCTTCCATCGGGCATATTCCATTACCGTATGTGATGGCTTATGATATGTTTCCGTTGAAAACATTGCAGGAAAAGAAAAGCTTTTTACAGGAGGCGGCCGAAAAGGAATACATCCTCTATTTTGAGCATGATCCGGTACATGAATGCTGCGTGTTGCAACAGACGGAGAAAGGCATCCGCGCGGGGGAAACCTTTGCCCTGAGCAGCCTGTAAAACACTGTCAGTCTGTCACTTTTTTGGCTGCTGCATTATATTTGATAGAAACCGTGTATGGCTATACACATAACAACAGATAATAAATTGAAAAAACTGATCGTTGTGGGCGACCGCGTGCTGATAAAGCCAGCTACTCCCCACGAACGCACGAGCAGCGGATTATACCTGCCTCCGGGAGTACAGGAAAAAGAAAAAGTGCAACGGGGCTATGTGATAAAAACAGGACCGGGGTATGCAATACCGGTGCCGGCAGATAGCGACGAAGCCTGGAAACCGGAAGAAGAGAAAGTAAAATATATTCCATTACAGGTTAAAGAAGGCGATCTGGCTATTTTCCTGCTTAGTGGATCAACAGCGGTGGTATACGAAGAAGAAACATATTATATCGTGCCACAGGGAGCTATCCTGATGCTGGAAAGAGAAGAGGATCTCTGAATCTTATAAAAACAAAAAAATCTGCTATCGCTTAGCAGATTTTTTTTTGTTCTATCGCATTATGAAAAAGCATCTATCCTTTGTATTCGAGAATATCTCCCGGCTGGCAATCCAGTACCCGGCAGATTTCTTCCAGTGTTGAAAAACGGATGGCCTTTGCCTTTCCGCTTTTCAGTATACTAAGATTGGCCATCGTAATACCTACCTGTATACTTAACTCTGTCAGTGACATCTTCCTTTTGGCGAGCATCACATCCAGATTTACGATTATCCCCATTATCATTTTTATTAAGATCATTAAATCGTCAGCGCCTGCTCTTCATTCAGACTTACCGCTCTCTCAAAAACGATGGCCAGTGCCAGGATTACCATAAAGGCCATCAACAACTCCCAGCTGGCGCCCAATACGTTCAGCAACCTGAAATAAAGACCATTCTGGTAAACCTTTACGTCACCTGCCGCGATCCAGGCAAATACCATTTTTGTTATCAGTAAGCCCAGCATTACGTACAGAATTCCTTTTACTGCACTGAGATTTTTCCGGGAGATAATGTCTTCATTACCCGCTCCTATCAACAACCTGAACAAGAACCATGTCATCACGAGATATAACAACCCCAGTATCGTGTTTTGCAACATCGCCGTTCTGATACTCTGTATTTCCGGTTGTAACCGGGCCTGAAAATAAGCAACACCATTAAAGATCGTGATGTATACACTGATCAGTACAGAAATGAGCAGCACGATTTTTAACGGAAGAAGAAACCTGCTGATTTTCATGGTACGCTCGTTTTATTAATTCAAAGGTATGTTGCAATTATCGAAATTCAAAATAAATTTATCGTTTATCAATAATTAATAATCGATAAACGGTACAAAGGCGCCGATAATAATTTGAAGCTCAACCGCTTGTTGCTTTTTATTATCTTCATAAAAAAAATACGTCATGGCCAATCAGGATGCATTTCTGGAATATATCAAAAGCGGCTATACCTTTAAAGGCGAGCATTTCAAGCTGGGTTGTGCCATGCTGAACGGAGAAGTGGTAACCGGCGCGGATGTTTTTCTCCCGCTCAAAACCCTTAACCGTCACGGTTTGATTGCAGGAGCTACCGGTACCGGTAAAACGAAAACCCTGCAGGTGATCGCCGAAGGCCTCAGCGACGCCAGTGTACCGGTATTACTGATGGACATCAAGGGAGACCTCAGCGGTATTGCCGCAGCAGGT
The DNA here is from genome assembly GCF_900110835.1 of Chitinophaga arvensicola. GTDB lineage: Bacteria > Bacteroidota > Bacteroidia > Chitinophagales > Chitinophagaceae > Chitinophaga > Chitinophaga arvensicola. The sequence continues at coordinate 101,987 of NZ_FOJG01000001.1, forward strand.
ACCAACAATCCAAAAATTGAGGAACGCTATCAGAAAATAGGCGGCACCTGGTCGCCATCAGCCTATCCATCTGAACTGTTGTCGCTCAGCCAGGAAAAAGGTGTACGACTCAGAGCCACCACCAGTGAATTCGGTCCTATCCTCCTCTCTAAAATTCTTGAACTGAACGACACACAGGCTGGCCTCGTAGCCATGCTGTTTAAATATTGCGACGATAATAAACTGCCTTTACTCGATCTGAAAGACTTTAAAAAAGTATTACAGTACGCCAGTGATGAAGGCAAAGCAGACCTGGAAAAAGACTACGGAAAAATTTCCACCACCTCTACCGGCACTATTTTACGCAAAGTGATTGAACTGGAACAGCAAGGCGCCGCACAGTTTTTCGGGGAAAAATCTTTTGAAGTAGATGACCTGATGCGCATCAGCGACGATGGCCGTGGGATCGTATCCATCCTCAGGGTCAGTGATATACAGGATCGCCCGAAACTCTTTTCCACCTTCATGCTCAGCCTGCTGGCAGAATTATATGCTACCCTGCCGGAAGAAGGAGACCTCGACAAACCTAAACTGGTGATGTTCATCGATGAAGCACATCTGATCTTTAATGAAGCCAGTGATGCACTCCTGAAACAGATCGACACCATCATTAAACTGATCCGTTCCAAAGGCGTAGGCATCTTCTTCTGTACACAGAACCCGATGGATGTACCACCTTCTGTGCTGGGACAGCTGGGGTTGAAAGTACAACATGCCCTGCGCGCCTTCACCGCCAACGATCGCAAAACCATTAAACAAACCGCGGAAAACTACCCGTTATCCGACTTCTATAAAACAGATGAACTGCTAACCCAGATTGGTATAGGAGAAGCACTGATCACCTGTTTGAATGAAAAAGGCGTACCCACGCCCTTAGCCGCCACCATGCTGGTATCGCCAAGATCCAGGATGGACGTGCTCACCACCACAGAGATTGATAGCCTCGTAAACAATTCCAAACTGGTAAAAAAATACAGCGAGGAAATTGACAGCGAAAGCGCTTACGAAATCCTCACGGCCAAACTGCAGGAAGCAGCGGATAAAACAGCCGCACAGGCTGCCGCACCAAAAGCGGCAGCGAAACAGAAAGAGGAAAAAGGATTGCTGGAACAGGTGATGGAAAGTTCTGCTGTAAGACAGGCCGGCCGCACCGCCGCCAGCGTGATTACCCGCAGTTTACTCGGAGCACTTGGCCTCGGCGGAAGAAGCAGTAAAAGTAAAAGCTGGTTTTAGCTGATAGCGTTTATCAGCCACACCATTAATATATCAACAGTATGAGTAGAATTATTAAAGCGGGCGTATGCTCGTACGGCATGTCCGGACAAATATTCCACGCGCCGTTCCTGTATGCAAACCCTGGATTTGAATTTACAGCGGTAGTAGAAAGAAGTAAAAACCTGGCGCAACAACGCTATCCTAACGTAAAAGTATATACGAGCGTAGAGGATATGCTGGCCGACAAAGACCTGGAGCTGATTGTAGTGAATACACCCAACTACACTCACTTCGACTATGTAAAAGCAGCACTGGAAGCCGGTAAGAATGTAATCGTAGAAAAACCTTTCACCGTACATGCCGCCGAAGGAGAAACCCTCGCAGCATTGGCGGCTGAAAAAGGTTTACTACTCAGCGTTTACCATAACCGCCGTTACGACAGCGATTACAAAGTGGTAAAACAGGTGCTGCAGTCCGGTCAGTTGGGCGATGTACTCGAAGCGGAAATACACTACGACCGCTTCAAGGAAGAACTAAGCTACAAAAAGCATAAAGAAATAGGCGGTCCGGGTACCGGCGCACTGTACGATCTAGGCTCCCACCTGATCGACCAGGCCATTACGCTGTTTGGCATGCCTAAGCGTATCTGGGCAGATATCCGCGTGATCCGCCGCGACTCCATCGTAGACGATTATTTTGAACTGGTACTCTATTATGATAACCTGCGTGCCCGTGTAAAATGTAACTACCTTGTAAGAGAGGCGTTACCTGCTTACCAGCTGCATGGCCGCATCGGCTCCTTTATCAAAACAAAATCAGATATCCAGGAAGCGCAGCTGCAACGTGGTTTATTCCCGAACAGCCCCGACTGGGGCGCAGAACAACCACACGAATGGGGCTTGCTGCACACTGAAATCAATGGTGAAGTAGTGAAAAAGTATGTTCCCGGTGGTCATGGCAACTACATGGATTACTACCAGGGCATCTATGAAGCATTGGTGAATAAGGCCGCTAATCCGGTACCACCACAAGATGCCATCAAAGTGATAAAAGTAATTGAAGCTGCTTTTGAAAGCAGTGAAACAGGTAAGGTGATAGATCTCTAATTTTTTCGCCGTCTTTGCCGGGTGAAGATACCCGGCAAAGACGGCCTGTTTAACGCGGACAGGAGAGCCGTCCCGCTTCATCGCGTACCACCAGTCCTTCTTCATTCAGGAACTGTAATACTTCCATCAGGTCGTTTCTTTTTACTTCCGGCAGTTTGCTTTGCAGCACATTAAACAACAAGGGTGAAGCTTTCAGCAGCGTGATCACGTTATCGGATATACGTTTAAATCCATTGGCGTCCATCGGCTGCGCCTTTTTCTTCAGGCAGATATCGCATACCCCGCAGGGAGTAGCGTCCTTTTCTCCGAAATAGGCCACCAGTTGTTGTGTACGGCAGGCATCACGGTTACGTGCATACGCAAACATAGCCGCCAGCCGGTCGGCATATACTTTTTTACGTACTTCTATCCGTGCCATATTGATCCGCAGATGCTGGGCTGATACCCGCTCCTGCAAAAAGCAGAGCTGTGGCTCATCGCGCCGTGGCTGATAATGCAGAATACCGTACTGGTGCAACTGGTATAGTTGTCCGGCAATTTCATCATCTTCCGTGAGCATAATGCGGCCTATCTGTCTTTCGTAAATAGGCACTGCGTTATCGAAGATACCTTCGTAGGTGCGTAACAGTGTTTTTATAATTTCTTCCAGTGCAGGGTAAGCGTTTTCAAATTCGTACAGCGATTCTTTATTCGTTACAAACTCTGCGCGGGAAGGCAGGAATACGCTTTCACTCAGTTGCAGCACGCCTTCCTGTTCCAGCAGGCGTACGGCGCTGTAAGCCATCGTAAGATTGAGCTGGAAGGTGCGGGCAAAGTCGTTGATATCAAAATCAAAATACACACCTTCTGCACTGCCCACCGGTACCTGGAGATAGTTTACAATAGCCTGGTATACTTCGCGGATCTGTTCCAGTGTGGGAAACTGCAATGCAATTCGTTCGTGCATATCCGTGAGTTCATCCTCGTTGTACAACAACACGGCATATGCCTTCTGTTCGTCACGGCCGGCGCGGCCAGCTTCCTGGTAGTAGGCTTCCAGTCCGTCGGGCATATCATAATGCACTACAATACGCACATCCGGTTTATCGATTCCCATGCCAAAAGCGTTGGTACACACCATGATACGGGTGTCGTTATTGACCCAGGCTTCCTGTCGGGCAGCGCGTTCGGCTTGTGGCAAACCGGCATGGTAATAACTCGCCGGGATTCCCTGTAACTCCAGCAGGGAGGCGATTTCTTTGGTGCGTTTGCGGTTACGGCAATACACGATGCCACATCCGGGAACGCGGTCCAGTATATGTTTTACTTTATCAATTTTAGTGGCTTCTTCCAGTACACTGTAAGAAAGATTGGCGCGGGCAAAGCTTTTGGTAAAAACCTTGGCGTCTTTCATCAGCAGCTTTTCACAGATGTCGGATTGTACTTTCGGCGTAGCCGAAGCCGTGAGCGCCAGTACCGGCGCCTCCGGGAAGAAGCTGCGGATATCTGCTATCTGCAGATAAGCAGGCCGGAAATCATATCCCCACTGAGAAATACAATGTGCTTCATCGATGGCCAGCAGGTTTACCGGCAGGCCATCGCAATAGGTTTGAAAAAGTTTGCTTTGTAATCTTTCGGGAGATACGTATAAAAACTTGCATCCACCGCGCCGGGCGGCTTCCAGCACCCTTTCCACTTCCTGGTAGGGCATCCCTGAATAGATGGAGTAAGCCGTGATACCGCGCTTTTTGAGATTGGCCACCTGGTCTTTCATCAGCGCAATAAGCGGTGTAATTACCAGGCACAGTCCCGGTTTCATCATGGCAGGTACCTGGAAACAGATGGATTTCCCACCGCCGGTAGGCAGCAGTGCCAGTGTATCCTGACCTTCCAGTACAGCATTCACGATATCTTCCTGTAGGGGACGAAACTGTTCGTATCCCCAATATTGCTGTAATATGGCTGTGGGCGTACTCAAATAAAAATTGAATGGTTATCGCGAAGATACGCGATTTAAGCGGAGCCTCCTCTTTAACCAATCACGTTCTTATATCTTAACCTGACGGAATTCACTGCCAGCACTACATCAGAAAGGCCCATGATACCCGCGCCCACAATAGGATTCAGGAATCCAAGGGCTGCTACCGGGATCGCCACTACGTTGTAAATGAATGCCCAGAAAAGGTTCTGTTTAATAGTGAGATAGGTATGTTTTCCCAGTCCCAGTGCCAGCGGCAGGGAACCCAGGTTATTATTGAGCAGCACTACATTGGCGCTTTGCATGGCCACCTGGGTGGCATCGCTCAGGGAAATGCCGATAGTCGCTTTGGCCAGTGCGGGTGCATCGTTTATACCATCGCCCACCATAGCGGTAGCAGCTATTTTCATGAGTGCATCTACCTGTTGCAGCTTCTGTTCGGGTGATTGTTCGGCATATACTTCCGTAATGCCCAGCTTTGCGGCCAGTTCCCGGCATTTCCGGGTAGTGTCGCCACTCAGCAGAATGGACTTGATCCCCGATTCCCTCAACTGAATAATCACGTTAGCGGCTTCCGGCCTGATTTCATCGGTAAAATCGATCCAGCCCGCCAGCTGACCGTTTTTCAGGAGGTACAGGTTATGGCTGTCGTCTTCTGTCACCCCATCCGCCATGCGGAAAGAACCCAGCTGCCATTGGTTACCGGCTTTGTCGCCCGCCCGCATGCCCAGGCCCTTGTGTTCGCGTACCTGCTGCAAAGGCACTTCCCCGGCAGATTTCCAGGTAGCGGCAATAGAGCGGGCAATAGGATGCGAGGAATACTTCTCCAGACTATAAACGACCTGTTTAAATTCATCTTCCTGCATATCAAAAAAGCGGTATTCGCCCAGCTGCAATTTACCGGTAGTGAGGGTCCCTGTTTTATCAAACACCACCTGCCGGATATCCTTGAACATTTCGAGGGTATGACCGCCTTTGATGAGGATCCCGTTGCGGGCCGCACGCCCCAGTCCTACCATCACGGCAGCCGGTGTGGCCAGGCCCATGGCGCAGGGACAGGAAATCACGAGCACGGCTACACTCCGCATCATAGCGGTGGCCAGTGTGGTATGACCAATAAAATACCAGCCCAGGAAAGTAACCACCGCAATGCTGAGTACCAGCGGTACAAAGATGGCGCTGATACGATCCGCCAGTTTCTGCATGGGCGGCTTTTCGGTTTGTGCCTGTTTTACCAGTTCAATGATATAAGACAGTACGGTATCCTTACCCGTGGCAGTGATATATACTTTGATGCTGCCATCTTCGAGGATGGTGCCCCCAATTACTTTATCCTTTTCCTTCTTGCTGACAGGCGTGCTTTCACCGGTGATCATGGATTCATCCGCATGGCCACTCCCCCAGTAGATAGTGCCATCCATAGGGATCTTATCGCCGGTGTTGACCAGTACACAGTCGCCCGTACGCAGCTTGCGGTTATCCACTTCATGAATATGTTCGTGGCCATGATCGGTGTTAATAAGCCTGGCTGTGGTGATCTGCATCCGGGCCAGTTCGGAAATGGCGGTGGTGGTTTGTTTTACGGATCTTTCCTCCAGCATGTTTCCCAGGAAAACCAGGGTGATGATAGCGGCGGTGGTTTCGTAAAACATATAATCGGGGTTGCCGTATAACACGGTGCCTACAAAACTATATACAAAAGCAGCGGTAGCGCCCAGGGTTACCAGCACATCCATATTGGCCATGCGGTTCAGGATGGAGCGCACAGCGCTGCGGCCAAAATGCCACATACCCATCAGGTATACCGGGAGCGTGAGACCAAATTGCACCCAGGGCTGGTGCAGCCAGGGCCAGCTCACCCACATATGCAGCAGTAGCGGCAACGTAAACAGGAGGCAAAAAAAGAATTTGAAGGTGAGGGTATTATATATCTTTTGTTCAGTGGGTTTATCTTCCGGCATCACTACACGGTAGCCCATCTGGGTGATCCCATTGAGTATATCGGCTGAATCTGCCCCGGTGGGGGCGGTGAAGCTGACTTCTTCCGTAGCGAAGCTGACGTTAACGTCCTGCATGCCTTTTTTCTCCAGGTATTTGGAAACGCCGAGTGCACAACTGGTGCAATGCATCCCTTCTACCTTGCAATTAATTGCTGTCATCTGATACCTCTTCGTTTGTCTGCAAAGTTACCGGCTGATGAAATATGCGGGTAAAATATTAATGCAACGGCGAGGCAGAACCACCCTGTCTGTACCCGATAACTTACGGGGTAAGGGCTTCGGGAGATTTTTGACGCCCTGCTGCAACTTTTATAAAATCTCCGGGCAATCGCTTTTTGCTGTCGGCTTTCTCCTTATTTTTGGAGATGCAATGGACATTTACGCAGGATCAGCTTCCGGAAACCGCCCGGCAATTCTGGGATCATTTCGCTGACAAAACTGTTTTTACCCTGACCGGACCGATGGGAGCAGGAAAAACTACGCTGGTAAAAGCCTTATGCGCCGCCAAAGGCGTACAGGACGCCACTGCCAGCCCCACTTTTTCCATCATCAACGAATATGCCTATAAAGACGCGCAGGGACAGCCCCGCCGCATCTTCCACCTGGATCTTTACCGGCTCCGGGATGAAGACGACGCCATCAGCGCCGGCGTGGAAGACACCCTTTACCAGGATGCTATCTGCTTCGTGGAGTGGCCGGAAATAGTAGCACATATGCTGCCTCCGGATACTGTTCACCTCCAGCTGGAAGTGCAACCGGACCAAAAAAGGATACTGCGCGAAAACGCTTCATCTGTCAAATGATGTATCTTTGAATACTTCGATTTAAAAAAACTGAACACCGCATATGGAGCAGAGGCAAAAACCTGTAGTAAGTGCTGGCTTTACCTATTCACCGCTGGAAGAAACGTTGGATATTCCACAGAAAAATTCCCGTTTGTTTATAGGTATTCCAAAAGAAACATCTTTCCAGGAAAACCGGATTGCCCTTACGCCCGATGCAGTCAGCATTTTAGCGGCACACGGACATCACGTAGTAGTAGAACATAAAGCCGGCGACGGGTCGCATTATTATGACACCGACTATTCAGAAGCCGGGGCAGAAATTGTATACGATAAGAAAGAGGTTTTCAAAGCCGAAATCATCGTTAAATCCGCCCCGCTGAATGATGAAGAAATAGAACTGCTGCATCCCCACCAGATTGTTATCTCTCCTATCCATCTGGCTGCGCTGAAAGCACCACAGGTAGAAAAAATGATGGACAAGCGTATCACGCTGTTATCTTTCGAAAACCTGAAAGACGATGCCGGCACCTACCCTATTGTACGGGCGATGAGTGAAATCGCCGGAGGCGCCTGTATGCTGATCGCCGGACAGTACCTCAGCAACGACAACAAAGGAAAAGGCATCCTCCTCGGTGGAATTACCGGTATCCCGCCTACGAAAGTAGTGATCATAGGCGCAGGTATTGTGGGCGAGTTTGCCGCACGTACAGCACTGGCCCTGGGATCTTCCGTAAAAGTATTTGACAACAATATCTATAAGCTCAAAAGGCTGCAGAACAACATCGGGGTACGTGTATTCACCTCCGTTATTCAGCCCAAAGTACTGGCAGAGCAATTACGCAATGCCGATGTAGCCGTAGGCGCGTTGTCGTCGCAGAGCGGGCGCACCCCCATCGTGGTCAGCGAATCGATGGTCAGCAATATGAAGGCCGGTTCCGTGATTGTAGATGTGAGCATAGACCGGGGCGGTTGCTTTGAAACTTCGGAAATCACCACCCACGAAAACCCCGTGTTTAAAAAGTACGATGTGGTACACTATTGCGTGCCCAACATTCCTTCCGGCTTTGCCCGTACCGCTTCTGAAGCGATCAGCAATGTGCTGATGCCTTTACTGGTAGAAGCGGCCGATGATGGTGGGTTTGAGAACCTGGTTTGGATCAAGCGCGGCGTACGTAACGGTATTTACCTGTACAAAGGCGCCCTGACCAACTACCATTTAAGTGAGAAATTCAAGCTGAAATATACCGACCTGGAATTATTGCTGGCGGTAAAAGGCTAAACGATACAAACTATAAAAAAAGAGCGGCCCTTCCTGATCAGGAAGGGCCGCTCTTTTTATCAGTAATGCTATTATTATACTTCCAGTGTATATCCCATGAAGATAGCCGCGATAATGATAATACCTACCACGATGCGATAGTATCCCCACATTTTGAAACCATATTTCTTCACGGCGCCGATAAAGAACTTAATAGCGCCCAGGGCCACTACAAAGGCTACGATATTGCCGATCAGCAAGAGTTTCAGGTTTTCCGGGTGGGCAATCAGCAGTTCCTTTCCTTTCAGCAGTTTGTAACCAGTGGCGGCGGCCATGGTAGGCACTGCCAGGAAGAAGGAAAACTCTGCGGCCACACTGCGCGACAGCTTCTGTTGCATACCCCCGATGATGGAAGCGGCACTGCGGCTGGTACCAGGAATCAGCGCCAGGCACTGGTAAAAACCAATACGTAATGCGGTAAAAATATCTATTTTTTCTTCTGTCAGGATAGTAGGTTCTTTAAACCAGTTGTCCACAAACAGGAGGATAATACCTCCTACCAGCAGGCTAATACCCACGGTGAGCGGGCTTTCCAGCATAGCGTCGATCTTTTTGCTGAACAGGAAACCCAGGATCAGCGCCGGGATAACGGCTACTGCGAGTTTCAGGTAAAAGTTAAAGCGATTCTTATCGAATACCAGGAATTTTTTCCAATAAAAAACGACTACTGCCAGGATAGCCCCGAGTTGGATCACTACTTCAAACAGCTTGGTAAATTCATCTTTGCTGATCCCGAGCAGCGAGCTTACAATAATCATATGCCCGGTGGAAGAAACCGGCAGGAACTCCGTTAAGCCTTCCACAATGGCGATAATGATTGCCTGAAAAACGTTCATTGAATGTAATATGGTTAAAAGTGAAAAAAAAAGCGATGAGGGATCATCGCTGTTAAAATACTTTTATAGAAATAGTTATGCCTTCGGTTTAGGACGGTGCATGATCGCATATACCTCTATTACCAGGCCGAGTACAATTACGATCGGAGCCAGGGTAATTCTCTGGAAGCTGTACACCTGTTCTGGTTTGAAGCTGTTGGGATCACTGGAATCGCCTCCCATCATGAGGAGGAAACCCAATACAATCACCACAAGACCACCCAGCATAAATTTGAAATTCTCTTTTGGGAAAATAGGGCGGCTGTCGGCCAGTGCATTTTCTGCATCCTTGTTCAAAGCTGTTTTAGCCATAGTGTTTGGTATTATATCTTCAGTTAAAGATTTTAAATTAATACAAATCATCCAGTTTCAGGCGGAGGTATTTCATCACGGAGCGGTGTGTGCTCACCAGGGAAATACTGATCCCGATCAGGATCATACCTATAAACAGGAAGGCGATCATCATGTTGTCACGTAATCCGGCCAGTTCAGGCAGCAGCTTATCAGATACCGACATGATACCGATAAGACCTGCAATGGCAATGGCTGCGGCAATAGCGCCGTTGGCAATACTGCGTAAATCGAAAGGTTTGGCAATAAACCAGCGGGTAGCTCCCACCATTTGCATGGTTTTGATCAGGAAACGGTTGCTGAACATCGCCAGGCGGATGGTATTATCTATCAGGAATATCACCACGAGGCATAATAAACCGCTGATGATCAGGATGATCAATCCGATCCGGTTTACGTTTTCGTTCAGTTTGCTCACCAACATGCGCTGATAGGATATTTCCCGTACAATGCTCTGCTGGGAGAGGTTATTTTCAATGATCTTCAGACTGTCGTTGTTCACATAATTGGCGTTGGCCTTTATGTTAATGCTGCTGTACAGCGGATTATACTGGAGCAGGGTGATGAAATCCTCTCCGAAATCCTTTCTGAACCGTTGCGCTGCCATGTCTTTCGACACATATTCAATTGACTTGATATATGGCTTATGGGCCATGGAGTCGCGCAAGGCGGTAGCCTGTGCCTCTTTCACGTTATCCCGGAGGATCACCTGTATTTCTATGCTTTCCTTAAAATACACGCTCAGCTTATTAGCGTGTATAACCACCAGACCCAATGTGCCCAGTAAAAACAATACCAGTGCTACACCTATGATGGAGTACAGGTAGGATGGTTTCGACTTCTTTGCTGATGATTTCCCGGATTGCGCCATTAATCTGCAGTTTATCGGCGAAAATAATAAAAATTAGTAGTTATGTGTTTAATTTTGCCAACCTGGTCCCGTAATACAATGTTTCGGGGCAACAGAACGGCAATATATAGAGATGTTGGGGAATGACATTGGTGTATTAATGAATTTAACATTATTTTGCTGAACAGGCATTTATTACAATTTTATAAATTATAACTGATAACGCCTTAATGACCGGACGTATTGTTATATCCGGACAATTAAGGTTCATCTACAACAGATATGGAATACAATTTCAGGGCAATCGAAAAAAAGTGGCAACAACAATGGGAGCAATCGCATGCTTACCGTGTGAGCAATGACAGTCCAAAGCCCAAATGTTATGTACTGGACATGTTCCCTTATCCTTCCGGAGCCGGTTTACACGTAGGCCACCCGCTTGGATACATTGCAACAGACATCTATTCAAGATATAAAAGGCTAAAAGGCTTTAACGTACTCCATACCATGGGCTACGATGCTTTTGGTCTGCCTACCGAACAATATGCACTGGAAACGGGTCAGCACCCGGCCGTGACCACCGAACAGAATATCAAAACTTTCCGGGAACAGCTTGATAACATTGGTTTCAGCTACGACTGGGAACGCGAGGTAACGACCAGCGACCCGTCTTATTATAAATGGACCCAGTGGATCTTCCTGCAGATCTTTGAAAGCTGGTATAACCGCAGCAGCCAGAAAGCAGAACCGATTACCACCCTGGTAGCCATTTTTGAGAAATATGGCAATGCCGGCCATATCTGCCCCGGCGACCGGAGCATCCAGTTCACTGCCGCCCAGTGGAACGCCTACAGCGAGAAAGAACAACGGGAAGTGCTGATGCAGTACCGCCTCGCCTACCTGGCCCATGCCGAAGTAAACTGGTGCGCAGCCCTGGGTACCGTTCTCGCCAATGATGAAGTAATCAACGGTGTGAGCGAACGCGGTGGCTTCCCCGTGGTGAAAAAGAAAATGAGCCAGTGGTTCCTGCGTATCACCGAATACGCCAACCGCCTGCTGTCCGGACTGGAAACCGTAGCCTTCAGCGATGCCATGAAAGAAATGCAGCGCAACTGGATCGGTAAAAGCCAGGGCGCTGAAATCAGCTTTGCCGTTAAGAACTCCGCCGAAAAAGTGGAAGTATATACCACCCGCCCCGATACTATCTTTGGCGTGGATTTCATTGTACTGGCTCCCGAACATGAGCTGGTAGCGAAGATCACCACCCCGGAACAACAGGGCGAAATCGACAAATACCTGGAATACGTGCAAAGCCGCTCTGAGCGGGAGCGTATGGCCGATGTAAAACAGATCACCGGCTGCTTCACAGGCGCTTACACCATCAACCCGTTTGATGGCCGCGAAATCCCGGTATGGATTGCGGAATACGTATTGGCCGGCTATGGCACCGGCGCCATCATGGCCGTGCCTTGTGGCGACCAGCGCGACTTTGGCTTCGCCAGACATTTCAATATCCCTATCACCAACATCATCGGCGACGCCTTCAACGGCCAGGAAGCCAATTCCACCAAAGATGCGAAACTGCAGAACAGCGGCTTCCTCGATGGCATGGACATGAAAGCCGCTATGGATGTAGTGATCAGCAAACTGGAAGAAATGGGTATCGGTAAACGCCAGATCAACTACAAAATGCGTGACGCCGGCTTTAGCCGTCAACGCTACTGGGGCGAACCATTCCCGATCGTATACAAAGACGGTGTTCCTTACGCGATGGATGAAAAAGACCTGCCGCTGGAATTACCGCATGTGGAAAACTACAAACCCGGAGAAGAAGGAGAAGGCCCGCTCGCCAATATCACCGACTGGGTAAACGTAGCTCCCGGTGTAAAACGCGAAACCAATACCATGCCCGGCTATGCCGGCAGCAGCTGGTATTTCCTGCGCTACATGGATCCGCATAACAGCCACACCTTTGCAGACCGCAACGCCACCGACTACTGGAACCAGGTAGATGTATACGTAGGCGGTACCGAACATGCCGTAGGCCACCTGCTCTACTCCCGCCTGTGGACCAAAGTATTGTTTGATCTGGGACATATCGGTTTCGATGAACCGTTTAAGTCATTGATCAACCAAGGGATGATCGGAGGTAGCTCCAGACTTGTATACCGCATCCGTGGTACCAACCAGTACGTTTCCCACGGATTAAAAGATCAGTACGAAACAGACGAACTGCACGTAGATGTGAATATCGTGGATGGCCTGGAACTCGATACTGAAGCCATTAAAAAATGGAAACCTGATTTTGCTGATGCTACTTTCATCCTGGAAGATGGTAAATATATCTGTGGGGTGCAGCTGGAAAAAATGAGTAAGCGTTTATTTAATACCGTTAATCCAAACGACCTGGTAGAGAAATACGGCGCTGATACTTTCCGCATGTACGAAATGTTCCTTGGTCCGGTAGAACAGTCCAAACCATGGGATACCAAAGGAATTGAAGGTGTACACCGCTTCCTGAAAAAATTATGGCGCCTGTTTGCAGACGAACAGAAAGGCATCCTGGTAAACGAGCAACCTGCTACACCGGAAGAACTGAAGATCCTGCATAAAACAATTCAGAAAATAGATCACGACACTTCCAGTTTCTCCTACAACACCGCAGTGAGCCAGTTTATGATCTGTGTAAACGAACTCGCTACCCTGCGTTGCCATAAACGTAGTATCCTGGAGCCATTGCTGATACTGCTCACGCCTTATGCGCCTCACCTGTGTGAAGAACTGTGGCAGTATATCGGTCATAACGAAAGCATCCTGAATGCTCCTTTCCCGGTATATGAAGAAAAGTATACCAAAGAAAGCGCGTTCAATTACCCGATTGCGATCAATGGTAAAACCCGCTCTGAAATGGGCTTCTCACTGGATGCCGCTATTCCGGACATCGAGAAGGAAGTACTGGCCAGTGAAGTAGTGCAGAAATGGCTGGAAGGGAAAGCACCGAAGAAAGTGATTATCGTAAAGGGAAAGATGATTAATGTAGTGATTTAACATCTCACCAAAGATAAAAAAAGGGCCACCGGAATATCCTGGTGGCCCTTTTACATTATTTGATCTTATTGAAATCGTTCAGTTCTTTTTTCACGCCTTGCACATTATTCTCAAAATCATGCTCGTATTCCACGTAGATCCTGCCGTTGAATCCCTGGCGCTTTAACTCTTTCACTACTGCCGGGTAATCGATGATCCCCTCTCCTACATTCACATCTTCACCTGCCGCATTAATATCTTTCAGGTGAATTTCCAGGATATGTCCCTGCAGCTTTTTGAGGCAGTCTACTACATCAAGACCGCTTCTGGCCCAATGTCCCAGATCTGCACAGGCGCCGATATTGCGGTGGCCTTTAATGGCCGCCAGCACACTATCCGGATGCCAGTAAATGCTTTCGCCTTTTTTATGTTCGTGGATCGCCACCTTCATCTGATGTCTGCCTGCTACGCTATCGATGGTATGCCACTGATCTTTGGCAGGTTCACAAGTGATAATGCTGCCGCCCAATGCTTTTGCCAGTAAAAAGCGCTGTTCCCATGCTTTGGGATCATCTGCATTTCCCACAAAAAGGGAGGTCATTTTAATGCCTTTTGCATCCAGCAGTTTCCTTGTGCCTTTTATTTCTTCGGGAGATAAGGCATCCAGGTTCTTTGCGTATTTGGCAACCGGCTGCCAGGCAAAGCCCTGTACGTCACGGCATCCGGCGCTATCCGTTTTCGCCAGTGCGGTTTCAAGCGGAAAGAGGTGGAAAGAATACAGGGCAATCCCCATCTTCCAGACGGGCGCCACGGCACTTTTGCCGAAGCATAACAGACTGCAGGCAAGAATAACCGGCAAACAGTAGTAACTGATCTTTTTCATACGTTGTTGTTTTTCCGTGTTAATGTTTTTCAGGGAGTGCAAATGCGACATAGGCATCTCCGTTCTGACCACCCCATTTCGAACCGCCACAGGCGATCACGATGTATTGTTTTCCGTTTAACGAGTATACAGCAGGTGTAGCTACGCCCGGCGCAGGCAGATCTGTTTCCCATAAGACCTTTCCATTGCGCTTGTTAATAGCCCTGAATTTACCATCGGCGGTGGCGCCAATGAAGAGCAGTCCTCCGGCTGTAACTACCGGACCGCCGTAATTTTCCCTGCCGGTTACAGGAATGCCTTTGGCGGTTAATTCCTTGAATTCTCCAAAAGGTATCTGCCATTCGAACTGGCCCGTGTTCAGGTTAATGGCGCTGAGTGTGCCCCATGGCGGCTTTATACCGGGGTATCCCTCTCTCGTTAAAAATTTATTATACCCGGTAAACCCATATAACTCCGGTGGCGCAGCGCTGGTATCGGTTACTTTAAAGGCTGTTTGCTGCTCTGATTTGAGATTCAGGATAAAAGAGGCCAGCGCATCTTTCTGCTCTTTGTTAAACTGGTTAAAACCGGGCATCATCCTTCTGCCGGTAGTTACCAGTTCCAGGAACTTCTGTTTATTATACTTCGTATCCACATTTACAATCGACGGATAATCGCCGCCACCTTTTCTATCGGGTCCATGACAAGCCATGCAATGCTGTGTATAGATCGCTTTACCGGCTTCCATATTGGTAGTGTTCACCTGTGGTTTGGGTTTGTTCTTCACCATGGTAAGCACCCAGGCCATTTCATTGGCGTTGACATACATCATACCCGTTGCCGGATCAAATGCAGGACCACCCCATTCTCCGCCGCCATCATAACCCGGAAGTACCAACGTACCTTCTTCTGAAGGCGGTGTAAATGGCGTACCGGAACGCATCTTCGCAAACCGGGCTTTCAATTCCAGTTGCTCGCTGTCGCTCACTAAATTATTCAGTTCATCGGCTGTTACTGATTGACGGGCAAACGGCTTTGGCAAAGAAGGCACTGGTTGTGTTTCCCATAGTTTTTCCCCTTCTAAAGCGGTATTGGTAGGAAAAGGCGTTTCGTTTATTTCGTATACCGGCTTTCCGGTAGTTCTTTCAAATACAAAAATGAATCCCTGCTTTGTAGTTTGCGCCACCGCTTCTATTTTCTTTCCATCTTTCTCTATCGTTACCAATGCCGGCGGCGTAGGCAGATCGCGGTCCCACACATCATGATGAACCAGTTGATGATGCCATATCTTTTTCCCGGTAAGCGCCTCGAAAGCTATGATACAATTGCCGTACAACCCTGCTCCCAGCCTGCCACCACCATAGAAATCATTCGTTGGATTACCCGTCACTGCAAAGAGAATTCCTCTTTTTTCATCCATACTGAATCCTGCCCAACCATTGGTAGATCCCATGAATTTATAGGCGTTCTTATCTTCCCAGGTTTCATATCCCGGCTCACCCGGATGAGGAATGGTATGAAAAATCCATTGCTGCTTTCCTGTTTTTACATCAAAAGCCATAATATGGCCCGGTGTATTTTCTCCCACCAGTCCACTTACAAAAAACAGGTTTTTATATACCATCACCGGAGATGTGGGCGCAATAAACATCTCTTCTGGTTTATCCTTGCCCAGTTCATACCTCAGATCAATACCCCCATCTTTTCCAAAGGAAGATTCCAGTTTGCCGGTAACGGCATTAACGGAAAACACGATAGGCCCTACGGTGTAGATAATGCGCTTATCTGCTCCTTCTGCCCAGTAAGCAACGCCACGGTTCATGTTCACACTGTTGCGGTGCCATGTTTTATTCATCAAGGAATCTGCCGGATCAAAGCTCCACTTCTCCTGCCCGGTTGCTGCATCAATAGCAAATAATTTGAGCTTTGGGGAAACCCCGTATAAAGTACCGTCAATAATCACCGGATTACACTCCATCGGCCCGAAACGGGTGGCATCGCCTTTTTCTGCATGATATACCCAGGCCACCTGAAGCTGGCTTACATTGGAAGTATCTATCTCCGTAAGACTTGAATAACGGTTATTCATTTTACTCCCCCCGGTTACTTCCCAGGTGGTGCCAGCACTGGGACCGCTGTTGCAGGCTGCCATACCCGCTAACGCATGCGCGATAACGACAACGTGGAATCTGATTGCTTTCATAAATATATATCTCCTAAAGACAATTTAGCTATCCGCAAACTTATTTAACCTTTCCCTTGCATAAAAGAACATGATTTGCCATATTTGATACAATATTTACATTTTTCCATCACTATGCACACTGAAAAAGAATAGCGTATTAATTACACCAGCATGAAAAGTGCCTACCAACAGCTCAATATCCCTGCTGACAGGAGTTTTATCATAAAATCTTACTATCAGCCACAGTTTACGGCGTCGTTCCATTTCCATCATGCGTATGAAGTGATCCTGATCGTTAAAAGCTATGGTAAAATCTATGGGGGTAATAAGATCATGAACTTCCGGGAAGGGGATATTTATTTATTTGGCCCAGGGCTCGGGCACTGCTTCTACAACGACAAATCATTTATAGACACCGGTGAAATGGCACATGCCATCGTGATCCAGTTTACCGAAGACTTTATAGGGAAAGACTTCTTCGATAAACCAGAACTACGGAAAATAAAGAAAATGCTGCAACTGTCGCCGGCAGGCATAAAATTCGATGCCGCTTCTGCTGCCGTAAAAGCATTGTTTTTCCAGTTCCGCGAAAAACAACCCATGCCCAATCTCATCCTGCTTTTACAACTGATGGACGGACTTTCCAGGCAACGGAAAGAAGATCTGCTGTTACTCAATGATACCCCTGGAAAAATCTATTACCATCAACAGGACTCTTCACGGATCGAACTGGTGTTCAAGTATGTGATAGAAAATTTCAAAACGGCGGTCAACAGCAGAACTGCGGCTGCATTGGTTTTCCTCAACGAAGCTGCATTCTGCCGCTATTTTAAAAGACGCACCCGCAAAACATTTTCACAGTTTGTAAATGATGTCAGGATCACACATGCTACCAAATTGCTCCGGGAAAAAGAACACAGCATTGCCGCCATCTGCTATGCCTGCGGCTACAGTAACGTTTCTTATTTCAACCGGCAGTTCAGGCTGCTGCAAGGGAAAACGCCCAAAGCATTCAGGGATGAATTCGCAGAAGGATAAAGCTCAACAAGGGATGTTTCTCATCGCGATGAGAAATGTAATCAACGTAAAAAACATCACGATCCCTGTAGCCATCAGTAAAATTTTGCCCGCCTGCTGATATTTTGTAAAAAGCAGGATCACGCCTGTTACAACAAAACTTCCCGGCATTATCATCAGCACATTTTTTAAATCCAGTGATCCTTCCGGGAAATAGTGAACCGTCAGGCCCAGGCTGGTGAACATGAGAACGGCAATAAGAAGGGCATAAAGAAAAGGTTTCATGGTATATAGTCAAAGGAATAAATAGTAAGTCGCTTATCAGCACATCATGTTATCAACATTTTTTTATCGCAAAGTTCAATGAAAATTCATTCCATTCATCATCATGCCACAGGTAGACAATCCCACCAGTAAAATAATCCCGGACGATAATAACAGCACCTTTCCGAGATGCGCATTATTTGCCACCAGCAGTACAAGTCCCAGGATAAAATATACCGCCACCAGCAGTAACAGGAGGATACCTGCACCTAAAATGCCTTCATCTCCCGTGAGACAGATCAGGAGAAATATCCCCAGGGGAATCAATGTGTACAGCAATACTTCTTTAAATGTTTTATTCATAACAAAGCATTAAACAATGGGCGTAAAAGTACGTTCTTCCTGCAATTGTTTCAGGTAAGCTTCTTTATCATCCCGGTAAAACAGGTTCATGGTTTCGAACGGAATAATGCGCCCATCTTTATGAACAATATGCACGCAGGATTTCTTGATGGCGCGTACGTCGAAATCGTATGCATCGAGGAAGCGCATGATCACGATGCGGAACAGGTTCGTATAGTCGAGACCGGGCGCCTGTACCTGCGGCAGGCAGCAGAGGAGCGATTGCATATCATTCACAGCAGCATCTGTGGAGATACCGGTACTGAATATTTTCAGGATGTGCTGATGCAGTCTTTCGTCCTGCTCATATACGATGGTATTCTTTGAGTTATTCAGTAATACCGCCGGATCTACATAGCGGGTCAGCGGATACACCTGTCCTTCTATTTTCAGGGCGTAAGCCATGGCCAGCGCATCCGGATTACAGGGTACTGGAATAATATCGTTGGCGTTCCAGATAGGTGATTGCTCCAGGATACGCTGACGTACTTCCGTTAACGTGATACGATCTGTTGCCGGATCAAAATCATCGGTTCTGCCGGCCACCTGTACCGGCTGAAAAGTAACGCCTCTTACACAGGGTTGCTGGAGTGCATAGTCGATGATGGCGCCCATTTCATCTTCGTTTATACCGCGTTGCAGGGTTACCACCAGGGTGGTACTGAGATTCACTTCATTCAGGTTTTCAAGTGCCTGCTTTCTTGTATCCGTAAGATCCTTACCCCGCATACGTTCCAGCGCTTCCGGCTTGAAGCTGTCGAACTGAAGATATACTTCAAAATCGGGCATATAGGTGGCGAGGCGGGCAGTAAATTCTTTGTCCTTTGCAATGCGGATACCATTGGTATTGATCATGAGATGCCGGATCGGCTTTGTTTTAGCGATGTCCAGTATTTCAAAGAACTGTGGATGAATAGTAGGTTCTCCGCCGCTGAGTTGAACTACATCCGGCTGACCTTCATTTTCCACGATGATATCCAGCATCTGTTCTATTTCTTCGAGCGTGCGGTGCCGGCCGTAATGTGGCGACGACATCGCATAACAGGTGGGACAGGTCAGGTTGCAGCGGTCTGTTACTTCGATCACACTCAAACAGGAATGTTGTTCATGATCTGCACAGAGGCCACAATCGTAAGGGCAACCGTAATGGGTGCTGGTATTCGTTTTCAGTGGCGCTTCTGAAGGTTTGTTATAGTTGCGGGTATTCTTGTAGTAGTCGATATCTGTGGCGATCAGCACTTTTTCTTTTCCGTGATGCGGGCAATGCTTGATCATGAAAACCTTTTCATCTTCGAAGATCACTTTCGCGTCTACCCGGCGCAGGCAGGTACTACAAATGCTCAGCGTGAAATCGTAATAGGTGTAATTCTTTTCAGGCATATTGTTTTTGAGTTAGTCGTGACGGAAACAAAATAACGGGTGAATAATAGAGCAATCCGGCCAGGCAGGCCAGCTGTATAGATCCCAGCCCAAAGGCGTACCGGTATCCGGGTTTGATAAAATCGAGCCCGAAGCGGAACAACAGGTAGGCAATCATGAAAAGTTTAAACCTCGCCCCGTTGACCAGCGCATAGCGGCGGCCAATGAAAACCAGCATCTGCCATAATAATATTAAAAAAATAATTTCATAGAGAGATACCGGGTGACGGGGAATACCGTCGCCCAGGTTTAAGCCCCATGGCAATGAAGTGGGTAATCCGTAGGTTTCTTCATAAATCCCCATGGAGAAACAGCCGATTCTTCCGATCATCATGGCCAGGATGAGGGGGTAAACGAACAGGTCGCCGGTAGAATGGGTTTCCCCGATCACTTTTTTGATGAGTTCTACGCCTATCAGTCCACCCAGCAAGCCTCCTACAATGGTTTTATTCTGGTAGATGTAAAACAAGAGGTTATCTGCCTGAAAAAGCCCGGGAGGGTTCTCGATGGCACCCAACAGCCGGCTGCCGAACAAAGCGCCGAAAATAGCGCCTATAATGGCCCATATGCGGTTATTACTCTCTATCCGGTCGCCCTGCCGCTTACGCAGGTATAAAAAATAACGGAAGCCGATAAACATACCCAGGGTTTCCGTAACGGCGTGTAGCGGAAGATGTAAGGAAAACAAATCGATATAGACGGGGAACTGCAAAGTACCAGCATTATTGAATACACAAATTAATATTTATATTTAGACGAAAGTCAAGCACTACAAAATATGTTACAGGAGGTATTAAAGAAATATCAGTCCACCTTTAAGCCGGTGATACCGCTTTTGGGCGATCATGAATCCCTGCTGGTAATGGATTTTACGGCTAACAATACGACCCTTACTAAAAACGTACTGCAGGATATCAACCGTTTTTCCAGGTATATCGATAATACCCTGGAGCAGAGCGGTTGCCGGCTGGGCATCGGCGGTTATGCGGAGCACCGTACCATTTACGCGGTCAGCCCTCATTTCGATGCCGGAGAAGAGCCCCGGCGTTTACACCTGGGCATCGACGTATGGGGAGAAACCGGTACGAAGATCTATGCACCGATGAATGCACATGTACACAGCTTCCGCTTCAATGATCATTTCGGTGATTATGGCGCGACCATCATTTTGCAGCATCAACTGGACGGCTATACGTTTTATACGCTGTACGGTCACCTGAGCATTTCCAATCTCCAGGGATTATATGAGAATATGCCCATCACCGCCGGGCAGGCACTGGCGCACTTCGGCACACCCGCTGAAAACGGCGGCTGGCCGCCGCATCTGCACTTTCAGCTGATTGAGGATATGCAGGGCTTCCGGGGCGATTATCCCGGCGTATGCCGCTACAGCGAAAAAGAAAAATACCTGCAAAACTGTCCTGATCCTGATCTGATTCTTCAACTTAACCAGTATACCCACTAAAATAAAAAAGGCTGCCGGCATGCACCGGCAACCCCAGGGTTAATGATTGGTCTTAATGGTTATTTGGAATTCTGTATTAATCCTTCGCTATGCGCCATCGCATTCAATGAAAATGGCATGATCCAGATATGCGATTCCGGCGTAATGGAATAAGTAACTTCTCCTTCCTTCTTGGTAACAGTCGCCTTAAACTGCAGGTCATTATTGAACCTGCGTAAATCCAGGTATACCATACCTGTACCACGGTATTCACATTTAAACTCGCGGCGGATCAATGCAATGGCATCATTCAGATTGGAAGCCGTAACATCCGTATAAAAAGCCGGAATAATACGTTTTCTACGTACGGTGTTTAATGCGCTCATCGCATCGGCGTACTTACCGGCACGGGCCAGGCATTCCGCCTTGATGTAATACATTTCAGGGGTGCGGATACCTGCTGCGTTCACATCGTCCAACCTGCGGTAAGCCCATATTTTTTCTATTCCAAACATCACATTCACATAATTCACTTTCAGGCGGGCATCTCCTTTATCGTACTGTGTAGAGTCGCTATTCCGCAACATCGACAGATACATGCCCTGACTACGCATATACTGACTACCATAATTGAAATTATAGTTTTCCGGATTTTTAAATTCATATCTCGGAATATTAATGGAAGTAGCGCTACCATCCGCTAATACTTTATTCTCATTATAATAATTCACATAGTCGAACAAGGCACTATTCTGTTTCAGCGCTTCTTCTGCAAAGGTGGCAGCGGAAGCATAGTCTTTCATAAATAAGTGTACCCTCGACAACAAAGCATACCCTGCTCCTTTCCCTGCAAAAAACGCATCTACGGGCTTCTCAGGCAGGAAAGGCAACGCCTCATTCAGGTCATTCAGGATAAAGTCATACATCTCTTTTACAGATACCTGTTTCATGGTGGCTTCCATATTATCGGAAGTATTTAAAAACACACCGGGATCGGTAGCTGCCGTAGCCGGGTCGTACATTTTCGCATAGCTGGTAATCAGATAGAAGTACAACATACTTCTGCCTACTTTCGCCTGGGCAATCAAACGATCTTTGTCTGCCTGTGTACCGGTAGTGGCATTCTTTACATTGTTCACCAATACATTGTAAACAAAGATGCCTTTGTAGGCGGCGTTATAACCACCATCATCCACAGTATACTGCACTCTGTCGGATGCTTCCTTCCAGTTAAAATTAATGCTGCTCAGGTTTACCGTGATCTGGGCGCTGGCGAGCAGATAGAAATCGTTGGCGATCATATTCTGCTTATCGTAGTCAAAAACATGTGCATCACTACTTTCTACCAATGCCTGATAGTCTTCAAAAGTTTGCGGGATTTTTTGCCCTTTCGGTACTATTTCCAGGTACTTCTTACAGCTGACAGTGCCTGTTATCACCAATCCGCATAATATAAAATGAATCAATCTTTTCATATACAAATCTTTACAACCAGGTGAATTAAAGTGAAATATTAAATCCAAGATTATAGGTAGGCATAATCGGTAACGTACGACCTGTTCCCATAAGTGAAGTAGCTTCCGGATCAATACCCTGTCCGTTGAATCCTATATAGAACAGGTTATCTGCCTGTAAGCGAATCCTGGCATCAGCAATTTTTACACGCTGTAACCAGCTTTTAGGAAGAGAATAGCTCACTGCCAGGTTTCTTGCTTTGATATAGGAAGCGCTGACAATGTTCTGGCTTCCGTACTGGTAATAACTGTTTCTATAATTGTTGTTGTTCTTGTCGTAGTCCCATGCAATACGTGGTACATTGGTAAACAGTTCGTCACCCGGCTTCTTCCAGGCATTGTTGTTACCAGCTGGCATCACAATATTCGCAAAACCGCTTGTGATATAAGGTACATCCATCCGCATCACATGACCTGCGTTGTAAACAAACAGGAAGGAAAACTGGAATTGCTTATACCTGAAATCATTGATCAACGCACCACTGAATTTAGGTACATAAGTACCGCTGTAATGCACTACATCCGGGGTGCTGATCAGTTTATCTGTCAATTCGCCTTTCTGATTGTAGATCTGGGGATCTCCTTTACTGTTCAATCCTCCGAAATCAAAGCTGTACAAGCTCTTATAAGGATCGCCCTGTAAAAAGTAGCCGCTTACGTTATTCACCAGTTCACCTGTAGTTTTTGGTGAGTAATCTACCCGCGTTACTTTATTTTTATTGAAAGATGAATTGACGGTCACACTCCAGTCAAAATCCCGCTGACGAATCACCTGTCCTTTTAACATCAGTTCGATCCCGGTATTCAGCATAGCGCCGTTATTCACATACGCATTGGTAAAGCCCAATGCAGGGTTGATGGTTACACTGCTTAACAGGTCGTTGCTTAACTTGTGGTACGCATCTACTGAACCGGATAACCTGCTTTTTAATATGCTGAAATCAACACCCACGTTCGTGGTGGTCGTTTTTTCCCAGCGCAGGTTGGGATTTGGAGGATTGCTGATGCCACCGGTTGTATTACCGGTCAGCGTGCTCAGTCCGTAAGAAGCCACCATAAATGGTCCCGCATTCTTTGCCACATTTCCGTTAATACCATACGAAGCCCGGAGTTTCAGGATATCCAGCCAGGAAATATCTTCCATAAACTGCTCTCTGCTCATGATCCAGCTGGCGCCAGCAGACCATAAAGGCCGGTACTGGTAGGTAGGATTAGTCCCAAACAGGTTAGAGAGATCATACCGGATACTTCCATTCAGCATATACTTATTGTTGTAGGTATATGCAGCATTACCGTAAAAGGAAAAATAACGGTTGGTTACCTCCTGCAGGTAAGCCAGTTCTGAGGGAGATAAAGAAGTTGTTTTCCTGTTCAGACCTGTAAAGCGGTTACTGAGTTCCAGCGCGTTTACCGGCATGTAATTCATTGTTAACGGATCATAGCCAAACATCGCCATGTAATCACGGTTGTTTTTCACTTCCCTTGTTTCAGATCCCGCAATAGCTACTACTTCATGCTGTTCGTTAAATGTTTTGCTAAAGTTCAACTGGTTGCGGAACGTATAGGCGCGCAGGTAATCACTGGTATTACGGAGAGAGTTGCCCACAGGCAGTTTATAAACGGTATTGCCTTTGGTATCCAGGGCAGAGAAGGTGTTAAATTTATCACGCATGTAAAACGATGCGGCATCCATTAGCTGTTCTGTTTTCCCACTGTTCTTTTCGTACTGAAACATCACATCGTAGTTCAGCCAGGAAGTGATTTTCGCATTTACCTTTGCATAGGCACGTGTTTTCAGGGAACGTGTATAAATCAGGTTCATGTTCAATTCCTGTTCCGGAATTTTATCGTAGGAAAAGAGTTTGTATTTTTCATACAGGGCTTTGTCATCCGGTGTCTGGCGATTCCTTATTGGCAGGGCATTTCCCTGATCATCATAAATAGATTCAAAAGGCAGCGCTGCATTGATCATATCGCTGGCGGACATTCCCTGGCCACTCGCACCAGGACGGGTAACATCTCCATAATTCAGGTACACTCCTGTAGTCGCCGTCAGCCATTTATTGATGGTTAAAGCGTTGGACAGATTTAAACCAAGCGATTTATTCACATCTTTTTTATCGTATCCCTGTTGGTTAATGAAGGTGGCAGAGAAGTTAAAAGCATTGCCCGCAGTAGCTTTGGCAACAGAGAGATTATACTGCTGATTGGATTTCACCCGCATCAGGTGATCCAGTATCTGTTGGTTGTATATATTCTGATGACGCAACACGTTCAGTTTGGCATCTGCATCTGCCCGTGTCATTTTTCCTTCTGCCACCTGCAACAGGTACTCCATGGCAGGCGTTACCAGGCCGGCGCCTGAACGTATACGTGCGGCTTCCGTCAGGGGCGCGGTTTTAAATGCAGGATCGTTGTCGAAATAATCATAGGTAAGATCCACCATTTCATTGGCGTCTGCCTTATTCAGATAAGACAGATCATATTTCGGTGTGAGGGAAAAGTCACCGGAAAAGGTAACCCTGGCTGGACCTGATTTTGCTTTTTTAGTCGTAATAACGATCACCCCATTTGCCGCCCTGGCACCATAGATAGAGGCGGCTGCTGCATCTTTCAGCACAGTAATATTTTCAATGTCTTCCGGGTTTATATTCGGTACATAATCTCTCAGGTAACCGTTATCATCAAAAGCCGTATTTTCTACCGGGAACCCATCAATAACATACAATGGTGCGCTGGTAGCGTTAAAGGTGCTGGTACCTCTTACATTGATACTGCCTTTGTAGCTTACTACACCAGGCAGTGTACCTTCCAATACCTGCGACAGGCTGGAGATACGGCGCTTTTCGAGATCTGCTGCCTTTACCGTGGAGAAGGCTCCGGTAGCGCGTTCTTTGGATAGGGTCTGGTAACCGGTTACCACTACTTCGCTCAACACTTTGTTCTCCATGACCACCTGCAGCGTATTGCTTTTGCCAAGCGTCATTTTCTTTACTTCCATACCGGAGTAAGAAAATAACAGGGTACCTGTTTCCGCAGGAACGGTGATGATAAAGTATCCGTTATTATCTGTTATGGCCCATTT
The DNA here is from genome assembly GCF_900110835.1 of Chitinophaga arvensicola. Lineage (GTDB taxonomy): Bacteria > Bacteroidota > Bacteroidia > Chitinophagales > Chitinophagaceae > Chitinophaga > Chitinophaga arvensicola. The sequence continues at coordinate 127,702 of NZ_FOJG01000001.1, forward strand.
CTTTTGTCCTTCCAGTTGGATGGTAACGCCCGGAAGAGCGCTACCACTCTGGTCTTTCACTGTTCCATTCACCGTACGGATATCTGTTTCCACGGTGGAAACCCCGCTGGCCGCCGGTGACGACGGTACCAGGTTACTGGCTGGCATATCTTTTTTCTGACGGGCGACAATGGTATAGTGATTTTTATCTACATACAGGAACAACAGTTCACCGGGATACAGGATACTCTTCAGTACATCCTCTACCGGCTTATCTTTCATGGCCTCTACATTAACAGTAGTGGTTTTATTTTTCAATAACACCCCTTCATACATAAAGGTGGTGCCATACAACGCCGTTACTTTATCCAACGCCTCTTTCACCGTAATAGTGGAGGAACGTTTGCCGGCAGTTTGTTTTTGCTGCGCTACAGTACGGGAACTACCCAGTAACAGCACGCATAGGTACAGGAAGCCACACAGGCTTTGTCTGATACAAATCCTCATTGATCTTGGTTTTTGATAATATGTGTTTAATAACCCTGCTGACCGGTACTCTTAAAAGTCAGCGTATCATTACTCTTTTCAATTTTTACATTCAGGATGGCAGATAATTCAAACAGTACATTGTTCACATTTTTCAATGGCAGTACACCATCTATTGTACGGTTGGCGATAGCTGTGTCTTCCAGCATAATGGTAAATCCATATATATCATGCAGTGTATTGATAATGTCTTTTACAGCGGTATGTTGCAATTGCATTTTATGTGCTGTCCATGCCAGCACCATTTCTTTTTTAGCCGGCACTTTTTGTAATCCGCCTACCCCGTCATACACCGCCTGTTCTTCCGGTTGCAGCACCAGCGCGCTTTTCGCTGTAGTTACCTTTACCTTACCTTCTTTCAGGTAGATGACTACCTGCTCTCTTCTTTCCTTTACGTTAAACGTGGTACCCAGTACCTCTATCTGCACTTTCCCTGCGTGTACCGTGAAATGGCCCGCAACGGGCGTTATCCGGTGATGTACGTCGAACAGCGCTTCTCCCTGTAGCCACACTTCTCTTTTTCCATCTTTCCAGTTGTTATAACGTAATTCAGAATGTGCATTCAATACCACCACCGAGGAATCAGGTAAAAGTACCCGGACCTGTTGTCCGTAACCACTAATAACTGTATTCATGCGCTCCGGCCGGAACAGCCACCAGGCGCTGATTGCTATCAGGGGTACTAATACAGCAGCCACCTTATACCAGCGTCTGTTTCGTGTAAGCGGCACCACTCGCGCGGCCTGCAACTCTTCCTGGATCTTTTGCCATACCAACGCTTTCATACCTGCGGGCGGCGTAATCCGTTCCAGGCTGAGAATAGCCTCCAGCGCCGCAATCGCCTGCTGAAATGCTTCTATATTTGGAGGCACACTATCCCTGTAGCCAGTCCAGAATGCCGTGGCAGCTGGCGTGGCATACTTCACCCACTCCTGAAAGAACGCATCTTCCAGGAATTCCTCCTTCGTAAATAAATGATAGTTGCTCTCCAATTATATGTCCATTAGCTCCTCAAAAATCATCACAGGAAAGTAAAAAGGACTTTGCTGCTCCCATACAGAACACAAAGAATTTGCAAAACACCCCACTTTTTTTCAATTATTTTATAATTTTTTAATTAAAACTTATAGAACCATTGATTCTATTGATTTTATATGCAGATAAATTTTTCATATTTAATAAGGAGGCATCATTAAAGCAGTTTGTCCGGGCAGCTATACTATTTTTTGTACATTTAGCCAATCAACTGGGAGATGGATTTTTCTGCAACTACCGACGCCACACTCTGGGAAGCACTACAACAAGGCAGTCAACAAGCCTTTGCTGCTATTTATGATCGTTACTTTCAACGGTTATATGAGTATGGCATGCGCCTTCATCCTGATGAAGACCTGGTGAAAGACGCCATACAGGAGCTTTTCATTAAACTATGGACTAATAAAGAAACTCTCAGCACCAGTGTAAACCCGCGCCCATACCTGCTGGTGGCTTTGCGCAGCACTATTTATAACCGGCTGCGTCCACGAAAAAACACCGTGGTCATTTCTTTCGACCAGGAGCAGCACGATTTCCTGGCAAACTTCTCTGCAGAATCGGCGTATATAAAAAAGGAACAACTACAGGCACAACATCAGCAATTATTGCATGCACTCAACCAGCTCAATGCAAGACAAAAGGAAATACTGTACCTCCGCTTTTTTGAAGAACTTGACTACGACAGCATCGCTGCCATCATGAACCTCTCCGTGAAAGGCGCGTATAAACTCTCTGCCCGCGCCTTACAGAATATGCGGGATATCCTGCAGGTGTCTTCTGCGGTGCTCATTACGCTCCTCACCAATTTCCGCATGGAAATGATGAAATCATAAATTATTCCGGCTTCCGTAGGATTTGTCCGCCACCGTACTATTTTTACAGACTAAAATGAATGGATATGAGACATCTATGGCTAACTGCTGTTTGCTGCCTGCTGGTAAGCGCCCTGGCCGCACAGGTACCGTTGAAGGTAATGAGCTTCAACATCCGCTACAATAATCCGGATGATAGTTTAAATGCATGGCCACTGCGTAAAGACAAAGCCGCCTCCGAAATTCAGTTTCTCGGCGCACATACACTTGGTGTGCAGGAAGCACTGTACGACCAGATGCAGGACCTGCAACAACGGCTACCACAATATAAAAGCATTGGCGTAGGCAGAGACGATGGTAAAACCAAAGGAGAGTTTTCGGCCATATTTTACGATACCACCCGCCTGCAATTATTGAACAGTCAGACTTTCTGGTTATCTGAAACACCCACCGTAGCCGGGCATATCGGATGGGATGGCGCCTGCACACGCATCGTCACCTGGGGAAAATTCAAGGATAAAAAAACGAACAAAGTGTTTTATCATTTCAATACACACTTTGACCACATGGGCAAAATTGCCCGCAGGGAAAGTGCGAAGTTCCTGCTGCAACAGGTACATCAGATTGCCGGTCAGCAGCCCGCCATTATCACGGGCGATTTCAACGCCATACCAACCGATGAACCCATACAGATCATCATGAACCCTAATGATCCATTGCACTTAACAGATAGCAAAGCAATCAGTCAAACGCCACATTTCGGGCCCACCGGCACTTTCAACGGATGGAATATCGCAGAAGTGGATGATCAGCCGATCGACTATATTTTTCTGAAAGGAAAGTTCGACATCTTAAAACATGCCAGCATTTCTGAAACATGGGGAGGAAGATATGCTTCAGATCATTTTGCAGTATACGCTGAGATACAGCTAAAATAAAAAACGAATGACGGATCTGCGGAGAGAAACTTACCCCTAAGCCCTCCTCAAATCCGTCATCGCCATTGTCTTTTACAGATTAGTCGTGGGTATGTTCCACAGACATGCTGTTTTCCAATGCATCCACCACTTTATTATGGAGATTGCCATTGATGTCTACGCTGATCTGTAATTTACCATTTGCGAAAGAGCCGGTAAAGTCACCGATCTGCAGTTTGGTAAGAATCAGGTCCATGGAGATTTTCAGCGAACCTTTCCAATCGATCTTGGTATCTGTTACCACCACGTCTTTTCCTTTTGCCTGCAGTTCAATTTTACCGGAGAGCAGAATTTCAACGGGAATTTTTTTGCTGTCCCAGGTAATAAAGCCTTTCAGTCTTACTGCGGGATCCTTCTTATCGCCTTCTACACGGGCGTAAACTTTTACCTGCTGATAAGTACCTTTTGGAATTTTGATAGCACCCAATGCGGCGGGTACTTGTTTCAGATCTACCTGTCTGTCTGTTTTCAGTTTAAACTCCATTTCATCTTTGCCGCGTTTTGCATCGAAGCGGATTTCTCTTAAACGGGCGGTCGCAGTGTCCCAGGTGATGTCGAAACCACCAGACGCTGCTTTAGCCATAGCCGCATCTCCGGTGATAGCGGATAAGCGTCCTGAAGCATCAGGTGATAAAGTGGAGGTTGGATTGACTGCTGAGATTTCGTAATTCACACTCGCGGTTTGTGAATCGTCGATTGGTTGATTGGTATCTGGCTTCGCCATGTCCGTAGAACAGGAGGATAGCAAGATGCTCGCAATGCCTACAGCACCGCAGAATTGAAGGATTCCGGTTTTCATTATCGATATGGTTTTAAATGACTAATTGGGGAAATTCGTGTGGTAAATTTAACAAAGAATTTGGGAAAACAAATAGGTTCACTGTTAATTAAAAAAGAATGATCCGGTAGCACTGCGCGCCACCGGATCATTTTTTATGAGTCCGCTATTTCAGTAAAGCTTTTTCTATTCGTGTAGGCGTGTCCGTTCCATTCACAATGGTACCGGCGCTGATGGCAATCGCCTTAATAATATCTGTAATATTTTTCACATCCAAAGTCGACAGTTCATCTTTCACGGTGTGATAATACTGGTCTTTATCGATCTGGGTGGTAGAAATGGTATGTGCCGGAACTCCTTGTCTGGCGAGGGTGGCATTGTCTGACCGGTAAAAAAGATCCTGCTCCGGATAAGGGTCAGGGTGGAAGCTGAAGGTAGACCCTTTCAGGTTGCGTTGCAGGATAGGTCCGAAGTCGGAACGTTCAAAGCCGGTAATAAAGGCGCTGTTCTTTCCAAATTTGGATTCCTTACCGATCATCTCAATATTGAACATCGCCACTACTTTATCAGGATCCTGGTGCTCGGAGAAATAGCGGGAGCCATGACCGCCGGATTCCTCTGCGGTGAAAGCCACAAAAATCAGGGAGCGCACCGGTGGATGCTTTTTGAAATATTTCGACAGCATGATCACAGCGGTGGTACCGGAGGCATCATCATCTGCACCATTGGCGATGCTGTCGCCCGCCTGTGCAGGCAATATACCCAGGTGATCATAGTGCCCGGAAAACACCACATACTCATCCGGTTTGGCGCTGCCTTTGATCATACAGGCCACATTGGCAAAATGCTGTGTGTTTACTTCCCGGCGCACATGCAAACTCCAGGAGGCGGTATCCGGTACTGCCTGTTTTTCAAATACCAGGACAATCTGTTTTGCGGGAACAGGTGTTGCATCCAGTTCTTCCCGCGTATCATAACTACGTTCGGAAAACGAAGTGGAGATATGCATAATATATGGAGATAGTGAAGCGCTGATCCATACCAGTGTATTTTTCTCTACTGCACCGGGATTACGTAACAGCTTCATCAGCGTACCCGGATCTCCGATATGCAATACGTTATAACTGCTGTCTTTTTCCCAGTCAAAATTTTTGCCGGTCCCCACCGGCAACACGGGCCAGTCTTTCTCTTCCCCACTAACAGTCAGGGATACACTGGTAGTTTGCATACGGTATTTACCGAATTCCTGCAGGAAGTTTTTTTCACCAGGCAATGGCTGCAGACCAGCTTTGGCAAACTCTTTACTGATAAAGGCGGCGGCTTTCTCGATGCCGGGAGTGCCGGGATAGCGGCCCTGCATATCATCTGCAGCCAATGTGCCTACAATGCGTGCTACTTCTTTTTCTTTAATCTCCTGTGCATAGCCGGTCACAGAAAGGCTGCCGGCAGCCAGGAATAATAACAGTGATTTCTTCATATAAGCGGTTAATCCTTTTTGTTGTTTGCTTTAACGGATGGCATTTGCTCCGGGGCCTGCCTGAAATACATAGCGGTATATGCCTGGAGAATAGCGGAATAATCTGCACCAAACTGCAATGCTAGCATTTTCCCCTCAGGTGAAACTAACACTTTGGTAGGATACCCCCTTATTTTGTAGGATTTTTCTATTTCTCCATCAGAGTGAGCCGTTGCAAAAACATACTTGTTATCGGCCACAAAATCACGGGCTGTTTCCAGTGGCTCCAGACAGGAAACAGCCAGGATGGCGTTTCCCGGGTGCTGTCCCGCATTCATTTCCACGGCTAGTTTATTCAGATGCGGCAGATCAGCCCGGCAGGGACTGCACCAGGTACCCCAGAAATCCATCAGCAACCATTTTCCTTTATAATCGGCCAAACGGATCGTTTCTTTATTCATACCTGTTACGGTGAAATCGGGCGCTTGCTCCCATCCGTTCAACAATACCTCACGGAAGTACCGGGGAAATGATTTACCGGGAAAATGCGCTTCAAAATAGGCCTTTGTGCTATCAAGCATCTCCGGTTGCACCAGCAATTGTTTTGACAATACTTTCATCGCTTCTTCCGGCTGGCCCAATGCCTCCAGTTCCTGTGCCAACCGGCCGCTGTAAGTCTCTTTCGCCTGAAGCATGTGCTGATCCGTTCTGCTTTCAAACACTTTCTCCGCATTGGTTTTCGGGCTGCTGCCGGCAGCCAGTGCCAGGTAGTGCAGGGCTGCCTTTTTATCATGTGGCAAAGTGCGCTGGTATTGGAGAAACCAGGCATGTGCAAGCAGGTATTTATTGGCCAGCTTCCTCTTTTTCAACTCCGGGTGCACGCCCCAAAAGGTCGTGTCATTCAGGTTGGCATCCAGGTCTGATACGGTTTTAGCCAATAGGCTGTCTGCAGAGGCATTCATGCCGGCTTTGCGGAGAATACCTACAGTAAGTAATTCATACCTGGCAGCTTTCCCCCAGGTCATCTCTTCCGTGCTTACCTGCTGAAATGCAGCAGCGATTTTTTTTAGTATAGCCGTATCCGTTGTGTGCAGTGCTTTAGTCCACAGGAACATAGGTCTCACGGATGCCTGTATCAGGGAGTCTTTCTCCAGCATCAATCTTCTTAAAAGCTCCAGGTTATTGTCCGGTTCTTTCCGGCTGTCTGCCAGCATCTCCTCCAGAACGGCATCGCTGACACCTTGCTGCTTCAATAATTTCAAAGTAGCTGCCGTATCTATTACAATATCCTGTAATTGCGGAGCGAAGATATCGTCCAGCCAGTAATTGAGCGTCATTGGACTACCAGTCATAATTTTCGCTACAGCTACCATCGAATCTACGTTATCCAGGACGCCGAGTTGTAACTTATTAATCAGATGACTGGAATAGGGAGGCAATAAATTGGCAGGCACCTCCTTTAGTGCTTTTTGATATTGCAAACTCATAAATTCTGACCCGAAACCATACACGTCGAGCCGCGCCAGTTCAAAGGCTGCACGGTCGCCGTACCTTGGCATATTTTCAGCCAGGAAGGACATCACCCTGGCTGAATCAGGTTCTTTATTGATCCTAAGGTAACTGCTCGTGCGGCTCATGCGCACCAGCGTATGATAATAGGCGGTATCTGCTGCAGGGCCTTCTTCTTCTGGCGCCAGCACATTGACAAACCCTATTCTGGTACCTTTCTCCGATTTAAGCATCATCACATTTCCTGATTCATGGTACAGGAAATAGGTGACTTCTCCTTTATCGTCGGAACGGCCAACAATGGCGATTACTTCTTTCTGGCGCATTCCTACACGATACTGCCCGTGACTTGTTCTCCACATATACCCTGCCTTGAATTTTTCCGGGACGGCGGGAAAAAGATATTTCAACTCTACGGCCAACGCATTCCAGTTGGTGATCAGCAGCGATTTCATGTCTTCCTGCAAACCGAGGGAAGCAGCCACAGTATCGGCAATGGCTGCTGCGTTGGTGGGATTACCGATGCTGTCGTTAGGAAAAATCCGGAATGCCAGCGGGTGATGTAACAGGAGCATACAGCTCATGGATCCCAGGTCTGGTGTATAGGTAGCAGGATCTTTTGAATTGAGGAAAATGCCCGTTCTCTTCACTTTCGCGCTTTCCAGTATGCTTACTGCATCGGCGCTGCCATCGGGATTAACAGCGGTAATAGTGATGCGCATTACCTTATCGGTGATTTGCACATCTGTTGTTGATGTACTGTCTTTTACCTCCAGGTGATACCTCCAGGTATCATCTTTTTTAAATTTCAGCTGGGCGAAGGTTTTATAGGGGCTGCAACAAATGATGATCAGGGCAAGCAGCAACAGGCGCTTATGCATATAGGGTAATGATTTTGGTCTATTAAAATAATCATATAAACAAGAAGAAACAATAGCTGCCTGCTACCTTTGAATATTTGTGTATTTTTGGCCTATACAATTATGTCCAATCAGCCTTTAAGACCAGAAGAGAATAAGCTCAGCGCCGCTGAGAAAGAGTTCGAGAATAGCATCCGGCCCCGGGAGATCGTTGACTTTTCCGGCCAGGATCAAATTATCGAGAACCTGAAAATATTCATCAAAGCGGCCAAAATGCGTGGGGAAGCGCTGGATCACGTGCTGTTCCATGGTCCTCCGGGCCTTGGCAAAACGACACTGTCGCGCATTGTAGCCAATGAACTGGGCGTGAATATCCGGGAAACTTCCGGGCCGGTGATCGAAAAACCGGGCGATCTGGCCGGGTTGCTCACCAACCTGGAAGATAAAGATGTGTTGTTCATTGATGAAATTCACCGGCTGAGCACCGTAGTGGAAGAGTACCTGTATTCCGCGATGGAAGACTACCGTATCGATATTATGATTGATACAGGTCCCAGTGCCAGAGCCATCCAGATTAACCTGCTTCCGTTTACGCTGATCGGCGCTACTACGCGTTCCGGGTTGCTTACGGCTCCCCTGTTATCACGTTTCGGGATTAAGTCAAGACTGGAATACTATAACTCCGCTACCCTGTATAAGATCATCTGGCGTGCCGCCGGACTGCTGCATACAAAGATCACTTCCGATGCTGCCAATGAAATAGCCAGGCGTTCCCGTGGTACACCGCGTATCGCGAACGGATTGCTGCGCCGGGTGCGCGACTTTGCCCAGGTAGTAGGCAATGGCGTGATAGACATGGAAATAGCGCTGTTAAGCCTGAAAGCATTGAATGTAGATGAATATGGGCTGGACGAAATGGATAACCGTATCCTCAACGTCATCATAGAAAATTTTAAAGGAGGCCCGGTAGGTATCACTACCATTGCCACCGCAGTGGGAGAAGAAGCCGGTACGCTCGAAGAGGTATATGAGCCTTTCCTGATCCAGGAAGGATTTATCAAGCGTACTCCGAGAGGAAGGGAAGTAACCGAGAAAGCGTATGTTCATCTGGGGAAGACTTCCTACAGAGGCGGTTCCAACCTGTTGTTTTAACGGAGTATGCTATAAAAAAGCAGCGGAGATCATTACGATCTCCGCTGCTTTTTTATGTCAGATAAGTTTGGGCTGTTATTCTTTCACCACCAGTCTGAAGCCGTTACCGTGAATATTCACGATTTCGATATTGGCATCGTCTTTCAGGTACTTGCGCAGTTTCGCAATGTAAACGTCCATACTGCGGCCATTGAAGTAGGTATCGCTACCCCATATTTTTTTCAGGGCCAGTTCCCTTGGTAAGAGATCGTTTTTATGTTCACACAGCATGTGCAGTAACTCGTTTTCCTTTGGCGATAAGGTGTGCGTATCGCCACCATGCGCCAGCGTACGCAGGCGGGAGTTAAAGCTATAGGAGCCGATCACGAATTCGTGTACTTCTTCCTCCTTGCTGTTAAGTTCCTGGTTACGTTTCAGGATGGCTTTGATTTTCAGCAGCAGCAGTTCGCTGTCGAAAGGCTTGGAGATGTAATCGTCTGCACCGAGTTTATACCCCTGGATGATATCTTCCTTCATGGTTTTGGCAGAGAGGAAGAACAGTGGAATATCGGGGTCTACGTCCCTGATTTCTTCTGCCAGTTTAAATCCGTCCATATTGGGCATCATAATGTCCAGCAGACAGATGTCAAATTTTTCGCGGCGGAAGGCTGCCAGGGCCAGGATACCATCGCGGCATAATTCCACATCATAGTCGTTCAGCTCCAGGTAGTTTTTAAGTACCATACCAAGATTGGTATCATCTTCTGCCAGTAATATTTTCGGTTTACGTTCTTCCATAATCATAAAAGATTGATTATAACAAATATAAAGTTTTCTGAGGCACGAAAGGTCGGTAAAATTTGGGCGCCAGCCCTGAAATAAATTGTTAAAACTAGGGCAATGGGGGCGGCGATAGCCGCATTACTTCTTACTTAACAGCGAAGTGAAGGGGTAACGGAGGTTACTGTAATTGACCATGTCTACCACAATATTCCCTACGGAGATGGGGCTTTCGATCCTCAACGGCACTTTGTTGGCATCGTCGCTGACCCATACGGTCATCTTTTCCCCGCCTTCAAAGATAGTCCCCTTAATGAGGAGGGGCTTGAATTTGATAGCCCTGAACTTGCCGAATTTGGTGTTAATTTCTTCCTTGCCCATATACCGGATGTAGATGTTGTATACCTGGTCGTCCAGGAACATGGCAAAAGGTATTTTATCTCCGGAGTTGTATTTGTTGAAGTCGATGTTACGGGCATAATAGATAGCGCTGATCACATCCTGTACACAGGGAGGCACGGTAAAGGTACCATTGGTACTGATGGCCTGATGACCCGCCTGGTTAAAGATCACGTTGTTATAGATCTTATAGCCGCCTTCATTTACATTACGGATAAACTTGAGAGGTTGAAGGGTGGCAGTATCTATGTAGCTTTCGTATTTATCGCGTACTTTAAAGATCCAGTCGTATGCCCTGTAAGTTTTGCCATCGCCTACCACATGATAAACATCGCGGTTGGCGAATCGTTCGAGGCCTACATTAAATGTAGCTTCCCCGGCGCCAACATACATTTTGCCGAGGTTGTAGAATACTTTCAGGGTAATGCTTTCGCCGGTATTGAAACTGGAGTTACGGATGGAGCAGAAATCGGCTTGCGCTTCAACGGGTTGAATACAGGAAAGTCCTAAAATTATGAGTAGCAAATACTTCATTGATGGAAGCTATTTTTCCTTAAAAATTTTTACTCCTAACAACAGCACACTTCCTAAAACGGCCGGTATTACCAGGTTTATCAGCCATATACCTACAGTGGCAGCTATGATAGCCATTGTATTGGAGCTAAGCAACCCAAGAAAAAAGATACTTACTTTTCCCCGAACACCCAGTTCTGCAATAGCAATGGTGGGTACGCCAGCCATTACGAGATAGATGACACTGTTTAGTAAAAAGGCCTGCCACCACAGAAATTCCATGCCAAGTGCGTCCAACAAAATCAAATACTGTGCCGAGAAGACGATGTACCGGAGGGCTGAAAGCAGCAACAGGTAACGTAAATCGCCGGATGAGTATTTAACGATGATCTGCACAAATACCTTCGCTTTACGAAGGAACGGTATCTTTTCAAATACAGACAGAATTATTTGTAACCGAAAATATAACAATATCGTCAGGCCACAAATTACTATACCGGCAATCAGCAGTATTTTCTGCCAGACAGAAGGGGTGAGAAACGCGCTTTCTTTTGCCAGCGCGTAGTTGTTGATATAATAGAGCAAACCAATTAACCCAAAAATAATAGTGACGATCAGCTGGCTGAAGCTCCCTACAATAGTCGCCGCAATGGCTTTCAGCTTGTTATGGTTTTTCAGGTAAAGGATGCGTCCACCGTATTCGCCTACACGATTTGGGGTGTTGATGGAGAGCGATACACCGGAAAGGATGGCACTGAATGACCGCAGAAAAGATACTTCTTCCAATGGTTTCACCAGTTTCTGCCACTTCCGGGCTTCCAGTCCCCAGTTAAAAAGCATCAGTACCATAACGAGGAAGATGCCCACCCAGCCTTTCTCCTGAAGGGTACCCCACATGTGTTGTACCGACTCCTGCAGATTGTCGCGATGGATCAACTGTGAGTAAATAGAGTATGCCAGCCATGTAAAAAGCCCCGCCCCTAGTAAGTAATTGAGAATTATTTTGGTACTTTTGTTCAGATAGTCAAATTTTGGCAAAAATAAACTGTGGTTGGCAAACAAGTCAAAAATAATTCTCGGCATTGACCCCGGTACCCTCGTAATGGGCTATGGGCTTATACTTATCGAAGGAAAAAAAGCCAGTCTCCTGGAGATGGATGTCCTGAAGCTATCCAAATTGAAAGACCACTACGACAGACTACAGCTGATTCACTGCAGGGTGCAGGAACTCATTCAGCAGCATAAGCCCACCAGTTTTGCTATTGAAGCGCCCTTTTTTGGTAAGAACGTACAGAGTATGCTGAAGCTGGGCCGCGCCCAGGGAGTGGCCATTGCAGCCGCTATACAGGGAGGTCTGGCAGTAACGGAATATTCCCCGAAAAAAGTAAAACAATCTGTTACGGGTAATGGTAATGCAGACAAAGAGCAGGTATGGCTGATGCTGCAACGCATACTCAGTATAGCTGAACGTCCTGATTACCTTGATGCTACAGATGCCCTTGCTGTGGCAGTGTGTCACTTTTACCAGGAAAGTAATCCGCTTGCGGGAATCAGTAAGGCAAAAGGCTGGGACAAGTTCCTACAGCAGCACCCCGACAGGATTTCCAGATAAAAAATACCGGACACAAAGGTTATTTTATAAATCCGTAAATTGTAGTTACTTTGGTTGAAATTCAACAACCCATTTAAAAAGCTAACGGCTATATGTCCGTACAAAGGCTAACTATGAAAAGTGACCATCATTTGTTATACAGGACATGTATAACAAGCTTTTTTATATTAATCAGCATCAGGCAGATATGAAAGCAAGAATCCTATTGGTGGAAGATGATCAAAATATTGGTGCGGTTACGAAGAAACGATTGGAAGAAGCGGGCTATGATGTAGTGCACAGTATAGACGGCCAGGCAGCGTGGGAGCAGTTCCAGTTACGCTCATTCGATATCTGCTTACTGGACGTGGTAATGCCCAAAAAAGACGGCCTACAACTCGCACAACAGATCCGCGAACTCAATGACCACGTTCCTATATTATTCCTCACTTCTAAAAATGAAAAAGAAGACCGGATAGCCGGACTCCGAACCGGTGCAGACGATTACATCAGCAAACCTTTCAGCATGCAGGAACTCATCCTGCGCATTGAAGTTTTCCTGAAACGCACCATGAGTCGCGGGAAAGATAAGTCAAACCTGTTCACCATCGGACAGCTGACCTTCGATTATGAAGACCTTCGTCTCTATACTTCCAATGGCGACGTATCTATCTCTGTTACCCAAAAAGAAGCAGACCTCCTGAAATATTTCTGTAATAATCCCAATAAAACACTGAAAAGAGAAGACATCCTTTCCAATGTATGGGGGAAAGATGACTATTTCCTCGGACGCAGCATGGATGTATTCATTACCAAGCTGCGGAAACACTTCAAATCAGATCCGCAAATCAAACTGGAAACAGTACATGGCGTAGGATTCCGGTTTAACATCCCTTCGAAGTAGCGATTACAATGCAGCAACAATCTCCGCCTGTATTGCTTTAAACTCTTCTACAGACAGCTTTAGCTTACTGCGGGAAAAATTCATATCATCTGCCGAGTTAATCGGGATCAGATGCATATGTGCGTGCGGCACTTCCAGCCCCACCACACTAACGCCTATACGATTACATGGAATAACTTTTTCTATCGCCTGCGCTATCGGCTTGGCAAACAACAGCCACTCCTGCAGCAGGTTGTCTGCTACATCAAAAAATTTATCTGTTTCATTTTTACAGATAACCAGGGTATGCCCTTTTACCAGCGGGAAAATATCCAGGAAAGCATAAAAATGTTCGTTCTCCGCTATCTTATAGCTCGGAATCTCACCATTGATAATTTTCGTGAAGATGGTCATAGTATGTGGTTCTTAATAGCAAGATAAAAAATAAAAAAGGGTTGCAACTCAATGCAACCCTGCAAATATCATTAAAAAGTGCCAGCGGCCCTTACGCAGTTATATTGTCAATCTTGAATTTGATCTGTCCGTTAGGCGCCTGCACCTCTGCTACCTCGCCTACTGCCTTACCCAGCAACCCTTTACCGATCGGGGAAGTCACCGATATTTTGCCCGCCTTCAGATCCGCTTCTGTTTCAGAAACAATCTGATAGGTAACCGTCTTCTTATTCGCTACATTCGTAATAGTTACCTTACAAAGGATGGATACTTTAGAAGTATCAATAGCATCTGCACTCACAATACGGGAAACCGCAATCGCATTTTCCAGTATGGCAATCTTCGCTTCATGTAACCCCTGCGCTTCTTTGGCGGCATCATATTCGGCATTTTCCTTTAAGTCACCCTTTTCCCTGGCTTCTGAAATAGCACGCGCAATCTCTGCCCTTCCTTTCGTTTTAAGTAAGGTCAGCTCGTTCATCATTTGATCAAGGGTTTCTTTCGTAACGTAATTTATGCCAGACATAACCTGTTGTGTTTTTTTGGTTATAAGAAAAAAAAATCAACGCCTCCATTTGCACGGAAGCGTTGTTTACTGGTATTATCGCAAATATAGTGAAATTTGTATAAAGAAAAAACACCCTTATTTCGGGGGTAAATAAATTGATAATCAATCATTTACCCCCGAAACACGTCCCTGATGGGATCCGTTTAAAGAATATTTAATTTCTCTAATACAATCCTCGCCATCTTGATGCTGGCCTGATGAGAGTACCCTGCAATATGCGGGGTTACCACTACATTATCAGCCTTCAGCAACCAGGCCAGTTGTTCTTTTTCTTCTTCGTTATAACTAGCTAACTTTTCATTCTCCAGCACATCCAGGCAGGCACCCGCCAATACACCACTATCCAACGCTGCAATCAGGTCCCGGTTATTCACCAGCTTGCCCCTCGCCACATTCATAAACCACACCGGCCGCGCGAAAGACGCAAAGAAAGCGCTGCTGCCCAGGTGTTTCGTTTCCGCCGTCAGCGGCAGGTGTAAACTCACCACATCCGCTTCTCTGAAAATCTCTTCCATCGTGGATTCTTTCACTGCATCAGTGCCAAAACCCGTTTTATATTTATCGTACGCCAGGATATTAACGTCGAACCCCTGCAGCTTATGCGCAAAGGTGCTACCCGTATTACCATAGCCGATAATAGCCACTGTTTTGCCATTCAGCTCGTATCCACGGTTACCGTCCCGCTCCCAGATGCCTTGTCTCAGCTCCAGGCTGCTCTTCAGCACATTGTTCAACAGGCACAGCAACATACCCACGGCCTGCTCTCCCACTGCATCCCGGTTACCTTCCGGACTGCTTACACAACGGATGCCCTTACTCTCTGCATAAGGCACATCTATCAGCTCCATTCCGGAACCCAGGCGGCCAATCCATTGCAGTTGTTTCGCCTGGTCAATCAGGCGCTTGTCCACATGGATCCTGGTGGTCACAATGAGTCCGGTACAATCCCCGATCTCACGATATACTTCATCATAGGTAACAGCTGGCAGGTACGTCACTTCATAACCTTTGCTTTCCAACTGTTCCACTAAATACGGATGTGTTTTTGCCGTAACTAATACTTTCCTGCTCATATCATCTTATGGGATAATGCTGCAAAATCAGCCACACTCAACTCTTCAGCTCTTTTTGTAAAGATGGGATCCTGCGCAAGCAGTTCCTTGTCGAACATCGTCTTCAGCGGATTACGCAATTGCTTGCGCCGCTGTCCGAAGGCGGTTTTCACCAGTACAAAAAATTTGCGCTCAGAGGCAATATCTACGGGGTGTTCCAGCCGGGTGAGGCGGATCACGGCAGATTTCACTTTGGGCGGCGGATTGAAGCAGTTTTCATGTACTTCAAACAAATATTCGATCTTATAATAGGCCTGCAGCAATACGCTGAGGATACCATATTCCTTGTTGCCATGCGGGGCTGCAATACGCTGCGCCACTTCCTTCTGGAACATTCCTACTACCACATCCACCTGCTGGCGCCAGTCGAGCACCTTAAACATGATCTGGGTAGAAATATTATAGGGAAAATTGCCGATCAGGCGGAAAGGCCCTTCAAAAGGGAGTGCCGCATCGAGGATGCTCTCATTGATCAGCTTACCCTGAATAGCCGGGTAGGTCTTTTCAAGAAACTGCACCTTTTCAGTATCCAGCTCTATCGCCTTAAATTGAATGCCTGGCAACTGCAACAGGTATTTCGTGATGGCGCCCCCGCCGGGACCCACCTCCAGCACTTGCTGGCCTTCGTTTACAGGTATCGACTCCACAATTTTCCTGGAGATGTTTTCATCTGTCAGGAAATGCTGGCCGAGTGATTTTTTTAGTGTATACATTGTGAAGCGCAAATATACGCTTTTACCTTTTAGCCATGCGCTTTTAGGAATGCTCCCCTGCCCCGGACCTAAAAGCTGAAAGCAAACCACTAAATACTTTATATTTGCCTTTCATTGAGGCAATTCAGCATGAGTACTACCCAGATCAACAAACCGGTAATCGGCATCACCATAGGTGATATCAACAGTATTGGCGCAGAAATTATCATCAAAACGTTTATGGACACACGTATGATGGAATTTTGCACGCCGGTGATTTTTGCATCCAACAAAACCATCAACTTTTACCGGAAGCTGATGAATGAAAACAACTTCAACTACCAGAGCATCAAAGACTTCACCCGCCTTAATCATAAGCAGGTGAACGTTTACAATTGCTGGGAAGAAGAAGTACAGATCACTCCCGGAGTACTGAATGAAACCGGCGGTAAATACGCTGCCCGGGCACTGGAAGTAGCCATTAAATGCCTGAAAGACGGGTATATCACCGGTCTGGTGACTGCCCCCATCCATAAAAACAATATCCAGAGCGCTAATTTCAATTATACCGGTCATACCCCTTATCTGAGAGATTCCTTCAATGCCAAAGATGTACTGATGTTTATGACTGCCGATAACATGCGCGTAGGTCTGCTCACAGAACATGTGCCCCTGGCAGATGTAGCAAAATATGTGACCAAGGATAATATCCTCGGTAAACTGCACATGATGAGAGATAGCTTAGTGAAGGACTTTGGTATCGACCAGCCACGTATCGCTGTATTGGGTCTCAATCCACATGCAGGCGATGAAGGCCTGATCGGCCGCGAAGAAATTGAACAGATCGCACCCGCCATCAGACATGCCAAAGGCAATGGTATCCTCTGCTTTGGTCCTTACAGCGCAGATGCCTTCTTTGCCCGTGAAATGTTTAAACAATTCGACGGCGTACTCGCCATGTATCATGATCAGGGCCTGATCCCCTTTAAATCACTGGCCAGCGGCAACGGTATTAACTATACCGCCGGACTGGGCATCGTACGCACCTCTCCCGACCATGGCACCGCATTCGATATTGCCGGTAAAAATGTGGCTGATCCTGATTCTTTCAGACAAGCCATCTTTACCTGTCTCGAAATACTCGAACAACGGGAACGCTATGCCGATAACACCCGGAACCCATTAAAGAAAACAGAACTGGCGTCGGAATAGCCTTATGGCTTGCCGGCTTTCAGGTATGATTGTATCGAAGTAACGTAATTCTCAAAGGCTTTTTTGCCGGTAGGGGTTATTTTGCAGATGGTTTGCGGATAGTTTTCCTTGAACTGTTTCACTACGGATATATATTCCGCGTCCCGGAGTTTATTGATCTGTACACTCAGATTACCAGCGGTAGCATTTGTTTTCTCCTTCAGCAGCGTAAATTCTGCTTCCTCTTCACTGATCAATACTGACATAACAGCCAACCTCAACTGTGAATGTAATACCGGATCCAGATCTTTAAAGTCCATGGGCTTGATTTTCGTATAACGCTATTGATATTTAGCTATTCTGTTTCTATGATTTAATAACCAGGGAAACAAAATAACTAAATATCTGAATAATATAACTATCTGATTATTTCTGACTTGCCTGCAGCATCATGCGGGTATACCCTTCACCCCAATGAGGCGCAATGGTACTTTCCGGCTTAAAGGCTGCAAACTTTGCAAGTGCCAGTTCAAGTGTAGTTTTTGCCTGCGACTTGCTACCACCGAACTGCTCCGGCGTATACAATAATGATTGTCCCTGTAACATGTAAACGCGCGGATTCTCCGGGTTCAATGCCTTCGCCTGTTGCAGCTGTGCAGCAGCATCTGCGCCGTACTTCTGACCACGGGTCATCGGATCTACCGTTAACCTGGCAGTAGCAATCAATGATCGGATGCAGGCTATTTCTGAATTCTTCGGGCTCAACGCTTCTGCCTTGTCCAGGTTGGCTTCCGACCTGTCGGCAATCGGGTCTACCTGGCTCTTATCTTTCAGCATCAGCGCCTGCATCACCTGTGTGTAGGCAGCATAATAGTAAGGCAGCCATTGGCTTTTCTCTGCGTCTGCAATGCGTTCAAATGTATTCCCTTTCTGTTGCAGCGCATCCGGGTTGAAGGTGCTGCTGCTGTCCAGGTCGGAAGTTTGTTTGGTCATAGCGTCCGTGTACTGGGCACTCTGCGCCATGGCTGCGGTAGCCATTGTACCGGTTAATAAAAAGGCAAGAAAGAAACGTTTCATATTTATTGTGATTAGAGGTTATTAATAACATCCTGTCTTCTGTCGATACCAAAGTTCATGAACATACCCAGGTAAATAAATCTCGGTACATTCGGTACCACCTCATCCCTGCGTAAGCCATCCGTAGAATAGTGATAGCCAAATACCTGTTTATTTCCCAACGCATTGCTTACTGACAACACAAAGATGGTAAACGCTTTACGGATACTGGTCAGGTAACTGGCGCTCACACCTACCGCATTGTAAGTGATGGTACGGTCGCTCATAAATTTATCAGCAGGCTGATTTGGATTATAGTAAGGACGACCGGAGGCAAAGGAATATGTTAAGCCGAGATTGGTGGTGATCTTTGGCAGATAGTGCTTGTAAACGATGCTGGCCGTATGATTGGCAGCAAAGTCCGGTTGCACCCGGTAGGGATAATTCAGGTAATCGCGTTTGGTATCCAGGTAAGAGTAGGAAATCCAATAGTCCACGTTCTTAAAGGTTTTCCGGTCGCGCCAGAATAATTCCACTCCCTGCGCATAGCCATCACCGTTATTGTTATAATAAGGCACCGTCTTTACCAGGTCTTTATACTTCTTGTAAAACAGTTCTGTACGGAACGTATAATCGGCGGCTACCCGTTGATAGCTGACGATGTAGTGCGTGGCTTTCATATAGCCCAGGTTGCGGTCGAAACGGATATACTGCGGCTCCGGCTTCTGATAATAATCGCCATAGGCCACGGAAAACTGGCTGTAGTTGTTCAACTTATACGCCAGGGATACCCGGGGTGCAAAGTCCATTTTTGCCAACACAGAACTGTATTCCGCGCGGCCTCCTACCCTTCCTACAAAGCTGGGTGTAAAGTAAATATCGCCTTCTGCAAAAGCGGCGGTATAGTTATCTGAATAGTTGGCTTTATTCTGATTAAAAGCAGATTTCTCTTCCACATACTGATACTCTCCGCCTAAGCGCAATACGGAAAAGCGACCCAGGTTTTTATAAAACATCACCCGGCTCTGGCTCAGATTGGAAGTCACTTTAATCAGGCTGGGCGCGGGATTCTTTAGTAATGTATCTGCATCAATGTTATCGGTATTGGAACTGAAAGATGCGCCGAGGTACAGGTGCCAGTCGTGCCCTATATTTTCCCGGTAAGTCAGGTTCGTGTATACGTTATTGTTACGCAGTTTAAATGACTCTGTATATCCCGGATATTCCAGGCTGTTGGAGTTAAAGCCCATCTTTGTCCAGTTGCCATAGCCGTAAAATTTGAGCATACCGGTACGGGAAGTTTTATGGCGGAAATTGGCGGAAGTTCCAATGATTTCTGGTCCCAGGTTAGGCGAATTCTTTGGCTTCACGATATTAAAATAAGGAGCCAGGTTCGTATAGTCGGCCTCGATACCATAGGACGTTTTCTTATCCTTGGAAAGATTGTCTACGCCTGCGTTTACACCTATTACAGATACCCCCACAGAAGAAGAAGATCTTTCTGGCAGGTCAATGGATTCCAGGATGAGTGCAGACGATAGTCCTTGTCCGTATTGGGCGGAATAGCCACCGCTGCTGAAAGTGGTTCCTTTAAACAGGAACGGGGAGAAGCGGCCGCGTCCCGGGATATCCGGCAGGCTGCTATAGAAAGGATTCCTTACAAGCATCCCATCGATCAGGGTTTGTGTTTCGTAGCCGGTGCCGCCGCGTACAAACAGGCCTTCGCGGTCGTTGGTTTGTTGGGCGCCGGGTAAGGTTTTGATGGCGTTGGCAATATCTGCTCCGGCGCCAGCAGTGGTAACGATATCGAGCGGTTTAAGTACCGTTCCTTTTTTATCATCGCTGGCTTCAAAGCTGCCGGCGGAAATGGTGACTACCCGCAGTGCATTCACTGCGTTTTTCAGTACGATGTTGAGCTGTTCGCCGGAGCCGGTGTTGATCTTCAGTTCCAGTGGCTGGTAGTTGGTCAGTGTAGCGGATAACACCTGGTCGCCGGTGGCGCTGGTGGTAAAAGAAAAGGAACCATCTGCGGTAGTGGTAGCTCCATCGTAGGAGCCTTTCAGGGCGATATTTACACCGGGTAAAGGATGCTTTTTGGAATCCGTTACTTTTCCACTGATTTTACTCTGTGCCAGGGAGAATAACGGGGTGAACATTAAAAGACATAGATAGCGGCTGATGCTGGACATATAAGGGGATTAATTGACAGAACAAACCTAAACTAGTTTATACTATAAACCAAACAATATGTTAAAAAACTCGGTGAAATACCCTGTTTTTTCCGGTAAACGTGGTTATTAATATCTCCTGTGAGGGGAAATACAAGTTTAAAAATAGATGGGCTTCTCTTTCCGTACCGCCTGTACAGTTATTTAATGATATATCTCCAGAGAAAAAAAACGCCCTTTGCCGGATGGCAAAGGGCGTCTATATGTTAGGCGTTTAAAACGCCTATGCGAATCTTGGTTTCAGTTCGTTCGCCAGGGTCACCATTTTCTTGATGCCATCTTCCGGCAGGTTACCTTTTTTGAACTCAGCCAGTACTTCTGGTAAACGTACCTGCATTTCATTCAGGAACGCTTCTTCGAAAGCACGAACTTGTTTAACAGGCACATCACGCAGCAAACCGTTGGTACCCAGGTAAATCATTGCTACCTGTTTTTCCACGGCGTACGGGCTGAACTGTGCTTGTTTCAGGATTTCCACGTTACGGGCACCTTTGTCGATAACTGCTTTGGTAGCAGCATCCAGGTCACCACCGAATTTGGAGAAGGCCTCCATTTCACGGTATTGTGCCTGATCGAGTTTCAGGGTACCAGATACTTTCTTCATGGATTTGATCTGAGCGTTACCACCTACGCGGCTTACAGAGATACCTACGTTGATCGCAGGACGGATACCGGCGTTGAACAGGTTACCTTCCAGGAAGATCTGACCATCGGTGATGGAGATTACGTTGGTAGGGATGTAGGCAGATACGTCACTCGCCTGTGTTTCGATGATAGGCAATGCTGTCAGGGAACCACCACCTTTTACCAGGTGTCTGATAGATTCAGGTAAGTCGTTCATCTGTTGTGCGATCGCATCGTTGTTGATGATTTTCGCAGCACGCTCAAGCAAACGGCTATGCAGGTAGAATACGTCACCTGGATAAGCTTCACGGCCTGGAGGACGTTTCAGCAGCAGGGATACTTCACGGTAAGCAACGGCCTGTTTGGACAGATCATCATAAACGATCAGTGCAGGACGACCTGAGTCACGGAAGAATTCACCGATAGCAGCGCCGGCAAACGGAGCGTAGAACTGCAGCGGAGCAGGATCAGCAGCGTTTGCAGCTACGATGGTAGTGTAAGCCATAGCACCTGCTTCCTGTAATGTTTTCATTACACCGGCAACAGTGGATGCTTTCTGACCAATCGCTACGTATATGCAATAAACAGGTTTACCTGCTTCATAAAATTCTTTCTGGTT
Source organism: Chitinophaga arvensicola (assembly GCF_900110835.1). Lineage (GTDB taxonomy): Bacteria > Bacteroidota > Bacteroidia > Chitinophagales > Chitinophagaceae > Chitinophaga > Chitinophaga arvensicola. Next base: position 149,494 of record NZ_FOJG01000001.1, read on the forward strand.
GATGATGGTATCAATACAGATAGCTGTTTTACCTGTCTGACGGTCACCAATTACCAGCTCACGCTGACCACGACCAACAGGAATCATCGCATCAATTGCTTTTACACCTGTTTGCAGTGGTTCTTTTACCGGCTCACGATACAACACACCTGGTGCTTTACGCTCCAGTGGCATTTCGTACAGTTCACCTTTCAGCGGGCCTTTACCATCGATAGGCTCGCCCAGTGTATTGATAACGCGACCAACCACACCTTCACCCACTTTAATGGAAGCGATCTGTTTGGTACGACGTACTTTATCACCTTCTTTAATACCTGCTGACTGACCCATCAATACCACACCCACGTTGTCTTCTTCCAGGTTCAGTGCAATTGCTTTTACGCCATTGCTGAATTCTACCAGTTCACCGTAACCTACGTTACCTAAACCGTATATGCGGGCAATACCATCACCCACCGATAATACAGTACCTACCTCTTCCAGGTCGGCAGAAGCATTGAAGTTGCTCAACTGCTGGCGTAATATCGCCGAAATTTCATCAGGTTTAATATCAACCATAATTATGATTTTAAAAAAAAGTCGTTAAAGAAAATTAGTATAACGACAACAGCTTTGCGTGTACGCAGCGGCTGCTGTATAGATTAACGTAAGTCAGATACGTAAACGTTCTTGTTAAACTGTTGTTTGATATCTTTCAGATCACGCAGGATAGAAGCATCGAACAACTGATCATTTGCTTCCAGTACAAAGCCACCGATCAGTTCAGCATCTACGGCTGTTTCCAGCTGGATCTGCTGAGTTGTTTCGCTGGCAATTTTCTGTTTGATCACGTCCAGTGTGGCAGCATCAAGCGCAACAGCCGTGGTGATTTTCACCGGGCTGATGTTTTTCAGCACCATATACTGACGGGTAAATTCAGTGGTCATTTCAGCGAGTGCGCTTTCACGTCCTTTGCTTACCAGCAGGTTTATAAAGGAAATGGTAGTTGCACTGACACGGCCTTCCAGTATGGCGGCCAGTATCTTCTGCTTTTTATCGGCCTTTATGATCGGGCTTTTAAGCAAACTCACCACATCGGGGTTGCTTTTCATCACCTGTTGTAAGAGCAGCATGTCAGTATGCACCACTTCCAGCTGGTTCAGTTCCTGAGCCAGGCTTATCAATGATTTTGCATACCGGGATGCTAAACGGGGATTCTGCATATTAAAAAGCTTTTAGCTTTTAGCATAAGCTCCCGACTGAAGACAGCCAGGAGCCCGCGCTAATATCTTAGTTCAATTTGATTTCTCCTGCCAGTTGTTTTACGTAGCCTTCCTGCGCTGTTTTATCAGCCAGTTCTCTTCTCAGTACTTTCTCTGCTACTTCAATCACGAGGTTACCCACCTGATTTTTTACATCCGTTAACGCAGCCATTTTCTGGTTTTCGATAGCGGTGTAAGCTTCACTGATGATCTTCTTTGCTTCTGCCTGAGCCTGTGTTTTGGCTTCGCTGATGATCATGTCTTTCGCGTCTTTCGCTTCTTTCAGGATCTTGCTTCTTTCAGCTTTAGCTTCCGCCAGCACATGTTCATGTTCTGCTTTCATCTGGGCCATTTCTTCCTTCACTCTTTCTGCAGTAGCGATAGAGTCAGTGATAGAACCTTCTCTTTCTTTCAGGGTAGCGAGGATGGGAGTCCAGGCAAATTTTTTCAGTATCCAGAATACAATGAGGAAAATAAATAATGAAATAAGAAACAAGCCTAACGCGGGTTGCAACAGATCCATATAATTAGAATTTTATTATTTTTTTGATATGATATTTTTCTGATTCAGGTAGTGTGGTGGTTTGTCTGTAACAAAAGATTACTGCATCCATTGCCCTGTGCGCCGGATGCAGTAAAAAGTTTGGCTTACAGAACTACCGCCAACAGACCAGCGATTACACCGAAGAGAGCAACACCCTCAACCAGCGCAGCAGCCAGGATCATGTTTGCACGGATGTCGTTCGCAGCTTCTGGCTGACGAGCGATAGACTCCAGCGCGCTCTTACCGATGTTACCAACACCAATACCAGCAGCGATAGCCGCGATACCAGCACCAACAGCACCACCAGCTTTAGCCAGACCAGATGCAGCAGCAGCCTGCAATAAAATAGACAAAAGTGCCATAATGAATATGTATTTGAATTATAAAAAATTTCGATTTAATAACGCCGTCAGCCTGTTCACTTTCAGCTGAAAAACAATTCCCTTCCGGAATTAGTGATGCGCCTCATCATGTGCACCTTCCATCGCCTGACCGATAAATACCGCTGTCAGGTTAGCAAAGATGAACGCCTGGATAAATGCTACCAGCAGTTCCAGCATCATCATGACAATGTTAAAGGCTACAGTAATAGGCAGGAAGCCATAACCAGCTACCTTATTCAATGACCCGAATATGAACACCAGGGAGATAATACTCAGGATGATAATGTGACCTGCCAGGATGTTGGCAAACAACCTGATCATCAACGATACCGGTTTGGTAAATACACCGATCAGCTCCACAGGCGCCAGGATGAACTTCACACCAAAAGGAACCGGAGGATTGAAAATGTGACCCCAGAAATGTTTGTTGGTGCTGAACATGGTAGCAATAAAGCTGATGATAGCCAGCGCTGCTGTTACCGCCAGGTTACCCGTTACGTTGGCAGAGCCAGGTAACAGACCAAACAGGTTGTTGATAAGGATAAAAAAGAATATAGTCAGAATGAAAGGCGTAAACCTTTCTGCATGTTTACCGGGAATATTAGGCTTTACCACCTCGTCACGCATAAAAATGATTACCGGCTCCACCAGTCCCTGGAAACCTTTAGGCGCTTTCTTGGAGCCACGTACTTTGTACGCCTTGGCCACATTCAGCATCAGGATCACCAGCAATGCAGAGGCAACGATCATGAAGGTGATGTTCTTGGTGATGGAGAAGTCGTAGATCTTCTCATCGGTTGGATTACCGTCTCCGTCAACAGCAATTACTTTACCGTCTACATATTTAGCCGGGTCCAGTCCTTTTTCATGCAGGTAATGTGCATTCACCAGCTGATAACCTTCGTAAGCCTTATGGCCGTGTTCGAATTTAGCAGAGGAAAATACAGATGTACCACGGGCAGGATTGTAAATGATCACAGGCAACGGCACTGTGTAATGGCTTTCACCAATACTGAAAATGTGCCAGTCATGCGCATCTTTTACGTGTCCAAGAATTACTTCCTTAGCATCAAATTTTTTAGGCTCAGCCGCTTCTCCCCCATGTCCTTCTTCGCCACCAGCAACAACCTTAGCTGTTTCTTCGTGATGAGCTTCCTGTGCAAAGGAAAAATTACTAAAACTGTGAAGGCCTAAAACCATCACAAGTGCTACCATTCTATGTTTGAACCAATTGAAAGAAATCACCGTTTTCTGAAATTTTGCGCAAAGATACTCGTTTTTATCTTCAAAATTAAGCGACTACGGAAAAAAAGTAGTATATATTGCAATTATATTGATAACCAGCGCATTGTGTTTAAAAAATAAGCCGCTTTTTTTGGGCAAAACAACTTCAAAATTAAACCACCTGGAAAAGTATTTCATATTATCTTTTTTCTCATTTATCTACCGGTAGATGAACACGCCCGAAGGTAAAAGCACCTGCCATTGCATAGCAAAGGCAACCATAATGGCTGCCCCTGAAAAAATATGCCGGGAGATAGATCCGTAGTTAGTCCACCATATTGACGAACTCATCCCGATTTACACCTTGCTCACATTAAACTGCATACTGTGCAACTTGAAGTAAAAACCTTCCAGCTTTAATAACTCCTCATGCGTACCCATCTCCTTGATCTCCCCTTTATCCAGCACGATAATTTTATCGGCCTTGCTGATGGTCGACAGGCGGTGAGCGATAATAATCGCCGTACGATCGGCAATGAGCTTATCAATCGCCCGCTGGATCATCATTTCAGATTCTGTATCCACTGAAGAAGTAGCCTCATCCAGCACCAGGATAGCCGGATCATACAGCAGCGCCCTCACAAATGAAATCAGCTGTCGCTGACCGAGCGACAAGGTACTACCCCGCTCCATCACCTGGTAATCGTAGCCGCCGGGCAATTGCATGATAAAATCGTGGATCCCGATCAAACGGGAAGCCTCTTCCACCTTTGCCCGGCTGATATTGGAATTGTGCAGCGTAATGTTATCGTAAATAGAGCCGGCAAACAGGAACACATCCTGCAACACCACACCAATTTTACTGCGCAACGATTCCAGCGAATATGCCGGCAGCTCAATATCATCGATCTTAATGCTTCCTTTCTGAATTTCGTATAACCGGTTCAGGATACTGATGATGGTGGTTTTGCCGGAGCCGGTATGCCCCACAATAGCCACTGTATCTCCGGGCTTTGCATGAAAACTGATGTTTTTCAGTACATAACGGTCATCTACATACGCGAAGCTCACATTCTCAAAGGTAATAGCCCCCTTCATCCCTGCGGCACTCTGATGCCCCCTGTCCGGGATATAATCCTGGTTATCCAGCACTTTGAAAACGCGCTCACTCGCCACCATTCCCATCTGCAGGGTATTAAACTTATCTGCCAGCATACGGAGCGGGCGAAACAGCATATTCAGGTACATGATAAAGGCAATCATCACCCCTTGCGTCACTTCGTAATTCAATACCTTGTTGGCGCCCCACCATACCATCAGTCCCAGCGATATTGCCAGGATAATTTCCACTACCGGGAAAAAGACGGAATACGCAAAGATGGCGTCGATATTGGCCTTGCGGTGTTCCTTGTTGATATGCTTGAAACGGGCAAACTCCCTTTTTTCAGCAGTAAAGGCCTGTACTACTACCATTCCCGTGAGATGCTCCTGCACAAAGGCATTCAGGGCAGAAACAGCGTTACGTACCCGGTAAAAGGATTTATTGACGCTCTCCTTGAAAATATAAGTGGCAAAAATCAGGATAGGAAAGGGCGACAGGCTGATCAGCGTAAGCCGCCAGTCTTCCATAAACATCACCACCAGGATGGCAATGATCATCAACAGATCCGCCACAATAGAAATAATCCCTTCTGAAAACACATCGTTGATGGCTTCAATGTCGTTGATGGTGCGGGTTGTAAGCGTACCGATCGGGGTTTTATCAAAAAAAGCCAGGTTCAGGTGTACAATCTTCTTGTACACTGTTACACGCAGGTCTTTCACCACCGACTGCCCCAGCCAGTTGGTCAGGTACGAAAAGAAGAACCGCACCACCGTTTCCAGCAGCAATAATCCTATCTGCACAACCGTCACCAGGATCAGCATCTGTACCAGCTGATTGGCAATATACTTATCTACAGTGACCTGGATCAGGTATGGACGCAAAGGGGAAATAGCGGCCAATATCACCGTTAATATCATCGAGATGTAGAAGGATCGTTTGTAAGGGGCCGCGAATGAGAATATGCGCCGTAATAAACTAAAATCAAATACTTTCTTTACCGCAAGATTTTCCAATGTGCCAGGTTTAAACTACACAACAAACCTACGATAAAAAATATTCAGGGGGATATTTCCGGCACTACCTGCCTGCTAATAAACGAAGAAGGCGTCCCGTAGAGACGCCTTCCGCATTTATACCTAATTATTTCTTTTCGTCTTTCATGATCTGCTTGTAAGCCTTGATGAAAATGGCGCCGAGATTTTTGTGAGGCGGCACATAATCACTGAACAGATCTTTGTTCCGGGCATCACCTGCAAACCGTTTGGTCAGCTGCGCCCACATAATCACCCAGTCTACATTTTTACCGGACCTAACCTGGTCTTCCAGGCTATGAATAATCGGTTCATTTACGAAACGGGTACCTACCTGTTTGGAAGAAATGATATGCGCTTCCGGTGATTTTTCCAGTACAGTAGCCAGGTTATGATAACCGCCACAGGAGCCCAGCACCACTATTTTAGCAGAGCTTTGCAGATTCTCCAGGGTAGTATTGATATGATAACTGTGACCACGGTGAATAAAGATCGTCGGGTGAATATCGTTTTCATCCAGGTAATCAGACAGTTTGGAAATGGCTTCTTTATCGCCCGGCTCATCTACCGGCAGGTTCGCATAAATAGTAGTGGGTTTACCTTTCACCGAAGTGATGGTGGCCCAGTATTTATTTTTGCTTACTCTCCAGTCGGACGAAGGGAAATTGGTCATGAAGCTGGCGAAAGACTCCTGGCCATCCTTATCTCCGTAAAAGAATACCTGTTGGTATACCCTGCCACTGTCACTTTCCAGTGTATTGAAAGTAACGAAATTAATAGGCGGCAGTTGCAATTTGGCAGCCATATCGGAAGCTTTGGAAGAATCATTTTCGGCTTTCGATTCTGTTTCAAACAGGCTGCTCAGCAACTGGTAGATAACAGTACCCCGTGTATCATTGTGTTTCCTGACATAGGCCAGGTTCTTTTTTACTTCTGCCCGCAGGAAGTCCAGCAGTTTTTCATCACGGATGCTACCAAAGGAGTTGGCCACGTCTACTGCATCTTCCAGGTCTTCCGTTTTTTCCAGGTTCTGCACATACTTCTGCATGAGATAATTGGAATTTTCCGGCGCCATGGATTTCAGGAAATGATCCAGGGTATTGAAACCGGCAGCCATGGCGATAAACTTCTTGAAGCGGTCAAAATTTACCATCATCAGTAAGCTATCCCCGCGCGGAGGTTTCATCCGGAGCATCATCTGGTCATATAAACCTGCGTTGTTATGGTTGGTATAACTGGAAGTATACAGTTCTTCCTGACCGTTTATGATGAGGTAGTAAAGTTCTTCCGGTGTAAAATTCTTCACGATGGCAAAGCGGACAGGCGCTGGTTCTTCATGCAGATCGTTCACCGTGCGGATATACAGCAGTGATTTTGCCAGCATATTTTCCATCATGGCTTTGAGGCCAAAAGGATTTTGTCCGTCATTTTTCATCTTTTGCAGGGCGATGGTGGACTTCACCATCTGTTTGTAGTACTGGTAGTCGTTATCTACGATAGGTTCCAGTTTATCTACGGTGGTGGTACCTGCAATCAGTTCGTCTATAAAAGGCAATATCTTGGTGCTTTGCGGCGATTGGCCGATGCGTACAATCTGCTGTACGATCGGGTCCTGGTTGCGCTTGATGGCATTGGCCATCGGCGTATAGGAAGTAGCGTAGGTTAATACCTGGTTGGGGTATTTCCGGGCTACGGCGGCTACGATAGAATCGGTACCAGGGTAGTTGAGATAGTCACCCAGTTTGGGCATTACTGTTTCCAGGTTGTTGAAGGCAAATTTTGTAAACACCTGTCCACGGGCTTCTTTATAACCGGGATTATCCTGGAATGATTCAATCAGTCTTTCAGAGGCTTCGTAAGAAAGATTCTGGATATAGGGCAGAATGCTCTGGCCTTTGATATCGGCGTGCATCATATTGCGGAAAGCAGCTACAATAGCGGGTGCTTCTTCCGGATCAATATTGTGATGGGCGCGTTTCTGGTTATAGTCTTTCAGCATCACATAGATGGCGGAGAGGTATTTTACCTTTAACCGGTGATCCAGTGCGTCGTTATCCTCAATTTCCTGCTGCATATCATCCACTTCCTTGATCAGGGCGTTTGTCACCTGCAGATTGGTAGTCTGGTCATCAGACACCTTCACAAGGTCATCCGCCTTGCCGTCGAATTTGGCGGCAGCGGCCTGTTCTTTATCAATATTGTCATGAAATCCCTGTCTGCTGATTGGAATTGGATGGTGGCTGCTTTGTGCCTGCATTCCACTAACGGCAAACACCGTCAGCGATAATATTATTAGAAATCTTCTCATACTAAAGTGATCTTTTCCCGAGGACCAGATAGCAAATTTACAACCAAAATACAGAGTTTGCCAGCACCTGGTTACTATCTTTTGTTTTTTAAGATGAAATATATATAATTATTCCATCTATAACTCAAACTGTCATTCGAAAGCCGCCAGTGCATCAAAATGGCAGCGCTCCCGTGGAGTTTCCTTCAGTTAGATAATAATCACTCCTCTATGGATGCCGAATAATTTACATATCGCAAGCGCATTGTTATTTGATGTAACTTGCTGAAGTAGGCGGAAAACCAGTCTGATATTGAATTAACAATTTCATAATGTTAATTTTCCATTAATCACGGGGTTGGCTTTATAATTTTGTCCCGTCTTTTTAAAAGCAAAATTTATGATAGACCAAGCGGTTGCAGGAAAAATACTGGTAGTAGATGACGAATTGGATATTCTGGAAATTATCAGCTACAATCTAAAAACAGCGGGTTATGATACCGTAACCGCGAAAGACGGCAGCGAGGCTATCCAGAAAGCAAAAATATTCAGACCGGATCTGATTATGCTGGATATCATGATGCCGAATAAGAACGGAATCGATACCTGCCGCGAAATCAGGAAAATCCCTGAATTCAAAGACACCATGGTATTATTTTTAACCGCGCTGAATGATGAGAAATCAGAAGTGGACGGTTTAAACATGGGCGCCGACGATTACATTGCAAAGCCTATCAAACCCAAATTACTGGTAAGCAGAATCAATGCGTTGTTCCGCCGCTTACACAAACCGGAAGAAACCCGCGTTACCCTGGGCGACCTGATCATTGACCGCGAAAAGTTCACGGTTACCTACAAAGGTCAGGAAATCATTCTCGCTAAGAAAGAGTTTGAATTACTGCAGTTACTGGCATCCAAACCCGGCCGTGTATTTCTGCGGAATGAAATCCTCAACCAGGTTTGGGGTACAGAAGTGATTGTAGGAGACCGTACGATTGACGTGCATATCCGTAAAATCCGTCAGAAAATAGGCATCGACTTAATTACCACTGTAAAAGGCGTAGGCTACAAGTTCGAGATGTAGTAGCCCTGCCGGATTTATAGCTTGCGGCATTTCGCCGTTAGCTATCTGCCGGGCGGACAACAACTTCCGTGTTGTCATTTTCTTATTCAAATCCCACCAAAACACCCGTCGCTAACAGCTAAAGGCTAGCGGATAAAAGCTATTACTGTTGTCAAGTAAAAAATTTAAAGTAATTTCCCATTATTACATCAATTACTCACTTTGGAGTATGTTTAAAGCTAAAAATCTATCCCCGCAAAAATTAGCGGGTTTTACAGCCCTGGTTATATCAGCCATCATCGCATTGGGCAGCTTCGTGGTGGATGGTAACTGGAAAGTAGTGGTGGGAGCCTTTGTACTGACTTTCCTGGTATCTTACTACCTGTACCTTTATACCCTGCAGAATTTTATTTACAGGAAAATAAAGCTGATCTATAAATTCATTTACCAGACCAAAGCGTCCAAGCGGGAAGAGTTTTTTCAGAAAAATATCCTTCCCCTGAAAACCATTGAAGAGGTAAGTGAAGATGTGGAAAAATGGGCCAGCCAGAAGAAAGAAGAACTGGAAAACCTACGCCGGAACGAAGAGTTCCGCAAAGAATTCCTGCTCAACCTTTCCCATGAACTGAAAACACCCATTTTCGCAGTACAGGGCTATATCCACACCCTGCTGGATGGCGCCCTGGAAGATCCTAACGTCAATAAACTATTCCTGAAAAACGCTACCAAGAACATCGACCGGCTTTGCCGCCTGATCGATGACCTGGATGAAATTTCCAAACTGGAAAGCGGGGAAATGACGGTCAACGCAGAAGTATTTGTGATCCAGGATCTCATCAAGGATGTATTTGATACCCTCTCCCTGAAAGCCAATACAAAAGGCATCAAGTTCAGCATCAAGAAAGGCTGCGAAGCGCCCCAGCCGGTGCATGCCGACAAGGAAAAAATCCGCCAGGTACTCATTAACCTGGTAGACAATTCCATCAAATACGGCAAACCAGACGGCCACACCATCGCCAGCATTTACAGCATGGACGGGAAACGCGTACTGGTGGAAATTTCAGATGATGGTATCGGTATGGCGGAAGAACACCTGCCAAGGGTATTCGAACGCTTTTACCGCACCGACCGGGCCCGCAGCCGCGATATCGGCGGAACAGGACTCGGCCTCGCCATCGTGAAACATATCGTGGAAGCACACGATCAATCCATCACCGTACGGAGCAAGCCTGAAATAGGCAGTACGTTTGGATTTACCATGGAATCAGGAAGAGAATAAAATAATTGTATAAAAGAGAAAGGGTAAACGGGAGATATCTCCTGTTTACCCTTTCTCTTTTATAGGCTGTATTGTTAAAAGCGATACTGCATCCGGCAGGTAAGCACATTGTCTTTCAGGTCGTCCTTATAGCCATCCAGGTCTGTTTTCTCATTGGTTACCCAGTCGTAATACACCATGAACTTCAGGTGTTCATTGGCATAATACAGGTAGCCGATACCCAGGGTATTGTAACGTATATCCGCCGGGGTGAGTCCTGCACCCGGAGCGCCGATATCCTTTCCTTTCACTTTTGTATTCGGATCGTACCAATCGTATTTCAATACGGCCTGGTGTTTGACGCTGCCCAGGTTCTGGATATAATACAGATAGGCCCCATCGAAATTACGGATATAAAGGGGCTGCAGGCCGCCCTGAGCAGTTACCGGAATGATGCCAGGGGTTTCGGTGCTGAGAGCCGTAGCTGTTTGCTGACCACGGATATATTCCGCCCGGAACTGCGTGTAGCCTTTCCCTTTACCATTGGAGATCTTCCATTGTACATCCGCCCCGTAGTAATGCCGGGGAGCTATCTTTCCCACATTCTTCAGCGCTGAATCCTCGCGGAAAACGGGTTTCCCGTTTTCGAAGCCCATGGTGTTAATTTCCTTTGTAAACTGCTGCATACCACCGTATAACACAGATACGCCTCCCGACAACTGGCTGAGCGTGCCCTTTATTTTCTGTGGCTTTACAGCTACACGGGCAATAATATCTTTATGGCTATCGAAATCGGTGGTGGCTGTGAGCCCCTGGCCGTTGAATGCGCCGACGTCTATCTTAAGAAAACGCAGCGGATGGTCCTTCCGGCGTGGCTCAAAAGAAAACATGGCACCCAGATCCCGCTCTGTTTTCATCAGGATCTGCGACATCCTTCCCCGCTCCGGTGTTTCACGATCGGCGGACGAAAAGTTCACTTCATACCCGAAAGGACGGGCAAACATCCCTCCCACCAGTGAAAACAGGTTGAATTTCGTCTCAAAAAAACGACCATAGAAATCCCTGATAAATACGCCTCTTTCGGTACCATCAAACTGGAAGGCAAACTGCACGATGGGCATATCGTCCTTATTATAACGCTCATAATCCACCCGGATGCGACCCCGGCGCAGGGTAAAGCGATTGTCTACCGCAGCAGGGAAATTTCCCGCCGCATAGCTTTGGGCGCCTCTCGACTGCGCCATCTGGAATTCGGGCTGGATATAGCCGCTAAAACGCAGAGCATCGTACTTCATGTACATGGAGATCATCCCCTTTCCCATCTCCGTGGTGGTATCAATCATATCCATGAGGAACTGCGCACGGGCGGTTACCGTTAAACACAACATCAAAATAACAAGCGGGAAAATTCTGGTAACGCGCATCAGGTGGTGAAATTATTGCGCAAAAGTATTGAATTAGCATTTATTTAATACAGAGATTCCTCCGGAGAAGGAAGGATTCGTTAACCGCTTGTTAATCCGTAGCTATTCAGGTCAACCTGGTGGACCTCATTCTCATTTTGATTAGATTAGGATCATCTCCAAAACCTGCCTTCATGAAAACTTCAACTATTAACCATTGGGAGAAAAAGATACAACTGGCCATTTCATTATCCCATGACGATCCATACGGGGAGCGTGACCTTAAAGCCGTAGCTGCGATGATCGGCTCTTCTGTCGATAACTTCTCCCATAAGTTTGCACAATTCTATGGGATGTCGTACAAGCATTTCACCAAAAGAAGAAGACTGGAAGCGGGGGCCGGGTATCTGCGCCACAGCGATTTCAACGTCGCCCAGATCAGTGAAATGTGCGGATACACGCAGTCCAGCTTTACCAAGGCATTCCGGGAAATGTATGACGAAGCGCCACTGACCTTTCGCAACAAACTGTATCTGCCCAACGAAATCAACACCCTGGCAAGAACCAAAATTGCTTCCAATCCGCACGATGATCCGCATCATCTCATCTTCACTCCTGACCGGACAGAGGACGTAAGGCTAACGGATTACACGTTGTATTACAATATCCTTCCCCGCAACAATGACCCGGTAAGAAGTATGGTGGAGTATATGAGTATTTACCAGCAACAGTTGTACGCCATCAAGGCCTGCCTGTCGCTGCCGGGCGCAATGATCATTACCGGTACCCTCGATGTGGTACCCGTAACAGATTATTCCAGGATGCTGATGTATGTGGGAATTATGGTGCCGGAACTCCGGGCTTATGACATGGCGCATCTGCAGATCCGCCTGTCGTTCCAGGAACCGTTTGGCCTTTTTACCAAACAGGTTCCCGGAGGCTATTACAAAAAGCTGCCGGTGCCGATGAGTTTCGCTGCAGCCGGACTGCCCATGTATGAATTTATTAACCAGAGTTGCCGCGCAGGTTATTTTAAAATGAGCGGCAACCATTTCTTTATTTCACTGACCGGGGAAAATGATTCGGAAATCTTTATCCCCTGGCAAAGACGCTAAAACTGGAAGTAGATAGGAATCATCGGCTGGGTGCTTTTTACCTGTATCAGCAACCAGATGAAAGCTACCATGATGGCTACACTGCCGGCTACCGGAACGCGTCCCAGTATTTTCTCCATAGAGAACTCAAATTTAGACGGCAGGAAGTGTAAGATGAAACCCAGTACCATTACCCAGAACACAGCGGTATAACCGTTGTACAGTTCCATGGCAATTTCAGGCTGGAAGTCGTACACTACCTGGTGAATCAGCGACCATGCGTCGTGGAAAGTGGATGCCTTGAAGAACACCCAGCAGAAACATACAAAGTGGAAGGTGATCAGTACGCCCAGCACTTTCAGGACAGTCGCTTTCCAGCCGGTGATCACCACTTTGCTTTGTTTGAGCCAGTCGATCCGTACCTTATCCAGGGCCAGCGCGCCTCCGTGCATGGCTCCCCAGAAAATAAAGTTCCAGCTGGCGCCGTGCCAGAAACCGCCTATCAGCATGGTGAGCGCCAGGTTGATATATTGACGCACCTTGCCTTTACGGTTACCACCCAGGGGAATATACAGGTAATCTCTCAACCAGCTGGACAGGGAAATATGCCAGCGGCGCCAGAACTCCGTAATAGAGGAACTCTGGTACGGAGAATCGAAGTTCGGCGGAATCTTGAAGCCGGTCCACCGGGCAATACCCAGCGCCATATCGGAATAACCGGAGAAATCGCAATAGATCACCAGCGCATAGCCATACACCCCGATCAGGCATTCCAGCCCGGTGTGTTTGCTGGGATCATCGAAAATATATTGAACAAAGTTCTGATAGATGAAATCCGAGATCACGATCTTCTTAAACAATCCCCCCATGATCAGGTACATCCCTTTGCCAATGTCTTCGGAACTCAGGCGGTAAGGGGCAGAAATCTGCGGGATAAAATCCGCCGCACGCACAATAGGCCCCATCATCAGCTTCGGGAAGAACGACAGGAAGAAGAGGTAGTCCATGAAATTATCGACTGGCTTAATCTCATCCCGGTACACATCTATCGTATAACTCAGGTTCTCGAAAGTATAGAAAGAGATCCCGATGGGGAGCATGATCTTTAACGCAAAAATATGCCCGGCAGACAGATCATTGATAATACCTATAAAGAAGTTGGTGTATTTGAAGTAGAACAACAGTCCGATGTTCAGGAATATACTGAGGATCAGCAACGACTTTTTCTTCGTTTTATCAGGACTTTCATGAATCCATCGCGAGAGGTTGAAATCCACGATAGCCGAAAGTATGACCAGTCCTACGTAATAGCCGCAGGCCTTGTAAAAGAAATACAATGAAAATAACGTGTATACCCATACCCTGCCGGTTTTGCTTTTGCTCACCAGCAGATAGCACATCAGGAAAAGGGCAAAGTAATAAAAGAAGAAGCCACTGTTAAAAAGGACCGGGTCTGACTCATGGTACGACAGCTCGTATAACAGTTTATTAATGTCGATCATTGGAGGTTACTGGATTTTTCTTTGTTTGCTGTAAGTAGTGTGTATATGAACGTTCCAGGGCTTCGTACAGTAGTTGTCCCTGTACCTGGTATCCTCTCACGTTAAAATGAATATGGTCGGGCGCCCATGCCCCTGCAAATTTACTGCTCTGTGTTTTATTCACGAGATTAAAATTCCAGCAGGCAATACCGTGTTGTCTGGCATATCCCATGATCTGCTGTGTGACCATAGAGATATACGGGTTTGGATAATAGGCGGTATGATAGATAGTTTTGTATTTCTTCTTACCGACTTTTTTCCGGGTAGCTTTCCGCACAGCCCGCATACAATCGGGTGGTGTGGTCAACAGGATATTTACGGAAGGATTTTGTTCCCGGATGAGGGTTACTGCTTTATCTATTTCATCCCGGAAAGCCAGTGGGTCCATTCTACCGCCATAGGCTTCGTTGGTACCCAGGGAGATGATAACGAGTTGTGGCTTCATCGTTTCCATCTCTGCCAGCAGGATATTACTGAATTCATTGTACTGCTGATACATGGCGCCGTTAATACCAACGCTATGGTACAACACCCCATTGCGGCTGTTTTCCATGATGGCGCCGTAAAAACGGAAAGGTCCGTTACCAGTGCCTTCCCATCTGGCCTGGAAGGATTGGGAAGTCTGTAAAAAATCGAGGGTAGCTTTGCTCAGGGTGGGTGAACCCGGAAATGGCGCCGGTGTAACCGTTACCGTAGCATCGGGTACTACCAGTGTATTATTGCTGTTGCCGGCATCGTAGAACAGGGTCACCTTGCGGAAGTTGTTGTCCATGCTGCCATCGGGCTTACCGGCGAAAGACAGGGTGGGCGCATCGTTCTGCGAACTGATCACAATAGCACCGGGGCCCAGTACATCGGATTTATTACGATCTACTACCCTTTCAGACGACCACCTGGTAGTGCTGTTCCAACGATAATCTTCCGGACCGTTGGTACCGGCCAGGTTATACGGAAAAACATATCCTCTGCCGGCATATCCAAACTGGTTTTGCAGCAGGGACGCGGTGGTCATAGAGAAGTAACCGGCCTGTATATGGGAATCGCCCAGATGCAGGATAGAAACCACGTTACTATCAGCAGCAGCTAAAGAATTAAATACACGATACAAGGCAGTGTCCTGTTGAATACTGTTGGCATCGGACGGCTGTTGTTGTGCATAGGTGCTAAATCCGCTGAGTACCAGTAAAAGCACTGTCACCCATTTACGGCTAAGGTTGTTGTGCCTGACTGTATTCATTCATAATAGCTTTATAAAGCAGCGCTCCTACTTTGGCTGCTCCCGTTCTGTTAAAGTGCGTATAGTCTTTGTTAGCCATCACGGTATCTCCTTCTACCCACTTTACCATAGAGCCTTCGCCACCCATGGCAGCAAAAAGGTTCCAGTAGGCGGTACCATGACCAGCGGCCAGATCGTGCTGTACTTTCAGCAATGCTTCCACACCGGGTGCGGTAATATATTTGTCGGCTTTTCTGTAAGATTTATCTGCGGTACCGATGATCAGGAAGGAAGTCGCCGGCAGGTCCTGGCGAAGTGAATCCATTACTTTTTTCATCGGGCGTTCGTACCAGCTATAGTCGGTCAGTTCCGGGCGGAACAACACATTGGCGCCATAGTGCATCACCACCAGGTCGTAAGGACGTTCCTGCTGCATGCGATGTATCATATCGGCAGACAAGTGGCCTAGTTCCACGCCGCTGATCCCTCTGAAAGAGTAGTTATCTACATAAATACCATTGCCGTTTTCAAAGCAAACACCATAGAAAGGCATAGCGCTGCCGGAATACCGCAGTGTTACGGAAGCCTGACCGGTATCCTGCTGCAGATCGAGCCGGTTTACCGGTTCGCTGCCTGAAAGCGTATATGCTTTATCGTTAATGGTTACGGAGCCGGAAGCGGCAGGTCCGTATAATACAGACACCTCCTGGAACTTATCCAGCAGTGGCTTCTTCACCGGAGAATACTTTACCCAGCTGTTGCCGCCAGGATAAAAAGTATGACCGGATAAACCCAGTGTTACGCTGGACGGGGGCGAGTTTTTATAATGATAATCTTTCCAGTCGGTGGAAAAAGTATGTGTGATCGTTGTTCTGAAAGACGCTACCACGGAGGTTACAGGAACAAATCCCACGCCTGCGCCACCAAAGTAATGCTGTAAGCTGTCGCGCAGATCACCGGTAATCAGGTCTCCTTCAATCATGGAATCACCGAAATAGGCGATCCTTACTTTGCGGCGTTTACCTGCTTTCAGTTCCCGGAGGGCGGCGAAGAATTGTTTCATCCCAACGATGGTATCACCGGGAACGGGAGAAGCATATTCCAGGATGCCGGTATACGACATATAATCGTGTGCATGATCGGGATTGGGCACAGCGGGGTTGTTCACCACGGCGCCGGTGCTGTCTAAAACAGAAAGCTTACTGCTGTCCTTGCCGGCAGCGGTAAGCTTTTGTTGGTCCGGGGAAGTGGACGATGTTCTCAGATCTGACAACATATCCAGCTTCCGGAATTGAAAGTCTTTGTATGAAAAGGAGTAATTGAGCTGTGACAGCCCTACTACACAAACTAAAGTTCCAAGAATAATGTAGAACGGATAGGCAGACTTATTTTTGCCGGACATAGTTTAATATCGGTTAGCACATCACTGGTCACTTGCCGGCGGCATGCCCACGGTCAACCATTTTTCAGATTCCGTTGCCACGCTATCCATACTTGCATCCAGCTTATACAATTTATAGCGGTTAATAATATTTGTCACTCTTTTAATCCACTCATGTCCGGCAGATGAATAACCACTATGGTTCATTTTTTTGAGCCATACTGTAAATTCAGGATTGCCTTTCATTTCGCCGAACCATTTCTTACGTGCCAGCAGCTCCACAAAATGCTCATAGGAAGCCATGTCTGTTACGTATTGTTTATAAACGGAACGGTGTCCCGGTTTAATCTGGGACATGTTATTTTTGCCCACAATACCAAAGTGGTTGTGTAGCAGTTTTGCATTTCTACTGGTGCCGGTGCCCGATTCCAGCATCGCTATCCCCAGGATAACACTGGCTGGAATACCGGTTTCCTGCATTAATTCTACAGATACCGGTTTAAATTTCTTCAAATAACTGTTTGTGGATTGTTGTGCAAACCCAACATTGCTGAGCATTAGCAATAATAACACCGCACTAGTCCATACTGTCCTCTTAAAGAATGTTGAAATTCTCATGGTAGTATTGTTTGATACAGGTGATAGTTTTCTCTTTGTTTTCAGCATCATTTTCTTACCTCACATATCAACGATGATCACACCGCAATATTACTTTAAAAATTTAAATAATACGTCTCCTCTGTTTCTTATCTAACCCGTTAATCTCTTGTTAAAAAAAATTGTACCTTATAATTGTGGCAATCCCCTTTGATGCGGCACTTTACCATATCAAAGGGGATTTTTAGCTACAAAAGCCTTGCTACTTGCAAAGACTATGCCGGTAAGTTCGGTTCAGCTTGCTCCGGGTGTCAGGCATTCGTCAAAGAATACGCTGTTACCGGTGCTGCCTTACTTTACCAGGCTGATCTTCAACTCATCCAGCTGTTTCTGGTCGATTGGACTTGGAGCATCCATCATGACATCGCGACCTGAATTATTTTTCGGGAAAGCGATAAAATCACGGATACTCTCACTGCCACCTAACAGCGAACACAGGCGGTCAAATCCGAAGGCAATACCTCCATGTGGCGGTGCACCATATTCAAATGCACCCAACAGGAAGCCAAATTTACGTTCTGCCTCTTCCTTAGTCATTCCCAGGGCTGCAAACATCTTCTGCTGCAGATCACGCTGGAAAATACGGATAGAACCACCGCCGACTTCTGTGCCGTTTAATACTATATCGTAGGCGTTTGCCTTAATGTTAGCGTATTGTGAGGTATCGTCCATCAGAGCTATCTGCTCTGGCTTTGGTGATGTAAACGGATGGTGACGGGCCACCCAGCGCTTTTCTTCTTCGGCGTACTCAAATAACGGAAAGTCTATTACCCACAACGGTTTAAACTCGTTTTTGTTGCGTAAACCAAGGCGTTCGCCCATTTCCAGGCGGAGTTCGCTGGCAGCTTTGCGGGTCCGCTCTTCCTTGCCAGCCAGCACCAGGATAAGGTCTCCGGGTTGCGCCTGACATTTTTGCGCCCACAGCTTCAGTTGTTCCTCGTCAAAAAACTTATCCACAGAGCTTTTCAGGGTGCCATCTGCGTTGTAACGCACATAGATCAGACCTGTCATGCCGATTTGCGGACGTTTTACCCAATCGGTCAGCTCATCCAGCTGTTTACGGGTGTATTCTGCACAACCTTTAGCAGTAACAGAAATGACCAGATCAGCCTCATCAAATACCTTAAAGCCTTTTCCTTTGGCCACATCGCCCAGGTTTACCAGTTTCATATCGAAACGGATATCCGGTTTGTCGTTGCCATAAAACTCCATCGCATCGTCGAAAGTCATGCGTGGGAAAGCTTCCGGAAACTCGATTCCTTTTATTTCTCTGAAGATATGCTTCAGCATATGCTCAAAAGTGCTCAGAATATCTTCCTGGTCTACAAAGCTCATTTCACAGTCGATCTGCGTGAACTCCGGCTGACGATCTGCGCGCAGATCCTCATCGCGGAAGCACTTTACAATCTGGTAGTAGCGGTCAAATCCACTCACCATCAGCAACTGCTTGAAGGTTTGCGGCGACTGTGGCAGACCATAGAACTCATTGGGGTTCATACGGCTTGGCACTACGAAGTCGCGGGCGCCTTCAGGAGTAGAGTTGATCAGGAAAGGCGTTTCTATATCAACGAAACCGGCAGTATGCAGATAATTACGTGCTGCACGGCCTACCTGGTAGCGCAGTTCCAGATTTTGTCTTACCGCATTACGACGCAGATCGAGAAAACGGTATTTCATACGCAATTCATCGCCACCATCGGTATCATCCTGGATGGTAAACGGCGGTGTTTTCGCCACATTGAGGATGGTAAAATCGCTCACGGTAATTTCAATATCACCGGTGGGAATATTTTTATTCTTATTGGAACGCTCGGTTACGGTACCTTTTACCTGGATAACAAACTCACGGCCCAGGGGCTGTGCATCCAGCTTGGCATTCAGGCTTTCCCCGAACAACAATTGCGTAATACCATAGCGGTCTCGCAGATCAAAAAAGTTGATGCTGCCAAACTTTCTTACTGTCTGTATCCATCCGGCCAAAGTTACTTCCTGGCCCACCTGTTCCATTCGTAATTCCCCGCAAGTGTGCGTCCTGTACATGCGTAAATAATTGATTTAGTTAGTCTTATGGTTGAAATATGGAATAAGTAATCATCAATTGGCGACCACCCTCCAGCTGTTCACTTATACCCATAAGGGGGGCAAAGATACGGTTTGGATCGGGCATTTTATGCCCGTCGTATGTTAAAAATATCGTTGCAGGTCTATTTCCGGCATCAGTGGGGCGTTAGCAACAAGCACATCCCTGAAATGAGCCGCCATAAAAGGCGCCAGCGAACATCCTTTGGTACCAAGCCCGTTGAACAGGCCTATCGCCGGGAACTCCGGATGAAAGCCAGCCATCGGACGACGGTCATTTCCCGAAGGCCTCACCGCCGATAACTGTTCTACTACCTCATAAGGTACCGTTAGCAGCTGTGCGAGGCTCTTTTCCAGCACTTCCCTTTGTTTGGCTGTAGGATGGTCGTTTTCATAGTCCCAGACAAAAGAAGACCCCGCCCAGTACAATCCATTCTCCTGGGGCACCAGGGTAATTCCCTTCTTGATTATATCCGCCGTTTCGAGTCCGGGTATTTTCACCAGCAATACTTCCCCCTTGTTGGGCAGGAATTTTATCTCCTTAAAATAAGGAAGGCGCGTGGTACCTACGCCATCACAAAAAATGATCTTATCCGCAGTAATATCTTTATAAATTATTTTCTCGGGTGTTACTTCCAATGCGTTGGCATCAAGATGTATTTCTTCCAATGCCTCCAGCGATTGCAGGTACCGGCGATAAGCCGGCAACAGGGATCGCAGGTTCACCGTAGCGCCATGCACAACGGCCGCTCCAAAAGGCTGATCCAGGAAAGCTTCATATTTCAGCGCCGCCGGTAATTCCGTATATTCATTACCGGTAGTTTTCGCCAGAAAAGCATCGCGCATCTGGGCAGAAGGGAAAACTGTCCAGAGGTCTCGCTCGGTAAAAACAGGTACCTGCAACAACTCTGACAGCTGCCTGTAGGCATTTCTTGCAAAAGGATAAATCGTCTCATACATCCAGGCTGGTTCAAACCGCCGCCCCGACACCGGGTTAATAATGCCCGCTGCCACCCGGGAAGCGCTGTTGGATTTAGCGTCATCGATCACGATCACTTTTTTCCCGGCCTGTAATAAGTACCAACTCAGCATAGTGCCTGCAATGCCCTGGCCAACGATCAGGTAGTCTACTTTCCTCATGGCGTCAAAAATAGGGAATTTCCGGAGGGGGTATAAGTATAAGAACAGTATCAGCGATTATTAACAATTTCATTTATATAGTCAATCCCAAAGGGTCGTATGACATTTCTTTAAAAAGTAAAAGGCTGACCAATTTTCACATTGGTCAGCCTTTATATTAAATCTATCCGGCAATAATTACTCGGTCACTTTCACATTCAATCCAGCACTATGTGCCGAAAATTCCGGCGCATACATACACTCTGCAATACTGATACCATTGGAGAATTTCCCCTGATGGGTCACAAACAGCGTGTATTCAAACACGTGCGTTCCTTTGGGCAGATAGCTGAAAAAGAAATCGGTAGAAGCATCGCGTGTGCTTTCGTAATAGCTGAGACCATCCTGCCATTTGCTGGAACTGATCACGTTGGTCGGCTCAAAACAAGCCGCCCGCATATCTTTCAGGTGAATGTATTCCATGGGCCTGTCGGCTTTCAATACTACTCTTACTTTTACCTTATCTCCTACTTTCAGTTCGTTGCCATCGTTAATTCTCGTCAGTACCGGACCTTTATCGCTGTTTACTTCTTTAAACAGTTCTTTTTCCAGCACCAGTGGTGTAGCGGCGGCAGTTATTTTATCGAGATCTTCGAAATACTGCCAGTAAACAGCGCCCCAGGAAGGCTGCCCTTTACTACCGGTCACGGTTACACTGATATTACCCATATCCGCTTTCACTGCCTTGGCAGCTATCTTCTCTTTGAAATAACCGGTGCCGGCTTCTGTGGTGGCTGGTTTTATAGTGGTGCTACCTAACTGCACCACTACTTCAGGTGTAGCGGCCAGCCAGTTACTACCCTGGAGCAACATGGCGTAGCATGCGTCTGCAGTGGATTTGGTGGTATGCCAGTTGTTGGTTTGCTTATTTTTCAGCAACCAGGTTTTCATCCCTGCTACAGCATCGGCGTCTTTACCTACAACCTGAAAGGCTTCTATCAGCAAGGCCTGGGTTTCAATAGGCGCCTGGTACCAGCTGTAACCGGATGTTACATCTTTCCAGTACATGCCCATTTCCTTGGTGTTCATGGCATTTTCTTTCAGAGATTTCAGGATAGCCACGGGGGTTATCTTATCTCCTTTTTTGAACAACGACAGCGCGATCATGCCTTGCGCATATTTGCTTTGTTTGGTCCAGTATTTCTGTTGCTGCGCCAGGAAGTAATCAAATGATTTTTTCATGGCAGTAGGTACCGGCCGGTTAAAGAAACTACGCGCATAGAGGTAATGGATCTGGATCTGACTGATCTGTTGTGCTTTCAGATCGGCTTTCGCCTTTACCAATGCGTGATAGTCTTTGTCCAGTTGAATATCCAGGTAGTCCATGGCACGGTTAGCCATTGCAGTAGCGGTAACATCGTCTTCCCCTGTCAGCTGTTGCAGATGGCCTAAGCCGGCTACTATGTATTGTGTCAGGAAACGATCTTCCCACATACCGGTAAACCAGGGGAAAGCGCCATTCGGCAGTTGTTTATCCCCCAGTTGCAGCAAGGCGGCATTTCTTTCCTTCTGCATCCGTTTCAGATCAAACAACAACGCGATATTCTTTTTCTGCTCTGCTTCATCCTTTGCCTCCATCACCCAGGGGGTTTGCTGGAGCAATACGGATTTCAGCTCTTCATTTTTTTGCAGGTTACTTTGCAGTGCGGTGGTATCGGAGATCTTCCATTTTTCGAAGATGGCTTTCAGTCCGGGTGTTACATTGGTAATATGCGATGCCAGTGCATTGGCATAAAAGCGGTTAAACACCTGCTCAGCACACTCATACGGGAACTCCATCAGGTAAGGCAATGCCTGCACCGCGTACCAGGCCGGGTTGCTTGTGTATTCTACCGTAACACCATGTTGTACCAATGTCTGCGAAGAATCACTGTGCAATAATTTTCCGAAGCTGAAGTCATTTTTACCATCTCCGCGAACCGGTAATGGCAGTGATTCCGTAACCAGCATTCTGTTGGTAAGTACAGGCAGTGCATTTTCTTCCCCATCGCTGAAGTTGCCTGCCTGCGCAGTAACACGATATATCAGCACGCTCTGGAAGCCATGCGGAATCTGGATCGGGAAACTCACCAGGGCGCTTTGTCCTGCCTGTGCAGTGAAATGCTGTACCGGGAAAATATTCTGGAACCAGCCATCTACCGGTTGCAGCGTAACTGCATCCAGCAATTCGAGGTGTGCCTGGCCTATCAGCTGTGAATCAGACAGGTTGCTCACTTTGGCGGTGAATTCCATTTTATCTCCTTCGCGTACAAAGCGGGGCGTATTGGGCTGCACCATCAGTGGTTTCTGCGTTACAATACTTGCGCTGGTATAGCCGAAAGAGAGATCCTTTGTGTGTGCCAGTCCCTGGAAGTTCCATTTGGTGAGGGCTTCCGGGATGGTGAATTCAAAGGTGATGTTACCATCTTTATCAGTACGGAGATCCGGGAGGAAGAAAGCGGTTTCCTGGAAGTTTTTACGGATAGAGGGAGCAGATCCTTCATTCGGAGCCGCAGGTGGATGCATTTCATCTGCGCGGGTTGAGTCAAAAAGTCCCACCGTCATCACTTCCTTATTGTCCATCATAGCAGGGGCCGGAGCAGCTTCGTACATCACATCCGCTCTCGCCTGCGCCATCGCTACTACTCCTTTTTTTCGCATTAAGCCACCAGCGGCCATTGGGCGGCCCATCCAGTTGCCATCACTCATATTCCAGTCGAACAGATCCAGCCCTTCATATGATTTATCCACCGTAATGTGGCTTTTACCTTCTTCATCATACCATAACCGGGATTCTTCCATTTTAAAGTTATCTCTTCCGCCAAAAGCAGTAACGGCGTAGGTAGACGGGTAAATATAAGGTAGTGCCCAATTGTGCGTTACAAATTCATCCAGGGATGCATCATACATGGATGCCAGCATTTCCGCCGCTACCTTTTCATTTTTGTAGCCTGAAATCTGCGCTGTCCACTTTTCTTTTTCTCCTGGTAAGAGTTTGTCGCGGTGCGTACCCAGCTTCACTTGCAGCTCTTTATTATCCCAGGCTACCGTAATGTTGGCATTAGCAGTGAAAATCCGGTTATCTTTTACAAATACATAATTTACACCAATACCACCTCTTTCGCTTTCTGTAATGGGGAATTCCATTTTTTTCACGCCGTTCAGTTCCAGTGAAGACAATGTTTCCTTTACAGGCACCGTTTTCTTCGTTTGTATTACATGAACATCGTTTGCGGACGTACCCAGTAAAACAGTGCTCGTTTTACCCGGTTCGCCGATAGTTCCTTCCGTTGACAACCAGATGTATGCTGGTGCAGCCAGTGTTTTAGCGTTTACATCTATTAATTCGAACGTAGATTTCTGTACTACCGGTTCGTTGTTTTTATCTTTCGCGCTCACTTCCAGCTCATAAAATCCGGCCGGCAGTTTCTTCAGATCGAGGGCTACCTTGCCTTCCGGGTTCCCCTGCACGGTTTCCTTCAGCACAGCAGTTTGACGGGGCCATGTAAGGCGATCATCTTCATCCTTGTAGATATCTACCGGAAACGCCCGTATGTAGCTGGCTTCGTCCATCACAAACTGATCCGGCTTGTCCCAGTAACGCGGACGCAATAACCTTTTATTCGGCGTCAGTGGTTTTATCTGAACCGTAAGAGTGGCCGGTTCAAAGGCTCCGTTGAGATTACGGGTGGTGATACCGATGTATTTTACTTGTTCCTTATCTACCCGGTCTGCTATATCTATCCCGATTTCCAGCAGCTGGTAGCCAACACTGATACTTTGATCGCTGCTGCGGGTTTCTCCGTTCAGGTCCGTAACATCTGCATGAACCACATAGGTAAACACCGGTTTGCTGGCAGGATCTACTGTTTTATCATTTAAAGCCGGGAACTTCACCTGGAAGTTTCCGTTGGCGTCGGTAATGGTTTCGCCATGGCTTATTTCACGGGAAGTACCGCGTGGAACACCTATCTTATAAAATAACCACGAATAAGGGTAGCGTACCTGGCGTTCTACCCGGTAAACTACTTTGGCGCCGTCGATATTATTACCGGCAAATGCCAGTGCCTTTCCATTGGCAGTAACGGTATCCCCTATACGATAGCTGTTTTTCACTGTATCAAAGGTCACCTGGAATTTAGGACGTTTATATTCCTCTACCTGCAAAGACAGGTAACCGTTTCCTGGCTCATCCCGCAGACTGTAAGTTCCGTTCATACGGCCTTCCGGCAAAGTAAATTTCCCGGAATAGCTACCGAATTCATTGGTAGTGATTTTGATCGAATCTACTTTTTCTCCATTGGTATCATATAAAGACAAAGTCGATTTGTGATTAACCAGCAGATCGCTTTGTGTGCCTTCCGTACGTTTCTTTAATACAATACCTTTATAATATACTATTTGTCCGGGGCGGTAAATACTCCTGTCGGTAAACAGAAAGGTTTGTGTTTCCGGTGGGGTTTCCCGGTTATAGTTATAGTAGTAGCGGTAATCATCTTTATAAAGTTCATCTTTCCCATCTTTCCAGTATAACCGCAGGTAATTATTCTGCTTCATTTTCGGCACTTTCACGCTACCATCTTTCCCGGTATTCAATGATTGTGCGAGTACCCATTCCTCCCGGTTATTATTATTTTTCATTACCTGCACGGTGATACCAGCCAGCGGCTGCCCCGTGCTGCGGTTGAGGGCATAATAAAGTGTGTCGTTCTGGATATAACTGATATTGGAAACCCAGGTGAGCTGCATGGCTACCGGGTTATTTTTAAGCGAAAAACCGGGATCTACACTGGACAACAGCATATAATGACCTACCGGTAATGCGTCTATTTTTATTTCTGCTTTGTGATCGATATAGTCCTGCGGATCCGGTAATACCTGTTCCCAGGATTTAAGCGCCGGGCGGGACACGATCATCTTCCAGTAGGTATTCTCGGAGTTGCTATAATTGCTTTGTGCTTTCTGTAATGCCTTTAAAAATGTTTCATCAACCGGCACGATGCGCAGGTATATCTTATTGACATTTTTATATTTCACCAGCGTGCGGAATGGCAGGGCAGGTACATTCACGGATTCTGTAAGCAGGGTCGTTGATTTATGCAGAATCTGGTCCAGCATATACGCACAGGATACGCCACCAGCAGAGGCTGGCGCCAGCGCCACCGCTTTTTCACAGATAGCCTTCGCCTTTTTCATCGCATCGCCTTTTTCTTCTCCGTTGGCGCTGCGTTGCTGCATGTAATGGGATGCCTGCAATGCCATCACGGAAGTAACCTCCGGTTGACCGGTATAAGCTGCTTCCATCTGGTTCAGTGCTTCCAGATACAATGTTTCCTTGTCCTCCATCACGGCTACCTGGTTTACGAAAGATATTCTTTCCAGGTCAATATCCAGCAGGGCGGCTTTATCGCCTTCGTGCAGGCGGATCAGTTCCTGCAGGATCAGTAATGCGTGGTATTGCAGTGAGGCAGAATCGGCCGTGGTAAAGTGGTGTGCTGCAAACCTGGCGGCAGGCGCAAATACAGCGGGATCCGTCAGTTCGAACTGGTTAACCGGGTTGGTCAGTGCGGCTTCTCCGGATTTAAAATACTCCAGTGCCCGATGGGCCAGCAGATCATACAGGGTAGGCCGCAGGGCGCGGGTGTTCCCTTTAATGATGATCGGGTCAAATGCCGTCAGGCTGGTCTTTTCAAGTAAAGATCTGTCAGATAACGACGCCTCGTAAGCAGCCGTAATTTCCTGGTGAAGGCGGTCGGAGCCCCAGGTGGTTACATCTGCGCCGTTATCGTTCGCAATGGCCGTGCGGTTATAGAATTTATACCGGTTGTTCTGAAAGTACCGGAGCAGCATTTCTGCCTTGATACTTTGCAGGATGGCTTTCTGAGCGCCGGTGGCGGCAGTTATCCGCTGGTCCATGGTAGCCATGTTCTGCAGGGAACTGCTGTCGTTGATCTGTGCATTGTACTTCATCTGGAAGATGAGAGCTTTGATCTGTTGTGCCGTTGCTTTGTCTTTTACCGCCTGTGCATACACTTCATTTGCTACTTCCAGTGCGGATTTCGGCAATCCTTTTTCTTCCAGGCTGGCGATTTTCTTCCAGGAGTTATCATAATTATACTGGGCCATCATCTTATTGCTACTAAAGATTAAAACAATGAATATTCCGATGAATAAACGCATATAGGATCTTATTTACCGTAAGTAAGTTAGTTCTTTTAGAGAGGATGCCATTACGGGTCTGGTTTCCATAAAGGGGGAACAAAAAAGGTGAAAAGCGCCGGAAAAAATCCCTGTCACTTTTCACCTTTATATTTTTTGCCGGCAGATAATTATGCCAGGGCAGCTGTTTTGCTCAGTACTTCGGCCATTGTTTTGCCAATGTTAGCCGGGCTTTCCACTACGTGAACACCGCATTCAGCCATGATCTTCATCTTTGCAGCAGCAGTATCTTCCGCACCACCGATGATAGCACCGGCGTGACCCATACGACGTCCCGGAGGAGCTGTCTGGCCAGCGATGAAACCAACTACAGGCTTAGTACCGTTTTCTTTGATCCACTGTGCAGCTTCCGCTTCCATGCTACCGCCAATTTCACCGATCATGATGATACCTTCTGTTTCCGGATCGTTCATCAGCAGTTCTACCGCATCTTTGGTAGGGGTTCCGATGATGGGATCTCCACCAATACCGATGGCAGTAGAAACACCTAAACCAGCTTTTACAACCTGGTCAGCTGCTTCGTAAGTTAAAGTACCGGATTTAGATACGATACCGATCTTACCTTTTTTGAAGATAAAGCCAGGCATGATACCCACTTTAGCTTCATCTGCGGTGATAACACCAGGGCAGTTGGGTCCGATGAGGCGGGTAGTTGTACCCTGCAGGAAATTTTTCGCCTTGATCATATCCTGTACAGGAATACCTTCTGTGATACATACCACCAGAGCAATACCAGCTTCGGTAGCTTCCATGATAGCGTCAGCTGCAAATGCAGGAGGTACGAAAATGATAGAAACATTGGCGCCGGTGGCCTTTACTGCATCAGCTACAGTATTAAATACCGGACGTTCCAGGTGTGTGCTGCCACCTTTACCGGGTGTAACACCACCCACTACCTGGGTACCATATTCGATCATCTGCGTAGCATGGAAAGTACCTTCAGTACCGGTAAATCCCTGAACAATCACTTTGCTATCCTTATTAACTAAAACACTCATCGCGCTTGTTTTATTGGTTTAATGTTATATGTCTGATTCTTCTGGAGGGCAAAAATAAGCCGATTTCCATAATTCTGCAATTTAGTGCCTTTAAGATAAAGCTACCAATTGCTTTGGAAAATAATTGGCGTAAAAAGGCATAAAATCCGCCTGTACTGTGCATATATATAAATAAAAAACAACTTTATACCTTTCGTTATTATTTGATAATCAACTACATAAAAGAATTCCCGGAGATCTGACAGGCGTCAGATCTCCGGGAATAAGATATTTAAAAAATAAGATGGTTATATTTTATTTTCCGTCCTGCTCCTTTTTCAACTGTTCCCGCCACTTTCCATCCTTAAACAACTCCAGCTGGCGCATTTCCTTTGCTTCGCGCAGGAACTCAGATGCAAAGATGAAGTCGTTCAGCTTCTGGTCTTTGCTGAATACAATCTCCTTGTTACTACCTTCCCATTGCTTCTGACCCTGGTACATATATACAATATGGTCGCCGCTTTCCATTACAGTATTCATATCGTGGGTATTGATCACGGTAGTAATATTGTATTCCTGGGTGAGTTCTGTAATGAGTTTATCTATGAGCAGGGATGTCTGCGGATCCAGGCCGGAATTGGGTTCATCACAGAAAAGGTACTTTGGATTCAGTACAATAGCGCGGGCAATACCCACTCTTTTCTTCATACCACCGCTGATTTCAGCCGGGAATTTCTTGGCGGCTTCCTTCAGTTGCACCCTTTCCAGGCATTCTGCTACCCTGCTTTTCTTTTCTTTCAGCGATCCTTTACCAAACATTTCCAGCGGAAACATCACGTTTTGTTCCACCGTCATACTATCGAAGAGGGCAGAGCCCTGAAACAGCATACCTATTTCCTGGCGTATTACTTTCTTTTCCTTTTCGTCCATGGCGGTAAAATCCTGCTTATCGTACAGTATTTTTCCGTTGTCCACGCCCATCAATCCCACAATACATTTCATCATCACAGTTTTACCGCTTCCGCTTGCACCGATGATGAGGTTTACCTTGCCGGGTTCCATAATGGTAGATACGCCCTTCAGTATTTCCTTTTCCCCAAAGCTCTTTCTTATGTCTTGCAGTTCAATCATGATTACAGTAATATAGCCGTTAATGCGTAGTCCATGAATAATATCAGCACGCAGCTTACCACCACGGCAGTAGTACTGGCCTTACCTATTTCCAACGCGCCGCCGTTAACATTATAGCCGTAATAGGCCGACACGCTGGCAATAATAAACCCGAACGTATAGGATTTGGCCATGGCAAAGAATACGTTATAAGCCTTGAATTCCTGCCGGAGTCCCTGCATAAATTGTTCTGAAGAGATAATACCGGACAATACACCGGCTTCTTTACCACCCCAAACACCGAGGAAGCCCGCAATAGCCACCAGCACCGGTATCATCAATACGGCCGCCATAATTTTGGGGGCAATCAGGTATCCTTTGGTATTGATTCCCATAATTTCAAGGGCATCAATCTGTTCTGATATCCGCATATTACCCAGCTCAGAAGCTATTTTAGAACCAACCACACCGGCCAGGACAATACAGGTCAGCGTTGGCGCAAATTCCAGGATAATAGTATCACGTACCACCTGCGCGATGGTACTCTTGGGAATGATAGGACTTACCAGCTGATAAGCTGTCTGCAAAGTAGTTACCCCTCCCATAAACAGGGAAATAATAAAGACTATCCCAAACGACCCTACGCCGATATCCACACATTGCTGCATAAATTGCTTCCAGTACATCTTCATGTTTTCCGGGCGGGAAAACATGCCTTTGAGCATGAGCAGGAAGTTTCCGAAATGATAGAAGAATTTGAACTCCATAACTGACCAAAGATAGGAAGGATTTTTTCAAACCTATCCGAATTTAAGATTAAATGCAGCGGCTACCGCAAACTGCTTACCAACAAACGCTTCAGGCTGCGCTCAATAATTTCCCCCATTGTTTTACAACGCGAGAAAACAGCATCATGATAATATTCCGCCAACTCATCCCCCAGCTGCTGGATTTTTTCAGGGAAAGAAACCCGGTCGGTCATGATCACATCCCGGAGGTCTTTAATGCGGTGACGCTGCACCTTGATACGACGGGCAATTACTGCCCGCTCTTCCTGCTGGTACTGTTTTACCACCTCCGCATTCAGATGTTTGATGGCCAGGTCCACAAATATCCGGTTCTCCTTAAAGTACTGCGGCATATATAAAGTACGTCTTCCTTCATAAAACTGCTGGTCAAAATCAATGGCCCGGATACGAAACTGCACATCATCAAAATCCGGGGTAATATCAAAAATGAAATTATAGGAACGCATATCCCCCAGCAGGCGAACGAAGCAACGCTCATTGAATTTTACAAACTCTTTGGCAATACGTTTAGGGTTAAATTCCGGCCGGTTCAGGTAATGCAGGATAAACTGATCTCCAGGTACTCCCGCAATATGTTCTTCCACCAGGGTATTGCCATCTACCATAAAGTTCATCCAGTAGGGAGATAGGATATGCTCCAGTTCCAGGCCGTAAATACGGGATGCATCGGCGATCTTGATATAAAAATAGTCGTATACTTCGTTGTAATTATTGACAATCTTGATCCGGAAAGGATGTGAATTACCAAAGGTGCAGTAATCAATCCGCTCAATGTGAAGATGCTCTTCTGCGGCCTGATCACCACCTGCTTTCAGAATAGAATAGATCCGTTTCAGTCCGGCATGAATAGGCCCCACCATGCTTTGGGGATAAAAGACAGTTTCCCATAAAGTATCTTTTCCCTCCTTGTCATATACTGATATCGCCTGATCATAGTACCGCAGCTCCTCGTAAGACAAAGGCAGCTTTACTTCCCGCTCATACATTTTAAGGTAATTACGGAAGGCGGAGTTGATCGGAAAAAATATCTTCTTTCGGGAAATAGTTTGCATAGGATAAATATAGCGGATTTTTAAAAAGAAGTGGGGAGATGGTAGCAATATCGCCGCTTCCATCTCCCCAAAAACTATAAAATATTTACCTTATTTCTTTTTCTTCTTTTTGCTTTTTTCTTCTTCGGCCAGGCGGCAGCATTTCTCCTGGGCGTCTACCACGGCGATGTTCACCATGTTCACGATTTGTCTTACCGTACTACCCAACTGAAGAATGTGTACCGGCTTTTTCATTCCCAACAGGATGGGACCGATGGCATCAAATCCGGCTACTTCCTGCAAAAGGTTGTAAGCGATATTACCGGCTGCCAGGTTAGGGAAGATCAACGTATTGACTTCTTCTTCCAGCAATTCGGTAAACGGATAATTATCTTTCAGAATTTCTTTGTTGAAAGCCATAGCAGCCTGTATTTCACCATCTACGATCAGGGAAGGATCACGCTGTTTTACAATTTCGCGGGCCTTGCTCATAGTTTGTGCTTCCGGCGTCTGGCTGCTGCCAAAGTTGGAATACGACAGCATCGCAATGCGCGGCGTAATATTAAAATGCTTCACTTCCTTGGCTACCATCAGGGTAATATCTGCAATTTCTTCCGCCGTTGGATTGAAGTTAACAGTAGTATCTGCAAGGAATAACGGACCACGTTTCGTCTGAATGATATACATACCAGCTACGCGTTTCACGCCATCTTCCATACCAATTACCTGCAAAGCAGGACGGATGGTATCCGGATATTTACGGGTCAGACCGGAAATCAGTGCATCTGCTTCTCCTGTTTCCACCATCATACAGCCGAAGTAGTTACGTTCACGCATAATCTTACGCGCTTCATACTGGTTCAGGCCTTTGCGCTGGCGTTTCTGGAAGAACAGATCTCCGAAGCGGTGACGCATTTCCTTCATCTGCTCACTCTTAGGATCGATGATCACAGCATCATCAATTTCAATGGCATTTTCCAGCATCAGTTCACGGATCCTCGCTTCGTTACCCAACAGGATCGGATGGGCGATACCTTCGTCGTTCACTACCTGCGCGGCTTTCAGTACTTTCAGGTTATCTGCTTCCGCAAATACCACCTTCCTTGGATCGCGGCGTGCTTTGGTACCGATGATGCGGAACAGCTGGTTATCCAGGCCCAGCCGGTGATTCAATTCATTTTTATACGCATCCCAATCGGTGATCGGATGATGTGCGACTCCGCTATCCATCGCTGCTTTAGCAACAGCAGGAGCTACTGTACTCAGCAAACGCGGATCCAGCGGTTTAGGGATAATATATTTAGGTCCGAAGAAAATGCTTCTTTCGTTATAGGCCAGGTTCACGATGTCTGGCACCGGCGACTTGGCCATATCCGCCAAAGCCCTTACGGCTGCCAGTTTCATGGCCTCATTGATCTGGGTAGCTCTCACATCGAGAGCGCCACGGAAAATGTAAGGGAAACCCAATACGTTGTTCACCTGGTTAGGGTAATCGGAACGACCGGTCGCCATAATAATGTCCGGACGTGCAGCAATCGCTGTTTCATACGCAATTTCCGGGTCCGGATTCGCCATCGCAAATACGATGGGATTTTTCGCCATACTCTTGATCATCTCTGTAGATACCACGTTACCTACAGACAATCCCAGGAATACGTCTGCACCTTTCATGGCTTCCGCCAGTGTAGTTATTTTCGTATTGGTAGTGAATTGTTTATGTCTGTCGGAAAGGTCCTGACGATCTTTATTTAATACGCCGTCCTTATCAAACATGATGAAGTTTTCCGGCTTGGCACCCAGTGCCACATATAATTTCACACAGGCCATGGCAGCGGCTCCCGCGCCATTTACCACGATCTTTACTTTCTCTATCTTTTTCTTTACCAGCTCCAGCGCATTCAGCAATGCTGCAGAGGAAATGATCGCCGTACCATGCTGATCATCGTGCATGATCGGAATTTTCAGTTCTTTTCTGAGCCTGTCCTCAATTTCAAAGCACTCCGGACTTTTAATATCTTCCAGGTTAATACCTCCGAAAGTAGGTTCCAATGCCTTTACTGCGGCCACAAAAGTATCCGGATCTTTTGCATCCAGTTCTATATCAAATACATCTATATCAGCGAATATTTTGAACAACACCGCTTTTCCTTCCATCACAGGCTTACCTGCTTCCGGACCTATATCGCCCAAACCTAAAACAGCGGTACCATTGCTGATAACACCCACCAGATTGCCTTTCGCGGTATATTTGTAAACGTTTTCTACGTCGTTGAAGATTTCTTTACAAGGTTCTGCTACTCCAGGAGAGTATGCAAGTGAGAGATCCCATTGTGATTTTGTGTCTTTCGTAGGTATGACTTCTATTTTGCCCGGCCTGCCCTTTGCATGATAATCCAATGCATCCTGCTTATTCAGTTTCTTTGCCATATAAATATAAGATTGTTATTGGGCGTGCAATATACGAAGTATTGCATTAAAGCCAGCCACCCAAATAGTGGGATACCCCGCTATAATTCCCCCCGCTAACCATTAAAATTACTTACTTTTACAACGTTAAACATTCGCAAATATCATGATACAACGCATCCAGAGTCTCTATCTGCTATTGGCTGCCGCCGCAGGCGCTGCTGCTTTATCTTTTAACCTGTGGAAAGCCACGCTTTCCAACAATACTGTAACGTACGTAAACGCCTCCAGCAACTATCTCCTGTTTGTGCTGTACATCATTATCATCCTGCTGGCGGCCGTTTCCATCTTTCTGTTCAAGAAGCGTAAGCTGCAGTTCCGGCTTACAATTTTTAACATTCTTTTTGGTTTTGGCGCCCTGGCTTATCAATATTATGTGGTGCAGCAAACCGCTAATAAACTAAGCACCGGCGGCATGGCTATTTCCTCCGCCTCTTACCTGCCCGCGTCTTTCCTACCTATCATCGTGATCATTCTTTTATTCCTGGCCGCAAGGGGAATTTATAAAGATGAGAAACTGATTAAGTCGCTCGACAGGCTGAGATAAGCAACCAGTAAATACTTTACAATATTATAAAAGCCAAAAGGCCAGGAGTAACTCCTGGCCTTTTGGCTTTTATAATGCTTTCCTTACAGGAATTTCCCTGTATAACTTTCTTTCACTTTCTTTAACCCTTCCGGCACACCGGCATACAGCAGATTACCGCCACCAGCGCCGCCTTCCGGCCCCAGATCAATGACCCAGTCGGCACTCCTGATCACATCCAGGTTATGCTCAATCACCAGCACTGTATGTCCCTGTTCTATCAGGGCATTAAAAGAGTCCAGTAATTTTTTGATATCGTGAAAATGTAAACCGGTAGTAGGCTCGTCAAAGATAAACATGATATGCCCCTGTGCTTTTCCTTTACCCAGGAAGGAAGCCAGTTTCACACGCTGCGCCTCTCCACCACTGAGGGTATCGCTGCTCTGCCCGAGTTTCACGTAGCCTAATCCCACACTGCTCAACGGACGGATTTTATTGCATACATCCTTTTCATCTTTGAAAAAGTCGAGCGCTTCATCCACACCCATTTCCAGCACTTCGTAAATATTCTTTCCTTTATAGGTTACTTCCAGTACTTCGTCTTTAAAACGTTTACCACCGCAGCTTTCGCAGGTGAGATGTACATCGGCCAGGAACTGCATTTCCACGATCACTTCTCCTTCCCCTTTACATGCATCACAGCGGCCACCGTCTACGTTAAAAGAAAAATGTTTTGGCTGGAAGCCGCGCATTTTACTCAGTGGCTGCCTGGAATACAGATCACGGATTTCATCATACGCTTTGATATAAGTAACCGGGTTGGAACGCGATGATTTACCAATAGGATTCTGGTCAATCATTTCTATCTGCGTCACCTCATCTACGGCGCCTTTCAGGGCTTTGTAATTACCTACTCTCTCTGCAAATTCGCCTTTCAGCTTCATCAGTGCAGGGTATAGAATTTGCTTTACCAGCGTGGTTTTACCGGATCCACTCACACCACTGATCACCGTTAATACGCCTAATGGGAAATCAACGGTAATATCTTTCAGATTATGCTGACGGGCACCTTCAATCGTGATGGCTTTTTTCCATTTACGCAATTTCGCAGGCGGATCGATCGTGAATTGTCCACTGAGATATTTACCCGTCAGGCTTTTACCATCTTTCAGGATCTGCGGATACGTACCGGCGAAGATCACTTCCCCACCGAGGTGACTGGCCAGTGGTCCCATATCAATAATGTAATCCGCTTCTTCCATCATCTGCTCGTCGTGTTCTACCACTACTACGGTGTTGCCGAGGTCGCGCAGTTCTTTCAGTACGGCGATGAGGCGGTGTGTATCACGTGCATGCAGGCCTATACTGGGTTCATCGAGGATGTACATGGAGTTGGTGAGGTTACTTCCCAGGGTACGGGTCAGTTGTATACGCTGACTTTCGCCACCACTCAGGGTATTAGCCACACGGTTCAGGGTAAGATAGCCCAAACCTACATCCAGTAATGTTTTAAGACGATGGTGAATTTCAATGAGAATGCGTTTGCCGATCTGTTGCTCATATTCATTGAGTTGCAGTTCGTCGAACCATTGTTTCAGGTTGGATACCGGCATATCTACCAGTTCCGCGATACTGCGGTCTCCTACCTTTATGTAGAGCGCTTCCTTGCGTAAGCGTCCGCCGCCACATTCAGGGCAAACGGTGCGTCCGCGATAGCGGGCCTGTAATACGCGGTATTGCACCTTATACAGGTTTTGCTCCACCATTTTGAAGAACTCGTTCAACCCATAGAAATGTTCGTTGCCGGTCCAGAGTAATTTCACCTGTTCATCCGTGAGTTCCGCAATAGGCTTATGTACCGGGAAACCGAATTTCCGCGCGGTTTTGATGAGCGCTTCTTTGTATTCGCCCATTTTCTCTCCACGCCACGGGGCAACAGCACCTTCAAAAACGCTTAAGCGTTTATCCGGTATCACCAGGTCGGCATCAATGCCCAGCGTTTGTCCGAAGCCTTCGCAGGTAGGACACGCGCCATATGGATTGTTGAAGGAGAAGAGATTAGGTACCGGCTCTTCAAACTGAATACCATCCAGTTCGAAACGGTTGGCGAAGTGCTGCATCTCTTTACCATCGATCTCCACATAGCAATCACCTTCGCTTTCGTAGAAGGCGGTTTGTACGCTATCAGCAATACGATGTTTATCATCTTCCTCAAAATCCTTTACTACCAAACGATCTATGAGCACCCACGCATCTGCGGCTACGGTGATTTTCTTCTGCTCCAGCAGTTCTTCTATGCGTACCAGTCCGGTGCCTTCGCTACCGGGTGTGTACAAACGGGAAAAGCCTTTCTGTACCAGGATATTCAGCTCTTCTTTTACCTCTCTTTTGGCATGCCGGCGGAAAGGGGCGAGCAGTAATACTTTCGTGCCATTTTTCAGTTTTGTGATATAATCTACCACATCGCTTACTTCATGTTTTTTTACCAGTTTTCCGGAGATGGGAGAATAGGTTTTACCCACTCTTCCAAACAATAACCGCAGATAATCGTAGATCTCCGTCATTGATCCCACGGTTGAGCGGGGAGTACGGGTAATCACTTTCTGCTCAATGGCTATCGCGGGACAAATTCCTTTGATATAATCCACATCTGGTTTATTCATCCGCATCAGGAACTGACGGGCATAAGAGCTTAAACTTTCGGCGTACCTGCGCTGTCCTTCCGCATACAAGGTATCCATGGTGAGGGAAGACTTCCCGGAACCGGACACACCAGTAACAACTACCAGCTTACTGCGGGGGATGGAGACGCTTACATTCTTAAGATTATGTACCCTGGCTCCTTTTATGAAAATCTGGTCCTGTGGGCTAACTTCCTGAGGATCAATTATGCTTGTTTCTTTTTTTACTTTTGTTGCCATGACAGAACAAATTTAAGGGAAAAGATGTTAGTTCAGCCGCCTGGATTTTACATGCGTCCACAATACGCTAAAAGCTAATACCTAAGGGCCGAAAGCTATTTTTATTATTTGTTTTATTGAACTAATCTTTTATATTTGCATAGGACCAGATCTATCTCGCTGGATTTTCCGTAAATCATCTTTAACTAAAACTGTTCAATATCGCCTAAACTCTACTTAATTAAAACAACCAAACTGGCTGTAAAGTCTGTAATTTATTTACTAACCCGCCTAGTTGTAGAAGTTTATGCAAGTAATGTACAAATTGTGCGATGAGCAGTTGATTACCCTCTTTAAGAAGGGGCATTCTTCCGCATTAGAAGAGTTGGTTCACCGTCATAAGGACAAGGTGTTCACCTCTATCCTGTTACTGGTTAAAGATTCATTCCTCGCAGAGGACATTTTCCAGGACACCTTTATTAAGATTATTGATACTATCAGAGCTGAACGTTATACTGAAAAGGGAAAGTTTTTACCCTGGGCGATGCGTATTGCGCATAACCTCTGTGTAGATCATTTCCGGAAGATCAAGCGCACGCCGATGATCAGGACCGGTGATGATAAAGACATCTTCGATGTTCTTGGTTTCAGCGATAGTTGTGCAGAAGAAAAGCTTATTACCCGTCAGAGTCATGACCGCGTTCGCAGAATGCTGGACATGCTGCCGGAAGAGCAGCGCGAAGTGATTATTCTGCGTCATTACGCAGAGTTGAGTTTTAAAGAAATTGCCGATCTCACGCAAGTGAGTATCAATACCGCTTTAGGTCGGATGCGTTATGGTCTGATCAATCTCCGGAAAATGATGACGGAGAAACAAATCTGTCTATGAGGAACCCTTTTTTTTGCTTGCCAGCAACGAGCGGCCGGATGTAATGTCCGACCGCTCGCTATTTTAGGGCAATCCTGTTTATAATATCTCCGGAATTACAACCGCTCAAATACCATTGCCGCACCCTGGCCTACCCCTACACACATCGTTGCCAGGCCATATTTAGCAGCTGCTCCTTTCCGTTTCATTTCATGCAATAAAGTAGCTGTAATGCGCGCACCGCTGCATCCCAGCGGATGACCGATTGCAATAGCACCGCCGTTTACATTTACAATATCCGGATTCAGCGCCAGGTCGCGCATACAGGCGATGGATTGAGCAGCAAAAGCTTCATTCAATTCTGCCAGGTGCAGTTGATCTGTGGTAAGCCCTGCACGCAGCAAAGCCTTCCTGGATGCAGGTACCGGCCCGATACCCATAATAGCGGGATCCACACCGGCAACAGCCATGCTTTTGATCTGTGCCAGCGGTTGCAGGTTAAACGCCTTCAGCGCTTTTTCAGAAACAATCAATACCGCTGCTGCACCATCATTGATACCGGAAGAATTACCTGCCGTAACAGATCCGTTTTTTGCAAAAGCAGGGCGTAGTCCGGCCAGCTTTTCCAGCGTGGTTTCACGGGGATGTTCATCTTTTGAAAAGATAACCTGCTCTTCTTTATTGGGCGTAATGGCTACCGGTACTATTTCATCCTGCCACTTACCGGCATCCAATGCCTGCTTGTACAACGTTTGACTGCGCAACGCAAAAATATCCTGTTCTTCTCTTCCTATATGCCATTGATTCGCCACATTTTCTGCGGTTTCTCCCATGGAAAAAGGGTGATACATTTCTGATAGTTTTGGGTTGGTAAAACGCCAGCCGATAGTAGTATCATACATCTCCGCCTTACGGCTGAAAGCCCCATCGGATTTACCTACCACAAAAGGTGCGCGGGTCATGCTTTCCACGCCTCCGGCGAGATACACCTCTCCTTCTCCGCACATCACCGCACGGGCGGCATCCATGATGGCCTGCATACCGGAAGCGCATAAACGATTTACGGTATTACCCGCTACTGTTACCGGCAAACCTGCCAGTAGCGCAGCCATACGGGCTACATTCCGGTTGTCTTCTCCCGCCTGATTAGCAGCGCCGGCAATCACATCTTCTATCACAGCAGGATCAAGAGAAGGATTTCTATTCAGCAGGGCTTTGAGAACATGTGCCAGCAGATCATCCGGGCGGATGGTGCTTAAAGCGCCGCCATAGCGCCCGATAGGCGTGCGTACCGCATCTACAATGTATGCAACTTGCATTTGGTTGTTTTGGTTTATATGCAAATAAAACACATCCACTTAACTCAACCAATAAAACATCCATACCCGGTAATCACGGAAATTCTGAAAAACCGCCAGATACCCGCAGATTTCCGCCTTCCAGGAATTATAGCTTGACCGGAACGGCTGACGGACATAGTTTCGCCCTCATTAATTATTATTTCTATCAAAAAATAACCCCAAAAAATGAAACACCGTTGTAGCCTGGTGTGGCTGGCAGCATGTCTGCTCAGCATTACACCTGTAATTGTAAAAGCCCAGCAACCGGCTGGAGAAAATGATGCAAATCTTTCTGAATTATTATACCGACCCATCAAACCCACCGCCAAAATTATGGAAGGTGCAGAGCCCTCCCGGCAGGTATCTGCTACCCGTTCATCGGTAAATGTCAGAAGTCTCCGGGCTGCCCCGAAATGGAACCTGGCTGCGGAAAATGTCGCATCGCCTATTCATATCGACAACCTGCAATTATTACCCGAAAAAGTAACCGTAAAAAAGGCCGATGCCACCTTATACTGTACACCTCCAACCGTTACCATCGGTTGTTGCAGTTACAACATCAAAGACGAAGCTGCGAATAAAAATTTGCTCTATGCCTCACCGGCAGCCGTGTTCAGCAACGAAGCGGATGCGCGCACTTTTGCACAGAGCCTTACCCCCAAAGTTCCCTTCTTCCTTCCGTATACGAACAGTAAAGTATATCCGGCGGGCGCCTGGAAATATGATGACGGCAGCGGACATGGCTCGGTAGATTTTCTCAAAACCGCCGATGCCTATGGCCCTGGCATTGATCCTACTTTTGGCGTATATGCCTCAGCTGCCGGAAAAGTAGTAACCGCCATGTGGGACAACTTCTTTGGAAACGTAGTGATCATTGAACACAAAGCAACAGACGGCACACTTTATCGCACCGGCTATTTCCACCTCCGTGGCGGATTTGATCACGATCTGGCCAGGGCAAAAGTGATCCCGGTGAGTGATCCCACCAATAAAGACGCCCGCGATACCAAGTATAAAAAATTTGCTAACCTGCCCAATCCCTCCACCCAGCTTTGGGGCACCAACGCACAACAATTAAAAGTGAAAGTGGGCGATGAGGTATATGCCGGCCAGCAGATCGCATGGGCGGGTAACACCGGCTTTGGTGGTGCCGGCTGGGGATTGAACCAGGACGGCACTCCTTCAAATCCCAACACCGGCAATAATCACCTGCATTTTATGCTCTGGGTGAAAAGTCCGGGCGCAGGCGCCGACTGGATGGAGGTAGATGCCTATGGCGTGTATGCCACTTCAGACAACAGTAACAGTTCCTGCTATGAAGTAGGCGCCAGCGGTGGTTTTAACCGCTTCTTCGCCCCCTTCTACCCCTCTTTCCACAATGTACCGGTGCAGTATATTACCCGT
Source organism: Chitinophaga arvensicola (assembly GCF_900110835.1). Classification (GTDB taxonomy): domain Bacteria; phylum Bacteroidota; class Bacteroidia; order Chitinophagales; family Chitinophagaceae; genus Chitinophaga; species Chitinophaga arvensicola. Next base: position 189,809 of record NZ_FOJG01000001.1, read on the forward strand.
TACTGGGGTTACTATACCGGCATGGGTATGTCATTGCAAACGCTGAGTGTTCATAAATCCGGCAATCAGTACCTGGCCTCCGGGTCTTTTCAATATGGCCTTCCTACTGCCTGGTATTGCCGCATCAATATGAATGGCACCCAGTATCAGCAATACTTCGATGAATACTACGGAAAAGGATATATTCCCCGCCAGATTTCCGTTACCAACGACAATGCCGGCAATCCACTGTTTACCGTGATCTGGCAGCAAAAAGGGAACGAAAATTTCGCAGCCGTTCACAATGCTACCGATGAAGTATATGCGGCTAAATGGAAAACCTATGTGGAGCAACAGAAAATGCGGGTAACAGAGCATGTGGTATACTATGTGGGAGGCAAACGCTATCATGCCGGCGTATTCGGCAGCAGCAATCCTGGTGGCTTTTACATGTATTACGGTCTGAATACCACCGACTTTACCAAAAAATTCGATGAATTGAACAAAGCCGGTTTAATGACAGTAAATGTGAATATCGAGGAAAACGGGAACCAGAATAATGTAGGTGGGCTCTGGTGGCCGCGTAACAAGGCTTATTATTCGTATATGAATATGAGCCCGGCCGATTACCAGGCCAAATTCACCGATCTCACAGCCCAGGGCTTCCGGCTGTTCAGAGTCCAGGGATACGACAACTCTTCCCGGTTTGCCGCTATCTGGATGAAATAACCCGCACCGGAAGACTATTTCCGGGGGCAGCTATTGGCCGCTACCCGGATGAGTAACCCAAACAGGATAGCGCCGGAATACTTTTTGGCACCATCCGTACGAAATAACCGCTTACCCCTGCAAAAGCGAATGCCACGGCTGGAAACGGCCGTGGCATTCGTTTTAAAAGGACATTCTGTCAGTACACCAATATTACGTATCTTTGCCGTTACTTTCCGACTGCCGTAAGGCAGCCATTTGCTCAATTAATGGTCAATAATGAAGTCTGACAATAAAAACATCCGGCATTTAAGTTTACCGGCCTTACAAGAATATTTCGGTTCCATAGGCGAAAAGCCTTTTCGTGCAAAACAGGTATATGAGTGGCTCTGGCTGCGGCATGCCGATAGTTTTGAAGCGATGACCAACCTCTCCAAAGAATTAAGACAAAAATTAACGGAGCATTTTTCTCTTCCTGCTGTTAAGGTAGATACTGTACAGCAAAGCAATGATGGCACTATTAAGAGCCGTTTCCGCCTGCACGACAATCACCTGGTAGAAGGTGTGCTGATCCCTACAGACAGCCGCCAGACCGCCTGCGTATCCTCACAGGTGGGTTGCAGCCTGAGCTGCAAGTTCTGCGCCACCGGTTACATGGATCGTAAGCGTAACCTCGATTACGATGAAATTTATGATGAAGTAGCGCTGATTAATCAGCAGGCACAGGAAACATATGGCAAAAAACTGAGCAATATTGTATTCATGGGCATGGGTGAACCCCTGCTTAACTATAAAAACGTACTGGCAGCGATTGAGCGCATTACGGCCCCGGATGGTCTGGGTATGTCGCCTAAACGTATCACCGTTTCCACTGCCGGCGTGGCCAAAATGATCCGTCAGCTGGGTGATGACAAGGTACGTTTTAACCTGGCCCTGTCTTTACACGCGGCGAACGATAAAAAACGCAGCGAGATCATGCCGATCAACGATTCCAACAACCTGAAGGAACTGATCGCTGCACTCAACTACTTTTACAAGGCTACTGAAAACGAAATCTCTTTCGAATATATTCTCTTCAAAGACTTTAACGACTCCAAAGAGGATGCAGATGAGTTGATTAAAATTTACCGGCAGGTACCCGCCGACCTGGTAAATATCATCGAATACAATCCTATTGATATGGCCCGTTTCCAGAAACCCGAAGCTAAAACAGCGGAAGAATTCATGGAATATCTTGCCAAAAACCGCGTGAATGCCAGATTACGCCGCAGCCGTGGTAAGGATATCGATGCAGCATGCGGACAACTGGCCAATAAAGGCTGATAAAATAATAATATTCCTATTGATCATGTGCGCATGATCATCAATCAATAATAATTTATGAAGAAAAAACAACCTGCTAAAAAAGGGTTTAGTCAGTCCAGGGATAACAAATTTGGTAAAAGCGACAAACCAGCAGGCACCCGCAACCGCTCCTCCGCTGATGGCGAAAGGCCAGGAAGAGCATCTGCAAAAGATAACCGCAGCGAAGAAGATAGCTCCTCCCGTAAATCCCGCTTCGGTGGCGAGAGTTCCGGCGATGATAAACCTTCTTTCCGCAAACGGACCTTCGACAGCACCGGCAGACCTGCCCGCAAAAAAGGCCCGGCTACCGATAGCTTAGGCAACGATAAACCACAACGCGGCAAACGTAGCAGCTTTGGCAGCAGTGAAGATAAACCCGCATTCAAACGCAGCTTTGGCGAGAAAAGCGATGACAAACGCTCTTTCGGCAAAAGTGAAGACAAACGTTCTTTTGGCAAAAGCGACGACAGACGTTCTTTTGGTAAAAGTGATGAGAAACGCTCTTTTGGCAAAAGTGACGACAAACGTTCCTTTGGTAAAAGCGATGACAAACGTTCTTTCGGTCGTGATGAAAAACCAGGCGCCCGTAAACGCTTCGACAGCGACGAAAAACCTGCGCACAAACGCAGCTTTGGCAACGACTTCAAAGACAAAAAAGATAAGCCAGATGGAGAACGCGCATTCAGCGCATTCAGAAAAGATGGCGAACGCCCGGAACGTACCCGCAGCTTCGATAAAGAAGAAAGCAGCGAAAGACCTCCACGTAAACGCACCTACGGTGCCGGAGCAGGCAAAAAAAGCGACGACAGCGCCTTTCATTTCCACGGAGATACTAAAAAAGGCGGAAGAGAAACCCCCAGTGGCTTCAACCGCAAAAAGTTCTTCGACAAAACCAACGAACGTTTTGCTGATAAGCAGGACAGAAAAAAAGGTGGAAAAGTAAGAGACACTAACGACCGCGAATCAACGAAAGAAAGCAGGGAAAGCAAAGAAAGCATTTTTGGTCCTGGTGAAATGCCACTGAACAAATTTGTAGCCCATTGCGGTCTTTGCTCCCGCAGAAAAGCGGTTGATCTGATCAAAGAAGGTAAAGTAACTGTGAACGGTAAAGTTGTCACTGAACCGGCTACCAAAGTTACCAGCAGCGATGTTGTTACCATGCAGGATAAGAAGATTACACCAACCAAAAACCTGGTGTACATCCTCCTTAATAAACCAAAAGGCTACATCACTACTACCGACGATCCGGAAGGGCGTAAAACGGTGATGGACCTGATCCAGGATGCTGCTGAAAATGAAAGGGTGTATCCTGTGGGCCGCCTGGACCGCAATACCTCCGGTTTGCTGCTGCTTACCAATGATGGTGAACTGGCACAACGCCTGGCTCATCCGAAGCACAATATCAAAAAGATTTACCAGGTAGAACTGGACAAACCACTCACCAAAACCGACTTCGACCAGATCATTGCAGGGGTTACCCTGGAAGATGGCGTAGCACTGGTGGATGCACTGGGCTATGTAGATCCAAAAGATAAAAAACAGGTAGGCATCGAAATCCACAGCGGTAAAAACCGTATTGTGCGCCGTATTTTCGAACACCTGGAATATACAGTAGAGAAACTGGACCGCGTTATGTATGCCGGTCTTACCAAGAAAACATTGAACCGTGGCCAATGGCGCTTCCTCAATGAAAAAGAGGTAATCCTGCTGAAACACTTTAAAAAATAACTGCCGAATTACGGAATGCGATTAACAGATCATATTATACTCGAAACGCCTGATTTTGTTGTGGTAAACAAGCCTTCAGGAATGCTTACCCTGCCAGACCGTCATGATAATGAGCTTACCTCACTGATAGCCATCATGAAAAAGGCTTACGGGGAAATATTTACGGTTCACCGGCTCGACCGCGAAACCAGTGGAATTATCCTGTTTGCACGTAATGAGGCAGCGCATAAATATTTCTCACAGCTTTTTGAAAGCAGAGATGTAAAGAAGTTTTACCTGGGACTGGTAAGTGGCCAACCGATGACCAAACAAGGCAATGTGAGTGAAGGGATAATGGAACACCCGGTACAAAAAGGTAAAATGGTTACCAACCGCAAGGGTAAGCCGTCTTCCACAGATTATGAAGTCCTGGAAGAATTTGGGCTTTACAGCCTGGTAAGGATGCAGATCCATACTGGTCGTACCCACCAGATCAGAGTGCATATGAAGTTTCTGGGGCATCCTATTGCCGTAGATGAATTTTACGGCAGTGCTCAACCCATATTGTTATCTACTATCAAGAAGAAATTCAAGCTGGGAAAACATACGGAAGAAGAGCGACCATTGCTGAGCAGGCTGGCCCTGCATGCCTCTATGCTTACATTCAAAGACCCGACTGGTAAAGAATATACGGTAGAAGCGCCTCTTCCGAAAGATATGAGCGCTTTGCTGACACAGTTGCGGAAGCATCGCGGCAAGCAACCCGCCGGAGAAGAATAAAATCATTGCTGAAAATAGTAAGAGCGAAGACTGCTGCGGGTATTCCGCATTTGTCTTCGCTCTTTTTTTGCCCATATACAGGGCACAAAAAAAACGGGGAGAAATCCCCGTTTCGTAAAAATCAAAAACCAACCATTAAAAAGTCTTTATATAAGCAGCCTTTCGGCTCTTCAAGTATTATTTGTTGGGCTGTGGTGTTGTTCTCAGGTAAGGCTTGATAATTTTATGGCCTTTAGGAAAACGTGCAGGGATATCTGCTGTAGGCACCGCTGCGGTAACAATTACATCTTCCCCGTCTTTCCAGTCTGCTGGTGTTGCAACGCTGTATTTAGCAGTCAGCTGCAGGGAATCCAGTACACGGAGCACTTCTACGAAGTTTCTGCCGGTAGAAGCAGGGTAAGTGATAATGAGCTTTATTTTCTTGTCTGGTCCTATGATAAACAAAGATCTGACAGTAAATGTTTCAGAGGCGTTTGGATGAATCATATCATACAGGTTCGCCACTGTTCTGTTCTCATCTGCAATAATAGGAAAAGTTACGTCAGTCTGTTGTGTTTCGTTGATATCATTTATCCAGCTCAGGTGTTTATCCACCGGATCCACACTGACAGCCAGCACTTTAGTATTACGTTTTGCGAACTCATCTTTTAATTGAGCAGTTCTGCCTAACTCTGTAGTACATACCGGGGTAAAATCTGCAGGATGCGAAAATAAAATACCCCAACCCTCACCGAGGAAATCGTAAAAATCTATTTCCCCTAAAGAAGTATTGGCTTTGAAGTTAGGAGCAGCATCTCCCAGTCTTAAACTCATAGTTTTACGATTTAATTGACCAAAAATAGCATTTCCCTACAAAATTTATAGACTTTAAAGGATTTTTTTCAGAATTTTGCCGATTTTTTTTCCGGGGCAAGGGTTTTAGGGGTTAACAAACAATGTGATTTGGGGGTTTTCTACAAACGGGCGCCAGGGAGGTACATCACTGGTACCAGGGGTTCACGTATCAATGGACACCGGAATGAACCTACATGGATGTCCGGGGATTAACTTCAATGGGGGTATCCGATTAAATGGAAAAGGATACCAGGATTTAACATACATGGATCATTCCGGGGTTCTTACAAATGGGCGTCCTGGGGTTTACCCGAATGGACGCCTGGGGTTAACAGAAACGGATCATTGCGGGGTTCTCACAAATGGACGTCCTGGGGTTAACCTTAATGGACGCCTGGGGTTAACAAAAACGGATGTCAGGCGGCTAACATTCATGGATTTCAGGGTCAACTTAAATGGATACTTCATCTTAAAAGAGGGTTCAGGGTCAACTTAAACGGATAAATATTACGGCTGATATTTTCACTTGTTGGAGGTATGCAGCTGCCAGGCGTAATATGCCATACTGAATTTGTTATCGTCTTCCAGTGCGGCCATCACCCGGGCAGCGTCCTCCTCCAGTTCTAATTCGATACAACCAAGGTATAAGCTATAGGCATCGTGCAGCATTTGTATGCAATACTCCATTTTGCTACTGGCATCGTTACTGTCATAACGCGCAGCAGGGGGCAAAGGAGGGTCTACAGGGAGTTCAATCACACGTTCTATGTAATAGCATTCCTCGTCCGCATATGCCTCCCAATTGTCTTCCTGTTGCAAACAGGGCCTTCTCATATGAAACAACACGTGATCGAATACCACTGCAGCACCCAGTTCTGCTTCCAGGTCAATCATATCGGGAGTACGCCACATATCTTCCAGCTTTTTCACAATCGTCATCTGCACCGCATCGTGTTTGTCCTGGCTGAAGCGAAGAAGGGTATTCATTACTTCATAGGTAGTTACAAAATCACAGGGATACCACACCTCATCCAGTAATGCCTGGCCCCAGAGTGTCAGGTAATTGGAATCATCCATAATGATCTGTCCAACTGAAATGGCCTGCACGGCTGTAATGGCTGTTGTTGTATTTACCTTGTTCATAACTGTCAGGTTTTAATAACAATACAAATTTAGCCGCGCAAAACGCAAGGGATTTGCGTAGTGATCTTTTGATGATAATTTTTTTATTACTGGTTGCAAAAGCGGGAATTGTTTATTTTTATTATCTAAATTTTATCTTTTGCCAAAGAATAAAGACGCGGTGTCGCGCTACCGCTGGATCGACGAGCGGTTGCGCAGTAAACAGAAGCCCAAACCTACCCTGGACAACCTGATTGAATATGTATCTGATAAGATGGGAACAGCGATTTCTACCCGCACTATCCAGAAAGATATACAGGATATGCGCCAGGACCCTGAATTGAACTACATGGCGCCTATCGTATACGAACGCAGCAGCGGTACCTACCGCTACTCGGACGATAGTTTTTCCATTGGTAACTCCCCTATTGAAGAAGCAGATCTCCAAGGGCTGGAAATTGCTATCGGCATACTCGAACAATTCCGCAGCCTGCCTGTAGTACAGCAGTTTGAAGACGCCATCCTGAAAATCGCTGCCAGCCTCAAAATGAACCGGGAAGCCCTGCAACACAAAGGATTGATCAAATTTACCCGCGCCTCCCATTACAAAGGCGCAGAACATATCCCCGAAATTGTAGACGCCATCAAAAACCTGGAGGTAATCCGCATCGCCTACCAGAGCTTTGACCGCGACGAGCCAAAGGAACACTGGGTAGAACCCTATCACCTCCGCGAATACCAGCATCGCTTTTACCTCATCGGGAAAAGCCAGCAAACACGCGGCGGCGCTGTGATCACTTTTGCACTCGACCGTGTGGTGAAACTATGGCCAACCAATAAACATTTTGATGAAAAGAATTTTGATGAAGCCAGTTACTTCCAGCATGCAGTAGGTATCACTGTACATGACGGAGAACCCGAACATGTATTGCTGAGCTTCGCTCCCAGACAGGGAAAATATGTGAAATCACAACCCATTCATGCCTCACAGAAAATAGTGGAAGATAACAGTACTGAATGTCGTATATCCCTCAACGTTGTTATCAATCCGGAACTGACCATGACATTACTCAGCTACGGCGCCCAGGTAAAAGTACTTCAGCCAAAACACCTTGCCGAAAAAATGGCGGAAGAAGCCAAAGCCATGGCCGTTCTGTATAAGTAATCGCAGCTTCCGCTATTACCACCGGCCAGGTAATAGCGGAAATTCTATCCGCTGAAAAATTATTCCTTTGGTTTGGAAAACAAACTATCTGACACCGGCTCATTCGTCTGCACCTTCAACACGCTAATCTTTACCCCTCCCGGCTGTTGCTCTGTTACTCCCGGATAAGCCAATCCTTCCGGCGTTTTCTTATAATCCGATAGAGTCGTAACAAGATCTGTTTCCCGGCCTTCAATACTGGTATGATTGGTTGTTTTCACCAACAGGTAAGTCTGCGCATCCAGGTAAGCAATACCATTCGTTCCGTCTGCTGTTGTGATTTTCAGCTTCCAGGCCGGCGCACCGTTCACATCCTCTTTTCCCAATACTTCTACCTTTCTTCCTTTACTCTTGTAATCGTACAACTCGCCCCGCAGATCCAGCTGGCTCTTCATCAGTTTTACCAGCGCCGGTTCCATATCCTGCGGCGTTGTTTGCTGCATTACCGGCATCAGTGTCCATCCTCTATTGCGCGTGATCACCTGCACGTTGCTACTGTTGTTCACTACAAACTCCAGGCGCATCGCCTCATCCTGCTTTACCCAGCGCTTGATAGGAATCGACTGCCCCTGTGCCTGCATAGTGCCCTCCATATACTGCGACTTTATTCCTTTCAATTTCTCTTCTCCTCCCATCGCCGCAATATTCTTCGCAATCAGCTCATCCGCTGTTTGTGCGCTGGTGCAATAACCTGCTACCAGCAAACCTGCCAGCAGCGTATAAAATCTCGTTTGTATTTTCATAAAATGTTAATTTCCTTTAACAAATAAATTACCCCTTAATAACCCCGGCACCTCTCCCAAAAAATACGCCAGCATTAAAAATACAGCCTATTCCTTAGCTTTGCAGCATGAATACATTCCAGATCTCAGGCAACCTGGTAGACATACTGCAACAGGAAATATATCCGGCCACTGTTCACGTAACAGATGGGCGTATCAGCAATATTGAACGTAACAATAATACCTACACCACTTACCTGCTTCCCGGCTTTACCGATGCACATGTGCATATTGAAAGCTCTATGCTGATTCCTTCGGAATTTGCCAGGCTGGCGGTAGTACATGGTACTATCGCGACTGTGAGCGACCCGCATGAAATCGCCAATGTAATGGGTGTAAAAGGCGTGGAATACATGCTGGAAAATGGGAAAAAAGTGCCTTTCCGTTTTAACTTCGGCGCCCCTTCCTGCGTGCCCGCTACCGTTTTTGAAACTGCCGGTGCTGTGGTCAGCGTGGCAGATATTGAAGCGCTGCTCCAACGCGATGATATCCGCTATCTCACGGAAATGATGAACTTCCCCGGTGTACTGAACAATGATCCGGAAGTACTCGCGAAAATAGCCGCAGCAAAAAAAGCAGGAAAACCTGTAGATGGCCATGCTCCGGGCTTACGCGGCGAAACAGCGGGACAATACATCGCTGCCGGTATCAGCACCGATCACGAATGCTTCACCATAGAGGAAGCACTGGATAAATTACACTATGGCATGCATATCCTGATCCGGGAAGGCAGCGCTGCCAAAAACTTTGAAGCCCTCTATCCCCTGCTGCATGATCACGCAGAAAAGATCATGTTCTGCAGCGATGATAAACATCCGGATAACCTGGAAGAAGGACATATCAACCTGCTGGTGAAACGTGCGCTGGCTTATGGTATCGATCTCTTCAAAGTGTTGAAGGCCGCCTGTATCAATCCCGTACTGCACTACAAACTGGACAATGGTTTGCTGCGCATAAATGATCCTGCGGATTTTATTGTGGTAGATAACCTGCAACACTTTAATATTCTTGCCACGTATATCGATGGTGCAAAAGTGGCAGAGAACGGACAAACGCTGATTCCATCCATTACCACATCTCCCGTAAATAATTTCATAGCCGACCCGGTAAACGCTACTGATTTTCGTATACCCGTTAGTGATAGTAATGCTAAAGAGATGGCAGTGAAAGTAATAGGTGCGATGGATGGCCAACTCATCACCAATGCTATTAGCAGCACCTTACCGGTGCACAACGGCGTGATAGATAGCAATACAGAAAAAGATATCCTGAAACTGGTAGTCGTAAATCGTTACAAAAAAGCACCGCCTGCCGTGGCCCTTATTCATGGCTTTGGACTGAAACACGGCGCCATCGCCTCTTCTGTGGCACACGACAGCCATAATATCATTGCGGTGGGTACCGATGACGAAAGCCTCGCAAGAGCCATCAATACCGTGATCGCAGAACAGGGCGGCATCAGTGCGGTAAGCGAAGCAGCCGTACATGGGCTTCCCTTGCCGGTAGCCGGCCTGATGAGTAACCTCGACGGATATACGATAGCAGCACAGTACAGCGCGCTGGATAAAGCGGCCAAAGAACTTGGCTCTACACTCGCCTCCCCCTTCATGACCTTATCGTTTATGGCATTGCTGGTGATCCCGCATCTGAAACTCAGCGACCTGGGGCTGTTTGATGGAGATAGCTTTCAGTTTACTACCGTAAATAATTAAAAAAAATGCAGCGGATCTATCAGGTCCGCTGCATCATCTTCTATAAGGATGTTAAAAAATTAGTGACTGGTCCACAATGCGCCATTAATCGAATCACGGGATGCGCCCGTAACCCCGCTCAACACATTCTCTTCCTGTCTCCAGCGTAAAGTGCCTATCAGCGCCATAATCAGTGCTTCTTTGAAACTTACCGTCTGCTCATCCGGTACTTCTACTATAACATCCAACAGCACCAGTTGCTGACGGATCGTTTCTACCAGGAAGGTATTGAAAGCGCCACCACCAGTGATCAGCATCTTTGCAGGGCCTTCCGGCTGCTGTGCTTTCAGCGCTTTTACCGCATTCGTAATTTGTGCAGCTATATGCTCTACATAAGTGCGGAGTTTTCCCTGTACAGAAATACGTAAGGGAGATATCATCGGCAAAATGGTATCTGTACCAAAATCGTTGGCCAGTGATTTTGGCCATGGTCTGGTGTAATAATCCAGCTGGTTCAGTTGCTCCAGTAAACTGTTGTCTGCCACGCCACCTGCTGCCAGTGCACCGCCATCATCATAAGGTTTATGGAGTGCCGCTGCGAGGGCATTCAATACCCGGTTAGCCGGACAGATATCAAATGCCACAAACTGCTCCGGCAGCTGTGCAGAAATGTTGGCGATACCACCAAGATTCAGCCAGTACTGGTATCCGGGCAACAAATATTTTTCACCGATGGGAACAATTGGCGCACCCTGCCCACCCAATGCCACATCTACCGCACGGAGATCGGTGATAACCGGTAAACTGGTCACAGCAGCAATAGCTGCACCATCGCCCAATTGTGCCGTCATTTTTTCGGCGGGTATATGAAATGTGGTATGACCATGCGAAGCTATAAAGTGAATTTTATGATCCAGCTGGTTCTTTTCTATAAATGACATAATGCGCTGACCGGTATAATGCCCGTAGGCAGTATGCAGCAACAGGTAATCCCTGGCTGGCAGCGAGGTAGCCTGTGACAGCTTTGCTACCCATTCCGGCTCATATGGCAGGCTTTCGGATGCTTTGATCACATAGGTCCATTGCCCGCGTATCTCCGTCAGTTCTGCAAAAACTATATCTAATCCGTCTAATGAGCTACCAGACATGGTGCCAATCACGTTATATACCATCGACAAAAATTTCAGCAAAGGTAGTTTTAAAATATTTTTTTTACGACTTATGGAAATAGGGGCAACAGCAACATCCTACAGGCAGAAAACTATAACGCCATGAAAAAACATATTGCTTTACTGCTGCTCGTCTGCATGGTGGCCGCTACGGCTTCCGCCCAACAGGTAAGGATTATCACCGGTACCGTCATAGATAGTCTGCTGAAAAGTCCGCTGGCCCGTGTAGCGGTCCGGGTAAAAGGGACCAATATCTCCACAGTCACCGATAAAAAAGGATATTTCAGCCTGAAAGCCTCCACAGGAGCGGCCATAATAACAATTAACGCTACTGGTTATCCAATAACGGAAATAGCCGTTGCTGCCGGGCAAAATACAGTGAATGTGAAACTGAGCCAATTACAGGCGCTCAACAAAAACAAAAATCAATATATCATGGAGGACCGGGTGGGCAGAGAAACTTCTGCCCTCAGTGAAGTAGTGGTAGCCGGCTATGGTACCAGTAAAAAGAGAGCGCTTACCAGTGCTATGATCCGGGGAAATTACGCTCCAGCCCCGGCCCCCATGAATACAGAAGATTACAGTCCGATCAGTGAAAACATTTTCCATGCCGCTACCGATCAGCCACTCAGTACCCTCAGTATTGATGTGGACCGTGCTTCCTACAGCAATGTGCGCCGCTTTTTGAACCAGGGTCTGATGCCACAGGCGGATGCAGTTCGTGTGGAAGAAATGATCAATTATTTTGATTATCACTACAAGGCGCCTACCGGGAAAGATCCGGTAGCCATTTATACAGACATGGCCATCTGTCCCTGGAATACGGCGAATCAACTGGTAAGAATTGCGCTGAAAAGCAAACAGGTAGATACCCGGGAGCTGCCTCCCTCCAACCTGGTGTTCCTGGTAGATGTATCCGGCTCAATGTCTGATGAAAATAAACTGCCACTGGTTAAACGCGCATTTGCTGTGCTGACAGAACAGCTCCGCCCACAGGATAAAGTAGCCATCGTAGTGTATGCCGGCGCCGCAGGTGTAGTACTTCCTGCAACCAGCGGTAGTGATAAGAAAAAGATCCTTGCCGCCCTCGAAGAACTATCTGCCGGCGGCTCCACTGCCGGAGGAGAAGGCATTCAGCTGGCTTACCAGATTGCCGGTGAACTGCATACAAAAAACAGCAATACCCGCGTGATCCTGGCTACTGATGGCGATTTCAATGTAGGCGTGTCCAGTGATGGTGAACTGACCCGTATCATTGAAAGTGAAAGACAGAAAGGTGTATTCCTTTCCGTACTGGGCTTTGGTATGGGAAACTATAAAGACAATAAATTAGAATTGCTGGCAGATAAAGGCAATGGTAATTATGCCTATATCGATAACTTCGAAGAAGCCCGCAGAACCTTTGTTACAGAGTTTGGAGGCACCCTTTTCACCGTAGCAAAAGATGTAAAATTACAGGTGGAATTCAACCCGCAATTCGTGCAGTCGTACCGGTTAGTGGGCTATGAAAACCGCCTGTTAAACAATGAAGATTTCAACAATGACAAAAAAGACGCCGGTGATATGGGTGTAGGCCATACCGTTACCGCCCTATACGAAATAGTACCTTCCGGTAAAAAGGCCACCAGCTGGGTAGATCCGCTGAAATACCAGAAAGGCACCATTATCGGCAATTCATCGGAGGTATTAACGGTAAAAATGCGCTACAAACAGCCATCAGCTGATAACAGCCAGTTGATAGAAAAAGTATTACCCTATAGCAACCAGGACATCAGCGCTGCGCCGGAAGATTTCCGCATGGCCGCTTCTGTAGCCGCTTTCGGGCAACTGTTGCGTCATTCCGCCTTCAAGGGCACGGCTACCTACGACCAGGTATTGTCCTGGGCAGGCAATGCCAGAGGAGATGATGCAGAGGGATACCGGGCAGAATTCATCCAGCTGGTAAAAAAAGCCAGGCTGCTGGACAAAGAGTAGTTCACTATTTTTCGGTAATTTGCGGCCTCAAAGGGATAGCTCATGATTATCAATTTAAGTGAAACCAATTCATTGGTGGGAGAATGGTTAAGCGAAATCAGGAATATAGAAGTTCAACAGGACCGTATGCGCTTCCGGCGTAATATGGAACGGCTGGGCGAAGTGGCCGCTTACGAGATCAGCAAAACGTTGGATTACGAAGAAAAGGAAATTACTACCCCCATGGGTATTGCCAATTGCCGGGTACTGAAATCGCAGCCTGTACTGGCTACCATTTTACGTGCAGGGCTGGCATTGCATCAGGGACTGCTGCATTATTTCGACAAAGCAGATCATGCGTTTATTTCCGCTTACCGCAAGCATAATCATGACGGTTCTTTCGATATCAGCCTGGAATATGTTAGTACCCCTTCCATCGACGGACAGGTACTGATCCTTTCCGATCCGATGCTGGCGACCGGTTCTTCATTGGTAAAAACTATAGAACACCTGGAAGAAATAGGCAAGCCCAGTCATATTCACCTGGTAGTAGCTATTGCCTGTACGGTAGGTATCGAATACGTATTACGCAATACCAAAGCGAATCTCACCATCTGGGCAGGAGACATCGATGATGAGCTGACCGCCAAAGGTTACATAGTACCTGGCCTCGGAGATGCAGGTGATCTGGCTTTTGGAAATAAATTACAACAATAGTTAAGAATAATCGTTTTACGAATAGCAGTTTTGTATCTTTAAACAGATCAAAGCTGCTATTCGTTTTTAAGAAATCGGATTTTAATACATGGATTTAATTTGAAATATGATTTAAATAGTGTACCTTCACCCGTATTGCATAAACCCTATGCTTTAAGCTTAATAACATGAAAAGAGCTTTACTATTCCTGGCCATATTACTTTATTTGAATCCTTTGCGGGCGCAGGACCCGCACTTTTCGCAGTTTTTCGCGTCACCGCTCACCCTTAACCCGGCTTATACAGGTTTATTTTCAGGAGATTATCGTTTATCAGGAAACTATCGTTCACAATGGAGAAGCATCGCTACCCCCTTTGTTACCGGTACTGCTGCGATCGACTTCGGTATCTTAAAAAATGTAATATCCTATACAGATATATGGGGAGTAGGTATCATGGCGATGTATGACAGAAGCGGCGGCGGAGCCCTTACTTCCAGTTATATTTCCTTCAGCACTGCCTACCACAAAGGCTTGGACCCGGAAGGCAATCATACACTTGCGATCGGCTTACAAGGAACACTGGTGCAGAAAAGACTCGATAACAGTAAGCTGCAATTTGAAAACCAGATAGATAATAACGGTTACAATCCAATGATTCCCAGTAATGAAACCCTGGTGAATCCTAAGATTTCTTACTTCGATCCCAACATCGGTATTTTATATAATGGCCTCGTCGGAGAGTCTTCCAACATTTACCTGGGAGCCTCTTACTACCATATTACCCAACCCACCGAATCATTTATGAACCTTACCCAGAACCGGCTCAGCTACCGCTGGACGGTGCATGGTGGTGGTTCCGTTCCGGTAAACGGGAAAGACCGCTTTCATGGCAGCATCCTTTACATGAAACAAAGCACCGCTTCCGAACTCACTTTTGGCGGAGCCTACGGTTTTGCGCTCAGCGATATGGACGATAATCCCACTACCTTTTACCTGGGTAGCTGGTACCGTCTGAAAGATGCCGTTATTCCTTATGTAGGCGTAGAATTCAAAGGCTTCCAGGTGGGCCTTACCTACGATACCAACGTATCTACACTGAATCCAGCTTCCCATTACCGTGGTGGCGTGGAAATTTCACTGATCTATATTCATACCCGGAACCAGAACAATAAATACAAAACCCTCTGTCCACGCTTCTAGGACATTGATCATAAAGATTTTAATAAGTATCCTGATTTGAGAAGATCGTAGCAAAGATGATCCGCTATGTCTTCCTCAAATCAGGATATTCGTTAAAATGATGGTAATCATAGAAATTTTGCCTTAGTTTCGTTGCTCTTTCATAAAAACAGGAACAAACACAAATTCAGTCATACTTAAAAATAATCAGGCGTTGTTTTCATTCAGAGAGGTACTGTCGGCTGTTCAGTCTTACGGAAAAGCCCACCAATTTATACTACAGCATAAATTATGGAAATGGATCCTGATTCCGGGAGTCATTTATTGCCTGCTTTTTTTTACAGGCTTTTATTTCGTTTGGGGCTACTCCGGTGATTTTGTGGAATACCTCACCCGGCTGATGCACATCACCGAATGGGTACAGGACCTGGAAAGCAGCTGGCTAAGCTTCCTTTTTATACTGGTTGCTTTTTCGATCCGCATTGTATTTGTTTTCTGGTACTTCTCTTACTTTAAATACCTGTTCCTCATCGTAGCATCTCCCGTATTTTCCTATTTATCGGAGAAAACGGAAGCGATCCTCGATCATAAAGAATTTCCTTTCAGCTGGTCCCAACTCGGACAGGATATCCTGAGAGGAATAAAAATGTCCTGCCGTAATATCGTTTACCAGACCGCTGCAATACTTGTATTGCTGCTGGTATCTTTCATACCCGTTGTAGGCTGGCTCACGCCCATGCTGGGCTTCTTTATTGAGTCGTACTTTTATGGATTTTCCATGATGGATTATAGCTGCGAACGGCACCGTTTAAACATGTCACAGAGCATTGATTTTATCCGTCAGCACCGGGGCATGGCCATCGGCAACGGCATGGTGTTCTACCTGTTTATGCTCATTCCCGTACTGGGCTGGATGCTGGCCCCTTCGTATGCGGTGATTGCGGCCACTATTGACTTACAAACAAAAAGACTGAAATAATGAATACTCCCGGCAAAGTGTATCTGGTTCCGACGGTATTGAGCGCCGATGCCCTGTTCAGCATTCCTGCATATGTTACCGCTATCGTGCAGCAACTGTCTGTTTTTTATGTAGAAAATGAAAGAACTGCCCGCCGCTACTTAAAGTCGCTGGACAGAAATATCAATATAGATAACCTGCAGCTGCTGGTGATGAATGAAAATCAACCGCCAGACCTGGTGATCGCCAAAAAACTATTGCTGGAAGGAAAAGATATAGGTATCCTGAGTGAAGCCGGCTGCCCTGCTATTGCCGATCCAGGCCACCTGGTAGTGAAGCTGGCGCACAGCATCGACGCCCGCGTGATTCCTATGATTGGCCCCAATTCCATGCTGCTGGCCCTCATGGGCTCCGGTATGAACGGGCAGAATTTCCAGTTTGTAGGCTACCTCCCTATCAAACCACCGGAAAGAACTAAAATGATAAGGGAACTGGAACAAGAATCAGAAAAGAAAAAGCAAACCCAGCTTTTCATTGAAACACCCTACCGGAATAACCAGCTGCTAAAGGACATCCTTGATAACTGTAAAGACTATACGCAGGTTTGTATTGCAGCAGATATTACGGCGCCCACAGAATATATAAAAACAAAAACGGTAAAGGAGTGGAAGAAACAATTACCTGATCTTCACAAAAGACCGGCTATATTCCTCCTCTACGCCGCAGGAAAGGAATAAAATGAAACGGGGATTTTGCTATATGGCAAAATCCCCGTTTCATTAAGGCAGATCCTGTCTCGCAGGATCTTTGATAGAAATGATACTGTCTACAATAAAGGGACTGTATCCTCTCCAGGGAATTGCTCCCAGATATTCTTTATAATGAAGCTCCACTATTTTTCCGCTCGCCGTCATTAATTGCTGTGCAATCCTTTCGCTGCTTACAGAAAACTGGAATTCGTTCGACTGGATAGTACCGGCTACCTTTCCCCGGTAACCCGACTGGATCAATTTGCCTTCATAGGTTTTAAAGACGTACCCCTTCTGCACAAAATAATTCAGCTCCCCGGCCTTCACGCCTTGTCCGAAAACAAAATAGTATTTGTAGAAGAAAATACCTCCCAGAACCAGTATGATAATAGATACAACGATAAAGACAAACCTGCCCATATGTAAAGTTTAGTGATGGATGATCAGAAATTCTTATCTACAAGATAAATGAAAGCTGCCATACCAAAAGCACCCAATTCAAGTTCTCTTTTATTTACTGCCTCAAACACATCATTGCCTGCATGGTGGATGTCGAAATAACGTTGCGAATCCGGATAAAGTTCAGCCATTGGCGTACCAATGGCGGCATTTAACTGACCTACATCTACCCCACCACCTGGTTCATCAAAATCGTGTAAGCCATACGGCTCCAGCAGTGGCTTCCAGCTATTGACTTTCGCTTTCAGTGTTGCATTCATCGTAGTGGTAAAGCCTCGTGGAGTAAAGCCACCCGCATCGCTTTCCAATGCAAAAATATGCTTCTCACCAAGTGCTTTAGCCACTTCGGCGTACTTCTTACCGCCACGGGTACCGTTTTCCTCGTTGGCAAACAATACCACGCGCAGGGTATGTTCGGGGCGCATGTTCAGCGCTTTAAAGGCACGTAATACTTCGATAGATTGTACACAACCGGCGCCATCATCATGCGCCCCTTCCGCCACATCCCAGGAATCGAGGTGGCCGCCCACCGTAATGTACTGATCAGGGTATTTACTGCCTTTAAATTCCGCTATTACATTATGACCAATAGTATCCTGTTTCATTTCACAATTGGTGCGGAGGAATACGCTGGCACTGTTATCGTCTTTGATGCGGTCACTCAGGCGGTCCGCATCTTCCAGACCAATGGCCACCGCAGGAATCAGCGGGTAGGCGCTATCGTATTGCATAGCACCTGTATGCGGGAAGTTGTTGGCGCCATGCGACATAGACCTTACAATCACGGCCAATGCGCCATATTTCGCAGCTCTGCTGGCTCCCTGGCCACGGTACTTCACCGCATCGCCATAGGAATGGAACGTTTTGATAAACGTAGGATTGAAATGGTAGTTATAAAAAACGATCTTTCCTTTCACCTGGTCTTTCTTCGCCTCCAGGTCTTCAAAGGAAGATACCTCCAGTACCGGTGCAGTAACCCCATCCGGGCCACTGCCTACTGAGTTACCCAGGGCCAGTATTTCCAGGGGGGGCATGAAATCACGTCTTTTTGAGATGATACGGGCTTCTTCCTTTGCGCCTCTCACCCAATGCGGCACCATACATTCCTGCAGGTAAACCGTATCGGCACCGGCGGCCTTTAACGCATTTACACCCCATTGCTCGGCTTTGGGCATTTGCGGAGACCCCGCCAAACGACCACCAATCTGCTTGGTGAGCACCCGTAAATTCTCGTAGGCACTACTATGGGTCAACACTTCATCAGCAAGTTTTCTCAAGGTCACTGAATCACTCTCCTGCGCCACTGCCACGGCCGGCAGCGCACAGGCTAACAAAATTGGCACAACATATTTTCTCATTGCAGCAGGTTAATTTATGGTTAAAACTACTAAAAAAGCCGAACCGGGAAAGTAGAAAGGTACCTGCGGTAGTTATGTGCCAGCCAATACCCCGGTACCGCTCATCCCACCAGACCTGTACATGATGCAATATCCCTATGGTTTTTAGTACCTTTGCAGAATGCAAAAAAATAACTCATGCGCATAGGAATAGTATGTTACCCTACCTACGGTGGTAGTGGGGTGTTGGCCACAGAGCTGGGAAAGGCCCTGGCAGATAAAGGCCATATGGTTCACTTTATTACATATCAACAGCCGGTAAGGCTCAACGCGTTTCACGCTAATATATATTATCACGAAGTTCAGGTCCCTACATATCCGCTTTTTGATTTCCCTCCCTATGAGTCCGCTCTCAGCAGCACCATGGTGGATGTGATCATTAACCAGAAACTGGACCTCCTGCACGTTCACTACGCCATTCCGCACGCTTCTACCGCCTATATGGCCAAGCAGATCGTGAAGAAACACGGCAGAACAGTGCCTTTTATCACCACCCTGCACGGTACAGATATTACCCTGGTAGGTAAGGACAAAACCTACGAACCGGTGGTTACCTTCTCTATCAATGAATCAGATGCTATTACAGCGGTTTCTGAAAACCTGCGGGATGAGACCTATAAATCGTTCCCGATAGAAAAGGATATCTCGGTGATCTACAACTTTGTGGATACCCAGCGTTTCAGCCGCCGGGAACTGCCTCATTTCAGAAAGGCGATTGCCCCGAACGGCGAAAAGATCCTGTTACACGTATCCAACTTCCGTAAAGTAAAACGCGTACCGGATGTGGTAAAGATCTTTGCCCTAGTGCGTAAGGAAATTCCTGCAAAACTGCTGCTGGTAGGTGATGGTCCGGACAGGCCTTCCATTGAATGCCTCTGCCGCGAATTAGGAATCTGTGAAGATGTAAGGTTTGTTGGTAAACAGGAACAACTGGAAGATGTGATGTCGATTAGTGATTTATTCCTGCTGCCATCAGAATATGAAAGCTTTGGATTAGCCGCACTGGAAGCCATGGCTGCCCAGGTACCGGTTATTTCCTCCAATGCAGGTGGTTTACCGGAAATCAACATTCCCGGCGAAACCGGCTACATGAGTAATGTAGGTGATGTGGAAGGCATGGCAGCTCATGCTATTAAACTGTTGCAGGATGAAACCTTGCTGGCAAAAGTAAGAAAGGGTGCATGGGAACAGGCACAACGCTTCCATATTGATAACATCATCCCGCAATACGAAGCATTATATGAAGAAGTGTTGCTGAAACAGGTGCAATTGCTTTAACGGCTGCGGATCCATCGTTCGGGATTCTGTTTCACCATATTCCGGTATATCTGTAATTCTATCTCGCCTGTATTACTACCAGGACCAGATGCGGCCACGCCCAGTATTTGCCCGCGCTTTACAGAAGCCCCTTTGCTGACACGAACATCGAGCAACCGCACATAGTTGGTAAAATATTTTCCATGGCGCAGGGTAACCATATATCCTGCGCCTGGTACCATAAATACCATAATTACTTCCCCGTCGAAAATGGCTTTTACAGCCGCTCCTTTTCCAGTGGCAATGATAATACCATTGTGATCCACATCAATTTTGCCCACTTTTCCAGCCCCGAAATGCCCGGTGATGCGGCCTGCTTCCACCGGCCACGGTAAACGACCACGATTGGCTTCAAAATCACGTGACAGCGTTAATGCTTCCGGTGTGGCAGCCAATACATCTTCATTGGACGTTTTGGCCACCGGCATATCTTCCTCTTCTTCTTTTTCTTCCTTTTCTACTTTTACCGGCACTTTCTTACCAGCTTTCTTTGCGGCGTTGGCAGCTGCCAGCGCCGCTCTTTTCCGGGCAGCAGCCTGTTCCCGCCTCTTTGCATCGGCGGCTTTCCTGCGTGCCAGCGCCTGTGCGGCCGCTTTCTTCTGTGCGGCAGCGATCTCCCGCCGGATAGCATCCTGGATAGCATTATCTACCTGCCGGGCTTCGGCCTGATTTTTCCGGATCCGTTGCTGTAACTCCTGTTCCTGGTCTTTCAGCTGGGCAATTGCTTTATCTGCCTCTTTCTTATCCGCCATCAGGTCTACCTTGTAACGCTGTTCTGTTTTTAGGGCGCCGGTTTTCTGCGCCCGCTGCTGTTGCAGGGCCACCAGCTTCTCCGTTAACAGTGCGCGGGTAGATAACAGGCTTTCTGCCTCCTTACGCCGGTGTTCCCGGTATTGCTGCAGGTATTGGTACCGGCGGAGTGCATCATTAAAACTGGTAGCGGAAAAAAAGAAATTCAATACCCCGTAGGAGTCACGCGTTTTGTAAGCGTATACGACCAGTTGTGCATACCGGGCCCGGAGCGAATCTACTTCCCGCTCCAGCGTTTGTACGTTACTGTTAGTATTGTTAATATCTCCTTCTATGGAGCTGATTTCATTGTTGATAGAAAGGATCTGTGCATTACGGCTGGAGATTTTCTGCAGCAGTTCCTTTTGCAGCGCTACGTTCTGCCGGGTAGATTTCTTCGTTTGCGCCAGTTCCTTATTTGCTGCTGCTATTTCTTTCAATAGCTCCTGCTTGCGGTTTTCAAGTGCCGCGCGCGAGGGATTACCGCCCCGCTGTGCAAACGCCAGCGCAGGCAATAGCCATAGAGCCATCAAAAGAGGGATCAACTTTCTCAAAAAAAATGCATTTGGTTAGTAAGCGCAAAGCTGAAAGCACCCTTAAATGCTTTCAGCTTTATCTCGTATAGTTTCAGTTATTTAAATTATCTCCTGCGGATCCACTGCTCCGGGTTCTGCTTGGTAATGCCTTTCCAGATCTGCAGTTCCACTTCACCGGTATTTTCAATATCGTTGGTGCTGGCAGTACCTATCACCTGCCCGGTTTTCACATTATCGCCTTTCTTCACGCGGGTAGTTTGCAAACGTACATATGTGGTGAAGTATTGTCCGTGACGGATAATAATTACATATCCGGAGCCCGGCATTACTACCACCGATTTTACTTCTCCTTCGAAGATGGATTTCACGGCGCCGCCTTTGTTGGTGGCAATCACGATTCCATCTGAAGGCACCTGGATGTGTTCCATCACGGCATGCTGGTGGATACCAAAGTGCTCAATGATATTACCGGCATCTACCGGCCATGGCAGTTTTCCACGGTTGGCTTCAAAGCTTTCAGACAGGGCCAGTGCTTCCGGGGTAGCTTCCAGTACGTTTTCTGTACGTGTAGCTGGTTTTTCCGGTTCAGGCGTTGGTTCCGGTACTTTAGCAGGAGCAGGCGCCGGTTTTTCCGGTGCCGGTGTATTATTGGCGGCGGTATTATTGTTACTGTTATTAGCAGCAGCGGCGGCAGCGGCAGCTTTTGCTTTTTCAGCGGCGGCCAGTGCAGCGGCCTTACGGGCTTCTTCATCCCTTCTGCGTTTTTCTTCCGCAGCCTTACGACGGGCGGTTTCTTCCTCGATGGCTTTACGGCGGGCCTCCTCTATCTCCCGGCGAATAACCGCTCTGATAGCTGCCTGCACCTTCTGGGCATCTTTATTTCGTTGATTGATATCTGCCACCAGTTCTTTCTCACGGCCTTTCAGCTTACTCAGTACTTCATCTTTCTCCTTCTTATCCACTTCCAGGGTATTCCGTTGCTCCTGCTCTGTTTTAAGTGCATCTGAACGTTTTACACGCTGTGATTCGAGGCTTTCAATCTTATGGTTTAGCTGCTCCTGGGTAGATACAATGTTATCTGCCTGTCTGCGGCGGTATTCACGGTATTGCTTTAAATATTGGAAACGTTTTACGGCATCGTTGAAGCTCTGTGCAGAAAATACGAAATTCAGCATGTCGTAGGAAGAGCGGTTCTTATAGGCATATATCACCAGTTGTGCATACTGTGCCTTCAGCGTATCCAGATCTTTCTGCAGCGTTTTCACATCCCGCGAAGCGGTATTGATATCCCCGTTAATAAAATTGATTTCTTCGTTGATATTGTTGATCAGCCGGCTGCGTAAGGTAATTTTATCGCGCAATGCACGAAGCTGACCGAGGCTCTCCTTGGTGGATTTCTTGGTTTCCTTCAGCTGTTCGTTGGCTTCATCTATTTCTCTTTGCAGATCCTTCTTCCTTCGCTCCAGTTCTTCCCGCGATTGCTGCTGCTGCCCATTATTCTGGGCAACCAGCATGGCTGGCATTAACCATAGCATCAACATGAACGGGATAATCTTCTTCAAATACAACATGACTGATTTTAGTAACTGCAAATTAAATAAATATACGACGTTTATTAGTTTAATGAAGATGACATTTACGCAATTAACATTTTACATACGCTTATAGCTGGCTGGCTGGCTGAATGGAAAAGTGAGCGGTACATCAAAATCATAACGTGTAAAGTCCAGTGCTACTTTAGTCACATTTTTCTCTTCCACATAAATGCGGCGGGTGGTAGGAAACTTACGGCCGGCCACTTTTGCATAGTCGCCATAAGTCAGTTCACAGGAACGCTTTGCCACGCCAGTACTGTCTTTATCCATTACTTTACTCTGCTGTAATCCGTAATCATCGGCAAATACGTTAAACAGGCTTACAAACTTTGCATGATCACAACTGAACGAAATAATGGCAGGTGTTTTCACTACCTGGTATACCGAATCTGTGAGATATACCGGATTACCGATCAGCATATCCTGCAGGGTTTTGAAATCAAATGGTATATTCAGCAGCTCTTCCGCATCCGACATCTTCCGGAGAAATAATTGCTTGTCGAGCTTATTATACATTTTAAGACTATCCGGCGTTATCACGGCCCGTATAACTTCATCTACAATCGGCGCCGAAATAGACACCCAGATGATACTGTCCTTTTTAATACGGAAAGTAGCATTCAGATTATTATGGCTTTTTTTATCGGTTTCAAAAGCCAGCTTCATTTTACCGGAGAAGGTATTAAACTCAATATGATTGGCATGAATACCTTTCAGCATCTCACTGGTAAAGCGGGCCAGTTCCTCGTTCGACGAACTATCTCCCGCTACTTTTACCTTATTGGTATCTGCAGCCGGAAATGAGGTACGCGCGAGCTTTTTGGGATGGCGGCAAGCCATCATTCCAAGACCTACCGTTATGATTAAAAGTGCGACTTCTATTTTTCTCTTCATTGAGCGATGACTTATAGCAAATGCTTATTGAATATATCTTTTTTCAGCGATCTTTCGGGCCAGGTCAACAGAGGAGGCTCCCTTGTCTTTAGCCATCTGCCAGTATTCCACCGCTTTTGTAACTTCTTTCAGATTAAACAGGATATCACCGTAGTGTTCCAGCACATTCGGATTTTTTTGTGCTTCCGGGTATGATAAAGCTTTCTCAATCCATTCTTTTGCTTCCGCAAATTTCTCCTGACGGAAAAGGATCCAGGCGTAGGTGTCCATGTAGGTAGGACTTTCCGGTTCCAGTTCCAGTGATAGTTTTGATAATTCTGCTGCTCTTTCCAGGTGCTCTCCTCTGAGCGACAGGTAATAGCTGTAGTTATTCATGATCAGTGCATCTTTCGGACGAAGCAGTAAAGCTTGCTCGTAGCTACTATCTGATTGTCTGTGCTGGCCGGTAGCATGATAGGAATCTCCCAGCAGAGAGTAAATATCCCCAAGGAATTTCTTCTCTCCGTTACCTATTTCCAATGCTGTATTCAATGAATTAATCGCATTGGGATATTGTTGCAACAGGAAGCTGGCTACTCCTTTGAAATAGTAGCCCATAAATTCTTTAGGAAACTTACCGGTAACATTATTGCTGAGCGCAAGCAAGGCAGTAGGATCATCCTTACGGGAGTAGATCCACATCAGCTGATACCATACTGAAAAGCGGGTATCATCCAGGCTCAGAGCCTTTTTATAATTGGTTTCCGCGCTGTCGATCATGTCTGCCTGGGAAAACATATCTCCACGCAGTGCAAAGGCTTTGGCATCTTTGGGATGCGCTTTGATGATCAGGGAGGTGAGTTGCAGTCCCTCTTCCAGTTTGGTAGTGTCCATGTTCATCATCTGCAGATAGGGATATACATATGCCACTTTCTCATCGATGCTGTAGCCCGGATTGGCAAAGGCTTTCGTCAGATTGTGCCAGTAGGTAACGGTATCATTATTCTTTTTTGCGTAAGAAGCCAGTGCTATCAAAGCCCGGGGGTTATCCGGATCTTTGGTCAGGATGGTATGATACACCTCAGCAGCATCTGTTACATGATCATTGGCATCATATATTTCTGCCAGCAGGTAATAGTAGCGGATTTCATCCGGTTCCTGGCTGATGAGTTTTTTAATTTCAGCGGCTGCTTCATCCACCATACTCATTTTCAGCAACAGCTTCTGCTTCTGGTAAATGAGTTCTTCCACCACGCCTACTTTATTTTCCAGCTGGTTAAAGGCTGCCAGCGCAGAGGCGGGCTTGTTGGCTTTTGCCAGTAAAATACCTTTGTTATAGAGATAGTCTTCGTTATCGGGATACCTGCTGGTCAAACCTTCAAACACATAAGCCGCGCTATCGAATTTCTCATTCACGGCATAGGCGTCGGCCAGTGTTACCTGGAACCAGTGGTTCTGGGGATCCAGCGCAGCTGCACGACGCGCGAAGATGAGTGCGTTGCCGGCATTCTGTACTTCAATAAAAAGCCTGGCTAATTCGTAATTAACAGTAGGATTGTTTTTATTCAGCCGCAGATAGTCTGCATACTGGGTAATAGCCGTACGATAGTCGCCCAGCATCTTGGAACGCTGAGCGGCAAAAAAAAGGCTATCTGCCCGCTGTGACAGTACAGCGGCATTATAAACAGTGGCATTTTTACGTGATGCCGATGACCTGGCACCACTACAAGCCCCCATCAATAATATCCCAGCCAGTCCTATAACGGTGAAGTATATCCGCATTTATCAGGATTTACCGGTATGTCCAAATCCTCCTACACCTCTAACGGTTTCTGTCAGCACGGTTACCGGTTCTATGACTGCCTGTACAAAAGGAGCAATCACCATCTGGGCAATACGATCACCCGGTTGTATGGTTTGCGGTTCGTTGGATAAGTTGATCATAATTATCTTAATCTCCCCACGGTAATCCGCATCTATCGTGCCAGGCGTATTCAGCAGGGTTAAGCCCTGTTTGATAGCCAGGCCGCTCCGGGGGCGGATTTGCGCCTCATAGCCTGCCGGAAGTTCCATGAATAAGCCGGTCGGAATCAGCATTCTTTCCAGTGACTGCAGTGTAACTGCTGTTTCCAGGTGTGCACGGAGGTCCATTCCTGCCGCATCTGCCGTTGCATAAGCCGGTAATTCATTACCTGACTTATTGATTATTTTCACAATGATATCCGCCATTGAACAAAGATATTTTAAAATAATTATGATTGGTGAATTACTGGGTGATATGCTCCAGCAATACCACCGCATGGGCGGTAACGCCTTCCTCACGGCCTACAAAGCCCAGTTTTTCAGTAGTAGTGGCCTTCACGGATACATCTTCCACACTGATATGCAGGATCTCTGCAATCACTGCCTGCATGGTAGGTACATACGCCTTGATTTTGGGTGCCTGTAAACATAAAGTGCTATCCACATTTACTACCTGGTATCCCTTCTCACCAATCAGCTGTGCGCAGCGCGCCAATAATATTTTACTGTCGATATTTTTGTAGGTATTGTCGGTATCAGGAAAATGCACACCGATATCTCCCAGCGACAGTGCTCCCAGCATTGCATCACAGATGGCATGTAACAATACATCCGCGTCGCTGTGTCCCAGCGCACCTTTATGATGAGGCACCAATACACCTCCCAGCCAGAATTCGCGGCCTTCTGTCAACTGATGGAAATCTACTCCTAATCCTATACGTATCCTACTCATAGTGGTAATAATTTAATCATTTTGCCAATCCGCAAGGTAAGTCAATAAATATAAAAATCCCCCCGTTTTGCGGAGGGATTCAACCAAAGAATTATTTAACAGGTCAATTACTTATATAAACAAATGACTGAATATGTGTTACCATCCGGTACGGCTTTCTTCATCTCTCGGACCCAGATCAAATGTCAGGGTAAACCGCAGGGTATTGGAAAGCGGGTTACGCTGTATACCTGATCCGGAAGGTACCAGGTAAGAAAAATTCAGACCGAAAATATCATACTTCACACCGATACCTGCTGTGAAATATTTACGGTTACCCTTGTTTTTGTTTTCGTTGAAATAACCGGCCCTAACTGCAAACTGCTGATTATACCAGTATTCCATTCCCACAGAGTACATCAGTTCCTGCATCTCTTCTTTGAAACCACCGGGAGCATCTCCAAAAGAGCTGAAGATACCCTGTAACGTTCCTTTCTCTTTATACAGGCCGGCAGAATCCGGAGTAGGTACGAGCAATTTATTGATATCCAGCGCAAATGTCAGCTGATTGGATTCATCCAGCGCCAGTGTGTAGGCTGCACCCAGACCCAGGTTAGTGGGTAAAAAGTCTTTATTGGTGGCGGAACTGGTATAAGAAATCTTTGTACCAATGTTGGTAATGGCAGCTCCTATGTTGAGTTTATTTACCAGGCCGTCATCTTTCTCAAAATCCTTGGTATAAAACCCGGATAAATCGGCGGCAAAAGCTTTACCTGGTTTAATGCTCACACTTCCATTGCTCTGACCACCAGCCAGGTTCGAGTAAATATACCGGGCGGTTAAGCCGATACCGAAATGGTCGGATAATTTACGGGCGTAACCCGCGTCCAGTGCGAATTCCCGTGGACGGAAATCGCCCGTAGCCACCCCGGTCATATCGGTGAAGTTGATAGTACCCAGGGAAAAATACCTCAGGGAACCAGAAATTGCCTGCTGCTCATCCAGTTTGGTATAACCGGATACGGTGGCAAGAAATACGTCATTGACCAGTTCTTTTAACCAGGGGGTATAAGTAACAGACAACCCGCCATTCTTGTCCGCAAAAGGCAGCTTGGAAAGATTGTTATAAATAGACGATGCGTCCGGTGATAGCGCCACTCCCACGTCTCCCATTGCTCCACTACGTGCATCCGGTGTAATTCTCAGAAAAGGAACTGCAGTATTTATAGTATTGGTACGACCGTCTCTCTCATCAGATGGGATTTGAGCGGAGGCTCTCAGACTTATGAAAGTGCCGTAAATGAACACAAGGCCCATTGTTACCTTTCGGATCATGCAGATTTTGTATTTGATAAGGATGTAAAAATAATCTAATTTATTAAATAAATATAGAAAGGGGTTTATATGGGATAATGGCAAAATTATTGTCCTGCATAGGCTATAAAAACACCAGCTTGCCGCCCTTGATTTTTGTTCCTGTAGAAGTACTGATTGTCAGTCTGTAAAAGTACAATCCCGCAGACAGCTTTGCTCCCGAATCACTACGACCATCCCAGGGCATGCCATCAAAACGACCGTTGGTGGAAATTATTGTGCTACGCATAGTTTTTACCAGTCTCCCAGCTATTGTAAACACCTCCAAAGTCAATCTCAACTCTTCTCCCTGCTGATTATGAACAAAAGAAAACCGTGTTATGTCTGAAAAAGGATTGGGATAATTCCTCACCTCATCCACTGCCAGTACGCCCTGTTCTGCCACTTTGAAATACAGCGTCGTGGTAGCGCCATTATTGTAGGTATCCCAGGCTTTAATCGTAATCTTATGTTCTCCTGTAGACAATCCCCTTAGCGGAAAAAGTACACTTCCTTTTTTATAGCTATCCAAAGATGCCCCAAAATAATCATTTAATACAATATAATTGGTACTATCCACAATTGCCGTCAGCTGATAAATGGGGTTGTTACCAGAAACATTGATCCCGCTGCTATCTGCCAGATCTACTATCAGTAACGCATCCGGTCCTGTAATATCGCCATTTCTGAAACGGCGGTTATCAAGCCACGCATTCACTGTTGGTCCTGTCACATCTGCTACCGGTGCGGCAACCTGACCTCCGGTCGCAAAATTATCAAAATATCCGCTACCATCCTGCTTTTCATTAGTGGTATAATAACTGATCTTCCCATGGCCACTTCCTTCCCGGATATCCTTTGGGGCTACAAAAGTAAGGGAAAACCTGCCATTTGCCACTGTCTGAGTTCCCTGAAAAAGTACATTGCGCTGCAGCAGAAAATTTGCCACCTGGCTGCCGGCGTCATTACCTCTCGTCTTTAGTACTGCCGGCTGATCATATACCGTTGTGTATAGCAGACCATTGTACCCCGGGACCAGGTTGCCTTGTAGATCTTCGATATGTCCTTTCACAGTATAGATCCCCAGTCCCTTTATCGTATCGGGACCGGCTGTAACCGCCCGGCCATTAATGGAGTCGGTCAACACCCGGTAGCCGGGAAACGCCAGCGTCAACGCCGGATCCCCGAGCAATTGAAACTTCCGGTTATTTACCGCATCGCCGGAACTGCTGTAAGTAAGGTTCTTGGCCAGCATAGCTGCTGTTCCCAACGCAGGCATACTTCCATCCGCCTGGGGAGTAAACGCGACCTTCAGATAATTGGCATTCATCAACTGGTTGGAAGCCGCAAATACAGCCCTGGTAGTGGTCATCAGGGCAATGGCCCCACCTGTGTGCTGCAAAAGTATCTTATGCCCTAAAGAAGTGATTCCCGGATCATCAAATGGGGCAAAGTCGCAGGTAGCAGTAATAAAGAGCGGTAGCTTATTATCATTATGCCAGTCTGTAATACTGCCTGCATCCATAATATTTTCAGCGGCCAGCCGCGAATTGCTGCCATGCCCGGTATAGTTGAATATCAATGTGCCGTTATTGATCCGGCTGGCTACCGCCTTATTCACTTCGGGATAAGTAGCGCCCCCATTGCCGCTCTCCTGCGGATAAGCATCCAGGTATATTTTATCGATATTCAGCTGACGCACGTCCTTCGTCAGGATAGCCCCCATTTTCTCTGCATCATCAAAGTGCAGGTTATCATCTTCGTCATCTGCCAAAAGAGTGGCCTGGTTGCGCCAGGGGCCGAAGGCGGCCGGCTCTCTGTAGTGCTGAATCTTATCCACCGCCAGCCTGGCCTCCGCTACATTCCGGGCAGGAATACGCCCGATCCCTATATCCAGCAGGTCTGGTTTATCCGTCCGCGTAATATCGCCGGCATCTTTGAGGATACCGAAATAATCGTCTGATACATAGGAGCGTATGGCATCCAGGGAAGCATCGCTTTCCCAGGAAGGAATATCGTTGCTATTATTTTTAATCCGCTGCCGGTAATCATAGGAAGCTGCCCCAAACAACAACAGGTAGCGGGGCGCTGGTCCCCGGTCGTAAAACATCTTCACATAATCCCTGATAGCAGTGGGATCAGGTGTACCTGAAGCAAACTCCTGGTATACCTGGTCGATAGGGGTTACCTGCACCGACAGCTGATCTGCAGCGCGATGCAGTGTTGCCAGTCTTTCAGCCTGCGCCTGCAAGGCCCGTGTGGTAATAATAATCATATCGGCCGGACCGCTGCCATGCAGGTCCTGGTTAGGCACCATCCCGGCGAAACCCGGCTCCGCGGCGTCGGCGGGGCGGAAAGCCATGTATTCCCGGAGCCCGTCATTTCTGCCGGCAAAAAGCAGGGAATCCCCCTGCAGCGTTGTATTGATGAGGATCGGGTGCAACGGGTCCGTTACATCCCAGACTTTCGTCTGTGCGTCTGCATGATGCAGCGCAAACCGGCTCCATTGCCCGCTGCCGGCATAAAGGGTACTCCGGAAGTCGATCATACCGGAAGAAGGTAATACCAGCGGACATCGAGCCTGCACTTCAAGATAATCCAGCCAGCCCCGGTCGTTGATACTGCCTGGTACAAACTCCACTCCCACCTCCAGCTGCGCCTGTGTAACCGCAGCACTACCAGTACCGGTAGCGGCGGTGGCTACGCCTTCAAAAATATTATCGGTCACCGGCAACAGGTACAGGTTACTGACAGCGGCCGCTTTGTTTACGGTGGCATTGAAATTACTGCCGCTGCCACTGCGGGCTGCCGCGCGTATATTAATGGCGACGGCTCCCACCGGGGGGGCGGGCAGATCAAACCGGTAACTGCGCGATAACCCCACTACCTTGCTGAACTCCTGCCCCCACCATTGTTTGCCGGTATTGAGAAAATTAATGCTGTCCCGTTCATAAAAGGCATGATAATCAACTGCATATTCCGGGAGTGCCCCGGTAAGTGGGTTATTGGCGATGGTGGTCCTCAGACCACTGCCACCGGTAGTAATATAATACCAGGCCGTATCTGCATACAGATTTAACTGGTGACCAAAGGTTTTCAGACTGGCATTATAACGCCACCGGTGAGGACCGGGCGCATAAAACAAGACGTAGTCATTACCATCCAGTACGCCATCGCCGCCGTCTTCCACATACAGGGCGGTTTCCGGCACATCGTCGTACCGGGGCTCCGCATTGGCTTCCCCCAGCATCTGTCCGCCACTGCCAAATATCCGCAGGGAAGCGGACGACAGCTGCTGATCGCTGAGCCCCATACTTTTCAGAAAAGGAACATCTATCTTATAGATCCCCGGAGTCGCAATCGCCACTTTATACCAGCTGCCGGTAGCCAGTACAGAATTTTTTTTATAGGTCCGGACGCTGCTTTGGGCATATATTTCAGTCCCGCCACCCAAAAAAAACAATAATATCCAGATAAAAATATAATTGAGTTTCATTACCTTAATCGCAGTTTTTCGACCGGTTGATGTAGAAAAGACCCTGTATCAGCGGGAACGATTGGCAGCAAATTACAAATTAATTTTTTTCGCCATAAAATAAAAAGAAGTACATTTGCGTTTACTGTAAATATACTAGACTAAAGCTGTATCGCATGCGTAGATTAACCTCTTTATCATTGCTCGTAGGTACCAGCGTAATGCTATCCATGAGTGCCTGTCATAAGGACGGCGGGGGACTTTTCGGTAAGAAGAAGGAATCTTCTTCCGCTACGGGCTGGAACTATAACGACCAGAAAATGGGCGGTTTCAGCGTAGCTAAAAACGTGAACCAGCAAACTGGTCCGGGCCTTGTTTTCGTTCAGGGCGGTACATTCGCGATGGGAGCAACCGAGCAGGATGTAATGGGCGACTGGAATAACATTCCACGCCGTATTACTGTTTCCTCCTTCTACATCGACGAATCTGAAGTAGCCAACGTACATTATCGTGAATATCTCTACTGGTTGAACCGTGTGTATGGTGAGTCATTCCCGGATGTATACCGCAACGCAATGCCGGACACCCTGGTATGGCGTAGTGAACTGGCCTACAATGAACCACTGGTAGAATATTATTTCCGTCACCCGGCCTACAACGACTATCCGGTAGTAGGTGTTACCTGGAAACAGGCAACCGACTATTGTAAATGGCGCTCCAACCGTGTAAACGAAAAGTTGCTGATGGACAAAGGCCTGCTTTCCAAAGCAGATGTAGGCAACCAGTCTGATGACAATACCTTTGACACGAAATCTTACACCGCCGGCCTGTATGAAGGTACGCCAGGTAAAATGTCAAAGTCTGCCAAATCACAATTCAAAAACTCCGACGGTACACCCCGTAACGCTGCTTTCGAAGATGGTATCATGTTACCCAACTACCGTCTCCCGACAGAAGCTGAATGGGAATATGCTGCACTGGGTTATATAGGTCAGAACCCCGGCCCTTCCAAAAAAGAAGGCAAACACGGGGAAGAGCTGATCATGAACAAACAGGTGTACTCCTGGGGAACAAATACCAGCGGTTTACGTGACATCCGTCGCGGTACCATGCAGGGACAGTTCCTGGCCAACTTCAAACGTGGTTCCGGTGATAACATGGGTGTGGCCGGTGGTTTGAACGACCGTGCTTCCATTCCGGGTCCTATCCGCTCCTTCTATCCTAACACGTTCGGCATCTACAACATGTCAGGTAACGTAGCAGAATGGGTACTGGACGTATACAGACCACTGAACCCGATTGATGGGGAAGACTTCAACTACTTCCGTGGTAACAAATTCCAGACTGTTTATCAGAACGAAAACAAAGAGTTCGAAAAAGATAGTCTCGGTCACCTGAAAATGCGTGATGTAACCGATGAAGAAAGTGCTAACCGTCTTAACTACCAGAAAGGAGATGTAATCAACTACCTGGATGGTGACTCCCTCTCACAGGTGGAATATGGTTACGGTATCACTACCCTCATCAACGACAAATCACACGTGATCAAAGGTGGTAGCTGGAACGACCGTGCTTACTGGCTTTCACCAGGTACCCGCCGTTACATGCAGGAAGATATGGCCACAAACACCGTTGGTTTCCGTTGCGCTATGGACCGTGTAGGTAGCCCTGAAGGTAACAAGTTCAAAACAGGTAACCTCTTTAAGAAACAACGTCAGAAGAGATAATCTGATATCACATAAAAGAAGAAGGGAGATAGTTTCGCAACTATCTCCCTTCTTCTTTTCAAGCAGTATACTATTTCCACAATTCCAGGATCTCTTCTGTGTGATTTTTAGTATCCGGCTTTTTAATGATATGCGCAATCACACCTTTCTCATCGATAAGGAAAGTAGTGCGATGAATACCATCGTAGGTTTTACCCATCATCTGTTTTTCACCATACACGCCGTATTGATTTACGATCGCTTTATCTTCATCTGCCAGTAAAGTAAACGGCAGTTCATATTTCTCAATAAATTTCTGGTGACTCTGTTCACTGTCGGTGCTTACGCCTACTACTACATATCCTTTCTTCAGCAGATCGGAGTAGTTGTCGCGCAGGTTGCAGGCCTGTGCAGTACAGCCCGGGGTATTATCTTTCGGATAAAAATACAGCACCACCCTTTTTCCTTTAAAATCGGTCAGGGATACGGTTTTACCATGCTGGTCTTTTCCTTTGAAAACAGGGGCTTTATCGCCTTCATTTAAGTTTCCCATATTGATAGTTTTAGCTGTTTGAGATGAATGTATTAACGTTTGAAAGATAATCTGTAGCTGCCTTCATTGCCTGCCACATCCGTCACTTTTACGACCAGCACGTGATTACCCGGAGCGCAGTGTTCATCAAACGTATAGGTAAGTACGTTACCTCTCCGGGAGAACAGCAACCATTTGCCATCTAGTTCTGCCCGGTAGCTTTTAATACCACTGGCATCGCTCATGGCGAAAGATATTTTACCGGCCTTTGACAGCACGGCGCCTGGTTTTACGCCCACCGGTGTTACTTTTGGCGCGACTGTATCCACTTCAAGATGGAAGTTACCAAAGTCTCGGAACGTGCCTTTGTACCAGCCGTTTTCCAATGTGGTGGCGGATACACTGCTGCCCTGGCCTTCTCTGACCATCACTATTTTTGGCTGCAGGTATTCCGGTACATTCCGGGATGCGCGGAGGCGAACATCAAAGAAATCGTGTACCGGTATCAGCGCGTTGTGCAGGTGATAAACATTGGAGTAGGCCTTTGTGTTCACCGAAGCTGTTTCCAGGTAATTAAAACAGATCTTGTCGTACAGTGCCTGTTCATCCAGGTAAAATTCTACCTGGTTATTTTCAAAGATATTGCGGGAGTCGGGATACATGGTATTGGCACAAGCTTTTTCCTGTACATCCATCTTGGACCGCTGCAATGCCAGTTTCACAGTAGAAGTATTACCATAGGCATCCTTCACCAGCAGCTTCACTTCATGTACCAGGTTATCAGACAGGTGAATGGTACCATCTCCTTTAAGGTCATGATAGATATCGAGTTTGTTGCCGGGGAGAGAGAACACCAGCTGATAATAAGGGCCGCCGCCTTTCTTTGTTTTATAATCAATATGCGCATTCAGGTAACGGGTTTCATCGTAACCGATGTTATCCAGCTGAAAGTCGATATCCGGCTCGTTATTCTGCAACAGCGTCACTTCATAGATCCCATAAATATTACCGGTATTCATGCGGTCAATGGCGCTCACGCCAATACCTGCCTGATCTGCATTTACTTTAATGACAGGTTGGGTAGTCACGTATTCGTTACCCACTTTCTTTACTGGCAGCATAATGGGTTGCTGTTCGTAGATACTCTTTTCGCGGTCATAGATCGCGATGCGGTATACATCCGGGGCATGGGTATCGGCGATGTCAAAACCAAACAGCAGGGGGTTGAGTGGTTTCTCCGTTTGCGTATTCCTGATTTCAAAGTGCAGGTGCGGACCGGCAGAACCGCCGGTATTACCGCTCCAGGCTACGAAGTCGCCCTTCTTCACCGGGAACAGGCCTGCG
Source organism: Chitinophaga arvensicola (assembly GCF_900110835.1). Taxonomy (GTDB): domain Bacteria; phylum Bacteroidota; class Bacteroidia; order Chitinophagales; family Chitinophagaceae; genus Chitinophaga; species Chitinophaga arvensicola. Next base: position 224,776 of record NZ_FOJG01000001.1, read on the forward strand.
GGAATCGACAGGTCACTGGCCCAGCTTTCAGCCTGGTACTGTTGCTTCTTCACGTATTGTTGCAAAGCAGGGAAAAAAGCGTTCAGATGTGCATATACTGTCGTATAGCCGTTGGGGTGAGTAATGTACAATACATTCCCAAAGCCGGTATGCGATACACCAATGCGGCTCACATAACCATCTGCGGCGGCGTGTACCGGCAGGTTTTCCTGTTGCTGGGTTTTAATATCCATTCCCGAATGAAAATGGTTAGGGCGCAACTCTCCGAAATTACCGGCCAGTATGATCGGAATATTCAGCGGATTCCTGAAATAGCCTTGCGGATAGTCCTTTACCGGAATGGATTGTGCCTGTAACAATTGTGGTAATAAGCAAAGTAAACCGATGACTCTCTTCATAATATGCAAATGTAGGGAAAAGCAGATTTGGTGTTACCCAGATCAGACTGATTATGTGGATTTTACTGATTTTTTAATTTTTGCGGGAAGATGGGAACAAGTTATGTGCCAGTGATTCCACCTCATTTTTCGTATATACCTGTACGTATTATGTATACATGTTGAAAGGCTTACTAACCGTTGTACACACATCCGGCATCCATCTCCCGGAAAAATAAACAGGATACCTGTGGGGCGGATCCCGGGCAAGACAAAATCCGCATAAATCGGCTTTTTTAAGTACATTAGTTCCCGCAAAACGTGCAAGCATACATGTCTATCCAGGTATCAGAACTCAGTAAAGTATATGGCGAACAACGGGCTGTGGATGCTATTTCCTTTGAATTAAGAAAGGGGGAGATCACTGGTTTTCTGGGGCCTAACGGCGCGGGAAAATCCACCACCATGAAAATGATCACCGGCTTTTTACCGCCTACCAGCGGGAAGGCCAGTGTATGCGGCTTCGACGTGGTGTCCCAGTCGCTGGAAGTACGCAAAAGGGTAGGCTACCTGCCGGAGTCCAACCCGTTGTATTACGACATGTATATCCGGGAGTTCCTGGAGTTTATTGCAGGTATTCACCAACTGGGAAAGGCAGGTGCAGAGCGGATCAACACTGTTATAAAACTCACCGGGCTGCAACCGGAGCGGCACAAGAAAATCGGGGCTTTATCCAATGGGTATAAACAACGTGTTGGCCTGGCACAGGCGCTGCTGCACGATCCGGAAGTGCTGATCCTCGACGAACCTACTACCGGCCTGGATCCTAACCAGCTGGCCGATATCCGGCAACTGATCAGGGAGCTGGGCGCCAATAAAACCGTGATCCTGTCTACCCATATCATGCAGGAGGTAGAAGCCTTGTGCGACCGGGTGATCATCATTAACAAGGGAAAAATCATTGCAGACGATAAATTATCGTTAATACAGCAGAACAGCAGCGGGAATGGTTATTTACAGGTTACCTTTGCGGAGCCGGTAACCGACACCGAACTCCTGTCTATTCCCGGCATTACCCGTGTGGTGGCCCAGAAAGACGGCAGCTGGCAGTTATTTACCAGTCAGGTAGATGAGGTACGAAAAAACCTGTTACAATTTGCTTTGATTAATAACAGGAACATACTTTCTTTGCAGAGCAATTCACAAAGCCTGGAAACAATTTTCCGGGAATTGACAAAAGCTTCGGGCAATTAACTGACAGCCTTAGCACCCGAGAGTGGTGAGGGACTAACGGCCAAAGCGAACACCAGTCGCTAAATAAATAGCTAACAATAATAACTTTTCGAATTATGAGTACTATTTCAGAAATCCATGCCAGGCAGATCCTCGACAGCCGTGGTAATCCAACAATTGAGGTTGATGTAACCACAGAAGACGGTCACTTTGGCCGTGCAGCAGTTCCATCCGGTGCTTCTACCGGTAAACACGAAGCCGTAGAGCTGCGTGACAACGATAAAAGTGTTTACATGGGCAAAGGCGTACTGCAGGCCGTAAACAATGTAAACGATATCATCGCCGAAGAACTGATTGGTTGGGAAGTAACGGATCAGGCCGGTATTGATAAGTTCCTGATTCAATTGGATGGTACTCCTAATAAAGCCAAACTGGGTGCTAACGCTACCCTCGCAGTGAGCATGGCTGTAGCCAAAGCTGCTGCTGAAGAAAGCAACCAGCCACTGTACCGCTACCTCGGCGGTGTAAACGCTTTCACCCTCCCTATTCCTTTAATGAACATCATCAACGGTGGTGCGCACGCGGATAATAAAATCGATTTCCAGGAATTCATGATCGTACCGGTAGGTGCACCTTCTTTCTCTGAAGGTTTGCGCTGGGGCGTGGAAATTTTCCACCACCTGAAATCCGTACTGAAAAAGAAAGGTTACAGCACCAACGTAGGTGACGAAGGCGGCTTTGCTCCTGAAATCCAGAGCAACGAAGAAGCTATCGAAACCGTGCTGGAAGCTATCAAAGCAGCAGGTTACGAACCAGGCACCCAGGTAGCTATTGCCCTGGATGCCGCCAGCAGCGAAATGTGGGATGATGCTACTAAAAGCTACAAATTCTACAAGAGCTCCCAGAAAGTGATCAGCAGCGACGAAATGGTGGCTTACTGGACTGAATGGGTAAACAAATATCCTATCGTTTCTATCGAAGACGGTATGGCAGAAGATGACTGGGCTGGTTGGAAAAAACTGACCGAATCAGTAGGCGACCGCGTACAGCTGGTAGGCGACGATCTGTTCGTTACCAACGTACTCCGTCTGAAAGAAGGTATCGATAAAGGTATCGCTAACAGTATCCTGGTAAAAGTAAACCAGATCGGTACCGTTACTGAAACCATCGATGCAGTAAACATGGCACACAAAGCCGGTTACACTTCTATCATGAGCCACCGTTCCGGCGAAACTGAAGATACTACCATCGCTGACCTCGCCGTAGCCCTGAACTGCGGTCAGATCAAAACCGGTTCCGCTTCCCGTACAGACCGTATGGCGAAATACAACCAGTTACTGCGTATTGAAGAAGCACTGGGTGAAGTTGCGGTATATCCTACCAACTCCATCAGCGTGAAAAAATAAATACCTCAGCTACCCGGTTCCCGTAACCGGGTAGCTGAATTTCAGAAATGATTTGTAAATTGCTGTATGCCCGGATTAAAATCGATAAAAGTGCCGAAGTTCCTGAAGAATAAATTCTTCATAGCTTTTGCTGCCTTTATCATCTGGATCGCATTCCTCGACAAAACCAACCTCATGTACCAGTATCAGTTCCAATCGGAAGTGAATAAGCTGGAAAACCAGAAAGAATTCTTTATCCAGGAAATCAAACAAACCCGCGAAGAACAACAGGAACTCCTGTCCAGCCCGGAAAAACTGGAGAAATTTGCCCGCGAGAAATACTATATGAAGAAAGATAATGAAGACCTTTTCATTATCACCCCAGCCCCCGCCCAATAACTCACCCCTTTCTCCTTGCGCATCTTAAAAATTTATCTTAAATTAACAATAGATTCCGCGCTAAATCCGTTATAAAACAGAACCTATTTATAGTATTAAAATAATAATGCATGAGTAATTTTACACTTTCTGTACTTTCAACCCTGTGTCTTGTTACCAAAAGCGATATAAAACATCACCAGGAGGAACTTTCTTTAACCCAGGAAGAGCAAGCCTGTTTTGAAGATACCAAAGCCGCCCTCAACACCGTGCATTATGCACCAAGAGTGGCCACGCTGCAGCTGATTTTTGACTACGCTGCCAATAAACAAACCGCTGAAGAAAAGTAACAGCACCCTTACTTTTTTCATTTTTCCTATCTTTATGGCATGACTCAAAAAGAGCGTTATGCATTTGTTCTCAAGTACTTTGAGGAACATGCTCCCAATGCCGAAACGGAACTCATCTACGACAATCCATACCAACTGCTGGTAGCTGTTATCCTGTCTGCGCAATGCACCGATAAACGCGTAAACATGACCACGCCTGCGATCTTTGCGCAGTACCCGGATGTATATGCACTCAGTAGGGCCACCTTCGATGACCTGTTTCCTCTGATCCGTAGTATCAGCTATCCCAACAATAAAACGAAACACCTGATCGGGATGGCACAGATGGTGGTAGAAGACTTCAACGGTGAAATACCCGCCACTGTCCCTGAACTTATCAAACTACCAGGCGTAGGCCGTAAAACAGCCAACGTCATCACATCTGTGGTGCATCATCAGCCCAATATGGCGGTAGATACCCACGTATTCAGGGTATCCGCCAGGATAGGACTTACCACCAATGCCAAAACACCGTTGCAGACAGAACTGCAGCTGCTCAAACATATTCCGAAAGAAAAAGTACACGTTGCCCATCACTGGCTCATCCTGCATGGCCGTTATATTTGCGTGGCACGTAGCCCCAAATGCGGCGAATGCGGGCTCAGACCAGCCTGTAAATATTACGCCAAACTGATAAAAGCCAGCTGATATGCGCCCATTCCTGACTGCCGCCTGGAGAAACCTGCTGATGATCAACTTTGAAGCTGATCCTGCGGTACTAAAAGCATATCTTCCTGCTCACACAGAACTGGATACCTGGAACAATATCCACTATGTAAGCCTGGTAGGCTTCCTCTTCCAGGATACCAGGGTAAAGGGATTCCCGTTTCCAGGTCATCGTACTTTCGAAGAAGTAAACCTACGCTTTTACGTGCGCTACAAAGAAGATGGCAGCTGGAAACGCGGCGTGGTATTCGTAAAGGAACTGGTGCCCAAAGCACTCATCACCTTCGTAGCCAACACTATCTACAAGGAGAAATACGCCACACATACCATGGCGCACAGCTGGGAATACCCGGACAACAACACCCTCAGCGTGAGCTATCGATGGAAAGTGGCCAACGACTGGAATCACTTGTCCGCCACCGCCCTGCAAGCCAGACATGCCATTCTGCCCGGCAGCGAAGCGGAATTTATTACAGAACATTACTGGGGCTATACCCGGCTGGACCATCAAACCACCGGCGAATACCAGGTGACACACCCGCAATGGGAAATTCATCCGGTCACCGGATTTGATTATCATTGCAGTACCCGCGCGCTGTACGGCGCCGCGTTTGAAAACATCTTACAACAAGCGCCCAAAAGCACCCTGCTGGCAGCCGGCTCAGATATCGCCGTAATGCCGGGTAAAAAGATCAGGCACAATACTTTGTGAACCGTTGTAGTTTCTGCTATCCATCAATAATTTCATTTGACACTAATGAAATTTTATTAACTTAAGCGGTTCATCAAGATTCAATCAATAAAGCTTTAGTTGTTATGAGATCAGCTGTTAGGGTTCAATTATCGTTTATGATGTTCCTGGAGTTTTTTATCTGGGGAGCATGGTTTGTGACGTTAGGCACCTTCGTATTAAAAAATCTGCAGAACACCACCGATAGCCAGGTGGGCGTCGCTTTCCTTACACAGTCTATCGGTGCAGTCATTGCACCTTTCATCGTGGGCATCATTGCAGACCGCTTCGTTTCTGCACAGATCATCCTCGGCATTATTCACCTGATAGGCGCTGCACTGCTGTGGACCTGCTCCGGCATGACCAGCTTCGACAGCTTCTACCCGGTATTACTGGTGTACATGATCCTCTATATGCCTACACTGGCGTTGGTTAACTCTATCTCTTTCCGTCAGATGACTGATCCGAGCAAAGAGTTTTCCTTTATCCGCGTATTTGGTACCGTGGGCTGGATCCTGGCCGGTTTACTGATCGGATGGTTACAATGGGAGAAAACCAATTCACTGGACCTGACCTTTAAAATGGCAGCCGGTGCATCGCTCCTGCTGGGCCTCTTCAGCTTCACCCTTCCTAAAACACCACCTGCCAAAAAGGGCACCGAGATTTCTGTGAAAGAAATCCTTGGTCTCGACGCCATCCGTATGCTGAAAAACCGCTCTTACCTGCTGTTTTTCCTGGCCTCTATCGCTATCTGTATTCCACTCGCATTCTACTATAATTTCACCAATCCATTCCTGAATGAAATTGGTATGAACGCCGCTGCCGGCAAGCAATCTATGGGACAAATGTCTGAGTTCCTGTTTATGCTGGTAATGCCGCTGTTCTTTGCGCGTTTGGGTGTCAAGAAGATGTTGGCGCTCGGTATGCTCGCATGGGTAGTACGTTATACCCTCTTCTCTTTTGGCGACATCGATGCCAACTACTGGATGCTGATTGTAGGAATCATTTTGCACGGTATCTGCTACGACTTCTTCTTTGTTACCGGTCAGATTTACACCGATAAAATTGCCGGGGAGGAATTCAAAAGTTCTGCCCAAGGCTTTGTAACACTGGCTACCTATGGCGTGGGTATGTTAATCGGGTTTGTGATTTCCGGTCCTATTGTGGAGGCCTACAAAACCGGCGCAGGGCACGACTGGCACACTATCTGGCTCATTCCTGCCGGCATTGCAGCAGTAGTACTGGTGCTCTTTATGTTGTTTTTCAGAGATACGAATAAGGATACGGTTGTTAAACATTAATCATCGGCAAAAACGATTATTATGGCAAATATAGCAATGCTTGGCTCAGGCTTTATTGCACGGTTTTATGCAGACTCCCTGCTGGGACAGCGTAGCCGCGATAAAATTGTAAGCGTATATTCCCGCCGCGAAGAAAGCGCGCAGAAATTCGCTACAGACTACAACGTCGCCTTTCAGACTACGGAAATGGAAGCTGCCATTGCCCGTCCGGAAGTAGAAGTGGTATGCGTATCGCTTCCCAACAATCTGCATGAAGCAGCCGTGAACCTCTGTTGCAAACACAAGAAAGCGGTGATCTGTACAAAGCCACTGGGCCGCAATGCACAGGAGGCAAAGCGGATGCTGGAAGCAGTAGAAAAAGCCGGCATCTTCCATGGCTACCTGGAAGACCTGGTATACACGCCCAAATTCCTGAAGGCGCTGAAAAGCGTGAAAGATGGCGCACTGGGGAGAATTCTCTGGGCAAAATCCAGGGAAACACACCCTGGCCCACACAGCGAATGGTTCTGGGATAAAGAACAGGCCGGGGGCGGTTGTATCCTTGACCTGGGCTGCCATTGCGTGGAAATTGGCCGCAACTTCATCGGGAAAGATATTAAACCCGTAGAAGTAATGTGCTGGGCAGATACACAGGTAAAACCTATTGATGCAGAAGATCATGCTATTGGCCTGGTAAAATATGAAAACGGCGCTATCGGGCAGTTTGAAGTAAGCTGGACTTTTCGCGGTGGCCTCGATCTGCGCGATGAAGTAATGGGTACAGAAGGTACCATCTGGCTCAATAGCTTTTTACGCACCGGCTTTGACATGTTCACCACCGGTAAAGGTGCCGACTACGTAGCAGAGAAAGCCGAAAGCAACTCCGGCTGGCTGTTTCCCGTGGGCGATGAACTGAATGAACTGGGTTACAATCACATGTTCACCAATATGTTCGACGCCATGGAAGCTGGTAAGGAAGCCAATGAAACCTTCTATGATGGCTATGTGGTAAATGCGATCCTGGATGCCGCCTATAAAAGTGCGGCCACCAAACAGTGGGAACCGGTACAACTGGAAATATGGCGCGGACAGGAAGGCCTCACCAAGGCAAAAACACTGACAGAGTATAACGAACAATACTACCTGGTAAAAGAAGAAATGACGCATTTCGGGGCCAAAAAACTGATCCTGAAAGACAAAGTAAGCGGACAGATTATTGAACAGGTATTATAAGGGGTTGTAAATATATTGGGGAGATGAAAGCAATGTATCGCTTCCATCTCCCCAAATTTTTTTAAGACTACCTTCTTATTGGCTAACTTATTTTTACAAAAACGGCTTTGCCCAGTGTATGGTTTACTTCCACCTGTACCAGTGTTCCGTTTTCGTATTTAAACACGTTCTTTTTCCCCTCCGGCAGGATCAGCTCATATACACCTCCTCCCAATGATTTTACAGGCAGGAAACGGCCCAGCGTTTCGGAAAATACCCGGTTGATCTGCTTGGGTTCAGCAAAATAAAGATCGGCCACACACTCCTCTATCTCTGCATTATCAATCACCGATTTCTCCCCGTTTACCATTATCGTATATTCTTTACCGTTACGACGCGTCGTCGTTTGTTTATCCTCTCCTGTTTTACCGGAAATACGGGAAGATTTGGCGTTGGTCAACACATTATTACTGTATTCATTGATAATGTCACTGTTGATTTTAGACAGCATTATCTGGATACGTGTTTTAATAATGATGCTTTTGGCGCCACCATTGAGTTTGCGGTTAGCTTCAATGGTTCCTACAGCATGGTTGGCAATGCGCACTTCAAATGTATTGGTTTGGGCATTGGCCTGCAAATACAATACAGCTACTGTTATCGTGCTAAACAGTACTCTTAAAAGACTATTCATACCAGTTGACTTAAACAAAAAATATTTTCCATGGGAAGTAGTAGCTGTAAATAGTCTCCCCATACAGGAAAATACAAAAAATCCTGTCACGACGGACAGGATTTTTTATTGTGTGCATTAAAATAATATGTAGCGGATAGCCTAAGCCAGCATTTCCTTGATCTTTGTGATCAGTTCACCTTTGGTAATAGGTACGCCCATAATTTTATGATAGCCCTGTGCATCAATGAGGAACTGGTCGCGGATAATCTTAATCAGTTGACCGTTATTGATTTCAGGAATCAGTACTTTATCATAGCTGTGCAGTATTTCGCCCAGATTTTTAGGGAAGGGGCGGATGTAGCGGATGTGTGCGTGTGCCACTTCGTGACCTTCTGCCAACAGATCCAGTACAGCGCTTTTGATGGCACCGTAGGTAGATCCCCAGCCCAGCACCAGCACCTTACCTTTTTCCGGACCGAGTTCAATTTTCTGTAAAGGAATGTAATCGGCGATCTTATCTACCTTCTCCTGGCGGATCTTCACCATCAGCTGGTGGTTTTCCGGATCGTAGCTGACGTTACCGGTGATGTTCTGTTTTTCCAGGCCACCAATACGGTGTTCCAGTCCGGGTGTACCAGGTACTGCCCATGGGCGAACCAGTTTCTCATCGCGGTGATAAGGCAGGAACTGTTCTTCACCTTCTTCCAGCCCTTTCTTGAATTTCACTTCAATCTTAGGCAGGTCTGCGGCTTTGGGGAAGCGCCATGGTTCGGAACCGTTGGCGATATAACCATCGCTGAGGAATATTACTGGTGTCATATGCTGCACAGAAATGCGGAAGGCTTCAAATACGGCATCAAAGCAATCTGCCGGCGTGGAAGCCGAAACTACCGGCATCGGGCATTCGCCGTTACGGCCGTAGTAGGCTTGTAACAAGTCGGACTGCTCGGTTTTGGTAGGTAACCCTGTGGAAGGTCCACCACGTTGAATATCAACGATAATCAAAGGTATTTCCAGCATTACGGCCAGTCCCATGGCTTCGCCTTTCAGGGCCATACCCGGGCCGGAAGTAGTGGTAATACCCATGTGACCACCATAGGAAGCACCAATGGCAGAGGTGATCCCTGCAATTTCGTCTTCTGCCTGGAAGGTACGGATACCAAAATTCTTGAAGCGGCTCAGTTCATGCAGGATATCGGAAGCCGGTGTAATCGGATAAGTACCCAGGAACAGGGGCAGGTTGGATTGCTGACCAGCTGCTACCAGGCCATAAGCCAGGGCGGTGTTACCGGTGATACTGCGGTAAGTACCTGGTTCCATGCGGGCTTTCTCTACGCGGTAACGGGTGGTAAAGGCTTCTACGGTATCGGCGAAGTTGTAGCCGGCGTGCAGTACTTTCAGGTTACTGTCGAGGATTTCCGGCTTTTTACCGAACTTATCTTTCAGGAACACTTCTGTATTTTCCATGTCACGGTCATACAGCCAGTAGAGGAATCCGAGCACAAACATGTTTTTGGCGCGATCTTTCTCTTTCATACCCAGGGTGGTATCTTTCAGCGCTTCGCGCGTCATTTTGGTCACATCCATGGTATGCAGCTGGTAAGGAGCCAGGGAACCATCTTCCAGCGGATTTATACCTTCCGGATAATTGGCCAGTCGTAAGTTCTTGGCATCAAAACCATCTGTGTTGGCGATGATGATACCACCTTTCTTAAGCCCTTTCAGGTTAGCCTTCAGTGCAGCGGCATTCATTACTACCAGTACATCACAGGCATCACCCGGGGTAAATATTCTGTTAGAAGAAAAGTGTAGCTGGAAACCGCTCACGCCGGGTAAAGTACCTATCGGGGCACGGATCTCCGCCGGAAAATCCGGGAAGGTGCTCAGGTCATTCCCGAACAGTGCGGTGTTGTTAGAAAACTGGGTACCTGTTAACTGCATCCCGTCTCCACTGTCGCCTGCAAATTTTATCACTACATCCTCCAGCTGTTGAATCGAAGTATTAGGCATCTATTTATTCTTTTTAAGGTATTCTTTTTAAAGATGTAAATTTAGGTAATCGGGCGGTAGGAATACACTGCCATGCAATATTATTCCCGATCCGATCACAAAAGTACACAACTTTAGTAGACTATTACGGCCAGATTAAAGCATTCCCATTACTTCTGGTTATGGGTGATAACGGGAAGTTATCGTTACAGAAATGCTAATTTTAGTGCAAATAACGGGGCTGGCTGCTCCTCTTATCAAATCAAATCGTATTTTTAACCCATAAATTTAAACTATACTTTATGGCACTATTTGAATCGAACAACCCTGTACTGAATGAAGAGGTATACAGTCGCGCAACGCCTGTCCAGGGCGAATCCATGACTATACGTGGCACAGTTAACAAAATGTCTTTCCTGTTTGCGTTATTGCTCGCAGCAGCAATATACAGCTGGGGTCTGATCACTAAAGGAGAAATGGGCCAGGCCGGCATGTTGGCTATTGGTGGCGCCATTACCGGTACCATCCTGGCTTTCATCATGATCTTCAAGAAAACATGGTCACCATATATTGCACCGGCCTATGCTTTGGCAGAAGGCTTGTTCCTGGGTTCCGTCACTGCTTTGTTTAATGCCAAATACCAGGGCATTGCGTTCCAGGCCATCGGACTTACCATGGGTACCTTCATTGCTATGCTGATCTTATACCGCACTGGTGTGATAAAGGCTACAGCAAAGCTCCGGGCTATTATTTTCACCGCCATGCTGGGTATCCTGGTTTTCTACCTGGCTACTTTTGTATTGGGGCTGTTTAATGTAAGCATCCCTGCACTGGCGCCAGGCAGTCCGCTGAGCATCGGTATTTCCCTTTTCATTGTAGCTATCGCTGCGCTGAGATTGATCCTGAACTTTGATGAAATTGAAACGGGCGCCGCGATGGGTGCACCTAAATATTTCGAGTGGTATGCGTCCTTTTCCCTGCTCCTGGCATTGATCTGGTTGTATCTCGAAATACTGCGTTTGTTAATGAACCTGAACAGCAGAAGATAACTTTATCATCAATGATATATGAGCCCTGTCCGCATGGACGGGGCTTTTTTTGTTTCATATGATGAACGCCGGTTTGTTAACGTCTTCCAAAAGATATGTTAAATGGCACAGGGTCAAAATATTATGGCACCGTGTTTGCAAAATCAGTTACAACAACAAGTTCTTTTACTATCTAAAAACAGTTTATAAAACATGCTTTAATCTTTACTTACCATGTAACCTTTATTGTTAAACCGTTTAAAATTGTAAGCTATGAAGAAGATAAAAGTAAGCATGTTAGCACTTGCAGCTGTAGCGTTTGGAGCCTTTGCTTTTAAAGGCGTTGATGGAGGAACCATAGCAGGTAAAGTAACACCGGCAGAAGGAGCTACAGAAGCCTGGGCCATTCAGGGAACAGATACATTAACATCAGCTGTTACGGATGGCGCCTTTAATTTTCAAAATGCGAAAGCAGGAGCATATACCGTTATTATAGGAGCGAAAGCACCATTTAAACCTGCAACTGTTACAGATGTTAAAGTGGACAATGGAAAGTCCACTGATCTGGGAGAAATTAAATTAGCACATTAAACAAGAGCAATAGTTTGTTTTCATAGGGGTTAATCAAAAAGCCGGTTCCGTACGTCTGTACGGCCGGCTTCTTTCATTATAGCCCTCTCTTTATTTAATCTTTCATACCCCGCGTAGGGGTAAGGGTTTTAATAAACGTCATTTCTTAAAGTAACCCCTTTAAAAATGATGTTTATGAAAAGACAATTTATAATTACATATACCAGTCTTAGCATTGGATGGTTACTGCTGATGATTGCCATCTTCAGTATTATTTTATCCAGCTGTACCAAAGACAACGTTTCCGGTTCCGGCAATGTGGTAACGGAAACCCGTAGCACCGGCCCTTTCACAGATGTGGAAATATCAGGCCCTTTTGAGGTGCACCTGGTACAGGAGCAAAATGCTGCAGTGAAAATCAAGGCAGAAGATAACATTATAAGCGTAATAGAAACCGGTATGCGTAGTACAACCCTCTTTGTACGTATAAAAAACCGGGTGAGTATCAAGCACCATCAGCCTATTCACATCTATGTACACAACCCGCTTTTTCAACGGATTAAATTTGACGGTTCCGGTTCACTGGATAATCAGGATACCATACATACTTCCCTCTTCAAATATGAATTAAATGGCAGTGCCAATGCAGCATTGATACTGGATGCTTCGAACCTGAACACCACCATCAACGGCTCCGGCAATATCAATATGCGTGGGTTTGCCAATACTTTCATCAGTGATATCAATGGCAGTGGAAATGTATCTGCGATGAACCTGGAAGTACAAACGGCTACCGTCACGATCCGGGGTTCCGGCGAGCATGCATTGTATGTGCGTAAAAACCTGGATGCCAGAATATTCGGCAGCGGCAATATTTTTTATACCGGTGAGGCCAGGGTAATATCCTCGGTAAAAGGATCCGGTAAGATAGTAAAACAGTAAAATGATATAAACTTCGTATATCCTACACTGTTATACTGTCTGTGTTTAAAAACGAAAAAGGCCCCCGCACTTGCGGAGGCCTTTCGTTATTTTACAGATGGGCATTTATCACGCGCCACCTAATTTGCATTTCTGCAGCACTTCCCATGATTTACCGTTGTGACGGAGGAAGTAGAGGTTGTTCACCTTAAAGGTGGCCTCGTATTCCTTGTTCTCATATTCAGGCCATGCTTTGTTAAACTGATCATCTTCCAGGTCTTTGAAGGCCACGGTAACGTGTGGTGTAAATCCTGTACGTGCCAGCATCGTACTGAATCCAAATTCCTTACGCAGGAAGTTGATCAGCTGACGGTGCATTGCAGACATGGTTTCACTTTTCTCCACGTTGATGAACAGTACACGGTTCTGTTTATTCGGGAATGTACCAAAGCCTTTCAGGGAAACTTCGAAAGGAGCCTGTGTTTTGGCAAACTCTGTCAGTTCATCGCAGAAAGCTTTTTCCAGTGCCGGATCAGCCGTGAAAGGTACCTGCAGGGTAATATGCGGAAGCACTTTCAGTGCGTACATAGGACCATATTGTTCTGCAAATTCCTGTTTGATTTTTATGATTTCTTTACCTACTTCTGCAGTTGGCAGCAGTGCGATAAAGTATATTTTATTGTCAGGTTTTGGTTCAAAGCGCTGAGGTCTTCCACCCTGTCTTGGGTTTCCGCCGCCACGGTATCCACCACCGCCGCCACCGCCGCGATTGTATCCACCACCGCCGCCGCCGCGATCGTAACCACCGCCGCCACCGCCGCGATTGTAACCACCGCCACCGCCGCCGCGATCGTAACCACCGCCGCCACCGCCGCGATTGTAACCACCGCCGCCACCGCCGCGACCATAACCACCGCCGCCACCGCCGCGATCGTAACCACCGCCGCCACCGCCGCGATTGTAACCACCGCCGCCACCGCCGCGATCGTAGCCACCGCCGCCGCTTCCGCCGCGATCGTAGCCACCACCACCGCCGCCGCGATCGTAGCCGCCACCACCACCACGGTTGTAGCCACCACCACCACCGCCATCACGGTTGTAGCCACCGCCGCCGCCGTAACCACCACCACCGCGATTGTAGCCACCACCGCCGCTTCCGCCGCGATCGTATCCACCACCACCGTTGTAGCCGCCACCTGCGCCATCACGGTTGTAATTATTGCCACCACCATCACGGTTGTAGCCACCACCACCGCCATCACGGTTGTAACCACCACCACCGCCTTCACGGTTGTAGCCGCCACCTGAGCCGCCATCACGATTGTAGTCAGTACGCGGACGATATCCGCCTTCTCGATTGTAGCCAGTGCGCCCTTCTGAGCCTCCACTGTTGTAGTCGGGTTTGCCGCCTTCCCGCTCGTTATTTAAATTGGGTTTGTCATCGCCTTTCTCCTTATTGGGATCATTCTCTTTGTTGGTATCAGAAGAATAAGGCCTGCGGGGGCGTTCGTTTCTCTCAAAAGTCATCTTACTTAATTAAGCGTTTGAAGCAATATTAGCTATGATTTCATAAAAATGAAATACGTCCTGATAGGAGTTATATAAGGGTGCCGGTGATACCCTGATAACTCCGGGCTCTCTCCAGTCAACGATTATACCGGCATCGGTCATCCGTTGATGTATCTCTTTACCTTTGTCTAGGAACAACAAAGATAACTGAGCGCCACGTTCATTACAATTTTTCGGTGTTATAATCTGGAAATTTATGCCGTTTAACTGTTGCAAAAGGAATTCAAGATAATTGGTCACTCCTTCGCTTTTGCTACGCAAAGCGCCGATACCGGCCGCTTCAAATAATTCCAGGGAGGCTTTCAGGCTAACCATATTAAACACCTGAGCGGTGCTCTGTTGCCATCCTTCAGCTTCTTTTTTTGGCACAAACCCTTTCTCCATTTTAAAACGTGCACTCTCTTCATTGCCCCACCAACCCCCTAATCTTACAAAATCTCGGTTGCTGGCGTGTTTCTCATGCACAAATGCGCCTCCTACTGCGCCGGGTCCACCATTCAGGTACTTATAAGAGCACCAAACGGCAAAATCTACTTCCCAATTGTGCAACTCTACCGGAATATTTCCTGCTACATGTGCCAGGTCGAAACCTGCGTAAGCGCCGGCCTTATGCGCGGCTGCTGTTATAGCGGGTATATCAAAAAACTGTCCGGTATAATAATTTATACCTCCAAATAAAACCAATGCTAAGCTATCACTTTCCTTGGTAATAATCTCCAAAATATCTTCTAATCTTATCAAATGTTCTCCGGGTCGGGGGGAAACTTCGATGATCGCACTCTCCGGATCAAATCCGTGAAACTTCACCTGCGTCTCCACTGCATACTGGTCGCTCGGAAAAGCGCCTGCTTCCATTAACACTTTAAACCGCTGTTTGTTTGGCCGGTAAAAACTAAGCATCATCAGATGCAGATTCACCGTCAGCGTATTCATCACCGTCAGCTCCTGCTGACTCGCACCCAGTATAGCCCCTAGTGGCTTACTGCAATATTGCTGATAATATAACCATGGATTCTTCGCCGCCCAATAGCCCTCAACCGCACATTGTTGCCAATCTGTCAACTCCTGCTCTATGGCTGCCTTCACATTCTTTGGCTGTAGTCCGAGTGAGTTACCGCATAAATAAATAGCATCCTTTCCGTTACGTTGTGGAAAATAAAAATGTTCTCTGAATTTATTTAAGGGATCCTGTTGGTCCTTCTCCTTAGCAAACGCTAATGATGCTACGTACTCCATGGTCTTCCAATCTTACGCCTTAGTATTCTTTTAATGGCGGTTCGCTATTGTCAAGAAAGCTGTGCTATTATCTTATTTCTCTGCTTAGTTCTATCTATTATTACAGGCTGATTGGCCTAACTGTTCAAAAGATTGTCTTTTAATATCTTATTTCTTACTTATCATATGGCATATAAGGCTAAGGCTGTATATGGCTAGTAACGTGTCAACTGTCTGAGGGGTCAAAAGTAATAAAGGGTTTTCAATTGCCGCTCATTCCAAATGTTAAAATTTGTTAATGAAAGAAAAAATGTCGTTCCGGCTGTAATATACAAAAAAAATCCGTCCCGAAGAATCGGGACGGAGACTGTTAACCTACAACTGTTACACTGTATTGAAAAAAAACTTAATTAACGGAAATACCATCTACCTTCTTCTTCCCTATCAACGGCTCCTCCTCTGCTACTTCAGGTTCCGGGAAGAAATGATAAGGCTTGTCCGACACATATGCCGGGTCATGCAACTTCCTCACATCTGCCTTTTTCATGAATATCGACTTGATAATCAATACCAGGAAAGGAATATACTTCATCCAACGCGGCAGATTGTACCTGTCTAACACATCTATTGAGCGTTTATTCATCGCATACATCACCGGTACCAGTACCAACGTGAGGAAAGTGGCAAAAATGAGCCCGTATACCATGGTCCAGGCCAAAGGTCCCCAGAACGCTACGTTATCTCCCCCAAAGAAAATATGCGGTTTAAACTCACTGAATAAAGCAGCAAAGTCAATATTAAAGCCCACTGCCAGCGGAATCAGCCCCAAAATAGCAGCAATCGCCGTCAGGATTACCGGTGTCATACGGGTACGACCCGCTTCCACCACCGCCTCATATACCGGCATATTTTGCTGGATCAGCAGATCCGTAAACTCCACCAACACAATACCATTACGCACTACGATACCCGCCAGCGCCATAATACCTACCCCCGTCATTACAATGGAAATGTCCATTTTAAAGATCGAGAAGCCCAGGAACACCCCGATAATACTAAACAGGATCTCCATAAAGATGATCAACGGACGACCGATCGAGTTAAACTGGGTCACCATAATCATCAGGATCAACCCGAAAGCCCCCAGCATGGCCATCATCAGGAAGTTCATCGTTTCCATCTGGTCTTCCTGCTCACCGGTCATTTTAATCAGCACAGAATTCGGATGACTGAAATCCTTCAGCGAGGTTTGGATATTCTGTACCACCTCATTCGCATTCGCACCCGTTAAAATGTTGGAATACAAGGTGATTACCCGCTTCTGGTCTATACGGCGGATCCCTGCATACGTATTGGAATAATGGATATCCGCTACGGCCGACAACGGCACCTGCCGGATGGCTCCGCCCATATTCATGTCCCTGTACACCAGGTTCAGGTTCATCAGGTTATTGATATTATTACGCTGCTCCTCATTTAATCTTACCATGATCTTATACTCATCCTTCGCATCACGGATCTTGGAGGCCTCCGCTCCAAACAGCGCCGTACGCAGGGTACCACCAATCTGTTTGGTAGAAATTCCTTCTGCATTCGCCCGCTCCCGGTCAATGTTCACCACGATCTCCGGCTTGTTCGCCTCAAAATCGCTCTTCAGTTCTTCTACACCGGCAATCTGCAAAGAGTCGAGATAACGCTTAAGTCTGAACGAAGTATTGGTCAGCTCATCAAAATTATCTCCGGAGATTTCTATATTGATAGGCTTACCTGTTGGCGGACCGCCCTGCTCCTGCTCTACCGTGATATTGGTACCCGGGATGCCTTTTACGGCGTCGCGGATCTTATCAAGGTATTGCACCGTAGATTGGCCGTTTCTCGCGCCAAACTCCACAAAAGCCACCGTTACCTTGCCCTTCTGTGGCTGCACACTCATATCCATCTGCGACGGATCTCCTGCGCCCTTCGCCACATTGGAGATAATGGATTCCACGATCGGATTCTTCGTTCCCACTACTTTGGTAATCCGGTTTTCCACCAGGTGTGTGATAGAGTCGGTATACTTCTGGTCTGTACCATTCGGCAGTTCTATATAGGTATAGATAAAGTTCGGATCAGCCTGCGGGAAGAACACCACTTTCGGGTTCCGGATGCCGGTTAATACAATACTGAAGATGAGTAACACAAAGGTGGCCACTACAATCCATACCGGGCGCCATCCCAGCAAACACCATTGCAGTATCCGCTTGTAACGCTCCTGTACTTTGGGCCAGAACCCATGCTGGAAGCGGCGTGCCACGCCACCCAGCCAGAAACGTTCCAGCACAATCATCAGGTAAAGGAAGATCACGAAGTTGCCCACACCTACGCTGCCATTGGCATAACCTACCAGCGCAATCAACGCGAATACCCCGGAAAGAATGGAGAATTTCTTATCGAACTTCGGTTTAGGATGGTTCTCTCCTTCGTGACGGTCCATGAAATCTACTGCGAACACAGGGTTAATGATGTACGCTACTATCAGTGATGCACCCAGTGTGGTAATCAGTGTTACCGGCAGGAAGAACATGAACTTACCGATTACGCCAGGCCAGAACAGCAAAGGCACAAACGGCGCCAACACTGTCAGCGTACCGGAGAATACCGGCAGGAATACTTCTCCCGCCGCAATCTTGGCCGCTTTCACAATTCCCAGATCCTTTCGCTGATTATAAATACGGTGCACGTTTTCTATCACCACAATCGCATCATCCACCACAATACCCAAAGCCAGCAGGAACGAAAACAGCACCATCATATTCAATGTGAACCCATATATCGGCATCAGCAAAAATGCGATGAACATAGAGATCGGTACTGACAATGCCACAAAGATCGCATTCACCGCACCCATGAAGAACATGAGGATAACCGTCACCAGCAGGAAGCCGATGATAATGGTGTTGATCAGGTCATGCAGCGTTACACGGGTCGATTTTGACTGATCTGCCGTGATGGTTACTTCCAGGTTTTTCGGGAAGTAATTTGCCTTCATATCTTTCGTAATCTCCTGGATCTTATCAGATGCATCGATCAGGTTTTTACCACTCTGCTTGATAACGTTCAGTGTGATTACATTCTTACCTCCCAGGCGTGCATAGCTTTCCTGTTCGAGGAACCCGTCTACTACATTCGCGATATCACGCAGGTATACGGTAGCGCCGGACTGTCCGCGTACAATGATGTTCGCAATCCTGGCCGGATCTTTATATTCTCCTTTTACACTGAGGGTACGCTTTTGTCCGTCCATCGGCACCAGACCACCAGAGATGGTAATGTTCTCTCCCTGAATAGCGCCAATGATATCCTCGAAACTGATTTTCGCCGCATCCATCTTGTATTTATCCACGTTGATCTGGATTTCGCGTTCCAGCTCACCAACCAGTTCCACCCGGGTAATTTCATTCAGTGCTTCGATGCGGTCTTTCATATCATCCGCATATTTCTTCAGCGTTTGCAGATCGAAGTCACCAGAAAGATTCACGTTCATGATAGGAATCTGCGATACATCCATCTTGATGATCTGCGGTTCCTGGGTGAGGTTCTGCGGCAGGTCTTTCTTTGCATCATCTACTTTTTCACGCACCTGCTGACGCGCGGCTTCAATATCTTCATTGGCATTGAACTCGATGGTGATCGCCGAGAAATCCTGCATGGAGGTACTCTTGATCTTCTTCACACCGGAGATACCGTTGAGTTGTTTTTCTATGGGTTTGGTCACCGTTGTTTCCATATCTTCCGGAGAAGTACCGGCATTAATGGTATTGATATAGAACTGCGGGAACACTACTTCCGGAAACTGTTCCTTCGGCAGGGTATTATAGGAAAGGATACCGGCTAACGCAATGATAATGGTGGCGACGTATACGCTCACCTTATTATCAATAGACCAGCTGGTAGGCTTAAATTCTTTATGGAGATTGTCTTGCATACACTTGGTTTTAGCTGTTTAGCCAGCTTATAATTTAATCAGGTCGTTATCATTCAACCCCTGAAAACCGGTGGTGATAATTTTATCACCCGTTGTCAAGCCACTTTTTATTTCTGCTTTATCATTGTAAGTGCGGCCCAGTTCAATGGTTTTGCGTTGTGCTACCATTTTGCCATTGGCGTTCTGTGCAATGAGTACATAAGGTTTACCGGCGGTATACTGGATTACGCTTACAGGAATCACTACCGCATTTTTGGCGGTATAATCCACGATCCGGATGTGTGCGATCATGTTCGGACGCAGTACATTATCCGGTTTCAGCGGCACTTCAATTTTGATGGTGCGGCTCAGCGGATCGATGGTCCGGGAAGCGAAGCTGATATTGGTGCGGATCTCGCGGTTAATATCCGGGAAAGATAAGATCACGTCGTCGCCTGTTTTCAGCAACCCGGCATAGGCTTCTGCTACATTGGCTGTTACTTTCAGGTTATTGGCGTTTACCACGCGGAAGGCTGGTGCGCCCGGAGCGGCGTTGTCACCCACTTTGGCAATCACGGCATCCACGGTGCCGCTGATAGGAGCAATGATGCGGGTTTGCGCTTGCTGATCCTGCAGGGTAGCCATCTTTCTTTCGAGGCTTTCCTTCTGGTTTTTGGCGTTGAGGTATTGTACTTCAGAGCCTATTTTCTGTGCCCAGAGATTCTTCTGCTTTTCAAACAGGGTATTCGCCAGTTCCATCTGGGTGCGGAGTTCGGCCATATTGGCTCTCAGTACCTGGTCATCTACCTGTGCCAGTGTTTGTCCCTGGCTTACGTTTTGTCCTTCTCTTACCAGGATGCTGGTGATTACACCGGGTACGCGGGCAGACACGTTTACGTTTTCACGGGCGTCCACACTTCCCTGAACATCGATGTAATGTTCAAACAGGGTATCTGTTACAGCGGTCACGCTAACGTCTTTCATTTTCTGTGCGCTGGAATCTTTTACGCCTACTTCTTTTTCCAGAGCAGCTATTTTCTTATCGATACCTTCATTATACTTTACTTTCTCTTGTTTTAACTGCTGGAGTTTTGCCGCTTTATCGCCACCGCCGCCGCAGGCAGCCAGCACCAGTGTGAGGGAAGCGATCAGGAAAGCATATTTCTTAGTCATATAGTTAGTAGTGAAATGGTGATTGAATGATTAAGCTTATAGTTTGCCGTATGATTTCAGCAGGTCTATTTTAGCCACAATTGCATTGAACAATGCGGTGAAATAGTTGTTCTGCGCGGTGAGCAGGTCGTTTTCCGCCGTTGTCATCTCCAGGCTGGAACCTACGCCCTCCCTGTATTTGATCTGGGTGGTATGATATACGTCCTGTGCCAGTTCCATATTCTTTTCCTGTGCTTCCAGCGTGAGTACGTTGTTTCGGAAAGTAGAGGACGATTGTTCTCTTTCGAGATCTATTCCCAGCTTCGCATCTTCAATCGCTATTTCACTTTTCTTTACAGTGAGCCATGCCTGGTCTACCTGCCGTTTGCGCTGTAGTCCGGTAAAAATGGGGACAGACAGGTTAAGACCGGTGTTTACATAGCCGTACCACATCTGGTTCTGGAAGTAGTCGAACTTATCACTTCCCCTCAGCGCGCCGGTAGAACCGAACAGCTGGAGGGATGGCAGGCCTTTCATCTTATATCTTTTCAGATCATATTCATTCGCTTTCTTCTGTGTTTGCAGTAACTGGTATTCGATCCTTTGGGAGTAATCGAATTTATCCATATCGAGTACATCTGCCACGATACGTTCGGTAGACAGTGTATCCGTTAACGTGATAGACTGCTTCAAAGGCATGCCCATCTGGTATTTCAGCGAGGCGGTACCCAGTTCGATCAGGTTACGGAGTTTGGTTTGTTCTGTCTGCAGGTTGGTAAACTGAACGATCAGGCGATCTACGTCCAGCTTTTCTGCGAGTCCGTTTTTATAGATCTCTTTTGTTTCACCGAGAATCTTTTCCAGGGAACTGATGTTTTCGGAAAGAATGGTCAGTGCTTTATTGGCCGACAGTACATTATAATAAGCTTTGTACACATTTTCCTTTACATCGATCTCTGTTTTGGTAACGTTCTGTGCTACCAGGTCTTCCAGTGTTTTACGTGCCTGGAGGGCAACGAGTACGCTCGGATCAAAGAGTACCTGGGTGAGTTTCACTTCTCCCAGCAGGTTATGCGGCAGCTGGAAGGAAACAACGGTAAAGGAATCTTTGGGTAACCCAAAGTTCCTCATATTAAACATTTGTTTCTGCGTGATGGGGTTGTACTGGTAAGAACCGGTACCAGCGATGTTTGGCAGGGCCATACCGCTGACTTCCTTATTCTTGGCCAGCTGGATGAGTTCATCCAGTTTAGCGGTTTTAACAGTGTTTTTATTAGCCAGTGCATAGTCCACCGCTTCTTTGGCAGTCAGGCGGATAGGTTCCGGCGTAATCTGCTGCTGGGCAACGGCGACGGTGGCCATTATCAGCAGCCACACTACAAAAGCCATACTGGTGAGCCTTTTGATTGATAGCATAGTGTTATTTATTTTGCGATAGTTGTTTATATTCTTCAATCAGCTGGTATCCTTTTACAGAAGCCACCCCATATAAAAAATTCTCCAGCAACACTTTCTGCACTTTGTTCATATCATTTACACCTGTAAAAACTTCCGGCTGAAAACAGATCATACACCCATGTATGCGGTATTGTGTTAATATTTTAATGTCGATATCGGGTCTGTACACACCTTCCTGGATACCTCTTTCCATATTTTCCCGGATCATGGTAGCCAGGGTATTATTCTGATAATCGAGGAAAGCCTGGTAGGCTTTTGAATGAACTTTCTGCAGATCCAGTATAATAACAGGGTTCATATTTCGCAGGCGGCGGTCTAACATGTCCATTACGAGGAACAATTCATCAATAGCGTCTTTAGATTTTTTCCGGTCTTCAATACATTCTTCCGTCACGATATGAATGAAACGGCTGATGGTCTGACACACCATGTCATCCTTATCAGTGAAATGGGCATACAATGTTTTCTTGGAGATGCCCATTCTTTCAGCGATGTCATCCATGGTAATCGAGCGGGTACCAAACTGACGAAACAGGCCGAAAGCCGTGTCCATAATACGTTCCTGTACTTCCATAATTTACAGCATTAACCCTGGTGTTATGCGGAACAAAACTATGGAAACTTTCCAAACTTCCAAAGTTTCCAGTAATATTTTTTTGAATGTGGCAACATTCATTTAAGTGACAGCCGCTTCCTGCTTTAAGCTTTATTGTCTAATTTGCAGCCCTAATCACGAACCATGTCGCCAAAGCTTAGATTAAAAGTATTTGCATCCAGACTGTTGCGTTACTTCTTCCAGGGACTGCTGATATTGGCGCCCATTGGCATTACTGCGCTGACTTTGTACTGGGCTTTTGTTACCATCGACAATATTATCCCGAAGGAGTTGATTCCGGAGGGGGCAGCCTATGCGTTTTTGAAGTATAAGGGGGTAGGATTTGCGGCGGTACTGATACTGATCGTTGCCGTGGGTTATCTCAGCTCCTCCTTTATTATCGGCCGTATCTTCGACCTGTTTGATCACCTGCTGGAGCGTACGCCTTTTATCAAGTACATCTATTCATCTATCAAAGATGTTTTTGATGCGTTTGTAGGTGAAAAGAAGAAGTTTGATCATCCGGTGCTGGTCCAGATTTACGGAGTGGATGTATGGGAGATGGGATTTATTACGCAGACAGAGCTGACCAATTTAGGCCTCGAGGGTTATATGGCGGTATATGTACCACATGCTTACGCCATAACGGGTAAGGTGTTTATGGTGCCGAAAGACCGGGTGAAGCCGCTGACCAACGTATCTGCGGGAGAGGCGATGAAGTTTGCCGTAAGTGGTGGTGTAACCCATATCTGACGTGGGTTTCGCGATCAGGTACATTTCACGTGCAGGTCAGAGGCAGGTCCATGGCTAAGCTGCGGTTATCTACAAATCACCTGTAAGTAACTCAGATATAAATTTATTCAAATAATAATGCTGATATTTTATTATCCCTGGAGATAAAATATCAGCATCTTTTTTTTCGCTATATTCGTCTTCCCAAAAAATATAGTGACATGTTAACCCACACCTGGATACGAATTTCCGTATGCTTTATGGCTATGATATTATCATGTACGGCTTGCTGTGCATGGGGATTTTTTGCGCATCAGCGGATCAACCGGCTGGCGGTATTCTGTTTACCGCCGGAGATGATAGTGCTCTATAAGCCGCAACTGGAGTACATTACCGTGCATGCCACCGATCCTGACAAGCGCAGGTACGCGGTGGCAGCGGAAGCGCCCCGGCATTACATTGACATTGATCTGTTTGACAAGCCGCCCTATGCGCAGATTCCCCGCAACTGGAAAGATGCCGTGGCAAAGTATACGGCCGACTCGTTGCAACGCAACGGTATCCTGCCCTGGCACCTTGAAAAGATGCTGGCTATGCTCACGCAGGCTTTCCGGGAAAAAGACCAGCAGCGCATATTACGGCTCTCCGCAGAGCTGGGGCATTATATAGCGGATGCACATGTACCGCTGCACGCCTGCTCCAATCACAACGGGCAGTTCACGGGGCAGCAGGGCATCCATGGGCTGTGGGAGTCGCGTATACCGGAGCTGCTGGCGGATAAGGAATTCGATTACTGGGCAGGGAAAGCGGTCTATATCCCGGAGCCCCGCAAGTATATCTGGGATATTATCCGGGTGAGCGGAATGGCCGCAGATACAGTATTGCGCTTTGAAAAGCGGTTAAGCGAACAGTTTCCTGCTGGCAGGCGTTATGCATATGAAAACCGCAACGGGATACTGATACGTACTTACGCTGAAGACTATACGAAAGCGTATGCACTTTCGATGGGCGACATGGTAGAACGCCGCATGAAGAACGCAATAGCAGCTGTAGCTGCCGCCTGGTACACTGCCTGGGTAAATGCGGGGCAGCCTTCTTTACAGGACCTGACCCATACAAGCCTGACGCCGGTGGAGTTACAGGAGGTAGAGCAATTGCAGCAGCAATGGCTGGAAGGCAGGCTACCCGTACGGGAGGAGTGAATTGGTTAAAATATTTATGGTAATACTTAATAATTAGAAAAGAAATTTTATCTTTGCCTATACCATCTTTTAGCCTATCCTACACCACGCGCCTTACTGGTTTTAAAACACCCGTGCCGTTTTTTTTCCGTTTCCTTAGAAAAACCAAAACAAAGTGGAAAGATCAAAAAATGAATTTAATCTGAATCGCAACATGAAGGTGCATAATTTTAACGCAGGTCCTTCTGTATTACCCAACGAGGTATTGTACAAGGCCAGTAAAGCTCTGATTGACTTTGAAGGGTCTGGCATGTCTATACTGGAAATTGGCCACAGAACGCAACCGTTTATCGCGGTAATGGACGAGGCGCGCAACCTGGTGAGGGAACTGATGCAGCTTGATGACGACTTTGAAGTACTCTTTTTACATGGCGGAGCCACCACGCAATTTATGCAGGTGCCAATGAACCTGCTGGAGAGCAGTGAATCTGCCGCTTATGTGGATACCGGGGTATGGTCCAACAAGGCCATCAAAGAAGCAAAATTGTTTGGCTTCGCCGACGTTGTGGCGAGCTCCAAAGAAAGCAACTACAATCATATTCCCAAACAGTTCACCATTCCGCCACAGGCAAGCTATCTGCACATTACCACCAATAATACCATTTATGGTACACAGTGGCAAATGACGCCTGTTACCGACGTTCCCCTGGTAGCAGATATGAGCAGTGATATCATGAGCCGCAGCATGGAC
This sequence comes from Chitinophaga arvensicola, assembly GCF_900110835.1. Classification (GTDB taxonomy): domain Bacteria; phylum Bacteroidota; class Bacteroidia; order Chitinophagales; family Chitinophagaceae; genus Chitinophaga; species Chitinophaga arvensicola. Next base: position 250,209 of record NZ_FOJG01000001.1, read on the forward strand.
TTTAACAAGTACTCGCTGATCTATGCAGGTGTACAGAAGAACATGGGCGCCGCCGGTGCTACCATGGTCGCTATACGCAAAAGCATCCTGGGCAAGATAACGCGCAAAATACCCGCCATACTCGATTACAGGAATCATATTGATAATGGCTCTATGCTGAATACGCCTCCTGTTTTCGCTGTCTACATTTCCATGCTTACCCTGCGCTGGCTGAAAGAACAGGGTGGTATTCCTGCCATTGAGAAAATCAATGACAAAAAAGCAGCACTCCTCTACGATGAAATTGATCACAACCCTTTATTCCGAGGCACTGTGGTGAAAGAAGACCGTAGTAAAATGAACGCCTGCTTTATCATGGATAAGCCGGAAATGGAAGAGGAATTCCTGAAATTCTGTAAAAAAGAAGATATCATTGGCATCAAAGGACACCGTCTCTCCGGCGGATTCCGTGTATCTATGTATAACGCATTACCTTATGAAAGTGTGGAAGTAATGGTGGAAGCCATGAAATACTTCTCCCTGAAAAAAGCATAAGAAAACATTCATATAAGTGAGGCTGCCTCCAAAAGGTTAGCTTCTCGAGAACAGAAAAATATACGGCCCGCCCTCGCGGGCCGTATATTTTTTATATGGTTCCGATTTTTTTAATGGTTGTAATCTTTTGCATTGGCCGGAGAAAACGCGACTCATCACTAATCACGAAAATGTGCAGTATGCAGGCTAAACAACACCCAAGGCGTCTTTTTTTACCTGTTCTTTTAAGTAACTTTTACAATGCGTTCAGGAATAAAGAACCGCACCGTCGAATATCATTTCCCGATTTTATTATATGTTTACAACACATTTCCAACACTAACTGTTGATTTTCAAATAATTGAACCAAGACAGCACTAATAGGGACAGGTCTTTATTTTCACGCATTTCACAAAGCGATGATGCCGCTTACGCTGAAGTTTTCAACCAATATTTTGATCGGCTGAAATGGTATGCAGCCAAACTCCTCAAATCTGAGTTTTGGGCTGATGAAGTAGTTCAGGAAGTTTTTATTCATCTATGGGTGATTCGTGAGAAGATCGCCGCTGTAGAAAATCCCTCGGCATATTTGTACAAAATGACCGGTAACCGGTGTTTGGACAAGATCAGACGGCAGGAAACCGAAATTGAAATGCAATACGTCGCCAGCGCTATCATGCATGGAACCCAGGTCAGTTTCCAGGAAGGACAATATGATCTCCGCAAGATCGAAGGCTATATCCGGGAAGCGGTGTCCCTGTTACCGGAACAACGGCGCATAATTTATAAGCTGCAGCAGGAACAACGATTAAGTTACCAGGAAATCGCAGATCAATTATCAATTAGCCGTCATACAGTCCGCAATCAAATGGCTAAATCACTTCAGAGTATCCGAAACCATCTACTCGACAAAGGCCTGCTTTATCTCATTTTATTCAATTACTTATTTTTTTTCTGAAAATTTCACATGCCGATAGTACTGGGCCTTTAGTTATACGTCACACTTTTATACGACATGGATCACTCAGAACAAAACATACAACGTTTGTGGGAGCGCTATATCTCCGAAACCGCTTCAAAAGCTGAATTGCAGGAGCTTTTCGAATATATCAGGAATGCAGAGAATGATGCTTTAAACCAGGCAATTTCCGAGCAGGTTGTAAAGTCATACGCATCGGAGAGCATTACCTCTCATCCTGAAGATGTAGCCGGTGTCTGGCAAGCTATTCTCGCTGCCCGGTATACAGCTGCTAATGCGGAGTCTGGAAAAAATACGATCACACCAACCTATCGTGTACATTTCCTTCGCGGTTTGTGGTGGGCTGCGGCCGCCATCGTCGTGATTGGAACAACCGTTGCAGTTATGCTGTTTTCCGGCCATCAACCTAAATCCCCCGGAACGGACAACCAGGTTGCGGCTACGTCTGAAATTCTTCCCGGTATCAACCGGGCCGTGTTAACAGTTGGAAACAACCAACCCATCAACCTTTCAAATGATAAACAGGGAATATCGGTAGGAGCCACTATTGCCTACAACGATGGAGAACGCATTGCAGACATTGGTAAAACATTGCAACTCGCCACACCCCGTGGAGGCCAGTACCAGGCGGTTCTTCCCGATGGCACCAAAGTTTGGCTGAATGCAGCGAGCAGTATTAAATTTCCTTCAAAATTCCCGGTGGATAAAAGAGAAGTAGAAGTGAGCGGAGAAGTTTATATGGAAGTGGCGCAAAACAGTAAACAACCTTTTGTAGTAAAGACAGGTAGCACAGAGATCCAGGTACTTGGAACCAGCTTCAATATTAATGCTTATCCGAATGAAGAAGTGCAAAGAACAACATTAATAAGTGGCGCTGTAAAGGTTGTAGCAACTGCCCGCGATGAGAATGCCGGTAATAGTGACCAATATCGCGAGAGCGTCATATTACAGCCCGGCAAACAAGCATTTTACAATCCTGCCAAACAACAAATGGAAGTACAGCCCGCAGACATAGACCAGGCAATCGCCTGGAAAAACGGGATTATCTATTTTGATGGAGCAACGTTGCAGGAGATCATGCGTCAGCTTGAGAGATGGTATGATATTAAAGTAGTATATGAGAATAACACAATTCCCTCCAGGCGGTTGGCAGGCAAAATGACAAGGGATGTTCCGTTCACAGGGCTATTAAAAAACTTAGAAAAATTAGGTATTCACTACAAATTACAAGACAGAACGTTAATTGTATCGCCATAAGGAAATAAAGTCTGAACCTGACGGTACTTTATACACCAGGGGTCTGCCATTAAAAACAAACCGGAAGTGTTGTAGCACTCCCGGCGATGTAGGCTGATCCAAAAGAAGGAATCCATTTTCTCAACCAAACATTGCAAATTATGCAAAAAATTGCTATTGGCAATTCGTGTCTGCATGCCCCGTTTTTCTTCCGGCATGTTAACTGGCTGCCAACTCAAATGATTCGAGTTATGAGACTACTCATGCTTTTTCTTTTCGTTGTCAGTCTGTCCGCTTATACCTCAGGTACAGCCCAAACCATCACACTTTCAGGCAAGCATCTTCCTTTTAAAAAGGTTTTTACCGCAATCGAAAAGCAGACCAGTTATGTAGTGGCGTATGACCCCGAATTGATTCCTGCCAACCAAACTGTTTCCGTTTCTGTGAACGATTCACCGCTTCCTGATTTTTTGAAGATGATTTTAAAAGATCTGCCAATTGAATATGATATCCAGGGCAAAACCATTTTTCTTACCAAAAAAAATGATAAAAAAACATCCTCACTATCTTCTTCCGATCAATTAACATCGGAAATTCCTGTACCGGTCAGGTTTCAAATTCTTGACTCCTTTGGCCGGCCACTTGCAGGCGCATCTGTTGCCGTAAAAAACAATAAGCAATCAGGCATAACGAATACAGAAGGAACACTCAGTTTGCATGTCAACAAAGGCAATATTGTTACGGTGTCTTTTGTCGGATATCAAACGTATACCATTACTATTACAGCATCTATTCTTGACAATGGCGCTATCAGCATTACGCTAAAACCGGCAGAGGCAGTATTAGGTGCAGTAGAAGTTTCCACTATTTCAACTGGGTATCAAAAAATAAAAAAGGAACAGCTTACAGGTGCCGCTTCCGTAATGTCTGAAAAAGAATACCAGCAACGCACAGCGGTAACGGGCAATTTTTTGGAAAGCCTGGAGGGTAAAGTGCCGGGACTGGTGTATAACGGTCAAACCGGTGAACTGACCATTAGAGGGGTGTCTACTTTCGATGCGGTGAAAAAACCATTGATTGTGCTGGATGGCTTTCCTACGGAGATTGATCTGCGCACTATTAATCCGCTGGATATCGTATCAGTCAGCGTGCTGCGCGATGCGGCAGCAGCTTCCATTTACGGTGTCCGCGCTTCCAATGGTGTAATAGTAGTGGAAACACGCAGGGGGAAATCGGGTAAGCCAGTCTTCAATGCGCGCGTTGTACAGGCATTTCAGCCCAAGCCGGATTTCAGCTATCTGCAATATGCACCTGCCAGCGAGTTTGTTCAACTGCAAAAAGATAAATTCAATATTGAACAAACATCCTTTCAGAACTACGAATTGGGCTATTACAAAATGAACCCGGTAGAAGAGATCCTGTTCGGTAAAACACAGCTGTCTGTTTCCAATCCTCTCCTTACAGATGATCAGGTGAATCAAAAACTGGCCGCTCTTGGCTCCTATGATAATCTGAAAGATTATGAACGGTTGTTCTACCAGCATCGCCAGACCACCAACCTCAATTTAGATGTAAGCGGTGGCACGGATAGAAGTACCTACATGATGGGCGTAAATTATATTGCAGAAACAGGGGTGAACCGGAGATCTGAAAACAAACAGATCATTCTCAACCTCGCCAATACATTTAAATTCACTGATTGGCTGAAATTCGATTTCAGGGGAACTTACCTCAGCCTCAAAGATTTGAGCGGCAATACACCAGCCTATTCCGACTTCCTCCCTTATGAACGGCTCACCGATGAAAATGGGAATGCCCTTGCGGTGTCCCTGGATCCCGGCCGCGATTATATGTCCCGCGCCATCACCAAAAAACGGAATGATGCACTGCAGGCCGCAGGCCTGTATGATCAGTGGTATTATCCTTACAAAGAATTGTATGGAAACACCAATACAAGCAAAGGGTCTGGAGCCCGCTTCCAGGGTAGATTTAATGTGAAGGTCACCAACTGGTTAAACATGGACCTTGGCGGCAACTATGAAAACCAGAGTACAATACTGGATCAGCTGCAAACAGAAGACACTTACAAAACCCGCACATTGGTATCTGCCATGGCGAAGAAAGATCCGGTTACAGGCCAGGCTCTCTTCATCAATATGCCCAAAGGGGATATCCTGATGAAGACCAATCAGCGCATAACCAACTATACCGCACGTCTGCAGCTGAACCTCAACCATAGGTCCGGTGATCACGATATCTCCGGTATCCTTGGACTGGAAAGAAAACAAACACTCACCGAATCTTACAAAACTTCCTTCTTCGGATACAACGGGCAAACCCTTATCAGCAAGCCTATCAATATGTCTGCGCTGAACGCCACTTCCAACTCTCCTTATGAAGAACTTGGCATCCGGCGTTTCAAAAGCACAGATTATTTCAATCAAAAGGAAATAGATAACAGGTTCATGTCTTATTACGGGCAGGGAACTTATATCTATCGCGACAAATACATTCTGACCGGTAGTTTCCGTATTGACCAGTCGAACCTGTTTGGTGTAGATCCAAAGTATAAATATAAACCGCTCTGGTCTGCCGGAGTAAACTGGCGTTTGAGCGAAGAGGAATTTGCGGAAAACTGGAGCTGGGCAAAGAACCTGCAGGTGCGTGCAGCCACCGGGTTCAACGGGAATGTGCCAAACAGCAACAACGGCGCCTTCCTGATCCTTTCATCAGGGTTGAACACAAAGCTTAATTCACCGCTTGAATACAATGACGTGCTCTCTCCGGAAAATCAATCCCTGCGCTGGGAAACCACGCAGAACTACAATTTCGGTGTCGACTACACCTTGTGGAACAACAGGATCTCCGGCTCAGTGGATTATTACATAAAGAAAAGCACAGACGTTTTCGGTAACCTCGACGCAGATCCTACAACAGGATTTAACCAGTACAATGCCAATACTGCGTCTATCCGTAACAGTGGTCTCGAATTCCAGGTCAACAGCCAACTGGTTATGAAAAAACGCTTTGCCTGGCGATTGCAGGTAACCAGCTCCTTCAACAACAATAAGGTGCTGGCCATAAAAGCCACTGAATTTGCGCACTCCGATTTGATCACCAGCGGCGCACTGTTTGTACAGGGGCTTCCAATGAATGCGCTGTACAGCTACAATTATGGCGGTCTGAATGCAATGGGGCAACCCTTTGTATATGACAGGAAGGGTAATCAGAATGTTCTTAAGTTCTATGATTTTTTTGGTAATGCAACAGTGGACGTAACCCGGGAAGACCTGATCTATAACGGCACCACGACTCCTAAATATGTATTGGGACTGAATAATCAGTTCAGCATCGGCGCCTTTGATCTCTCGTTTTTGTTCATGTATTACGGAGGTCACGTAATGAGAGTGGAACAACCCAATCCCTATAATATCCGTATGTCCGCCAATAATCCACTGAAGGGTTCTGCTGATTTCTGGCGGAAACCGGGCGATGAGAAATTCACCAATATCCCCGGTTATGTAAACGACGCCGCTCCCGGCTACTATCAAACCACCGCCTTGTCTGGCTACGAATATGCGTCACAGTTTGTGCGTAAAGCGGACTATATCCGCTTGAGGGACCTCATCGTTACTTACAATGTGAGGGGAAGATATTTCAAAAAGATGGGATTGATTAATCCGCAGGTGCGTCTCCAGGTACAGAATCTTTTCCGCTACACATTCAGCGGCAATGATATCGATCCTGATGCGATTGATCGCGTGTCGGGGGTGCGTACATTGGAAACTCAACCTTTTTACAGCCTTACGCTTTCCACTTCTTTCTAAAACGAACTACATGAAGAACTATCTTTTCATATTGATATTTTTTTCGGCGGTATCTTTTACTGCCTGTAATAAATACCTGGATGTAAAACCAAAGGGACTGGTGATCCCCGAAAAACTGGCGGACTATGAAAGTATGCTGAACTCACCTACCATGGTCCAGACATTTCCTATCAATCTGCTCGATTTTACGGATGATGTTTTCATTGCAACCGATGCAGCGAGCCAGTCGCCCTCAAACAACGGCTATTGCTGGAAGCGGGTACTTACCGTCGATGAAAAGGCGAGTCCTGATGTTTGGGGACCGATTTATCGCTGTATCTATGATGCCAACGTGATCATCAACGGTGTGCCTGCTGCTCCTGATGGGACCAAAGAAGAAAAAGATAAAGTGATAGCCGAAGCAAAGGTGATCCGCGCAAACAATTACCTGGAATTATTGACCGTTTTTGCCAAGGCCTATTATCCTGCTACGGCGGCCACTGATCCAGGTATGCCGATGGTAACGAGCACTAATGTAACAGACGCCGCGCCTGCCCGCTCCAGCTTAAAAGCAACGCTGGACGCCATCATTGCCGATGTAAAGGCGGCTATTGAAGTACTGCCTGCCTCCAATCTGAACAGGTACAGGTTAACGAAATATGCCGCCGCCGGTTTGCTCAGCCGTATCTATCTGTATATGGGCGATTTTCCCAATGCTGCAATTTATACCGACAAGGCGCTGGAAGCCACGCATACACTCCTGGATTACAACTCGTATGCCAGCTCATACGACGTGCCGGTGTATGATCTCAACCCGGAAGTACTCTGGCAGCGGGCTTCAACCGGCACTCCCATCTTTATGGTCTATTCGGAGGATCTCAACACTTATTTCAACAGTTCTGATCTCCGTTACAGTTTCCTGGCCATTTCCTTCGGCAATGGCAAAATTATCCGTCTTTCTTTCCCCGGCGAGTACAGTTTCGGTATCAGTTTCCCTGAAATGTACCTGACAAAAGCAGAACTGCTGGCCAGGAACAATCATCCCAATGAAGCGATGGACATCGTGAACATGATCAGGAAGAAGCGAATCATAACTGACGATTATGCAGATCAAACTGCAACTTCCGCAGAAGATGCCCTGGCAAAAGTATTTGCAGAACGCAGAAGGGAACTGGCTTTCAGCGGTCTCAGGTGGTTCGATATGAAAAGGCTGGACCGTGAAGGACGGATGCCTGAAGTGCAAAGAATCAATAAAGAAACAAACAAGGTGGAAGCCCGATTGGCGTCCCATAGTCCTAATTATACATTCGAGATTCCTGTGCGGGTACAAATGTTCAATCCCGGAATGGAATTGAATCACAAATAAAATAATATACTCATGAAACAAACACTGATCGCCTTACTACTCCTGGCGACTGGCAGTCTTTTTGCGCAAAAAAGTCCCTACAGCGCTGCCGTTTCCGATGATCTGCTGAACAACAAAGGAGCAACATTATCCAGGTATCTTCCGATGGCGGATAGCAATACATTCTGGGCAGCTGCATTCTTCGTTGGGCCGGACGAGTTCCTAGGAAAACTGGAAGCCTTCAAAAAAGAAATGCTGGCTCCGATTGATAAAGAGCAGGATGCTACGCTCAAAGAACTGAAAGTAAAAGACCTGGATTATTATACCCGCAACCTGGTCAATGTTTACATTATTAGTTATGGATGGGATTCCCTTCCTGGTGCGGATGGTGAAACAAAACATCTGAAAAGATTATCACCCGAAGAAAGAGCAAAACTGGATAAAAAAACATTTGAAGGAGGAAATCCAGGCGAACCAGTGGCATTGTTCAAACGTTCTGGTGCTTATCGTCAATGGCTGGAAGACTATCTCACACAAGAATTCTTCAAGAGACAACGTGACGGCAAATACCAGGGTGATACCACCCTGCGCGATGGCGGTATGTATGTGGCAAAGCTCCGTATAGTACAACAAGAGGTCACTGATCCCTTCATCAAAGAATATCTCAGCTATAACCCGGCCGCTTTCCTGATGACAACAGCAAAGAACGAAACAACACGTCATGAAGCGTATAATACTTTTATGAAAGTTGCTTCCAATGTGGAAGCAAAAAATGAACTGAAACAACTACTGGGGTTGATGACTTCCAATGCGATGGCCCCTGAATTCAACTATGCAAACGTAGACAACCGGAAAGTGGCGCTAAAAAACCTTCGTGGCAAGTATGTGTACATCGATGTTTGGGCAACCTGGTGCTCCCCCTGCAAAGCAGAAATCCCCTTCCTGCAGCAGGTGGAAAAAGATTACCATGGTAAAAATATTGAGTTCGTGAGCATTTCAATAGATGCCGATAAAGGAGAATGGGAAAAATATGTTCGCAACAATAAACTGGGAGGAATCCAGTTGATCACCGACAAAAAAAACTTTGAATCGGAATTCATCCGAAAACTATACGTCGCGGCCGTTCCCCGTTTCATACTGGTAGATCCGAAAGGCAGGCTTGTTTCCGCCAATGCGCCAAGACCTTCAGACCCTGAGCTGAGGGTAATGCTGGATAAGCATTTGTAAGCATGCTGCCGCCGGCAATCTTCTTCTCAGTAGTTCCCCGATTATCTATTGTTACATTTATTCCTGACGAGCAGGGGCTGACCAAAAGGTCAGCCCCTGCTCTGTGAGTGGCGATCCGTAATTTTTTTATCATTACATTTACTATTCACATATCTCTACATTATGGCTATTATCAAACCTTTCAACGGATTAAGGCCTAAAGAAGATTTAGCAGCAAAAGTAGCTGCAAGGCCCTACGACGTACTCAGTTCAGAAGAAGCAAAAGCAGCGGCTGCCGGTAACCCTTACTCATTTTATCATGTTTCAAAATCTGAAATAGATCTCCCCGAAGGCACGGATACACACAGTCAGCCGGTATACGACAAAGCCGCAGAAAACCTGCGCCGCTTCGTCGATGAAGGCACGCTCTTCCTCGACCCTCAGGCTGCCTATTATATCTATAAACTGGTTATGAACGAACGTGCCCAGACAGGCCTGGTATGCGTATCTGCCATATCAGACTATAATAACGGCATCATTAAAAAACATGAATTCACCCGGCCCGATAAAGAACTGGACCGGATTAATCATATTAAAACCACGAAAGCCCAGACCGGCAACGTATTCCTCGCCTACAACGATGTACCGGAAGTTAACGCCCTCATCGATCAATGGCAGGAAAACAACCAACCGGTATATGATTTCACTGCGGAAGATGGTATACAGCATACCATCTGGGTAGTTAATACCCCTTCCGCCATCGAGAGCATTACCTCCCTGTTTGCGGAAAAAGTACCGGCTACCTATATTGCCGACGGCCACCACCGTGCCGCCTCAGCCAGTCTCGTGCAAGCTGCCCTGAGCAAGGAAGGAAAGATCACCTCAGTGGAAAACCCGGCTAACTATTTCCTGACTACCATTTTCCCTGCCAGTCAGCTCGCCATCCTGGATTATAACCGCGTAGTGAAAGACCTCAACGGCCTTAGCAAAGAGGAACTCCTCTCCCGCCTGGATTATGATTTCACTGTGGAAGATGTGGGCCACCTACCACAGCAGCCCGCGATGCTCCACGAATTCAGTATGTACCTTGAAGGCAGATGGTATCGCCTGGTAGCAAAGGAAGGCACCTACACCACCGATCCAATCGGCATCCTGGATGTTACTATACTTTCCAATAACATCCTCGACAAAATACTGGGCATCAAAGACCAGCGCACTGATAAGCGGATCGACTTTGTAGGCGGTATCCGTGGCCTCGGGGAACTGGTAAAACGGGTAGACAGCGGTGAAATGAAAGTAGCCTTTGCCATGTATCCCGTTACCATCCAGCAATTGTTTGATATTGCAGATAGCGGAGAGGTAATGCCACCAAAGAGTACGTGGTTTGAACCGAAACTGCGGGATGGATTGATTACACATATTATTTAAATACAATTATTACTTCCCCGGCTGCTAAGAGCCGGGGAGCTTTCCCTATATTCATTTCCCCCTATACCCAACTACGTATGAAAACAACCGAATCAACCCGGTCTATTTTTGATGATGATCCTTTACTCGTTACAGAGAAAAAGAAGTACTTCCCTACAATCGGCCAGGCATGGCTGATACCGGTTTTCAACTTCGCCCTGATAGCTGCTTTCTCCCTGTTGTGTGGTGCAATAGGAAATTTGATGAACCGCTCCTTTATCGAAGACAACCTGCTGATGGCTACATGGATGATTATCTTATTCTGTTGCATGATGCTAACCTCGCTGGTTTACACCTACCACCGTAAGACAAAAGTGGAACCTGATTATAAGTTCCGTATCGAAATACCATCCCCCGCCATATTATTCACAGGCCCATTCCTGATGCTTGTTCATTATATAGTTACTTTCGGCATACAGGAATGGCTCCATCTTAGCTTAATTGATTCCTGGGAGCCCATATTCGGTATTATCCTGGAAAGACCTGTATTCTATTGCTGCATATACTTTCTCATTGACCCTGTTATCCAGGAATGCCTGATGAGAGGTGTATTGCTGGATAGCTTTCTCAAAAGCCATTCTCCGGTCAAGTCTTTCTTAAATGTTGCAGGTATTGCACTGGCTTTCAGTTTATCGCCTCATTCTTTTTTCTATTCTATCACTTTTTCCGTGCTTATGTGCTGGATATATATGAAAACCAGGAATCTGGGTAACACCATTTATCTTCAGCTTGTATGCAGCATCATTCCGGCGGTATTTGTATATTTCGTGAAGGATCAACCACAAAATATGCTAATGGAGGTGCTGAATAACCCTGCCCTGGTAGGTATAGGCGCTATTGTGGGCATTGTCTGTATCATTATACTGCAAAACAGCTTCCTGTCAACAAATAAAGCAATAAAGTAATATAACGACCAGCATTCCTCCATCTCCCTGCTCACAGATTGATCTGTGGCACATTACCCCATTTTCCTTACTTTTACAACAAACGACAGACAGGGATGAACATACGGTCTTCTTTATTGAAAGCACTTTTTGTTGCGGGAGTTTTATTTTCACAAGTAGCGGTTGCACAGGATGCCAAAGAGTTGTACAATACGGCCACCGGCTTTATTCGTACCGGTGATTATTCTAATGCCATCCTGGTATTGAACCAGGCATTGCAATTGGAGCCGGATAACTTTGAATTAAAAAAACAACTTGGTTTTACCTATTATCTGAAAGGGGATCTCATAAAAGCAAAGAGTGTTGTAGAGCCGCTATTAAGCAGCAAGGAAGCGGATGTACAGGTATTCCAGATTGCCGGGAATATTTATGTGGGCAGGGAGGAGTGGAAAACAGCACAGCGCATGTACGAACGCGGTCTTAAGAAATTCCCCAACAGCGGCGAGTTATACAATGATAACGGCACCCTGCTGATGAACTTCAAAATGTACGATGGTGCCTTGCGCAGCTGGATCAAAGGCATTGAACAGGATCCCACGTTCCCGGGCAACTATTATAATGCTACCAAAACTTATGATTTCAGTAACAACCCGCTGTGGTGCATCTTATACGGCGAAACCTTCATGAATATGGAAAGTTTCACCACCCGCACGGCTGAAGTAAGGAATATTGTGCTGGAATCTTACAAGAAATTATTCAATGATCCTTCCCTGTTTGAAAGCGCCATTACGGACGACAGGAAGGGCAAAAAAGGCAGCAACGACTTTGTGGAGGCCTATAAAGCCTGCATGGGCAAGCAAGCAAGTGTGGTGACAGGAGGAATAGATCCGGATGTTTTAATCATGGTGCGTACCCGCTTTATATTGGACTGGTATAATTTTTATGGTATGAAATACCCCTTTGCCCTCTTCGATTATCAGCGAAGCCTGTTACGGGAAGGGATGTTTGAATCTTATAACCAGTGGTTGTTTGGCCCGGCTGCCAACCAGGCCAATTACAAAGCATGGGTAGGATTACATAAATCCGATTATGATGCTTTCCTGAAATTTCAACGTAGCAATCCGTTAAAGCCGAAACCGGATGAATATTACAACGATGGACGGTTTACGCTGATCAATTCCGGGTATTAGTATTTAGATATTTTTTGATTTACAGGTTTAGTCATTTAGTTGCTGTAGCAACTGAATGACTAAATCCGTAAATTGTAAATCTCAAAATCTGAATATGCTCGTTAACAAACACCAAAACATTATCGACAATGCTGTAAAGGCAAACCACGAACGAACTTTCTATTCGCAATACCCGGAGCATCCTAAAGCTTACGGTGAAGATGCTCATGCAAAAGGCGTACAGAGCTATCAGCAACTATTGGGGAAGCCTTTCAAACAGTTATTGCAAACAGGGGAAACCGGCTGGGGTGGTGAAGAAGTATCTCCTTACACCCGTGAAGTACTGGGTGTCACCTATCCCATCTTTCCAGTAGCTGATCTGCTGAAGAAAGCAGCAGCGGCCGCTCAGAGCTGGGGAAAACTGCCCGCCTCCGAAAGGGCCAATGTACTCACCGAAACATTGGAAAGCGTTAAAGATTACTTCTTTGATATTGCCAACGCCACCATGCATACCACCGGCCAGAGCTTTATGATGAGCTTCCAGGCTTCCGGTCCACATGCCAACGACCGTGCATTGGAAGCGATTGCCACCGGCTACCAGGAATTGCAGCGTTATCCGCCTTCCCTCACCTGGGAAAAGCCCATGGGCAAAACCAGCATCAAATTATATAAAACATTCAAACCCATACCCAAAGGTACCGGTGTAGTCATTGGCTGCTCCACTTTCCCGGTATGGAATACCCTCCCGGGTGTATATGCCGACCTGATTACCGGCAACCCGGTGATCGTGAAACCGCATCCCAAAGCAATATTGCCGATAGCCATTGCCGTAGCTGCTATACAGCAGTCGCTCCAGGCCAACGGGTACGACCCCAACCTTTGCCAGCTGGCCGCAGATACCTCTGCACACCTGATTACAAAGGAATTGTGCGAACATCCCGATGTAAAACTGATCGATTACACTGGTGGCAATGCTTTTGGTAATTATGTGGAATCGCTCCCCGGCAAAACCGTATTCACCGAAAAAGCAGGCGTCAATTCTGTTATACTCGACAGCGCCAACGATCTCGATGCCGTTATCCAGAACCTGGCTTTTTCCGTTAGCTTGTATTCCGGGCAGATGTGTACCGCGCCGCAAAACTTCTTTATACCCGAACAAGGCGTCAATACCGCCGCTGGCCAGGTTTCTTTCAATGAAGTGGTGCAAAAGTTCAAAGATGCCGTAGTAGGCCTGGTGAACCATCCTAAGATGGGTGCCGGCACACTGGGCGCCATTCAGAATGACAGCACCCTGAACCGGGCCAAAGAGGCCCGTCACATGGGCGGAAAGGTAATCCTGGAAGGCACTCCTGTCGCGAATGAAGAGTTTTCCAATGCACGGGTATGCGCCCCCACCATCCTGGAAGTGACCAGCGCCGACACCAGCATCTACGAAAAAGAGCTTTTCGGACCAGTGATCCTGATCATCAAAACAAGAGATACCAACCATAGTATACAACTGGCCAGGCAAATGGCGCAGAAATATGGTGCCATTACCTGCGGGGCATATACCACAGATACCGCCACCAAAGAAAAGATCGAAACCGAAATGAACAGTGTGTTCACACCGGTATCTTTTAACCTGACGGGCTTCATCTGGGTAAACCAGCATGCCGCTTTCTCCGACTTCCATGTAACCGGTGGTAACCCTGCGGGCAACGCCAGCTTTACCAACCAGGAATTTATCGTGAAAAGATTTGTGTGGGTAGGCAACCGGGAGCTGGCTGAATAAAGAAACTCCGGAACAGGCGTTCTGCTAATGGAACGCCTGTTCTTAAAGCATATTAGCATTTATGAAAAAACATTTTTATGTAATACCCGTAGTTTTCTGTAGCATCCTGGCTTGCGAACAGGCGCCCAAAGCCGATAAAGCCCGCATTACGGAAGCCCAGACCGTACAGGCAGGCACCGGCAACGCCTATTTGCCTGATACGGCCGCAAGTATGGTTACCTGGATCGGAACCAAACCTACCGGCAAACACCAGGGTACCCTGAAACTGGCCGGCGGCGCACTGTATGTAAAAGACAGCATTATTACCGGCGGACAGTTTATCATTAATATGAAATCGTTACAGGACCTGGATCTCGCAGCTGATTCCGCCATGAAACGTAAACTGGAAAATGAACTCCAGGGAGAAATGTTTTTCGATGTAAAAAAATATCCTGTTGCCACCTTCGAAATTACCGATGTTACCGCCTTCCACCCATCTGTGGGCGACGAGCTGACATTAAAAGACGCCACACATATTATTAAAGGGAATTTCACCCTGAAATCCATTACTAAAAACATCTCCTTCCCGGCAAAGATCACTTATGCCGATCACAGCATACATGCCATTGCTAACTTTAACCTGGACAGGACGCAATGGGGCATCAGCTATCGGGCAGATAAGTCACTGCAGGATAAACTGATCAATTCGCAGGTAAATATTTCTTTCGATATAAAAGCGACCCGATAAGGTCGCTTTTTCGTTTTTTTTCTACGTGAAGCCAATAAAATATTTTAAATTTAGTACAACCACTATTACCTAAAATATACTTCCATGGAAACAACGCAAGAAAGAGATAACAGACTTTGGCGCATCGCAAAAGCAAGGGCCGCATTCAAATCTCATCTTATCATCTACCTGGTCCTGAACTCAGGACTATGGGCAGTGTGGTTTCTGACGGACAGTAATAAAACAGGTGGCACACCATGGCCGGTTTGGCCGGCATTGGCATGGGGTATAGCACTCGCTTTTCAATATTTCAATGCATATCATAAAGATCAGTTCGGAGATGCTTTACAGGAATATGAAAAGCTAAAAGAGCAACAACACACGCGCATTTGACATATTTGAGCCAAAACAAAATTACAGCAGCATGATGGACCAACCGCAACGACTATTTGACGTGATCGCTTACCAATTAGCAAAATATCCCAAAGAGGATATGTTAGTCGGAAAAGACAAAGAAAAGGGACAATGGAAGAAGTATAGCACCAAAGAAGTGGCGGACATTAGCCTGAAATTCAGTTCCGGCTTACTCAAGCTGGGTATCAGGGCTGGTATCAAAAAAAATGAGGAAAAAGATAAAATAGCTGTCATTTCACCTAACCGGCCAGAATGGATCATCACCGACCTCGCCGTACAGCAACTCGGCGCCGTGCTGACCCCCATTTACCCGACCATCAGTGAAAACGAACTGGCCTACGTACTCAATGATGCAGAAGCACGCATCCTCTTTGTAGCCGATAAAGACCTGCTGGACAAAGTAACCGCCATGCGGGATAAGTTTCCCACCATCCGCGAAATATTCACCTTTAATAAAGTAGAAGGCGCCCGTCACTGGACAGAAATCGTTGATCTCGGCCAGGAAAGTGACTTCCCACAGATTGAAGAAGTAAAGAAAAATGTAGATCCGGAAGAACTGGTTACAATCATCTACACTTCCGGTACTACGGGCACACCCAAAGGTGTGATGCTCAGTCACCATAACATCATGAGCAATGTGCTGGCCTGCCAGCCCTATCTGCCGGTAAATAACAATGCCAAAGCACTCAGCTTCCTGCCACTGAACCATATATTTGAGAGAATGGTCACTTACCTGTATCTCATCTCCGGCGTACCTATCTATTACGCTGAAAGTATGGATACCATCGGCGACAACCTGAAAGAGGTGAAACCTACCATCTTCACCACCGTACCACGGCTACTGGAGAAGGTTTACGAGCGAATCATGGCCACCGGCCTGGAACTGAAAGGCATTAAAAGAGCCCTGTTTTTCTGGGCAGTGGATATAGGCAAGAAATATGAAATCAATCAGAATCAGGGATGGTGGTACAATGTACAACTCAAACTGGCTAACAAACTGATATTCAGCAAATGGCGCGCTGCTCTGGGGGGTAATATCCAGTGTATCGTAAACGGCGCCGCCGCCTGCCAGGTGCGTTTACTCAAGATCTTTACAGCCGGCGGCATTCCTATCATGGAAGGTTATGGTCTCACCGAAACCTCTCCCGTGATCAGTGTAAACCGCTACAATGTGGAAGACCGCATGTTTGGTACGGTGGGCCCCGTTATCAGCAACGTGGAAGTAAAGCTGGCGGAAGATGGGGAAATTCTCTGTAAAGGTCCAAGCATCACGATCGGCTATTACAAACGCCCGGACCTCACCGCCGACGCTATCCAGGACGGCTGGTTCCATACCGGAGATATAGGGGTGATGATAGATAACAAATTCCTGAAAATAACAGACCGGAAAAAGGAACTTTTTAAAACCTCCGGCGGAAAATTTGTGGCGCCACAACCCATCGAAAATAAGTTTAAGGAATCACCTTATATCGAACAGATCATGATCGTGGGCGAAGACCGCAAATTTACAGCAGCCCTCATAGTCCCATCCTTCAATAACCTGCGCAACTGGGCGCAGAAACGTGGTATCAGCGCTACTTCCAACGAAGAACTGGTGAAAAACCCGGATGTACTGGACCTCTACAAACAGGCAGTAGATAAATACAACCAGTTTTTCAGTCATATTGAACAGGTGAAAAAATACGTGCTGCTCCCGAAAGAATGGACGGTAGACGCCGGGGAACTGACCCCCACCCTGAAGGCCAAACGGAAAGTGATCCTGGAGAAATTCAAGAAAGAGATCGACGGCATCTATGCTCCTGCCGGTGGGAAAGTAGATATAGAAAGTCTTTAAATATTAATTTAAAACCCTTACTTTTGCAACCCGATCCCAGGATGGGGGTTAAAAAGTGATGGCCTCATAGTTCAATGGATAGAATAGAAGTTTCCTAAACTTTAGATACAGGTTCGATCCCTGTTGAGGCTACAGATACGCTCAATTTCAAATTGCAGAAATTGAGCGTTTTTATTGCCCGTTTGAAGAAAAAAAGAGGGTTTTGCCCATGCCATTCCCACAGGCATATCGCATTCTCAAATAGCTGCTGCAGTATATTTATTGACATTAACCTATAAAATAATATCTCAATACCGTTCCCTTTTTTTAAACTCCTATGTATTATGAACAAAATATCCCGTGCATTTATAGCTTTATTTTTCACGTCAATAGCCGCTAAAAGTCAAACACTGCAAAATGTATATGATAATGGCAATACCATAAATGGTAATAACAGACCTATCTTCCTAAACAGATCTGCAAACAATTTTCATTTTGGTATTCAATGGCAAACCAATAATGCGAATGATTTCTTTATAGGGCTTAGAGAAATAGGAGATAAAAATCTGCATATTTTCAACTATGGAGTTGCCGCCGATGCTATTACGATCAAAAGAGATAATAGTTACGTAGGCATTGGAACGATGGACCCGAAATATAATCTACAAGTTCAAAAAACATCCTCTCTGCCTGCTATTATGATCGGCGGAGCATATAGCCAAAGTCCACGCTTACAGATTTATGGCCTGGATAGCGATCCCCAGGCGTGGATGGGCCTGGGAACAGATATGAACAATGGACCTTATGAACATAGCATTTATTTTCCCAGCGTAACAAGTGGCAGGCTGACTATCGGCGACTACAATGGTACAAGTTACAATGTAAGAATGTCCATTTTAAATAGTGGCAATGTAGGTATCGGGACAACCAATCCACAATCAAAATTGGCAGTAGCCGGCACTATTACGGCACAAAGGGTTAAAGTAACACAAACCGGCTGGGCTGATTATGTTTTCCATAACGACTATCCCCTGCCTCCTTTATCATCAGTAGAAAAATATGTGACTACCCACCAGCACCTGGAAGGAATTCCATCGGCAGCAGAAGTAGAAAAAGAGGGCATCGACGTAGGCGAAATGAATAAAAAGCTGCTGGCCAAAATAGAAGAGTTAACACTATATCTTATCGGGCAAGATAAGAAAATAACAGCGTTGGAAGAATGGAAATCGAAGCAGGAAAAAAAGTAACCCACTTAACCTGGCATTACATATAAAAGATACCGGCAGCCGGTATCTTTTTTTTTAACATCTACTAACTATCCGGATTTTCCTTGTAATTTATGCCCCGTTAATTTTAGAGGCTGTGTGAATGGCTGCCTCCAATGATCTACCTATACCTAGTAAAAGATTGTCCCTACATCAATGAAACCAATGTCACTATTTTTGAAACTGGTCAGATGGCCAAATTTAGTATTTATTCTACTTACCCAGATCTTATTCGAGTTTTGTATTCTCCGGCCCTTGCTCATGAAAACCACTGCGCTGGTAAGCGGGCACGCGTATGCCTTTATATTGGTGGCTGTAGCATACGTTCTTATTGCTGCCGCCGGGTATATCATCAATGATTATTTCGACATTCCGATAGATATTATCAACAAGCCCGATAAGGTATTTATCACCAATGGTATGAGTAAAGAAACCGCGCTTGGTATTTACGGCGCAATGAACCTCCTGGCAATTACACTTGGATGGTTGGCCAGTAACTTATTACATAATCATAGTCCTCTCATTTTTATTACTACCTGCGTAATATTACTGTTCCTTTATTCTGCCATCATGAAAAAACAGTTCCTGATCGGCAATGTGATGGTATCCGCTATTGTTGCATCTGCCATGCCTGTATTATTCTGTATGGAAATGAATATGGACTTGCTATTACCTGCTGCCGACAGTCATCCTGCAATAATGCTACTTTCAGGGATCACCTATTCCTATACCGGCTTTGCCTTTATCATTTCCTTTTCCAGAGAGATGATCAAAGACCTGGAAGATATTGAAGGCGACAAACAATTTGGTGGCCGCACGGTGCCCATTGTGCTTGGAGCGTCTTCGGCCCATCGTATTGTAGGAGGAACATTGCTTATCCTTATTTTCGTCCTGATATATTTACTGTCGGCTGTCTGGCTGAAAATATCGGGTAGCCTGATACTAACGCTCTATACCATTCTGCTTGTCATAATTCCATTGACACTTATTCTCTGGAAACTTTTCAATGCCAGACAAAAAATAGACTACCAGCAACTAAGCAGCCTTATAAAAAAAGTAATGCTGTCCGGCATTCTTTCCATGCTGCTTTACAAGTTTTTCACGCTTTGATCTGATCATATGTATCTGTTGAAATTTGCAACAAGTATTTCCTATCGTATTTACCGCATTATTGCTGTCCGTAAACGGGAAAGCAAAAGGGCTACACTTTACCTAAACAAGCTCCTTGCCCAGTTTGACGGATCGCTGCAACCCGCCACCTATAAAAAAATTATTACCAGCTATAGTATTTATATCCCTATGATCTGCGATGTTTTCGCTTCCCTTCGCGGGAAGAAAACATCAGATGCTGAGAAGGAAAGATTTATACTTTATTTTATCTGCAGTTCACTCTTTGATGACTTTTGTGACCAGAAGCAATTGACACACGAACAACTTTACCAGATTTCCTTTGCATCTGATAAGTACGCAGCAAAAAACGTAGAAGAAAAGCTGTTTCTCCATGCACATCTTGCGCTTGCGCACATTGTCCGGGATACCTCATATTACAGCGAAGTAACGGATAAACTGTTCCGATCGCAGGTGGATTCAGACCAACAGTTCGATCCCTCCATCAGCAATGAGGAATTAAAACGTATCACGCAGGAGAAAGGAGGCTACGCCGTATTGTTATGCCACTTTTATATGGAAGATGATATTTCCGAAACAGAAAAGAATTGCTGGTTCCTGATTGGTGGAATCATCCAACTGACCAACGATCTCTTTGATATTTACAAGGACCTGCAGGAGCATTCCCAGACATTGCCTAACAGGATGAGCGATGCCCATTCCTTCCAGCAATACTTCTCGCAACAGGTAGCATCCCTTGAAAAAGAAATCAGTCAATTGCCGTTTTCCCGCGAACGAAAACTTGATTTCCTGATCGGTATGATGGCCATCTGTTCATTTGGAAATATGGCGCTGCATCAGCTTAAAAAGCTGCAACATGAAAACGGTCTTTTCCCGGATCTGAATTCACTGCCGAGAAAAAGCCTGATTATTGATATGGAAAAGCCTGGTAATATTTTCTATTGCTTTAGGTATACTTATCAACAAACACTACAATGGTGGGAAAAAAGCAGGGGGATATAATTACTGCCCACTCGTTATTCTCAGCTTTTCTTTTACTGCCCCGGCATAAAAAGCAGGCACATGTTTATATGCTGATTCATATGGAACAGCATATGGGGCTTGGCCAAATACATTGATATAACAACTATCATCGCGTGTACAACAGTCGCAACTCAATTCACGGACCGTCTTCACCTGGTTTCCCTGTATGCTGAAAACCCCAAAGTACATCGCCATATCTGCGCAACCTGCACTCTGATAGGAATAGATCAGGTGGGTGCCTTTGTCATAGGTGGCACTAACGATCTTATCAAATCCTTCCACTTTTGTAAAACGGTCATTAATGTAGAGCCATAGGTCGGCATTCTCACCATAATGGATGTCCCAAAAACGTCTTATAATTTTTAAATCCGGGATATCATCTCCATTGAAGTCACTGATAGCAATCTTTTCGTCGAAAGACCCCGTTTCTACAGGACAAACTTTCGTAGAAAAAATCGTATCCCAGCTTTCTCCTGATTGCCTCAATACGATCACATTAGCTACGGAGTCATTATCATTATACCTGAGTACGGCGTCCTTTTCATGCGGACTGAATAAATGACCGATCAGTAAGGAGGTCCACATATCCTGCGCGCTAAATGCCGACGAATCCCTGTGTTCCAAAAACAGTTGATTCAGAGCTGCTTTCTTTTCGGCGAAAAGGGCAGCCTCATTGTCTATTAGAGTATCCTGGTTCGCGTGGTAATCTTTTACAGCTACTTTAGGTTGCCCGCAAGACAGTATGCAAACTGTCAGAAAAAGGATGATCCGGTACATATTGAAATCAGGTTCAGGTATTTAAAAATTCTTTCCTGGCGCCACTTCCCGATCTTATCTCAGAAGGTGAACCGGATCAGCGGTTGCGAGGAAATATAATTAATAAAGATAATAATTCGTACCTACAACTCCTGTTAAACAAACCCACTTCCCCGCAACCATTTCCTCCCTTCGGTTGTTATTACTACCTCAATACCCTTTTATATGCGTCGCGTGAATCCTAACCAACTTAGTCTGTTCCACTGCGAAATGACGCCCGCCAGGGGCGCCTCTTACTTTATCATCCTTTCTCCCATCGAGAGGGTGAAAGAGGTGGTAAAGTCTGCCAAAGAAATGCTGGGCAGCCAGATTCCGTTGTCCGGCACTAATATGAAGGCCGTTGCGCATATCTCCCTGATGAAGTTTACTGCTGCCGATGACGATGAACGTATCATTAAACAAATAGTAAGTGTATTATCTTCTTTTCCCTGTTTCGATGTAATAGTAGCAGGAAATATCACCTTCAAACATGGGGAAGAGTCCAGGTCACTGGTACTGAAAATCGATAACCCTGGTCCTATTCAATGGCTGCACATGTTGCTGTTGTCGGCCTTTAGCCCAAGGTCGTCCAAAAAAATCACGCCACATATTACCATTGCCCGGTCTATCCCTACCGCCGATTTTGAAAAGATAGACTTGTCTGCCTTTAACTATCATGACTCCTTTCTATGTCAGGAAATCACCGTGCTGAAGAAGGCCCCGGGCGACCGGAAATATAAAATCTGCTTTGTAATGCCATTATGTAAATGACACTTACCACCCTACCCTATAAATCTCCACTAATAAAACATTCAAAAAAAATATCCGCTTTTTTGCTAGTTTAGGCCCAATCAACCAACAGTAATCATTGCCTGGCCATCCTTCTCATTTCAATCAAAATGAACGTATTCTGCTGTTCCAGGACGGCAGCCAGCTTGCATTTGAACAATGCTATGAGGAAAATATCATGGCGCTCTGTTATTTCACTGAAAAAATAGTAGACGACCGCACGGTGGCAGAAGACATAGCCACAGAGTGTTTCATCAAATTACTGGACCGACTGCAGTCGTTTGAAAACAGCCAGAAAGTAAAGTCCTTTCTTTTTGTGACCGCCAACAATGCCGCACTGGATCATCTCCGGATGAAGAAGCGGCACCAGGTATCGCATGAAGAAATTGCGTATATCAATAACCGGTCGCAGGAGGATATTGAGCGCGACTTTATCCGGGCAGAAGCGCTGCAGGCTATTTACCAGGAAATAGACCGCCTGCCTGAAAAGAGCCGACAGGTGGTGTTTATGTCGGTTATTGAAGGACTGTCGCTCGATGAAATAGCAGAAAAACTGGATATGGCTTACAAAACCGTACAGCATTATAAAACCCAGGGGCTGAAATTGCTGCGGGTAGCACTATTAAAAAATAAGTATCTGCCGGTAGGCCTATTACCTGTGGTATTAGACATTCTTTCCTCCCGTTATAAATAATTTAAAAAATCCTTCAGACAAATCACGTTCTGATTCGTTCTTATACTGTACACTATGAATGAACGCGCGCAATATATCAGCCAACTGGTGCAAAAAAGCCTTCGCGAATCGCTGGAAACGAAGGAACAGCTTGCATTGGGGCGATGGCTCGGCGAATCGGCCGGGAACCGGGACATGTACCGGCAATTGCAGGATGAGGAGATGACCGCGCAGGAACTCAAAAAAATATTTGCCTACGATAAGGCGGCGCTCCTGGAAAAGATCCTGGCGTCACCGGAAACCATGCCTGTTACACAACGTCGGATCATCCCCATAGCTACCCGCTGGTGGGCCGCCGCCGCTGTATTTCTTTTAATGGGTGTAGGCGCCTGGTATTTTACCCAACGCCCGCAACCGGTTACACCACAAATCTCAAAAACCAACCCATCCCCGGATGTTGATCCGGGCCGCGAAGGCGCCATCCTGACTCTTTCTGATGGCTCCCAGTTAACGATCGATAGTCTTGGTAACGGCCTCGTTACTACGCAAAACGGCGTAAAAGTCATCCTGCAAAATGGGCAATTGTCTTACCAGGATGGCAACGACAAAACCGACCGGGACCTCGTTTACAACATCATGTCAACCCCCAGAGGCAGGTCTTTCCAGCTTAAATTGCCCGATGGTACTGAAGTATGGCTCAATGCCCTCAGTTCCATCCGCTACCCCACTGCTTTCAGCGGAAAAGAGAGAAAGGTGGAAATTACCGGCGAAGTGTATTTCGAAATTGTACCTGATGCCAGTAGTCCTTTCTATGTAAATATTAATAACAAAGCCACGTTACAGGTACTGGGCACTCACTTCAATGTGAATGCCTATGAAAATGAAAAAACAATGAACACCACACTGCTGGAAGGCGCTGTCCGTATTCAACGGAACAATGGCGAAGCAGTACAGCTGAAACCAGGCCAACAGGCGCAGTTATCAGACAAAATTAAAGTGGTGCCGGTGGAAGACGCAGACAAAATAATGGCCTGGAAAAACGGGCTGTTCAACTTTGAAGGCGCTCACCTCGACCAGGTAATGCGACAACTGGAACGCTGGTATGATATACAGGTGGTCTATGAAAAATCAGTTCCGGATATACAATTTTTTGGGGAAATAAGCAGAAATCTAAAGCTATCAGAAGTAATCGATGCGTTAAAAATGTCTGACGTCCATTTCAGGATTGAGAAAGACAGGAAGTTGATTGTCCTTCCATAACAGGGAATTTATTCTCAACAATAAATTGAATCGCTAAAAAAAACCGTTGCAGGTGGCACCCCGCAACGGCAAACATTTAGCTGATCAAGTTTCGTATTGCGTACAATTTTTATCAACCAAACACGTGCAATTTATGCAAAAAACTGCTCTTTGGTTAAGGGAACCTGTTGCCGTCAACTTCGCAACCGGATCCTCTGCCAAACCACCTGGATTCCTCAACATGCGGCCTATCGCCAAAATCATGCTAGTGATGAGATTGACGTTTATTTTACTTTTCACATCGTTCATGGCCGTATCCGCCACCGGTGTATCACAAACCATTACTTTCTCGGGAAAGTCGGTCCCGCTGCCAAAAGTATTTTCCGTAATCAAAACACAAACCGGCTTCGTGGTATTCGGCAATTCCAGTCTGCTTAAAGAAGCAGCACCGGTATCGCTCGACACCCGCGATATGCCACTGGCGGAGTTCCTGGACCTGGTACTGAAGCAACGCGCACTGAGTTACAAAATCTCGGGCAAAACCATAATCCTCTCGCATCAGGCTACACCTGAAATACCCGCCGCTACGCCGGATCCTCAACAGGTAGTCATTGTGATTACCGGCCGTATTGTATCGCCCGACGGCACGCCGATGCAGGGCGTCAGCGTTCGCGTAAAAGGTGCTGCCAGCGGTAGCGTCACAGATGCCAAAGGTACCTTCACCATCAACGCGGAACCCGGACAGGTACTGGTATTCACGCACGTGGGTATGGAATCACAGGAAAGCAAAGTCACGAAAAACTCCACCACTTTCACCATTGTGATGAAAGCCGCCGAAACCGCTATCAAAGATGTGATCATCACCGGGTATAACAATAATATCCGTAAAGAAAGCTTCACTGGCAACGCCATTAAAGTAACACAGGAACAACTGACCAAAGTGGGCAACCGTAATGTGATCAGTATCCTGCAGGTATTTGACCCCTCCTTCCGCCTGGAGAAAAATAACCTGAGAGGCTCCGACCCCAACACCATGCCTGAATTCTATGTAAGAGGACGTTCCGGTATCGGGGTAAAAGAACTGGATAAAAGCGGTACGGACCTGTCTCAGGCCGCGCTTACCAACAATCCTAACCTCCCCATCTTTATCATGGACGGTTATGAGGTAACTGCGCAAAAAGTATATGATTATGATATCAACATGATCAAGAGTATTACTATTCTGAAAGATGCCGCCGCCACGGCTGTTTACGGTTCCCGCGCTGCCAACGGTGTGATCGTAATTGAAACACTGCCACCTATGCCGGGCAAATTACGCGTTAACTATACCGGTTCTGCTACCGTTACAGCACCGGATCTTTCTGACTACAACCTGATGAATGCCGCTGAAAAGCTCGAAGCAGAAAGACTTTCAGGCGCATACAATATCGCCGGTCTGCTACCCACCAATGCCGCTTACCTGACCGATGAATATATCAAAAAAACAGCACAGGTAGCAAAAGGGGTGAATACCGACTGGATCAGCCAACCCCTCACCAATGAAGTAAACCAGAAACACTCCGTATACATCGATGGAGGTAGCCAGCAGATACGTTTTGGCGTGTCACTGAAATATGATAACCAGAACGGTGTCATGAAAAAATCTGGCCGTAACCGCGAAGGCGCCGGGCTTACACTCGACTACCGCGGCAAAAAGATACAGGTAAGAAACGATGTGAGTTATGATGTAGTAAAAGCACAGAATTCTCCTTACGGCAATTTTGTGGACTATACCTGGAAATCGCCCTACGACCGCATCTACGACGACAACGGGCAGGTATTAAAAAATACCAACAACTGGCATGGCGGTGTAACATCTGAACTGAACCTGGTAAACCCTTTGTATGAAGCACTGAAAACAAAGAACTACAGTCGTACCGGAACAAATACACTGGCCAACAACCTGGCGGTGAACTGGAACGTGGCGTCGCACCTGCAGTTCCGCGGACAGGTATCTGTTACCAAAACAGACAATACCAGCGAAAGTTATATAGATCCTGCCTCCGGCAGATATGATATCAGAGCTGGTGCCGATTACAGCCTTATCGGGCAATTGAACCAGGGCAACAGTAATATGCTCAGTATCAATACCAATGCATTTGCCAACTACGTAAACACCATACAGGATCATAACATCAACGTATCGGCAGGTATTAATACCCTGCAAACGGAAGGAAGCTCCAGCACGGCTGTTTACACCGGCTTCTCTTCCGGTGATCAGCATACACCGAACCTGGCAGCGAAGATATCCGGTAAGCCAAGCTATGCACAGAACCAGACCCGTATGTTCGGTTCTTTCCTTACGTTGAACTATTCCTTTAAAGATATTTACCTGTTAGACATCTCCTCCCGCCTGGACGGATCTTCTGAATTCGGCAACGAGCGCAAGTTTGCACCGTTCTGGTCTATCGGAACAGGGGTAAACCTGCATAAGTATGAATTCCTGCGCGGCAGCAACGTGATCAGCCGTGCACGTATCACCGCCAATATGGGGCAACTGGGTAAAACCAACTTCCCACCTTATGCAGCAAAAGACAATTATAACCTGTCATCCAACTGGTACAGCACCGGCCCTGGTGTATCGCTGTATGCAATGGGTAATACCGGGCTTACCTGGGAAAAAACCAATACCTATGACCTGATCTTTGACCTCGGATTACTGAAAGATCGTATCAGCGTAAACGTTAACCTGTACCGCAAACTGACGCGCGATCTGGTAAACGATGTAAACCTGCCACTGTCGTCTGGTTTTACGCAATACAAGGATAACATCGGGGAAGTAGAAAACAAAGGTTTTGAAATACAATTCCGGGCAGATGTAATCAAGAAAAAAGACCTCCTGATCGCCGTTTACGGCAACTTTGCCGCCAACAGGAACAGGCTGGTGAATATCTCCAACGCACTCAAGGAATATAACCAACGCGTGGATGATGAATACAAGAATTACACTACCGCTTCCAGCGATAAAGGACCAGCCAATAAAATAAAATTCTCTACCCCGCATATTAAATATGTAGAAGGCGGTTCCCTTACTTCTGTATTCGGTATGAGATCCCTGGGCATCAACCCGATGGATGGAAGGGAAGTATTCATGCGTAAAGATGGTACCATTACTTACGATTGGAACGCATTCGACCAGGTGATCATCGGCGATATGAGCCCTAAAGGACAGGGTGCTTTCGGTATCAATGGTAACTACAAAGGCATCACGCTTTTTGCGTCTTTCCTCTATGAATTTGGTGGAGATGAATATAACAATACGCTACTGAGTAAAGTAGAAAACGTAGACATCTACAACCGCAATGCAGACAGGCGCTTACTCACCGACCGCTGGAAACAACCCGGCGACCTCATGCAGTTCAAGAACATTGCCGACAGATCGCAAACTACCCGCCCTACTTCCCGCTTTATGCAACGGTACAACGCGGTATCTTTTAACTCACTGAGTCTGGGTTATGCTTTCAACCAGGCCACGCTCAGAAAACTAGGCGGCCTGAATATGCTGCGGTTCCAGTTTACCACCAATAACCTGGCGAAGATTACGACGGTGAAACAGGAAAGAGGATTGGACTATCCTTTTGCAAGAACCTTTGACTTCTCCATCAACCTTGGCTTTTAAATCACCGGATATGAAAAAGTATTTGCTGAATATATCGATGGCTGTGCTCTCCATCACCCTGATCTCCTCCTGTAGTAAATGGCTGGATGTACAACCTATTGACAGAGTGAGTGATGAAACACTGTTTGAAACACCGGGCGGTTTCAGAAGCGCGTTGAATGGTATTTACCAGACCCTCGCCAAGCCCGAACTCTACGGACGCCAGCTTACCTGGGGTACTCTGAGTGCAATGGGACAGGATTACACTATCAATACCAAAATCCCTACGGATTACCAGATGGCTGCCAACAGCGACTTCACCAACGTGGATCTGAAAACATCGGTGTCCAATACCTGGGGTACTGCCTATAACGCTATTGCCAATTGCAATAAACTGTTGAATGAACTGGCTAAGAAAGAGGATGGCTTTTTCCTTTCCGGCAGATCGGAACGCAACCTTATCAAAGGAGAGGCACTCGCCATCAGGGCGCTGCTGCATTTCGACATGGTACGCATTTTCAGTGTATCACCCGCAAAGAACAGCCAGGAACCCATTGTACCTTATCAGGATGTTTATCCCGCACACTTTGCAATGGCATTACCACCGGCAGAAATTATCAAACGCATCACAGATGATCTGAACGAGGCGCAAAACCTGGTGGCTGAAAATGATACGTTGGTAAACAAGGGATTACTCAGCGGAGGACTCAATACATTGATGGGTGGCTCCAGCAATGCCAGCGGCATTTTCTTTACCTTCCGCATGAACCGCCTCAATTATGTAGCTATCCATGGATTGCTGGCAAGGGTATACCTGTATGCAGGAGATATCCCCAATGCAAAGAAAGAAGCGGAATATGTATACACCCGGTTCGGCCCTGCCGGACAAAGGTGGTGGACATTCACACCGGAATATAATACCAACAGCATACTCCGTTACCAGAAGCTGGCCGATGACCTGATACTGGCTTTTTATGATCCACAGCTCATAACCAATATCAACAACTTCAAAGGTGTTAATTATTCCTTCCCGCTGAATGATGCGACCAGTATATTCCCTGCCACCGAACGTGATTACCGCCGTAACCTGGTTTCTCCGGACAATACTTCCTACAAATGGATAGAGGCCAACGGCAGTGCGTATCAGACGCAGCAAAACACGATTCTACCCGTGCTGCGCCTCAGTGAAATTTACCTGATTTACAGTGAGTGTCTCTATCGTCAAGGCAATACCAGCGACGCATTGAAAGTATTCAATGCCCTGCGGAATGCACGCGGTAAATCCACCACGTTTACCGACGTTTCTGAGAATGGCTACTACGGCGAATTGCTGATGGAATACAGAAGAGAGTTTATAACAGAAGGGCAAACCATCCTGGCACATAAACGCCTCAACCGCCCAATGCTGATCGGAACTAAAAGAATAGAGGTAGAAAACAGGTATACCCCTGTAGTACCAGAAGGAGAAAGATAACTATTATCCAATCGTCCAATTTTTCAACATGCAACAAATAAAAAGATACCTCATCGCTCTCCTGATCATCCCGGCACTGATGATCGGTTGTAAAAAGCAGGATCTCACTACGTATACAGGTGGCCGTTATATCCAGTTCTCTCAGAACTACCAGGATACCATTGCATTGTCGTTCTTCCTTTTCCCGGCATTGAATGAATTCAAGGTAGCCCTGCCGGTAGAACTTACCGGAAAAATGACAGACCAGGACCTTCCTTATATTCTGAAAGCAGACACCGCTACCTCGGCTCCGGCATCGTCCTACATTATCGCAGACGGATATACGATAAAGAAAGGGCTTGCGAAAGACACAGCCCGTATTACGATTAAAAAACAGGCGGAGTTGAAAGGGAAAGAAGTACTGCTGGTCATCAATATGGCAGGCAGCAGCGACCTGCTCCCCGGCCAAACCATCTACACACGGCGTGTACTCCGCATCAGCGATAAGATCAGTAAACCAACCTGGTGGGATACACAGATGGACAATTTCTACCTGGGCAAATATTCCGATAAAAAGTTCAGCACTTTCATCCAGGTTACAGGTGTAGGTGATCTGAACCCCTACGGTACGGAACAGAAAAGGGATCTGATGCTGCAATTCAAATACTACCTGATCAGGATGCGGGATGCCGGCACACCTGTACTGGAAGACAACGGAACAGATATGTTATCTACCGTACCGCTTATCGGATAATGGCTATTGATTACTCATCGAAAATCCAACAACATGAAATTAAACCGCAATTATATATGGCTGCTGTCGGGTGCACTTTTCTTAAACGGCTGTATCAAAGATAAAGGCAACTATGACCTCCTGACCGGCAATAAGGTGGATGTTAAATATGCCAATCCATCTGTAGTCCTTTACGTAGGAGATACCCTGCGACTGGATCCCGTACGTACTTTTTCCAACCCGGCCGACACCGCCGACTTCGATCATAAATGGTATGCAAATGGCAAGTTTTATTCAGACAAGCCACGGCTGGAACTGGCTGCAACGGAAACTGCCGGGTATACTTTTGCCTATTATATGACCGACCGTAAGTCTGGTATCACCTATTCTCCTGCCGTTTATCTGACCGTAAGCATCTCTTCCCGTTATATCCAGAACTGGGGGATTCTATACCAGGATGCCAATGGGAATACGGAACTGGCACACGTAAATCCGGATGCTAACGGCACCACCTACACGAACTATACCGGGCTGTATCAGAAAGCCAACGGTGTACCCGCTGGTACACAACCCGTTAAAATGAGGTACTACAATATGCGCGGTACCCCCTGCCTGTTCGTTATCCAGAAAGGAGCGCCCGGCGCCCTCGACCTCAGTGCCGCCGATATGAAAAAGAAACTGGTAGTATCCCAGTCCTTTACGCAAGGCAATGCGCCGGCAGATTTTGAAGCGGTAGATATGGCTTTTTATAACACCGCCGATATGGTAGTCACAAAAAGCGGCGATGTATATGGCCGTTTCTTTAACGGCGCCGCCGTATTTACCATTCCCTGGATGAGCACTCCCATGAGCGTAGCCAGGGGATGCAAGATCACCGACATATGGGACTCCTGGTATAAAACCACCCTCATTGCATTTATGTACGACCGCCTGAATAAGCGGGTATTACAATCGAACCTGGCTGGATACACCCCCAATGGCGGCGTGACGATCGATTCATTACCACTGCCTGTTACACCTTACCCGGCAGACTATACGTCGCTACATAACCTGGGCGACTGGGAGTACATCTGGGGCGGTACTTTCCACGACAGCTACGGGTTTGCAAATGGCGCCCTGCTGATCAGGAACCCGGCAGACGGGCAGGTTTATTATGAAGACTTCGCCTATAAAAACGGTATGGGCCAACCCAATATACTCACACCAGGAAAACGTATACTCTTTCCCGGTAGCTCCCTGATAAACAGCAAAACCCGGTATGCACCTATAAAAAACAGGGATTACCTGTTCTACTCCGGTGGAGCAGACAATAAACAACTGTATTATTTTGATGCACTTTCCGGAACACAAAAAACCTATATCACGCTACCCAGCCCGATTACGTCTGTTACAGCACACGACAACTTACCACAGATGGCCGTAGGCCTGGAAGATGGCACTTTTCTCCTCTATGATGTATCTAACGAGGTAATGCTATCCGGTCAGCCGAAGGAACTCTACCGCCTGAGTGGTTTAGGCAAAGTGGTTGACATTGTTTTCAAAAGTTATTCTTACTAATTCATCTTACGGAAATCAATAAAAATGAAAGAACCAATCATTAAAGTGAGTAACCTCTCGCACCGGTACAATGTGCAGTGGGCGGTGAAGGACATCAGTTTTGAATTCAATACCAAAGGTATTTACGGATTGCTCGGCGCCAATGGCGCCGGCAAATCCACCCTCATGAACATCATGTGTGGTGTACTGAATCAAACCCATGGCGAAATCCACATCAACGGTATCAGCCTGCGCGACAACCCGGTAGAAGCCAAGAAACATATCGGCTTCCTGCCACAGCAACCACCACTGCAACCCGAACTCACCATCGAAGAGTACCTGACCTATTGTGCCCACCTGCGCCTGATGCCTGAAGCATCCATCAAAACGGCGGTGCAGGAAGTCATGGAAAAATGCAAAATCAGTCACTTCGCCAAACGTATCATCAAAAACCTGTCTGGTGGTTACCAGCAGAGAGTAGGTATTGCACAGGCGATCATTCACCGGCCCGATTTCATTGTACTCGATGAACCAACAAACGGTCTCGATCCCAACCAGATCCTGGAAGTAAGATCTCTCATCAAGGAAATTGCAGAAGAAAGAACGGTATTGCTATCTACCCATATCCTGCAGGAAGTACAAGCCTTATGCGATGATATCTGGATGATCAACGAAGGACATATCATCTTCTCCGGATCACTGGATGAATTTGATAACTACATTATGCCCAGTATGTTTAATGTAACCCTGCTGGCAGGCCCGTCTACAGAAGAACTGGCCGCTATTCCCGGTATCGTGGGCGTAGAAACCGTAGGAAATACCAAATACCGTTTACAGTTTGATAATAACCGCGACATTATCGAAAACTTCGTAAAAATAAGCGTAGCCAGAGATTGGCGGCTTGTTGAAATCTCTCTCGAAAAAAATTCACTGAATACTGTTTTTGCGGAATTAAGCCGGAAAAAAACGAAACAACTTAACTGAGCGCTTTAACCATTAGCAATGAAAGTCATATACAAGATAGCGAAAGCCGAACTACAGGTTCTGTTCTTTTCACCGGTGGCCTGGCTGGTACTGGTCATCTTCACTTTTCAGTCGGCCATCATCTACAACGATATTTTTGCCAACCTGGTACGTGCGCAGGCCATGGGCAGAGACCTGAACAGCGCTACCCTCGGGGTATTCAGCGGTATGTTCGGTTTTTATACCGGTATCAGCAAGTACCTGTTCCTCTATATCCCGCTGCTCACCATGGGCGTAATGAGCCGGGAATACAACAACGGTTCCATTAAACTGCTGTTTTCCTCCCCGGTAACGAGCAATCAGATCATCCTCGGCAAATACCTCTCACTGATGATCTACGGCCTCGTATTAACGGCTATAACGGCCATTTTCGCGCTGTTTGCCATCAGCACCATCAATCACGTAGATGCACCGGTGGTGCTCAGCGGCCTGCTGGGTGTTTACCTGCTGATCTGCGGATACGCTGCCATCGGGCTTTTCATGTCTTCCATTACTTCCTATACGGTGGTATCCGCTATCGGCACCCTCGCCATACTGGCCTTCCTGGGTTATATCAGCGGTGTAGCACAGGATGTACCACTGGTGCGGGACATCACCTACTGGCTGTCTATCTCCGGCAGAACGGATACCTTTTTTTCCGGTTTACTGACGGTAGAAGACATTCTTTACTTCCTGCTGGTCATCGGGTTATTCCTGGGCTTTGCCATCCTCCGCCTGCAACTCAACAAACAGAAAACATCCTGGGTAATGGCTACCGGTAAATACATGGCTGTATTCCTCGCGGCTGCACTGATCGGTTATATAAGCACCCGGCCTAAAATGATGGCAGTACTGGATGTAACCCGTAACAAAACCAACACCCTTTCCAAAAACAGCCAGCAGGTGATGGCGCATCTGAACGATAAACTCACCATTAATACCTTCAGCAACATGCTGGCGCAGGATAACTACCTCGCCCTGCCTATCGGCCAGAAGATAGATATTGACCGTTTCAAAAGATACCTGCGCTTCAAACCGGACATAGAACTGAATTACTACTACTATCACCACAAAGCAGATAATCCTTTCCTCGATAAAAAATACCCGGGCGTTCCTGACGCACAACGCTTCGACTCCCTGAAACGTATCTACGACTGGAACTTCGACGCCGTGCCATTTGAAAAACTCACCAAAAAAGCAGACCTGGCCTCAGAAGATTTCCAGTTTGTCCGTGAACTGGAACTGGGCAACGGCAGAAAAACATTCCTGCGTGTATACGACGATATGATGCGTTATCCGTCTGAAGCAGAGATCACCGCCGCCATCAAACGCTTAACCATGGACCTGCCCGTAGTAGGCTTCCTCACCGGTCATGCAGAACGCAGCAGCACCTCCATGAGCGACCGCAGCTACAAAATGTTTGCACAGGATAAGCGCTTCCGCTATGCACTGATCAACCAGGGCTTCGACTTCCAGAACGTTACACTGGAACAACCTATTCCGGATAAAATCAAAATACTGATCATTGCAGAACCGCGCAAACCATTAACAGAAGCCGAACTGGCGCTGTTACAGCAATACATCAACAAAGGCGGTAACCTCGTAATTTCCGGCGAACCGGATAAAGTGGAAAACATCAACCCCGTAGCAGGCCTCGTAGGCGTGCAATTCCTGCCGGGATTACTGGTAAATCCGCTACCGGAGTTTGCACCCGATCTGATGATGATGCGTCCTGATTCCAATGCGCGCAAATTCTCCCACTACCTCGAAGCACAGGGTAAAAACAACCTGCCGCTGACCATGCCGGGCGCAGCAGGCCTGTCGTACACCGATATGGGCTATCAGGTAACCACCCTCTTCCGCTCCGATTCCAGCAGCTGGAACGAAATGGAAACCACCAATTTCATCGACGACAGCGTGATCTGTAATCCTAAAGCCGGTGAAATACAACGCAGCTACCCTACCGTACTTGCCCTGTCCAGGAAAGTAAATGGCAAAGAACAAAAGATCATGGTAACCGGTGACGCCGACTGGCTGAGCAACGGAGAGTTATCTACACGCCGCCCGAAAGTGATGTCCAGCAACTATTCCCTGATCAATGCCGCCTTCTTCTGGTTATCAGATGAAGAAGTTCCGATCGACACCAGGAGAGATCCATCCATTGACACCTCCCTCAGCATCGGAGAGAAAGGCTGGCGCGTGGCTGCCTTTACGTTCAAATGGATCATGCCTGTACTCCTCATCATCGGCGGACTGGTTATCTGGATCCGTCGTCGTGGAAAATAACCCGTTCAATCATGAAGACTTTTATAACAGATAAACAAACCCTGGAAGACTTAAACATCTTCGGGAAAAAAGCGGGAAACTCCGTGTATGCGTTGTTCAATCAAACGCATACGCGGGGTGGTGCAGAGGCCCTGGAACAATTGTTCCAGGTGCCCCTCGCCGACAAAGAAGCTATTAACCGGAGAAGCGCCACCTTCCGGCATTTCCAGTCGGCACAAACGCCTTTCCCATTTGCAGGTGAATGGCTGGATGTAGCAGAAAAATACCTGGAAGATACCGATGAACGCAGTAAACTCTCATCGCAGGATAATACCCTCGGCAGAAAGTTTAACCAGCTGTTGGGCGCCGACAATCCGTTTCAGCTGCTTTCAAAAGGGGTAACCGCCACCCTATCGATACTGACTACGCTGAAAACATATATCCACACAGCAGGCGCTTCTCCTTTAGACACCGACACCAATCGCATAAAACCAATCCTTGCCGGAATTTCCTACGAAGCGATCCTTGCCGGCCAAAACCCCGGCAAGCTTAGCTTTGAACAGATTGCCGCGTTGGATCAACTGTTCCGTTTTACACATGGCCCGCAGTTGAAGCAACTGCTTCAATACATTTACCAGCTGGATGTATACCTCACCGTTGCCAATGTAGCCGCCAAACGAAACTTCGTATACGCCACTGCGTTAGATCAGCACAGCGCTTCCGCCCAGGTGGAAGGCGTGTATCATCCACTGGTCGACAAAGCCAAAGGCAATACCATCCGGCTGAATGGGGAACAGAATGTGTTTTTCCTTACCGGTGCTAATATGGCGGGCAAATCTACCCTGATGAAATCACTGGGTATTGCAGTATACCTGGCCCACATGGGCTTCCCCGTGCCCGCTGTTAAAATGGAATTTGCCGTAATGGATGGTATGTTTACCACCATCAACCTGGCCGATAACCTGGATATGGGCTACAGCCATTTTTATGCAGAAGTGAACCGGGTAAAAAAAGTAGCGCAGTTACTGGCGCAAAAGAAAAAGCTGTTCGTTATTTTTGATGAACTGTTCCGTGGCACCAACGTAAAAGATGCCTACGAAGCAACCGTGGCCGTCACAGAAGCCTTTGCTACCAGACATTCCAGCCTGTTCATGATTTCCTCGCATATCCTGGAAGCCGGCGAAACACTGAAACGATCACCTGCGATCCAGTTTGCATGTCTCACTACAGAACTGCGCGACAATAAACCCGTATATACGTACCTGTTACGGCCTGGTTTATCTGCCGACAGGCACGGTATGATCATTGTACGCGAAGAAGGTATTCTGGATCTGCTGCAATATCCTCAAAAAAGCACTTCTCAAAAAGGATTTGTTACTGACAAACAAACACTCGATGACCTCAACCTGTTAGGCAAATACAAGCATACATCAGTATTCAGTATCTTCAACAGAACACAGACCTCCGGCGGTGAAAAGCTGCTGGAACAGTTGTTCCGGGAGCCACTCACAGATGCCACCGCGATCAATGAACGCAGTAACATCCTGTTTCATTTCAGCAAGTTGTCGCTCGCTTTTCCGGTAGATGCCGACCTGCTGAACGAAGCAGAGGATTTCCTGAAGATGGGAAACACAGGTTCCCGCCTGCAAACACTGCTGCAGCGTTCCCGCAACCTGGCGATGAAATATATGGGACTGCCCAAAGAACTGGAACAGGTAAAAAAAGGACTCGCTGCATTATGCGCCGTGATAAAGGACCTGCGCGATTTTCATCTCCGGTTAAAATTACAGGCGCCGGAACACCCCTTCCTCAAAGCGTTTGCGCCAGCCGCCGCTGTACTCGAAGACGCACGCATCACCGGCATACTGGAAAAAAATGCGACAGGTAATCTGCTGGAGATAGCCGGCTATGACCACTTATTCCGCAATGTACTCGCCAATGATATCAAAGCCCTGTTTCACATTGCCTACCAGCTGGATGTATACCTCAGTGTAGCAGCCGTGGGCAAGGAAAAGAAATGGCATTATGCACAGGCACTACCGGCAGCAGCAAAAGAAATCAGGCTCCTTGATTTTCATCATCCGGCTATTCAGAATGGTATTACGAATAGTCTTACTGCCAACGGAGACCAGCCACTGGTGTTCCTTACCGGGGCTAACATGGCCGGTAAATCCACCCTCATGAAAGCCTATGGCATTGCGGTATACCTGGCGCATATGGGCTTCCCGGTAGCAGCGAAAGAAATGATTTTTTCCGTAAAAGATGGTATGTATACTTCCATCAACGTACCGGATAACCTGAAAGAAGGCTACAGCCATTTTTATGCAGAAGTATTGCGGGTGAAAATGATTGCCGCAGAAGTGAGCCGCTCCGGCAACCTGTTGATCATCTTCGACGAGCTATTTAAAGGCACCAACGTGAAAGATGCTTACGACGCCACCCTGGCGGTTACCAGTGCCCTGGCAGGTCATCGTGGCTGCGTATTCATGATTTCCACACATATCACGGAAGTAGGTGCATCCTTAAAAACGGACCTCGAAAAAGAAGTACAGTTTGTGTTCCTGCCTACTGTCATGAACGGCCACGTACCTACGTATCCGCGCAAGCTGGCCACGGGCATCTCCGCCGATCGCCACGGTATGATGATTATAGAAAACGAAGGCATACTGGATATTATCCGGCCGGTAGCTACGGCATAACAGCAACGGGGTCTGCGTACAGATCCCGTTGTAATTATTTTGCGAGTGGGTGATGCAGATAGATCACCAGCAGGTTGAGCAGGAAGAAGGGTACTTCAATAGCAGCGCCTTTTACATCACGGCTGTATAGAGAAAAGCAGATGATCATCAGTATAGTGGCTGCCATGAGGAAGTTGCCCAATAAAAATGTTCTGGGAAAGAGGATCAGCAAAGCACTCAATACCGTCACCACACCATTGATCATAATCGCTGTTTTAGAGAAGTGCCAGCGGCTGAACATCGCCACCATCTCAGGTTTCTGTCCCATCATCGCCAGGCCTTGTTTGAGCCCCATAAATACCGTAAAAACGATGAGCACAGCATTGAGTACTTTAAATATCATATCGTTTACATTTAATTAGTGGCACCGCCGTTTACCAGCAGGTGCTGACCCGAAACAAAGGAAGATAAGTCGCTGGCAAAAAATTCCGCCAGGTTGGCCACATCCTCTACTTCTGCCAACCGGCCCATGGGACAGCTGTCGAGCAATTGCTTTCTCAGTTCCGGATACGCTGCAGGATCTGCAAAGATGCCGGAATGATCTACGGCGAAAGGAATAATTGAATTTACGGTAATTCCTTTATGACCGATCTCTTTCGACAAAATATCCACCAGGTATCTTGGCGTGGTTTTACTGCCGCCATACACGGCCATACCGGGAACGGGGAAAGACGTGGTACTGGAGGCGATGTAAATGATCCGGCCATTATTCTCTACATGTTTTGCCGCCTGTTGCAGGGTAAAGTAGGTACCTTTTGTGTTGATGGAAAACACCCTGTCAAATTGTTCTTCGGTAAAGTCTGTTACCGGTACTTCCACCATTTCAATTCCCGCATTGGCCACCACAATATCTATTTTGCCAAAAGCTGTTTTGGCAGCAATGAATAATTGTTCCAGGTCTGCCACTTTACTTACGTCCGCCTGCACAGCGATCACCCTGGCGCCCATGGCCGTAATATTGCTCACTACTTCATCGGCAGAAGCTTTATCGCGGGAATAGTTGATAACGATGTCTGCACCGAGGGCAGCGTACCTTTCTGCGATCGCTTTACCCAATCCTCTGGCAGACCCTGTAACCAGGGCCACTTTATTTTTTAAGCTGTTCATGATTTTTAATTTTTACGGGAGATGTTTATAAAAGCCTGCACTTATGCTCAGGCCATACCACCATTTGCACCAATATTCTGTGCGTTGATCCATTTAGCATCATCGCTGGCCAGGAATACCACCAGTTTAGCAATATCATCCGGTTCGCCGATACGGTTGAAAGCAGAGAGAGAAGCCAGGCGGGCAATCAGTTCGGCCGATTTACCATTGGTAAACAATTCCGTGTTGGTGGGACCAGGAGATACGGAGTTAACATTGATACCTCTTGCACCCACTTCTTTGGAGAACACGCGGGTAAGCTGTTCTACAGCAGCCTTGGTAGCTACATAGGTAGCATAACCCGGCAGCATGATCCGGTTTACGGAAGTAGAGAAGTTAATCACGCTGCCGTTATCCGCCAGGCGGGTAGCGGCTTCGCGCATGGTATTAAAAGTTCCTTTTACATTGATATCAAACTGGCGGTTAAACTCTTCGTCGGTGGTATCTTTGATCTGTTTGGTGATCATGATACCCGCGTTGTTTACCAGTACATCGATGCGGCCGTAATGGGCGATGGCGGCATCAAACAGGATTTTCACATCTTCGCTCTTACTTACGTCCGCCTGCAAAGCAATGGCGTCGCCACCTTGCTGCTGAATATCAGCTACTACCTGCAGGGCAGCATCTTTACCACCGGCATAATTAACAATCACCTTTGCGCCTGCTGTGGCCAGCTGGGTGGCAATAGTAGCGCCAATACCTCTGGATGAACCAGTTACCAGGATGACCTTATCTTTTAAAGTGCTCATGTTTTTTTGTTTTTGTTTTGATAACACAAAGGTGAAACATTCACCACCCCAAAAAGTATAAGAATTACACTAATAGTTACAAATATCTAAGATGTTTGTTGTTTACGGTATAAAGCCGGTGTAATACCTGTTTGTTTTTTGAAGTAGTTACTGAAATGCGTGGCTTCCGTAAAGCCAAGCTGCGACGCTACCTCCTTGATGGATGCCGTGGAATGTTGCAACAGGATGCGCGCTTCTGTAATGGTTTTCTCGGAAATCCAGGTAGCTATAGGTTTCCCTGTTTTGCTTTTGATCACATTACTGAGATAGTTGGGATGCAGGTGCTGGGCATCGGCATAATCCGTTACCCGGAATACCTTTTCCGCTTTACCACTCACGAGGTCCCGGTAATGCTGTTCCAGGTTTCTTTTAAACTGTTTTACGATCTGGGAACTGCGGTTTCCCTCGTAGATAGGATTATAGTCTTCCCAGAAGTATGCTTTGATCTTCAGGAGCAGCACCACAAATAAACTCCCGATGATCCGGGTTCTGTACGGAGAGGTCGCAAAATACTCTTTTGAAATCTGCTGGTATAACTGTTCAAACTCCGCAAAGGCTTCCGGTTGCAGCGTTCTGGGCGGCACCGTTTCTGCCAGCAGGAAAGGAAATTCCTCAAATACTTTTGGATGCACATTCTCTTTCAGGAAAGATTCGCTCAATGTGATCAGGTGAACATCATTGATCTGCTGCCACTCATAAGATTTAAAATGCCCCGGATTGGTGAAATAGATAGTGCCGGGAGCTGTGTTAAATGTTTGTTCATCGGTAGTATACTTGCCAATGGCATCTTTCACAAAAACAAATGAAAAGAAATTAGTACGGTAAACGATGGAAGTATAGGGCAATTCCGCGTGAATGTCTTTCAGGTTGTGGATGGTAAAAGCAGTCGTTTCATCTATACTATCTACCGGCAATCCCTGGTAGTGGTACTGGTCCAGCAGGCTGTTAAAAATCATTCTGTTTGCATTCTTCTCTGACATCCGGTATGGCTTTCCATGAAATTAAGATTTACTGTTTATTCTTTCTAATTAAGCAGTAAATTACCTGCTATAAAACCCAGACATGCCACTCCCCAGCGCATTTAAAAACAACTCCGTAACCTCTGAAGACGGAACGCATATTGGCTACAGACAAACAGGAGCCGGTGAAGGAATTATCCTCGTACACGGCGGTATGATGGCATCGCAGAATTTCACTGCCCTGGCAGAGGAACTGGCGAATGAATACACGGTGTATATCCCGGACAGGCGCGGACGTGGTTTAAGCAATGACCATGTGAACAACAGAGGATTGCCATTTGAAGGGCAGGATCTCCAGGCAATAATAAATCAAACCGGTGCCGAAAGGATTTTCGGACTTAGCTCCGGTGCAGTTTGTACGTTGCAGGCGGTATTCGATGGCGCCCGGGTTAAAAAGGTGGCTTTATATGAACCACTCATGTCCAATCAGGGCAGTAATCCCCTGGTGAATACCCAAAAATATGACCAGGCCATCATGAAAGGAAACTATGGTAAGGCGTTTATCAGTATTATCAAAGCGACGGATGGTTCTTCTTTTTTTGCTAAGCTGCCGGGGTTTATAACGGTTCCGCTAATGAATCTCGCTATAAAATCAGAAGGAAAAAAAGACAACGGCGACAAAGTACCACTGCAAAAACTGATTGCAGAATGGGGCTACGACCGGGATCTTACCCTTGCTTCGGCCGGGATGATGGAAAGATGCAAAAACATCACACAGCCCGTGCTCCTGATGGGAGGTGCCAAAAGCCAGGCGTTTTTTAAAACGGCTCTTGGCGGCTTAGCTGCTGCCTTCCCCCATTGCAGCCGCATTGAATTTCCCGGCCTCGGTCATCTGGGCCCTGATAATTCAGAACAGCCAAAAGTGATAGCGGATGCGCTCCGGCAATTTTTCAAATAACAAATCTTTCTGTTTATCCGCCAGGTATACCCTCTCTTCCTTGTTCCGGCGGACAAAATAATAATGTTACTTATGCTTGCTCCCTGATGGTATTCTTATCGGCCAACGACATTTTTGCGATCTCGTCTTTTCTTTTGAACACCACACCGGCGTGCTTTTGCATATAGGCAAACAGTTCACTGGTGGCCTTTACCAGCTGTGGCGTACCGCCTATGCGGTCGTGGAAGCTGATAGACATCATCCGTTTGCGACGGGCAGACTCTTCATACAGCTGGTCGAATTCCATTTTGATCTGTTGGAGGAACTGGTCGGTAGAAAACCACTGACCGGCTACCAGTTGAATATCGTTACAGCGCAAGGTGTAGGGTACTACCACAAAGTCGCCCCCATTCAATTTAATAATAAACGGTTCGTCCCTGCTCAGGTCATCGATATGATACAGGAAGCCCAGTTCCTGGAGAATATTGAGGGTATTATCGCCCCGGCGCAGCCAGTTGGCATTATATCCCACCGGTGTAACGCCCGTAGCCTTCCTGATGGCTTCCATACCATCTTTGATAAATTGCTTTTCCTCCTCATAGGGCAGCATGTATTGTGATGACCAGTCGCGGCCATGAGCGGCTGCTTCGTGTCCGCGTTGCACGATTTCTTTAGCCAGGCCCGGATGTTTTTCCACGGCGCTGCCAACCATATGGGAAGTCACTTTCACACCGAGCCGGTCCCAGTTATCCAGCATACGGGGAATCCCTTCCTTAAAACCATACTCATACCAGGTGGTAGCGGGAAGATCCTTGTATCCTTTGAGCAGGTTTTGCGGAAACGGGCTTTCGGGCCTGTCCGGCTGGCCACCGGCTTCAAATTGCATAGATACGGATACAACCAGGCGGGAGCCGTCGGCCCAACCAGGGCTTTGCTTTGGAGCTGCTGTTTGCGCCAGCACAGTGCCGGGGCGTACCATACCAGCCAGGCCTACCAGGCCTGCTGTTTTCAGAAATTCTTTTCTTGTAGCCATTATTTTTTTATGAGATGATCAACAGAGAGGGTGTTATACTGGATAAAGACCAGCAGCAAGCCGAAAAAGGCGGCATGAATCAACTGGGAAGGAATGGGATCCCAGTTTTCTATCATGGCAGAACCAAAAATCAGTAATACCATTACAACTCCGCCACCGATCAGGGATACACGGGTAAATAAACCCAGTAACAGCAATAGCCCGATAACAAATTCAGCGATTGGCAAAGCATAGCTGAAAGGCACTACCATCAGGTCGGGCAGCATGGACTTTTCAAAGCTTTTCACCATCC
Source organism: Chitinophaga arvensicola (assembly GCF_900110835.1). GTDB lineage: Bacteria > Bacteroidota > Bacteroidia > Chitinophagales > Chitinophagaceae > Chitinophaga > Chitinophaga arvensicola. The sequence goes on from NZ_FOJG01000001.1 coordinate 292,949, forward strand.
AGGCGCTGAAGCCGTTGAGTTTGGGCAGTCGTACCAGGCCGTGGCCAAACATACTGGCAGCTACGGCCAGGCGGAGTAAAAGGAATACGATGGCGTTATTTTCCATTTGAGTGAATTTTGTAAAGCAAAGATCAACCGGCAGCCGGCAAATAATTTGTACTTTTTTAGGATCATTCTGTACTTTTGCAGGTATGTTGCAAGAGAACTTATATCAGCCTTTTGAGATAGAATACCGGGAATGCACGGAGTGCCCGATAGATCCGCATAAACACAATTTCTTTGAACTTGTGTATGTCGTGGAAGGCACTGGCATGCAGTGTGTAAACAAAAACCAACTGCCCTACAGCCCGGGGAAACTGTTCCTGGTGATGCCACAGGACTGCCACTCGTTTGATGTGAAGGAATCCACCAAGTTCTTCTTTATCCGCTTCAATAACATCTACCTTCAAAATCAGCAAAAAGACTGGATCCAGCAACTGGAATTCATTTTTCAGAATACCAACCATATGCCCGGTTGTATCCTGAAGAACAAAAACGACAAACCGCTGGTAAAAGCACTGATAGAAGCATTGATCCGCGAGCTGGTCAATCAGCAGGCATATCACCGGGAAATGGCCCAGCAGATCGTAAATACGATTATCATGGTGATTGCCCGGAATATATTGCTGCAAATGCCGGAGCAACCCAAACACCCCGCGAAGCAGGATGCTTCCCTGAATATACTGCATTACATACATGAAAATATCTACACGCCGGAGAAACTGCGTGCAGAGCAGATTGCAACGCATTTTAATATTTCACCAACTTATCTCAGCGAGTATTTCAAGCGTAATAACGGGGATAGTTTACAGCAATATATCACCCAGTATAAACTGAAACTGGTGGAAACAAGGTTACAATATAGTAGTATGCGGGTAGGGGAAATAGCCGATGAGCTGGGCTTTACGGACGAAAGCCACCTGAACAGGATGTTCAAGAAATACAAAGGGGTAAATCCGTCTGCTTACCGGAAAGAATTACAACTCCAGGATAATTAAACGCATAAAAAAATCGCCTGCATGATGCAGGCGATTTTCTAATAATTTGATGAGGGACTATTCTTCGTCCTCTTCTTCTTCTCCATCGTCTTCCAGCCACTCCATGTAAGAGTAGTACCAGTCTTCCAGCTGCTCCAGCAGTTCCTGTTTCTTCTCCGGTGTATTTTTATAGAATTCTTCTACGTTATCGATTTCATGAACGATATCGATGTAGGCAGTTTCTTCATCTTCTTCTACCCGTTTGGCAAAGAAGCGGGGTTTCTCGGTATGAAAAATATATTCATTTTCCGGATCTGTTACAGGATCGTCTGCAATCAGAAATTTAGGTAACTGTGCCATAAAGGAGTTATTTACTTTTAATGATGTTGTACTCTTTCCAAGAGCTACAAAATTATTGATAATTAGCTTATAAAAAACATGCAGTGGGAATGAATAAATTTATTGATTAAATTTCACATCTTTATAGTCGTTAAAACCCATACCATATGCAGCAATATTGGCTCAGATGGGAGAACTGGATGAAACAGCATGCCCCCCGACTGCTGAACATCCTCCATCCCGGCGTTACTTTTGAAGCGGTGGAATCTCTTGAAAAACTGATCGGAACGGCCATGCCGGACTCTTTCAAAGCATTTTATGCCATTCACAACGGACAACAGAAAGCCAGGGCCGGGCTCGTAGATGCTGATCAGTTACTGAGTGTGGAAGATATTATCACCCAGTGGCATCACTGGAAAGACCTGCTGGACGCAGGCACCTTCAATTATCATGACGAACCCGTATTATCCACACCAGACACCGGTATCCGGCACGACTGGTGGAATCCTTTGTGGATCCCCTTTACCAGCGATGGCTTTGGTAACCACCTGTGTATAGACCTGGATCCGGCACCCGAGGGCAAACACGGACAAATCGTTACCCTCTGGCACGACGACAGCCACCGCGCCATTGTAGCCGCGTCTTTCGAAGAATGGCTGCAAGACTATCTCAGTGCCCTGGATAAGGGAGAATATATTTTTGTAAAGAAATGGGGAATCGTACATAAAGATACCTTCCTGAACTACAATGACTGATACTGTAACGGCGAACTACCTGTCCAACGCTTAAAAGCCCTTGTAAACGCACTCAACTCGTTATAACCAAGCATCCAGGAAATATCTTTTAACGCATAATTACCAGCACCGATATAATACACCGCCAGTGAATGCCGCACCGCATCCGCAATATCCTGGTATTTTACCCCTTCTTCCTTTAGCTTTCGTTGCAGACTACGTGGACTTATATTGAAATTGGCCGCTATATCGTCCAATGAGGATACACCCAGGTAAGAGTTAGCCAGCAGGTAGTTGTAAATCCGGGTTTGCAGGGTTTGTGGCTGATCGGAAGTTTTGGGTAAACTGCTCACTTTTTGCAGCAACAGGTTCTGCAGCTCATAATTGGCCGTTAAAAGCGGTTCTTCCCAATACCTGTTGTCAAATACCAGCACATATTCTCCGGCCCGTTTTGAGGGCTTACAACGAAAAACGCGCTCATATTCGGCGGGATCAGGCACGGTGTAGGCTAATCGTACCGCCTGCGGCACAATTTTTTGCAACAGCAGGCCGTCCAGTTCATGGATCACCATTACCATCAACACCTCTATCAATTGACGGAAAGCATACGGAGGCGTGGCGCCATGATCTGTTGCGGGTAACAGTCGTACCATAAATGTTTTCGCACTGCGTGCTATTTCCATCCGGCACTGATCCGTTACCAGGTGCGTTAATGCGGCAGCATGGGTGAGCGCTTCCCCTACTGTAGCGCTGCTTTGTATAATTTCCCCCACAATGCCCAGCGCTGCGGGCTGCAGGGATTCGCCAAAATGTAATCCAAACAGTGGGTCGTTCGTGAGGCGACCGGCATTGAGCCAGAGATCCTGCAACTGCTGTGCGGTTACAGGCGCTGCGTGCGACTTCCGTAACGCCGCCAGGTCAATTCCTGCCAGTTTGCAAAGCTGAGCTGCATTTACATCCCGCTGTACCGCGTAAGCGATCATACTTAAGATGAGCTGTTTCATATGATAAAGATATCCCGGCTTCCGGATATAAAAATGAGCCTGTCGTCAAATGGTAAGCAATTGTCGTGTAAAGGTAAATGATAAAGGTATGTGCCGGAGTAGCTTTGCATTATCAATTCATCAACAACTAAAAATGATAAAAATGGAACAGCACACATTACAGGTAGTGACCGAATTCGTAAACGCAGTACAACAGGTAAACCTCGAAAAATTAGGCGTCCTGTTACATCCCGAAATCACCTGGGACCAACCGGCAGCAACCGGTTTTCCGGAACAAAAAAATCAAGCGGAGAAGTATTCCAGATGGTAGGCGGCATGTTCGAAGTATCACAGAATAGCATGACCTTATCTGATATTAAAACCATCGCGGTAAACGGAGATCAGGCATCTGTAGCACTCACCTGGAAAGCATCCAGACCTGGTGCAGAATTACATACAGATAACGTAGACGTATACACGGTGAAGGATGGTAAAATCGTTGCAGCAAAAATATATGCGGCGGATATACATCAGGAGAATACGTTCTGGGGAAACTGATTATTTATTTACACGGGCGCAACTTCCGGACTACGGGCAGTCCGGAAGTTGTTTTTATAAAGCCGGTTATTGTTTTAGGAAGAAATTTACCGGGAGAAGCGTTCAGACACAGGCAGGCCGGAAGCTATTTATAGGGAAAATGACGGCTTAACCGCCGAAGTTTGTAAAGAGGTATACTCAAGAATGCGGCGGCCAAAAAAGTTTATTTACAACGAAGAACGCTTCTTTTTCCGCAGGAGTTTATTCATCAGGTGCCGACCGGAATAATACATAGGTTCATAATCGCGGTAGAATACTTTCTGAGAGGAAATCCCTACGCATATGGCCCCGGTAACCATTTCCGTTCTCTTCGTCCCCCCCGTTACGACCAGTTCCGGAAGCTGAACAACCGTGTCAGGTGTAACTGTAGCGCTTGCGGGTATAGACAATGGCAGGCTGGGATCATCCGCAGAAACAGGCTGCGCCATGGAAACCGTTTCTATTTCCTTCCGCTCCCGGTCTCTTGCCTGCGAAAAACCATGTTCAGCTAATCCAACAGTCAGCCCCGCCGTGATAAGTGCCACGGGCAACAATTGCGACCGGGGAGCTACCGGCTCCGGTATACATCTCCCTAATTGATCTACGCTAAAATGACCACAAACACTACCCCTACTGTTACGGATAACAGTAAAAATTTCCGTGTCTGTTAATAAGGAGAAATCAACTACCGTTTTATTGCAGTTAACACAGTACTTCCCTGTCGCTGTGGGCGACATGTTTTGCCAATTCTCCTCACAAGGTGTAGGAACAGATAGATACAGACCTTTCGTTGACTTCATAGGCAGAGGGTTACCGGACATGAATATACGAAAATAAAATGACCCAAAGAGGGGAAAATCCCCGGTATGCTCCCCCATAGTGACGCTTATAGCTATTTATAAGCACTTGTATTTCAATAACAAAACCAATGGCATTATTGTTGAATTATCAAGTTCACAAAGCAATCATTTTTTAAATTAAAAAAGTAGTGATATGAAAACTCCAAAATTTTTAATAGCTGCCGCCATCGGCGTAGCAGCAACACTGGCCGGCCAACATTTGTTTGCACAAGGCATTGACAGTACCGCTAAAAAAGTAGGTAATAAAACTGCCTCCATTGCCGTAAAAGGAGCCTCCACCATTACAGATAAAACCTTTAAAGGTAAAGAAGGTCCAAATGGAGAAACTGTTTACATCGACAAAAAAGACAGGAAATATATTGTAGATGAAAAAGGAAAGAAAGTATATCTGAAGAAAACGCAGATACACGACAAGAAAAAGGATTAATATCTAAACCGTTATAACGAAAGCCGGCCAGGGAAACCTACCGGCTTTTTGCTTGCTGGTAATCACCGGATAAAATACCATACATAAAATTGTCTACCCAGGCACCACGTATAGGAAGTACCTCACGCTTGCGCCCCTCCAGCTGAAAACCGCATTTTTCCAGCACCCGCGCAGAAGCAGTATTTTCAACAGCACACCCCGCCTCCATGCGGTGCAACCGCAGTGTATCAAAGGCATATGACAGCAATTCCCCTACTAATTCAGTTGCGTAACCATTTCCCCAATGTGCCACATCCAGTTTATACCATATTTCCGCACTATTGAAGCGGACTGGTTTAAACACCATACCGGCCAGACCGATAAATTCACGTGTATCCTTCAACGTTATGCACCATACCTGCTGGCCTTCCTCTTTCAACCAACCATTTACAATGCTGGTGGTGACGCCGATATCTGCAGGCAGTCCCAACGTGTTAAACCTGTCTGTTTCCGGCAAACTATGCAGCCGGTGTATAGCAGGTATATCTTTTGCTGTAGCAGGTATAAGGCACAATTTATCAGACGAAAGTTCCATGATGTTAAGATAGTAATTGTTCTGTATATTTATTTATGCGCTAAATATCTGATTATGCAACTGAAACCAGGCACCTGTTATAAGATCAAAACCAGCGGTATTGCAGCATTGCAGCAGTTTGGCGACTATGAATTTATAGTAGCCGTTATTCATGCAAACGACACCTCAGACAGTGCCGTTTTCGAATTCAAAAAAATCATCGGTCATTATAGCACGGAGCAGGAAATAGCGACCCGGCAAGCCGTAGAAACACATGCCGACGGATTTTCACTGGAAGATATTACCGGACACCAGCTAAACCTGGTGCAATTCGAGCGGGAAAGTGAATTTCTGAAATGGGTAGCGATAGGAATTGCCGTTCCCATTAATTGTTAAATGGATCCGTGTATGCTCTCCTATTCATACCGCAGCGCTTCGATAGGATCGAGCCTGGATGCCGCCTGCGCGGGATAATACCCGAAGAAAACACCTGTAAAGGCGCATACCACGAAAGAAAGAATAATGGAAGATTCAGATACCAGCGTAGGCCATCCAAGCGTAAGGGTAATTACCTTCGCAGAAGTGACACCAAGTATTACCCCGATAATCCCACCCGTTACGCTGATAATAATAGCTTCCACAAGAAACTGCAGCAGAATATCAATACCGCGCGCACCAATCGACATCCGCAATCCGATTTCCCGGGTACGTTCTGTAACTGATACATACATGATATTCATAATGCCGATACCGCCAATCACCAGGGAAATACCTGCAATAGCGGTGAGCAGGATAGTAAGCAGACTGGTAGTGGAACTCAACGTTTTGATCAGTTCTTCCATGGTTCTTACCTGGAAATTATTTTCATCTGCCGGCCTTAACCGGTGAGTGGTTCTCAGGATATCAATAATTTCGTTGGTAGCCTTTTCAGAAGCACCTTCACTAATAGCGGATGCATAAATACTCTGAAAATAGATCGTGGCCAGGATGCGCTTCTGCACAGTAGTGTAGGGCGTCAGGATAATATCATCCTGGTCCTGACCGAAGGAGCTTTGCCCCTTTGCTTCAAGCGTACCTATCACCTGTAAAGGAATAGAGCCGAGGCGGATCACCTTCCCTACCGGGCTTTCGCCGCTGGGAAACAGGTTCTTGATCACTGTCTGCCCCAGTACACATACTTTAGCCGCAGTGGCCACATCCGCATCGGAGAAGCTAACCCCATCCAGGATAGTGAGCTTACGGATATCGAAATAAGAAGGCGCTACGCCCTGGAGCGAAGTAGGCCAGTTCAGCGCACCATAAATAGCCTGTCCTTTAGTAGAGGCCACGGGCGATACAGCGCTTACATACTCCGCGTTCCGCTGGATAGCCTGTACATCCACTATGGTAAGCGATTGAAAGCTTTCGCCGCCAATCCTTACGCCACCTGCCACGTTACTACTGGGGAGAATGGTAATCATATTGGACCCCATGCTGCTGAGCTGCGACTGGATACTCTCTTTGGAGCCCTGCCCGATAGCCACCATGGCGATCACGGCAGCCACGCCGATAATAATTCCCAGCATGGTCAGGAATGCCCGCAGCTTATTGCGCTGCAGGGCCTTTAACGCTATCATGATGAGATTGATCGCACTCATTGTATCGGGTTGATTAATAATCTTCGGCCGGAGGCAATGCTGCCAGTGCCTCTTTGGCCGAGCGTACGTTTTCGTTTTTACTATCTTTCACTACTTTGCCATCGCGCAGCATCACCGTTCTGCTGCTGAAAGCCGCGATATCCGGTTCATGCGTTACAAACACAATGGTTTTTCCTTCCTGCTGATTCAGTTCCTGCATAAGCGCCATAATTTCGTAGGAAGTGCGGGTATCGAGGTTACCGGTGGCTTCGTCTGCCAGGATCATCACGGGCTGGTTCACCAGTGCCCTGGCAATGGCTACGCGTTGTTGCTGTCCGCCGGAAAGCTGGCTGGGCGTATGATCTTCGCGATCGCCCAGTTTCACCGCCTGCAAAGCCCCTAATGCCCGGTCGCGGCGCTCTTTCACCGTTAGTTCCGGATTGTAAAACAGTGGCAATTCCACGTTCTCCAATGCAGAGGTACGCGGTAGCAGGTTATATGCCTGGAATACAAATCCGATTTTGTGATTGCGTAATCTCGCCAGTTCATTGCGCGAGAGGTTGCTCACATTCACTCCATCCAGCAGGTAGTTACCGGAGGTCGGTTTATCGAGGCAGCCGAGAATATTCAGCAGCGTGGTTTTGCCGGAACCGCTGCTGCCCATGATCGTTACAAATTCGCCTGCAAACACATCGAAGGATACGCCTTTCAATGCACGCACTGTTTCGGTGCCCATTACAAACTCACGCTTGATCTGCTGTAATTCCAATATCTTGTTGCTGCTCATCGTCTTCGCCCTCCCATTTTTGGTAAAAACGGACTGGAATTTCCACCAGCGGCGGCTACAGCGCCACCACTGCTGATCCCCAGCACCACCACATCATTTTCGTTTAGTCCTGAGAGTACTTCTATATGCGTATTGTCATTCAGTCCGGTTCTGACATGCTTCTGCACCAGCGTATCACCACGCAATACCCAAACGTAATTGGAGGAACCAATACGCCTGGTACTCTTGAATTTCCCACCGGTAGTATCTTTTGTCTGTGCATTATTATCGTGTGTTCTGCGTACGGCGCTCTCTATCACATAATCTTTCAGCTGCATCGAATCAGGGATAAACTTCAACGCCTTTACCGGTAACAGCAGTGCGGTATCTTTCTCTGCAGTATAAATGGTCACATTCGCCGTCATACCAGGTTTCAGCTTCTTGTTATCATTGGGTGCATTGATAATGGTATTATAGGTAACTACGTTAGAAGAAACAGAGGGTTGCAGCCTGATTTCCTGTACATGGCCACTGAATACATCTTCCAGGTAAGCATCAACGGTAAAGGTTACACGAAGTGAGTCTTTTACGTTACCAATATCGGCTTCGTCTACGCTGGCCTCTACCTGCATTTTGGTAATATCTTTTGCGATCACAAACAGCGTGGGCGTATTGAAACTGGCTGCCACCGTTTGTCCAACGCTTACATTCCTGTTGAGCACCACCCCATCTATCGGCGAATGTATTTCTGTAAAAGAGAAATTCTTTAATGCGGATGACAACTGAGCATTCACGCTGGCCACGTTGGCTTTTGCCTGACCTATCTGGTTGGCTGCAATATCATAATCCGCTTTGCTGATGGCGCCGGTTTTATAAAGGAGTTCCTGCCGCTGGAAATTATTTTTCTGGTATTCCAGGTTGGTTTGTGCTACCAGTAAGTTAGCCCGCAGCTGATCTACCTGTGCCTGGAAAAGATCCTTATCCAGCTCCGCCAGGAGCTGTCCTTTCTTTACCTGGCTGTTAAAATCCACATAGAGATACTTCAACGTACCGGATACCTGTGTACCTACCGCAACGGTATCTACAGGTTGTATGGTTCCTGTAGCCGTAACGGTGGTGGCTATATGTCCATATTCCGGTCTTGCGGTTTCAAACCGCACCGGCTCTGCTTTCTTCCTGATAAAGAAAAACCAGATCGCCACCAGCAGCAGTATAATCACCACCGTTATGATAACACCTTTATACTTCTTCATACCTCAATTGCATTTATAGTTTTACCGGTATGCCCCTGTAGAAATCATAGATCCTGATATTCAGAGCAGCATTGTATTTCGCCTGTATATAAGATTGTAACGCCTGTACATATAAATTCTTCTGCTGCAGGAATACCACAATATTGGCTGCACCCACTTTCAACTGTTCGCTGGCAATCCGGTAGCCTTCCTGTGAATATTTAAGTTGTTCCACCGCCGCATCGTACTGCGATTGCGCGTTCAGCACATTGATGTAAGACTGTTCAATAGTTTGTGTAAGATTCGTTTTTGTATCCTGTAGCACCAGTTTCGACTGATCCACTTCTATCTTCGCTTTTTCCACATTTGTTTTCACGACCCGACGGGTGAAAATAGGCACCGACAATGTGAGTCCTATCTGCTGATAAAAACTATTATCCAGTTGCTTGAAATAAGCCGTATTGGAGTTTCCGCTATTATAAGCAGCCCCCAGTGCGCCGCCGGCGGACAATGTAGGCAGGTAGCCGGTTTTGGCCTTCGCCAGGTCCAGGTTGGATACCTGGATACCCAGTTCGCTGCTTTTTATTTCCGGTCTGTTAGCCAGTGCAGAATCCTGTACTTCCTGCAATGCATACAAACGGGTATTGGTAATAAGTGTATCCGGTTCCAGTATTTCAAAGTCGTAGCTGCTGGGGAGCTGTAACAATTGTTTCAGTACCAGTTTATTCTGCCGGTGCTGATTTTCCGCAGTAATGAGCTGATACCGGTCGTTCGACAGTTGCGACTGCAGTTGTACCAGGCTAATAAGTGCGATGCTGCCTACATCATATTGTTGCTGTCCTTGTTTTACCTGTGCTTCGGAGGTGGCCACCACATCTTTCACATACACAATATTTTCACGGGCCAGCAGGATGTTCAGATAGGCCTGGGTAATCGATACGGTGATATCATTCACCTGTTGCGCGATATTGAGGCCAGCCACCTGTGTGAGCAGGTTCTTTTGTTTAATATCGTAGTTGAGATAGCCTCCCTGGAAAAGGGTAACATTGGAGTTAACGGAGTAGTTACCGTTCGTATTGACATTGTAAGGGTAGTTACCGGCTGCGTTCACTGTTTTACCACCATCCAGGTTCTGGGAAACGGTTCCATTCAGATTGGGCAGCTTCGCGGCTTTCGACAGCAGCAGGTCTTGCTCTGTGCTCAGGCGGCTCAGGCGCAAGCTGTTTAACTGGATATTATTTTTCAGGGCATAATCAAAACATTGCTGCAATGTCCACTGCACCGGTAATGTGGCGGCAATACTATCCTGCGCCCATATATCGGACATCCTTAACAACAACACCATAAAGCAAAGTAAAAATTTCCCGGGCTGTCTGAAAAACATCATCGTATAATCATTGATGTTAGTAAAAGCTACAAACGGAACAAGGGGCTAAATAGTTATACAATATAACGATTTATTCATCTTCATACATCAGGGGCACTACCTTATTCCTGTTTTTCGTTCCCCTGTCGAGGTTATAATAGAAAAATAGTCTGATCGTATGGTTCCGGTCGTACTGGTAACCGGAAGCTTTCTGCTGATAAAGCAGCATATACCCGAAATCGTAAGCAAATCCGCTGCCAATGCTCTGACGGATACCGGCAAACAGGCGGATCTGATCGAAGGTATTGTTAACAATTGCTTTGCCAAACTGCACGGCCAGTTCATTGGCGATACTGATCTGGGGTACCCATTTGTTGGAAGACACGGGGATACCAAGACTGATCAGGTACCGCAGCCGGTTGCTGAAGGCGTAGTCGCCCGTAGATTTATCGTTCGTAACCACTTCCCGCCACCGGTGTTCATCGCGGAAACGGTTCAGTATACTCACCTTTCCTATTTTACTGGCGTAGGCAATCTGTTCGTATAACCGGTTTTCATTGGACCAGGTGCTACCACCAGGTGCCGACGGCGCCAGCCACATATGGCCATAGCCCACAATAAAAGAAAGATTGTCGTTAAGCCAGTAACCACCACCGGCTCTCAGGAAATAGAAGTTAGGATCCGATACAAAATTATTCCGCCGGATATGGATATCCGCGATAGCGCCCCAGTGATCACTGAGACGGAAAGTACTGTTCATGGATATCCACGACTGACATTGATCGTTGATCTCTTTTTTGGGGGCGGTTGTTTGTGCCTGCAAAGAAACAATAGGAAGCGGGCACAATAACCAAAAGACAACCATGCGCTTACTCATACCTTACAAATGTTAATGACGGATCTCAGAGATTATAACGGATAACTATTCCGTTTGTTCTCTCTGCTGATCCGTCATTAACACTATTTAACGCGAAACGTCCTATATGGCATTCTTAAAAGTAGGATTAGACCTTCCGGTGCCTTCCGGAGGACCCTGGTGCCAGTTTTCATCGTAATACACGAAAAAGGCCATCCAGATGGTACGGGACCAGCGCATCAGCAAGGGTTGCATTATTACCAGCAGCAGCGCATTCACACCCAGCCACCAGAAGATCCGGTTATCGTAGATAGAGAAGCCGATAAACAGCCACCAGGCAATCAACGTAGCCACACACACCGCGATAGACAGCGCATAGCTCACATAACCGGTTCCATAGTAAAATCCAACCTCCACTTCCACCTGCTGACCGCAAACAGGGCACTTTTCGGGCATTTTCAGGCAGTTCTTCAGATCGTAGGGGTTCTTAGTGGTGTAAATAGAACCACGTCTGCAACGGGCGCATTTGTTTCCCAACAGGCTTTTCAGCAGGCTGGGTTTTACATTACTTTTATCTGCACACATATAATGAAGATTTATCAGGATATATTTTTCCGGAATTCTTCCGGTGTCGTTCCTGCGTATTTTTTAAAAAACTTGGTGAAGTAAGAGTTGTCTGCAAAATTGAGCTGATAGGCAATAGCCGCGATACTCATATCTGCATTGATCAATAACCTTTTTGCTTCCAGCAGGATCCGGTCACGGATAATTTCTCCGGCTGATTTTCCCAGCATATGCCGGCAGAATGCGTTGAGGTAATTGGGCGTCACGTACAAAAGGGCGGCATATTCCTTTGGTAACCGTAGCTGCATGTAATGCTGTTCTACCAGTTTGCGGAAATTGCGCAGCAATACATAGTTGTGCGGCGGTTCCTGTTTAGCCGCTTCCTGCCTGCTGGCACGGCTTACCTGGATAAACATCTCCAGCACCTTCAAACGTAACATATCCTGGCTGTATGCTTCTTCCCCGTTCATTTCCTGGAGCATACCTTCAAACTGTGCGGTAACCACCGGGGTAGCGGCTTTCGGGAGCTGTACCACTCCTTCTGCACTCACTCCGCTGAAAAAAGGAAATCTTTCCACATAGTCGGCATCCTGGAGGAAGGCATTAAAGAATCCGGCGGATACATTCATCACATAACCTTCTACTTTACCGGTAAAGAACCAGCTATGTACCTGACCCGGTACCATGAAGTACAACTGGCCTGGTTTTACCGGGAATCTTTCAAAGTCGATCGTATGACTTCCACCGCCGGCAGTAAAAAACGCCAGATGGTAAAAAGAATGCCGGTGCGGAAAATGAATGTCTTTATGAGCCGCCAGGTATTCAGAAAACCGGGCTACCAGTATATCTTCAGATGCCGGCTTTCCCATAGCCAGAGAACAGATATCGTATGTTGGAATGAGCGCCTTTGACATGATAACACAAAGGTACAAAGGAAGGGCGAAGCGGGGTTGTGGTATTAGGGGGTTTAATGGTACTTTTTACTTATGATGAAAATTTATGTGATGATCCGGGATAGATCATCACATAAATTTTCAGAACAATCTTATTGTTTTACGTACTTCATCAGCCACTCGTCCATTTCCCACAGCATGTGCAGGATACTTTCCTTTGCAGCATAGCCATGGCTTTCCTGTGGCAGGAACACCAGGCGCGCGGTACCGCCATTGCCTTTAATGGCGTTGTACAGTCTTTCGCTTTGAATGGGAAAAGTACCGGAATTATTATCGGCCTCGCCATGGATCAGGAGAATCGGCGTTTTCAGCTTATCCGCATAAGAAAACGGTGACATTTTGTAATATACATCCGGTACCTGCCAGTAGGTACGTTGTTCGTTCTGGAAACCAAAAGGTGTTAACGTACGGTTATAAGCACCACTACGGGAGATACCGGCTTTAAACAGATTCGTATGTGCCAGCAGGTTAGACGTCATAAAAGCGCCATAAGAGTGGCCACCCACTGCAATACGGTCTTTATCGCCGATCCCCATGTCGGTGATCTTGCCAACGGCGGCTTCCGCGTTCATCACCAGTTGTTCAATAAAAGTATCATTCGGCTCTTTATCACCTTCTCCAACGATAGGCATTTCGGTGGCATCCATCACCGCAAAACCACGGGTGACCCAGAAAATCGGGGAGCCATAGTTTACACGGGTGAATTTATAGGCGGAACCGCGTACCTGTGCGGCATCGCTGGCAGATTTGTATTCGCGGGGATATGCCCACATCAGTACCGGCAGGCGGCCATCTTTAGCAGGATCGTAACCCTCCGGCAGATACAGCATGGCGGTGAGGTCTACCCCATCTTTGCGCTTGTATTTCAGCAGTTGTTTCCGGACACCCTTCAATTGTGGTTGTGGATGCGGAAACGCCGTGAGTGCCACGGATGTTTTCTTTTTCAGGTCCTGCAGGTAGTAGTTTACGGGAGATGTTACCGATTCACGTGCCACCACCACTACGAGCTTAGCAGGATCGATTACATCGGCCACCTGCTCATAGAAAGGAGCAGCGGAGCGCCAGAGAATGCGTTGTTTACTGTCTTTTAAACTAAAGGCAGACAGGAAAGGACGATCGCCTTCCGGAGAAGCACCGGGAGCCGTCATCAGTAATTCCTGCGAGGGCGACACGTATAACACGGAGCGGTTGTACTGGTTTTTCACCATTACCGGAGTACCCGGATCATTATAGCGGTCATTTTCAGAGCGGTCTATCAGTGTAATAGGCGCCTGTGCAGGATTTGCAGGATTGATCCGGCTGAGTCTAATTTTTTGTTGAGAACTGTTCGCGTCTGATACCAGCGCCAGTTGGGCGTTTGCCCAGGTGATATTATCAAAACGGTTCACTGTTTTCACCAATTCCTGCGATGCTGCAGTGAAAGGTGCGGCGAGGATATTGACCACATCGCGGAAAGGCACGTCTTTCTTAGGATCGCCGCCGTCCAGGGCCTGCACCCACCAGATAGTAGCTGGTGCGTCGTGGCGCCATGCGAAACGGCGCGGATAATTGCTGGTAGCGTCAAAGCCTTTAGGACGCACTTCATCCAGCGGATTGCTGGCCATTTTCTTCACCAGTTCTCCGTTGGTTTTCCATATCTCCACTTCTGTAGGGAAGCGGCCGGCACCTACAAGATAGGAATAAGGCCGGTGAAGACTTTGCACCAGCAGGTATTGGTTATCGGGTGACGGAGTGATGTTAACATAGATCGCCGGCTTACCAATGACCTGCTCATCTTTACCAGTGATGATAACAGGTTCTGACTGAAAGTAGTAATCAAACAGTTTTTCATCGTAAGGATTTTTCAGCATATCCTGGTAAGTAGCAGCTGGTGCTGCTTTTCCGGTTGTCTGCTGTACCGTGGGACCTTCCGGCGCCAGTGGCTTTTCCGGTGCGCTGCCTATCGCTGCAGGCACTGCCAGCGCGAGGATACGGTTATCATCGATCCAGGTGAACGCGGAATTCGTGATATCGTTGAGCCGGCGGGTACTCAGTTGAGTTGCTACACCGCTGGCTACATCTGCTTTCCATAAAGTAATGTGTTCCTTATCAGTGATGGTAAAAGCGATGCTTTTTTGCGAAGGCGACCAGCTGATATTGCCGATACGTGCGTTGGCAGGGATACCGGTAACCGGGTATTCCTTATTGCCTTTGATGTTTTTAATCCGGATGGCAGTGACGTAACCCGCGCGGCTTGGGCCGAAGTTGGCCGGATTAATACGGCTGCCTGCGAGGCGGTATTCCGGTTGTGACAATTCCTCAATCGTTGGATAACTGGTGCGTTCCATCACAAGCATCACGTCTCCTATACTATTAAAGTCCGTTGATGGTGAAGGCGCGGCCATAGCCAGTTCCAGGATGCTCTTTGGAGGGGTCTGGTATGGCAATGCGTCCTGGGCCCAGGCGCGGAAAGTAATGAATAAGGATAATGATAAAATCAATTTTCTCATATAGCAGTTGATATTAATAAGCAATCTGGCAAAATAAACTTATTGCCACAGTCGGCAAAGCAGAAAATGATGAGCGTGTTAAAAAAAGTAATCCGCGCATAAATCCGCTACGATGCGCGTTTACGATGCGATGAAGTCACCACGCGTGCCACATCCTCCGAAAAAAAATAAAAAAGTGTAAAAATCTATTACCTTTGCAAACATCAGATGATATGATGAATACAAATACTTCTCCCTTAAAACGTCTCAGTCTTGCTGAGGAAGTGGCAGACCGTCTGCAGGAATTGATTGCGTCGGGTAAATACGCGGTAGGACAACAGCTTCCGACAGAGCCGGAGTTAATGAGCCAGTTTGCCGTAGGGCGGTCCAGTGTACGGGAAGCCGTGAAAATACTGGCACACCGGGGGCTGGTACGGGTACAGCAGGGACTTGGCACGTTTGTACAGTCGCTCTCCGGCACCGGTGAGGCATTGTCGCAGCGGTTGCAACGGGCCGACTTTGAGGATCTCAACGAGGTACGTTTCCTGCTGGAAGTAAAGATTGCAGAGAAAGCCGCGCTTCACCGCAATAACAAGGACATTGAAAAAATGAAGGGGTTTCTGAAGAAGCGTTTTGCATATGCCTGCAATAACCAGTTCGAACTCTGTGTTCAGGCTGATATCAATTTCCACAATGCCCTGGCGGAAGCCGGCAAAAATGAAATTATGCGGGACCTCTACAAAACGGTGGCAGAACACCTGAAAAAGTCCTTCCTGCAACGTTTTGGAAACACTGATACATTTATCGCCACGCAGCATTATCATGATGCATTGTTACAGGCGGTGATTGATAAAGATCCGAAAAAAGCATTGGTTTGGGCAACCAGAATCAGTGAGCACAACAGATAATTTTTTTACCCTTAAACATCAGATGATCTGATCTTAAAAGAACAGAAATGGAAACAACATTACAAGAACAGCCCAAAGCCGCCGCACATCAGGCAGCACAACAAACGGTGCTGTCCATCCTATTGGCTTTAAGTTTCACCCACTTCCTGAATGATACCTTACAATCGCTCATTCCGGCGATGTACCCGGTATTAAAGGATTCCCTCAGACTGAATTTCACACAGGTAGGTTTAATTACCCTCACCTTCCAGATGTCGGCTTCGCTGTTGCAGCCACTGGTAGGCCTGTACACCGATAAAAGACCGCAGCCTTATTCGCTGGCAATCGGTATGGGTTTCACATTGATTGGACTGATCAGTTTATCGATGTCGCACAACTTCCCGATGGTACTGGTATCTGTGGCACTGGTAGGCATTGGCTCTGCAGTGTTTCATCCGGAAGCATCGCGGTTGGCGCACATGGCCTCCGGTGGTAAACACGGGATGGCGCAATCGCTGTTCCAGGTAGGTGGTAATGCCGGCAGCTCCCTCGGCCCGTTGCTGGCCGCTATGGTGATTGTTCCTTTCGGACAGTTTCATGTAATCTGGTTCTCCGTAGCAGCGCTACTGGCCATTTTTGTGATGCTGAATATCAGCAAATGGTATCTGAGCAACACCGACCGGATTAAGCCTAAAAAAGCTGCCGCACACCTGGAAAAACATACGTTATCCACCCCTATGGTAGTGTTCTCACTGGGTATCCTGCTGGTGCTGATCTTCTCCAAGTATTTCTATATGGCCAGTATGACCAGCTACTATACTTTTTACCTGATGGATCGCTTCCATATTTCTACACAGGCTTCACAGGTATACCTGTTTATTTTCCTGTTTGCCGTAGCTGCGGGTACTTTCATCGGTGGTCCTGTGGGCGACCGGATCGGACGTAAATATGTGATCTGGATTTCTATACTCGGTGTAGCGCCATTTTCTTTGTTGCTGCCTCATGCCACACTTTTCTGGACCGCCATACTCAGTGTATTCATTGGTGTTATTCTCTCCTCCGCCTTTTCCGCTATCCTGGTGTATGCACAGGAACTGGTACCCGGTAAAGTGGGCATGATTGCAGGTTTGTTCTTTGGACTGGCCTTTGGTATGGCCGGTGTGGGTTCTGCCCTGCTGGGCCGCCTGGCAGATGCCACCAGCATCAATTATGTATATGAAGTGTGTGCTTACCTGCCTTTAATAGGTATCCTCACCGCCTTCCTTCCGAACCTGGAAAAGAAAAAGAAGTAGCCGCTGTTTTTTGTCTTACGCAGGATGAACCTGCGTAAGACAAAATTCGCCTACATTCGCACTCACACTAAAACAATTGGTTATGTGGAAAGGCATACTGCTTGTGCTGCTCGGCGCATGCAGCTTTGGGATATTATCAACGATCGTTAAATCAGGTTACCAGGAAGGCTATACATTAGGCGAGTTATGCAGCGTACAGGCCGGTTTCGGCATGGTGGCGCTATGGATCATCCAGTTGATTTCCGGCAGAAAGATGGTGGGCTTAACCAATAAGGAAGCCCGTACTTGTTTTATCCTGGGCAGTTCCACAGGCCTGGTGAGCATTACTTATTATCAGAGTGTACAATATATCCCGGCCAGTGTGGCCATTATATTACTGATGCAGTTTACCTGGATGAGTATGCTGGCAGAATGGGTGATCTATAAAAAGCGTCCATCTCCGGTACAATGGCTGGCAGTATTCTTTATTCTGGGCGGTACCCTGCTGGCCGGAGGTGTTTTCAACGCAGGTCATACGGAACTGAACTGGAAAGGAATAGGCTTTGGCCTGCTGGCAGCCATGTGTTATACCGTATTTATTGTAGTGAGCGGCCGTATCGGTGCTTCCCTGGGACCAGTGCTGAAAAGTGCCTGGATTGTTACCGGCGCCTTTGTACTCATTACCCTGATATTTCCTCCTCTGTACCTGTTTAATGGCCGTTTTACGGGCACCAGTCTCTGGATCTGGGGAATTCCGCTGGCCCTTTTCGGGACCGTGCTCCCTCCTTTTCTATTTTCAAAGGGGATGCCCCAAACAGGCGTATCGCTGGGCGCTATCCTGAGCGCCGCCGAACTTCCCGTGGCCATGCTGGCGGCGACCATTTTCCTGCACGAAGCCGTGTCCCCCCTGCAGATATTGGGTGTAGCGATCATATTAAGCGCTATTGCCATGGCGAATCTGAAACGACGGAAATGAAAACCCATGAGGTGTTTTTTTTATTTATCTTTGCACCCTCTATTAGTGATTTACGAACCGTTTTTTCATGAAAGCATTTAATTTTTTTATTCTATATCGCCTCCCGATAGGTATCCTGTTGTTAGCAGGTGGTATTGCACTGGGCTTAACTGTAGGCTGGTGGGAAGCTACCATTGTGCTGGTGCTGGCACTGGTATGTTTGGTAACACACGTGATGTTTGGTCCCATGAGAATGGTACAGGAAGCCGTGGAAGCCGGTGATATTGAAAGGGCCAGTGCCCTGATGAACCAGGTGAAGTTCCCTAAACTGCTGTACAAACCAATCCGTTCTGTATACTATTTTATGCAGAGCAATATGGCCATGTACTCCAACGACCTCGATAAAGCTGAATCCACTATCCGCCAGAGTATTAACTCCGGTAGCCCGATGAAGGAATACGAGGGGATGCAGTATTTCCAGCTGGGTACTATCGCCTATCAGAAAAATGACCTGAAAACGGCTGATCAGAACCTCAAAATTGCGATGCGTAAAGGTTTACCGGACAAGGAAAACACGGCTGCCGCCCTGTTAACCCTTGCTTCCATTGCCATGAGCCGCCGCGACTTCAAATCTGCCAAGGAATATTTCCGCCGGGCAAAGGCGCAAAAGCCTACTACTGCGCAGATTGTAAGCCAGATCAAAGAAATGGATAAATATATTTCCCGCATGCCGGGATAAGCTATACCAGCTTAACTTTTTTAGAAATGCAGCGGAGATAAAGTAACCCAAACCTTTGTCTCCGCTGCATTTTTTTTGACGGAACCACAATCATATTCCAGGATGCAACCGAAACTATACACTACACTTTTATTATCAGCGGCTTTGTATTCCACTGCCATTGCGCAGGATACCAGCCACATCAGCCAGCTCAACGAAATTACCGTGACCGCCACCAAAGGCCCCCAGAAAGCCAGCGAAACCGGTAAGGTAGTTACTATCCTGTCGCATGAATACCTGCAACAGAACAGCGGAAAGAGCATTGCCAGTATTCTCAACCAGCAAACCGGGCTTGTGATCAACGGCGCAGAAAACAACCGTGGCACTGTTCCCAATGTATACATGCGGGGCGCTTCCAGTGGCAACACCCTGATCCTGATAGACGGGCTTCCCGTCAACGACGCCTCCCAGATTAATAATACGTTTAACCTGAACTTTATAACGCCCGACCTGGTAGAACGAATTGAAATACTCCGTGGCAGCCAGTCGACCCTCTATGGCTCCAATGCCGTAGCTGGTGTAATCAATATCATTACCCGTAAAAACAGCGACAAAAAATTCGGGATCGGCGCCAACGCCAGTTATGGCAGCTACCGCGACTTCCAGGGGAATGTGAATATACACGGCAATATCCAACGCTTCTCCTACCTGGTGAATTACCAGCGTGAAAAAGCCCGTGGCTTCTCGGATGCCTACGATTCCAGCCGTAATCAGACAAAAGATTTCGACAGGGATGGTTTCCGGCAGAACACCATCTTCGCTAAACTGGGGCTCACCGCCGGTAAACGCTGGAACTTCGGGTACCTGTTCAACTGGAGCAATATCCACCAGGATCTCGACGAGGGCGGTTATGTAGACGACCGGGATTATACCGGCAAATCAAAATACCTGCTCAACGCCTTCAGCAGTGAGTACAAGTTTAAAAAAGGCTCCTGGCATGTGTTGTATAGTTACCAGCGCAACAAGCGGGATATTGTGAACGACTCCGGCTACCTGGGTGTGGGCGGAAACTACTATGCCCGCTACGATAGTTCTCTTTTCAGCTCCAACACGCACCAGGTGGAGAGCTATGTAAACTGGGAAGCGAGCAACAACATCCGGCTGATCGGCGGTGCGGCCTTTACCACCTCGAATACAGATCAAAAAGACTACCTGCAGGGCTTATCGGGTCCTGATATATATACCACTTTCCTCTCGCCTGACAGTGCACATACCAACCAGACCAGCGTGTACGCGTCTTTGCTGCTGCACAACCTGGGAGGCTTCAATATGGAACTGGGTGGCCGGTTGAACTACCATAGCCTTTATGGTAACAACCAAACGTTTTCCTTCAACCCTTCCTACCTGATTAATCCGAATCACAAGGTATTTGTGAATATTTCTTCCGCCTACATGGTACCGAGCCTGTCGCAGCTATATCCCGCCGGATACGGCAACCGGGACCTGAAGCCGGAGAGTACAATCAGTTATGAAGCCGGCTATCAGGCTACGTTGGCCCATGAACGGGTAGACGTCCGGGTAACCGGGTTTGCCCGAAATACCCATGACCTGATCATTTTTTATAGTGATCCTGTTACCTACCTGGGCCAGTTCCGGAATGCCAATAAGCAACAGGCTTATGGCGTGGAAGTGGAAGGTTCCTGGAGGCTGACCAACACCCTCCGGCTAACCGCCAACTATACCTATACCGATGGACAGCTGACAGTACCTCAAAATGGTAAAGATTCGTCCTACTACAATCTGTATAGAGTACCTAAACACGCTGTGAATGCAACTTTAGGCTACCAGGCTACCCCGGCATTATTTGTATCTGTAACCGGCAAATATGTGGGTCAGCGGTTTGAGCAGGCGAAGCCCATGGGCGATTATTATACCCTGGATTTATACGGTGAATATAAATTTGGTAACTTGCTCAAAATTTTCGCCGGTTTCAGAAACATTACAGATTATCAATATTTTGATATTTTGGGATATAATTCACGCCGGTTCAATTTCAACACCGGTGTTATATTTAATTTGTAAACATTAAAACCAACATAATGTCTTTAAAGAATCTTGATCCGCGATTTGGTGTATTGCTGCTTTTCATTGTCGCAGCAGGTATAATACGCGTCGTGTTGGGAGCTGATGCGAATATGCAACCTATTGCTATGTTCACGCCAGTGGGTGCAATGGCTTTATTCGGTGGCGCATCTTTTTCCCAGAAGTGGAAATCATATGCTTTCCCTTTATTAACCCTGTTTATCAGTGATGTTATCCTGATGCAGGTATTCCACAGACAATATGCGGAAGGTTTATTATACAGAGGCTGGGTATGGAACTATGCCAGCTTTGTACTGATCGTGTTACTGGGTCAGCTTTTAATCAAGAAAGCGAGTGTGGCCAATATCCTGATGGGATCTGTAGGCGCGGCACTCCTTCATTTCCTGGTATCCAACTTCGGTGTGTGGATCAGCGGTTCTACCAACATGCTCACCGGTTTACCTTACACGAAAGATGCAGCAGGTCTGATCAGTTGCTATGTACAGGCTATTCCTTACATGTGGTATGTCCTGGTAGGTAACGTCATCTATTGCAGCATTTTCTTTGGCAGCTTTGAACTGGTAAAACGCAGAATGCGTTTTGCTCAATAATATTTTTATAGCTTTTAGAGATTTGGCGCTTGGGCAGATGCACACATTTGCCTGACGCTAAATCTCTAAATTATTATAGGGGATATCATTTCCCCTCTCCCGCATAGCACCTCTGTACAGCACCCTTGCAAACGGTTACTCACGGCAGTACCCATACGAAAACAAGACATACGAAAATAAATCACGACACATGCGCAGCATTTCACGCAAATTTCAACTTTCCTTTATTGTAGCAGTATTCGCTATTGCGGGATTAGCCTCCTGTTCTAAAGATAACCAGGCCGAAATCGTTGTACCACAGATTGTAAATCCGGGTTTAAAGAATGGTCAGGACACTATTTATATCGGCGACACCCGGGTATTAAGCCCCCAACTGGCAGAAGTTAAGAACCCTGAGTTTCTCTGGCTGGTAAATGGCGTAAAAGTAAGCACCGATTCTACCTATACCTTCACCGCCAAAGAAAGAGGTGATTACACCATTTCCTATAAAATTATTTCCGGCAATTCGCTGGCCACTTATTACTACCGCATCAAGGTACTGGGTAAGTTTGAAAATGGTTTCTTCCTGGTAAATGAAGGCTGGTTCAACCATGAACCAGGCGATGTAAACTTCTACCGTAATGGAGAGGATTCCGTTTACCAGTATGTATTTAAGCGTACCAATCCCGGACAAACCCTGGGTAAAACCACCCAATTTGGCGCCATCTACAACAATAAAATGTACCTGGTATCCAAAGAGGGCGCCTTTGTGGTAGCTGATGCCGGTACATTGAAAGAAACCGGACGTATCAATCAACTTCCCGCTACCGGCAATGCCTTTTGTGCGGTGAATACCAATACCGGCCTGGTATCTACTACTGATGGTGTGTACCCGGTAAATCTGCAGACATTGGCTTTGGGTAGCAAAATAGCAGGAGTAACCGGTGAAGTAGGCGGCATGATTGCAGCAGAAGGGTATGTGCTGGTGATGTCCCAATCACAGGGTATCGTTGCATTGAACAAAACTGACTTCAGTGTAGCAAAAGTACTGGGACTGGCGGATGTAGGCTTTACCCGTACCACAGACGGTACCGTTTGGGCAGCACGCGATAACATGCTGTTTGCCATCAATGCCAACACCCTGAAAATTGATACCGTGTCCATGCCTTTCGCAGTGTATGGCACCTGGGGCTATTGGAACGCAGGCAAACTGACCGCTTCTACCAGTGAAAATGCGGTGTTTATTGGTAAAACCAATAGCTGGGGCGAAGAAGGAAGAGAAGTATATAAATATGCGGTGGGTAATGCAGCTTCCCTGCAAACACCATTTGCTACTATTCCGGCCGGCCGCGAAATGTATGCTGCAGGCGTGAGATACAATCCTAATAACAATACCATCGTAGTAACAGATGTAAAATCCGGCTACGGTGATAACTATAAAGACAATGCCCTGTATATTTATGATGCAGGTAATGGCAGTCTGAAGAAAACAGTGAATTTCACCGGCTTCTTCTTCCCGGCCATGCCGTTGTTTAACTAAGTCAACAGCTTTTGGCACTTAGCTTTCAGTCACTCGTACCGCGTTTATGCTAAGTGCTGAAAGCTAAGCGTTAAAAGCTTTTTTATGCTTCATTTAATTACAGGTGGGGCCCGCTCGGGCAAAAGCAGGTATGCGCAGGAATGGGCGTTATCGCAAAGTGCACAACCCGTATATGTGGCCACCGCCAGAGTATGGGATACCGATTTTGCGGAGCGCATACAACGCCACAAAAGTGAAAGAGGCCCGGTATGGGTGAACTATGAAACCGAACTACACGTAAGCCAGCTCCCGCTGGATAACCGTACCGTTGTCATCGATTGTGTTACCTTGTGGCTGACGAATTTCTTTGAAGCACATCAATATCATACGAACAATACCCTGCAGGCAATTCAGGCAGAAATAGACACCCTGCATCAGAAGGCGGGGACCTTTATATTGGTCACCAACGAAATAGGTATGGGTGTACACGCCGAAACAGAAGCAGGACGCAAGTTTACAGATCTGCAGGGCTGGGTAAACCAATACATTGCACGTATAGCCGGTACCGTTACATTAATGGTATCTGGCATCCCGGTTGTAATAAAAAAGGACGCGTAAAAACTATTCCCTCATGACGAGCAATTTCACGATCACACCGCTGTCAACAGCACTGAGAACGGCCTTACAGGACAAGATAGACCAGAAAACCAAGCCACCAGGATCATTGGGCCGGCTGGAAGCAGTAGCCCTTCAGGCAGGTTTGGTACAAAATACCCTTACACCAACAGTCAGCAAACCCGCTATCATTGTGTTTGCGGGTGACCATGGCATTGCTGCCGACGGATTGGTAAATCCTTTCCCGCAGGCAGTAACCGCGCAGATGGTGTATAATTTTCTACAGGGTGGCGCAGCTATCAATGTATTTTGCCGGCAGCATCAGCTACAGCTGACGGTAGTAGATGCCGGTGTGAACCATGATTTTGCGCCACATCCGTTGTTGAAAGACCGGAAGATGGGCATGGGAACGCAGAACTTCCTGCATATGCCGGCTATGTCGCTGGATCAGTGCAAACTGGCGATGCAGGCAGGCGCAGAGGAAGTAAAACTGCTGCATGAAAACGGCTGTAATGTGATCGGCTTCGGGGAAATGGGAATTGGCAATACTTCCGCAGCCGCGCTGCTGATGAGCCATTTTACCCGGCTTCCAGTGGCAGAATGTACCGGCGCGGGCACGGGCAGTAATGCACAGCAACTGGTACAGAAACAAGCTATCCTGCAGCAGGTGGTAGCCAAACATGCATCACCGGCATCACCGGAGCAGGCACTGGCTACGTTTGGTGGTTTCGAGATCGCCATGATCTGCGGCGCTATACAACAGGCGGCTGCACTGCAGATGCTTATTGTGATTGATGGATTCATTGTGACGGCGGCCTTACTCGCTGCGGTAAACATGCAACCAGCGGTAAAGGATTACTGTGTATTTGCACATTGCTCCGAAGAAAAGGGACATAAAGCCATGCTGGAGCACCTCGGTGTAACACCATTATTACAGATAGATATGCGCCTCGGAGAAGGAACCGGCGCGGCATTGGCCATTCCGCTTATTCAGAGTGCGGTGGCATTCCTGGAAGAAATGGCCAGCTTCAACAGTGCACAGGTATCAAATCGTACGATATGAGGAAACAGTGGCAGCTATTGCTCACCGCTATCATGTTTTATACGCGTTTGCCCGTCCCCGTTAGTACGCCCTACTCTCCGGAGATGCTGAATAAAGCCACCCGTTTTCTTCCTTTAGTGGGATGGATAACAGGAGGTATCATGATAGGCGTGCTGTATATACTCGGGGAAATTGCACCTCCGATGGTAACGATCCTGCTGGCCATCATTACCGGCGTATGGGTAACCGGCGCCTTCCATGAAGATGGATTTGCGGATATGTGTGATGGCTTTGGTGGCGGATGGACCAAAGAAAAGATCCTGGATATCATGAAAGACAGCCGTATCGGCACTTACGGGATGCTGGGATTGTTGTTGATCATGACCCTGAAATTTCTGTCGCTCCGGGAACTGGCCTTATACAAAGTAATGCTGGCAATTATCAGCGCTCAGCCGCTGAGCCGTTTTGTAGCAGTAACGGTGGTGTATACACACAGCTATGTGCGTGAAAACGAGGACAGCAAAGCAAAGCCCATTGCCCAGGGTATTAGTTTACGTGACCTGGGAATTGCTGCGATCAGTGGTTGTATACCCTTTATTGCCGTGATGATTTTCCTGCACAACTACACGTTACTGCTCACCATCCCCGCGTTGCTGCTGGCCCGCTGGTATATGGTGCGACTGATGCAGAAATGGATAGGCGGCTATACCGGCGATTGCCTGGGTGCTGTGCAGCAGATTTCGGAAACGGTTATTTATTTATGCTTTTGTATTCTCACATGGAAATATATCTGATCCGGCATACTACACCGGCCATAGAAAGTGGTATTTGTTATGGCGCATCCGATGTGGATGTGGCCGAGGGTTTCGATACAGAGGTGGCCCGTTTAAAGCCCCTTCTCCCGACTCAACCTGTACAGGTGATCACCAGTCCCCTGCAACGCTGCGAAAAGCTGGCAGCCGCCTTATATGGCGCTGCATACACCACAGACGACCGGTTGAAGGAAATGAACTTCGGTAAATGGGAAATGCTGCCCTGGGATAGCATCAGTAAAAATGCCCTGAGCAAATGGGCGGATAACGTGGTGTTTGAGCATATTCCTGGTGGAGAAAGCTATGAAGAGCTCTATAACCGGAGCATTTCATTACTGGAAGAAGTAATCGCCAGCCAGAAGGATACCGTATTAGTGACTCATGGCGGAGTGATCCGCTGTATTTTGGCGCATGTGACCGATACTCCTCTCGTGGATGCGTTCGATATTTCGGTGAATTATGGTCATATCTCTCATTTACAGGAAGAAAACGGCGAAATAAAAGTGATATTTTCTAATCTGTAAGTAATTGCCTTCAAAGTAGTTATGTTAAAATTTCTAAATATCTTGCTAAAAAACAAAAAAACTGGTAATTCGTGCTAACTTTATGTTTGCATATACCGTATATAAAAGAACACAATAAAATCTGTTATAATGACAACATCTTTTCTGAATATCCCGCTTTTGTTTTTGCAGGAAATAGGTATCAAAGAATTGCTGCTGATAGCATTAGTAGTACTGTTATTGTTTGGTGGTAAGAAGATACCTGAGCTGATGCGTGGTTTGGGTAGCGGCATTCGTGAATTTAAAGATGCCAAAGATGAACCAACAAAGAAAGGAACAAGTGCTGATGCTGACGCAAAAAGCTAACTAAATTCCTCGTATAAAAAACAAAAGGCAAATCGCTCATATAGCATGAACGATTTGCCTTTTTTATGCCCGGAATCTATCAGGCAACCAGCTGTACTTCTCCAACACTTTTACTGTTCACTGATTCATATCTTTTTTTAAAATACACCGCAGATATCACCATCATCACTATACCGGTAGCGGATACACTGAATACTGCATTCATAAAGAACTGGCTCCACGACAGCGTCATGCCGCTGAAATTCTTGAACAGCATCACCATCACACTGCCAAGATACCCGAACGAATCTGCCAGGTAAATCACAAACCCAACATTGCTCACGTATTTAAATACAGCAATCAATCGTTCAAAGAAAATACAGTTGAACGGGATGTAACCCATATATAGTCCAAGGCCGGTTAAAGTCATCCACCATACCGGATCCAGCCGGTGCTCTTTAAATAACCAGGTGCTGATCAGCGCCATCAGGAATCCCATGATCACAATGAAATGGTTCAGCATGAAAGCGTGAAAATTATTCTTCACAAATACCAGTAATCCCATGATGACGATGATAGCCAGGGAGATGGGAATCTCTGTTTGCGTAAAGATGCCGGCCTGTGCGCCATACCCAAGATCTTTCCAGATATCTGCCGCAAAGTTGTCGCGCATATCCCTTAAAACAGTCAGCAATACGTAACTGGCAATGAGTAATATCAGTCCGGGTAAAAAGCTGTGCAGGAAAGCCTTTCTTTCCGATTTATTCATAGGTGCACGGCGGGTTCGCAACTGCTCATCTTTGGCAGTAGGTGGTGGAATCTGCTCCAGTAAACCAATGAAGATCAACATCGGTACAAGAAAAACCAGGCCGGTGACAAAGGGCATCCAGTACTCCGTTACGTGCCAGTTTACCACGGTCATCTTTCCTACAGACTTTACAAAACCCGAAGAAAAGATAAAGCTGATAGACAACACCGCGCCCATAAACTCCGTACTGCGACGGCCTTCAAGGTAGCTGAATACCAGCCCCCAGATCATACCGAGCGGAAATCCATTTACAAAAAGGAAGATAATATTATAAGGCGCCGGCACCAATGCAAAGCCAAACAATGCCACCCAGGAAATCAGGATCAGGAACATGATGCTCCGTGCACGCTTATTGCCTTTCATTTCTGAGATAAACCGAATACCATAGAACTTACTGGCAGCGTAACCGATCGTTTGGGTGATCACCAGCCAGATCTTATAGTCAATTCCAAGGAAAGTAACGCCTTCGAAAATGCCGGCCGTAAAGGGCTTACGGAAGGCATACATACACGAGTAAGTACCAAAAGCCACCAGGGCGGCATATAATGAAAAAACCAGGGGATTAGCCTGCTGCAACCGCTTCTGTATCCAGGGAATATTCAACATCGTAACTAATGGTTTGGGACAAAGGTGGGGATCCAATGTAAACGCAATGTTAACAAATGCTGAACTTAATGTTAAGTATTATTAAACAAGTATACATAAAGAACCGGCCACCCCTGGCCTCTTCCGGAGAAGAGAACAGGCGTGGCCGGCTGCCATTTTATTATTTGTTGCTTACTTCAGCAACCACATATCTGCATTGATATCATCGGTAGTACCTCCAAACTGGCTCTTCAGGGAAGCAGTCCAGTTGATGGTATTGGAAGACCGGTCTGCATCCGGGTACTTGAAGCGTTTTGGAATAATACCGCTGTTACCGGTACCGGCACCTGTGCTAAAGGCAGGAATATTGGTTCTTCTCCAGTTGATATAAGCCTGCCAACCGGAATTCTCAAAGAAGGCCAAATACTTCTGCGTCAGGATCTGTGCCAGTCCCTGTGCATTGTTACCTTTATATTTTACGCTTATCTGCTGGTAATAGCTGTTTTCAAAATCGAATGGTATTTCATAACGTTTACCACCATACGTTTTTATGATCGATCCGGCCGATTCTGCGGGAATACCATAAAAACCGAGAGACGCCTTGATGCCTTTTTTATACCAGGTTTCTGCGCTACCGTCGATCCAGCCACGATTAGCCGCTTCGGCCAGGTTGAAACACAGTTCAGGGAAACCTAGCAACAGACCGGGTTCAGCCGCGTAGCTGCTGTAATAACGGGTACGGCTGCGAACGGAATATACGGCCGTATCCACGTTTGACATTTTGGACGACATATTATCCAGGCTTTCCCCAGAGGCGGCACCTACATAAGCAGTAATATCTGCGGGTGTTTTATGCAGTTTATTTAACTGTTCAGTGGCCGGTTCTGCGGTTACATAAGCGCGCGGATCGTTCAGCGATACCAGGGTATTCAGGTATGTAGCCGACATATTATACCGGGTAGCATCAAAACCAAGGTTATCAGGGTTAGATGGATACTTATTGATATTGTTATAAATAAATTGCAGATTCTGATCCATCGACTCTATCAGCGGATATTTAGAAGGATTGCTAACAATATCCTTAAACTGCTGTGCTACTTTCAGATCTGCATCCGCAGTTTTGTTACTCAGTGTGATGAGCACACGTAAGCGGAAAGTATTTACTGCACGCTGCCATTTAGTGAGATCATTCCCAAAGTAAAAATCTCCTTTCAACAGCTGACCTTCGGCTGTATTACTTTTATCAGGATTGGCGATCTGCTGACCCAACTGTATGTTGGCATCTTCCAGCCATTGCAGGATCTGTACAAATACCTGTTTCTGCTGATCATAAGCTGGCGTCAGGTTAGCCTTTCCCTGCAGCGCATCTTTCATCGGCAGATCCCCTACCAGGTTGGTCATGCGATAAAAAAACCATGCGCGGAAAAATTTGCCAAGTGCATTGTAAGGATTCAGTGCCTGTCCACCCAAACGGGTTGCTTCCTGCTCCATCTTCTGTACATTAGTCAGGCTGTAATAACTGGCCAGGTCCGCTCCGCCCCAATCGTAACGCTGATCGCCGTAGTAGTTATAGTTACAGCAATCGAACTGGTTCCACCGCATTACATTACTCCAGGGTTTATCTGCATTCATATCGGCCAGCACACCGCCTAAAACCAGGCTGGGAGGCGTTTGTGACGGCTTATTTTCGTTGACGGCATAATCATCATACTTTTTATTGCAGCTGCTGAGTACAGCACCTGTTAAAGCTATGATGGTAAATATTTTGAATGATTTCATACAATACATTGTTTAATAAGTAACAGATCAGAAGGACAGGTTAATGTTGAAGCCATATCTTTTGGTAGTAGGCGTTTGCAGTGTTGATGAACCCTGGTCGGCACCCGGATACTGATCCAGATCCACATCTTTATTCTTCGCAAAATAGAGCAGGTTCCTGCCTACAAAAGATATATTGGCAGATCTGATAAAAGTGCCTCTCAGCAAGGTTTGCGGCAGCGCATAACCAATAGTTACTTCGCGCAGTTTTGCAAACGTTTTGCTGATCAGGTTCGCCTCATTGGTTCTGTAATAAACACTGATATAATCCTGCAGGAATGTTTTAGTAGTATTAGGTGCGTATTGCAGTTTGTCGTAGTTGGTTACATTACCATTATTGTCATACTGTATAGGCACGTTGTTGCTCACTACCACACCTTGTCCGAGATAAGATTTCACCCCTTTGTAATCCTGGAAACGGGCTTCTCCCATGGCACCTTCGGTGGTCAGGATATTACGTCCGCCGCGGAAAGTCTGTTGCTGGATGTAATCGATCATATTTCCACCTACGCGACCGTCAAACTGGAAGCTGAGACTGATCCCTTTGTAGCTGAAATTATTATTGATACCCCATACCCAGTCGGCACTGGCATTACCGAGGAATTGTTGTGTAGGATTGATCACCGGGCGGCCATCGCTGCCATTGATGATCTGTCCGTCGGCAGATCTCACGAATTTAGTACCATAGATCTTATCCACCCTGTCGCCCACGCCTACAAAGGCATTCAGCTTATCTTCGCCATCATATATTTTGGTATACTTCTCCTGGAAAGTAGACCAGTTGG
Organism: Chitinophaga arvensicola; assembly: GCF_900110835.1. GTDB lineage: Bacteria > Bacteroidota > Bacteroidia > Chitinophagales > Chitinophagaceae > Chitinophaga > Chitinophaga arvensicola. The sequence continues at coordinate 323,593 of NZ_FOJG01000001.1, forward strand.
CCGTTACATTCCAGTTAAATCCATTTGGATTACGGATAGGTGAACCGTTGAGTGATACTTCGTAACCTGTTTTCTTTGTGTTTACACCATTGATACGGTTCAGTGCATAACCGGTAGCACTCGGAATAATCACATCATAGATCTGCGGACCGTTCTGGCTCGTGAAGTAAGTTGCATCGATACCGATCCTGTTCTTTAAAAACCGGATGTCTAACCCTGTTTCCACTACTTTACTGGCGAAAGGCTTCAGGTCAGGATTAGCGATAGTCTGAGAAATATAGGCGGCAGCCTGGTTCTGATAAACCGGCGTCACGTTATAGAAAGAAGTGTTATAAATAGGACCATCATAAGATGATTTATATTCCGATCCATACCCCAGGGGGTACGTAGCCAGCGGCGTAGCGCCAATGGTAGCCTGTGTAAAGCCTCCTTTCACATTCGCGTAAGATGCTCTCAGCTTCAGGAAAGACACCACTTCGGGCAGTTGTACATAATCTGATACAACGGTACTCAAAGCTACAGACGGATAGGAATATACGTTGTTTTGAATGGGCAGGTTGGATGCTTTATCGATACGGTCTGTCAGGGAGATCGTCGCATACTTTCCAAGGTCAATATCTACATAACCATATGCGCTCAATACCAGCATCGGTGCATAGTAGTTGGTAGCGAACAACGGATCACGCGAATTGCCAAAGCCATACCATCCTGGTGCATTCAGGTAACCGGTAGACACATAGCTGGAGTTATAGCGGAAGGAACGTGCATTTCCGCCCACAGATGCGTGGATACCAATTTTATTGGCGAAAGTGTTGGTATAAGACAGTAATACGTCGGTGTTGTTTTCAAACATAGAGCGCTTGTCTTCGCGATAGTCGCCCTTTCCTTCTTCACGGCCATAAGGGTGTGCGGAAAAAGGCACTTTTTCATTTCTCATCAGGTCGTAGCTGGTGATCTGTGTACGTGCCAGTAATTCCAGTTTATCATTGAACTTGTAGTTCAGTTTTGCATACCCGTTGATATCTGTCTTGTAGTGACCGCGTAACCATTCGTAAGTCATGAACCAGGGGTTATGATAACGTTGGTATTCGGCGTAAATGGATTGAATACCTTCTTTGCCTGGTTGCCAGTAATTGCGCATATCATCCATGCTCCAATCAGCACCAGCCCAGATCAGGGTATTGTAGATGATACTGTTCGGACCATAGGTAACATCCGGGAAATTGTTGGAGTACTGGCGGTTGTAGTTCATGTATGCATCCAGTCGCAGGCGGGAATTAAAATTATAGCCTGCGGAGATGTTGAAGTTGGTGATATTCAGCGATGTATTCGGTACAATTCCTTTCTGATAGGAATGCGACAGGGAGAAGCGCAGATCGGCTTTTTCCGTATGCGAGGATACCGCAATATTGTTAGTGCTGAGTAAACCGGTTTGCAGGAATCGCTGCAGGTTATTTTTACCGCGTGCGATCCACGGAGTGCCGGTGCGTTTGCCGGTGGCAGGGTCTACGGGGCTATCGTACTGAGGGATGAGTTGTCCTTCGAATTTAGGGCCCCATACATCATAATCCCCATCGTTTGTTCCACCACCTTTACCATCTACAAAAGCATATTTACCATGATCGCCGGGACCATACTCATCCTGTACTTTAGGGATGGCATTAAATCCTTTTTCGAACATGGTGCTGGAGTTAAAATCAATGGACAGGCCGCGCTTATCTTTTGTTCCTTTTTTGGTAGTGATCATAATGGCGCCATTCAGGCCACGGGAGCCGTATAACGCGGAAGCAGTAACACCTTTCAGGACGGTATAGCTTTCGATATCATCCGGGGAGATATTCCAGGTATCTGAGTTAATAGGTACGCCATCTACCACATACAACCCGATATTATTACCACGGAGTAATACGAGCGGGGCAGACAGTAGTTCCGCAGACGCGCCAACGGTAAGGCCGGCCACCTTACCTACCAGGCCGTTTACCGGATTGGGTTCTCTCGCCTTGATAAGGTCGGCGCCTTTTACTTCCTGTACGGAGTAGCCTACTTTTTTTACTTCTTTCCGTATACCCAGGGCCGTTACTACCACCTCATCGAGCGCTTTTTTATCAGGTTGCAGATTGATCACCAGATCTGTAGCGCCATTCAGGGCATATGTTGCCGGGAGAAAGCCAATAAAACTTACCTGGAGGATATCAGTGCCTGCGGCAGAAAGGGTGAAGCTTCCGGTGGCATCTGTGACGGCACCGCGATTAGCGCCTTTTACTTTGACAGTGGCGCCGATGACTGGCTGATGGTCGTCGGCGGCGATAACTTTTCCTGTAATCGCCAGCTGGGCATGTACAGATATAGCTATCAGTAGCAGCAATAGGGTGGCGCATGACTGCCTTTTGAGCGCCCGAAGTAGATTTGATTGCATGTAAATGTAGGTTTGGGTAATTATTTACATGCAAAGGTTGAGTTCCTATGTGACCGGAATGTTAACCTATACTAAATTTAATGTTAAGTATTTGTATATACCCTATTTATCGTTGTCCATGAAGAAATAGACGACGAGGATTTGCGCATTGTCGGCGCCGATGTTACTGGGTTTGTGTCCGAGGCGGCCGTCGAAGAAGAGGGAATCGCCTTCTTCGAGAATATATTTTTCGCCGTCGATGAGGTATTCTACGGTGCCTTTGATGATATATTTATATTCGTAAGCGTCTGTTTTCACGGTCTGGGAGCGGTGGGCTCCTTTCTTCAGTTCCAATAGTACGATATCTACGGGAAGGTTCTTTACATTCCTGGTAAGTACTCTTTTATATATAAAGCCTTTGGTGGGTTCTTTTTCAAACTCCTGGTAGGAGGCTTTTTGTTTAATGATCACCTTGGCGCTCTGGGTTTGCTGATCAATTTCATTAAAGAACTCGTTCATATCCAGCTGCAGGGCTTTGATGATATTGATCAATACCAGCAGGGAAGGTACGGTTCTGTTGTTTTCTATCTGGGATATCAGCCCTTTACTCACCTGCGCCCTGTCTGCCAGTTCCTGGATGGTAATCCCTTTTCCCTTTCTTTTTTCCTTGATCTTGTTGCTGATTTGTATGATGATATCCTCTGTCATATAAGTAGTACTTGTAACAAATATAGGTAGCAATCTCCCTATATTTACACAAAAAAAGCATTCATGTTCAGTTTCGACCAAATTCTGGCAGTTACCTTCACTTTGTTTGCGGTCATTGATATTGTGGGTTCTATACCGGTATTGGTTTCACTGAAAGAAAAGCTGGGGCATATAGATGCCGGCAAAGCCACCCTGGCATCGGGTTTCCTGATGATCCTGTTCCTGCTGGTGGGTGAGCCCTTTCTGAAACTCTTGAGTGTAGATGTCCATTCCTTTGCAGTAGCGGGTTCCATTGTTATTTTTGTGATCGGGCTGGAAATGATCCTGGGATTGGAGTTTTTCAAGACAGACCAGGACGCCAAGGCAGGTAGTATCGTACCTATCGCCTTTCCCCTGATAGCCGGTTCGGGTACACTGACCACGATTATGTCGCTCAAGGCCAACTTTGGGGAGTATAACATCCTGGCGGGCATCTGTTTGAACCTGGCCATCATATACACGGTATTACGCTGCTTAAATTTCATAGAACGTGTACTGGGTAAGGCCGGACTGATGGTATTGCGTAAATTTTTCGGGGTGATCCTGCTGGCTATTGCGGTAAAAATCTTTAAAAGTAATATCAATCTGTAATGTGATTTGGGATTGTACATTAGAAAATGTAGATTTGCGCCAGTTTTATGGCCTCGTAGTACAATGGATAGTATAAGAGTTTCCGAAGCTCCAGATTCAAGTTCGATTCTTGACGAGGCTACCACCTGATATCCGCAGATAGATTATCTGCGGATATTTTTTTTGTATCTTATCAATTGAAACCATCTTTGTACTTATGGCTCCGCTTCAACTATAAAAAGAAAAATCTCTTTTTGTTTATATGTTTCCAGAGGCATGTTAGCCATACCTCTGGAAACAGCTGCATCTGCCAGCATTACAAACCAGATAACGTACAGCCGGGCAATGCATGTGTATACTCCTTACTCCTCCTCAGTGGAACAAGCAACACTTAAAAAGTGTAATACCCCATTGAAATACTTCCCATTACAATCGTTTTGCAAATAATATTTCAGGGCTCCCAGGTAACATCACTTTTCAAGACCCCTACAGGGTTTCCACCAAAAATATTATACTCTCCCTCCAGTGACCTGGCTATTAATGAATTTGCAGCTATAATTGAGTTGTCCGGGATACTTGCGCCCTTCAATATCACGGTTCGGCAACCGATCCATACTTTATTTCCGATTTTTACTTCTGCGGCTTTATTGATTACAACACCATTTTTATCTTTTATTTGATGCAAGTCTGAGTCCATGATAAGGATATCCCATGACAAAAGACTATCATCTCCTATCTCCACTTTTTTAGTAACCACTAGCGCACTTTCAGCAGTTAATATAAAGTTCCTGCCAAGAATAAGTTCCGCATCTTTTCCTACTACTACCTTAGACCCATGTCCTATATTTGCAGACCCTTTAAAGAAAATAGTACCTGATAGTTTGAGGATGGTTCTTGATAATTTTTTATCAAAAATACCCACATCTCCAAAACCAATTTTAACAATCCCTGTTTTTAAAGGCCCCGTAATGATTACTTTGCCAATGTTTTTGGATATCACTACCCTATTGGATAACAGAACTGGAAATTTAATAGCGTCTTTGAACGGAAAATGTTTAAAATTGAAGTAAACAGTCTTATAGTTAATCGCTCTTAGAATTTTCTTTAACGTCGCTAGTGTCATCTGGATATAGATTATAGTTATCAGGGATGTTTATAGACATTCTTTTATGTCATCGGACATGGATCAACTCAATTCACTTAGTTCCAGCCACCGCATCCCCTTTTCATCCAGCAACTCAATTATTTCACCAATCCGGTGTGTCATTGGCTCCATCTTATCAAAAGCCAGTTCTCCACTTGACAAAGAGGCTTCAATATTTTTCTTTTCTGTTTCCAGTTTCTCTATCTCTTTCTCCAATAACTCGAGCTCGCGTTTCTCTTTAAAAGACATTTTCTTGCCTTTATTTTCAGCTGCGGGCACTGCTACTGTCACAACAGGTTCTGGCGCAATTTCCTTTTTGGGAGTAGCGCTTTTCTTTTTATCTTCTTCTTTTTGCCATTCCCTATACTGGGTATAATTACCTGGGTAGTCACGAATTTCGCCATCGCCTTCAAAAACAAACAGGTGTTCTACCAGTTTGTCCATGAAATAGCGGTCATGGCTTACAATGATAACGCAGCCCTGGAAGTCCTGTAAAAAGCTTTCCAGTATACTAAGTGTTGGCAGATCCAGGTCGTTGGTAGGTTCATCCAGTACGAGGAAGTTGGGATTACGGAACAGGATAGACAGCAGGTGTAATCTTCTTTTTTCACCACCGCTCAATTTTGAAATATAGGTATATTGCTTTTCAGCGGGAAAGAGAAACAATTCCAGGAATTGTGCAGCACTTACTTTAGTGCCATCTGCCAGCGGAAAATTCTCTGCGATATTTTTCACAAACTCAATCACCCGCATATCTTCTTTTACCACCAGGCCCGTTTGGGAATAGTTACCAAAAACGATGGTTTCACCGACATTGATCTTTCCGGAATCAGGTTGTTCGGAGCCTAATAACATATTGAGAAATGTGGATTTACCAACTCCATTTTTTCCTACAATTCCAACACGTTCTCCTTTTTTGAAGGTATAATCCATTCCTTTCAGGATTTTCAGGTCGCCGAAAGATTTATATACTTTTTTTAATTCGAGAATCTTTCCACCCAGGCGGGTCATTTTCACGTTCAGCTCCAGTTGTTGCTCAGCTACACGGGTACTGGCTTTCTCCTTTACTTCATAGAAGGCGTCTTGCCTGGATTTAGATTTGGTAGTACGGGCTTTGGGCTGCTTACGCATCCATTCCAGTTCTTTCCTGTAAAGGTTACGGGCTTTATCTACACTGGATTTTTCACTCTCTTCCCTGGCTGCTTTCTTCTCCAGGTAATTTTCGTAGTCGCCTTTATAAATAAACAGCTGTTCCTGGTCCAGCTCCATTACTTCATTACAAACGCTGTCGAGGAAGTATCGATCGTGGGTAACCAGTAAAAGTGTTACTCTTTCCTGGTCCAGGTAATTTTCCAGCCATTCGATCATGGATACGTCGAGATGGTTGGTGGGCTCATCCATGATCAGCAACACATGTTTATGTTCAAAGCCGATTTCGATCAGTACTTTGGCCAGTGCCACTCTTTTCTGTTGGCCCCCGGATAAAGAACCAACCGGCTGATCCAGATTATGTATATTAAGTTTTCCTAATATTTGTTTCACTTTAGTATCGAAATGCCATGCATTTAGTTCGTCCATTTTGGCGATGGCGTCTGTCAACTTATCCAAATCAGGCTCATGTCCTTCTTCGGTTAGTAATTCATACTCCTTGATCGCGTTCAGAACAGGGTTATTGTGATTAAAGATGTTTTCAATCACGGTTTTTGACAGGTCAAAGTCCGCCTGCTGCTCCAGCATCACTACCGTTACATCTTTATGAATCCAGACTTTACCGCTGTCAGGCACATCTTTTCCGCACAAAATGCGGAGCAGGGTGGATTTACCTGTTCCGTTAAGCGCTACCAGCGCTATTTTATCCCCTTCTTCGATGTGAAAAGAAATATCTCTGAATAATGGTTTGGTCCCAAAAGATTTGGTAAGCCCTTCTACTGTAACGTAATGCATGCTGCGAAGTTATAAATTATCGGCAACACTGGGATTATGATAATTTTCGTATCCGGGAGAGACTACTGGTTCCCTTTGCATGATACCTCCCCAGGGAAATAGCTATTTCAGCCCTTTGCCCTATTATTCTTCGTTCTTATCATCTTTAAATAAAAAGCCCTTACGCTGAAAGCGTAAGGGCTTGCATATGTTTAAGCATTACTGATTAAAAATCGTAATAGAACTGACGGAAGGTGCTGCGTAAACCAATACTGAATATCAGGTCGGTGGTTTTGGTAATATCGTTGCTTACCCTTCTGGCTGCCAATGAGGTTTCCAGCCGGAGATTGTACTTGGGATTAAGCACATAGGCAATAGTTCCCTGTGCATATAATAAATTAGTTTTAACTCCCTGGCCAATCCAGTTGCCGTAATTGCTGACGTGTGTGGTATATGGCTTAGAAATGTCATGCCCGTAATTGGTTGCGGCGTCAGGATCATCACCATACTGGGAATACATCAGTTCTCCCCGGCCATACCAGCGTTTGATGCGGTAAGTAGCTATACCGAGCACTTCCCAGAAATTCGCTCCCAGCGGATGGGCTAATGACTGGTTATAATGTTCATAATTAATGAGTGTGCTCTTGTAAGAATATGTATAAGGGCGAACGACATTCAACTCACCCTGCAAGTCAAGTTTATTCACCTTAAACAGGTCAAAAGACCTGAAACCTAGTTGGGCAGATTGCTTGTTTGCCCACCAGCCTTTTCCTCCGAACACTTCTTTCAGCTTAAATTCATCCAACACCAGCTGTCCGTATATAGTGGTTTTGGGAAATAGTTTAAACTTAGCATTTAAACCGACCAGCGCGTTATCTGATGAGCCTTCGGAAAACTCAGCCGAACGAAGGAAGATAATCGGGTTCATATAACTCCAGTCAAATCCACGTTTCCTCCCTGAAGAGTCCGCATCCGGCCATATCACGGCATCAAAGAAGCCAATGGTGAGCCGTTTGCTTACATTCCAGTCAAGGAAGTGAAATACGCCCCATTTCTTATAGTATCCCAGATCATCATATGCTGTTGCGAAGCTTTGACTGTGTTTATCCATAAACTGCGCCCACATAGCTGTGTATTGCACATTCCCCAACGTTCCTGTAAGCTTCAGATAAGGGTAACTGAACTGGATATCAGACAGTATCAGGGAACGATATCCGTCTCCTATGAAGTTTTGTCCGTATCCTGCTGTTACATTAAGATACTTGTTAGGGGTATAGCTTAACAATGCGCTGGCATAATTATAATCAAACGCTTTCCCATCGCTGTAATCCTTGATTCCTCCCTGGCCGGGTACAATCTGATTTTTACGAATATATTGATCAAGATAATAAGGAAACTTTCCCTGGTTTTCGAAAAAGTAAGATTCAAAGTAAAATTTAGTGCCAATATTCGCCTGAATGCTGGCTCCTCTTGTATTTAACCAATTCGTTCTGCTTCCGTCACGTGATTTGCCTATCTGGAAATCCGGCAGGAAGTCAATAAAAACATTATAATCCTTATTTCTGTATTCCAACAGGTGTTCGTTAAACAATTTCCGGTGGAACAAGCTACGTTTAGTCGTATCCGGATTAGTGTACATGGCGCTCGTGTCTTCATGTAAAATGGGCTTAAACGCCGTGTGATGATTGCTGCTATCAAGGTAAAGGTCCCGGATATCCAAAGGGTTATAAGGTACAATTACGGGCAACTTTTCCTGCGCATTAGCTGCACCAAATAGTAACAAAGCTGTTACCATCCAAATGAGGTGTTTCATTAACTCTTTTTTGTTTGCTTAAAAATGTACACGGAATCAGGCTTCACAAACATCCTGACAAACCTTTGTGGTATACTGATAGGAACAACCACGGCTTATCAAGACGCAAAGATAATGTTTTCAATACATTAAGGTGACAGATGGGGATTAGTACAAAAATAGAAAAACCGGGGGTTTCTGCATCACAGCAGCATCATTTTCCCCAATTTTCCTTTTTTACTTCTTCATAAACTTTAGTAATACCTTCTTCAAGACTGAGACTCGCTTTCCAACCTAAACTATGCAATTTACTTACATCCATTAATTTTCTGGGGGTACCATCAGGCTTGCTTGTATCGAATATGAGGTTGCCTTCGAAACCTACAATTCTCTTTATTAACTGCGCAAGATCCCCTATACTTATATCTTCTCCAACACCAATATTTACGAGTCCTTTTTCATTATAGTTTTGCATGAGATAAAAACAGGCATCCGCCATATCGTCGGCATGCAGAAATTCCCGTTTAGGGGTTCCCGTTCCCCAGATAATAACATCCGCTTGGTTTTTGACTTTAGCCTCATACATTTTACGAAGCATTGCTGGTAATACATGAGAAGTAGCCAGGTCATAATTATCATTGGGGCCATACAGATTGGTTGGCATCACGGAAATAAAATTACTTCCATATTGTGCCCGGTATGCATCGCACATCTCAATACCTGCAATTTTGGCTATAGCATAAGGTTCATTGGTGGGTTCGAGCGGGCCGGTGAGCAAGTATTCCTCTTTCAGTGGCTGTGGCGCCAATTTGGGATAAATACAGGATGAACCAAGAAACATCAGCTTTTTAGTATCATTCAGATGTGCATGATGAATGACATTGTTCTGAATCATCAGATTTTCGTAGATAAACTGTCCGCGATAAGTATTGTTAGCCATTATCCCACCGACTTTGGCGGCAGCAAGAAATACGTAATCGGGCTTTGTTTCAGCAAAAAAAGAGGCTACTGACAATTGATCACGCAGATCCAACTCGTTAGAGGTACGGGTAATAATATTATTAAAGCCATCCTTCTGCAAACGTCTCACTATAGCCGAGCCAACCATTCCTCTATGACCTGCAACATATATTTTGTCCTGCGTGTTCATGCTATTCAAATTGATTCAATACTTTGTAACCGGCGTCTTTCAGTAATTTCTCCCGCTGAAAAAGTTCAAGGTCAGCGGCTACCATTTCCTTTACCAGTGCAGGCAGATCGTATTTTGGCTTCCAGCCAAGCTGTGTATTCGCCTTTGTGGGATCTCCAATCAACAACTCAACTTCTGTTGGTCTGAAATACCGGGGATCTATTGCAACGATCTCCTGACCAGGTTGCAGGGCTCCGTCTTTTCCCGTACAACTTTTCACATATCCCGTTTCTTCTATTCCTTCGCCTTTAAACGCTATCTCTACCCCAACCTCAGCAAATGCCATTGTGATAAAATCCCTTACAGTAGTGGTAATACCAGTAGCAATTACATAGTCTTCCGGCTTATCCTGCTGTAATATCAGCCACATTGCCTCTACATAATCCTTTGCATGGCCCCAATCACGTTTTGCATCGAGGTTACCCATAAAGAGCTTATCCTGCATACCTAACGACAACTTCGCTACTGCACGGGTAATTTTCCTGGTCACAAAAGTCTCGCCACGGAGCGGGCTCTCATGATTAAATAAAATACCATTGCAGGCAAACATATTGTAGGCTTCCCTATAATTTACAGTAATCCAGTATGCATACATCTTGGCCACAGCATAAGGAGACCGTGGATAAAATGGAGTTCTTTCTGATTGTGGCACCTCCTGCACAAGTCCATATAATTCGGAGGTGGAAGCCTGGTATATCTTTGTTTTCTGGGCTAATCCTAATAATCTCACTGCTTCAAGAATCCGCAAAGTACCTACACCATCAACATCTGCGGTATATTCAGGCGCCTCGAAGCTCACCTGCACATGGCTCATGGCACCCAGGTTATATATTTCGTCTGGCTGTACCTCCTGGATAATGCGAATTAAATTCGTACTATCTGTCAGATCACCATAATGCAATTTGAAATGCACATTCTTTTCATGGGGATCCTGATACAAATGATCAATGCGATCAGTATTGAACAAGGAAGATCGGCGCTTTATACCATGCACCTCATAGTTTTTCCTTAATAAAAGATCGGCCAGGTATGCTCCATCCTGACCGGTAATACCCGTAATTAAGGCCTTTTTCATCTACTTCTTTTTATAATCTTTGCCAAAAATAAATAATAATCTCAGTCATGCCTAAAAATGTACCTGGGTAATGAGGTTATTTAAAATTTTCGCCTGGGAAGATCTTTGAAAAAAGTGTCCATTAACCTTGAGGAAGGAAATACGATGACCCAGGCTGTCAGGAATATAATTTGAAAGTCGACCAACAAACTCCTTCTGGCATTATACCAGATTTCAAGTTCCCCTTTATAGGGAGCTATCACAGTATCATAATATTCCTGCGGCGGTATTGTACAGGTAGATAACAGTTTCTCCTCATCCCGGAACACGATAGATCCAATCCCAGTAATCCCAGGCTTTGAGTCATACACTTTATAGCGTATATCTTCCGGATAAGCATTAAATGTTTTGTCGACCAACGGCCGTGGCCCTACTATGCTCATATCACCTTTTAGAACATTAATAATCTGAGGCAACTCATTCAACTTGGTCATGCGCAGGAAACCACCCATCGGTGTAACTCTCGAATCATTTCTGAGTGTTATCATGCCTGTTCCCATATTAGGACTGTTTTTCAACATCGTTGCAAACTTCCATATATCGAAGTATTCATTCTTGTACCCAATCCTTCTCTGAAAATAAAAAATCTCTCCTTCGCCGGTCAGCTTCAGTAAAATAACCAGGGGTATTAAAACAGGCAACAATATTGTTAATACTACCAGAGACAGTATGATGTCGAATAGTCTTTTTATGAACTTGTACATATGTTACATTCTTTGATCTAACCCTTTGCCTTTTTCGATGTGGTCAAAATTTGGAAGATACTCTTTCAATATCAACACAATCTCACTTTTATCAACCAGGTTCTGACTTTCAAACTTATCTGTCAGATTTTTAATTATCGATTGAATATCCTTTGTCTTCAACTGAGGTGCCTTCTTAATTACCCCCAGATTTGAAAACAATTGCAGATCAAGTTCTTCGCTATCCGTATAAAACTCTTCGTATGGCTTTTCTCCGGATGTATCAGAATCGAAAAAATAAACCGGGTAGCTGGTAGAATCTTTCGACAAATGTTTTGCTTTCTCAATAGCTTCGCCCTCGCTTGAACAGATATCCGGTTCATAGCCAAGTGCCTTGATGAATGCCAGTGCTATATCAGAGAAAGATACCAGGTCTTTCTCCATATCCAGCTTAGGGAAGAAAATATCTCCGGATTCACCTAAAATGGAGGCGATGAGACAAATCTGGCCTGATTCCTCTGGCGATACAAAGAAACGCTTAATACCAAGTGGGCAGGAAAGGGGCTGTTTCCGGGAAATACGTTCAAGAAATCCAAACAACAAACTCCCATTCGAAAATGCAACATTAGCAAACCTGGCAGTTTTAATCGGGATTGCATCAGCGTAGGATAAAATAACATCCTCCATCAATTTCTTACTGGCCCCCATGATATTAACCGGGTTCGCTGCTTTGTCTGTTGAAACGCAGAAAAAATGCTGTGGTGGTTTCTTTTTCAGCAACTCCAGTAATTGATTGGCCTTAAAGACATTATTATCGATCATAGCTTCAATCGAAAAACTGTCTTTCTCACTCCTTACATGCTTATGTGCTGCAAAGTTTGCTACTACATCAAATGGCCCTTCATGATTAAATATCTTTTCAAATACCCTGTCACCAAAATTTACAGGGTATGTTTTTATAATCTCCGGAACAATTACATCATCAGAGCTCCGGATATTCCTGATTAATTCAGTTAAACCGTTTTCATTGATATCAATAACAATCAGCTTCTCAATTCTGAATTTGAGCAAAGCCATTATATAGGATGTTCCTATAGTGCCTGCTCCGCCGATCACGAGGCAACTTTTACCTGTAAGTGCGTCGTCCAGCTGTTGATGAAAAGTCTCCAGATCCTTCTTAAGAAGACTCTCCCGCCTTTCAGTTATTGATTGAGAAATAAACTCTTTTAAATCAAAAATTGGGTTCATATAGTATCAATAATTTAAATGCGCTTACCTGCTAATTTATTTTAAATCCTTCCAATACTTTGGTAGGATTCCAATTTATCTTTTCTCTTGCCTGTTTATCATCGAAAGTCAGGTTCAGTTTTATTTTGTTTAACTTTCTTGAATTAACAGGAAAACGGCTACCCAGTATATCTCCCGCCAGCGCAAGCAAAGAAGCCATCCATGCAGGAATATTCAACACCTTATTTACGCCGGCCTGTATTGCTATCAGCTGGCTTAATTCCTTAAATGAAGGATGATAACCATCCGTTAAATTATAGACACCACCAATACCTGCAGCCACTGGTATAATCTTTCCAATATCCTCAGCCAGTACTATGCTCTTACGCGCTTTCCCGCCTGCAATATTGGCGTATCGTTTATTTTTTATACCGGCAACCATAGCTCCCAGGTTTCCCGGAGGATTAGGACCGGCAATCAGAGGCAATCTGAAAATGGTACAAATCACTTTATGTTTTTCGCACCAATCCTTCACTGCACTTTCTGCAAGGATTTTGCTCTTTCCATACGGATCGTTCGCTTCCAATCCCTCATCTTCACCAATAAGATCACCGCTTTCTTTCCCATACACAGCAACCGTACTTATTAATATAAATGACTTTGGAGGAAAGCTTTCAAGTGCCTGTAAAAGATGAAGCGTTCCCTGATGGTTTACATTAAAAAAATCAAGGGCTTCACTTTCATTCTCAGGAACAATGTGCGCCTTACCTGCTGCATGTATAACGATATCAAACCGCTCATTCAATACAGGTATTTCTTTGGATAGATCATATCTGTAACGGGAATCACTATTCCTTCCCAATGTGCTGATATTATCACCGGACAGTGTACGTCCGATAATTTTTCCCAGAAAACCGCCCGCACCCGTTAGTAATATATTTTTACTCATTTGCTTCTAATTCGCAGATTAAGCTATTCGAATTCCATCTGCTTATTACCTAAAAGTTCATCCAAAATGGAAATTTGCACAAATACTTCGAGATAATCAAACTTTTTTAGTTCTCAAATATCTCACTGATCCAGCATCCTATTGAATATTTCCTATAAATCGCCTCGTCTATCGACTGATAAGGCGTATCAAAAAAAGCGATGTCAACAACCGGCTTTTTCCTGTCGATGATCATAATATTAGCAGGGGAAAAAAAATCATATTCCCGAATACGTTCATTGGTAGTAATAATTTTCTTCTTCGCTCCAATTGCTTCAATAGTGCGCATTGTCAAACCTGTCTGATTAGGGTGATGTATATCAATAACGCACTTGCTTTCGTCAAATACTTTAAAGATGTCTTTTTTAGGCATGGGAGCAAAGGAGATATCTGATTTCTTAACGCCTTTAAAATTTTTATCTGTTAGCCTTCTGAAATAGAAATACAGGATACTTTGACAATAAAAGAAGAGATACTTTCTCAAAGGCTTTTGCAGCTTACGTTCAATTTCCTCTACCAGGTTGTTGACAGTGTGATACCTGTCTGAATGAACTGTACCAATAAAAGAAACATCAAATTTTGCGTCAGATTTACTTTCCTTCGCGTATTCATCCAGGTAGAACAGGGGCCGGAATTTTAGCCCCTCTATAAAAGAAGTATCATGATCATCGAAAGAGTAGCTGACGTCAAAATAACGAAGGTTGGAAACGGCGTTTGTATTATTGGCTACAGAATCATAAGAATAATAAATAAAGCGTGTCCGGGTATTAATATCTCTGAATTGTTGTAAAAAATAAGCTGGGGTAGCCTCTCCTTTTATCAGGAAGAAAAAATCATATTCTTTATCTTTTATTTCATTAAAAATATGATCATAATGCTTTTTAATAGAAGACCGGACAAACTTCTTACTTACACGTAACAGTGCCTTTGACAGCACCTCATTGGAAGGGCGTTCATCATAAAAATCCACCTTAGCGCCAAATGACTCCAGCTTATTCTTAATATCTTTCTCATAATTAAAGAAAGCCGGAGAAATAAAAAGTATTTTCTTACCCTCTAACATATCTATTTATATAAGCCTCGTGACTTCATCTCTTCAATTGATTTGGAATATTTATCTTCCATAATCTCTTGCTGCATTACCCATTCCGCGAATTTTTTGACACCGGCATCAAAGTTAAACGCAGGAGAAAAATCAAGGAGCTTCTTAATCTTTGTAAGATCTGCGAAATTATGCCTGATATCACCAAGACGATAGTTTCCAGAAACCTTTACCGGCACTTCAATACCATAGTATTTAATCAGCGTTTTGGCCACTGTTAACACATCCGTAGCTTCACCAAACCCAACGTTAAAAACTTCGCCGTTTGCACTATCTTTCTCAATACCCAGGATAGTTGCACTCACCACATCATCGATAAAAACAAAGTCACGGCTCTCCAGTCCATCCTCAAAAATATTTATGTCATTGCCATTCCTGATTCTTGTAGAAAAAATAGACAAGATACCTGTATATGGGTTAGATAAGGACTGGCCAGGACCATAAACATTCTGGTACCTGAAGGCAACCGGGGCGATACCAATAGTCGGACAAACCGTCATAATCATTTGTTCCTGGTTCTGTTTGGTAATCCCATATACAGACGACGGATGTATTTTAGACGTCTCATCAGTAGGAAGCAGTGTAAGTGGGGCATCGCAGCCAGGATACTTCACCTCAAAGTCTCCCTTAAGCATATAATCATCAGTACGATGTCCCGGGTAAACCACTCCAAGTTCTTTACTCATATATTTACCTTCTCCATAAATGGAACGGGAAGAAGCTACTACCACCTTACTGATTGTATGCGGATGATTTGCCAGTAAATCGAGCATGATAGCAGTACCATTAATATTAACATCCACATACTTCTGGATCTCATACATGGACTGACCTGTACCGGTTTCAGCTGCATAATGCACGATAATGTGCTGGCCTGCAATTGCTTTTTTCCAGTCTTCCCTGGAAGTAACGGTACCATGAATAAAGGTTACTTTATCTTTTATCTGCTTGAATAAAGGAGAAGTAGATTCCGGGGTCTCACCATGTATCTGGGGTGATAAACTATCAAGGACGGTGATCTGATATCCTTTATCAATAAGTTTTAGCGCCAGATTGCTTCCAATAAAACCAGCTCCTCCCGTAATTAATACTTTTTTACTCATATTTTTTGCCATTGTTGAGATTCGAAATTAAACTTCTTTATCACTTTTGCGGGGCTACCTACCGCAATGGTATAGGCTGGAATGTCTTTGGTCACTACCGACATAGTGCCAATTATAGCTCCCTTTCCGATTGTAACCCCGGGTAATACGCTTACAAATTCTCCTATCCACACATTATCTTCAATAACCACCGGCTTGTGCCCCAACGGCCTGTCTTTTGGGATACTTTCCGGGGAATCATGTATGCCGGCTCCACTGTAATTACCATGGTTCAGATCGGAAATAAATATTTTACTTGCCAGCAACACGTTATTCCCAATTGTGACCCCTACACTTCCTACAATGTGTACAGCGTCATTTATCTGCACATTGTCTCCAATAGTAATACAGGCTGACTGAGAGGCTGATAACGGATGTGCTTCAAGCCTGCAATACCTGCCGGTAGTAAGGCCTTTACCAATTTTGATATAACGTTTGTTACGGATCTCAAAAGGAAAACGGATCAGCCTTGCCGGTCGATAAAATGCTCTGGTTCTTATAATTGACATCAACAGTCTATAAGAACCTAGTATACCATATTTTGTAAAAAGAGTCAAATGAAATCAATTATTTTAAAATCAAGCTTGCCGTTCTTAATGTAAAACCGTTGACGATCTTATACTTTATCAATCTGTATAAAATCTTCTCCTGTTTTTTTAAAAAATGTTCTTCCTTTAGTCCACTGCCGGTTATTTCTCTGAAATAAGGATCGTCAAGTACCTCTTTAATAATCCCCATCGACAGCTCCCTATCCTTCATATTTTTATACGAAGAATATAGGACCGACAATGACATTTTTACGTAAAGAAGATTATACCAGGATTCGTATTGCCGGAACTTTCCTTCTTCTTTCAGATAGGTTCCAAGCTTACGCATCACATCAATTTTATCCAAAATTTTTCGAGAAATACTTTTCATGATGGATCCTGGCCTTTGCCTGTAGCCATAAAGCAATTCGTTTACTTTTATTACTTTTCCTGCCTTATAAAAGGCCCGGAAAATAAAATCAAGATCCTCAAACCAATACCCTTTCAGGAAAGTAAGGCCATTGGAAAGAAGAAAACTACGCTTATACAGCTTATTCCAAATGGCATAAGATATCTCCACTTTGAAGAGCGGAATCAGTCTCTTTTCCTCGCTCACCAGCGGCTCATCAAATGCCGCCATATCATGCCGGTATCTTTTTTGCTCACTGCCATCTTCAAATTCATAATAATCGGCTACTGCTATGTCTGCCCCTGACTCCACGGCTGCGTGAAGCATTTTATTAATAACGCCGGGCATAACAAGATCATCGCTGTCAAAAAACATAATGTATTCACCCCTTGCCTCTGCAAGGCCGAAATTCCTCGCATCACTCATTCCCCCCTGTTCTTTATTTACAACTTTTATTTTATCCGGATAACGCTGCTGGAAAGCTGTTGCTATTTCAAAGGACCGATCAGTTGATCCGTCATTTACAACAATTATTTCGGAATCTTCAATACTGGCATCGATAACGCTGCTAAGACAGGCATCCAGGTACTTCTCCACATTATAAAAGGCAACTACAATACTAAGTCTTGGATTGTTCATTCTTTTTTAACTTGTATTTCTCGAAAATAGCAAAAATTAGAGGCCAAATCAAATTTGTGCCTGCAGCATGCCACATATTACTGAATATATTCATCAAAACAATAGTCACCATCATAGTCCATGCGGTAACGTAATACTTTGACTTGCGTCCAACTAAAAAAGGATAAAACAGCATTATAAGGACTGAATGTCCAAATATAAGCCATGCTCCCAACCACCCCAGCAAGCTATAAGACTGAAAGTAAACGGAAGGTGCATTCAGCGCCTCGATAACAAGATAGTTAGGACTGGAGTCTCCAGGATCATCCAACTTAAAAATGCTGACAAGCCGCTTTGATATAAATTCCGGGAAAGGCTCTGTTAGTGCGAAAAAGGGAATATTATCATATTTAACGGGCACATCATCCTTCGCAGAAACAATATTTTGAAAATTGCCGATAGGAGTCGCTATATATAAATATCCCCAATAGTACTCAGCAGGAACATTGTTATTGATAAATTCTTCAGATGCTCCACCAATCCTTAATATATATGTTTTGTCTTCCTGGCTTACCGAATATCGCATGTTCCCGATCACGCCAAAAAGAAATATCAACAATAGAAATCCGGTAGGTATAGCAATAAGAGTGGTAATTTTCAGTCTTTTTAGCTTCATTAAGTAAACAAAAAAACTGGAGCCGAGTGTAAGAACGATGGAGCCCCTATTCAATACCAACAGCATCGGTAATACCGATAAAATATACATCCACAATAGTCCTCGACGGGGTCCGGTGGTAGATGTATACTGATGGAATATGTAAGTGGAATAAAAAATATTAAAGGTGGCCAGCAATACGTGGAATGTGGGTATGCCTGTAAAGTCTTTATAGCTATATCCCCCCCTTATTGCTAATAAGAGTGGCACGCCACCTGAATAAGCGAACTCCAGAAAATAACCGAAATAAAGAGCTCCAACACCAACCTTCAGATACTTGCTCACTGGAATTGCCTGGAAAACATTCATCCTGGTTTTTTCCAGGATAAACGCAAGAAAAAAAGAGATGATAAATGTGGCGAACAAAAAGAGCTTAATCGTCAGCGAAACAGGAGGATATTGTTTCGACCATCCAAGACTATAGACAAGAAAAACCAGCAGGAAACTGATAATGTAAACGAAAAAAGGATTAGTCAGCCACTTAGTTTTCATTTATACGCAGTTTTTTTCCTGATTTGCAAATATCAAATTTAACCATTCCTTAATAGAAAGAACTCCTGGCTTAGCTGATTCAACAGCATTCTCCACAAATTCCCGATTAACGGAAGGTGCTTTATCATCAAAAAAATCTACATAACCCGGAGTATAAAAAGAGTCGTTTTCCAATCTTCTATTGTTGGTAAGTACTTTGGTTCCACAGGCGAACGACTCAATGATCCGCATAGCAAGCCCCGTCTGCCCGGGATTACTCACATCAACCATAACCCTGGAAGCATTGAGTATTTGCAGGTACTCCTGTCTGCTCATTCTTTCCTTAGAAACAATTGTTCTGTCAAGTTTCCTACCTTTTAATTGCTCCTTAAGATAAGAGGTGGAAGGAATGAATAGAAAGGCTTTCAGTCGATAATTATTCAGCTCGCAGTACTTTTTAAATTCCACAACAGCAGCATATCTCTCCGGGAAAAACCATCCCATAAAGAAAAAGTCATATTCCTTAACAGATGACCTGTTAATAAAATGAGTGATGTCGTCTGTATAAAAAAGTGGCAGATAATCAACAGACTTATTCACCTCGCAGTCCTCAAAATCAAATGATAATACCCTGTCGAAGGCTGGAATCAGATGAACAAACGGGTTAGTTCTGTTTGAATCCCACTGGTACATAATTGTAATAGCGCCGGGATGATTTTTCCTGAAACCTTCCATAAATTCTTGTGGCAGCATATATCCCCTGATCACAAAGAGATAATCAATCTCTTCGTTCTCTACAGACTTCAATATTTTGTGATAGTGCTTAGCCTGAAAAGCCGCCAGTCTGCTATGAGCAAAGTTATTGATAAGCTTAAAGGAAAGCCCGTATTCTCTTTCCGGGAAAAAAAGTACAGTAGCTCCCATCTCCTGCAGTTTTTCAGTAATTGCCGCATGGTAATTATGAAAAATAGGGCATATAAATAATATTTTCTTATTTAATAAGGGCAGTGACATAGTGATTTTCAAATTTAAGGCTACAATTTTTTAACTTTCTCCCAGTAAAAATCCATATTTCTTCCCTCAAGCGGCTTACTATATTCACTGCTGATATAATCAAATATGGAGGTGGACCGATGCCCCATTACTGCTGCATAGTATAACAAACTGGAGTATACACCACAAAGGTTTACATTTTTGGCACTGGCTAATTCCAATTCCATAATAATATCACCTGGTATGATAGTAATTTCAATACCATTCTTACTAAACAGCATTTCCTGCATTTTTTGCATCTGCAGACTCTCTCCTCTATGGAATTTCACAAAAATTTTCTTTATTCCCCTTTCTTTCAGATAGCAGATCAGTCCGTCTTCAATCCCTTTGCAATACATCTGACTGCTATATCCGTAGAAATCCACCCCATTATCCCCTATCCAGATCACACTGTTGTCCAGTAATCCACCATAAGTAACAGCACCTCCACTATCCGGGAATGAAATAATTTGTTTCCGCGCAGGATTTGCCAGGGGAAATGCTGATTCGGTAAACGCAAAAAAGTGGACGTCTTTCACGCCGGTATAACACGAATAGGAAAAAGGCAGCGCCTGTAACCTGGCATTATAGCCTCTCAGCAACAGACCTGTTTCATAAACCATTTTTCTCCAATCACGGGGGTGTTGCAAACTCGATCTCCACGCATCTTTCCCGTTTGGAACTGTTATGCTGGAAATAGTTTCTTCTTCAAAGTAATGCACAAGCCCTTCTTCAAAGAAATGGAATCCCACACAGTCTTCATTTGAAACCAATATTTTCTCCCATTGCCTTAAAACGGCCACGTATGCTTGAAAGGGGTGTCCTTTTGTAAAATTATATATGACCTTATCCAATAAAGCAGGTTTATTGAAATGCTTTATTAACTTAAGCGTTCTGGTAAAACGATTCTTTCCACTATAAAAATAATTCAGATCAACAACGGTAAATTCATCATTATTGGGACCATTAAACCCATCACAGATAAAGAGCACATCTTCCTTAGTAAGAGAGAGATGCCTTGCTATTGCAACAGCTGAAAGATAAGTTATTGGTGAATGTATATAAAAAATATGCCTCATTAAAAGATACTCCTTAGAACGTTTTTCTGAATTTTCTTATTCCTGTCAACAAAATCAATATCCCCGAAAATCCAAATATAATAAGCATTTTTATTATAATGGAGCTTAATCCTGGTTTAAAATGATAATAGTAAACAGAAAGCGCCACCACGCAGATCCATAAGAGAATTGCCAAAAGTTCCTTAAAACTCAGAAAACGGAAATTACTTTTGTAAACAGATAACCCCAGGATAATCCCAAAGGCTAGCATAAAGGCTATAGCTGCCCCCATAACACCGATATGGGGTACTAACAGAAAGTTTAAGGGAATACTGACAACACAGCCTATTATTATATTAAGCGAATTTGTTTTTGTATGGCCGCTGGCAGTTATCAGCGTGGAATACAGCATATTTATCCCTGCCATTATACCCCCCAGCAGCAAAATGGGCAAATAGATATAAGCGTGGTGGAAGCTGGGCGCAGACATAAAAAACAAGAACTCCTGCGAATACAATGCGATTCCCATTGCCGTCACGAGTAAAACAACAAGCATCATTTTCCTGATACGTATAAATTCTTGCTTGAAACCGCTCTCTGAATATTTTTTAAATATCAGAGGCTCTAAAGCCTGATAAAACCCGGTAGACACAATATTAATCAGCAAACCTAAAGTAGCCGCAGTTCCATATATCCCTAAATCACTTAAAGAAAGGTATCGTGCAATAATTACCCTGTCCAGTAAATTGATAAGCAAATAGGCCAGCGTTCCGGGTACCAGTGGCAGAGAAAAAAGCAACGCAGACTTTATCTGCTGATAATTAAAGATAAAGTCTGCGTTATTTAGCGTATAATAAACATAATAAAAGAAAAACACGATAGCCGCAATCAGGATACTGTACAAAACACCGAGGGCCAACATCTTGTAAACAATAACCAGTAATACAGTAATCAATAACTGCAATACATTTTTCGATATACTCATCCCGGCAAACATAAGCGGTTGCTTTTTCACCCTGAAAGAAGCCAAAGGGAGTATAGAAAACACGTTAAAGAAATTAGCCAGAACCCCTAAAAAAATGTAGGGAAAGAAAGCAATCTTAGCATTAAAGTTCTGATCAAATATATAACCCGCAATTATAAAAAATGCCAGTATCGCCAGGTTAAACAAGGAAATAAATATAGTCAGGTTTCCTAAGAGTTGCTTCTGATCCTTTACTGTTTCACATTTGAAATAGTGAATAATATAAAAAGTATTCAGGTTCAAAATATTAAACACAATAAGAAACATCGAAATAGAATTGATATAATTTACAATTCCATAATCTTCTGTGCTTAAATAACTAGTCAGTATCGGAAAAGATATAAATGCTAATATTTTAGGTATGATATCACCAATCGCATAAATAACTGTACTCTTTAGATAGCCCTCGCTTGCTTTATTTTCCTTATTCACAAATTTTAATTGATTACTTATTTAGCGTTAACCTTGTTTTAGCCAGATAAACTTTTGTAGAAACATTATCTGTTGAGTAGTAGCTTATCCATAAATTGTTCTTATTGAGATAGAGTCCGGGATAAGAGGTATCTCCCCACGTAGGCAGGGTTAATACACGGGTTGTTTTATTCTCTTTAATTCTATAAACAAACAACGATGTTCTCATACTGCCATAGCTGTAGTCACCTGGTGAAGTATAGTCACGGCCACAAATCAGCAATGTATTATCATCGTAGAAAATAAAGTTGGGGCCGCCCAAACCAAACATCGGCAACTCCGTCCATTTAAAATCTGAAAGGTTATTGGCATCTGCAACACCAAGCAGGGTTGGACCATTACGTCTGATCAGAACATAGCACTTCCCTTTATAAAACCTGATAGTAGACTCTGAGGCTGCCATGGAGATGGTACTTAAATCATGTACATCTTCCACTGTCTTCAGATCTTTACTTTTTATGAGTTTAAATACATGTGGATTTTGATTATAGGCAATTGCATAAAATGCATTGTTATACTTAGTGAATCGCCATGGCCAGAAAACCTGATTTTCCGGAAAGTTCATAAATGTAGGCTGGCTGCTTTCAAAAAGAGGTTTGGTTGCTTCTACAATTAACCCACGCTGTGTCTTTAGAGATTTGTCGGTGTTGTACTGTACTCCCTGCGTGTAAAACACCAAATGGTTGTTATTGGTAATGTTGAACTTAGGATCCCTGAGATCAAGACCAGGTTCGGAGAAATCCACTTCCTGCGTCCAGTCCTTTCCGTTCGGACTTTTGAGTACAATAACGTGCCCATCTTTCCCATACACATGCGCATCTGAGACCCTGAAAGTCAAGTAATAATTATTCTCAAATTTTATCAAATCCGTAAACGCGCAATGTTTCTGCTTATCATAAATCAATTGTATGGTATCCACGTCGCACGCTGCAGTGTCTGTTGCAATTAAAGCTGGCTTAACAACTGAGTCTTTTGAACATGAAACAGACATAGAAAAAAGTGACAAAACCAATGCTGCAAACATAAATCTAGTTTTATGTGATTGAAAAACTTGATTACTTTCCATAGTGTGCGGGAGATAAATAGCTTGTATACAAATTTGTAAAGGAGATATATTTATATAGTCAAATTATTCTTTGATCCGAATCTTTACAACTTATTTAAAATTTATTTAACAAATCAACTAAGTAGTTAATTATTATTATGCTAAGACAATCCAGAATTGGTTAAGTTTAATTAAGTAGCACACTTATCAAAGGTACAGCATAAGGTTGTTTTATGCAGTCAGCTTACAATTTAGCTGACTGCAGATTTCCTAGTAACTATTATCCCAGGTAAAAGGTTCACCTCTTTTTAAATTTCTGTTGCTTTTACTGCCGATCAGCTGTTCGTAAAATTTGGGGTGTAATCCGTCTCCCGGTCTTATTATTCTGATATTTTCTTTAGTAAATATTTCGCCGGCAGCGATATCCTTCACTACATACACAGAGCGTTTAAAATTCAGACTTTTTCTTTCTGCATTCTGAATACCATACTGTATATTTCCAATAGCCAGAAACGCTCTCTCGGCCTCTATTACCAGGGATTTAAACTCATCAGGCTCCAAAGAGAATGCACTATCCACGCCACCTTCGGCTCTGCTAAGACAAAAATGCTTTTCTATTACCCTTGCTCCGAGCGCTACAGACGCCACAGCAGCACCCACTCCCATCGTATGATCTGAAAGGCCGACGTGACAGTTGAAGAGCTGTTTCATGTGGGGAATAGTCGCCAGATTAGTATTTTCAGGAGATGATGGGTATGAGCTGGTACATTTAAGCAGTACAAGATCCTTACAACCATTATCCCTTAAAACAGATACTCCTTCATCCAAACCTGCCAGTGTAGAAACTCCACTGGACATGATCACTGGCTTATTGGACTTTGCTATCTTTCTGAGCAGGGGATGATCGTTATTTTCAAATGAAGCTACCTTATGACAAGGAACACCCAGCTCATCCAGCATATCTACCGCATGTTCATCAAAGGGTGTAGAAAAACAAATAATACCAAGTTCTTTCGCATAATCGAAAATGGGCTTATGCCATTCATAGGGGGTCATGGCTTCCTGATATAATTCATATAGGTTTCTTCCTTTCCACAGAGAGTTCTCATCTTTAATCTCAAACAAACCTCCTCTATGATCAATAGTCATTGTATCTGGTGTGTATGTTTGTAGCTTAATAGCATGAGCGCCTGCTTCCTTGGCCGCCTTTACTATCGCGAATGCCCTGTCTATTGAGCGATTATGATTACCACTCATCTCGGCTATCACAAATGGAGGATGATTATCTCCTATGATTCTATTGGCAATTTGAATATCTTCCATATAGTTATTATTACTGGTAGTAATGATTAAGCAATACTGCGTATTATTGCAAAGGCTTCAGCGTATTCACATCCCACTGCAACACCCCAACGCTGCGCTAAAATTTTCAATGCCAAAGGTGAGCGCGGATGAGGATATGCTCTCTTTTCAAATTCATAAGCCTCCATGCCCTTCACCTTAGCTTGTAAATCCTCTTCGCTTATTTGCAAAAACATGTTTGGTATAAAATGCCTTGGATCTGTAGAAGCGCGCCATTCTGTTCCGGAAGGCGTTTCAAAAGTTATAATCGTTCTCACCGGTTCATTTTCCATCGGTCTGCACGCCGTAATTACAGCTTCAAATGTTCGCTGATGATCAACATTCAGATCTCCTCCATGATGAGTGAAAATTACCTGAGCTGCTGTATTTTTCTTTTCCTGTTCCACAACTTTAACAATATCAAGAAGTGCAACAGTATCAAAGCGATTATCGGGAAAATCATAGGTTTTTACACTATGGAAACCTATGGCCTCTTTTGCCTTCAGGATATTTGCCTGATGAATTTCGAGTTCTTTTTTCCATAGTTCGCGATCTCTCAGATCAGATCTGGAAGTAATTCCTTCTCCCAATATTATCACATTAACAATACATCCAAACTCTTTTATCAACCGGTGCATGGAACCACCCACGCCCAGTAATTCATCATCCGGATGAGCAACTACCAATAATATTTTCTTATTTCTTAATGATTCTAACATCTGCTATAATTGATTCACTTTTTAACGAGGCTCTGGTAAACTCAAATCTGAAATATTCGTTCTCAATAAAAGCGTGAGGATAGCCTTCCGCATCAAGCATTCTGATAAAGTCATATGCATTTTCCAGCGTATTTACCTCCTTCAGATTACTCTCGGCGGGCGTTCTTCTCTTGAAAAGCAGCGGCTCCCCTTGTTGTTTCTTTAGAGCAGGGCGGGTTTCCAGTATCTCCTTCATCATTTCATATATCACTTTCCCGGCGCGCATAAATATCTCTTCAGCCGTTCCTGCCAGCGACAACTCTTTCTTTAGGTAAATATCTCCTGTATCAATGCCCTTCTCTACTTTGAGGGCAGAAATCATCGTCTTTGTTTTCCCTCTTACAATAAGGTTCTGAAGAGGGCTGCCACCTCTGCCATAAGGCAGATCCGTCATATGAAATACGACACAATTAAAATGGTCATAAATATCAGATGGGATAATAGAAGACCAATGTGGAAAAAAAATAAACTCAGGGGAAAGGGTTTCTAAATTCTTAAACACCAGTTCTTCTTTCGAACTTATTATTATGGCATCCAACTCCATTTTGCTCTTTTCTTCAAGCCATTTATGGACAGGATTTGAATTCGCGACAATAATCATTTATTTTATTTTAATCGCTTATTACCTGTTTATAGGTCTTAAACAAGTTTCCGTTAGAGTGATCGTTTTCTTCCAATTCAAATCCCAGTTTCTCAAATATTCTGCAAGAAGGAATATTCATCTCATTCACCAATGCTATTAACGTAAGTTTATCCGCTTTGTCAGCAGATAACTTTTGAATCGCAACGCGCAACATCTTTTTCCCAATACCTTTTCCCCGATAGTTTGTCGAAACAGAATAATCAATTACAGCTTCCCCTGTTAGTTTGTCAATATCAAATCTGACTTGACCAACCGGTTTATGGTTTTGTTCTATTACATACAGATATGCTGTATCACTTTTTAATTTCTCATGAAACCACCCATAATGATTTTCAAAAATTATTGGTTGGGTGTTGATCGCAAACTCTCTGACTAACGGATCATTTACCCAATCAAAATAAAGCTGTACATCATCCGCATCTGCTTTCCTTATAGCTAAATCCATTGCAGATAAATTTTCAAGAATATCTCTTATCCTTCTGTCGGATTGGCCATCAAAATATTCTTGCTGTAGCATACGACTTTTCGACTGCAGCTTTTTATCTGCAACCGGAAAATCTTCCAATGAAAAAGCCAAATTTGTCTGTAGAAAGAACCTGTTAATATCTTTCTGATTATCAGCTGTCATGTGAAGATATAATTCGCCTCCCACTGTGAGGTATTCATACGATACAGAACTGGGTGGGCAAATACCAAACCTGCACATCTTCATAAGCTTCACCATGTCCGTTGCCGACAAGTTCTTATATATACTGACATCCAACCGCGTTTCTTTCAGGAAAGCTGACAGTGAGAGTTCATGTTTATAAGCGGATCCTATGACCAAATGACATTTCTGACGCACCATTTTTTCTTCCAGCAACGCTAATACCTTGATAATATCATTATTTATATCCGCTCCACCGAGGGAGATAAAGATATCGTCCTTTCTACCCTCTTCTCCGATATTTGCTGAACTCAGAAATTCCTTCCTTAGTAAGGCATATTTTGTTCCCAGAAAAAATTCTGTGTATGGCTCAGCAGAATAATCGTGATAAGTCAGGCCTTCGGCATGATTAATCACGGCATCTGCTACAAAATGGTATGCATGTATATCATCTATACATACTAATTTATGTATGGCGGTTTTTATGGTCTTTTGATAAGCTGTATCAAAATGATACCCATCCAATATAACTATTTCATTCCCCGTTAACGACTTTTTCCAGGTTTCAGCTTCCTCTATATAATCTATACTATCTGGTAATTCATGAATGAACGAACAAGTCTGAAGAATTTCCTGCCTTAATGAAGGCAAAGGATTACGGATAAAAAAATGGCACTCGAATTCTTCTTTTAACATATGTGCCATAGCACAACTGCGAATTACATGTCCCAAACCAATTTTATCATTCCCATCTGCCCTGAAAAAGACCTTACGCTTCATTAAGGGTGTTATTTATTTAATTTTATCCTGAATAATTATATTTCAAACTCCAAAATACATTAATTTTCAACCAATTAATGCCCATTTCTCTCAAAATTAGTCCAAATTTCGTATTTGCAAATATATTTAGAATAAAATAAAATTAAATATACTTCCGAAACACCGGTGCCACAGGTGAACCTGTCAAAAATCGTTCATATCCTGCAGTTAGGGCTTCTGTATAAATTTTTACCGCATCCCTGAAGCTGGCGACAAAATAATCAACGTCTTCAATTGTATGGCTGAAACAAGGCACAAAGATTCCTTGAAACAATACCCCCCGGGCGATCATTTCCTGCAAAAATAAGGACCTCATTCCCAGGCAGGGCTGACCAGTTGAATTCCTGAAGATAAAAACCGGCATCCAGTTACAATCTGCAATCTGAATATATTCACCCAGATTGTATTCAGCTATCACACTTTTGATCTGCCGGATAAGGTAATCTCCCAGCCGGTGATTATGTCCTATAACGTCCTTCTCCTGAAATTCTTTGATAGTGGCAAGTCCGGCTGCAATAGCATGTGTTTCGCCACCATGTGTGGTCGAGATCAGAAACAGCTTCTTTTCGCCCTTTTGTTTAATTCCCCCTATCTCCATTATCTCTTTCTTACCTGTCAGGGCACAAAAAGAAAAGCCGTTGGCAATTCCTTTTCCCCAGGTAGCCATGTCAGGCTCAATGCCATACTTCTTAATAGACCCGGGAAAATCAGTCTTAAATCCCGTAATCATTTCATCTACAATATATAAGGCGCCGTTTTTATGTGCCAGGGCAATAGCATCCTTCAGATAATTTTCCGGGATACCGAAATTTTTCTCCGGCTCTGAGATAACACAGGCTATCTGTCCGGGATATTTATCAAACAAGGCAGTAAGTGACTCCAGATTGTCTGACGCATAACTTACAGATAATGCACTCATTTCACCAGGCACACCAAAATCGCAGGCGCTTTTACCAATAAACCAATCATCATAAGAATAAAAAGGGTGGTCTGAGGGAAATGCTACTAATTTTCTGCCTGTAAAAGCCCTGGCTAGCTTTACTGCAGCAGTAGTAACTGTAGAGCCATTTTTGGAGAATTTTATCATCTGATGACACGGAACCAGAGACAGGAATTTTTCCGCCATTTCCATTTCAATATAGGACGGTCGTTGAAAATTAACACCTTTATCCAGTTCTTCCCTTACCCTTTCCAAAACAGGTTCATAAGCGTGCCCAAGGCTCACAGAAGTTAACCCCATGGAACAATCCAGAAACTTATTGTCATCAATGTCCCAAACATAGGCGCCTTTTCCATGATCAATCGCAGCTGGAGCCAGATCAGGAAACTGATCGTCTCCTTTGGTATATGTATGCGCGCCACCAGGAATTAACTGGTGTATCCGCGATCTGTAAAAATTTGAATTCTTGAATTGCAGACTCATGTATTATATGTTATCGTTGTGTAGTGATTTGAGATACCCTTCATTGGGCGTAATGTGTTCATTAATTTGTCTTAAGGTGGGCTCCTGGGAAACAAATCGGGCATAAGTTTTCCAGGACGCGCGTGTACCAAATGACGCGATTAGTCTGGTAATCAATTCAAAATCAGCAGGTTCGTCTACTGTTAATCTCAGGCTACCGTAGCCGAGATCACTTTGTACGTTATCTGAGCGAAACAGTTGGCCTCCTTTAAAAGTAGAGTTGCGCCAGATATAAGGTGTTACATGCTCTTTGTCGGACGACAGGACCGCTTCAAGCCAGGCTTTTTCCAGTGCTTTAAAGGTAAACACCTCCACATCCATTCCATCCGGGTAAGTAGCAAGTAACGTATTGGACGCATAGTCGAGCTTATTGACAGTGGCAAAATGAATCACATCATCCACTATTTCCGGATCAATAAGCGGGCAATCTGACGTAACACGCACCACGTAATCTGGCTTAATATCTTTTACCGACTGATAAAAGCGATCCAGCACGTTATTGGTGTCGCCACAATAAGTATCAGCATTAAGATTATGAGCTATACGGCAAATTTCCTCAACGCCTGATTCGTGAGTGGTGGCAACAATCAGCTTATTAATTAGTTTGGAGCGTAATACTCTTTCCAGGTGTATTTGCAATAAAGAAACATCTCCTATAGTCTTTAACACCTTTCCGGGAAGCCTCGTAGAACCAATACGCGCTTGGGTTACAGCAATTATTTTCATTTCCAGTTCACAGGATTTAATAACCAGGTTTCCTTTACTTTAATTTTATTAACTTCATTAAATACCATGCTGTCCATAGGACTGTTGAGCGCATCAATATTATTCGAAAGGTGTTCGAGAGAATCAACACCAATCAACACTTTATCAACTAACGGGTTATTGTAAATGTATTGTAAAGCCAGGCTTGCCAGGTTTATAGAAGCCTCATCGGCCAGGCTCCTGATTTGGTGTAAGTATGGCTTTAACTGGTAAAGATTGCCTGGAATGGCTTCGGCAGACATGAAAAACAACCCCTGTAAATAAACTGATCTTACATGGATCTCTTTACCGGCAAATTTTGCCTTTTGTAACAACTCCCCCTTTTGAAATGAATTGTCCAGCAGATTCATGGGTAATTGTATGATATCGCAACGATCATCCTTAATTATCTCCAATAACTCTTCATTGGTATAAATAGATACACCAACTTTTTGTAACAATCCTTTATACTTCAGGGTGGTAAGCTCATCCAGAAGTTCTGGCGAACTTTTGTACATCGAAAAATTATGAAACAGATACCCTTCCAAAGATGAAACTTGAAGTATATCAAGGCTATCCTTCAAATGCTCTGAAACAAATTCTTGCTTTTTATAATTGTGGGAAATTTTCGATATTACTTTAAACCGGCGATCTTCTGTGTACTGACTATGGAAATCACCTATTAACCTGGGCGCGACACCATAGTCTTCAGCGGTATCCAAACAGGTTATCCCCATTTTGTTGGCATAGGCCAAAATTTCAAAAACTTCCGTTACTGGAGGTTGGCCTAGTTGGTTATTAATTCCATAGTTGAGACCGAATTGAACTGTCCCTAAAATTAACTTTTTCATTGGGTTAATACGTTTTCAATTACCGTAAGTCATACTTATTACGGTGAAATGAAGTATTACCCCCTATTTATAAAATTAATTTAACATTTCAACCTATCTTGTCTGAAACATCCGGAACTTAACCTCTGCCAATTGCCAGTCTTCTTCGCTATCGATGTCCTGGTATTCAAGTGCGCCTAATTCCAGGGTGCCGGTTTCCGGTGTAAAAAACGTATTAAACTTATTAAACTTCTGAATATCAGCCCAGTAAAACTGTCCACAATCATGATAAGCATCTGGTATGTCCTGGCTGCGTGAGTTCAAATATTCGGGCCAGATCATAGAAACATAATTTGTCTGATCATCTATTTTCAATGCACGCATGATGGGATAAGAAAAACGGGCAACAGGGAAAACGGAAGCATAGCGTTGCGCTATCAGAAGCTCATGTGCTTCCTTTATTCGCTGACTGGTAACAAAAGGTGCAGTAGCAAAAATGCAACATACATTATCAAATACTTCTCCTCTGACCGACTGATACTGCTGTAATACTTCAGCCACCACATCTGTAATAGTAGCAAAATCATTGGCCGTTTCGGCTGTCCTGAGAAAGGGCACTTTAGCTCCGGCTGCAATGGCTATGCTGGCAATTTCTTCATCATCAGTGGAGACCATAACTTCATCAAATAACCCAGACTGTATGGCCGTTTCTATTGAGTATTGAATAATGGGCTTCCCAAAAAAATATCTAATATTTTTCTTATATATACGCTTGCTCCCTCCTCTTGCTGGAATTATGGCTATATTTTTCATAACTTTTCAATGATTTTTCAGGATATCGTGCTGCTCGCTTTTTGCTCTCGAATAGGGTTTTATCAATAAATTATTAAAGCTATTTTTCAGGAAAACTCAACTTGAACAGTTTCCTTAAAAATAGCTTTAATTATCAAACGTAGCTAATAATATACAATTTTTTCAAAGCAGATTAACACTGTTTAACGTTAACTACCTTTCCATATTTAAAGATTGAGAAATTCATTGATCTGATCAATGACAAATTGCTGTTGCGCATGATCCAGTGTTGGATACATCGGCAAACTTAAGCATTCACTGTAATATGCCTCTGCCATTGGAAAGTCTCCCTGCTTCCAGCCGAATTGCTGATAATATGGCATCAGGTGTGTTGGAAAGTAGTGAACTTGTGCAAATATGTTTTTGGTCCGCAAATAATTGTACAGCCCAAGCCTGTCTGCAACTTTAATTATGTACAGATGATACGCATGTTCAAAGTCGCCTGCTTCCAGTTGTAAGCCTTGTACCTTTATTTTGCTGTTATCTATAAATGCTTCGTCGTAAGTTTTTGCTATTTCCAGTCTACGCTTTAGACCGGCATCCGCTCTCTTCAGCTGGCTTAAACCAAGAGCTGCCTGGAAATCTGTAAGCCGGTAATTATAGCCCAGTGATTGCATTTCCATATACCAACCCGGAAAGGTACCTTCTTCCAATCCTGTTACTCCTGCAGCAACAGAGAGTGGATTGATGAACTCAGTTGGAGTTTTAGTAATGCCATGAGTTCTCAACGCCAATAACTTTTTATATAACTCTTCGTTATTTGTCGTTATCATTCCTCCTTCTCCCGCAGCAATGTGTTTAACCGGGTGAAATGAGTAGATTGCGAGATCCGAGTATACACCGTTTCCACAATTCTGTTTAACTCCTTTCGTATCAGTAAACCAGGCACCGGGGGCATGACATGCATCCTCTATAATCCATAGATTATATTCATCGGCCAGTTTCCTGAAAGCCTCCATGTTTGCGGGGTAGCCTGCGAAATCAACAGGCACAATGCCTTTATAGGTACCTTTGGGGGAGGTTTCAAGTAATACCCTTACCTTATCGATATCGAGGAGAAAGGTATCTGGATCAATATCTGCAAAAACAACATCACCGCCGCAGTATTTGATACAGTTAGCGGAGGCAGCAAAAGTAATTGGTGTGGTTATTACCTTATCTCCCGGCTGCACATCCACTGCCATAGCGGCCAGATGTAAAGCGGCGGTACCATTGGATACTGCTACAGCATATTTTGCACCTATGTATGATGCAAAAGCGTCTTCGAATTCCTTGATATTTGGTCCTTGTGTAAGATAGTCAGATTTTAAAACGGATACTACAGCGTCTATATCTTCTTGCGTGATATCCTGCCTGCCATACGGTATTACATTCATTTTCTGCTATTAAAAAGTAAAAGTTGGATCAACATGATCTTTAATTAACTGACGGATTTCGTCAACGGAAACCCACTGGTCATTTTCACCGGAATTATACCTGAATCCCTGGGGTACGGGTTTGGCATTCAATTGTTCCACAAAATCCTTTAATTTGAAATTGAGATTCTGGGGCAGAATTGCATAGTAAGGTCCAAGATCATAAGTAGAGAATGAATCTGAAGAAGTTATCATTTCTTCATGAATTTTCTCTCCCGGGCGAATTCCGACAACTCTGTGCTCACAATCCGGTCCTATCGCTGTTGCTACGTCTGTAATTTTATAAGAGGCTATCTTCGGAACAAAAATTTCTCCTCCCCATGCAGAATCCAGTGCATGTAACACCATTTCCACACCTTCAGAAAGTGTGATATTGAAACGTGTCATTGTTGCATCGGTAATCGGCAATATGCCTTCCTTTCTTTTGTTCAAAAAGAAAGGAATAACAGACCCGTTTGAGCCCATTACGTTTCCATATCTTACTACAGAAAAATTGATTGGGTTTGTACCTTTGATATTGTTGGCAGCTACAAATAATTTATCTGAAGCCAGTTTGGTAGCACCATACAAGTTTATAGGTGCGGCAGCTTTATCTGTTGACAACGCAACTACCTTTTGTACACCGGTTTCCAGGCAAGCGTTGATTACATTTTCAGCACCTATAATATTAGTTTTTATACATTCACTCGGATTGTATTCCGCAATGGGCACATGTTTCATTGCTGCAGCGTGAATAACATAATCTATCCCTTTTAAAGCTCTGCGTAACCTGTCATAATCACGTACATCGCCGATAAAAAATCTGATCTGCGGATATTTAGACTCCGGGTACTCCATCGCCATCTGGAACTGCTTCTGTTCATCTCTTGAATAAATGACAAGGCGCTTAATCTGCGGCCAACGCTCCAAAATAATTTTAGTAAATGCTTTACCAAAGGAGCCCGTTCCCCCGGTGATAAATATGCTTTTGTTATTCAGATCTAACATAATGTATGAAACCCTTTACTATTAAAAAATGTAGTACTTATTTACAATCTTAGCTTAGAATGAACTTATATAATTTACCTGTGAGTAATGCCCCTATGGCCAGAAAACCTCCTATAATCCCTCCTA
Organism: Chitinophaga arvensicola; assembly: GCF_900110835.1. Classification (GTDB taxonomy): domain Bacteria; phylum Bacteroidota; class Bacteroidia; order Chitinophagales; family Chitinophagaceae; genus Chitinophaga; species Chitinophaga arvensicola. The sequence goes on from NZ_FOJG01000001.1 coordinate 357,602, forward strand.
AAATCAATCCTTTTAGTTTGCCAAGCTTATCCTGGGGAAGGGGTAAAATAGGTTTATCCACAATTTGTATTACGGGTGTTTCCTGCGCCATAGTAATTTTGCTCAATTCAAGGTTTTTAACTACTTCCGTATACATGGTCTGAAGAATCAACTTATCCCTTGAAGCCAGTTCTGTGGCAACATTTGCTTGTTGCCTGGCCGCATTGAAATTTAAATCCTGCACTACAGCTGCCGCTCTCGTTTTACGATTTAACAGTAACTCTATAGAGTCTGCCTGCAGTTGTAAACGATCTACGTTACCCTTTATCCGCTTGGTTTTTGTATCAATATAAAAGGAAACAGCTTCGTTCACCAAACGCTCTACAAATACTTTAGAGAACACTTCATCTTTGGATAAACATTTTACCAGGATAAAATTGAGCTTTTTATCTGGTCGCTCTATTTTCAGATTATTATCGGTTATCTTACGAAAAACAACATCCAGAATACTATCTTGTTGTAACGTAAATTTTGACCGGTCTAAATTCAATGGAAAATGTATATTCTGTAATTCTGCTTTCTTTTTCCAACCATCCCTCAACTTGTTAAACTCTATGTACCATTCCACCTGTGTCATTCTCTTACCTTCAATATTAATTTCAGATAACAGTGATTTTTGAATAATTAACCTGGACTTTAAAAACTCCATGATGTTATCTCCCTGAAAAATGCCACTTGAATTACCACTTCCAAAGTCAAAACCAAGTTGGCTGGCAAGACCTAAATAAGAGCCAAGCGATCCGGAGTTACTTTCCTCAAGGACAAAAGTTAATTCCGCTTTGTATTTTGTCTTTATAATAAATGCCAATCCCAAACCAATACCTGCTCCTAAAAAACCCAATAGAAAAATCACCTTCCACTTACTCAGGAGATATTTAGTAAATCCTACCGAATTCTTTAGGATTATCTTCAATGAAATATCGTCATTGACATCTTTTAGGCTATTAATATTTTCTTCCATGCAAGAAGCCTTTGTGCGCTTTAGGTTATATAATACTTATTTAACAGTATTCAATATGGTAACAATAATTAATGCTACAGATGCCAAACCACTGGCCAGGCCAATAGCTTCCCCCTCCTGTCAGTCCCCTATGTTCCTTTTTCGTAGGTACATAAATTTCCGATCCTGGTCTTACTTTAGGGTAAGAATTAAAAAAGAAAACCTTCCTTGTATTTTTTACTTCTCCGTTGGCATAAATAATATAGCTTCTCCTCTTCAGTGCCTGCGAGGTGAAACCACCTGCTCCAGTTATGTAATCCCGGAACCTGTATTTTTTGTCAAACCTGACTTTTTTAGGGAAATATACTTCGCCATACAACTGTACAGTCTGTAATAGCTTTGGAACTTTGATCACATCACCTTCTTCCAGTAATAAGTCATACTTGGATCCAGGTGCTTTCATAATCTGATCCAGCTTAATGCCAAGCAACTGCTCATACCTACCTACCGCAGTCTTCACCTTATTAATGTCCGTACTATCCTGTAACTTATTGTAAAAAACTTCGAGCTTATTTGCCATTAAGGCGCTATCCGCCTCATTAACATACGTTTTTCTTATTAATACAGCACCTTCAGGATATGCTTCCGGCCGTAAACCACCTGTACGCTTTACAAGGTCTGAAATTCTTTCAGATCTGTTAACGATTGTATAATCACCCGGGTATACTACCTCTCCTGTGATCTGAACATTTGCCTGCGTTGAATAACTCGGCGCGCGTCGAACCAGTACCTCATCAAATGGTTGAAGTGTAAATGACTTTATCTGTGGATTACTACTGAGATCGGCATTAATATCAAATTGTTCTATGATCGATTTTGTGCTGTCTTTCGGGTCATATGTATTATTCCTTATCCTGCGGGAAACTTCCACCCTGTTTACGGAAGCTGCATATTTTAACCCACCTGCCAGGAGTATAAGATCTTCCAGGTGCATACTGTCTGCATATGGAAAATAACCTGGAGTGTTAACCTGACCGCCTATTCTAACTTCGTAAGCTTCCTTTAGTTCCAGTTTTGAATAGATGATAACGCTGTCTTCTTTCAACAAGGGCACCGTAGTTTTTCCAGTTAAAACGTCCTGCACATTAAAATTAATCAGTATAGGAGTAAAGTCTTCTTTATACCTGCGGATTAATCCCCTTGCCAAAGCTGCCTGCTCTTTTACACCATCTGCCCTTTTAATAAGGTCGGCTATGGTCATACCACTTTCCAACGCATAGTTCCCGGGATGGAAAACAGCCCCTGTGATAGCCACCCTGTTACTGAATCTGTTCAGAATTGAATCGATAAAAAACTGGTCGCCAGACTTCATTTTGAATGAAGCAACCTGGTCATATGGAATATTTACCAATTCCCGCTCCTTATTGTTAATTCTGTACGCGCGTATATTATTTTTGAACGAGTTATCTGTATATCCACCTGCATAGTCTATAATTTGCTGCAATGTTTCATTATCCTTCGCCTCAAATATGGCAGGTCGTTTCACTTCACCAGATAACTCTACCCTGGTTTTATAAGGGTTAACTTTTACGATGTCCTGATCCTGAAGTATTATATTATTGGAAAGATCTCCATTAGCGAGAAAGTCATATAAATCGAAAGTTGCTACAGACTGACCATTACGAATTACCTGGATACTACGGAATGATCCATTTTCATTTGGACCTCCGGAAACATAAAGCGCATTGGCTACTGAGGCTAGTGAAGGGATTGTGTATGATCCCGGTTTTTCAATTTCTCCTATCATCAGTACGCGGATACTACGTATTGTTCCAAGAGTTAACTGCACTGAGGTATTCCCGTTTTTTATCCCACCATAAATACTGGATAATTGTTTCGTAACACGAATCCGGGCTTCTTCTATCGTAAGCCCGCTTACATAAACAGGACCAAGGTTGGGAATACGGATAAATCCATCAGGCGTTACTTTAAGGCGATGCTGCACTTCTGAATAGCCATACACATCTATAAGTACTTCATCATCTGCTGCTAGCCTGTAGTTTGGCGGGGTTGGCATTCTGAGATTAGGCTCAAAAGTAAGGTTCCTATTGGAAAAAAGCTCTGACCCGAAAACTCTGTTAGCTCTTTTCCTGATGTCGCCTGATACTTTTTCATCAGTGTTCAAGGATTCCAGCGGTGTGTCTATCTTTCGGGTGCCTAGTTGGTCCTCTTCCTTACTATCCTGTCGCTGTTTACGGCTTAATTCTTTGTCAAGCCCAAGAAGTTGAATCCGCTCTTTTAATTTTATTACCTCCGTATCCGGCACTCCTTTCTGCTGCGCGTAAGTATCGATGTCATCCATAGACATGTTATTCTTTTTCATCTCAGATACAAAGCGCCTTATCTGATCATCTGTAAGATTCTCTACTTTAACCTGGGACGCCTGATCTTTTGAAAAAGACGGTACTTGTGCCATCACACACAAACCTATAAACAGGAACAGTTGGACCAGCAGTAATTTTCTTAACATGTATAATAGGATCTAAAACTTTCTCGAATACCTTTTGGAAAACAATTCTAAGGGCAAAATCTGACAGACTTTGCCAAATAAGGTGCAAATCTATTAAAAATAACATATAAATGTTAGTTTCACCCGAAATCCTAACACTTTTAACCTGAAATCCTTACGAGCTATCTGATGAAGGTTTAAACATGCTTTTTTGTGAATGGTTTGTCTAATGCAAATTTGTTTCCAGTTATCCGATTCTTTCTAACTTTAAGTTGCTTATAATAAATAAATATTATTAATGCAAATAGAGAAATCCATTTCCCCCTCTTTTACGTTAATTTATTAAGAGAGTCGCCTGTATTTACCTGTTCAGAAAATTCTATTTCACTACTTAAACTACCACCTGTTTTACCGATCTAAGTATTGGAAGAAGATAAATTGATTGAAAATCAATTCAATAACTAAAAAAATTCATGTATTAACCGCCCCCTGGCATCCTTAGGAAACATCTTTTACCCCTTTTTTTGTTTAAATTAGTTAAGGCAAAACTTAAACATTATGTCGTCTGTTGAATTTAACACCTTGCTTATTGGAAACGCTGATTTCCTGAAACCCTTCGCTTTTACCCTCACCAAAGATGCCGAGCAGGCAAAAGATCTTTACCAGGAAACCCTTTTCAGAGCCCTGTCCAACCAGGAAAAATACCTGGAAGGCACTAACATCCGCGCCTGGCTGTTCACCATCATGCGAAACATCTTTATCAATCACTACCGGAAAAAGCTGAAACATCGCACTGTCGCAGAACCCAGCGCAAGCGAGTTTTTTATAAACCATCAGCAGAATATAGTCAGCAATAAAGCGGCCTCTAACTTACAGATGAAAGATATTCACGTGGCAGTATATCACCTGCCCAATATCTTCAAAAAGCCGTTTATGCTCTACTATGAGGGGTACAAATATTTTGAGATTGCAAACATGTTGAAAGAACCGTTAGGAACCATCAAAAGCAGAATACACTTCGCCCGGAAAATCCTTAAATCACAAGTCCCCAGGCAATAATCCCGCTATCAGTTACTTGTGAATGTCCGCCCGCCCTGCCCGAAACCAGCTTTCAGGCAGGAACAGTATTGCTATGAACGGTAGTAACCATACACCAGGCGCAGGTAATGCTCCTTCAGGTGAGACTGGAAGTAAAATGCGGTGATCATAATCAAGGCAGCCGCGCATGGCAAGGCCGGATGGGGCCAGCAATAGTAACCCGCCACACACAGCACCAGGTATCGTGCATATTCCAGGTAAAATACCCAGTTCTTCTGCTCCATAATGGCTCCGCAGTTAATCAGCGTCAGCAGGATCAGCAAAGTGACACATACTTGTATGAACACAGGCACATAATGCTCCAGCAACAGGAAAGAAAATAACACCATCAACGTAGCTACAATCTGCCATAACACATAGTTAAACAACTTAGGCGTTTCCGTTGCATGGGGATTACGCAGCAGGAATTTATCTTCAAGAATCTTACGCGCTTCCGGATCTACATTGTCGGGCTTTCCGAAAACAACACGCAGCTTATTCCGCCAACCTTTAGCCTGCCGGGCAGAATACAACATCTCCAGAATAAAATGAAAATGCTGCCACAGAAAACTGTTACTCTCCAAAGGCTTGGTCAAACCGTATACCGGCTCTTCTTCCTCCTTAACAAAAGTGCCAAACAACTTATCCCATATAATAAAAACATCTCCGTAATTCTTATCGAGATATTGCGGATTGCTGGCGTGGTGTACGCGGTGATGCGAAGGAGTGACCAATATATATTCCAGTATTCCCAGTTTACCAATGGTGCGCGTGTGAATAAAAAATGGATACAACCCATGTACCAGCAGCATACTGGTAATCATGGCCGGCGGAAAACCTATCACCGGCAAGATGGCCCAGAAACCTGTACGGATAAACGCCTGGAACACTGTAATACGGGCCGAAACCGTGTAATTAAACTCCTCACTCTGATGATGCACCACATGCGCACACCAGAACACCGTCACTTCATGCGCCAGGCGATGATACCAATACCAGATAAAATCTGTACAGATCAATAATGCCACCCATAGCAATACACTCGATTTAATATCAAAAATGGCGAAATGCCGGTACAAATAGTCGTATACGAAGTAAAAAATACCCACTGTAAACATATCCAGTAAGCGCTCAGCGATACCCACACTCAGGTTGGTAATAGAATCATTAAACTTGAAATAAGTCTTCCCGTTTTTTCGTGCCACCAGGTATTCTAACCCGATAAAAGTCAGGAAAAAAGGAACTGCCAATGCCAGGTAGTTTAAATGCACTTGATATAATTTTAAATCCGGAAATCCAAATAGTAGACATAGGCTAATACACGGTGCCAGCCCATGTATAGGTATCATTAACAAAAACTTGGTGGTGGTAAATTACCACAATGATAAGTAATAAAATTTAATTATCCTACTATTTTGATAGACTAATAAAAACGAAAGGCGAAAAAGAGCTTTCGCCCGTTTTCCGCCTTCGCCACATTGCATATGTTTTTATTTAGTCTTCCGGTGGCCCTCCATCCGCCATTCTTACTACTTTAGGCAGGAACTGACCGATTACTTCTACCAGGTTTGTCTGGGCAGCCATTACCGTATCAATATTCTTGTAAGCGCCGGGCGCTTCATCCAGTCCGCCACCTATCAGGGTTACACCGTGTTCCTCCAGCTGCTGCTTCAATGTTTGTGTAGTGATAGCAGCTTTTGCCTGTGTACGGGACATCAGTCGGCCGGCTCCATGTGAAGCCGATTGCAAACTATCCGTTTCCCCTTTTCCACGCACAATAAATCCAGGCGCGGTCATAGATCCGGGAATCACCCCTAACACACCTTTACCGGCAGGTGTAGCACCTTTCCGGTGTACAATCACTTCTTTACCCTGGTGTATTTCTTTCCACGCAAAATTATGGTGGTTCTCCACTCTCGCCAGTAATGCAGCGCCACTTGCTTCAATCAGGCGTTTGTGGATCAGGTGATGACAGGCAGACGCATAGTCACCAGCCAGGTTCATTGCCAGCCAGTACTCCTGCCCTGCTTCACTATTCAGATCCAGATAGGCCAGGTGTTTTGCGTGATCCGGCAATACGCACAATTCCTTTGCCAGCTGGGTATAATGCCCGGCTATCTGAGCGCCGAGTCCACGGGAACCAGAATGCGATAACAAGGCCACATAGCTTCCTGCGGGCAGCTGCCATTCATTACCGGGGTCGGTAATCGTTGCAATCCCCCATTCCACAAAATGGTTACCGGAACCGGAAGTACCTAATTGTCCGGCGGCTTTATCAAACAGATTTTTTACAAACCTGATGTCTTTAAACTCACTTCTTTCCAGTACCGGATCTGCTTCTCTTTTCTTCCACTCCGCACCGGCGCCGAATTTGGTAAACTTCATCAGTTGTTGTGTATAGGAAGTTTCATTGATCAGCAAAGATTGTACAGGCAAATCCAGGATGCTCAAACACATACGGCAACCGATATCCACACCAACCCCGTAAGGGATCACGGCGTTATCAGCGGCTAATACGCCACCTATCGGCAATCCATATCCCTGGTGTGCATCCGGCATCAAAGCACCTGATACGGCCACGGGTAAACGAACAGCGTTATTCAACTGCCGCACTGCACCCGGATCGATATAGGATTCACCATAAATTGCGTAAGGCACCGGCGTTTCACGCAACGCAATAACGTCCGGTACAGCAGGTTGCAACAACCCTGCAGCGATTTCACCCAATATAGCGTTATCAGCATATGCGGCAGGATCTGCCAGCACTTTGGTTAACAATTCAATTACTTCTTCTTCTGTATAATGACTATAATGCTGTTCTACAACATTCATCGCTATACGAAAAACAGGACTTTGGGGGTAACCAATTTTCAATAAGGTTTTACCATTGATTTTTAAATTTGACATACAGGGTTAATTTTTATTCATACCATTCTTCCTGCAATATCTGCAGGAGGGTATATTTTTTTATCTGATCTTTCTTTTTATCGGCCAACTCCCATCTTCTGCGGCCGGCAGATTTACTCCTGGTAAGCCACGAGATCCGGTGCTGCAACTGATTCCGGTCCAGGTAATTTTGCAACTGATCAATAGCTGAGGATACTTCCGGCAATACGATCCGTTTCCTGGTAATCATATTGGGTCTTATCTGCAACACAAATCTCCAGGGTTCCTTTACTACAAATTCCTTTATGGGCTGTATGGAGTTCTTAACATACCGGATTCTCTCCACAAAGCAATTGATCTCTTTGTCTGTGAGTTTGAGCTTCTTCAAATGATCTGCCGATGGTTGTAACAGGTGCTGTTCCCTCAATACATATTTCTTCCTTCCATGGGATCGCTTTTTTACTTTAAAGTCTTTTCGGTGGCTGTAATCGTATGTATTGATCTTGTTGAGCAACTCCTGGAAAAAAGCGCCATGTTTGCCCCTTGCTACATCGTCGCGTAACACAAAATAGCGCTTGTAACCTATCATCACCGGGGGATCCATCACTACATATCCTCTTTTGTACCAGGCATCCCATAGTTCGTTTCTCTCTCTATCCAGCTGCAACAATTGCTTGTCGTATTGCTTGCGTGCATCGCGCTTTCTCCGCCTGGCTGTTCTCATTCCTGAGGCGGCGATATAATTTTCAATGTCGGATATCTGATTGTCCATAACCAGTTATTATTCATTCGCTTAATGGCTTCCACGGGTGGGTGGAAACTGTTTACTGTACGGTTGTATATGGACAATTGATTTTTTTTCATGTTGTTAATTTTTAGGGCTAATAAATAATGTTTACGCAATTTCTTCCATCACTTCTCTCCTGAATCCGATCACATGCTGCTTCGTTTCAAAAGATGGTTCATGTTGATTGGCGATTTCTGCTATCGTCATTGCTTTATTGATCACCGTATCAAAACCCATGTGTTTTGATAGTTGCTGCGCTTTGGCTACAGCCAGGCGTTTGAACTCATACTTCGCTATCAGTCTTCCTTTACGTAACAATGCACTATCAATGGCAGACAGGTCGCTGTTGAAGGAGCATACCAGTTGAATATTCAGGCAATCTGCCAGCAAACCATCCGACAAATTCAAGAGGTTGGATACAGAAGAGTTACCTGAAAACTTACGATCCATGATCACGTTTTCTGCATCTTCGATAATTACCACGCAATTGGGATTATCTATCAGCAACTCCATGAATTCCGGATTCATAATGTTATTGGCCAGATCCGGCGATACAAACAGTACACGCTTTTTGATCCGGCCGATCAGGTAACGCAGATAAGTAGTTTTGCCGGTACCCGGAAGTCCATGCAGCAACACAATACCTTTGTCTTTATCCTTCTTCAGCCTTTGCTGTATTACTTTGTCTATCTCTTTAAAATCATCTTCATAAAACATTCCGATATCCAGCTTGGTACGCTTTATTTCCAGGCTCTTCAGTTCCAGCCCTTTGCGTCCACTGGTGATCAGGTTAATTTCATGTGGTTCTCTGCGCTGCTTTTCCTTATAACGTGTAACCATGTCCGTTACCTCCGTTACAAAATCAGGAATAGAACCATTGTGCAGGATTTCGCACCAGGATTGCCAGAATGCGACTACACAATTATTGTTCAGCACCATCAATGTCTGATTATGTTTATACTTCTTTTTCTTGTTGTCATAATCTGTATATCGATGTGTGTGCACAATGACATCTGCGTACTTTTTAGAAAAAGCAGCGGCGGCTTTATCGCCGTCTACTTCATAAATATTATTGATATCGGGAATGGCATTAAAATTAATGGTATACACCCCCTTCGGATCAAAATGCTCACCATCTGTGATATCTATGTTGTTATGAACGATATGCTTCATGTTTCTGAATCTCTTTTATGTGATTGCCCAATCGTGATAAAGATTTACCAGGGCCAGGCCGGCCCTGGGTAAATCATATTTATCAAGGGGTAAATTACAGGTTATCCTTCTGATAACCTGATGGTTGGGGTTAAAATGCAAACAGAGACGAAAAAAATATCTTAAAAAGGAGATGAAAGCGGAGCAGGATTACTCCGCCTGCCTGTTTTTTATGTACCTCCTCAAATCATCTTTTTGTTCTACCGCACAAAAAAACCCGGTCTGTTAAAAACGGACCGGGTTCTATAACGTTAACGCATATACTACGTTAAGACATACCTCGTCCGTTTAGCATTAATTGAATTAATGCTATCACTAAACCATTTACTGTGGCGGGTTTCAACCCTTTCTGTCATTGCCGGTAAATTCATTCTCACAAAAATCGATAACAAAAAAGCCCGGATCCAAGGACCCGGGCTTCTGTTATATTTACAAATATTTTAAATCTACCTGTAATCATAAAACGCCCGGAACCCGCCACTGCCTTGCTCTGAGCAAGGTGCTGTGCTGTCCATATTTAGATAAATGCGTTTCATGTTTATAAGTTTTCTTTATTATCAATTTTAACGATGCAAAGATAACAGGATATATTTTGAATATGCAAATTTTTAACAAAATATTTTCAATTATTTTCTTTATGCTTTCTTGAACGTCATTTTTTATTACTTGCCGTTGTCGGCTGTATCTATTGCTGGCAAAGGGTTTCAAGATATCACTCCAACAACGGAACTATTCTTGTCTAAGGGCAATAAAAAAGCCGGAAGTGTTAAGACTTCCGGCTGTAGTAATCATCAGGATTAACAAAAACAGATGGTGGTGGTCGACCAAGTTATATTAACACCGCACTTTCTTCGTACTCCTTACGAAGCCGTTGCATCTGACGGATATGCCGTTCGATGTGTTTGGTGAGGAAATAGATGTATTGGTATATATCCAGCTTACCTAATTGATTAACAGACATGTTGGTAAATACCAGCACTCCTTCTCCGTTTTTCAGTAAAGACAGGTTATACATACACTGTGCATACTGTTGTTTCAGGAGGGCTTTCACTTCCTGCATATTTTTAAGTCCGGTAGGCTCCATGTGCTCGGGTCTTACCCAGCCAAAGGACTTACTGCCTATGACATCTATCTGTTCTAACTTATTGGCATAATCCGCAGGGAGTACCACAGTATGGCCAGTTTTCTTACGTTCCAGCGCACGGCGGGTACTTTTGTTAATGATCAGGAGGAGAAAATAATTGGTGAGCGTAATATGCTCCAATACTTCCCGTATACTCCATTGATCGCGGTCTGGTTTGAAGTCCAGTAATGCCGGTTCTTTTTCAAACCACTGATCCAACTCCCTGAAATTGGTGAGTAAGGCCTCTCTTACTACTTGAATAACGTTTCTCATCATCTAACGTTTTTGGGATTATGCACTTTACTTTTTGCTAATCAAACGGGTTAGCGCATAACATCATTGAATAAATATTTTGTTTGCCATTTTTATGCCGGATTTGGCCACAAAAAAACCCGGCCGTATTTACGGACCGGGAGAAATAATGTAGAGGGGTTATCTCACATTACCGCATACCTTGTCCGTATGGCTTTTTTAAGGCAAAGCCATCCCATTTACACCGCGAGGTGTATTTTTTTTGCATTACAGTTATCGCTTGAAATTCTTTCAATGTCGTCATTTCACTACTGCTTCAAAAGCAAAAAGTCCCACACTTTACTTAGTGCGGGACTTTTGTTTATATCGTTTGATAACTTTACTATCGTTAACAATCGGTGCAACACGCCCGCATTCTGGCCTTGACCTGCTTTTGTTGGCAGGCCATCGCTGAAATCTCGTATGTTGATATAAGTTGCACAGTTTATTTTATTCTTGAAGCAAAGGTAATTTTTATTTTTTTTATTACACAAAAAAACACCCTACTTTTTTCGTAGACTTAACAATTAGTTTAAACTGCAACTAAATATCCTGGTTTTTAAAACAGACTTAACTGGGCATTGGGCCGCCGGAACGCATCGGTATTGAATTCGAAACGCTCCAGGTTCAAGCCATTCTTTTTCGTGTGAATCTTAAACTGCTGCTTGATAAGGTCCGCGATGTTACCATCTCCCCTCATCCGGCGCCCCCATTCACTATCATTGACTTTTCCCCCATGCATACTTTCCACGTGGTGCCACACTTTATCCGCCCGGTCGGGGAAGTTTTTATACAGCCAGTCGTTGAAAATGATCTTTACGGCATCGTTGAGCCTTACCACCGTATACCCCGCATACTTTGCCCCATTGGCCGCTGCAGCCTCCAGCAGGCGGGGGATTTCGTGGTCGTTCAGTCCCGGAATAATCGGGGCTGTCATAACTCCAACGGGTATACCGAGTTCGCTCAGTTCCTTTACCACCTTTAGCCGTTGCGCAGCGGTGGCTGTGCGGGGCTCCATTTTCTGCCGCAGGTCTTCCTGCAGGGTGGTCACCGACAGGTACACACAAACCAGGTTCTCCTGCGCCAGCTGCTGTAACAGGTAACGGTCCCTGAGTACCAGTGAGTTCTTGGTGATGATGCCCACCGGCTGTTTGTATTCCAACGCCACTTCCAGCAACTGTCGGGTGAGCCACATCTTACGCTCTACCGGCTGATAGCAGTCCGTATTCCCGGAAAGGGAAATCGGCTTGGGTACCCAGTTCTTGTTGTCCAGGAACTTACGGAGCAATTCCGGGGCATTATGCTTTACAATAATCTTTCTTTCAAAATCAAGACCGGCACTAAGCCCCCAGTATTGATGCGAGTTACGGGCGTAGCAATAAATACAGCCATGCTCACAGCCCTGGTAAGGGTTCATGGAAAACCACATCCCTACATCCGGGCTATCCACCTTGTTCACGAGCGTTTTAGCATGTTCTTCAAACACCTGGGTCGGTACATCCGCCTGCCACCATTCATCAATACCTTCGGCATGTTCCTGCGCGTACTCGTCGGTCAGGTACTTGTTTTTAGGATTGATCTGTGCTCCACGCCCTTTGTAGTACGGGTCTTCCGGTTGGCCTTCCTGGAATGGCAAAGTCATAGACTAAATATTTTAGTAAAAATACTAAAATATTTAGGATTTAAATAATTTCCATTTGTTTCATGAGGAAGGTGGCATTTTTATTCCGGGCAATACCTTCCCGGATGCTGTAATCAAAGAACAGGTGATTATCCTGGATCGTGCTTTCAAAGCAGTAATTGCGGATCTTTCCGGGATGTGCTTCTTCCAGCTGACCAAGTTCCAGGTCGTGTGTAGCGATCATACCCAGACAGTTATATTGCAGGAAATGCTCTATCAGGCTGCGGGAGCCCGAGAGCTTATCTTCTGAGTTGGTACCTTTCAGAATTTCATCTAACAAAATAAATACCCGGGTACCGGTTTTCAATTCCCGGATAATATGCTGTAAACGGAGTAGCTCCGCCTGAAAGTAAGAAGTATGGCTGGCAATGGAATCCTTAATGCGCATGGATGTCATGATGCGCATAGGACTAAATATAAACCTGCTTGCGCATACCGGCGCTCCACACGTTGCCAGCAGCAGGTTGGCGCCTACACTACGCAGGAAGGTACTCTTACCCGACATATTGGACCCTGTGATGATCAGGAAACTGTCGTTACGGCCGGCGGAGCCATCATTCCTCACGCATTCCGCCGCCGGGATTAACGGATGCCCCAATGCAGTGGCTTCAAGGATCTTGCCTTCCCCCTGCGGTTCCGGCCATGAAAACTCCGGATGATTAAAGGCGAAAGTAGCCAGGCTATTCCAGACTTCCAGCTGGGAAACCACCTCAAACCATCCATTGATACGTTGTTTATGCTCCTTCTTCCAGCGCTCCAGGCGCAGGATACAATGCAGATCATACAATATCACCGAGTTCAATGCCACACCTACCAGCACATTCAGCCGCTGGTCAAATGCACCGCTGATCTTTGATAAGTGCTTTAATGCCACATCTGCTTCTTTGGCAATATCCTGTTGCTCCTGCAACAGCTTAGACTTTTTGAAGGCGCCACTTTTTATCAGATGTAAAAGAACGGAGAACTTATCCAGTATGCGTTCCTTATGCGAAATCAATCCATATTGTGCCATGATCTCTTTCTGACTCACACCCAGTAACACCCAGTTCAGCATAATCATAATAATCAGCGGATAATAGTGCCCGGTGAGCACATTCAGCACAATGGCACCTACCACCAGCAACGGGCTGAGATACACTATTATGTTTATAAACCGGCGATGCAGAAAATGAAAGGGCATATCCAGCCAGGCTGTGATTTCCCGGCGATCGCTTTCTTCCTCCTTTGCCAGTGTGGCATTGGCGGTCAATAGCTGCCGGAACTCCAGCTCCGGGGTAAGTACCTGTAACGCCTCCTGTGTAGCCAGAATCTCCGTTATCTGTTCCATTGGATTGCGCAACGCCCCTGCCAGCTTATGTCTGCCGGATAAGGTACCCGTGCGGTTAATATGTTGAAATATAGAAGAGGGGCCGAAAACATCCAGATCGCTGCTGTAGTTGTGCCGGTCATCCACAAATTCATTACCATCCCAAAAAGCCGCCTGCCCGGTGGTAACCAGTAACAATTCTTTCTCATTCAACTCCAGCATGGCTTTAAAGAGCTGTAATTTCTGTAACGCTTTTGAATACGCCATCAGTAAAGCGCCAAATGCCACGATACCTGCTACTATCAACGCCAGCCAGGGCAATTGCCAGCCGCTTCTGATGAAAAACACAATACCGGTAACGATGGCAAAGAAACTGATCAACCGGGCCCACGACAGGCTGGATGTTAACCGTTTCTCCTTCCTTATTGCTTCCTGGAATTGTCCGATGCGTTGCTGGTAAGTATTTGCTGGCGTCATTTATCTGGTGATGTTTATAGCTAAAAAAATCAGGGATTTCATGATGTATGTTCACAATATATTGAACATAAATCACAAAATCCCTGGTAGTAAAATTTCGGATTGCTTACGCGTATTGTCTTTTCAGCAGATCAGGGTACTCCTGACTTACCTTCAGGATCAGTTCACCGAACAAGGTATTCACCCATGCAAACCATGGACGGGTGTATTTAGACGGATCATCTTTATGATAGGACTCATGAATAAAGCCGGTCTCCCCATCTGTATTGCGCAATGTTTTAATACAGGAAGCAATTTCCTCTTTATCATGACTGGTCAATGCCCGCATGATGATGCTCATCGGCCAGATATAATCGTTGCCGGTATGCGGACTACCTACGCCATCACCGTATTTGCCCCTGTAAAACCAGGGTTGGAAATTACTCCATACAAAATGGCGGGAAGCCTGGTACAATGGATCATCGATACCGGTGTATCCCAGGTAAGGGATAGACAACAGGCTTGGTACATTGGTGTCGTCGAGGAACAGGCGATTGCCGAAACCATCCACTTCAAAACCATACATCATGCCCAGCTTTGGATGCTCCACAATAGCGTAGGCTTTGATGGCGCGATCTACCTCATCTGCCAGCGCCATACACTCATGGGCAAAGGCGGTGTCTTTATAAATAGTTTCACTGATTTCCGCCAGCTGGCGCAGGGATACTACGGCAAACATATTGGAAGGAATCAGGAAAGGAAATACCGTAGCATCGTCGGAAGGACGGAAAATAGAAACGATCAGTCCAACCGGGGAGATAGGATTACCCCAACCGCCATTCGCTACCGTGTCTGACTGGATCGGCGAGTTACGTTGAAATTTATATGGGCCATGACCATCTTTACGCTGCTGCTCTTTAAATGTTTTCACAATCAACTGGGCCGCCTGTTTGTAACGGGCATCAAACGGGGTGTTGTCGCCGCTGATCTTCCAGTAATTGTAAGACAAACGTACCGGGTAGCAAAGGGAATCGATTTCCCATTTGCGCTCGTGCAACTCCGGTTTCATGGTAGTCAGATCTTTATCCCATTCGCTGCCGGTAGGCCCTTCGTTGAAGGCGTTGGCATATGGATCGATGAGGATACAGCTGGTCTGTCGATTGATCACCCCAACCACCATTTCTTTCAGCTTCGCATCATCCTTTACCAGGGGCAGATACGGCCAAACCTGCGCAGAGGAATCACGCAACCACATGGCGTTGATATCTCCGGTGATAACAAACGTATCGGGTCTGCCATCTACTTTCTTAAAATTAACGGTTGTATCAAGTGTATTAGGGAAGCAGTTTTCAAACAGCCAACCCAGTTTGGTGTCGGCGATCTGAGATTTCACTTTCACAATTGTCTTTTCCACTGCATCGCTGGTGAACTTCCGCTTTGCCAGGGGCGGTCTCTGGGAGGTATACCCATTCCAGCCGAATACTGTTTTGGGCAGTCCAAGCCCAACAACGCCTGCTACCAGGGCGCTGTTCTTAAGAAAATCTCTCCTTGCAACCATAACGTTTTTTGAATTTAGGAAACCCTAAAATAGAAAAGTTTTGTGGATTTGCTCAATCGATTTATCAAACATCCTCCTTTTCCCTTGCAGAGTAGCCAAAAAGGCGGGTGCCGATAGCCTGTCACCAAAGGCTTAATCACCTTTATCCCCAGTCCACGGCACCCGCCCTGAATGATATTTTAAGACTACATATTTCTCCTATACTGTCCGCCTACTTCATACAGCGCATGTGTGATCTGGCCCAGTGAGCAATGCTTCACTGTGTCCATCAGTTCTGCGAAGAGGTTCCCGTTACTCACCGCTACCTGCTGCAGTTGTTTCAGTGCTGTAGCGCTTTTATGTTGATGCCGTTGCTGGAAAGCCTCCAGGGTGTGGATCTGGAACTCTTTTTCTTCGGTAGTAGAGCGGATCACCTCTGCCGGGATAATGGTGGGTGAACCATTCTTATTCAGGAAAGTATTAACGCCTACTATCGGGAATTCACCGGTATGTTTCAGCGATTCATAATACAGGCTTTCTTCCTGGATTTTGTTACGCTGATACATTCTTTCCATAGCGCCTAACACGCCACCACGCTCGGTGATGCGGTTAAACTCTGTGAGTACGGCTTCTTCCACCAGGTCTGTCAGTTCTTCGATAAAGAAGGCGCCCTGTACCGGATTTTCGTTTTTAGCGGTACCCAGTTCACGGTTAATGATCAACTGTATGGCCATGGCCCTTCTAACACTTTCTTCTGTAGGCGTGGTAATGGCTTCGTCGTATGCGTTTGTATGTAAAGAGTTACAGTTATCGTAGATCGCATACAACGCCTGTAGCGTGGTACGGATATCGTTGAAATCAATTTCCTGTGCGTGCAGACTACGCCCGGAAGTCTGGATATGATATTTCAGTTTTTGTGAACGATCATTTCCTTTGTACTTGTATTTGATCGCCTTCGCCCAGATACGACGGGCTACGCGGCCAATCACCGCATATTCAGGATCCATTCCATTGCTGAAAAAGAACGAGAGATTAGGCGCAAAGTCATCAATGTTCATACCGCGACTCAGGTAATACTCCACATAGGTAAAACCGTTGGCCAGCGTGAACGCCAGCTGCGTAATAGGATTGGCGCCTGCTTCTGCGATATGATAACCGGAGATGCTGACAGAGTAGAAGTTGCGGACTTTCTGCGTGATGAAATATTCCTGCACATCGCCCATCAGTTTCAATGCAAATTCTGTAGAGAAGATGCAGGTGTTCTGTGCCTGGTCTTCCTTCAGGATATCTGCCTGTACTGTACCACGTACCGTGCTGAGGGCATGTGCTTTGATTTTCTCATACACCTCCCTGTCCAGTACTTCTTCTCCCGAAATACCCAACAGCTGTAAACCCAGACCATCGTTACCTGCGGGCAGGTCGCCGGCGTAGTGTGGCAGCGGATGGTCTTTGAATTTATTCTTGATGAGGGCCTGTACTTTTTCAGTCAGTCCCTGCTCTTTGATATATTTTTCACATTGCTGATCAATGGCGGCATTCATAAAAAACGCCAGCAGTATAGGCGCCGGGCCATTGATGGTCATTGATACGGAAGTTTTTGGATCACAGAGATCAAAACCGCTGTATAATTTCTTTGCATCATCCACGGTGGCGATGCTTACACCTGAGTTACCTACTTTACCGTAAATATCCGGTCTTACTGCCGGGTCTTCACCGTATAGCGTAACGCTGTCGAATGCAGTAGACAAGCGCTTTGCCGGCTGATCGAGCGATACATAGTGAAAACGTTTATTGGTTCTTTCCGGTCCGCCTTCGCCGGCGAACATACGGGTTGGATCCTCACCTTCGCGTTTTAGTGGGAATACACCCGCAGCATATGGAAACTCACCGGGCAGGTTTTCCGTAAGCTGCCAACGGAGAATATCGCCCCAGTCTTTGTATTTCGGCAACGATACTTTGGGTATGCGGCTATGGCTCAGACTTTCGCTGAACAGCGGCAGTTTGATCACTTTATCACGAACCTGGAATTCGTAGAAGTCGGCGGTATATTTCTTTACCAGTGCCGGCCATTCTTCCACAAGTTTTTTGCATTCAGGATGCAGTGATTTTTCCAGGTGTGCTTTAATATCGGCCAGTGCAGCGGCGGTTGCCGGTTGCAATGCCATTACGCCTTCTATTTGATATAACTGTGTAGCCAGTTTGCATTGTTCATCTACCCATTTGCTGTAATCACCAATGGCTTCGGTGATTTCAGCGAGGTAGCGCACACGGGCAGGAGGAATGATCTGAGATTTGGTAGAGGTAGACTTGATGGTTTCATGCGCCATGGGACCAAAGCTGGCGCCGGTTTTTTCTTCTACTTTCTCCATCACTTTTTCAAAAAGCAGGTTGATGCCTGCATCGTTGAACTGGGAAGCGATAGAACCTACCACCGGTAATTCTTCCTCTTTCGCATTCCAGAGGTTGTGATTCCGCTTGTATTGTTTACGTACATCGTGCAAAGCATCGAGTGCGCCGGCCTTATCGAATTTATTAATGGCAATTACATCTGCATAATCCAGCATGTTGATTTTCTCCAGCTGGGAGGCCGCGCCGTATTCCGGTGTCATCACATAAAGCGATACATCACAGTAATCGGTGATGGCAGTGTCGCTCTGGCCTATACCGGATGTTTCCAGGATGATAAAATCATATGCAGCGAGTTTGCAGATATCGATGGCTTCCTGGATATGTTCGCTGATAGCTTTATCACTTTCGCGGGTAGCCAGGGAGCGCATGTAGGCGCGGGGGTGATGGATGGAGTTCATCCTGATCCTGTCGCCCAGTAAAGCGCCGCCGGTTTTCTTCTTGGACGGATCCACGGAGATAACGGCAACGGTTTTATCGGAGGTATGATTGAGGTAGCGGCGTACCAGTTCATCGGTAACACTGCTTTTACCGGCGCCACCGGTGCCGGTGATACCCAATACCGGCGATTTATCTGCATCGGCGGTGGTGTGGGTGATGTGTGCGCCCGCTGTATCATCTACGGTAACGGCGGTTCTGGCTTTTTGCCCGTTGAGCAAGGCCACCGGCATATCGTTTTCTGCCAGGCTGATGGCCCTGGCAATAATTTTCGGATTCTTATCTGCCTGTAATTGCGGGATGTCTTCCACGTTGCTGCCGCTGGTCAGCGGCTTGATGGCAATATCACATTGATTGATCAGGTCTTCAATCATGCCTTCCAATCCCATCTGCCGACCATCATCGGGCGAGTAAAGACGTGCAATGCCATATGCATGCAGCTCCGCTATTTCCACCGGCAGGATGGTACCACCACCACCACCGAAGATCTTGATGTGACCGCAGCCTTTCTGCTGCAGCAGGTCGTACATGTATTTGAAGAACTCTACGTGTCCTCCCTGGTAAGAAGTAACCGCTATTCCCTGCGCGTCTTCCTGGATGGCACAGTCTACAATTTCTGCTGCGGAGCGGTTATGCCCCAGGTGAATGACTTCGGCTCCCTTTGCCTGCATAATGCGCCGCATAATATTGATGGCCGCATCATGACCGTCGAATAAAGCTGCTGCAGTTACAATGCGAACCTTATGTTGTGGTGTATAAGACATATCAATTACCGGATTTTTGACCATGGCCACCTGCTTCCTGCAGGGAACCAGCGAAGAATGCAAGTTACGGAAAATGCAGCTGAAATGCTGGCATAGCGCGGGTTTAAACAGAATTAGAATTGATTGAACAGCTTCCTGATCTTGTTGCAAATTTTTTAACTGATCGGGAATTAGGTTAGTATTTCCCTAAAACAACTTTCCCTTGTACAAGTCTGCACAAGGGAAAGCGTAAAATAAAGACACAAGGCAGTAATGCTTAGCAGTCTTATGTTTCATAACGTGGAACTATAAAATCAAACTAGTGATAATGATTTATAGTCTTTCAATCTTATTAAATGGAATTTTTCTACATACGATAAACAAAACGAAAACACTTCTGGCGAATAGTTAAATTTTGGTTTTACTTCTGATAAAATGTCTGCTTCTTAGGATGTGTATATCTTACACAATCTTACTTAAAGTTTTGTTAAAAACAAAACTTTTTTTCCATTTCGATAGAAAATTAACCCTGCAAATTTTTTGCAAAGGATGCAGGTCTCAAATCCTTTATAGCAAAGGATTTTCGCCACATTAAAATTAACCAAAATGAGGAATTACCGGAAAGTGAGGGCTAAAAAAGTACCATACCTGCGCGATTAGAAGCCAATACCGAGGTAACGCTTCTTCCGCTGGTCATATTTGTCGAAATTAAATTTGTAGAGCTTCGCAGGGCGATGTGGTACATCTTCTTCTTCTTCATTCAAATCCATCAGCAGATCCATCGATAAAAACTTCTTCCGGAAGTTGCGACGGTCCAGTTCCATATCAAGAATAGCTTCATAAAGATTCTGCAGTTCGCGAAGGGAAAACTTACGGGGCAAGAGATTAAAGCCGATGGGCTGTACCAGTACCTGCTGTTTCAACCGCTCATGACAGGTATCCAGGATCTGTTTATGGTCAAACGCCATATCGTGCAGGTCTTTCACGCTATGCCAGTGCAGTTCATTGTTACTCATCTTCAATTCCACATGCTCAATATTCACGAGGGAATAATAAGCCACGGTGATGACCCTCCCGGCGGGATGACGCTCAACCGCACCAAAAGTCTGCACCTGTTCCATGTACACGTTTTCCAGGCCGGTACGGGCTTTCAGTACCCGGTAGGCGGCTTCGTCTAATTCCTCGTCCGGCCGCACAATGTCGCCCAGCAAAGACCACTTCCCTTTGTATTCTTTGAGATCAGACTCTATCAGTAAAACTTTCAGCTCATCATTATTGAAGCCGAAAATGACACAGTCTACCGAAATGGCCACGTTGAAATAATCCTTTATTTCAACAAGGTGCGTGTTGATGTTCTTGGTGTACATAGACATCATAAAGACGTGGAATTACAGATAAACTCAGTTATTCGATAACGCGCGGAACTATATCCAAATGAAAGAAAAAAATGTCACATTTAAAACAAAAGTGCCCGGATTTTTTTGAACAGATATCCCTAACCTGAAAGATAAGTTTAAATTTACGGTTCAGTTATATCAATTATGTACACAAAGGAGATAGAAATAACCCTGACGCAGCTGGCAAAAGATCTGCTCAGTCACTTACAGCAGCAGCAACTGCTGCAATCCATTGATGAAACCCTGGATGCCCTTCGTCGCGTTATCAGCTATAATGACTGGCGCTACTACGTACAAAGTGAACCGGTAATCAGTGACTATGAATACGACCAGTTGTTTGCCTGGCTGAAAAAACTGGAAGGAGAGCACCCGGAGCTGATTACGGCCGACTCCCCTACCCAGCGCGTGGCACAGGGACTTACCAAAGAATTTATCACCGTACCGCACCTGGTACCCATGCTCAGCCTGGAAAATTCCTACAATGCAGACGACCTGCTCGATTGGGACCGGAAGGCACGTGAGAGTACAGGTCTCCCTGAAATAGAATACTGCATCGAACCGAAGTTCGATGGCGCCAGCATTTCACTGATATATGAAGATGATCGCCTGTCGCGCGGCGCCACCCGTGGCGATGGCGTTGCAGGAGAAGATATTACCACCAACATCAAACAGATCCGCTCCATCCCGCTGTCTGCCAGCTTTTCCAAATATGGTATTCACCAGATAGAAATACGCGGAGAAGTGCTGATCAATAAAAACACCTTCAAAGCTTTCAACGATAAACGCATTGCTGACAACCAGCCACCACTGGCCAATCCGCGTAACGCTGCCTCCGGCTCGCTGCGGATGGTAGATCCCAATGAGGTAGCCAAACGCGGACTCGAAGCCTTTCTGTATCACATGAGCTACCACAACATGAACCGGGGACAAACCGAACCTGATGCGCTCAAAACGCATAGCGGTACGCTGGACCTGTTATCTACGCTGGGTTTCCGCAGTCCGGCGAAAGAGAAGAAAGTGGTGAAGGGCATCGACAAAGTAATTGACTATGTACTGCAATTCGAAACGGAACGTGATAACCTTCCCTACGAAATTGACGGCATGGTGATCAAGGTAAATGACTACGACCTGCAGGACCGGCTGGGTATGACCACCCACCATCCACGCTGGGCCATCGCCTATAAATTTAAAGCCCGGCAGGCTACCAGTAAACTCCGCAGCGTAGAGTTCCAGGTGGGCCGTACCGGCTCTATCACGCCAGTAGCAAAGATTGACCCGGTGCCTATTGGTGGCGTAACCGTAGGCTCTATCTCTCTTTTCAACGAAGAAGTGATCAAAGAAAAAGACCTGAAACTGGGCGATACCGTACTGGTAGAAAGAGCAGGAGATGTGATCCCCTACATCGTGAAATCGGTCGCCGATCTGCGCGATGGCAGCGAAACAGACATCGTGTTCCCCACAAACTGCCCGGTGTGCCACGATAAACTGGTAAAACCGGAAGGCGAAAGCGTATGGCGTTGTACCAACATCAACTGCGAAGCACAGGTAGTGGAAAGGATGATCCACTTCGTGAGCAAGGATGCCATGGACATCAAAAGCTTTGGTGAAAGCAATGTGCGCAAGTTCTTTTTATTAGGACTGCTAAAAGATATACCCGGCATTTATGAGCTGGATTTCGAAAAGATAGGCGCGCTCGAAGGCTTTGGTAAAAAATCACTGACCAATCTGCAGGCAGCGATTGAGCAATCCAAAACGCAGCCGCTGCACCGCCTGATCTTCGGATTAGGGATCCGGTATGTAGGTGAAACCACCGCCAAAACCCTGGCCAACGCCGTACATCATATCATGGACCTGCAGAACTGGACAGAAGAACAGATCCTGGCGCTGGAAGATATCGGACCAAAAGTAGCAGGCTCTATCCGCCTGTTCTTCGCCAACAACGACAACATCGAGATGTTGAATAAACTGGCTGCGCTGGGCATCAACATGGAAAATACAAAAAGATCCACTTCCGAAGCGTCAGGTAACCTGAACGGACAAACGTTTTTATTCACCGGTACTTTGCATAAACTGAAACGCAGTGATGCAGAAGAAATGGTAGAAAAAGAAGGTGGTAAAATTGTGAGTGGGGTGAGCAGCAAACTCAACTACCTGGTAGTTGGCGACGATGCCGGCAGTAAACTGGAAAAAGCCAAGAAGATCAATACCATCAAGATCCTGTCGGAAGATGAATTCCTGCAGCTACTGGCGGTGAATAGTTAAAGGATTGATTTTCCTTTTTTCTTACAACTACACAACATCATTTGACAGCGGTTGGCTATCAGCTTTTGCAGCTAATAGTTAACCGCTAAAAGTTAACAGCTATTATGACGGACGAACATTTTATGCGGCAGGCCATGCAGGAAGCACGCAAGGCCTTTGAAGACGGAGAAGTACCTATCGGGGCGGTAGTAGTATTGAACAACCGCATTATAGGCCGTGGTTATAACCATGTGGAAAGATTAAACGACTGTACGGCACATGCGGAAATGATAGCTTTAACAGCCGCATTCAATACATTGGGCAGTAAATACCTGATGGAAGCTACGTTATATGTAACGGTGGAGCCTTGCCTGATGTGCGCGGGAGCGCTTTACTGGAGTAAGATCGGCAGGATTGTATATGCAGTGGCAGATGATAAGAACAGCTACCGGAGAGCTACCGGAGACCGGTCCCCGTTTCATCCGAAAACAAAACTGGAAGCCGGTCCGTGCAGCGAAGAAAGTTTACAACTAATGAAAACTTTCTTTGAACAAAGAAGATAATTATTTCTTGCTGGAATCCATGAGTTTATTCATGCCCATCATCTGTTTCATGGTATGATCCATTCCTTCAGAAGAACCATCCAGGAAGATGACGTTTCCTTTTGAATTTTCAGCAAAGTGCTTGATCGCTTCTGTCCACATGGAGAACAGGATCACAGAAGTATCCAGGTTGGCCTGCTGCATTTCTTTGGCAGCCATGCTCATACCCTTGGCCACTTCTTCCCGGAACAGGGCCACACCCATACCTCGCAGCTGAGCGGCCTGGCGCTCTGCTTCTGCGGCGATCTTAATCGCGTTACCATCTGCTTCCGCTGCTTTTGTTTTAGTGATCAGTAATGCCTGACCTTCGTTTTCAGCTGCTGCTTTCAGGTTATTGGAGGCTACTACCTGTGCCATGGATTTCATGATAACTTCATCGAAAGTGATATCGTTCATCTGGAGATCCAACAGATGGAAGCCCCATTCTTCCAGGGTTTTATCGATCTGTTCTTTTACGTGTTCTGTGATGTCTTTACGCAGACCCAGCACTTCCGCCTGTCTTTTTGTAGCTACGAATCCACGGATAGATCCTTCAATGGTACGCACGAGCGCCTGCATGAAGCTTCTTTCATCCATAAATTTAAAGGCAACATTTTTCAGCGTTTCTTCTTCCTGGTTCCATACGGCATACAGGAGCATCGCTTTGAAATACACATTGGCCTGATCGATAGTGATCGC
The DNA here is from genome assembly GCF_900110835.1 of Chitinophaga arvensicola. Lineage (GTDB taxonomy): Bacteria > Bacteroidota > Bacteroidia > Chitinophagales > Chitinophagaceae > Chitinophaga > Chitinophaga arvensicola. The sequence continues at coordinate 381,951 of NZ_FOJG01000001.1, forward strand.
CTGGAATTCCAGTTCCACAGAGCGGTTCTGGATAGATACCCGTTTGAAAACTTTTTCAATAATGGGTATTTTCCAGTTCAGCCCTGGAAAGAGTACACGGTTGTATTTACCGAAGATGGTAGTCACAGCAATGTTTCCCTGCTGCACTGTAACAAACGATGATAGTATGACGACTAAAGCCAGCACTACTAACACGATCCAGATAACATTCATAGCTCGATTGTTTTAGGTAGGGTTTAAGCTAGTAAATATAATGAAATAAAGCCAACAGGCAGAGTCGGGCATAGTAATCCCTTCGGATATGTAATCGAAGCGTACCGGTGTGGAGAAAAAAGAAATAGAACAATGGATGAAAACTGAGCTTAAAAACACAACGAATGAATACTAAAAAAAGTTTAAGTCAGTAATCCTCTATATTCTTTGTTTTCTTCTGAAATATATAAATACGTCGTCCAGTTCAATCTGTTTCAATTGGTAGGCTAGCCGGGTTCTCAGATCTTCGGTTTCATCTTTTATTTTTCTATACTGATCTTTCAGAATTTCGTAGCGGGCCACAATTTCTTCTGCAGTAGCAGAGTCTTCCAATTGCAGAATATCAAATGCTCTTTCCTCGGTTATCATAGTCATAGGGGTATTTCAGCTAATAATCATATCGGATGTTTAAAAAACATACGTAGTATTTAATTCACTAAATTAGTGGAGTTTCAAAAACGAGCAAATACCCAATCTTGGGTATTTTTGAAATATTTAGCAATTTTTAGCAAATCTGTTTTAACAAACTTTTTCCTTTCTTTATTGGTTCTCAGGAAAATACAATTTAAAATTATGATTCCTATGCATATATGCTAAAAAAAACGTCTGCAGGCAGCAGGGGGTTATAATGTTACCTGCTGATACTTTCTTCTCCTTTATATTTATTCGAAGCCTATCTTCCTTGCAATCGCTACCAGTTCAGAAGTGTTACGCACCTTCAATTTCAACCGTATGTTTTTACGGTGGGTTTCAACAGTATAACGGCTAAGGTTCAACGATTGTGCAATCTCCTTGTTGTTCAATCCTTTGACAGCCATGCCCAGTACATCTTTTTCCCGTGGAGTGAGTTTATTGAAAAGGGTTTCATTCTGCCGGCGCAGTATCGCACTCAGTGCTTCCGACAATTGCGCATTGGTATCAATGGCATTGGTCAGATCGAGGAAAGCGCAGATAATTTCCACTACTCTTCCGTTCTTATCATGTGTAAAAGGCACTTCCAGACCGAGCAGCCAGCGGTAATCAATTTCTCCTTTTTTCCGGATCCGTGCAAGACCGCCAAACTGCGCCTTGTTATTGATAAAGGATTGCTGTGCTACTGCTGCGAGTTTGAAGTCGTCCGGATGCATAATATTCCGGAAGAATTCCATGCCCATTCCGGTCATCTCATCAGAAGAGAAGCCCACTGTTTCTGCCAGGCGTTCATTACACCAGGTAACAGCTTTATTATTGTTATCATAACTGTAGATCATGGCGGGTACATGATGTAAAACGCTCTCCAACCAATGGATACGATTTTTTAAATGCTCATTTTCCTTCTGTAAGGCATTGAGGGAAAAATGTAGCCCCGAGTCCGAGCCTGTCTGCATACTATAAGTTTTAAACAAACAATAGGTAAACAACAACCAAGCACACGTGAAATATGCCTAATGTTACGTCCTGTTAAACCGAGTATCCGTAAATATAAAATAATTTTCCATATGATCAAGCCCAGGCATTGGCTGATTTCACTTAATTGTGTATATAGAAAATGGTTTCATCGCCCGGAAGGTCTATGAAATCAATTATCTAAGTGATCAAATAATTAAATCGCTAAATTTTAACGGATTGGCAGTAAATTTGGCGACTATCAAGAAATCATATTTTAAAACCCATAAAAATCTGAGTTATGGCATTTACACTTCCAAGCTTACCATACGCAACTGACGCGTTAGAACCGAATTTCGATAAACTGACAATGGAAATTCATCACGGTAAGCACCACCAGGCTTATGTAGACAATCTGAACAAGGCAGTAGCAGGCACAGAAAACGAGAACAAATCGCTGGAAGAACTGGTAGCTAATGCCGGTAAAATCAGCCCGGCTGTAAGAAACAACGGCGGTGGCCACTGGAATCACAGTTTCTTCTGGACCAGCCTCGCACCTAACGCAGGCGGTACTCCAAGTGGCAAACTGGGCGATGCTATCAACAGCACTTTTGGTTCTTTCGAAGCATTCCAGGAAAAATTCAATAACGCAGGCGCTACCCGCTTCGGCTCCGGCTGGGCATGGTTAACCGTAAAGGATGGCAAACTGGAAGTTTCCTCCACACCTAACCAGGATAACCCGCTGATGGATGTTGCCGAAGTAAAAGGCACGCCAATCCTGGGTGTAGACGTATGGGAACACGCTTACTACCTGAAATATCAAAACCGTCGTCCGGAATACCTGAAAGCTTTCTGGAACGTGGTTGACTGGAGCGCGATCAGCAAACGCTACGAAGCTGCTATCTAAGCGAAACCGCTTTAAAATAAGAATCCCGTCAGGCAAGCCTTGACGGGATTTTTTTTATATGCTTAACCAATTGTTTGATCAGCTGACTACTTTCAGATTTTTAGGATCCCAGTGGATGATCTTATTATTGAAGTAGCTTTCGTTGCACAACAGCGCCGGTGCAGCAGCACGGAATCCGAAGGTAGGATCTTCCGCTACTTTGCCATTGGTACGCATGGCATTGAACAGGTTATAGAAGTGATCAAAGTGAGCGCCTTTATAGCCTTTCTCTGCTTCATAAATCATCTTCTCCGGATCCAGCATGTTCGCACGGTGATAGGTATACGATTTTCCGTTGTTGGCTGCTGCCGCATTGGCCGCCGCCAGCGGATCGTTTTCATCTACCTGTACATCGTTGCGGAACAGGGTCACTTTGTCCCATTCTACGGTCATAGAGCCTTCGCTACCCACCATACGGAGGTAGTTGGTACCACCGGTACCATCTACAAAGTTTACGCGGAGAGACAGGTTAAACGCAGGGTGTATTTCAGTTTCAGGATAATCGAACATACCCAGCATAATGTCTGGTACTTCCCTGCCATCTTTCCAGTAACGCAATCCACCGGTAGCCATGATTTTATTTGGACCGAGAGAACCGGTTACCAGGTGAAGACTGGAAAACAGGTGAACGAACAGATCTCCGGATACGCCGGTACCATAGTCTTTGTAATTACGCCAGCGGAAGAAGCGTAACGGGTCAAAATCGCGCTTTGGTGCGTTTTTGAGGTAAGTGGTCCAATCCACTGTTTTGGTGGAAGCATCGGCAGGAATCGGGTACTGCCATGCACCGGTAGGCGACATACGTGCCCAGAAACCTTCTGCATAGTTCAGTTTACCGATAGCACCGTCTTTCAGCAGCTGACGGGCTTTCTCATTTCCGAGAGAGCTCATCCCCTGGCTACCTACCTGGTATACTACCTTGCCGTTGCGTTTTTGCGCTTCCACTACTGCAGGACCTTCGGTGATATCGTGTACCATTGGTTTCTCGCAGTAAACGGATTTACCCGCATTCATAGCAGCTACGGAAATATCCTTATGCCAGAAGTCGGGCACCGCGATGATCACGGCATCAATATCTTTTCTATCCAGGATATCCTGGTAACTGCGGGTGGTGTAAATATCGTTGCCCCATTTCTTTTTAGCATCTGCCAAACGACCATCATACAGGTCACAGGCTGCAATCAATTTCACACCAGGCACCGTGATAGCTGTATTGGCATCTGCGGTACCCATGCCACCGGCACCTATCAGTGCTATCTGGATCTGATCGTTGGGACTGTATTTTTCTTTCAGGCGGGAAAGAGATTCAATGTTCCTTTTCTTGTCTGCTGCGGTCAGGATACTGGGCAGCAGCGACGCTCCTACTACTCCTTTGGCAAATTTACTGATGAAACTCCGGCGAGAGTCTTCATTGGAATTTACTGGCATGATTACACCTGTTTAGGTTGAAAAAATGATAACTGTTTATTATTCACTGAGACACTCAAAATATAATTATTCTCCCGGAATTCATAATTTATATGAGAATCGGGGAGATGGGAAACAAAGAAGCCTGCAAATAAGCACGCTGATAGCGATACTCACCTGCAGGCCTGCTTATACCGGCTGCTGAAAGATTATTTCGCAGCCATCAGCAACTGCTTATATTTTGCGGGGCTATGCAGGATATCGGCTGCTGTATTCACCTCGTTATCCCAATCCAGGGATTTGATGATCCGGCCTCTCTGCAGGTAATAACGGTTTACTATCTCTTCTTCCAGCAAGCGTTTTATTTCTGTTTTATTTTTCAGCAGGTCCTGCTTTTTATCATGTTTCATTTTCGCTTCCAGCGTTTCCAGTTCTTTAGCTACCGCTTCATAGTATTTCTCTTTCTTAGCGGTGCTTTTAAAGGAGTCGAGCGCTTCTTCACTGCGGGTTTTGTAGCTATAGTCCTTGTTATCAAGATAGCGTTCAAAATCGGCGAAGTCATTTTCCGACAGGGAGAATGAGCCGGCAGCAGCTATTTTCGGGTGACTGTAATAATAATTAGTAGCATAATCGAAGATAAACTGCTTGCGGATGAGGGTAATAGCTACCTGGCTGATATAAGTAGGGTCTACTTTTGCATCCGGTTCAATACCGCCGCCATCTTTTACAGAACGGCCACCAGCCGTGGTAAATGATTTACGCAGGGAGTCCGGCACATAATCTACGCTGCCATCATCGTTGCGATGGGAGTAGTCGATCGCCTGGATACAGCGCCCGCTGGGCGTATAGTACTTCGCTGTGGTAACTTTCAGTTTGGTATTATAAGGCAGTTGCCGGGTAGTTTGCACCAGGCCTTTGCCATAGGAGCGCTGACCGATTACCAGGCCGCGATCGAGGTCCTGTATGCTGCCGGCCACTATTTCAGAAGCAGAAGCGGAAGAATGATTGGTAAGTACCGTCAGTGGCAGGTGTACATCTACCGGCTGTTCGGAGGTTTCGTAATTACGGTCCCAGTTTTTTACTTTTCCTTTGGTACTAACAATCAGTTTATTTTTATCTACAAAGATATTGGCTACGATCACTGCTTCATCGAGCAGGCCGCCGGGATTGCCGCGCAGATCGAGGATCAGTCCTTTCATAGCGGGGTTGGCCTGTTTCAGTTGTTCTACCGCTTTACGCACCATGCTACCGCTGTTTTCGGTGAACTGGGTCATCTTAATATAGCCGATGTCATTTTTTACGATGCCGGCATAGCTGACTGATTTTACATTGATTTCTTCGCGGATGATCTTTTTAGGAGTTTCCACGCCGGTGGCCGGATTACGGAATACCATGTCCAGCGGGGTGCCGGCAGCGCCTTTGAGTTGCCTGCTGATCTCTTCCTGTGCTACGTTTTTGCTGGATTTACCATCCATACTCACGATGATATCACCGGGTTTTACGCCGGCTTTGTCCATGGGGCTGCCTTCGTATACGTCGGTGATAGCGGTCCATTCGCCATTGGTATTGATAGAAGCGCCTACGCCGCCATATTTACCGGTAGCCATAAATTTGAGGTCATCAAGATTTTCTTCGGAAACAAAGTCGGTGAAGGGATCTGTTTCTTCGAGCATGGCCTCAATGCCTTTGCGCATCACTTTTTCGGGCGGCAGATCATCTACGTAGTAAGTGTTCAGTTCACGGTAGAAAGCCGCGAAAATGTCCAGGTTTTTAGCAATCTGGAAGTATTTATCGTTTTCATTGAAAGCAAAAATGCCTGCTGTGGTAATCAGCAAAAGCAGTGCTGCTGTCAGTTTCTTTCTTTTATTAAAAAACGCACGCATGCAACGGGTATATAAGATGAACGATTAAAAAGCTGGCTACCGGTGATTATGGTACCGGGTCATATCCATGGCCACCCCAGGGATGGCAAGACAATATACGCTTTATGGTGAGATAGCCGCCCTTGAAGGGGCCATATTTTTTAAAGGCTTCCAGCCCGTATTGCGAGCAGGTGGGGGTATAACGGCATTTACTGCCCAGGAAGGGCGAGATAAACCATTGGTAGATCTTTATCAGGAAAATAAAAGGATAACTCAGCCAACGCACAACACGATTCATAAAACAACTTTTAGCTTTTAGCAGTCAGGCTCGGGTAAAGTAAACCAACTCCGTTGGTTGGGCTGCAATCCGCTCTATGCTCACCGCTAATACTAAGCTAAGTGCTGGTTTGCAGCTTTTTTAAAATTACCGAAATTTTGTCTTGCAGGGTAGAAAAATCAGCGATTTTTTTGTCGGTGTAGATGAGGAAAACCGCGAGGTTCCGGGATTGGGTGCGGAGGTGGTCATAGAGTTCCTGCTTTTGCAGGCGCCAGGCTTCGCGGCCGAGGCGTTTAATGCGGTTACGGTCTACCGCATGAGGGAATTTGCGGGTAGCAGCGCTAAAACCTACCTGCACAGGGTATTTACCCGGTTCTTTCAACGGCATGTAAACTACCCGGTACGGAAAAACAGAAAACGCTTTTCCTTCACGAAAAAGCGTTTCAATAAGTTTTCTGCTTTTTAACCTTTCTTCCTTAGTAAAAGAATAAGTTTTTATGGCAAATAGTATTTAGCTACTATAATTATTTCAGCTTACGCTCGTCAGAAACAGTCAGCTTCTTACGACCTTTTGCTCTACGGGAAGCCAATACCTTACGGCCATTAGCAGTTTCCATTCTCTTTCTGAAGCCGTGAACGCTCTTTCTGCGTCTGTTATGCGGTTGAAAAGTACGTTTCATTTCTTTTTTTTGTTTTTACCTGTACTATACTAAAACTCCCGGATTAAAGTATTGTGTTTTTTAAAACGGAAGGCAAAGGTAGCAGAAAATATTTGAAAAGTAAAATTAAAATGAGAATTCTTAAATGTAAAGGTGGAATGCAGTTTTCACCACATTCCACCTTCTGTATTAAGAATATTAATTATTTAATACCCAGTTTGGTTTTAACAGCTGCCAGGATATCGTCTGCAGCAGGAGAAACCAGCAGCATACCAGCAGAGCTGTCGATTACATAACCGTAACCTTTTTCTTTGGCTACATCTTCGATGGCCTTACGGGCTTTATCGTAGATAGGTTTCAGCAGTTCCTGCTGTTTAGCCTGTACTTTCTGTTCAGCGCCTTCACGGTAGTCCTGGATACGTTTCTGAGCATCCTGGATTTCACGGCCTTTGATTTCTTTCATGTTGTCGGTCATAGTGGCCGCTTTATCATCGAATTCCTTCATTTTCTTCGTATACTCATCTACCAGTGCTTTTCCATCACCTTCCAGTCCTTGTGCAAAAGTCTGCAGATCAGTTTCTGCCTTCTTAGCTTCCGGCATGCTGGCTACCAGTGCCTGTGCATTGATATGCGCTACTTTGGATTGTGCCATTGCATTCACGCTGAACAAACCGGTAACCGCCACAAAAGCAATAATTACGTACTTCTTCATGATGTTGTCTGTGTTTAAAAAAATTTAAATACTTATAGTTAAAAAATAGGTACGGGTTTACTTCTTCACTCCCAATGACTTCAGAATTTCTTCGCTTTTGTCGAGTTTGGGATCAGAAAATATAACGGTGGCACCTGCGGCCTTGTCCAGCACAAAGTCGTACATCCTGCCGGCAGAAAGCTTCTGCACTGCATTGTAGATCTTATCCTGGATCGGCTTTACCAGTTCTTCCCTCTTTTTGAAAAGATCGCCTTCGTAACCGAAACGCTTCTTCTGCAAATCCTTTGCCTCTTTTTCACGGGCAACGATCTCATCTTCACGCTTGCGCTTCAGTTCTTCGGTGAGCATTACCTGTTCTGCCTGGTAAGACTTATACATCTTATCCACTTCCTGGAATTTGGCGTCAATTTCCTTCTGCCACTGTTCAGCAACGGCATCCAGTTTTTTCTGTGACTCCTTGTACTCCGGAATGCTTTCCAGGATATATTTTGTATCTATCACGCAATAGCGCTGTGCACTTGCTGCACTGCCCATCGCCAGAACAATAGCGGCTGTAATAAATAATTTCTTCATGCTACAATAGATTTTTCGCAAAACCAAATGACGGTTAAACTTGCAATATATAATTTATTTTCACATTATTCTGGTTCAAACCCGAGCATAAATGTAAACTTGGCCGCGTCTTTCAGACCACCACCTGGCTGCAGACGATCAAACCCGATACCATAGTCAAATCCGAGCAAACCAAACATCGGCAGATAGAAGCGCATACCGATACCGGCAGAACGACGTAATCTGAAAGGGTTGTACTCATTCAGATCCTTGTAACCATTGGCAGCTTCCAGGAAGGCCAGACCAAAGATCGTGGAACTTGGATTCAGACTGAACGGATACCGCAGTTCCATCACATACTTATTGAAGACAGTAAAGCCGGAATAGTTGGCAGGCTGACCGTTTTCAGGATTGATGCTCGGATCGGAAGTATAATACACCGGATAACCTCTCTGGGAGATGATATCACGATCGTAGATAGCGAAGTTACTCAAACCATCACCACCCATTTCAAACCGGCCGAATGGCGACAGGGTTGTACGGTTGTTGTAACGGCCGATGTAACCAAACTTCGCGGCTACTTTTAATACAAAGGTCTTGTTATCGCTACCCATCGGACGGCTCAAAGGCACGTACCATTCTGCGTTGAAGCGGTATTTCTGGTACTCGATAAAATTAAACTGCTGTGAAGCCGGTTCCTTGGAGTAATCCTTGTCAGGATTAAACAGGGAGTATGGCGGCGTATACTGCGCAGATACCATGAAGTTGGAACCACTACGCGGGAAAATCTGCTGATCCACAGAAGAACGGGACAGCGTCAGTTTAATGTTGACGTTATTGGAAGTACCGTTTTCAAAACCGGCAATACCAAAGTAGTTATAGTTCTTCAGCTTGTACTGCTGATAGTTCACGGAGTAGATCAGGGTGAAATAGTCATCCGGCCATTTCAGCTGTTTACCCAATGAAACGGAAGCACCTAATACTTTGAAGTGACCATCAGTAGAAGTGGTAGTATCTCCGGGCAGTTTATAATAGTTGCTGTATGCGTAAGGATTCTGGTAGCTGCTGTAGAAGCTCACGGAAAACTGGTTCCTTTTCTTACCTCCCAGCCATGGCTCAGTGAAGGAGAAGTTATAGGAACGGTATGCTTTACCATTGGAAGATACACGTACAGATAATTTCTGTCCGTCTCCACTTGGTAACGGATCCCAGGTTTCTTTTCTGAAGATATTACGCAGGGAGAAGTTATTGAACGTAACACCGAGGGTACCGGTTAACCCGATATAACCACCCCAACCTGCAGACAGCTCCAGCTGGTCATTGGCTTTTTCTTCTACGGTATAGTCAATATCCACTGTACCATCCTGTACGTTTGGTACGGGGTTCATCCCGATCTTTTCCGGGTTGAAGAAGCCGAGGTTGGCGATTTCACGGTTGGAACGGATCAGATCCTGGCGGCTGAATTTTTCACCCGGAATGGTGCGCAGCTCACGGCGGATCACGTGTTCATTGGTTTTTTCGTTACCTGCAATACGTACTTCCTTGATAGTAGCCTGTGGTCCTTCTCTCAAACGGATTTCGTAGTCGATGGTATCGCCACGGATGCCGATTTCCACCGGATCGATCTGGAAGAACAGGTAGCCATAGTCCATGTAGTAGCCGCTGATATCGCCGCCTTCCTGTGACATTTGTTTACCGATTCTTTTTTCCAGGAGTTCCAGGTTATAGATATCTCCCTTCTTAATACCCAGGATACGGGTCAGCACGGAGTCGGAGTAACGGGTATTGCCTTTCCAGGTAATATCACCGAAGTAATATTTTTTACCCTCAGAGATCTGCATGTCAACATTCAGATTCTGGGAATGGGTTTTATAGGTGGTATCTCTTACGATAACGGCATCGCGGTAACCTTTGGAGTTATAGAGGCCAATTACCTTGCCTTTATCTTCCAGGTACTTGTTTTCGTTGAACTTGGCAGAGCTGAACAGCTTAAAGCGGAAATACGGATCCAGTTTGTCCAGTGCGCGGGTAGGCTGCAGGAAGCCATAGGTTTGCCAGAACTCATCCGGTTGTGCCAGGGAATCCACGTAAACCTGTTCCAGATCAGGGTGAAGGGTGAAACGGGAACGTTCTTTTGTTCCTTTCATTTTCTTCTTGATCTTGTTATCAGCGAGGTTGTAGTTGCCCACGATATTGATATCCTGGATACGTACCTTACTGCCTTTGCTTACGTTAAAAATGACGTGTTTGGAATTTACCTGGCCGGTATCTCCTCTTTCCTCGATTTTAACGCTGGCGTTACCAAATCCTTTATCAGCATAAAATTTATGAACCACTCCGATAACGTTTTGCTTCATGGCTTGTGTGATCACACTTCCTTTACGCAAACCGGCTTTGGTGGTAATATCGTCCGCTTCGGTTTTTTTGATTCCCCTGAAAATGAAGGAGGACATGCGGGGCATTTCCGTTAATCCTATTTCCAGCCAGATCTTATTGTCTTCGATTTTGGTCACATAAATGGTCACATCAGCAAACAGTCTTTGTGACCAGAGGCTTTGGATAGCCTTGGTAAACTGATCACCACCCGGATAGGTTACCTTATCACCGACACTGAGGCCGGAAAGCGACAGCAGCAATGATTTATCCAGGTATTGGGTACCGGCAACGGTGATCTCGGCAATTTCGTACTGTTGCGGACTCCCAATATTGATAGGAGAAACGGCCGGCGGGTTAGCAGGGGGCTGCGTGGGGGGCACGGTATCTTTTTGCTGAGCGGATACACGAATGCCTGCACTGCAACATAATGCTATAGCCAGAAGGCCCTTAGGAAATAATTTCTTCATTCTGCTGAATTTGTTCGCTTGTTTTGCCAAAGCGCCGTTCTCTGGTTTGGTAATTTAAGATGGCTTGGTAAAGATGTTCATTGCGGAAGTCCGGCCAGCGGGTATCTGTAAAATACAGTTCCGCGTAGGCCAGTTGATATAGTAGGAAGTTACTGATCCTGCATTCTCCACTGGTACGAATCATTAATTCAGGGTCCGGCAGGCCGGCGGTACAGAGATATTTTTCCCATACCTCTGGCGTCACAGCTATCGGGTCCAGGGCTCCATTTTTCACATCCAGGGCTATTTTCCTGGCTGCATTCACGATTTCCCACCTTGCACTGTAGCTAAGAGCCATAATGAGATTGAGGCCGGTATTCTGGCTGGTAAGGGCAATGGCCTCTTCCATTTCCCGCTGGCATTGGGGAGGTAACATTTCCATGTCGCCTATGACGCTCAGCCGGATATTATTTTTTGATAACGTATTCACTTCCATACGGATAGTGTTTACGAGCAGTTCCATGATGCCATTAACTTCGTAAACCGGGCGGTCCCAGTTTTCGGTAGAAAACGCGTATAGGGTCAGATAGCCTATCCCCAGTTCTGCACAGGTCGTCACTATATTACGCACACTTTCTACCCCTTCGTGGTGCCCGTACAGCCTGTCTTGTCCCCGCTCCTTTGCCCAACGGCCGTTCCCGTCCATAATAATGGCTATATGGCGCGGTAACCGTTGTAAGTCCAATTTATCCTTCAAGCTCATTTGTGTCAGGCGTATTAAAACAGATTTAACAGATTTACTAAAAGGGTGCAAAGATACAAAAATAGAGTAATGACTTTTTTGGCAAAGCCCAAGAAGGTGTTTTAACGTAGTTTTAACAGCGAATTCAATACCAGTGGGGATTTAAGCAAATTCGGAGACTTATCATGGCGGTTCGCAGGTATGGAAAGCCCGCCCGTAGAAAGTATTTTTGCCGTAAATTAAAATTTACAGTTGTAAGAAGTAAAAAGAATACTGATCGTTAATTCAATCGTAACGAACTGATCTTTATCCCGGCTATTGCCCCTTTGCCGGCCTGTTACCCCGATAGGCGTGCCTTTCACGCCGGACCGGTCCTGCAATTGCCCTGCCACCGTGGGCTGGCCGTTTGAGAATGTCGGAAACGCGCCAGGGCCGGCATAAGTGGTACTCACATCATCCAGGTAGTCGGTTTGAGTGAAGCGGTACAACGCTTCCAGTCCAACATTCACTTTCTTGGAAATATTATATTTGAACCCGCCGCCGATCAGCCAGGCGTAAGAAACCAGGCTGTAAGGCTTCCGGTCCGGATACAGGGGCGATCCCTGCCCTTCCGTACGCATGGGTTGCAAAAAATATTTCTGCCCGTTCAGGTAGGCGTAAGGATTAAAATAAAAAATACTCGCCCCTCCCGTCAGATAGGGGGAAAAACGCTCATATAAACTCCCCGGCTCAAACCGGAAGAAGTTAAAATCGCCCTGGACAGACAATTCCCATAAGTTAGTATTGAAACTGAGGTTCCTGCGGTTCTGAAACTCATTTTTATTGTAGGTATCAGAATACCCCAGCTGCATATAACGGCCGTGCAAACGGATACCGACATAATCATTCATGTACTTGCGGTAATAAATACCCACCGCAGGTTTCAGGGTATTTAAAGCCCCACGGGTGTTCAGATCCCCGAAATATTGCGCGCCTCCCACAGACAAACCCAACTCCCCCACATATTCCAGCTCATTTTGCGCAGCAGCACGTTCTGCATACAGACAGCCTGCTGACACCAGCAATATTAAAACGATGTATTTAGGATATAGAAGTGGTTTCAGCATAAATCAGTTCTACTTAAACGCTAAAATGCCGGATTTATTTAATGTATGGCTGACGATTATGCTAACTTATCTGGCGCTTGCATCCTCCACGGGGCATAATTTATATTACAATCAGCGGGCAATATATTTGTAAATGTAACAATATATTTTACAATTCTATATTTTAATAGCGTTTCGCGCGTCAATTCCCCACAGCAGTTTATTTCGCAGGGTATGCAGGAAATTACTGTCGTCCAGGCGCAGTAAACTCAGTTTGAACGCTTCTTTCTTGATGGCCAGCTGTACGCGGTTATCAATGGTTTCCATACGGCTGTCGAGCGTACAGAGGAACTGATCGCTGCGGCCTTCTACCTCAAAGGAAATAATATTATCGTTGGGCACAATGATAGGCCTTACGTTCAGGTTGTGAGGAGCCACCGGGGTGATCACAAAATTACCGGCATCGGGGAATACGATAGGCCCCCCGCAACTCAGGGAATATCCCGTAGAACCCGTAGGAGTGGCCACAATGAGGCCATCTGCCCAGTAAGTATTTAGAAATTCTCCGTTCAGATAAGTGTGGATTTTTACCATTGCAGAAGTATCTTTCTTGTGGATGGTAAATTCATTCAGGGCGTACGGCACATCCCCGAATAAGGGAATGTTCGCGTCGAGATGGAGGAGCGACCGCTGATCTACCACGTAAGTGCGGTTCAGGAGCGCCTGTACCAGCGCATAGATTTCTTCCTTACCAATGCTGGCCAGGAAGCCCAGGCGGCCAAAATTGATCCCTATCACGGGAATATTGGTATCACGTACATAACAAACGGTATCCAGGAGGGTGCCGTCTCCACCAAGGCTCACCAGGAAATCTATTTTACCCGGCAGATCCTCTGCTGCGGAAAACAGGGTGGGTGTTTCTTCAAAAGAAATGTGCTGCTGAAGGGTCCGGAAAAAAGGTTCGTAAATGATGGCGGTAATTTCGGCCCGCTTTAACTCCTCCAGTAACAGGCGGATGTTTGAAATATCTTCTGTAATAAATCCCCTGCTATATAGTGCTACCTGCATAATTATTTAAGCTTTTAGCGGTTCGCTTCCGCCTTTAGCGGCACTGTTTATGACGGCTTTTACAAGTCAACAGTTAACAACTAAAGGCAGCTCACATATCCACGCTCGTGTGTAAAAATAGGCCTTTTTGCCCTAACTGGTTAAAGCTGTACTCAATCCGCAGGCAGGTATCATAGAAAGAAACGATGTCGAGTCCGAAGCCGCCGGTGTACAGGAAGCGGTTATTCAGGAAGCTGTTGCCCGGAAATCTGTTATTGGCATAACCACCATCACCAAAGGCTTTAGCGAAAATGCGCACGGGAACTGTATTAAATTTCTTGGGTACAATTGGTAGTTTCACCTTGAAAGACACCAGTTCCTGGCGAAGAGTGGATTTCAGGATCGCAAAGCTGGTTCCGTCGATCACATAATATTCGAGACCGCGCAGGTAATCATCGTGGTAGCCCAGCGCCTGCTGGTTGATGTAGGGTTGTTCGTTTGAGAATTTGGCCATGCTGCGGATGCCCAGCGCCAGGAAGGTTTTGGGCTTTAGCTGCCAGTATTTTGCCATGTTCAGTTTGAAATGCACATCATCGATGTCATCGAACGGAGGCACGCCACGTTTACCCACTTCGGCCTGTATACTGATTCCTTTCAGCGGGTATACCCAGCTATCGGCTTTGATATAGGTAAGCCGGTAGGTGATATCGAGGAAACGGATGCGGGTGCGGCCTTTACCCAGGTAGTTGGGATTGATGATGGCGACCGAATCTGCCACTTTCTCGTAGTTATAGTTCACGAGTACCTGGTGACGGGTATTAATAGCGCGGCGGTAGCTATAACTGAGACCTACGGTATATACCTGGCGCAGGAATTCATCTTTCCGGAAAAACTGTTGTTTGTTGTTGCTGGTGCTATCGTTTACCTCACGGTTACGGTTATAGGAAGCGATAATACCGAGGCCATGGCGGAAATGCTTATCGATATAGGGAATGTTGTATTGTAAGGCGAAGCGTTGGGTATAACCGAACTGCAGGGCGGCATTCAACGCGTCGTTGCGGCCGGTGAGATTTTCCTGGGTACCGCTTACCCCTATATTCACGCGGCTCAGGCTATGGTTCTTTTCTACCCACCACTGATTAAAGTTACGATCTGCCAGTTTGAAGATGGGATAGGCGAAAGTGTACCAGCGCTCCCAGACTTCAAACACGATGTCGGCTTCGTTATTGTTCCAGTTCTTCACATTGGCGGTAACGTTGAGGAACAGAGAGGTATTGAGTAATTGCTTGCGTCTTTCTTCGAGGGTGTTAGCCAGGTCGTGAAGGTAAATGGTATCGCCGGGAACGGTGCTTATTTCCCGGAGGATGATGGAGGTGCGGGTTTGTTTGTTACCCGCAACGATGATATTGCGCACTACAAGGTAACTGCTATCCTTTGCAGGTACAGACTGTCCTTCCGCATTCTCCGGTATCACGAATCCCAACAGGCAGACTATCGCCAGCAGGTAGAAACAGCATTTCAGCATGTAGGTCCTTAAAACAGTTTAAAAGTGTTGACAATATCCAAATATAATAAAAACCGATTATGGAAATTGTCTTTCTCAGGATTTTACATACTGATATAATTCATCAGCAGGTCGTAGTTTTTCTTCAGCAGTTCTTCTTCGGGTTCTTCTGCGAAGACGTACTTGATGACATAGTTAAAGCGTTCGAAAGTAGCGAGCAGGCCTTGTAGTTCCTGGCGGTTTGTTTTGAGTACTACTTCGAGTTTGCCGGTTTCCGGGTTAGTGATGGTGTTGACACTCAGGAGGGTCACATCATTTGATTCGGCGATGCGGGCAATTTCGCTGAGTGCGTAATCGCGGGGATCGACTTCAAAAGCGATGATACCACCGGGTTCCTTTACGCCGTTGTACCTGGCCAGCGCTGCCAGCAGGTTATCTTTGGTAATGATGCCGAGGCATTCATTTTCCTTGGTAACTACCGGGAGGGCAGATAATTTAAAGTCGTAAAAGAGTTTGAGTGCTTCAAAGAGATGAGCATATTCCATGACAGCCGGGCGGGTACTGCTGTACTCCATAGATTCCAGGGGTACATCCGGATCTTCGAGATCCATGATATCGTCTTCTTCCACCAGGGCCAGGTATTTGCTATCTACTACCATCGGCAGCTGCGTCAGATGATATTCGTTCATCAGGCGCAGTGCCTTTGCTCCTGAATCCGAAGGATGCAGAACAGGTACTGAAGATATGAGTTCTCTGGCGATCATGTTAGCGTATTCTGATACAATAATAGTAAAGAATATGCCAACAGAAAAAGAAATTACATGTACGCGAAGTCACTGCACCTGTTGGTGTAGTCATTTTGCTGCCGGGAAAGTACCGGTTTAACTGGCAGGTTGAAACTTCAGTTTCTCCAGGAAAGCGTGCAGAATTTTGTTGAATTCTTCCGGCACCTCCATCATCGGAGCATGGCCGCATTTATCAATCAACTGCAGTTCAGAATTAGGTATCAGCTTTTTAAATTCTTCTCCGACCATGGGTGGCGTAACGGTATCATTCTGTCCCCAGATCAGTAAAGTTGGTTGCTGAATATCTTTCAGTTCATCGCCCAGATTGTGGCGGATGGCTGATTTTGCCAGGGTAATGATCTTGATCACCTTCAGGCGGTTGTTCACTATCTCAAACATTTCGTCTACCAGTTCTTTGGTAGCAATTTTCGGATCGTAGAAAGTAAGTTCTGCTTTCTTGCGGATATACTCGTAGTCGCCGCGTTTAGGATAGGTTTCACCCATTCCATTCTCGAACAAGCCGGAGCTGCCGGTAAGGATCAGTGATTTAATAGGAGCTTCAGGGTGTTTCAGCAGGTAAACCAATGCCACATGACCTCCCAGTGAGTTGCCCAGCAGGTGCACATTTTTGTATCCCCTGGCCTCAATAAACTTGTGCACATATTTGGCCAGTCCGCCTACCGATGTTTCCAGGATGTTTAAATCGTACAGGGGTAACATCGGAATCACAACCTTGTTATACTGCCGGAAATATTCGATCATGTGCGAGAAATTGCTCAAAGCACCAAACAGTCCATGCAATAATACCAGTGGTTCTCCTTCTCCTTCTTCTATAAAATTAAACTTACCCTGTGTTTTGATTTCGTAATCCATTGCCAAATCTTGAAAGTCAATTTTACGCTAAAATAATTCTTTTTATTAATCTAAATAATCTTTGGAACGAGTTAACCAGGTTGAATATGCCGGGCAGCCTGCTCAAAAAATGCCTGCAGCTGGGCGAACATATTCTTAAAAACCGGGATCACGCTTCCCATATGATCCAATACCCACGGGCCAATATTCTCGATATAAGGATATACTACAGATTGCAGCTTTGTTTCGGGGCTCAGCCAGTACACCTGATTGGCCATCCAAAGCACTACACTGTAAATTATTATAAATATAACGCTATACAACAGTATTCCCCCCAGTTTATTGAGCCAGCCCAACATTACCAGTTCTACCAGCTTCTGCAACGCCCCTGCTCCCAGTCTTACCAGTAAAATAACACCCAAAAAAAGGCAGATGAAGCAGATGACAGGCACCCACCGGGTATGCATTTCCCAATGTTCCTGCACATATAAAGCGGTAACAGTTGTTAGTTTCAGCGCTGCGGCCAGGCCGAATATGGCTGCCACAAAGGAAAATAAGGCTACTATCAATCCCCGGGTGTATCCCCGGTAAATGGCAAATACCATGATGATAGCAAAAATAATGTCTATAGGCATGATAGAAATATAGGGAATCTGATATTTAACCTACTGATTTTTTTGTTTTCCGGGAGATGGTTATCTATCGAATATCCCATATCAGGCGGTTAAATATCAGACCTCGCTATTTGGTAAGCAGTTCCTTCACCAGGGCGGAAATAGCTTTTCCGTCCGCTTTACCGGCCAGTTGTTTGGTGGCAACGCCCATTACTTTACCCATATCTGCGGGAGAGCTGGCGCCGGTGGTGGCAATAATATCAGTGATGGCTGTACGTAATTCTGCCTCGCTCATCTGTTTGGGGAGGAAACGTTCTATTACTACCAGTTCTTCTTCTTCTTTTACGGCCAGGTCTTCACGGTTCTGTGCCCGGAAAATTTCCAGGGAATCTTTTCTCTGTTTGGCCAGTTTCTGCAACAACTTCGACTCGTCCGCTTCGGTGAGGTCTCCGCTGGCGCCTTCTGCTGTTTTAGCTACGAGGATAGCCGCCTTGATAGCACGGAGTGCACGCAGGTCTGCTTCCTTTTTGCCCAGCATTGCAGCTTTGATCTCTGCGTTGATAGTTAATTCTAATGACATATCGTAAGGTTTAATGGATTATTTTCCTTCTTCGGCAGCCTGTTTTGCCTGGAACTTCTTTAAGAAGTCTTTCGCGAAAACACGTATATCGTCTGCCTGGTCTTTGTAAGGAGTCGCTCTTCCATAGGTATCGGCCATGGTCATCATGGTCTGGAAAAAGAAGTCCGCCATTTCATCCACCATCATGTCTTTTGTCCACAGATCGATGCGCAGGGCCGCCTTCTCTGCTGAATCCCAGAAAGACACCATCATGCCCTTGGCCTTCAACATCCGCTCATCTTTGTTATCGGTAGCGCTCCATTCTATTGACTCGGGCACTTTCTGATCGTCCAGTCCAACCTGGATCTTTATGGTAGATACTTTACTCATGATTTTCAATTAAAGCGCAAAAATAGCCATCATTTAGTGATTTTGGAAAAACCGCTTCCTGTGAGCTGCAACCACCACTGCTCCGCAGCATATTCCCAACTACTGAAAGGCTTTGCCGGAGGCGCCTTTGCAAGCAAACGGGCCCTCAGTTGTTCATCTTTATATAAAAGACTCATCTTCTCAGACAGGTCGTCCAGGCTGGCCGGATCAGCGTATAATACTGCATCTCCGCCGGCTTCCCTTGCTGCCGGACTATCCAGGGCTATTACCGGCACTTCACAACGCTGCGCTGCATAGATAGGTAACGCAAGCCCCTCAAACCTCGACGGATATACGAGTGCATAAGCCCCTCCCGTAAGCCGGGCGAGGGTATCTTCATCGGCGTTTTCTATACAAACCACATCCTGGCGGAACTTATAGCTTTGTAAAGCAGTGGCAATATCAGCGCCCGCCTGGGTAATCCGCCCGGCCAGTACCAGTTTGATATTACTCCGTTGCCTTTTCTTCAGGGCCGAAAATGCTTTCAGCACCGGCAGTATATTGTTCCGTGGATGCATACTGCCTGTTACCAGGAAATATTCTGCCCCACCGGCAAATGCTTTCTTTACCGCTTCCCGCTGCTCCCATTCCAGGGGTTTGTACCCGGAAGCGATACCCGTATCCAGGCGCACCAGCTTATCTTTCACGCCGGGTGCATACCGAAGCAGTTCTTCTTTACCGGTATCCGATAATACCGCCACCCTCCTGGCACGCTCCAGGTATTTGGTGATATTATTTTTCAGGGAACGTTGCTGTACACCGGGTTGTAAACCGGCGTCCCGTAAAAAAGATAAATCCCGCAATAATAAGCCCGCAGGCACCTTACTACGCAAGGGCAATGCACCATCCAGCCCGAGAAACAGATCCGGCCGGAAAGGCTTCATCGCCCGCACCAGCTGCCATTCCTGCCACCAATACAGATGCCAGGGCTTATTGCCTTTCAGTGGCAACAACACCTTGGTTACATTGGCCGGAAAGTCCAGTCCGGTGGGTATCTCCCCATCAAAAAAAAAGGTAAACTGATGGGCTGGCTGTTGCCGGCACATCGCCAGTATTATTTCCGTTGCCACACTCCCCGTATCGGCAGGCATGTCCTGTCGTAAACAAGCGGCATTAACAGCAATTTGCATAAACGATTCCTTTGTCTGCGAGCATGCAAACCTACACAATTTTAGATTCGGGAGAGGTGGATTTTGTTGGCCCCCGTTATTCAGCAGACTTATTGGTCAGATAAAATACCTGTGGGGCGGTTACATTCCCGGTATTACCCAGTGAAGCAAGCTTAACAGTTACTTCATATGTTTTTAATGGTTTCAGGTGACGAAGTGTAATAGTAACCGGAGTTGCTTTAATATCCGCTATATCATCCTGCCCTAAAGGAATGTTGCCTGTTTCCGTAGCCACATTCAGTGTTACTTTGACACCTTTTTCCGGCAGTTTGGAAGTAATATTCAGCTTTAACGCATAGGTGCTGTCCTGGGCAATATTATATTTCCCTAATTGCACATCCGGTAACACAAAAGCCAATGTTTCTTCCTGAGTACTGGGAGCGGGATTATCGCTTTTCTTCTTTTTACAGGAAGAAAAAGTAAGCAACGCAACGGCTAAAAATGCAGGGAAACAAGTCTTCAGTAGCATATTTCGAGTTATATAGGAATATGAAATTAGCTTTTTTTTATATGCAAATCAAATTTTACTTCTTACATCCAGGGCATCCCGTAATCCGTTGCCTAACAAATTGAACGCCAGTACCAGCAACATGATGGCCATTCCGGGCGCCAGCGCCAGCAAGGGGTTATGGGTAATAATGAAGTTGTAGTTTTCTTTGATCATCAGCCCCCAGGAAGGTTGCGGCGGTTGTACTCCCACCCCCAGGAAACTCAGTCCTGCTTCCACCACAATTGCTGTGGCAAAGTTGCCCGCAGCCACCACCATCACCGGCCCCAGGATATTTGGCAGGATATGTTTTGTGATAATCCGTACATGTCCGTATCCCAGTGCCCTCGCGGCTTCTATGTATTCCAACTCCCGGATGGCCAGTACCTGTCCACGGATAATACGGGCCACTCCCACCCACATGGTAAGTCCCACAGCAATAAATACCTGCCAGAAGCCTTTTCCCAGCGCCAGCGTCAGCGCAAATACCAATAACAGCGTGGGCATAGCCCATACTACGTTTACCAGCCACATCACCACATCATCGGTCCGGCCTTTGAAATATCCTGCCACCGCGCCAAGCAACACACCGATACTCAGGGATATCACCACAGCAATACAGCCCACACCCAGGCTTACGCGGGTACCTATCAGGAGGCGGCTTAAAATGTCGCGGCCAAATTTGTCGGTGCCCAGCCAGTAAGTACGGGTAAAAATTCTTCCCTGTAAGTTTTGCTGTAACTGCGCTGATGTAAGAGCGCCGTGCGGTTCATCGCCATACCAGAGCTTCGCCAAAGAATAGGTTTCCTCCCGGCTGGTAGATTCGTCTACGTAACGTTGTACCACCAATACACTATCGCGGAATTGCCAGGAACGGATGGGGATCCAGGTCATAGATGCCTCACGGCCACTAAAAATCTTTTGAAAAAGAGAGGAAGAAGGAGGCTGCTGTTCTTTATTTACAGCCAGCATGTGAATACGGAAACCGGGATGCTGCCCTTCTATTTCCAATACCATCCGGTTGGCATTGGGCGTATTATCCGGTGCTATTACGTATGCAAAAATGCTGATCAGCACCGCTGCGGCAATGACCACTAAACCGGCCACCGCTCCCTTATTGCGGTACAATCTTTTCCAGTAAGGTTGCATATCTGACAAAGGCGGCGATTTTAGTTAACCTGCCGGCCCTTCCACTGATAACTCCCAAACTTTCCCAGCCAGCCGGCAACAACAATATAAGGAATATGAAATATCTGCCCCGGAATAAACCATAGCAGCAATTCTGTTTTATTGAAAAACTTCGCCACCGGCAGAAGGAAATAGAGTTCCAGGGTGACTTTAAACAGCAGAATAATCAGGAACCATGGCCACCACACCGGCAGGAACAGCGCCATTACAGCAAATGCCAGCATACCGGCGTTGAACAGATATACCAGCAGCAATACCCAGGTAAGGCGCTTATCTTCGTACTTATCGGCTTTGGACGACCAGCGGATACGCTGGTTCATAAAGTCTTTCAGCGTATCTACCGCCAGCGTGCGCACCACGGCTTCCTCGCATTTCAGGTAGGCTACTTTATCAGGATAAGCACTGTAAATTTTATACATGAGCAGCATGTCATCGCCGGAAGCAATGTTATCGATCCCGGAGAAACCGCCTACCTCGTGAAAGGCCTGTTTTTCGTAAGCCAGGTTGGCGCCATTGCACATGGTACCGGAGGCCAGTTCGGCG
Organism: Chitinophaga arvensicola; assembly: GCF_900110835.1. Classification (GTDB taxonomy): domain Bacteria; phylum Bacteroidota; class Bacteroidia; order Chitinophagales; family Chitinophagaceae; genus Chitinophaga; species Chitinophaga arvensicola. Next base: position 403,809 of record NZ_FOJG01000001.1, read on the forward strand.
GCGGCTCCGGTGATACCCTGCATGGTCATGAAATCGAGTGATTGCAGTCTTTTAAAGAAGTTGTGCTCTTTGTAAAAGCTAACCGGTGCGGCAATGAATTTCGGGCGATGTTGTTCGTAAAACTGTACCACTGTTTCGATCCAGCGCGGTCCCATCACACAATCTGCGTCTGTGGTTACAATCAGATCACCTTTTGCCTGTGAAATGGCTATTTCTATGGCTTTTTTCTTGAATGAATTCAGTCTTTCCTCCAGGTTGAGATGTTCCCTTAATTCCAGCAGACGAATATTGGCAGCGGGGAAATTACGCACTACGGCTGCGGTATCATCCGTGGAAAAATCATCAATCACGATGACCTCCAATAAAGCGGCGGAATAAGTTTGCTTCTGTAAAGCCTCCAGTAGTGCCGGAAGATTATCCGCTTCATTCCTGGCCGGTATGATCACTGTAACTGCCGTATGGCCCCCCGATTTCTGGGTGACAGGTGAAAAATTCTTCAGGCGCTTCCAGCCCAGGCTATACCACAGCATCAGTATGCCATAACCCAAAGCCAGCACCATTAATATCATTACGAAAAGATACATTCAGATTACAGATTTGTTTTGATGATAAGTCCCAGCTGTGTGGAAATCAGCTGATGTCCTTTGTCCAGTACCAGTATCTTACATGGAAAAGAGCCATCTGCGAAGCGGGTACCCAGCACAGGTGGAATTACACGGTCATATTTCCCGAATATCAGGAGAGTTAGAACGTTATATCTGGCTAATAATTGTTTACATCGTTTTTTATCAGGCATCATGTGACGGAGATTTGTCCATACATTGTACACCAGGGCCCGTTTCTCCGGTTCATTCATGCGGTGCAAGGCAAACTTATACACGCTCTGGTTGAGCAGTCCCAGTTTCCGCCAGGTATGCAACAATGTAAAAAACAACCGGGGATGGCCGGTATTGTATTTAAACAGGCTATTACCCACCGTGGTTTGTGTAACGAACATATGCCATGGATTATTCCTAAGGCCGTCTCCTGCGGCAAGCATCAGCCGGTTGATACGATCGGCCATCTTTTCCACCAGGCATAGCGCCAGCCGGCCGCCCATGCTGTACCCCAGCAGGGAAAAGCGTTGTTTGCCCTGCTGTTGCAGGATCATTTCCACCAGCGCCACGAGATCCTCTTTTTCGAATACCCGGTTTTCCTGCCATTGTGTATCGCCGTGCAAAGGCATATCCAACGCTACCAGGGTGAAAGTATCGCCGAGAATGGCGGTTAGCGGTTGAAAATGAGCAGCACTTTCGCCAAAGCCATGTAAGCAGATCAATAGTTCCTCTCCGGCACCTTCACAGGTGCCGTGAAACCGGCTTTTCAGATATGACAGATAAAAATCAGGCATAAAGGGGAACAATGATACAGAATAAAGCGCAGAGGAGAAAGAGAAAGGTTGTAATACAGGAGGAAAACGGATCTCACTTGATCATTACCTGCGGTGAAGGTGCTGTTAACCTGACGATGAGGTGGACTTGATACGCTTAAGCACTGCTTATTCAGCGCTGCAAAGGTGGATTTGACCAGCCCCCGACGCGGAGTAAAAATGGACTTGCTGCGGTCTGTCTCCCGGGAGAGCGCCTGCCGCCGGGCCTGAACCCGGGAAAGCCACCTGCAGGAAAACATCTGCCGGGTTTATTTTTTGTTAAAAAACAAGTGCACTTTCATAGGTCTGGCCCATTTAGTTTACATTCAGTAAGTTAAAATGGAAGCTACCAGGGAAATCAGTTAAACCCTCCCTTTGACCGGTTTTGCTTAATGCTTTTTTCAGTAAATTACAGAACTACCAAAAATACAGTAACATGGACGCAACAGTTGAAAATAAGACTGCGTTGAAAGGCGCAGAATTTCTGGTTAAGGAAAGTGCTCCTGAGGAAGTGTTTACTCCCGAAGATTTTTCGGAAGAGCAGCTGATGATCAAGGACATGGCAGATCAGTTTATCAGCAAAGAGGTAACACCGATTGTGGAGCGGATTGACAAGCAGGAAGAAGGATTGATGCAATCGCTTTTAGAAAAAGCAGGAGAACAAGGTTTGTTAGGTGCATCTTTTCCTGAGGAATATGGTGGCCTGGGTAAAGACTTTGTCACAGCAACGATCATCAACGAAGGACTGGGTGCCGGGCACTCCTTCTCCGTTGCCATGGCGGCTCATACGGGTATCGGCTCCTTACCGATCCTCTACTTTGGTACAGAAGAACAGAAACAAAAATATATACCCAAACTGGCCACCGGAGAGATGAAAGGCGCATATGCCCTCACTGAACCGGATTCCGGGTCGGATGCATTGGGCGCCAAAACCACCGCTAAATTAACGGAGGATGGCAAATTCTATCTCCTCAACGGGCAGAAAAGCTGGATTACCAATTCCGGCTTTGCTGATGTATTTACCGTATTCGCAAAGATCGACGGTGATAAGTTTACCGCATTCATCGTAGATAAAGGCACCCCGGGATTTACGCTGGGCGCAGAAGAACATAAAATGGGAATCAAGGGTTCCTCTACCCGCCAGATCTACTTCCAGGACGCCAAAGTACCTGCAGAAAATGTATTGGGCGTTATAGGAAAGGGTCACCTGATAGCCTTTAACATCCTGAACATTGGCCGGTTGAAACTCTGTGCTGCTGCATTGGGCGCCGCCAAAAAATGTATCAATACGTCCGTACAATACGCCAATACCCGCACCCAGTTTAAACAACCGATCGCCAATTTCGGCGCTATCAAACATAAGCTGGCGGAAATGGCGATCCGTACCTGGACATCAGAATCGGCGCTGTTCCGTACTGCACAACTGATTGATGACAAAGAAAAAGAACTGCTGGCCGCAGGCAAACCGTTCAACGAAGCCTTACTGGGCGCCGCTGAAGAGTATGCCGTAGAATGCGCCATCCTGAAAGTAAACGGCTCCGAAGTACTGGACTACGTAGTGGATGAAGGGGTGCAGATTCATGGTGGTAACGGTTTCAGTGATGAGTACATCATTTCGAAAGCCTACCGCGATTCCCGCATCAACCGCATCTTTGAAGGTACCAACGAAATTAACCGGTTGCTGACCCTCGACATGACACTGAAACGTGCATTGAAAGGGAAACTGGACCTGATGACACCAGCCATGAACGTGATGAAGGAACTGATGAGCATTCCTGATTTCGGCGATGATGATGAAAGTGCTTTCAGCAAAGAAAGGAAGATGATTACCAACTTCAAGAAAGCCATCCTCATGGCTGCCGGAGCTGCTGCGCAAAAGCTGATGGTAAAGCTGGAAAATGAACAGGAAATACTGATGGATATCGCCGATATGGCCATCGAAACATTTGTTGCGGAAAGCGCCCTGCTGCGTTTAATAAAATTGAACGCCAGCAAAGGTGAAAGCGCGTCATCGCTGCAAACAGATATTGTACGCACCTTTATCTATGATGCGGCAGACCGTATCAATAAATCAGGTAAAGACGCCATCAATGCCTTTGCAGAAGGCGACGAACAACGTATGATGCTGCTCGGCCTCAAACGCTTCACAAAAGCAGAACCATTTAATGCAAAAGATGCCCGCAGAAGAATAGCGGACAAACTCATTGCAGATAATAAATACAGCTGGTAATCACTGGCTCACAGCATTTAGCATCCGGGAACTTCTTTTCCCGGATGCTAAATGCTAAATACCAAAACCTTTTCTCCTATTCCCCTCACCTGCTTATCTTTACCATCTTTCAAGATATTGATGACAGGGTATGATGCTATCAGCAAAGTTTTTTTCTCCGTTTTTTATAATTATCTGTATCCCCTTTTTTGCAAGCAGCCAGGCTACACTGCGTCTCAGTCAGCCTTCCAGGGATCAAAGTAATGTAAGCACCGCCAAACAATTCATCGCAGGGCGTACCTGCGCCGGTTGTACCGTGAAGATCAACAGCGATACCGTACACGTATATACGACGGGCACCTTCGCCGCAAAGTATGAACTGTCTGCCGGCAGAAACGCGTTTACCGTTACTACTACTGCTCCTAACGGAGAAACCTCAACGAAAAATATTGTCTTTTACTTCAGCACGCCACCTGCACCATCTGCCACTTCCATTTTCAGGATCGATTATATGGAGATCTCACCCAGTGGTAACCTCCAGCTCATGGAAGGAGATACCCTGCGTATAAAAATGAAAGGCTACCCCGGCGAAAGTGCCAGCTGGTTTAATGATGTACCATTAAAGGAATTGCCTACCTCCCAAACCGGTGGTGTACCGGGCATCTACAGTGGTAGCTATATACTGCAAGCCAAAGATTCCCTGCTGAATGGGAAAATCATCGGTCGGTTGCGTAAACGCAGTGGGGAAACTGCCATCCTGGGCAGCACTTACCGCTACAGCATGATGCGCAACGAAATACCTCTCACCGGCCGCACCATCGATAACATGACCTATCTCACGGCCAGTCCGCATGGGGACCGCCTCGGACCTGATAAGATCGGCTACCTGGATAAGGATGTATTACTACATATCGTGGGCAGGCAGGGTGATTACTACAAAGTGAAGCTGTCGTCCCGTACCACTGCCTTCATACCAGAGCCACTGGTAGACACGGAGATTCCCCAGGAGCAGCTGCCCGTGAGCATTGCAGACGACGCCAAAATATGGGGCGATGAAAAATACGACTATGTATCCGTTGCCTTGTCTGATAAATTGCCTTATACCTCCACCCAGCTGGTATCTTCCAAAAAAATTATTGTTGATATACACGGCGCCTATGCGGAAAAGGGCCTGAACACGGTATTGCAAAATACCAAAGAAATTACCTCTGTTGGCTGGGGACAGCCCACGCCTGATGTATGCCGCATGGTGATTTCCCTTCAACATGCCCCCTGGGGCTACCAGGTGTATTATGAAAATAACCGCATTGTTGTAAAGGTAAAACGCCCACCGCAGACCCCATCTCTCAGAAATATGGTCATTGGCCTGGATGCCGGCCATGGTGGTAGTAATCCGGGGGCTACCGGTCTTACCGGCGCTGTGGAAAAAAACCTGACACTGGTGCTTTCGTTACAACTGAAAGCATTGCTGGAAAGAGAAGGCGCAACGGTGATCATGACGCGCACTACAGAGAAATTTGTTGCCAATGAAGACCGGCTGTCCCTGTTCCGCCGGACTAACCCCGACCTGCTGTTGAGTATTCACCTGAATTCTTCTGCGAACCCGGTAGATGCCTATGGCACCGCCACCTACTATAAACAACCTTTTTGTGAACCACTCAATGCCGCTATACATGAGCGTTTACTGCAAACAGGACTGTATGATTTCGGGAATAACGCCGGATTTAATTTTATTCTCAATAATCCTACAGAGTTTCCGGATGCGTTGGTGGAAACGCTTTTTCTCAGCAATCCGGGCGATGAAGAAAAGATACTGGATCCGGCTTTTCAGCGGCAGGTGGTAACGGCGATTGTGGAGGGAATGAAGGATTATCTGAAGGAAGCGGTGAAGTCGAGGTAAGGCTGCTTTTGTCTTTCTCCCGATTAGGCTGATTTTACTGATTTGATTTTAGGGATTTAAAATGATTTGGGGGGAGATAGAAGCGAATGCTTTTATCTCCCCCCAAATCATTTTAAATAGATATTTTCCTGATTCTATTCAGTTCAATTAGATACTACAGCAAATCCGTTTGGGTTTACCGCTTTTATATTTCAATTCCATCATTTCAATACTATCAGGTTCAATTAATCTTCCAAATCTACCTGAAATCAGTGCAATATCAATGAATTCCTCCCAGATATGCAGACAGCCTGTTAATCGCTGCGGCTACTACACCGATCTGCTCCTGTGCTTCTTTCCATCTGCGTTGTTCAATCGCCTCCCTTACTCCCGGAATGGTTTTAACACCATAGCCAGTATAGAAACCGGGGGCGTATAAGGTGTGTTTATACCAGGTGCGGGCTGGTAATCCTGCGTCGTTAAGGAGTTGTTGCTCCGCCTGGTACAGAGCTTTATTCACGGTAGCGCCGGTGAGCGTTTTCCGGGCGGCGAGTGCTATGGTAGCGGTATCCAGGCCGGTGAGCGCATTTTGCAAAGGAGAGAAATCGAGATAGGGCACTTCCGATTTCGGTAATGGAGCTGTTAAGTGTTTGGTAGTATCTGTAACCTGCTGGTATTTATTATCTCTTATCAATTGATTTTCGATGGCAGTAGATTCCCTGAGATTAGTGGTCAGGTCTGTTAATTCATTCACGTAGCCATTAACCGTTTCATAGAGTTTACGAAAATCGAAAGGCAATGTAACAGTATTGGCTAAACGCAATACGGTATGTCCTGCGGTTTGCGACAATGCCACGCCGTATTGAAAACCGGGATCTTTAAACCGGGTGTAATCGTCGTAGGAATCGTAGATGGAGTGATATTCCCCGCCGGCATCTTCTCCCGAAAAACCATAGTCGAGCGCCGGCACGCCCAGGTGTTGCAGAAAGGAAGAGTAATCAGAACCTGAGCCCATAGCCCCGATGGCGAAGCCTTGTTTGGAAAGTTTTTCTTTTTTCTGTTTCGGCGTAGCTGCTTTTACCGCTTCTGCAGCCTGTTTACGGGCCTGGAGGCTGATAGCTGTTTGCGGATCTTTTATATCGCGGGCTACTTCATTCACCAGTGTTTCCAGTGCATGGGAACCGCTGGCGTTCAGGAAACCCCGGCCATTGTTATCTGAATTGATGTACACCACCGCTTTGTCTTTGAGTTCGGCGGCATGATCTTCTACCCATTCAGTAGAACCGAGTAAACCGGGTTCTTCTCCATCCCACGCGCAATAAACCAGGGTGCGTTTGGGCTGATAACCCTGTTTCTTTAACTCACCGATGGCTTTTGCTTCTTCCAGCAAAGCTGCCAGTCCGCTGATGGGATCAGCGGCGCCGTTTACCCAGGCGTCGTGGTGATTGCCACGGATAATCCACTGATCTGGCTGTTCGCTGCCTTTCAGTTTGGCCACTACATTATAGCAGGGGCGTATCTGCCAGTCGAACGACAGCTTCAGATGCACTTTTGCGCTGCCGCCGCCGATGTGATAGGTAAAGGGCAGGGCGCCTCTCCATTCTTCCGGTGCTACCGGCCCTTCCAGGGCTTTCAGCAAAGGAGTGGCATCATGATAACTGATCGGGAGTACGGGTATCTTTAGGAGATTGGGTGCTTGCAGGCGGTCCAGCCGTTTGGCATTGGCGGTAGCGCCGATATCGGGGGTCAGCGGATCACCGGGATAGATGACGATATCCATTACGGAGCCACGCTGAACACCGTATTCATTCTTGAAAGCGCCTTTAGGGTATACATCGCCGGCATAGTAGCCATCATCGCGGGGATCGGAGTAGATGATGCAACCAATGGCGCCGTGTTCCTGGGCCACCTTAGGTTTACTGCCCCGCCAGGAGCGGCCGTATTTGGCAATGACGATCTTGCCTTTTACGTTGATACCAGCACGGTCCAGGTATTCATAATCTTCCGGAAGACCATAATTTACATATACCAGGGAGCCTTCCACATCGCCATCGGCACTCCAGGCGTTGTAGGTAGGCAGTTGTCCTGCCTGACCGGAGGTAGCGTCTTCTTTCAGGGCGGGTTCTTTAAGCAGTGCTTTGTAGGAGGTTGGCCCTTTCAGTTCCACCAGGCGTTCCTTTGGGGTGGGGAACAACACCTGGTAGGTAACAATTTCTGCGTCCCAGCCATAGCTTTTAAAGCGTTGGAGGATATCTTCGGCCACGGCTTTGCCACGGGCGGAGCCAATATGATGCGGTTGTGAGGATAGTTCCCTGATCGTTTCGCCGATGTGACTACTACTTAACTGTTTATCGAAGCGGCTTTCCAGTTCCAGTTGACGGGTAGCAGCGGTGTCGGCATAACCGGTGAGTTTTTTGTCCTGCGTCCGGGCGACCCCGCCGGTGCACAGGAGAAGTGCCAGCAGCAGGGAGAAGTTGGTTGTTGTCATAATAAAGATGCAGATCTTGTTGAAAAAGAGGGTTTATTGGCTCAATATACAAATAGTCTACCATATCAATAGGGTAATTTACTACGTCCTTTCTACGCAATAACTTTTGGTTATGATCCATAAATATAGGTTATAGCCGAAATAGTCTACTTAACCAGTAGATTAATCTATATTTGTAAATCCTTTCATAGCTTTATTGGGTGAAACGATAAACATAACATCATAAACAGCAGTTATATGGCCAATGCGATTCAGGAGTTTAACGACTACCGGGCTAAAATGAATGAGGTAATACTGGGCAAGCAGAACAAGGTAATTAACCGGTTATTCAACCTGGATACCAATACGTATGCAGAAGGGGCGCTGAGCACTAAAACCAAGGAGATGCTTGGGTTGGTGGCTTCTATGGTATTACGTTGCGACGATTGTATTAAGTATCACCTGGAAAAGGCATATGAGCAGGGTGTTACCACCGAGGAAATGTATGAGATCTTTGCTGTTGCCAACATTGTGGGCGGTACTATTGTGATTCCGCATACACGGCGGGCCGCTGAATTTTGGGAAGAATTACAGGCACAGTGAGCAGGTATTTACAGCTATCTATCGTAACTTTACAGACTCTATAATATATTATATTTAACTCATACTAATGTCAACAGCAACTATAGCTCCGCAGGCGCCCCTTACGTCGAAAGACTTTGCAACGGACCAGGAAGTACGCTGGTGCCCAGGCTGCGGCGACTACTCTATACTTAAACAGGTACAGACTATTATGCCCACGCTGGGCGTTCCCCGTGAGAACATTGTGATTGTTTCCGGTATCGGTTGTTCCTCGCGTTTTCCATACTATATGAATACTTATGGTATGCACTCTATCCATGGCCGTGCTACGGCGATCGCTTCCGGTTTGAAAGCGGCCCGTCCTGAACTGAGCGTATGGATTGTAACCGGAGATGGAGATGGTTTATCCATTGGTGGTAACCATACCATTCACCTGTTGCGTCGTAACTTTGATGTGAACATTATGCTGTTCAACAACCAGATTTACGGTTTAACAAAAGGACAGTACTCTCCTACTTCAGAAGAAAATAAAGTGACCAAGTCTACCCCGATGGGTAGTATTGACCATCCGTTTAACCCAATGGCGCTGGCCCTGGGTGCAGATGCTACTTTTATTGCCCGCAGTATGGACCGCGATCCGAAACACCTGCAGGAGTTGCTGAAACGCAGCCATGCACATAAAGGCGCTTCTTTCCTGGAAATATACCAGAACTGTAACATCTTCAACGATGGCGCATTTGAGGCGTTTACCGAGAAAAGCAGCAAGGCAGATGAAACCATCTTTGTAGAACAGGGCAAACCACTGGTGTTTGGCGCTGCAAAAAACAAAGGAATCCGCCTGGATGGCTTAAGACCGGTAGTAGTGGAACTTGGTGGCGAGTATTCAGAAAGTGATCTGTGGATACATGATGAGAATGATTTCTACAAGGCACAACTGCTGACCCGTATGTTCGATGATGTACGTGTAGAAGGTCATCTGCCCCGTCCTTTCGGTATCTTCTATGAGGCTTTCCGCCCTACCTATGAAGATATCATGGGCTTCCAGCTGACCGAAGCACTGGCTAAAAAAGGTCCTGGTGATCTGGATAAGTTACTGGCAGGCAGCGAAACCTGGACTATCAAAGAATAACTATAACACCTCCAATAAAGCAAAAAACCTTCCGTGATACACGGAAGGCTTTTTTGTTTCGAATATCTTAGTGTCCCATGGAACCTACGTCGAACAATACTTTATACAACAGTACCAGCCCGAAGATGATCATGCTCACGCCAGCAATGCGGTTCAGCCACTCTACGTTTTTAAGCGTGAGTTTATGACGGAGCTTATCTGATACAAACACTTTCATGATATCAGCGGACAACACCATGCTTAAACAAACCCCATACATTACTATCCGGTGGCTTATCGAAGTAGCACTGTAGCCAATACACACTGGTAGCCAGAAAATAACTACTCCCGGGTTGAGGGTATTCATTAAAAAGCCGGCCAGCCATATCTTGAGATAATCATGCGTACCAAACATTTCCGGCTTCTCCTCTCCTGTACTGATCTTCACCTTTTTAAACAACAGGCCGTATATGCCCATGCCTATCAGTAATACACCACCAACAACGCCGATAGTGCGGTTATACCCTTCCAGGCCACTGATAAACGCGGTGGAGATATTACCGATCAGTACAAACATGATATCGCTGAAAGACACGCCCAGTGCGAAACTAATGCCTGCCTTAAAGCCATTATTAACACTGTACTTTATAATTGCGAATATAACCGGGCCTACCGATACAGATAAAACCAATCCCAGTCCCAGTCCCGCTACAATTGCTGCTATCATGCGTATAATTTCCGTGTCACAGGTGCTACTTAACTCTTAACGGTTTTTCCAGCAAGAAATTTCTCCCAGTCCTTCAGTTTCTCACCTTTCATTACACGAGGAAACTTATTCATGGCTCCTTCCTTGCCTTTGCAACGGAGATAATCAATGAATGCGTCGTTTGGTAATATTTCTACAAATACTTCCTTCAGGGCGGCGGAACGTTCCACGGCGTAGTCATCGTTTACCTCTGCGAGGGTCTGGTCAATGATTTCGCGTACTTTCTCCGCATCCACACCCGGTGTATCTGTACCCACATACCAGCGATGAGCAAACAGGTTCTGATAAGGGAACCCGGCTACCGTAAATTCACGGACAACAATGCCCAGCTTTTTCTGCACATTATCTATGGCCTTGTTCATGTTGTCGATACTCATATGCTCCCCGCAAAGACTGAGGAACTGCTTGGTACGGCCAACAATCACAATTTCATGTTCCTTTACAGAAGTAAATTTCACCACGTCACCGATCAGGTAACGCCATGCGCCTGCACAGGTAGAGAGCATCACCGCGTATTCAACATCTTCCACTACCTCATGGATCATGTAAGATTTAGGATTCGGCTTTACTTCTCCCTCTGCATCAAAGTTTTCTTCATTGAACGGAATAAATTCGTAGAAGATACCGGCATTCAATACCAGTTTGATGCCCCGGGTACCCGGACGGGCCTGGAATCCGAAAGATCCCTCAGAAGCCATATAAGTTTCAATGAACGCAATAGGCTTTCCGAGCAGCTTCTGAAAGTGATCGCGGTAAGGTTCAAAAGATACCCCGCCATGAATATACACCGCCAGATTAGGCCAGATTTCATGAATATTCTTAACCCCGTGGTATTTGATAATTTCTTCGAGTACAATCTGTACCCAGGCAGGTACGCCACAAACAGTACCTACGTCCCATTCTTTGGCTTTGCGCACGATTAACTTGATACGCTGTTCCCAATTGGGTTTCCGGGATATTTTGCCTCCCGGCTTATAAAAACGGCGGAACCATTTCGGGATATTCTTGGCCTGAATGCCACTCATATCGCCTTCGTAATAATCGCCTTTCTCGAATAAGGAAGTAGTTCCACCCAGCATCAGGATGCCCTTTTCAAAGGAACGGGGTGGAATATTAAAGTTGGCCATGGAATACAGCTGCTTCACACCCACTTTCTTCACCGTTTTCAACATGGCTTTGGTAACAGGTATGTGCTTGCTGGCAGATTCTGATGTACCGGAACTGAGCGCAAAGTATTTGATCTTCTCCGGCCAGCTTACGTTCGCTTCTCCTTCCAGGCAGCGGTACCACCATTCTGCGTGCATCTTGGTGTAGTTATGCACAGGTATTCTTTCGCGGTATTGCCCTATAAAATTGGCACTATCGAGTACTTCCTGAAATTGATAGTGACGGCCAAACTCCGTCTCCTTGGCCTTCTCCAGCAAACGATGCAGTACCTGCAGCTGGTATTGGCGAGGCGTTCCTAACTTAAACGTGAACTTCTTCCTGATGCGTAGTGACCTGGAAATAAGATTACCTATGATGGCCATTAACTTTCCCTCTCTTTAATTGAACTACAAAAATAAGTGGAATATTGAATATAAGTTGACTGATAATTAGGAATTACAGATTATATGTTAACATTAAGTCTTCTATACATACAAAATATCCAAAAGATGTAGGCTATAATTCGCAATTCATAATTCGCAATTCGTAATTACCTTTGCGGCATGTTAAAAACAACTTTACTCAAAGCTACTGAAGCCAGCGGAAAAATACTGCAACAATATTTCAATGGTCCATTCGAGGTGAGCAGTAAAAGTACGGTGAACGACCTGGTAACAGAAGTAGATAAAAAAGCCGAAACGGCGATTATTAACGTTATCAGGGAAACTTATCCAGATCATTTTATTTTGAGTGAAGAAGCAGGCGAAATGAAGACAGCGTCTTCTGTGAAGTGGATTATCGACCCCATTGATGGCACCGTGAATTTCGCCAACGGCATCCCCCTCTGTTGCGTATCCATAGGAGTGGAACAGGATGGCGAAATGATACTGGGCGCAGTATATAACCCTTTTATGAACGAGCTTTTTGTGGCAGAAAAAGGAAAAGGCGCTACCCTCAACGGCAACCCCATCCACGTTTCTACCAAAACAGACGTGTCCACCTCCTTCCTGGTAACAGGTTTCGCCTACAAATGGGAAGATGCTGCCAATAATCCCTTACAAGTTCTGGAACGCGTGATCAAACAAGGCATTCCCTTGCGCAGACTCGGTTCTGCTGCCATTGATCTCTGCTGGGTAGCCTGCGGCCGTTTTGATGGATTCTATGAACATCATCTCCAGGCCTGGGATTCTGCCGCCGGCTTCTTAATAGTAGAAGAAGCAGGAGGAAAAGTAACAGACTTTTCCGGCAACCGCTACTCCCCTTATCAAAAAGAAATACTGGCCACCAACGGTCATATCCATAGTGCATTACAAGATCTTATTAACGGTAAATAAGTAACTGGGAAGATGGAACAGGAAAGAACAGAAATACAGGACCTGGGAGAATTCGGATTAATCGAGTATCTCACCAGGAACATAGAAATACAAAACGCCAGCACCGTATTGGGTGTAGGTGATGATGCTGCGGTGATTGACCACTTCGGCAAACAAACGGTGATCAGCACCGATATGCTGGTGGAAGGCATTCACTTCGATCTGATGTATACGCCCCTGAAACACCTGGGGTATAAATCAGTAGTGGTGAACCTGTCGGACATCTACGCGATGAACGCCATTCCCACCCAGATCACGATCAGTATTGCCTTCTCTAACCGCTTCTCCCTGGAGGCGCTCAACGAATTCTATGAAGGCGTGTACGCTGCCTGTGAGAAATACGGCGTAGACCTGGTAGGTGGCGATACCAGCAACTCCCAGAAAGGCTTTGTCATCAGCGTTACTGCCATCGGAGAAGTAACCCCCGACCAGTTCGTAAAACGGTCTACCGCCGAAAAGGGCGACCTGCTCTGCGTTACCGGCGATCTTGGTGCAGCCTACCTGGGCCTTACCCTCCTTGAAAGAGAGAAAAAGATCTACCTGGAAAGTCCGGAAGTAAAACCCGACCTGGAAGATCAGACCTATATTATTGGCCGCCAGCTGAAACCGGAAGCCCGCAAGGACATTATCGAATTCCTGCAGGAAGCCGATATTAAACCTTCTGCCATGATGGATGTAAGCGACGGACTCAGTTCTGAAATTCTGCATATCGCCAAACAGAGCAACCTCGGTGTGGTACTGTATGAAGAAAAGATCCCTATTGCCCAGGAAAGTAAGGAAATAGCCATGAAATTCGGCCTGGATCCAACTGCCTGCGCACTGAGCGGCGGAGAAGATTATGAGCTGCTGTTCACCATGAAACAGGCAGATTACGACAAGATTGTGCTGAACGAACAAATCAGTGTGATCGGCTACATGACCGATATATCAGAAGGCGCACATATCCATACCAAAGGTGGCAACAAGTTTAAACTGGTTGCCCAGGGTTGGAACGCATTTCAACAGTAGCAATACTGGAAAAAAGATTGGGGAGATAGAAGTGACAACGCCACTTTTATCTCCCCAAAATATTATACGCCCGTACTATTACTTCTCCACAATCACCGGTATCACGGGGCTGTTATGCGTAGGCGGTAAATCGCCCGCAAATACAGAGAACTTCAACTGATATTTCCCTGGTTGCTCCGGCATTACTACTTCCAGGTTGATCAAACGGCGCAGTACCGCCCTTTCCAGGGTCATGGTTGACTTCACCGGTGGGAAATATGCTTCTTTTGCTGTAAAGCCGTAACCTAATACCGGTTCATTGGTCCGGTCTAACCGGATAGGCTGATGATAGTCATTGATAGGCTGCAGGATGACATTTACATGTTCTCCACGTTTAGCCCGTATGGTTTTCAGCGCTGGTTTCAGTTGTATCAGCGAATAAGAATAATAATCGGATTGCAGGTAATAATCCCAGGTACCATGTACCGTTTTCAAACTATCTGTAACAGGAATGCCTGTACCAGGATCAAATACCACCATCACGGGTTTACCCCACAGTTCCGTTTCTGTATCCCAGAAATTATACTGACTACGGCGGGCGTAGCGGCTGTTCAGGCTATAGGAAAGCTGGCCGGTATAAAACATATACTTAGATGGCCGTTGATAACTGTTTACAAACACCACCGGCCGGCCCTGTGCACGGGCAGCCACCTGTGAAGTCCATTCCCGGTTATCGTGTATTTCCGGTCTGATTTCCACTCCCGGCAGGAAGTTCCAGACCATATACACCCTTACTACCAGCACCAGTAACAAAGTAACCGGCAAGGTATAGATCAGCCATTTCTGGGTCCAGCCTTTTCTTACAATCGCCTGATGTGCGAGTATCACTACCGGTGTAAAGAGCATCACCGTCCAGTTGGCCTCTACCCTGCCTTTGAAGGTACTGAGCAGGAAGAACGACAACACGCCTATCACACAGAACTTCAACGCACGTTCAAAAGAGTTGGTAATAGGACTACGGAATGCATAATACAAAATCAGCCAGCCCAGCAAAGGTCCGAATAATAAGAGTTGTCCGCCTAGATAATCCAGCGAGTAGCTGATATCATAGGAAGATGCGTTCCTGTCGACCAGGTGATATTGCAGCGAAGGGAAACCATGGGTGTATTGCCAGTAGATATGCGGGAAGAACAACACCGTAGTGATGATACAGGCTACATAAAACTTGAATACCTTGAGCAGGTTCACGTTTGACAATAAAGTAAAGAATACCAGCAGCACGCCGTGGTACTTGCTGTAAAACATTAATGCCATGGAAAGGCCCAGCAGTAAGGTATTCTTCCATGTTTGTTCATTTACAAAATTGCGGTACACCCAGAAGTAAACGGCTGCAAAAAAGATCAGGGGAACATCCGGTACTGCCAGGATCCCCCCTATTTGCATGGCGCCCATGGAGCCTATCAGGAGATAAAAAAGTTTGTTGTCTTTTGAAGCGATGAGTTTTGCTGTAATCCACAGGGTGAGTGTGTTTACCAAAACGATGAGCAGCCTTACTCCCAGTTCGTTATGAAAAATACTGTATCCTATTTTGATCAGCAGCGCGATCATGGGTGGGTGGTCAAAGTATCCCCAATCCATATGCCGTGAATACACCCAGTAGTAGGCTTCGTCGTCCCATAACTCAGAGAAGCAGGCTTGTAATAGTCCAAGCACCAGCCAGGTGAGCAGGAACAGATTTTTGTAACGGTCCTTTTTTAAGAAGCGAGTTAGTGCACTCATGCGGATATACAGTAATGATTAATCCTGCGAAGATAGCGCTATTAACAGTATACTGTAGTTTCCCAATTAGAGTCGATGGCTACCAGGGCTGCATCGTAGCCTACCATAATACGGCCCAATGCCTGCTCACGGCCAATTGCGCGGGCCGGATACAGCGATGCCATACGCAAAGCTTCTTCCAGGGGAATACCTACCTGTTCCACACAATTACGTACTGCTTTGGTCATGGTCAGGCGGGAACCGGATAATACGCCGGTAGCGCTTACGTAGCGGTCTTCCTCTTTAATATACACGTAGCCACCTTCTTTATTCTCATCTACTGCATCTGTAATGAGGAACAGGCGTTCCTTCATGATCTTTTTACTGATGCGGATGGAGGCGAAGTCGACGTGCACGCCGTCTGCTACCACGCTGGCGCACACCTGCGGATGATCATAGATAGCGCCCACCAGGCCGGGGGCACGGCTTTCCAGCGGCGACATGGCGTTAAACAGGTGCGTCGCGTGGTGAATGCCTCTATCGAATGCGGCGTATGCCTGTGTATAGGTAGCGTTGCTATGCCCGGCAAAGATGACGATACCCGCTGCTTCCAGCTGTCTTACCAGTTCAGTATCGCAGCATTCCGGCGCCAGGGTCATGATCTTCACCACATCGCGGCCCTTCTCCAGGATCCAGTTGATGTCTTCCTGCGTGGGCGCATGAATGTATTGTTCGAGGTGGGCGCCTTTTTTCTTAGGATTGATAAAAGGGCCTTCGAGATGTAATCCCAATACGCCTTGTCCGCCTTGCTCCCAGTAAGCCCTCACCGCTTTCATGGCCTCCAGCATAATTTCCGGGCTGATAGTAGCTACGGTGGGCATAATCCAGGCAGCGCCGCCGCCTTTGCTGTAAGCTACCGTAGCCGCCAGCGAAGTCACCGAGGGATACATAGAAAACACCTGACCATTGCCCCCATAGATCTGCAGATCTATGAAAGCCGGCGCCAGCAGGGCCCCTTTCAGGTCTGTTTCACTACCGTCAGTTTTCCATTCGGAGGCAGGCACAATGCTGGTAATTTTCCCTCCCTGGGTAATTACTGCATGATCGTCCAATATCTCTTCACCGGTAAAGATCCGGGCATTGATGTAGGTAACAGACATAACAATAAAATTTTACGGCTACTAATTGACTTCGTATAACTCTAAAGGCAACCCATCCGGGTCTGCAAAAAAGGTAAAGCGTTGTTGGGTATGGGGATCTATGCGGACAGGTTCGGTAATCACCCCTTTTTGCGCCAGTTGGGTCACCGCAGCATCGATATCGGCCACAGCGAAGGCAAGGTGGCGGAGGCCGCAGGCTTCCGGGCGACTGGTACGCGGAGGTGGGTCCGGAAAAGAAAACAACTCGATGATATACTGGTTCCCCAGTGCCAGGTCCAGTTTCCAGGAATCCCTTTCTTCCCGGTATACTTCCCTGATTACCCGGAGGCCCAGCACATCGGTATAAAATGTTTTACTCCGGGAGTAATCAGCACAGATAACAGCGATGTGATGGACGGCCAGTAACATATAAAAAAGTTTGAAAAGAGACTATGCTTTGGGCAGGATAGTGAATGCGTCAGCATCTTTCAGGAAAGGAATGTTTTTCCTTACTTCATCGAGCCGCTCACGTTGAAGGGTATACGTAAATACGTCTTCATCGTGTGATTTGCGGTAGATGATTTCTCCCATGGGATCAATGAGACTGGATTCGCCGCTGTGGTAAATGTTATTACCGTCGTTCCCTACGCGGTTCACTCCGATCACAAACGACTGGTTTTCAATAGCGCGTGCCTGTAACAGCGTCGTCCAGGCGGTTTTGCGTCTTTCCGGCCAGTTGGCAACATTTACCAGTATATCATATGCCGGTTCGTTGGTATCGGGTTGTATGTTATTCCGCGCCCATACCGGGAAGCGGAGGTCATAACAGATGCTCAGATTGATTTTCCAGCCTTTTACCTGGGCAATGAGGCGCTTATCGCCGGGTTGGTAATGATCCTGCTCACCTGCATAACCAAACAGGTGGCGCTTATCATAGGTGCCATAAGTGCCGTTGGGCAGCATCCAGATCAAGCGGTTGAGATATTGTCCGTTTTCTTCAATGATCACGCTGCCGGTGAGAATAATATTCTTCTCTGCGGCTTTCTTCTTCATCCACTGTACAGTAGTGCCATCCATGGTTTCGGCCAGTTGGGCCGACTTCATGCTGAAGCCGGTGCTGAACATCTCCGGTAAAATGACTACCTCTGTTCTTTCCTGTATGCTGTTGATTTTTTCATCAAACATGCGGAGGTTGGCGGCTGAATCTTCCCAATTTAACTGGGTCTGTACGAGTGTTACTTTCAGATCTGACATTGTCGGTTATTGTGTTCACAAAATTACGGTCTGACGGCTTAGAAACTTTTCAAATTATGGCCGTCTTATGCCTCATTATTTGCGATTTGTTCAAGTGCTTCCTGGATTAATTCAGATTCATAA
The DNA here is from genome assembly GCF_900110835.1 of Chitinophaga arvensicola. GTDB lineage: Bacteria > Bacteroidota > Bacteroidia > Chitinophagales > Chitinophagaceae > Chitinophaga > Chitinophaga arvensicola. The sequence goes on from NZ_FOJG01000001.1 coordinate 422,008, forward strand.
CCTCTCTGCAACAGGTATTGCATGGTTTTGTACTTGCGTTTCATACCTGTTTCACCACGGAGCGACTGGTATTTCTTCTCTGCCAGCTTATGCAACACCGCGATGTAGTCGTCTTCATCAATTTCGGCCATTCCTTTTTTGATGCAGTAGGCAGATACCTGTTTCTGTTTCAGCTCCATCATTATTTTCTTCCGGCCCCATTGCTTGATCCGGAACTTACCGCCGGCGTATGCTTTGGCAAAGCGTTCTTCGTTGAGGAAGTTTTCAGCGATAAGTTCTGCAATGGCCTGATCTACTTCTTCTCCCCTCAACCCCAGTTCCAGGCACTTGTACTTCGTTTCCTGGTGGCTCCGCTCCTGGTAGGCACAAAACTGCCGGAGTTTTAGTATCTCGGTTTTCATCTCCCTTATCTTATGATTCTCAGCTTGGCGTAGTTAAGCATAATTTTCTTTTCACCGCCGCCTTTCGGGAAGTTGATGGTAGCGATCCTGTTGTTGGGAGCGCCTTCCATGGCAGCGATGGTACCAAAGCCAAATTTCTGGTGTTCCACCTGCATGCCTGGTTCCATACCTGCCGGATCATCCGGGGTAAAATCGGCGGAGGGCACATGGGTAGTTGCCGGTGAGAAAGTTGGTTTGGCTGCAGGCTTCTGCGTTACCGGTTGTGATGGTTGCTGACCAGGTGTTTTCTTTTGCATCCTGTCGAACATATTGTTGCTATTGCTCCATCCGGAGGTATTACCGCCGCCGAAAGCATTACGTACACTACCACCGCCGGCATAGCTGCGGTCAATGAATTTCTCCGGCATTTCCTCCAGGAAACGGCTCGGTTCATTCTGTACCAGGTTACCGAAACGGTAACGGCTATTAGCGTAAGTAAGCCATAAGCGTGCTTTTGCACGGGTAATAGCTACGTAGAACAGGCGTCTTTCTTCCTCCAGTTCTTCACGGGTATTGATAGACATACCGCTTGGGAACAGCGTTTCTTCCAGTCCTACGGTAAATACAACCGGGAACTCCAGTCCTTTTGCTGCGTGGATGGTCATCAGTTTCACCACGTCGCTGTTTTCATCGGTCCCCTGATCCGCATCTGTGAGGAGGGTAATCTGCTGGAGATAGGAGCCCATGCTTTTATCGAGCAGTTCTCCTTCTTCATCGGGGGTTTCTGTGAATTCCTTGATAGAGTTCAACAGTTCCTGCACGTTCTCATAACGGGCAAGCCCCTCCGTAGTTTTATCGTTAAACAGTTCTTTGACGAGATTGGTAGATTTACCTACGGCTACGGCCACATCGTATGCGTTGTGAGTAGAGAGTAAAGCCTGGAAACTCTTGATCATGACCACGAAAGCTTCAATTGCTTCCACAGTGCCGCCTTTGAAGCCCAGTTCCCTGGCCCTTTCCAGCACCTGCCACATGGTGATATTGTGTTCATTGGCGAGCACAATGGTTTTTTCCATGGTGGTTTTACCGATACCGCGAACGGGATAGTTGATGATCCTTTTCAGGCTCTCTTCATCGCGCGTATTCATGGTAACGCGGAGGTAAGCCACGTAGTCTTTGATTTCCTTGCGCTGGTAGAACGACAGTCCCCCGAAAATGCGGTAAGGAATGGCTTTCCGGCGAAGACTTTCTTCAAAAGAACGGCTCTGGGCGTTGGTACGGTACAGGATCACGAAATCGCGGTTATCGTAATGATTCCGGAGTTTCTGTTCTGAGATCGTATCTGCAACAAACTTACCTTCTTCGTTATCGGTCATGGTGCGTACCAGTTTGATGGTATCGCCTTCGGTATTATCTGTCCAGAGATTTTTTTCTATCTGTCCTTTGTTGTGTGCAATCACTTCGTTGGCCACATTGAGGATAGATTTGGTACTGCGGTAGTTCTGTTCCAATTTCACCACTTTCACATCATCATAATCCTTTTCAAACTGGAGGATGTTTTCGATGGTAGCGCCGCGGAAGGAGTAGATACTTTGAGCATCATCTCCCACTACACAGATATTTTCATTGACAGCACCGAGTAATTTGATGATTTCGTACTGGGCAGGGTTGGTATCCTGGTACTCATCGATCATGATATACTTGAACTTGTGCTGGTATTTATGCAATACTTCCGGAAATGTTTTAAGTAGAATGTACATTTTAAACAGCAGGTCATCGAAGTCCATGGCGCCGTTTTTAAAGGTACGTTTGGCGTACATGTCGTAGATCTTACCGATGAGCGGCCTGTTGGCGCGCATATCTTCCTGTTGTACGAGATGATCCAGCTGGTATTCTTCCGGTCCCATAAGGCTGTTTTTGGCGGCAGAGATGCGGTTGTATACGAAGTTGGGCTTATAGTGTTTATCGTCGAGATTCAGTTCGTTGATGATCGTTTTGATCACGCTTTTGGCGTCGTCTGTATCGTAGATGGTAAAATCGTTCGGGTATCCGAGCCGGTGTGCTTCAGCGCGAAGGAGGCGGGCAAAAACGGAGTGAAAGGTACCGATGTAAAGGTTACGTGCTTCGCTGCCGCCGAGGATCTTTTCCACACGTTCCTTCATTTCACGTGCCGCCTTGTTGGTAAACGTGAGGGATAAAATATTAAACGCATCCACGCCGTTCCGCATCAGGTGGGCAATACGGGTGGTAAGCACCTTGGTTTTCCCGGAACCGGCGCCTGCTACAATCATTATAGGGCCGTTGATATGTATTACTGCTTCCCGCTGTTGTTCGTTAAGCTCGTCTAAATAATTTGCCTTCATCACGACTGCTGTTTATATTTTATATGTAGAAAAGATATAGTATTTCAGAAGGGTGTAAAAGTACGAAAAAGGCGGAAATAATGCGGAGAGGATCGCCTCCGGAGATTGTCTTTTCCGGGATTAGCAGGATACTGCTGATTTTATCTTTTGGGGATTTTAAAAAATTTGGGGAGATAGAAGCAAATGATGTCGCTTTTATCTCCCCGGAATATCATTGATTTCTTTCCTATGGTTTCGCTCCCAGTGCTTTCATAAAGCGGAAGTGGGATACAACCGCCCCCTGCATGGTAGGGATACAGTTATAGGTAAGATTATGTTCTGCGCATTTAGCCGCCACAATTTTGCTGAGGGCAGGATAGTGTACATGACTGATTCTTGGAAACAGGTGATGTTCTACCTGGTAATTCAGACCGCCTACAAACCAGGAAATAATTTTATGTCCTGGTGCGAAGTTAGCGGTGGTTTTGATCTGATGGATGGCCCATTCGTTTTCTATCAGTTTAGCGTCGTCACCTACTGCTTCAAATTCTGTTTCTTCCACTACGTGTGCCAGCTGGAATACGATAGCGAGGGTGAAGCCCATTACCACGTGCATCACGGCGAAGCCGATGGCCCAGGCCTGCCAGCCTACCAGTACAACCGGCAGTGCAATATAGAAGGCGAGGTACAGCACTTTACTGCCCCAGAACACCATATGATCTGTCAGTTTCATAGGTTGAAGCGGAGTAGTATATACTTTCCGGCTCAGGTATTTTACAAAATCCATGATGAATACCCAGGCGAAGGAAGAAATAGCGTACACCAGTACTACGTAGATGTGCTGGATACGGTGCATAGGCACCCATTTCTGGGAACTGCACTGTCTCATGAGCGGGCTTTTGGCGATATCATCGTCGAGGCCGTCTACGTTGGTATAGGTATGGTGAATGATATTGTGTTTTTGTTTCCAGATGAAAGCGTTGCCACCTAAAGCGTTCAATGTGAGGCCGAGGGTATCGTTTACTTTACTGTTAGTAGAATAGCTGCCGTGGCAGGCATCGTGCATCACATTGAAGCCGATACTGGCCAGTACAAATCCCAGCAGGGCACATAAAGTTACCGAGAGGGCAGCTGGCATGGAGATGACTAATACAGAAATATATAAGGCAACAGCCACCGGAATGAGGATGGCAGTTTTAAGATACAGTTTCCAGTTCCCGGTTTTTTGAATGTTGTTTGACTTAAAATATTCTTCCACTGCGGATTTCAGCGCAGGGAAAAACAAAGCATTCTTGTTGTTAAAGGTCACTTTTGGCATAAAAAGATAAGCATTGTGATTGCCGGTGTACAGTTATAAGTTGTAGGAATACCGGAAAAAGTTAAAAAGTCTACGCTAATAAACGCTATTAAACCGGTTTTTATATGTTTTGCCCAATAATAAGTGGTTATTTAACAAAGATTTGTGCTTATAAGCGGATTGAGGGGGAATGAAATATGATATTTCCGTAGAAAAGGGGAAGAAAGCGGGATAACCGAAGTCTGCAAACGAGCATACAGCCAAATTACCGTTCAGCTGTCTGATGAGGACAGTCAATACAGTAAAAAAACAAACAACAATTAGCCTACTACCGGGTGATCATAGTCCTTTTAGCAGCGGCTTACAATGGCCTTGCTGAGGGTTTGCAGACTTCTGCTATCCAAAAGTCTGAATAGTATTTTGTACAGTTATAGTCAGATTAATGCCTGGTGATACGGGTTTTCAGCATTTTCCGGGCAAAGTGGATACGACTTTTCACGGTTCCTAAAGGTTCGTTGAGTATAGCTGCAATTTCATAATACTTATATCCTTCAAAGTACAACAGGAAAGGTTGTTTAAAAATGACAGGTAAATTGTATACGGCCATTTGTACATCTTTCACCCGCAGGTCGGATTCTGCAAAGTTACCTATAGCAGAGGGTTGGTGGCTTAACAGGTAATCTCCTACTGCGTTATCGAGCAACCGGTATTGGCGGTTGCCACGGCGGTAGTTGTTGATAAAGATGTTCCTCATGATGGTATACAGCCAGGCCCTGATATTGGTTCCGGCGAGGTATTTATCACGGTTGGATAACGCCCTGAATAGTGTTTCCTGGTAAAGGTCTTTTGCAGATTCGGAATCTTTGGTTAAGGTAACTGCATACGGCCGCAGGAAGTCGGCGTTTCCAAGTAATAAGTTATTAAATTCGGTGGATGACATAACGGTTAACTTTAAATTATTCACAATTAGCTAGAGCAACGGCCGTAAACGGCCGGGAGAAATGGTTTGAGGCAGTAATGGTAAGCCGCCGGTCTCCGTCCGGTGAGTACTGCCGGCACCTGCAGCGTTGTTTACAAGGGAGGTATCAACACCCTGATAAACGACAGCAACAGGTGCCTTAATCAGGTGTTGTGGTGATCATGAGGATTAGTTTTAGTTAAAGAATAAGCTTGCATATGGGGTACTTTAAAAATAGTAAACAGGGTACCGTCGTCGTCAGTATATCAGTTATAGCTATCGTTTAATGCCTGCTGCGCAGTCTGAATGAAAGTGATATCAGCATGATTCCCGTGAAGATGGCATAAATGCCAAAGATCCAGGTGAGCGTAACTGCGGCTGCCACAGGGTTTGCAACCAGCAATACACCAAAAAGAATAGTCAGCAAACCACCCACCATGTACCAACCTTCACCAGTGATTACCTTTCTTAGCCGGATGGCAATAATCAGTTCCAATAAGCCCGCCAGCATAGCCCAGAATGCCACGAGGTAAATGAGTGCTGCACCTGTTGCAAACGGATTGTATAAAGTAAGGATACCTAATATAACGCCAAATAGCCCGGAGATCAGGAAAAGGCCCCAGTTTTCATTGGATTTCCGCGCTGCTATCGCACCGGCAATGGCAAAAAGACCGGCCATAAAAAGATAAGCACCTAAGAAAACGATCAATGTGGTAAAAGTAGCACCAGGCCAGCCAACAGCCAGTACACCCAATACCAGGGCGAAAATTCCTCTCAACAAAAAAAGCCACCAATAAGCGTTATAAAAATCATGCATGCATTCTCAGTTTAAGGTTTCATAATGAGTGCTGTTATGGCAGGGTATACCATTGCGTGCAATAAGCGTTTCCGTTCTCTATATCTGAACAATCAGGATTTCTAATAACAATAACCAACATGCATGTCTCTATGTATTTCCGTCGCGACATCGATCAATAGGGCACGAGATTGCTCGCCTCGTGGGATAGCATTTTTTAAAATCAGAAAAGGTGGCAGGTGTTTTCATACTGGTAAGTTTATATGGTTACAGATAGCAGAGGACAGGCACGGCAAATCCTTGCCAGTCAAATCCGCTTGATCCTATAAATACCGATTGAACAACAACAGCTTAGTTAAAAATGTTTAATGGGGAGGCCTACTCTCTCAAAAAAATAATGGCCAGATAACACTTACTAACTAATCTTAACATTCACCAATTCACTCAAATACAAAAAAAGGATTATGTATTTATTGATTCTTTAAAAAAAAGGACTCTATACACAATTTAAAAAAAAATGTTAAAAAAAACAAAAAGGATTTGGCCGGCAGGTAAATACCGGAAAGGAGGTTTTTTCGGAAGATTCAGACTTTTCGGCGGCTATCTGTCGTGACGATCTACTACCAGTTTCTCATCGCGGTTGGCAATATCCCAGGCCGTGTAAAAAACCAGGCGCGCTCTTTTGGCCAGCAGCTCAAAATTTATTTTGTCTACTGAATCTGTTGCTGCGTGATAGTCGGCATGCGTGCCATTGAAATAAAAAATGATAGGAATACCATGTTGTGCAAACATGTAGTGATCGGAGCGGTAATAAAAACCTTCCGGATCATTGGGATCATTGTATTTATAGTCCAGTTTGAGATGGGTATAAGTATCGTTGGCTTTTTCGTTGATCGGACGCAACTCAGAACTGAGCTTATTGTCACCTATAATGTAGAGGTAGTTGGTATCTTTTTCGTGGGCGGGGTCTATCCGTCCGATCATATCGATATTCAGATCAGTAACCGTATTGACCAATGGATACACTGGGTGCTCTGTATAATACTGAGAGCCAAGTAAGCCTTTCTCTTCTCCCGATACTGTCATAAACACCATACTTCTGCGGGGGCCGTTACCTGCCTTTTTTGCACGGGCAAAAGCAGCAGCTATTTCTATCACGGCACTGGTGCCGGAACCATCATCGTCTGCTCCATAAAAAATCTCGTTATCTTTTTTGCCGAGATGATCATAGTGCGCGGTCACAAAAACAATTTCATTTTTCTTATCGGTCCCTTCCAGGTATGCCAGCACATTGGAAGGTTGCAATATTGTGGCGGCTTTATTGAACAACAGGCGAACAGCCGTATTGCTGACAACAGGTGGTTTCCAGCCCCTGTCTATTTCTTCGAGGAGATTATCTGCCTTGTCAGTGTTGAGAATATCTGCAGCAAGAGCGGGCGTGATGTAGTAAATATTCGGATTGGCAGTGGTATCCTTCTGCCAGTACATACCAGTGCTGCGGAGCTTTTGTTGCTCCAGCGATTTATACCTGCCAGCGGCAGGTGAAATTACCAGTACTGCAGCAGCTCCTTTTTCTTTTGCTATGCTGATACGTTCTTCCAGGTTGCCTTTACTACGATACAAACCCCGTTTCACGCCATCCCTGATCATCACTACCTGTCCTTTTACATCCAGGCGGGCGTAATCAGCTACTGTTTCTGCATAGTAAACACGCGAAACTTTCAGGTCCTGGTTATTTCCGGCCCTGAGATCGGCCAGAAAATCACGCGCGAACTGATAGGTATTTTTCCCAACGGTGATGGTGCTGTTTAACAGGCTATCTGAATAAAGCGGGTAATGTTGTTCCCATTTTCCATTCACACCGGGTTGCAAACCAGCGGCGGAAAACTGGCTGATAATGTAAGCGGCAGCCCTCTCCTGCCCGCGTGTAGCAGTTTCCCTTCCTTCCATTTCCGGTCCGGCAATTACATGCAATTGCCGGCTAAGACCGGCAGCAGTAATAGTTTCACCATACTTTGCAGCATGCGTATTATTCACCTGAGCGTGCAGCCTGGTAACCAGGAAAAGACAAATGACAACGAAGGAAACTCTCATGGAGTGGTTTTTTTATACATCCGATTTGCTACACTATCCAACAAAAAGAGCCGGTATGAAGCCGGCTCTTTAATATTACTACAATTTCGTGTATTCGTTAGCGTAAAAAATGATATGTGGTGGTAAACCGTTACAGGCAAACCATTTTACGTACCCTATCCTGGTGACGGCCACCTTCAAAAGGTGTTCCTATGAATACTTCCACCATCTGGTTGGCCACCGGAATATCTACAAAGCGGGCAGGAATACACAACACATTTGCGTTGTTATGCGAACGTGCCAGTCTTGCCAGCTCTTCTCCCCAGCAGATAGCAGCGCGGATGCCCTGGTGTTTATTGGCGGTGATAGCCACCCCATTTGCACTGCCGCAGATCAGGATACCAAAGGCGGCCTGTTCTCTTTCTACTGCTGTAGATACCGGATGCGCATAATCCGGATAGTCCACTGAGTCTTTGGAATAAGTGCCATAATCCTTTACCTGTAAGCCTTTCGATTCCAGGAAAGAAATTACTTCTTCTTTATATTCAAAACCTGCATGATCAGAACCGATAGCTACAGGCAAGGTCAGGTTAAATATGGTGGTATTTTCCATTTCAAATTGCGTGTTTACTGTTAGAGATAAATTAAGACCACTCTTCTACATCTGTTTTGGCCATTTTGTCTTCACGATCTTTCAGTGCCTTTTTCGATATAAAGATACTGATTTCGTACAGACAGTATAAAGGCACGAACACGATCAGCTGATCTACCAGGTCCGGAGGCGTGATAATAGCTGCGAGGATCAGGATCACCACGATGGCATGGCGTCTGTAGGCCTTCAGGAAGTCTGGAGTAAGAATACCCAGTTTGGTCAGGAAAAATACGAGGATAGGCAGTTCAAAGAGAATACCCATACCTAATACGATCTGTGTCATCAGATCGAAATAATCATCTATAAAGAACTGATTTACGGCTTTGGTAGTTACTGTATAGGAAGCGAGGAAGTTGATGGTAAATGGCGCCATCAGGAAGTAGGCGAAGCATATTCCGAGGAAGAACTGGAAAGATACCCAGAAGATAACGCCTCTGGCTCCTTTGAGTTCTCTTTCTTTCAGTGCGGGCTTAACGAAGCGCCAGAATTCCCAGAAAATGTACGGGAAGGCGCAAATAAAGCCGATAATGAAGGCCAGTTTAAATTGCAGCATGATCTGCCCTACCATCTTATAATTCAGAAACTGCACCTTCACGGGCGTAATACAGAGCTGATCTCCGAGTCCTACCCAGTGACCTAATTTACATAACACGATATAAGAAGGGAAATCGGCATTGGTGGGTCCAAAGATGACGTTATCCAGAATCTCCTGTGTGTATACGAAGCCAAATACGCTAAATGCAACAAGGGCAAGGGCTGATCTGACAAGGTGCCACCGGAGGTCTTCCAGGTGGTCGAAAAAAGACATCTCTGCTTTGTCCTCGCTATTTGAGAAAAGTTTCTTTAACATACTTTATACGGTCGAACGATGTTGAATACAGTTTCGTTTAAGGATCACAAATATAGCTGTTGCATACTACAAATTACAGTGCACGGCGTATAAAGTACCCTATTTTAATATTGCTTTAAGCAATGATAACAACATGTACGTAAAAAGAGAAAATGTGGGAAGAAGAAAAAAAAGAAAGTGGAGAGTTGGGAGAAAAAAAAGAGCCAGCCCGAGAAGAATCAAGAGCCGGCCTTTCATCCATTGTTTGTTAACCCCAAAAAAGTTGAATTCGAGAATGTCTTTAGCTTCCAGTTAAACTACTTACCTAATTGATGGCAAGCGTTCAGTATAAGTAAGAATCCCTGGTTGCGTTTTATATTGTAATACAAAAATAACAAGAATTATTTTATTATCAATGTTGGAACACTTTTTTTACAACCTTTTAACAAAAATCAAATCATTGTGTTACATCATCTGAAGCAAATGTATACAATCCGTGTTAAATTCCTACTACTTTTTTTAAAAACGTTTTAGCAAAATTGTTATTGTCTCGTTAACCGTTACATTATGAAAATAATTATATCATATTATTATCCGATAAGTCAACGAAATTAACGGTGATGTCTATATCAGCATCTTCATCTTCACCATTTCGATGCGGGTATCCGTAACATTCAGAATATCAAACTCATAATCATCGATTATAATGCGTTCCTTGATCTTTGGAATCGTTTCGTGATGGTTGATTATGTATCCTGATAATGTTTCACTTTCATCTTCCGGAAAATCCAGACCATATCTTTCATTCAAGTAATCGAGCTCTAATCTTCCTGAAAAAATATATTCTTTTTCGGCAATCTGCTTTTCTACAAACTCTTCTTCGTCGTGTTCATCTTTAATTTCTCCGAAAATTTCCTCCAGTACATCTTCGATCGTCACGATTCCTGCTGTTCCTCCGAATTCGTCTACTACCCATGCGATGCTCTTGCGTTCTTTATTGAACTTGCTGAGCAGATCTATGGCACTCATAGTTTCAGGCACGGCCAGTATAGGATGTATGATGCTTTTGATCTCCGACGGATTCTTGAACATATCCAACTGATGGATATATCCCAGGATATTATCGATGGTACCTTCGTAAATAATAATCTTAGATAGTTTGGTATCCATAAATTTCTTCCGGGCATCACTGATAGGCCTTTGCATTTCCAGTGCTTCTATTTCCTTGCGGGGAATAAGACAGCCACGGATTTTTACATGAGCCAGCGACAGTGCGTTTTCAAACAGCTCTGTATTCAGGTCCTGGTTGTTCTCGCCAAAGTGTTGCTGCGACTGACGGATAAAGTGTTCCACATCTACGCGGGTAAATGATTCTCCGCTTTCCACAAGTCGTACATTGAACAGGTATTTCAGCATCCATTCAGAAATGGAGGCCAGCACATTACCGATCACATAGAGTGGTTTGGCCACTATAGAAACGGGCAATGCAAAAAAGCTGAGCAAGGCTTCCGGTCTGGATCTGAAGATGGCTCTGGGGATAAAAAAGCCCAGGAACAATACGAACAGGGTGGCCAGTATTATTTCAATAAAAATAATAAAAGGCTGAATACCGGCTGATTCCGGCTTCCGCATAATGGTATCCAGCGCAGGCTGAAATACGCCCGCCACGAGGATGCCATAGATCACTATGGTAATCGTGAATCCTACCAGGCTGGTAGCCAGGAAGCGACTGGGATTTTCATTCAGACTGGCCAATATTTTGCCAGTGGCCCGGCCTTGCTTCTTTTTGAGTTCAATGCTAAGTTTATTAACATTGGCAAAGGCAGCTTCGATACCAGAAAAGAAGCCTGCCAGCAATACCAGGAAAACCAAAATAATTATTGTGTATCCGTCCATCCTAACAAAAATAACGAATTAGGAAAACCAACAATCACGCCGCTACTTTATATTTAAAAAATCTGTTACCAGCTTTTTTACTTCTTCATAGGCTTTTTCCAGTTCATCATTTACCACAATCTGATCAAATTCATGGGCAAACGACAGTTCATAGCGGGCTTTTGCCAGGCGTTCGTCGAGGGAGGCCTGTGTTTCGGTGCCCCTTTCGCTGAGTCTTACGCGCAGGGCATCTAACGACGGAGGCTGTATGAAAATAGTCAGTGCGTGCTGGTGGTACTTTTCTTTAATGGATAAAGCCCCTTTGACGTCAATATCTACCATCGGGATCTGTTCGTTGTTCCAGATACGCTCCAGCTCACTTTTCAGGGTACCGTAATATTTGCCTGCGTATACCATTTCGTATTCTGCGAACGCATTTTCCTCAATCTGCTGATGGAATTCATCGGCAGACAGGAAGTAATAATCTTTTCCGTGTACTTCGCTGGCTCTCGGTGTGCGGGTGCTGGCGGAGATGGAAAAAGACAGTACCGGCATATTGGCCAGTAATTTTTTTACGATGGTGGTTTTACCGGCGCCGGAAGGTGCGGTAACGATGATGATCTTTTTTTCCATTATTAATTACAATCAAGGTAGCGGTTACTTCAAATGCAAAACCCAAAAACCAGTAAAATGTTTTGCTGGAATTTGGGTTTTGATGAAGTATGAACAACTGTTTATACTCTCTTTATGTCTGCGCCCAGTTTTCTCAACCTTTCGTCGATGTACTGGTAGCCACGGTCTATCTGGTCTATATTCTGAATGGTGCTCTTGCCTTCTGCGCTGAGGGCGGCGATCAGCAGGGATACGCCGGCGCGGATATCGGGCGACGACATGGTGATACCGCGCAGCGGGTGCTGGCGGCCCAAACCGATAACAACGGCACGGTGCGGATCGCACAATACGATCTGTGCGCCCATATCAATCAGTTTGTCTACGAAAAACAGGCGGCTTTCAAACATTTTCTGGTGGATCATCACACTGCCTTTTGCCTGTGTGGCTACTACCAGCACAATGCTCAGCAGGTCCGGTGTGAATCCGGGCCATGGATGATCTGAAATGGTCAGGATGGAACCATCCAGGAACGTCTGTATTTCGTAGGAATCCTGTGAAGGAATGTAAATATCGTTGCCCCTGATTTCCAGCTGAATACCTAACTGCCGGAATTTTTCGGGAATAATGCCCAGGTTGTCGACCCCGGCATTCTTGATGGTGATTTCGCTTTGCGTCATGGCGGCCAGTCCGATGAAGGAGCCGATTTCGATCATATCCGGGAGCATGCTGTGTTCGCAGCCTCCCAGGTATTTTACGCCTTCGATAGTGAGGAGGTTGGAACCTACTCCGCTGATACGGGCGCCCATGCGGTTGAGCATTTTACAAAGCTGCTGCAGGTAAGGTTCGCAGGCGGCATTGTAGATAGTGGTGGTTCCTTCGGCCATTACCGCTGCCATCACAATGTTGGCGGTACCGGTAACACTGGGCTCATCCAGCAGCATGTAAGTGCCTTTGAGGCCTCCGGTGGTTTCGAGACGGAAGTAGTTATCATCCGCATCGTATACAAATCTGGCTCCCAGCTTTTCAAAACCGATAATATGGGTATCCAGTCTGCGACGACCTATTTTATCACCGCCGGGTTTTGGGATGAAAGCGCGTCCGAACCTGGCAAGCAGTGGACCGGCAATCATTACAGAACCACGTAAACGGCCTGATTTCTTTTTAAATTCGGGACTTTCCAGGTATTTCAGATCTACTGCATCTGCCTGAAATTCGCAGGTATCCCTGCTGATACGGTTCAATTTTACGCCAGCATCTCCTAACAACTCTATCAGCAGATTTACATCTACTATATCCGGGATATTGGTGATGGTTACCTTTTCGGGGGTTAGCATCACGGCACTGATGATCTGTAAAGCTTCGTTTTTGGCACCCTGGGGTATAATTTCCCCCTTTAAGCGGTTGCCGCCTCTGACTTCAAAAGCACTACTCACTTGTTCCTGTTTTTGTTGTATTTGTTATTGTGCTTATTGTTATTATCCCTGTTCTTGCTGCCGCCGCCACTGTTGTTGCTGTTGCTGCTTTTGAACTTATTTTGCTGGAAGCTTTTCCGTTTGTTGGTACGGAACTGATCTGCGCCACCGGCTACATTGCCGCTGAAGCCCGGGTTTACAGGACTTGGCACATGAGGGGTATGACCCGGATGGTATTCCAGCTGGTTATCGGTAATGGCCAGTAATTCTGCCTTGATGGCGTCATCGTGAACACTTTCCTTGTGCCAGTTGGTATAGGCCAGTTTCATATAGTTACCGATACACTGGGTAAATCCTTCTTTTTTCTCCGGATTATCTTCGTGAACGGCTTTATCTATGATCATTTCCAGGTTTTTGCCGAAGTGGCGGTTCCTGGGATATTTTTTTGGATAAGGGAGTCTGTCTGGTTTTGCTCTCAGCTTTTCGATAGTGGGGATAGGATAAGGTGATTCCACTTTCAGGGTAAAGCCGGAGATATTAAAGATATGGTCCCATAATTTATGCCTGAAGTCTTCTACATTACGTAAATGTGGATTCAGCGTACCCATCAGTTCTATCACTGCCATAGCATTACGCTGGCGCTCATCGTCGTCTTCTATGGTTACCAGGTACTCCACCATTTTCTGGATATTCCTGCCATACTCCTTCATTATCAGGTAATTACGCGTGGTATTGTATTCCATTACTAGTATTTAAAAAAATATGATTTGATGATGGGACATCTTAAGTGAAGAAAATTAATCGGCAACATCTATGCAAACATAATAAAAAAATGTGAGGAACATTTCATTGGGCTACATTGTTTATAAGAGCAAAAATCATTGTTATGGAGCTATTGAAAAACAAGGTGGCGCTAGTTACAGGCGCGGGTTCCGGCATTGGCAAATGTGTGGCCGAATTGTATGCAGGGAACGGTGCCAGTGTAGTCATCAGCGATATTGACGAAAAGAGCGGAAAGGCGGTGGCAGACGGCATCAACAGCAAAGGCGGCAAGGCTGTTTTTGTTAAGTCGGACACCAGCAATGCGACCGACTGTGAGCGGTTGGTGGCAGAAACGCTGGCGGCATTCAACCAGTTGGATATTGCGTGCAACAATGCCGGTATAGGCGGTGTTGCGTCTCCTACGGGCGCTTACCCGCTGGAAGAATGGCAGAAAGTGATCAACATCAATCTCAACGGCGTTTTTTACGGTATGCGTTACCAGTTGCCCGTCATGGAAAAGGCCGGCAGCGGTGTAATTGTGAATATGGCATCGATACTGGGCGCGGTTGGTTTTGCCGGTTCATGCGCCTACGTAGCCGCCAAACACGGTGTGGTAGGGCTTACCCAGGCGGCGGCAGTGGAGTATTCTGCCAAAGGTATCCGGGTAAATGCTGTAGGACCGGGATTTATTGAAACACCCTTATTAACCAAACATCTGAGCCAGCAAGAGATGCAGGCACTGGTTAGCCTGCATCCTATAGGCCGGTTAGGCAAGCCGGAGGAGGTAGCAGAACTGGTGCTGTGGCTCAGTTCTCCGCAATCCTCTTTCGTAACCGGGGGCTACTATCCTATCGATGGCGCCTACCTGGCCAGATGATTTGGTGTTGTTGTTTTCCGGATATTTCGGGGAGATGAAAATGGTCATCTCCCCAAAATATTCAAACAATCAAATCATCAAATCCAAAATGTTTGCTAGTTTTAGTCAATGCAAACGAATAAACTCCCCATACTTTTTCTACATGGCGCATTAGGCGCTGCTTCTCAATTTGAACCACTGGCGGCAGCCATGTCGGAGCATTACGAAGTACATCAGATCAACTTCAGCGGGCATGGCGATGTACCGTTTTCAGAGCAGGGTTTCAGTATCCAGGTGTTTGCGGCAGAGGTGTTATCCTATCTTGAAGCCCACCAGCTTGACTTTGTACACATTTTCGGGTATAGTATGGGGGGTTATGTGGCTATGTACCTGGCCCGGCACTACCCTGAGAAAACAGGCAGGGTGATTACGCTGGCGACCAAATTCAACTGGAACGAGGCTACTGCGGGCAAAGAGGTAAGGCAACTGAACCCCGATCTGATAGAGGAGAAAGTACCGGCGTTTGCCCGTGTGCTGGAAGCACGGCATACGGCGGGCGACTGGAAAACAGTGGTGAACCGTACAGCACAACTGATAGCGGAACTGGGGCATCAGTCGTTACTGAAGCCGGCAGATTATGCGCAGATCGTAACACCCTGTATGCTGATGATGGGCGACCGCGACAACATGGTGTCTTTCCAGGAAACCATCGAAGTATATAAAACCCTGCCGTTGGCCCAGTTTACGGTGATGCCGGATACAGCACATCCGCTGGAAAAGGCAGATGTACCATTGCTGGCTTATTATTTAAGAAGATTTACGACACAGGATATTTAATGGCTTTACTCACCCATGGCCATTTTGCCCCAGTTGTTGAGTTCTTCTTCCGTCCATAGTTCCGGGAAAAAGACAATCCGCTTATTCTTTGGGGGCAGGAATTGCTGCCAGTTGGTACCACCGGTAGCAGCGATATCTTCCGGTTTTTTGTGGAGATATCTTACAGCGGATTTATAGTGCATAAAAGGCCAGCGCACGTTCACATTAAGGTCATATTCCTTTAGCAGCGGGGTTAATTCCGCCTGTTCGCCTGGCGTCAGTTTTTTAAAGCTGCTCAGGAGGTTCCTATCCTGGTACTGGGTGGCCAGGGTCAGGAAGGTATCCATATATTTTAATTCAAACTGGCGCAGGGTAAGGGTTTTCTTACCGGTAGCCAATTCGGTGGCGCCGCTTCTCCAATAGATTTTTTCCAGTATTTCTTTCAGTTGCAGGCCTTCCACTTCCGGGCGCTGGGGTTCGTACACCAGGTTGTTCAGCCGGGTAGAGCAGATTTCGATCATGCGGAATTGTCCGCTCTGGAAGCCACTGGCAGGTAACAGTGCCATGCGGAATTGCAGGAACTGTTCCTTATCCATCCCATCTACCATTATTTCGAATGAGTTGATGAGACTGTGGAAATAATTATTGATCCTTTTAAGCTGGGTTTTGAAAATCTCAGCTGACAGTACGGGTGCAAAGCTGACTTGTTCGATAGCCTGCAATGACAATTTTAAATACAATTCCGTTATCTGGTGATAAATGATGAAAATTCTTTCATCTGGAATCGGCGTGCGCGGATGTTGCAGGTTAAGCAGTACATCCAGTTGAATATAATCCCAATATGTGAGGTAGTCCGCGTACAGAAGGCCATCCAGGTAAGACGACAGGTTCTGACCCATGGCGGCATACTTTTCTTCGAGCCGTTGGATTTTTTCGGCAATTTCTGTTGTAACCATGGTGAAAATTACTCATTAAGAATGAAATAGCAACCGGGTCCAACCGTCCATTCTTAACAACCAATTATTCTACCACGTTAATGGTTCTGTAAAAGCTTTCTTCGAGGGAAATCAGGGTTTCAGTTCTCTCAATTCCTTTGATTTTCTGCAGTTCATCATGCAGGATCCGGCGAAGCTGGGTAATGTCTTTACAGATAATTTCCGCAAACATGCTGTAACTGCCGGTAGTATAATTGAGTCGGACCATTTCGGGGATCTTTCTCAGTTCTTTGGCGACCGTGTCATACATGGAGCTTTTTTCAAGATAAATCCCAATAAAAGCGATTACATCGTAGCCGATCATTTTTAAATCTACATGTAATTTAGTACCTTTAACTACACCCAGTTCTTGTAATTTCTTCATTCTCACGTGGATAGTCCCGCCGGAAACGAATAATTTCTTCCCCAGGTCGGCGTAGGAGATCTCAGCATTAGACATCATCTCGCTGATAATCTGCAAATCTAGTTTGTCAATATTCAAATTGTGGCTCATTTTTACAATTTGTTTTTGAATGTTTTAAAGTTATATGCAAATATTTAAAAAATATCGAAAATTCCAAAATTCTTATTAAAAAATTTGCAAGAAAGTTACCTTCTCTTTAGATTTGCATCATAATCATTACAAAAACGGCTAACGAAAAGCAACAGCTGGTAAGGGTTAAAACACATTGTGGGATGATGAAATTGGCAGACATGCCCTCTTGTCTCGAGGGTGGGGATTACAGGATAAACGTAGTATAATTGGGTTGACCACTAATCTTACTTGTGCTACAGCTAACTGCCCCGTGGAGGTTCGACTCCTCCTCCTACAGCTTAATTGGTTTAAAGAGCTCGTAAGTTATCATGCTTACGGGCTTTTTTTATTTTGTATCATGATGTTTTATATTTGGGAATAACCTATATATTATAAATACTCATGAAAAAATTACTGTTAGGAACCATTGCACTGCTGGCATTTAATGCAGCCGTTATCATCACCCAGATGAGTTGTAAGAAAGAGGCACAGGCAGAAACACCGGTTGTCCGTCCTTCCCTGGTACTGTATATCAATTCCATTGAATCGGCCGACAGAAGCGTTGTATCTGAGCTCTGGATCGCCAAACTGGATGGCACCAACAAAACCAAGCTGAACATTACCCTGCCTGCCAACACTGTCATCGCAGGACATGCTTCCCTGTCGCCCGATGGCCAGACAGTAGTATTCAGTGCCAATGAAATAGTAAGCACCTCCCCTTACGTGATCAAAGATGGCGGTATTTACTCCGCACCGTTGAACGGTACTACTGCGCGTACTCCCAAAAGGATTATAGAACCCAGCACCACCGGCCACTTCAGCGACCTGCAAGGCGTTTACTAGATTGTAATATGTTATATAGCAGCGGGTACACCTGTTTTAATAAACAGCGGGTACCCTTTCTTATTTAAGGGAACAATACCCCGGTGAATTAAAAACCGGATGATCAGGCCGCCTCTCCGGGTCTTTTACTTTGTATTATCCCTCCCCCATTCAAAAAAATCCCAGTATTTTTGCCGCAAATGGGACAAAAAAAATTAGAACGATTTGCTGAAATCGAAACCTTCCCCAATGTATTGATATACCCGGAAGGTATGCAGGGAAAATGGAACGAATTCTTCAAGAACAGCCACCCGGTTACTTTAGAGCTGGCGTGTGGCAAAGGAGATTACACCCTGGGCATGGCCCGGCTGTTTCCCGATCAGAACTTTTTAGGTGTAGATCTGAAGGGTAACCGGATCTGGAGAGGAGCTAAAACCGCTATGGAAGAACCGCTGCCCAATGCCGGATTTCTGCGTACACAGATAGATAAACTCAACAACTACTTTGCACCGGGAGAGATAAAGGACATCTGGATTACGTTTCCGGATCCTTTCCTGCGCAATTCCAAATCAAAGAAAAGGTTAACACATCCAAAGTTCCTGCAGTTGTTTCAGCCTTTGCTGGCGCCGGGCGCTACCATTAACCTGAAAACAGATTCCCCGCAGCTGTATGCGTTCACGCAGGAAGTGATTGCTGCGGCCGGATGTACGCTGATAGAAGATATTCCGGACGTATATGCATTACCGGAAGTGCCGCCTTTACTGAAAATCCAGACTTTCTATGAAGGGATGCACCTGGCTGATGGCAGAACGATCCGTTACCTTAAATTTCAATTGCCTGCTGCTCCGTTGAACTGGCAAAGCATTAAACTGCCTTCCGATGAAGCAACCGTTGGTGGAGAAGATTGATTTCTACTATAACGCCCAGGGCTATATGGTGTTTACAGAAAAGTTCCACCTGGACCGGGGTTTCTGTTGTGGCAATGGCTGCAGGCACTGTCCTTTTGATTATGAAAAAGTACCCGAACCCAAAAGAGCTGCCCTCCTCGCCGAGCGCAGGAACCAGCGAAAAGAAGAATAAGGAAACGGATTCTTTCTTTAAAACCGTTTTTAAAATAGCACGTACCATACCGCGCGGCCGGGTGACCTCCTATGGAGCCATCGCGGATGCTTCCGGGTTAAAGATCACCGGCCGCATGGTGGGCTGGGCCATGAATGCAGCTGGCAGTGCTAAACCGGCAGTGCCCGCGCACCGGGTGGTAAACAGCAAAGGCGAACTGAGTGGAAGAAGCCATTTTGCCACTCCTACCCTCATGCAGGAGTTGCTGGAACAGGAAGGGGTGGAAGTAAAAGAAGATAAAATACAAAATTTTAAAGCTGTATTTTGGGATCCGGGACAGCCCTCCAAAAAGGGAGTTAAAAAGAAAGGATAAAACATTCATTCAACATCCGGGCAGGGTGTAGCGTTACTTTTCTATATGACAATACTCAAGCTAAAACTGGACAATGACCAATTGGTGGAGGATTTTTTTGAAAGCACCTACGTCATCGGCATCGCTTCCACAGCGCGGGATTATCAATTAGGCTGGCATATCAACCGGCAACTGCACACCAATTTCCGGGTCAATAATCACCTGGAGATCACCCTTTCCAAAAAAAACAGGTCCTTTCATTTTCCCGTATTTGAATTTCACGAACCTACCAATTCTGTTGCACACTATCTTTATAACAACCGTTGCCAGGCAGAGTACCTGCTGCCGGAGCTAAAACAGATCAGTTTTCTGTGGATGATCAAGGGTGATTACTATCAACCCAATGACGTAAAAAAATTATTAGAAGAATTACGCCTTGTTCCGCTTGTACAATTAGTATCTTTACTTGATATCAGGGATATAAAGAATAAGATGAACCTGATATTTTAGGCCAGGCACTACGCACCAGCACCAGTATATTTTGACCAGATCCCATGACAGACCCCGAGGTTTTACTTTTTTAAATTCCTGATTTACTATGTGGGAAGAAAGAAATAAACAGCTTTACCGGGCTTTTGAATTCAAAGATTTTCGGGATGCATTTGCGTTTATGACCAAAGTTGCGCTGATCGCGGAGAAAATGGACCACCATCCCAACTGGAGCAACGTTTATAATAAAGTGGAAATATTCCTGAGTACGCATGATGCCGGTGATACCATCACCGCGAAGGATGAGGCAATGGCAAAAGCTATTGACAAATTGCAATAACCAAACTTATATTACACTTTGTGAAGCGCATTTTCCTAATGCTGCTGTTGTACTGTTACACTGCAGAATCCTTTGCCACCGCTGATCGTACCCCAGTAGACACACTGATCACCGATAACTCGTTCGCCTCTGCGGAGCTGGACCTGCGTCCGTATATCCAGGTGCTGACAGATGATCAGCAACACGGTAGCCTGGCCCAGATAGTGGCCATGCCATTTACTCACCAACCTGGCATTTTTCACCCCAATCCAAAAAATAACGGCCGGGTTAATAACTGCTGGCTGAGACTTACCATCAGTAATAAAAGCAATAAGGCGTTGTCGGCCTACCTGTTTTCCGGCTGGCACGATTTCATGTACTGGTATGTACAGGCCCCGCAGGATGCCCCCCGGCTATTGATGCAAACAGGCCTGATGCTGGATGATGGCGGAGAAGAAAGGTGGAGCCATTACGCTTTTCATGCACAGGTGCCGCCAGGAGAGGTTCGTACCTTTTATCTCCATATTATCAATAAGTCATACAACGAAAATGCCCTGATGCCCACGCTCTTCTCCACAGAGGGTTACAGCGCTTTCCGGGATCAGCAGTTGAATGGCTACCGGCAGGAAGCTGTAGTCATCCAGGTATTGTTAGGCATGCTGCTGGTATTTTTCAGCATCTCCGTCATCAATTATATCCAGTTACCCGACCGGTCTTACATTTATTTTGCAGCCTATGTACTTGGTCTGATCCTTTTCTTTGCCCTCCGCCTGGAAGATAAGCCCTACCAGTTGTCTTTCTTCCATCGCTGGCCGATGCTGAAATACTACTGGGATATCCCGGGATTACTGTTTTGTTTCTATCTCATGTACCTGTTGTTCGGTAATGCTTTTCTGAACCTGACCGAGCGTTATCCTTTTATGGAGCGGGTGTTTACCTGGGTAGCCGCCGTGGTAGGCGGACTGATCATCCTGTGTATGTACCTCATTGCCATTGAGCAATACCATATGCCCACTATTATCTACAGCTATGTATACTTTGTAACATTGGTGCCATTGCTGGCGGTATTTGTAGCACTGGCGCGGCGTTCCCGGCATCATCCGCTGGTGAGGTTTTTCCTGTATGGATCTGTATGCCTTTACCTGGCCTGTTTCGGTTCCTTCCTCATGCATGTGCGGCCCCTGGGGTTACTCAGCGCGCTGGGAGAACTGGCAGCACCCACCATCCTGCTGATTGGCGGAGTGATGCTACAGGCGATGTTCTTCCTCGCAGGCTTAAGCTACCGGAACAAACTGGTACACCTGGAAAGAACCCGTACCCAGGAGTTGCTGATCAAACAGCTGAACAAGAACAAGGAACTACAACGGAAACTGAACGAGCAGCTGGAAGAACTGGTAAAAGAGCAAACCACCGAGATCCTGCGTAAAAAGCAGGAACTGGAAGAACAACGGAAAAAGCAACTGGAAACAGAATACGATAAAAAACTGACAGAGATTGAGTTAAAGGCGATCCGCGCGCAGATCAATCCACATTTTATATTCAACTGCCTGAATTCCATTCAGCTATTCGTGATGCAACGGGATTACGAATATGCGCAGAAATATCTTTCGGATTTCTCCTACCTGATCCGTAAAACGCTGGATTTCTCCCGACGGAATTTTATTTCCCTGGCAGATGAAATTACCTATCTGAATACTTATCTTGGGTTGGAGAAAATGCGGTTTGAAAACAGGATGGAGTATGAAATAGTAGTAGATCCTGTGATCGCTACTGCCGAACTGGAGATACCGGCGATGTTGTTACAGCCATACGTAGAAAATGCCGTAAAGCATGGCATGACGAACCCCAAACAGCCAACAGGAAAGCTTTCTATTTACTTTAACCAGGTAGCATCAGATATGCTGGAGTGTGTGATTGCAGATAATGGTATTGGCATTGCGCGTTCAAAATCCTTACGGATGCTGCCAAAGCATCACCAGTCGTCAGGCATGGAAATAAGCCAGAACCGCGCAGAGTTACTGAACAAAATGTATAACACGGAAATCCATATAGAAATTATAGACCGGTCATCTGAGGATGAATCGGATAGCGGTACGATAGTAAAAATACTGATCCCTCAGTTGTAATTTAGTGTATCCGTTAATGTTACTCTTATGATAAAGGCCATTATAATAGATGATGAAAGAAACAGCCGGGATATAATCGCGTTGATGCTCGGCAAATACTGCCCTGAAATAACTATTGCCGACACGGCCACCGATTGTGCGGATGGCATCGAAAAGATAAAACAACATCTTCCGCAACTGGTGTTCCTGGACCTTGAAATGCCCGATGGAACCGGATTTGATGTACTTGCCGGCACCCTGCCGGAGATTCCTTTTGAAGCGGTATTTGTAACGGCTTTTGAGAAAAAGTTCCTTCATGTGATCCGTTTCAGCGATGTAGAACTGATATTAAAACCGATCGATAAAGAAAGTTTATTACAGGCCGTAGCGCTGGTAACAGAGCGGATCAACACTGGCAGCAGTAAAGACCGTTACCGGGTGTTGCTGGAAAATTTCAATAACAGCAGGCCGGCAGCGTGGCAGCTGTTGATTCCTGCTACTAACGGGCAGGCATATACTATTAATATCCCCGCCATTGAATACCTGGAAACACAGGCCGACAACTGTATCTTTCATCTGAATACCGGTAAGCATATTACGGCGGTAGCTTCTTTCCGATATTATGCGGATCTCTTTACCTCTCTTCAATTCTACCAGATCAATAATAACCAGATGATACAGATCTCCAATATCAGCCATATGGATGGCAGCGCCGGCAAAGTGGTGCTGAAAGGCGGTTCTGTACTGGATATTACGGAAAGACGGCAACGCGACTTGTTGCAGCGGATGACACATCATTAGCGTATAGTCTTTACCGGTATTTATATAATTTCAATTTTTCCGGTGTCTTCTTTCAGATTCGTTTAACGATCTGCCTTCGTTTTTGCGAACGGATATTTATTTCTATGCCTTTTCTTTCTTTTTAAGTGGTTGCGCGAAGAGTACGTAACAATTTCTTAACAAAAAAATTTGGTGGAAATACTTTTGGTTGTACATTTGACCCGCGAAACAAAATAGTCAAACAGTCAGTTTTGTTAGCAACTATACTATGGCAGAACAGGACCAGAAACGAACTATGATTCTGGAAGCGGCTTTGAAGCGCTTCAAGCGGTTTGGCTTGTCAAAAACTACCATGGAGGAGATCGCCAGGGATCTGGAAATTTCCAAAGGCTCTTTGTATTATTATTTTTCGGATAAAGAATCCATCTATGTGGCGGTAGTGGAGCGGATGATTGCTGATTGTTTTTTTGACATGTCGGCATATGTGGAAGAAGCCCGGTGTACCGGGGATATCATGGACCGCTACCTGGAGCTGAAAGAGAAGATGCTGTTGGAGTATCATTTTCTTTTCGGCGTAAACGAATGGATCAAAGACGTTCCTTCCAGCCTGATGCGGCAAACGATCGAGTTGTTGCAGCAGGTAGAAATTTCTTTTCTTTCTGCCACCATCTCAAAAGGGGTGAACAGCGGGGAACTGAACAAGGATACGGATACGGAACTTACGGCGCAACTGCTGGTAAATGTATTATTCGGGTTATGGGTAATATGGTGCAAGTGGCAGGCGGCAGGCTTCGATCCGCACGACCGGAAAGCGCTGAAATGCTTTATGGACCGGGAGAAACAAGTATTGACTATTTTTTTTAATGGATTAAGATATCGACCAGACATCAACCAGGATTGCTAAGATTAATGTAGAAGAATCAGTACACAGGAATAGTTTTAATGAATATTTAAATTTAACGACAGATGAAAAAGTTGATTGTATTGGCCGCAGTAGCACTGTTCGGCACACAAGTAGCAAAGGCTCAGTTTTCGAAAGGCGATGTAATTTTAGGTGGTACGCTGAATGTTAGCACAGCAAGCCAGAAACAGAAAGATGTTGATAACAGCAAAACCACCAGCACAAGCTTTGGTATCAGCCCTAAAGTGGGTGTAGCACTGACTCCTAACTGGGTAATCGGTGTATTTGCAGAAAGCGCATTTACCAATAGCAAAAACGTAAGCGATAAGAAAAGCACCAGCTACCTCATTACTCCTGGTATTTTTGTACGTAACTACCACATGATCGGTGAAAGCAAATTTGCATTCTTCGCAGAAGCAAACGCTGGCTACCAGTTTGGTCAGGCAAAATTTGATGGTAACAAAACAAATACTTACAACGGTTTCTCCGTTAACGTATTACCTGGTATCACTTACTTCGTAACCAAACATTTCATGCTGGAAGGTGCTTTCGGTGGTCTGGGTTACAACTATACTCAGGACAAGGCAGAAGCAACTGGTATCAAAACCAACACCAGTGCATTTGCTTTCAATTTCCCGAAAGAATTCAAAATCGGTGTTAACTGGATATTCTAATCATCGGACATGTTTTATGTAAGATAGTTATAAGGTTAAATAGATTGGACAATCCGATTATAAAGAAAAGGCTTCACAATATGTGAAGCCTTTTCTTTTATGTGCTAATTACATTCATCTCAAAATAAAAAACCCGTTACGGCTATCCGTAACGGGTTTTTTATTTTATCATTTTACTGATCCTAGCTGTTCATAGAAATCAGGAATTCTTCGTTGTTCTTAGTTCCACGCATATGCTGCAGCATGAAGTGCATAGACTCATCTGTGTTCATATCACCGAGGTGGTTACGCAGGATGTGAATACGTTTCAGGGAATCTTTATCCAGCAACAGATCATCACGACGGGTAGAAGATGCAGATACATCGATCGCCGGGAAGATACGTTTGTTAGCCAGTTTACGATCCAGCAGCAATTCCATGTTACCGGTACCTTTAAATTCTTCGAAGATCACCTCATCCATTTTGGAACCGGTATCGATCAATGCAGTAGCGAGGATGGTCAGTGAACCACCGTGCTCAATTTTACGGGCCGCACCAAAGAATTGTTTAGGTTTCTGCATGGCGTTTGCTTCCACACCACCGCTGAGTACTTTACCGGAAGCAGGTGCCACGGTATTGTGTGCTCTGGCGAGACGGGTAATGGAATCCAGCAGGATTACCACATCATGACCGCATTCTACCAGGCGTTTTGCTTTTTGCAGGGCGATGGCAGAAACTTTCACGTGTTTTTCAGCTGGTTCATCGAAGGTAGAAGCGATCACTTCTGCCTTTACGCTACGTTCCATATCAGTTACCTCTTCCGGACGTTCATCGATCAGTACCACCATCAGGTAAATTTCCGGGTGGTTGGTAGCGATGGCGTTGGCTACTTCTTTCAGTAACATGGTTTTACCTACCTTAGGCTGCGCTACGATCAGTCCGCGTTGTCCTTTACCGATAGGCGTAAACATATCCATGATACGCGTAGAGTAGTTATTGGAAGTGGTAGTTAATCTAAGTTTTTCAAATGGAAACAGTGGTGTCAGGTAATCGAAAGGTACGCGGTCACGTACTTCTTCCGGTGACTTATTATTAATAGTTTCCACTTTCAGCAAAGCAAAGTACTTCTCTCCTTCTTTAGGCGGACGTACAGAGCCTTTTACAGTATCACCTGTTTTGAGACCGAAGAGTTTAATCTGTGATGGAGATACATAAATATCATCCGGTGAACTGAGGTAGTTATAATCGGAAGAGCGGAGGAAACCATAGCCATCAGGCATCATTTCCAGTACGCCTTCACTCACAATAACACCATCAAATTCTATATTGAAAACAGGTTCTTTCTTGTTGGGGAAGCGATTTTTCTGGGCAGCAGGTGCAATTGGAATTTCGCCTGGTACAACAAAATCATCGTCTTCATCGAGTTCTTCTTCCGTAGGAGGAATCACTACTACTTCTTCTTCCTCTTCTTCGGGTTCTTCATCTTCTGTAAAAGAAGGGATGATAATATCATCATCATCATCGAAGGTGAGAGAAGGAATGCTATCGAGATCTATTTCGAAATCTTTTATTTTAGGTTTAGCAGAATTGGCCGGTGTTTCATCCGCGTCATGATCTTTTGATTTTGTACCGGTGGCTTTCTTTGCAGCTGCAGGTTTTTTAGCAGCGGGTTTTTCTTCAGCGTGAGCAGGTTCTTCAGCAGCGTGGTTAGCTTCGTCTTTCTTTACAGGTTTGCGTTTACGTGCTTTTTTTTCGTCTCCGTTGGCTTGGTTATCTTCTGAGGCAAGTACAGCTTGTTTATCAAGAATTTTGTAGATGAGGTCCTGTTTGTTCAGTTTTTTCGCGTTGGGAACGTCCAGTTTCTCTGCAATATCAAGCAGCTCAGGAACGAGCATGTCGTTCAGTTGTAAGATGTCGTACATCATCTGTGTTGTCAAATTTTAGAAGTGTTGTGAGGCGGGTACCACTGCATACCAACATACACCAATTACAAATAATTGTTTTTGAGTCAATAAATTTAATTAGCTTATTAAATTTGATAGGGAATGATTGAGTTTAGGAACTGCCGATGAAGATGGAAAAATGAACTTAATCAGGCAGAATATACCGCAAGATTAAAACAAGTTTTACTATTATCCAAAAATATTTAAGGGCAAATTGCCCCAAACCAGGCCCTGAAAAGGGCTGTTTCCGGGCTGTATCCGACTATTGACCGGGCGCGCAAACCCTTGCTTGTGCTGGGGTCCGGCTTGTTTAACGGCTCATTTTTAACATTTCCTTGGCGACCCGGCCCGGGAAAAAGCCGGGAACCCGGACTATATACTATGAAGTTTTCCACTTATTTTTGCAGTCCTAAATTTTATATATTATGAGCCAAAGGGTGAAAGTCAAACAAATCTTGTCGGACGACAAGACAAACTACGAAGTTACAGTTAAGGGTTGGGTGCGTTCATTCCGCAACAATCAGTTTATAGCTTTGAACGATGGCTCCACCAATAATAATTTACAGATAGTAATCAATACCGAAAATACAGATGCAGCGCTGCTGAAGCGCATCACTACCGGTGCTGCTATCAGCGCTACCGGCGAAATTATTCCTTCTCTCGGTAAAGGCCAGAAAGTAGAACTGAAGGCCGTTACACTGGAAATACTGGGCGACTGTGATCCGGAGAAATATCCGTTGCAGCTGAAAAACAAGCCCAGCCTGGAATACCTGCGTGAAATAGCACATCTGCGTTTCCGTACCAATACTTTCGGCGCCATTTTCCGCGTACGTCATGCACTGGCATTTGCAGTACACCGCTTCTTCAACGAACGCGGCTTCGTATACCTGCATACGCCTATCATTACTGCATCTGACGCGGAAGGTGCAGGTGAAATGTTCCGTGTTACCACACTGGACATGAAGAAGCCACCACTGACCGAAAACGGCGATATCGATTACAAAGAGGATTTCTTTGGTAAATCCACCAACCTCACTGTTTCCGGGCAACTGGAAGGAGAACTCGGCGCCATGGCCTTTGGTGATATCTACACCTTTGGTCCTACTTTCCGTGCAGAAAATTCCAACACCGCCCGTCACCTGGCGGAGTTCTGGATGATTGAGCCGGAAATGGCCTTTTATGAACTGGCTGACAACATGGACCTGGCGGAAGCCTTCATCAAATCAGTAGTTGGCTATATACTGGACAACAACCGCGATGACCTTGACTTCCTGGCCAGCCGCCTCGTGGAAGAAGATAAACAAAAACCCCAGAATGAGCGCAGTGAAATGGGCCTCATCGAAAAACTGGAGTTTGTACTGAACAACGAATTTGTACGTATCACGTATACAGAAGCAATCGACATCCTGAAGAACAGCAAGCATAATAAAAACAAGAAGTTCCAGTACCTGATTGAAGACTGGGGCGCTGATCTGCAGAGTGAACACGAACGTTACCTGGTAGAAAAACACTTTAAGAAACCGGTGATCTTAACCGATTATCCTAAAGAAATCAAGTCGTTCTACATGAAGCTCAACGAGGATAACAAAACCGTAAGGGCAATGGATATCCTGTTCCCTGGCATCGGTGAAATGGTAGGCGGTTCCCAGCGTGAAGAGAACTACGACAAACTGGTAAAACGCATGGAAGAAATGCATGTACCGGTAGAAGAACTGAGCTGGTACCTGGATACCCGCCGCTTTGGTACCGCACCGCACGCTGGCTTTGGTCTTGGCTTCGAACGCCTCATGCTGTTTGTTACCGGTATGACCAACATCCGTGACGTGATTCCATTCCCAAGAACACCGAAGAGCGCAGAGTTTTAGTCCGCAGCTTTATTTTAAAATTTTATACCCGGAGGGAGATAGCGATGCTGTCTCCCTTCTTTTTTTATCTCCCCAAAAAATAAAAACATCCGCGTATGGAAATATACGCCGGCTGCATCTATACTATTGAAAGCGCTTTCAACCATTTTCGTTTAACCTAAACCGTTATATATGGCTGAAATGAATACTGCTCCCGAAGGAGGCAAAAGAGGTACCCGCAGCAATAAGAAATCAACACGTGTAGATATGACACCTATGGTAGATCTGGGATTTCTGCTGATCACATTCTTTATGCTCACTACTACCATGGCCAAACCTAAAACCATGGATCTGGTGATGCCCAGGGAAGATGGCCCACCGATGTCGTTGCCAGCTAAAAAGGCGCTGACAGTAATTCTGGGTCCTAACAATCGTATTGCCTGGTACGAAGGCATGGGCGACGATCCGGCAACACCGCCACAGGTGCACTATAGCAGCTATGCCAACCAGCACGGCATCCGGGATGTGATCATGGAGAAAAAAGCAGCCGTATACCAGGCCTTCAATAAAAACGACCTCATGGTGCTGGTAAAAGCAGACAAAGGTTCTAACTATAAAAATGTGGTGGATATCATGGATGAATTGCTCATCAGTAAAATAGACCGCTACGCTGTGGTGGATATCAATGATAAAGAGGCGGCCTATTTTAAATAGTAGTAGCGGTTAGCTGGGGGGCTAACCGCTATTTTTCGCTACCTTTATTGCTCCAAAACAATATATTAAGATATGGCAACTACCCACTCAATCCCCTCAGTGGACCTTGCAGACTTCACTTCCGGAGATGCAGGACGAAAAGCAGCCTTTGTGCAGCAGTTAGGTAAAGCTTATGAAGAAGTTGGTTTTGTAGCGGTAAAGAATCACGGAATTCCTGATGAGCTGATTGCGGACCTCTACAAATATGTGCAGGAATTTTTCAAGCTTCCCTTTGATACAAAACACCAATACGAAATTCCGGAACTGGCCGGCCAGCGCGGCTATACCTCTTTTGGTAAAGAACACGCCAAAGGCTACGAAGCACCGGATCTGAAAGAGTTCTTCCAGTTTGGCCAGACAGTGGAAGACAATGATCCCATCAGTTCCGAATACCCTGAGAATGTACAGGTAGCAGAAGTACCGGCCTTTACGCCTACTTTCTTTAAAGCTTACCGGGGATTTGAAAAATCCGGTAAATACCTGTTGCAGGCTATTGCCCTGTTCCTCGGACTGGATGAGTTCTTTTTTGACGACAAAATACATAACGGTAATTCCATCCTGAGAGCGATTCACTATCCTCCCATTACGCAGGAGCCTAAATCGGCGATCCGGGCAGAGCAGCACGAGGATATCAACCTCATCACTTTGCTGGTAGGCGCGTCTGCAGATGGTTTACAGATCCTGGATAAACAAAATAACTGGGTACCGGTTACTTCCTTACCGGAACAGATTGTGGTAAATGTGGGCGATATGCTACAGCGTTTGACCAACGATCGTTTAAAATCTACCACTCACCGCGTGGTGAATCCTCCCCGCGAAATGTGGAATACTTCCCGCTATTCGATTCCCTTCTTCCTGCACCCGAAATCAAATATGAAACTGGATTGCCTGGAAAGCTGTGTGACTGCAGAACATCCGCTGGCGTATGAGCCTATTACTGCCGGTGAATACCTGGACGAACGTTTACGTGAGATAGGATTGAAAAAGTAATTATTACGCATAGCAAAGTCCCGGCGCTATCAACCGGGACTTTGTAAATATCCTGCGTATAAGCAAGTCTCTTCTTTAACGGTTTTTCTCAATATGGTTATTCTTTAGATCCGAACATTCATCGATGTTGGTGGGTAATTAACCTATCTAGTAACAAAACTGATCACAACGGACAAAAGGCCATATTCGTTATAATGTTCACCGATATTACAAGTATTGTGCCTTTATTGTTTCCGGAATTTCCAATTATAGCAACACGGTTGTATTTTGTCCGGATATTTGATTACCTTATAACTTGTCCATTCGGCATACACTAAAATAAACTGTGCTTCTACGTCATATTCCTTTTCTAAAAGCAGTGCTACTACATAGCATCACCGCCTACGGAGGCCCGCAAGGTCACCTGGCTATGATGATGAAAACTTTTGTACAGCAACGCAAGGATGTAACGGAACAGGAGCTGATGGAATACAACGCTTTCTGCCAGCTGCTTCCCGGCGCCTCTTCTTCCCAGACCCTTACCTTAATAGGCTATAAACGTGGCGGGGCTTTACTCGCCATTGTTACGCTGCTGATCTGGATTTCACCGGCCTGCCTGATCATGGGCTCCCTGAGTTTCCTGCTGCAGTATTTTGGCGCCAATGCGCTGCACACGGATATTTTCAAATACGTGCAGCCCATGGCCGTAGGATTCCTGGCCTATGGCGGGATCCGGGCTTTCAAGATCAGTATCAACAGCATGGCCACCTTTGCCATCATGGTGGTGTCGATGTTCACTGCTTTTTACCTGAAATCGCCCTGGACCTTCCCGGCACTCATTATTTTGGGGGGCATTGTCTCCAATTTCAGTAACAAACGTATTCCAGGTGTGGCGGAAAAGCCACGGAAAATCCAATGGGGTAATATCTGGCTGTTTGTATTGCTTTTTATCCTGGCGGGATTCTTTTCGGAGCTGGCGCGTACCCATGAATGGATTACCCGCCGCCCGTTTAACCTCTTCGAAAACTTTTACCGTTTCGGCAGCCTCGTTTTTGGCGGTGGTGATATTCTGATAGCCATGATGCTGGAACAGTATGTTACCCGCGCCAAATCGCAGTACCTGTCTGCCGAAGAACTGCTGACAGGAGCCGGTATCATGCGGGCGCTCCCTGGTCCTACCTTCTCCATATCCGCGTATGTAGGCGGCATGGCCATGCGTAACCTGGGAATGGGCTACCAGTTCCTGGGCTGTATCATAGCGCCTATCGCTATTTTTCTGCC
Source organism: Chitinophaga arvensicola (assembly GCF_900110835.1). Classification (GTDB taxonomy): domain Bacteria; phylum Bacteroidota; class Bacteroidia; order Chitinophagales; family Chitinophagaceae; genus Chitinophaga; species Chitinophaga arvensicola. The sequence goes on from NZ_FOJG01000001.1 coordinate 453,447, forward strand.
CAGTTTGCTGCTGGTGCTGTTCTTTTTCCCGATCTGGAATAACCTGAAAAAATATGTGGTGATTTACCGCGCCCTGGAAGGGATCAACGCGGTAGTGGTGGGGATTATGTGGGCGGCCACCTTTATTCTCTTCTTTGTGATACCGATCAACTGGTACAACCTGCTGATTATGGCCAGTACGCTGGCATTGCTATGCCTTACAAGAGTGCCTTCTCCCTTTATCGTACTGGCGTGCCTGTTATTGGGCTGGCTATTATGATGCGTTGATATTGTATTCTTTAATTTTATTGTACAGGGTGGTTAAGCCGATGCCCATGAGTTCTGCGGCCCTGGTTTTATTGCCCTTGGCGTGCGCCAGTACCCGGATAATATGAGCCTTTTCCATATCTGCCAGCTTTAAGGAAGATGCGTCTGCAGCGGTTCCCTGCTGAAAATCGAACGGCAGCACGGGGGTATCCAGGATATCCGTGTCCGTTAGAATAGCGGCTCTTTCAATCACATTACGCAATTCCCTGATATTCCCTTTCCAGCTGTGCTGCTGCAGCGCCTGTAGAAAGGCCGGTGTGATACCGGTAATACGTTTGTTCATTTTGGGAGAAATCTGCTGCAGGAACCAGGAAGCCAGCACGGGGATGTCTTTCCTTCTTTCGTTCAGCGAGGGCAGGGAAATCTGGAAAGCCGACAGGCGGTAATACAGGTCGGCGCGGAAATGTCCTGACGCAATTTCCTGTTCCAGCTGTCGGTTGGTAGCCGCAATGATGCGTACATCCGTTTTAGTGGGTTTGGTTTCCCCTACTTTGTAGAACTCCTGGGTTTCCAGTACCCGGAGCATCTTTGCCTGTAATTCGATGGCCATCTCCCCTATTTCATCCAGGAAAATGGTACCACCCCGGGCTTCTTCAAAAAAACCTTTTTTATCTTTTACCGCGCCGGTAAAGGCGCCTGCCACGTGTCCGAATAATTCACTTTCGAGGATTTCTTTTCCGAAGGCGCTGCAGTTAACCGCTACAAAGGGTTGCTGGCGGCGCTGGCTGCCCTGGTGAATCGCCTGGGCAAATACCTCTTTACCGGCACCGGTTTCGCCGAGTAACAACACCGTCATTTCCGAAGGCGCCACCTTTTCTGCCAGGGCAATAGCGGCTTGTATTTCAGGAGACTCGCCCAGGATACTGCCAAAGTTATATTTCCCACCTATTTTCTTTTCCAGGTCGCGGATACGGAATTGCAGATGCGCCTTATCCATAGCTTTACTCACCAGGGGGAGAATGCGGTTGTTGTCGTCGCCTTTGGTGATATAGTCGAATGCCCCGTTTTTGATGGCCTGTACCCCATCGGCGATGTTCCCGTAGGCTGTCAGCACAATAGTCTCCGTTTCAGGATGCCTGGCACGTATCTGCTGCACCAGTTCCACCCCGTTGCCGTCGGGTAGTTTTACATCGGACAGGATCACCTGTATTTCTTCCTTTTCCAGGAGCTTCAGGGCAGACCTGACATTAGCCGCTTCATAGAGCGTATATCCTTCCAGGGCCAGCAGGCGGCTCAAAAGCTTGCGCAGCTGGTCTTCGTCATCGATTATTAAAATATGGCCTTTAGACATAGCCCTGCAAAGATAATAGTTCCTATGCCGCTTTTGATTTATCGGTCTTCTGATTTGATTTAAAAACCATCGCCCCGAGTACGGCAGCTACTACCCCCACCAGGAGATTCACGAAAATTGCATTGCCCAGGAAGTAAATCCAGAAGTTATCTTTCACGGTATCTTCTTCCTGCAAACCCTGGGAAGGCGTACCTCCCACTACCAGGTGAAAGATCAGCAGGAAAGCCGCATATAAAATGGTAGCAATGATAGTGGTTCGCAGGCCCATAGAAAAGGCAGACATTGCAGAAGTTTTGTCCTTATGGATCCGGTTATAATGAATAATGGAGATCAGTACACCCAGGAACATAATGAGGTTACCGAAATAACCCATCCACAAATTCCCGTACAGCTTTGTTACATAAAAGATCAGGGTAAAAACAATGGCAATTACGCCGAGAATGAACCCATACGCCGGTAGTGCTTTTGAAGATAAAGGCTTTTCCATAACATCAGTATTTAAATGAACAAAAAGATCATGCGCCGGTATTACTTTCAATTTCACGGATTACTTTGCGCAAGTCATTTTTAACACTTTTAATATCGTGCCATAAGTCGCCCTTTTCGTTTATACGTTCAAGTGAGTTATGGATATTAAAATCACTGATCTTCAGCTTTTCATTCACTTCTTTCCAGTCGAGTGGCATAGACACGGTAGCACCAGGCTTGGGCCTCACGGAATAAGGAGACGCCACCGTTTGACCGCGACTGTTCTGCAGGAAGTCGATATATACTTTTTTATTTCTGGCAGATTTAGCACGTACTACACTGGTACTTTTCGGCAACTCTTCATTTACATGCCGTGCAATATATTCCGCAAAAAGACGGGTAGCATCATAAGGATATTTTGCGCCCGTAGGCACATAAATATGCAGCCCGGTAGAGCCGGAAGTTTTACAGAAAGATGTCATCTTGAAACTGTCGAGCAGATCTTTGATATGTAAGGCGGTTTCCACCACATACTTAAAATCAATATTCTCCGGATCCAGGTCCAGCACCATAAAATCTGGCTTATCCAGGCTGCTCAGCCGCGACAACCAGGGATTGATTTCTATACAGCCCAGGTTCACCATATAAGCCAGGGTAGCTTCGTTGTTGCATACCAGGTAGTCTACCTCCTTACCCGTGGAATCGGCCAGCAGGGGCACGCTTTTTATCCATGCCGGGGCATGTTCCAGATCCAGGTCCTTCTGATAAAAAGAGGGGCCTTTAATCCCATTGGGAAAGCGATGCAGGGAAAGTGGCCGGTCTTTCAGGTGTGGTAAAATATATTGTGCGGCGGCCAGGTAGTAATCGATCAGTTCCCCCTTGCTGATCTTCTCGTCCGGCCAGTAAATTTTAGACTGATTGGTCAGTGGTACTTTCTTGCTGTTGAGCGTAAGGGTGCGTTCTTTTTCAATAGTAGTAGCCATGGTTAAATTTTTTGCTTTTTCAGGACGTACTTCTTTCGCAGGCTTATCTTCCCGCAGGCCCAGGAATATAGGCTGGCGCAGATGTCCGTCGCCGGTCCATTCCTGGAATTTCACCTGGCAAACCAGTGATGGCTTTACCCAGGTAACGGGCATATTGGTGGTCACTTTTTCTGAGAAAGGAGATGTTTTTGTGATCAGCGGTTGCAGACGGTCGTAGAGTTCCGTAATGAGCGCTTCGTTGAGTCCGCCGCCGCAATGGCCTATGTATTTCAACTTTTTATTTTCGTAGATGCCCAGTACCAATGCGCCTATTTTCTTCCTGCTGCCGCGCGGTGCCGTGTAGCCGCAGATCAGTGCTTCCTGTTCATTGAGTATCTTTATTTTCAGCCAGGAGAGACCTCTCCTGCCCTCCTCATAGATACTGTCTGCTTTCTTGGCGATGATACCCTCCCATTGCTGCTTCCTGGCCTTTTCAAAAAAGGCGGTTCCCTTTTTCAGTACATGTGTGGAAAAGCGGATAGCGGGATCATCCAGGGATGCTACCAGGTCTTTCAACAAGCTTTTCCTTTCCAGCAGAGGCAATTGCTGCAATTCATGCCCGTCGAGGTGCAACAGGTCAAATACAGCGTAAATGAGTTTTCCCTTGCCGGTGGTTTTATAGTTCTGCAGCGACTGAAAATCAGCATGTCCTTTATTATCAAGTACAATAACTTCGCCATCCAGTACCACGTTATGCGAAATTTTCTCCACGGCAGCCACTATCGGCGGATAATCTTTGTTAAAGGATTTTTCATTCCTGGAATATAAAGTAGCCTTGTTCTTCTCTACACTGGCAATAGCACGATATCCATCCCACTTGGTTTCAAAAAGCCAGTTATCGCCATCAAAAGCTTCACGGACGAGGGTAGTGAGCATGGGTTTATATACTTTCTTTATTGCGCTCTTCTTAGCGGGGCGGGCAGCCTTTTTTGCAGATGCGGGTGTAGCGGGTGAAGATTTTTCCTTAGTGTTTTTTTTTGCATCCGCGCTTCTAACCACGGCTACTGATTTTTTTTTTGCCACCTTGGCGGCGGCCTTTTCTTTTTCTCCCTGCGCCTTTACTCTTTCTGGCGTATAGTCTTCACTGTTATATTCGTCTACCGCGTATTTATCTTTGTGTTTGATCAGCAGCCAGGCGTTGTCTTCCTTTCCCTTCATCTTCACCAATGCAAATTCTCCCTTTAGCTTTTTTCCTTTCATCACTATTTTCAGATCGCCGGATTTCAGCTCCCTGAGTGCTTCTTTATCGAAACTTTTGCCATCCGGATTCATCAGTTCAAAAGTGCCTTTATCCCAGATGTACACAGTGCCAGCGCCGTAATTGCCTGCGGGGATGGTACCTTCAAAATCTTTATAATCATAAGGATGATCTTCAACTTCCATAGCCAGGCGTTTATCTGCCGGGTTCATGGAAGGCCCTTTCGGCACTGCCCAACTTTTCAGTACGCCATCTACTTCCAGCCTGAAATCATAATGCAGCCGGGAAGCGTGGTGACGTTGCACTACAAAGATATGCTTCCCTGTTTCCGGCTTGCCGGCAACGGGTTCTGTAGTTTCTTTGAAGTTCCTTTTCTGCTTATATTTCGACAGGGTCATGATGCACGTTTTTTAGTGGTGGGCTTACTTCCCAGGCTTGCTTTCAGCTGATCGAAGAGGTTATCGCTCTTGGTATGCACTACACGCATTTTCTTCACCACGGTTTTCTTGCCACCGGCTTTGGCTTTGATGATCTTAAGCAGCTCTGCTTTATATTCATCTTTATACTGACTGATATCAAATTCGGTGGTATACTGTTTCACCAGTTCTATGGCCATATCCAACTCTTTCTTGGCAATTTTCACATGTGAAGGCAGGGTAAGATCGCTGGCGGAGCGTATTTCTTCCGCAAAACGGAGTTGCTGGAGCAACAGGTAATTTTCCCGTGGCCTTACTACTGCCAGGTGTTCCTGGGTGCGCAGTACAAAGCGGCTGATGCCTGCCTTTCCTGTTTTCTCCAGGGTTTGCTGTAGCAAAGCGTATGCTTTTTCCCCTCCTTTCGCGGGTTCAATAAAATAAGGGGATTCAAAATAGATATCATCAATGGCGGTTTCTTCCACAAAAGATTCTATTTCAATGATTTTGCTTTTCTTGGGGCTGGCGGCTTCAAAGTCTTCTTCTTCGAGTATAACATACTCATCTTTATATAAATACCCTTTCACAATTTGTTCCCAGGGTACTTCTTTACCTGTATTTTCATTGATGCGCTGGTATTTAATATGTGCCCCGTTTTTACTATCCAGCATATCCAGGTCCAGACGGCTGTCCTGGGTAGCGCTGAAGAGTTTCACCGGAATATTTACCAACCCGAATCCTATGGATCCTGACCAAATAGCTCGCATGATATGATAGTTTTGGTATTAAATAAAAGTTAACACAAATGGTACCATGATCTTCAAACAACGCGGCATAACTTTTGGTTTTTCGATCAGTAACTAAAACCTTATTTTATGGAAAAGCCAGGTGAAATGACAACTTTATCACGGGTATTGGAAAAGCTTCATGAGAAAGGATTTGATCATGAGTTAAAGATGAGCGATCACGGAAGATTACAAAATACAGACGAGCAGAAGATCTATAACCCGGAAGACCTGACTATCATTAAAACCTATCGTTTTGAGGGAGAGTCAGATCCATCAGATTCCTCTATTTTATATGTAATGGAAGACCAGCAAGGGATCAAGGGCTATGTACTGGACGCTTATGGCGCTTACAGTTCACACGAAGAGGCCGGCTTTGACGAATTCATTCAGAAAATAAAAGTAGAAGACAGGGAAGACCAGATCCTCTTTGGATAACAGGCTGGCAGCAGACGCCTTTATCTGCTACCCTGCCTCTTCAAGAAATTGCATCAGCACTTTTTCATCCGCATGTAACCCGCCACTGGCGGGTTTACTGCGTTTAGCCCTCAGCAGTTGCAACCATGGCTCCAGGTCGCCTTTTTCGTAGCTATCGAGGATCTGTGGATGTACATAATATTTCTTGCACACGGCGCGGGTATTCCCCAGTTTGCCCGCCACACCGTCGATAATTGCTACGATATTCCTGCGGCACTCCGTTACGGATTCATAGGGGGTAAGATCTGCCAGCAGATTTAACGCATTCACCGTTCCAGCCCAGGTGCGGAAGTCCTTACAGGTAAATTCATTTTCAGTACAGCACTGTTTGATATAATCGTTCACTTCTCCTGAGTCCAGTCCTTTATGTTCCCCGCTTTCATCGTAATATTGAAACAGCACCTGGCCGGGAATATCCTGTACTTTCTTCAACAGCTTTGCCAGTGAGGCATCGCGGAGTTCTATTTTATGTTCTACGCCTTTTTTGCCCCGGAAACGGAAAAAGGCTTTGCCGCCGCTGATCTTCACATGTTTATCCCGCAGGGTAGTGAGGCCATGCGATCCGTATAAACGTTCGTAAGAAGCGTTCCCAACGCGGATAAGGGTTTCTTCCATTACGGATAAGGCAATGGCAATTACTTTGTCTTTATCGAGCGTAGGATGTTTCAAATCTTCGTTTATGCGTTTCCGTATGTCCGGCAATTTCTGGCCAAACTGCCGCAGTCGATAATATTTTGTTTCATTGCGGGCCTTGCCCCAATCGGCATGATAGCGGTATTGTTTGCGGCCTTTGGTATCGATACCGGTGGCCTGTAAATGGCCATTGGCCCAGGTGGAAATCCATACGTCTTCCCATGCGGGTGGTAGTACCAGGCTGCGGATGCGGTGCAATATTTCCTCGTCTTTGATGGTTTTTCCGTCTTTATCGAGGTAAATAAACGCTTTCCCTTTGCGTTTGCGGGCATAGCCGGGCGAATCAGCCTTTACATAGCGTAGTTTGGCGGATCTGGCGATGGCCACGGGGTCGGTGATCTGATCTATGTTAACCATTGACGATCTCCCCTCCATTGGGATGCAGAATCTGACCGGTGAGATAACTGGCCTCGTCGCTGGCAAGGAATACGTAACAGGGCGCCACTTCCACTGGCTGGCCGGCACGTTTCAGCGGCACATCAGTCCCGAATTTGGCTACTTCTTCCGGGGTAAAGGTAGCGGGGATCAGTGGCGTCCAGATGGGCCCGGGCGCTACGCCATTTACACGGATACCTTTATCGGACAGGGAAGCAGATAAAGATCTGACGAAGGAGACGATGGCGCCTTTTGTGGCGCTATAGTCGATCAGGTGGCTGCTACCGCGGTATGCTGTAACAGATGTGGTGCAGATGATACTGCCTCCTTCGGAGAAATGCGGGAGGGCGGCCTTGGTGAGGTAAAAGTGTGGATAGATATTGGTTTCAAAGGTTTTCTGCAACTGTGCAGCACTGATATCCTCGATTCCTTTCTGCGGGTATTGTACCGCTGCATTATTGACCAGTATATCTATCTTACCAAATTTCTTAATTACTTTCTTTATAATATCATTACAATGCTTCTCATTACTGATATCGCCGGCAATCAGCATACACCCGCGGCCGGCGAGGGTAATATGCTCGCAGGTGGTTTCAGCGTCTGTATGCTCATTAAAATAGGCAATGGCTACATCGGCGCCTTCTTTGGCAAATGCTACAGCAACTGCCCGGCCTATGCCGCTGTCGCCGCCGGTAATGAGGGCTACTTTATCGAGCAGTTTACCTTTTCTGGCACTGCTCCTTTCAAACACCGGGGAGGGGTTCATATCTTCTTCCAGCCCGGGTTGAACGGCTTGTTTCCGTGCGGGTCTTACGGTTTTTTTGGGATTTGTTTTTTGCATAAGATCTGATTAAAAAAAGTCCCTGTGCACACAGGGACCCTTGCAGTTTTTCATTTAACAATTATACAAAACCAACCTTCACCTACTCGGCTGCAGCTTCCTCATTAACAGTAGATTCAGCTACTTCTGTGAGTAAGCTGTCGGCATTCTTTTCTTCATTTAAAGTTTGCTCCAGTAATTTTGCTACTTCATTATGGCCCATTACATTGGCTAGCGTGCGTAAACTGCCATAGGCGGATATCTCGTAGTGCTCAATTTTCTGGGAGGCAATGATAATACCGGCGTCTCTTACGGCGGTATCGGCATCTGTATCTGCTACTACTTCCTGACCTTCTGCAATCAGCCCTTCCATGGCTTCACATTTTTTCGCCTGCGGTTTTTTGCCGAGTAATTCAAATACCTGTTCCAGTCTGGATACATGGCCTTTTGTTTCTTCCAGGTGATTACCGATACAGGTACTCAACTCGTCCGATGTGGCAGCCTTCTGCATTTTAGGCAGGGCCTTCACCAGGTTTTTTTCTGCCCAATAGATGTCCTTTAATTCTTCCATAAACAGTTCATGGAATTTGGAGTTGGCCATCTTCTCGCTGCCGGCTTTTTTTGTTGTGCCGTTGGTGGCTGATTTAGTGGTAGGCATGATAACAGTAATTTTTTAGATGAAAGAATGGTTAAAGCTTTTCGGGTGATTGTCTTTTAAAGGCTTCTTCTTTTTCCTGTATAGCCTGCGGATCCGCAGGTGTATGAGGCGTGTCCCTGTCCGGAATCTCCTGTGGAATGGGTTCAACTTCCGGTTTATTTGGAGGGGGTTGAACCGGTGTTGGCGGCTCTTTTCCAGGCTGTTGTTTATCAGGAGTAGGATCTGGGGCAGGCTGTTGATTTCTATCTGGATTATTCATAACTCACAATTTTTATTATTGGTAAAGAACTATTGTTAGTTATCCAAAGTTCATTCCACGAGTGAAGCAGCGAGCATTTGTTGCACACCACATCTCCCGAAACCTAATACAGAAAACAGTTACAGGAATTTTCTATCTCAGCAGTAAGTTGTAGCGTGCCTCTTCCGGAAGCCTTGTAGAATTATACGTCATACTGTGGAATATGTTGCTCAGAAAGCCCTTACCGGAAAAAAAGCAAATTTTTAATCCTAAAATTTCAGACATAAATAGTAACTTGAAATGCTTACACAACTTCCCATACATACAGATGCATTTTTCAGTACACAAAAAAATAAGACTCGGTTTTTTCATTGCATTTACGGTGATCGTCGCAGCATCGGTATTCTCTTACCTGGTTGCTAAAAACCTGCTGGACAATGCCGGCAGGCTGAATCACGCCATTGAGGTTTCTAAAAGACTGGAGGTAATTACCCGTCAACTGAAGGAGGCCGAAGCCGCCGTCAGGGGGTATGCGTTGACAAACGACTCTTCTTTTCTTGATCCCAGCATGCAGGTACGCAGTAACAGAATTGAACGGGAATACCTGTTATTACGGAAAATAACCGCCGAAAGCCCCAGGCAGCAAAAACATCTTGATACCCTTCGTGAACTGCTGGCCGTTAAGTACCAGCAGTTACAACTGGGAGCAGAGAGCGCCACCCGGTTAAAGCAGCTCTCTAATGTTAAGGAGGGAGAAAAGTCGATGGACCTTATTGATAATAAGGTGCGGGATATGTTAAAGATTGAGGAAACCCTGGTACAGGAAAAATCGGAACTGTTTCATTTCTTCGCGGTGATGTGGGTGCCGATGATCTTCATTTCTTCACTGGTGGCTATTCTGATAGGCATTTATTCCTATATTACCTTAACCAGGGAATTCAAACTGCAGTTACATATAGAAAGCCGGATGAAATCCTATCAGCGTGATCTGCAACAGAATATCTCCCTGTTGAATAAAACCAACCAGGAGCTGGAACAGTTTGCCTATGTAGCCTCCCATGACCTGCAGGAGCCATTAAGAAAGATTTCAACTTTCAGCGACCGGCTGCAAATGAAATATAAGGACCAGCTGCCTCCGGATGCCACACAGCTGATCGACCGTATGGTGTCGGCCGTATCCAGGATGCGGGTGCTTATCAACGATCTGCTTATTTTTTCCAGGGCAGGCCGGCTTACCCCTGAAAGTATTACCCCGGTAGATATGAACAAGCTGCTGACGGAAGTACTGAGCGACCTGGAAGTAACACTGGAAGAAAAAAATGTACAGATTAAATATGATCAGCTACCAGTGATAGAAGGCAGTGATACTTCTTTCCATCAGCTGTTTCAGAACCTGCTGGCCAATTCTATCAAATTTGCCAGCCCGGACAGGCGCCTGGAAATTAATATTCACCACCAGTTAATGCTGGGAAAAGAACTGGGGGTAACCAAAGAAAGCCGGTGGAATGATACCTATTGCCGTATCAGCCTGGATGACAATGGGATCGGTTTTGAACAAACGTATGCCGATCGCATCTTCCTGATTTTCCAGCGATTACATGGCATCAGCGAGTATTCCGGCACCGGGATAGGACTGGCGATTTGTAAAAAGATCGTAGACAGCCACAATGGCTTTATCCAGGCTTATGGAGAGCCGGGTAAAGGCGCTACCTTTGTGATCATTCTGCCGTTAAAACAACGCCCCCGGATGGATGCACTTACAGATTAAGAAAAGGCTAGCACCTTTATTGCTGTGAATTTATTTTTGCCAAAACTTCCAATCTTTTGCGATGAGTGAGCGCCCGATACACATTTTAATGATAGATGATGACGAAGATGATTTCTTTCTCGTAACAGAATTGCTGCATGATATATCACCGGGGCAATATGTACTGGAATGGGCATCTACCTATCAGAAAGGAATGGCGGCTATTGAAAACAATACGCATGATGTATTCCTGGTAGATTACCGCCTCGGTCCCAATACGGGGATCGATATCCTGCACCGGCTCCATAAACTGCGTCATCAGCCACCGGTAATCATGCTTACCGGTAAAGGCGATTATAATATTGACCGCGAAGCCATGCAGGCCGGCGCTTACGATTACCTGGTAAAAGGCGAAATGACTGCCGATCTGCTGGAAAGGTCGATCCGCTACGCCCTGGATGAATACAATCACCGCCGGTCTATCGAGGAAAGCGAGAAAAAATATTATGGCATCTTCGAAAAAGCACACGACCTGATCGTGCTGGCCGATTGCGACAGGAATATCATTGACGCCAATCCTGCTGCACTCAGGATATTACGATACGACCGGGAACAGATTCTACGGTTGCATCTTCGTGATCTTTTTATCTCCAGGGAACAAAGTGAAAACTTCCTCGATAATATTTGTAATAATGGCATTGCCAATACAGAAGAATACGATTTCAAAACGGCTGACAATAAAAAACTGGTCGTTCTCATTAATGCGGTAATGCTGGATGAAGCATCCCAGATTTTCCTTTGTGTAATCCAGGATATTACCGATAAGAAAAGAGAAGAACAGGAGAAACAACACCAGGAAAAATTCGTGATCACCGGACGTATTGCCAGGGTCATTGCCCATGAAGTAAGAAATCCGCTTACGAATATTTTACTGGCAGTAAGTCAGTTTAAAGAAGAAGAGGAAGTGGTGGCAAATGAAGATACACTGCTATACACAGATATCATAGAGCGGAACTGTACGCGCATTAACCAGTTGATCACCGAGTTGCTGCACAGCACCCGCATGATTGAACTGCATATGTCGCCACAAGGGATCAACGACCTGATAGAAAAGGCGTTGGTATTGTCGCAGGACCGGCTGCAACTCAATGAAATCAAGGTAGAACGGACCCTTGTATCGCCGGATGTCATGATCAATGCCGACGAAGAAAAAGTAGTGATTGCTTTTCTGAATATTATTATCAATGCGATAGAAGCAATGGTGCCAGGTAAAGGCGTGCTTACCATCACCACAGAACGCCAGCTGGATAAAGTAAAATTAATGATCCGCGACAATGGCTCCGGTATTCCGGAAGAGAAGCTGGCGAGATTGTTTGATCCTTTCTATACGAGTAAAGCCAAAGGAACCGGTCTTGGGTTAACCAGCACACAAAATATACTATTAAATCACAAAGGAACGATACATGTGGACAGTGAGCAGGGAAAGGGGTCGATCTTTACGATTGCCATGCCTGTAAGCTCATGACATAAAAAAATTTACCTGGTGACGGGTGTCACCAGGTAAATCAAATCACTGCTCTCAATAATTTAGTAATTTATATTCAGCAACCTTAACTTATTGTATAAGGTTTTACGATCGATATTGAGTACCTGCGCTGCTTTTGTTTTATTGTACTTCACTTCTTTCAGCACATTGATAATCTTGTTGTATTCCGCCTGCAGGGCAACGGTTTTCAGGTCGTTGTCGTTAGACATCATGGCCAGTTCACCGGAGATATGTACTTCTTCCGGCAGCTGATTAAATGATTCTTTCATTTCCAATGGCAATGCAATCATGGTAATATCTTCCATTTCAGGTGTCAGCAGACAAGCCCTTCTGATCACGTTTTTCAGTTCACGGATATTACCAGGCCAGCTGTATTGCTGGAAGCAATCCCACACTTCGGAAGATATCTTTCCACAGGATTTATCGAGTTCGCGTTCCACCTGGTTTACAAAGGCGGTAGTGAACAATGGCAAATCTTCGCGGCGTTCCCTTAATGGTGGGATATAGATGGTAAATTCATTCAGACGATGGAAGAGATCTTCTCTGAATTTGCCGCGCTGTACGGATTCAGAGAGCTTTTCATTGGAAGCAACGATGATGCGTACATCAATCGGAATTTCTTTCAGGCTACCTACGCGGCGGATTACTTTTTCCTGTAAAACGCGGAGTAAAGCTACCTGTATATCATAAGACAGATTGGAAATTTCATCCAGGAAAAGGGTACCACCCTGGGCCTGTTCGAAAGCGCCAATCTTGGTATTGATAGCACCGGTGAAGGAGCCTTTTTCGTGACCAAACAGCTCACTGGCGGCGAGTTCCTTGGAAAGACTACCACAGTCGAGCGCCACAAACGGCTGTTGATTTCTTTTGCTGTGATGGTGAATCAGATGGGCAACAGATTCTTTACCGGTTCCGGTTTCACCAAAGATGATGACGCTGTAATCAGTAGGCGCTACCAGTTTAATCTGGCGGATTAATTCTTTTGCGCCTTCACTTTCACCATATACGTATTTATTATTTTTATCGTCCTGGTTGCGCGATAACAATGTTTCTCTTACTTCAGGTTCACTGCCTGATTCCACGGGTCTGGAAGCCCTTCTCTCCTGCTCTGCATCTTTGTGCGCAAATGCTTTGTGTACGAGGTTGAGGATCTCGTCCGGGTACAAAGGTTTGGAAAGATAATCGTAAGCGCCATTTTTCACCATTTCTACGGCTACTCTTACATCGGTATAGCCGGTAATAATAATTACAATGGTGGCAGGATTAATCTGGTGAATATCCTGCAGCAACTGTGCGCCATCCGTGTCTTTCAGTCTATAGTCACATAATACCAGGTCATAAGTTTTTTCTTTCATCATTTTCAATGCAGCGTTACCAGTCATGGTGGTATCTACATCAAAACCATGTTTACCGAGGAATTTGCTCAGAAGCGTACAGATGTTAATTTCGTCGTCTATGATTAGAATATTTTTCATACTTCTTTAATATGTGGTAATTGGCAAGAGATGGCTTATCAAAATTACAATTTATAACTAAGAGACGTTGGTCAGCTTTTTATTTTCATGCTATCGATCAATTCATCTACATTCTTGAGGCTGAATGGTTTAGCCAGAAAAAAAGCCGCTCCTGCCTTTAAGGCCGTTTGCTTTTCCAGCGCATTATCGTATGCACTGATGGTAATTACCGGTAAGGTGGGACAACGTTCCTTTATTACCGGTAATGCTTCCAGGCCGGAGCCGTCTGGCAGGTGTATGTCCAGGAAAAGGAGATCAGGTTGATGTTTAAAGATCGCCTTCATTCCTTCTCCCAATTCATGAACGTATTTTACTTCAAATCCGTGACGGACCAGTGTAAGTTGCAGTAACCTGCATATATCCGGTTCATCATCTATGATCAGAATACTGGGATATTTCATGTCTTTTTCAGTTGAAGCCAAGTCGGACTGGTTCCAGGCTATTTTGTTTCGGTGTAACATACTTGTGTTTATTCCATTGTTCCATTAATAGTCTGGCAATCAGGTAACATACAGTCGATTCAGCCCCCTGGTTCTGGTTAATATTATTTTTTTCCAGGCCATCGTAGCAACCGTAAGTTAATGGATTATAAACAAGCTGTTTCAGGTGATTATTTCCTAAATACCAACTGAATGCCAAACGCATCTTTTCCAGGTATGAATTATTTTTTGTGGTGTTGTAGAACGTATTCAATGCCAGCATGGTATAAGCCACTTCTATGGATTGTTCGCCGCCATCTTCCGATTGCTGCGTGGTATGTCTGTGGTACCATGTTTTATTACTGATCACTTTCATATGACTGTCGGTGAACGTTTTGCTACAAAGAAACGCCAGTGTATTTTCTGCGGTAGTGCGGTAAGCAGGTGTACCAGTTACCTGGTATGCCATCATCATGGCTTCCGGCAGTACGGCATTACCATAAGTCAGGTAAGATTCATACCAATGCCAGGTATCATCTGCTTCCTGTTTGTAATGGTCATACAATTTTGCGGCCAGACGTTGCAATATCTCTGCTGCTTTTCCTCCTGGTTTGTAACTGAGGAAGTAGAACAGTCCTTTGATGGTAAATGCCATCGCTCTGGGGGAATTCAGTGATTCCATCCAGTTGAAGCACTGGCGGAACATGGACAATACTTCCTGTACAGCGTCAAAGGGGAGGTTTCTGTGGGAGGCGAGTGTATAGCCTAACGCCCATACGGCGCGGCCATTGGCGTCTTCCAGGTTTACCTCATCATTCATTTTATTGAAGGCTCCATCGATATCCACATAGTTGAGGAATTTGCCGGAAGGTTTCTGGCAGTAGCCGATGAAGTTGATGTATTTGCGGGCCAGTGAATTAACGAAGCTACTTGATTTCAATTCGGCGCTGTACATGCAGGTAGCAATGAGTGCTCTGGCATTGTCGTCCAGAGTATATCCGAATGCGGGATCCGGTATATCGTGTTTGGAGAACTGCAGCATACCAAATTCGTCGGTCATACGATCTATATGATCCAGGTATGGTGGTGGCAGATTAGGCAGTATCCTGTCTTCTGCCAGCGCATCGCTGATCACGCTCATATGTGCGATGGCCACGTTTTCCCAGATGGAGCTGCGTGTTTTTTCGATAGCCAGCTGGCTCATCTGTCCGCGCAGTTCCGGATCGCTGAGCAGGCGGATGGCATTTTCGGCCAGTTGATCCGGATTGTTGAAATCTATCAGGCAACCGGCACCGTCTTCCAGCATTTCGCGTGCCTGCACGAAGGAAGTGGAGATGACAGCACAACCTGCGCTCATGGCATATACGAAAGTTCCGCTTACCGCCTGATGTGGATCTTTGGAAGTAAAGAGGTAGATATCTGTCAATGATAAATAATCCAGTAATGTTCTCAGGGACAGGTAGTTGTTTACAAACCGCACGTTATTCTCCAGTCCCAGTTCTCTTACGAGTTGTTCGAGCGACTCCCGGTATTTCTCTCCTTCCCTGGAATATACTACCGGGTGGGTTTTTCCCAGTACCAGGTAGATAGCGTCCGGATATTGTTTTACAATATCTTTCATGGCTTTGATGCCGGTTTCGACGCCTTTATTTTCGCTGAGGAGGCCGAAGGTGCTGAGTACCATTCTTCCTTCCACATTATATTGTTTTTTCAGAGCAGGTACATCTTCCACGATATGCGCATGTGTGCCATGTGGTATATGTACAATTTTTTCTGCTGGTACGCGGTATACGTTGGTCAGTAATTCAGCAGATGAGCGGGTCATGACAATCACTTTGGCTGCCAGTGCGCTGATCAGGCTTACAACCTTGGTACATTTAATATCGGGGTAAGGTAATACGGTATGGAAACGAACAACAAAAGGTTTGTCCAGTAACGAGAGCATAGCCAGGAGGTTGTGACCATATTCGCCGCCATAGAGGCCGAATTCATGTTCAAAACAAACCAGGTCTATTTTATCATTCTCATTTATTTTCTGTGCGAAATCAATGCAATTGTCAATATCAAATGGATTTACCGAATAGGTAACTGGTGATTCTTTGATGTTGGCAGGTTTCCCTGATTCTTCCAGGGCAGCTATCTCTATGTTCAGATTACCGGCAAAATTCTTATTCATTGCGTTTACCAGGTCCTGTGCAAAAGTAGCGATGCCGCACTCGCGGGGCGGATATGATGTAACAAAAAGCAAGGTTCTAATCTTCATGGTAAAAATTTTATACTACGCAGTTAACAAGTAACCAGGTCCTCAATTCCGGATCGGGACCTAGCATATTTCAAATATCAATCCAATGCCAGCAGCAAGGGATTTCAGGGGTTTTGGCTGCGCGATAGTGTGGAAATATCTCCACACATCTTGTCCCGTATCCACAGCTAAAACGGGAATGTATCAAATGCCGGGTATTTACATTCTATTAACAGTCTATATAAACACAATTATTTATAATTGTAATGTAATTGCTGGTTAATTGGTATTAACAGGCACAAATGACATTATTATTAACGCTATTAACAGGCAATAATGTTTTTTTGTCCGTTTCAGCTTATTTTAGCCGAAGTAAGCACCCATGCAACCATGTGACACACAACTCACCATTCCATTATCTCAATTAAACCCAATTGGCGTTATGCGAAACATTGCATGTACATTTAATGTAGATGGAGTTCCGACCAAGATCAATTTGCGGAAATTACCCCGTCAGAGGCGCTTTCAGGCCATTATTGACCGCAATATCACAGAGTATATCATCTCAGACGAAACCAACGAGATTGAATATTATGAGGGACCGGTATTGAACGAGTATCTTTTTTCCAGGATTGCTACACTGATCAAGCAATATTTCCCGAATGTGCGGGCGATCATGAAGATCGGGGAGGATAATTACGAGGATTACGATGATTTTTAGTCAACAAACGCGGTTAGCTTTTAGCAGGAGCCCCACTAAAAGCTAACCGCCCATGGTTATATAAACCCTTTTTCCAGGGAGAGGAATGCCTCTGAGGGGTGTACCTGCTGCCATAAAATAGCATATACCGCCTGTGCAACCGGCATATAAGCGCCAATGCTGCGATTCATTTCATACATGCATTTGCTGGCATAATAGCCTTCTGCAATCATGTTCAGCTCCAGTTGCGCCGCCTTTACACTGTATCCCTTCCCTATCATATTACCGAAGGTACGGTTACGGCTATGCAAAGAATAGCAGGTGACCAGCAGATCGCCCAGGTAAGCGCTCGCACTGTAATTATGTACTACCGGCTCCGTACCGGCTACAGACGCCTTTTGTTCTTCATACTTCTCCAGGAAGCTTTGCATTTCACGGAAGCAATTGGTGATAAATACACTGAGGAAGTTATCGCCATACTCCTGCCCATGTGCAATACCTGCACCCAATGCATAAATATTTTTCAGTACTGCCGCCAGCTGCACACCAATAACATCTGTATTGACAATGGTTTGAAGGTAGCTACTGGTAAACTTATCCGCAATGGCCTGCGTAGCCGCCAGGTTTGTACCGGAAAAAGTGAGGTACGACAGCTTTTCGTTGGCTACTTCTTCCGCATGACAGGGACCGGTGATGGTGAAGTAATGGTTTGCCGGGAAATTGAACTGTTTTAACAGGAACTCTCCTATCAGGTCGTTTGTGCTTGGAACCAGCCCTTTAATGGCGGATACAATCTTTTTGTTGTCCAGCGCATCCGCCGGGAGCATGCCTAATACATCTTCCAGGAAAGCACTGGGAACGGCCAGTACCAGTTCATCGCAGGCTTCCACTACAGCTTTTACATCGCTGCTGAGGGAGAGCAGGCTGGTATCAAAGTATACAGACGTGAGATAATGCTTGTTGTGATGACGTAACTGCATATGCCGGATGGTATCTTCATTCCGTATCCACCAATGTATATGATGTCCGTTATCTGTCAGGATTTTAGCCAGGGCAGTAGCCCAGCTGCCACTGCCTATAATTCCAATGCTCTTGCTCACAATGCAAATTTTTATGCAATGTAATTAAAAAGCAATAAAGCGGATTTGGGTATCACTGATAAAAGCAAGCGGGAAGGCCATAGACCTTCCCGCTTGCTTTTATCAGTGATGAACTAGATTATTTCTTTGCCTGGCCTTCAAATAGCTCTGCTTTCGGCACAACTTTTACTTTCTTGTTGTTTTCCAGTGTGCGGGAAATAGCCGTGTAAGGCGCGCTGATCACCTGGTCACCGGGATTAAGGCCGCTGGTGATCTGGATCCAGGCGTCGTCCTGAACACCGGTTTTAACGGGTACCATTTTCACGGTGCCGTCTTTCTGCAGGATGAATACCACTTCGTTTAAAACAGGTTTGGTATCAGCAGAAGAGCCTGGGGTGGTGTTATCCTGCCCCTCATCTTTTTTATCGCCATGTGTTTTGGTCGAATCCGCATCACGGGTAGTAACCGCATTGATCGGGATGGCCAGTACATTATTAACATGCCTGGTCTGAATCTCCACGCTGGCGCTCATACCCGGACGGAAAGGGAAAGAGCGTTTGGCGTTATTCAGCAGGTCCTGGTAGCTTTCCGGCAAGATGCGGATGTGTACAATATAGCTGGTTACCTGTTCTGCAGAGGAAGCGGTGCTCACAGTAGCCGTGGCGGCGCCTTTGCTGGAGCTGGCAATCTGTGTTACAATACCTTTGAACTGGCGGCTGTTATAAGCATCCACTTCTATGACAGCAGTATCGCCGTATTTCACTTTGGGAATATCATTTTCACCTACGTCCACCTGCACTTCCATGGTATTCATGTCTGCGATACGCAGCATTTCAGTACCGGTCATCTGTGCGGTACCCACCACGCGTTCCCCTTTCTTTACAGACAGGAGGGAAATGATACCTCCCATGGGAGCGGAAATGGTAGTACGACCGAGATTTTTATTGGCTTCGTTCAAGTTCGCCTGTGCGCTTTGTACGGCAAATTTATTACCATTGATCTGCTGCACGGCGGCATTGTAATCTGCCAGGGCGGCGAGATACGTAGCTTCTGAAGTTTCGAATTCTGATTTGGAGATCACTTTCTGGCCGAGGAGTTCTTTATTCCTGTTGTAGGCGGCCTTGTTCTGATCCAGGCGGGCTTTAAAGGAATTGAGGGCGGCGGCGGAATTGGCTAACTGGGCCTGGCTCTGGCTTACGGAGGCCGCAGCCTTGTCTACCATAGAGCCATAAATATCCGCGTATATCCGTGCGAGTATCTGTCCTTTTTTTACGGAGTCCCCTTCCAGCACCAGCAGGTCAGTGATTTCCCCGGAAACGTCGGAGCTTACTTTTACTTCAATTTCGGGATAAATCTTACCGCTGGCGGTAACCACTTCTATAATATTTCTATTAGAAGCTTTGTCTACAGCAACTTTAATTCCTTCTTCCTTACCAATAACCCCGGCCGCTTTCAGCACCGAGTACAAAATAACGAGTGAACCAAGTATGCCTATAATCCAAAAAAGTGTCTTTCTCTTCATAAAGCAATTTAATGTACCGGGATAGCGCTACAGCGATATCTTCTGATCTCTGTAGAACTCCAGCAATTTCATTTTAAATATGTAATCGTATTGAGCAGACACCTTGTCTATCTGCGCTCTGAATAATTTACTTTGCGTTGTGATATAATCAATGGTATTCATTAACCCAAGGTTAAAGCGTTTGGTAGCAAAATCGTATGCTTTCTGTGCGGCCGACACTCCTTTTGTGGAGGCATTGAATTTTTGCAATGCGGCTACAGCGTTCGCATGTGCGGTATAGATATCCTGTTTCAGCTTCTGGTTATCCAGATCGCGGGTCAGTTCCATACTCTGCACGTTTATTTTTGCTTTGGCGGTAGCAGCGCGGGCCGACCAGCCATTAAAGATAGGCACCCGTAACGTTAAAGAGATATACTGTTGCTGTGTATTATCCAGCTGATCCCGGAAAGAAACGCGGCGTTGTCCGAGTACATTCTGATGAATAGTGGTATCTACTACTTTCACGTTGCTGTTGGCTACCCGTCCGATAGTATCTACTGTATAGTAAGGGGTACCCAATACCGGGAGTTTACTATTGTCGGCATACTGCGCTCCTATTCCTGCTCCCATAGTCAGTTTCGGGTACATCTGTGCGCGGGTGGATTTAAATGCTTTATCAGCTGATGCGATTCTCAGTTCATCTGCTTTCAGGAGCGGATAGCTGGTAGTGGCCTTGCTGTAAACCATTTCCGGCGCCATTTCTGTGAGCGGTGTGCTGTTGATGGTAGCAATATTTTCAGGTACTTCCGGTGTAAAAGGTATATCAAAACCCAGGTTCAAATAAGCTTTCATCTGCAAAGTAGACAGGATCACATCATTTTTCGCGGTTACCAGGTTAGTGCTGTCCTGTGCGAGCTGTGCTTCCAGGTCGGCCTGGTTGCTTTCCGGTACGGAGCCGGCGATCACCAGTTTTTTGGTATTTTCCAGGTTGGAATTGGTCAGGGTTACCTGTACTTCATTCACTTTCACCTGTTCCATATTCAGCAGGATCTGCAAAAACGCTGTTGCCACATTAAATGCGAGATCATTGCGGGCTTTCTCCAGCAGGAAGCTGTTGGCTTGCGCGTCAAACCGGTTTGCCTTTACCTGGTTGATCTTGGAAAACCAGTTAAACAGATCGGCACTTACATCCAGTCCGCCATTGGCAGAAAAGAAAGAGGTAAAGATGTAGGTATTGGTTTGGGGGCTTGCGCTACGTCCTTTGCTCCAGTTTCCACCCACGTTACCGTTAAGGTTAGGCAGCAGGCCCAGTTGACTTTGTTTCAGCGTCAGGTCTGCCAGTCTTTTCTGAATGACTTGTTGCTTTACAGTCAGGTTATTTTGCAATGCATAATCCACACAACGTTGTAAACTCCACGTATCCTGCGCTTCAGCGGATGTTATGTTAGCAAACAATAAAATCAGGATTGCTCCTGCTATTCGGGATATTCTCATAACATTCCAAAAATATAATAATTGTGATGATACTTTTCCACCGTTCTTGATAGAAGGCAAAAATTTAGTAGGTATGGCAGTATACCTCACTAATTGAGTGTACAACATAGTCTTTTTTTTACAAAATTCTTAAAACTGCTCCGCCTTTCTTATTCATGGATATGCCCGTCACGTATCTGGATAACACGGTTGCCATAGGTGGCATTCAGGTCGGAGTGGGTTACCTGTATGATCGTAATTTTATCCTGTTCATTCAGGTGTTTAAACAGCTGCATGATCACCTTGGCCTGATCAGAATGGAGGTTACCGGTAGGTTCATCCGCAAGGATTACCCGGGGTTCTCCCACAATGGCGCGGGCAATACCTACTAATTGTTGCTGTCCGCCGGACAACTGATTAGGGAACAGGTCTTTTTTAGCCACCATGTTAAAACGGTCCAGCACATCTGCCACACGGCTTTTCCTTTCTGATGCCGGTATATTCTTATACAGTAAAGGGGTTTCAATATTTTCGTATACTGTCAGTTCATCTATCAGGTGATAGGCCTGGAATACAAACCCGATAGAGCCCCGGTGCAACTGGGTGCGTTTTTTCTCATTCATCTTGTCTACACGCTCTCCTTCAAACAGGTATTGTCCTTCTGACGGCTCTTCCAGCAAGCCCAGAATATGCAGCAAAGTAGATTTCCCGGAACCGGAAGGCCCCATGATGGATACGAATTCGCCTTCATTAATGGTAAGGTCGATATCTTTCAGGATATAATTTTTTCCGAATCCAACCGGGTAATGCCTGGAAATTTTCTGCAATTGTATCATGATCAGTTATTTTGTTTTTGATTTTATGTTGATATTTTCTGCATATCGGCTCAGCAAGATAATTAAAACTTGGTGCCTGCCATTATTCAGATTTTAAAGCGTTGACCGGGTTGCTCCATGCCGCCCGGATTGTTTTTATACTCATAGTGGCCAGTGCCAGCAGGGCCATTAGTCCACCGCCGATAGCAAAGATCCACCAGCTCATGGAAGTACGGTATACATAAGACGACAGCCAATGCTGCATAGCCCACCAGGATAACGGAATAGCCAACACGAAAGCGATGCCTACCAGCTTCATAAAATCGGTAGTCAGTAACGCTACCACCTGCCATACCGTTGCACCCAGTACCTTCCGGATACCGATTTCCCGGGTACGCTGATTTGTGGTAAAAATCACCAGTCCGAGCAGCCCGAGTGCACTGATAAAGAAAGCCAGTCCGGCGCACCAGTTCAGCAGCTGTACCGTGCGTTGTTCCTCGCTGTATAATTTAGCAATGCTTTTATCAAGAAAATCATAGCTGAACGTTTCCCTGGGATACACCTCTTTCCAGGCTTTCTCCATCTTTTCCAGGGCATGCTTCCAGACGATCCCGTTTTCGCCGGAAGGCCTTAACAACACATGCATGGTACGGTGTTGCCACAGTGCAGCACTGGACAGGGCCAGCGCAGGTATTTCCTTGCGGGTACTGCTGGTAACGAAATCTTTTACCACGCCTACCACAGGATGGTTTTCAACAACAACACCGATTATATCCTGGGGATGCCGGAAACCAAGTGAGGTCACCGCCTTTTCATTCAGTACCCATTCTGCAATGGTATCGGTGCTCCTGATGTTTCTACCGGCAATAATTTTCAGGTTATACAGCTTCGCATATAAACTATCGCCGTACCGTAACTCCATGTTTTGCGCAATCTCCTTTTCCCCCTGCTGATAACGGAACGTCATACTCATAAAGCCTCCAAACAGCGGAGGCGTTCCCCCCTGGCTAACCATCGCTATCTCCGGGATAGCAGCCAGCTTCTCTTGGAAAGTATTCCGCTCACCAGGACCGAGTTCCCGCTGCGGAGTTCTTACCGTTACGATTGCATCTTTCCGGAAACCGGGATCCCTGCTCAGTGAATAATGTACCTGTTTGCTCACGATCAGGGTAGCAATAATAAAGAACTGGGCCACCACAAACTGAGACACGGTGAGTGTTTTGCGTAGCCATACCTTTCCTCCTGCCGCCTGCACCTGCGTTTTCAACACCACCACCGGCTGAAATCTGGCCAGCACCAGGGCTGGATAAATACCTGCCAGAAGTGTGATACCCAAACAAAGGCCTAACAGGAAAAGTGCTGTTTGCCAGTCGTAAAGCATCTCTGTTGTTAAACCCTTAGGTAAAAAAGACTGGAAAAAGACCAGGAACAAGGGCGTCAATAACACCGACAATACACCCGCGAGGAAAGTAAGTAGCAAGGTTTCACTGAGGAACTGCAACAGTAATTGTGGAAAACTGCTTCCCAACGATTTACGGATACCCGTTTCCCTGGCCCTTCGGGCCGCCTGGGCAGTAGTAAGATTCACAAAATTGATCCCAGCCAGCAGCAATAATAAACAGGCCACCAGACTTAGGGCATATAACCTGGTAACGGCAGCCGGCGTACCTTCCGCCGTATAATCCCGGTTAAAGTGGATATCTCCGAAGGGCTGCAGCTGCAGCACATTCTTTGTCTGATCTTCGATCTTGTTTGTTTCTCTCAACTTCGCAAGTTCTCCTGTTACATCTTTCGCTGATGCCGAGGCATGTAGCCGGATCAGTAACTGCGATGCCGCATTCGTATTATTCCAGTAATCCAGCGCATACATCTCCCTTAATCCACTACTTTGTAAGGTAGACAAGGAAATGAATTCCATGTATTTAAAGTCTGTAGGCTGTTTTAAATCAGCCACTACGCCGCTAACGGTAGCCCGGATAGAATCGTCGTAGATGATTTCCTTTCCCAGCACAGCTGCGGGAGATAAACCCGGGAAATATTTTTCTGCACGACCGGCGGTTAATACCACTGTAAAAGGCTCCCGCAAAGAACTTGCAGCAGTACCTGATAACCATTGATATGGAAAAATATCAAAGTAGTTTTTATCAGCGTATACAACATCTCTTCCATTCTTAAAATCTTTCCCGTTAGCGGTAATCCGGCGTGTAATGTCGTTGATAAAGAAAGGCGCCACCGTTTCTACAGCCGGCATCCGGTCTTTTATTACACCGGCTACCGGTGCAGCAACGCCGTCGTTTTTTATCACTGTTCCATTGAAATCTACATCGGTCACCACCCTGTAAATACGGTCACTGTTCTTCTCAAATTTATCAAAGCTATTCTCGTAACGTATTACCTGGTATATCATCAGCGCGGCACTGATGCCAACCAC
Organism: Chitinophaga arvensicola; assembly: GCF_900110835.1. GTDB lineage: Bacteria > Bacteroidota > Bacteroidia > Chitinophagales > Chitinophagaceae > Chitinophaga > Chitinophaga arvensicola. Next base: position 477,658 of record NZ_FOJG01000001.1, read on the forward strand.
CAATCCCATGATATTGATCACAGAAAAGGCTTTATTGCGCCAGATGCTTCTGAAAGAAACCAGTAGAAAATTCTTTAGCATAGTGAATATTTTATTCTGACCTCAGGCTCTTAACCGGGTCCATTAATGCTGCTTTTACGGATTGCAGACTAACAGTGAGCAAAGCGATCATAATCGCGATAGCGCCTGCCAGCAGGAATGTCCATACACTCAGGCCAGCGTGATAAGCAAAGCCTTCCAGCCACTGATGCATCGCATACCAGGCCAATGGCGATGCGATACAAAGCGCAATCAGCACCAGTCGGATAAAATCTTTCGATAACAGGGCTACCAGGCTGGCAGCAGAAGCACCGAGTACTTTGCGGATACCCACTTCGCGGGTACGCTGTTCTGCAGTGAAAGCTGCCAGACCCAATAATCCAAGGCAGGATACGCCGATAATAACAATAGAAAAGGTTGATAAAATGGTACTGGTTCTAAATTCTGATTGATATAATTCGTTAAAGTCTTCGTCCATAAAATGGTAATTGAAAGGCACTGCCGGCAGAAAATCTTTCCAGATACCTTCTATACCGGCGATCACCTGCCGGTCGTTTTTACCGGAAGTTTTCACCAGGATCTGTCCAAACCAGTTGTATTCCGGGAACACAACGATAGGCGTAATCTTACTTTTCATGGAAGCAAAGTGGAAATCTTTCATGACGCCTTTGATAGTACCTGCGCGACCATTCATCACCATTCTTTTTCCAAGAGCGGCTTCAGGTGTCCATCCCAGGTATTTTACAGCGGTTTCATTCAGGAAGAAATGAAATACCTGGTCTTTCTCCGGCTTCAGCACATCCTGGATATCTGCATCGGTTAAATCAGATCCGGCCAGCAAGGAAATACCCATGGTGCGGAGATAATCTTTTTCTACCGGAATAGCAGTGATATTAATACTATAATCGGCTGGCTTACCTTCCAGGTTGCTAATGGAATAACCACCACCCACAGCAACCGGGGAGTCGTAGGAAGCACTGACCATCTGCACACCAGACTGCTGCTGCAGCCGGCTCTTAAAGGATGCCAGCATCTGTGAATTAAAGTTCTCCCCTGATAACACCAACACCTGCGACCGGTCCATTCCCAGTTTTTTATGCTGGATATAACGTAACTGATTCCCTACCACCAACGTGCAGATAATAAAGAATACAGAAGCGGCGAACTGGAATACCACAAGGCCTTTGCGGATGTTACCACCTGACATATGTAACACCCGCCCTTTCAGCACCTGCACCGGTTTGAAGCCAGACAGGAATAAAGCCGGGTAAGTACCTGCGAGGAAAGTGGTACAAAAAAACACTGCGGCCAGCCAGGTATAAATCCGGGCATTGCCCAATCCCATTGAAAGACGGGTAGCCGCCAGGCTGTTAAATGCCGGCAACAACACCAGCGCCAGCAATACTCCCAGCACCATTGCACAAAATGTGATCAGGGTAGATTCTGCAATGAACTGCCAGAACAGCTGTCCCCTGATTGCACCCATGGCCTTGCGCACACCTATTTCCCGGCTTCTTTCCGCAGAGCGGGCCGTAGCCAGGTTCATAAAATTGATGCAGGCGATCAGTAATAATAGTATAGCCACCACCGTGAGAATGCGGTTGTAACGGATATCACCGCCCTGTTCTGTTGAATTCTGGGCAATGGAATGAAGATGGATATCCTGCAACTGTTCTGGTGTAAAACCGAGCGTTACCCCACTTCTGAGGGCACTCCCCATCTGTTCTTTTATCAGGTTGGTTAATCTTACCTGCAAGCCGGCGGCCGTCCCTTTGTCGGCCAGTTGCGCGTAAGTATAGTAGTTGGCTGCGTCCCATCCGTCTTTCTTTCCCAGCGAAGCATAGCTGGCCACAAAATCAAATTTCAGGTGGGTGTTAGATGGCGGATCCAGGGCTACACCGGTTACCTGGTATTCCTTGTTATCCACCTTTACCAGTTTACCTACAATATCTGTGGTGCCGAAATACTTCCGGGCCATAGACTCAGACAACACCACCATATTGGGGCCATTCAGTACAGTAGCCGCATTCCCTGACAACAGTGGAAAAGAAAACATGCTGAAAAAAGCAGGATCAGAATAGATAAAACGTTTTTCATTGGCCGCCTTATCTCCATACCTCACGGTAGATGTGGCAGGATAGATCCTGACAACCGATTTTACTTCCGGAAAGTCTTTCATTACCGGCGCCAGTCCGTTAGGCGTAAGAGCGGTATGAGTAACCGGCTGATCTTTTTCCCCGTAGTCCAGGCGGATCCGGTACAATTCAGCCGCATTTGCATGGAATTTATCGTAAGTCCATTCATTTTGCAGGTACAGGGCCAGCAATATAAAACAGGCGATACCGGCAGCCAGTCCGGTGATATTGATTACGGAATAAAGCTTACGCTTCATCAGGTTTCTTACCGCCGTTTTCAGATAATTACGCCACATCATAAAAGTTATTTTTAAAAAATTAGTCTCTGTTCAAACTGTCTACCGGATTAGCCAGTGCGGCTTTCACCGACTGCAGGCTCACTGTTAAAAAAGCAATGCCTACTGCTATTAATCCGGCCAATGCAAATACCCACCAATGAATACTGGTATGGTATTCAAAGCCCTGTAACCAGCGCCGCATAAAATACCAGGCGGCCGGTGTAGCAATCACGATCGCTACCACTACCAGGCGCAGGAAGTCTTTCGACAACAACAATACAATTCCACTTACAGAAGCACCCAGCACCTTGCGGATACCGATTTCCTTTTTACGGTGCGCCATTACCAATACCGCTATGGCAAATAATCCCATTCCGGAAATAATCACTGCCAGCACGGCGCCACTCATAAAGATCTTCGAAAACCTTTGCTCCTGGCGGTACAGCCGCTGCGCATTTTCATCCAGGAAAGAAGGGTCACTTTCTGCCAGGCTGTTGATGCTTTTCCAGAGGGTGGTGATCTTTTTCAGCGATGCCACTGCATTCGGTGATTCTACTTTTACGAAAATATAATTCAGCGGTGCATTGATAACCATCACCAATGGCTCCATCTTGTTGTGTAACGATTCAAAATGAAAGTCTTTTACTACTCCTATGACGTGTACCGGGAACGCATCCCCCATCTTGAAGTATAATCCTACCGGATCTTTCTCGCCCAATTGTTTAGCCATCAGCTCATTGATCACGATGGCATTACTATCTGTTCCATATTCCCGGGAAAAATCACGACCCGCTACTATTTTTAAATCCAGGGTTTGTGCATAGTTGTAATCCACTGCTACGCATTTGGTAGCCACGTGCCGATCTTTATAGGTAAAGCCACGGGTCCAGTTGCCGGAAGAGCCATCATTGCCCAGACCCAGGTTAAGCATGCTGCCGGATACGCTTCTCACTTCTGCCATTTCCCCCAGCCGTTGCTTCATGGTACTTATATCGGAAGGAGTGGCATTGTCAAGAGGAATACTGATTACTTGTGATGTATTGTAACCTAACGGGGCCGATTGTATGAAATTAAGTTGCTGCCATATGATACACGTGCAGCTGATGAGTACTACGGCTACTATAAACTGTACAACGATGAGGCCGTTGCGTACACCACTGCTCTTCCCCAGTCCCAGTTTACCTTTCAGCACCTGCAGGATGTTGAGGCGCGCTACTTTCCATGCCGGGTAACCACCTGCCAGCAACGTGATAATAAAGAAACCAATTACTACGCCCGATACCACCCATACATTACGGAATACACTCAGTGCCAGCCGGTGCCCGAATGCCTGGTTATAATAAGGCATCAGGAAGGCCGTCAGCGCGAGGCTTACTATCAGCGCAAAGCAGCATAAAAGAAATGCTTCGGCCCAGAACTGTATCATCAGCTGGTTGTCCTGCGCCCCCAGGGATTTGCGTAACCCGATTTCGCCGCTGCGGCCGAATGATCTGGCGATGGAGAGATTAATAAAGTTGATAGCGGCTATAGCAATGATCAACCCGGAAAGGATGATCATCAACCAGGGGTAGAAGCTGTTTAGACCACTGTAGAAAGTGCTGCCTTCGGTCAGATGGAAATCTTTCAGTCCAAGCGCGCTGATGTAAAATACATCCTTTCCATGTGCACCGGCACCACCATTCTTCTGCAGGTCTTCTATCTTTCCTTTATAATATTTCTTTACAATGATATTCAGATTTTTCTCAAAAGCTGCGGGCGTAACACCTGGCTCCAGCTCTACAAACAAAGGAAAATTGGCAGCGCCCCAGTCATTCCTGGTGGTATTGAAGTCCGGATCATTCTCCAGACGGGTAAGCAATTGAAATTCTATTCCTGAGTTATCAGGTACATCAGCCGCAACAGCACTCACAATATATGGCTGCCATTGTCCACTCAGGTTCAATTCCACTGTTTTACCAACAGGTTCAGCATCTTTAAACAACGAAGTGGCGGCCTGTTGTGTCAGCACTACCTGGTTCAGTTGTGATAGCGCCTCTTTTTTATTTCCCTTTATCAATGGGAAAGTAAACATATCCAGAAAATCACGGTCCACCAGTTGTGTGCTGAGGTAGTAATGATTAGCGCCATATCTCACGGGAGTATTATTCCCGGCAATAAAGGAAGTATGTTTAACGCCCGGTACTTCTTTCTGTATAGCTACTGCCAGTGGCTTCGCCATACTGGATCCGGTTCTGAGTTGTGATCCCGTATGCTCTTCACTGATCAGCTGATAAATATTTTTCCCGTTCTCATGAAAATTATCATAAGTCCATTCCCGGTATGCGGTGAGTGATAAAAGTAAAGCTGCACATAATGCGGTGCTCATCCCAATGATATTCACCGCAGCAAACACTTTTTGCTTACGCAAATTCCTCCAGGCAATCTTTAAATAACTCTTTAACATAGTGGTCTGTTTATATTGAAAAAAAATAAAAGCAGGGCACGTAGAGACGCGCTCTGATTTGCTGTTCACTTGTTATTCTACTTTTAAGGCCGTTACCGGGTTCCTGACAGCCGCTCTCACGGTTTGCAGTCCTATAGCCATAGCAGCCGTGGCGACTGCAATAAAGGCCGACAATACAAACATCCAGGGTTGCAGGTGAATGCGGTAAGCAAACTGCTGCAACCATCCGCGCATCAGGTACCATGCAATTGGTGAAGCAATCACCAATGCCATAAAGACCAGTCTGATAAATTCTTTGGACAACAGTGTGGTGATCTGTACCACGCTCGCGCCCAATACTTTGCGTACACCGATTTCGCGGGTACGTTGTTCCGCTGAAAAAGCTGCGAGTCCCAGTAAACCCAGGGCAGATATCAATACGGTTAAAGCGGTAAATCCTCCAAATATCCCGGCCAGCCGGTCTTCTGCGGTATACATCTTCGCAAAAGCATCGTCCAGGAAGGTATATTGAAAAGGCGTCTGCGTATCATATACGCTGTATATCTTACTGATCTGCGCAATTAACGCAGGTATATTCTGCCTGGGTGCAATTTTAACAAACAGGCATCCGGGGCTACCTGCACCCCATAAGGCCGAATTATCTTTCTCTACTTTCAGTGCGAGTGGCGTAATCGCTGCATGCAATGATTTAAAATGAAAGTTTTTAAGTACGCCTATTACTTTCGCTTCTGCTGGTCCCATCCTGAACTGCTTTCCTATGGGAGATCCTGGAAAGCCAAAGCCTTTCACTGCTTCCTCATTTAAAACAATTGTTCCCGGTGTGCCCAGTTGTGCCATATCAGCAGGTGGTATCTTCCATTGTAATCCCATCATGCCCAACAGCGAAGTATCTACACTGAGTACGTTGAGAGAGAACATAGGCTGATGTACATCTTCCCGGGGAACAAACCATATATCATAATCACCGAATAAGGAATAACGCCCTGTGCCTGTTTGTGTAACACCATTCAATGCCGCTACCTGCTGGCGGTAAGACTGGTAATGACCTGCTATTGAACTGCGGAAGGGCAACATCAGCACATTTTCTTTATTGATACCGGTATCTGTATGCCGGAAGAAAAATAGCTGACGGTTAATAACAATACTGCAGATAATCAGTACTGCCGCTGTGGCAAACTGCAGTACCGTCAATACTTTCCTCACTGTAGCACCGCCATTTCCCTTACTCATTTTACCGGATAATACCGTCACGGGATTATAACGGGAAAGCACAAACGAAGGATAACTACCGGCAATCAATATGGTAATCAGCAACAGGGCCGAATAAATACCCAGTACCACCGGATGATACAGGAAAGTCATATCCACTTTCAGTTGCAACAGATTAAAAAACCACGGCCGTAAAATGAAACACAACAAAAGGCCCAGGCAGAAAGCCAGGAAGGCATACAATGCAGATTCTACATAAAATTGCTGTGCAATATGTTTATGATCAGCACCCAATGCTTTTCTGACGCCTATTTCACGGGCCCGTACAGTAGCCCGGGCGGTAGACAGGCTCATATAGTTGATAAGGGCCATCAGCAGTATCAGCGTGGCCACCAACGGGAACAAGCTGAGGTAGCGCAAATTAAAACCGGCACTAAACCGCGATTCGCGGTGCATGCTGGCCAGGGGCATTAATACGCTTTTTCCGGGATCCTGCTGTGCCACCAGCAACTGGTCAATATTCCGTGTTACCTGGTCCTGGTGACTGGCATCATCCAGCTTCAGAAACGTTAAGAATGCACCCGCAAAGCCACCGGCCGTGGTCACCAGTTCTTTCATGGAAGTCATGCTACTCATACTGGCACCCGATAACAGGAAGTCTGCTTTCAGGCTGGAGTTGGACGGGGTATTGGCCATAACGCCAGTAATCTGAAAAAGATATTCTCCATTAAAACGTAATTGTTTTCCAACTACATCTGTGTTGCCAAAATATTTCTTAGCCATATCTACCGACAACACCATAGTAAAAGGTTGTTTCAGCACCTCATCCGGCTGTCCTTGCAGTAAAGGAAAAGAGAAGAAGCGGAAATAATTGGCATCTGTAAACCAGACAGCAGCTTCTTCATCGCGGATAGATGGATTATCGACGCGTTGTAATACGGTGGTTTCCTGCAGCAGGCTACCCATGCGGAGAAAACTTTCCACGCCAGGGCTCTGTTGCCTGACAGCAGGTGCGCTGGCATAGTTAAAGCGATCCATCTGGATAGTATCGTTCTCCATTTTTATTCTTTCCAGCAGAGAAAAAATACGGGCACTGTCTTTATGGAAACGGTCATAACTCAGTTCATGTGCTACATACAACATAATGAGCATGCACACACAAAGACCGGCCGCCAGCCCACCAATGTTGATGAAACTGTACAGCTTTCTTTTACCAAGATTGCGCCATGCAAGTTTTATGTAGTTCAGTAATAGCATAAGTCTAGTCGTTTCGCAGGTTATCCGCCGGATTCACATCAATTGCTCTCCAGGTTTGTGAAAGAATCGTAATTAAAGCCAGCATTAACAGTAGGAAAAAGCTTCCCAACATAGGAAGAATACCGATGCTGACCCGGTAAGCAAAGATCTGGAGGAAGAAAGTACTGCCGATATAACCCAATGGCAGCGCAATACAACCGGCAATCAGGATTAACCGCACATAATTTTTTGAAAGAAGTATCAATAACCCGGGAGCCGTGGCGCCCAATACCTTACGGATACTGATTTCTTTTTTCCGGGTGAAAGAAGTGTAGGCCACAATGCCCAGCAGGCCCAATGCGGCGATCATAGTGGTAATGAACACCAGGAAGCCCAGCATGGATACTACTTCACGGCCATCGCGGCTCAGCAGCTGTTCATCCATCCATTCAGCGTTAAATGTTTCTCCCGGATGCAATTCCAGCCATATCTTCTTCACGTCTGCCAGTTGTGCTGTTTTATCGCCATTGTTCATGGTCAGTTGCAGCTGATGGAATTCACCCGGTATAAAACGGATCGCCATCGGGCGGATATTTACTTCTATGGGTTGGTAATTAAAATCTTTTACTACGCCTACAATGCTTAGTGGCAAGGAGTCTGACAGGAACAGCGTTTTACCGATAGCATCTGCCGGTGATTTCACCCCCATGATGCTCAGCGCCTTTTCATTCACTACCAGGTATTGTTCCTTTTCCCTGGAAGCTGCAGCCGGAAAGGTAGTACCAGCCAGCAGTTTCAGGTGCATTACGTTGAGGAAATCCATATCACCGGCATAGTAGCCAAACTCAATGGTGTTTTTGCTGTCGCCTGTGCGCAGGTTGCAGAAGCTGCTATGCCTTGGCATTCCCAGTGTACCTGAACTGGCGGTGGCAGATTCCACCTCTTTCAGTTGCAGCATCCTTTCTTTCATCCTTTGGTAATCAACACCTTCCAGCGGCACATTCAGGATATCCCTGCGGGCGAAGCCCATGTCTTTTACAGATTTATAATGAAACTGGCGATACACCGTTACCAGGAAAATGATGGCCGTAATAGACAGGGAAAACTGTATCACGATCAGCGTTTTTCTTAAACCGATACCACCAAACAGTTTGATGTCGATCATATTCTTCAGCACCTTAGCAGGCTGAAAAGCAGATAAAGCCCAGGCGGGAATAGCACCGGCAATCAAGCCAATGATCACGCTGAACAGCAGGAACCAGCCAAGTATGGCAGGTGTCAGCAGGTTGATATCCGGCACCGGCAAGCCGCTGAAATGGGAGGCCTGCATAGTTAATAACAGCAATACCGCCATCACCAGCGACAAAAGACACATCAACACCGACTCTGTGATGAATTGCATAAATATCTGCCAGCGATGTGCGCCATTTACTTTTCGTACGCCGACTTCTTTGGCCCGTTGTAAAGCACGTACTATAGACAGGTTGGTGTAATTAAAACAGGCGCAGAGAATTAGCCCGAAAGCCACTCCCATTTCTGTAAGTACTTTACCCCAGGAGGGAGTGTTACCGATGTCGTCGAATAAATCCCAGGAGGGAGATATTTTGCTGAAAGCCTGTGCCTCAAAAGCCATAGTACCCCAGCCTTTCTGAGTAAAGCCGTCGTACCGGTGTCCGAGGTCTGTTAAGGCAGATGTCAATGCAGACACACTTTCTCCTTTACGTAACACTACATAGGTGTAGCTACTTTTTACGATATCCCAGTTATTCAGCTGATCAGGCAATACCTTGCTTTGTTCCAGCGCCGGTACAGAAGACATCGCCGCAAAAGCTTCAAAATCGAGATGCGACCTGGAAGGATTAGGCTGTAATACCCCGCTCACAATGAAGCTGCCGAACCGGTCCATCTGGATTACCTTTCCCATGGGATCATTCGTGCCAAAGAAACGTTTCGCCGTTTCTGCCGATAATACAATACTGTTGGGCGTGGTTAAAGCCATGCGGGGATTCCCGGCTGCCAGCTTAAAACCAAATACATCAAAAAAAGAGGGTGTAGCAAAAGCGCCACGGATATTGATCTTCTTGTCATTTATCTTTCCTTCACCAGACAACGCGCCATACACGGTCGCTTCATTTTCTACTGCCGCATAGTTGCTCTTTAACGCAGTTCCCATCGGCATGGGCACACTCGCTACATGATACTTCCTGCCGTCAGGGGTTTGTGCATGAGTAGTGATTCGCCAGATACGGCTCGCCAGCGGATGAAAATTATCGTAGGAAAAGCTCTCCCGTACGGATAACAGTACCACCAGGCACACGGTCATACTCACTGCCAGCCCGGCAATGTTGATAAAGGTAAATAACCTTTGCCGCTGCAGATTTCTGAATGCTATGACGAGATAACGTTTAAACATGTTGTTTACTCCGCTTTTAAAGCTGTAACAGGATTACTCAATGCCGCCTTTATTGACTGATAACTCACAGTGGCCAGCGCAATCAGCACTGCCAGCACACCGGCGATGATAAAGATCCAGGCTGATAAGTCAGTATGATAGGCAAATCCGGACAACCAGTTATTCATCATATACCAGCTGACAGGCGTAGCCAGTAAAATACCGATGATCACCAGTGTGAGGAATTCTCTTGAAAGCAGGCTGGTAACATTCATCACCGATGCGCCCAATATCTTCCGGATACCAATTTCTTTCTTCCGTTGCTCCGCAGTGAAAACAGACAATCCGAATAAACCAAGACACGAAATCAGCACCGCTACAACAGCGAATACCTGTGCCAGCTTGCGGAGCATCGTTTCCGACTGGTACATATTATCGAAGGTTTCATCCAGGAAATGGTAATCTACCGGATAACCAGGATTCAATGTGGTAAATATTTTTTCTACAGCGGCCACCTGGCCGGCGACCTCTCCTTTGCCCAACCGCAGCATCATGTAGCTACTTTCCTTTGGCTGTAACATGATCACCATAGGCGTGATATTTTCCCGCAGGGAATTAAAATGATAATCTTTTACCACACCAATAATGGTCCCCTTTCCACGCCAGAAACTAATCTGTTTTCCTATGGGATGTGCCATTCCCATTACGCGGGCGGCTGTTTCGTTGATGATATAAGCGGCAGAATCAGAAGCAAAGTCGCGTGAAAAATCTCTTCCTTCTTTCATACTGATACCCATCGTCGTAGCATAGTCATATCCTACCATCTGAGGGGCGGTATTCAGTATCAGTTTTTCCGGTTTTCCTTCCCAGGACAAATCCGCACTGCTACCGCTGCCAGACAATGGCAAAAAGCTGTTGTAGGTGAAGGATTTTACCTGTGGCAACTGTGCCAGCGACTGCTCCACTGCTGTCCGTTTAGATTCAAAATGATCATCGAGGGACACATACATGATATTCTCCCGGTCAATGCCGAGGTTACGATGATAGATGTATTGCATCTGGCTGTAGATCACTACACTACCTACAATGAAGATAAAAGAAAGTACAAACTGCAGCACCACCAGGTTTTTCCTGAAAATTGATGCGCCGCTGCCACTGCTCAGGTCTCCTTTCAGCACTTTCACAGGCAAAAAGCGCGACAGTACAAATGCAGGATAACTACCCGCCAGTAAGCCTGTTACCAGGATCACGGCTAACACGCCCAGCAAATATTTCCCTATCACCGGCAGGGTGAAAGCAATGTGTTTTCCGGTAAAATTATTAAACACCGGCATCAGGAAATACACAACTACGGCAGCCGATAAAGCAGCGATAGCACACATTAATATCGCTTCGCCGGTAAACTGCCCGATCAGTGACATCCGTGATGCCCCCATCGCTTTACGTACTCCTACTTCCCTTGCCCTTTTGGACGCCTGGGCCGTAGAAAGATTCATGAAGTTGATACACGCGATAGCCAGCACAATGAGCGCAGTGATAAAGAATAAACGTACATACTCAATTCTTCCACCTGCAACTTTACCATTCTCATATTTTTCATGCAGATATACGTCCTCAAAGGGTTGCAGCCATACCTGATCTTTTCTGTCGGGATATTGCTGATGGAAATATCGTTGCATTTTTGTGGTTAACGCCGGTATATCTGTACCTGCTTTTACCACCATGTAATTAGTAACACTATAGCTTCCCGGCCGCAGTAACCAGGAATCTTCCTGCAAGGTTCTTGCAAAGGGCAGAATGAAATCAAATTGCATAGAAGATGCGGCAGGCACATCTTTCGCAATGCCGGTTACCTGTAGCGACTGGTTATCATTGATAGTAACGATCTTTCCGATGATGTCGGTGCTACCGTAAATTTTCTTTGCAAATGATGCTGTCAGCACAATAGCATCAGGCTGGGTTAAGGCGGTATGCTTGTTTCCCGCCAGTAAAGGAAAGTCCATTTCCTCCAGTATATTGGGAGAAGCGAATACATATTTATTCTCCAGGTACATCTGTTGCGCAGTTCTGAACACCACATTATTTCCTGTACTCCGGATGTTTACATTAGCCGTTATTTCCGGGAAACTGCTTTTTATCTGCTCTCCCATAATGTAGGGAGTAACGCCCATAGTGCGTATACCACCCCAGTCCACATTCACTTGCAGTCGATAAATATTTTTTCCGTTCGTATGAAATTTATCTACATTATACTCGTCCAAAACCCAGCATAAAATAAACATACAGATAGCCATACCAAACGCCAGTCCTGCAATATTTATCGCAGCAAAGAAGCGGCTTCTTTTCAGATTCCTCCAGGCAATACGGAAATAGTTCTTAATCATGTTTATTCGGATCTAAGTGATTTAACCGGATTGATTAATGCCGATCTGATGGATTGTAAGCTGATGGTACAGAGAGCAATCACTGTCACCACTGCTGCGGTGAGTACAAATACCCACCATTCTACGTGTATCCTGAAAGCAAAATGTTGCAACCATTTTTCCATGCCGTACCAGGCTATGGGAGAAGCAATACAAATGCCTATCAGTACCAGTTTAAGAAAGTCTTTGGATAACAACAGCGAGATATTCGCGACAGAAGCACCCAATACTTTCCGGATACCGATTTCCTTGGTGCGTTGCCGGGCAATGAGCATAGACAATCCCAGCAAGCCCATACAGGCAATAAAGATCGCAAGACCGGAGAATATTCCAAACAGCTTACCGAGTGTACGTTCAGACGCATACTGCTGCTGTATATCATTCTCCACGAAAGAAAAATTAAAAGGTGTTTCCGGTATAATGCTGTTCCATGTTTCTTCTACCCGTTTCATCAGCGCTTTGTGATCGCCGGGAGCCAGCCGAAGTGTAATGATGCCAACTTCCTCGGACCGCACCAGGTAAATGATCGGCTCTACCGGCAGTTGCAGGGAGCGGAGGTTAAAGTCTTCCACCACACCTACAATGGTGCCATGCCTGCTCATGTATCCGGGTCTCCATTCAATTCTTTTTCCCACTGCATCATCCTTGTAGCCAAGTTGACGGGCGGCTGCCTGGTTGATGATAAATGCGTCGGAAGAATCTGTGGCCAGTGCTGGGTTAAAATCCCGGCCGGATACCAGCTTGATACCTGTTGTTTTGAGCAGGTCAAAATCTGACTGTATGATACCCGCTACGAAGCCATCTTTGTCTTCCGCCCCTTCCCGCATCACCGGGTTGTTGCTAAACACGCCGCTTCCCATCAGAAAGTTGTGCATGGACGCATGTTTCACGCCAGACAAGTTTAAAAAAGAAGTCTTCAGCAGGGCTGCTTTACTATTATTGGAAACGTATACATTGACCAGGTGTTCTTTATCAAAACCAAGGTTCTTGGTTTGCCAGTAGCGCAGCTGGGAGAATACCACGACCGTGGAAATAATCAATGCCACGGCTACGGCGAATTGCGCCACCACCAATCCCTGACGGACCAGCACCCGGGAACCGGAAGTAATAAAATTTCCTTTCAGCACCCGTACCGGTATTAATCCGGAGAGATAAAGCGCCGGGTAGCTGCCGGCAATCAGTCCTACTCCCAATACCAGCAATAGTATGCTGGTATACAGGAAAGCATCGGCGAATGACAACAGGTGTAATTCTTTGCCTGTAATAGTATTGAACGTTGGTAATAATGCCACTACCAGCACTATCGCCAACAGGAAAGATGCAATGCTGATCACCAGTGATTCTGTGAGAAACTGTAGAATAAGGCTTTTCCTTTCGGCGCCTAATACTTTTCTTAAACCCACTTCTTTCGCTCTCTCCTGTGCTCTTGCTGTGGTGAGGTTCATGAAATTGATGCACGCGATCAGGATCAGGAAGGCCGCAATGGCGATATATAACCAGATCATCGGGGAATTATCTACCCCCTTATCGCCCTGCGGGTGCAGGTGTACATTGCCAACCGGTTGTAGTTCCAGCGAAAACTGGATATTAAGTCTTTTAAGTATCCCGCCAATGTGCGTGGATACAAAGGTGTTTAATGCTTTGGTAAGATGGGCAGGTGTCTGGTGTTCTTCCAGCTGCACATAGGTAACGTTGTTGCCAAACAGGAACCATTGTTGTTCCAGCCGGTTGTCTGTTTTAAGGTTCTGGGTGATCAGCGTGGCGTACGACTGAATCATCGTAAGGCGCAGATCTGTATTGGCGGGAAAATCTTTTGCGATACCGGTCACCGTGCAACTGTAATCATTGCCTACCTTGATCATTTTCCCCATCGCCGGTTCATTGCCGAAATATCTTTTTGCAGCCGATTCCGTTAATACGATAGAATAAGGTTCTTTTAAAACAGTAGCGGGATTTCCTTCCAGCAACGGAAAATTAAATACCTGGAAAAACGGGGCATCGGCGTAGCCGGTATGGGCATCCCAGATTTTCTTATCTCCCACTGTAAAAAGGGTATTATCAGGAGCATAGATACGAACGGCTTCTTTAATACCGCTGATATCCTTTTTTAGATTGGGGCCTATGGGAAACTGTGTAGCAGCATCGTGCTCAGTGGTGTTGGAAGACCCACGGGTAGACGATGTAGTAACCCGGTAGAGATGATCTGCGTGAGGATGGAATTTATCAAAACTTAACTCATCGCGCACATACAGCACAATCAGCATACAGCAGGCCATGCCTACTGCCAGTCCGGAGATATTGATCACCGTAATAAACTTATGTCGCTGCAGATGGCGAATGGCAACTTTGAAATAATTCCGAAACATCATGATGTGGTTTTAGAATGGCGGTAAAAAAATCACACATGAAACTGTTCCTTGATATTCTCTGTCACCACACGTCCATCAAACAGGTTGATAATACGGTGGGCAAAGCCGGCATCATAGGGTGAGTGCGTCACCATGATCAGTGTGGTACCTGCATTGTTCAGTTCCTGTAACAGCTTCATTACTTCTTCTCCGTTAGTGGAATCCAGGTTACCTGTGGGCTCATCCGCCAGGATCAGGTTAGGCTTGGCTACCACGGCACGTGCAATGGCTACCCTTTGCTGCTGACCACCGGACAACTGCTGCGGGAAGTGATTGCGGCGGTGCATGATGTTCATACGTTCCAGTACTTCTTCTACTTTCACCTTTCTCTCTGCAGCAGGTACTTTCAGGTACAGTAATGGTAATTCCACGTTCTCGAAAACAGTGAGTTCATCGATCAGGTTAAAGCTCTGGAATACAAAGCCAATAGAGCCTTTACGAAGCTGCGCTCTTTGTCTTTCACTCATACGCGCTACCTCTTTATCCCAGAAGTGGTACTCGCCATGGCTCGGATTATCCAGCAGCCCCAATATGTTCAGCAAAGTAGATTTGCCGCAACCGGAGGGGCCCATGATGGCTACAAACTCGCCATCCTGCACTTCCATGTTAATACCATTGAGAGCAGTGGTTTCTACCTCTTCTGTTGTAAACAGCTTCTGTAAGTTAACAGTGCGTATCATAAGTGTTTGTTATTTTAAATGCTAGTTTATAAAAAAATGGATGAATACTAAAAGGATAAAACATCTTTATTCCCGAAATTCTCATAAGAAGAAGTAATCACCTGGTCTCCGGGCTGTAAGCCTTCCAGTACTTCAAAATATAAAGGATTTTTACGGCCCAGCGAAATATTACGTTTTACTGCACGGTTGCCGTTTTTGTCTACAACATACACCCAGTTACCACCGGTATCGGAGAAAAAGCCACCGAGTGGTAAGAGGATGGCTTCGGCGGACTTACCCAATACAAGGCGGATAGGAGAGGATTGTCCACGACGGATGCCTTCCGGCATATTCTTTTCGAAAGTCATATCGGCCTGAAAACGACCGCTTTTTACTTCCGGGTATACTTTGGTAACGATCATATCGTAGGATTTGCCGTCGAATTCGAAAGTTGCTTTCAATCCGGCAAATACCTGGGAAACGTAGTGTTCATCGATATCGGCACGTAATTTAAACCCGTTCAGGTCATCAATCTGGCCAATGTTCTGACCGGCGGTGATGCTGGATCCCACTTCCACATCTATGGAAGAAAGCTGTCCGGATACCGGGGCCCGTACAATCAGGCTGTTGAGGTTTTCCCGCATCAGTTCCAGGTTACGCTGGGTTCTGGCCAGGGTACCTTCCAACTGGGTAATCTGCATTTTAGCGTTATCCTGCTGGTATTTCTGGGATTGTAGCTGGATGTCTTTCTGGCGGAGTAAACCTTCCAGCTCAAATTTGTTCTTATTAAAATCCTGGCGGGCTACTATCTTCTCTTCTACCAGTTGCTTGTTGCGGTCGTACAGGTCTTGTGCAGCCTCAATCTTGGCGTCTATATCGGAGATATTTTGTTGCATGGTAAACTCCTGCTGACGGATGCTCAGACGGGTATTCTGCAATTCATTGCGTAACCGGTAGATCTCTGTTTCATGATTCACGAAATCCATCATCATGTGCTGGTTATCCAAGCGGAGGATGGAATCCCCTTCTTTTACCATGCTGCCACCGTCGAGATACTTACGGCTTACATAGCCACCTTCAATGGCATCGAGGCGGATGGTCTTCAAAGGCATTACCACGGCGGTAACGGCGATATATACATCAAAAGTGCCTTTCTTTACTGTAGAGATAGTGATTTTGTCTTTTTCTACATTCAGGGTGGCCCGGTGATCTGCAAAGACCAGCATATACAGTAGCAGCATTGCTACCACACCACCACCCCCTATCATCAGGATGCGCTTTTTATTCCAAAACTTCTTTTCTAATTTTCTGTCCATGTTTTTTAGCGAAAAGTTTGCTGACCGGAGAAAGTCAATCCACATGCCAAAGCTAAAAACAATCTACCAGCAAGGGTTTCAGAGAAAAACCGTTCAAAAAAACGTCCTTTGCCGGACAAGCGATGTCCATAATCGGACACTTTTAAAAGTTCCTGAAATTAGCTGTGGCTTTGAAAGAATCTTTGTTTAATATTGTCACCTATTCACCCATTCGCATATGACTACCATGCAACCAGCAAAGATTTTAATTGTAGATGATGATGTAGATGTTTTACGTGCGGCACGCCTGTTACTCAAAAGGCATTTTGAACAAGTTGATTTTGAGAAGAATCCGCAAAAAATACCCTATCTCGTATCCAACTTTGATTACGATGTAATCCTGCTGGATATGAACTTTACCCGCGACCTTAGCAGTGGTAAAGAAGGCTTTGAATGGCTGGACCGTATCCTGGATATCAAACCGGAAACGGCCGTCGTATTATTTACGGCCTATGGCGACGTGGAAATGGCCGTAAGAGCCATCAAAGCGGGTGCGGTAGATTTTGTACTCAAACCCTGGGAAAACGAAAAACTGCTGGCCACCATCCAGACAGCCTATAACAAACGCGCCGCCCAACAGGATAAACCACCCGCTGCGGTACATCATCCCAGCAACCAGGTAATAGGTAAAAGCCCTGGTATGCTGGCCGTTTTTGATACCGTATCCAAAGTAGCCGCCACCGACGCCAATATCCTGATCCTCGGAGAAAATGGCACCGGTAAAGATATGCTGGCCAGACAAATACACGCCCAGTCGAACCGCAGCGCCAAACCCTTCGTCAGCGTAGATCTTGGCGCCATCAGTGAAACCCTTTTTGAAAGTGAACTGTTCGGCCACGTAAAAGGCGCCTTCACCGATGCCCGCGAAGACCGCCCCGGACGCTTTGAAGAAGCCAACGGCGGCACCATCTTCCTGGACGAAATAGGCAATATCTCTATCCCCTTCCAGGCCAAACTGCTCACCGTTCTGCAAAACAGACAGGTAACCCGCGTCGGTTCCAATAAAAGTATACCCATCGACGTTAGACTGATCTGCGCTACCAACCGCAATATCCAGCACATGGCAACGCAACACCTGTTCAGACAGGATCTGCTCTACCGTATCAATACCATCGAAATAAACCTGCCACCACTGCGCGAACGCGTGGAAGATATTATTCCACTCGCAGAACATTTCTTGCAATTGTACCGGGATAAATATAAACGCCCGGTCAACAGTATGCACGAATCGCTCATCACACAACTGCAGCGCTACGACTGGCCCGGTAATATCCGCGAACTGCAACATGCACTGGAAAGAGCCGTGATCCTTTCACAAGGAAAAACGCTGCAACCAAAAGATGTGTTTGTGAAAAATAATAACAACGCAGATCAGTCCATGGATACCGGTTACAACCTGGAAGAAATGGAACGCAATATCATTTCCCAGGCCATGAAAAAGTGCAATGGCAACATCACCGAAGCCGCAAAAGAATTAGGCCTCAGCAGAGCCGCACTCTACAGACGACTGGAAAAATATAACATATAGCCCTGTCAGCGGTGAGCGATATGGCTCACCCTTGCCGGCTAAAATCTCCGCATGAATCGTTTCAGCATTAATATCAGTTTAAGGGTCATCCTCCTGGCCATTACCCTTACAGCAGCCATCTGGTTGTACATGCATGGCATGCAGCCGCTGGCATTCCTGCTGCTTCCGCTGATACTGCTGCAGTTATACGGGATCTACTATTATCTGAACAGGATCAACCGCAAACTGACCCTCTTCCTGGAGTCTATCCGTTACGAAGATTTTTCTATACGGTTCAGCGCCGACAATAAACTGGGCAAAAGCTTCAGTATGCTCAATCACCAGTTCAACGAAGTACTGGAGGCCTTCCGGCAAACACGCGCAGAAAAAGAAGCCAACCTGAAATACATCGACACGATTGTACAACATATCAGCATCGGGGTACTGTCTTTCGATACAGAAGGGAAAATTGAGCTGATCAATCCTGCAGCCTTCCGGCTGATGGGTATTTACCGCCTGCGTAATATCCACGAGCTGAAAACCGTACACCCCGGACTGGCAGAACTGTTGATGGAATTATCTTCCGGGAATAAAACCCTGTATGCCACCAGGCAGGAACAACAGCTGTCGATCCATGCCGCTACAGTTCGCTTGCAGGGGCGGCTCATCAAACTGATTTCTATCCAGAATATTCACTCAGAACTCCAGAAAAAAGAACTGGAAGCTTGGCAGAACCTGACGAAAATACTCCGCCACGAAATCATGAATTCCGTGACCCCGATTGTATCACTGATCGGTACCATGCAGGAAATCGTGGACATGGATATTGCTCCCGGAGCCCAGCACCAGGAAGGTATCAGCGACCTGCGCGAAGCCCTGCAAACCGTGGAAAGTCGTAGTAAAGGCATCATGAACTTTGTAAATGCCTACCGCGATTACACCACCCTCCCACAACCACAATTCACCAGCGTTAATGTAAGATCGCTGGTTACTTCTGTTGGCAGCCTCTTCCAGGCCGATATGAAACAGGCAGGCATCCAGTTTACCCTGGAAACAGATGCCGAAAACATGGAGATCCACGCCGATATATCACAACTCCAGATGGTATTGATCAACCTGGTGAAAAATGCCATGGATGCGCTGGAGCAAACACAACATGCCGCCATTAGTATAAAGCTGTATCTCAACAACATACAACAGATCTGCATAGAAGTAACGGACAATGGCCCGGGTATCGATCACGATGCGATGAACAAAATCTTTATTCCCTTTTTCACCACCAAGAAGAAAGGCTCTGGTATTGGTCTGAGCTTGTCACAACAGATCATACAAATGCATGGCGGCCAACTCAAGGTAATGAGCCCGGGCGTTAACGGCAACGGTACTACGTTTTATATTTTGCTGAATACCTGACAGAATATTTGTAAATTGATAATATAATCCCTTTCCGTATGCTTCGTTTAATGGGCCTTATCATTTACTTTATTGTATTACTGGCCGATATCCTCCTGATAGCCATTGGTAAAGAAAACTACCGGTTCTGTACCAAGCCGCTGCTCATGATTCTACTGGCAGTTTATGTATTGTATGCCAATGTAAAAATGCCGGTCACCTTTCGCGCATTTCTGCTCCTGGCCTTGTTTTTTTCCTCCTTCGGAGATGACCTCCTGCTGTTCGACAGCCTCTTCCTTCCCGGACTGGGCAGCTTTTTCATAGCACATATCATGTACAGCATCTTTTTCCTGAAAATCAGGTACAGCAACCTGCCCGTACCCAACTGCCGGTATGTTTACATTTTTCTCAACGCTGCGGCGGTGATTGCCTTCATCATGTTTTTGCTGCCTTACCTGGGTAGTTTAGCCATGCCCGTTATACTGTATGCGATCGTTATTTCTATTATGCTGCAAAGCGCTATCCACGCCTTTCATTTCGAACGGCAACCCGCCGGATGGTATTGCGTTATTGGCGCCCTGCTGTTCATCATTTCCGATGGCCTCATTGCCACCGGAAAATTTTACCATCCGCTGCCCGGTGGCGACATCCTGGTGATGCTCACCTACGGTTTTGCACAATGGGCGCTGGTAGTGGGAAGCACCGCGTATTTCCGGGTAAAAATTAGCCGGTAATTCTTACTTTTGTCTAACTATGCAGCAAACAGACTTTCTTGTCATCGGTTCAGGAATTGCAGGGCTCACTTACGCGCTCAAGGTATCACAACAATGCCCGGATAAAAAGATTACCATCATCACCAAAAGCCGGGAAGATGAAACCAATACCAAATATGCCCAGGGTGGTGTAGCAGTAGTAAATGACCTGGAGAACGACAGCTTCGAAAAACATATAGAAGATACACTCATTGCCGGCGACGGACTCTGTAACGAGCAGATAGTAAAAATTGTAGTCACCGAAGGGCCGGAAAGAGTCAACGAAATAATAGAATGGGGCGCCAACTTCGATAAAAATGAAGATGGTGATTTTTCCCTCGGCCGTGAAGGCGGACACTCCGTTTTCAGAGTCATTCATCACAAAGATATTACCGGCAAAGAAATAGAACGTGCCCTCCTGGAAGCCATTCACCGCCGCCCTAATATAGAACTGGTCACCCACTGCTTTGTAGTAGACCTTATCACCCAGCATCACCTGGGTTACCTGGTCACCAAATCCACGCCCGATATAGAATGCTTTGGCGTATACGTACTCAATCTCAGCACCAATAAAATAGAAAAGATCCTTTCCAAAATCACCCTGCTGGCTACCGGCGGAAATGGACAGGTATACCGCAGTACTACTAATCCCAATATCGCTACCGGCGATGGCGTGGCCATGGTGTACCGTGCAAAAGGCCGTATCGAAAACATGGAGTTCATCCAGTTTCACCCTACTGCCTTGTATCAGCCAGGTGTAAGCCCTTCCTTCCTTATTACAGAGGCAGTAAGAGGAGATGGTGGTATTCTGAGGAATATCCACGGAGAGGACTTCATGCATAAATATGATCCACGCCTTTCGCTGGCGCCCCGTGATATTGTTGCCCGCGCCATCGATAGCGAAATGAAGATCACCGGTACGGAACATGTGTACCTGGATTGCCGCCACATGGACCTGGAGAAATTTATCCATCATTTCCCCAATATCTATGAAACCTGTAAAGCAGCCGGTATAGATGTAGCTACCCAAATGATTCCCGTAACTCCAGCAGCACATTACAGCTGTGGTGGTATCAAAACCAATGAATGGGGACTCACCTCTGTCCGTAACCTGTATGCCTGCGGCGAATGCGCCAGCACAGGCCTTCACGGTGCTAACCGGCTTGCCTCCAACTCCCTGCTGGAAGCCATGGTATTTGCACACCGCTGCTTTATGGACGCCACCAGCAAAATCGATTCGCTGGAATTCAGGGACAATGTACCCGACTGGGATGCCACCGGAACTTCCGTTCCCAAAGAAATGATCCTCATTACGCAAAGTCTGAAAGAACTGAAACAGATCATGAGTGATTATGTGGGTATCGTAAGAACCGATGTACGTTTACAACGTGCCTTACGCCGCCTGGATATTTTACATGAAGAAACAGAAAGTCTTTACGAAAAAACCATGGTGTCGCCCCAGTTGTGTGAACTGCGCAACCTCATTACCACAGGATACCTGATCGTAAAAGGCGCGGCCTTCCGCAAAGAAAGCAGGGGACTTCATTTCAATACCGATTATCCGTTTAAGAGCGAGCTTATTCAAAACATCGTCTTGTAAGGTAAACGGCTGTCTTTCATTACCTTTGCGTTGGATTTACAACAATCAGGAATATGTATTATCTGCTGCTTGCTTTTTGTTATAGCCTTTCCATATTGCCGTTTCCGGTACTATACTTCATCAGCGATCTGCTGTATGTGCTGGTATACTACGTGATCGGGTACCGCAGGAAAGTAGTGATGGAGAACCTCGCCCAGGCCTTTCCGGATAAGTCGAAGGAAGAACTGACCGTTATCGCTAAAAAATATTATCACAATCTTACCGATATGATGGTGGAAACCATCAAACTGCTCACCATGAGTAAAGCACAGCTGCAAAAGCGCTTCCAGTGCGATCTCACAGTGCTGCATGAATTATATGCACAGGGAAAAAGCTGCCAGCTGCACCTGGGCCATAATTTCAACTGGGAATGGGCAAACCTGTTTTGTATGCAGGGCGTTCAGTTTCCTTTCCTGGTGGTATACATGCCGCTCACCAGCAAGCCGGCCGACCGGATGTTCCGGCACTTCCGGGAGAAATTCGGCACCATCCTCATTCCTGCCAATGATATGGGCAACAGCATGCGTGCATGGGCCAATAAACAATATTTAATTGCACTGGTAGCGGACCAGAATCCCGGAAACCCGCGCAGTTGCTACTGGTACCCGTTCCTGAACAAAATGACGCCTTTTTACAAAGGCCCGGAAATGGGCGCTAAAAGAAGCAATATTCCGGTGGTATTTGTGGACATCCGCAAAGTAAAAAGAGGTTATTATCATGCTTCGCTGAAACTTGCTTTTGAAAATCCACAGCAGGAAGCAGATGGTGTGATTACCGAAGCCTTTGTCAATTACCTGGAGAAAAATATTTACGAACAACCCGAAGTGTGGGTGTGGAGCCACCGGCGCTGGAAGCATGAATATAAAGGGAATAGTAAATAGTTTTCCGGGAGATGTGTAACACATTATCTTCAACAACGCCTCACACTATGGTCGTTTAGTACCGGTATTTTTTCCGGGAGATATATACCTTTTTATCGCCTCTATACTTCATTCCAGGCTCATTTTATCTGGATATTATTCGTCACTTTCTTTGTACCGGATTGCTGTGCGAGTTGCACAATTTTGCGCAGTTGTTTCCGCTTCGCCGTTCCGTCCAGTGTAACTTCTCCCGCCGAAATAGTAACCGTGATATTATTAAAGCCGTTGGCAGCGTAAACAGAATCCAGTGATTTTTTGAGGAGCTCGTCGGGGTTGGGGACTGCGGGCGCTGGCGCCGCTATTACAGGCGCTTTTACCGTAATGCTATCCTGGACAGCCCTCACTCCTTTCAGGTCTTTCAGCGCGTCTTCGGCGGCAGATTTGGCCACTTCATCACTCACTTCTCCGGTGAGTATCACCACACCATTTTTCACATCCGCAGTAATACCGGGAATAAGACTCAGCTTTTCATTCACTTCTTTTTTCAACTCCGTATCGGAAGGTCTGCAGGCAAACAACAATGTGCTCATAAAGATCAATGAGGCGATTGCCAGGGTTTTTGTAGTCATGCCCGAACAATTTTGTAGGAAGAAGTTAACAAATACGCGGGGAACGGCCAAAAGATATGACATGAAAAACGGGAGTGATAAGAAGAGGAAGGTTCCTCTTTTCATCACTCCCGCTTATAAAAACAGTTATAATTAGTTCAGTACGGTCTTTTCCTGTACTACGGTTAAACCTTTCTGGTCTTTCATTTTAGCGAAGCCACCGTCTACATTGCGCAGGTTGTGGATACCTTCTCTTTTCATGATAGAGCAGGCAATGATACTGCGGTAACCACCCTGACAGTGTACGTACAGGTTATGATTATCTTCCAGGTCGGCTAATTTTCCGGGATCCATCATATCACCCAGGGTGATGTTGAGGGCGTTTTTAATATGCCCATCAGCATACTCCATCTGTTTGCGTACATCGATGATCACCAGGTTGGGATCATGTGGTACATCCATGGCCAGTTCATCTGCTTCTACAGTGATGATCATATCGATTGCTTCACCGGAAGCCTGCCATGCAGGGTAGCCGCCATTCAGATAACCAACTACGTTGTCGAAACCAACGCGGGCCATTCTTACTACGGTTTCTTCTTCTTTGCCGATCGGAGTTACCAGGATAATATCCTGATCAAAAGGCAGAAGACTGCCGGCCCATTCTGCAAAGCGTCCTTCCAGACCAATGCTGATTGCTCCTGGTACGAATCCGTCGCCAAATTCAGTAGCAGGGCGGGTATCGAGGATCAATGCACCTGCTTTACCTTTTGCTTTGAATTCAGCAGGAGTAAGCGGTTGCATCGCCTTTTCCATCACCGCTTTCAGGGCATCGTAGCCTTCCTTGTTTATTTTCGCGTTGATCGGGAAATAAGAAGGAGGTGTAGTCAGACCGCTGGTTACTTCTTCAATGAATTTATCTTTATCCGTAGCGAGTAAAGCGTAGTTGGTGGCTTTTTCTTCACCGATGGTGCTGAAGGTGTTCGGACCTAGGTTTTTACCACAGGCAGAGCCGGGGCCGTGCGCAGGGTATACCAGCACTGAATCGGGTAATGTTTTAATGCGGGTGTTGAGAGAGTCGAACAGGTAGCCTGCTAACTCTTCTTTAGTCATGTCTCCGCTGAAAAGATCCGGGCGGCCTACATCTCCCACGAATAAGGTATCTCCCGTAAAAACGGCATAAGGTTGTTCTTTCTCATCGAGCAGCAGGTAGCAGGATGATTCCAGGGTGTGACCAGGTGTGTGCAGTACTTTTATAGATACTGCTCCGATCTGGAATACTTCATTGTCTTTCGCGATGTAAGATTCGAAGTTGGTGTGAGCGTCCGGGCCATAAACGATTTTGGCGCCGGTTACTGCTTCCAGCTCAACGTGTCCGGAAACAAAGTCGGCGTGGAAATGTGTTTCAAAAATGTATTTAATGGTGGCGTTGCGTTCTTTTGCCAGTTCCAGGTATACCTCGATATCACGTAACGGGTCAATCACTACCGCGATCCCGTCAGATTCTATGAAGTATGCCGCTTCCGACAAACAGCTGGTGTACAATTGCTTTACGAACATGGTTTTTGATTTTTACAAATTTACAACTTCTGTAGCTGTACACTTATGGATAAAATCTATACCAAAATAAAAAAGTAGCCGTATGGCTACTTTTTTATATAATACTTTCCGTAGTGATACGGATCAATGCTTTTAACCAACAAGTTCTTCCACAAACTTAGCCACTTCAGCAATACGTTGCTTGTTGATGGTGTAGTGAATAAACTTACCATCTCTTTCTGTAATTACAATGCCAGCACGCCTTAAAATGGCGAGATGTTGCGATGCTACCGATTGTTCCAGACGCAATTTCACATAAATCTCTGTCACGGTCATTTTCTTGTGATCTTCCAGCAGCTTAATCATCTGCTGGCGCAGCTTATGGTTGATAGCACGTAAAACCATAGCAGCTTTCTTTACGGCAATGTAATCCAATTTGATCTGGTCTTTTTCATTGGTACCTCTAGAAATAATAAGAGTATTAGAAGAGGTAGTTAATAATGTTTTTTCCATCGCATAATAGTTTTAAAAAAATGATGAAATGAAAGGGATCAACGGACAGTACTCGCAAATAGTTAGACAACAATTGCGGTAATCGATTTATACAAAAATATAATATCTATCACAATAAAAAAAATTTCCATACCTTAATTTATCATATATATGCCCCGGATACTTGCAAATTAGATGTAATTTGACTCTTCTATGACAAAACTTGGATATATGTCAGGGCTTTTGAGGAGAATAAAAAGGCTTGAGGTAAAATGGGCTGAAATAAGCGAGGTCAACAAACTGTTTTTTATCAAAGGCATCCGCAGAAAGTGGCGCCATATGCGCAGCATTTATCACATATTCAGCAAAAATAGCATTTTTATGTGAAGATACCATCAGTTGCCATTTGGGGCTGCCATCCCCAAAAAAGTAAATTTTATGTGCGTCTAACTGAACGTCAAGAGAAGTTGGCTCTAAGATCATTGCCTGTGGCGGCATTACCTCGTTTAAACCAGCATCATACAAGCCCATAAACACTTCCTGACGACGTGCATCCAGCATCGGGCAATACAATGCAGTCGCATCTTTCACGGTGGCCACTAAACCCTGCGCCATCATCTTCAACGTGGAAATGGCCAGCAGTGGCTTATCCCACGCATAACACAATCCTTTGGCAGTAGCCACACCCACCCGTAACCCTGTATAGGAGCCCGGTCCGGCGCTTACTGCCACTGCATCCAGTTGTGAAGGCGTTATAGCTTGCTCCTTCAATATCTGCTGTACAAACAGCGTCATGGTAGCCGCATGATCCTGTTGTTTTTCATTTACGAGTGTCTGCAACACTTGCCCATCGCGGGAAAGGCTCACTGAGCCGGTAGTAGTTGCCGTATCTATATTCAGTATAAGTGCCATAAGTTAAATCGCTTCGTAGGCTGTTTGTAAAGAAGAAGCCACCTCATAACGGTCGTCGCCGGTGGCATCGTGTACTGCCTTTAAAACTTCGTACACATGCTTGATACCGATGCGCTCACTCCATTCAAAAGGACCATAAGGATAATTAGTGCCCAGCCGCATCGAAGTATCAATATCCTCCGGAGAAGCAGTGCCTTCCTGCGCCGTAAGATACGCTTCATTGATGATCATACAAATCACACGCGGAGTGACTAACCCCGTAGCATCCGCTACCAGTAAGTATTCCCAGCCCAGTTGATACATCACGGTATCCAGTGTTTCTTTTTGTCCTTCATCCAGCACCGTCACTTCCAACACAGGCCTGTTCACCATACCCGGCAGAAAATTACAACCCATAATATTGAATCCCTGCTCAAAAGCATATTGCCCGATGATCTCGGTGAGAGATGTTTTCACAATCCCCGCCAACACCGGGATACCCGGATTTTTTGCATACACCAGGGCATGCTCCGGCCGGTCGTCGAAAATAAGATCCAGCACCAGGTCAAATGCTTTGAGCGACAAAACCTCCTCCAGGCTTGTCTTCCATTGTACATCGTGATGCTTCGCCATTCCCTTCTCCTGCAATTCATCAAAGCGCTGTGCATCTGCTATTACCAGGATATTCATGCGTTAAATTTCGGCAAACCTAATAAAGAATCATTAATTATAACACATCTGCCTCCACAGACATTTGTACGTTCTCAATTATTATTTACTTTCGTTTTCATGGAAAAGCAAATCATTAACACCAATAATGCGCCCGCTCCTATCGGGCCATATAACCAGTCCGTGAAAGCAGGAAATACCCTCTATGTATCCGGACAGATAGCCCTGGACCCTGTTTCAGGCGAATTGATCAAATCCGGTATCGTGGATGAAACTCACCAGGTGATGAAAAATATTCAGGCCATCCTCACTGCAGCCGGTATTGGTTTCGAAAACGTGGTAAAGAGTACCATCTTCTTAACAGATTTGAAAACTTTCCCACAAGTAAATGAGGTATACGGTAGCTATTTCAGCAGCGACTTTCCTGCCCGTGAAACCGTGCAGGTATCGGGCTTGCCTAAGGGCGTGGATGTAGAGATTTCTGTGATTGCAGCGGTATAATACTTTATCCTGAACAAGGTCCTGCCTTTTATTTTAAAATATTTCAGGGAGATAAAAGCGCATTGTTTAAATATTTTGGGGAGATAGCAGCGACGTACGCGCTTATCTCCCCAAATCTTTTAAAGTATTATTCAATACTACATGCAATTATTTACCAAACAGTGAAGTCGCCAGCTTCTGGTCGTGTCCATACACATCGTCGCGGAAATTCAGTTTACCATCGCTGTCTACAAACGCGGTAAAATACACAATGAACACCGGCACTTTGTCTTTTACAGTAACGTATTTTTCTTTTCCTGCATTCATGGCTTCATCGATTTTCTTTTCCGTCCAGGTAGAATCATCGCGTAGCAGCCACTCTGCCAGATGCTTGGGTTCTGCAATCCTGATACAACCATGGCTGAAAGAACGTTTGTTCTCTCCAAACAGGTAGCGGGCCGGTGTATCATGCAGATAAATATTATACTCATTCGGGAAAAGGAACTTCACTTTACCGAGTGAGTTTTTGCCACCGGGTTTCTGTCTTACTACATAAGGGAAATTACTTCCATACTTGCTGAAGTTAATGGAGCCGGGAGGAATCACTTTTCCGCTGGCGCCTACAATTTCCATATTCTGACGTGCAAGATAGCCGGCACCACTGCGTTTCAGCCCGGGCAATACTTCGCCTTTCAAAATACCGGGAGGCACATTCCAATAAGGACTAAACACTATATAGCGCAGGTCTTTGGTGAAGATCACCGTGCTGGCGCCCGGTTTACCCACCACTACGTTGCTGCTCCACGCTAACTTTCCCTTGTCATATACGTGCATTTTAAATTGCGGGATATTCACGAGGATATAGTCGGTGGTAGGCTCTATCGGTACCCAGCGTAAACGCTCCATATTGAGCAGTATTTTTTTGATACGATCCTGTACAGGTGTATTCAGTGCATCGAGTACGCTTTTGTTGATAGTGCCATCTTCTTTGATACCCATGCGCAACTGGAAAGAGCGTACCGCTGTGTCGAGGGCAGCATTGAAACGTTGGCTGCTATCCTTTCCAGGCAAGTCGCCGAAAGCTTCCAGGCGATATTTCACCTGCGCAATCACAGCGGCGGAATCTCCTTTCTTAAAACTTTTCTGGGTGGTGCGAATAGAATCCCAGTTACCAGCGGCTTCCAGCTGCGCCAGCTTCTTCAGTTGCTGACGGAGCAGGATGTATTGTCTGTTAACCGGTTCATCATCTTCAAAAGCATTGCCTTTTTTATTCACCATAGAATCCAGCAGGCTGGCCATATCTATTTTCTTACGGGGAATATACCATTCCAGGTCTTTCGCAGAATCGGCTGTCAGGCCGCCCCATACCTTGTTGCCATAGGCAAAGAACTGGGCGGTGAGCATCATTTCCACACGGGGAATGGAGGTATCGCCGGGTTTCAGTCCTACGTCGCTGACCAACAGTGTGTCTGTAAGCTGCTGCAGATCGGGGTTCATAAGACTGCTGTCTTTGATCCCATAGGCTGCATCATTCTTCATCATATTAATGAAGTTGCTGGCTTGCTCTGTGAGTCCATCCTTATTGATCCACGCGAAATGGAAGTCGCGTTTGCGGTAAAAGTTCAGGATGTATTCGTCATAGGCATCATAAGACGTATGTGCCTGCAGGAATTTATTCACATAATTGCTGTCGATGGTCTGTTCAATATACGCCTGTTTGGTATAGTGAGTAGTATCTCTTGCTTTAGTTTTCTTCCTGGAGCCGGTCTGTTGCTGACAGGCAGCAAAGATGATCAGTGTCAGTAAAGCCAGTGAGGAGTAAAAACGTATAGTCATAAGCGTAATGGATGTTAAATATTTACTTAAAAACAAACATGACAATCAACTGTTGGGGGCATAAAGGGTATTATGCCGGTAAATGTATGAAATATATGCACTTATAGCTTCAGGTCGTTGTTAAAATCTGATTGATCTGCTATATTTAATAATTAAACAATGTAAATATGAACAAACCTGTTCCTTTGGAGAGCATTCCTGTAAAAAATACGATTGCCGGGCATTATGGCCGGTTTGTGCATGGCAGCAGGAGTACGCTGGCATTCTGGGAAATTACCGCAGGATCGGAGTCGCCTGTGCATCAGCATCCGCATGAGCAGATAACTTATGTGGCGGAGGGTGTGTTTGAGATGGTGGTAAACGGTCACAAATATACGCTGAGGCAGCATGATACGCTGGTGATTCCGCCGGATACGCCGCATGGTGGCCGTGCGTTGGAAGATTGTAAGCTGATCGACAGCTTCTGCCCTGCGCGGGAAGACTATAAGTTCTGAGAAAATGAGTGAACCCGCAAGCAGCTGCCTGACTCCCGGGATTATCGGCCCAAGGTGGATGCGGGACGATTCAACATGATAAAATGCGCTGAAAAAGCAAATGCCGCAGAAACATATCTGCGGCATTTGCTTTTATAAGTTGATTAGCCTTAGGCTAAAGTTTTATTTCTTCATCGTTCGCATCAAAGAAGCGATATTCTGTAAGGTGGTAGTTGGAGTCAGCTTTGAGTTTGATCCATTTCTTATAGTGGAAATACCATTTCCATTGTTTGGATGCCAGGAATCCTTTAGTCAGGTAAGCATGCAATATAGGGTGGATGCGGATGGTCAGTCCTTTGTGTTGATGATTCAGCAGGTATTGCAGGTTTTTCTCGATGTCTTCGAGGATCAGCATGGATGCCCCGATTTTGCCGGTTCCTCTGCAGGTAGGACAATCTTCTGCTACGGAAATAGTGATCTCAGGTTTTACCCTTTGGCGGGTAATCTGCATGAGTCCAAATTTCGAGATAGGCAGGATGGTGTGTTTCGCCCGGTCTTGCGCCATGAATTTCTCCATTGCTTCGAAGATGGCTTTCTTATTTTCCGGCAGTTTCATATCAATGAAGTCAATGATAATGATACCGCCCAGATCGCGCAGTCTTAGTTGCCGGGCAATTTCCGCAGCTGCTTCCAGGTTGGAGGCAAGTGCATTCTGTTCCTGGTTGTTGCTGGAGCTTTTATATCCGCTGTTTACGTCTACAACGTGTAAAGCTTCGGTGGCTTCAATGATGAGATAAACGCCACTGTCGAGGTTAACGGTTTTACCGAAGGAGGCTTTCACCTGCCGGGTAATACCGAAGTTATCGAAGATGGGAGAACCGTTGTTGTAATAGTTGACTATATCAGACTTTTCCGGCGCAATCTTCTGGATATACGTTTTGGTGTCTGTATAGATATTTTTATCGTTTACAACGATGCGGTTAAAGCTCTCATTGAGCAGATCACGGAGGATGCTGGCAGTTTTTGTTTGTTCGCTCAGGATCTTTTGTGGGGCTACGCCGCCATTAAGATTCGCCTGGATATTTTTCCAGGTTTGCACGAGCGTGGTAAGATCTTCGTGTAATTCTGCTGTTTTCTTTCCTTCAGCGGCGGTGCGTACAATAACGCCAAAGTTGGGCGTTTTGATGGCTTCCACGATTTTCTGCAATCTTTTTCTTTCTTCGGAGGAGTGGATTTTTTTAGAAACCGCAACAATATCATTAAAGGGTGTTAACACTATAAATCTTCCGGGTAAAGAGATTTCGCAGCTAAGGCGTGGGCCTTTAGAAGAAATGGGTTCTTTCAGAATTTGTACGAGGATATTGGGTTTGCCTCCCAGTACGTCCGTAATTTTACCGGTCTTAACTATTTCCGGTTCATTTTTAAATTTCGTGAAATCAAATCCATCGGGCGTTTTATCGCTGATGGCGGTTGCCGTAAATTTAAGAATGGAGCGGATATAGGGGCTGAGATCCGTGTAATGTAAAAAGGCATCTTTTTCAAAGCCTACGTCAACAAATGCGGCATTTAAGCCGGGTATCAGCTTTTTCACCTTACCCAGGTACAAATCGCCTACTGAGAAGTTAGGATTGCCACTTTCGTGATGTAACTCCACTAGCTTCTTATCTTCCAGTAACGCAATTTCCACCCCTGTGGGAGCCGCATTTATAATAAGTTCCTTATTCAAGCGTCCAAAATTTTAACCTTTAAAACTTCACCTTTATGCTATGCACACGGCTATTTAAGAACAGCTTACTGCATACCAAAACAATAGCTCACCATAAAGTTAGCGTATTTCTTCACGTTCGTGACGAATGGATTGCTTAAGGGTTCAGCGATCACTGCAGGTAATGTCCGGAGAATTCAATTGCGGGATCTATGGAAACAACCTGCATGACTATAGCAATTTAAGAAGTAAATGCTAGAATCATGCAGGATATATGAAAATTTTTATCCGACCACCGCGCCGGGAGAATACCTTAGTAGTATAAATGGCGGGAAACTGGAGTAATTATTTCTTCTTACTTTTATGCCGGTTCTTTCTCAGTCTTTTTTTACGCTTGTGAGTGGCAATTTTATGTCTTTTTCTTTTCTTACCGCAAGGCATACGCTGATACGTTTTTAAATGATTGAAAAATAATATTATTGAATACTTTTAATGTAACTATCTACTTCCTTCTTCAATTCCGGATCGGTCATGAGTTGTTTGCTTTTTTCAAACAGTTCAATCGCTTTCTTCTTATCTCCTTTGCTCCTGTACGATTCTGCCAGTACAAACAACACTTTCGCGTTATCAGGATGACTCTTCGCAACTCCTTCCAGTCTTTCGATAGCTTTATCGTACTGACCTGATGTAATCGCGAGGTTCGCTAAAGTAACCTGTGCGTCAATATTATCAGGATGTGCAGCCACTACTTCTCTCAGCTTGGCAACGCCTGTCATTGGTTCCCCGGTGTTCATGTACACCATGGCCTGTGATATTTTCAGTGTGTCGTTAGCCGGATTCAATTGTATTGCCTGGTCAAACAAAGTGATTGCTTGCTGGGCTTCCCATTTTGCTACACGTGGATCTTCTGCATGTTGCAAGTGGGCCAAAAATAAATTGGCTGCAAAGGTGAGGCTTTTTTCGGAATTTTCCAACTTAGCGGCTTCTCCGAGATAATAAGCGGCTACGGGCAGCTGGTTGAGGCTGTCCCAGGTGTTGTACAATTGGTGGTACGCGGCTATCTGTTGGGTCTTCACATCCCCGCGGACAACATTTGTCTCAATAGTATTTACCTGTAAAAGTTTCTCAGCAGGAATTTTCCCCTTTGCTGTTTCCAGCAGTTCAGAGAAGGCAATAGGTTCCACATCCTGTCCGCCCTTCATAGGGGCGCCAGATGACATAGGTTTCTTTTCCGACCGGGGCACAGTACGGCCAAAGGCGAATAATATCACCAATAGTGCTACCGCAGCACCCACCAGAAGAACTTGTGATTTTTGCATCGCCTAAATTATTAGGCTGCAAAATTAAGAACTTTTGAGCTTCTTTACCTCAGCAACAAATTCTTTCGAAGGTTTAAATGCCGGAATAAAGTGCTCGGGGATCTCCACAGCTACGTTCTTCTTGATGTTACGCCCAATCTTGGCGGCTCGTTTTTTTGTGATAAAACTTCCAAACCCACGGATATAAATGTGTTCTCCGTTAGCAAGAGCTTCTTTCACCTCTTTAAACATAGCCTCAAGTGTGACTAAAACATCTACTTTGGGGATGCCGGTTTTTTCAGCAATGTTGTTAATTAAATCAGCTTTTCTCATATGAAAGCGAGAGGATTACTTTACTCTCAAAGTTAATTTAAAAATTCTAATTGCTGAATTTTAAGCAAATAAATTTTATCATTTTTTCTTATAACTGGTATTGGCGATAATTTATATTTATTTGCAGGCCCGGAAATGGGTATCCGTTGTACCTTATAGGGTTTTTGTACAGCATTTGCCATATCAATATACTAAATAATTTTATTAAAATAATATATAAATGATCTCAGGGCGACAATTTTTTACCGAAAAATTACTGGAATGGAACCGGGACACCAACACCCGCAACATGCCCTGGAAGGGTGAAAAAAATCCATACCGGATCTGGTTATCTGAAATCATTCTCCAGCAAACCCGCGTGGAGCAAGGCTGGCCATACTACGAACGATTTATTCAGCACTACCCTACAGTAGACAAACTGGCCGCCGCACCAGAGGAAGAAGTGTTCCGTTTATGGCAGGGATTAGGCTATTATGCCCGCTGTAAAAATATGTTGGCCGCCGCCCGTGAAATTACCAATACCTATCAAGGTAAGTTCCCGAACCAATACGAACAGATCAAAGCACTTAAAGGAATTGGTCCCTATACTGCGGCAGCGATCGCTTCGTTTGCCTTTAATCTCCCCCACGCCGTACTCGATGGCAACGTATTCCGGGTCCTCTCCCGCTTTTTCGGGATCGAAACACCGATAGACAGCACCGCCGGCAAAAAACAATTTGATACACTCGCCCAGGAATTACTACCAGCCGGCCAATCGGCCGAATATAACCAGAGCATCATGGACTTTGGTGCAGTTGTATGCAAACCACAGCAGCCACTTTGCGGAGAATGTATACTCCGCAAGAAATGCGTAGCCCTGCATGAACAACTCGTTCCTCTTCTCCCGATAAAAACAAAAAAACTCAAAATCAAAAAAAGATACTTCAATTACCTGCTGGTACACCATAAAGAAGACATCTATATCCGGAAAAGAACAGACAGCGACATCTGGCAGAACCTCCACGAGTTTATTCTCATTGAAACGGCAGGCCCCTCAGATATCACCGCGTTACAATCCTCCGAAGACTTCAACCGGCTGCTGGGAAAAACAGCCTTCGAAATTGACCGGGTGTCCAAACCTTTCAAACAACAACTCACCCATCAAACCATTCACAGCCAGTTCATCAGCATCACCGTAAAGAAAGCGCCGGCCATCCCGGGATACACACTGGTACCGCGAAACAGCCTGAATAACTATGCTTTCCCGAAAACAATCACCACGTTCCTGGAAAGCAATCACCTGCAATTATTTTGAGATATCACGCATAGAGATAAAAAATATACATTAAGTGCTAAGCCACTTCTGTAATAGTGAGTCACTGCGAAATCCGGCTCAACCGGCTGCCAGTAAGAAATTTTTCACTATCGATTGGAAAAAAATATTAACTTTAAGAAGGTTGTTTATTTATTAAAAGAAGAACTTTTTAACAATAGACTAAAAAAACCTACAACTATGAGAGGTGTTAATAAAGTAATCCTGATAGGCAATTTGGGCAGAGATCCGGATGTACAGTTTCTGGAAGGGAATATTGCAGTAGCCAAATTTTCACTGGCCACCACTGAAACGTTCAAAGACAGAGCCGGCAAGCTCATTTCACAAACAGAATGGCATACAGTAGTGCTATGGCGGGGACTGGCCGAACTGGCGCAGAAATACCTGCACAAGGGCAGTCTTGTTTACATTGAAGGCCGCCTGCGCACACGCAGCTGGGAAGACAAGGAAGGCAATAAGAAATTTGCCACTGAAGTTGTAGGAGACAACCTGGTAATGCTGGATAAACGCATGGACCTCAACAACCAAGATCACCCCATACCTCACCATAGCAGTTCAGGTTCAGGCAGTGGAGAAAATTTTCCGGGACTGGAAATACCCCCTTCATTGAACGAACCCGCAGACGATCTGCCTTTTTAGTTGCAAAAAAATATTAAGTTTTGAACGTACGTAATCCCATATAGGGACATTACTTATATTTGCGTGCAGGGAAAGCAATTCCATGAATTACTTTCCCCTTATTTTTGATTATTTACATCAAAGTTGAACATCTTGGGTATCCTTTCGGCAAGCAACGTATCCTATTTTTTACAAGCCAGCGCACCAATTGGCACCCCTAATGTGGTGGTATTCCTGCTTGTTATATTTATTCTACTACTGCTTACCTTCATTGTTTCCGGTGCAGAGGTGGCTTTCTTTTCCCTGAATCACAAGGACCTGAATATGCTCAAAACCCGGCAGAATGCCTCCGGGAAACTGATCACCAGACTATTGGAAAAGCCGAAATCACTCCTGGCATCCTTACAGATAGCAGGTATTCTGCTCATGATTGCCTTTATCATGATCACCAATTACCTGGTTACCCAGATGGAAGACCTGCAAACGCTGCCGGTAATATCCCTCCTTGTAAGGATTTCAGCCATCTGTCTCATTTTACTTTTCTTCGGACAAATATTACCAAGGGTTTGGGCCGCGCAAAACAATATCCGTTTTGCCACCTATTTCGCCTGGTTTGTGAGCGGTGTACATGCCACCATGGAACCCATCAGCGATTTCTTTGTAGGCCTCAGCAGCAGCATTGAAGACCGCTTCTTCCACCGTGGCAGCGGCCCGGTAAACTACCAGGAAATTGACCAGGCCATCGAAATGAGCGTGGACCCCACCGCCTCCCAGGAAGAGAAAAACATCCTGAAAGGCATCCTCAAATTCGGTAACATCACCGTAAAACAGATCATGCGCGGCCGCCTGGACGTAAATGGCGTGGAATACGACAGCTCCTTCGGAGATATCGTGAAAAGCGTAGCCGATCTGCATTATTCCCGTTTACCTGTATATAAGGACAACCTCGACAATATCGTGGGCGTTATCCATACCAAAGACCTCCTGCCTCACCTCGATAAAGGCAATACATTCGACTGGCACGAAGTAATGCGCCAGCCCTTCTTCGTACATGGTCATAAACTGATCGAAGACCTGCTCTCCGAATTCCAGAGCAGACGCATGCACTTCGCCGTGGTAGTAGACGAATTTGGCGGAACCTCAGGTATTGTTACCCTGGAAGATATTATGGAAGAGGTAATCGGCGATATCAAAGACGAATTTGACGAGGAAGAATTTAACTACAGCAAAGTAGACAACTTCACCTACGTGTTTGAAGGTAAAACCATGCTGAACGACGTTTGCCGCATCATGAACATCTCCCCTGAAACCTTTGAAACCGTAAAAGGTGAAAGCGATTCCCTGGGTGGTCTTATACTGGAACTGGCCGGAAAATTTCCGGAAGAAAACAGCGTTATTAACTACAATAACTTTGATTTTACTGTACTGGAGGTCAATAAAATGAGGATCCAGAAAGTACAGGTAACCATCAGGCCAGATGCCGCTGAATAAGTATAACCGCCTGTTAAACAAGCACAAAATGCCAGCTATTAAAGGAAAGATACTCGCCCTGCTCACCGGGCTGATACTCATATTTGCCGCCTGTGAAAACGTTTCTACACCAAAACCAAGAGGCTATTTCCATATAAAGTTTCCCGAAAGGAAATATCGCACCTTTGATTCGCCCGGATATCCTTACACATTTGAATATCCTGCATACGCCAATATCGTAAAGGATACTTCCTTCTTTGGCGCCGCTCCCGAAAATCCTTATTGGATCAATATCGACTTCCCTTCGCTGAACGGCAAGATCTATATGAGCTACAAAATCATCGGGCCAGGTAACAACAGCTTCCAGAAACTGGTGGATGATGCCTTTAAAATGACTTATAAACATACCTATAAAGCCGAATACATCGACGAAAACGTGATCCATACACCCAATCACGTCAGTGGCACTTTCTATGAAGTAGGTGGTAACGCCGCCTCCTCCAAGCAATTCTTTGCCACAGACTCCGTCAACCACTTCCTCCGGGGCGCGCTTTACTTTGATGTTACCCCCAACGCAGACTCCCTCGCACCCGTTTATAAATTCCTGGAACAGGATATGTGGCATATGGTGGAAACCCTCCGCTGGAGATAAGCCATGAATGCCGTAACTTTGTGGTCTTAAAGAAGGTCTGTGTACCAACACAGACAAAAGACCGATTCCAGATGATCATCATTGACGATAAATACATAAGTGACGAAATAATTGAAGAGCAGTTCGTATGCAATCTGTCTGCCTGCAAAGGCGCCTGTTGTGTTGCAGGTGACTGCGGCGCCCCCCTGGATAAAACAGAAGTTAAAACCCTGAAGAAAATTTATCCGAAAATTAAGTCTTACCTGCGGGAAGATGGTATCAAAGAAATAGAACACACTGGCACCAATACCATCGACGATGAATACGGATATGTAACGCCCATCGTTAACAAAGGCATTTGTGCCTATGCTACGATCGACGATCACGGCATAGTAGGCTGTGGTATTGAAAAGGCTTACAACGACGGCGTGGTTGATTTCAAAAAACCCGTTTCCTGTCACCTCTATCCTATCCGTATCAAAAAATACGAAACCTTTGAAGCAGTAAATTACGACCGTTGGGATGTTTGTAAACCTGCCTGTAAAAATGGAAAAACGCTGCAGGTTCCTGTATATCGTTTTCTAAAAGATGCACTGATCAGAAAATACGGCACGGAATTTTATGAAGTGCTGGATGAAATTGCACGCAAAGAACACCAGTAATCAATTTCGGATAACTATCTTTAATCAGGAATACTCCTCGGCTTATGCATCAAATAGCATCCAATTTTCTGGAAGAAAGTGAAAAAAAGGCGGCTGATCTGGGTCACCGGCAGACGATCAACTTCAATATAGGCAAGTATAATACAGCCGTAAAAGCAGGTAAACAGCAGTTCAACGATCTGGCTGGCGCCCGGGAGAGAGCTAAAAACATTAAGTGGAGAGCTATTGAGCACCTGGATAATCACCTGGAAGAATTTGAACAAAACTTTACCCGTCGCGGTGGAAAGGTCATCTGGGCCGAAACAGCCGAACAGGTACAACAGGAAATACTGGCCATCTGCCGCGCCAAACAATGCAAAAGCATTGTAAAGAGCAAATCAATGGCCACAGAAGAAGTACATCTCAATGCCTTTATGGAAAGTAATGGCATTGAATGCGTGGAAACTGATCTTGGAGAGTATATACAACAACTGGATGGCGAACCACCCTATCATATTGTAACACCAGCGATGCATAAGAGTAAGGAAGATGTAGCCCGCCTGTTTGCCGAAAAACTTGGTACAGATCCCGGTCTTACTCCTGAACAACTTACGCTCGTGGCCCGCGAAAAATTACGTCATAAATACCTCGAAGCAGAAATAGGCATCACCGGAGCGAACTTTATCCTGGCAGATACCGGCTCTGTGGCGGTAACAGAAAATGAAGGCAATGCACGGTTAACCACTGCTTTTCCAAAAACACATATTGTACTGGTGGGTATTGAAAAGGTACTCCCTTCCATTGCAGACCTGGGCCTGTTCTGGCCTTTGCTGGCTACCTATGGTACCGGTCAGCAGGTAACTGCCTACAATAGTGTATTCAGTGGTCCCCGCCAGGAAGGAGAAGTAGATGGTCCGGAAGAGATGTATGTGATCCTGATGGACAACGGCCGCACTAATATTCTCCAGGATACTACTGCACGTGAAAGTTTATACTGCATCCGTTGCGGCTCCTGCCTCAACGCCTGCCCCGTTTATAAGAATATTGGCGGGCATACTTATGCCGCCACCTACAGTGGTCCTATCGGCTCGGTGATTACTCCCCACCTGAAAGGAATGGATTCGTATATGCACCTGAGCTTCGCTTCTTCCCTCTGTGGTAATTGCACCGAAGTATGCCCCGTACGCATTAACCTGCATGAACTGCTGCTCCATAACCGCCAGAAAGCAGTGGAAGAAAATTACACT
Source organism: Chitinophaga arvensicola (assembly GCF_900110835.1). Lineage (GTDB taxonomy): Bacteria > Bacteroidota > Bacteroidia > Chitinophagales > Chitinophagaceae > Chitinophaga > Chitinophaga arvensicola. Next base: position 516,625 of record NZ_FOJG01000001.1, read on the forward strand.
TCCGGTGGAGAGAAATTTGCCTGGTTTATGTGGAAACAGGGTTCTACCAGCCGCAAGATGATGAACATGGCCAGTGGCAAAATGAAAAATTTCCTGCTGCGACGCTTCTTCACAAAAAGCTGGGGCGACAACCGTGAATTACCGGTATTTGCTGCTAAGTCTTTTAACCAGCAATGGAAGGAGAGGAAATAACTACTTATTTTTTTCTACTGTAAACTTTACCCTGACTTTTACCCTGGTGGGTTTCCTGTCTGAAGCAGGGCTCCATGCCGGTCCATGCTGGATGACCCGGATAGCTTCTGCATCACAGGCATCATTCAGATGACGGAGAATGCGGAAATCTTCCAGGCTGCCATCCGGCATAACGACAAAGGATACACGTACAGTACCATTGTATTTATTATCCGGGTTAATGGTCTTGGTTTTAAGATAGTTTTCAAAGGCGGTAAAACCATTTACCGGCGCGGGTTCCCGGTAAGCCATATCTTCACTGACATTCGCATTTCCAGACGATGTTTCAACAGCTACACCTGCTACCCTGCCCTGCAACAAACTGTCAAGCTGTGTAACAGGTTTATTGGAAAAGGCCTTGTCACGCACTGTTGTTACAGCTCCCGTCACATCCTTTCTCTTCTTTGCACCGTATCCTACTATCACTACTTCGCTAAGGGCACTATGCTGGCTATCCGGTGGATTCAAAGAAAAACTGTTTTTTCCTCTTATGACCAGCTTCGGTGAGGCGTTATTGGCGGCGGGAGTTGGCGAAGACACTACCACCGGAGATTCTTCACGCAATGGTGGTCTTGCCGGTATTGGTATGGCAGGGGATAAATTGTCTTGTGCCGTCTTTTCATCCGACGTTGTTTTATCAGCAGCCAGCGCTTTATTCTGCAAAACCGTTTTCTCAGCGGAAGGTTCTTTGTCGTCAGAAAGCGCGTTATCCGTGCGAGCCCTCCTGTTATCGGCAGGTGTTTTGTCCGCTGCTTCTCCGGATAACGCGAAGGAGTTGATCTTACGTGCCTTTTTAGCAGCATCTTGCTCCTGCTCTGTATCTGCTACAGGAGCAGTTTCCGCGAATTGGTTATTTTTTGTTTGGGGAGTGGCAGTATCTCCATGTTCGGAGAACACAGGCGCCGCTTCCGGCGTTTTCTGTACCCCTGCAATAGGCGTCTTTTGTTGCTGTTCCCACAGGAACCAGCCTGCAGAAAACATCAGCAACAGGATAGCTGCAGCAGCGGCCCAACGGTAATACATGGGCCGGATACGGGCCGGGCGGGTAGCAATACGATCCGAGAGTCTGGAAGCAAGTTCCTGCTGATGAACGGTTTGATCCGGCGTACGCACTGCATATCCTTCGATCGCATCAGCCAGGAACGGATCGTTCAGGGCCTGGCGCTCCAGGTCATGCATGGCTTTATCGTCCAGCTCTCCGGCCAGGTATTGGCGGATGAGCCCGGCGAGTTCTTCCGGTTTAATATGTGGCCGTTTATCAGTCATCTTGTTGCTCCATACATATTTTCAGGTTACGCTTTCCGTTCTGGATATAGCTTTTGACCTTATTCATTTCATACCCCGTAATAACACTCACTTCCCGGTAGCTTTTTTCCTGTAGATAGAAAAGATCTACACTACGTTTTTGCTCCTCCGGCAAGGTTTCCATGCATTTCTCCATGCTTTGGAGGTTATCTTCCAGGGATACTCCATTTTCATGATGCCCTATTTCTCCGTTTTCCACAACGGGGTGATCCTCATCAATAGATACCTGTCTGGATTCCTTATTTTTCATGGCCCGCAGCTTCATTAAGCAGTGATTGCGGGTCAGCACATGCAGCCAGCTCTTGAAATTCTGGACTTCATGTTGTTGCAGCTTGGTAATTAACTCCTCAAAGATCTGCATTACTGCATCTTTACTGGCTTCCTCATCAAAATATTTCAGGCACACACCATATACCAGGTTCATATAGCGCTGGTAGAGGGCCGCAAGAAAATCCAGTTTGCCGGTAGCTTTAAACTCTCCGATTAACCAGGCATCATCTGCGTCGGGCATGATATTTTGTTGGATAAAAGACATCGGGTCGTTACCTGGGTAACCATTAAGCTTTTAGGATGATGTTGATTTACAAGTCAACAATACTATTATTTTTTTTCGAATATTATACGGCTAAAATAAGAAAGCACCGGAAATTCCGGTGCTTTCTCTATAATATTCAGGAAACAACGATTAGTGTCTGAAATGACGCATACCGGTCATTACCATTACCATGTCATGTGTTTTGCAGAATTCGATGGAGTCGTTATCTCTCATGGAGCCACCTGGCTGGATCACAGCGATGATACCGTGTTCGTGTGCAATGCTTACACAGTCATTGAAAGGGAAGAAAGCATCAGAAGCCATGGCTGCGCCTTTGAGGTCGAAGCTGAACTGGCCGGCTTTCTCAATAGCATGACGCAACGCATCGATGCGGGAGGTTTGTCCGCAACCTTTACCGATCAGTTGTTTGTCTTTCACCAGTGCAATCGCATTTGATTTCAGGTGTTTACAAACGATGTTGGCAAATTCCAGGTCAGATTTTTCTGCTGGTGTGGCGGGGCGGGCGCCTGCTTCCGTCCATTCTTTGTAGCTACCGTTATCGCTGTCCTGCAGTAATACACCGTTTAATACATTTTTGAACATGTATTTGCTCTTTACGGGTTGTTTCTGTTCCAGGAGGATACGGTTTTTCTTTGCCTGCAGCACGGTCAGTGCATCAGCATCGAAGCCTGGTGCTATCAGGATTTCGAAGAAGATTTCGCTGATAGATGCTGCTGTTGTTTTATCGATCACTTTGTTGGTTACCAGTACACCACCGAAAGCGCTTTCTTTGTCGCCGGCGAGTGCAGCTTCCCAGGCTTCTTTCAGCGTAGCGCGGGAGGCGATACCGCAAACGTTGGTATGTTTGATAACGGCAAAGGTAGTTTCTTCAAACTCCTGGATCAGCTGGCAGGCAGCATCTACATCCACCAGGTTGTTGAACGACAATTCCTTACCGTGTAATTTGTTGAAAACTTCGTCGAGGTTACCGTAGAAAACACCACGCTGATGCGGGTTTTCACCATAACGGTTTACCTGACCTTCCGGAACAGAGAGTTGGAAATTAACGCCAGGCTCGTTGTTCAGGAAGTATTGTGAGATGGCTACATCATAGTGTGCACAAACTTCAAATGCTTTGGCAGCGAAGCCTCTGCGATCTTCAATGGTAGTAGCGCCATTGTTATCGGTCAGCACTTTTTCGAGGTCGGCGTACTGATCTTTGGAAGCTACAATCACCACATCCTTGTAGTTTTTGCCGGCTGCACGGATCAGGGAAACACCGCCAATATCAATTTTCTCAATAATGGTTTGTTCTACAGTGGTGCTCTTTACTGTTTCTTCAAACGGATAGAGGTCTACGATTACCAGGTCAATTTCCGGGATCTGGTATTCTTTCAGTTGTTCCAGGTCCTGCGGATTATCGCGGCGGGCCAGAATACCACCAAATACTTTAGGATGCAGGGTTTTAACACGTCCGCCCAGAATGGAAGGGTAAGCAGTCAGGTCTTCCACCGCTACACATTTCACACCAAGGTCCTCAATAAATTTTTGGGTACCGCCGGTGGAATAGATGGTAACACCCTGTTCACCTAACTTTTTAACAATGTTCTCCAGGTTATCTTTATAGAAAACGGAGATCAGCGCTGATTTAATTTGCTTTTGCATGAATGGAAAACATTAGAAATTAATAACATAGGCTCCCTGGTCCGGAACCGAAAAGAAGCGCAAAGTTAACACGTAACAATCACTTTTCCATTGTTCAATCCTCCGGGAGGAGTTAGAGGCGGCAAAAATCAGGGTATCAAACGTATAAAAATCGCCCAGTCGGCTGATATCCACGGGGGGATTACGTGTTAATAAAATATAATTTGTATGAAACTTTTCCGGCGGCGCCCTTTCCGGTAATGCGCTATCGATCACCAGCAACCGCTTCCCTTCAAAGCTCAGACAATGACCATATTGCCGGAAAGACGCGGGTATTCCTTCCCTGGCTCCGAGTTGCCGCCTTGCATTCATCAACTGGGCCGCCACCGGTAGCTGCCAGATGGTATCGCTGCCGGTAAAGCGTACCCGCCTCCCCGCTATACAGTCTACCGCCGTATAGCCGGGCACGTTATAAATTATCATTTTGCGTTGCGCACGGCAGTTTACCACCCAGTTTACATGCGCCAGCAATACACCCCAGCTGCAACACAGTGCCAGCCACAAACCTGGCCGGTACTTTACCAGCAGCCAGGCTGCCAGTCCAGCAATGAGCAGGTAAAGCAATATCGTTTGCAGCAGGGAGCAGTGAATATCCCGGATCATGGCGCCGGGCAAGTCGCCGAGCCAGGCAACAGCGGTATTCATCCAGCAGATGAGGTATTTTAATCCACGGCCCAGCCATACTGCAGGAAGACCCAGTGGCGCTACCAGCAAGAGGATCACTTCTCCGTAAATAATAACGGTGGATAGCGGCACCGCTATCAGATTGGCCGGCAGGAAATAATTAGGAAACTGATGAAAGTAAAATAAACTTACCGGCGTTGTGATCAGTTGAGCCGCCAGCGATAACGTTACCATTTGCCAGAGCAGATCGGCCCATTTGCTTTTCCGTTCACGCAGTTTGTAAAGCGGCTGATAAAAAAGCAGAATGCTGAGTACGGCCAGGTAAGACAATTGGAATCCTGCATCTATAGCCAGGTAAGGATTAAAGCAAAGTAAGAGCGTAGCAGATGCGGCCAGTGTGTTATAAATGCTGCTATACCGGCTTAATACAAAACGCCCGATAGTAATTCCTGAAAACATCACCGCAGAGCGGAGTACAGAGGCAGACGCCCCGGTGAGCAAAGCAAAAGCCCATAACACAAACAGGATCACCACTGCTTTCCCTTTATCTGCCCACCGCCAGGGCGGCATCCATTTCAGCAACCATAGCAGCACTCCATACAATAGGGCCAGGTGCATGCCCGAGATGGCAATTACATGCACAATACCGGTATTACTGTAATCCTGTACCACCTCCTTATCGAGGTCCTGCCGGTAGCCTATCAGTAATGCTTCCGCCATACCAGCTTCCCGCCCTTCACCGATATATTTCTTCAGGTTATTCAGGCAATAATCTCTCGCCCGCAACAACAGGTGCTGCCCTGCAGCCCCGCCCCGATGTGGCAAAAGATAAAAATCTGTCTTCCGCAGATACAACTGCTCATAGATCTGTTGCGTTACCAGGTAACGCTGGTAATTGAATGCACCAGGGTTGCCATTGAACCGGATGATTTCAGGCGTTTTACGGACCAGTAATTCCTCTCCGTAGCTAAGGGCAGGCCCCAAGGAATCTTTGGCCAGATAAAGCATTAAATAGCCCTTTACGGGGATCCAGTGAGTAGACTGATACACGGCCAGCACCCGCGCCGTCGTTTTGTAGGAACGCGCCTTTTCTTCTGGTGGCTCATTGATCCGTAGCAAATAAAGAGGAGTATCAGTAAGCTGCTGCCTGTAAAACCCAGACCTGTGGCGGAGATCCGCATGGTACAACAACAACTGGCCACAAGTGCCCACCAAAATAAAAAGCAGTATACCCGGCGCCCAGACGGCTGCAAACCGCCAGGATAAAGGCAAAAAACGGAATACCAGGATACCGGTGAATGCTATCCCTAAAACAACCAGCAATAAAACAGGCGGTAAAGGGTAATTCAACTGCCAGATGATACCTGTCAGCAGGGGAATAACGATACGCAGAAATGGCGCACGTTTCCAATACATCACTACAAAGGTGCTTGACTCAAAATGCATGTCCGGGTTAACTTTACGGGTAAAACAAACTTCCGTTTTTACGCATTTAAAAGTGTTTCAGAAATGTTAAATGGACACCTAATATCTGTATATGATAGCTAGAGAACTTTCACTTTCTTCCAAAAAACAGCTATAAAATAGCGCAGTTTAACATCTATTTAACACTTTAAAAATCAATGTAAAATATATTATATACTATTTCATCTGTTATTGATTAGTTAACATCTCTTTTAAATATAATATTATTTGTAAACTGCATTACCGGTCACGCTATATGAATTGTATCAAGATTCAATAGTCGTGTCTTTAATGGTTATTTTGAGGGAAAAGAAGGAGCCTGATTTTTATCAGGCTCTGTTCATTTTAAGATAAATCGATTTTACATAAAAAGCCCTTCCAGTGTATACTGGAAGGGCTTCTCTTTATATTATTTCCCGAAGGAAATTATTTGCTCAGATACATGCTCTTTTCTTTGAACAGTTGTCTGAAGTAAGGATCACGCAGATCTTTGATAAAGCGGATGGCTTCACCGGTAGATTTCATTTCAGGTCCGAGTTCTTTATTCACACCCGGGAACTTATTGAAAGAGAACACCGGCTCCTTGATTGCAAAACCAGTCAGTTTCTTTTCAATAGTGAAATCTTTCAGCTTATTGGCGCCAATCATTACTTTGGTAGCAATGTTCAGGTAAGGTACCTGGTAAGCTTTCGCGATGAAAGGAGTAGTACGGGATGCACGTGGATTGGCTTCAATCACAAACACATTACCGTCTTTAATGGCAAACTGGATGTTGATCAGCCCTTTGATATTCAGTGCCCGTGCAATCTTCTCCGCATAGTATTCCATGGTGGTTACTTCGATCGGCGACAGGTTGAAAGCCGGCAGCAACGCATGGCTGTCGCCACTGTGGATACCCGCTGGTTCAATATGTTCCATCACACCCATTACATGGAAATCGGTACCATCAAAAATACCATCTATCTCGGCCTCCTGGCAACGATCCAGGAAGTGGTCAATCAATATCTTGTTACCTGGCAGATGTCTGAGCAGGCTCAGTACTGATTCTTCCAGTTCTTCCTCATTGATCACGATACGCATACGCTGTCCGCCCAATACATAGGAAGGACGCACCAGTACCGGGTAACCCACTTCTTTCGCTACTTCTATCGCGTCGTCTGTATTCCAGGCAGTACCATACTTAGGATAAGGAATACCCAGTTCTTTCAGCATGTCGGAGAAACGACCGCGATCTTCTGCGATATCCATGTTATCGAAGGAAGTACCGATGATTTTCACACCATTTGCTTCCAGGCGCTTAGCCAGTTTCAGGGCAGTCTGACCACCCAGCTGAACAATCACGCCTTCTGGTTTTTCCAGTTCAATGATTTCCCAGAGATTTTCCCAGAACACCGGCTCGAAGTAAAGCTTATCTGCCATATCGAAGTCGGTAGATACCGTTTCAGGGTTACAGTTCACCATGATCGCTTCATATCCGCAATCCTGGATTGCCTGTAAGCCGTGAGTACAGCAGTAATCGAACTCAATACCCTGACCAATCCTGTTCGGACCGGAACCGAGTACGATAATCTTCTTCTTATCGGTAGGAATACTTTCGTTTTCGGTATCGAATGTAGAATAGAAGTATGGTGTTTTTGCCTCAAACTCCGCGCTGCAGGTATCTACCATTTTGAAAGTACGGCGGATGCCGAGTTCTTTACGTCTGGCATATACTTCATCTTCATCACAGTTTCCAAACAGGATCGCCAGCTGTGCATCGGAGAAGCCCATCTTCTTGGCATCTCTCAGCATATCTTCGGTTACTGTTTCCAGGTCGAGTTCCAGCAATTGTTTCTCCATAGTCACGATATCCTGGATCTGATTCAGGAACCAACGGTCAATGTAAGTCAGCTGATGGATATGTTTTACGGATACTCCCGCCATCAAAGCATCTTTGATGCGGAAGATACGGTCCCAGGTAGGACGCTTTAATTTTTCGATGAGTTGCTCACTCTTCATCAGTGATTTACCGTAGTAACCTAATCCCAATGCATCGTTTTCGAGACTCTGACAGGCTTTCTGCAGCGCTTCAGGGAAAGTACGTCCAATAGACATTACCTCTCCTACTGATTTCATCTGCAGTCCCAGGGTATCATCTGCTCCTTTGAATTTATCAAAGTTCCAGCGTGGCATTTTTACGATCACGTAATCCAGTGCCGGTTCGAAGAAAGCGGAAGTGGTTCTGGTGATCTGGTTTTCCAGTTCATCCAGTGTATAACCGATGGCCAGTTTCGCAGCAATTTTTGCGATAGGATAACCGGTTGCTTTGGAAGCCAGTGCAGAAGAGCGGCTTACGCGCGGATTGATTTCAATCGCGATCAGCTCTTCATTTTCCGGGTTGAGGGAGAACTGTACGTTACAACCACCGGCAAAGTTGCCGAGGTCGCGCATCATCATCATCGCTTTGTTACGCATGTCCTGGAAAGCAGTATCGCTCAGGGTCATGGCAGGAGCTACGGTGATGGAATCTCCGGTATGGATACCCATCGGATCCAGGTTTTCTACGGTACAGATGATAACTACGTTATCATTTTTATCACGCAGAAGTTCCAGTTCGTATTCTTTCCATCCGAGTACGGCTTTTTCAACCAGTACTTCGTGGATCGGAGAAGCTTTCAAACCACGGTCCAGTGCTTCGTCCAGGTCGTCTTTGCTGTGTACGAAACCACCACCGGTACCACCCAGGGTGAAAGACGGACGGATTACCAGCGGAAATCCTATTTCCTGTGCAAACTCTTTCCCTTCCAGGTAGGAGTTGGCTGTTCTGGCAGGAGCTACCGGGATACCCAGTTGGATCATCCACTGACGGAACTGTTCACGGTCTTCCGCTTTGTCAATGGCTTTGATGTCTACTCCAATCAGGCGAACATTGTTCTTTTCCCAAATTCCCAGTTCGTCTACTTCCTTACAAAGGTTCAGCGCAGTTTGGCCGCCCATAGTGGGTAATACGGCATCTATCTGGTTTTCTTCCAGAATCTGCTCAATGCTCTCCACGGTCAGTGGCAGCAAATAAACCTTATCGGCCATCATAGGATCCGTCATGATGGTAGCCGGGTTGGAATTAATCAAAATCACTTTAATCCCTTCTTCCCGCAGCGAACGTGCTGCCTGGGAACCGGAATAGTCAAATTCGCAAGCCTGACCAATAATAATGGGTCCAGAACCGATAATGAGTACAGATTTGATAGATGAGTCTTTTGGCATTTGTGTAATCTATTGAAAATGAAAAACCAAATTGATTTTCCTGCCGTATGAGGGAACAAAAAAATCGTGCAAAGTTACGGGATTTGCAAATTATAAACGGAATTAATTTTTCTTAAACCCTAATTTTTTTTCTGCGGATGATTAAATACATATAGTTTTATATAAAAAAAATGCTTCATTCATCTATATCTTACTTCGCATGAAACAAGAGCAACTCCCGTTGTCCTGGAAGGCTATTCTTCATAAATATGGCTCTAATGCACTATACATTGAGGGAACGATATCACAGCCCAATTACAGACTCAGCTTTGATCTCAACTATCAGGGAATAACCGGCAGCCTTGCATTCTCATGGAAAAACACGGAAAATGATTACAGTTTAAACCTGCAGGACATCTGGACAACAAGTAACAATGCCAAACAAACAGAAATTTTCTATTATAATGCACAAACCACCCTATTACTGGAACTTCCGTCGCAACAGAACAAATTGAAAATATTTCACAATGGAAAAGTAATTAGCTTATTGAGTAAACTTCATCCCAACTTCGTCAAAACAGGACATGAAGATTTTGATACGGCTTTCATTACCATCGCAAAACCCAGGAGCATCATATCTGACCTTATACCCCATCTTCGTTTTCTTCTCCATCCTTCTCTGGGTGGTTCCCTCGCTCTCGATACAGATTGGCAGGATGCTGTTACCACTAAATTTTACCTGAGACTCCAACTTAATAAACTCATATTACAGGAAAAAGAAATTGAAGAACTGCTTGCCGCCATATATAAACTAACAAAACAACTCGCCTGAACTGAACCGGAAGCCTCATTTATATAACGTACAAAACGCCACACCATTTTCCGTATAAATACTTATCATGATCTCACCTTATTCCCCTAACTTTACTTTCCGCAGCTAAATACACCTGCGCAACAACCCCAAAACGACTGGCACTAAATGCTACAGCCCTGCATGCAGGGAGTAATTCCAATCTGTTTATTATCTCAATTAAACACCCCCAAAATTCAAACGTCATGCGTACAGCTGAAATTCATTACGGCGACAATGGTCACGTGGATCTTGCCGTTCCCAAAGGCACCAAACTGGAAGACATCACCAAACTTCAATCTATGGTGATCAAACAAATCAACCCCCGCGGTTGCCAAGCCTGCTTATCCGGCGTACACTTCAATATCCGGGAAAAACTGGAAGAAGTGATCAAGGTAGACCTGGATAAAATGGCTGTTATCAAAGATGTTGCAGCACATCGTTAAAGCACTCCTACCGTCCCGGTGATGCCGGGACGGTTATAAAACTTTATCACATGTCACAAGTATCAACTACTCCCCGGCAAGGTCATCTTTATCAGCAAACGATACAGCAGCTGGGCGTGGGTCTGCTCTATAATCCCTCCCTGGAACTATACCTGGACGCCTGCCCCGGCATTTGTGATTACGTGGAAATCATTCCGGATATGTTCTGGACAGACCAGGGCCGCCAAGCCCCCAAGCGGTTTGAGGAAATTGAATCCTGGATGAAAGTACTCGACAAAATAGCCACGCAATACCCGCTCACCTCACACAATATTTCCTACTCCCTCGGCAGCGCCGGTATCTTCGATAAATCCTATCTCCATAAAATGAAAGAATGGCACAACCGCTACCAGTTTAAATGGCATAGCGATCACCTCTCTTTCGTAAAAGTACATAACGAACAACAGGAGGAACACAACGCCGGATTAGCCGTTCCCGTTCCCTACGACTACGAAGTACTGGACATGATAGGCGGCCGGATCAATGCCATCAAACGTTCTATCAGCACGCCTTTCCTCGTGGAAAACAACGTGTACTTCATCGATCTGCCCGAACAGGAATTAAGTGAAACGGCTTTTCTCAATGAATTATCACATGATACTTCCTGCGGGTTACTGCTCGATATCCACAACGTATATACGAACGCGGTCAATCATCACTTCGATGCCCGGGATTTCATCCGGCAACTGGACCTGGATAAAGTCATTGAAATACATATTGCCGGCGGCAATGAAATGGCCGGCATGTATACCGATTCACATGCAGGTCCTTGTCCGCCCGAAGTATGGGAACTGCTCGATTATACGTTACCGTTAGTCCCCAATTTATGTGGTATCACCTTTGAGTTTCACGAATCCTACTTCCACCTGCTGCAGTTCGATGGTATTAACCAGGAACTCCACAGGGCAAAGACTTCCTGGAACCGTTATCATACCTGAACACCATGTCACTCTTATCTTTTCAGAAAGCATTGACAGACCTGATTGCTTCCCCGCAATTATGTTTGCAGCTGCGGCATGATCCGGCAGCCATCTTATCCCGTTATGATCTTACTTCCCGCGAGCGGGTGAGATTACAGGCAGTAGTGCGCCAGAAAGGGATGTCCGTCAGTTGTACTTTGTACCGGGTAAACAGGATCACACCCATTTATACCATGCTCCCGTATACCTGCTTCTTACTGGGGCCACAACTGATCCCGCTGGTAGAAGCATTCTGGGCCATAGATAACCGCTCTGACCTGCAGTTTAAGCGGGAGATCACCATCTTCGGGGAATTTATTCTCGGCAAATTAATGGTGGGAGATATTGAAAATCCTTACCTGCGGGAGATAACAACTATGGAGCTAGCCATGAATGAACTGAAATTTCTGCCACGGGCATTATTGCTGGAAGAAGAGACACCGGAAGATGGTTTGCATCCACTGGTAAGACTGGTACGGTTTGATCATCCGCCGGAGGCGCTACTCACCGCACTGGCAGGTATGCAATTGCCGGATAGAGACTTACCTACCGGTGAATACTGGCTGATGCTGGACCAGCGGGAAGAAGAATTATCTTTCAGCACACTGCTCCGTAAAAACGGAGCAGCGGCTGTATAGTATTTATAATTTTTTTATCCTGGAAGACATCACGGCAATAGCTGCGCCCATTACGGCAATCATGGTGAAAGCCACACCAAGACTGGTAGCCTGCGCCACAAATCCGATCAGCGGCGGACCAAAGAGGAAGCCGAAATAACCAATGGTGGATACCGTAGCCAGCGCCATTCCCGGCGATAATACGGTAGACTTGCCAGCAGCGCTGTACACCAGCGGTACCACGGCAGATACGCCTGCACCCACCAACATAAAGCCCAGCATGGCCGGAACGAAATAAGGGAAGATAACGGCCACCAGTAAGCCGCTCGCGGTAAGGCCGCCACTGATCAGCAACATCTTTTTAACACCTAAATGGGTGGTAAGATAATCGGCTATAAAACGGCCGGAGGCCATGGTACTCATAAACGCAGCATAACCAGCGCCAGACAAGCCTTCTCTCACCGCTATCACTCTTCTGAAATACACTCCGCTCCAGTCAAACATCGTTCCTTCACAGATCATGGAACACATGGCAATAATTCCCAGCGTAAATAAAAACTTATCCGGCTTCCCAAATAACGATGGCGCATGGTTTTCGTTGGGCACCTGCGCTACCAGGCGGTTCATGGTAAGTATGATCAGCAACCACGCCACAGCAGTAACAATTAAAAAATGATATACCGGCGCCAGTTGTAATCCTGTCATCCAGGTACCAAAAGCGGCCCCGGTAAAACCTGCCACACTCCATAACCCATGAAAGGAGGCCATGATAGACCGGCCATACATGGCTTCCACACCCACCGCCTGCGTATTCACGGCAATGTTGGCAAGGTTACCGCAAAAGCCAAAGAACACGAGGCAGATGCTCAGTTCCCAGGAAGTATGCGCCAGGCCCAGCACCGGCAGCACTGCCGCATAGGCTACGGCCGCCAGCAATAACACCTGCCGGCTGCCAAACCGGGACACCAGTATTCCTGCAATAGGCAGGGAAATAATGGACCCCACCGGTAACGCCAGCAACACGCTTCCCAGCCCAGCATCATTTAATTTCAGCGCTTGTTGTATATCCGGAATACGGGAAGCCCAGCTGGAAAAGCAGAGTCCCGTTAAAAAAAATAAGGCGCTCACCGCAATACGGGTGGCTCTTTTATTAATCACTACCATCGATAAATCCTGTAACATCTCGGTCAGATAAAAGTTAAGTTTGATCAGATTACCTGTATTCCCAGGTTAATATATGGTTTCAAAGAAGGCAGGTCCGGATCATCTGTAATGATGGTATCCAGTCCGGTGATATCGCATACTTTGAACGGCTCCGCAGTGCCCATTTTGTCACTGGTAGCGAGGGCAATGGTTTTATTAGCCGATTCCACCATCACGCTTTTCACATCTGCCTCTCCAAGATCAAGGCCGGTTACGCCGGCATCGGGATGCAGACTGCAAATACCAAGAAAACAGATATCAGCATGCATTTTTTCCAGCATACGGATGGTATCCATTCCTCCGGCTGTTTGGGAATCCTTACCAATCAGGCCACCCGTAAAGATCACCTCAATCACGGGATGTTCTATCAGTTGTGCTACAATGGGTACACTGTTGGTAATTACCGTGATATGCAGATTGGGTGGAAATAATTTTGCCAGTGTTAAGGTAGAAGTTCCCCCATCCAGGATGATGGTTTGTCCATTGTGCAGATAGGACAACGCTTTATGAGCAATGCGCTTTTTATCATCTTCATGATATACGATGCGTTCCTTAAAAGAATAGGGATTCGGGGAATGGGGAATGGCCCCTCCCCTGACTTTGATCAGTTGTCCGTTCTGCGCCAGGGATTCGAGGTCCCGGCGAACGGTATCTTCTGATACCTGCAAGTCACTGCTCAGCTCTGCCTGCAATACTTTATGATCGGTCTGAAGCTTTTTCAGGATATAATCCAGGCGTTCCTCTTTCAACATGCTCATGCCATTTTATGCAATATTATGAAAGATTATGCAATAATCTGCGAATTATCGCATAACTTTGCACAAAACAGCAAAATATGGCAAAAATTGCAATCGACATGGACAATGTAATGGCAGACCTCACACAGCACCTGCTGGATGTATATGCAAGGGAATACGGAGAGGTAATAGATCCGGTGCGCCTGAATAATATCCCGGAGGGTAGTGCTTTTCCGGAAGGTGTAGCGATGAAGATCCTCAGTGCACCTGGCTTTTTCAGGGGTATTCCTGTAATGGCAGGTAGTCAGGAAGTAGTGAAAGCGCTGGCGGCGCAGCATGAAGTATTTGTGGTATCAGCGGCGATGGAGTTCCCTTTGTCACTGGCGGAAAAACACGCCTGGCTGGAAGAACATTTTCCTTTCATCAGTTGGAAAAACATTGTATTCTGCGGCTCCAAAACCATTGTGGAAGCGGATTACATGATCGACGACCACGATAAAAACCTAAGCACCTTTAAAGGCACACCATTACTGTTTACTGCGCCACATAATTTACCACTGCAGGACTATACCCGGGTCAATAGCTGGGAAGAAGTAGCTGCATACTTTGAATTGAACGCTGTAGAAAGCGGAGCATCCCTGCAAACTGTTGCATAACAACCGGCCGGGCTTACCTGGTTTCCAGGGTACTGATCTTTTTTTCGAGGGTATTTACTTTACGGACGTACTGTTGTATTTCCATGCACTTATCCAGGTAAGCCTCTACCCAGTTCACATCCTGTCGTAAGGAATGGGGATCCGTAAAATATTCGGGGACAATTCCCAACAGCTCTTCGAGCTTACGCAATTGCACCTGGCTGAATTGTGTGCAGTCCAGCCAATCCTGCAGTTCACCTTCTGATAATTGCAGCTGCGCGGCGAGTTGCTTCGTTTTAATTTTTTGCTTCGCGAGATACAACAGCAGCAGTTCACCCTGGTGCCAGGTATTGGCATCCAGTGAATCCCAATGATAAAAATCTTCCAGGGTAACGGGAACGGCTTCCAGTAATACCTCCAGCTTTTCTCTTTTAATAGTTGCCTGGGAAAAATACCGATACAAACCTTGTGGTGTTAAACCGGCTTTTTTTGCGTAACGAAGAATGACTATTTCCTGTTGTCTTAATATACGCCGTAACCTGGAGCCGGCATGCACATAATACGGAACTGACATGAATAGTATCTCTGTTTTGGTGAATAATGGGGTGTATACAAATATAACACTTTTATGTTCTCAAAATAACCGCCGGGGTATTATATTTTAAGGGATCTTGAAGAAATACTATCAACAAATATCATTATAATAAAGAGTACTTATTTTTAATCTTTCTGTTTGCGGACCGCTGCCAGTTCCTTTTTAATCTGGAGTAATTCATCTTTCATCGCAGCATGGCTTTTCAGC
The DNA here is from genome assembly GCF_900110835.1 of Chitinophaga arvensicola. Classification (GTDB taxonomy): domain Bacteria; phylum Bacteroidota; class Bacteroidia; order Chitinophagales; family Chitinophagaceae; genus Chitinophaga; species Chitinophaga arvensicola. The sequence goes on from NZ_FOJG01000001.1 coordinate 531,998, forward strand.
AGCTGTGTATATTCTTCCAGTTGCTTATAATATTTCTCTCTTAACAACATCATTTCTTCACTGTCGGTGTTCCTGGCTTCCTGTGCTGCGCCGGGGTTCAGGAAGGCATCCGAAGTCATGTCCAGCCCTTTGGATACCCGATCCAGTTCGTCTGGTGAAAAGCTTTCCTTTTCAAAAAGATTGTACATGGTACGGCGGCTCATATCGAGGCGACCGGCCAGCTTACTTTTATTCAGTCCTTTTTCAGCAATGACGTGTTGCAGGCGTTCGCCATGGTGTATACTTTTTCCATTGCTCAGTTGCATGGCCCCATTCCACCGCATAAATTCTTCCGGAGTAATACCGATGAGCGTACAAAAACGCTCCATGGTAGCCCGTTTCATATCATTCTTCCGCAAATGGTAGTGCGCTATCTGGTTGGTAAAACCAGCCATGGCAGCGAAATCAACAATCTTTATCTTCTTCTGTTTCAAGATCTGTTTCAACCGGTGTCCCATGTGTATCAGGCTCGACTGCATCCCGTTTCAATTTAAATGATGATGCTACATACAGGATCATGCCTGTCGTATTATCGTATAATTTAACAATTAATATTTCATTTTGTAAATAAAAATATCAATTTAACGAAAAAAATATACGCCTGTAAACAGCACTGCATCCGATATCACTGCACTAACTGCAAAGGTTATACGCAAAAAAATACCAAGAAAGAATTATCTATTTGAGAGGGCGAAAATCATAATGATACAGAGCGGATTTATTGTGTAAATCATACACAGCAAATAATGATAAACAAAAGCATACAAAACCTTCCAAAACAGCTTCCACAGGCAGTTATAGCTGCATGCATTTTTTTTAAAGAAAGTCATGTTTTATCATTATAAATTGCGCGATTATAAATATATTTGCTTACACCTTAAAGTAACGTTACATCATGTTTTATTATAACGAGAATCTTTTTGTTAACCATATCCAAAATTCTGAAAAATAATACCCGCTATGACCAAAGAAACAATAAACGTGTTGCTCGACATCCACACCAAACTTTCGAGTCTTCCCATAACGTTCAGGGAAAAAGTATGCGAAGAATGTAACTGGAGTACCCCTACATTCTATCGCAAGATGCGCGGAAGAGATAAGCCCAATCCAAATGAGAAAGGAAAAATCATTCCTGCACTGAGTAATGCGGAAAAACAAAGGATTATTGAAATAATGGTGGAAGTATTTGCTATTGGTGAAGAAGACCTGGAGAAATACCGTAAAACCTCTAAATGATCGCTCCTTTTTTTCATCCACCGTTTTGTCAAAACATCTTCCGGAAAATTCATTATTCATTTCTTTTGTAAGGCCTTGTTCCCCTGCCCTGGGTGCAAGGCTTTACTGTATTGTAAATGGTAGCCTAGAGCAACACAAATACCTGTTTGTGATCAACCAAGCCGGACATTACAGTCTTTTATAATCCTGGCAACCTTACTTAGCACGCTCACTCCCACATTATACCATCTCCCCAAAACACCATCAACTAAGTTTTTCTATTTAAAACTAAATACTTAGTTTTAAAATTATAAAACGCCTTCTTATGATTTATATCCGCGCATGGTTCATCAGTCTGCTACTTCTTTTTACCGCCGCCGCAAACGCTCAGGAACCCATAGACCGCTCCCTGCTGATGGAATACCTGCAAAACCAACAGTTTGAAACCGCTATTAATTACCTGCAGCCCAGGGTACAGGAAAATAATATCGGGCAACAGGCCCTGCTGGCCTATACCTTTTACCAGGCCGGTAAAACAAAAGATGCTATCACCCAATATGAAAAAGTGCTTACACTGGACAGCAATAATATTACTGCCCATCAATACCTCGCCAGCATCAGCATGCAAATGGAAAGCCCACTTCCTGCTATCTTTCATTACCGCCAGATCATCCGGCTTCAACCCGCCAACGCCACTGCCTGGAAGCAACTCAGCTTTGCCTGCTTCGCCGCACAACAACCGGATACCGCCTTTGTATATCTTCAACAGGCCTACACCCTCAATCCCAACGATCCTAAAGTGACCGCCCGCCTGGGGGAGGAATTGATCGAAAAACAGCAGTATCTACTGGCAGACAGTATCCTGCGTAACTTCCTGCGCACAGACTCCACGCAACCGGCAGTCATCATGACCGCAGTGAGATCTGCCTGGTTCCTGAAAAAATATACCCGCTGCACCGATCTGGGCAACCAACTGATGCGCATGAACATCGTATCTCCCAATACTTTCGCCATCGTGGCCGCCGCCTGGTACACCCTCAAACAGTATCCCCAGTGTATAGGCATTTACGAATACCTGGTGGCCAACAAAGGACAATCTGAAACCATTATGTACTACGCTGCCCTCGCCTACACGGAACTAAAAAATTATACCGCCAGCAACGAACTGCTGCAAACCTGCATCGATATGGCTACCTCCAAAAGCCTGGATAGTTATTACAGCGGCAAATCTGCCAATTACGAAGGGCTTCGGGAGTACAAAGCCGCCGTGGCCAACCTGGATACTGCCTACTATCTTTTTCATCAACCCTTGCGCCAGTACAGCATTGGCCGCATCTATGAAGTTCACCTGCGCAACAAGCCAATGGCTACCCGCTACTATAAACGCTACCTGCAACAGGGTAACCCTGCCAATCCCCAGGAAGCAACAGTTTACAAATACCTCCGGTCATATGTTGAAAAATAATCTGCTTTTAATATGATTTTTTAGATTATTTCTACCAAACCATCTGGTTTTTCTTAAATTTAAAGCCCGTTAGGAAAATGCTTGTACTTAACCAATAAACAATTACGGTGCTATGTCGTACCCATACCAGATCAAGAGTATCGAAGATTATCAGCAGGCTTATCAACAAAGTGTAATTGACCCGGAAGGTTTCTGGGCAAATGTAGCAGACCATTTTTACTGGCGTCGCAAATGGGACAAGGTATTGGACTGGAATTTCAAGGATCCGGAAATCAAATGGTTCACCGGCGCCAAACTGAACATCACTGAAAACTGCCTGGATCGTCACCTGGGCACATTGGGCAACACTCCCGCCATCATCTGGGAGCCAAATGATCCCGAAGAACATCACCGCATTATTACTTACCGCGACTTATACAACAAGGTTTGCCAGTTTGCGAATGTGCTGAAAAACAATGGTGTTAAAAAAGGCGACCGCGTCTGCATCTACATGGGAATGATCCCGGAACTGGCCATCTCCATCCTGGCCTGCGCCCGCATCGGTGCGGTGCACTCCGTGGTATTCGGTGGGTTCAGCGCCCAATCCATTGCCGACAGGATCCAGGATGCACAGTGCAGTCTCGTGATCACCTGCGACGGCGCCTACCGTGGTGCAAAGGATATCCCGCTGAAATCTGTTATGGACGATGCGCTGATGGCTTGCCCATCTGTGAAAAAAGTAATTGTATGTACCCGCACCCGCACACCGGTAAGCATGCTGAAAGGCAGAGACCTGTGGTGGGAAGATGAAATAAAACAAGTGGAAACCATGGGCAACCCGCCCTGCCCGGCAGAAGAAATGGATGCGGAAGATCTCCTGTTCATCCTCTATACTTCCGGCTCCACCGGCAAACCCAAAGGCGTGGTGCACACCTGCGCCGGATATATGGTTTATGCCAACTACACCTTCGTTAATACCTTCCAGTACCAGCCCGGCGAAGTATACTTCTGTACTGCCGATATCGGCTGGATCACCGGTCATAGCTATATCGCATACGGTCCGCTCAGCGCAGGCGCCACCACCCTCATGTTTGAAGGGGTGCCTACCTATCCGGATGCCGGCCGCCTCTGGGAAATCGTCGATAAATTCCGTGTAAATACTTTGTACACGGCTCCTACCGCCATCCGCAGCCTCATGAGCTATGGCCTGGGTCCTGTGAATCACAAAGACCTCAGCTCCCTGAAAAAGCTCGGTAGCGTAGGCGAACCGATCAACGAAGAAGCATGGCACTGGTTTAAAGATAATATCGGTAAAGGCAAATGCCCCATCGTAGATACCTGGTGGCAAACCGAAACCGGTGGTATCATGATCACACCCATTGCCGGTATCACCCCGGAAAAACCAGGATACGCCACCCTGCCACTGCCGGGTGTACAACCTATCCTGGTAGATGAAAACGGGAAAGAACTCAAAGGCAACGGTGTAAGCGGTAACCTCTGTATCAAGTTCCCATGGCCTGGTATGCTCCGCAGCACCTACGGCGATCATGAACGTTTCCGCAAAACTTATTTCTCTACCTACGAAAATCTCTACTTCACCGGCGACGGCTGTTTAAGAGATGAAGACGGCTACTACAAAATCACCGGCCGCGTAGATGACGTACTCAACGTAAGCGGTCACCGTATCGGTACCGCCGAAGTGGAAAACGCTATCAACATGCACGCAGGTGTAGTAGAAAGCGCCGTAGTTGGGTATCCTCACGATATTAAAGGACAGGGTATTTATGCGTATGTGATCACTGAAAGACTCACACATGACCCTGAACTCACCAAGAAAGATATTGCTCAGACAGTGGCCCGTATTATCGGTCCTATCGCCAAACCCGATAAGATCCAGATTGTAAGCGGTTTGCCTAAAACCCGTTCCGGTAAAATCATGCGCCGTATCCTGCGCAAGATTGCCGAAAACGATATGGACAATCTAGGCGATATCTCGACCCTGCTCGATCCGGGAGTGGTAGATGAAATCAAAAAAGGAAAACTGTAATACATTATTCCGGATTTTTTGAATGGAGGGATGCAGGAATCAAACCCTGCATCCCTTCTTCATACACGAATCATTACTTATGAAGCGCTTCTTCAAAAGACTGGCCTGGGTGGTCTTATCATTGTTTGTTGTACTCAATATCGTGATTGCTTTTCACGCCTGGAAGTTCACCCATTTTTACGACGAAGGTGGCCGGAGAAATAAACTTCCCGAACAAATGAGTACCGGCGAAAAAATGAAGATCATCTTCTTTGGCGTCCGTATTGCCAAATCTGTGATCAGGAACCATCCCACGGTGCCTTACGAAACAGTATCCCTCCGCACAGCCGCGGGTCTGAAACTGGAAGGATGGTGGATACCCGCGCCTTCGGCCGTAGGCACAGTGATCCTGTTTCATGGCTACAATGGCAATAAAGGTTCGCTTTTCCCGGAAGCCGGCCGCTTCCGCCAGTTGGGTTACAATACTTTCCTGCTGGATTTCCGCGCACATGGCAACAGTGAAGGCTTCACCTGCAGCGTAGGATACAAGGAAGCAGAAGATGTGAAACTCGCCTGGGATTATATAAAAAAGAAGGGAAACCAACCCGTGATCCTCTGGGGCGTGAGTATGGGCGCTGCCGCCATTTTAAAAGCCGTTCCGGAGTATGGGCTCACCCCGCAAAAGCTGATACTCCAATGCCCCTTTGCCACCCTTACAGATGCCGTTAAAAGCAGGATGCGCGCCGTTCACCTGCCGCCAACGCCGCTTTCACAGCTGGTCGCCTTCTGGGGCGGCGTGGAACAGGGCTTCCCGGCACACCGCTTCAAACCGGAAAACTACGCCCGGCAAATACATATGCCGGTACTTTATTTCTATGGGCAACAAGATATCCGGGTAACGCCCGCCGAAACACAACAGGTGTTTTCCCACCTGGCCAGCGCGCAAAAGAAACTGTATATCTTCCCGAATGCAGGTCACCAATCGTTCTGCGGAAAAGATGCTGATGCCTGGATGAAGGAAGTCACTGCTTTTTTGCAGCATTAAAGCAGCCGGATAAATGCATTCTTTCTACAATATTAAAAAAGCGCGCACCATACGAGTGGAGCGCGCTCTTCACAGGATCTGACCCGCCATTTTATATTTGAGTCATGGTGCAGTATCACTGCGCCACTAGATGCCGTACGATCACTAAATTACAAGGACTAACTGCCAATGGGAATCACTGGAAAATAATCTGCAAAAATCTTACCGGCGTATTACTACCGGCGTGCCTACTTTGATAACATCATACAATTCGTTGACATCCGTATTTTTCATACTGATACAACCGAGCGTCCAGTTGATCCGGCCCTCTACATAATTATCCCGAATACCGGAGTTATACTCCACCCCATGAATGCCAATTGCCCCGCCAATACTGGCGTTTGCAGATACTACCCCCTGCGATTGACGGTCATGGAATTTCTGCCAGGATGTTTCGTTGGGATAATCCAGCAACATAAACCGGCTCCAGCTTTTATCCACTCTTTTACTTAAAATATGGAAGGTCCCTTCCGGTGTTCTCCGGTCTCCTTCTACTTGTTTATCGGTTTGATCGCGGTTACCAAATACCACCTTGTAGATTTTTTTCAACGTTACATCTTCATACACGTATAAACGGTAATCGCTTTTATCTATCAGCAGGAAAATTTTCTCAGGATCAATGTTGGCAGCATTTAACCTTACACTATACAAATCAGATTCGTTGATAAATCCACTTAGTGGCAGCAGCAACAGGACCGCTACCAACCAGTAATGACAGCACTTCTTCATAGGAGTAATAAATATGCAGATAACGCGGAGTAATCGTTTTTTATTGTCCGGGAGATGGATACCAACAACAAAGGCACAAAGCGTAATGCTTTGTGCCTTTGCCTGTAAATTAATTTTCGTTTATACGGATTAGTAACCGAAGATCTGTTCCAGGGTGAGTTTTTTCACATCTCCCAGTTTCTTCAGGTCGTCCAGGCTGATCTTCTTTTCAGAAGCCACAATGCAATAAGTATATAGTTTCTTAGCCAGGTTCTGATCATGGAATTTCTTCACTTCGTCGAAATTCATTTTATCAATTGACTCATACACCTGTTTGCGGATATCTGTACTTAAGCCCAGTTTCTGAGCAGCCAGGTAACTGAAAATAATACCGTCATTGGTAATACGTTCTGTTTCAATATCCTGTTTCATGCCTTCTTTTGCAGTTTCCAGCAATTTATCGGCACGTGGAATATCATTCAGCAGTTCGTTCATACCTGCAATGGCATCATTCATTTTATCGGCCTGGCTACCTACGTAAGCCAGCACGGAATAGCGTTCGTTCTTTTTATCAGGAGGCGCATAGAAAGCATAGGTAGAATAAGCCAGTGCTTTGGATTCACGGATGGTCTGGAATACTACAGAACCCATACCACCACCAAAGTAACTGTTAAACAGCGTAACGATACCGGTTTTAGCAGGATCGTATTCACCCGCATTTCTTAACCAGTTTACTTCTGTTTGTACCATGTCGTAATCTGCAAACAGCACCTGGTTTTTATCCTGGTTATCTTTCACAAATTTTATGGCGTCCGGTGCAGTTTTAAAGCTTGCTGGTAAAGTGTGCAGCTTTTTCACATCCGCAGCAGCGGTAGCGAGTGGCTGAGGACCCCAGTAAATAATGGTGTGCTTGTAGGTAGGCAGCTCATGTAAGATGTTGGTGAGCTCTGCAGCTGAAACACTATTCAGTTCTGCTTCGCTTAACTGGTTGTTAAACGGATTTTTAGCACCGTACATCGCGTAGTTTACCACGCCTTTCATGATGGCGCCTTTATTCAGTTTGCTGTCGGAACGGGCTTTCTGCATACGGCCTTTCAGCGCTGTCAGGGCTTCTTCGTTAGGCTTGCAATTGGCAATCACATGCTCAAACAAGGTAACTGCCTTATCGAAATTCTCCTGTAAACCACTGATGGTAACGGTTGTATTTTCGGAAGTAGCAGCTACGCTGAAATTACAGGCGATGTTGTAGAACTCTTTGCTGATCTGCTCAGAGGTATACTTATCGGTGCTCAGGTATTGCAGGTATTGTGCAGCGAGTGCGAGTTTTTTATCGTTCCAGGTACCCATGTCAAAACGGTAGTAGAGGCGGAAAAGACCGTTGTCCTTGTTTTGTACATACATCATATCGGTATTGCCGACGGTAGTTTTCTGGATGTCTTTTTCATAATCCAGCCACTGTGGTTTTACCGGAGTAGCAGGCATCGCAGCGATCTGTTGCAGGAAAGAAGATTGCGCTTCCCTGTTTACTTCTACCGGTGTAATAGCTGGTTTTTCTACTTTCTCTATGTTCTTATCTTCTCCTTTACGTTTGTAGATAATAGCATAGTTGTCGTTGAGGAATTTATTGGCATAATCAACGATCTGTTTTTTGGTAACAGTGCCCATATCATCTACATAGGCAACGTCGTATGACCAGTTTTTACCCCTGCTCTTGATGAAACCATCCATCAGCGCGGTAGCGCGGTTGTTATTGCTTTCCAGGCCCTGCAGTTCGCTCAGCTTGGAGTTATTTACAATCGCTTTAACCAGTGTTTCATCGAAGTCTCCTTTTTTCAGGATCTCCAGCTGACCCAGTAAAATTGCTTTCACTTCTTCCAGGGTCTGGCCTTGTTTGGCTTTACCGCTCAGAGAGAAGATTGAGTAATCTTTCAGGTTCAGTACGCTTACGCTGGCGTTCAGTACTTTTTGTTGTTTATTGATATTCAGGTCCATTAAGCCTGCTTTACCATTTTGCAGGATAGCAGACAGTACGCCCAGTACCAGGTTCGATTTGGTATCGAGCGCACCTGGCATTCTGAAAGCGATATCAACGCTTTCTGCATCAGGGCCCAGTACTTCTTTCACTACGGGTGATTTGATCGGTGCTTCAGGTGCAGGTTTGTATTCCTTCACCGGTTTGGCTTTCATGTAGCTGAACTTCTGATCAATAGATTTGATCACATAATCCGGGTCGAAGTCACCTGCCATTACAATGGCCATGTTATTAGGCACATAGAATTCGTTGTAAAACTCGCGGATTACTTTCAGGTTTGGATTTTTGAGGTGTTCTACGGTACCGATGGTAGATTGCTGACCATAGTTATGGGTAGGAAACAGTGCAGCGAGCATCGTTTCGTACACTTTACGGCCATCGTTATCCAGTCCGCGGTTCTTTTCTTCGTACACAGCTTCCAGTTCTGTGTGGAAGAGGCGGAAAACGGGGTCACGGAAGCGTTCTGCCTGAACGGTCAGGTACTTATCGATGGCATTGGAAGGAATGTCTTCTTCATAGATGGTTTCTTCCACCCAGGTATGCGCATTGGTACCTTGCGCGCCCATGCCCGACATCATTTTGTCGTACTCATTGGCAATCGCGTATTTGGCGGCTATTCCGGAAACGCTGTCTATTTCGTGGTAAACGGCTTTACGGGCAGCGGGATCTACTGTTTTATTGTATTTGTCATACAGGTTAGAGATCTGGTCTATCAAAGGTTTTTCCTTTGCCCAATCGAGGGAACCATACTTTTCGGTGCCTTTAAACAGGAGATGTTCCAGGTAGTGTGCCAGACCGGTGTGGTCTTTCGGATCATTATCGCTACCGGCGCGGGTGCCGATGAGTGTCTGGATGCGGGGATCTTTTTTATTGACACTCAGAATTACAGTAAGGCCATTTTTCAACGTGTAGAAGCGGGCCTTCATGGGATCATCGGAAACGTACTTATAGGGATATCCGCCTGAAGTAGCCTCCTTCCATTGATATTTACCCTGGGCTTCCGCTGTGTGCAGCGAGCAGGCAAACAGGAATACTAATACGACTCTTTTAAGACTCATACAAATAGTTGGTTTTTTTGATTAGTCTGTCAAATATACCGGAAGTGGAAATTATAAATAGGGAAAAATCGGGAGAATTGTATGAGCGGTAGACGCACGGGAGTTGCAACCGGTTGCCGGACCGGCCATTAACTTAACAAGTGCAGCGGGAAATATGATCAGGGAGTTGAATTCTTATAGATGGTGTATTGCCCTTTCACCAACGCCTGGTTAAACAATGCGGAATCGGATCCGGGATAGCGGCCGGAAGGCTGCTTCTTTGTACGGGGCCGGGTTCTGCTATGGCTAACAGGAGGATTAATGGTATGCGGCGTTGAGCTTACCAGGGAAATATAATTAGCTGGTAAAGCTGCTGGTAAAACCGCAACAGGCAGCTGTTGTGGTTGGTCGATAGGGGAAAGGTTTTTTTCGAGTCTAACGCCTAACAAACGTTTCTCACAGGAATGAATCCATGCAATGCAACCAACACATGTCATCAAAGCAACAAAAGAACGCATAAACACAATTTAGGACTGGCTAATAATCTCAGAATCCGTTTAACCGGATACCGATCGAAAATGGATACTGTTGTAACCCGTAGTCATGTAACGCCGTAAGGGCAAAATTTGCATACAACTTCACAGGTCCATAGCCTAGTTCACTGGTAAGTCCAAAACGCCACTTATTAAGATTAAAGTCGTCCGTTTTTCTCACTTTACCTCTTTCTTCACTCACCTGCTTAGTTCTGGATTTGAGGAGATAACCACCGGAGACACCAAGACTCGCCTGGAACGCGCGGTTCGGGCGGGCGGGGTTAGAATTGAAATTAAGCATAACCGGTACTGATATGTATTCGGCAAAAAGCTTGTTCTTCGAAAATTCTACGGAATCTCTGATTATTTGTGTAGGATAACCCGGTAAATAAGTGATATTCCGGGCATACCTATAGTTATTCATCTCTAATCCTAAAGCATATAACAAGTTAAGTTTGTGTTTTGTTATATTAAGTCGTTGTTGAAATAGCCAAATATTAAAATTGATTGATTTTCCTGTGATCAGTCTGAACTCAGAGGGCGTCAGTGGCTCACTGGCATCCCTTGGGGCAAAGGTAGCCAACCCTTTGGCGGAGTAATCGTATGAGGTATTTCCTACCGTATTATAGGCAACAGCACCATTATAGTAAGAAGATCCATTAGGATAATAGTTGACGAAACTTGCGCCGTTATAGTCGCTGCGGTCAATATAGTTATTAAAGCCAAGGTCAAAAACGAACCATTTTGTCTGCAGGTTTCTTTTAAGCTTCTGACGGGCATAGGAGGTATCATTGTAGAACTTGTAGCTGGTACGGCCTTTATCGTTCTTCCCTTTTATGATGACCAATCCTTTGATCTGTATGGTGTCCGGTGGAGCCGGTGTATTTTTATCTGCCTTTTGCGCATGAGCCCACCCGCCACATAATACCAGTAACAAAATGAGTAAAAATTTATGCTTCATATGCTATGACCATGATTTATTATTTGTTCCTTTTCCGGGAAAAAAACTTAGCTACGTTGGTTACTTTATCGAGGATCTTACTGTCGCTGCCACTTACAGACATGATCAGCTCTCCGGGAACACCCTGCGCTTCTGTAACTGGGGTAATTTTATTTGTTGAATGATCGGTTACCTGGTTGGTAGAGGCCAATACCGGTTCTTTTACTTCCGGCCGGGCGGCTGCGATAGTCACATTTGACTGCTGCAGGTGTTGCTCTACCACTTCGCTCATTGAATTACGCTGTGGTGGCAACTGTGAAATAACCGGTGCATCTGCTTTCGGAGTGGTGGCGGCCAGTGCAGGTTCCGGTTCGGGGGTTGCAGCTGGTTTCTTCACCCGGGTGGCGGCAGCTTTATTGTTTTTAGCCAGCAGAGGAGCGTCCGCAACTGGTGTAGCTGCCGGAGCTGCATCGGCGGCGGCAGTTGTAACCGGCGCTTTTGTTCCGGCCAGATCCGGCGCTGTTTCCGGCGACACGGTTGTGTTGGCTGGTGCGGTAACCACCGGTTTGGTGGCACTTGCTATAGCAGGAGGTTGCGTTACCTGCTGACCTGCCGGCATCAGCCAGATGATCAGTCCCGCTACCACTGCAGCAGCGGCCGCGCCCCATCCTATGCGGCGGTAAATGGGCGATACCCGGCGTTTACTGCTTCTGTACAACGAGGCTTTATCCGCAAATACCAGGGAAGTATCGGGAGTCAGCTTCACGGCCTGTAGCTGTTTCAGTTCCTGCTGAGCAGCGGGATGCTGCTCCAGGTAGGCCTGTAACGTTTTTTCTTCTGCCGGCGTCAGTTCCCCGTCGATATATCCCAGCATCAACTCTTCATAATCCACCTGTGCAGGCGAAGATGATCTGTACAATGCTGCCTTATTATCAAAAACAAGTTTGGTGTCCGGCACCAGGCGCGTTCCTTCCAGCAACTCCAGCTCCTGACGGAACTGGGGATGCTTTTGCAGGAAAAGCTCCAGTGCAGCCTGTTCTGCCTCATTCAGCTCACCATCGATGTAGCTGAGGAGGTAAGACTCATAGTTTGATATGTTAATTTCTATTGACAAAAACTGTATTTATTATTAATCGCTTAGCAATTATAAAAATATTATATAACATTTTCCATTTTCACCAGGTAGTTCTTCAGATGAATCCTGGCGCGATGCAGGTAAACCTTTACCTGGGAAGGGTTCAGGTTCATCATCTCCCCTATTTCTTCATAAGAATACCCTTCGTAATCTTTCAGCATAATCAGCGAGCGTTGTACTTCACTCAATCTGGCCAATGCCTTTTCGATGATTTCCTTTGCGTTATGTACCTTATGATCTGCTACTTTATCTTCTTCTTTAAACTGTTCCACCAGGGTGATCCGCTTTACCTTACGCACATGGTCAATCATATTGTGGTAGCCAACTGTAAACAGGTATGACTTTGCCTTTTCAAAAGGCACGTCCTGGCAGTGCTTCCACAATATCTCGAATGAATTCTGTACTACGTCTCTGGCGTCTTCCGCATGCTCCAGATTTTTAACGATAAAGCGGAACAGATTGTCCGAATACAGATCCACACATTTATTGTACTCCTTTTCCGTCATTCCGGTGGTGCGGGATTTTAGTGCTAAGTTCCGACAAATACTTCAATACCTATCATTGACCAAGTCCATACTTGTTACCCACACCTACTCTAAAGTCGTACGATCTTCCCCACAGTTGTAGTAACAGTTCCTTTCAAACTGAGCATCAGCCTCTTATCCAGTATACTCTTTTAGCATCTTTTCAACAAGGGGCGATTTATCAGTTTTTCACTTCATGGCAGTTATAATCATGATAGTACTATGACGGAGGGCGGCGACTAAATGTTACACCTGGGTCAAACTTTTTGCATATCCTGCCGTTACTCATTCGGGCCATAAATAATCGTAATACATTTATTGCCCATAACTTTGGTAGATCCACTTTAAATATTGCAATTTATATGAATGAGAAGTTTATAACCCGGTTGCGGGAAGAACTCGGCGATATCAATAAAGCCGGCCTGTATAAGAGAGAGCGCATTATTACATCGGAGCAGGGAGCTGAAATACAGGTGGGTGGCAAAACCGTCCTTAATTTCTGTGCAAATAATTACCTGGGTCTGTCATCTCACCCGGCTGTAGTAAAAGCAGCCAAAGATGCCATCGACACACATGGCTATGGTATGAGCAGTGTGCGCTTTATCTGTGGTACACAGGATATTCACCGGGAACTGGAAGAAAAGATCTCCAAATTCCTGGGTACAGAAGATACTATTCTCTATGTAGCGGCCTTCGATGCCAATGGTGGCGTATTTGAGCCATTATTCAACGAACAGGACGCCATCATCTCCGATGCACTGAATCACGCCTCCATCATTGACGGGGTACGTTTGTGCAAGGCACAGCGTTTCCGCTATGAACATAATAACATGGCCGACCTGGAAGCAAAGCTGCAGGAAGCGAAAGACTGCCGCAGCCGCATTATCGTAACAGACGGCTCTTTCAGTATGGACGGTACCATAGCTCAGCTGGATAAGATCTGTGACCTGGCCGATAAATACAATGCCATCGTAATGTCCGACGAAAGCCATTCCTCCGGATTCCTGGGCAAAACCGGTCGCGGTACCCATGAATACCGTGGCGTAATGGGCCGGGTAGATATCATCACCGGCACCCTGGGTAAAGCCCTGGGCGGCGCTTCCGGCGGATTTACCAGCGGACCTAAAGAAGTAATCGACATCCTGCGCCAGCGCAGCCGTCCTTACCTCTTCTCCAACTCCGTGGCTCCCAGCATTGTAGGCGCTTCTATCGCCGTACTGGACATGCTGAGCGAAACCACCGAGCTGCGTGATAAACTGGAATACAACACGAAATATTTCCGGACCAAAATGACGGAAGCCGGCTTCGATATTAAACCCGGCGACCACCCGATCGTTCCCGTAATGCTGTACGACGCTGTACTCGCTGCCCAGTTTGCAGACAAACTGCTGCAGGAAGGCATCTACGTGATCGGCTTCTTCTTCCCGGTAGTACCGAAAGGACAAGCCCGTATCCGCGTTCAGCTGAGCGCCGGACACGAACAGGCACACCTCGACAAGGCCATCGCCGCCTTTACCAAAATTGGTAAGGAACTGGGCGTGATCAAATAAATTTGTACCCCACCCGGGTACATAAAGTTGAGTATGATTGAATGAGATTTGCGGGTTAGTGGGGAGATAATAACGGCCGGAAACCGTTGCTATCTCCCTGCTAACCCGTAATTCGTTATTCTTACTCCGTAATTGTTACTTTTGCACCTCATAACTCAATCATTATGCAGATGAAACGATTTGGCTGGATGTTACTGGCGATGGGCCTGTTCCTCGCAGCCTGCGCGCCGAATAATGTAAAGGAAGAGAAAGACTGGGAAAAGTATTTCGCCCAATACAAAGTAGAAGGCACCTTCATGCTGTTCAATAACAGCCAGGGAGAATTTAAAGTGTATAACCTGGAAAGGGCTAAAAAACGCTTTCAGCCTGCATCTACTTTCAATATATTCAGTTCCCTGGTAGGAATTCATACCGGCGCTATCAAAGACACCAGCATGGTGATTCCCTGGGATGGCATTACCCGTCAGTTCCCCGAATGGAACAAAGACCTCACCATGGCGCAGGCTTTCAAAACAGGCGCCGAACCGTATTTCCAGGAAATAGCACGCCGCATCGGTCAGCCCACCATGCAACTGTGGCTCGACTCCGTAAAATACGGCAACATGAAAATCAGCCGTATTGATACCTTCTGGCTTGATAATTCCCTGCTGGTTTCACCGGATGAAGAGCTTGGCCTGGCAAAAAAACTCTACTTCGATCAACTGCCGTTTGCAAAAACAACCATGAAAACCGTTCGCGATGTGATGCTCATGGAAAAAACGCCAAAGTATGAACTCTCCTACAAAACCGGAGGAGACTACAACGATGCGAAAAAACTGGGCTGGATTGTAGGATGGATCGAAGAAAACAGACACCCGACTTTCTTTGTGCTGAATATAGAATCGGAAGATCCGAAACTGGATATTCCGAAAGTACGGATGGAAATCCTGCGCGGCATACTCACAGAAGCCGGCTACTTCAAAGGCGAAATGTAGTATTACTCTATAATACCGGACGCTGGTGATTCCCGACGGAGTCTCCAGCTTTTTTGTTTTCCGGAGATGACTAACGGGTAATCTCCATCAGGCTACAGCCCGTTTCCCCAGCCCGCTGCTTTTCAGGCACTTACCCCGGCGAAAACATCGCCCGCCCTGCTTTTCCGGCTCCCCAACTTTTCACCGGATCGTTAAAAAAACGATAAAACCCCTTCCCAACGGCTTGCAATACGTGACAAAAAAATTATTTTTGATATCTTACCTGGTTTACTACCGGTAACGGATATCTTAAAATCGAATATGTTACGATTTCAGCATAGTGAATATTTATGGGCATTGGTGCTCCTGTTGGTTTTACAGGTGGCCTTTCTGGGTGTGTCCTGGTGGAAACGCCGTTCTATACGTCGTATCGGGGATCAGGCGCTGGTAGAAAAATTGTTTACCGGCTACTCCCGTAAACTGTTTGTATTAAAGTTCCTGCTTATTTTCCTGGCCTTCTTCTTTGGCGTAGTAGGGCTGGCCAACCTGCAAAAGGGAAGCCGCATGGAAAAGATCACCCGCAAGGGAGTCGATGTGATGATTGCCCTGGACGTGAGTAAAAGTATGCTGGCCACGGATGTGCAACCCGATCGTCTTACCCGCGCCCGTCAGCTGATCAGTAAACTGATGGATAAACTGGATAACGACCGCGTAGGCCTTGTGGTTTTTGCCGGGAATGCTTATCTCCAGATGCCGCTGACGGTTGATTATTCTGCTGCAAAAATGTATCTCAGCACTGTATCTCCCGATATGATACCTACACAGGGTACCGCTATCGGGCAAGCCATACAGGTATCTGATGAAGCTTTCAATAAAAAAGAACGCAAACATAAAGCCCTCATCATCATTTCCGACGGGGAAGACCATGATGAAACGGCTATACAGCGCACCAAAGCGGCTTTCGAAAACGGCGCAGTGACCAATACTATCGGTATCGGTTCCGCTGCCGGCTCTCCCCTGCCCGATCCGGAAACCGGCGGCATGAAAAAAGACCGTGAAGGAAATACCGTTATTTCCAAGCTGAATGAAGAAGAACTTAAATCTATTGCAGCTGCCGGTAAAGGCATTTACCAGCACCTTGATAATAATACCGATGATGTAGTGAATACACTCGTTGCCAAAATAGATGGCATGGAGCAGAAAGAATTCGGGGAGAATGTATTCACAGATTACAACAGTTATTTTCAATATTTCCTGGGCATATGCCTGGCATTACTGCTGATCGAATTCTTTATTCCTGAAGTCCGTTACAAACGTACTCCGGATTCACCGGCAGTTTAATTACATTGGCTCATGAAGATTACTTTTATAAAATATTGTCTTTTTACCACAGCGGTTCTACTGAGCAGCCTCGGCAGCTTTGCGCAGAACGGTTCCAATAAGTTTATCCGCAAAGGCAACGAACTGTATCAGAAACAACAGTACACCGACGCCGAAGCCAGCTACAAAAAAGCCCTGGAGCAGAACGCACAATCTGCAGAAGGTAGCTATAACCTTGGTAACTCACTGTACCAGCAAAAGCGCTACGACGACGCCCGGGCACAATATGCCAATAGCCTGAAACTAAGCGGTAAACCCGCTGTTAAATCAGACGCTGACTACAACATCGGCAATACTTTCATGGAAGGTAAAAAGTGGGAAGAAAGCATTAAATCGTATAAACAGGCATTGAAAATCAACCCGTCTGACGAAGATGCCCGCTATAACCTCGCCTATGCACAGGCCATGCTGAAAAAACAACAGCAAGGCGGCGGTGGCGACGACAAAAAAGATAACAAAGACAAAAATAAAGACAAGAACAAAAACGATAAGAACAAGGACCAGGACAAAAACAAAGACCAGGACAAGGACAAATCCGATAAAGACAAGGACAAGGATAAAAACAAAGATCAGAACAAAGACCAGCAGAATAAGGACCAGGATAAAGGCGACAAAGACAAGGAAGATCAGCAGAAACCTGAACCACAACCCAGCAAAATGAGCAAACAGGAAGCAGAACGCTTGCTGCAGGCACTATCGCAGGAAGAGAAGAAGTTGCAGGATAAAGCAAAGAAAGTGAAGGGACAGATAGTACCGAAAGACAAAGACTGGTAGTACTTCATCCACTCTATCAATACCACATCCCGGAGCAGGCCATCCCGCTTCGGGATGTTTTATTTTGCAGTAAACGCTGCTTGGCCGGCAGGGCATAAAAAAACCGGAATAAGAATATTCCGGCCGTTTTACCTAAACCTACAACTGTTACGCGGCGGTAACAATTCTCTTTCGTGTTTTAAAGCAACAGCGCCTCCTTTGCAGAAGCGCTGTATTGCCTGATTCATCGGGGAAGTATGTTTGCCTGCTACTCGTCACTCTTTACTTTAACGTTTACAGTCCGGTTAATTGGTCCTTTGCTTGTTTGATTCGTGTAGTCGTGCTATTGATTCATCTACCGGTTGATTCCTTTTTCGCAAACATCTTCCCGCCTTAAACACACATTATTTTGCCACCGCCTGTAAGGTGGTGCCTTCTTTAATTTCATCGCTGCCATTCTGCACCAGCTGATCGTTGTCTGACAGATCGCCGAATACTTCTACCTGTCCGTTGGATTCATTCCCACATTTCACCGGCGTCCATACCGCCTTGTTATTCACGGATTTGATCACAAATACCTTCTCTGAATTAGCGACGATCGCGGATTTAGGCACGATGTACACATCTTTCTTGCCTGGCATCGGCATCTGTACTTCTGCATACATTCCTGGCAGCAGGCGGGCCGCTTTGTTGGCCACATCCATTTCCAATATTTCAGAACGGAGTTTTACATCCAGGCTTCCGGCGATACGATTTACTTTCGCGGTGAAAGTATCTCCCGGCAGGGATTTCACGGTAAAACGCACATCATTGGCATGATGGGCTTCATCGGTATAGATCTCCGGAACGGCTACGGATAAACGTAATTTCTGTTGCTCTTCCAGGCGGAACAAAGGCCTGTCAGAACCCTTTCCAGCAGGGCCTACGTAGGTACCCGGATGCACATTACGCTGACTGATCACACCACTGAACGGTGCGCGGATCACCAGGTAGCCCAGCATCTGCTGTACTTCGTGGTAGGAAGAACGGGAGGATAACAACTCCGCACTGTCGGCGCTCATTTTCTCAAAGGCCATATCGAGGTCGTTGGGAGAAATGGTACCGGGTACCTTGCTGGTTTTCAGCAAACGCTCATACGTAGCGCGGCTGGCGCGGAACATGGCTTCCTTTGTATGGAGCCTGGACTGCGCTTCCAGCAATTGTGTATTCATTTCCGGTGCATCCAGGGTGGCTAACACCTGACCGGCGGTTACCTGGCTACCCAGATCCACATTCACATTTTTTACATAGCTGTTCACTTTTGCATAAAGATCTGCAAACTGAAACGGCTTGATTTCTCCGGGTAATTTCAGGGAGGCATCCAGCTGGCTCTTCTGCAGGTGAATGATCTTCACCTGCACACGCTGGTTGTCTGTTTCTTTTTCATCGTCTGCCCGGGAGCTATGGCAGGAGGTAAATAACAAACCTATTGGCAATAACGCAGCAGCCGTCATGACCCGATACGACAGGCTGTATTTATTTATATTCATGATATTGATATGTCGTTTAGTCATTATAGTGATACTTGAATTAAACACGTGGTGCACCCGGAACGTAATACTGGCTGTTTTCATCTTCTGGATCCAGGGATACCGATTTTACGGTAGATTTCTGCTGTACCCAGGAGAAGATCAACGGTAAAATGAACAGGGAAGCGAAAGTGCTGGCAATCAATCCGCCGATTACCGCGCGGCCCAGCGGAGCCGTCTGATCGCCCGCTTCACCGAGGCCGGAAGCCATCGGAATCATACCCGCCACCATGGCTATGCTCGTCATCAGGATAGGACGCAGACGGATGGAAGTACCTTCCAGCGCCGACCTCGTCGAATCATGATTTTCCAGTCGCAGTTTTTCTGCATTCGTAATCAGCAGGATCGCATTCGCTACCGATACCCCCACCGACATAATAATACCCATGTAAGATTGCAGATTCAGTGTAGATCCCGTGAGCAGCAACATGATCAACGAGCCCGCCAATACCGCAGGGATCGTAGAAATTACCACCAGCGCTACTTTGAACGACTGGAAATTAGCTGCCAGCAACAGCAGGATCACAATAATCGCTACCAGCAGTCCGGATTGCAGGCTGTCCAGTGTTTCATTCAGCAGGTTCATTAAACCGCGCTTTTCTACTGTAATACCACGGGGCGGCTCACCGGCACGTTTAATCGCTTCTGCCACTGCCGCAGATGCATTGCCCAGGTCTTTCTTATAAATGTTGGCGCCAATGGATACAATCCTTACTGCACCAATACGATCGTATTCTCCTACCACAGTATCCGGCTGTAACGTAGCTACATCTCCCAGTGAAGGACGGGTACTGTTTTTACTGATCGGAATAGCCGCCATATCATTGATGCTGGACATCTCATTTTCCGGTACAGAAATCTGCACAAAATAAGAAGTAGCATTCCGTTCGTCGAGCCAGTTATTTTTTTCCGTGAAACGGCTGGAGGAAGTAGAGGCGGTGAGCGATTTCGAAATGTCTGTAATACTCACGCCTAGTTGTCCGGCCCTTTCCCGGTCAATGTTTACACGGATCGCCGGATAGTCCATCGGCTGGTTAATCTGTACATCACGGAGGTAAGGGATTTTCTTCATTTCTTCCAACACCTTCTTCGCATAAGGCACGCTCTCTTTCAGATTCTTACCCATCACGGCAATCTCAATCGGTGTAGAAGCGCCCTGGCTCATCACTTTATCGGTCAGGTCGATAGGTTCAAAACTCATCTTCACTTCCGGCATCTGTTCATGGATCCGTTTGCGGAACTTCTCCTTGAATTCGTCCATATTGATCTTGAAGTCTTCTTTCATATTTACCTGTAACACCGCCTCATTAGGTGTGGCCATAAACAGATAAATGGGGTTGGTAGAATAGGACGATGGATGAGTACCGATGAAGGAAGAAGTGATGTCGATATTTTTCGCACCAACAATTTCCTTCAGGATATCTGTGGACTTAATAAGCATGGTTTCCGTCCGTTCCAAACGCGTTCCGGTGGGCTCTTTGAGCCTTAACTGGAACTGGCCGTTATTCAGTTTAGGTAAAATATCACGGCCTATGATACTCATACACAATGCTACTATACCAATAACCCCAATAAAGTAAGCGCCGATAACCAGCTTGCGTCTTTTCAACAGGTTTTCCAACCAGCTGATGAAGCGCAGCTTAAAGCGATCGAAGCCGGAAATAGTTTTAACATGTTGTTTTTCGTCGGCAATTTCTGTTTCAATATATCCGGCTGTTTTATGCGCATCGCCGGTGTGTACATGCGGGTGACCATGATGTTTGAACTTGTTGGCATCGAGCATCCAGTTAGCCAGGATCGGCACCAGTGTTTGTGACAGCAGGTAAGACGCGATCATGGAAAAACCAATCGCCAGCGACAATGGCATAAACATCGCACGGGGTACCCCTTTCATGGTAAAGGAAGGTGCGAATACGGCCAGGATACACAAGAGGATCAGCAGTTTTGGAAACGCTATTTCCTGGCAGGCATGCCACACGGCCTGGGCTTTGGGTTTCCCCATCTCCAGGTGCTGGTGGATGTTTTCAATGGTAACAGTAGATTCATCTACCAGGATACCAATGGCCAGCGCCAATCCGCTCAGCGTCATGATGTTGATGGTTTGCCCGAAAAGTTTCAGCAACATCACGCCTATGATGATAGACACCGGGATGGTGATGATGACGATGTAGGCACTGCGGCGATCCCCCAGGAACAGCAATACCATCAATGCAGTGAGCACCGCACCGATCACACCTTCACTGATCAGGCTTTTCACGGCATTGATCACATACACGCTCTGGTCAAATACAAAAGATATTTTGACATCTTCCGGCAGTAATTTCTGAATGTTCGGCAACGCTGCTTTCAGGTTGTTCACTACGGTCCAGGTGGAGGCGTCGGCTGTTTTGATGATAGGCAGGTATACGGAACGTTTTCCATCAATCACCGCGTAGCTGCTGGTTACGTCGGCGGCGTCTTCCACTTTCGCCACATCTCTAACAAACACAGTAGGTCCATCACCCATAATCAATGGAATATTTTCAAATTCCTTTACGGTACGGATCACAGTGTTGGCCGGTGTGAGATAGGTGATATCACCAATACGTACGTTACCGGCCGGCGATATCTGGTTATTGTCTTTGATGGCGGCTACTACCTGATCGGCGGACAGATGATGGCTTCGCATCAGTTCGGGATCCACATGGATCACGATGGTGCGGGAGTTACCACCAAATGGTGCAGGTGAGGTTAACCCGGCAATACGGCTGAAAGACGGCCGTACCACAGTCATGGCCAGATCCTGCAGTTCGTTGTTGGAACGGGTAGGACTGCTCAGTGCCAGCTGTCCGATGGGTAAAGTAGATGCATCAAAGCGAATAATAAAAGGCGGTTGCGTACCAGACGGCATCGAGGAAAATGCACGATTGGCCATGGCTGTCACTTCCGCCGCGGCTTGCGCCATATTCGTTCCTTCGTAAAAAGAGATCTTCATCATCGTGAGACCCTGGATATTCTTGGCCTCAATATCTTTTACGCCTGTTACATACAGGAAAAGGTTCTGATAGTTGGTGGCAATAAATCCTTCCATCTGCTGTGGCGACATACCGCCATAAGGCTGCGATACGTAGATCGCAGGCAGATTGAGATCAGGAAAGATATCTATCTTAATATCCCGCGTAGCCTGGATACCAAAAAACAACAGGCCTACCACCATAACGATGATGGCTATTGGTTTTTGCAGTGCGGTTTTAATCAGGTTCATACAAATATATTCAGAGAATGAAAGCCTATCGTTAATTACAGTTGATTCAAAAACAATTGCAGATCGCCTACTGTGGCCGACTTATAAAGAATGGCCTGCCAAACGCCGTTATAAGCAATGTCTCTGTCGGTTTCTGCCCGGTTAATATTATACAGTGCCTGGGCCAGATCAGCGATATTGGATAATCCGTTTTCATACAGGGTGCTTTTCTGTAAAAAGGCGTCACTGGCGGCTTTCAGGCCGATGGGCGCTTCCCGGTATTTCTTCACGGCATTATCTATCTGTTGCTCCGACAATTGCAGTTGATGTTGCAGGCGGTTGTATGTTTGATTGTATTCGTTCTTTAATCCTTCTGTGGTGTAGTGCTGACGTGTAACCTGCGAATGCGTACGCCAGATATCCGTTACGGTCCAGGAGAGATTCAGTCCTACCAGGTAGTTCGAAATCTGCGGCTTCACGCCCGACCAGTAAGCCTGGCTGTAGTGGCTCAGGTTAGCGGCACTGTAGTCGTTGTCAAATCCGGATCCGCGCGTTTGCATCACACCCATAAACGACAGGCGGGGCATAGCGTTTTTGCTGGTGAGCCGTTCATTGGCATCGCTCAGTGTTACCCGGGAGCTGAATAGTTTCAGCAGGGGTTGATTCTTCAGTGATAGAGAATCCTGTGCGGAAATAGTTTCCAGTAACTGGTTCGGTATTTTGGTGATGAAAGTAGTGTCGAGGATAAAATCCTGCGGCGGTACGTCCATCATTTCTGCCAGCTTGTTGCTCTGTGAATTTTCATAATTCACCGCGTCTACCAGTGTGAGTTTGGCCTTGGATACTTCTGCGTTGGCGATAGAGCTGTCTACCCCGGCTGTGAGGCCGTTCAGCGCCCGGGAAACGATGATCTGTTTCAGGTCTTCCGCGCGTTTCAGGTTAGATTCCATGGAACCTCTGAGTCGTTGTGCGGCCAGCAGGTTCAGGTAAGCGCCGGCAACGCGCACCTGTTGTTCAAATTTCTCCTGTTCCAGGTCGGCCTGGTTGGTGTAAAGTTGTTCTTTGGCGGCTTGAACTTTAGCGTGCTGGCGGCCAAAGGTTACTACATCCCAACTGATGTTGGCGAGGTAAAGTCCCCCGAAAGCGGCATTCCAGTTCTGCGAAGGCAGCACGGGCCCGGAGGCGCCGGTGGTCCAGCCTTTGTATCCCCACATCGGACCGTTTTCTCCGTTTACGGTACCATAACTATTTTGAGCGGCGAGGTTAAGATCAGGTAAGTATTCTCTTCTTACTGCACTGATATTTGCGTTTGCTGCTTTAGCATAGTTTTCTTTTGCCTTGATGGACTGATAATTTTTCAGTCCGGTTTCTAATGCATCCTGCAGCGTGAGCGGGCGGGTCTGACCCATCACAACGGCGGAACTACAGCCTGCAATGACCAGCAGGCAAAGTGGTTTCCAGATGTTCATATATTAATCTATAGCGTCTAAAAAAAGCCGTTTGGTAAGGGCTGGCAAATTGAAATGCAAATATAGACCGGGGTAAGTGGTGGGTGTTAGGACAAATCAGCTATTGACTTGTACTATTTGAACATCATGTCTCTGAAATCCTGGGGGGAGATGCCGGTATTATTTTTAAAAAAGCGGCTAAAGTAAGCAGGGTCCTCGAATCCAAGCTCATAGCAGATCTCCTTGACACTTTTATGACTAAAAGCAAGGCTTCTTTTTGACTCGAGTACGATCCTGTCGTGCAGTAATTCGGTCACCGTGCGGCCGGTGGTGTCTTTGGTAATTTCGTTCAATCTTTTTGGTGTCAGTGCAAAAGCGCTGGCATAAAATGCTACCTGGTGTTCGGTGCGGTAATGCTGTTCCAGCAAACGGCGAAGCTGTACTACGCGTGCGTCGTGTGTCAGCGGCATCATGGTTTCCGCAGCATTGCGTTTCTTTTCCCGTTCTACCAGGAGCAGGAAGGCATTCAGGTAATGCTTCACAATGCCCCGGCTACAGTTGGGCGCGCAGGATTTCTCCTTGCTCATCAGCTGGATTAATCCCAGGAGAGACTCCGTGGTATTGCCGCTTGTGCTGATGGGGCCGTATCCGTGCCAGTTATCGAAAAGCGAGGTAAAGTCGTAAAGGGTTTCCTTATCGTTTTTATTGGTAAAGTAAAATTGCTCAGTGAAATATAAAAAGTAGCCTTCCCGTTCACAGTCCAGCTGGTGCACCTGCCCGGGGCGCAGCAGGAAGATCATGTCATCTTCCACTTCATACCATACGAAATCCACCATGTGCCGGCCTTTTCCCTTTGTAATCCATATAATCTGGAAATGATCATGACGGTGGGGTTGCTCGGTCAGTTCATTACGGAATACTCCCAGGGGGGCCACGTTGAACTGCCCCGAAAAAGGCAATTGCTGGTAAGGTATATCTATGCTTTTATTCAGTAACATAAAGTGGCTCAAAAATACGCCTTTATCCCCTATTTGCGTCCTTTCCGGTACCTCCGTTCATGGAATTTAATGTAGCTTTAAGCTGACTCTGTATATCAAGTCACTTTTACTAACTTTGCTTCCGCAGGAAAACAAAAACAACGTATGCAGCTTTATTGCAACTCTCTGACAGAATACAAGCGACTGGCCACACTGGAAGTAAAGGTGGGAGATCTTATCATCGGAAACTTTAACCCCGTCCGTATTCAGACCATGACCACTACCGATACCATGGATACCGCCGCCACCGTGGCGCAGACCATCCGTTGTATCGAAGCCGGCGCCGAACTGGTGCGCATTACCGCCCCCAGTAAAAAGGAAGCCGACAACCTGCTGGTCATCAAAAATGAACTACGCAAACAAGGATATACTACTCCCCTGGTGGCCGATATCCACTTTACCCCCAATGCCGCCGAAATAGCCGCCCGCATCGTGGAAAAAGTAAGGGTGAACCCGGGGAATTATGTAGATAAAAAGAAATTTGAACAGATCGACTATACCGACAGCGAATACCTGGAGGAAATAGACCGCATCCGCGAGCGCTTTTCCCCACTGGTAAAGATCTGCAAGGAATATGGCACCGCCATGCGGATAGGTACCAATCACGGCTCCCTGAGCGACCGGATCATGAGCCGCTACGGCGATACCCCCATGGGAATGGTGGAGAGCGCCATGGAATTCCTCCGGATAGCAGAAGATCTGCAATACCGCAATATTGTACTGAGCATGAAAGCCAGCAATCCGCAGGTAATGGTGCAGGCCTACCGCCTCCTGGTACAAACCATGGAACAGGAACTGGGCCATTGCTACCCGCTGCACCTGGGCGTTACAGAAGCCGGCGACGGCGAAGATGGCCGTATTAAATCGGCCATCGGCATCGGTGCCCTGCTCGAAGACGGCGTGGGCGATACCATCCGCGTCTCCCTGACAGAAGATCCTGAATTTGAACTGCCCGTATGTAAAGATATTGTGAAGCGGTATACTAACCGGAACGACTATACGGCTATTCCACCGGTAAGTAACGTGCCCTACTCTCCTTTCGAATACAAACGCAGGGAAAGCAGCGCTGTGGAAAACACCGGCGAAAAACAGGTACCTGTAGTAGTAGCAGATTACAGCCGCGCGGAAAACATCCGTCCGGAAGATCTGAACGCTATCGGTTACCACTACGATGAACCCAGCGACAAATGGAATATCGGCGATGCTGCCGCAGATTATATTTATACCGGTAAACAACTGCCGGCCTTCGGATTGCCGGGCACACTGCGGATGGTGATAGATGCAGATTATTGGCAAAGCCTGACCGATAAACATGAACTGGTGCCCTATTTCGACGCCAGACATTATGTAACGGCCTGTGAGCAAAAGGAAACCGGCCGGATCAACTTTGTACAGTTCGATGGCAACCACCTCGATACCGAAGCCCACGAACAATTGCTGCTGCAACTGGCCAACCCGGCTACTGCCGCCAGCACTGTGCTCATAGCCACTGCCACCGGCAGCAACGCCATGGCAGCCATCCGCCGCCTGTTTATCCTGCTGCTGGAAAAAAACATCCAGGTACCGGTCATTATCCACAGTGTCAGTAACCAGCCTTCGGCAGATGAACACCTGATCCATCATGCCACCGAAGCCGGCGCCCTGCTCCTCGATGGGTTTGGAGACGGGATATGGCTTACCAATGAAGAAGCGACCGGTAACCAATACAATACCCTGAATAACATTGCCTTCGGCATTTTACAGGCTACCCGTACCCGTATTTCCAAAACAGAATATATTTCGTGTCCTTCCTGCGGCCGCACCCTGTTCGACCTCCAGGAAACCACTGCCCGCATCCGGGCCGTAACCCATCACCTGAAAGGCGTGAAAATCGCCATCATGGGCTGTATCGTAAACGGTCCCGGTGAAATGGCCGATGCCGATTTCGGTTACGTAGGCAGCGGTGTAGGAAAGATTACGCTATATCGTGGTAAAGAAATCGTAAAACGAGGCCTGAACAGTGATGTAGCTGTAAATGAGCTGATAAACCTGATCCGGGAAAACGGTATGTGGGTAGAGAAAAACTGATTTATTAAATCTTCCTTAAAAACAATCATAGCGGATACAGCAATGACGGAAAAAGCTTAAATTTTCATAAAACATACTTGATATGAAAAAGCTCCTCACCGGATTGTTGGCCATGTTTATGGGTTTAACCGTAACAATGGCGCAAACACCTGCCACCGCCAAAAAAGAAGCTAAATCCAAAGCTAAAACAGAAAAAGCAGAAAAGGCTACACCGGCAGCACCAGCTACCGCTTCCGCCGCTCCTAAAACAAAAAAAGACGGTACGCCTGATAAAAGATTCAAGGAAAATAAAGCAGCCGCACCTGCAGCAGGACCTACCAAGAAAGATGGCACTCCTGACATGCGCTACAAAGCAAACAACAAAAGCGCAGGTAAGAAAAAGGCCTGATAACAGTCGCCTGAAAGGTTAGCCCGAGAGGGATCAACGGACCACTACAGGATATCTGCTACTGCATAAAATTTTAGAAAGGGGCTGACCGCGAAACACCGGTCAGCCCCTTTCTTACTTCATATCCGCCGCTTATACCTCCTCTTTTTTCAAGCGTCATTTTAAGCGCTGATCACGATTATATTTTTCTACTTTTATTTTTTTAGTTGGTTGTCTATAACGTATAGTTATCACTGATAGTTATTAGTTATTTGACTTCGCACAGGTGGGCGGCTACTTTTGTAGCGTAATCCACCAACCTGTAATTTGAATGGAAACCAGAAAGATTCAACGTTATAAGCGGATCCTCGCCGGGTCCTTTGCATGCCTGTTGCTTTTAGTACTGCTCGTAGGCTTTGAGACATTTTATCTCTGCACACGTCAGCTAACCCACCCGGAAACAACGCCTCCACCGGCGGTGCAGGGGAATGCTATTGCATACTGGCAGCCACCGCCCATCTCCACGCTGCCGCCAGGCGAAAAAGGAGCTGCCATTGTGTATGGTCAGACGCTGATCCGGGAAACAGCACGTTACCTCGGTCCCAAAGGAAGTGTACTCCAGATCACCAACGGCATGAATTGCCAGAACTGCCATCTCCAGGCCGGGACCAAACCTTTTGGCAACAACTACAGTGCCGTGGCCGCCACTTACCCTAAGTTCAGGGCGCGGTCCAACAGCGCAGAAACACTGAATAAACGGATCAGCGACTGCTTTGAACGGAGCCTCAATGGCGCCGCACCAGATAGTAACAGCAAGGAAATGACCGCTATCAAGGCTTATATCGAATGGCTGGGCAGTGAAGTACCACCACATGAAAAGCCCAACGGCAGCGGCCTCCGGAAGCCGCCCTACTTATCACGGGCCGCCGATCCCGTAAAAGGCGCCAAAGTATATACACAACAATGCCAGCAATGCCACGGGGCCAATGGAGAAGGAGTAAAAGATCCGGAAGGCATCGTCTTTACTTACCCGCCGCTATGGGGGCCGCAAAGTTATAACGACGCCGCCGGCCTTTATCGCCTCTCTAACTTTGCCGGCTATGTGAAAAACAACATGCCTTTCGGCGTTGATTTTAATTCCACGCAGCTCTCTGATGAAGATGCCTGGGATATAGCGGCCTTCATCAATTCACAGCCAAGGCCACATAAAGATCAATCGGCCGACTGGAAGGATATTGAAAAGAAACCGATCGATTTTCCTTTCGGTCCTTATGCAGACGCATTCTCCGCAGAACAACATAAATACGGACCTTTTAAACCCATGCAACACTAAAAACGGACATCATGAAAAAAATAATGCTATTGCTCTGTCTCTTTACGCTGTTAGGCTCCCAGTATGCCATGAGTCAGCGCAAAACGAAGTACCGGGCTATCTATCAGCTCAACAGTGACGACGATAAAGTTATCCGCAATACCCTCCGTAATATCAAAAATGCGCTGGAAGATCCAAGATTGCAGGGCAAAGTTACCATTGAACTGGTGGCCCACGGCGGCGGCGTAACCGCGTATAAAAAAGATCAACCTTACGAATCACTCTTACAGGAATTACAAGACAAAGGCGTGCTGCTGGTGGAGTGTGAAAACACTCTGCGGGAAAGGAAGATCTCCAAAGAAGAATTGTTTCCCTTCATTCATTACACCCCCAGCGGTAATGGTGAACTGATCATCAAACAGAAAGAAGGCTGGTCATACATACACCCGTAAACAAATCATCATGAAATACATTACTACAACGCTGATAGCCTTGCTATTGGCAGGGGCGCTTCATGCCCAGGACCATCGCTTTGATCCTCCCTGGAATACGCCACCCACCGGCGGCGTAGCCTTCACCGTACCCGGCATAGACAATATTCCTGATCTTTACGGTGATATGGCAGATCCACAACTGGTCATCTTCTTTGCCGGTAACCAGTTTATGGTGATCGATTCCCTGATCACGGATTTCAAAAAAGCCTATCCGCAATACCAACGGATCTTTGCAGAAACGCTGCCGCCGGGCATCCTGGCACAACAGATTATCAGCGGCTCGCTGGTAATGGGCAATCTTCGTATAGCCGTGAAACCGGATATCTATACCGCAGGAAAAAGCCGGATAGATCAATTAAGGGATAGCTTCTCGGTCGTAAAAAATTATGCGGGCAATACCCTCGCTATTATGGTGCAACCGGGCAATCCGAAAAAGATCAGAGGACTGGCAGATCTGGGTCGTAAAGACGTGCAGGTGAGCATGCCCAACCCTGCCTGGGAAGGCATCGGCAAACGCATAGAAGAAGCATATGTGAAAGCAGGCGGCCCGGCATTGCAACAGGCCATTATGGTGAACAAGGTAGCCAAAGGCAGTACTTATCTCACCAAAATCCATCACCGGGAAACGCCCATGCGCATTCTTTACAAACAGGCAGATGCAGGCCCGGTTTGGTTTACAGAAGTTTATTACCAGCAAATGATCCATCACCCGGTAAGCATGATTACCATCCCGGAGAAAGAAAATATCCATGCTTCTTACTGGGCCGGCGTGCTGAAAAGTGCGCCGCATCCACAGGCGGCAGCCGACTTCATGGCCTTTCTGCTGGGACCCGGCGGACAAGGTATTTATAAACACTTCGGCTTTACGCCGCCTGAGTTGTAAGGTATTTTTGTATTTTTAGTGCATGTTCGATTTCAGACTAAGGGTTTTTCATACTGTTGCCAAACGCCTCAGCTTCACCAAAGCTGCAGAGGAATTGTATATTTCACAACCAGCTGTTACCAAGCATATACATGAATTGGAGCAACAACTGGGCATGGCACTGTTTGAAAGAATCGGTAATAAAATAAAACTAACCCGTGCAGGTATGCTGGTGATGCACCATGCAGAAATTATTTTCACGGATTACCGTAACCTGGAGTACGATGTAAATCAGCTGAAACATATGCAGGGCGGACTGTTGCCCATTGGGGCCAGTACCACCATCGCGCAATACCTGATACCACCCTTGCTGGCTAAATTCAACCAGCGCTACCCCGATGTGAAAACATCGCTGACCAATGGCAACACCGAGCAGATAGAACAGGCCCTGTTTGAAAAAACCATCCAGTTAGGGATCATAGAAGGCAGTTCAAAAAATCCGCTGCTGAAATATGTGGAGTTTGCGAAAGATGAAATTGTGCTGGTCGGCAATGTGAAACATCAGTATGGCAACGGGGAACCACTTACCGCCGCCGACCTCAAAACTATACCGCTGCTGATGCGGGAACATGGTTCGGGTACGCTGGAAGTGATTACCGAAGAACTGAAACGACTAAAGCTAAAGATCACTGACCTGAATGTAGCCATGTATATGGGCAGTACGGAAAGTATCAAATCATATCTCCACCATTCGCCCTGTGCAGCTTTTATTTCCTTACAGGCTGTACAGCGCGAACTGGAGTTGGGAGAATTCACCATTTTGCCCGTAAAGAATTTCAAACTGGTGCGAAAGCTGCACTTTACCTATCTGCAAGGCTTGCAGGATAAGCTTTGCCAGCTCTTTATCCGTTTTGCCAAACAGAATATGGTGGAGTAGTCCCCGTTACACAGATCGGATTGTAATGGCAAACCCTTGCAGGAAATCATCTCCCGAATTATTTATTCAACAACTGCCAGTGCAGCATTTCCCCGGAGGAACTCACTTCTTCCATACCCAGGTGTTGTAAAACGCGCATAGATGCCGTGTTCGTTACATCACATTCTGCAATCAGCTTCCGGACATGCGGTTGTTGAAATGCCCATTTTACAAGACTGGTAGCAGCTTCCCGCATATATCCTTTTCTGCGATAGTCGGGCAACAGGGTATAACCGATTTCCACCACGCCGTTTTTATCCGGTCTTCCTTTAAAACCGATATCGCCGATGACGGTACCAGCTTCTTTACTCACAATGATCCAGAGCATCCAGGGAAAAGACCGGGGGTCATGTTGCAGCAATTCAATAAAATGGGGCAGTTGTTCTTTGAGATCCGGTTGGGGCCAGTTCTCCGGAATATGCGCCTGCAATGCTTCCCGGGCATGGGGATGCCTCAGATATATCTCCGTTAGCAAAGGTAAACGGCAGGGATATATGAATAAGCGTGCAGTCTGTAGGGGCAACATGTTACGGGATTTATGGCAAATGCGATTGTTCACTAATGATTCCGGGCCTTCACAATAGCGGTATCGAACGTTTCGCCGGCTTTCAGCACATGGATCTGCAGGCGGTCAAGATCTTCCGTTAAAGCTTTCAATCGTTCCGGCGTTCCCGTGAGCGTAGGCATGGTACCATAGTGACAGGGGATGACATGCTTTACTTTCAGCAAACGCGCAGCAAAGGCGGCTTCCAGCGGTCCCATGGTAAAGCGGTCACCGATAGGCAGGATGGCGATGTCCGGCTCATATATTTCGCCGATCAGTTCCATATCGCCAAATACGGATGTATCGCCGGAGTAGTACACGGAAATATCATCACTGGTCCAAACGATGAAGCCATTAGTGGCGTGCGGATACCCGATCTTACCATCCGGCAGGTTGATATGCGCAAAATGGAAGGCGTTGGTCATCGTTACCTTTACATCCAGGATAGACACGGTACCGCCGGCATTGAGCGGTTCAAACGCATGATCGGGCACCCCCTGTTCCTGTAAATAGAACCGTACAATCGGGTTGGCGATCACCTTGGGCGACCGGGTGCGGATGATGTCTACTATTTTACTGTCGAGATGATCCCGGTGACCGTGCGTGATAAGGATCAGATCTACCTGTTCCGGGATGGTGATATCGGCTGGTAGTGCAGGGTTGTTGGTGTACCAGGGATCTATCAGAATAACGTGACCCTCGGGGGTAGTAATCCTGAAGCTTGCATGCGCCAGGAACTGAATTTGGGAATGCTGCGTGCTCATAGTACTGGTGCTTGATTATGGTAACTAAATATACGGCTTTTACCCTTTAGCATTTTAGCCCATAAAAAAAATGCAGCGGAGATGAGTCCCGCTGCATTTTTCCTATATTGAAATCACTTCGCCGCTGCTATTTACGTTGCAGGGTGTAGATGATCGCTGCATTTTTATTCTCAAAATTTACGTTTGCTCTCCAGGTCATTACGCTACCTGCGCCGGTTACTTCCACGCGGTAACCTTCTGTTACATTTTTTGCTTTATCGCCGCTGTACAGCTTTTTGAAGCCGAACATGCTTACGCCGCCGCTTTTAGTCAGGGACCAGGCAATATTCTGGGTAACAGCGCTGCAGCCATTTTCGGTGGAGCTGAGGGTATAAGAGCCCATGGCGTAGTTATCCGGCAGGATCCACTGGCTACCGATGAAGCATTTGGCATTCGCTTCATCAAACACAGTTACTTTCGCATTATCAGGAATTCCTTCATATTTTATATCTGTCAGCACCCAGTTACCTTTTACGGCGCTTTTATTGATGTCTTGGGTAACGCCTTGTTTTGGGGAGCAGGAAGATGCAAAAACGGCCACTATAGCCATCAGTAACGCTGCAAATGAAAATTTTCTCATGGGAAATTAGTTTGTGTGTTTAAATGCCAATGTATTCAACACGCAGTTATCAAATAAGGTTTTATAACAGCCAGAATACGGAGGCAATTTCAGCATTTGCAAGAAACGTACCAAATGAAAATAGCGCGTTAGCGGGCGTTTGGAGCGGGGTGGTCGATGGTAGGGACTTTCAGCCGGATGAGGATATCTTCCAGCATGTCGGCGCGGTGATAGAAATGCCAGGTACTGGCGGCCAGCGACATGGTGAGTACGGTCATGGCAATAAAAGCACAGCGCCACCACATGCTCACGCTGATACGACGGTTCCAGAAAGGCTCTATCGGAATGTAGGTGTGATGTGTATTCGTGTGTTCATGGGAGTTATAACCTGTCCAGGAGCGGTTATCCCATTCTTTATCCGGCCGGATCTGCTGGAGAATAGCTTCTTTCAGCACTGCAGGCGGCATAGTGCCTTCTTCCATCAGTTTATCTTCTATCCGGAGCTCTGCGGCCGTTACTTCCAGATCGAGAAGTGGATAAATACGGCGCAGTTGCAGTAACTCTTCTTCCTGTTCAGGAGAAGTGAGGCCAAGCAGATATCGCTCAATGATGCCACTTTCAATATAGTTACTGATGTTCAAAGCGTCCTTAAATTGACTCAATAAAGATATAAATAATAAATACTATATCTATAGATACGTTAAATCACTGTCCGGTGGATTGTCAAAATGGTAAAATCTTTAAAATAACGATAATCCGGATGAAAAATTACAACAGTGGGGACTGTGTTTGTTCCTGCCGGATCATCTGGTGCAGGTTGTCGCTGCGTTGCTCCTGTGAGAGGCGGTATTTGAGGTAGTAAAAGATCGCCAGGAAAAGGAACACCTTCGACATAATAAAGAAGATGATAAAAAAGACCTTCCACCAGCGGTGAACGGTGATATGGTCGCCGTCTTTCGGCTGAATGTTGATGAAGGTATAGTTTGAAGACGGATCTGAATAGGCATGCCCCTGCTCCCATCTTATTTTCTGGAGCACCCGGTCGCGTATTTCAACGGGCGGCATGGCGGGCTCATCAAACGCTGCTCTTTCCAGGCGACGTTCAACGAATTCGACTTCTGTATCCAGTTCAGGATACAGCTTCCTCATATGTTGCAACTCTGCTACTTCTTCATCAGAAGCCAGGCCCAACACGAAGGACTCGATAATACCGCTTTCTATGTAAAATTTTAGTTCCAAGTCTCTTTTAAGAATTGTCTGAAAGACTTCATCGCATCTTTCAGGATGTCATTTATTTGCTCTTCCGGCAAAGCCAGCAATCGAGCGATCGTTGTGATTGATAATCCTTTAAAATAACTAAGCCGGAACACTTGCTGCTGATCGGCCGGCAGGATCATATAGAACTGCTGCAATACGCCTTCTTCCTGTTTCATCAGTTCCTTACCGGTTAATGCTGTTTCCGGCAAGGCTTCCTTAATGGCGAATTCTCTCGTTTTTCGTAATAACCAGGCAAACAATGTACGATGACCTGAGGTTTGAAAAGCTGCAATGTGATGAAAGGCCCAGAAAAATACTTTCACGATCACTTCATCCGCCCTTTCTTTTACGGGAACCAGTTGCAATACAATACCATAAAGAGCTCCCGCGTAGCGGTCGTACAACAACTCCTTAGCCGCAGGATCTCCTATCACTAATCGCTCAATGAGCATTTGCTCACTTATATGTGCCAAATCTCTCCGCAAAGAAGTTGTGTACCAGGTTTAGAATGCTAATATATAAAAATAAAACGCTCTTAATGTCATAACACCTAATATCAATTTATCAACACATTTAGCTAAAATGGATAACTACCCGATCAAATTGAGCCTGTATAGCCAATATTGCTGCCCCAGCAGCGGTTCCAGTTCCCGCTCCAGCACAAATCCAAGCCCCTCGTAGATATGCCGGGCATCCGGCATGATGGTACTTGTATGCAGTCCCAGTACCTGCTCACCCTGCTTCCGGGCTTCCTCAATACACAAGGCCGTTAACCGGCGGCCAATGCCCCGGCCCCTGAAATCGGGATGTACTCCCAGTCGGCGCACATTCGCCCATTCTGCCGGACAGGTAGGCGTTGGATGCCCGGATGGTACCAGGAACACGGCCCCCGCCAGGCGGCCACCCTCTTCGCAGATAAAAGTGACGGATATTTCCATCAATTCCTGCAACACCGTCTCATTGCTCATACTCTGCTCCATCCGCCCCCAGTGTTCCGGTGTGAGCACACGCTCAAACTGTCCGTAGCTGTGCATTAATACCTCCCGTACGGCCTCCGCATCAGCAGGTATGGCTTTCCGGTAATTTAGTGTATCCATAACCGTTATTTAAACCCTTCCCGTCCAACAATTTCTGATCTCCGGTTGTTGAAAGTAATCGGGCACGGGAATACTTAAAATTACAATATGATAATACTCATATTTCTTTTTTCTGCCGCACGATAATTTTGGAGAAAATAATCACGCATGTCTTACACGTCCATCACAGCCGCCGTACAACTGATCCAATCCGGGCATACCGTTTTCATACATACCGCCGCCGCTACCCCGCGCGAACTGGTGAACGCGATGACCGCCCGCAGCAACGAATTAAAGCAAGTGCGCCTTGTCAGCATACACACCGAATGGGAAGCGCCCTACGCAGAAATGCAGCATGTACACGCCTTCCAGATAGATGCCTTCTTTGTAGGGAAAAATATCCGGAAAGCCGTCAATGAAGGCAGGGCCAACTATGTACCCATGTTCCTCAGTGAAATTCCCCGGTATTTCCGGACCCTTGAACATCCCATAGACGTGGCGCTCATCTCCGTTTCACCTCCGGATAAAAACGGCTATTGTACGCTCGGCGTGTCCTGCGATGTATCCAAAGCAGCCGTAGATACCGCGAAGATCATTATCGCAGAAATAAACCCCCGCATGCCGCGCGTACTGGGCGATGGCGTGATTCATATCTCAAAGATCGATGCCGCTGTAGAAGTGGATTATCCCATTTACGCCCAAACCATCAAACCACCCAGCGATACAGAACTTTCCATAGGCCGGCATGTGGCCTCGCTGATAGATGACCGCGCCACCCTGCAGATGGGCATCGGTGGTATTCCTAACGCCGTTCTGCAATGCCTGACCAACCACAAAGACCTGGGCATCCACACGGAAATGTTTTCCGATGGGATCATCGACCTGGTGCAGAAAGGCGTTATTACCGGCAAGTACAAAACCGTACATCCTGGCCTGCTCATCTCCAGCTTTGCCATCGGCAGCCAGCGCCTGTACGACTTTATGGATACCAATCTCATTATGCGCCTCATGGACGTGGAATATGTAAATAACCCCACCACCATCCGCAAAAATCCAAGGGTCACTGCTATCAACAGTGCGATTGAAATAGATATATTCGGCCAGGTATGCGCTGACTCAATCGGGTTCAGACAATACAGCGGTGTAGGCGGACAAATGGATTTTATGCGCGGCGCAGCGCTTTCCGAAAACGGGAAACCCATTATCGCTATCCCCTCCACCACTTCGAAAGGCATTTCCCGTATTGTATCCCAGCTGCAACCCGGTGCCAGCGTGGTAACCACCCGGGCACACGTGCATTATGTGGTAACGGAATACGGCATCGCCTACCTGAGAGGCAAAAACCTCCGGCAAAGAGCCCAGGCCCTCATCGATATTGCGCACCCTGACCACCGCGAAAAACTGGAGAAAGACGCATTTGAGATATTCAAAGTTTTCTGATCCTAAGACCATTCGTATGAAGAGATGGCTACCCTTGTTTTTTCTTTGCCTACTGGCAATGACCGCATCCGCGCAAATCACACAGGATGCTACCAAACAACTAAGGATATACGAAGACGACGACTTCTTCAATATCTGGGGACGCGGCACCGATCGTGGCTACAGTAACGGCAGCAGCATTGGCTATCTCTATATGAAAAAAAAGAAATCGGTATTCCTGGATAAATGGATCCTGCCTGTAGCAGGTCCTCATGCCATTAACGTATTTGAATGGGATGGCATGCAGATCATGATTACCCCCAACCAGATTGCCGATACCAGCTATATTCCAAAAGACTTTTACTACGCCGGCGCGTTATATGCCACCCACGGGCTTACTTCCTATAACCCGGAGAGAAAATACAGTTTCCATTCGGAGTTTGTGTTTGGAGTACTGGGCCCATGGGCATTTGCCAAAGAAACCCAGACTTTTTTCCATAACCTCATCGGCTACCAGCCACCCAGAGGATGGGAATACCAGGTACCCAACGCCCCTTTGATCAATTATAACTTTACCTATGAAATTATGCTCTGGAATCCTGTGGATTACCTGGAAATTGTAGGGAGCGCCAATGGCAAAATCGGTACGATGACCACCAGCGCCAGCGCCCTTACTTATATCCGGGCCGGACTCTTCAATCCTTACTTCGGCCACCGCGACCTCGCAGTAGCTACCAAACGACGATTCCAGCTATATGCCATGGCCCGGCCACAATTCAGCATGATAGGCTATAACGCGCTGCTGCAGGGTGGCATTTTCAGGTCAAGGAACAGCAACTTCGAAGAACTCAACAATTACCAGGAAACACATATGCGGCATTGGACTATCGGCATGGATTATGGCATCGGTATTGTTATTAACCGGGCTTCCATTAACTACACCCAGAAAACACGTACAGAGTGGATGAGCGGCACGGGGAAACATTCGGTGGGTAATATTACCCTCCTCATTCCCATCTCCCGTAAAACTATTCCCGGCGATTAACGTTATGTATCAAAACTCATTTCCTATGTATTTTAAAAGGCTCCTCCTCGCTGTTGGCACGCTGGCAGCTATTTCCTGTAATAACGGTACCCCGAAGGCACCGGTAGACAGTACTGATACCAATACAGATACTGACACTGCGCTCAACGTGTCTCCCAATCCCAGCAGCCAGCTGGAAGTAAAACCTATTTCCGGCTACTTTCTGAAAAATACGATCCAGGTAAACGATAGCCTTACTTTCTGGATTGTTGATAATCAGAAGTCGTTCGACAGCCTGTTTGGAGCAGCTAAAACCATGAACAATACCATCGACAAGCCTGATTTCGGCACCCAGATTGTAATCGCCGCCACCATGCCGCCCACGTTCTATGGTACACAGATCCAACTGGCATCTGCCTTGTCCGACAACGCAAATAACAATGCCATCCTGCATTTTGCAGCTACGTCGAACCCGGATAAAAGCACAGCCAGCACGGCTCCCCTATGGCTGGGCGCAGTACCCAAAACCGGTAAAAGCACCTTCCAGCTGTATACAGGCGATCAGTTAACCAAAACCATTACTACGCAGCAATAGCTAACCGATAAAGGCATATTAACCGGACTATCCTGCGGTACCAAAGATTTTTTCTATGGCCTGATGA
Organism: Chitinophaga arvensicola; assembly: GCF_900110835.1. Taxonomy (GTDB): domain Bacteria; phylum Bacteroidota; class Bacteroidia; order Chitinophagales; family Chitinophagaceae; genus Chitinophaga; species Chitinophaga arvensicola. Next base: position 570,049 of record NZ_FOJG01000001.1, read on the forward strand.
CGGTAGATAAACAGTTCATCCAGCTGCTTTTTCACAAACAGCCAGTGCGCCAGTTTGCCCAGGAGGCCAAATGGTAGCCGGTAATGAACCATGTCTGTCATTTTAACGCCTTCCGGCACCATCTGGAAATGATGTTCGTGGTGCCAGATGTGGTAAGGGCCCACACGTTGCTCATCAACAAAATAATTCAGGTATTCCACGTGGGTGATCTCTGTCATCCACTCCAGCGGTATTCCCAGCACCGGCGATACCAGGTAGGTAATAATCTGCCCCGGGTATACCTGTCCGGTATAGGGCGGAGAAGTGACCGTAAACCGCATGGCGGGAGGCGTAATATGCGCCAGGTTGCCAGGGCTGGAAAAATAGTTCCAGACCTCTTCCGGTGTGGCCGGGATGACCTGGGTATGTTGTAATAAGTAGATACTGGGCATACCTAAAATTACGGATATGTGGACAAGCGCGGGCCAAATTCGTAATTCTTTAAATGAGTTCGTAAGTTTGTAGCCTACTTAATCCGATCAGGTACATGAATCAATATATCAGGAGCTGGGTTTTCTGGCTGATGTTTATAATCGTTTCCATTTCATTTACGCGGTGCGCCAACATTGTACCACCCAGCGGTGGCCCGAGGGACAGTGTTCCACCCGTACTGCTCCAGGTGACGCCCAGGGACTCTTCCCTGCACTTCAAAAGCAAAAAGGTATCGTTTATCTTTGATGAATACGTGGAACTGGACAATGTGAACGATAAACTGATTGTATCGCCGACCCTGAAAAGGCTCCCTATTGTAACGGCCAAACTGCACACCGTTACCCTGGAAATCAAAGACACCCTTCAACCCAATACTACCTACACATTCAACTTCGCCGATGCCATCCGCGATATCAACGAACGCAATATCACGGCGGATTTCCAGTATGTGGTATCTACCGGCGATTACCTGGACAGCCTCCAGGTGACCGGACACCTGATAGATGCGGAGAACGGACGGGTAGATAGTAACGTGGCTGTAATGCTGTACCGCGATCTCACGGACTCCATTGTGGCCAAAGAGAAGCCCGTGTATTATGCGAAAACCAAAGGAGATGGCTCTTTCCGGTTTAAAAACATCGCCCCGGGGTCCTATAAAATGTTTGCGCTCAAAGAAGAAGACCGGGACTTGCAGTATAATCAGCCTACTGAGATGATCGCTTTCCTGGAAGCGCCTATCGTTTTAACCGAAAAGAACCTGTCCGACGTAAACCTGTTGCTGTTCATGGAAACAGACAGCACCATCAAACCGCCGGCAGAGCCAATAGACTCGTCCCTGATTGACCAGGAAGAAGAGGAAAAGAAAAAGAAGAAACTGCCTAAATTAACCGCTTCCGCTACGCTGGATGGTGGGCAGCAGGAATTACCAGCCCCGCTGCGGATCACGTTTTCCCTGCCGCTGCGTAACCTGGACAGTGCCAGAACCATTCTCGGGGAAGACAGTTCCTATACACCGGTTACGTTTACCAGCACCATGGATTCTACCAAAACGAAGTTAACGATCGGGTATCCGTGGAAAGAGGGTACGCCCTACCGGTTTATTTTGCCAAAAGATGCGCCTACGGATACGGCCGGACAAACACTGGCCAGGGCTGATACCATTAATTTCAGGAGCAAGAAGGTAGCCGATTACGCCATTTTCACCGTTACAGAGTTCAATATCAGCGATAGTACCCGGGATGCCATCAATGATACTGCTATGCACTATGTAGTGCAATTGGTGCAGGATAAGACGATCAAGTATTCGGGGACCATTGTAAACGGCAAGTGGAGCCAGCGGTTTATCACGCCGGGTGAGTACGAAATCCGGATACTGCTCGATACCAATGGTAACGGGAAATGGGACCGGGGTAATTATTTCACTCATCCGAAGAAACAGCCGGAGCGGGTGATCAACATTGAAAAGGTGAACCTGAAGGCGTACTGGACGGTCCCCAAGAAAATATCTATCTAAATCACGATAGCGGAGGGGGCTGCAGTTCCCTCCGCTGCAATATTCCTAACTTTGCACTATGATATTTTCGTCTGCACTGATAGAAAACGCGGTAAATGAATTTGCCAAATTGCCGGGGATCGGTAAAAAAACCGCCCTGCGCCTGGTGTTGCACCTCCTGAAACAGGAAACGGCCCAGGTAGAACAGTTTGGTGATGTGATAAGCAGAATGCGTCAGCAGATACAGTTCTGCCAGGTTTGTCACAATGTATCCGATGCGCCTGTATGCAGTATTTGCAGCAGCCATTCCCGGCAAAAGCAGGTAGTATGTGTGGTAGAAAGCATCCGGGATGTGATGGCCATTGAAAATACGCAGCAGTTCAATGGTTTGTACCATGTGCTGGGAGGCATTATTTCCCCGATCGATGGGATTGGTCCTGATCAGTTGAATATTCATTCGCTGGTGGAAAGGGTACAGCACCAGGGCGTAGAAGAGGTGATTATGGCGGTAAGTCCTACGATTGAAGGCGATACGACTATCTACTATCTCTCTAAAAGATTAAAAGATTTCCCGGTAAAGATTACCACTATTGCCCGGGGTATTGCCTTTGGGGGTGAATTGGAGTATGCCGATGAAATGACGCTGGCCAGATCTATCAGCAACCGGTTACCGCTGGAGAGTTATGTGCAGAATAAATAAGCAGGTTATCCATATGTTATATAAAAAAATACGGGTGCTCAATAGCACCCGTCTTCGTTTAACCTGTAATTCCACGTTATGAAAAGTTGTTCAGACAGCATCCTTCAAGGGATGGTCTGGAAATATTGTATGATTGGTTTCTGATTCCTGTTGTTGTGCCTGCAGCTCTTTCCACCGCTGCATTTCATATTTATTTAAGAAGCATACCTTGAATACTTCCGGCTGGTTAGCGTCGCCTGTTTGCGGCACTGGTTGTAAACCAAGGCTGGCCAGGTGTTGATGCAGGGTATGGATATGTTCTGAAATGGTCATGACTGACGTAGTTTTTGTTGTAATAAAATATTGAGAAGAACTAATGACGAATCTCTTAATTGCAGCAAGAGCAACTACAGGGAGTGCAGGCAGAGGGCTGGTGGGGGGCCATTTCCGGGTAAATCACTATATTTCTATCATTTTGTTGCATGGTGTCTTTCTATTACCCTACAAATATAGTAGACTTTGTAGACTACTTCCAAATTAAATTTACAAGTATAAGTAAAATCTATATTTAACAGTCTAGTTATAAGTCTGCAAAAAATCGCAGGAGATCCCCGGCAGCAGGCAAATCACAAAACAATAAAATACCTGGGAAAAGGTTATATTTGTGGACTCTTACGGGGTGGATTTGTTTATTGTTCGACCCCGTTACATTTCTTAACTGTAACTAATAAACGCCTTGATAAATATGAAATCTTTACAGGACTGCGCCAACGAGCGCATACTTATCATTGACGGTGCCATGGGCACCATGATTCAACGATATCAACTCCAGGAATCCGACTACAGGGGCACCCGCTTTGCTAACTATCCCAGCGATCTTAAAGGCAACAACGACCTCCTGAATCTTACACAGCCACATATCATTGAAGCCATCCATAAAGAGTACCTGGAAGCAGGCGCTGACATTATTGAAACCAATACTTTCAGCAGCACCTCTATTGCGATGGCCGACTACGACATGCAGGAACTGGCCTATGAGCTGAACGTTGAAGCCGCAAAAATTGCGAAAAGAGCCACTGCGGAGTATACTGCCAAAACACCGGACAAGCCGCGCTTTGTAGCTGGCGCCATCGGCCCCATGAACAAAACGCTGTCGCTGTCGCCCGATGTAAACAACCCCGGGTTCCGCTCTGTATACTTCGACGAGGTGGCAAACGCCTACGAAGAACAGATCCGTGGCCTCGTGGAAGGCGGTGTAGACATCCTGCTGATAGAAACCATTTTTGATACCCTGAACTGTAAGGCGGCTATCTATGCCATCAAAAAGTATTTCCGCCTGTCAGGAAAACCGGAAATACCGGTAATGATCTCCGGTACTATCACAGATGCCTCCGGCAGAACGCTCAGCGGACAAACACTGGAAGCCTTCTATATCTCCGTCATGCACGCCAATCCGTTTTCCATCGGCCTCAACTGCGCCCTCGGCGGCCAACAGATGCGACCTTATGTAGAGGAGCTGTCCAACATAGCCAGCTGCTATGTAAGCTGCTACCCCAACGCAGGCCTGCCGAATGCCTTTGGTGAATACGATGAGGAACCGGAAGACACTGCCTGTATCATTGAAGACTTTGCCGCCTCCGGCTTTGTTAACGTGGTAGGTGGCTGTTGCGGTACTACCCCCGATCATATACGCCATATTGCGGAACATGTGAAACATATCAAACCACGCCTTAAACCCGTATTAGCCGAAACACTGGCCTGATCAACCGTGGCAGGTTTACTATTTAAACATCACTTACAGCAGAAATGAGCGAAACAATCATCAACAATACAGATACTGTCATAACACCGGATGTCAACGAAGAACGCAGGGTCATCAAGCCGTATATGCGGCTGGCCGGCCTCGAACCTTTGGTGGTACGACCTGAAACCAACTTCATCAACGTAGGGGAACGTACCAACGTAACCGGTTCAAAAAAGTTTGCCCGCCTTATCCGCGAAGGACACTTTGAAGAAGCCCTGTCTGTTGCCCGTCAACAGGTGGAAAGCGGCGCCCAGATCCTCGATGTAAACATGGACGACGCCCTCCTCGACGGGGAAGCTGCCATGTCTACCTACCTGAACCTCCTGGCCGCAGAACCGGATATTTCGCGTATCCCGATCATGATCGACTCCAGTAAGTTCTCCGTGATTGAAGCCGGATTGAAGTGTGTACAGGGTAAATGTATTGTAAACTCCATCTCCCTAAAAGAAGGAGAAGCCAAGTTTATTGAACAGGCACATATCTGCAAAAGCTATGGCGCTGCCGTAGTGGTGATGGCATTTGATGAACACGGACAGGCCGACACCGAAGAAAAAAGGGTCACCTTCAGCCACCGTGCCTATAAAATACTGACCGAGGTAGTAGGATTTGATCCACAGGATATCATCTTCGATCCCAATATCTTCGCTATTGCTACCGGTATTGAAGAACATAATAATTACGCGGTAGAATTCATCAACGCTACCCGTCGCATTAAGGAACTCATGCCACTCGCCAAAATCAGCGGTGGGGTGAGTAACGTATCGTTCTCCTTCCGTGGAAATGAAACAGTAAGGGAAGCCATGCACTCCGTATTCCTGTATCATACCATCAGAGCGGGTATGGACATGGGTATTGTGAATGCCGGTATGCTACAGATATACGATGACATTGAACCAACCCTCCGCGATCTTTGTGAGGATGCCATACTAAACAGAAGAGAAGACGCTACCGAACGACTGATCCAGTTTGCCGAAACAGTAAAGGCCAAAGGAAAGGTTATTGAGAAAGATGAAACCTGGAGACTTGGTACTGTGGAAGAACGCTTAAGCCACGCCCTCGTAAACGGTATCACCGATTATATAGATGGAGACACCGAAGAAGCCCGTGTAAAATACCCACGTCCGCTGGACGTGATCGAAGGCCCGCTGATGGCCGGTATGAACATCGTAGGCGACCTCTTTGGCAGTGGTAAAATGTTCCTTCCCCAGGTAGTGAAGAGTGCCCGTGTCATGAAAAAGTCCGTGGCCATTCTTACTCCTTATATAGAAGAAGAAAAATTACGTCTCCAGGCAGAATTTGGCGGAGAAATCAAAGCCGCCGGTAAAATCCTGCTGGCAACTGTAAAAGGAGATGTACACGATATCGGTAAAAACATTGTAGGCGTGGTACTGGCCTGTAACGGCTATGATATCGTAGACCTTGGCGTAATGGTGCCTGCGGAGAAAATCCTGCAGACCGCCCGTCAGGAAAAGGTGGATATTATTGGTCTCAGTGGCCTGATCACCCCCAGTCTCGATGAAATGGTACATGTGGCCCGCGAACTGAAAAGACAGGATTTCAATATCCCCCTGATCATCGGAGGCGCTACCACCAGCCGTACCCACACTGCTGTTAAAATAGCGCAGGAATATGCACATGGTGTGGTACACGTATTGGACGCGTCCCGCAGCGTAACCGTTACCGGCAGTCTCCTCAACAAAGCGCTGAAACCTGATTTCCTCGCGGGTATCCAACAGGAATACCAGAAACTCAACGACGCTTTCAAGAATAAGAAACAAACCAAACAATTCCTCTCGATCGAAGCGGCGCAAGCCAATCCAACTGTAATCAACTGGGATAACTTTACTCCGGTAAAGCCTAAGATGACCGGTGTGATGAAGTTTGAGAACTATGACCTGGGAGAAATTGCGAAATATATCGACTGGCAGCCATTCTTCATCGCGTGGGAACTGCATGGTAAATTCCCTGCAATCCTTACGGATGAAGTAGTAGGCGTAGAAGCCACCCGCCTGTTTAATGATGCGAAAGAATTATTAAACAAGGTGATTGAAGAAAAATGGCTGGGCGCCAATGCCGTTATTGGCCTCTTCCCCGCCAACAGAGTGGCTCCAGACTCCGTGAAGGTGACACCTGAGCAAGCAGAGATCGATCCTGTACAGCTGGAGTTCCTGCGTCAGCAGGTAAAGAAGGCACCGGGCCAGCCCAACCTGTCGCTCGCCGATTTCATTGCTCCTGAAGAAACCGGCAAAACCGACTACATTGGCGGCTTTGCGGTAACAACCGGTGTGGGTATCGAGAAGTGGCTGGATAAATTCAAAGAAGAACACGACGATTATAACAGCATTATGCTGAAAGCGTTGGCCGACCGCTTGGCGGAAGCCTTCGCAGAACTGATGCACGAGCGTGTCCGTAAGGAGTTCTGGGGCTATGCTACCGAGGAACACCTGAGTAATGAAGACCTGATTAAAGAAGCTTATGCAGGTATCCGTCCGGCGCCCGGTTATCCGGCCTGCCCTGACCATACCGAAAAGTGGAAGCTGTTTGATCTGTTGAATGCCACCGAAAATACCGGCATCATACTCACGGAATCACTGGCGATGTACCCTGCGAGCAGCGTTAGCGGATGGTATTTTGCCAACCCAGAGGGTAAATATTTCGGTCTTGGAAAAATAGAAAAAGACCAGGTAATCGATTATGCTGCCCGTAAAAAATGGACAGTAGAGGAAGTAGAACAATGGCTGCGTCCTAACCTGGAATACGATATATAAAAGCATTACCACTTCAATTGTTACGGATCTGTGGAGGGATAACAGCGGATTTTTTTACCGCCGGCATCTGACCACAGGTCCGTCATTCGTAAATTGAAGTCCGTAAGGCCCAAAACAACACCCGACATGAGAATCATATCTTACAATGTGAATGGTCTGAGGTCCGCCATGACCAAAGGCTTTACCGAATGGTTACAGACAGATCCTGCGGATATTATCTGCCTGCAGGAAATCAAAGCACACAAGGAGAACATCGACTTTCAGCAATTTGATCAGCTGGGGTATGAACATTACTGGTATCCGGCCCAGAAAAAAGGGTATAGCGGCGTAGCGGTATTGACCCGTATTAAGCCCGATTTTGTGCAGTATGGCAGCGGCCATGATCAGAGTGATCTGGAAGGCCGCTTTATAAGGCTGGATTTCGGCGATATTACCCTGATCAATACCTATTTCCCATCCGGCACCAGCGGTGACCTCAGACAGACCTATAAATACCAGTGGCTGGAAGAGTTCTTTCAGTACCTGGACGAACTGAAAAAAACACGGCCTAACCTGATTGTTTGCGGGGACTACAATATCTGTCATAAACCGATAGATATCCACGATCCGGTGAGCAATAAAAACTCAACAGGTTTCTTACCTGAAGAACGCGCGTGGATGGACCGTTTCTTTGAAAGCGGGTTTATTGACAGTTTCCGTCATTTCAATACAGATCCTCATCAGTACAGCTGGTGGAGCTTCCGGGCCAATGCAAGGAACAATAACAAGGGCTGGCGTATCGACTATGTGAATGTAACTACACCACTCAGGGAGAAACTGAAACATGCTACTATTTACCAGCAGGTAAAGCATTCGGATCATTGTCCGGTGTTTGTGGAACTGACAGTATAAATAATGTGAGGTATGATTATATATAATGTTACCACCAAAGTGGCCACAGATACGTATTCACGGTGGTTTCAATGGTTGAAGGAAGAGCATATTCCGGCAATGCTGGCCACGGGTTTATTCCGTGATTACCGTATCAGCCGCTTACTGGAGCAGGATGATGAAGAAGGACCTACCTATGTGGTACAGTATTTTGCAGATAGCCTGGAGGACTACAATTCCTTCGCAGAGCGGCACCAACAAGCCCTGCGGCAGAGAGGGTATGATCTTTTCGGCGATCGTTTTATCGCTTTTAATACGATCATGGAGGTGGTTTAAGTAAGGGGTCTTTACTAAACTTATCCACAGGAAATCCACTATTTTCAAGGCATCCGGACTTTGGTACAATAGTTGGTTCAAACCCGCGTTAATAGTAAAAAAGCAGGCAAACATGCCACGGTACAGGGTTCTATGCGATCCTGCTAAAGTACGTGACTTTAGCACGCACTGGGCTAATCAGCTGTAACCGTTACCAGTAGCGTTTTTCAGCCGATAAAAATTTCTATAAAAAAGTGCTGAAAAATTTGGTAATCTGATAAAACGCGCTATATTTGCTCACATCAAACATTTTTTCACTAGTTAAATCTTACTAACTATGAACAAAGCCGAATTAATCGACAAGCTTGCTAAAGATGCAGGCATTACCAAAACCCAAGCTAACGAAGCTCTGGATTCTTTCACCAAAGCTGTTGCTGATACCCTGAAAAAAGGTGGTAAAGTAACTTTGGTTGGTTTCGGTACTTTCTCCGTTTCTAAACGTGCTGCACGTAACGGTAGAAACCCACAAACCGGTCAGATCATCAAGATCAAGGCTAAGAAAGTTGCTAAGTTCAAGGCTGGTAAAGCTTTATCCGACAAGCTCTAATCAGTTAACACAACTTATTCAAGCAAGGAACAGTTATGTTTCTTGCTTTTTTTTTATATCAAACGGCCGGTACTACACTATTTCATCGATTTGCAGTATTTTGCAGCCTGATAACATCATATTTAACAACAACAAACTTCAAATTATTCGTTATGGGTAGAGGAGATATTAAAACCAAAAAAGGTAAGATCTTCAGCAAATCTTTCGGTAAAGTTAGATCTGCAAAGACAAGAAAAAATACTGCTGCAAAAGCTGCTGCACCAAAAGCTTAATTTTACGCTTTTAGAAGAAATGCCGCGAAGATGATAAAGCATCATCTTCGCGGCATTTTGATGTCTGGGGGGAAGATCTATCCTCCATTATTCTCCATAGCCGCCCTGGATTTTTTTCCTGAGACAGCCATCACAGTTATTTTACTTACTTCAATCAGGGCGCCAGACGCTCAATTTTCCAGCTACCTTCCGGGGTCAGCGTATACAAAATCCGGTCGTGCAACCGGCTGCTTCTCCCCTGCCAGAATTCCAATACCTGAGGCTTCACCAGATACCCACCCCAGTAATCGGGTCTCTGAGGGGTTTCCTGCTGATATTTAGCCGCTACCTGGTCTACCTGTTCCTCGAGGAAAGATCGGCCCGGAATGACCTTGCTTTGCGGCGAGGCGATAGCTCCTATCCTGCTGCCTACCGGACGGCTGTTGTAATACTCATTACTCACCGATACCGGCGCCTTACTAACGGTGCCCTCTATACGAACCTGCCTTTGCAACTCCCTCCAGAAGAACAACAACGTTACATGTGGGTTCAGCGCTAACTCTTGCCCCTTGCGGCTTTCATAGTTTGTAAAAAACAAAAATCCATCCTCATCAAAACTCTTTAGTAACACAATTCTCGCAGAAGGATGTCCGTCCGGTGTGCTTGTGGCCAGTGTCATCGCATTGGCCTCATCGATTTCACCGTTGATCGCTTCATCCCACCATTTCCCGAACTGGGATAAGGGATAAGCTGCTACATCGCCTTCATCCAGGGAGGCCAGTTGGTAATCTTTCCGTAAATCAGCTATTTTCTGGTTCAACATGGTCTGTTATTTTTATGTTCAAACGGGTACTCAAAGGTATGGAAGGATAATAGTAATTTTGAGGTACCTGATATAAATCATACTATGAAAAGAATTTCATTACTGGTACTCGTCATCACTGTTGCGCTGCTTTCCTGTAACTCCAGCAACAACCACTCCAACGCACCGGCGAATACTGCTGATATAATTGTACCATTGGCTTCTGCCCCCCTGTTTTATACACAACTAAAAGGAAAAATAGGTAGCAGAGATATTACCATGCAATTGCTCAAAACCGCGCCTCACCTGTTTCGTGGCTATTATAGCGACGATAGTACCGGCCAGCCCATCGCTTTATGGGGCACCCTGGATTCTTCCCTGGTAAACATCTACGAAGAAACCAATAACAGCACAGAAGACCGGTTGTTCAGTGGTTACTTTTCTGACGATGGAAAATTTAAGGGGGTATGGCATGGCGATGGCACTTCGTATCATTTTGAATTATCGACCGATCTGAAAAACGCCGTTCCGCTGAAAGTATTCTACCAGATCGATTCTGCCCGCCTGCTGGCCAATGTTACCAAATCGCCGGTGGGCACTGTTTCCAATAGCATCATATGGCCGGATTCCCTGGTGGATAGCACCGTTGCCCGCTTTATTATTGAGCAGGTGACCGGCAGCAGCCGTTATCCCGATCCGCAAAAATTCCTGAGAAAGGGTATCGATTCCTTTATCCTGAGTTATCGCTTGTCGGCCAAAGATGCGGACAGCAGCGAATTCAATGACAACAGCACGGCCCTCTCCTGGAACTGGACTACCGACAACGATATGAAAGTGGTGTACAATACCTGGCCTTTGCTGGTGATAGAAAAATATGCGTATGATTTTACCGGTGGAGCGCATGGCAACTGGGGCGCGAGCTACAAAACACTGGACCTGGCTAAGCGCAGGGTATTGACACCAGAAGATATTTTTAAACCCGGTTATAAAGAGGTATTGAGCGGGCTGCTGGACAAGGCTTTTAAAGCACGTTATCACATGAGTGAAGAAGAAGCGCTGGATCAGAATCTGCTGGTAAAAACCATCCCTCCCAATAACAATATGATAGTAACTGGCAAAGGTGTTGCCTTCAGTTATGTTCCTTATGAAATTGGACCATATGCACTGGGGCAGGTAACATTGTTTGTGCCGTTTACAGAGATGAAGGGTATATTGAAGTAGGCATGGGCACAAAAAAAGCAGCGATGATCATTGATTATGATCATCGCTGCTTTTTTATGTTGTTAGCGGAGCGCTACAAATTATCCTTTTACGAGGGTACCTACATTTTTACCCATGATAACGTTCAGAAGGTTGCCCTGACGGTTCATATCAAATACGATGATAGGCAGCTTATTTTCCTGGCAAAGGGTAAAGGCTGTCATATCCATTACATTGAGTGATTTCTGGTATACTTCTGAGAAGGTAATGGTTTCGTAGCGGGTAGCCGTTTTATCCTTTTCTGGATCTGCAGTATAGATACCATCTACACGGGTTCCTTTGAGGATAACATCTGCCTGGATTTCGATAGCGCGTAAAGAGGCGGCGGTATCGGTAGTGAAGTACGGGTTACCGGTTCCTCCACCAAATATAACGACACGACCTTTTTCCACGTGACGGATAGCGCGGCGGCGGATGTAAGGTTCTGCGATCTGTTCCATTTTTATGGCAGACTGAAGCCGGGTGTAGAGTCCAACTTTTTCCAATCCGCTCTGTAATGCCATCCCGTTGATCACGGTTGCCAGCATTCCCATGTAATCACCCTGTGCTCTTTCGATACCGGTTTCGGCTTCATTCATTCCGCGATAGATATTGCCCCCACCGATAACGATGGCTACCTGGACGCCCAGGTCGGTAACTGCCTTAATATCGTAGGCATACTGAGTTATCACCTTCGGATCAATACCATAATTTGCATCCCCCATGAGGGCCTCACCGCTCAATTTGAGCAAAATACGCTTATACTTTGGCAACATGACGCTATAAAATATTGTAAGATTGTGATTTCCTAATACTGATTACGGTATTCTAATATACAACTTAAATGCAGAAAGGAGGAAAGGAAGAAAAAAATGCCTTTTCGGAAGCCTGGTTACTGTGTGTTTAAGTGTATAGTTAGTTATGCACAAAAAAAAGGAGAGAAACGAATTCTCTCCTTTTTTTTGATATGTTTTTCTTAACCTAAAGCGATTCGCTTAAAGCTTACCACTTTCAGGTCAGCATCTACAGACTTCAGGTAATCCGCTACAGACTTGTTGGAGTCTTTCACGAAAGCCTGTGGCAGCAGGGTGCTTTCTTTGAAGAATTTATTTACTTTACCGGCAGCAATTTTCTCCGCCATTTCAGCAGGTTTGCCTTCAGCTTTCACCTGTTCAACAGCGATTTCTTTTTCGCGTGCGATCAGTTCAGCAGGAACACCGTCTGCATCAACTGCAATTGGGTTCATAGCTGCGATCTGCATTGCGATATCTTTGCCTACTTCTTCAGAAACAGGTTTAGAGAAAGCAACCAGTACACCCATACGGAAGTTACCGTGAATGTAAGCGGTTACGCTACCAGCTTCAACGAATTCGAATTTATTGAGGTTGATTTTCTCACCGATTTTTGCTACCTGATCGTTTACTTTATCAGCAACGGTAGCACCATCCAGTGGAGCTGCGTTCAGTTCTTCAACGGTTTTGATACCGCTGGAGAGTGCCAGATCAACGATAGACTGTGCAAATTTTACGAAATCTTCGTTTTTAGCAACGAAGTCAGTTTCACAACCCAGACCCACGATAACGCCGGATTTACCATCTGCTGCTGTTTTAGCGATGATAACGCCTTCTTTGGTTTCACGATCGGAACGTAAAGCGGCCACTTTCTGACCTTTCTTACGCAGGTAGTCTACTGCTTTTTCAAAATCGCCATCACTTTCTACCAGTGCCTTTCTGCAATCCATCATACCAGCACCAGTTTGCTGACGCAGTTTATTTACATCAGCTGCTGTAATTGTTGCCATGAGCTATAATTAGTTTAATTGTTGTAAAAGTTATTGCTATTACTAATCGGACTTTTAACCATTAGCCTCTAGCTGTTATAACCTGAAAGGTGTAACTGCTAAAGGCTAATCAGCTTAAAGTATAATGATATTATCTTCCGCCGCCTGGTTTTCTAGGACCGCTGTTGCTGCCGGCACCAGATGGACGACGTTGTCCGCCTGCTGCTCCACCGCCTGGACCACGACCGCCACCGCCACGGTTAGCGCCACCGCCCTGGCCACCAGGACCACGGCCGCCGCCACCACGGTTAGCACCGCCTGGGCCGCCTGGACCACGTCCACCACCTGGTGCACCTGGTTTACGACCTCTTTCGCGATCTTCGCCGCCTTCAACATCGAACTTGCGTCCTTTGTCGTCTGCTTCTTCTTCTTCCTCTACTTCTTCAGATTTCTCTGTAGCTCTTTCAGAAAGACCTTCAGCGATAGCTGCGCAGATGTAGCTGGTGATGATAGCGATAGATTTGGTAGCATCGTCATTCGCAGGAATAGCGAAATCTACTTTAGTAGGATCAGAGTTAGTATCTACCATACCGAAGGTAGAGATACCCAGACGCTTAGCTTCTGCCAGTGCAATGTGTTCGTGGCTGATATCAACCATAAACAGCGCTGCTGGTACACGTGCCAGTTGGGCAATACCACCCAGCACTTTCTCCATTTTCTCTTTATCGCGGCTTAAAGTAAGACGTTCTTTCTTAGTGATGTTATCGAATGTACCGTCCTGCAGCATTTTTTCAATGCTCTGCATTTTCTTTACACTCTTACGGATGGTAGAGAAGTTAGTAAGCATACCACCTAACCATCTTTCAGTAACGAAAGGCATGTTGATGTTACGCGCAGCATCTGCTACGATTTCTTTCGCCTGCTTTTTAGTAGCAACGAACATGATCTTTTTACCGCTCTTTGCGATAGATTTCAGGGCAGCTGCTGCTTCCTGTAATCCTTCTACGGTTTTGTTCAGATCAATGATATGAATACCTTTCTTTTCTGCGAAAATATAAGGCAGCATCTTGGGATTCCACTTTTTCTTCAGGTGACCGAAGTGAACACCTGCCTCCAGTAACTGCTGCTGCAATGAGGTATTATTTTCCATGTTTATATTGCTCAATTAAAAGGATCAAATAATGTTTAGCTTTTAGCATCCGGCGAATTAGCCCGGAGCTAACGGCCAATAGCTCAAAAAAATTAGCGTTTAGAGAACTGGAAGCTTCTTCTTGCTTTCGCTTTACCTGGTTTCTTACGTTCAACTCCACGTGGATCACGTTTCAGCAGACCTGCAGCTTTCAGTGCGGGACGGAACTCAATGTTCACTTCGCATAAAGCACGGGCAATACCCAGTTTAATAGCTTCTGCCTGACCTTTGATACCACCGCCCTGTGCATTCACTTTCACATCAAATTTATCGAGTGCATCGATCGTTTTGAAAGGCAGCTCCACCTGATTCTGCAGGTAGATCAAAGAAAAGTAGTTTTTATAATCTTTGTCGTTAACAGTAATGTTACCGGTACCCTTGTTGATGTAAACACGGGCAACAGCTTCCTTACGACGACCTATTGTATTTTTTTGCTTTTCCATGTATCAGAGAAAAATTAGAAAGTTAATGGTTGTGGTTTCTGCGCAGCATGAGGATGTTCAGCACCAGCATATACAAATAATTTTTTGTACATGGCACGGCCCAGACGGTTTTTAGGCAACATACCTTTAACAGCCTTTTCGATCAATACCTCAGGACGGCGACGGATCAGGTCCTTAGCCAACTCGATTCTCTGACCACCTGGGAAACCAGTGTAGTGCATGTATTCTTTCTCCTGCATTTTATTACCGCTCAGGGCAATCTTTTCTGCGTTGATTACGATGATATAATCACCACAATCAGTATGAGGCGTATAGTAAGGCTTGTTTTTACCTCTCAGGATAGCAGCCATCTTAGCAGCAACTCTTCCGAGTGTCAGGTTGGTAGCATCTACTATATGCCAGTCACGCTTTACGTAAGCGTCGTTAGCCGATTTAGTTCTGAAACTTAATGTATTCATTGTTGTATACGATAAAAATTACGTCTTGTAAACAATTCCCCATTATGAGGAGTGCAAAGGTACATTGCTCAATCTTAATAACCATACATTTTGGGCACTTTTTTACAGGACACCTTTGCAACAGATTGATTTTCAATAAAAAATTTGTATAAAAGTTATTAACAGCAATGGCAAAGCCGGTTAATAACTGCTTTTCTTAATATATCTGCATACTGGAAATCAAATAAAAAAGGCAGCCCGGGCCGCCTTTTATTTATATAAGTATGTAAAAACGACTTTTTCTGCCGGCCCCGGGGTTAATTCCGGTTTCTGCTACCTGCCATATATATTAATACATATTGCACCAGGGTAGCTATGGAAGCAAGTGCAGCCACTACATAGGTCATGGCAGCCCACCAGAGCGCATTCTTCGCCTTGTCATGCTCACTCCGCTGCATAATAGTAGTGTTATCCAGCCATGCCAGCGCCCTGCGGGAAGCGTCGAACTCCACTGGCAGCGTTACTACCGAAAACAGCGTTGTTATCGCAAAAAGGATAATCCCCCCCAGCAATAGCTGCGGGAACGTATTTATAAGCAGGATACCGCCCAGCAGCACCCATGAAACGATATTTGAACTGACCTGTACAATAGGAACTAACCGGGAACGGAGCCCCAGCCAGGGATAGGCCGCCGCATGCTGCACCGCATGGCCGCATTCGTGCGCTGCCACCGCTGCCGCCGCTACATTGGCGCCGTTATATACATCCGGGCTCAGATTTACCGTTTTATCGGCCGGATTGTAGTGATCCGACAGAAATCCTTCCGTTTCACGTACCTGTACGCCATAAATCTGGTTATCCTTCAGCATTTTTTCCGCAATCTGCTTACCGGTCAGACCGGAAGAGGTGGGTATTTCACTGTAAGCCCTGAACTTACTCTTGAGCACTTGGCTTACAAGCAGGCTGATCCCCACAAAAATCAGCGATAAAAACATGATTCCAGGTGTCATATTATTTAAAGTTAAGTCATCTTATGCAACAAATATCTCACCAGAGCCCCCCTTTTAAGTTATATTTAGCACTTGACTGCCATCCCTTCTTTTTGTCTCCGGATTATAAATTTAACACTGCCATTATGTCCTAAAAAATATTTTTTTAACGCGAAAAGCGCCTGTTTGTCATTTAAAAATATACTTACTATTAGATTTTTTTAATATACAAAAATCATCAACATCAACCCTATTTATCAACATTTTACGAGCCTCCAATGAAAGTAATATTAGATAAAAACAAGGGCTGAAACAAGCGATGGCAGCCACTTTCTCAGATCAGGCAAATACCCCAAAAGTTATTCACATCAATTAAATAAACTTTTTTATTCTGAAGCCATTTTGTAATTTAGACCTGAATTTAATGGGTTAGTAAGTAGAAAGAGTCAGCGGAATCTTCCGTTTGGCTCTTTTCTCTTTTTATACCTTCTTCCCTCCTTTTTTACACCTTCTCTTTTTATCATTTCACCCGAAGTAAAGTTTAAAACCGTTTACTTTGTATGCATCTTCTTTATAAAAATTATGAGTAAAATCAGAACCGCTTTTTTCTGTCAGAATTGTGGATACGAATCAGCTAAATGGAATGGAAAATGTCCGAGTTGCGGAGAATGGAATACGTTTGTCGAAGAAAGAGTGCAAAAAGACATTCCTCAAAAACAACAAGACTGGAAAAATAATGATTCCCCTTCTCCCAGAACACAAAAAATTATCAATCTTTCTGAAGTAGTTACCAAAGACGAAGAAAGAATACTTACCCCTGACAACGAATTGAACAGAGTGCTGGGAGGCGGTATAGTAGCGGGTTCCCTCGTATTGGTGGGTGGAGAACCCGGCATCGGAAAATCGACGCTCTTCCTTCAGAATGCATTACAACTGAAGCATATCAAAACACTTTATATCAGTGGAGAAGAAAGTGAACAACAGATAAAAATGCGGGCAGACCGCATCCAGAATTCCAACGAACAATTCTATCTGCTCACAGAAACTTCCACACAGACAATTTTCCAGGAAATAAAAAAATTACAACCCCAACTGGTCATTGTCGATTCCATTCAAACACTGCATTCCCCATTTATAGAATCTGCTCCCGGAAGTGTATCACAGATCAGGGAAACTACCGCCGAATTACAACGCTTCGCCAAGGAAAGTAATACCCCTGTTTTCCTCATCGGGCATATCACAAAAGATGGCTCCATAGCCGGCCCAAAAGTGCTGGAACACATGGTGGACACGGTTTTACAGTTCGAAGGCGATCAGCATTATGCCTACCGCATCCTGCGCACGATCAAAAACCGGTTTGGCTCTACCGCCGAACTGGGCATTTATGAAATGACGGGTACAGGCCTCAGACAGGTGACCAACCCTTCCGAAATACTGATCTCCCAACGGGAAGATCTGCTCAGCGGTGTTGCCATCTCTGCTACGATGGAAGGGATGCGCCCACTACTGGTAGAAGTACAGGCACTCGTTACTCAATCTGTTTACGGCACACCACAACGCACGGCTACTGGTTTCGATCTTCGCAGGTTACAATTGCTGCTGGCTGTACTCGAAAAAAGAGGTGGCTTTCACTTTGGCGTAAAAGATGTATTTCTCAACATTGCCGGCGGTATCCGGGTGGAAGATCCGGCCATCGACCTGGCGGTGTTATGCGCCTTGCTTTCTTCTTATGAAGACAATGCCATTTCCCCTAAAATCTGTTTTTCGGGAGAAGTAGGTCTGAGTGGTGAGATAAGAGCGGTGAACCGTATTGAACAGAGAATCGCAGAAGCAGAGAAGCTCGGCTTTGAAAAAATATTTATTTCACGGTACAACAAAAAAGGAATTGATTTCAGTAAATTCCATATTGAAGTAATTGCAGTAGGAAGAGTGGAGGAAGTATACCAGCGCTTATTCTAAATACACGTATATATGCTGACCAGTTTGTTAACCCCACTGGTTCATCTGTTTTATCCGCATTGCTGTGAACTATGCGGTACTGATCTTCATCAGGCAGATGAATTGTTATGTCTGCGTTGCGCGCAGGCCCTACCCCTCACCCATTTCCAGCGCTATCCCGATAATCCTGTAGCACAGGTGTTCCGGGGAAGAATACCCCTGCAACAGGCCAGCGCTACTTATTATTATAACCAGTCGTCCGGCTTACAACAGCTGATTCACCGGTTCAAGTACCATCAGCGTCCGGACATTGCCACCTGGCTCGGTAAACAGACCGGCTACCAGTTACAGGAAAGCTCCTGGATCAAAGACATTGATCTGCTGGTACCCGTTCCCCTGAATGCCCGCAAGGAAAAGCAACGTGGCTATAACCAGGCAACGTTGCTGGCCAGGGGTATTGCGGCTGTGATTCCTTTACCGGTATCGCCGGCTACCCTACGCCGGGAACACTTCACCGCCACCCAAACAAAAAAAGGGCGAACAGACCGGTGGCAGAATGTAGCACATGTCTTTAGTATCTCCGGCAACCTTTCCGGCGGTTTACACGTATTGCTGGTGGATGACGTGATTACCACGGGAGCCACTACCGAGGCCTGTTGTAATGTGCTGCAAAAAGCCGGCGCCAGGGTCAGTGTCTGTTGTCTTGCCTATGCCTGGAGCTGACAGCAGTGACATCCGGGAGCCATCGCCTGCCACCCGACTTTGCAGCGGAATTCCAGTTACCGGATGTGAATAATTAAAAGCTGGAAAATCTTACCTATTTTTAGTAAGGGAATGCTAACTTTACAAGTAGAGCCATTAAACTATTGTTTTAAATCAGACTTTATAAAAATCGCATATGTTCAGATTAGCCATATTATCAATTGTGATGCTCTTTGCATCTTCCCATCTGTATGATTTTAAAGTAGATGCCGTAGACGGAGGAAAGATCGATTTCTCCAAGTACAAAGGAAAGAAAGTATTGATTGTCAATACTGCTTCTATGTGCGGTAACACCCCGCAATACGAAGGCCTCGAAAAACTCTACAAAAAATATGAAGGAAAGCTGGTGATCATCGGTTTTCCTGCCAATAACTTCGGTTCACAGGAACCTGGCAGCAACAAGGAAATTCAGGAATTCTGCACAAAGAAATATGCAGTTACTTTTCCGATGGCCGCCAAAATTTCTGTGAAAGGCGCCGATATACACCCACTGTACAAATGGTTGCTGGAACAAAGCAAAGCGAAACACATGGAGCCAGCTGAAGTAACCTGGAACTTCCAGAAATATCTGCTGGATGAGAAAGGAAACCTGGTAGCGGTGTTTTCGCCCAAAACCCAACCTGAGTCTGCCGAGGTAATTGCGGCTATCGAGAAGTAGTTCTTTTTTCTTACCTGTCGTCAACTTTGTGTATAAAGAAATTTGCAGGTACCTATGTAAACGTATATCCGTTTACGTAGGTATCCTGTTATTCATACACAATGCGTAACCGTATTCATGAAACACTACACCCCACACACAGTTCATGCACTGCCTGTAATGGCGTTGCTTTGTATTTTATTTCTTTTCCCGGCTTGTCAGCAGGATGTAGATGGTCCTTCTATTTCCTGCCCGGGTATGCAGATGCTTGCCTCTATTGACAACCGGAGTACGCCCATGAATTTCAGCAGAAGCCTGTTATTCAGAGAGCGGACAGATACCGGCGGGCTCAAATTTCTGAGCCTGGAAACGGTATCCGATTCCTTTAAGATTGTACTCAATGTTACAGACGGCATGTATGAAGATGCAGGCCTGCTAAACGATAGTCTTAAGCTGAAAACCTATATTTTTAGCCGTCAGCAACATCTTTCAGGTGGGCTTGTAGCGATGGCGCTTAAGAACGCGGCCGGCCAATTCGATTTTCTCACAACGGATTCCTCCAGTGTAACGATACGCAAAATCAATCTCCGGACACAAACTGTATCCGGCAACTTTTATTTTACAGATAATGCTAAAAAGATCGTCAGTAGCGGCACCTTCGATAATGCCTGTTATCTGTCTCTTCAATAAATGATTAGCCCCCTTTTTACTATCTTGCGCCCATGCTTTTTTCTGATATCATAGGACAAGGGGATGTGAAGCAACAGCTTATTCAATCCGTTCAGCATAACCGGCTTAGTCATGCCATGATACTGCTGGCTCCGGAAGGAGCAGGCGGTTTGCCACTGGGCCTGGCCTTCACTCAATACCTTGTTTGTGAAAACAAACAGGAACAAGGCGCCTGCGGACAATGCGCTGCCTGCGCCAAAGCTTCCCAGTTTGTTCATCCTGACATCCACTATTCTTACCCGGTTATTCCACGCAAAACGGGTGATAAACCTGTGAGTACGGATTACATCAGTGAATGGCGTGAATTTGTTACCACCAATCCTTATGGTAATGCCTACGACTGGCTTCAGTTTATTGGTGCAGAAAACAAGCAGGGAAATATAACTGCTACTGAGTGTCAGGACATTATCCACAAATTGAACCTGAAAAGTTTTGAAAGTGGCTATAAAATATTGGTGATGTGGATGCCAGAATACCTGGGCAATGAGGGCAACCGCCTATTGAAATTGATTGAAGAACCTCCACGGAATACCTTATTTATCCTGATAGCTGAGAACCAGGAGCAGATCCTGGCCACCATTTTATCCAGAACACATCTGATCAAAATAAACCCGCTGACAAAGGAAGATATGGTGACCGCGCTGGAACAGCGAAGTCATGTACCCACTGCCAAAGCGCAACAAATGGCCACCATCACAGCAGGCAATTACCGGGAAGCACTATTCCTGTTGCAGCACTCCGACGACGATTATCATGAGTTACTCCGCAGCTGGCTCAATCACCTGTTTACCGGCAACCGTGTTGCCCTGCAGGAATGGATTGAAGGAATATCCAGTGCCAAAACCGGCCGGGAAAACCAGAAACAATTCCTGCGTTACTTTATTAATCTACTGGAACATACCATCAGGTTGCAATACCTCGACAAAAGCCTCCTCGCATTTTCCACAGAGGAAATGGACTTTGCCGCCAAGCTGGCCAAACTGGCTAACCTCGACCAGATGCAGGAAATAACCGAAGCGCTGAACAACGCCAGTTATTATATTGAGCGTAACGCCAACGGAAAGATGCTATTTCATGCCCTGTCCCTCAAGCTGCAATATATATTTAAAAAGAAACCTTTACCAGTTATATAATAGCCCCTGCATCCTGCGGGGCTTATCAGCGGCTTTTCCCTATCTTTGCTGCTTCCGGCCTTTTGTTTTTCTGAAAGGAAAAACGTATTTTGAAGAACTGGAATAACCTGAAATGCTTATTTATAAAATTTAAACTAATTAATAATATGGCTTGTGCCGGATGTGGTACGGGTGTGGATGGGAAGCCGTCAGGATGCAAGAGTAATGGAGGATGCAGCACAGGAGGTTGTAACAGACTGAATGTATTTGACTGGTTATCCAATATTCCCCTTGGTGATAGCTTAGCACCATTTGACATTATAGAGGTAAGTTTTAACAATGGCAGCCGCAAAGACTTTTTCCGCAACGTTACCAAGCAATTCTTCGATAAAGGAGAAATGGTAACAGTAGAAGGAATCAGCGGATTTGACGTTGGCACCGTGAGCCTGACAGGCGAACTGGTAAAACTACAAATGAAGAAGCGACGCGCGGAAGACACACCCGAAGTAAAAAAAGTTCTACGCCGTTCAACTAACGACGACCTGCAGCGAATGAATGACAACAAGTCCCGCGAGAAGGAAGCGCTCATCAAATCAAGAGCACTTGCCCGTAACCTCGGACTTGAAATGAAACTCGCAGAAGTGGAGATACAGGCCGATGGCCGTAAAGCCACCTTCTTCTACACCGCAGATGATCGCGTTGATTTTAGAGAATTAATCAAAGTATATGCCTCTGAATTCAGGGCCAAGGTGGAAATGCGCCAGATAGGCGCCCGCCAGGAAGCCGGAAAAGTAGGTGGCATCGGCAGTTGCGGCAGGGAGCTTTGTTGCTCCACGTGGCTGTCTGATTTCAAAAGCGTAAATACCACCGCTGCCAGATACCAGAACCTGTCTATCAACCAGGCCAAGCTATCCGGACAATGCGGTCGTTTGAAATGCTGCCTGAACTACGAGCTGGATACCTACCTCGATGCACTGAAAGACTTCCCCGACGATGCAGATAACATCGAAACAGCAGGCGGCGTTGCCCACCTGCAGAAAAGGGATATCTTCAAAAGCCTCATGTGGTATTCCTACGAAGGCAGTAACAAACAGTATCCACTCACTATTTCCAGGGCAAAGGAAATACGCCAGCTCAACAGGCAGGGTATTAAGCCTGAAGACCTGAAACCAGTAGAAGTGGTGACAGCCAAACCAAAAGAAGCGGATCTCGGATACGCAGATGTGGTAGGACTGATCAGTCTGAAATCTCTCGAAAAAACGGCACAGAAACGTAAGCAGAAAGACAAGGACAAACAAAAACAACAGAAAGGCGGAGAGCGTGGTGAACGCGGAGGAGAACGCGGCGAACCTAAACAGGCGCAGGCCCAGGGTTCCCAGAGATCCGAAGGCAGACCACAAGGTCAAAGACCGGAAAACCGCCCCCCTTCCGACCGCAAACCCAAACCAGACAACCGCCAGCAACGGCAGCAAGGTCAGGGTGGAGGCCAGCCAAAACAGGGTCGTGAACAACAACCCCGTAACGAGCAACAGCCACCGCGTTCAGAACAGGGACCAAGACAGGCATCCCAGAAACAACCGGGACAACAGCCTGCACAACCCGGCCAACAAGGAGGCAATCCGGGAGCCCCCAAACAGGACAGACGCCCACCCCGGCATAAACACCGGCCGCCAAATCCTAACAAGAACAACAATCCTGAAAAAGGACAATAAATAAAAACAAAAAAGACAACCATCCTGGTTGTCTTTTTTGTTGGTGTTATACCATCGTTTCCTATAAAATAAAAGGCCGCCCAGACGAGGCAGCCTTTGTTAACAATTGGTTTTTGCTTATGAGAAAACTTTAAATATTTCTTCTTTTCTATCTCTTCACAAAATCAATCACACAAGGCGCCCCTACTGACTATTACACGGACCTACGCTTCATTTTCAAATAGGAGTTTATAATAGTTCATGTTAGTAGCTTCATCAAAACCGCGCTCAATCATCTCACGGTTGCCATGAATATATACATGAAAATTACGATCAAGTTTCAGAATGCTTTTAAATACTTTCTGCTGCTTCTTGACAGCAGGTGCAGATATTTCAAATTCGTCAGGGATATCTTGCTGGAAATGATCCGCATATTCATTCCGGTACTCTTTAAATGATGCTATCGCGTCGGGATGACCCAATACTTCTTTCGCAAAATCATCCAGCTGGAATTGTTCTTTTTCCTTGAAATAAGCGGCCGATTTATTTAACAGATCTACCTGATCCACTCTGTCCATCTCATACTCTGTTGGCAGTTTGTTGTGTATAAACTGCTTACACATGTCCACTGCAGTTTCAGTCTGATGGTAGCTATCTTCCCTGCGCTGTACCTGTAAAAAGGCATCCTTCCAGTACACCGCCTCGGTTTGTTTGTTCGTATCTATGATAGATACTTTGAAACCATCTTCCTCCTCTGTATTAAAAACCAGACAACCTTTGTCCAGCTTATTAATATTTATACCGTCTTCGTAATTAACCTGATAATTTTCGTCTGCCAGAAATACTTTTAAATAGGTATCGCGGTTCTCTGACTTAAAAATGCCGATAGCCTCCACTTCTTCTCCATCTACCTGGCACTTGCTAAAGTAGGCTATATAGAGCTCCCCCCCTTTTATTTTTGGATGGGTGGAATGTTTATATAGATGTTTGGCAATATTGACCGACTGCTCCTGAAATTCATTTTGGTCTGTAAATATACGGCGACAATATTGAAATATTTCATTCAATTGCAGATCTGCGTCATGACGGAATCGGAAATACTCGGCAGTTTTGGCAAATGGCTGAATAAAATAAGTCAATAATAACTGGCTGATCGTTTCATCCTCCAGCTGCAACGGCGCCTTGGAACACAGCAGGGGCTCATCATTAGAGGAGTTACCTACCTTATGTATCGTCAAATGCGCCAAATCTTTAAACTCCGAAACATGGATCATGGGCGCAAAATTAATAAATTAGTTGACAGGCCGCAGAACCGTTTTGGCCTGTAATTATTTCTTGATAATTTCATTACAGAGACTCCCTTCCATCCATATACGCTGAAAAATCTGGAATAGTTCCTTAATTTAAAGTTTCAAAAAAAAATGAACATGAGAAAATATATCTGCCTGCTCACAATGATGGCTGGATGGGGACTTCCGGTAATCGCCCAGCAAAAAAACGCCGATCGCCCCCTGTATGAAGCCCGGGATCTGACCGCAGAAAATATGTTCTCCTCCAATATCGAAGGACCTAACTTTGACAAAGCCGGCAATTTCTATGTGGTGAATTTTAAACAGGATGGTACTATCGGGAAGATAAATACCAGAACCGGCGCCGGCGAAATATTCGTTACCCTGCCCGATAGCAGCGTTGCCAACGGTATCCACTTCAACAGCAAAGGCGCCATGTTCCTGCCGGATTTCATCTGGCACAATGTGCTCACCATCGATATGAAAACAAAAAAGGTCAGCGTATATGTCCACTCTGATCAGTTCAATCAACCCAATGATCTGTGTATCAACCGCAAAGATCAGATCTATGTTTCCGATCCAAAATGGGCCAACAACACCGGCCAGATCTGGCGCATAGACGCTAACCGCACCCCGGTACTCCTGGAAACAAACATGGGTACCACCAATGGTATTGAACTGAGCCCCGACGAAAAAACACTCTATGTGAATGAAAGCGTTCAGCGCAAAATCTGGAAATATAAGGTAGACAAGGCGGGCAACATCTCCCGGAAAACCTTATTCGCCTCCTTCCCCGACTACGGGTTCGATGGTATGAAATGCGATAAAGTAGGTAACCTTTACGTGGCCAGATGGGGAAAAGGTGTGATCGCGGTACTGTCGCCCGCCGGGAAACTGATCCGGGAAGTACCGCTCAAAGGAAAACAATGCAGCAACCTGGTGTTTGGAGATAAAGACGGCCAAACCGTGTACGTTACCCTCCAGGACCGCAAATGCGTGGAAACATTCCGTGTAGCCGTACCCGGAAAACATTTCTAAATTTTCTATAAATAAAAAGCGGGCCACCAGTAAACTACCGGTGGCCCGCTTCTATTTTAAACAGCTTATTTAATAATTAACAGCCAGCCTTTATTCTTCTCCACAGGAATACTGGCCTCCTTGCCAAATACCTGCCCACGCTGAAAGTTCCGTATATCCGGCGCCGTTATCACCGCTTTCGCAGGATCTATGCCCAGTGCTTTCCAGTCGATGGTCAGTTTCACTGTAGTGTTCTCCGCCGCCCAGCTGGCGATCGATACCAGCACCGCACCGTCCTTCCGGTAAATAGTAGCCGGCACCAACGGATTATTGGTTTTCACCGGGTTATTATCTACCCAGTATCCCACCATCTTCGTACCCTGCATGCCAAAGTCATCCCATACTTTCCAGATAGGACGCGGATCTGAAGTAGCTGTCCAGGGCATACGGTTAGTCATGCCATACACCATGCCCCGCCATTGATTACCGCCATCTTGCAGCATTTCGCCCATCAAACCAAACGGAATACCACTTACTTCCGTGAGGAAAAAATCAGGATCATTCTTTTCATAGTCGAAGTATTCACCGAACCAAAGCCTGTTCAGGTAAGGGAAATGCTCCATATACAGTACCGCACTGTTGATAAATCCATCGGATTTATTATACTGATTAGCGGAATGCAGATCAATGATACCGGGATGGTTATCCTTCGTAAGCACACGTTTTACACGCTTCATGGTTACCCGGTCAAACGCCACATCATCGAGGTAAATGCCATCGATACCTACGTTTTGCACCAGCCAGTTCATGCCTTCCACGTAGTAATTATGCCAGCGATTCATGCCACTGTTAATGATGGCGGCATCCTTGAATTCGGGTACAAACCAGGCGGCGATGTAATCCTGGCCTACATGTTCCTGCAGCCAGGAGAAGCCACCACCCTTACCCGGACTGTATACTTCATGCCCAAGACTACGCAGCGGGAAGGTTTCCCACGCATGGTTCGACAACTCCCTGACGGTATTATAGATCTTTACTTTTAAACCTTTCTGATGTGCTTCATCAATATAATCCTTCATCTTTTTGGTTTCGATAAAAGGATAATTGATCCACGGATTAATATCGTTGCCATGATGGATATTCACCACAGTAGCGCCGGTAGCCTTGATGCTGTCAAGGTTATTGTATTTATGATAAAAACGGGTAGACCACTGGAAGTCCGTATTAATGGTATGGAACGGCGTAATGATGAGGTGGAAGTTATAATACAACACCTCGCCTTTATGCAGGGTCCTCTCCCCGCTGTAACTGTTTACCAGTATAGCCTTTCCTTTCTCCCCGATGGTAATACCGCCTTTATCGCCATTACCCCAGGAAGTGGGCAACAGTAAAGGTTTCTGGAGATAGAAGTTGGTATTCAGCGGGCGTACATAGTTTTCATCCCGGAGATTAAACTGGATACCGGCATTTACATCACCGATCCAGGCGCCATCCTGGTTTTTATTTTTCACATTCCATTTCCAGTCGATCTTTTCCGGACGCAGTCCACCTTTCTGATTCAGGCCCATCATGTATTTGGCGGCGCCTTTGTCGAAAGGAAGGTGCATGGTAATTTCTTTCAACGACACATCTTCCAGAGCGGTTACTTTCACAGTATAGTCGAGGAAGCCATCGAATTCGAGAGCAGCATTGACTTCCATTTCCAGGCCGGTAGTGGTATTCACTGCTTTCCAGCTGATTTTTCCTGCCTCCTGGGAGGTTACCTGCCAGCCGTTGCTTTTCCAGGTAAGATCCTTGCCGGTAGCGGCAGAGGTGAAATGGAAATGTACCGGTTCTGTAAAAATATTCTTCGGCTGGGTAGCCAGTGTAGTCATTTCCGGTGTAAAGAACGTCTGGATCTGAGCGGGGAAGCCATCTTTATTGATGCCTACTTTGCGGCCCAGCAAACTGATCACGCTGTCTTTTCTTTCCAGTGGCGTATAAGGGGCAATTACAGAATTGTCCTGTGCCAGCGTGGAGTTCAGCCACTTCAGGCGGGTTTGTTTCCAGGGTTCATTAAAGCCGCTGTTCACTACCGGTTTATTCATTACCGTGAGTGTGAGTCTTACCGGCATAGCGGGCATACCTTGCGCACTGATAGTAGCAATCCCTTTATACACGCCGGCTACAGCGTTTTCCGGAACATCCACTCCACACCACATGGCCTGTATTTTTCCTTCCGGAATATTCACTGTTGCGGTAAATGGCTTTGCATCGTAGGTGGTACCGTGTGTATTGATACAGTTTAACTGCGCGGCCGGAATAGTTTGTCCGGTGGCCGTTTTCAGGTCTGCAAAGGAAATCTGCACGTCTTTCATATCATGACGGGCATAGATCCCGAGCTGGAAAGCGTAGTATTCTCCTTTACCGGCTTCGCCGGAGAAGGCCTGGGAAGGTCCTTTCTTAATCCAGCGCTGTGGCAGGTCTTCCGTCATTTTTATGGGAAACTCCCGGTCTTCCGGAAACACCATATATCCTGCACCCGGATGTTTCAGCAGCAGCTGTTTTTCTTCTGCAGCCGTGGCAATCACTTCCATCGGGTAAAAGGTATTAAAGGAATCGATGGATTCCAGTTCCTTTACGGTAGCATTGGGTTTCATACCAGCGGGGATAGATTGCAACCAGCTGTTATCTGCGGTTTGCTCCGGCGCCAGGTATACACCTTTGGGATAGTTGTCGCGGCCTTCATTTTTAGAAGGCAGGTAATAAATATAGTAGTCGCCTTTCCCTGAAACAGGTTCAAAACAGAGATCTCCCTGTTCCCGGTTAAGGACCAACGTTTTTACATTGTTGATCTTTTGCTTTGTTTTTGCATCCTGTACAATGATGCGTTTCAGTTCGGGATGTTCATCGCGGCGGCGCCAGGGGATGACTACGCGGGCCACGCGGGTAGCGCCGTTAAACGTAACAACCGCCCGGTGGTTACCGAGAGAATCTGCGTTCCAGTTGTTGTTGCCGTTGGTATACTTCACTTCCTGTGCAAGTGCGGCGGTCAGGAAACTGAAAGTAAATCCTGCCAGCAGCAACCCTTTCCTGAAGTAGCGGGAATGGTGGTTTGTCTGATACATGAAGGATAATAATTTTTTAAATGTTCACCGGTTATAAATTTACTATTGTTGCGGTTTCTTTTCCGGAATATTTTATAAATGCAAAAGCCCCGTTGAACGGGGCTTTTAGCGGATAATTTATTGAAGCGGATTTTGCGTCAGGTTTGGATCCAGCAATATTTCCTGTTCGGGAATAAAGTGCACCACCCGGGCATCTGTGTAGGATATTGTTTGCGGGTTGGTTTGTACACCCGGATAATTCCGGTATACATTCCGGTTGTTGCGGAACAGATCGAATACGCGGTGTGTTTCAAAGGCCAGTTCCAGGCGGCGTTCGTCCAGGACTACATCCAGTACGGAAGCATAGCCATGCAGGTCGGACACTGTGAACAGCGCCGTGCCGCTTAAACCGGCTCTTTTACGGATGATGTTTACGTCATCGATGGCTGCGGCGGCGTTATTCAGCTTCGCATTAGCTTCTGCCCGGATCAGGTACATTTCTGCCAAACGCAGGACCACGGGGGAACTCAGCGTAGGTACATTGTCCTGGTTGGAGAACTTCAGTACATACCATTTCGGTACACCGTTGCGGGAAGCCATTACTTTCTGGCCACCGGCGTTTACAGAATCCTTTCCGTCGCTGCCCTTCAGGTACACTGCCTGTACAAAGCCATTACGGGCGTCTTCCGGGTGTTTGTGAAGCAGATCGAGGTACGACTGAGACGCATACATTTCCCCATACCCCATACCACCGGGCGACATATAATACATAGAGCCGATAGAACTCCAGGTACGGTCGTCCTGCAGGGTGTGATGAATAGCGAAGATGGTTTCCTTGTTATTCTCATTGGTCTTGGTATAATAACCTGGGAGATCGGAAGTAGCCACCAGTGAGTATTGTCCGGAAGTGATCACGGAGTCGGCGTATATGCGGGCAGAATCATTCATGCCCATGTAAAGGTACACCCTTGCCAGTAAAGCCATGGCACCGGATCTGGTGGCATAGCTGTTGGTATTGGAATTGTCCATCAGGTCTTTCCCTTTCTTCAGATCGGCCACTATCTGCGTATACACTTCTTTCACGGTATTGCGTTTAGGCATAGCCGTTATGTCGAACTTAGTAACTACGGGTATACCTGGATTGGTTTCAGGACTCTGGGAGTAAGGACGCCCGAAAGATCTCACTAAACCAAAATGCACAAACGCACGGATGAACAGGTTTTCTCCGATCATTTCGTTTACCGCAGCAGATTTACCTTCCGGCATTACTTCCAGCAGTTTATTACAACCGTTGATGGCTTTGTATCCCATCTTCCAGATCTGGCCGGTATTGGCCTGGTTGGTGAGGTGACCATAGGTGTAAGAATAGAACAAAGCATCGGTGGTAGCGCCGCTCAGGGCTACATCATCACTTGGGAACTCTCCCATCTGCCAGTAATTGCGGGTGAAATTTTCTTCCTTCAGCAACGCATAATTACCAGCGGTGGCTGCCGGCCACTTGGTTTCATCTTTCAGGATGTTATCATCCGGAACAGCACTATATGGATCTTTTTTCAGGGAACAGGAAGTAGCCATAGATAACAGCACCAGCCCTGCAAAATATTTTGACACGTGTTTCATGATCATCTCTTTTTAGCTCCTGTTAAAAATTAATTTCAAGGCCTGCAAACCATTTGGTACTGGTTGGATACTTTATGTAGTTGATACCACGATCATCTACTTCCGGATCCAGACCAGAGAATTTGGTTAATGTCCACAGGTTATCACCGCCAATAGAAATTCTGGCGTTTCCAATATGCGCGCGGTCCAGCCAGGCCTTAGGCAGCGCATAACTCAGGTTTACGTTTCTTAAACGCAGGTAGCTACCGTCTTCCAGGAAACGGGAAGAGGTTTTTTGTGAATTCTTATTTCCTTTGATGGTGTACTTTGGATGCGTAGCATTATCACCAGGCTTTTCCCAGCGGCTCCAGTCTTTATCCAGCTGCATCATATTGTAGGTATAATACGCGCCGTCGTTGTCCATCAGTTCACGGGTACTGTTATACACATCATTGCCGGAAACAAAGGCCAGGAAGGCACTCAGCTGGAAGTTTTTATAGGAAAACGTATTACGCATACCACCAAAGAACTTTGGTGAAGCGGAACCCACAATCTGTAAAGAGGCGTCGTTGTAGTTGTTGGTAGTGGTTTTTGTTACCTTACCATTGGCATCGGTCACCAGTTTTTCCCACAGCGGGTCTCCGTTGGCAGCATCTACCCCGGCCCATTTGCGCATATAGAAACTGCGCATGTCCTGGCCTTTCTGCAGAATGAAATAACCACTGATCGGATCTACGATGTGATCCTGACCGCCATACAGTTCGGTAACGCGGTTCTTGTTGAACCCGATATTGAAATCAGTGCTCCATTTAAATGCACCTACCAGGTTATCGGTACTCAGGTTAATTTCCAGGCCTTTGTTACGCACAGAACCTACATTCTGTGAAATGTAGTTGTAGCCGGCAGTTCCAGGCAACGGTACATTGAACAACAGGTCTTTGTTATCCTTCTGGTATAATTCCACGGTCAGGTTAATCCGGTTGAATAATCCCAGGTCGATACCGAAGTTGGTATTATATGCTTTTTCCCAGGAGAGATTTGGTACACCGTAAATGCTCTGGTAAGCACCCGGATAACCGTTGTATTGTGTATTGATGGAATAAGCGCCGATAGCCGCATAATCACCGATCTCCGCATTACCGGTAGTACCGTAACTGGCGCGTACCTTCAAATTGGTAATGGCTTTGATCTGTTTGATAAAGTTTTCTTCCGATACTGCCCAGGAGGCACCAAACGCATAGAAGTTACCATACTGCTGGTTAGCGCCAAACTTGGATGAGCCGTCTCTTCTGAAGGAAGAGGTGAAGTAATATTTATAATTATAGTTATAGTTCGCCTGAATAAAGTAGGAATTAAACGCCCTGTCTATTTTGGTACCACCTATGGCCATCGGGGAAGAAGTGCCATCCAGTACGTTCACTCCCTGCAGCACACCTTTACCTTTTGCATTGATATCGTTCAGATTAGCCTGCTGGAACTCAGCGCCCACCAGTCCGTCGATGTTATGCACTTTATTAATCGTATACCTTGCTTTTAACAGGTTGGAGCTGATATAGCTGGCGGAATCCTGGTAATAGTTGTATAAATTACCGCGATCATCGGCGCCGGAAGATGTTCTCACATCACCATTACTTTCCTGGTTGTAGTGATAGTATTGTGCACGGTTGGTAGAACTGAAGGATAACCATTTGGTGATATCATACTCCAGTTT
This sequence comes from Chitinophaga arvensicola, assembly GCF_900110835.1. GTDB lineage: Bacteria > Bacteroidota > Bacteroidia > Chitinophagales > Chitinophagaceae > Chitinophaga > Chitinophaga arvensicola. The sequence goes on from NZ_FOJG01000001.1 coordinate 601,756, forward strand.
CACCAGTGCTTCGAGCGACTGCCGTTTGTTTTTGATATAGTTATACTGTTGGTCGTAGAGGAAATTGGTCATATCCCGGCCATACCAATTGGCCGCATTCAGCGGATTCACCGGTTTGCCCTGAGCATCGTAAGCCGCGTCCCATGGCAGGTTGGTGTAATACTGATAGAGGGAACCATTGGAGTTGTCGTGGTCAGAAGTTTGTGTACCGGCAAAGTTGGCGCTTACACGGAACTTGTCGGTGATATTATGATCCAGGTTCAGGCGGGCGCTGAAACGCTCTACACCAGTACCTTTCAGGATACCATCTTCTTTATAGTAGTTTCCACCGAGATAGAATTTTGTTTTTTCATTACCACCACTGGTCGATAATTCGTAGTTCTGATTTGTGGCGTTCTGAAAGGCCTGTTTCTGCCAGTTGGTATTTATATTCCGGAGAGATGGGTCCAGCGTGGCTCCTGCACCTTTTTCGAGGTCGTATAAGTCGGTGCCGTTCATCAGGTGAAAACGACCGGTGTTGAGTTGTGCGGTTCCTACGTTGGTGCGGAAATTCACCTGTGTTTTACCGGCTTTACCTCTTTTGGTGGTGATCACCATTACACCATTAGCAGCGCGGGCGCCATACAACGTAGTAGCAGCTGCATCTTTCAGGATGGTAACGCTTTCAATATCGCTTGGGTTGGGTAAACCGCCAATGATACCATCTACCACAACCAGCGGAGAATTGCCCGCAGTAAGGGTTCCGTTACCACGGATACGGATCACCGGAGCGGAAGCCGGATCGCCGGAAGTGTTACCTACAAATACGCCGCTCACTTTACCTTGGAGCATTTTGTCCATGCTGCTGGCAGTTACATCTTTCAGTTTAGCGCCGCTTACTGCCTGGGCAGCACCTGTCAGGTTTTTGGTGGTAGTGGTGGTGTAACCCATTACTACTACTTCTTCCAGTTTCTTGGTATCTGCTTCCAGTTTCACATTCAATTCCTGGCGGCCGCCGATGCTTATTTTCTGTTGCAGGTATCCCATATAGGAAAATATCAGCACACTGTTTTCAGAAGGCACCTGGATGGTAAACTTACCGGTAGCATCGGTTACAGCGCCGGTGTTGCTGCCTTCGATGGTGATCGTTACACCGGGCAACGGATCTTTGGTAGCAGCATCCGTAACATAACCGGTTACCTTCACCTGTGCGGCGCCAGCAGGAGTAATCACCACCAGGTTATTTTCCAGCACGCGGTAAGTAACGTTGGAACTGTTGAACAATTCCTTCAGCACGTCGTTGATTTTTTTATCTTTTACATCAATGGTCACTTCCTTATTCAGGTCAGTGAAATTTTCGTTGTAGAAGAAGCGATAATTGCTGTTGTTTTCGATGAGTTTAAATACCTCCTTCACGCTTTTATTTTCAGCATGCAGTTCTTTTATTTTATCCTGCGCATAAGCGTTTGCGGATACCTGTAAAAAACCTCCGAAAATCAGCAGACCCGTCAATTTCATCATGAGCAATAATTTTCGCCCGGGGCAAAAAAATGCCCCCAGGTTTGCAGTGGATTTCATAAACTTGTATAGATTTTAGTTAAACGAATAATTACGGTGAGTGCCCGTCGCAAAGGCAGTTCACCATCAAGTGATTTTCGTTGGGTTGGGGTAAGTCGCATTACCCCAACTTTTTTAGTCCTTCATATCGGGCATGTAAGTTGTTTTTACAGGTGATTTAATGTTGATTCTCCTATATCATCCGGCCATTACCGGCTCTTAAATGCTTTATTATATTTTTCTTTCAGCTCCTGATCCAGCGCCAGGGTTACCTCCCCATTGTCGATGGTATATTTCAGCGGCGCGGTGAGCTTCAGAATGTTCAGTACCTGTTCCAGCGTTTCCTGGCGGAAGGTGCCACTGAAGCGGTATTCTTTTAATTCTGGTTCTTTAAAGATCACTTTAACATTAAATCTGCGTTCCATGGTTACCGCCAGTTCATCCATGGTTTGAGCGGCAACAATCCAGTTGCCATCTTTCCAGGCGGTATAAATTTCTGTGTTGTTCACTTCCCTGCTTTCTATCGGAGCAGCTGTGGTGCTGTCTGCAATAGATACAGGCGTTTTCAATTGTTCACTGTTTGTTGTCAAAGGTTTTTTATAGACTACATGTTGATGTGGTTTCATCATCAGGCCGAAAGGCGTGGTAGTTTTGCTTCCATCTATCTTCACTTCTCCATCTACCAGCGTGGTGACCACGGTTTTATCTTCCGGATATGCTTTTACATTGAAGGAGGTGCCGAGCGCCAGTATTTTCAGGTCGGAGGCCTTTACTGTAAAGGGTTTCTGTGCATTGGTATGCACTTTAAAGAAAGCTTCTCCTTCGAGTTTTACTTCGCGGCCACGGAGGTTGTAAGACTGTGCATATTGCAGTTTACTACCGGCATTGAGCCATACTTCCGTACCATCCGACAATTCGATTTTGGTGGTAGCGCCTTTCGGGCTGATCACCGTTACCAGCGCGTTATTGCTGTCATTCTTTTTCAGGGATGACCAGGCATATACCAGGCCGCCGCCAATTAAAAAAGGTAATGTATAGGAGGCGGCCACCCTGAAATAATATCGCCACCTGTTTACAGACAGCGGGCGTTCCATAGCGGTGCGGTATTGCAAACCATCCCAGGCCGACAGGGTATCATAATCGCCGGATGCAGCCGTTGCCTGCCAGGTATCTCTCCACTGCAGGAAGTAGGATTGGTTCTCTGCGCTGGCTTCGATCCAGTGCGTGAGTATCTCCTGTTCCTCCGTGGAAATATTACCGGACAAAAAACGCGCGATCAGATCATCTATCTGCTCCTGTGTATAGTTAGGCCTCATCATATAGAAAACAAGGAGTAAGACAACATTTAACACCGGGTAGGGTGACAAGCACTCAAAAAAAATTTATCTTTTATTTCAGCAGGGGAAGTATTTCATCACGTAATCTTTGCAGGGCGCGGGTCATCTGGGTTTTTACGGTGTTGATGGAGATGCCGAGGTGGCGGGAAATTTCGGGGTAACTCAGTTGTTCAAAGCGGCTTAGGCGGAATACATCCTGGCATTGAGGTGGTAATTTACGGATAGCTTTTTCTGCGATCAGTTCCAGTTCGGACTGTTCCAGTTTTTCTGCCGGCGAATGCCCGGACGACAGACTGAATAGGGAAATGCGGGATTCCAGTTGCTGCAATTGTTCGCTGCCGTATTGTTCTTTTACTTTGTTTTGTTTGATATAGTTGAGACAATTATTTTGTACAGCACGGTACAGGTATGCTTTTTCAGATACCTGTATGTCCAGCTCCGCATACTTTTCCCATATTTTCAAAAAGGTATCCTGCACAATTTCCTCTGCCAGTTCACGTCGGTTCACGAAATCAAAGGCGAAAGTACAGAGTACGGCATAATACGTCTTGAATAATGACTCAAAAGCAGGCAGCTGGCGTTGTTTCCGGTTAATATTTTTACTTACGTCCTCCAAGGTATTCCCTTCATCCTCAAGATATGTTCACTGTGCCGAAAAGATACGGAAACTAGGATCAATAAAAAAACGCGGGTCATAGACCCGCGTTTCACCATCTTTAACTCATTGAATTACATGCACAAACCGCCGCAGGTGCTGATCGTCTGACCGGTTACATAACCGCTCATATCAGATGCCAGGAACAGGCAAACGTTAGCAATATCTTCCGGTGTACCAAAACGGTTCAAGGGAATCTGAGCAATATAATTGGCAGCAGCCTCTCCTTCTTTGAGATAGCTGGTCATATCTGTTTCTACGAAACCCGGCGCCACTGCGTTGCAGCGGATATTACGGCTACCCAGTTCCTGTGCAATGGATTTGGTAAAACCAATGATCCCTGCTTTGGAAGCGGCATAGCTGCTTTGTCCGGCGTTGCCCATGATACCGATCACAGAGCTCATATTAATGATGCTACCGCTCTTCGCCTTCATCATAGGGCGTATTACCTGCTTGGTCATATTGTATACGCTCTTCAGGTTGATGTTCATCACATCATCCCATTGGTCAGGGCTCATACGCAGCAGCAGGTTATCTTTAGAGATACCGGCGTTGTTCACGCAGATATCAATTTTTCCAAATTCTTTCAATACGTCTGCCACCAGTGTTTCCGTTTCTTCGTAAACGCCTGCATTGGATTTATACGCTTTTGCTTTTACACCTAAAGCTGTGAGTTTCGCTTCCAGTGCCTGGGCTTTTTCATCAGAGCTAACGTAGGTAAATGCTACATTGGCTCCGGCTGCTGCAAATTTCAAAGCAATTGCTTCCCCAATACCACGGCTGGCGCCTGTTACTATGGCTACTTTGTTCTCCAGTAATTTCATGTTATAGTTGATAGGTTTTAAGCATTCATATGATCCGCCGCAAATTGCAGGATTTCTTCCAGATACTTGCGGTCATTGTTCAGTCGGGGTACTTTATGTTGCCCTCCCAGTTTTCCTTTGCTCTTCAGAAATTCGCAAAAAGTGCCTTCTGGCAGTACATGTACTACCGGCATATGCAGGGCCATGTCTTTATATCTCTTTGCTTCATAATCTGAGTTGATCGCTTTCAACGTGCTGTCGAGCACGGACGTAAAGCGGTTCAGATCATCCGGCATTACTTCAAATTCCATTAACCACTCGTGTCCGCCATTGCCATGATCGCTGAAATATACCGGAGCTGCGGTGTAATCATTTACTACGGCGCCGGTAGCTTCACAGGCTTTGGCAACTGCCGTATCAGAATTCTCCACAATCACTTCTTCCCCGAAGGCATTGATAAACGACTTTGTTCTGCCGCTGATCTTTATACGATAAGGAATCAGGGAAGTGAACTGGATGGTATCTCCTACCATATAGCGCCATAATCCGCCATTGGTGCTGATAACGAGTGCATAATTTTTCCCGAGTTCCACTTCCTGCAGTTGCAGGGTTTGTGGGTCTTCTTTACCGAGCTCTTCCATGGGCATAAACTCATAGAAAATACCGTGATTGAGAAACAGCAATAAGCCTTCTTCTCCCACTACGTCCTGGGCGGCAAAGAAGCCTTCCGAAGCATTATACGTTTCCTGGTAATGCATTAAGGGCTTGCGTATCAGCTTTTTAAACTGTTCGCGGTAAGGGGTAAAGCTTACACCGCCATGCATATATAATTCCAGGTTAGGCCATACATCTGCCAGGTTATCGGTACCGGTGAGTTCAAAAATACGTTTGATCAATACGATGGTCCAGGTAGGTACCCCTGCAATAGAGGTCACGTTTTCATGGATCACGGCGTTGGCCATCCGTTCTATCTTCTCCTCCCATTCGTCCATCAGCGCGATTTCCAGGTCCGGGGTACGGATCATGTTTCCATAAAACGGCATGTTCTGGAGCATCACTGCACTGAGATCCCCGAAATAGGAATCACTGTTTTCGGAAAGTTTATTCACCTGGTGGCTACCGCCAATAACCAGCGATTTACCTGTAAATACGTCGGAGTCCGGAAAATTATTGTAGTAGAGCGAAATAACATCCCTACCGGAGCGGTAGTGGCATTCATCCAGGCTTTCCACTGTTACAGGGATGAATTTGCTTTTGTCGGCAGTGGTGCCGCTTGATTTTGCAAACCATTTGATGGGTGTATTCCAGAGTACATTTTGCTGTCCCTCCATCGTGCGTTGTATGTACGGCTTGATGGTATCATAAGTATGAATAGGAACCCGTTGCTTATATTCGTCTATCTTATAAATCTTCGAAAAGCCGTACTGCTTACCGAATTCGGTATACTGGGCGGCGCTGATTAGATTTTGGAATACCTGCTGTTGCACCTGCACGGGGTACTGCATAAAATACGCAATACGCCCCATACGCAATCGTGCCAGTTGTGATATTGCAGGACTTAAAATTCTCATATAGGATGCTGTAGAATTATTTTTATTGTTTAGCTGCTTCGTCCAGGTAATCTTTACGGCGAAGAATAAAATTCTGGCCAAGATACACTTTTCTTACCTGTTCATCGGCTGCCAGCTCTTCGGCTGATCCTGATTTAAGGATTTTACCTTCAAACAATAAATAAGCCCTGTCAGTAATGGACAATGTTTCCTGTACGTTGTGATCCGTGATCAGGATACCTATATTTTTGTATTTCAGTTTAGCGACTATCCCCTGGATATCCTCCACGGCAATGGGATCAATACCGGCAAAAGGCTCATCCAGCAGGATGAATTTCGGATCTACCGCCAGGGCGCGGGCAATCTCTGTACGGCGACGTTCTCCACCGCTCAATACATCTCCGGGGCTTTTTCGTACATGCGTCAACCTGAATTCAGATAAAAGGCTCTCCAGCTTCTCTTTCTGCTCAGCTTTCTTCAATTTCGTCATTTCCAGTACGGCTGCAATGTTATCCTCCACACTCAGCTTCCGGAACACGGAAGCTTCCTGCGGCAGATAACCGATCCCCATCTGTGCCCTTTTGTACATGGGTAGCTTGGTAATGTTCTGGCCATCCAGGTACACATTCCCTTGATCCGGCTTAATAAGCCCGACTACCATGTAAAAGGAGGTGGTTTTACCCGCTCCGTTAGGGCCCAGCAGCCCTACTATCTCCCCCTGAGACACTTCAACAGATACATGGTTTACCACCGTTCTGTTGCCGTAACGCTTTACCAGCTGGTCTGTATGTATTCTTAATGCCATATGATCAAACTTAGCAAAAATAAACAATTCATTCAGTTAGCCTAGTTATAGTTATCCTAAGATTAAAATTGATCTGATAATAATAAGGGGATATCTTATTTTTGCCCGCGTAATTTTAGCAGGGAGCAGGTTTTAATGTAGCCCGTACCTCAAAGCTTATAACTTTATGAAAGTAACTGAACATATTGCCAAAGCCAAAGACACCCTGATTTCTTTTGAAATCCTTCCCCCCCTTAAAGGGAAGAGCATTGAATCTATCTACGATCACCTGGATCCACTGATGGAGTTCAAACCCGCTTTTATCAATGTGACCTACCATCGCAGTGAGCATATGTTCAAGAAAAAGGCAGATGGCTCCTTTGAAAAGGTAGAAATCCGTAAACGCCCCGGTACCGTGGGCATTTGCGCCGCCATCATGAACCATTACAATGTAGATGCGGTACCACACCTCATTTGCGGCGGTTTTAGCCGGGAAGAAACAGAAAATGCCCTGATCGATCTTAACTTCCTGGGTATTGACAATGTACTGGTTTTACGGGGAGATGCCCCTAAAAACGAAACTTTCTTTGAACCAGATCCGCATGGACATAGCTATGCCATTGACCTGCTGGATCAGGTGGCACATATGAATAACGGCGTTTACCTGGAAGACGACCTCCAGAGCGGCGTAAAAACCAATTTCTGCATCGGCGTAGCCGGTTACCCGGAAAAACATTTTGAAGCTCCCAATATGCAGACGGACCTTTCTCACCTGAAACGTAAGGTGGAAAACGGGGCTGACTATATTGTTACCCAAATGTTCTTCGATAACCAGAAATTCTTTGATTTCGTGGCCCGCTGCCGGGAAATGGGCATTACTGTACCAATTATTCCGGGACTGAAACCCCTGACCTCGAGGAAACAGATGACCATGCTGCCACGCATTTTCCATGTGGATTTACCTACAGACCTCTCTACCGAGATCCTGAAATGCAAAACAGATAAGGATGTGGAACTGGTGGGTACCGAATGGCTCATTAATCAATCAAAAGAGCTGAAAGCTTTTGGAGTGCCTGTACTGCACTATTATACCCTGGGAAAACCCAAAGTGGTGCGTCAGGCCGTAGAAGCCATCATGTAAAACAAAACGATATCAGCTATAAAAAGGAAGGGAAGGACAAAAGTCTTTCCCTTTTTTGCTGTCTTTCATATAAAAAAAAGATGCCATCACGTAGATACGTAGTGGCATATCCCTATAACTGTCACACTTTTAATTATAACTGTCCTATGATCGAAACCATCATCTGATGGCCTCTTTCGCTAATAAGACGCGGTAAACAGGAATGACCCCTACGAAGTCCCGAAAAAAAATAAAAAAACATTATTGCCTGCCGACGGCCTGCTACCCCGGACCTGCATGAACGTACAGGCGTTTTCCTGACAGGCCTGTTGAAGAGCGTATCATAGCCAGCCTATATTAACTAAGAAAGGCACCCAATGGGTGCCTTTCTTAGTTAATATAGGCGTAGCCGTTACTTCCGGGGAAACAGGTACCCGAAAGAAATATTAAAACTACGGTGAAGCTGTTTAGTGTTTTCACTGGCACTTACGTCCAGAAGGCCCGCTGCATATCCCGCGCTCAGCAGAAAACCCGGCGAAAACTCATAACCAACCAGGAAATTAGCTGCAATATCAACACGATTGGCGTGCACATCATCAGTGGATGATGCTGTTGCTTCTTTTCCATCAAACAATATCTTTGCTGTACCTGACTTTGTTCCATCCTTGATAAAAGAAACTTTACCACCAATTCCGTAGGCAACACTGGGACCAAGACCAGCAAATATTTTACCGGCTCCCACCTTTCCTTTATATAAAAAATTAACGGGTAGTTCCAGGTAGTTATAGCCGTACCTGGCAATGAAATACCAGTTTCCTGCATCCGATTCCGGACGTGTTCTGTAACCTTTGATGCTATAAAGCAACGCTGGCTGCACCGTCAGCCACTTTGTTAAGGGAATATCCATTAAGCCCCCTCCCTGAAAGGCAGGCAGCATAAATTTACGGTTATCTGCCACATACGCGGGGCCATCCAGCTTCATATTCGCACCGGTAAAACCAGCTTTTAATCCAAATCTTACCTGTCCCATTGTTACATGAACAATCAGCAGTGCTATGATAGTCAGAATGTTTCTTTGCATGAACCTTAAATAAATTGGGTAACCTGAAGGATCAGCCTTATCCTTCAGATAAACAGGGTGCTATAGAATTGTTAGAGGGTTACCAGTCTTCCCTGTTGAACAGAAACCCAAGACTTACACCCCAATACCTGTTTCGCAGTTGATTGTCAGATGATTTGTCAATATCCATCATTCCATAACCATACTGTGCATTCAGGGTGAGAAAACAATTGAACTCCACTCCGGCTATGAAATTCAAACCGGCATCCCAGCGCTGCAGGTTCATGTTTGTTCCAAAAATATTGGGAGTTGAACCGAAATCTATCCGTTGAGATCCGGATTGCAACATCTTATTATTGTTGTAAACAGATACCTTGTAATCCCCACGGGTACAATATGCGGCATATGGCCCTGCTCCAACAATGATTTTACCAAAACTCACCGGTATCTTATATACCAGGTGTACTGGTAACTCCAGGTATTGCAACCTTAGTTTGGTAGCTCCTGAAGTAAATATATCCTCCCGGTGAGATACAGCATAATCCAATCCTGCTCCTTTCACAGTGTAACTGAGGCCGGGTTGCAGATAACCGTTTTCAAAGAGGGGAATATTTGTGTAAAATCCCACCTGCCAGTTATTAAGACTTGAAGTACCTGGCGCATAGCTCTCTACGGATGACTCAAATCCGCTTTTAATATAACCGCCACGAATACCCAGACTTACCTGTGCATGTGAGGTTACTGTAACACAAAAAGTTGTTACAAACAGTAGTGTAAAAATTTTCATTAGTCCGCTAATAAGTAAATGACAAATCCGCTATAACAGTTAATTGGGGAATGACTCTAATAGGCTGGTTACTGAACGCGAAAATAAACAATCGTTTTCATATAAATAAAAAACCACCCGAATTTACGGGTGGTTTAATAAAAAAATCATTTTGAAGGGTTGTTATCTGCCACCGAATTTATAGCCTACAGAAACGCCAAACGAGGTATTTTTAAATCGACGGTCATTGTCGGTATTCTCGGCGGTATTGACCAGGCCCAAATCTGTATTAAGACCAAAATAAAGGCCCATCGGCATTTCATATCCTACATTGATGCCTACACCGGCGTCAAATCTTTTCTGTTTTGCCAGTAATGCCTCATCATCGTATACATTCAGATCACCTAATATTGTATTTTTAATTTTGCCACCTACGCCATAAGCAAAATAAGGCCCGGCAGATAATACCAGTTTACCACTTCCCACTTCCGGTTTAAACATGAAATGCAGTGGTAATTCCAGGTAAGATAAGGTGGTTTTTACGTCGGAGTTCTTTGCTTTTCCTCCCTTTCCGGAATAAAGCAACCCGGTTCCGATATAAAATTCATCCGCCAGTGGAATATCTACAGTGATCCCTGCGCGGATCCCTGTAAGAATAGAGCTGGTTTCCTTTCCACTGTTTAAAACCGCGTTCTTGGACGCAATGCTGGAAAACTGGGGCCCTGCCACAATACCCCATTTCGCTTGTCCGAAAGAAAGACTTGCTACCAATACGGCGGCGGCAGATAATAATAACTTTTTCATGTGTGATGTAATTTGAATGATTAAAAAAAGCGGTGACCCACAGGTTAGGTACCGCTTCCTTAATTTTTTGATTGCCAACTAATGAATGAAACCTGTTTTTGCTTGCCTGGAGTTATTACAATTGAATGAGTTAATTGTTTGTTACCGGGTTATTTTCCTCCAAAGAGGTAACCAACGGATACACTGAATACACGGTTCTTACTTTTGTCGTCTGTACTGTTATCCTGTCCTGAATTTACTTTTGCAAAGCCAATACCGTACTGGGCGGAGATCAGGAAGTTGCTCAGTTCAGCACCGATCTGCACATTACCACCCCAATCAAAACGTTTCATTTTATTGTAAGCTGTATTAGGGTCGTTATTAAACGGGGTATCATCATCCCATTTAATGCTTTCAGATCCGCTGGCATTCACACCCGCAATGGTGGTTTCATATTTCTGTTTACCCGCTACACCGAAGGCAAAATAAGGACCCACACCGGCAAAAAGGCTGGCGCTCGGACCCACAGGTAATTTAGCCACGAAGTTCAGTGGAATTTCAATGTAGGAAGGATTGATGGTATACTTTGCGTAAGGGTTTACAGTGGAGTTACTTTTATCCCCGGTTTCCAGTTTGGTACCTTTGGTAGTATAGAATACACCTGGCTGGAACGAAAGGATTTTGGGAACTAAGGGTAAATCAGCAATGGCACCCACATTGAAACCGGATAATCCACGACTATCTTTTGTACTTCCGGAGTTGTCATAGGTGATGTTGGAAAGGTTCCAACCAGCCTTAATCCCAACACGTGCCTGAGACATAGCAGCAACAGAAATGGCTAACGCTGCAAATGATAATAAAATCTTCTTCATAATCTTTGGTTTTATGGTCTGTTACACATAAAGCCAAAGACTATGCCAAAGGAATGTTAAATTCTTACAACTAATTGATTTTCAATATACACCGAGGACCATATTCTACGTTCTACACCCTCATTTCTACAGCTTTGAAACGGTGTCCTTGGGTGTAATCCGGTCCAGAAATTCCTGTAATTGCTCCACACCCAGTCTTTTCGCCACAATTTTCTTCTTTTCGTCCAGCAGATACACCATCGGCGTGCTGTAAACGTCGTATAAGCGGCGGTAATTGGTAGCAGATTGAGGATCTGAGCCATGTACCCAACCTTTTAGATGATGCTCCCTGATAAACTGCAGCCATTCTTCACGGGTTCCTTCCGTTTTTACGCCTATCATAGCTACTCCTTTGCTTTTCCAGCTTGCATTCCACGCAGAATCGAGCCGGGGAATCTCCGTTTTGCAATGTCCGCAGGTGGGATCCCAGAAAACCAATACCGTAAACTTTGCAGCTGTCTTATATAAGGAAAGTGGTTTTGAGGCCGTGTCTTTGTATTCCAATGGGGCGGCCTGTTTCCCTATCAGGTTTGGCGCCATGGTATAGGCACGGTCAACAATTTTATTTAGTTGCTCATCGTTCATCCAGAATGCTTCTCCCGGTACATAGTATTTCTCTACGAGATGCACAAAAACAGCATCCATCCCCATGTATGGAGAACTTTCATAATTATAGGTGAGCCACCACAAAACAAATTTGAATACTTCTTTGCTCTTGCGGGTGCGTGCAATCATGGCGTCGCAGTCCACTATAATGGAATCGGGGTGTAAAGGCACCAGTTGTGTAAAATACTTCTTCAGTTTTCCTTCGAGGATAGGCGTTCTCACCAGGCGGTCACTTTGCAGATCTACTTCATCCCAGTAATGATTTTTAAAATAGTGGTAGGCGAACAGGGAGTCCGCACCCGCAGGCGCCTGTGGCACCTCTGGCTCCTTCATGGCCAGGAAAATAGTACTGAGAATTGTACCTGGGTGTTTGGTGATAAACTCGGACCTGAAAACCTGGATCTTTTTCCCCAATTCCTGCTGCAATGGCTGCGCTTTCGCTGAATCTGCCGCTGTACGGGCAGCCTGCAGTTGCTGCTGGATGCTGCGGCTAAGGGTTTCCTGTTGAAAAAGGAATTTGTTATACTCCAGGAAGCTATCATTATCCGGACTTCCTTTATATACTGTTTTATTGACCAGGTCGCTGGTATCAAGGGCTACACTAAACACCTGTTGCTTATCAATCAGGGTTTCCACATATTGTTGTTTACCGGGGAGTACCAACAGATAGATACCGGGCAATAACTTCTCTTTCCCCTGGAGTACTACTTCCCCTGCCGGATTTACATCTGCAGAATCCGCCAGATAGGTGGATTTTCCCATATAATGAGCCAGGAAAAATCTGCCTCCGGTAAAGTTTTTCAGCTTTACCGAAATGTGGTATCCCTGCGCCTGCAGGGTCCAGTGTCCCAAAAGAGTGGCTATCAGTAATAAAAATAGTCTACGCATAATATTTGAAAGCAATATGTAAATGTAAGAGGAAAAAAGTGAAAAAGGAAAGCCCTGTGCTGAGCGGTAATTCCTATGAATTACGCGGCAGGATTCAGCATTTCAATTACCTTTGCAGCCGTGAGGAAAAAAAACGTTGTTTTAGAAAATGTACCTGTTACTGCCTATGCGGCAGAAGGTAAAGCCCTGGCCCGTCATGACGGGAAAGTTGTATTTATAGAAGGCGGTGTGGTGCCTGGTGACGTGGTAGACGTTCGTCTTGCTAAGAACAAAAAAGACTGGGCAGAAGGGAAAGTGGTTCACTTTCATAGCTATTCAGACAAAAGAGTTACTCCGTTTTGCCAACATTTCGGGACATGTGGAGGTTGTAAATGGCAGATGTTGCCTTACTCCCTGCAACTGGAATACAAACAACAACAGGTAGCAGATCACCTTCAACGCATCGGTAAACTGGCACTGCCACCTATGGATCCTATCCTGGGAGGCGTTCACACAGAACACTACCGCAATAAGCTGGAGTTTACCTTCAGCAACAAGGCCTATCTCACCAATGAAGAAATCAGGGCCAACGACGGGGAAATACCGGTAAGGCCGGCACTGGGCTTCCATGTACCGAAACTATTCGACAAAGTATTAAACATAGATACCTGCTACCTGATGCAGGAGCCAGTTAACCTGATCCGCAATACCATACGTGAGTACGCAGTTTCCCACGAACTGACCTTTTATGATATCCGTGCGCAACAGGGCTGGCTCCGCAACCTGGTGATCCGTCTCTGTACTACCGGTGAAATCATGGTGAATCTTGTGATCCATCATGAGGACAAAGCCAACAGGATCGCTTTGCTGGATCATCTGCTGAAAACAGTACCGGCTATTACCACTGTGCTGTATACCATCAATCCCAAAGGAAATGATACCATCTTCGACCTGGAGCCGAAGGTATATTTCGGTAAAGGATATGCAGAAGAAAAGCTGGAGGACTTTGTTTTCAAGATAGGTCCGAAATCTTTTTTCCAGACCAATACCTACCAGGGCGAGGTTTTGTATAAAGTGACGAGAGATTTTGCAGGACTCACCGGCTCCGAGACCGTATATGACCTATATTGTGGCACTGGTAGTATCGGCATCTTTGTATCACGTAATGCCGGCAAAGTCATTGGCATTGAACTGATCAAGGAAGCTATAGATGACGCAAAAGAAAACGCCGCCCGTAACAATGTGGACAATGCCACGTTTTTTGCAGGCGATGTAGTAGATATTTGTAACGATGCTTTTTTTGCGGAACACGGTGCGCCGGATGTGATCATTACGGATCCTCCACGGGCAGGCATGCACGAAAAGCTGGTAAATAAGTTGCTGGAAATCGCTGCCCCGAAAATTGTATACGTGAGCTGTAATCCTGCTACACAGGCCAGGGATCTGGCCTTACTGGATACACTCTATACAGTGGAAAAGGTTCAACCGGTAGATATGTTCCCGCATACACATCACATAGAAAATGTGGTGCTGTTGAAAAAAAGAGTTTAATAACTAAGCAACAATGAACGAGTACAGGCCCGGAAAATTTCAGTACCTGCCCCTGGTGATCAAAAATCTGATGATCATTAATGGTTTGGTTTGGTTAGTGCAGATTACGCTGCTGAACAGATTTGATTATGATTTGAGTCGTTTGTTTGCCCTCCATTACTGGGGCTCCCCACTTTTCAAACCACATCAGTTCATTACGCATTTATTCATGCATGATACGAAGGGATTTGCGCATTTGTTCTTTAACATGTTTACCCTGTGGATGTTTGGTTCCACACTCGAAAACCTGTGGGGGGCGAAACGTTTCCTGATCTTCTATCTGATCTGTGGTTTAGGCGCAGCCCTTTGCTATATGGGTATGCTAACCTATGACAACCTGAGCCTCGCGAAATATGCAGGCCATTTCATAGATGATCCGACTTTCAGCAACTTCGTGGCGCTCGATAATAAATTTGACCTTGGCAGTATGGCCAACTTCAATATGCAAAGCCTTAAAAATGCACTGGCCAATAATGATCCCAGTGCTATTGAAATGGCCCAGCTCTATGTAAGAAACTACGTAAACTTTTATCAGAATATACCCACTGTAGGCGCATCCGGAGCAGTATACGGCATCCTGTTTGCCTTTGGCTTTATGTTTCCGAACAGGTACCTGTATTTCTTCGCCATGTTCCCCATAAAGGCCAAATTTGTGGTGGGCTTTATGATCATCGGTGAAGTATGGGCCAGTATTCAGAATAATCCCGGCGACAATGTGGCACACTTTGCCCACCTCGGTGGCGCGCTCTTTGCTTACCTGTTGCTGAGAGGGTGGAATAAAAGACGATCAGATTTTTATTAATACAACTGTATTAATGACGTATTTTTGTATTGAAAAATATTAGTACCATGCATGCGTTGGAAAAAGAGAAATTACCCCGCCTCTCTTTAGGAGAAGGAAGAAATATGGTGACACACCTGATGGTCATTAATCTTACGATTTTTGTTTTCCTGTTTTTCACGCTTGTGATCTACCAGATGGAACAAATTGGTGCGCCCAGGTTTCACCAGGACATTATGACCTGGCTGAGGCTTCCCGCAGATCCGGCGAAATTACTGAGCCGTCCGTGGACACTCGTCACATCGTTGTTTACACATATCAGCTTCTGGCAGATCTTTTCCAATATGGTATGGCTGTGGTGTTTTGGTACTTTTATGCAGCATCTGGCAGGTCATCAGCGGATTCTCCCCCTCTATCTCTTTGGGGGCATCTGTGGTAATCTCTTCTATGTGGCCGCTATGCAGCTGATTCCCTCTTTTCACACCCTCGCCGCTAATGAATATACACTGGGCGCAGCAGGCAGCATCATGGCAATAGCCGTTGGCGTTACTACCATCGCTCCCCGTTACCGCATATTCCCGTTACTGGCTGGTGGCATTTCTCTCTGGATTATTACCCTGGTTTTCGTGGCGCTTTCTGTAGGCTCCTTAATGGCCGCTTCCAGCTATGGTTATACCTATATCCCTGAACTGGCCGGTGGCGCACTGGCAGGATGGCTTTATATGTACCAATGGAAAAAAGGTAATGACCTGGGCGCCGGTTTCAATAAACTGGCCTTTAAACTGACCCATGTGTTTCATCCGGCAGCCCAGCAGGTAAACCCGGAAGATTTCAAAAAGAAAAATTTCACCGCAGATACCGACCAGCAACCTTACAGACGCATCGGCAAAGTACCTGAACAGAAATTAAATGAAATTCTTGATAAGATCAATGAAAATGGACTGTCCTCCCTTTCTCCCGAAGAAAGAGAGACCTTATTGAGAGCAAGCAAAACAGAATAAAAGTCTTACGGATTAAAAAATATTCCCACAAATAAAAGGAAAGCTGGAAACGGAGTAACATCCCGGAGAGCTTTCCTTTTTTTTTGTATTTTAAGCTCCTCATTTGTAATTGCTTGTCCCCTATGCTTAGGATTGTTTCTCGTCGTTTGTTACTCTGGACGAATATCTGTTTGGTTATTGGCCTGCTACTCAGTGCATGGCTTCCTTATCTGAACCCCGCCAGATTCTGGATCACCGGTTTTTCCGGCTTCTTCTTCCCCATCCTGTTCCCGGTTGGTATCCTGTTTATCATTTGCTGGGGCTGGTTTAAAAAACGTAAATATCTGCTGATAAATATTATTGCAGTAGCCTGTTGTATTCCCACAGCATTGAGTACCTGGGGCATTCACATCTTCCGGAATAACATACTCTCCAAAGTAAAAGACCTCCGCCAGTTTACACTAATGACCTATAACACCAGCAGTATGGGTTTGGTGAGATATGTAACGGATAAGGACAAGGAAGCTGCGATTTATCAGGCTATTGAAGCCGGAAGCCCGGCTATTCTGTGTATGCAGGAGTTTTACTCCAATGACAACCCGGAAAAAGAACAGCATATCCAACGTATTAAATCGGTGGGCCGTTATCCGTACCACTATTTCACCTGTGATAAAACCCACTGGGAAAGCTGGTATTACGGCATTGCCCTGTTCTCCCGTTTCCCCATTGCCGCTGCCACTGCTATCCGTTGCGGCGAAAGCCAGTTTGGAAGCGGCAGCACGTTTCTGCAGGCAGACCTGGTGGTACATGGAGACACTGTCCGGGTATTTTCGGTTCAGCTGACGTCGTATATGTTCCGGGGAGAGGATTATGAGCATATGAAGGCGCCGAAGGGAACCGGCTTGATCTATAAAATGCGGCGCACTTTTGAGCGACGATCAGCCCAGGCGCTGCAACTGGCGTCGCTGGTGGCTGAAAGTCCCTATCCAACCATCGTTTGCGGTGACTTTAATGATACCCCGGTGTCGTTTACCTATAAAACCATCAGCAACAACATGCAGGACGTGTTCCTGGAAACCGGTGCCGGCTGGGGGCGTACACTTTCCTATTTATCGCCTTCGCTGCGGATCGACTACATTCTGGCTCAGCCTTCTATAGATGTGCATGGGAGCAAGGTTTTCGAAATAAAACCCTCTGAGCATTTCCCGGTTATGGCCTGTCTTTCGTTGAAAAAAAACTAACTTTAGTACTTCAACAAAGTACGACGCGGTGCGATTTTTAAGACTATTTACGAAAGGATTTTTTTTGATCATCAACTTCGCCGTGGTATTACTTTTCCTGGCTGCCTGCCTGGCGCCGTATATTTCACCGGCGTGGTTCTGGCCAATCAGTTTTCTCACCCTGGCATTCCCTTTCCTGTTGGGTGTACTGGTTATATTTTTTATCGGCTGGCTGTTCTTTAACTACCGTTATACCCTGGTATCAGGCATCGCGCTTTTACTCGGCTGGAAGTCAATCAGTGCCTTTGTGGCATTTAAAATGCCATCCGGAAACAAGGCGATGACGGGCGACAGCACCCTCACCATCATGAGCTATAATGTGAGCCAGTTTGGATTGTATCGTGAAAAAGACAGTAAATACAACCGGCAGGCGATGTTTGCCATGATCAAAAAACAGGCACTGGACATTGCCTGCTTCCAGGACTTCTATACGTCTGAAAAGAAAAATGATTTTAATAACCGGGAGGATATTTCCCGGGAGATGGAACTGCCTTATCGCTATTTTTCAAGCGATTTTAACCGCGATGGCATGCAACACTGGGGTTCTATCATTTATTCCCGTTTTCCCATTATCGCCTCCGATAAGGTAAAAATGAGTGTGGGCCCGAGAAGCGAAAGCCTTATCTATGCCGACATTGTGAAAGATGACGATACCCTCCGGATCATTAACATGCACCTGGAGTCCTATCGCTTCAACGAAAAGGATTATTCCGCCATCCGGAAAATCAAAAACCAGGAAGATACCGGCCTTAAGGCCACGAAAAGCATTATCCAGAAAATGCGGGAGGCGTATATCCGCCGCAGTCAACAGGCCGATATTGTAGGAGATTTCATCCGGCAAAGTCCTTACCCGGTGATCGTTTGTGGCGACTTTAACGATACACCGGCGTCTTACACCTACTTTACCATAAAAGGGGATTTACAGGACGCTTTTCTGCAAAAAGGTTTGGGAATTGGCCGTACTTTTACAGGGCTTGCACCTACCTTGCGTATTGACTATATTTTTGTCAGTAATCATTTTAAGGTGAATAGCTTCCGGAAAATAAACTCAGACCTGTCTGATCATTATCCTGTAATTACCAATCTAAGCCTGGTTGGGAGTGGAAATACCACCGTAGAAGTAAATAAATAACTGTAACCATTATGAAAATGTATCATATTTTTTGCGCTGACCGATGTTGTTGCCTGCTTGTACCAGGAAAACAATTTTTATCTTTGCCATCCATCAACAAAAAATAAGATGTCAGCACCGGCCCGGCCGGATTACATCTGTCATTTACAGCATATGTCAGAACTGAAGATATATAATTCATTACACCGTCAGAAAGAAGTATTTACACCTTTACACCCGGGCCACGTAGGCATGTATGTGTGCGGCCCTACCGTATCCGGCGAATCACATCTGGGCCATGCCCGTCCGTATATTACGTTTGACGTGGTTTTCCGCTATTTAAAGTACCTGGGATATAAAGTACGTTATGTACGCAATATCACAGATGCCGGCCACTTTGAAGAAGAAGGCCGCGCTGCGGAAGACAAAATCTCCAAATTTGCCATACTGGAAAAGCTGGAACCCATGGAACTGGTGCAGAAATACACCAACCTGTATCATTGGGCCATGTTGCAATTCGGTTGCCAGGAACCAAGTATAGAACCAACGGCTACCGGTCATATCATTGAGCAGATTGAAATGATCAAAACGATCATGGAAAAAGGTTATGCGTATGAGGTAGACGGCAGCGTGTATTTTGATGTAAAAAAATACGCGGCTAATTACGATTACGGCATCCTGAGCGGTCGTGTACTGGAAGATATGCTTGAAACCACCAGGGAACTGGAAGGTCAGGACGATAAACATAACAAAGCTGATTTTGCTCTCTGGAAAAAAGCACCCCCAGAACACCTGATGCGCTGGCCCAGCCCATGGGGAGAAGGATTTCCCGGATGGCATATTGAGTGCTCTGCCATGAGTGCGAAATATCTCGGCGCGCAATTCGATATCCACGGTGGTGGTATGGATCTGCAATTCCCGCACCATGAGTGCGAAATTGCCCAGAGTGAAGTAGCACATGGCGACATGATGGCCCGTTACTGGATGCACAATAATATGATCACCATCAACGGCCGCAAGATGGGTAAAGCCTATGGCAATACCATTAAGCTGACCGAAATGTTTACCGGCGAAAATCCACAGCTGGACAAGCCATACAGCCCGATGACGATCCGCTTCTTTGTGTTGCAGACGCATTATCGTGGTACACTGGACTTTTCCAATGAAGCGCTGCAAGCCGCCGAAAAAGGGCTCCAACGCTTGTGGGCAGCTTATGAAACATTGCAGAAACTGACTTATACCTCTGCCAACGGCCAGGGGATCAACGAAGAACTCGACAAACAGGTTCGTCAGTGGTGCCAGGAATGCCCCGAGTTTATGAACGACGATTTCAACACGGCAAAAGTACTCGCCAATTTGTTTGAACTTACGCCGGTGATCAATTCCCTGAAAGGCGGACAGATTAAAATGAATGAAATCAGTGAAGACACCTTCCAACTGTTACTGCAAACCTGGAACACTTACCTGGTAAATATCCTGGGTATTCAACAGGAGTCAATAGCAGGAGAAGACAATAAACTCGATGGCGTATTACAGATGCTGATTGAAATGCGGAAGGAAGCCAAAAGCCGTAAGGATTATGCCACTTCCGATAAAATCCGTAACGAATTATTATCTGTAGGCATTCAGCTGAAAGATGAAAAAGACGGTACGGTTTCTTACAGTCTTCAATAAAACATAAATATCCCGGAAGATAATGCGTAAAGCTTTTATTACGCTGACTGCGCTGGCCTTACTGGCCGGCGCCTGTCAGCAGAACAGCCAGACCACCAGCAATACCAACGATAGTACCGGCGACGGAAAAGTGGCTAAGATAGAGGTACCGGTACCCGTTTTCCAGGCAGATTCCGCCTACGCGTATACCGCCAGGCAGGTAGCTTTCGGACCGAGGATCCCGAACACACCCGCACAGGAAAAATGTGCCAGCTGGTTGATCAGCAGTTTCCGCAACTGGGCGGATACCGTGTATGTACAACGCACTACGGTAACCGGACCGAAAGGCGAGAAACTTCCCTGTATCAACATCATCGCCAGCTTTAATCCTGCGGCCAAACAGCGCGTTTTGCTGCTGGCTCACTGGGATACCCGCCCCTGGGCAGATGAAGATGCCTTCGACAAAACAAAGAAACTGGATGGCGCTGATGACGGTGCCAGTGGTGTGGCTGTGCTGATGGAAGTGGCGCGTCAGTTCCGGAAACAAAAACCAGACGCAGGTGTGGACATCCTGCTGGTAGATGTGGAAGACTACGGTGCTAAGAGCGATGAAAACTCCTTCTGCCTCGGCACCCAGTACTGGGCTAAAAATCCGCATATTCCAGGTTATAAAGCCAATTATGGTATTCTCCTGGATATGGTTGGCGGACGTGGCACCCAGTTCTATATGGAAGGTTCTTCCAAACAATATGCAGGTGCACAAATGAAAATGTTCTGGGATGTAGCCAATAAACTGGGCTACTCCGATCTTTTCCGTTACGAAAATAATGGCGCCTTTATTACAGATGATCATATTGCAGTAAACACCATCGCCAATATTCCTACGTTCGATATCATTGCGCTGCAGGCAAACAATGATTTTGCACCACACTGGCATACTACCAACGACAACATGGATGTGATTGACCGCAAAACATTGCAGGCAGTAGGCCAGACCTTGTTACAGGTAATTTATACACAGCCTTTCAGTTATTAATATTGCCGACGTTTCCGGGGTGATGGATGATGTGACGTATTTACTTTAAACAACAGTTTATGCCCAGGTCAAAAAGCACTCCGGAAGCTGTTCCGTTGCATTATGTAGCGCATCTCAGCAAGGATAAAAAGCTACAGAAAATTATCAGCGGCCCCTTAACGGAGCTGGCTATACGCAAAAACATCTGCCTGAAACTCATTGGCTCTATCATGAGCCAGCAGTTATCCACCAAAGTGGCTGATGTGATTTACTCCCGTTTTCTTGATCTCTATGGCCGCCGGGAGCCAACTGCACAGCAAATACTCGATACATCTCCCCTGACACTACGCGGCATCGGATTATCCAATGCAAAAGTGACCTATGTCCAGAATGTGGCCGCTTTTGTAATAGCGGAAAAACTAACCGACAGCAAGCTGAAAAAAATGGACAATGAGGAGGTGATTGCTTATCTCACGCAGATCAAAGGTGTAGGACGGTGGACCGTGGAAATGCTGCTGATGTTTCACCTTGGCAGGAATGATGTATTTGCAATGGACGACTGGGGCCTGCAACAAGCCATGATCAAGCTTTACAAGCTGGATACGGAAGATAAGAAAGTATTCCGCGATCAGCTGCGGAGAATCACCGAAAAATGGTCGCCTTACCGCTCCCATGCGTGCCGCTACCTCTGGTCCTGGAAAGATAATACACCTGATAAGTAACTCAACATATACAATGCGTAGCAGGGTGCTAAATTAGTGTTATGAATGTGCAGGGAAGTTTTTTTGATGATGGGGAAGCAACCGGTATTTCCTTACTAAATGGCGAACTGGCCTATTACCCACAGTTTTTCAGCCTGGCGGAGAGTAATGAACTCATGCAGATTTTAAGCGAAAAAATTGCCTGGAAACAGGAATCCATGAAGATGTACGGCAAAGAAGTATTATTTCCACGGCTGATGGCCTGGTACGGAGATAGTGCCTCTGCTTACGGATTCTCAGGAAACACTTTTTCGCCACAGGCATGGACACCGGAATTATTACAGATCCGTGATCGTATCACACCTGTCAGTGGCCAGGTATTCAATAGTGTGCTGCTGAATTTTTACCGGAATGGCAACGACTCTATGGGCTGGCATGCAGATGACGAGTCTGAACTGGGCCCGCAACCGGTGATTGCCTCCGTAAACTTCGGCGCCACCCGGCGCTTCCAGCTACGATACAAGAAAGACCACCTACAGAAATATGAATTACCACTACAACACGGATCCCTGCTCATGATGAAAGGCACATTACAGGAATACTGGGAACATCAGGTTCCCAAAACCAAGAAAGTATCAGACGGAAGAATTAACCTCACGTTCCGGTTTATCCACCCCTAAATGATCGAATGCACTATGAAAAACCTGGTATTATTAATCGGAAACGACATCAACAACATCTCCCGCGGACAAAGCTGGAGAGACCTGCTGCAGGATATTATCACCTTTTGCCACGCAGGCGATTGTGTGGAACTGGACGACAAAAAACCCTTTCCACTCCTGTATGAAGAAATATTCCTGACCGCCAGCAAAAATCACCGCATCAGGGAAAAAGACCTGAAATCATTTATTGCCATCAAAGCAGCGGAAATAAAGGCCAACCCGATACACAGCGCTATCCGGGAATTAAAGCCCAGCCATATCCTCACCACCAACTACGAGTTCACCCTGGAAGGACAGATCCCGCTGGAAAATACCAGTATCATCAAGGAAAAGTTCTATAGCATTTTCCGGAAATATGAAGTAGATGGTATTCACTATTGGCATATTCATGGCGACTGCCTCAACCCGATGAGCATCAATCTTGGCTTTGAGCACTATGGCGGCCAGTTACAGCTGATGCGTAATTATGTTGTAAGCGGCACGGTATACTCTTCCAAAGACGTTCCCAGGCCTTCTCTACTCCGCAGGATTCACGCCCGGGAAGTATATTTTCACTCCTGGATTGACCTGTTCTTTACGGACGATATCCACATTTTCGGATTATCACTCGACTTTGTGGAAACAGACCTCTGGTGGCTGCTGACTTACAGAGCCCGGCAAAAATTTCATCATAAAAATGTACCAGTGCCCAACCGCATCTTCTACTACATTCCGGAAGAATATATGGTAGCTGCCAAATATAAACTGGATCTGTTGACGGCTAATGATGTGACCATCGTAAGTCTACCGGGTAAGGATAAACTGGCCTATTATGAGTCTATTATCAGGAAAATTGAGAAGTCGAGGCAAACAGCCCACCATGGCCACGTAATCTAACAAACATCCGCTAAGAATCAATGCTGGCAGCGTTTTTGCAAAATATAGGATAATCCGGCAAAAGGCACAACCTCATGGCGCCTTTTGTTGTTAATTATTAAAATCTATATTTTATGTTATTCGAATTAGCAATCACCCTGGCCACGACCTTTATGTCGCCGGTACAAAACAAACCACAGCCCCCGAAAACACAGATCATTTATGTGAAAGAGTCAAAGGAGCCATGCACAGGCGTAGCGCCCATGGAGTGTTTGCAGATAAAGGGAGTGAATGATACAGACTGGTCAAATTTTTACACCAATATCAGCGGCTTTAAGTATACGCCCGGCTATCGATATAAATTGCGGGTTAAAATCACTTCGATAGCAAACCCTCCGGCAGACGGCTCTTCTCTCAAATACACTTTATTAAAAGTCCTGGAAAAAAAGAAGGTCAACACCAATAGCAGCTGGACTTCCCTGACCAGCAAAAAATGGATACTCGTAAAAATGGATAGCGAAACGCTTACTGATGGCAGTATCTGGATACAATTCGATCCTGCAAAAAAACGTATCAGCGGTAAAAGCGGCTGCAATGGCATGATGGGCGGATACACTACCAACGGCAACGCTATCACCTTCAGTAAAACCGCAGGCACGCTGATGGCCTGCCCCGGCGCGGATGTGATGCGTAGAGAAGCTACTTTTATGAAGCTATTGGGAGATCAGACTTTTCAATATACAACTTCCGGTAATACGGTGAATCTTCAGCAAAATGGTAATACCGTACTGCAATTCCGACTGGAAGAAAACAGTGGTACTGCCGGCAATTCCAGCAGCAATAACTGGGCTGCAATAGGTGATAAAAAATGGACACTATCCATGATCAACGAAGGCGTGATGAGCAATTCCGGTATCTGGCTGCAATTTAACGCTGCCAAAAAACGCTTCAGCGGTAAAGGAGGTTGCAATAATATCTCCGGTGGTTATACCGTGGTAAAAAATAAGATCACTTTTACACAGGCCATGAGTACCCGCATGATGTGCAGTGATGCAGATGTAATGCGCCGCGAATCGGATTTTCTGAAACAATTGGGCGGCCATAGCTTTACGTATACTGTAACAGGTGAAACCGTTAATCTCTACGAAAACGGGAAACTGGTGATGCAATTCACTGTGGAAGATAATGGTGGCAGTCAGCCTGCCACTGCACCTGGCGATGATAGTCAATGGGCTTTTATCGGTAGCAAAAAATGGAGCGTACTCAAACTGAATGATGCTACCCTTTCCAATTCCGGTATCTGGCTGGAATTCGATACCAAACAAAAACGCTTCCACGGTAAAGGCGGCTGTAACAGCATTTCCGGCGGCTATAACGCTACTGCAGATCAAATCAAATTCACACAAGGTATCAGTACCCGCATGGCTTGCATAGATGCGAAAGTAATGCGCCGGGAAACAGAATTCCTGAAACTGATCAGCGACAATACCTTCCGCTATGATATAGCGGAACAAACGCTGAACCTTTATAAAGATGGAAAACTGGTCGTAATTTTTGGTATGCAGGATAAAACACTGTAGATAAAAAGAACCGGGTGGTTGATCAAAACCGGCAAAGCACGATACGTATAAAGCGGAAGGGCTAATGTTAATAAACATTGGCCCTTCCGCTTTATGAATGCAGACATCATGCCTCTAAAAATATCTCGGTGCGGGTATACGCCCACCATTTTTGGAGCAGATGTTTCAAATAACTTTAACGCTGTACACATTTTCCTGAAAGATAGCACCAACCGTTCCGGCGAAGGTTGCAAATAGCCTTAACGTTGTATAAATCCGGTAGGGCTCTCCCCTGCAAATGCCTTGAACTCTCTTGTCAGGTGTGCATGATCATAAAATCCATTATCAAGTGCCAGTGAAAGCAAAGGCTTATCTGGGTGCACTTTCAACTGTTGCTTTAAATGCAGAAATCTTACAATGCGGGTAAATGTCTTTGGAGATACGCCCACCGACTGCAAAAAATGTCTTTCAAAATTACGGGTACTCATATACGCCTGCATTGCCAGTGTCTTTATGTCAACTGCTCCGTGTACGTGGCGAATTAAAGCAATACTTTCCTGCAGTTTGTCTGCGTTGATAGTACGTGCAGGCAATCGCTGCAACAGGAAATTGTTGAGCGAATTAATTTTTTCTGTGACCGTCCTTGCCTTTAACAGCAAGGGTTCCAGCAAATGCTGCCATCCGGCAGAAATATCTGTTAAACAGGCGTGATCATCTGTAATCGACTGCAAGGGCCATCCGGTGAAAGCAGCAAGCGCACCAGGATGAAATCGGATTCCTAACAAATAGGTATATGGTAAAACAACCGTATCCCGGAAAGTAGTCATAGTGCCAACAACAAAAGCATTCCCGGGCATCACCTGTAGCCCTCCATTTCCTGCTGCGATAACATCTTCCGAAATATTAAAAATAATATCTGCACAGGTATCCGGCAAAATGCGGTGCACACTTGCGTATACACCACCGCTAACCCAATAGGCATCTACATAAGCAGCCAGTAAAGGATGTGGACGGATGGTTTTAAACATCCCTGTAAATTACTGCATTATCCTTAATTACGGTTCTATACATAGCGCCGCCTGCGAAAGAAAAACTTCGCATTGATCAACTATATATAAAACCGTAATTATTAATTCATCCCGATTATTTTGCCGCTACCAGTTTTGGGTGATAGGCAAACAGCATGGCGTTGGAAACATTGTCGCCCACAGCCACCACAACGGGTACTGTAGCTGCTTTCTGTACAGGTACCTGTACTAACAGGTAGTTGGCATTCGCCCGCAGAATCTGCGCAGGCACGTTACCAAAACTCACCTTGTTCAGGTGGCGGTCTTCACTAAAACCATGTCCTTTAATCATCAGGAAATTACCTGCATGTCCTTCTACAGTAACTACTTCAGCGGTGTTTTCTGTTGGATTCGGGGAACAAGCCGTCATGGCTGTAATTAACAGCATAAGGGCTGTCACAAACAATTTAAAATGTGTCATCTTATTTTTCTTCTCTTTTGGGGGGGCATCATGCCCTGTTACAAATAATTCACCGGGGTTAACACTATCGCAATTGCAACTCTATTCGCAACAGCATATATTCGGTATTCAAACGGACGCAAATTTACAACCATTCTTTCAATAAAAATACAAACGCATAAAAAAATACGTAAAATTACGTAGACGGGTATATGAAATAAGTAATTATTTTTTCAACACCTGTGCTTTGTTGTATTCGTAATTCATACGGGCAATATGTAATACTGAAATCTGCTGTGGACACTCCGCTTCACAAGCTTCCGTATTACTGCAATGACCAAAACCTTCTGCATCCATCTGATCTACCATACTCCTCACACGGGTTTGCGCTTCTATTTCCCCTTGTGGCAACAATACCATGTGCGATATTTTTGCACTCGTAAATAAGGCCGCACTGGAATTCTTACATACGGCCACACAAGCCCCGCAACCAATACATGCTGCTGCGTCAAAAGCCGCCTCTACATCAGGAGAACTGATAGGAATACTGTTGGCTTCCGGCGCCTGTCCAGTGTTTACAGAGATAAAGCCACCGGAAGCAATAACGCGGTCGAAAGCAGTACGATCTACTTTCAGATCACATTTCACCGGAAAAGCAGTAGCCCTGAATGGCTCAATCACAATCTCTTCATTGTCTTTAAAACTACGCATATGCAACTGACAGGTAGTGGTATTTTTTAACGGACCATGCGCACGGCCATTGATCATAATACCACATTGTCCGCAGATGCCTTCCCTGCAATCATGATCAAATTCCACCGGTCGGGAACCTTCCTGTAACAGTTGCTCATTCAACGTATCCAGCATTTCCAGGAATGACATATGCGGATTGATATCTCCTAACACATACGTCATCATTTTACCTGGATCCTGCTGGTTTTCTTGTCTCCATACTTTTAATCGTATACGCATAACCGTTAGTTTATGTTATTTGTAACTTCTTACACTTGGCGTAACAAATTCAAAATGCAGTGGCTCTTTGTGAAGTTGTGGTTCCTTCTCAACACCTGCCCATTCCCAGGCAGAGATAAAAGAAAAATCTTCATCATTGCGCATGGCTTCTCCTTCCGGGGTCTGATGTTCCACCCGGAAATGTGCGCCACAGGATTCATCCCGCATGAGCGCATCATAGCACATCAGCGCGCCTAATTCCAGGTAGTCTGCTACCCTGCCGGCTTTCTCCAGTTCACTGTTCAGTGCATATCCACCGGGTACGTATAAACGTTGCCAGAAAGACTCCCGCAACTCATTGATTTCACGGATAGCAGCTTCCAGCCCCTCTTTCGAACGACTTAATCCACATTTATCGTACAGGATTTTACCCAGTTCCTTATGAAAATAATCAGCGCCCAGGTTGCCCTGAATACCCATCAGCCGTTTCAGGAACTGTTGTACATTTTCTTCGGCTGCAGCAAAAGCGCCGTGGCGGATATCTATCGGACCGGTTTTAATTTCATCCGCCAGATAATTAGCCATGGTATAAGGCGCAATAAAGTAGCCGTCTACACTGGCCTGCAGCAGGGAATTTGCGCCTAAACGATTAGCGCCATGATCGGCGAAGTTGGCCTCTCCCAATGCAAATAAACCGGGGATGGTGGTCATCAGTTCATAATCCACCCATAACCCTCCCATAGAAAAATGCGCCGCAGGTGAAATACGCATCGGCTCCTGGTAAGCATTTACACCGGTAATTTTTTCGTACATGCGAAAGAGATTGCCGTATTTCTTCCGGATCTTATCTTCTCCCTGATCTTTAATGGCTTTAGAGAAATCCAGGTATACTGCATTCTTCAGCGGGCCTATGCCAAAGCCCGCATCAATACGCTCCTTGGCAGCACGCGAAGCAATATCACGCGGCGATAGATTACCAAATGCAGGGTACCTTCTTTCCAGGTAGTAATCCCGTTCTTCCTCCGGAATCTGGTTGGGTTCCCTGGTTTCTTCTTTCTGTTTTGGTACCCAGATGCGGCCGTCATTTCTTAATGATTCCGACATCAGCGTGAGCTTCGACTGGTATTCGCCGGATTGCGGCAAACTGGTGGGATGGATCTGTGTCCAGCTGGGGTTGGCCATGTAAGCGCCCCTTTTGTGGGCCCGCCAGATGGCAGATCCGTTACAGCCCATTGCCAGTGTAGAGAGATAATATATTTTTCCAAACCCGCCGGTAGCCAGGACCACCGCGTGTGCGCCATGTCTTTCGAGTTCGCCCGTATCCATGTTCCGCACAATAATGCCCCTGGCTTTGCCATCTATCACCACGAGATCCTGCATTTCATGACGGGCAAACAATTGCACCGTACCTGCGCCCACCTGTCGCATCAGTGCCTGGTAAGCACCCAGTAACAGCTGCTGCCCGGTTTGACCACGGGCATAAAAAGTGCGTGATACCTGTACCCCGCCAAAGGAACGGTTATTCAGATAACCACCGTATTCACGCCCGAAAGGCACGCCCTGCGCCACCGCCTGGTCAATGAGATTGGCGCTGCATTCCGCCATGCGGTATACATTGCCCTCCCTCGCCCGAAAATCACCGCCTTTGATGGTATCATAAAACATACGGAATACACTGTCGCCATCATTCTTATAGTTCTTACACGCATTTACGCCACCTTGTGCCGCCACAGAATGCGCCCGTCGCGGGGTATCCTGGAAGCAAAAACTCTTCACGCTATATCCCATCTCCCCCAGGGAAGCCGCGATAGAACTGCCTGCCAGGCCGGTACCTACCACAATCACTTCCAGCTTCTTCCTGTTGGCCGGGTTCACCAGCTTTGCATGTGCTTTGTAATGACTCCACTTATCTTCCAGTGGTCCGTCCGGTATTCTCGCATCCAGCATAACCAACTATTTTAAGAAATGAACATACACGGGCATCGCAGCAAATCCTGTACAGATCACGATACTGAATACCCAACCAAAAATTCTGACCCCTTTTGCATAACGCGGGTGATATAAACCGAGTGTTCTGGCTGCGCTGAAAAAACCATGCAGCAGGTGATAACAAAGCGCCACCATACACACCACATATAGCAGCACGTACCACAATTCACTGTAAACGCTTATCACCAGGATGTACAGATCCTTGTGCCCCTGCGCATCTAACGGTAAGTTCCCAAATTTGTACACATACCAGAAGTCGCGCAGGTGTATCACCAGGAAAATGAAAATAACAGTGCCCAGCAAACCCATATTACGGCTGTACCATTTGCTCACAGCGCCTCTCCGGTCGTAATGATATTTTACTTTTCTGGCGCGTGTATTCGTTAACGTGATAATGATAGCATATACCACATGCCCGATGATACTGGCAAATAGTATATAAGAAATTATTTTGATGATGATGTTACCGGATAAGATGTGTGAATAGAGATTAAACTGGCGGTGTGCCCGTTCTTCCGGCAAAAACAATTGCAGGTTCCCCAGCAGGTGTATGACGAGGTAGAGGCACAGGAACAGTCCTGTAAATGCCATCCAGTTTTTCCTGGATAAAGTTTGTTGCTTCCATTGACCCATAAAAAATCTTTTTAAATCGATTCGTTTACCAGATGCCCAGCACTTTCCACCACACGCCGCCAAGGCCCATCCAGATAAGGATAAGGGCGATACTCAGTATGAATCCGCACTTCCACCAATCTTTCAGATCTACATAAGTACTTCCAAAAAATACCGGTGCAGGTCCATGCCCATAGTGGGTAAGTGTTCCGAAGATGCCACCGCAATAACCCAACACCAGCGCGAGCAATGTACCGGGTATCCCTACCGAAATACCCACTCCCAGAAAAGCCGAATACATCGCCGCCACATGCGCGGTAGCACTGGCAAAAATGTAATGACTGTAAAAATAGACCAGCACGATGATCGGGAATGCAATCGTCCATTTCATGCCACCCACCTGTTGTTTAATCAGGTCGCTGAACCAGGGGATAAAACCCAGGGTGTTCAGAAAACTGGCCATCATTACCAGTGCAGAAAACCATACAATCGTATCCCAGGCTCCTTTTTCCGATTTCACATCTTCCCAGGTCAGCACCTGCGAGATCAACAGAAATACCAGTCCTATCAAAGCCGTAGTGGTAGCGTCTATGCCAAATAAATCACCGGTGATCCAGAGAAACAACAGGATCACAAATGCCAGCAACATCAACCATTCGTTCCGGTGTACCGGTCCCATTTCCTTTAGCTTCTCAGCAGCCATGGCGGGGGCATCTCCGGTAGACTTCAACTCCGGTGGGTAGATCTTATACAGGATCCAGGGCACCGCAATAATGGAGACGATAGCCGGTATCAATGCTGCCGTAAACCACGACATCCAGGAAATATCAATGCCCAGGTTTTTCGCGAACTTCTGACACATCGGATTACTCGCCGTACCTGTTAAAAACAGGGAAGACGTAATAAGGTTCATATTATAACTATTCAAAGTCAGATATCCTCCCAGTTTACGATGGGTGGCGGGATCTTCCGGAACAGAGCCAAAGTTCATGGCCATCGACTTCATAATAGGATAGATAATGCCTCCTCCCCTGGCCGTATTACTGGGTACCGCCGGCGCCAGCACCAGATCGGCCAGGCCAAGACCATATGCCAATCCGAGGGAACTACGACCAAATACCCGTATAAATAAATACGCAATACGCTTACCCAGACCGGTTTTGATAAATCCGCGTGCAATAAAAAAGGAAATACCGATCAGCCAGATCACTTTATCCCCAAAGCTGCTGAGCGCCAGTGTAATGGATTTCGCAGGGTCTCCCGGCGCCAGCACACCGGTTAATGCCACCAGCGTAATGGCCAGCATCGACATCGTTCCCATGCTGGCAGCTTTCATGATAATGCCCACAATGGTCGCCATAAAGATGGCCAGCAGGTGCCAGGCCTCCGGCTTCACGCCTTCAGGCGCCGGGATAAACCAGATGATGACGCCAATAGCCAGCGTAATTAACAGTTGCGGATACTTGATCTCTTTCATATAAACTCACTTTTATTAAAACCTGCATTGTCCCTGTATAATCAACAGGTTGCTGTTATGTGTTTTTGTACCGGGGATATCTTTATTGTACTGGTCTATCTGCATTCCGAACTGCACCCGGCCGCCATAGTCTTTCAGGAAAGCCAGGCTGATCATAGGAATATAAGATTGCCGGATAGCGCCATCGTGCTTGTCATTTTCATCAAAGTATTCATAGCGCATAGAAAATTCTATCGACGTCAGCTTTTTATAATTGATTTTATACCGGAAATTAGGCAGAACGTATACGCCGTCCATGATGTAGCGGTTTACGCCTTCTTTGCTGCGGATACTATCCGGAAGGGCATAATACAGCTGGTGGTTGTTTCCCTGCTTATACTCTGATTGTAGCTGCAGGTCCCATTTTGGCGCCAATGGAATAACGCCGCTCACATCTACCCCCAACGCATATACGTTCTGTCGTTTTACGGCGCCGAAGCCACCGTTCAGTCCGAGGGAGAGTTTATTCATATTTCCGAATTCCAGCCGGGCCGTACCCAGCTTCCCGTTATCATTATCGGAGGCCTGGTTGCGGTTGTTGCCGTTCACTACGGAAAGCGCATATTTCATCGGCAGGTTACTTTCCTGGTTAAAGGATCCAAACATGGACACCCCGATCTGAAAGCTTTGCCAGCCGTTGCTTCCAAAGGCATAGTATTGATTGGAGAAATCCATAGACTGGATAATATCTACCGGGTAGAGGTCTTCCAATCCGAAAGAAGGCCGGAACTGGCCAATGGTAAAGTTTATGGCGTCATTCCAACGGTAAGAGATATACGCATTTTCCAGCACCTTGCCTTTGGTGTCCCCGGAAAACTCGGCCAGGTTGATCAGCACCGCTGCGGTAAACCGGTCGCTCACCTGCGCCTTGGCCTGTAAACGGGCCCTTTTGATACTGAAGCTGTTACGCACTACTTCCTCGGCGTCCGGCTGGTACATCCCGTTTACATCCACATCTTTCGTCAACGACCCGGTGTACCTGGCCTGGAAAACGCCGCCGAAAGAGATCTTCTTGATAAAACCCGTCAGTTTCTGAATGGACGAATCGCGGGTGGTAGTGTCGCTCACCGGCCATGGGGAAGCCCTCGCATAAGCGCCGGCCGATAAGGAAATCATGAACAATAAGGTGGCTGAGAGTAGAATTCGTTTATGCATGCACGGTTGTTATTAGGTGTTGGCAACAGCCTCATCATCATAACAACAAGTAACAAAAAAAAGTTTGATGTCAACGGAATTATCGTGTAATAAAAAGTCCCGTGCCGGTATAACGGGCACGGGACTACTTTTTATAATGCTGTAACGGGTTATTTCACCAGTTTCAGCTCATTGATGATGTTCTTTGCACCACCCAGTTTTTCAATGCACCACAGTACATAACGTACATCCACACAGATAGTACGGTTAAACTCGGAGTCGAACTGGATTTTGTGGCTCAGCGCTTCGTAGTTACCATCGAAGGCAAGACCAATCAGTTCACCGTTGGCGTTGATCACCGGAGAGCCGGAGTTACCACCAGTGATATCGTTGGTAGTGATAAAGCCTACTACGATGTCATTGCGTTTCGCATCTTTGTACTGACCGAAATCTTTTTTGTTGTACAGATCAACATAATTTTCCGGCAGATCAAATTCATAATCGCCTGGTACATACTTCTCTATCACACCTTTCATGGTAGTTACATAGTCGTAGTGAACCGCATCACGTGGAGAGTAAGGTTTTACCTGGCCATAGGATAAGCGCATGGTGAAGTTCGCATCCGGGTATCTGTTGGCGTTAGGGCTCATCTGCATTACACCTTTCAGGTAAGCGCGGCCCAGATCGGTATTCTTCGCGTTGAACTGATTGTACAGCGGCAGGTATTTACCTACATAATTTTTCACGAAAGCGCTGGCATAAGCAAATACCGGATCGTTCTGCAGGGTTACTGCATCCGGGTTAGCGATAAAAGCGTTCCATTTGGCATCGTCAAAAATAATAGTGTTGGACATCAGCGCAGCAGCCCAGGTATTATAGGTTTTATCTTCATCGAGCGGGCCGTATTTTGCTTTCAGGCCGTCGTAGAAACCAATAGGCTGTTGATCTTTGGAGATGTCTGTGTAGTACATATGACAGGTAGCTGCCAGTATTTTCTGATCGCTTGGTTTGTTTTCTCCTTCCAGGAATGCTTTGCGGGCTTTATCAGCCGCATCGGTAGCCTGTTTCACTGCGTCTTTGGCGGCGCCTGGAGTTACCAGTGCCCTTTCCACGCTCATTAAGGAAGCGGCGAAAGATGCCACCGGAGAACCGAGGATACCTTCATTCAGGTAAGCACGTTGTTTTGCGTAAGGAGTCCATGCTTTATAGGCAGCTTCGTAGTCGCGGAGGATACCTGCAAACTCAGGTTTGTCCTGTGCCCATTTTGCAAAAGCAGCTTCCTGCTTTTGTTTGTCGGCTAGTACACCATGTTTTTCCAGTTGTTTGGTTTCGCCGTCAAAGAATTTCCAGTAGTTGGCGATGCCGGCATAGGAAGAAGCCAACTGCAGTTTTACCGCAGGGTCTTTCTTCATCTGCTCAAACATGGCTTTCAGTCTTACGTCGCGAAGATTTACCAGGGAAGGATTTTCGATGGCTGTTTTCAGCTGGATGCCATAAGAGGTTTCATAGCGGTTGGTACCACCGGGATAACCAAAGATCATAGCGTAATCATTTTCCTTTACACCTTTAATAGATACAGGCAGGAAATGTTTAGGCTTTAAAGGCACGTTGTCTGCAGCATAGGGAGCAGGTTTGCCATCTTTGCCGGTGTATACGCGGAATACGGAGAAGTCGCCGGTATGACGGGGCCATTCCCAGTTATCGGTATCACCACCGAATTTACCTACGCTTTCAGGAGGCGTACCTACCAGGCGGATATCTTTATAACGTTCGTAAACAAACAGCAGGTATTGATTGCCTTTGAACATCGGCACTACTTTCGCTTCATAGCCGTTGCCTGTGGTGGTTTTCGTGATAATTTCGCTATACACCTGTTGTTCTTTCTGGGCTCTTGCGGCACCATCCAGGCCTTTCAGGGCGTCTTCCACCTGTTTGCTCACATCTTCCACTCTTACCAGGAATTGTACAGAGAGCATGGGGGAAGTAATTTCTTCCTGTTTATTTTTTGCGTAGAAACCGTTTTTGAGATAGTTATGTTCTACGGAGCTGGCAGCAGCAATGGCGCCATAACCACAGTGGTGGTTGGTAAAGATCAGGCCTTCGTTACTTACGATTTCGCCGGTACAACCGCCACCAAAGATAACGATGGCGTCTTTCAGGGATGCTTTGTTAATGCTGTACAACTGTTCCTTGGTCAGCTTCAGTCCTTTCTTCACCATGTCGTTGTACGTTTGTTGCCCCAGTAAATAAGGCAACCACATGCCCTCATCTGCTTTAGCCCATTTGATACTTACGCTAAGCAATAAGAGCAAAACCAGTAATTTTTTTCTCATATTAAGTCAGGTTTTGTTTTTAAGGACCTCAAACCTAGCTAATTTTTCGTTACCGGGCGCAGGTATAGGGATCAGTGGCAGTCATTATCTGATAAAAAAATTAATATGATATG
Source organism: Chitinophaga arvensicola (assembly GCF_900110835.1). Taxonomy (GTDB): domain Bacteria; phylum Bacteroidota; class Bacteroidia; order Chitinophagales; family Chitinophagaceae; genus Chitinophaga; species Chitinophaga arvensicola. The sequence continues at coordinate 636,896 of NZ_FOJG01000001.1, forward strand.
GGGTTGAACAAAAAAACTGGAATATGTTTTGATAAAGGGGTACAGCCGGAAGGCTGTGCCAGTATTTCAAAAACACAAAAAAAACTGTCGGAACATGAAAAATGTATTCTTACTGGCGGGCATTGCCGCTTTATTTGCCTGTAATGAGAGTAGCACTCAGCAGGAGAAAAAAGAAGAGATCAAAGAAAATATCAAAGAAGCAGGAAACGATATAAAATCTGCTGCCAGCAGCACCGGTGATTATTTATCCGAACAAAAAAAACAGGCAGAAGAGGCAATACAGGAGCGGATTAAGGAGATAGACCAGACCACAACAGCACTGAAAAAAGAGGGAGACGCCAAAAGTGAGGCAGCACGTAAAAAACTGGAAGCCTTAAAAGCACAGATGAACAGGAAACTGGATGATGTAAAAAGCAGCAGCGCCGAAAAGTGGGACAGTACCCGGGAAGCAGCTGATCAGCTCATGAAAAAATCTGATAAAGAGTGGACTGATTTCAAACAGGATTTCAAGGATCTTTTTAAGAAAGACTAGGAGCAGACTGCGGTATCTCTTCAAAATTCCACAATCCTTGTTCCTTGAACATTATTCTTGTAATTTTACCCGGCTTAATAGATTTGGATTTGCTACTTTCTTATCATCAGGAATTATTAATAGAAGCCGGCTGCGATGAAGCCGGAAGAGGATGCCTGGCGGGTCCCGTATTTGCCGCAGCGGTTATACTGCCGAAGAAATTCAGACTTCCGTTGCTGAATGATTCCAAGCAGGTGAAACCGGCAGACCGGGAAAAACTAAGGACCGTGATTGAGAAAAAAGCAGTATGTTATGCAGTAGCAAGTGTGGATAATGTGGAAATTGACAAGATAAATATACTGAAAGCTTCTTTTAAGGCCATGCACCTGGCTTTGGAGAAGTTACAGCAACAACCTGAATTTATACTGGTAGATGGGAACCGCTTTTACGCATATGGCAGCACGCCACACGCCTGTATCATTCAGGGTGACGGCATATATGCTTCCATTGCAGCAGCATCTATCTTGGCGAAAACATACAGGGATGAATATATGCAGCAATTGCATACTACCTACCCTCATTTTGGCTGGGATGTGAATAAAGGTTACCCGACCAAACAACACCGGAATGCAATCAGGGAATTTGGCGATACGCCTTATCACCGGAAAACATTCCGTCTGTTGCCGGAGCAATTGGAGTTAGACCTGTAAGCCATTAGTTTTTAGCAGTTAGCCCTTAGCTGATGCTTTAAAAGCTAAATGCCGACAACGACATGCTCCGTTAACCTTATACTTATTAATTTTGCCCTGACAGGGAATAATTATGTTAAAGCAGACACAACAGCAAAAGCTATTACAGAAACTTTCACCTCAGCAAATTCAGCTCATGAAATTGCTGCAGGTTCCTACTGTGAACCTGGAAGAAAGAATCAAGGAAGAACTGGAAGAGAATCCGGCCCTGGAGTATGGGGAAGAAGCCGGAGAAGACGAGTTTAAAGAACAGGAGGAGTACGAAGCACCTGCGGAAGAGGACGAATTTGAGCCGGATGGCAGCGAAAACGAATACGACAATATTGATATTTCTGAATATGTAAGTGAGGGAGATGATGATGTGGCGGATTATAAACTGCGCGACGACAATTACCCTGATCCGGATGAAAGCAATAAAACGATCCCGATCCGCGTGGAAACTTCTTTCCACGAACATTTACTGAGTCAGCTGGGTATGCTGGAACTGGACGACCATCAGAACGCCATTGCTGAGCATATTATCGGCAGCATCGATGACGACGGCTATCTCCGCAGGGAAATCAGCTCCATGGTAGATGATCTGTCCTTCTCCCAGAATATTGATACCACCGAAGAAGAAATTAACATCCTGATCAAAAAGATCCAGGACTTTGACCCGGCCGGTGTTTGTGCCACTGATCTGAAGGAATGCCTGCTGCTCCAGTTGAAACGTAAGCCACAGGACGATCCGGGAGTACACTACGCCTACCTCATCCTCGAAAATTACTTCGACGAGTTTACTAAAAAACACTACGAGAAAATACAGAAGGCGCTGGGATTGACCGACGAAGGCCTGAAAGAAGCCATCACACAGATCATCCGTCTCACGCCCAAGCCAGGTGGCAATTTTGCCACCCTGAATAAAGCGGAAAGCTATGTATTGCCCGACTTCTTCATTTTAAATAATGCCGGCAAACTGGAACTCACGCTGAATTCACGCAATGCGCCGGACCTGCGTATTTCCGGTGGGTACCGCGAAATGCTGAAGGAATACGACCGTGGTGACAAAAAAGACAAGCGCCAGAAAGAAGCCGTGTTATTTATCAAACAAAAGATTGATGCTGCAAAATGGTTTATAGACGCTATCAAACAGCGGCAGCATACCTTGTTATCCACCATGGAGTCCATCATGGACTATCAGCGGGAATTTTTCCTTACGGGAGATGAAACCACGATGAAGCCCATGATCCTCAAAGATATCGCAGACCGCACCCAGCTGGACATTTCTACCGTAAGCCGGGTGGCCAACAGCAAATATGTACAAACGGAGTTTGGTACCTTCAAACTGAAATTTTTCTTCTCTGAATCTTTGTCTACCGACAGCGGGGAAGAAGTATCTACCAGGGAAGTGAAGAAAATCCTGTCTGACCTCATAGAAGCGGAAAACAAACGTAAACCGCTCAGTGATGAAAATCTGACGAAGATGCTGCAGGATAAAGGATATAACATTGCCCGCCGTACGGTGGCCAAATACAGGGAGCAGCTGAATATACCGGTAGCCCGTTTACGTAAAGAATTATAAGAACATACCATGCAAGAACAAGCTGTTTTAGACCGGAACGGAAATTTACACCTGGACCCTGAGTTTCCGGGAGCGATGAAATCAACCGCCCTGGTCATTTCCTATCTTACACATCCGCTGTTCATTCCCCTGCTGGTAACGTTCCTGGTACTCGAATCCATTCCTGAATATATGGTGGCCTTTAAGCCGATCAGCAAAAGATTTGCCTTTGACATGCTGTATTTCAGAGTCGCTATTATCAGCATCGGATTTCCTGTGCTGACGCTTTTACTCGCCAAGTCGTTGAAATTTGTGTCTTCTGTTCATATGAAAACGCAGCGCGACCGGATCATTCCGTATGTGGCGATGATTACTTACTATTTCTGGGCTTTTTATACCTTTCAGCAGGAAGGACGTGCGCCGAAATTCTATACGGCCTTTTTCCTGGGCGTATTCCTCAGTGTTTCTATTGCATTTGTATCCAATAATTTCATCAAAACCAGCATGCATACCGTAGGCTGGGGCGGTGTTATCGGCTTTCTGTTTTCACTGATGTGGGGAATGCATATGAATGTATCAATACCACTTGTCATTACCTTCTTTGTGGCAGGTATTACGGCTACAGCGCGACTGATACTGGCGGCTCATCAGCCCCGGGAAATCTATCTGGGCTTTCTGATTGGTATTGTTTCTCAGCTGGCCGCCTGCTGGATTCTTGTAAAATAACTTATCGGCCATTCCTCCCTGATCCCCATCTGTAAACACTGTAATAAATCAGTTGGCAGACAGGAATCAGGGGGTTCAATTTATAGAATGGCAATGAAAAAAATTTTTGGGGTTTAACCTGGACCACTTCACCATTTCATACCGCACATTGGATGCAAAGGCCGCAAGGCAGGCTAACAAACAACTTTAACAAACAGTAGGGGGATTAACTTCAACAACTAAACTTGACAGTACAAAAGTGAAACTTTCTGTGCTGATACTCAAGCGTATAACTACGCTTTTTAAAAATGCAGTAGAATTCTCATCCCCGGGGAGCAATTATTTTTTTGAGGTTTTATGGTTACGCATATTCAATGCGTAATGGGTTCGCATCTTTGTTATGCCATTGCGGGTTAACCCTTTTAAGATCTTAAGAATAAGTTTTCGACTGGAAGTAATTGAACAGCACAGGAATTGAATACTAGTATATTTAGCATATCAAAAGAAAATGCTAAAATATTTAGGAAAATAAAAAATTAGATCATAACTTAGCAATCCAATTAATTTGCTTTCTAATTGTGATCAGCTATCTATTAAATTTGTAAAAACATTAATTATATGTCTACAGCCAATGCAGAAAAACTGAAGGCCCTGCGCCTCACAATGGACAAGATTGAAAAAGATTTCGGTAAGGGATCTGTGATGATGATGGGGGAAAAAGCAGAAGCACCGATGGAGATTATTTCCACGGGTTCCCTGGGCCTTGATATCGCACTTGGAATTGGTGGTTTACCGAAAGGAAGAATCATTGAGATATATGGACCAGAGTCTTCCGGTAAAACAACTATTGCCATACATACAATTGCTGAAGCACAGAAAAAAGGTGGCATTTGTGCCATTATAGATGCGGAGCATGCTTTCGACAGCAGCTATGCAAGAAGACTGGGAGTAGACGTTGATTCCCTGTTAATATCTCAGCCGGATCATGGTGAACAGGCACTTGAAATAGCAGATCGCCTGATTCTCTCCGGAGCAGTAGATGTGGTTGTAATTGACTCCGTTGCTGCCCTGGTGCCGAAGAGCGAGCTGGAAGGTGAAATGGGTGAGAGCAAAATGGGATTACAAGCCCGTTTGATGTCACAGGCGCTGCGTAAATTAACCGCCACCATTTCCAAAACAAATTGCTGCTGCATATTCATTAACCAGCTGCGTGAAAAGATTGGTGTAATGTTCGGTAACCCCGAAACTACCACTGGTGGTAATGCCCTGAAATTCTACGCATCTGTAAGATTGGATATCCGTCGTATGAGCCAGATCAAAGATGGCGACGAAGCAATCGGTAACCGTGTGAAAGTGAAAGTGGTGAAGAATAAAGTAGCACCTCCTTTCCGCCAGGCAGAATTCGATATCGTATATGGCCAGGGTATCTCCAAAACAGGTGAGATCATCGATATGGGTGTGGAATATGGTATTGTTCAAAAAAGCGGTAGCTGGTTCAGCTATGATACCAACAAATTAGGACAAGGCCGTGATGCAGTAAAACAACTGCTGAATGATAATCCTGAACTGGCAGCAGAAATCGAAGGAAAGATTAAAGTGAAGATTCAGGAAAAGCAAGATGCTGAAGCATAGTTGCTATTGATTTGAATTTGTTGAATTGAAACTGAGTATTTAAATATACATAGAAGTTAGTTTTAGTTTTAGTAAGCATTGGGTTAGTATGCACATCCCTGCCTTATCCTGGGCGGGGATTTTTTTTGCGGATTGCAGCCAACGGAATCTCCCGGCTCCACAGTTTGAAGAGTTATCCAAATACCTCCTCTTATAAATTTTTCGGGCTACCACTGTTAAAAAAATTTGCCCTGGCTTGCCGGCAAAATTACCTGCTCTCTTGCACAGACTTTGACAGATTATGCCATAGAAGGCTATCCCTTTTTACCAACTACCTCCCTCCTATGAACAATAAACATTAACAACAGCGAACTCCCCAAAAACAAAAACCGCCCCGTAAAACGGAGCGGCTTTCGCATTTTTTCATTAGTTATCTTACAAAGGCAATTAAGCTTCCGCTTTCATGCTCTTAGCAGTTCTCTTACGTTCTTCCTCATCCAGGATCACTTTACGCATACGGATGAAGTTAGGTGTAACTTCGATACACTCATCATGCTGGATGTACTCCATACATTCTTCCAGTGTCATCAGTATTTTAGGCGCAATGTTAGCAGCACCATCAGTTCCACTTGCACGCATGTTGGTCAGTTTCTTACCTTCATTCGGGTTTACCACCAGGTCACCTGGCTTGTTGGTTTCTCCGATGATCATGCCCTTGTATACTTCTTCTCCTGGATCAACAAAGAACGATCCTCTATCCTGAAGTTTATCCAAAGAGTAACCGGTAGTAGTACCAGCTTCTTTTGCGATCAACACACCGTTGTTACGGCCTGGGATAGCACCTTTCCATGGTTTGTAATCATTGAAACGGTGCGCCATAACTGCTTCACCAGCAGTAGCTGTGAGCATCTGTGTACGCAGACCAATCAAACCACGGGAAGGAATTTCAAATTCCAGATGTTGCATTTCACCCTTGGTTTCCATGATCAGCATCTCACCTTTACGACGGGTTACCAGATCAATTACTTTGCTGGCAAAATCTTGCGGAACGTCTACCACCAGGGTTTCATACGGTTCGCATTTTTTACCATCAACATGTTTCACGATTACCTGAGGCTGACCAACGGTCAACTCGTAACCTTCACGACGCATGGTTTCAATCAATACACCTAAGTGCAGGATACCACGGCCGTAAACCATGAAACTATCAGCACTGTCAGAATCCATTACACGCAGTGCAAGGTTCTTTTCAGTTTCTTTCATTAAACGGTCACGCAGGTGACGGGAAGTAACAAACTTACCATCTTTACCAAAGAACGGAGAGTTGTTGATACCAAACAACATGTTCATGGTAGGTTCATCTACACTGATAACTGGTAATGCTTCCGGCTCTTCCGCATCAGCGATAGTATCACCAATGTTGAAACCTTCAATACCAACTACCGCGCAAATATCGCCGGCAAATACTTTCGTTACTTTTCTCTTACCTAATGCTTCAAAGATGTACAACTCACGTACTTTCTGTTTCTTATTGGTACCATCTGCCTGCATTAAAGTAATCCACTGTCCTTCTTCGATAGAAGCACGTGCTACCTTACCTACAGCGATACGGCCAAGGAAAGAAGAGTAATCGAGAGATGTGATCTGCATCTGCAGGTTACCTTCCGGAGTTTTAGGCTGTGGAACGTATTCCAGGATGCCATCCATCAACGGAGTAATATCTTCACTCTGCTCTAATGAACTGTTGAACCAGCCATTTTTACCAGAGCCATAAAAAGTCGGGAAGTTCAATTGTTCTTCTGTTGCATCCAGATTAAAGAACAATTCAAAAACTGCATCGTGTACTTCATCAGGACGACAGTTAGCCTTATCTACCTTGTTGATAACAACGATAGGTTTCAGGTTCAGCTGTAAAGCCTTCTGCAACACAAAACGGGTCTGTGGCATCGGACCTTCAAAAGCATCTACCAGCAGGATAACACCATCAGCCATTTTCAATACTCTCTCCACCTCACCACCAAAGTCGGCGTGGCCTGGAGTATCAATCACATTGATCTTGGTGCCCTTGTACTCAACAGATGCGTTCTTGCTGAATATGGTGATACCACGCTCTCTTTCAAGATCGTTACTATCCATGATCAGTTCTCCTGATTCCTGGTTAGCCCGGAATACATTAGCCTGATGAAGGATTTTGTCAACCAAAGTAGTTTTACCATGGTCTACGTGTGCAATAATTGCGATATTACGAATGTTCATATACTTAAATCTTTAGCTATCAGCCATTAACAAAATTTACGCTAATAGCTACAAAAAGAAGGCGCAAAGGTACGAAAACATAGCGAGAATGATGGTAACGCGTTTTAAATAAATGTAATCATTTGGTCACGTCAGAAAACGTCCTTACAATAGACTGGTTATCATTGATTTACAATTAATTATAAGCAAATATTGCTTTCAAATAGTTTTATGGCGTCAATTTTGCCACCACCAGAGGCTTTAACCGTCATCGTCAGCTTATGAAACAGAAAATATACCTGCTCGCAATAGCCTGCCTCACACTCCTCTCTTCAACCTTGCCGGCACAACAAATACCAGCCCAGGACATCACCTTATCTCAATACAAATATCCATTCCCGGTACATTCCCTGAAACTACATATACAAGGACAACACCTGGAAATGGCCTATATGGACGTACAACCCTCCCGCCCTAATGGCAAAACGATTGTACTCCTCCACGGTAAAAATTTCTGTGGCGCATACTGGGATAGCACCGCCGCAGATCTCAGTAACAATGGATACCGCGTGATCATACCGGATCAGATCGGTTTTGGTAAATCGTCCAAACCTAAAACGTTCCAGTACTCCTTCCAGCAACTGGCGCAGAACACCAAAACCCTGATGGACTCACTCCACATCGACAAAACAGCCATACTCGGCCACTCTATGGGAGGAATGCTCGCCACCAGGTTTGCACTGATGTATCCGCAAATCACAGAGAAACTCATTCTCGAAAATCCGATCGGCCTGGAAGACTGGAAAGTAAAAGTCCCTTATCAGTCAATAGATAAATGGTATAAAGCAGAACTGCAACAGAACTATGAAAAGATCAAACAGTATATGATGGATAGCTACTATGCCGGCAAATGGGCCCCCGCCTACGACAAATGGGCGCAATTACAGGCCAGCTGGACCAGCAATCCAGACTATTCCATCGTAGCGTGGAACTCCGCCCTTACCTACGATATGATCTTTACCCAACCAGTATTATACGAATTTGAAAATATTACCGCTCCCACCCTGCTCATCATCGGGCAACGGGACCGCACCGCTCTAGGAAAAGCCAACGTGCCGGAAGACGTTCGGAAAACACTAGGCAATTATCCTGAACTGGGTAACTATGCTGCGAAAAAAATTCCACACGCCAGACTGGTGCCCATTGAAGGTGTAGGACATCTTCCCCACATTGAAGCCTATACGAAATTTATTACGCCGCTCCTTGAGTTTTTAAAAGAGTAGAAGAACAACGTTCTCAAAAGAGCGTTTAAATCAGAATGCAGAGGCAATCAGGAAACAAACTGCTCTTATTCTTCCAGCAACTTCACCACATATTCCAACGCACTCTGATTAGCCGGATTATCCAGCGCATGCGCTATATCCAGTTTTTCTCGGGAAGTAAGATGCCACGATAGCGCGGCGGCCTTATCCTGCTTCTGCGGTACATACTGGAAAATCACCCGGTGAAACTTATCAGGAAAATAACCTTCCATGTAGTTCAACAGGTCATCCTGGTCGAAATCCTGCATGGCACTCCAGTGCTGTTGCATGGTAAACAATGGCTCAAACAACAGATCCGGTAGATCCTTTGTTTTTTTGATAGGAGAAATATCATTTTTGCGGGTGTCACGGATCTGTATATACACCACCCCACTGGTGTTCTCATTGATCCATTTATTGAATGTATAAAGATAACGCAACGTGGTTTGCTGACCGAAATTATCGCGGATACCGGCATCCATCACATCTACAATAGGATTACTCGGCAGAAACGCATTAGGCAGCACATAAGGAAAAGTAGCACACATCCGGATGGCACTCGTTACACGCAGGTCCATGGCGTCCTGACGGGCAAAGTATTGGGCGAAATCCACACCGTCAATATCCCGTACCTGCCTTGTAGGATACAGGTACTGCGGACTACACAGGTAGCTGACAGGCTGCGGCGATATCATCAACCTACGCCCATCTGCATTAATAGTGGCATTCCAGATCAACATCGGAATCTCCGCTTTGGCCTCCGGCAGCCGGTAGTCTTTCAGGGTTTTATCCAATACACTGTCGGTATGTTCATTCAATTGCATTTCAAACGCATAGCCACGGTCTTTTGCATAGTGATTCTTCCCGATGCTGAAACTCCTCCAGGGCGTAATAAAATCATTTACCGCCAATGCAGAAAACACAGAATTCAGCAGGTCTTTTGAAACTTTCTCGGCATAAATACTATCTGTGAGCCGAATCGGTTTACCTTGTTGCTGTTCATAATACAACTCCCGGAAATAGCTGGCTCCCAACATTCCCCCGGAGGCGCCGGTCATCAGCACAGTATGTTTCATTAGTCGGCCTTGCAGCATGCTATCCAGTCGTTGCAGTACATTCACACTCCAGGTGGCTGATCGGCTTCCGCCGCCACTGAAATTCATCACGATCAGCGGAGGCTTCTTCCCAGAAGGAAATTTTGCCCGCCAGTTGTCGAGGATCAACAATGTTTGCCTTTTATCGGCTTCGTATTTCTCACGGGTAAAAAACTGTTGTAGCGCACCCACACTGTATTCCGGACGATCCTCTTTATCGCGGTAATTCAGGCCGTAGGCCTTATTGCGATTATCCACCCAGTTATGTTCCACCATCCAGTTCAGCCCAAAGAGCATGACCAGTAAAATGGGGATAGACCAGGTCTGCAACATATAAGAAAATGCGCCGGCAACGCCTATGAGAAACGCAAAGAAGATCAATACACTGGCCCCTGCCGGAATCCGGAATACATCATAATCCATCATGTAAGCCAGAATGACCAGGAAAATCAGCGAACACCCTACCGTAATCATGGCAGCAAAGTGATGCTGTTTGAGAATACTATCGAGGTAATGCTTATTATAGTGATCTACATTCCGCGCTCTCCGGATCCGCCATGGTGTAGAAAAGTAATTATGTACGGGCAGTGCATTTTCATCAGGATCCTGGTTCGGTTTCAGGATCATCCGCAAAAAATTGCGGGGATTACCAAAGCGTTTTTCCAGGCGGCGTCCGATATTTTTATCTGCATTAAAAAAATAAAAGAAACAGAAGAAGAATATAAACAGTACTCCGCAAATGAATCCTTCTCCCAGCAACATAATATCAGGGATAGTATTCAGCTGTTCATAACGCTGATACTCCCATCCACGGTAAAGCATACTGAAAATGAATACCAATGGGATGATTGCGTTATTCAGACAATACCTGAAAAAAGGCTGGGAAGTGGTGGCCAGGAACTTAAACCGGCCGGTATGCAGGATGAAAGTGGTAATCTGCCAACTCATGATAAACATGCCAGTGGCTAATCCCAGGATAGTAGTGCTATAGAAATTTACCTTACCCAGGTATTCGGGCGCCAGGTAAAGCGCATCTCCGCCAAACACCTTGGCAAAACCGCCGTTGATGGTGCTGAACAGGATCACCCAAAAAATAAGTAATACCTGGTACTTCCTGAAATGCAGGAGCAGTAGCTGTATAGGGAAAGAATAGTAAGTTTTTATCAATAATAACTTCACCTTCATCAGACGATTATTACGAATAAACCTACGGAAAATTTACGGATTTATCGCCGCAGGAATTGCCCCTGCGGAAATCAATTCAAATTCCGTGCGCCCCTGCTGAGATAAAGTGTCCATATCAGCGACAACATCAGCAGCATTCCCACGCCCTGATGAAGTATTCCATAAGAAATAGGAATTTTCACCTGGCTGTTCAACAGTGTCAATACACCCAACAGCACCTGCAGCAATACCAACAGTAAAGGAAGATAACGGATGGTATGTAACAGGCTATGAGCCGGTGTTTGCGCAGCCTTCCACCACCATACTGCAATAAGGACAGTAATGGCATACGCCAGTCCGCGATGTATAAATTGAATGGTAATAGGATTATGGGCAATGTCAGTGAGAAATCCTCCCTGGGAGAACATGCCCGTTGGCACCCAGGCACCGTTGATATCCGGCCAGGTATTGGCTACCAGCGCGGTATGCAAACCAGCCATGAAAGCCCCGTACACCAACTGAACTACCAACAAAATCAGCAACCAGATATTCAGTTTATATAAAACAGGCACTTTTAATACTTCAAAAGGACGGATACTCAGTTTCAGGGCAAACCAGAATACATAAGCCAGCAACACTAAAGCCGATATAAAATGGATAGCAAGACGGATATGGTTTACATACAAGTTTTCCTCATTCAGACCACTCATGACCATGATCCATCCTATCAAGCCCTGCAGTCCACCCAGTACAAACAGTATGATCATCGGATTGATCATGCTCTTGTTGATCTTCTTCTTAATAATAAAATAGATAAACGGAATGATGAACACCAATCCCATTAACCGGGCCCAATCGCGATGCAGCCATTCCCAGAAGAAAATGAACTTAAAATCTGATAAAGTGAAGTGATTATTCACATATTGATACTGGGCTATCTGCTTATAGCCTTCAAATGCTTTCTCCCAGGCAGCTTCATTCATGGGAGGAAAAGCTCCCAGCAACGGCTGCCATTCCGTAATAGATAAGCCCGAGCCGGTTAAACGGGTAATTCCGCCCAGCAATACCTGTACTATCAACATGCCCACGCCTATATACAGCCAGATAGCCACGGGGCGGTTCTTTTCTAATGTTACTGCTTCCATAAACGGTGCAAAAATAGGGAAGAATGCCTAACAAGTCCCCCAAATACTCACATTATTTTAACAAAGGCGTAATGTTCTGTTAATCCGCAGATCGGAGCTTTGCTTTGAATTTAAACGGCACCATTGTATTAGCTAATACCGCCCTCATTAAAAAAGACGAACACATTAAAAAAATAATGTCATGAAACACTTACGTTTTGTTTTTTTAGCACCCAAAGTAGCTTTGTTGGTATTTGTAACTATCCTTTTCCCAATTTTACACGCAGCAGCACAAACAGAAACATTTGCATATAACGTGGCAAGATTGAAAGGAAACCCGGTAGCAACGGCTCCTATTGAAGCATTCAACGTACATATTACACAACTGCAAAAGGATCAGCTGTTATTTCAGCTTTCTGTGGATAATCCTTCCAACGAAAAGCTGACGCTTTACATAAAAGACAATTTCAACAATACTTTGCATCGCGAAACACTGCCTGCTACCCTGCGCTTTGAAGCACGTTACAACCTCGCTTCCCTGGAAGACGGCGACTATGTATTCGAAATCAGAAGCGGCAAAACCAAACTGGCAGAAAAAGCCATTGGCATCAAAACTCAAACGCTGGTAAACAGAAGCGTATCCGTAACCGAGTAGTCCCTCATCGTATAAAAAAATGAAAGAGGTGGTATCGCTACAGATACCACCTCTTTCTATTTTTAATCAAACCCCTTTATCTACGGGTCGATTCATATACTGCTTCAAACATTTTCTCGCGGGTATGCAATGCCGTTAATTTCGTATTGGCACCACCGTTAGGATATACCCGGTTGCTCAGGAAAATGAATACCAATCCGGAAGTTGGGTCTGCCCAAACACAGGTACCGGTATAACCGGTATGACCAAAAGTAGCAGCAGACGCACTTTTAGCCGGATATGGCTCCCGTCTCGTACTATTGTCTTTCTCCGGCTTATCAAATCCCAGTCCGCGACGGCTGATATTACTGTTATAAGCAGTAAACAAGTCCACAGTAGCTGGTTTAATATATTGTACCCCATTGAAAGAACCCTTGTTCAACAACATCTGCATAATAACTCCCAGATCATGGGCATTGGAAAATAAACCGGCATGCCCGGCTACTCCGCCAAACATGGCTGCCCCCGGATCATGTACATCTCCGCGCAGTAGCTGCATCCGGAAAGAATACTCCCGCTCCGTAGGTACAATCTCCGTTAACGCAAAACGCTCTCTCGGCAAAAATCCAGTAGTCGCTAATCCCATCGGGGCATAAAAGGTTTCCCGCACATAATCATTCAGCTTTTTACCCGTGAGCTCCTCTACTATCTTCCCCAGGAATATGAAATCACAATCGCTGTAAACATAGCCCTGGCGGGGTGATAGCCTACTGTCGAGAATTTTCTTCCAGATCGTATCCACATAACTGTTTTCCATGTACAGCTGATCAGCCACCCTTACCCCGTGCGTAGCATCAGGGCTTGTGTGGTATAATACCGTATCCGGACGGGCATTATTATAAAGGGTTTCCTTATAAAAAGGAATAAAGGCTACCAGTCCGGCCTGATGCAACAGCACATCGCGGATCCTCAATCCTGCTTTATCCGTACCCAGCACTTGCGGCAGATATACGCCCAGTGTGGCATCCAGGTTTATTTTTCCTTCATCATATAACCGCATCACCGATAAGGTAGTGGCACATACTTTCGTCACCGAAGCCAGATCATAAATAGATTGCGGTGATACCGCCTCTGCTTTGTTGTATTCGTAATGGCCGAAACAGCGATTGTAGATAATTTTGCCGTTTTTCATGGCCAATACCTGCGCTCCTGGTGCGGCTGCGCGGGCAATCATATCATTGGCCAGCCCATCGATCTGTAAAAGCGTCTGTTCATTTACACCTGCTTCTTTCGCTGTAGCAGTGGGCAGTACGGTAAACTGGTTCACAGTATAGGTGATGCCGGTACCGGAAGGCAATCCGGGACAAACCGTCACCGGCAGTTTTCCGGAAGGACCCAGTTTGCCAAAAAGCAAGTCGGCAGCAGCTCTCTGGGTCGTGCTGTCATCTTCATAGGCAGCTACCAGGTGAGGCGCATCACAGAAATACTGGAGTGCATACGGATTACCAAAAACAACAGTGGCAGAAGGCATTTCTGATTGCAACTGACGGATGATCAATCGCTCCGCCATGGAAAGACCGAAGTTATTGGCCGGACGGCGGCTATAGTCGTGCAAACTGATAATAACCGCTTTATAATCACGCTGGATCCGGGATACTATCGGCGCAATCTGTTGTACGGATTGCTGCGAGGTAAAGATGAAAACATCTGTACCGGGCTTATATTCTTTGATCGATTGAAGGAAAGTATTACTGGAATTGGCGCCTACGGCAATAACGGCCAGTTTTTGCTGGGCCATAGCCGGGGAAAAAGGAATCAGCTTCTTATCGTTGCGCACCAGGGTGATAGCGCTTTCCGCGATTCTTTTACGCAGCGTATCTGTTTTGGCGTTCAGATCTTCCGCCAGGTGATCGGTGTTGATACGTTGCGGTTGCCACAGTCCGAGGTTATATTTAGCCCGTAAAACTTTCTTTACGCGGGCGTCTACTTCGTCCTGGTCAATTTTACCTGCCTTAATGGCTTTGCGGATGGCATCTACACTACCGGCTGCGGTGGAGGGCAGGATCATCAGATCGTTACCGGCGAGCAGCGACTGTAAGGATTCCTGTCCTTTGGTATAGAATTTCGCGATGCCTTTCATTTCCAGGGCATCGGTAACGATGAGGCCTTTAAAACCCATCTCTTCTTTCAGCAGTTTTGTAACGGCATTGTAAGAAATAGAGGTAGGTGTATTCGGTTTTTTATCGATAGATGGAATATAAAGATGTCCGATCATGACAGACTGCACACCTGCAGCTATGGCTTCGCGGAAGGGATATAGCTCCAGGGAGTCGAGTTGCGCCCTTGTCTTATTGATGGTGGGCAGATCCAGGTGGGAATCTACGTTCGTGTCGCCATGTCCGGGAAAGTGTTTGGCGCAGGCCATAATGCCCGCGTCCTGCATACCACGGATGGTGGCAACGCCCATGCGGGCTACCTGGTATTTGTTTTCTCCGAAAGAGCGGTCGTTGATAACGGGATTAGATGGATTGTTATTCACATCCACGTCCGGGGCAAAGTCGATATGAATCCCCAGGCGACGGCATTGTTCGCCCATGAGCCTACCGGCGTCATAAGCCAGGGTGGTGTCCTGCATGGCGCCTATCATCATGTTGCGGGGAAGGGAAATCACGCTGTCGAGGCGCATGCCCAGTCCCCATTCTCCGTCGATAGCCACCAGCAGTGGCACTTTGGAGATAGATTGATAGTAGTTGGTGAGATTGGCTTGTCTTACCGGGCCTCCCTGGAAGAAGATCACGCCGCCTACTTTGTTATCCTGTATATCCTTTATAACTGCATTGATATGGTCTTGCCCCAGGTTGGAATGCGCCCTGATCATGATCAGCTGGGCGATGCGCTCATCTGGGGTGAGTGACTGAAACACACTATCCACCCACTGGGAGGCATTATCCTGCTGTGGAACGGCCTTTTGGGTGTTCTCCTTTTTATGCTTCTTTTTCTCCTTGAATACCAGGGGCGCAGAAATGGCGCTTCCTGTCATCATCAAGCCTGTAAGTCCTGCAACCAATAATTGTTTCCTCATATCATAAACTTACAAATATTCATGCGTAAATCCAGAGCGGCCTGCTGAATATCAACTAATTACTAATAATAATCATATGATTTTGTCAGATAGAAAGTATTTCGTTAAATTAGGATAGCCTGTTAAAGATAATTTAGTGATTGTGGTTAAAAATTAAAATATGTTTATTAATTTGTCAGAATATTTACATTTAGTTTAACCAATCGTAATTTTAATTACCAATACATTCATCTGTTTCTTATATTTGCAACCTTGCGAGTAAAGTAGATTTAAATAAAACATGGTCAATCTCATTTTATTTGGCCCTCCCGGTAGCGGCAAGGGTACACAAAGTGCTAACATTATCCAGAAGTACGGACTTATTCACCTGTCAACCGGCGATTTACTTCGCAGTGAGATCGGCGATAAAACCCCACTGGGTCTTGAGGCCAAGAAATTCATGGATCAGGGCCAGTTGGTTCCGGATGAAGTGGTGATTGGCATGATCAGCTCCAAACTGGAAGCTAATCCTGAAGCACGTGGTTTCATTTTCGACGGTTTTCCGCGTACCACTGCACAGGCAGAGGCGCTGGATAAGCTGCTGACACTTAAGAAAACGGCTATTTCTGTGGTATTATCCCTGGAAGTTCCGGAAGACGCGCTGATCAAGCGTTTGCTGAACCGTGGTTTAACCTCCGGCCGCAGCGATGATGCTTCTGAAGAAATAGTGAAAGCACGTATCGTGGAATATCATAACAAAACCGCTCCTGTAGCCGATCACTATGCCAAATTTGGCAAGTTCAAGAAGGTAAAGGGAGATGGTACAGAAGAAGAAGTCTTCGAACTGTTGTCCAAAGAACTGGATGAACTGGTAGGGGAAAGAGTACAATAGTAGCGGAAATCCGCTCTGAAAAAGACTTTTAGCATCTTATTATACAACGCAAAGATTGTAAGTAAAGAGCTCCTGGCACATGATGGTGCTAATTAGCTCAAACTTCACGATCTTTGCGTTTTGTTTTTCCGGGGTAATGGACCCCGGCATATTTAAAATCCGAGAATAGTGGAAAAAGCGAACTTCGTAGATTATATCCGTGTATTTTGTAAATCCGGGAAAGGTGGCGCAGGAAGTATGCACTTTATGCGTACCAAATTCAATGCGCAAGCCGGCCCTGATGGCGGCGACGGCGGAAGAGGCGGGCATGTTATTTTAAGAGGTAATTCACAGCTGTGGACCCTCCTGCACCTCCGCTGGCATAAAAACCTGCTTGCAGAAGACGGCGAAAACGGCAGCGGCGACAACTGCACCGGCCGTTTTGGTAAAGATATTGTCATTGAAGTACCGCTGGGTACACAAGCCAAGGATGAAGAAACCGGCCGCGTAGAAGCAGAAATCCTGCACGACGGACAGGAACTGATCTGGATTCCGGGCGGACAAGGAGGAAAAGGTAACGCCTATTTCAAATCTGCCACCAATCAAACACCGGAATACGCACAGCCAGGCATGCCCGGCACAGAAGGCTGGAAAGTAGTGGAACTGAAAGTATTGGCAGATGTGGGCCTGGTAGGTTTCCCCAATGCCGGCAAATCCACGCTCCTGTCTACCATCACCGCTGCCAAACCCAAAGTGGCCGATTATGCCTTTACTACCCTCACTCCCCAGCTGGGTATGGTAGAATACCGCGACAACAAATCATTCTGTATCGCCGATCTTCCAGGTATTATCGAAGGCGCCCATGAAGGAAAAGGATTGGGTCACCGATTTTTAAGACATATTGAAAGAAACGCCGTATTATTATTCCTTATTCCAGCCGATAGTGCCGATCATCGTAAAGATTTTGAAGTACTTGTAAATGAACTGGAACAATATAATCCCGAATTGCTGGATAAACAGTTTCTGCTGGCCATCAGTAAAAGCGATATGCTCGATGATGAACTGAAAGCTGCTATATCAGCGGAGTTACCGGAAGATGTTCCGCATGTATTTATTTCCTCTGTTACCAATCAGGGCCTCAGTGAATTAAAGGACATATTGTGGGAAGCCCTCAACAGAAAAGTGGATACTACTCCCGATAAGGTAAACGCAGAGTAACTGTTTCCGGACTTACGGGGAAACTATTTCTGACGCCAATGTTCGTTACAGTATCCCGTATACCATGAAAACAATCCTTTTTCTTGCAACTTTTTCATTGTTGCTGCCAGCTTGCCAGGAACCGGCCAGGCCTGTGAAAGAACGCCCTGTGCAGATCGATACCATGCAACTGGTAGCACCACCCGCGCCATTGGTAAAAGTAGCGTCCAACGAAGTATACGTAGTGAGTCGGGACTCCACTACGTATATCCGTTTCGGCGATTGCTACTTCTCGCTCGACTGGATCACCGCCGATCCCAGACGCAACGACTTCGAAATGCATCCGGATACGCTCTACTTTAACCTCGCACATTTACGTACCATAGAAGGCCAGATGCTCGCGGTTACCACCGGAGAAGCAGAAAAAATACGGGTATTTCAATGCTACGAAACCAGCGCCATCATCGAAAAAAAACCATTGCTCCAATGGAAACATTACCGCTCCCCCTGGGAAACACTTATCCCCGAAGCCAGTAACTTCTTCCTATGTAAAAAATATACCCAGGCTGAAAGAACCAGGTTTCCGCCCACCAGCATACATGCTTTACAACAACATGTAAAACAACATGGTTCCCCCGCTGCCTACGCCAGCGTGGCACAGCTGGATACTTTCCCCTCCCCTTCAGCCAACGTAAATATCAGCAGGTACTATATCCGGCTCGACGGCGGCGATAAAAAAACCGCAGACAAGATCAACAAGCTCCTGATTATCGACGTCAACTTTAATGGCTGATAACAAAAATCACATTCACTATATTTACAAAAAAAACGGGTGAAACAATTAACTGCTATCCTTATCATCACCATCCTGGCATTCCAGGCATGCAAACCTTCCGCCGGCAAACAACCCGAAGAAACGGCTACCATCAACGATAGTGCTGTACGCGGCAAAATACTCGATACCTATAAAGGCGACTTCGGCAACGCCCCTATCTATATTACCCTCAATTATTTAAATCATCAGCATATAGCCGGGTACAACGTCCACAAAGGCTTACGCCGTAACCTCCACGGGGAACTGAAAAAAGATAACAATAACTGGATAGTCACCCTCAGCGAACCAGGCGACCATCCCTTCGATGGAAAGTTTGTGATCACTTTCGATTCCGCCTTTAATGCCGGTAAAGGCACCTGGACGCCGCTCAATACCAACACACTGAAGGAAAAAAGCTTTGATATTCAACGAAATTCCGGCTATGGCCAGCAGGCCGCCATCGCTGCAGGCACGCCTACATTCGACGCCTTTTTTATGGACGAAAAATTCTATAAAAGCGATTTCGCCTTTAAATCAGATGGTAGCTGCCTGCTGCAACTCTACGAACAGGTAAACGACTCTACCCTCGCAGATCAACTGCTCCGGATCAGAGGTACTTACGAACGCACCAGCGACTCCACCGTGAAAATATCCTGGGAGAAAAACACCCACTTTAAAGAACCTAATATAGAAGGGAAACTGAGCATGCACCATGAGGAAGACGGATCAGAATACATTACCGGTTTAACTTTTGAAGACCTCCGTTTCGTAACTGGTCCGTAAGATGAAAGCCATCCTGAAACAAATAGCATGGATACTAACAGCAACGGCTATACTATATGGGGCCTGGCTGATGCTGTTACTTACCATTCCATATGCTGCTTTCGAAAGATACACCGACTTCCTGCTCACCAAGCAGCGGGTATATCATATTCTACACTGGCGCATCAGTTTCTATATTCACATATTCGTCAGCATCACCGTGTTGCTGGCGGGCTTACTGCAATTCAGTAAATACCTGCTCGATAACTTTCCACGGCTGCACCGCAATTGCGGGAAAGTGTACGCGCTGGTAGTGATCTTTCTCAGCGGCCCCACAGGATTGATCATGGGATTTTACGCCAATGGTGGAATCTATGCCCGGATCAGCTTTGTGTTGCTTTCCGTGTTGTGGATCATCTTTACCATCCTCGGCTGGAAACGGGCTATGCAAGGGCGTTGGCCGGAACACATCACCTGGATGCTACGCAGCTATGCACTCACGCTGTCTGCACTTTCCCTGCGCTTTTATGCTTTGATACTCGGCTGGATGCACATGCCGCTCAGACCCGTCACCGCCTATATCACTATTTCCTGGTTAAGCTGGACCGTAAACCTCCTGCTGGCGGAGTGGCTCATCAAACGCATGCTCATTAAAAGAATGAATTTACCCGCATAAAAAACGGCGGTACTTCCGAAAGGAAATACCGCCGTTTCTATCTTTTTATTTTTTAACGGATCATCGCCAGTTGCTGCGTTTTCTGCGCAAAGCGTCCTTCTTCATTAATTACAAAAACCTCTTTTTTCAGTTCTGTCCTGGATGTTTCCGGGTTATCTTTATACCCTTCTTTCTCCGGATCTTTCTCATATTCAATCTTATAGTCGGTTACTTCAATATCGCCATTACCGGATATAACCGCCTTCCGATAAGGATCATTCAGTAATTTCTGACCTGCCAGCAGCATCTTATCCAACACTTTACCACTTGTATTATAGCTTACCATCAGGTAATAAAAAGGCATTCCTTCTGAAAGGTTTCCCGGATCTTCTACTTCATCGCTGATGCCGTAAATCAGTGTCTTGTATTCAGGTGTTTTCTTTACTTCTCCTACATAAAAAAAGGAACTACCTACATCGCGTGAAAACTTGGTGTCTCTCATTTCGGACACATAGATCTCAAAGTCGTAAGAAATAAACTGCTGCCCGAGGTCTTTTGCATAAGCCTTGTCGATTGTAACAGGCATATGTAATGGTTTGAACTGACCTGCAAAAAGGTTCCATTGCAGTTTCTCCGGATCACCCGCGCCGGCAAAGGCTTCCAGTATGTTGCTTTTAAAAGCGTAGTTATCTTCTCTTACCCAGGCCAGGTCAGGATCTTTCAGGATGTTATCCATATTGTTATACCCAAACTCTATGGCTGCATACAGGTAATATTCTGCAGAATCTTTTTTCTTTGAGATGGAATACGCACAGGCTTTATTATACAGCAATTTCGACAAGGGCTTGTAATCCAGCAATTCGGCCATATCATATGCAGAAAGCGCCTCGCCTACTTTACGGGTATCCATCAGGGCATTACCCAGTTCATAATAACTCTTTGCCTGTGGTTGCAGTAAAATTGATTTAATAAAGAGGTCAACACTACCCGCAGCATTCTTCTTATTCCGGTATAAATCAATCGCTTTCAGGAATACTTTTTCTGCCGCATTATTCTTTCCGGCAGCATGAGCGGCTACATATTTTACAGAGTCGGCGTTATAAAGTGAGGCCACACTGAGCTTTGTTGTCTGATCCTGCTTATCATGTGCTGTTTTCACATCACAGGAGGCTAACAGCGCACATAAGGCAAACAAAGGTATAAAGCGCATAAGATAGGATTTGTGGATAAAGATAGCGAAGAAATATGAGCCGTGTAACTATAACGGGAATACCGGCCGTGCAAAAGCATGGCCGGTTCATTCATTGGCTGTAATTTCACCATCAGGGTTATGCCTGTTCCATTACCGGTGACGGTTGGAACAACATGGCAGTACATAAACAATTCCTGTAATTTTTGTCTGCCAGGATAGGATAGTTAACACAGCTTTTACACCCTTCCCAGAAAAGCGGATCATGGGTAATCTGATCATAAGTAACTGGTTCAAAACCCAACCGGGTATTGAGCTTCATCACCGGTAAGCCGGTGGTGATACTGAATATCTTTGAGTGTGGATAAAGCAACCGGCTCAGTTCAAAAATCTTTTGCTTGATGGCCTGTGCTACTCTCAGTCCACGGAAGGCGGGCGCCACAATCAAACCGCTGTTGGACACAAACTGCTTGTCTTCCCAGGATTGTATATAGGAAAACCCTGCCCAAACACCGTCTGCCGTAAAGGCAATCACAGCTTTCCCTTCCAGGATCTTTTCTTTAATTGTAGCGGGATTTCTTTTTGCAATCCCGGTGCCTCTTGCTTTGGCGGAGGCTTCCATTTCTGCTACTATAGGCAGCGCAAAATCAACGTCCATGGCAGTAGCCAACCGGACGACAATTTCCTCATCTGTTTCCATTACCTGTCAATTGATATTGTATGTAAAGTGGATAAATTGAATCTGGAATCAGGGAATACATCCGGATCCTGCTCACGGCGTCTGCCAATGGAATGCGGCAAAGGGTGGGTAGAAAAACACGTGTAATCGCCTCTTTCACAACGGTATTGCCCCGCTCATATAATCGGCCTGCTACCTGCAGACACTTGTGAGCTACCGTAAAATTCTGTTCCCTGAGTTGTTTGTCGGTGTAGTCCGTCAAACAACCAATCGTTTCGTAAATGTGAAATACGGCAGGAAACTGGTGCAATGCTTTTTTCAGTGCCGGGATGGAATCTTCAATACAAGCGGGCACTTCATACTGATTAATCATGGGTTATAATTTTACACTGTTATGCACGATCTCCGCTACCACAGCGATAACAATAAAACCAATAGCGATATAATACATCGCTTTGTGATTAGGTGCCGGCGGTTTTGGATAAGCGCGCATAATAGTGTTCTTTCCCACTATATGCCAAATGCTATTCCATATTCTGTAGAAGAATGTTAAAACTCTGTAGGGTAAAGGGTTTGCAAAGAAAATGTTAAAGACAGCTGGAGGAAATCAAACTAAAAACCTTCCGTTTCTGAAGGGTGGCTTTCAGAAATTGAAAAAGAAAATAAAGGAGTTATCGGGAGATATGGAACGCGTGGCTTTACAACGGGCAGCGCAAATTAAGGCGTGTTCATTTCTCAGGTATGATCATCTTACGTATCCGGTTAAAAGTAACTACTGGTATAGCGCTTTCGGTATGCTTTAAAAAGCATACACCACATGCTCTCCTATGCCTATGCTTTAAAACCCTCCTGAGTAATCAGGCAACCTGTTTAGCACCAGCGCTTTCCTTTGCTTTGGCCGGTGCCTTTGCTCCTTTCTTTTTCTTACGCGTCCGGTTCAGCCACATAATAGTCCCGGTAGTGGGAAAAGTGGCGCCCAGCAAGGCGAGAATGAGCGAAAATATTTTTGAAGGCGTACCAAAGATGGCGCCCGTATGTAATGGCTTTATACTGGCCCGGATCCTTTGCCCGGCGGTCCTTTGCGCAAAGGTTTGGGACTGTAACACCTTTCCGTTGAACTGATCCAGGTAATAGGTAGTAGTAGTAGCTTCATTCACATTACCGGCAGGCAACAGGCTCACCATAAATGCTGCTTCACCGTCTTTCGGTGGAGTGAAGGAATAAAATTTAGCATCCGGAACGGCCTTTTTCACAATAGCCAGCGCCGCTTCATAAGTAATCCTGCTACTGTCTGTTGCAGCGGCCTGTTCAGAAACCGGTGCCACCGACGGCTTTGGAGACACGCCCAATGTAGCGTAAAAAGCCTTGCTAAACCATTCAAACGACCAGGTTAATCCGGTAAAGGCGACTATAAAAAGGAATATAGAGGTATAAAAACCGAGTACCACATGCAGATCGTTGGTCACACGCTTCCAGTTGCCATCCCATTTCACTTTGATCCGTTGCTTGAAAATATTGCGTGTTTTAGGCCACCACAGAATGATACCCGTAATCAGGATAAATAAAAAGATAAAAGTGCTGATACCAGTGATCATTTTGCCAGTAGGCCCGGCCAGTAACCAACGGTGCAGGGAAAATACCTGGTAATAGAAAGATTGCTGATAACTGTATACTTCAATCACCTGGCCGGTATAAGGATTTACGAAAGCAATACGGCCCTTTTCTTTCTTGGGAGCTGCGCCTTCTTTGCCTCCGGATTTCATTTTGTCTTGCCTGTCTGGCTGCGCGTCTTTTTCAGGTGCCGGTTTGGCGGTCTGCGCATCTGCGGCGCTACGATCATCCTGAGATCCGGCTTTCCCTGTTTTTTCGCCGGTAGTTACAATGGCAGCGCCGGGATTGCCCTGCTCTTCATGCCGCTGCCTCTTACTCCCGTCTTTCTCTCCTCCTACTTTTCCTTCTCCCTTTCCACCTTTTTTTCCACCTTTCTTCCCTTCTTCTACCGTCACCTGGATGGTTCGCGCAGGATCGGCAAATAACTGTATCCGGGAAATACTTGCGCCAGGAACGGCTTGTTGTACCAATGCTGCCACCTTGTCGAGCGGCAAACGCTCGCCGGAAGGCATCACATAATAACGGTCGTGATGAAATGCTTCGGTTAATTCCTTCTCAAATACCAGTAAAGCACCGGTTAAACAACTGATGGTAATGACCAGGCCGGCTGTAAGGCCCAGGTATAAGTGTATGCGCCGGAAAAAAACTTTCATGTTGGAATTGATCGTAACTGCAAAGGAACTCCACGCGCGGGTTAATATGGTGTCGAAAACGGAAATTTATTTACGCAATGCAGAATGTCTACAATATTCAAATAAAAAAAATCGTCATATATGCCGCAGGCACATATGACGATCCCATCAATAAACAATATCTTATAACAAGCCTCCCAGCATACCGCCGGTAGCACTCTTGATCTCTGCTTCCCAGGAATTTTCTGCGTCTTTCAGGGCACGGTTTAACGCCGTTACCAGCAGATCTTCCATTTCTTCCTTGTTTTCCGGCGTCAACAGATGCGCGGCTACATCAATACTTTTCACCTGGCGGTTACCATCCACGGTTACTTTCACGGCGCCATCACCGGCCTCACCGGTTAACGTTACAGTTGCCAGACGCACCTTCATTTCCTTCATTTTCTCCTTGATCTGCGACAGCTTTCCAAATATATCACCAAACATATCCTGTGTTTTTAAGAACGGCAAAGATAGCGGAAATTGTTTTACACGGAAAGAAGAGGTATCCGCATAAATGAGCAATTACGTATCTTACTGGCAGGTAATAGCAATAAGCGTAATGGAAACTAAAGTTTGTATCATAGGGGCCGGGCCCGGAGGAGCTACTGCAGCACTGCAGCTCGCCCAGCTTGGCATTGAATGTATCGTAGTAGATAAAGCCGTATTTCCGAGGGATAAAGTCTGTGGAGATGGGCTAAGCGGGAAAGTGCTCACACTCCTCGAACGGATCGACAAAGGCATCGGAGAACGCTTACAGCAAGCCATGTTTAAGGCCGACAGCTGGGGCGTTACCTTCGTAGCCCCCAACCGGATCGGAATGGACATCCCCTACCGGATGGGCTACCAGGAAGATATGAGCAATCCCCGTGGATTTGTCTGCAAACGTATCGACTTCGATAATTTCCTGGTAGACGAAATGAAACGCCGTCCTGAAATTCATCTGTACGAAGGCGTAAGCATCGATAAATATGAACTGGCGCCCGATGGCTACCATCTCTCCAGTAAAGATGGCAACTTCCAGGTAAAAGCCGATATCGTGATTGTAGCCAATGGCGCCCACTCCGGATTTACCCGCGATGTGGCCGGCATCAGAATGGAACCGGAACATTACGTAGCCGGTATCAGGGCCTATTATAAAGGTATCACCGACCTGCATAAAGACAACTTCATTGAATTGCACTTCCTGAAAAACATGCTCCCCGGCTACCTGTGGATCTTCCCGCTTCCAAACGGCGAAGCCAATGTAGGCGTAGGCATGCTCAGCAACTCTGCCCGTAACAATAAAGTAAATCTTAAACAGCTCATGCTGGACACGCTCGCCACCGACCCGGTGATGAAGGAACGCTTTAAAAATGCGGAACTCACCGGTACCATCGATGGTTATGGTTTACCCCTGGGCAGCAAAAAACGTAAACTCCACGGAGAACGCTATATGCTGGTGGGAGATGCCGGCTTCCTCATTGATCCTTTTACAGGAGAAGGTATCGGCAATGCGCTCTACTCCGGCAGAATAGCCGCCCAGCAAGCCGCTGCAGCTATTGAGGCAAAAAACTACTCAGACGCTTTCTTTAATACCTACGACGAAAACGTATACCGCATCCTCGGACCGGAATTACAGGTAAGCACCAAACTGCAGAAACTTATCAAATATCCATGGCTGTTTAATATGCTGATGAAAATGGGCTCCCGCAATAAACAACTGAAAGACCTGATGTCCTGCATGTTCCATGAAGTAGACCTCCGCAAAAAACTGGGCCACCCCATGTTCTATGTAAAATTGTTATTTAACAGATAAAAGTATTTTCCGTCGTGAAGTTTTTAGGCCAGTTATCCGTCATCCTCTTTTCTGCTTTCACCATGAACGCACAGGTACCTTCTCCGCAGCCAAACCAGCCGGCAGCCACCCGCCTCACCCGCGATATCGCCAATAAACTGGCCGAACTGCCGCTGAAATGCCTGGAACTGGAATTTCCCTACAAAACAGGAATCGTTTTTACGGATAGCTCCCTGCTCACCGCCCCTAAGAATTATCATCCCGCGTTCTACGGATGTTTCGACTGGCACAGCAGCGTACACGGACACTGGATGTTGGTAAGACTCCTCAAGTCCTACCCGGACCTGGCCAAAGCTTCGGATATTAAAAGCAAACTGGCCGCTCACCTATCTGCCGAAAACATAAAAGCAGAACAACAACTCTTCAACAGCGCAGAAAATAAAAGCTTTGAACGCATCTATGGATGGAGCTGGCTGCTCCAGCTCCAGAATGAACTGCTCACCTGGAACGACCCGCTGGGTCAATCCATGAGCAAAAATCTGCAGCCACTGGCCTCCCAGTTTTCCGCCGCCTACATCCAGTTCCTCGATAAAATCATGTATCCCATCCGCGTGGGAGAACATACCAACCTGGCCTTCGGCCTTTGCCTGGCATGGGATTATGCCATCACCACCAAAGATGCACCTCTGCAGAAAGCCATTCATGATGCCGCTATCCGCTTCTATGCCGCCGATAAAAATGCACCGGTACAATGGGAACCAGGAGGCTACGACTTCCTCTCCCCCAGCCTGGAAGAAGCAGATCTGATGCGCAGGATATTGCCCGAAGCCGACTACCGTAAATGGTTATACGCCTTTTTACCTGGCCTCTTCGAAAACAAAATCCAGATCCTCCAGGTAGCACAGGTGAAAGACCGTACCGATGGTAAACTCGTTCACCTCGACGGACTAAATCTCAGTCGCACCTGGTGCCTGGAAGCCATCGCCGAGCATGGCGGTAAAAACCAGCAAGCCATCCGCAAACTGGCCCACGAACATATGGAAGCCGGCCTCAAACAGGTATTCAGCGGAAGCTATGCCGGTGAACACTGGCTCGCCTCTTTTGCCGTTTATATGCTGACTATCGGAAAACAACCGTAAATTCAACAACACTTTTTTAATATCCCTATCGTTACCTGTAGTTCCTGACAACCCGAAAAGGTGTATCTATCAAGCTAATTATGCACACCCAAAAGTTCGTTCTATCCCTGCTATTGATCCTGACTGCCATCACGACAACAGCGCAAAAAGTCAATACCAGTCCCACCCCGGCCTGGCTGGCACCTTACACACCCGACCTGACCAAAACTCCCAATGCCAAAAATATCAGCGATGGCTATTATCTGCTACTACTGGAAGAACAGCGACACGCAGAACTGAAAAGCAATTACCAGCATTTCATCCGCAAAATTATCTCAGAAGCAGGTATCCAAAATGGCTCAGAAATTTCGGTAGACTACGACCCACAATACGAAAAGCTTACCTTTCATAAAATCGTGATCCACCGCGACGGAAAAGAAATAAATCTTCTTCCCGGCGCCGCTTTCAAACTCCTGCAAAAAGAACAGGACCTCTCCAGGTTCATCTACAGCGGCACCTACACCGCTTTCCTCATCCTCGAAGATGTGAGAAAAGGAGACCAGATCGAATACGCCTATTCCATCAATGGCGACAACCCCATTTTCAACGGAAAGCTGGACAGCCGCATCTACTTCGTTGCCTATGAACCCATTGTCAACTATTACAAAAACCTGATCATAAGCCCGGAAAGACATATCCGGTTTAAGCTATACAATAATGCCTCCTCCCCGGTGCAAAAAAACTGGAACGGCTTCACTATATACGAATGGAATAAAGTAGATGTCCGGGAAACCGACAACAGCAGCTATGTTCCTTCCTGGTACAATCCCTTCACCCGCGTTCAGGTAAGCGAATATGCCTCCTGGAAAGAAGTAGCAGCCTGGGGTATGAAGATCAACCAGATGCCCGCTCCCGGTGCCGCACTCGCAGGCAAAATAGCAGCACTAAAAAAAGCGGCCAATGGCGACAAAGCCGCGTACCTGCTGCATGCCCTAAGATTCGTACAGGACGATATCCGTTATATGGGCATCGAAATGGGCGAATATTCCCACCGGCCCAATCACCCGGACAAAGTGCTGGCCCAGCGCTTCGGCGATTGTAAAGATAAAGCCCTGTTGCTCTGCTCCATGCTGCGCGCGAACGATATTACCGCCAACATGGCCTATGTGAATACAGATATAAAAGGCGGCGTCAGTGATGTATTGCCTTCTCCCAACGCCTTTAATCATGCCATTGTGCAGGTGCTGCTGGATGGTAAAACCTATTGGCTCGATGGCACCATGTCTTATCAGCGTGGCCAGCTGGCCGGTTTCTGCGAACCAAACTACCAGCAGGCACTCGTAATAACCGATACCACTACCCAACTCACCGCCATCAAACCGGTAACCAGAGGCAAAATAAACGTCCGCGAAATATTCACCCTGCCGGCAGAGGAAACCAAAGACGGGAAACTGGATGTCATCACTGCCTATCACCGCGATGAAGCAGACGCCCAACGCGCAGAACTGGCGGGCACCAGTATGAAGGATAAAGAAAAATCCTACCTGAACTTTTATAAGAAGTTATATGGAGATGTGACCATTGAAGAGGGCATCAGTACACAAGACAGTGCCACCGCCAATATTGTCCGCGTTAATGAGAGCTACCTGGTACATCATATCTGGAAAAGAGACAGCAGCACCAACAAGCTCCTGTTCAGCACCAACGCGCAGTGCTTTTATGATATTTTGTCCAATATTACAGACGATCAGCGGAAAATACCGGTAACATTGCGTTATCCATATGATCTCGACTACCAGATTGTATTGCACACACCCACCGAATGGACGTTGGATCAAACGCCCGTGAACATCAAAAACGATTATTACACCTTTGATTATGCGGCGGAGAAAGACGGGAAAACGGTCACCTTATCTTATCATTTCAAAACTTTCAGCGATCATATCCCGGTAAAATATATACCGCAATATGTGAAAGAACTGAAACAGATGAATGAAACCACGTCCATGGATCTCACCTGGCAGCCGGATCTGGCCGGATCCAGGCGTCCGGAAGGAAAGGTAAACTGGCTGGCAGTAGCGCTCGCGCTATTATCTGCTGCCGCCTTTGCACAACTGGCCACCGTATATTACAAACACTCTGTAGCACCAGCCGGCGACACTCCGGACCCGTTGCCTATCGGCGGTGGATTGGCCCTGCTGGCCATCGGTTTAGTATTTACACCGCTGGGAGAAGTAACCGGCATCTGTAAAATGTCTGTATTCAACTACAGCTACTGGATTGGTATCACCAACAGGCAGGATATCGGCAACATCACAGTGGTACAGCTTTTCCTGATCATGGAAATGATCATCAGTGTGTTCATGCTGGCATACAGCGTTTTGCTGGCGGTGCTGTTCTTTAACAGACGGGATACCTTCCCTGTCTCGCTGGCCACTTTTTACTTTATCACCACTCTTTTTATTTATGCAGATAATGCGCTGAATCAGTATTTCTTCAAGACGGAAAACGCCCAGGGGTTGATCAGTGTAAATTCAATACTGTGGCCACTTTTACGGATGGCCATCTGGATTCCGTATCTGCTCACTTCTGAAAGAGGTAAAACTACTTTTATAGTACCTTATCGTTCACCACAGCACTAAATATTATTGACGTACTTCCTGACGGTCAGCACGTTAACGATATACACCAGTCCCAGTACCAGCGCAATACCTGCTAATACAGGTACGCCGGGTAAGGTGCTCACCTCCATCTGATGCTGCGCCAGCGCCGTGGCAGCCCAGTATTGCAAACCCGTTACCAGTATCAGTGACAATACACCTATAATAATATATAACGGCACAAACTGTCGCAGCAGGTAACGTTGCAGCTGCCGGGGCGCGGTACCCAATATCACAAGCAACTGGATTTCCCGCTTGCAGGAAGCAATTACCAGCTGGATAAACATGCTGAATACCAGCAGGGCGAAGAATAATAAGATCAATCCGAAAAAGCCAACCACTGATACAATGGTTTGTACAATCATCCTGGTTTTGCTGAATTTCAGCTTGTCCTGGTTGGTGGTATAACCGTTATCGGCCAGGAACTTCACCAGGTCGGGGTTCGAAGGATCGGGGGTTTTAATGATCACCCGCGAGGTGCCTGGTGCAGCAGTGATCCCATACTTTTCATTAGCCCAGGCCATAAAAGAAGCTGGTACCAGGAAAGAGGAGATGCGGTCCGAAAAACCAACAATGTGCCCCATGTATTGCTCAGATACCTGGTTATTGGAAATATTCACCTGTAAGGGCAGCGCCTTTACTGTTTCCTGTGAAATCTGCGGCAGATCCTGGCTCAGCGAGAACCCGAAGTTATAAAGATTAAGAAAGTCGTTGGGCAGGATAATCGGAATGGTCCTATCACCGTTGCTCCATTTCCAGTCTTCCGCTTTCACATCCAGGAAACTGTCGGGCACTGCTTCAAAAAACATATCTGTAGCGAAATGTAATTCTCCCGGGGCCTGGATCACCACTTTATACTGACTGGAGGTAACTAACCCGAAAGCCTGTACGAAGGGCTGTTTTTTTATGGTTTCAATTTCTTCAGGGGAGAACATGCTTTTGCCCGACTGCCCCATCATGGCGTTGGTGATGGTTTTATTGAGTACCAGGAAATCGGCGGTTTCATTCTGATTTTTGTGGCTGTACAGCAGCTGGCTGAAATTGGAATGTGCCTGGATGGCAATGAGGATCAGCAGCATAGCGATACCAAGGCCAACGGCCGCCATCAGGAAGCGGGTTTTCCCCACGCCGGTTTGTATAATTTTCTTCAGTAGTTCGAAAAAAGGACGCATGAAACAACATTAAAGATGATAATGCACATCATAAGGAAAGTGCTGGTCATTATCCAGGTCAGTTAAAATGAACCCGGCGTTGCGGGCCCTGCATTCGTCAGCAATGAGTGCGGCGGCGCGCTGTGTGTTTTCTTCATCGAGGTGACTGAAGGGTTCATCCATCAGGAGCCACTGGAAGGGTTGCACCAGGGCGCGGATAATAGCGATCCGCTGCCGCTCGCCATAGGAAAGGGTTTTGCCACTTTGCTCCAGCACATGTGATACATTGAGCCTGGCAGCCATTTCATCGATCTTTTCAGGAGGATAATAAGGCTTTGGCTCCATTACCCGTTTCAGGGTAATGTTTTCCCGGGCGCTAAGCTGTTCAAACAGGCGCAAGTCCTGGAATATGATGCTGATCTGCTGCTGCCGCATTATGGCAATTTCATTTTTATTGTAGGCCTGCCACGGTTGTCCGTTTACCTGCACTTTTCCCGTATAGTCGTAACGGATATGATACAGGTAGTGGATCAGCGTTGTTTTGCCGGTACCGGATGGCGCTTTAATCTTCACGAAATTGCCGGGCTGAAAGGTCACGTCCTGGTTCCAGATATCCGACGTCCTTTGCCGGAGTTTGTCCTGCAAGGGAATGGGCATCAGGTGATTGAGCTGAATCTGCATAATGGCATATACTGTTAACGAAAGCGAATATAATTGATATATTTTACGCAAAAGAAAAGGGCGCAATGGAGATGCTCCTGCGCCCTTTCCTGGTAATATTATTGCTTAGTTTGGAGCAACAACAGAATCAACCGGTGCTGATCCGGCAAATACGCTGTCTTCATATGCTCTGTCCTTGGCTTTCTTAGCCTGCATTATTTTCACAGTTTCAGTACCGAGGTTAATCAGTTGTACCAGGCTGTTCTGATCTTTATTTTTAAAGGTCAGAACGGCTTCTGCGTGCTGAACATCGCTGCCATCCGCTTTGCTGGTGAATGTGACATCTTTCAGCAGGTCTTTGGCTTTTTTCACCACTACCTTTTCGTCGCCATCTACTTTATCTTCAGGGATTACGCTGGTTACTTTCTCCAGATCTACATAACCACCCATCATGGTGCCTTTGATTTTGCTTTCGATACCATCAGGTAATTTGATATGACCATTGCCGGCCAGGTATTGCTGCAGCAATACGCTATCGGAGCCCAGGGTCACAAATTTCTCTGTGATAGACATGGCAGGCATAGTAGCTGCTGCCATTGGGTTTACTACAGCATAATGATCTCCTTCGCGGGTGAATACCTCTTTCAGCATTGGAGAAGTCATCAGTTTATTGAATGCGTCTTTGTTACCTACTTTCAGGCTGAATATCCATTTAGCGTCTGGTTTCTCTGTGAATTCGCCGGGGTAATAAGGAGATTCTTTTTTGGTGATAGCGAAATCGGATGCTACATAAGTCAGCTGACCTTCGAAAGCATTCAGTACGTCATCCATAGATAAGCCGGATTTGCCCATCATGATATTTACCATACCGTCCATGCCGGTAGCTTTCACGATATCGCCGATCATGCGGAAGTCGAAGGCATAGGAAATGAAACCGGTTACGTTTTCAGAAGGATACTTCTTCAACATGTCCAGGTCAATTTCTTTCTTGCCATATTTTTTGTAGATCGCGGCCAGTTCTTTACCCAGGAAGGTATTGGCATTGAACAGGATTTTACCGTTTTCGAAGTTAATAGTACCAGTATAGAAAGATCCTTCCATCAGTTTTTTCACATTGGCAGGGATCATGGTCAGTTGACCGCTATTGTAGATAGCTTCCGGGTTCACGAAAACGCCAGCATCCGCGCTTTCCTTCAGTAATTTTGCAAAAGCATCGATAGAACCGGCAGATTCTTCTTTTTTCAGGTGAAACAGGTGATCTACTTCCGCTACCCAGCCTTTGATTTCAGCATCGGTGTCGATGAGTACATTGGCAGCAGGTACGGCAATGGCAGCAGGTTCAGCTACAGCGCTGTCGGTGATAGGTTCATCTGTTGGATAATCAGGAGTAGATGAACCGCCTGGTGCATATCTTTCCAGGTTACTTGGATCTACTGCACTGATATAAATAACGGCAGATTTGTTCCAACCGATAACGGCATGTTGTTTTTCTTCCCAGATATATTTGAAATCACTTTGTGTTTTCAGGGAGAAGTTAGCGATGTTCTTTTTCAGATAAGCTTCAAATTTATCCGCATCTTTCAGACTGGCAGTGAGGCTCACATAAGATTTGTGTTCAGCTGGCTGTCCCTGGAATACTACGGAGGCAAAGAAATGGCTTTGCATGTCGATACCGGAGTTTTCGGCATCTTTCCAGACTTTCATCACTTCGTTGGCGGTATCTTTACTCTGAGTGGCTTCAAACAGTTTATCCATGGTAATACCATTGGTAACCAGTTTATTGGTAAGTTGTTTGGCATTCAGTTCTATTACTATTCCGGCTGTTTTCGGAATATACCGGCTCTCATCGGGAGTTTTGGAGCAGGACGACAGCATTACCGCTGTAGTCACAGCGGCTAACAAAACTTTGGAAATTGATTTTTTCATAAAAGCATTAAAAAATTAAGAGATGATTCGGAGCAACACGAGATCTAACATACATTCCCACTATCGTGGTATTTCATTCGTGCAAAAGTACGTATATTTTTGTAGCGCATATGTCTGATTTTTCGCAGTTGCAATACAATATTTCAATACTGATTAAGTTTATACCTTTGCTACTACTATGAAACTATTACTAAATACCATAGAAAAACCATTATGTTCCTGATCATGCTACAATACATACGGCCCGTCGCGGCTGTAGAGCACTACATGGAGGCGCACACCGCTTTCCTGCAAAAGTACTACGACAGTGGTCGGTTTATCTTATCGGGTCGGCGAAAGCCCAAATCCGGGTCTGTCATTCTGTGCAATGCTTCCAGCCGCAAGGAGGTAGAAGAGATTATGAGTGAAGATCCGCTGGAAAAGTACCAGCTGGCGCTTTATGAGATTATAGAATTTGAGCCAACCAAGTATGCCAGCACACTGGGAAAATAGTATTTCCCCCTTGTAATGCCGTGCCAATCGCTTTTGCTTCTTTACTTCCGGATGATTACTTCATAAAGTAAATGACTTTCGTCAGCCATTTGCTACTGTCCTTTTCTTTGCCCGGATCAGTCACATACATTTCTATAGTGGGTCGAACAATTTTCTTCCCTTTATCGGTTATAAAATTCTGGATAGCCACATGTGCATTGGCTATTTTGCTGTAGGGTCCTACATAATCCGCATAGGCTGCCTGTGCTGCTGGCAGGGTAATAATTTCATATCCTGGCGCTGGTTTACTGCCTTCCGGTACCGGGATCGCTGCTGCCATGTCTGTTTGCTGCAGTTTCCGGTCCCAGGTGAAGAAGATACCACAAGGTACACCCGGCTGTAGATTGGCAGCCTGTGCTGCGTTGTAGATCGTTTCCAGGTTTTTGCGGTAATAGTCGGTAATCCTGCTTATCTGGACTGTTTTTCGTACGGCCGCATACGTAGTGGCCGGGAAATTCATTTCCTTTACCGTTACATCAATTCCATTTGGTGCACCCGGACCTTTTACTTCAGCTTCGGCCATGCTCTTCAGGTTGTTTAGTCCCCGGTCGAAATCCTTTTCCAGCGCGCCTTTCATAAAAAGGGTCATCACGTTCTGCGGGCGGTCGTAATGGGTATCAAATCCCCAGGTCACTTTGGTTTTGCCGGCAGCTTCCGATAACTGGAAGAATACATCCGACTCCGAAGCAAAAGGAGTAATAAAGGTAAGTTTCTGGGTAACGGATTTATAAGGATCCATGGAAAGATGCTGCAGCTTGCCTTCCCCGATTTTGCTTCCTTTCCAGGAATCTACGGCACCAATGGTACCATCATCACCGGACACAGTAAACCTGGCGGTCGAATCCATCAGTTTCCAGGTATTCCACTCATTAAATTTTTCGAATCTGACAATATCATTCCATACAATCGCCGAGGGAGCATTTATTTCCACCGAACGCGCCACATGTATGGTTGTGGGCGCCACAAAGATCAGCACTATGGCAATAAACAGGATGATTCCTATAATCCAGGCGAGTGTTTTAAGTACTTTCATGACTGTCGGGGGTTGATGATAATAAAAATACGTCTTTTTATTGTTCAACCGACACATCACGCTGGCAATCAGGCAGAAGAATGTTGGCTACGCTGGCTCCTGGTCGTTTGTTTTGTTGTCCTGCTGATAGTGCTCATCCGCTTCCTGCGCTTTTTCAAAGTCGAGGATCACGGAGTTGATACAGTAACGAAGGCCGGTAGGCGGCGGGCCATCGTCGAATACATGTCCAAGATGTGACTTGCAACGGCCACACAATACTTCTGTACGATGCATCCCATGACTGTTGTCCGGGGCATAGATGACACTGGTTTTGGTAAGTGGCTGAAAAAAACTTGGCCACCCGCAGCTGCTGTCAAATTTGGCATCCGAAATAAATAAAGGATTCCCGCAGGCAGCACAGTAATAACTACCGTTCTCCTTGCTGTTCCAGTATTTTCCCGTAAAAGCCCATTCTGTTCCCTTTTCCCTGGCAATGTTATACACCTCCGCTGGCAGCACTTCCTTCCATTGTTCATCCGTCAGATTTACTTTGCTGGTATCAGTATGGGAGTAAATGTCCCCCTTCTTTTTTCCATCTTCCATTGATTTCTTTTTTTCGCCGTTTTATGGGTAAGTAACAGTTGGTAACACCCTGATAGAGATATTCAAAATTATCAGATTCCATAGGTAGATATGTAATGTTTTCATTCGTTAACTTCTCATTAACACTATCATGCGTCAAGTTTTTTGTTGGCCGGATCATTTTTTATCTCTACTTAAATTACGTATGAACAAGCATAATGGATTGTTATTTCCTGCAAATCAAGCGGGTAATTAACAAAACAGTTAGTTTTTTGTTTAAAACTGTCTGATAATCACCGATGAGCAACTGCATATAAATTGTTAACTTTACAGCAAAAGGCTAGTAAGTGGCGGATATCATCAATTTATTACCAGACAATATAGCGAACCAGATAGCTGCAGGGGAAGTGATACAAAGACCGGCATCAGCGGTAAAAGAATTACTTGAAAATGCAGTGGATGCAGGTGCTACGGAGATTCAGCTGATCATAAAAGATGCAGGCAAAGAGTTAGTGCAGGTAATTGATAACGGCGGCGGTATGAGCGAAACAGATGCCCGGATGTGCTTTGAACGCCATGCTACCTCCAAAATACAATCCATCGAAGATCTGTTCCAGATTACCACTATGGGATTCAGAGGGGAAGCCCTCGCTTCCATTGCGGCCGTTTCCCAGGTAGAACTCAAAACCCGTAAAAAAGGCGCTGAAGTTGGTACCTATGTGGAAATAGACAACAGCTTCGTCAATAAACAGGAACCCTGCCAAACCGCTGAAGGTACCAGCATTGCCATGAAAAACCTGTTCTTCAATGTGCCCGCCCGCAGAAATTTCCTCAAAAGCAACGCAGCGGAAATGAGACACATTGTTGACGAGTTCATCCGTGTGGCCATGTCCTTCCCGCAACTGCAATTTTCCCTGGTCAACAATAACCAACAACTTTTCCACCTGGATAAAGGATCGCTTAAACAGCGCATCGTAGCTATCCTGGGACAACATTATAACGCAAGACTGGTCAGCGTAAAGGAAACTACCGACTACATGAATGTGTACGGATTTGTAGGAAAGCCTGAAACCGCCAAGAAAACAAGGGGCGACCAGTTCTTCTTCGTCAATAACCGCTTTATCAAAAGCTCTTACCTGAACCATGCAGTCATGAACGCCTTCGCCGATATCATCCCGGCAGATGGATTCCCCCTGTATGTGCTCTTCATTGACGTAAACCCCGAACATGTAGACATCAACGTACATCCTACCAAACAGGAAATCAAGTTCGATGATGAAAAACTCATGTACGCCTTCGTACAATCTGCTGTAAAGCACTCACTGGCCCAGTTCAGCATTACCGCTACCCTGGACTTCGACCTGGACCCAAGTATCCAGGCACTCGATGCCGTGAGCAAACCCTTTACCGCCCAACAGCAGAACGAATCTACCCAGAGCCCGCTGTATAAGTCGTTTACCCAGGCCAACCAGGCCCACATGATCGACAAAAGCAGCAACAGCAGTAACCTGAAACACTGGAAAGATCTGTACGAAACCAATAGCAACGACAACTACAGCGAAAGCACCTATACCATCGCACCGGAGCCGGAAACAAGACCAGCTGTGACTTACGAAAGTCAGCCACACGCTACTGCTTCCGTCATCGACGAACGCTGGCAGGACACCGCCACCGATCAGAAAGTGCCCGTACAGGTACACCAGCAATACATCCTGTCACAGATAAAATCCGGTTTTATCCTGATAGATCAGCAGGCCGCACATGAAAGAATCCTCTACGAGCGCTACCAACGCGCCCTCCAGGAAACACCCATGGCTACCCAGCAAAGCCTCTTTCCGCAAACTCTGCAACTGCCACCCGCAGATGCAGCCCTGATCAGCGAAATGCTCGGCGACCTGCAAACACTGGGCTACGACCTGGAACCATTCGGTAATAATACCTTCATTGTACGCGGTACTCCCGCCGATATCCAGAACGGTAACAACCAGGCCACCATCCAGAACCTGCTGGAACAATTCAAAAACTTCAGCCACGAACTGAAAGTAAATACCCGCGAGCAACTGATCCGCTCTATGGCACGTAACAACGCCATCCCGGCCGGTAAAATCCTGGCTGCCCGCGAAATGCAGAATATCATCGATGAACTCTTTGCCTGCAGCATGCCTAATGTGGCGCCCGGCGGCAAGTTCACCTTCATCTCTTTCAAACTCACCGACCTCGCAAGGATGTTTGAAAGAGGGAATTAACAGATTTTTCTTACCATTGATATGATAAAGGGAGATAGAAAACGGTAAAACCGCTTCTATCTCCTTTCAGTTTTAAGATCGTTTGCCTGTGTATGTTTCAGGTGAATCTGGTCCCAGAGGCACGCTACTCTCCCGCCAAACTTTCCTCGATCTGTTCATACAGCTTCAAAAATACTTTGTACTTCTTCCGGTACGCCGCCAGTTTACCAGCATCCGGTGTAAATACAGTTTGCGCCTCTTCAGGTGCCACATCCTGCCACCCGAGCACACCGGCTGCCAGTTGTATGGCGCCCAGTGCAGAAGCGTCGCTTTCCTGCTGCAGGTG
The DNA here is from genome assembly GCF_900110835.1 of Chitinophaga arvensicola. Classification (GTDB taxonomy): domain Bacteria; phylum Bacteroidota; class Bacteroidia; order Chitinophagales; family Chitinophagaceae; genus Chitinophaga; species Chitinophaga arvensicola. The sequence goes on from NZ_FOJG01000001.1 coordinate 675,062, forward strand.
CATTTCCTGCCCAAATATGTCCGCCATCAGCTGAATCCAGCCCGGAGCGTTCGTGAAACCGCCACTCACTGAAACTTTAAGGACGGGTCCGGTCGTTTCTTCCAGCGCTTCCTTAATACTCAGCAACGCAAAACAAATTCCCTCCAGTACCGCCCGGGTAAAATGTGCCGGCGTATGCTGGGGCTGAATACCGATAAAAGCAGCCGTAGCGTGGCTGTTCCAAACCGGTGCCCTTTCCCCGAGGAGATACGGCAAGCAAAGCAGCTTCCCCGGATCGGTGTGCAGCGCCTCGCTCACAAGGTCATTGAGCGCGCTCAAAGGTTGTTTCAAAAAGTCCCGTACCAGCCATTGCAATACCACGCCGCCATTGTTGGAGGCGCCTCCGGTAATATATATATCGTCTGTTAATAAGTAGGTGAACAGGCGGCCACGGGCGTCGGTGAGTGGCTGTTTTCCGGCCATCCTTACGGCTCCGCTGGTGCCAATGGTGAGTGTAGCATGACCAGCATCCATGGCGCCACTTCCCAGTTGTGCAAGACAACCGTCGCTGCCGCCTATTATAAAAGGCGTATCTGCAGGAATGCCCATGGTGGCGGCCAGCACGGGCGACAAGCCACTTACCTGGTAATTCGCGGGAACCGGCACGGGCAATTGTGCCGCCGTGATCCCCGCTACCCCGAGCGCAGTGTCATTCCAGCGGAGTGTGTGAATGTCGAACAGGCCTGTAGCGGAAGCTATGGAATGATCTGTTACCCATCTCCCGAAAAAATGATGGAAGATATACTCCTTGATGCCAGGGAACATCACTGCCCGCGCGAACAAGGCAGGTTGCTGCTCCCGCAGCCAGCAGATCTTACAGAGCGGCGACATGGCATGAACAGGCGTTCCGGTTTGGCGGTAGATCAACCGGCCTTCCGCGGTATCCCGCAATGCCAGGGCCTGTGGCTCACTCCGGTTGTCGGCCCAGATGATCAGCGGGGTTAGTGCTGCTCCCGATCCATCAATAGCCATGATGCTGTGCATGGCGCTACTAAAGGAAATCGCCGCAGGAGCACCCCCTACTTCCGCCACCACTGCGCGTATGCCGGCAATTACAGCATTCAGGATCACTTCCGGATCCTGCTCACTGTATCCGGGTTCCGGATGATCCGTAAGATATGCCTGCTGAAATACCCCCAGAATTTTGCCGTTCATCCCCCGCACAATCGATTTTGTACTGCTGGTACCGATATCTACACCAATAATATATGCTGTATGATCACTCATAAAAAAAACCTCTCTTTTTCCGCATTTAATTTATAGATTTAAAACCGGTGTTCTTCTAAAAAGTCTAAAATATCCACGCAAATGGCTTTCGAAATCAAAAAACAGGGGAAGGTTTATGACGTTTGTATTGTTGGTTCAGGTGCCGGAGGAGGCATGGCCGCAAAGATCCTGTCAGATGCCGGACTCAAAGTAGCGCTCCTGGAAGCAGGTCCGAAATATGATCCTGCAGATCCGGAGCAATCGACTCAATTGAAATGGTCTTATGAATCGCCCAGAAGAGGCGCCAGTACTACCCGTCCATTCGGCGACTTTGATGCTGCCTACGGCGGATGGGAAATTGATGGTGAACCTTACACAAGAAAAAACGGTACTGAATTCGACTGGTTCCGCTCCCGTATGTTAGGGGGCCGAACAAACCACTGGGGCCGCATTTCACTGCGCTTCGGACCCCGCGACTTCAAGCACAAAAGCTATGACGGTCTGGGCGACGATTGGCCGATCACGTACGACGATGTAGCACCTTTTTACGACCGGGTAGATAAGATGATCGGCGTTTTTGGTTCCAAAGAAAACATGCCCAACGAGCCGGATGGCTTTTTCCTGCCTCCGCCAAAACCGAGATTACATGAGCTGATGGTAAAAAAGGCAGGCGACCGTTTAGGCATTCCCGTTATCCCGGCACGTCTGTCTATATTAACCCGCTCTGTGAATAAAGATCGCAGTCCGTGCTTCTATTGCAGCCAATGTAGCCGCAGCTGTAAAGTATATGGCGACTTCTCCTCTTCTTCTGTACTGGTGAATCCGGCTATGAAAAGCGGACACGTTGACCTGTACACTAATGCCATGGTGCGGGAAGTGCTGACAGACGGCAGCGGTAAAGCGACTGGTGTAGCCTATGTAGACAGAAATGATCTGCAGGAATATTCTGTTAATGCAAAAGTAGTAGTGCTGGCAGCCAGCGCCTGTGAATCGGCCCGCCTGCTGCTGAACTCAAAATCTGCCAAACATCCCAACGGGCTGGCTAACTCCAGCGGCGTAGTCGGTAAATATCTTCATGACTCCACCGGTTCTTCCAGGAGCGGTTTCCTCCCTCACCTGATGGACCGCAAGCGGTACAATGAAGATGGCGTGGGCGGCATGCACATGTATGTGCCCTGGTGGGAAGATAATAAGAAGCTGGATTTTGCCCGTGGCTACCATATTGAATTTGGTGGTGGTATGCATATGCCTACCTATGGCTACGGATTCGGCATGGAAAATATGAACGGAAAATATCCTGGTCGTGATGGTAAAACCAAACCGGCAGGTGGCTACGGCGCCTTGCTGAAAGATGACTACCGCCGCTTCTATGGCGCCCACATCGGCTTTGCCGGCAGGGGTGAATGTATTGCCCGCGAAGATAACTACTGTGAAATAGATCCGAATGTGGTAGATAAATATGGTATTCCGGTGTTACGTTTCAACTACACCTGGAGCGACCATGAAATAAAGCAGGCCAAGCACATGCAGGATACCTTTGAACAGATCATTCATGAAATGGGCGGTGTGGCCAATGGCACTAAACCTGGCGCCGACACCAAATACGGACTGGAAAATCCGGGCCGTATTATTCATGAAGTAGGTACTACCCGCATGGGCGACGATCCAAATAAATCAGTACTGAATAAATTTAACCAGGCGCATGAAGTAAAAAATCTCTTCGTGGTAGATGGTGGCGCATTTGTGTCGCAGGCAGATAAAAATCCTACCTGGACCATCCTGGCCCTGTCTATGCGGGCATCTGAATATATTGTGGATCAATTGAAAAAACAGAATCTCTAATCTTTTAAGTTTTTTTCATGGATAGAAGAGAATCACTGAAAGCACTGGCGCTGGGCACCTTGTCCGTTGGCACCATCCTGGCAGCCACTGGTTGTGAAGATAAAAAAGGCGCCACCGGTGCATCCGAGCATCCCAATGTTACCACAGCGGGATATGGCCGTACACCGGAAGAAGCAGCCCGCGATAAAGCACTGGCGGATGAAAAGTTTTTCACACCGGCAGAAATGAAGACCATCACCATCCTGGCGGATATCATCATTCCGGCAGACGAACATTCCGGCAGCGCTTCCGAAGCTAAGGTGCCGGAGTTTATAGAATTCATCGTAAAAGACATACCGGAACACCAACTGCCGATGCGGGGAGGATTACGCTGGCTCGATGTACAATGCGCCAAACGATTTAATAAATCGTTCGCAGAAAGCAGTGAGCAACAACGCATCGAAGTAGTGGACCTCATTGCTTACCCGGAAAAAGCGTTGCCGGAAAACAGCCAGGGCGTTGCGTTCTTTAACCGGATGCGCAACCTGACCGCCACCGGCTTCTTCACCAGTAAGCCCGGCATCAAAGACCTCAATTACATCGGCAACACTCCCAACGAATGGGACGGTGTTCCTGACGATGTACTGAAACAGTACGGTTATGCCTACGACGAGCGGACACTGGCCATCAGCCTGAAAATGGAAGACAGGGGCAAACTGATGACCTGGGATTAACAAGACCAGAACTTGCTATTTCATAATTTAAATCCAGAAAACTTCACATCAATGATTCCAGAAAAAAAGAATGAGGGAGAAAACAATGTATCCCGCAGATCATTCCTGAGAAACGGTGCGCTTGCCGCCGCCGGTTTCATGATAGTTCCACGTCATGTATTAGGCAGAGGCTATGTTGCCCCCAGCGATCGCCTGCGCGTAGCAGGTATCGGTGTTGGCGGTAAAGGCTTCAGCGATATATCTGAGTTTGCCAAAGGTCCGGCTGATATTACTTTCCTCTGTGATGTAGACCAACGTCGTGCAGCCGAAGCCGTTAAGAAATTCCCTAAAGCGAAGTTCTACACCGACTTCCGCGAAATGTTTGACAAGGAACACAAAAACTTCGACGCCGTTTCCGTATCTACTCCGGATCATACGCATGCCGTAGCTGCGATGGGTGCTATGCAGCTGAAGAAAGATGTATATGTTCAGAAACCATTAACACACGACATCTACGAAGCCCGTATGCTTACACAGGGTGCCAACAAGCACAAAATTGTAAGCCAGATGGGTAACCAGGGTTCCTCCGGCGACGGCGTTCGCCAGCTGATGGAATGGTACAATGCCGGTCTTGTGGGTGATGTACACACCATTTACTGCTGGACAGATCGTCCGGTATGGCCACAGGGCGTTCCCTGGCCAACCACCCGCCAGGATGTTCCCAAAGAACTGAACTGGGATCTGTGGTTAGGTACCGCTCCTAAAAAAGACTATGTGGATAACCTGGTACCATTCAACTGGCGCGGCTGGTGGGATTACGGTACCGGCGCTATCGGCGACATGGGCTGTCATATCATTGAACCTCCTTTCCGTGTACTTGGCCTGGGCTATCCTACTTCCGTAGAATGCAGCGTTGGTAGCGTATATGTAGGAGAATTTACCCGTGGCTACTTCCCTGAAAGCTGCCCTCCTTCTTCCCATGTTATCATGAAATTCCCTGGTAAAAATGGTAAAGAAGTTACCCTCCACTGGATGGACGGTGGTATTCAGCCAGAACGTCCGGAAGAACTGGGACCAAACGAAACCATGGGCGACGGTGGTAACGGTGCGCTCTTCATCGGCGATAAAGGTAAAATGATGTGTGGTACTTATGGTATGTATCCTAAGTTACTGCCTACTTCCCGCACCAACGAAGCCAATGTACCACAAACTATTGCACGTGTACCGGAAGGCCACTACGTTCAATGGGTAAATGCCGCTATTGCCGGCTACGGCAGCAAACAGCAGAAAGCACTCAGCTCTCCGTTTGATATTGCAGGCCCACTCACAGAAACGATCCTGATGGCTAACCTGGCCATCCGTAGCTTCGATATCCGCAAGGCAAAAGCCAACGGTAAAGGATTCGACTACCCAGGCCGCTATATCAAGCTGCTCTGGGATGGTAACAACATGAAGATTACCAACTTCGACGAAGCCAACCAGTTCGTAAAACGGACTTACCGCGACGGCTGGTCACTGGGAGTATAATATTCACAATCATAGAAAGTATAAATGCCGCGACGATCTCGCGGCATTTTTCTTTTATATACATTAAAATGTCATTAGCCGGACGCTAATGGCCTTTTTTTTGCATAATTTTATACTATTCAACGTTATAGCAATAGCAACCATATAGTTTTATGAAAAAACACTACTTTCTCATAGCTATCCTTTTCATGGTTACAGCACTTTTTTCCTGCAGTAAGGAAATGAGTACTGAGGGAGAAGGTAATTTGCCTCCGACCAGCCATTGCGATTATGCCCCCTACACCAACGGCTCCTCCTTTTCCTACATCAATGTAAACCGTTCCAAAGACACCGTTGCCTATACCCTTACCGTTTCAGAAGACACCACCATCAATGGTATTCTATATAAAAAAGTGGGAAACGACAGCGTGTTCACCTGCTCTAACTGTAAAGATGGAATCTACACGCAAGTGGCCAGCATCCTTACTTTCCAGGGATATAGCGCAGATGATCTGAAATTAACTTACCTGAAAGATAATGTGCCGGTAGGCACCATGTGGCAGGATACCATCACCGTAAGCAACGGAGGCGCCAGTACTTCCGGCATCCTGGAATTTACGGTTATGGAAAAAGATATTACCAAAGCGGTGAATGGAAAAGATTATGCATCCGTGATTGCCATAAAAATGGACGCTTACGCCATTGTACTCGGTAATCCCGTGTCTGTAGGCACTATCTCCACCAGCTACTATGGAAAAGGCGTAGGACTGATAGAAGCAGACCAGCTACAGGACACCACCCGTATTGTATCGTATACCCTGCAACCTTAATACTCCTTCGACACCATCGTCAGCAAACGCTCTACTGCCCTTCTCACACTGGACGGCGATTCATGATGATTATTGACCATCACACTAAAGATCAACGTCTTCTTTTTCTTTGTTTCCAGGTAACCACTCAGGGCCACCACGCCATTCAGGGTTCCGGTTTTTGCATGCACGGATAACTGCTGATAATAATTTTTCAGCGTTCCTTTTCCGCCGGCAGGAAATAAACGGTAAAGTCTTTCTTTCGGAAACTGCTCCTGCATAAGTGTCAGCACCCGTACAAAATCGCGGGGTGTAAACAGATCGTAGCGCGAAAGACCAGAGCCATCCTCCCATTGCGGCGGATGCGGTAAACTTTTCAGGTCGTTGGCCAACAGGTAATTAATAGTATGATCGCTGCTAAGCGTATCCCAGAGCCGGGAAGCAGCCATCATCAGGGTTTGTTCTGCGAAAAAATTATCGCTGCGCTCCATCATCGGTATAAACAGGGAATCTACCGGGAGACTTCCCAATATGGTATACTTCACTTTGGGTGGTACAACGGCCAGGCCTATACGCTTATGCAGTGTATCTTCCAGGCGTTGCCGCAGTTCCTGCACAGAGCCGGTGAGAAAAGGCACTTCTGCTTTCAGCAGGCTTCTGTCTCTGGGGTTATATTTCAGGTAGAAGAAATTGTTTCGTTCATCCCTCGACGTGATAGCTTCGCTGAGGGTATCATCTTCCGAAATATCAAGATCATAAATGGCAGGTACAATGCTGTTGCTATCACGCTGATGGCGGATACGCACGACGTTACCATACATGGGCCATTCGTTCAGTTCCGGTTGATAATCGTCTGCGTAATCATTCCAGGCCCAGCCTGAGCGGTACCGCAGGTTGGTATTCACACCAGGTACCAGGTATATCTTTTTAGTGGTTTGTTGCAGCAATTGCAGGAGAGGCTGATAGGTATAGTCGGGATGAAGAAAGGACGGATCGCCCATTCCCTTTACAAACAAGGCGGTGTCATTTTCGTAGTAACGTGCTGCCGGCAAGGAATCTCCCAGCAGTTTCAGTCCGGCATACAGGGAAAATATCTTCATATTGGACGCCGGCGTGAAATACTTGTTGTCCTGGTACTGATACCAGTATTTTCCGGTGGCCGGTTCATAGATACAAATCCCTACATGTGCCTGTTCCATCGGCGTTTTATACAGCAGTTCCGTTTCCGCCCACTTCTTTATGGCTGGCACCTGTGCGGACACATGCTCTGCTATGACCAGGGAGATCATTACTACCAGTAATTTTTTCATAGCTGGAAATTACGAATTGTGCGGAACGAAACAGGGATTTGTGGTCAGATCGTTTTACTGATCGTTCCGCAAATCCCTGCTACTTTGTGTTTTGCTACTTTTTATCAGGTAAAGTATTTGGTGATACCTGGTTTCGCATAAGCATAATTACCAGATGCATCCGGTGTTACCGGTGGAATTGCATCAAATGAATATGTTTTCGGATGCAGATCCAGGCCGGAGTTAAGCGCTACATTCCAGTCGATCACCTGACCGGAGTAAGTGGCGAGTCGGCCTATGATAGCAGAAAGCGTGGTGTGTGCGCCTCTTTCTGCATCTGCAAATTTGTATTCTCCTTTGGCGATTGCGGCAAAGAGTTCGTCGTGTTCTGTCTGATAAGGATTGTTTTCCTGTTTCTTATCAAACTGGTACAGCACTTTCCCTTTGTGGTCTACTATCTGTGCCTTATCGCAATAGATACGGCCCTTTGTTCCCACGATTTCTTCATCTACCTTGCTGGGAGCGTCTTTCCAATGGCGGCACTGACTGTTCATCACTACCCCGTTGGCATAACGGTACTCTACAAAGTGGTGGTCAAAAATTTCACCGTATTCCTTACCCGTACGAACAGCGCGGCCACCCATACCACTGGCGGTAACGGGTGTTTGTCCCATAAACCAGTTACCCACATCGATATTGTGAATATGTTGTTCTACGATATGATCGCCGCAGAGCCAGTTGAAATAATACCAGTTACGCATCTGGTATTCCATTTCGGTATATTCCGGTTTGCGTGGTTTTACCCACAGCGCGCCCTGGTTCCACCATACCTGTGCAGACAGCATATCGCCGATCATACCATCCTGGAAGCGTTTGTACAGTTCGCGGTAAGAGTTCTGGTAGCGGCGTTGCAAACCTACTACTACGTTGAGTTTCTTGGTTTTGGCAACCGCTGCGGCTTCCAGCACCTTTTTAATACCGGCAGGATCTGTTGCTACCGGCTTCTCCATAAATACGTGTTTGCCTTGTCTTACTGCCTCTTCGAAATGAATAGGCCGGAAACCCGGAGGGGTGGCCAGGATCACTACGTCGGCCAGTGCAATGGCTTGTTTATATGCGTCGAAGCCCAGGAATTTATTGCTTTCCGGTACGTTTACCCGGTTAGCTTTATCGCCCAGTGCTTCTTTAATGTCGTTGTAGCTGTTGCTCAACCTGTCGGGGAAAGCATCTGCCATGGCCACCAGCTGCACATTTTCTTTTGTGCTGAGCGCCTGGGTAGCAGCACCGGTACCGCGTCCGCCACAGCCAATCAGGGCTATTTTGATAACACCGGTAGAACCTGAGAAATAATTTGCTTTTGATAGGATAGGCATTGCCAGCAGACCACCCGCCAGCAAAGTAGTTTGCTTGACGAAATCGCGGCGTCCTTCACCGTGGGATTTTTTTTCGTTGTCCATAAATGAATAAGATTTTTTAGATTTTAGTAGTTTGAATCTTTCTAACGTGCACCTTTATATTTAGCGATCATCTCTTCAAAAAATGTAGCAGCTTCTTCTGCTGTGGGTTGTTTTACGGGTCTTACCACTCTGAAACCAACAAAGGGCGCATCCGCATTCCACCAGGAACTTTTTGGTATCTGTGGATCGCGACGGTTCCAGATCGGGTCTGATTTCAAACGGGCAGCGCTGCGGAGCAGGGGGGCCTCATCCTGGAAACTGCCGCCTTTGAGCGTTCTTGGTGTTTTTGCGGTTGGCTGTGTCCATGGGTCTGTAGCGTTGGCATTGGCTACACCGTTTTCATCGTATTGATCCAGGGTCCATTCTTCCACGTTACCCAGCATATCGTATAGTCCCCATGCGTTAGGCTTCAGTTGCCCTACTTTATGGTATTTATTATCACTGTTACCCTTGAACCAGGCATAGTCTTTTAACTGTGCTGCATCCGTACCAAAAGGATACGCAGTGGTGGAACCGGCCCTGCAGGCATATTCCCATTCTGCGGCAGTAGGCAGACGGTAGAAGATACCGGTTTTGATATACAGCCACTGGCAATACATCAGGGCGCCATACTGGCTCATGCTGTTGGCCGGAAAGCCGCCTGCTTTACCCATTCCTAAGGTCAGGTCAATATATGGAGGACTGGGACGGGTCATACCATCCGGTACGGGTGTTTTATCTTTTTCTGCATCTGCGTAAATATCATATTCATCGAAAGTGACTTCCATGGCGCCCATCCAGAAATCGGACACGGCTACTTTCTTCGCGGGGCCTTCATCTTTGTTCCTGCCTTTTTCATTGTCCGGGCTTCCCAGTTGGAAGCTTCCCCCCTTTACGGGTACCATTTTAAAACTGACATCGGTTCCCGGAATCTGCTGGCTATAAGCTTCGAATGCCTGTTTTGTCTGCGCTACAACAACCTGGCTGAACAGTCCGCTCAGCAGTAAGGTCACATACGGTTTAGTCATCTAACGTGAATTGAAATATAAGTGGGTGAATCTAAAAAAAACTAATCTGGAAAGCAATATTTTTTGATGAATGCGAAAATGGGCTGATGAATTGAATATTTTTCATCAATGTTAGTATTTCCTTCGAAAACCTATTAAATTTAGCTTCCTGTCAATCTTACAATCAATCTATCGTTATGGAAAGAAGAAAATTCCTGCAAAACGGCACCCTCGCCGGTATCTCAGCACTGGCACTGGGAGGTATGACCAATGCTGCGCAGGCTGCCAACAAGAACAATGAAAGCACGGCCGGAAAGCCGTTTAACATGGACTATGCTCCTCATGACGGCATGTTTAAAAACAGTGCCGGCGGAAAGGATTTCCTGGATCAGATTAAATATATGTACGACCAGGGATTCCGGTCTATAGAAGATAATGGTATGTTAGGACGGAGTCCTGCCGAACAATCCAAAATCGGTGATCTGCTCGCCAAGCTGGGCATGACCATGGGCGTATTTGTGGTAGACACGGGCAACAACTGGAAACCATCCCTTGCTACGGGTAAACAGGAGTTTAAAGATGTTTTTATCAAAACCTGCAAAACCAGCGTAGAAACCGCCAAACGATGCAACGCCAAATGGGCCACTGTGGTACCCGGCTACTTTGAACGCAACCTGCCGATCGGTGTACAAACCGCCAACGTGATTGATGCACTGCGTGCCGGTGCAGAAATTTTTGAGCCACATGGCCTGATCATGGTGCTGGAACCACTCAGCGATAACCCGGATCTTTTTCTGCGTACCGCCGAGCAAAGCTTTGAAGTGTGTAAAGCAGTGAAAAGCCCCTCCTGCAAAATATTATACGATATCTATCATATGCAGCGTAATACCGGTAACCTCATTCCTGTAATGGACTGGTGCTGGGACGAAATTGCCTATATCCAGATCGGCGATAACCCCGGTCGTAAAGAACCGGGCACCGGCGAAATCAACTACAAGAATATCTTTAAACATCTTCATAATAAAGGATATAAAGGTGTTTTGGGAATGGAGCATGGAATCGCCGGGCAGGGAAAAGCCGGAGAAGAGGCCCTGATCAAGGCATACCGCGACGCAGATAGTTTCCTGTAAACTCTTTAGCTGTTAGTTATCGGGCGATAACTAACAGCTAAACTTTGCCATTCGCCGTTTTTTTCGTTAACTTAACTAGTAAAACAAATCAACATGGGTTTCCTGCTCCGTATACTAGTTAGTGCTTTAGCCGCAATGTTAACCGCCTATCTGCTGAAACCGGCAGTAAAGGTGGATAGTTTTGTAACTGCGCTGATCCTGGCGCTGGTACTGGCGTTGTTGAATGCCCTTGTTAAACCGCTGCTTATTCTGCTTACTTTCCCGGTAACCATTGTTACCCTGGGACTTTTCCTCTTTGTGATCAATGCACTGATCATTTTGCTGGCCGCAAAACTGGTACCCGGCTTTAAAGTTGATGGTTTCTGGTGGGCGCTGCTCTTCAGCATTGTAATGACCATCATTAACAGTGTGATGATCAGTCTTGCCGGCGGCAACAACGACTAGCCCATCCCATCACTGCCTGTTTAAAAGTACATCCATGCATTTTGACCGGTCAGATCTCAGCGATACCCAATTACAATCTTTCTATAAAGCGTTGGTATATCCCCGCCTTATAGAAGAGAAAATGCTATTATTATTACGACAGGGCAAAATCAGTAAATGGTTTTCTGGTATCGGCCAGGAAGCGATTGCTGTAGGCGCCACGCTGGCGCTGGAAGCAGATGAGTGGATCCTTCCTCTGCATCGCAACCTGGGTGTATTTACCTCCCGGGAAATGCCACTGGATAAATTGCTTCAGCAGTGGCAGGGCAGTGAAGATGGCTACAGCAAAGGGCGGGAACGCTCTTTTCACTTTGGCAGCCGGCCACATCATATCTGTGGCATGATCTCTCACCTGGGGCCTCAGTTGTCGATAGCCGATGGTATTGCGCTGGCCCATCAACTTAAAAAAGAACAAAAGGTATCCCTGGCCTTTACCGGTGAAGGCGGCACCAGCGAGGGAGAATTTCATGAAGCCCTGAACGTGGCCGCTGTATGGGGATTGCCCGTTATCTTTCTCATAGAAAATAATGGCTACGGGCTCAGCACCCCGGTGAGCGAGCAATATCACTGCAGCAGCCTGGTAGATAAAGCCATTGGTTACGGCATGGAAGGCGTCCAGGTAGATGGCAATAACCTGCTGGAAGTATATCAGACTATCCGGACAGCCCGTGCATATGCTATCAGCCAGCAAAAGCCAGTGCTGATAGAAGCCATGACCTTCCGCATGCGCGGCCATGAAGAAGCCAGTGGCGTGAAATATGTGCCCCCGGCCTTGTTGGAAGAATGGAGCAAAAAAGATCCAATTGCACAATACGAGGCCTTCCTCCAGCAAACGGGGATCCTCAGCGCGGACAGCAGGACGGCCATCCGGGAGGAACTGAAACACCATATAGAGCAACAAGTAGCTAATGGCCTCACAGATACGCCACCAATTGCCGATATCCAAACAGAATTAGACGACTTATACGCTCCAGGATCCGCTCCGGTAGCAGCTTCAGGACCATCTTCCGAAAAACGCTTTATCAATGCCTTGTCCGAAGGCCTGAAACAGGCCATGGAACAACATCCGGAGCTGATCCTGATGGGACAGGACATCGCCGCCTATGGGGGCGCCTTTAAAATTACAGAAGGCTTCCTGGAAAAATTTGGCGCCGGCCGCGTACGTAACACGCCTCTTTGCGAAAGCGCTATCATCGGCGCCGCGCTGGGCTTATCTATCGGCGGATTCAAAAGCATGGTGGAAATGCAATTCGGCGATTTTGTGACCTGTGGCTTCAACCAGATTGTGAATAACCTCGCGAAAATACATTACCGCTGGGGCCAGCACGCAGATGTGGTGATCCGGATGCCCGCCGGTGGCGGCGTTGGTGCAGGTCCCTTTCACTCGCAGACCAACGAAGCCTGGTTTACCCATGTTCCCGGTCTGAAAGTGGTATATCCCTCCAATCCTGCGGATGCCAAAGGCCTGCTTACTGCGGCACTGGCAGATCCCAACCCTGTATTATACTTTGAACACAAAGCGCTGTATCGCAGTATCAGCGGGCCTGTTCCGGAGAACTATTATACCATTGAGATAGGAAAAGCAGCACTGGTACAGCCTGGCGAAGATATCAGTATTATCACCTGGGGCAGCGGTGTGCACTGGGCATTGGAATATACCCAGCAACATCCGGAATTTTCCATCGGTATCCTAGACTTGCGTAGCCTCGTTCCACTGGATTACACTGCCATCCAGGATATAGTATCGGCCACAGGTAAGGTGCTCATTCTTCATGAAGATACACTTACCGGCGGTTTTGGTGCTGAAATCAGCGCCTGGATCGCAGAACACTGCTTTCACCTGCTGGATGCACCCGTGATGCGATGCGCCAGCCTCGATACTCCCATTCCTTTTGCCACCTCACTGGAAAAAAATTTTCTTGCGAAAGCAAGGCTGGACAAGTACATCCGTCAATTAACCAGCTGGTAACAGGCGGTTTGATTGGGAATATGCACTGAAAGTTTTAATTTGCACTCAGAATAATATAAAATCATTATACAATGTTGACAACTCTTTTAACAGTAGTACACACCACCAACTTTTACAAAGTTGGCGATAGCATCGGAGGTTTCCTGGCGCCTGTAGCCATTATTGTTTTTGCGGCCATGTTCCTGTATGCCTGGGTGAAGTACGCAAAACTCTAGTCAAAAAGTTTTTTCACATCGCATTATAAAGATAATGGGCCGTCTCGCTGAGACGGCCCATTATGCTGTTTAGACGTAATTATAGCGCCGTCCCGATATGGAGACGGCTTTGCTATTGTTTCAGGAAGATTATCCTTTAGTCAGCGTTTTCTCAATCAGCGCCTTTAATTCCGGTGTAGACGGACGAGGGGCATCGATATTCACAATATTCCCTTTCTGATCAAATACCATAAAACGGGGAATCCCTTTGATATCGTAGTTTTTGGTGATATCGCTCCAGCCGTTAACGAAGATCTGAATCCCTTTCATTTCCTGTTGTTTTACAAAATCGATCCATTTCTGTTTGTCTTTGGCTTCGTCTACAGAGCAGCCGAGGAATACAACGTTCTTGCCTTCCATTTCTTCTTCCAGTTTGCTGAGATGAGGCATTTCGGCTTTACAGGGACCGCACCAGGTAGCCCAAACATCCACCACCACTACTTTTCCTTTCAAATCTGTCAGCGAGACCTTTTTACCGTTGATATCTTCACCGGAGAAATTAATGGCAGCTTCGCCCGCAGCAAAGTGGCGTAATGATTTCTCATAAGCGAGATAACGGGCTTTCTGAACGTCAGTTACCAGGTATTGCTGTACAGGCGCAATGGCCTCTGTTAAGCCTTCAAAGGTTTTATAGCTGCTCAGGTTACTGGTGATGGCCACAGCCTTAATGCTGTCATTGCCAAATAATGCCGACACATTTGCCAGTCTTTCTTCGGGCTTTGGTCTTTCTTTCGGTTGATGAGTGATCATGTAGTAGCTCGCGTACAGCCCGATCACATCGGCGCCGTCACCACTTTGCAATAATCTCGCGTCATTGTATTTATTATCCTTTACAATCTGTTTGTAATAAGGTGTATAGTCTTCCTGTTTCGGGTGTTTGGTGCGGGGAGTGAGCAAAAACAACATCGCAGCCTGTTCTACATCCACCTCCATTTCAAACTTTAGCAGTTCATTGAACTTCTTATTAGGTGTGTTCACCATTTTTTTGAATCCGGGCATTTTTGTTACGAATGCCTCCAGCTTCGGGAAATAAGACAGATACGTAGAAGAGTCGATGCTCTTTGCGGGATTCATCAATTCTTTCACCTGCTGGTCCCATTGGTGCAAAGCTTTGTTTTCCGGTGTACCTGATTGCAGCGTATAGTCGCCGCCGTTAAGCGTGAGTTGAAGCTGCTCCCCTCCTTTCAGGTAAATTCTTGCGTCACGACCCTTGAAACCGGGTGTGGATAAGTAATAAAATCCTTCTTTGGGCGCGGGCATGGCAAATGCGAAGGCTTGCTGGTCGTTTACTACAGCAGTAGCGATTTCTTCTTTTCTACCTTCCACCACTCTGGAAAGGGTAATTTTTTTAACGTTTTCATTACTGGCTTTTCCTTGTATCACGGAAAGCGTGGATCCCGGCACAGGCCCGGCGAAGGCGCTGGTAAAGGCCATAGTGGCAATTACCGGCAGCAGACGGTGTAAATTCATTGCTCTTCTTTTAATGGTTGGTGGTTATTTTAAAATATGCGGCCAAATATAATAAAGCTTCCCTGATGAATGCAGGCATTATGTGTTAGCGGCGGAAAACCGGTATAAAGCTATCGTGTGAGGTAAAATGAGAATGATGAGCCGGCATTGGAATACCGGGGAAACTCCCGGTGGTGTTGCCAGGAACGGATTTCAAAATGGTTGGGGGTTATTCCTCCGGGCGCACATACTGGTTATAATAATGTTCTGCAAAACGCAGGTTCTCTTCATCAAAACAAACCAGGATCACCTCTTCTATCGCCTCATTTTCCGACAGATATTGCACAATAGTGTCCATGGCTATTTTGGCGGCCAGGTCTTTAGGGAAACGATAAATGCCTGTGCTGATATTCGGAAATGCAATAGTTTTCAGGTGATGCCGTGTTGCCAGCTCAAGGGAACGCCGGTAGCAACTGGCCAGCAAGAGGTCTTCTTCCCGGGTACCATTGTTCCAGACCGGGCCTACGGTGTGAATCACATGTTTTGCCGGTAACCGGCCTGCGGTGGTGATCACGGCCTCACCGGTTTTACATCCACCCTGCCGGGCTACAATAGCCCTGCAGTCGTTCAGGATCTCAGGGCCGCCAGCACGATGTATGGCGCCGTCTACGCCGCCACCACCCAACAGGGAGGAGTTGGCTGCGTTAACAATAACATCCACCTTTATTTTGGTGATGTCTCCCTGTATGATCCGGATCTTTCTGTATGCCATAGGTTATGCCGTTCTTACATATACCAGTTTGCCGGTTTTCTTACCGCTTTCCCTAATATCTATTTCAAAGTTGGGAAAACTCTTGAGTAATTGCAATAGCTTATTGAACCCATAGTTACGGGAATCAAAGTCAGGCTGTTTTTTCAACAGTAGGTTGCCCAGTTCACCGAGATATGCCCATCCATCTTCATCGGCAATATCATTGATGCTGGAAGACAGCATGGATACCAGTTGTTTATCTGCCTTACTGATGCTGTTAGTCCGCTTTTCTTTGGTGGTCCTTGTCTTATCGGTATCTGTTTTCTTTTCCTTTACCGCCAGAATTTCCAGGTAAATAAATTTATCGCAGGCGGCCCTGAAGGCGCTGGGTGTTTTTTGTTCTCCCATTCCATACACGATCATGCCGGCTTCGCGTAAACGGGTAGCTAAGCGGGTAAAATCGCTGTCGCTCGACACCAGGCAAAAGCCATCTACCCTGCCGGTGTACAATATGTCCATGGCATCGATGATCATGGCCGAATCGGTTGCATTTTTGCCGGAGGTATAGCTGTATTGCTGGATGGGTGTGATGGCATAGTCGAGCAGTACGCCTTTCCAGCCTACCACTGTGGGTTTGGTCCAGTCGCCATAGATTCTTTTAAAAGTAGGGTTACCATATTTGGCCACCTCTTCCAGCATCCCCTTGATATTATGATATGGAATGTTGTCAGCATCTATCAGCACAGCCAGGCGGAGGTCTTTCGTTGTATTGTCCATTGTTATTATTTTTGGGGATGAAGGGGTACACTAACAAATGTAGCCAATTACTGAAAACTAAAAACGTGCTGACTACAGTGATCTACTGCCGTCAGCACGTCGTTTTATCAGTTATATAACTTAGTTCAGGTAAGCACGGATCATCCAGGCCAGTTTGAGGTGTTTCTGCAGCATTTGGGTGGCAAAATCTGCAGCCCCTTTGTCCTTGTACTTTTCATCGAATTCATCGATCAGTCTGCGCAGGTTACGGATGATTGTTTCATGATCGTCCAGCAATTCTTTCAGTTGCTTTTTCTGATCGTTGGAGTATTCGGATTCCAGCAGGTTGGTCAGTTTCAGCACATCTGCGTAGCGGCCTTCTGCATAATGCCCGATGGAACGGATGTACTCTGCTACCTCATCGCCAAATTCTTCCAGTTGTTCGTATTGGTCTTCATAGAATTTATGAAGTTCCATGAAATTGCTTCCTTCAATGTTCCAATGAGAATTACGTGTTTTAGCATAGATCAATAATTCATCGGCCAGTACCTTATTCAACTCTAATGCTATTTTCTTTGTGTTTTCTGCTGAAACACCAATATTTACTTTCATATCATTGAATTTTTTTGGTTACTATAAATTTACTAATTAGGGAGATAGCTATCTATGATGATTGTCATGATTTAACAACCGGTTAATATAAACAGGTGACCCGATCCTTTTGTTCAGGCATCTCCGATGAGGCAATTACTTTGCTAAAATTGTACCATAGTCCCTAATTTTGTGGTCATGTATCAGTCGTCGGAGAGAATTTACAGTCTGCATTTCATATTACTTTGCCTGAGTAATGCCCTCTTTTCTGCCAGTTTCAACATGATGATTCCTGAGCTGCCAGCTTATCTGACGCGGATGGGTGGAGCGGATTATAAGGGATACATTATTGGTTTGTTCACTTTAATGGCGGGATTGTCGAGGCCTTTCAGCGGCAAACTCACTGATACGATCGGGCGTGTACCGGTGATGATTTTCGGTTCACTGGTATGTGTGGTGTGCAGCTTAATTTATCCGTTGATTAGTTCTGTGGGTGCGTTTCTGTTACTACGGTTCTTTCATGGGTTTTCTACCGGGTTTAAGCCAACGGGAACTTCCGCTTATGTATCTGATATGGTGCCGGTAACACGGCGTGGGGAGGCAATGGGCATGGTAGGACTATTCAGTACGATCGGTATGGCGATGGGACCTGCTATTGGCGGTTATGTGGCGGTACGATGGAATATTAACATTATGTTCCAGCTCTCTGCTGTATTTGCATTGCTGTCTGTGGTAATTCTTATTGGGATGAAGGAAACTCTTGTGAATAAGCAGCCTTTCCGTTTTTCCCTGCTAAAAATATCCGGCAGTGAAATTTTTGAACCATTGGTATGGTCGCCGGTGATCATCACTTTTCTGACCTATTTCAGTTATGGTGCTATCCTCACTATTATTCCTGATTTCAGCGCTTACCTGGGAATCAGCAATAAAGGATTATTCTTTACTTTTTTCACGGGTAGTTCTATTGGTATCCGCCTATTGGCGGGGAGGGTATCTGACCAGTTTGGGCGGGTGCCTGTTTTAAAGATTTCAGCGCTGATGATGGCTGGGTCCATGCTGATGATGGCACTCGCCAACAGCAGCCTGTTACTGCTTTCTGCGGCGGTTGTATATGGCATTTCAGTGGGACTGAATTCACCCGCCGTGACAGCATGGACTGTTGATCTGGGACGACCGGAGCATCGTGGCCGCGCACTGGCCAGTATGTACATTGCTATGGAAGCCGGGATTGGCCTTGGAGCCTATTTTTCGGCATTTATCTATAACAACCGTTCCACCAATTTCCCGGTTACATTCTATGTATTTGCCGGTATTACGCTGATGGCTACTTTGTATCTCAGCTTTATCTATAAGCCCCGGAAGCGCGTGGATGCTTCTCCACAGCAGGGATAGGATCTATTCTTCTGCCGGATCTTCGATACCTTTCGCCGGGATTACCGTGATTGGCTCGTCGCCAGGCAATTGCAAATCGAACGATTGATCAGCTGTCAGGTCTTTAGGCAATACTTTCTTATTGTCGAGCCCCAGTTTCCGCATCCTTTCGGCGCGTCCTACCAGGTTGCCATTCCCGGTGGATAACTTATTCATAGCCCCTTCATATTTTTCCTGGCTGCGTTTCAGGTATTCGCCGATCATGCCCATATCTTCTGCAAATCCTACAAACTTATCATACAGGGCGCTTCCCTGTCTTACTATTTCCTCAGCATTCTTGTTCTGTTTATCCAGCCGCCACATATTATCGATTACGCGGAGTGTGGCCAGCAAAGACGGAACGCTCACCAGGATGATTCTTTTGCGGAAGGCGAAGTCGTACAGGTCCTCTTCAATCTGCATAATCGCCAAAGCATATGCCGGTTCAATAGGAATGAACAGCATGACAAAGTCGGTGGTATTTTTATACAGCGTATGATACGCCTTTGCACTTAACTCGCTGATATGATTCTTTACAGATTGCAGGTGCATTTTGAGGGCGTACTTTTTATCATCTTCCGTAACCGCGCTGCAATATTGTTCGTACGCTTTCAGGGATACTTTGGAATCGATCACCAGTTGCCGGTTTTCCGGAAGCTGTAATACCAGGTCCGGTTTTCTCAATTGCCCGGTTTCGTCCCGCTGTGCATCCTGGGTAAAATAGTGCACTCCTTTTTCAAGTCCGGATGCTTCGAGTACCCGCTCCAGGATCATCTCTCCCCAGTTCCCCTGTTTCTTGGTATCTGCTTTCAGGGCGTTGGTGAGGTTATTGGCTTCCTTTGACAGGGTTTGATTCAGTTGTAATAACCGTTGCAACTCTTCTTTCAGTGCTGTTCGCTGTTCTGTTTCTGCAACAAGCGATTGCTGTACACTACTCCGGAAGTTATCTATCTTCTCTGCCAGGGGTTTCAACACATCATCCATCTTCACTTTGTTCTGCTCCATAAAACTGCCGGAAATACGCTGGAGCAACTGCTGGGCAGTATTTTCAAACTGAATTTTAAAATCCTGCTGCACCTGTTGTAGCCGCTCCTTCTCTCCGGACAATTGTTGCTGCAGGTATTTATTCTGCTCCATCATCCGTCCCTGTTCAGACATAAGTACTGAAAACTCTTC
This sequence comes from Chitinophaga arvensicola, assembly GCF_900110835.1. Classification (GTDB taxonomy): domain Bacteria; phylum Bacteroidota; class Bacteroidia; order Chitinophagales; family Chitinophagaceae; genus Chitinophaga; species Chitinophaga arvensicola. The sequence continues at coordinate 694,857 of NZ_FOJG01000001.1, forward strand.
GTTTAACCGTTCCAGTTGATCCTGTTTCTCCCTGACCATCAATCCCTTATCATCCAGCATGTTTTGCAGGTACTGTTGTTTGGCCTCCAGCAGGTTATACTTTTCCTGTAGCGCAGCATGATTGCCCTGCCATACACTGAGCTGTTGTGCCTGCCCATCTGCCTGCGCCTGCTGCTGTTGTTTCGCAGCGAACAAAAGGTAGCCAAGCACCAGAACAGCAATTCCCGAAATGATTAATAGTATGAGCATGATAATTTCCTCTGAAGGCAAAATAGTTTTTTTCTACGCACTGAATCTGCGTTGCGGTGAAAGTGTGCGTTTTTTCCAAAAAGTCATTAAAAAAGCAGGAACAAACCGACAATACCGGCTGTTCCTGCTTCACATTTTATTTTAATCCCCTTACAGACGCTCGTATAACTTACGCAGTCTTTCACGGGTCATAATCTCTTTCCAATCCTTTCCAAGGGCGTTCTCCCACAGCGGCGCCATACCCAGCGACACATTAATCATGGTATCGAACTGTTCATCAGTTAAGCCTTTGGTAATGCCCTGCGGAATATCAATGCTGTGCTTTTTCACCATCTGCTTGAATTTCACCACGCCTTCCGGGTAGAACTCTTCCAGCTTATCAAATACGATACAGTTACCAATACCGTGCTTAGTACCCAGCAGATAGGCCAGTCCGTAGCTGACCGCATGCGCCACACCCACCTGGGAATAAGCGATGCTCATACCGCCGGCATAGGAAGCCATCATCAGTTTCTCATCGGCATCGTCATCCCAGTTTTCCTTCTGCAGGAAAATTTCCTCACACAGTTCCTGTGCCTTTTCTCCATATGATTGACTGAATGCGTTCAGGTAGGTACCTTCCAGCGATTCCACACAGTGAATGAAACAATCCATAGCAGTATAAAAACGCTGATTGGGTTCAACGGTTTTTGTCAATGCCGGATCGAGTACGATCTGATCAAACGGTGTAAAATCCGAGTTCATGCCCAGTTTACGGGTAGGACCGGTTAATACACAGGTACGGCTCACTTCCGCACCGGTACCGGAAATAGTAGGAATCCCTACTTTATATACGCCGGCTACTTTCACCAGATCCCATCCCTGGTAATCGGCAGAAGAGCCCGGATTCGTCATCATCAGGGATACCGCTTTGGCCATATCCATTACAGACCCGCCACCAATACCAATAATACCCGATACAGTACCGAATTCAGCAACGAGTTCGTCCCTTACCTGGTCTACATATTTGGTTTTCGGTTCGTCCGTTACATCAATCACTACCACCTTATCCTTACCCTGTAACGGGATACGGGATAAAAATTCCTTCTTATCCTGGAAATACTCATCCACGAAGAATATCATGGGAGCATCACCTACGCGCCTGGGGGCCAGTATTTCACCCAGCTGATCAAAACATCCGCTGCCGTAAACTACGTAGTCCACCATTTTAAAATTCCTGAATTTCATATATCCGTATTAGTTAGATGTTATAAAAGTTTTGCTGCCTTTTCCAGGTCTTCCGGTGTATCTATTTCCACGCCCATGTAGGAGGTCACTACCATTTTCATGGGAATACCGTTCTCCAGGTAACGCAGACATTCTATCTTCTCTGCAGCTTCCAGCGGTGTTACTTCCAGCTGGGTAAAGTCCAGCAGGGTTTGCCGGCGGAAGGCGTATATACCAATATGTTCGTAATAAACCGTCTTAATCTCTTTGTTACGTGGATAAGGAATCACGGAACGGGAAAAGAACAGCGCATTGAAGTTCTTGTCTACCGCCACTTTCACATAATTCGGATCTTCTATAGACGCCGGATCTTTCAGTTCCTGCATCAGCGAAGCCACCTGCACTTTCTTTCCTTCTTCCCCTTCAAATACCTTCAGCAGCTTTTCCAGCGGCTCTTTCTGTGTAAAAGGTTCGTCGCCCTGCACATTCACCACAATATCCACATCACCCATATCTACAACGGCTTCGGCTATACGATCGGTACCACATTCATGCTCTTTCTTGCTCATGACTGCTTTTCCACCATTGCTAACGATTTCATTGTAGATAAGATCACTGTCTGTTACCACCATCACCTCATCGAATACACCGGTGTTTACGGCCGACTCATACGTTCTGAGTATCACTGTTTTATCACCCAGTTTAGCCATCATCTTACCTGGGAAACGGGATGCACCATAACGGGCAGGTATCAACGCTATTTTTCTCATGTAGTATGGTTTTAAACTGCAAAAGCGCAGACAGCAGATATACATCGCTGCCTGGCGCTTCTGCGGGATCAGTTATAATGCGCTTTTAACGGCCTGCACCAGTTTGGCGGCTCTTTCCTGTATTTCGGCATCACTCCAGCCCAGGTTGATGGGGGTAGAGATATTTCTGCCGATAATAGCATCAGAAGCCGGGAATTCCTTGGTTTTATACACTTCCATGGCCTGTTTCAGTCCGGCTGCAAAAGGTGTTAATACCGCACCTTCCTTGAAATGCTGCCACTGACGGATGTAATGCCAGTTGTTATCGTAATAATGGAAAGCTGCCAGTCCGGCCGCTTTCATTGCCGCTGCCGCTTTTGCAGCCTGCGCTGTTTCCGGCAGGAAGAACGACAGGAAAGTAGCACTGTCGCCCGCTTCATCCGGTAAACGGCGGAAAGTCACACCCGGTACTGCTGCCAGGGCATCTTTGAATATTTTCTTTGTTTTACGCTGTATTTCCAGGAAGGTATCCAGTTTACGTACCTGTGCCAGACCTACTGCAGCATGCAGTTCGGAAATACGGTAATTGTAACCTATAAACGGATGCAGATCCGCCCCACGGTCTACCCCGAGGTGATCATGACCATGGTCCGTATAACCGTCACATTTAGTATAGATATCTTTGTTATTGGTCACTATAGCGCCACCTTCTGCGCAGGTGATCGTTTTTACAAAGTCGAAAGAGAAAGTACCGGCATCACCGATCGTTCCCAGGGCTTTTCCTTTGTAGGAAGCGCCAAACGACTGGCAAGCATCTTCCAGCAGGAACAGGTTATGTTTTTTACAGATAGCCTGTAAAGCGTCCAGATCTGCCATCGCTCCGCACATATGTACCGGCATTACAGCTTTGGTACGGGGAGTAATAGCTGCTTCCACAGCTTTGGGATCCAGGGTCAGGGTATCATCCACATCGACAAGTACCGGGGTAGCACCTACGGAAAATACCGATTCAAAGCTGGCTACGAAAGTAAACGTCGGCATAATGATTTCATCACCGGCGCCCAGTCCGAGAGCAGCCATGGCGGTGGTCAATGCGGCCGTTCCACTGGATGCAAGCTGTGTATGGGATACGTTCAGTTTATCGCAAATGGCCTGTTCCAGCTCTTTCGCTTTCCAGATGCCTTTACGCGGACCGTCAAATCCGTAACGCATCATGATACCTGTTTCCAGTACATCGTTTACTTCTTTCCTTTCCTCGGCTCCAAATAGTTCATATCCGGGCATAAACTGTTGATTTTAAAATATAATTTGAATGAGTGCTTTTTAAATAGTGCTGCAAAGTTACTATAAACAGCATTGCGTTACATCGGAAAAACTGTTTATCTTTTGCTAAAAATTCACCATGCGTTTTATCTTGTTCCTTACACTGTTGGGCTTCTTATCTACTGCACCAGCAGCAGCGCAGAAAGCACAACCGCGCGATCAGCAGCAAATTGCCGCTCTCATGACCCAGCAAACCTCGGCCTGGAACAAGGGCGACCTCGATGGATTTATGCAAACCTACTGGCATTCCGACTCTCTCCTGTTTATTGGTAAAAATGGCGTTACCTATGGCTGGCAGGCTACTCTGGACCGCTATAAAAAAACATACCCGGATGTTACAACGATGGGGAAATTAGACTTTAAACTGTTGGAATTCAAGCCCCTTGCTGCAGATACTTATCTCCTGATAGGCAAATGGCACCTGGAGCGAAGCATCGGCGACCTGGAAGGCCATTTCAGTCTCATCTTAAAAAAAATACAGGGACAATGGAAAATCATTGCTGACCACAGCAGCTAAAAAAAAACCATCCCAGGAATAGGATGGCCGCTATACACCACAACATTAAAGAAGTTGTTCACTTCTTTACTTTTTAGAAGTCATTAGTAGAGTTTTCACTTGATATGGTAATATCTTCAATGCTTTGATTTTTTACTTGCTTCACTATCCCTTACGGCTTTGTTCTCTTTCTCCGGCTTTTCCGACAGATCGCCGTGCATGGGGTTAGTGGTAGTGGTCCCTTTATCGCTGTCCAGTATATCTACCGGTTTTTTCTTCCTGTCCTGATATTCTCCTGCATGATCAGTTTCCTTCTTTTTCATAATATCTTTTTTTGAAGATGAGAAATTCGGGTGACTACAGGTATAGGATTACAAACACTATTCCACGTCAAAAACAGGCACTTTTCGGGCTTTAGCGAACTGTGTCCGGGGCAGTGATTCCACAAAACCCTGATTCACAATGGGAAAGAAACACAACAAACAGGGTGCGGAAATATTGCAGTTGTGATTAACATTAGATTTACAAAAACTATAATCCATTTCTCATATCTGCGTACTATCTTAGTGCCTCGAATACATTTTAACCCGTAACCTCTGATCAACCCCGAGTAGTTTTAATCAAGTTCCTCCTAAAGCCTTCTTTTAGTTTTAATCCAAGTCCTGTTTAGAACCCGGTATCTATTTACTATAACTTATTACTGGTTATGCCCGGGAAAATTACACGTGTCGCCACCTTATTGCTGGCCGTTCTTATTTATTGCAGTTGCACCAAAACGACTGACCTTGGATTGAAGGATCCAACCAAAACGCCTCCACCAGATACTTCGGTGGTACCTGAAAACAGCGTGGACCGCAAAGCGCTGTTGCAGCTGGTAAACGGACTACGCAGCCGTGGCTGTAATTGCGGAACAGATGCGATGCCTGCTGTAGGCCCCGTTACCTGGAACGGCCTGCTGGAAAGAGCCGCTTATGATCACAGCAAAGACATGGTGCTCAACAAATACTTTGATCACAACGGCCTCAATGGCTCTACTCCCGGCACGCGCCTGGATGCCGCCGGCTACAAATGGAACTATTACGGGGAAAATATCGCCAGTGGCAGTCTGGATGAACAAGCCGTGGTACTGGGTTGGCTGAACAGCCCCAAACATTGTCATAACATGATGAATCCTACGTTCACCGAAATCGGTATTGGTCGCTACAACAACGACTGGACGATGGAACTGGGTAAAAGAGTGGTGACTAAATAATCAGGGCGCGCTCATTTTTTTGCGCCACATACGCCATACAAAATAAAGATACGCTACCAGGGTAATGCCGAACCAGGCGTAGAAAAAGATCATTCTGCCGGGGGTTGATTCCTCCGGCACGGCAAATCCCAGGTATAACCCCAGGAATACATTGAGCATCATCCAGAAAAAACCAATGAAGATGGTACGCATGATTTTTATGAGAAAGTGAAACAACTCATAATCCATCTTATTGGGATCTTCTACTGGTTTTTCGGGTTCTTCTTCCATAATCATTTATAACAATGCTAAGGTATGCACAGTTTTGCAAGTGCCGTACTATCTCCCCTAAATACATTAAAATCTACGGTGGTGCTGATGCCGTTTACCCGGCCAATATCGCTATGCTGCCAGAACAACCAGGCCCGGTCGGAACGGGGCCGTTCTTTCTGGTAATAGTGTGCAATCCATAACGGATAACGGTCAAATTCACTGCCAAGATAGGTTTCGTAAAAGTGAATATTAGTGTAGATGATGGGTTTTACCTTGTACACCTTCTCCATTTCTTCCAGCCAGATCCTGGCGGTACTGCGGATCACGGCGGCCGGTTGGTTGTTACTCGTTTCAATATCCAGCACCGGCGGCAGATCCCCGGATTGAAGGTCTGCCACATTATGAAAGTTGATGGCCTGTTTCAATGGATCGCGGGTGGCATAAAAGAAGTGATAGGCCCCACGGATCAAACCGGCTTTGCCTGCCCGGTCCCAGTTCTGTTTAAAAGCCGCATCCTGACGGGTAATACCTTCGGTAGCCTTTATAAAGGCGAAGGATATACGAATTTTGTCTACCTGCATCTGCTTTACTGCCGGCCAGTTGATCTCTTTCTGAAACTTTGACACGTCTATTCCATGGATCTTGTAATTTACAGGCATGTCAATCCCGAACTCTTCATACCGGACAAATTTGATTTTTGTTTCCCGCTGACGCCACCATAAATAAGCCGCCACGGCTAGTATTACTAATAATAATCTGATCCAGATGCTTTTCACTTTGCTTCAGTTAGTTGCAGGGTAATTTGGGTACGGGTGCTGTTTAAAATACTGACAGCCCAATTTTTACAGCAAGTATAGGCTATAATTTGTTTAAAGAAGCTACTTTTACATAGGTCAAGTGATTTTTTATGCCCGATTTTAACCTGAAGGATACCCTTAATTTGTTTTCCAAATTCACGCTGCGCCGGGGTTTAAACGCCGGCAAAGTACTTGGAAGCTATTTTATGAGCAAATGGACCGGCAAGCCCGTACAATGGGGCTATCCTATTTCCATCTCTTTTGAGCCTACTACCTCCTGCAACCTGCGTTGCCCGGAATGTCCGAGCGGGCTGAGAGCCTTTACCCGCCCTACCGGGATGCTGGAACAGGATTTCTTCAGGAAAACAATCGACGAAATATCCAAAGAACTGCTTTACCTGATCTTTTATTTTCAGGGAGAACCTTATCTCAACACCGGCTTCCTCGACATGGTAAAATATGCCGCTGCCAAAGGTATTTACACTGCCACCTCTACCAATGCCCACTACCTCACTGATGCGAACGCCAAAAAGACCGTGGAAAGTGGACTCGACAGGTTGATCATCTCTATTGACGGTACTACCCAGGACGTATATACGCAGTATCGCGTAGGCGGTCACCTGGATAAAGTAATACAAGGGGCAAAAAATATCGTGAAATGGAAAAAAGAACTGAATTCGTCCAAGCCTTTTGTGTTCTTCCAGTTCCTCGTGGTGAAGCCCAACGAGCACCAGATAGAAGATATTAAAAGACTGGCCAAAGAAATCGGTGTAGACCAGGTGCGCTTCAAAACGGCCCAGGTATACGACTATGAAGAAGGCAACCGCTTAATTCCTACCATCGATAAATTCTCCCGTTACCACCGCAACGAAGACGGTACCTACGCGATTAAAAACAAGCTGGGTAACCACTGCTGGCGCCTTTGGCACTCCCCGGTAGTTACCTGGGACGGCCTCGTGGTGCCCTGCTGCTTCGATAAAGATGCCCAGCACCGCCTGGGTGATCTGAAAAAAGAATCGTTCAAAGCGCTCTGGCACAATAAAGAGTATATCCGTTTCCGTAGCCAGATCCTCGAAACACGCAAAAACATTGACATCTGCGCCAATTGCAGCGAAGGCACCAAGGTATGGGGATAATATCTCTATGCTTCCCGCTGTAAAAGCCTAATGGCTCTTCAACAACTTTTTTCTGATTGACACTCAATCTATTAACTACGTTTGTAGTCATTATACTACAAAAATAGTTTTTAAACTACAAAAATAGTTATAGATTAGTGTTATGAAAAAGCTATCCCGCAAAGAAGAAGAGTTAATGCAGGTAATATGGGACCTCGACAAGGCCTTTGTAAAAGACGCCATTGAACAATACCCGGAGCCCAAACCTCATTACAACACCATTGCCACGCTTATGAAGCGGCTGGAAGAAAAAGGGTATCTCGCCCATCATGAATATGGTGGCTCCTACGAGTATTACCCGGTTATAGCTAAAGAAAGCTATAAGGACACCTTTATGAAAAAAGTACTTCACACTTTTTTTGATAATTCCTATCTCAATATGCTGGCCTATTTCGCGAAAGAAGAGAAGATCAGCCCGGATGAAATGAAGGCCCTCGTAAAGATGATTGAAAAAGATAAAAAGTAACGTGTATGCCTACTCTGTTTATATATCTCCTGCAAACATCAGGGGTGATGACGATTTTCTATCTCGGATACATCACCTGCTTCAAAAAAGAAACTTTTTACAGCTATAATCGCATACTGCTATTAAGTGCTTTTATATTTTCGGCGGTGCTTCCACTACTACCACTACCGGCCTTCCATTGGTCGGAAAAGGCGCCGGAAGCTGGTACACCGGTAAATGTTTACTTTGCTGACAACGCAAACCCGCAAACGCCGGTACTTGTAGCCACGCCTGAGACTCACTGGTGGGAGCCCCTTACACAAAACGCCGTCGCTATTTTATCTGTCGTTTATATAGCCGTAGCTGTTATACTAATAGTTATGCATTTGCTGCAATTGTGGAACATCAGACGCCTGGCAAAATCGGGAGATGCTTATGTACACAACAACATCCGGTATGTAAAACTCAATGGTCTAACGGCGCCATTTTCCTTTCTGCGCACCATCTTTTTTGACCCTAACGCCCACGAACAAACGGAGTTGCAACATATTCTCAAACATGAAGAGGCGCATGTGCTGCAATACCATTCTGCAGATATGCTTTTATCCTCGCTCTACTGCTGCCTTTGCTGGATCAATCCTTTCGCCTGGTGCTGTAAAAGAGCGCTGCAGCTGAACCTGGAGTTTCTGGCAGATGAGGCTGTGATAAAAAACACTGATGCACCAGACGAATACCAGTACAGCCTCCTGAAAATTGGTCTTGGCGGAAACCGGATGGCAGTAGTGAATCATTTCAGTAAATCTTTCATTAAAAACAGAATACTTATGATGAACAAAACCCAATCTCCCCCACTCCGTACCTGGCGGTACCTTTTATTATTACCTGTACTAACGCTCACAGCTGGTCTGTTATCGGCTACCCAGCCAGAAGTGAACGATAGCAGTGGTAATAAGTATATTTCTGTTGAAAACGGGATGCTTTACGGTGTTATTACACCGGCTACGTCTGATAAAGATCTGGAAGAAATAAAAAGCATCCTGAAGGAAAGCAATTCAACGTTGATGATCCCTGTCCTGAAACGTAAGGCCGACGGGAATATTGACCGCATCCAGTTTGAAATAAAGAATCCAAACAGCGGTATGTCTGTCAGCTATGTTGACCACCCAATGGAAACTTTCTTTTTTTATTCCGGGAGTAAAGAGAGAGGTATTGGCCCTATTCCGCTTGGGACTTTTCCACAAAGCCTGATTGATGTAGCCATTAAGGAGAGCAATGGCAGGGTTAAAGGAGTTACAACAGATTCTACTTATGCGAACCGCTTTCCTGGTGGAAAAAGTGCCTATGCACGCGAACTATCTAAAACCATACGTTATCCACGGGTTTGCCAGGAAGAGAATATTGCCGGGAATGTGATGATTCAGTATAAGATCCTCCCTGATGGTACTATTTCAAATGTAGAAGTACTAAGAGCCCCCCACAGAGCACTGGGAGCAGAAGTAAAGCGCGCTATTGAAGCACTGCCGGCCTTCAGACCAGATCCTTCCGGGAAAACGGAAATGGTTACCACCAATGTCGCATATATGCTGGAAAAGGCCAATGGAGAACGAATCCAGGAGGAGGCATTACCACCGTCAAAACAAGACATAGTAGTAATTGGGTACGCCAGCAAATAAGCTATTCAGCAACAGGTTCTTTCTTCTTCCGCCGGCTTTTGGTGACCTTATTAAAAAGGTTGATACCCAATTGCACACCCACAAACTCTAATGCTGTCATTAATGCCCCGGTAGCAAAATTCTTGAATTTACCACTTCCCCAGGCCATCTTAGCCACGTTCATGGCTACGTTCAGGGCACCGCTATGTTTGGCGCTACCGGGGATAACAGCATTCAGGGCCATCTTTTTATAGTTGTCCTTGAAATAATCTACCCTGTTACCCATTTCATTTTCCAGTTGCCTGGAGCGCATTTTTAAACGCGCAATTTCCAGCTCCAGTGTTTCGAAACTGTTTATTTTCTTAGGCATGTGTAAACATTTATCATGGTTTATCCTTTCATGGTGTTTTCCGTGGCTTCTTCATCCGGTACATAACCTGGATCTGCCGCATGTTCTGCTGCTTCTTTTGCCCGTTGATTATGAATATGATTGGAATGATCGTCGCTATCCGTAATCTCATCCACCAGTTCAGCGATCAGCAATTTGGCCAGTGGCCGCTGTATCAACTGCTTGCGGAATAACAGGATCACAAGAAATAACAACACAAATAAACCTGCAGCACAACTGAATCCAATAGTAAAACTACCGGTCATTTCGCCAACCCAGAAGCCGACTACCATACCCAGGAATACAATCACGAAAAAAAACAGCAGGAAAGCCATCGTTATGGAAAAAAACAATCCCAACGCTTTCGATAGTTTTCCTGCTGCCTGGAGCTTAATCAGGTCCAGTCTGGTTTCCAGGTATTCCCTGGCTACTTTTCCCGTTTGGTTAAAGTAGTTGCTGAAATTATCTTCCATGCAAATCAATTTATTCAAATGGGGTTATGCCAACTCATTCTCTAACTCATCCTGAAATTGATCTTTTTTCTTTCTCCATTTTTCTTTCAGCTTTTCTGATTGGTCTCTGAACTTTTCTACCAGTTCATCTTTTTTATCAGAGTTCAGGAAGTAACCTACTGCAACACCAACGGCAGCACCAACGATAAATGAAACCACGGCTTTGGAACTTGTACTCATAACTAAGGTTTTTAAGATGTTATAAATTAGGTTTTCTTTTTTGGTACCAGAGGTGCAACAAACATTATTCCATAAATGGAAATCCTCTGCAAAATTAAGAACAAGCACTGCGCAATTTTGTTTAGGACTTATTTAAAGCATCGGTCTGTTTTTTGACATACCAGTTAATTACACGATATTATGTACTATGAGCTATCTTGATAATGACCGCCTCAAACAAATTGGCTTTTTACTCCTGATCCTGTTCCTGGCCATCCTCCTTTTTATGGAGATGTTTACCTTTTTCCCGGGATTTCTGGGCGCTGTTACCCTGTATGTCATCAGCCGGAAATGGATGTTCAATCTGGTAGAAAAACGCCACTGGAAGAAATCACTCACAGCAGCCCTGCTGATGGTACTCTCCTTCCTGGTGATCCTGCTGCCAATAGGCATGTTGATCAACATGCTGGCCGCTAAAGCCGCCTATGCTGCCAATCATTCCACAGAACTTATTAATAGTCTCAAACAAACCAATGCACGGCTGGAAGAAAGCCTCGGATTCGGCTTGTTGACTACAGAACGTTTACAAAAAATACAGGAAAATATCACCGCATTTCTGCCCGGCTTCCTCGGAGCTACCTTTAATACCCTCACGGCTATTGCCCTGATGTATTTTATGCTCTACTTTATGCTGGTAAACGGCAGGAAAATGGAGGAAAACCTATATGAATACATCCCGCTGAAAGATAAAAATGTGGAAAGACTGGGTAAAGAGTTCAACACTTTGGTAATTGCTAATGCTGTGGGTATCCCCCTTATTGCGGTAGTGCAGGGTGTCGTTTCTTTAATCGGGTACTTAATTTTTGGAATTCCCCAACCCTTTTTCTGGTTTGTTATCACCTGTTTTACTGCCATGCTGCCGGTAATTGGTGCTGCCGCAGTTTATGTGCCCCTTGGTGTATATCTTCTGGCGGCCGGTAACACCTGGCAAGGTATAGCGGTGCTGGTTTACGGATTTGGCGTAGTAGGAACTTCCGATAACATTGCCCGTATGTTGCTGGCAAAGCGGATTGCAGACGTACATCCATTGATCACCATCTTTGGTGTCATCATCGGTGTAAGCCTCTTTGGCTTCATCGGCCTGATCTTCGGCCCCCTGCTCATTTCCATGTTTATCCTCTTACTGGAGATTTACGGGAATGAATTTGTTGTAAAAAGAAGGGATCGCCACCAGCGGACAGCTACCAGCAATGCAGAATCGCCATCAGATGGTAAATGATCAGCGGTAGTAATTATTTTCTGAGATATAACTAATCACATTATCAGGCACCATAAAACGTACAGATTTTCCTTCTTTTATCCACTTACGGATATCTGTTGCGGAGATGTCCAACATGGGCGCTTCCAGTATTTCAATTTCGGCGCCGAACGTATCCGTTATGTCATGTCCCGGCCGGCGATAAACATAAATGGGATAATTCTTTACGATCTGTTCAAAATTTTTCCAGCGGGGTAAATTCTGAAAGCTATCGCTTCCCATGATGATCGCAAATTCCTGTGTAGGAAACTTTTCCTGCAGATAAGTAAGGGTATCTACCGTATAGGAAGGTCTGGGCAAAGAAAATTCAATATTGCTGGCGCGTAGCCGCACTTCATCCTTGATGGCCAGTTCCACCAGGTGGAAGCGGTCGTGCTCATTCAGCAGAGCAGACTGGGGTTTCAGCGGATTATGCGGCGAAACCACCAGCCATACTTTATCAAGATCAGTATTGTACGCTACGTAATTGGCAATGATCAGATGCCCCGTGTGTATAGGATTAAAAGACCCAAAATACAAGCCTATTCTCATGTTTTCATCGTATAAATTGCCAATGGCGACTTCAATAATGCGTGCAAAATAGGTATTTATAGCGGGAACATAGAAATAAGGCTTATTCCAATGGTTTGAACTGCTCAAACACCTGACCACATGCCTTACAAAAATGGATCGCACGGCAAAGCGTGGAGCCAAACGGGGAACGTAAATACGTTTGCTCACTTCCGCAATGCGGGCAGGGAACTTCCATCATGATTTCTGTGCTGATCTCTCCGGTAAGCACCTTTGGTGGAGCTATCCCGAAGTTCTTCAGTTTCTCTTTTGCTGCCGGCGTCATCCGGTTGCTTTGCCAATGCACCTGTTTATCCACCTCAACGCTCACGGCTACACCGAGTTCACTTTCCAGCGTCGTTTTAATCTGTTGCTGAATATACCCGACTGCCGGACACGCCGCAAACGTAGGAATCATCTTGATATGCACACCAGTTTCCTCCAGCTCTACCCCGGTGATCATACCGAGGTCCACTACACTCAACACCGGAATTTCCGGGTCCATCACATGTTCCAGGGATGCATATACAGTGGCGATATTTATTGTTTGAGTAGACATCATCACCATCTGGCCTCCGTATCCAGGTTAAATACTTCACTCATTTCTTTTAGCAGCGGCTGCAAATACGGCGTATGAATCCCCTGACGGCCACCATATACAGGCACAATAGCACCGGCTTCGGGTAGGTTCAGGGAAGCTTTTACCAGTACCGGGTAAATCCGGTCCAGCCAACGATGATACAAGGCTGTTTCACCGGGATATACCTTCTCTGCTATCAATGCGTCTTCATATACCGGCGAAGGTTCGAAAAGGCCTGCCGCCAGTGCAATGGTATCGTTCAGTGCCTGCTGCATACGACTATAGCTTTCTTCTCCGGCCCGGCTCAGTTGCATAATCCAGGCGTTGGCATGCAGCGTATGATATTTCAACTCTCCCTTCACCTTGTTGCTGAGTAGTCGTAACGGCTCAAAACTGCTATCCTGCAAGCTTTCATAACGGATGGTTTCTGCCTGGTCAAACAAAAAATGCCGCATCAGACTGAAATCATATTCTCCGTTGGGCATTTCTACCAAATGCGAGGATTTAAAATCTTTTTCCGGACGCAAAAATGCGAAGGAATCGGGATCTGCGCCGCCCAGGTCTTCATGAAGCATCCGGTACAATGCCCACGCATGCCCTATTTTGTCCTGTGCCATGGAAGAAAAAGCGATGTCTTCTTCCATCACAGGTCCTAATCCTGTCCACTCCGAATTACGATGGCCCTGAATCAGCTCATCGTCCGCCATTTTTATGATCAGATCCGTTAGTGCTGCGTTGTTCATCATTTGGATTGTTTGAATTTATTGATCTTCTCCATCACTTTGAAACCACTGGCATCGCGGTAAGTTTTTTCCAGGTTGTTGGCAAACATATCTTCATCTTCCACATCAAAAGCCAGTATATCTGCACTTTTCACCACCCAGAGATTAACGCATCTTTTGCGACGGGCAAATTGCTCCTTTGCAAATACCAGCGCCAGTTGAGGATCAGGGGCATGTACGCATCCCACATGCTCATGATGGGCACCTCTTTTTTCCTGGTGAAATACCTCGTATATATTCCAGTTCTCCCCTTCTTCCACTTTCACTACTTCTCCCGCATCACCCAGTTTAAGTCTGTTTACGCGGGGATCTAAAGAATCGTTAGACATGAATTATTAAATGATTTTAATAGTAAAATTGTTAATGAGCCTCCATGGCCATATTGCCGGAATATCATATCCTGCTTACCCACATTTCTTATGCCACCGGAAACGCCCGTTTTTCGGTGGGTCTCATCAATGCCTTGCGTACCCATCTGCCCTGCTCTTCAGCCCATTTACGCACCTGCAACCGTTCTGTATTACATGGACCGCCGCCGTTGATAACCCGGAAAAACTCATCCCAATCGGGATCGGTATATTCCCAGCGACCGCTTTCGGGATTTTTCCTCAAAGCCGGATCCGGCAGGGTTAATCCCAGTTCCCATATTTTAGGTACATAAGACTCCAGGAACTGATTCCGCATTTCATCATTGCTGGCCATTTTCACCTTCCACTGCATCAGCTTTTCGCTATGACTGGAGGCTTTGTCCGGAGGTCCGAAAAAATGCATGATCGGCTGCCACCAACGATTGAGGGCATCCTGCAACATGTCTTTCTGCGCCGGTGTACCGGTAGCCAGTTCTATAAACGCATCGTGCCCCTGTTTCAGGTGAAAACTTTCTTCGTAACAGATCCGCTCCAATGCCCTGCAATACGGTCCGTAGGAACCTTTTGCATTGGCCACCTGGTTTACAATAGCGGCAGCATCGATCAGGAAACCGATAACAGCCACATCTGCCCAGGTTTCAGCCGGATAGTTAAATACATTGGAATACTTGGATTTACCGCTGAGCAGGTCATTGATCATGGCTTCCCGGGATTTGCCAAGCGTTTCAGCCGCATTGTAAAGCAACTGTCCATGGCCGATTTCATCCTGTACCTTGGCTATCAGCGCCAGTTTTCGTTTAAAACCGGGTGCACGGGTAATCCAGGTGCCTTCAGGTAATGCCCCGATAATTTCTGAATGCGCGTGTTGTTCAATAAGGCGTATCAGCTGCCGCCGGTACTCTACCGGCATCCAGTCGCCGGGTTCGATCTTTTCTCCTTTGGCAATACGTTCCTCGAAAGCAGCGAGTTTTTCTGGCTCATCATGCTGTTCTTCTTCCCGCAACTGTTTTCTGTTGGGTTCATCAAAAATATATCCACCGCCGTACATAGTGCGATTGTTTTGGTCGAAAGTAAATTACGGAAAAAACACCGTTTAAGCAGGAATAGATTGTTAAATAGCCCGGATTCAAATGTTATAGAATCGCCAAATTTTGCCGGCATGAAACAGATCGTGGGGCATTACATTAATTTTAATCATCGCTATCCCGATCATGCTATCTACTGCTGCCATACTGAGCTTACTGTTGCTGCCCCCCGGGCAGAAAAAACCATGTCCCGTACACCGGCATTTTACCGTGATCCAGCTCAATTTCGAGGAGAAAAACAGCCCGGCGCCACCTGGCTCTGATACCATCTATTACGATGCACAGAGAAAACTGCAATGGGATGATTTTCAAGCGAAACCGTCACCAAACGGACCCAGTGCAGCAGTGTCGTACACCAGTTTTGCCTACGATGGCAACAGCAACCTGGTAAATGATACCCTCCGCATCACCCTCCGGCTCCAGGTATTCTTTATCAAAAGCGCATCCTGGGTACGCGCAGATGCCCGCAACAGCTATGCACTGGCGCACGAACAACTGCACTTTGATATCACCCGGCTGGTAGTGGAGCGGTTTAAACAGAAACTCCGCCAAACCGCGCTGAACCGCGACGATTACGATAGTATCATACAATATCAGTATCTTCAATCCTTCCGGGAAATGAACCGTCTCCAATACCGGTTCGACCAGGAAACACATCACGGACTAAATGCCGCTGAACAGATCCGCTGGCGGGATAAAGTAAACGTAGGACTGAGAAACAACGGGGTACTCCCGGAAGAACTGGGTATTGAAGGCAGCAACTTCATGCCCATCAACAATAATCAGTTCTGACGTTTATCCACAACGGTGATACAGCATAAAAAAGGAACTATGCAGCCAAATTATTTCTATCACACACTACTTACAGGCCTGGTCCTGATTTTCCTGTTACCTGCCTGCAAAAAGAATGACACGCCTGCGCGTAACCGTGGCGGGGATGGCAGTGCAACCACTGGTACCATCAATGACAGCATCTTCTTTATTGCAAAAGATATCTATCTGTGGAATGATGCACTTCCCGACTCCGCCACATTTAAGCCAAACTCATATGCGACTCCGGATAAGATGTTTGCCGCACTTGCCCTCTACAAAAAAGATGCAGCAGGCCAGCCGCTTGACCGCTACAGCTTTGTAGACAATGGAGGCACTTCCCGGGCACTGCAACAAGGCATTGTTGGCGATGTTGGATTCGAAGTTGGCTTCCAGACTGATTCTACTTTATTCATCGTATATGTATATCCCGGTTCCCCGGCCGATAAAGCCGGCCTGAAAAGGGGATGGCAACTGTTATCCGTAAACGGCACCAGCCGCTTCCTGGTAAACGATGATGCCACCAACAACCTGCTGAATAACGCTTTCGGCAGCGCCAGCGCTACCTGGAACTTCCGCAAACCAGACAACACCACCCAACAGTACACCTTACAAGCCGTGGAGTATAAGTTAAATCCTATCCTGTATTCACATTTATATGACTTTAGCGGCACAAAGATCGGCTACATTGTTTTCAACAACTTTGTATCCCTTGCAGATGTAAAACCAACATTCGATTCTATTTTTGATGCTTATACAAAGGCAGGTGTAAAACAGGTAATCCTTGATCTGCGCTACAACGGCGGCGGACTGCTGGAAACTGCGGAATACCTTGCGAATAAACTGGTGCCGGCAACCAAAACCAATACCGAAATGTATTCGCAGTATTTTAATAACAATGTGAATACCAATAACTACGGTCCCTATTTCAGGAATATGAAAGCGGTCCCTTACTACCCTAACGTAAACTGGACCGATATCTTTAATAGTGAAGCGACCACATACAAAACAGCGCGGTTCCAGAAAGATGGTGGCCTGGCGCTAGATAAAGTAACCTTCCTGGGCACCTATAATACCGTTTCCGCCAGCGAATTGCTGTATAATGTATTAAGACCAGTAATGACCACACGCCTGGTTGGTAGCACCACCTATGGCAAACCAGTGGGCTTTATCAATATCTCCTTCAGTAAATACGATATGTATGCGGTGAATTTTCAGACGAAGAATTCCGCCGGCCAGGGTGATTATTTCAGCGGTCTGGTTCCCGATATAAAAGTGCAGGATGACTATACTACCGACTGGGGCACTTTGAGCGATCCCTTACTCCGTAGTGCACTCACAGATATGGGGGTACCTGCCGGCGCACTGGGACGTATGGCAAAAATGAATGAAAACAGACGGGCCTTCACACCAGCCAACAGGCTACAGGCCACGAAGTTTAAAGGAATGTTGCAAACTATCCGCAAATAAATATTTTCAGGGATGTAGTGGTCATCACTACATCCCTCTCTTCCTTCCTACATGGTTTTAGCACCACTGTATTTATTCTCCGGTAAATCACTATCCAGCTTTTTTACCAGCTCCAGTATTGTTTGTACCGATCTGTAATAGAAAGAATGATTGATGCGGGAATATTCGTCAGAGAGACGATGGTAATCAGGATGATCTTCTACGCCGAAATATAAAAACGGTATCTTCTGTTTAAAAAACTCGCCCTGATCGCTCTGGCTGGTCCAGTCCTGCGATCCGCTATCCGGATTATCATGCCCGGCGATGAGCTTTACACTACTTGTAGCAGCGATATCATCAACATATTTTTTCAGATCCGGAAACTGGAAAGTACCACACACATAAAGTTCGTTCTTATCGTTATGGGCAATCATATCCATATTTATATTCTGCCTGATCTGGGTCAATGGCACCGGAGGTTGCGCTACAAAAGCTTTGGCCCCCTGAAGGCCTTCTTCTTCTCCATCAAAAGCAGCAAAAATAAGGGTATAGCGGGGAGGATGTTTTTTAAAGTAAGTCGCCATGGCCAATAAGCCACCAATACCGGAGGCATTGTCATCAGCCCCGTTAAAAACCGTATCAGCCGCATTTTTCTGTGAAATACCAAGATGGTCGTAGTGGGCGGAGATAACGATCACCGTGCTAAGCTTGCCCGGAATATAGCCGTACAGGTTAGTCCCCATTATTTTCTTCTCTCCTTCCTGGAAATAGAAAGGATATTCGTAGGTGTCGTGATAGGCGGACAAACCTATCTTTTTGAAACGGTCGAGGAGATAAAATTGCGCCATGCGACTGCCACGGGTTCCCGTTTTACGCCCTTCCATTTTGTCAGCGGAGAGCGTACGGACATCCTTCATCAGTTGCAGAGAATCCACAGAATTCTGTGCGGCAACCGGCAGCGCCAGAAACAAGCAAAAGCTGTAACAAAGCCATTTCATAAACATTGCATTTATGGTTAACTATATCTGCAATGTACAAGATATTATTTGAAGATATTAAAGATGATCAAACTGCAGACATAGGCCAGTGCGGTCATGTAAACAAGCTGTATCAGCGGGTATTTCCACGATTTTGTTTCTCTTTTTACAATCGCCATTGTACTCATACACTGCATGGCGAAAGCATAGAAAATCATTAAGGATAACCCGGAAGCCAGGGTGTAAACCGGCCGGCCATCAGGCCAGGTAGCAGATGCCAGCTTTTCCCGGAGCGTAGCATTATTGTTTTCCGGATCCTCTCCTACGCTATACAGTGTAGCCATCGTTCCTACAAATACTTCACGTGCGGCAAAGGAAGTAATCAGGGCAATCCCGATTTTCCAATCGAAACCAAGCGGGCGGATAGCGGGTTCAATGGCATGGCCCAGTACCCCAGCATAGGAGTTGGATAACCGGGCAGACTGGAATTCTTTATTTAAAACCGCTGCTTCAGGAGAAGCAGGATCTACCTGCGCGAGCATCGGTTCGTATTTGGCATGTACCGGTTCCATACGGCTGGCTGGCCCGTAAGAAGCCAGGAACCACAGGATCACCGAAATAACAACGATCACTTTACCGGCATCTTTCACAAATATTTTCGCTTTTTCTACCATGGTAGTACCTACGTTCGCCCAACGCGGTGAACGGTATACCGGCAACTCCATGATGAAATAACTTTTCTCTTTAATGCGGACAAACAATTTCATCACAGCTGCAATGAAAATGGCCATAAAAAAGCCGAGCAGATACAATCCCATCATTACCAGCCCCTGTAAACCAAGGATGCCAAAACGCTTGTCCGGTATGATCAGGGCAATCATCATGGTATAAATCGGGAGCCTGGCAGAGCAACTCATCAGTGGTGTAACCATGATGGTAATCAGGCGCTCTTTCTTATTCTCAATAGTACGGGTGGCCATGATAGCAGGAACGGCACATGCAACACCACTGATCAGTGGCATCACCGATTTTCCGTTTAGTCCTACCTGCCGCATTAAACGGTCTGTCAGAAAACTGATACGGGCCATGTAGCCGGTATCCTCCAGGATGGTAATCAATCCGAAAAGGATCATGATCTGGGGAATAAATACGGCAAAGCCGCTGATACCCGCCAATATTCCATTGATGAAGAAGTCGGTTACCTTGTTATCCGGCAGCGTACCACTCAGCCATCCGCTAAGGGCGCCAAAGCTGCCTTCGATCCAGTCCATCGGGTAAGAAGCCAGCCAGAAAATACTCTGGAACAGGAGGAACATCACTACCAGTAAAATCACGTAGCCCCAGAAGCGATGCAACAGGAGATCATCAATTTTCTCAGAACGCAGCTGCTTTTGCAACGGATCGTTTTCCACCACCGTTGCTTTCATGATATGTTTGATCCGGCCGTACCGCTGCATGATCTCTTCTGCCTGGATCTTTGTTTTGTTGAACTGATGCTTTTCAAGCGAGTTACGGACGGCCTGCTTGGCAGACTTGTCAACAAATGGCAGTTCATCAACGTTAACGGCTATATGTAAAGCGCCATAGTCGCTTTTTACCGGTACTATTTTCTTTACGTCCTCAATTACTTCCTTTGCCAGGGCGCCGTTGTTGATAAAGTCGCGGGGAGGATTGCTGTATTGGGAGCGTAAAGCAAGATCTATTACTTTTTTAATTTCTGTAACGCCTTTGTTCTTGCGGGGATTGATGGACACCACTGGTACACCCAGTTCTCTCTCTAATCCATCCAGGTCTATTTCCACGCCTTTTTTGCGGGCAATATCCATCATGGTCAGCGCAATGATCACTGGTATTTTCAGGTCAATGATCTGGGAGCAGAACAACAGGTTGCGTTTCAGGTTAGAGGCATCTGCTACGATGATGACCAGCCGGGGAGCATCCTCGTTCTGCTGATTAATCAGCACGTCGTAGGTCACATATTCATCGGCGCTTTTGGGGTACAGGCTATAAGTTCCCGGCAAATCGATAATGTTGGCGCTTACGCCTGGCACTATCTGAGCCGTTCCGGTTTTTTTATCTACCGTTACACCCGGAAAATTACCCACCTTCTGGTTTAAACCGGTGAGCGCATTAAAAAGGGAACTTTTACCACTATTCGGATTACCTACCAGCGCGATGTTTATGGGAGCCTGCATTCCTTATCTTATCCTGTTTATTAATAATTGGCGAATGTGCAAAGTTAAACATTAATCGGCCGGCGGAATGATCCGATCGGGAAAATCTCTGAAAGGTAATTTCATGAAAAGGATAGGGCGAGAACAAGTACTTGTTTTCGCCCTATCAATTTAAAAATTAAATCTTTATAAAGATTAACTATTGAACATGTTTAATAAAGAATAAGCAAGGAAAGATACACCACCGTCGATCGGCTGACTCTTTTTTACCGCTTTTACGGCATTTTCAGCAGAGGGACCTTTGTAACGATAGCCTTCTGAAGAAGAGTCGCTATTATTTTTCTCCGGCGCTGATTTCTTTTCGTTTACATCATTGGATCCTTCCGGCGTCATCTGCAGGTTCAGGGGATCAGACCCGTCGTTATCATCATTATCCCAGTTATCATCGTCATGGTTATAGCGGCTGAAGCTATAGTTACGATATACTTCCCGGTCTATCTCTATGTTCTTTCCTACTGGTACTTTGATGGTGACGGTGATGCGTTGTCCACGGTATTTTGAATGTCGTGGCAGGGAGAAGCCTTCCGGCAGATACAGTACTGAATCCTTTTGATTCAGGTGAAATTCGATATCATGCGCCAGCTTCCTGGCCTGTTGTACCGTGCGGCCTCTGGAGAAACGGGTAACATCTACAGAGAAGCTATCGGTCAGACTCTTTTCCACTCTTACCCGGATGTAGTTAATCAGCACGGTATCATCAGCGATCAGCAAATGATCATCAAAGAAACTGATATCATCACCATTGATATCCGACATAATACCTGGCGCTCTTTTCAGGATCAGCTTACCATTCAGCGGCTGTTGTATCGCTACTGTTTCCGTTTCAGAAGAAGGTCTTCTGAAATCCTTGGTAAAAGAGGTGGCCACTATACCGGCGAAAACCAGACCCAGGATCCAAAGAAGCATTAAAGTATAACCGGCATAACGGTTAGATTCTTTTACTCCGGTGAGTTTACGGATAATAAAGATGATCAATGCAACGATGGGTATACCGATGAGCAATCCTACGGCTGGCCACAACAAGGCGGTTTGTACCCGTGAATCGAGTAAAAGATCTTTCATGGGGAAAAGGGCCGCGGAAGTTACTGCCATCGCTATTCCTGCCACTATCAGGCAGATCAGCATTACAACAGCAAAGAAATAAAAGAACCCCTTTGTAACAAATACCAACACTTTACCTAATCCACTGGCCAGGTTCACAAAAAAGCGTTCGAGGTCGTTACCTACCTGCTTGCCGCGGCCCTGAGAAAAATTTCGGATATCATCTCCTACATTTTTCACCTGACCTTTCATATGATTTAATTCCTCTTGTATAGTAGATCTGATGGTGTTCAGGTCTACTCTTTCTCCTCTCATTTCCAGTTTCTCTGCGGTAGTATCAGCAGAGGGTGTAGCGATCCAGAGAATGAAGTATACCAGGATACCGGAACCAAAGCCACCTACTGCGAGCAGGGCGAATATGATACGGAAAATTACCGGGTCAATATTAAAATAGGCGCCTAATCCGCTACATACACCGCTCAGGACTTTATTTTCCGGATCGCGGTACAGGCGTTTGCGTGGGCGGGGAACATATGCTTCATACGGATCTTCCTGTTTCTGCTGTTGGGTTGATTCTCCTGCAGCATCATCAAATTGTTCCGGCGTACCCATGGAAGCTTTTACTGCTACTACATCTTCATCAGTGATGCAGTGTGCGCCTTTTTTCAATTGATCCTGGAATATTTCAGCAATGCGGCTTTCAATATCAGACACAATTTCATCTCCACCCTCCTCTTTCGAAAAATATTTCTTCAGGCTGCTGAGATACTGATTGAGTATCTCGTACGCGCTATCCTCGATGGGGATAAGGCGGCCCGACAGGTTTATGTTGATTATCTTTTTCATTACCAGTTGATTTTAGGTTTTAGGTTAGTCTGCCTTGTTAAAGAGGTGTACTATTTTGTGTTAATTGATGCACGGCATTAGCCAGTTCATTCCAGGTACTTTCCAGTTCCTTATAAAAGGTTTCCCCTTTTTCGGTCATGGAAAAATATTTCCTTGGGGGACCGGAACTGCTTTCTACCCAACGATACGTGAGTAATTCCGCATTTTTCAATCTTGTTAATAAAGGATAAAGTGTGCCCTCCAGGATATCCAGCTTTGCTTCCTTCATCTTTTCGATGATATCTGAAGGGTAAGCTTCTCCTTGCTTTATGACGGACAAAATGCAAAACTCCAGCACTCCCTTCCTCATCTGCGATTGTGTGTTATCAATGTTCATGGCAAGTGAGCTTTAATGTTTTTTCTAATGGTGGTTTCTGACAGTTATTAAAGTGAATATGATAGCTATTATTTCTACTTTACGATACAAAAATAGGAAACTTTTACTACTATGCAATACACAATACCATAGAAAGCAAAATAACTTGCTTTAAATGTTACCCGGCAAAACCAGTAAAAGGCCCGCTGGAAGTGAATTTTACTTAAAAAACAGGTTATAACGGCTATTTTTTAATAATGATGACCGGTATTTAGGAAGGATAAGTGGAAGATAGCGACCATAGGCCGTTTTTATGTTAAAATCCTTTAACATTTTTTTAATTGGCAATATTTACTATTTATGCTCAGCCTCTATTACATTTGCATTAAGCGTATTATAAAACATGAAGAAAATTATCGGCATATTCCTGCTGGCACTCATGGTGTCTCAACTGCTTCCGATCAAGGAAGTTGGGAAGCTGCTGTTTAATAATCAGATTGTGGAAGAGCATCCGGTAGATGCTGGAGGTGATCATATAAAGATTGCGAAAGAACTTAAATTTTGCAAACAGTTTGATGAACTTCAGTTTAATCCTTTGCTCATCATTGGTATACTTCAATATCATTTAATGGAAGATATCCCTAGCAACCCTGCTCAGGAAATACACGCTCCCCCTCCAAATATGCACATAGCATAATCTCGTTTTTGCAGTTGTCATTACAACAGCTGTATTCTCTATTCATTTATTTCTTTTTACGCTATTATTACTGCCTGGGAAACGTGTATCCGTTATCGTGATACCCGTCTTAAACCCTTAACAGCAGTTCATTACTATCATTTGTAGCTTCCACGGTTGCAGCAATAGCTGCTATCCGGAGCTGCGATCCCTCAACGGAAAAGCATATTTTATGAACAAGCAAACATCTTTATTCTCTAAATATAAAAGGCGATTTTTCAGCCGGCCTTGTTGTCTTCCTCATTGCGGTGCCGTTGTGCCTTGGCATAGCACTGGCCTCCGGGGCGCCGCTGTTTGCCGGAATGATTTCCGGTATCGTGGGTGGCCTCGTTATTGGCTTTCTCAGTGGCTCGCAATTGAGTGTAAGCGGACCAGCAGCGGGACTTACCGCCGTAGTGCTGGTGGCTATTACAAAACTAGGCGCCTTCGACATATTCCTCCTGAGTGTGGTAATAGGCGGCGCCATTCAGCTGATCCTTGGTCTGATAAAAGCGGGTACAGTAGCCAACTACTTCCCTTCTAATGTCATCACCGGGATGCTTACCGCCATTGGTATCATCATTATCCTGAAACAATTACCGCACGCATTTGGCTATGATGCCGATTCTGAAGGTGATTTTACCTTTTTTCAGGTAGATGGCGAAAATACTTTCAGTGCCTTGTTCTCTGCGATTAACCACATCAGCATTGGGGCAACACTGATTACGATTATTTCCATTTTCATTATTCTGTACTGGAGCAAGATCCCGAAACTCAATGTAGTGCCAGCGCCACTGGTAGCAGTAATTACCGGAATATTGCTGAATAGCGCATTTTCCGGCAGTGAGCTGCTGGCACTGGGATCTAATCACCTGGTTTCCTTACCCGTACCAGACAGCTTCAGCGATTTCGTGGGACAATTCACCCTCCCGAGATTCAGCGCTATTGGCAACAAGGAAGTATGGATCACTGCTATTACCCTCGCGATAGTAGCCTCTGTGGAAACCCTGCTGAATGTGGAAGCCACCGACAAACTGGATCCGATGAAACGTTATACGTCTCCCAACCGGGAACTGAAAGCGCAGGGCGTGGGTAATATGGTCAGTGGTTTAATCGGAGGATTACCAATCACCTCTGTGATTGTACGTTCCAGCGCCAACATCAATGCTGGTGGTAAAACGAAACTCTCTACCATGGTACATGGTGCATTGTTGCTCGTTTGTACCGCCTTGATCCCGGTGGTGTTAAACAAAATTCCGCTGGCGACGCTGGCAGCAGTACTACTGGTAACCGGTTACAAACTGTGCAAAATTTCCATTTTTAAGGAAATGTTCAAAAACGGTAAATACCAATGGGTACCTTTCGCTGTTACTGTAGTAGCGATCGTTTTCACAGATCTGCTGGTGGGTATTGCACTGGGTATGGTTGTAAGTGTACTGGCCATCTTACGTGGTAACATGAAAAGCTCTTATTATTTCCGTAAAGAAAAATATAACAGCGGCGATAGTATCCGCCTGGAACTGGCCCAGGAAGTTTCTTTCCTGAATAAAGCCAGCATCCTGCTCACGTTGGATCACATACCAGGAAATATCACCCTGGTGATTGATGCACACAAAACTGCCTACATCGACTTTGATGTATTGCAGACCATCCGTGAGTTCAAGGATATCAAAGCGCCACAAAAAAATATCAAGGTGATCCTGACGGGGTTTAAAAATGTGTATAACATTCAGAATACACCAGACCTTACCTCAGAAGAACAAACGAGGCTAAGCTCTCCACAGGTTCACACCATTTCTTCCGGTAACCATAAAGAATTATTGAAAGAACTGCAGTTAAATTAATCACGACGGATACCATGCTTATCATCCGTTTATTTCCAATTTCAAAAAATGACAATCATGAAAACACTCAATAAAGCATCTCAAGCAAGTATTACTCCGAAGAAAGCACTGGAACTCCTGCAGGCAGGTAACACCCGCTTTGTGGAAAACCTTCGTCTGAACCGTAACCTGTTGCAGATGGTCAACGATACCTCCGATGGCCAGTGGCCGATGGCGGCAATTGTAAGCTGTATGGATTCCCGCACTTCCGCCGA
Organism: Chitinophaga arvensicola; assembly: GCF_900110835.1. Lineage (GTDB taxonomy): Bacteria > Bacteroidota > Bacteroidia > Chitinophagales > Chitinophagaceae > Chitinophaga > Chitinophaga arvensicola. Next base: position 720,719 of record NZ_FOJG01000001.1, read on the forward strand.
ACTGATTTTTGATCAGGGCCTGGGTGATATCTTCAGCATTCGTTTAGCCGGTGCTGTTATCTCAGACAACGTGCTGGGCAGCCTGGAATATGCGTGTAAAGTTGCCGGTTCAAAATTCATCGTGGTACTTGGGCACACCAAATGTGGTGCTATCAAAGGCGCCTGCGATGCCATAGAACTGGGTAACCTGACCGGGTTATTAAATAAAATTTCTCCGGCTGTTTTTGCGGAAAAAACAATTAAGGAAGAACGCAACTCCCACAATCCTGATTTCGTGGAAGCTGTTAACAATATCCATGTAGAGCGCTCTGTGCAGGCTATTATACAGCAAAGTAACATTCTCCGGGACATGATCCAGAAAGGAGAAATCGGTATCATTGGCGCTATCTATGACGTAGAAACAGGTGTGGTAACCTTTATGGAGCATACCCTGAACCTGGAAAATAATAAAACGCAGGAAGTAACAGCTGTCGCTGTTTAAACGATCTGCTTTTTATAGAGGAGAATAAACTTGCTTTTTCATAAAAAAAGAGGGAGGCTTTAATAACACGTCTGATCAATTATTTAAAGGCATTGATCGGGCTGTTATTAATAGCCTCCTTTTTTATATATGCTGCAATCTTGCTGCGGCCTGCTCCAATGTGACCGATTTCTTGGCAAAGCAAAAACGGATCACATGGTCATCTTTTCCATCCTGGTAAAAAGCAGATACGGGTATCACTGCTACTCCATATTCTTTGGTCATACGGATAGCAAAATCTTTATCTCCCTCATCAGATATCCGGTCGTACTTCATCAGCTGAAAGTAGCTTCCCTGGCTGGCCAATGGCGTAAACCGGGTGTCTTTCATCAATGTCAGGAAATAATCTCTTTTCTGCTGGTAAAAGGCGGGTAACTCCAGGTAATGTGAGGGCGTTTCCAGGAATTTAGCCAATCCATACTGCATAGGGGTGTTTACCGAAAAACAAAGATACTGGTGCACTTTCCGGTATTCCTTCATCAGGTGTTCCGGCGCTACACAATAGCCCATTTTCCAACCGGTATTATGAAATACTTTCCCAAAAGAAAAGGTAACAAAGCTGTTGCGGAAAATAGCAGGATAACGCAGGATACTATGATGCTGCGCGCCGTCGAAAATTAAATGCTCATATACTTCATCGGACAATACCAGCAGGTTAAATTCTGCTACCAGCTTTTCGAGTTCTGCTATATCGTTTTCCTGTAAAATGCTTCCTGTAGGATTATGCGGCGTGTTCAGCATAATCATTTTTGTACGCTGGGTGATCTTACTTCTCACCTCTGCCCAGTTGATCCGGTAATCGGGAAACGACAGGGAAATCAGGACAGGAACACCTCCATTTACCAATACATTGGGGATATAGCTGTCGTAAGCCGGCTCAAAAATGATCACTTCATCACCTGGATGAATACACGTAGCAATAGCAGTAAAAATAGCATAGGTGCCGCCGGGGGTGATGGTGATTTCCGTATCCGGGTTAACGGATTGCTGATAGAGGTTACTGATTTTTCCGGCAATAGCAGAACGAAGAGGCATGAGTCCGGGCATGGGGGCATATTGATTGTGTCCCTGTTGCATGGCTTCATTTACCATTGCTTTCAATTCATCGCTGCAGTCGTAATCGGGAAATCCCTGGGAGAGGTTAATAGCCTGATGAGTAGCTGCCAGGCCTGACATGACAGTAAATATGGTGGTGCCTACGTTGGGCAGTTTTGAAACCATGTGTTGATTTTTTGATATTGAAATTTAGATCTTTAGTTTCAGACAGGATAGCTTTCCTGCATTAAATATCTAAATTTCAATATCAAAAAACCGAAAATCTTTAGAGGAACTTCTCGCCTTTATTGCGTTTTATTTCCCCAACATATTCTTTGATCTGTTGTTCGTTCTCTTTTTTGCAGATGAGTAGTACATCATTGGTGTCTATCACGATGAACTCGTCGAGCCCCTGGAGGAGTACCAGTTTCTCGTTGGGTACTTTTATCATGCATTTGGTAGCATCAATTACCACCACATTCTTACCCTGCACGGCGTTGCCGAGATAATCCTTTTCCAGGTTCTCATAAGCGGAAGCCCATGTACCGAGGTCACTCCAGCCGAAGTTGGAAGGAATCACATACACATTGCTGGCTTTTTCCATGATGCCATAGTCAATAGAGATATTGGTACACTGTGGATACACCTTTTCAATGGCCTCTTTTTCCTGTGGCGTATTGAGTGCAGGTGTTGCCTGTTCAAAGAGTTCATCTATCTCCGGAAGATATTGTTTAAAGGCTGCCAGGATGGTTTTAACATTCCAGACAAAGATGCCGGCATTCCAGAGGAAGTCGCCGCTTTGCAGGAAAGTTTTCGCCAGCTCCAGGTTCGGTTTTTCTGTAAACGTCTTAACCTGGTATACATTATCCGCCACGTGTTGTGGTTCAAACTGAATATAGCCGTAACCGGTATCGGGCCGGGTTGGTTTAATACCCAGTGTTACAAGGGCGCTGTTTTTCTGAACAAACAGTAATGCGTTTAAACAGGCATTGGTAAATGCGGGTCCATCCATGATCAGGTGATCTGCCGGCGCGCAAATGATATTGGCCAGCGGATCCTGTTTATGGATTTTATGGGAGATATATGCTACGCAGGGCGCTGTATTTTTGCGGGAAGGTTCGCTCACAATATTAGCGGTGGGTAATTCCGGCAGCTGATCACTTACCTTGCTGGTATACTGGTGGTGTGTCACCACAAATATATTTTCCTTCGGGATGAACTGCGCGAAGCGTTCATAAGTCCATTGGAGCAGGGTTTTTCCTGTGTTCAGGATATCCAGGAACTGCTTGGGATTGTCTGTGCGGCTGTGGGGCCAAAAGCGGCTGCCTATACCCCCTGCCATTATTGCCACATAAAAATGGCTGTTCAGCTGTGTCATTTCTAAATAATTCCTTCTCTGATTAAATCATGTAAGTGAATAATACCCTGGTATCGCTCTCCGTCCATTACCAGCAATTGAGTAATATCATGTTGGCGCATCATTTCTAAAGCATTGATGGCCAACTGATCTTGTTGGATCATTTTTGGGTGGAGCGACATTATATCTTTAGCCGTAACAGCGGCTGTAGGAACATTTTTCTCCAGCATTCTGCGCAGGTCACCATCTGTAATAATTCCCTGCAATAATCCATTTTCGTCTACTACGGCGGTTACGCCCAGCATCTTGGAGGAGATTTCCACAATCACTTCTCTCAGCGAACTGTTTGATAATACCTGTGGTGCCTGGTGCTGTTTGCTCAGGTCGCCCACCTTAAGGTACAATTTCTTTCCTAAAGCTCCTCCGGGATGGAATTTTGCAAAGTCTGCTGCCGTAAATCCGTGCCATTCTATGAGACAAACGGCCAGTGCGTCACCCATTGCCAGTTGTGCAGTGGTACTGGTAGTGGGTGCGAGGTTATTCGGGCAGGCTTCCTGACTAACGGTGGTATTCAGTATGTAGTCTGCTTCCTGGGCTAAAAACGAGGCGGTATTCCCCACCATGGCAATTAAAGTGTTGCCAAAGTTCTTCACCAGGGGTACCAGTACCTTTATTTCTGCTGAACTACCACTCTTAGAAATACACATCACCACGTCTTCCTCGCGGATCATCCCCAGGTCTCCGTGGATAGCATCTGCAGCGTGCATAAAAAGCGCCGGTGTGCCGGTAGAATTAAATGTTGCTACCATTTTCTGGGCGATAATGGCGCTTTTACCTATCCCGGTAACCACAAGCCGACCCTGGCATTGCGCGATCCTTTCAACAACTTTTTCAAAATCTGCATCTATAAACTGCTGCAAATCATTAATAGCTGATGCCTCCATCGCAATTGTGCGTCTGGCTACCTGTCCTATGTTAATAGTTTGATTCCTTTTCATGGCGATTTACAAATTTATCATTTTTTAACCAGCACTGGAACGGTCAAGTAATTTATATTGATACTCCGCGCTTTTTTAAGTAACTTCGTGTCCCCTAAAAAACATATAAATATATTTCGTCATTTGTTGGTTCTTTAGAGTTAAAATTTGAATGCAATGGCTGTTGTTAAGGAACGTTTGATGGATGCATTACGCGAACACTTCGGGTTCGATTCCTTTAAGGGAAATCAGGAAAAAATTATTAATAGCATCCTCTCAGGCAAAGATACTTTTGTTATAATGCCAACTGGTGGAGGCAAGTCACTATGCTACCAATTACCGGCACTGATGAGTCCGGGGTGTGCGCTGATCGTATCGCCTCTTATTGCGTTGATGAAAAATCAGGTAGACCTCGTAAGAGGCTATAGCAGTAAGGACAATGTGGCACATTTTCTAAACTCCACCTTATCCAAGGCGCAGATCAAGAAAGTGCGGGCTGACCTGACGGCGGGTAAAACCAAGCTGCTGTATGTGGCGCCGGAAACACTCACCAAACAGGAAAACCTGGATTTCTTCAAGGAACTGGAGATTTCATTTATTGCGGTAGATGAGGCACACTGTATTTCTGAATGGGGACACGATTTCAGACCGGAATACCGCCGTTTGAAGGAGATGATCGACCAGATCAGCGACAACCTCCCTATCATTGCGCTAACCGCTACCGCGACTCCTAAAGTGCAAAGCGATATCGTAAAGAACCTGGCACTGAACAAAGCCAATATCTTCATTTCTTCCTTTAACCGTCCTAACCTGTATTATGAAATCAGGGCAAAACGCAAGAAAGAACAAACCATCAAGGATATTGTCAAGTTTATCCACCTTCATAAAGGTAAAAGCGGTATCATCTACACCCTGAACCGCAAAACAACCGAAGAACTGGCGGATATGCTGGTTGCCAACGGCGTGAAGGCAGTAGCCTACCACGCCGGCCTGGATCCTACTACCAGGGCGCAACGCCAGGATATGTTCCTTCATGAGGATACAGAAGTAATTGTGGCTACCATTGCCTTTGGAATGGGAATCGACAAACCGGACGTACGCTTCGTGATTCACTACAATATTCCCAAAAGCCTGGAAAACTATTACCAGGAAACCGGACGTGCAGGAAGAGACGGACTCGAAGGACATTGTATCTGTTACTATTCCCATAAAGATGTTCAGAAACTGGAACACCTCATGCGGGATAAATCCCTCAGCGAACGCGAAATGGGGGCACAACTGATCAACGAAACCGTGGCCTATGCTGAAAGCGCCGTTTGCCGCCGCAGGGTGATCCTTCATTACTTCGGTGAACATTACGAAACAGAAAACTGCGGTCAATGCGATAACTGTCGTAATCCGAAAGAAAAAATAGAGGTTAAAAACCGTGTGGTGATCATGCTGAAAGCCATCCGCGCCCTGGAAGAGCGCTTTGGCAGCGAATATGTGATCAACATCATTACAGGTAAAACCAGCCCCCAGATCAACACTTACCGGCATGATAAACTGGAAGTGTTTGGAGAAGGAAAAGAATTTGATGCACACTTCTGGAATTCCCTCATGCGTCAGATGATGCTGGAAGGACTGATAGAGAAAGATATTGAAGAATACGGCCTGCTGAAAGTAACCGACAAAGGGACCAAATTCCTCAAAAAACCATACTCCATCATGGTGGCGCTGAATCATCAGTTTGATGAAGATGCGATGGATGAAGAAGAAGAAGCAGCAGCCGAAGCACAGGCTTCCGCAGATCCTGCCTTATTCGAAATGCTGAAGGAGCTGCGTAAGAAAGTGTCGAAGGAAAAAAATCTGCCTCCTTTCGTCATCTTCCTGGAAACATCTCTGGAAGACATGGCCACCCAATACCCTACTACGGTTCAGGAACTGGAAAAAATCCAGGGCGTGAGCAAGGGGAAAGCGGTTCGCTATGGAAAACAGTTCCTGGATGTGATTACCCGGTATGTGGAAGAAAACAACATCACCAAGCCAGACGATTTCGTCATGAAAAGCGTGGTGAATAAAAGCGGTATGAAAGTATTTATTATCCAGAATATCGATAAGAAAATACCGCTGGAAACCATCGCTAAAAACAAGGAACTCTCTCTTTCCCAGTTACTCGATGAAATGGAAACCATTGTAGCCAGTGGTACCAAACTGAATATCGACTACTGCCTGGATGAAGAACTCGATGACTATGCACAGGATGAAATCATGGAGTATTTCAAGGGTTGCGAAACTTCCAGTCTCGCCCTCGCCAGGGAAGAACTGATCGAAAATGATTATTCGCTTGAGCAACTGAAACTGATGCGTATAAAATTCCTGGTAGTATACGGTAACTAATGCCGGCTACCAGGCCAAATAATACCCGATGAGTATCAAACAAATACAGGAAACCATTGCCTCCAACAGGGAGAAAGTAGTAACGCATCCCCTATACGCCGAACTGCAAACGCTGGAAGATGTACGCACCTTTATGCAATACCATGTATATGCCGTATGGGATTTCATGTCTTTGCTGAAGGGATTACAGCAACAACTTACCTGCGTAAATGTACCCTGGGTGCCCGTAGGCAGCGCCGCCACCCGCTATCTGATCAATGAAATTGTTACTGGAGAAGAAAGCGATGTGGATAAAGAAGGGAACCGTTGCAGTCATTTTGAACTTTATGAGCGGGCCATGCAACAGGCAGGGGCTGATTCCGGCCCAATAGAGGCTATTATCGCCGATATAAAAGCCGGACAGTCTATTCAAAGCATCCTGGGCAAATCTCCGCTTCCTGAGGCTGTAAAGGGCTTTCTCGGTTTTACTTTTGAAGTAATTGCTACCGGAAAGGCGCACATTATGGCAGCGGTATTTACTTTTGGCCGGGAAGATCTCATCCCTGACATGTTCCTTGCACTGGTTAAAGACCTGGACCAAAAATTCCCGGGCAAGCTCGACACTTTTATTTATTACCTCGAAAGACATATCGAAGTAGACGGTGATCATCATAGTCAACTGGCCATGCAAATGGTAAATGAGTTATGTGGCGACGATAAAAATAAATGGCAGGAAGCCGCCGAATATGCCCGTCTGTCGCTGCATTGGCGGCATGAACTGTGGAGCGGTATCCTGAACGAAAAAGTAATTTTATAAATTTTTTTAGAAAAAATTTTGCAATTCAAAAGATTGTATTACTTTTGCAATCCCCTCACGAGAGAGGGCATAAAAAAAGGATGGTGCGGTAGCTCAGTTGGTAGAGCAAAGGACTGAAAATCCTTGTGTCGCCGGTTCGATCCCGGCTCACACCACAGAAAAAAGATCACTGAAAAGTGGTCTTTTTTTTTGCCCATAAGTGCCGGTAAATAATACGGCATTCAATCCCGTCATTATTTACCGGCACCTGTTTATCAGGTCTCTCCCGTTCATCAACTTCTTTTCCTCACCAGCTGAAAATCATCTGTTCCCACTAATCCATATTCCTGGATATCCTTCGCTGAAAACAACTTTCTAAAAGGAATAAAAATAGTTTCAAAACCGGCTTCTATCAGCTTCCGGGCATAGTCTTCCCCGTAATATCGGATATGCCCGGGATCTCCGTAAACGAGCGCCCGCTGTTCCGGACTGGTAATGCTATCGTCTTCATGCGTTACCTTCAGCCCAGGCTTAATAGGTACCTGGATCAACGCAATGCCTCCTGGCTTCAATACGCGGAATAACTCACTGATGGCCTTCCTGTCTTCCTTAATATACTCAAGTACATGTGAACAAAGGATAACATCAAAGCTATCGTCGGCCATCTCCGGCATATGCACAATGTCCAGGTAAATAGTATCTCCCGGGTAGGTACGCTCAAAAGAGGGGGCAAACTTATCAGCAGGCACGTAATCAAGGCCTTTCAACTCCTTGAAATACCTGTAAAAAATGGCCTCCGGACCAATATGCAGCAGCCTTTTTCCAGCCCTGATAAAGTCCGGTGTGCGCTGCATATACAGCCATAAAGCCCGATCCCTTTCATTGGAACGACAACGTGGACACATCCCGGGACGCTGGTCCACTCCTATCGGGAGAAACCGGGAAAAAGATTGTTCACAACAGGGACAACTCACGTTAGTCCCCCGATAATAAAAACCCCGCAATTGCAGGTACACGGGCAAAGCCGTTTTCTTCAGAATTTTCTTGACAATGGGTTGCATTAGCTACAGATTAGATTAGTCAGGCTATAGGTATCGATACGTGAAATTCAATTACCGAATACAGGACATTATTCTGCCGGCCAATTATAACCAGCCGGCATGGATCAACTTTAATACTTAAAATGAGTGATTGCGTCTTCTTCCTTTCTTACAACCGATAAGTGTGCGTACGTGAAAATTTTATAGCGTTGTTTCAGATCTTCCATCCAGGATTTTCCGGATGAACTCTTTTACTTCCTCCACCCGTTCTCTAAAGCGAAGCTCCGATTGGGTAATTAACCGGTCAAACATGTGGATGCTGCCGTTTTTTACCTGGAGTTCCAACTGCGTTAGCATTGCAGGGCATATTATTTTCTTATCAAGCCAGCTGGAGGTTAATACAAGATAATAAATTTCAAACGCAGATTGATTAAAATACGTGAAGATTTTCTTTACATCCAGCATACTGCTGTCAAAGATCAGTGACAGGTTCAGCAGGAAAGAAGTATCCGCAGCATGGTGATATTGTATAACAGATTTTATACGCTGCAGATGATCTTCCGTTACCGCATATGGCGGCGGAGCGTTAATAACTATAAACTTTTCAAGCCATCCTGCATCCAGTTTTATAGGCTGTTTAAAAGCATAAAACTGTTTTCTCTGAAACAGGTGTTGTATGGTTCTTGTTTTGCCTGAATGCGGGTTACCAACAACAACAAACAATTTTCTAGGATAAAAATTCATCTCCAAAAAACCAAAAAAAAACGCGTTCGTCTGTTAATCAAATGTAAATAGCATTATACTTTTTCCGCCAGAAATGCAATCAGATGAGCGCCCGGTAAAAAAAGCACCTGTGCCAGTAAAGTACCCACGATTCTCGCCAGTATCATATGGGAGATGAACTTCCTGAAATCTGCTTCCGATAATTTGCCCAATACCACATCGTCCGTAAGCACCGATAAATGGGGATCAATAAACAATGCCATCAGCACTGTTGCTACTCCGTTTATAACGCCCGACAGATTACTCGCCGTAGTTCTGTACTCCGGGTTCAGATACGCTGCATATACACACGATAATACCGCAATGGTAATAATAGCAGTAGCTACTACATTATAAAAAAAAATGCGCCAGGGGAAATTGTTTCTTGCAGGTAGTGCCAGTAACTGTTGCTTCGTGGGCATTCGTATATTCTCCTTCAGAAACTGCATGCCCGCGCCGGAAAAGCCAAGATAAAACAATCGGGGAACAGATCTGTAAATGCTGAAATGTACAACTGCCTTTAATAATAAACGTTGAAAAGTAGGAATCAGTAGTACACCTCCAATAGCCCCTGCTGTACAGGAAGCAATAATATACCGGAAGATGAGCTCATTGGAAAACACACCCTGCTTCAGATGCTGCTCCACTGTTTTCGCCAGCAGCGGCGCCTGCAACGTATTGGCGGTACGTGATAATAAAACCAATATGTTGAAAAGAGAAAAAGTAATGGCAATTCTCCCCGTCCTTACCCCTATTATCCTGACAGCATAAGATAACGTAGTCATCCCGTTAATAAACATAGTAAGGATCAACACAATGATTATCTGGGTAGTCATTTCAGCAACAATTTAAGGTACTGCTAAAATAACTTTTATTCCGTTCTTAAACTCCTTACCGGATCTGTTGCGGCCAAACGCCGCGTCATTACAATAATAACAGCTGCCACAAGTACTGTCATCAACACTCCTACTCCTACAAAAGGAAATGCACCCATGTGAATGCTATAGGCATAATCCATCAGCCAATGCTGTAACAGGTACCAGGATAACGGCCAGGCTATCAGGTTGGAGACAATGATAATGCCTGAGAATTCTTTTATAAAAAGAAGCGTGATATTTAACCCTGATGCGCCGAGTACTTTCCTTATTCCCATTTCCTTACCTCTTTTTGTGATACTCAGGGTAACAATACCCAACACTCCCAATAATACGATCATTAATGCTACCACTGTAGCCGCCTTCGCAGCTCTCTGCATCTGCGTTTCGGTTTCATACAACTGTGCCAGGCTATCATCCAGAAATCTGAAATCGAAAGGCGTGTCCGGGAAAACAGTCTGCCACTTGCGTTGTAAAGCGGCCATCTGTGCGGTAGTATTACCCGGGCGCAACTGGAAGGATATAAAGCGGTAAATGTTCTGGGCCTCCACCGGCTGAAAGTAAACGGGCGTAATGGCATCATGCAGTGACCCGAAATGAAAATCTCTTGTAACACCGCTCACATAAAGCACCTGGTTAAAATTGTACAAGCGCAGTGGCTGATTTATCGCTGCTGCGGCGCTCTTCCATCCCAGGGCCTTTACCGCTGCTTCGTTGATCACGATCTTTGCCGAATCGCCGGCATTTCCTTCATAAAAGGCACCTGCATTCAGTTTAATATTATAGGTTTTCAGAAAGTACTCATCTGTGCTAAGTCTAGCAGCAGCAATGGCCGTACTGGAATCATTTTCCGGCCGGTATATCATGGCAGATCCACTATTGGCACCATCCATAATTTCATAGGCAAAAGCCGCTTCTTTTACTTCCGGCATCGCCCGGAATTCATCGCGCATAAGCTTCATATGAGCAACGCCCGCAGGTGTCCAATCCCTCGGTACGGGTACTGTTACAACTTTATCTTTGGTAAAACCCAGGTCAGAGTTAAAAAAATAACTCACCTGTTTGTCTATCACTATTGCCGCTACAAATACAACGATAGCTGTTACGAATTGCACCGTCACCAATGAACGACGGAATAATAATTTCTCTTTTATGTTACGCAGCTTTCCTTTCAACGCAGTTACAGATGGCTGGGCCGACAATACAAATGCAGGATATATACCCGCCAGCAATCCTGTTGTGCCTATTACCAATACCGGTAATACCGCAAACCAGGTTGGCAGGGAAGATAAACCCGCTATTTCCTTTCCAATCATCAGGCTGAAGTAGGGCCTTAACAGGAAAAATAATCCCAATGCCAACAGGAATGAAAAAGCAGCCACCAGTATCGATTCCGTAATAAACTGGAAGATCAACTGCCGCCGCCTCCCTCCCATCGCTTTTCGTACGCCTATTTCCTTTAGTCTCGTTAATGAGTTTCCAATAGAAATATTCACAAAATTAATAATTGCCATCAGCAGGATAAACAAGGCAATCAAAGAAAAAACAACGATCATTTTTCCTGCTATCCCTTTATACATCGTCAGGTATGCGTTTTTTAACGCCATCGGCACCACTTCCAGGGAACGCTGAACATCGGGAGAAGTATTTTCTTTCAGCAACGTTTTCAACGGCACCTTCAGCTGTGCCGCAGTAACACCGGGCTTCAGCAACACGTATCCCACTATATAGGGTGACTGCCAGCTGTAAAGCCGGCCTGCCTGCCAAAGTAACGAATGCTGGCTGGCGCAAGAAATATTTCATTACCCGGTTTGGAATAGTTGGTGATGGTATTAAACGGCAAATCCTTTATGACAGCAGTCACTTCGAAGTCATCATTTCTGCCGTCAAAAGATTTTATCTTCAGCAACCTGCCTACCACATCTGTTTTACCAAAATACAAGCGGGCCTTCTTTTCCGTAATTACCACCGCATTCGCTTTATCCATCGCGGTGCGCGGATCTCCGTATACCACCGGAAAATTAAACACCTCAAAGAAGGTCGAGTCTCCAGGGTGTATGCCTTCCCGGAAATACTTATCTCCAACCGATACCACGGTTGTAATCGCATCATGCGCATATGCTTTCTCTATCAAAGCAGGATAATTATCCTGTAATGCTTTAGTAAGGGATCCGAACGTTGTAAATTCAACACCCGATTCAGGATTCGCCCATTTGCTTTTCAACAGAAAAATACGATCACTATTCTTTACAAAATGATTTACCTGGAATTCGCCCCAGGCATAGATTCCTATCAGCAATACGAATGTAATACCGATAGCTAATCCCAGAATATTTACCACAGCAAAAAAACGGTTCTTCACGATGTTCCTCCAGGCGATCAGAAAATAATTCTTTATCATAAATCAGGATGAATAGTGAATTTGTCTCTCACGAAAAAAATGCCGCATTATAAGTCTATAGTAATCAATATCATCTCTCCCCTTTTCTGTCCGAAACTGAACAAAAAATGTTCGCTTCTGCACAGGGTAAAAAAGAATCGCTTTTTAAGAAAATAAGCCTATACACCCTTTCTTTTTATTTGTACTTTGTACACTTATTCCACCTAGTAAATGTTTAGCATGAAAAAAATACTCTGTGTCAGCCTTATTCTGTTGACTCATTGGGCATCCGGACAAGATAAAACCATCCGCATCGCCACGCGCAATATCAGCCTTGTATATGGCATCAACCGGGAAGGCAGATTGGTACAGCAATACTTCGGGCAACAGCTGCAACCCCAGCAGGCAGACGCCCTGGCCAATGGCAAACAGGAAGCCTATGTTACTGCTGGTATGGAAAGTCTGCTGGATCCTGCCATCCGTATGGTTCATAACGATGGTAATCCTTCCCTGGAATTGAAATATGATACCCACACTTCCTCAAAAAACAGCGACGATATTACTGTTACCACTGTGACGATGAAAGATCCGGCGTATCCTGTCACCGTTATACTGCATTTCGAAGCCTACTATAAAGAAGATATTATCAAAGCCTGGACAGAGATAAGCCATAGTGAAAAAAAGCCTGTGCTGTTAACGGCTTACGCCTCTTCCATGCTCCATCTTAAAGCAGATAAATACTGGTTAACGCAATTTCATGGCGACTGGGCCAAAGAAGTGGATATGCCGGAACAATACCTCACTGCCGGGATGAAGATCCTTGACAGCAAACTGGGGGTTAGAGCCAACATGCTGCAATCCCCCCTGTTCCTGCTCTCCCTTGATCATCCTGCAGAAGAAGAAAGTGGCGAGGTGCTGGCAGGTACGCTGGCCTGGACCGGGAACTTTAAATTTGGTTTTGAAGTAGATGAGCATAATTCTCTGCACATCAATGCAGGTATCAATCCTTACGCCAGCGACTACACGCTGAAGCCGAACGAAGTATTCACCACACCAGCATTTATTTTCACGTTATCGGCCAAAGGAAAAGGCGCTGCCAGTCGTAGCTTTCACCGTTGGGCCCTCGACTATGGCATTCTCGATGGACACGCTCCCCGCCTCACCCTGCTCAATAACTGGGAAGCCACCGGCATGGACTTCAACGAACAAAAACTCACCAGTCTCTTTGGCGGCGCCAAAAAACTGGGCGTCGACCTCTTCCTGCTGGACGACGGCTGGTTTGCCAATAAATTCCCCCGGAATGCAGACAATGCCGGATTGGGCGACTGGGAACACAATACCTCCAAACTCCCTCATGGGCTGGGCTACCTGGTAACAGAAGCGGAAAAACAGGGCGTGAAATTCGGTATCTGGCTGGAACCGGAAATGGTTAATCCCAAAAGTGAACTATATACGAAGCATCCTGATTGGGTGCTGCGCCTGCCCAACCGGGCCGAAAACTATTTCCGTCAACAGATGGTGCTGGACCTTACCAATCCCGCTGTACAGGACTTTGTATATGGTGTAGTAGACAAAACCATGTCAGAAAATCCAGGTATTGCCTATATCAAATGGGATTGTAACCGGATGCTCACTAACACCTGGTCGCCCTATCTGAAAGAAAAACAATCACACCTGTTCATCGAATACACCCGCAGTTTATATAAAGTGCTTGACCGCGTGAGGGCAAAATATCCACACCTGCCGATCATGCTATGCTCCGGTGGTGGCGGCCGTACAGATTATGGTGCATTAAAGTATTTCACAGAATTCTGGCCCAGCGATAATACCGATGGACTTGACAGGATCTATATCCAATACGGCTACTCGCATTTCTTCCCGGCTAACACCATCGCCGCACACGTCACCAACTGGGGACATCAATCGCTGAAATTCCGCACAGATGTGGCTATGATGGGTAAACTCGGCTATGATATAAAAGTGGACGACTTTACCGATAAAGAGTTGCAATTCAGCCAGGATGCCGTAACTACGTATAAGCGTATCAGTGATATCGTATGGCATGGCAATCTTTATCGTCTCATTTCTCCCTATAAGGAGAACAGAGCTGTATTCCAGTATACGAGTGATGATCAGCAGAAAACAGTTATTTTCAGTTACCTGATGAACATCTCCAAAAACGATGTATTTACACCGGTAAAATTACAAGGACTGGATCCTCAAAAAAACTATCGGATAAAGGAGATCAACCTGTTTCCGGATACACATAGCTCCTATCATTTCGATAAAGTTTACAGCGGCGATTTCCTGATGAAGGAAGGCCTTCAACTGGTAGCAGGCCGCCGCTCCCTCAGCAGCAATATCCTCGAAATAACGGCCGAATAACGGTTACAAACAATAGTATTGTCCTGCTTCCGTTGGTAATGGAGGCAGGACTTTTATTTTTCACAAAAATGAAATCGCGCCTGATTCATTATCTTCAACAACTCAAACTACAGGGATATGCTTCCTTTTGCCAATATGCCTTATGGTAATGCACCGGGATATTGTTTTCCTCTGACAGAAATTTGTATGTATGCCCTGCTGTTCATCTGTGGATGGCATGCAATAAAAAAAGGAACCGGGCATATTGCCTGGCTGCTGGGCGCCTTGTGTTTCGGTCTGTTGCTGGAATATGTAAATGTAGCCAGCAACAGTGGTTACGTGTATGGTCAGTTCTGGCTGATGCTGGGCAAGGCTCCTCACAATATCCCCTTCTGTATTGGTTGCGGCTGGGGTGTTATCATTTACACATCCCGTCTGTTCACCGATAATTTTGGACTGCCGGTTTGGGCCGCAGCAGGCCTGGATAGCCTGCTGGCACTCAATATCGATGTTAGTATGGATGTAGTCGCCTATCGCCTGCACATGTGGCACTGGGATTGGGTGGGCAGAGGATATCCCGGAGAAACACTCACCGGTCAATGGTTTGGTGTGCCCTATGCAAATTTCTATGGCTGGTTGCTGGTCGTATTTTTCTATTCCCTTTTTGGACGGTTGCTGGAAAAAACACCGATCTGGAAAGTAGCTGTGCCCATATTGGCGATACTGCTATCTCAGGCTGCACTCTGGATCTCCCTGTTTCCGCTGGCCGACCTGCTGAAACAGTCCTTCGGCATCAGTAGTATGCAAAGGCTGCTGGCACTGCTGATAATACTGTCATCATTAGTGATAATTGGCTTTCTCAGAAAAAGAGCGCCGGTTCGTCATTACTTCCCGTTTGCTGCCTGGGTGGTTCCTTTATGGTTCCACGTGTATTTTCTGGTATGGCTATTCCTGGGTGGTTTCTCCGGAGAAAACCAGCTGATGACTGCATTCTCCATTTTGAATGTTATTATCGGATTGGCCATACATTGGCCAATGCTGATCAAACAGCGTTCTGTAACCATTTTAGCAGAAACGCGTTAATAATATATCTTGTTTACCGCTTAAATAACTCCTGCTGGTGAAAACGCTTATCGGTTATCTTACAGGCTCTGAATGGCATATTTATGTTAAAATAGGTAGTACTGTTTTGCTGATGCTGATCTTCATTGGTCTCATTGCTACTATTCTCCTGGAAAACCGGAACCCGGTAAAAGCTATTGGTTACATCCTCGTGCTGGTATTTATTCCGGTTGTTGGCTTAATTGTATACTACTACCTGGGAAGGGATCTGCGGAAAAAAAGACGGTTCACTTTAAAGGGAAGTAAAGATGAGGTGTTGTTTTCGCAATACTGGGAATCGCAACGACCCCAAATTGAACAAATGCAGATAGAACTGCGCAAACAGTCCGGCAACAAGCAGGAACTGTCCGCGATGTTGTTGAATACACGGCAGTCTATCCTGAGTAAAAACAACAGTGTACAATTACTTATCAATGGAGAGGAAAAATTTCCTGCTGTTTACAGCGCCCTGCAGGCAGCAAAGCATCATATCCACATCGAATATTACATGATTTCGGCCGATGATGTAGGTAATAAAGTAACAGAAATACTGATAGAGAAATTGAAACAGGGCGTGCAGGTACGTTTTCTTTATGATGATATGGGGAGTGACCGCATCGGCGATATTCCCAAACGTCTGAAGGCTCATGGCGCCAGCGTTTACCCATTCTCACCGGTACTGGTGGATTTCTATCTGAATGCCAACTACCGGAATCACCGTAAAATTATTGTTGTCGATGGTAAAGTAGGATTTGTAGGTGGTATTAATCTTGATGAACGCTATATCAACAACGGCAAGCATACTACCTTCTGGCGGGATACGCATCTGAAAATGGAAGGTGACGCCGTTAATATTCTGCAGTTGCAGTTTCTGATGAGTTACCGTTATTGCAGTAAAGAAGTATTTCCTTTTGCAGAACCATTTTTCGGACGTTCCGGCTTAACAGGCACCTGCTTCACAGACATTGTAGCCAGCGGCCCGGATTCAGAATGGCCGGTTGCCATGCAGAGTATCCTGATGGCCATCAATATTGCTAAAAGAAGAATCAGAATCTCCAATCCCTATTTTATTCCCACAGAAGAATTGCTGACAGCACTACAAATGGCAGCGTTGGCGGGTAAAGATGTTCAACTCATACTGCCACTAAAAGGCGATTCTTACATCGTGCAACATGCGGCGCTTTCTTATCTGAAACCCTTACTGGCTGCGGGCGTAAAAATATTTTTCTACACCCGTGGTTTTATCCATGCAAAAACAATGGTTATCGATGATAACCTGGCATGGGTGAGTTCCGTTAATTTCGACAACCGTAGTTTCTACCTGAATTGTGAGATCGGCGCACTGGTCTATGATAATGAGGTAGCGACTAAATTAAACAGGATCTTTGAAGAAGATCTGCTCTACTCAGTTCCTGTACAGGAAACCCGCTGGAACAAACGTAATGTCTTAAAACGGTTTATGGACGCTGTCTGTCGGCTTCTTACGCCACTGTTATAAGTACTTAATTTCTGTCTTCGTCGAAATCGAGAAATTCGCCATTGTCTTCTTCCAGATCTTCGTGTCTGTCGCCACCAATACTGTAAATATTATTTTCCTCATCTTCTTCTCCGATGGCTTCTTCCTCATCATCCAGTTCCGCGCCGGGAATATCCAGATCGTCGCCAACTTTATCCTGGCGCCAGGTTTCTTCCTGTTCATCGCTTTTCTCTGCACGTTGTTTTTTCTCGGGTGGTAACTCACTGTTTCTGCGGAAGGATCCGGTTACTTCGTTGATATCCAGATCAACCTCCTTATCCCTGTTATTTTTACTCATAATATCCTCACTGGCAGGATATTCCGGGTATCCTGGAAACTCCTCTTCTTTCTTCACCGGTTTTTGATTGTCCTGATCTGTTTTATTTTTCTTGGTACTCATAATCAGTTCATTTAGTGTGTAAAAACGCTGAAAATGCCGTGCCACATAAAGCGGCCGGCATCATATAAAAAGATAACAAAGCAGTAGAATGATTGTTTACAGAGATTGCTGGTGCTATTTGCGTTTTTTTCCGACCAGGTTCAGTTGTATGGATAACCCTGCAGAATAAAGCTTTACCTGTCCCAATCCCACCCCATGCAGTGGAATTTTAGCATACGGCTGCACCCCAATGATGAGCCGCTTACCTGCAGGATGCTGGTACAATGCACCTACATTCAGGATCGCCAGATAATGCTGATTTTGGTTTTCCACCGTTTTTTCCCATTCAGGAGAATACTTGTAGATGTACTGATATTTTTCTTTCAGCATAATATAATTTGAAAGCCCCAGCGTGGCGCTGAGGGTATTATTATTTACCTGGAGGAATGTATAGTTGGCATTGATCGGAATATCCAATACATCACAATTTGCATTTACTTTCAGGAGGTCGTAGGAAGTGGGACTGTTTGGATTATTGTAATCTTTATTCGTGGCGCCATACAATTTTTTACTGTATACCACACCTGTTGTTACAAACCAATGTTGATTAAAGTAATAATGGGCCAACACACCAGCGTTAAACCCTACATTACCATAATTAAAAGAGGGCGCAACGTTCAGATCAGGACCCAGTGTAACGCCGAAATAAAGGCCTTTGGAATTAATTTTTCTCCTGACAACTTTTCTCCCGGTATCTGACTCAATCTCTTTATTTAAAGGTATTTCAGCAGGATGCTTTATTTTCGTATATCCATATACGTTATTTACTTTTTTTGTCGGAAGTAAATCAATTGCGGTATAGTTCGAAATAGCGGGACTATCGGAATTTATCCCTGTTTTCTGATTGGGTATTGTGTTGTTATTATTCTCCGCTGTTGTACTTTCGTTGGGTTGCTTTATTGATATTGGAGGAATTGTATTTTTTGTTTTCGCCTCCGGCTGATGACCAACATTTGTTGAAGTCGTTTGCTGATCGCTTGTTGTCCCTGTTTTCGCCTCCGGCTGATGACCAACACTTGTTGAAAACGTTTGCTGATCGCTTGTTGCGCCATTTTTCGCCTCCGGCTGATGATCACTATTTGCCTCAGAAATTTGCCCGGGGATTGCTGTCGTTTTCCCCTCCGGCTGATGATTTAAAGGCTGCTGATCCGTATTTCTCTCTGCTGACTTTTGCTGATTTTCTCCTGCTTTCTGAGTAGCAGAAATGGTGGAATGCTTTGTATCATTTTGTTCCTGTGTGGTTGCCTGATTAGAAATAGTTTCACGTGGAACTGCCTTTTCCTGGGATGCCGGTTGCAGGATCCACCAACCGAGTCCACCCAGTACCGGCACTAAAAACAGCCACCACCACCAGCCTGCCGGACGTTTTTTATTATCGCCGGCATCCAGCAATGATTCCATCTTTGACCAGGCGTCCTGGTCAAAAGGAATATCAGCTTCATTCAGCTTGTTACGGATGCTATTTTCAAAATCTTCACTCATCTTTGTATAAGGGCATATTTATATCTATTCCATCAGTGATGCTCATGGAGGCTTTAATAATTCTTTCTTTCAGTATTTTTTTTGCTTTGAATAAATTTGATTTGGAAGTTCCTTCTGAGATGCGCAACATTCCTGCGATTTCCTGATGTTGGAAACCTTCCATAACATACAGGTTAAAAACAGTTCTGTAAGCCGGAGGCAAAGCCTGCACATGCTTTAACAATTCATCATAGGATAGCTTATCAATTATTTTCTCATCTGTTCCAGGCTCAGCTACCTGGCTGATGTCGTCTGTAAACACCAGCTTTTTCTTCCCTCTTAAAAAATCAATGGCGGTGTTCACCATAATTTTTGCCAGCCATGTTTTAAATGATCTGGTAGTGTCGAAGGTTTCAATGTGTTGAAATATTTTAAGGAATCCGTCATTCATAATTTCAACTGCCTCATCTCTGTTTTGTGCGTATCGTAAACAAATGCTTAATCCATAACTGAAAAAGTTGCGATATAGCGCTTCCTGACTGCTGCGTTCTTTTCTGCAGCAACCGGCAATCAGTTCATTAATATTGTTCAGCTCATACACAAAAAGATTCTTGCCTGCTTTTATATGAAGTGCGTTATTTTTCCTTTCAATAAATCGTCATCGGAAATGACGAAAAAAATCTGCGTTGAAGTTAGATACGGTAGAAAAACAGAAAAGGTTGCCTGCATCACAAAAATAAAGTTCCATTGTCGAAAAACGCATTTTAAGCCGTTTTATTCACCTCACCCTCTTTTTGAATATATACATCCGACTATATCGAAATATTCAAATTTTACCCGCTTTCTGAAGGTCGATTTTTCGCCATTTTCACCTTTTTTACCTGATTTGCCCTTCGGGAAATAAAAAAGCGGGAAAATTGTAAGAACAATTCCCCCGCTTAAAAAAATAATTTCAGACGGCTATCTACCCATATATACCATCAGGATTTGTACATCACTTGGATTTACACCACTTATTCGACTTGCCTGTCCTAAAGTATGTGGACGGATTTTATTAAATTTCTGTCTGGCTTCATTTGATAAAGAAACGAGTTTCGCATAATCGAAATTCGATGGTATTACCAGGTCTTCCAACTGACTCATTTTCTGCACCAGTTCATTTTCTTTTTCTATATACACATCGTACTTGATCTGAATTTCCGCCTGCTCCAGGATGTCTTTACTAAATCCGGAAAGTGCATTTCCTATTTTTTCTACCTGGTCCTTCATTGAAAAAATGTCTAATCCGGGACGCAGTAAAATCTGGTGAGCCTTCTGTTTTTGTGTTAACGGAGCGGAAGATTTTTCCGCCAGTAAACCGCTAATTTCTTCCGGTTCAACAGACAACTCTTTTAATATCTTTTTGATCTGCTCAACACCTTGTCTCTTTTCCTGCACTTTCTGCATTCTTTCCTCGGAAGCTAATCCCATTTTATAACTTCTCTCTGTTAACCGGAGATCAGCATTATCCTGGCGTAACAGGGTTCGGAACTCTGCCCTGGAAGTAAACATACGATAAGGCTCCTCAGTGCCTTTATTGATCAGATCATCTATCAGTACACCAATATACGCCTCACTTCTTTTCAGCACAAAGGGAGCCTCTTCCCGTGCTTTCAGATGGGCATTAATACCAGCCATGATACCCTGGCAGGCAGCCTCTTCATAACCGGTGGTGCCATTTATCTGGCCGGCAAAGAAAAGGTTTTGTACATGCTTGGTTTCAAGAGAAAACTGCAATTGCGTTGGCGGGAAGAAATCGTACTCAATGGCATATCCCGGACGGAACATCCTGCAATTTTCAAATCCAGGAACCAATCGAAGTGCTTTCATTTGTACATCTTCCGGCAGAGAGGTAGAAAATCCATTTACATAGATTTCAACGGTATCCCAACCTTCCGGTTCCACAAATAACTGGTGACGTTCCCTTTCTGCGAATCTGTTTATTTTATCTTCAATGCTGGGGCAATAACGGGGACCTGTTCCCTGGATACGTCCCTGGAACATCGGAGACCTGTCGAACCCTGTACGCAACATTTCATGTACAGCGTCGCTGGTATAAGTGATCCAGCAACTTCTTTGCTGAGCTGGTTTAATTTTTTCTACATCCAGGTAAGAAAAACCAACAATTTCCTCATCACCTTTCTGTTCTTCCATTTTGGAATAATCGAGGCTTCTACCGTCAATACGAGGTGGTGTACCTGTTTTAAGACGATCACTTTCGAAGCCCAGAGATACCAGTTGTTCTGTGATTCCAGTAGCTGCCTTTTCTGCCACCCTGCCTCCGCCAAACTGTTTATCCCCGATATGAATAACGCCATTCAGGAAGGTACCATTGGTAAGTACTACTGCTTTTGCTTGTATTTCATGGCCAAGTCCTGTAATCACACCATGGCAACGTCCATCCTTTACAAGAAGTCCTTTTACCATATCCTGGTAAAAGTCTACGTTGGGCGTTTTCTCTAATGCCTCCCGCCATTTGGCGGCAAAAAGCATCCGGTCATTTTGAGTTCTGGGGCTCCACATTGCAGGCCCTTTGGAACGGTTCAGCATCCGGAATTGAATCATGGATTGATCTGTCACTATTCCGGAATATCCTCCCAGTGCATCTATTTCTCTTACAATTTGTCCTTTCGCAATACCACCCATAGCTGGGTTACAGCTCATTTGAGCAATGGTTTGCATATTCATGGTTACCAATAAAACCTTGGACCCCATATTGGCAGCAGCGGCAGCGGCTTCACAACCAGCGTGTCCTGCACCCACAACAATGATATCGTATGATGGAAACATAATAACTTTAGAAAGTGCAAAATTACGTAGAAGAAGGGAGAATGTATTGATAAAGTCAAATGTTCCACGTGGAACATTTGAATATGATTTATTCTAATGCTGGGCAGTAGGTATTCGGGCGTTAACTTCCCCACCAATGAAAATGATTGTGGTCTGCCTTCCAATATAATATCTCGATCTATTCCACTTTCAAATACAATAAGACCTCTTTAGGGCGGCTTTAAAGTCGCTTCTTTTTGCAGAGAAATGTCCTCTTCCATGTGTTAGGTGATTCCATTTCGACACACAGTCAATGAGGTCACCTCCTGCTATATCGGAATGCTTCCCTTACAGATGAATCCTTTTCAAGTATCAAATAGTCTACTACAATTCTAACTAATCAAACAAACTTTCATAAACAGCCTGCCTATTATCGCCCTTATCCTACAAATACTAAATTCTGCTAAACCCATTCTCCAGCAAAACTTCTTTCCCTTTTATGACCGGCCCCGCTGAAGGTTTAATCACAAATATATTCCCGGTAACATCCAGAACATCTTCCTCTAAATAAAAGGGCCCTCCAGATAAGTCACCTTATTAATAATTGGTCTTTTGAAATGATGCCGTTAAAACCATAAGAAACAACCTCAGCTTCTCTCCCTCCTATACAAAGCTATGATACCTTTCTAACAGCATTTACTAAACTTTGATGACGATAATTCACTACCTGCTTGCTACTTAGTTCTCTTTAGAAAAGCTTCACCCGCAGCTTCACGTTAAGAGTTGAACAAGGTCTCTCTTGATACTATATGTCGACCTAATGAACGATTGCTTTTAGAAATACTATTTTCAATTATTCTCTTTGTCTTTAGCATATGTTACCACCTGAATCATTTCAGATATAATCGAGTTCAGATAATTCTCATAACGTCCAAAAAAATACTAACGTCCAATCTTTATGGCCTCAGTACCCAAATTGTAATACTATTAATAGAAATCATCGCTAGTGAATCATGATGATGGATGAAAGGAGCCTGTACAGCAATAAGTATCCCACCATCCTCTTTAATTGAATACTCACCATGAATCGACTCATCAGAACATGGTGACCTAAAAGACAATAATTACTCTAGGGGTTCTAATCCTGATTCGTCATTTAAATCTATCTCCGCCGAGTATACAATTCCTGCACTAAGCCTCCTAAGCAAAATGGGCTGCTATTTTTCATCTTCTTTAAAAAACGGTACTCGAATCCAAACAATATAAAACAGTATAATGGTGAATTTTGATGGTAGCAGGCTTCTCCTTGTAAATGATTAACAATGCCATCCATAAAAGAAGATATTGCGACCGTTAATGGCGAAATTGCGGTCTGTTAATATTACTTATGCCCGTTCTTTACGTGTAAGGCTTTCGATTAGTTGCTAATTACGTTCTTTCAGAACCTGGTCTCGCCCTGTGAAGGTGACGTTGTAATTGATACTCCACCAATCACATATCTTTGGTATCTAAAGGATATCTGTGCATTGTGGTTAACGGCATTGGCAAAATTAAAGGTCAGCCACAAATCACTTTATATCTTTGATTTACAATCAGGACCTCCAAGGGGATGCCTGACCGTAATCCATCTTTTGAAAAAAATAGGTCCCCAAAGCATTCAAAATGTTCCACGTGAAACATTTATATAGTACTCCCTGCCTTTCATCTTATGTTCCACGTGGAACACTTTGAGATAAAAATACTCTCGGTTATTTCAACCACCAACATGTTTGAATTTATTAGAGAAGGCAGATTCGTTAATCATGAATAAAATGAAGACGAAATAATCTATTCTGTGTCCCTTAAAATTGTTACAACCTAGTTAACAAATTAAAACATAAAAATACCTGGAAGCTACTAACTCCTGAGAAGAGTTTATTACGTGATACGCGGAATTATTTGATTTAAAAACTTATCTATAAAATTGCAGCCACTTCCCAGGCATTCAATAAATCGCAAATTGATTCTATAAGATAGGAGTGTCTGTGATACTAAAAGTGTGCAAATGTCTGTTGATCTTCGTACACAAACAATTTAATCTCCACTTAATATCGCTTATTTAGAAGCAAACTTCTACGGTGAGGGTAGCATCAACAAACTTACCTGCTTTAGCATATGGTAATACATTCCTTTCACCTTACTATCAGGCTCGCTCGTTTCAATAATATAGAAAACTGAGAAACCGCGAATACCCCATTCTCAAACAACAGTGACACAATTTATAAAGATAGAGTTAAACTAATCTCAGCTCCTGTCAGAAGAACTAGCCTGGATAAAATAGAAATGCTAATCATCCTCGCCTTCAAATTTTCAACAAAACCACCCAAAAGCAGAAATGTTCCACGTGGAACATTTCAAAAAATTATTAGATACAGTAAAGTAGACTATAACTCCCCAAAATACTTTTTCAGATACTCATCCTCCTTATTTCTCATTAAAACCTCTTCTTTCTTGCTTTTATCCTTGAAACCGCACAAATGTAGTGCTCCATGAAAAATGACCCGGTGTAACTCCTGGTTCACAGGTACCTTAAATTTTTCAGCGTTCTCCAGAACTCTCTCTATGCTGACATAAATCTCCCCCTCAGTAATGGAAGGATCCTCTCCCATTTCAAAAGTCACAATATCTGTATAAGTATCGTGTTGTAAAAACTGCTTATTAATCTCCAATAAATAGGCATCAGAACAAAAAACATAATGCAAACTCTGTAGTCCTTGCCCCTCAGTTGCAAAAAGATCCGCCAGAAATGATTTCAGTTTCCGTTTCTCCTTCAAATAATCCTTCACTTCGTGCGATGTAAATTGAATAGCCATCTATACCAAAAAATTTTGTGGATGTAAAAGTAAAGTGAAATTTTCGATTGAGCAGACCTTTCTTTTTGCATATTGGCTCTACAGGGGTAACTTTGCCTATCATTCATTGGTATACTTTCCCCATTTTGCCGGTACAAAGTTTAAACAAGATTAATAAGCAGGAAATGAAAAAAGGCATTATTAAATTATCGTCGCTGACAACAGGAAAAAGTGCAGTAATTATAGAATTTGCGAAAGATGATCTTCATATTAAACTGATGGAAATGGGCTGCGTACCAGGTGAAACAGTTAAAATTGAAAAAATTGCGCCTCTGGGAGATCCCATATCAATTATGGTGGCTGGGTACAATTTATCACTCAGAAAAACAGAAGCAGATCATATTTGGGTAGAGGAAATTTAGTTTCCTCTACTTTTTTTACATATTAAGAACCTCATTTTATCCCCAAAATTCAAGAAAAAAAGAAATTTTTTGGCGGAAATCCGTCGATTTCCAGTATTTATTCACATATTTCCTTATTTTTTCCCTGCTTATTTTTTCAAAAAAATTTTTTTAAAATTTCAACCTTCACTTATTCACAATTCACAAGAAAATTTTTAATTTTTTACGACCCATGGCTGCTTTTTCCACATTCGATGGAAAATTCATCTTTAAAAATCTAGCGAAGAGAAAATTCCTGATCGCTATTGCTGATCCCCGCCTCTTTTCTCCTATTCGTTTCCAAAAAATGCTTCCAGGTTTAAAGAAAATACATCCTCCCGCCATAAGTCCATCATCAAAAAAAATATCACAACCTCAGCTCATTCCCAATCACGTAAGAATTCCTTCTACTGATATACCTATCTACTTATAGAAAATTTTAAGCTCTCATTCCCTACCAAAGGAGCTGAGAATCTAATTGATTTATCAGAAATTGAAAAAATAAAGCTTACTCAAAAAATCTTATTCTCAGACGTCTCGCCAGGCTTTGAGAATTAGCTCAAATAGCTTATCGTGAAAACCACACAAGAAACCCCATAAAAATCCGATTCTCAGTGCACTATAAGTCGCTTGAGAATCTTACGCAGCTTAACCAGCTCTATCAGAGCTCATATCTACTCAAAATATTTAATTCTCAGCGGTCTTGATATGTCTCCACAATGCTTCCAAATTACCGCTTCTGGAAATTCCCGGATAAGGCAAAAAATATTGCATTCTCAGGCCATTGGCACAGGGCTGAGAATGTGATAAAATTTGAGAACAAAGGATGAAATCATAATGAAAATAGCATATTCGATTCTCAGCGCACTAGCAATGCGCTGAGAATCGAATCAAATAAAGTCATTCCGGTACACCCCAAAGCATACTCAATTCTCAGTAAACTACAAGCGGCTTGACAGTGAAACAGAATGCGAAACACTGGGGTAACCCCAGTGAAAAGGAAAATATTTAATTCTCAGAGCACTCCTAAAAAATCAATTTGCTTGCCGATAAGAGCCTTGCCGGACGGGTAAAAAGGACAAAATGGAGACCAGTGAAAGCTGCGAATCGGGCTGTCCAATAGCCAATAAAAAGCAAGATAACATGTGAAAATAAAGGCGCTGAGAATCTCATAAAAAGTAGCTCATTGGGGTCGGCCGTGGTTAAAAAATATAACTAATTCTCAGACGCTTTAAAAAAAAGATCCTTACACTCTCATAAAGGAAAAAATCGGGCAGCAGTGAAGAAAAAAGTAAAATATAGGATTCTCAGCCCAACATCAGCACGCTGAGAATTTGATATTCAACGAAATCCCTCACCAACCCAACGGCATTTTTATTTTTCAAATTCTCAGGGCCTTCAAAAACAATTTTAAACCGTTTTTAACATCTTAAACTATTTTCAACGATCACGATATTTGCGATTTTACGGAGAGTTATTCAGTTTTATTACGGATATAGGATTCTCATAGCCTTCATAACACGCTGAGAATTAATCGATTCGTCCCTAAATACGAAGGCCGTGAGAATATCGAATTCTCACGGCCTTCCGTAGTGGGTTCATTTGTTATATGTAAAAAAGTAAATTTAAATAAATTTGAAAATCAGATAGTTATATTAAAGCCCAGCCTGTGCGCTGATTGCTAACATCCTCTCAATTGGCTTTTTAGCGGCTATTCTCAGACTTTCTTCCATTAAAATTTCCGGCTGTTCGTATTCCATACACAGGTACAGTTTCTCAAGCGTATTCAATTTCATGTGTGGACAATCATTACAAGCGCAGGCATTATTCGGCGGAGCCGGAATGAATGTCTTACCCGGATTTTCTTTCTGCATCTGATGAAGAATACCAGTTTCAGTAACAACGATATATTCCTGAGCATCGTCTTTCTGGCTAAACTTCAGTAAACCTGTAGTAGATCCGATATAATCTGCAATAGCCAGAACAGCTGGTTCGCACTCCGGATGCGCTATCACTTTGGCTTTCGGGTGACGGATCTTTAGTTTCGTGATCTTTTCCAGGGAGAAAATCTCATGAACCATGCAGGCACCATTCCATAAAACCATGTCTCTACCCGTTTTTTTGATCAGATATGCCCCTAAATTCCGGTCCGGTGCAAATATGATGGGCTGGTTGTGAGGAACGCTTTCGATGATTTTCTCGGCATTGGAGCTCGTACAAATGATATCGCTGAGCGCCTTGATACCCGCAGAGCAGTTAATGTACGAAATGACAATGTGGTCCGGGTACCGGTCACGGAACTTCTTAAACAGCTCCGGAGGGGCACTGTCGGCCAAGGAACAGCCAGCCTTCAGGTCAGGTAACAGTACTTTCTTCTGCGGACTAAGAATTTTTGCGGTTTCTGCCATAAAATGAACTCCGGCAAAAACAATCATGTCCGCATCAGTTTTAGCGGCCTGTTGGCTGAGCCCCAAACTATCTCCGATGTAATCGGCAATATCCTGGATATCTGGTTCCTGGTAGTAGTGTGCCAGGACGATAGCATTTTTTTTCTTTTTCAAATTTTCTATCGCTGCAAACAAATCCAAAGAGGGATCGACTGATATATCCAAAAATCCGTTGTGTTGCAAATTTTTTTTCGCGTCAGCGATTTCCATAATCATAGCTATATACTTATTTAAATATTTAAAAGAAAAAGCCCACTACTATTAGGGCTGTGAATATG
The DNA here is from genome assembly GCF_900110835.1 of Chitinophaga arvensicola. Classification (GTDB taxonomy): domain Bacteria; phylum Bacteroidota; class Bacteroidia; order Chitinophagales; family Chitinophagaceae; genus Chitinophaga; species Chitinophaga arvensicola. Next base: position 748,504 of record NZ_FOJG01000001.1, read on the forward strand.
TGGAAATTTAATTTCCGGCTCGTGTACAAATGTAGTTGTTATTCCTTTTTACTACACTTTCCACATGAAATTAACATGCTATTTCCGCGCCAATACTGGATTTTCCTACTTTCATCCACATACGTGGATATCCTCACAAGTGAAAATCTTTTTAGTCAACAGTGTATTAGGAAAATGTTAAAAGAAGACGTTTGCTATCCACATTTCCACGCTTCCTTTTTTAAGGGTAAATTTAACCACAATAACAAAATTAGTTTTACCTGTGAGTAAAGGCACCTTTTCCCACCTTATTTTGCGTTTTACAGGGGTTTTTACACATGCCTTGTGGAAAAAAAGGAGCTGGGAATGAAAACAGCCCAAAATGCATACACGAGTGAATTTGACCTGTTTTATTCACATTTTCTTGTGAATTAAGAAAATCCACTTTTTCACACTTGTGAATAACCCTTTTTAAGATTTTGACACTTAATTTCATTGAAATACCAGCTGTAGACAGCGTTTGAAATTATTAATTCCTTGAAAAAAAAGAAGTTGTGAATAGGCCGTTCTTGTGGAAAACCTGTGAATGTTACATAGTCCACAAAAGTGTTATAAGCATCGCAAACCCTTTACTGTATTGGTTTTCAGGGCGAAAAATACTCTTTTGCAGTTACAGTTATTTTATTCTATTTTTGCTATCCTTAAAAATGTAGACTATATAATATATGTCAGTAATTCAGAAAATCAGGGACAAGTACGCCGTCATGATCGTTGTAGTGATTTGCCTGGCTATTGTTAGTTTCCTGTTGCAGGATGCCTTTTTTGGCAAAAGTTCTCTATCCCGTCGCGATACCAGCGTGGGTAAAGTAAATGGTGAAGATCTCGATTTAGCAGAGTATCAACGTCGTATTCAGGACGCAGAAAACAACGCGCGTCAGCAAATGCCTAATATTGACGATCAAACACGTCAATATATCCGTGAACAGGTTTGGAATGAATTTCTGAATGAACAAATTATGCAGGCTCAATATAAAGTATTGGGTATTAGCGTAACTGAGGCAGAAGTAGTTGACCAGATCAAAGGTAAAAACCCTAACCCGGTGGTAGTTCAACAATTCACCCGGGATGGCCAGTTTGACCGTAATGCCTTACAACAGGCTATTTCACAGGCCAGCACCAACCCACAGATCCGTGAAGGTCTGCACCAGCTGGAAAGCTACATTGCTAAATACCAGGAGCGCCAGAAATATGTTACCCTCGTTAAACAAGGTATCTATTATCCTAAATGGCTCGCTACTCAACAACAGGCAGATAACAGCCAGACAGCTACTATCTCCTATGTGAGTGTTCCTTATGCTACTATCGCTGATTCTACTATTAGGGTGACAGACGCAGAACTGAATCGCTTTATCCAGGACCATAAACAACTGTTTAAAGTAGAAGAGTCCCGCAAAATTGAATATGTATCTTTCGATGCTATTCCTTCTGCCGCTGATTCTACTGCTGCGATCCAGCAGATCATGGCCATGAAACAGGAACTGGACACAACAAAAGATATTGCCGGTTTTATTAACCGTAATTCCGATATTAAATATTACGACGGATATATTTCCAAAAACGAAACAAAAGTTCCAATGAAAGATTCTATCGTGAATCTTCCTGTTGGAACCGTATTCGGACCATATTATGATAACAACCTGATCGTTTTCGCGAAAATGGTAGATCGTAAGAATATGCCCGATAGCGTAAAAGTTCGTCACATCCTCATTGCATCAGGTCCTCAGGGCGGTATACCTGATTCTATCGCGAAGAAACGCGCCGATAGCCTGGAACTCGCTGTAAAAGGCGGAGCCGACTTTAAAGCACTGGTAAGTGAGTTCTCTGATGATCCAGGTAGCAAACAAACCGGTGGTGAATATGATCTGACTCCTTCTTCCCAGTTCGTTCCTGAATTCAAGGACTTCGCTTTCGAAGGTGGCAAAGGCCAGACTAAAGTGGTAAAAACCCAGTTTGGTTACCATGTTATCCAGATTATGGATCAGAAAAATATCGGACCAGCTATTAAAGTAGCTTACCTCGGTAAATCTGTTGAAGCCAGTAAAGAAACCAACAACAATGCGTTTAGCGCTGCCAGCAATTTCGCAGGCAAAAGCAATTCCGCCGCTGCTTTCGAAAAAACAGTACAGGAAGAAAAACTGAACAAAAGAATTGCTGATAACGTTCGTCCTATGGATTTCGTTATCCCCGGTATCGGACAGTCCCGCGACCTGGTACGTTGGGCTTACGAATCCGAACAAGGCAATGTGAGCAAAGTGTTTACATTTGATGATAAATATGTGGTTGCTGTGTTAAGCAGTGTTCGTGCAGAAGGTACTGCTCCACTGGCTGATGTAAGACCACAGGTAGAAGCAGAAGTTAAGAAACATAAGAAAGCAGAACAGATCTTCGCTAAACTGGGAACACCAGCTTCCCTGGATGCTGCAGCGAAATCTACTAATCAGCCAACGCTGAATGCAGAAGGTGTTTCATTTGCTACACCGTTTATCGCTTCTCTTGGTTTTGAACCACGCGTTGCTGGTGCTTCTTTCAACAAAAAATGGGGTACTAACGCTGTTTCTGCACCAATTGAAGGTAACGGAGGCGTATACGTAATCAAGGTAGATAGCTTCCAGCCATCTGCTCAACCAGCTCAGGATATTGCTTCTCAGCAGGCTGCTTACGAACAGGGTGTTAAATCCATGCTGGATCAACAACTGTTTGAAGTGCTGAAAAAGAAAAGCGATGTGAAAGATACCCGTGGTAAATTCTTCTAAACCGCTACATTTTTTACTGACATAAGAGGAAAGGGAAGCAGCAATGCTTCCCTTTCCCGTTTTTAGTCCTTCTCCCGGTTATTCACATTCCTGCCCCGATATTCGTAAATTTGTATCCTTAAATAAGGACAATATGGACGAAATAATAAATAAAGTAGCGCAGAGTGGATTGGAAACCATCGATTTAGAGCAGTTTTACCCGGAAGGAGATATTGTTGTCTTTGATATGAAAGACCACCTGTTTATGGGCCAGATCCTCAAGGAAAAGGATTTCAGAGCATCTCTGCAGTCACACGACTGGGAACAATACCGTGGAAAAAACGTGGGTTTAATATGCTCTGTTGATGCAGTGATTCCTTTATGGGCTTATATGTTAGTGATGACTAACCTGGAACCGGTGGCTGCCTATGCAGCTTTCGGAGACGCCGATTTTATTCACAATACGTTGTATCTGAAAAATCTTGGCCAGATTGACCTGGCTGCTTTCACCGATAAACGGATTGTTATTAAAGGTTGTGGGGATAAACGTGTAGGAGAAATTGCCTATGCTGAAATTACTCGCCTGCTGCGTCCGATCGTAAAAAGTATTATGTATGGCGAACCTTGTTCCACCGTACCGGTATATAAGAAGAAGGGCTAAAACCAGCCCCTCTTTCTGAATATCATAATCATCAATATTAATAATATGCCCATTCCCCCCAGGGTATAATAGTATCCATTCCTGGAAGCCAATTCAGGCATATGTTGAAAATTCATTCCATAGATACCAGCGAGTAGTGTTGGCGGCGCCATCAAAGTAGTTACCACCGCCAACACTTTCATGATTTCATTCATTTTCAGGTTGAGCTGTGTATGATACATTTCCTGTAGGTTCAACACCATGTCGCGGTAGTTATCTGCCAGATCGTTACATTGAATGATATGGTCGTAAACATCTTTATAATACTTTGTTACTTTATCATCCAGTAAATCACTCTCGCTTTTCAGGAATCCATTTACCAATTCCCTTACCGGCGCAATAGCCCGCTTAAATAAAAATACCTGACGCCGCAAATAGTTGATGCGCGCCAATGTACGTGTATTGGGTTGATGCTGCACCAGGTCTTCCATCATTTCAATCCGCTCTCCTAACTTATCCATTACGATGAAGTAGTTATCAACAATGACATCCAGCAGGGAATAACACAGATAATCCGCTCCTCCATTGCGGATCCGGGAGCCTTTCAGCAAAAGCTTTGTCCGCACCGGGTCAAATACATCCCTGGCCGGATCTTCCTGGAAAGAAATCACGAAATTTTTTCCTAATACGATGCTTACCTGCTCCTGGTCTATCGAAGATGTTTCGCTATTGAAATAGATCATGGGAAGCAAACAGAACATCCGGTCATTGATTTCATCCATTTTGGCGCGTTGTCCAACACTGAGAATATCTTCTTCCAGCAATGAATGAATCAGGAATTGCTCACATACCGCATGCACTTCCTCTTTTCTGAGGCCATCTATATTAATCCAGCTCAGTTGAGATGATTCTGCATATTTAAAAGTATCCTCTACTTTGTTGAGTACTAACTCTGCACAAAGATTGACGTTATAATCAAAAACGGTGATCCTCGTATCGGTGGCCGGTTTTCGGGTGGTAACTCCTTCTGCCGGATTGAAGTTCATGATGCGTTGCTTCTTCACCTTAAACGGATTCAGCACCTGTACGACGTCGGGAATAGGCAATTTATTTTTGAAAGCCATATGTAATGGATGTTATCATCATTGAATACCGAATTTAAAGTAAAAATCGCTTAATAGTGAGGGGAATAGCCACTACGCTTAATAATTGTGCCGGTTTGAAAAGGAGTTTTTTGCCCCGCCGGGACCAGAAATTTGTCGTGCGTAGTGAAAAATAAATGCGTAATATCTGTCCTATGGGGTATATAGACTATAATATTTCCAGCAGTTGCTAATTTTATTTATGTAGATAAAAATAATCGCCCGACCGTGTAGACGGCCGGGCGACAAGGATTGTGTATATTTCTTGAACGCTCTGCGAAAAAGAAGTGGTTTCATTAATCCACCAGAGCATTTGAAGATGTGGGTACTGTTAGTGCATTCGGTTCTTTGGGAACATAAAGTGACAGCGACTTCAAAGTCAGTAGCCAGCAGTAGTGAATGATCACAACAAGTTGCTTTCTGAAAACAGGCAATTAGAACTTCGGCAATTCAATCACCGGAGGAGTACCCGTTGCCGGACGTTCAAACTGATCTCCGTATTGCGCGTTAGCGGGCTTAAACCCACTGTTCCAAAGATAAAACCAACCGTTTTCAGCGCCGCCACCGTAATCGAGTCTGTCTTTTGCCTTCGCAGTAGCATCATTGGAGAACTTTGCTTTGGTCAGCTCTATCCATTCGCCAGTATTAGTTTTTATCCAGTGATTACCGAAATAGCCTTTACGTCCGAGGTGACCATTTTCAAAAGAAAAATTCTCCAGGAAGGAGTAAAGATGTCCCATATACTTGCCATCTTTAGGCGCTCTGAAGCTGGCAATCAGCTTCCACTCCTTGTGTTCGGGGACATAGAAATAAGCGGTATAGGTAGTGGTGTTGCCGGTAGGTACACTGTGCATCAGGAAACGATAGGTATTGCCGGCTTTCCAGTTGTATACCCAATGACTGTGGCCACCGGTGCCTTCACCACCAAATCCACTGGCATCTACACTATCGCCTTTGGCGAGCATGACTACCTGATCTTCGTATTTAACTTTGCTACGCTCTTCGGGTTCTCCACCCGCATCCCATACTGAAAAAATGATTCTTCTTTCGGTGGGAGAATTTACCTGCATCCCGAAATATCCTCTATGAAATCCGCATGACATAAAGTAAGTACCAAGTTTATCTTCTCCCTCCGGTACTTTAATTTCTCCATAGAACCATTCTACATTTTTACCTTCCGGCACCGGATAGTTTAAATGCACGGAAGCCGCACGGCGCCATGGTTTGGCGTTATACTGTATATCTTTAACAGCAGTGCCGGAAAGGCTTACTGCTTTCACATCGGCATATACATTTCCTTTTTTCTCTACTCCCTTCAATGACACATAATAGAAGCCCGCTTTTTTAATCGTTGTTTGTAAAACCGGGATGTTTGCAAAATCATTATTGTTTGGAATGATAACTATTTTATCTATTCCGTTTATAGCTACTTTTACTTTGCTTTCTGCATCTGCTTTTGCGAGGAGTGCAATTTTAAGAGTGCCGGGATTGGCTACATGAAAATAGAAATTAACGGTATTGCTGTTACCGGTCCAATGTATTACACCATTGGATTCGCTGATCTCAACATTTTCTTCTACCGGATCAGCATAGGCAGCAAAGCCGGGAAGCTCTACCGCAGGGGCCTGCGCAAAGGCCTGGTCAGCAGCAAAGCAAATAGCCAGCAATGCTGAAAGGAGTGTTTTCTTGTTCATTGTTCCTGATTTGTATGTTAACAAATAAAGCAGCATCTGCCCCCAAATGCAATTCTGCCGGGAAAAAATTACAAACCAATGAGAATACGTCTTCATCCGGTGAGTGCAACGGTATGTGCATATAATTATACAGGCCTCCAAACGTGCTGATCTTTTGAAAAGCAACGTGCGCGCAAATACCTGCAAAAGGAACCGTTTTTGTGGCAGAGAGGGTATTGCCGAGGTATTGATCTGCCGGAGGCATACTATTCCAAAACAACAAAAACTACATTTTATGGAAAACCAGTTAAAAGATAAAAAAGTAGCTATTGTAGTAGCAAATGGATTTGAAGAAGTGGAACTTACCCAACCATTGGAAGCCTTGAAAAATGCAGGTGCAACCGTGGATATTATATCGCCGGAAGAAAAGACGGTGCGGGCCTGGGCGGAGAAAGACTGGGGGAAAGATTATCCGGTAGATAAGAATATCCTGGATGTTGTGGCTTCCGATTATGACGCGCTTGTTTTACCTGGCGGTGTGATGAATCCGGACCACCTGAGAACAAACGATCGTGTAATTGCTTTCGTTACCGGTTTCTTCGACGACGACAAACCTATCGCGGCTATTTGTCATGGTCCCTGGACACTGATTGAAACGGGTGAACTCGATGGTCGTAAAGTGACCTCTTACCCATCATTAAAAACTGATCTTGAAAACGCAGGCGCCTTATGGTCAGATGAAGAAGTGGTGACCGATAAAGGATTGGTTACCAGTCGTACTCCTAAAGATTTGCCGGCTTTTTGTAAGAAGATGATCGAAGAGATTGCAGAAGGCAGGCATTATCAACGCGCCAATGAAAGGAAAGGTGGTGTACACCAATTGGGATAAAAATTATTACAGGAGTGAGTAACCTCACTCCTGTTTTATTATTTCTTTTTCTTCTTTTTGTATTTCACTTCTACATTGGCGACGCCGGTATTCAGCATACCTATTTTGGAAGCAGCTTTACTGGACAGATCGATGATTCGTCCGGCTACAAAAGGTCCCCTGTCGTTGATACGCACCTTCACACTTTTTCCATTGGCAATATTGGTAACAGTAACACGTGTTCCAAATGGTAAAGTTTTATGCGCTGCTGTAAGGCTTCGCTGGTGGAAGGTTTCGCCACTGGCGGTACGTTTTCCGTCGAAAGAGTTGGCGTAATAGGAGGCTTTTCCGGATTCGGTAATTTTCCGGCTACAGGAAGTGGCAACTGTCATTACCACGATAATGAACAGCAATACCCGGTTGCATTGTAAGGGTGCAGGGATACTCATGGCGGATAGCGATTTAGAATGACCTAAAAATAAGGCAATTTTCTGATGCTTTTTAGAGCTGTTACAGGTAATTGATGAATGGCGCTGTCAATGAACAATGTAATACATCAACTGTTTTTATCAGGCACTCACACCAAATAATTTATTTATGGCAAAACTTGTAGCGGATCAATTAGTGGAAATGCTGGTACTTGCCGGTATTAAACGTATTTATGCTGTAACCGGCGATAGTTTGAATCACATCAATGATGCGGTGCGCCGCGATGGAAGGATACAATGGATTCACGTAAGACATGAAGAAGTTGGTGCGTATGCTGCAGGCGCCGAGGCGCAACTAAACGGACTGGCGTGTTGTGCCGGGAGCAGCGGCCCCGGACACGTACACCTGATCAATGGCTTATATGATGCGCATCGTTCAGGCGCGTCTTTGCTGGCCATCGCCTCTACCTGTGCTACCAATGAATTCGGAAGCGATTATTTCCAGGAAACCAATACCATCAAATTATTCGACGATTGTAGTCATTATAACCAGGTGGCTGCCACTGCAGAACAGGCGCCCCGCATGTTGCAGGCTGCGTTGCAGCACGCCGTCCATAAACATGGAGTGGCGGTACTCGGGCTACCGGGCGATGTAGCGGCGTCGGATGCGAAAGATATTCCTACCGCTACCAGGTTATATCACCCCAACCCCGTAATATGCCCATCGCCGGCCGAATTGGCTGAACTGGCTGCGTTATTGAACGGAGGCAAAAAAGTAGCTATCTACTGTGGACTAGGTGCAGTGGAGGCGCATGATGAAGTAGTGGCGCTATCGGAATTATTAAAAGCACCTATTGCCTACACATTTAGGGCTAAGATGGGCATCCAATATAACAACCCCAATGAAGTGGGCATGACCGGACTGCTTGGCCTGGCATCCGCTTATAAAAGTATGCATGAAGCAGAGGTGTTATTACTACTGGGAACGGATTTTCCTTACACGCCCTTTATCCCTGAAAAAGCGAAAATTATCCAGATAGATATTCAGCCGGAACGGTTGGGCCGGAGAGCCTCCCTGGAAATGGGACTTTGCGGCGATGTGCAGGATACCCTGAAGGCATTGTTACCATTACTGAAAGAACATAAAGACCGTGATTTCCTGGATTCTATGGTGGCGTTTTACAAGGAGGTGCAAAAGAAAATGCAGACCTATGTGGAAGATACTGGTAAGGAAAACGCCATCAGTCCGGAGTTTGTAGCATCTACCCTCAATAAAATAGCAGCAGACAACGCCATTTTCACGGTGGATACCGGCATGACGAATGTGTGGACAGCCCGCTACCTGGAAGGTACCGGCAAACGTACTTTACTTGGATCTTTTAATCATGGATCGATGGCCAATGCCATGCCGCAGGCCATAGGTGCTGCGCTGGCCCAACCCGGCCGGGAAGTATATGCACTATGCGGAGATGGTGGATTGACGATGTTATTGGGGGATCTGATGACCATTAAGCAATATCATCTTCCGGTAAAAGTAATTGTGTTTAATAACCGTGCTCTTGGTATGGTGAAGCTTGAAATGGAAGTTGCCGGTTTACCCGACTGGCAAACGAATATGGAAAATCCAGATTTTGCAGCAGTGGCTGTTGCCATGGGTTTTACCGCTTTCACGATCCGTAAGCCGGAAGAGGTAGAAGCTACGTTATTGCAGGCGAATAAAACAGAAGGCCCGGTGCTGGTGAACATCTTTACCAATCCTGAATCGCTGGCGATGCCACCAAAAGTGGAATTTGCCCAGATGAAAGGATTTGCGCTCTGGATGGGTAAACTGATTTTAGGAGGCAGGTATGAAGATGTGTTTGATGCAGTAAAATCGAATTACAAACACCTGAAAGATGTGTTATAAAATGAAGTTTACGGGGAGATGTGATTAGCCACATCTCCCCGTAATATTAAAACGGATAGCCGATTGCAATATTTAATACGAGATTCTTTTTTCGCCATTCGGGATCGCTGAAATTTATTTTATTAAATACCCAGCGCTCTTTTTCCGGCAGATAGGGCACCCGGAACGGCATGGCCAGATCGAGGCGTACCACCACAATAGAAGCATCAACACGTAAACCGATACCACCACCTACGGCAATATCTTTATAGAAGCTGGAAGTGAATTTGCTGCCCGGTTTATCCGGCACATCTTTTTGCAGCCAGATATTGCCTGCATCCACAAACGCTGCCACATTGAACACGCTGGCCACATGTATCCTCACTTCCGAGTTAAACTCCAGCTTGATATCACCCGCTTCATTGGCCAGTAACACCGAGCTATCCACCTTGGGGTTATGGTAAGATCCCGGTCCCAGTGTACGTGCGCGGAACGCCCTGATACTACTGCTACCACCGGTGAAATACTGTTTTACAAATGGCAGCGTGGATGAATTGCCGTAGGGCAAGCCATACCCAAGCAGCAGGCGGTTTATCCACTGTTTGCCTTTACCCAGTTGCCAGTAATGCCGCGCTTCTGCGGTAAATCGTCCGTATTGTGCAAATGAGTTACCAAGAATTGTTTTCTGACCGGTATCGTTCTTTGGAACTACCAATCCAGCCAGGTTACCGGAGATATCCACATTGCCGCTCAGGTAGAAGCTATGAATACGATTGGCCTGCTGGTTATTGTAGGTGATCGTATAATTTCCACCCAGGATGAATTGCTTTTCAATGGCATTCCGCTGACTTGGATCATTCACCAGGATGCTGTCGTACGCAGGTGTCGTTTTAGTAGGCAACACATACGTTAAAGCAACAGGTGAAAAAATATGACTCAGGTATTGTGTCCGCTGCCAGAGATACTGTAATTGTAACGTATATGCATTCAGGTTATAAAGATCGGCGCGGCTATATAGTTCATATCCGGCACTGATCCTTGTTTTAGGAACATAAGGCGTTCGGATATTGAGTCCCCTGAATGGTGTCAGGAAGCGGGGAAAAGTAACCGCCACCTGTCCGCCTAACCCATAGGAATTAGAACCTCCGGCGCTTTTATTACCGGTTTGCCACTCCATACCTCCGGTTAAACCGATTTCCAGCAATGCCGCAGAGTGCAGCCAGTTGCGGTTTTTGGCGGTCAGACTTATCTGTGATCCAATAAAACCATTTGATTTAGAGGTACCACGTAATTCCGCCTGCAGGGAACGGCGTTTATAGGGAGTCAGGTAAAACTTGGCGTCGAGCCAGCCACTATCGAGCGACACACGGTTATTCACCATTGCGCGGTAGTTACTGGCAAGTGTGGTATCGCGGGAATAGGTAGCATCTCTTCTACCGGCGGTTCTATTAGTAGAGTCTTTCCTGCCGGAGCTGTCTCTATCTCTTCTGCCCTGTCCGCCGGGACCGGTGGCATTAGGACTACCTCCCACAATGCGGTGAATGGAAGTATCTCTTACTGGTGAAAACTGTCCTTTTACAAACTTGAATACACCGAGGTTGATCAGCCTTTGTAGAGTGATATTATGAGAACTCAGGCGGTATAAACTATCGGGGCGCAAAAATACGGAGCGGTCGAATGCAGACGATTTAAAGCGCCTGGCGGAATCCACAATATAAATGCCTTTGTATCTGACAGGAGTTCCCAGCGTAGACGCCGAATCGTTGTCGAGCGAATAGTCCGGGAACAGGCTGATATCGTGCATTCTGTATGGGCGCAGTGCCAGCAGCGGTGTATTATCCTTTATTTTTACAAACAGGTCTACTGTTCCCCGGTTGGTACTGTCTACCTGTACAATTAAATAATCCGGTGTGAAATAGTAATAACCCTGTTCCTTTAATGCGGCGTGTATGCGTTCCCGTTCGGCCTTGATAGAATCAAGGGAGTAATTGGCGCCTACAATCAGGGAGCTTTCTTCTTTGGTGTAGGTAACTGTTTTGCCAATGGCGCTGCTGTCTGTCAGATAGGTAACGCTTTTAATGGTGTACCTGTGATTTGGTGTAGCAGTATATTGGATAGACGCTTTTTTCTTACCGGAATTCTTTACTTCGGAAACCAGGTCTGCCTGGAAATAACCATTATCTGCCAGGTATTCTTCCAACACTTTGGAGGTATATTCTGGTTTAGCCTGACTGAGTAAAACAGGCGGTTCTCCCCATTTCTTGCGTAGCAGATAATTAAGTCCTTTTCCTTTGGGTTCATTACCTAAATTATACAGCCAGAGTTTTATGGGCATCCCCAGGAATTTACGATTCCTGTTAGGCCGGATTCTTTTGTTCATACCGTCTACGAGGGTACTGTAATCTTTTGGTTTCTTTTTGGCTACGGTATCTGTTACCCACTTTACCTCACTACCAGTATATAGCCGGTCACCCTCAGGCACGGTGCGGGTGGTACTACAGGAGCTGAGCACCAGGAATACCAGGCAAAACAGGATGATATGGCTATTTACTTTTCGCATCAGGCGTTGTCGTATTTTTATCGTCTTTTTTATTTTTTTTGCTGTCGCGCAGTTTCTGTTTTTTCGTGTCGGATTTAGACCTTTGCAGGATTTCGCGGAATTCGTCGTAATCCATGATGAGCGCAAACGCAACGCCTGTTTCTACCACCTGCCCTTCAATGACCGTCTGGCTATCATTGCGCTGGTATACCCTGATACGGTAACGTCCATCCCTGGTCAGTTTATATTCTACAGAAATATCGCCTATCAGGGAGCTGGCATTCTGCTGACTTCCCTGGAGCATAATATTGGAACCTACGGAAACGGTTAAACGATCATTGAACAGTTGCTTGGACGCACCCACTTTCAGGTTGGTGGATTCCTGGGCAGTACCGCTGGAATAATCTTCCTGGTTTTGCAGGTCGAAGTTGAGGTCGATTCCCTTGATCAGGTTGCCGGCCATATTATTCAATTGCTGCGACAGGATCTTACTCACACTGTTTTTCGCTGCCTGTCCTACTCCACCGCCGGATCCACCATCGAGGGTACTCATCGGATCATCCGGGATGAAGGCATTCAGTACCAGCAGTCCCATCACCTGCTTATTCAGCTCAGACGGTACCTGGTTAATCTGTTTCAACCTGTTGTATGGGGTACCATTCAGGGTATTCCGGTCTTTTTCTGCGAGATCGAGGCGGAAGCTGATATCGGGTTTCAGCAGACTGCCTTTGATCATCAGGTATACCAGGAAAGGCATACGCTGTTTATAAGTGTTCCGTTGTTCAGCAGACATACTTTGCAGCTGATCGGCCACAAGGTCGTATGCAGGTGCATTTACGGTGTACTTGGCGGTGATGTCCAGATCAGCGCTGGTAGCATCTCCATTAAAGGAAATGAAGCTACCCTTTTCAATATCAAAGGAACGTTTGATCAGCTGGTTCAGCGACATTTCATATTTACCTTCCGAAATTTCATAGCGGCCGGTAAGACTCAGTTTACTGCTTGGGTCCAGCGTAGCGTTGATACTGGCGGTACCTTTCGCCTGTACATAGTCGCCGTTTTGTGAATCGATGATAATTTTGAGCACTGATTCTGGCGTAATATCGAGGTTGCCAGATAAAAACATCCCCTTTAACCGGGTAGTCTGATATTTCAGGCTGTCTTGACGCGCCAGCAGCGCGGAATCTATAGGATTAGATTTATCCACAAACTCGATCACTCCTTCCCTGTTGGCGATACCGGGTTCATCTTGTGGCAACGTCATCGTAACGCTGGATTTATCCCGCAGCTTCACGATGGCATCAATTCTCGGAAGATCCAGTGTACCGCGTACTTTCACTTTACTGTCGATATAGGCAGGGCCATAGATCCATTGATCCGGATTTTGCTGGCTGCCTAAAGCCATAAAATTATCAGCGGTTACGTTGAGGTTGAAATTATACTTTGTAAAATCTTTTGTGTTGATGCGGCCATCTACCACCAGTTCGTTGTTGGCGCTGTCTGCTACTACGAGGTTATTTAACAGGATACCATTTTCATCGATCACAATATCTTCATCAGGTAAATGGAAGGTGCTGCCTATCATGGTAACCATTCCGGTGGCATTATTGAAATGCAGGCCGCCCAGTACTTTGGGGGCAGATGGTGTACCGGTGATGTTGAACTGGCCGTTGGCACTACCCGACATTTTTGTAACACTACCTGCGGTAAACGGCTCCAGCGATGCCATGCTGATGTTGTTGATATCTACCTGCGCATTAATGGTACTGTCGTAAGTGGCATCTACCTTAATATCATTATCATTTCCGTTTAAACCTGCTACGAGTTTATATTGTCCGGGCCCACTGTTTTCCACATTGGCGTCCAGTGTTCCCATGCGTGTATTCTTCACTGTTAGGCTGTCCACCTTAAGCTTGGCATGGATCAGCGGTGATTGGTTCCAGTTACGCACAGTAGCTTCTGCATTCAGGATACCATTTGCGAGTAAAGTATCAGTGGCCAGTAATCCGGTAATGGTAGACAATTTGAAATTAGCAATATTGGCTTGCAGTGCCGGAACAGAGCTGGTATCTGATTGTGTGGAAATCTGGATGGATTGATCGCCTTGCGACAATTTGATGTTTGCCGTATCCGGTGCACCATTTTTTATCCGGAGGATATTATTGTCAGCTACTGTCCATTCCTGCTTGTTCAGCATCAGTCCGGGTTTCAGAGACAGCTGCATTGCGTTCTCTTTCAGGAAAGTGAAGATCCCGCCCAGCTTATATTTAGGTTGGCGTTTGATATCATCCAGAACGAGGTCGAAGTCTACCACGCCGGTATTGGCATCCGCTTTCAGATAAGTATGATATAATGGGAAAGATGGATGTGCCATATGAGCGATAGAAAAACGAGCTTTCATGGAAGTGTCCTGGATATAGGTATACATCCGGAGACTATCGATCTGAATGGAATCGTAATTGATTTTCGGAACGGCGGCATTCAATACCAGGAGGCTGCTGTCGCTATTGAGGCGACCGGTCATTTCCAGCGGTACTTCCATGCGGAGGGCCGGTAACAGGGGCTGCAGGTTTTTAGGCCATTGCAGAGAGGCGGTCCACTGCAGCAGCTGACCACCAGGCACATTTACGATGCGGCCGGAATCGGCGGGCATCAATGGCTTGTTGATCACATTGGCGAAGGCGGTGCCTACTTTGGTATAATCGATATGCCCGTTGGCATTGATCAGGCCAAACGGACTTTTCAGTGTAATATATTGCTGATCGGAGTATTGGGCGGTTAGGGAAATGCTGTCCAGTGGGAATACCTGTTCTTTGGTAGCAATCTGCCAGTTGGTTAAAAAGGCATTTCCTTCTATGCGCTGAGGTTCAATGCTATTGAAATCAGCATTGAGGTTACCTTTTAACATAAGTGGTTCAGTATACCAATGTGTGGCATACAGATCGGCCTTTGCCAACTCCATGTTTACTTTCAGCCCCTGTACGGTAGTATCTATCAATTGACCGCTGATGTCGAAAGTAGCCGTGATGTTACTGTCGGCGCTTTCTCCCTGTGCTTCAAAGTTGCCTTTATTGATACCGGCGTTAACGCTTACATCATGATACGTATAAGCGTTATAGGTAGCCTCGTCCAGTTGGATAGCGGCTTTGGCAACCATTTGTTTTAGCGTGTATCCCTGACCGGTAGCGCTCAGCTTTCCGGACATCCAGCCATAGGTGGTGTCATAAAGCATAACGCCGGGATTAACCCGGAAATAGGGAATGCTAACCGTATAACTACTGCGGATGCTGTCTGTTATGTTAACAAGTTTTGCATTGATGTTAGCGCTGGCAGATTCACTTTTCAGTTGTAACTGGGTAACGAGATCTTTCATGCCACCTTTAAACATACCGGTAATCTGCATGTTTTCCGGCAGGCGCGGCGTATCCGGCAGGGTACCCGCAGGCAGCCAGGCGCGCAGGGGTTTATTCCCTGATTGTATAAAAATGTCAGGCAGATTGGCGCTTAGACGGTCCGGATCTGTAGCATGAAACACCTGGCCATTGTCTGTTTTAATCAGGTTGCCTTGATGATCATTGACGTAGAGCTGTTTGATATTCAGTTCTGCCAGGTTCCCTTTTAATATAGCCGCCAGCGTTAGTTCTTTATTCCACAATGGCGCAAATGATTTGTTTTTGCGTGCATCAGGAACAAATGGCAGCCATTCCGCCAGGGTTACGTGTACAGAGTCGAGGTTAGCATCCAGGCCGAGCTGATCGAGGTGGTCTGAAATACCTGACCAGGATGGCACAGTGACGATGATCTGTTTACGTAATATGCTTTTATTGGTTTGCAGCAGGAAATTGCGCAGGGCCAGGGTGTATGGGGTAAACAGCACGTCCATATTGGCTTTACGGATGGTGAAGCCTGATTTATCCTGTGCAGTTAAAGATTTTATGCCCACCATGATGCTATCTGGTTTATACCGGATGTTGCTGATCTTACTGGAAAAGCGGTTCAGCATAAGGTGATTATAGTCGGGATCTGGTCCTGCAGCTTTGGGTGCTGGTCCCCCATTATCGTAGCGTAAAGCGAGTTTATCCAGGTTTACGGTATTGGCAAATACCTGCCAGGTATTTGGTGTGGTGTCTTTGGGGGCAGTGGGAATGGAATCTTTTCCATTTACCATTAATACCAGTCCGGTGGTATTGCTGATGGTAAGGTCGCCCACCTGGATACGGGTAGAATCCTGGTCCAGGCTGCTGTTGCGGAGCAGCAGGCCGCCTATTTTCCAGGTGGTGCTGATACCGGAGCCTTCATCTGCATATTCGAAGTGGCTGTTATTGATCTGTAATTTCTTCAGCAGCAGGTGTAACGATGAGCTGTTTGTATCTGCCGGAGGTGGCGGTGGCGCAGCACTGGTGACAGCGGGAGCAATATACTGCTGCCGGAAAAATCCTTTAAGACCATCCAGTGTGATGCCTCTGAAAGCGTAGATGCCATCATCAATCAGCAGGTCATCCGGATCAACATGGAGGCTGTCCCAGGTAAGTACGGCGGTCATACCTCCGGGAGCGTCAGCGTAGCTTACTTTTACTTTACGCAGGGAAATATCTTTCAGCCGGAACTGCAAAGTGGTGCCGGTAGCGGGTGCGAGTGTATCTGGTTTGGGAGATGGCGAAACAAAGGCATCTACAGCAAACTGGTAATTGAAGGCGGAGTCACCGGGATGGCGGTATACATTTACCAGCAGTGTATCCCATTCCAGCTTGTCGATCTTTAGTTCATTGCTGATAAGTGACAGGAGGTTGTAATGCACTTTAAGGGAGCCTGTGTAGAAGAGTGCCTGGTTTGAGGTGTCCGCTACATATACATTGCGCAGCTCAAGGTATTGCCAGCCCCGGGCGCGCAGGTATCCTATCTGCACTTTGGTGTGCAGTTTTTTTCGCAGGTAGATCTCCCCCTGTTCTCTCAAATAATTCTGGACACCGTTCAGTTGTAATAATAAAACAGCCATTACGGGCAAAAGAAGCACCGCAACAATAATCCATATAAGCCATCGCCACCAGGGGCGGCCGTGTTTTTCTCCGGTTTCTGCTGGTTCTGTCACTATGATGTATTACAATAGTAAATTACTCAATATAAACGCAAAAGCACGCTTATGGTTTACTTTACCGGCAGGATAGTGTAACCGGGCGTTTGCCAGCGGGGTACAACAAAATCCATACCTTAGGGGTACAGGGGATAAAAAGTTCCTGCAAGAATACATCAAATACGGTAACGGACATACTTTTTTTGGGAGCAGGAACAGAATGGGGTGAGTAGTAAAATGCCCAGATTGGCGAAATAATAATGGACCGGACGGGTTGGCTTTGTAATATTTTTGATTAGTTATCGTGACTCAGGGCATTCTTATCTTCCTTATTTATTCTTCTTTTTACCTTATCCAGATCTTCTGCCGGAGGCAGGGTTTCAGGTTTTACACCTCTTTCCAGTAATACATTTCTTACGGCCGTATTGTTATCCACATGTTCCCCGGTAATAGCAGTTTCGCCGGAGAGGTCTTTTTCTATTACATTATGGCTGGTAATTTCTGTAGCCAGGTCTTTCGCTTTAATGGTAATAGTAGGGAGAAAGTCGGCCAGTGGACGGTTTTCGGGTATTACCAGTTTCTTCTTCATATCCCGGGTGGTAAAACCGCCAAAAAGCGCTTCATCGCCTTTGGACCGGATGCGGGCAAATCCGCTTTCATCTACTCCTCTCTCGTAAATAATACCGGACAACACTTTTTCAGACTTTGATAATTTGTCTCTCGCATTAAGCCGGTCAATATCTAACAATCTTTTTTCAACTACCTCCTGCTTTCTCGTCTGCACAGCAAAGTACGTTTGTGCAAAGGCAATGGGATCTTTTTGGGTGTCGCCACTTTGCGCAATGAGGTAACAGGCGTAACGGGTGAGGGCGATGTCCTGTAATTCTCTGGTTGCGTCACTGCCTACCGTCACCATTTTGCTGATATCAGCAAAATGGTCTAAAACCGCCACTCCGCTGTTTTCGCAAGATGCTTTTGCCTTTTCAATAACTTTCAAAAAATTTCTCCATTGCGTGTAGCCCAGTATTTGTTGTAATTCCCGGGCGCTCCAGCATTCGATACCATTGTTGTCATAGCGAGCCTGTTCAAATTGTCTGAACAGCGCTTCAATCAATTCTTTCTTCATGAATAAAAGTTTGAGTAATCTCACAATATTGTGATGCACACAAGGTATCTAACCCGCGATCCTCGCAGGTTAATGAAACTCAAACAATATCACTTTGAAAGAAAATTAATTACTTCGTTGCTGGTTTATTCCGCTGGTTGAACCGGTAGATATAATACTCCAGTTGATCTTTTTTCTCTTTATCAGTCCTGAATTCATCCAGTAATACGCTGTCCTGGGGAAGGATATATTTTTTGAGATTATAGGCAGACAATTCCAGTATCTCACCGGTATTGATGTTGAGTACTTTTTTGAGTACGGTGGGGGTGCTGAGGCTGTTTGTGGTCATGGTAGCCTGGTTGATGTAACCTCGCGATGGCTGGATGCCATGCAGACTATATATGCAGTAGTAGCCGATTTCCTGCAGTTTATTGAGTCCATTATCCCTGATGTAGATATCTTTTCCGTCGCAGAAGCCCCAGTAGTTTTTCACTTTGTGTTCCTGGCCGGCGTCGTCGAGTAATATCAGTTCGTTCCGGCTGGCCAGCAGGTAGATCTGGGCGGCAGAGCTACGGTTCTTAATAACCAGGGCGCCTTGTTCCGACGGATTGTTGGTCCGGAACTCTTCGAAGGTTTTATATAGTCCTTTTTTCAGCTGAGGAGCATCTGTAATGAGAACATGTTGTCCTGCTACGGAGAAGGCCAGTAATACAAAGCTCCAAAAACACAACATTTGTTTCATAGTGAACAAATGTATCGGGTTTCTAAAGTGGGAATTATAGAAATAGCTGAAACGGGGCTTTGTTTCTGCTGATGTCGAATTTCTGTCTTTAAGTTTTCTTTAACGTAGGAGGTATGATCGTTTGTGAAGGAAGGAAATCCCGGTAGTCCCCCCACCCAGAGGGGGCTACCACCGGGATTTTAAAAAGCGGGCTATTGTATTTTTACAAGCGCCGATTTCTCCTGATCGTTCAGGCTATTAAAATCAATCACTTTCAGGGAGGGCTCCATCGATGCGGCGGCATTCGGGTCGAGTTTCTGATAAATCAATTTGTCATTCCTGTTCACCATCCACATACCACCAGTGAGAGGATCTACTGCCAGTAATCCAATGGCGCCGCCGATAAGGATATTACCAAAATACCAGCCGTTCAGCCGGAAGTCGATAGCGGCCACTTTATCTGTATAACCGGGCTTTGAAAACCGGACAGTGTATCTGCCCCTGGAGAAATAGCCATTACCGGATTTCAGTCGTACAACAGCCGGGGTGTTGCCAGTAAAAACCTCGATTCCTTTTTTATTGGTGACAGAGATTTTCGAATCTGAAGGGGTACTATTGATCGTGAAAGTATACTTGCTGCCGCTGAAAATAGTAGCACAGGACGACAGACAGATCATGAAAAGCAGTAACAGTTTCTTGTTCATAGATACAAAATTTGGGTGTTGGGATAAAAAAGTGCTGGTTACCGGAACTGCTGGGTGACGGCCGGATTATTGGGTGACAGCCTGCCTGGAAGTATTGATTAACAATTGCTTAAAGGGAATATGGGTTGTTTTTCGGCTCACAATCGCACAGGAAGGAAAAGGAATATCGCAACAGAAAAACAGCATAGGTGACAATTGCAGGTTCAATGTTTCTTTCATGGCAGGGAATAATACTCAAATATAATCATCCCGCTGAAAAAAAATATAGGCCGGGTAAAAACCCGGCCCGGCTGAAGGTTACAACAAAATCTAAACCTGCTTATGAGAAAAGTTTTGATTTACATCTTTTGAATTATAAAGCCATTGCCTGTAGTGAATGGTCTTTGCTTTCCAGTTGGGAACTACCCATCAGGAATTCGTCCACTTTTCTCGCACACTCACGACCTTCGCTTATTGCCCATACCACCAGTGATTGTCCACGGCGCATATCGCCGGCAGTAAACACTTTAGGAATGGATGTCAGGTAATCTTTTTCGGTAGCTTTTACGTTACCGCGTTCATCTTTTTCTACTTCCAGCTGATCCAGGAGACCGGTGTGCTGAGGATGTACGAAGCCCATGGCCAGGAAAGCCATTTCGCAAGGCACATCTCTTTCAGAACCAGGTACTTCTGTAAATTTAGCTGGTCTGCCATCGGCGCTGGCGGTCCATTGCAGGTCTACCAGGCGCAGGGCTTTCAGGTTGCCTTCTTCATCTCCGATAAAGGATTTGGTGGCAATCGCCCATTTACGGTCTGCTCCTTCTTCGTGGGAAGAAGATGTTTTTAACACCATCGGATAGGTAGGCCATGGCATATAAGCGGTACGTTCGCCCGGAGGTTTCGGTAACAGTTCCAGCTGTGTAATGCTTTTCGCGCCCTGGCGGTTACTGGTTCCCACACAGTCGGAGCCGGTATCACCACCACCAATTACGATTACATTCTTGCCGTTAACCAATATGTCGCTGCCTTCTACCGCAATATTGCTTACTCTTTTATTCTGTTGTTTGAGGAAGTCCATGGCGTAGTGTACTCCTTTTAACTGACGGCCTTCGATCGGAAGGTCGCGCGGAATGGTGGAACCACCCGCCAGTACAATCGCATTGTATTCTCTCAGCAGATCATTGGTACTAACGTTAACGCCTACGTTGGCATTGCACTGGAACACTACCCCTTCTTCTTCCATCAATTTCACCCGGCGTTCTACTACCCATTTTTCCAGTTTGAAATCAGGGATACCATAGCGTAAAAGTCCGCCTGGTGCGTCGTCGCGTTCAAATACCGTAACAGTATGGCCGGCGTAGTTCAATTGTGCAGCAGCGGCTAAACCAGCCGGGCCGGAGCCAATTACTGCAATCTTTTTACCGGTGCGCATGCGTGGCGCTTTGGCCTGTACCAGGCCTTTATCGAAAGCTACTTCAATGATATGTTTCTCAATCTCTTCGATAGCTACCGGTGGCTGGTTGATACCCAGTACACAGGCGCTTTCGCAGGGTGCCGGACAAATACGGCCGGTAAATTCCGGGAAGTTATTGGTAGAAGACAGGATATCATATGCTTCTTTCCAATCCTGACGGTATACGGCATCATTAAATTCCGGTATCACATTACCCAGCGGGCATCCGCTGTGGCAAAAAGGCACCCCGCAATTCATACAGCGGGCAGCTTGCTGATTTAATTTGTTATCCGGGAAGCGCTCTACAAATTCATTATAGTGACTAACCCTTTCCCGGGGATCCGCTTTCCCGGGCAGCTCGCGTGTAAATTCCAGGAATCCTGTAGGTTTACCCATAATTTTCCTCCACAAGTCCCTTACCTGCAAGGGATATTTTGATGATGAATGTTAATTGTTCAATTAGTGACCTACTTTCTGGCCCTGTACCTTGTCTGATTTCAAAGCAGCCTTGTATTCTTTCGGGAATACTTTCACGAAGTGACGCAGTTGGTTTTCCCAGTCTTTCAGGATAAACTTAGCCACGGTACTGTTCGTGTAGGCGTGATGTTTAGTGATCAGATCCTGCAGCAGTACTACATCTCCCTGATCCAGCGGATCCAGGTCAATCATATCCCTGTTACAGTGGTTGGCGAAAGTGCCTTTTACATCGTATACGAAAGCGATACCGCCACTCATACCTGCACCGAAGTTGCGGCCGGTTTCACCCAGGATCACCGCTTTACCACCAGTCATGTATTCACAGCCGTGATCACCTACTCCTTCTGCTACCACAGTAGCACCGGAGTTACGTACACAGAAGCGCTCCCCTGCTTTACCGCGGATGAAGGCTTCTCCGGAAGTAGCTCCATAGAAGCAAACGTTGCCCGCGATGATATTTTCTTCTGCCTTGAACCCTGCTTCTCCATGTGGATAAAGAATCAGTTTGGAACCAGACAAACCTTTACCGAAGTAGTCATTGGCTTCTCCTTCCAGTTCCAGCGTTAAACCTTTAGTAGTAAAGGCGCCGAAGCTCTGACCTGCAGATCCGATAAATTTGAAGTGCAGGGTATCTTCCGGTAATCCTTCGCTTTTGTAGCGTTTGGATATTTCGTTAGACAGGATGGTACCGATGGTACGGTCTGTATTTTTTACGGGGAACTGCTGATATACCCTGGCTTTCTTTTCCAGTGCAGGCTGTGCAGCCTTCAGCAGTTGCCAGTCGATCACTTCGCTGATGCCGTGATCCTGTTCTTCCTGTTTGTAAAGGCCGGTTTCGGCAGAAGCTACTTCTTTATATAAGATCGGTGACAGATCCAGTTTTTGTGTTTTCCAGTTTGTGATGTTGTCACGCATTTGGAGGCATTCTACCTGACCCACCATTTCATTGATGGTGCGGAAGCCCAGATCAGCCATGATTTCGCGGAGTTCTTCCACGAGGTAGGTGAACAGGTTTACCACGTGCTGCGGATCGCCGTTGAAGCGTTTGCGCAGTTCAGGATCCTGGGTAGCTACGCCAACAGGACAGGTGTTTACATGGCATTTACGCATCATGATACAACCTTCTACCACCAGTGCGGCAGTAGCAACGCCCCATTCTTCAGCACCTAACAAAGTAGCGATGGCAATGTCACGGCCGGTTTTCAGCTGACCATCTGTTTGCAGTACCACTCTGCTGCGGAGCTTATTTTTTACAAGTGTCTGGTGTGATTCCGCCAAACCAAGTTCCCAGGGCAAACCTGCGTGCTTGATAGAGCTTTCCGGAGAAGCACCGGTACCACCGTCGAAGCCGGAAACCAGTACCACATCGGCATGTGCTTTTGCCACACCGGCTGCGATAGTGCCTACACCTGCTTTAGATACCAGTTTCACACTGATACGTGCAGCACGGTTGGCATTTTTCAGGTCGTAGATCAGCTGCGCCAGATCCTCGATAGAGTAAATATCATGGTGAGGAGGAGGAGAAATCAGACCTACACCCGGAGTGGAGTGTCTTACTTTTCCGATCCATTCGTCCACTTTATGACCAGGCAGCTGGCCGCCTTCGCCGGGTTTTGCACCCTGCGCCATTTTAATCTGTAATTCGTCGGCATTGGTCAGGTAGTAGCTGGTTACGCCGAAACGTGCACTGGCTACCTGTTTGATGGCAGAACGCATAGAGTCGCCGTTTTCCAGCAGCTCATAACGCATTTCATCTTCCCCACCCTCACCGGTATTGCTTTTGGCACCGATACGGTTCATGGCAATGGCCAGTGTGGAGTGTGCCTCATGCGAAATAGATCCAAAGCTCATCGCACCGGTAGCGAAACGCTTGAAGATGCTGGATGCCGGTTCTACTTCATCAATAGAAATAGACGGACGGTTCTTTTTGAACGTAAACAGGCTCCTTAAGGTGGCTGCTTTTTCGCTCTGATCGTTTACCGATTTGGAATATTTCTTGAATGCAGCGTAGTCGCCCATACGGGTAGCTAACTGCAGATAGTGAATAGTAGTAGGGTTAAAGAGATGGAATTCTCCTTTACGCTTCCACTGATATACACCACCTTCTGTTAAGCGCTGAACAGGCGTTTCTTTACGACCATAACCCATCCAGTGTTTAGCCAGTGTTTCACGGGCAATTTCATCCAGGCCAAGACCCTGTATACGGGAAACGGCGCCGGTGAAATATTTATCAACCGTTACCTGGTTGATACCCAGTATTTCAAAGATCTGTGCACCCTGGTAAGATTGCAGGGTAGAGATGCCCATCTTGGAGAAAACCTTCAGGAGACCATCACAGATTGCCTTGATATAGTTCTTTTTCAGTTTGTCTACGTCCAGTGCGGTATCCAGTTTGCCATTCAGCTTCATATCACGGATGGTGCTGAGTGCCAGGTAAGGGTTAATGGCAGTTACGCCAAAGCCCAGCAGGCAGGCAAAGTGGTGTACTTCCCAAACATCACCGGCTTCTACGATCAGTCCAACCTGGCCACGGTAACCCTTGCGGATCAGGTGGTGGTGAACGGCAGATGCAGCCAGTATAGATGGAATAGCAGCGTGTTCGGAGTCGATGGCACGGTCAGAAAGAATGATCACTTCAAAACCATCTTCCACAGCGTCTACCGCGTAGCGGCAAAGACGGGCCAGTCCTTTTTCCAGGGAGCCGGGTTTACCGTCTGCCTTGAAATAGGTATGTAAGGTTTTGGCCTGGAATAAACCGGTATCAATACTGCGTATCTTTTCCAGTTCATAGTTGTTGAGGATCGGGTGACGGAGCGCCAGACCATGGCAATGCAGCGGATCTTCATCCAGCAGGTTACCATTATTGCCCACAAAAGTAGCCAGTGACATCACCAGTCTTTCCCTGATAGGATCGATCGGCGGGTTGGTTACCTGTGCAAACAATTGTTTGAAGTAGTTACACAGATGCTGTGGTTGATTGCTCAGTACTGCCAGCGGAGTATCTGTACCCATAGAGCCAACAGGTTCCTTGCCATCTATTGCCATCGGGGCAATGATGTGATCCAGGTCTTCTGTACTGTAACCAAATGCGCGCTGGTATTTAAAGATCTGATCGTGTTCCAGGTGAGTAAAGGTGACTCTTGGTTCCGGCAGTTCTTCCAGGCGGATCTTATATTTATTCAGCCATTCGCCATAAGGTTGCTGGGAGCAGATCTGTTGTTTCAGCTCTTCATCCCCTATGATGCGACCCTGGTCCATGTCTACGATAAACATTTTACCAGGCTGCAGGCGGCCTTTTTCTTTGATATTTTTTGGATCGATCGGTAATACACCGGCTTCAGAAGCCATGATTACGCGATCGTCTTTGGTTACTACAAAGCGGCTCGGACGTAATCCGTTCCTGTCCAGGGTAGCACCAATAATTTTACCATCGGTGAAGGAAATGGAAGCAGGACCATCCCATGGCTCCATCAGGGAGGCATGATATTCATAGAACGCTTTCTTTTCTTCGCCCATATCTTCGTTACCATCCCAGGCTTCCGGTACCAGCATCATCATTACATGAGGCAGGGAACGGCCGGTCATGGTGAGCAACTCAATCACGTTATCCAGGCTGGCAGAGTCGGACTGGCCTTCTTCCACAATGGGAAGCAGCATTTCCATTTCCTCTTTGCTGAAGTATTTGGAGATAAAGTCTCTTTCACCGGAACGGAGCCAGTTGAGGTTACCTTTCAGGGTATTGATCTCACCGTTGTGGGCAATATACCTGTAAGGGTGCGCTAATCTCCAGCTGGGGAAAGTATTAGTGGCAAACCTGGAGTGAATGAGCGCAAAGGCGGACACCATTTTCTCATCGCTCAGGTCTGTATAATAATGACGTACCTGGTAGGTGGTCAGCTGACCTTTATATACAATGGTCTTGTAAGAGAGGGACGCAATGTAAAACAGTGACTTTTCTTTTGGCACTGTATTGCGAACCGTTTTGGAAACGTAGTTACGGAGCACAAATAATTTGCGCTCGAAAATTTCCGGATCACTGATATGATAAGGACAGGCGATAAATACCTGTTCAATTTCAGGCTCTACTGAAAGGGCAGATTCACCGATGCCATCCGGACGTACCGGCACTTTACGGTAGCCAAGAATTTCCAGGCCCAGTTTCTCTGCGCTGCGTTGAAAGATCTCGCGGCATTCTTCACGCCAGCGTGGTTCTTTCGGAAAGAAGACCATGCCCACACCGTATTTTCCAAATTCCGGTAAGGCGATGCCCAGTTTCAGGCACTCGTCATACAGGAACTCATGGGGCGTTTGAAACAGTATCCCTGCACCATCACCCGTGTTCTGCTCACAACCGCAGGCTCCGCGGTGTTCCATGTTTTCCAGCATGGTTAAGGCATCACGTATAATATGGTGGGATTTACGACCCTTAATATGGGCTGTAAAACCTGTTCCGCAGGCATCATGTTCAAATTCCGGACGGTATAAACCTTGCGTTTGCTTCACTTCATCCATTTGGTTTAGATTTTTTGCTTTGGCACACTCCCCCCTCTGACTTGCGCCGCGGGTGATGGTGTACGATATAATTCGGGAACGGTTTAAAGATACTAAAGGAATGCGGTATTTTTTGTATAAACTTTTGTTAGACGGTTAAAATTTAGAAAAATATAAAAAGATGCGGTTAATTGTTAGAATAATTGAAAAAATGGGTGCTTCCTCAGGATAATTTGGCCCCGATTACAGACATTGCCTGATGCACTTAGCGAATACATATGTTGTAACATTCTTTTGGCGCTGTTCTTTTTTCAGCGGCTTCATCTTATATTTGAATACTACCTGCCCTAACTCTAACGCCTATACCTGATTCTATGCCATTCAAGTCCTTTTTTGTCGCTTTTTCGGCAGTAATATTGGGTTTTGCCATGCCTGTGTTTGCACAGTATTCCGGTGAAGATGCTAATCCAGCCCCACCTGCGCAAAAGAAGATCAGTCTTGCCAAAGCAGCGCCCGCCAGTGCAGACAGCCTCTCTCCTGCCGTTTCCCGCATTACCATCGTGAACGCCGTATGGGACACTGCCCGTATCGGGTTCCTGCAGACCGGCCTCTTTAATAATAAAGTAGAAGCCGTGCCGGATAAGGAAATGAACCGCTATCTGCAGGATTATGTGGATAGCACCTTCCGGAACCTGTTTTCCGTAGGGAAACCACTGCTGGTATGGGTTGTAGAAGATCTGCGTATCGGAGAACGCACCCAGATGATGAGTGAGAAATCTTATGTAAGGGTAAAGGTAACCGCCTTTGTTTCTAAAGATGGAAATGTATATAAACTCCTGAAATCCATGGATGTAGTGCGGCTGAGAAATGGATTTGATGTTACACATCAACACCGGAATAATATCTCAAATGCGTTCAAAGAATTTTATGCGCAGTCCGTCAGCGACATCGACGCTGCCATTGCTGCACAAACGCCGGAGCTTACGCTGGACGCCATCCGCGCCCAATACGCGCAAAAAAGGGAATACCCAATCCTAAAAGCGGCTCGTCTCAATGACGGCGTGTATCTTAACTTCTCCAGCTTCCTGGAAAATAAACCGGAGATAATTTCCTTCGAAATCAAAGGAAGAGCGGGGAAATCTAAAATTTATAACACCACAGATGGCCAGAAGACGCTGGTAACAGCGCCATGGGGCATTGTAAAAGATGGCCAGCCATTTAAATATAAGAAAGCCGCATTGATTGCCCTGTCACGTAGCGGCTATGGCTATGTGATTACCTCTTACCTGTCGGCCTACGAAAGAAGACAGTCGGCCATCATCGGTGGCGCACTAATAGGAGGCATTGCAGGCGGGTTACTGGGTTCTACCGCCGCCCTGCAACACACCGATGCCTTCCCGGAACTGACACTGCCGGCAGAAGCCACGGCGATAGATATGGAAACCGGGGAGTTGATTTTCTAAAGATTACCTGTAATAATGCCGCCTGGGCAGACTTTGTTTTGCCAAGAGAATGGTCGATGGAAATGGAGTTAAAAACACTGAAACAACGTAAATAATATTATACGCCGGTATACCATTGGGAGATGGTATACCGGCGCTTATTCACTAAGGCTCAAACAAAAACAGGGTCCGCCCGTTTTGCTGTTGCATCCGCAACGGCTCGCTGATATGACTTTCATTCTGCATACGGTCTAATGCTGTTACCACATAAGTATATAATCTCCCCTTCACATAATTCACATCCTTGAATTCAGGATCGGAGGATTGCGGAAGGATACTGATTATTTTCGTAGGGTCGCTCACGTTAATTGCTTCATTTTGCTCAAACCGGTAAAGCACATATTGTTTGGTATGACCACTGGTATCATCATCCGCCCAGTGTATTTCCAGTCCTCCCGGACGTTCAAAAGCATCAATAAAATAAGGCGCTTCCGGTGTTTCCTTGGGTAACCACGACATAATCGGGCGTAATGCAGGATATTTATAAAGACGGGTACGTAACGCATCTTCAATGCCCAGTGGGTTGCCACGGAAAGAGGCGGCACTGTAAAAAATGCTACCCTGGATGGTATTCAGTGTGCGTGCTTCTTCTATCTGCGCCGGAAGTTCATTCGGATTTTTCCAGGCGGCATTACTGCCCAAACGATAAACACCATGGCCAATATACACCTGGCGACCATAGCCATGCTGGCTCCACCAGTTGAGTAATATTTCATAGTCGGCAAGCCGGTGCCCACGCTCCCAGTAAATCTGAGGCGCTACATAGTCTATCCAGCCGTTTTTCAACCATTTCAGGATATCGGCAAAGAGATCGTCGTAGTTGGTCTGACCGCCTTTTGTATAAGAGCCATCAGGATCTTTATCTTTATTACGCCACACGCCAAACGGGCTGATACCGAATTTTACCCAGGGCTTTTCTGCTTTGATGGCTACACTCAGCATTTTGATAATCGCATCTGTATTGGCCCGGCGCCAATCGTCCCGCATCATGTTGTTACCATACAGGCGGTAAGAACTGTTGTCAGGAAACTCTTTTCCAGGTACGCGATAAGGATAGAAATAATCGTCAAAATGTACAGCGTCTATGTCGTAGCGCTTCACCACATCGCGGATTACCATGGTCACGAATTCGCGCGCTTCGGGAATGCCCGGATCAAAATATTTTTTATTCTCGTAGGTAACAAACCATTGTGGTTTCAGACGGGTAATATGATTGGCCGCCACACTACTGCGACTTACACTGAATACGGCACGATAAGGATTGAACCAGGCATGAAACTCCATTCCGCGTTTATGCGTTTCTTCTATCATGAACTGCAGGGGATCATAATAAGGATTGGGGGCTTGTCCCTGCACACCGGTGAGATATTCAGACCAGGGCTCATAGGGTGAAGGATAGAAAGCATCCGTTGCCGGACGCACCTGTACCACTACGGCATTCATCCCATTGCGTTGCTGCTGGTCGAGTATGGCAATGAATTCCTGTTTTTGTTGTTCTGTGCTTAATCCCCGTCGCGAAGGCCAGTCAATATTTTCTACTGTAGCGATCCACACCGCTCTCAGTTCGCGTTTGGGAGGCAACTGCGCCCATGCCTGCTGCATGCCTATGATCCATAATAATGCGCCTGCTATAAATTGCTTCAACATCAGCCTGACTTTTTAACCGTAAGATGCGAAAATAGCAAAAAGCAAGGCTGATCCGATATAAATATGTGATTCTTATGAAGATAGGGTCGCTAATCTTTTTCCACCTTTAGTTTTGTGGCAGGAGGCTGGTAATCTGGCGGTAAGTATTCCGGGGGAACAGTCGTCATATTACCATCACGATGGGCAATGAAATGGGGCGACATAATTTCAATCCCTGCTTTGTTGAACTCATCAATAATATGCCGGTGCAGGTCGGAATAGATGACCGCCATTTTATGCGAATGATCAGTATATACATTGATTTCATAGGCGATGGCAAAGTCGTCCAGGCTGGTTTGCAACACAAACGGAGCTTTGTCGCGCATCACACCATCTGTTGCATTGGCGGCATTGATCAGCAGTTCATGCACCTGCTTCCAGGGAATTTCATAACCAATGGTAACGGTCGTATGCAAGATGAGGCCAAGGTCTTTGCTGGACGTGGTGAAGTTAATGGTGTGACCATTTAATATGCTGGCATTGGGAACCGTAATTTCTTCATTCTTGATGGTGCGTAGCCTGGTTACCAGCAGGTTCTTTTCAATCACATCTCCCGTAATCTCCCCTATTTTAACCCGGTCGCCGATCTTAAAGGGACGCATATACGTAATTACAAAACCCGCGATCACATTGGAGATGGCGGAGGAAGAGCCCAATGAAAACAGGATACCCAGAAACACAGATACGCCCTGGAATATTTTGGAATCCGATCCGGGCAGGTAAGGAAATATCACTACAAACATAAACGCATACAACAGGAACTTGATACCGCTGCCGGTAGGCCTTGCCCAGTCCGGGTAAAAGCCTTTCAGCGTCAGGTTGCCGGAGGCAATTTCCTCTGCCAGATAATTCACCAGTTTCACCAGGTATCTCGTAATAACATAGATCACGATGATGGTAAGCAACTTAGGGAGATAATGCAGAAATCCCAGGAGAATAGATTTAACTGGCGAAAGTGTCCAGTTGATAAGTTTGTCCGCGATGCCTTTTGTCCAGGGAAAGATGCTGAACACAAAGGGCAATGTGATGTAAAAGACCAGCAGAATCAGAATGATCCTGGCTACCCGTAAAACGCTAAACACAATACCGATCTGCTTTTGCTGGTTGAGGAGTGCGTATTCTTTTACTTTCACGCCTTTAAAGTATCTGTCTTTTTCTCTTACAATTTTCCGGCGCAGCCGCTTGAACAGGCGGTTGATGCCATATACGATGACAGAGAAAATAACGATGATC
Organism: Chitinophaga arvensicola; assembly: GCF_900110835.1. Taxonomy (GTDB): domain Bacteria; phylum Bacteroidota; class Bacteroidia; order Chitinophagales; family Chitinophagaceae; genus Chitinophaga; species Chitinophaga arvensicola. The sequence goes on from NZ_FOJG01000001.1 coordinate 778,872, forward strand.
AGCAGCAGCCAGGCAATCCGGATCAGGATACTTTGCAGGCTGCTGTCTTTCTTTTCCTGTAGTACTGCTTTGCGTACTGCGGCGGCATATTGTTGGGCTACCTGTATTTTATCCTGATCCAGCCATAACGCATCATCATCTGTTACGGTTAATAGCACCAGATCATTATAGATGACATCTATATTATTTTCGTTTGCAATAGCTTTTACGGAGTCGGGAGAAAAGAAGGGATCATCGGCCAGTTGTCCCAGTTTGCGGTCGATGTTCTGCGCCCGGTCACTGGGTTTTAATGGCCCCAGTTTATTATAGATGTAAAAGAGGGTATCCCGGTGGAAGGGAACCACAGGAATGCCGCTGTTGGTAGCTTTCAGCTGGATAATGCGTTGCCGGGCCTGCGTTTTTTTCAGCGAATCAGCCTGTTCCAGCGCATCCAGCTTTTGCTGTAATTCTTTTTTGCGGGTGTCGTTATCCTTGCTGATCAGCAATTGCTCCTGTAATAACCGCTTTTGTTCATCGCCTGCTTTTTGCAGCGAGTCGCTTTCCCGGAGCAATCGGGTGGTGAGTATCAGTTGCGTATCTGCGATAGAATCGCGGCTGGCTTTACTGCTGTCGCTTTGTGCATTACATGGTAAAGCCAGGCTAACCAGTATACCGGTGAAGTAAAGGGTAAAAACAACTCTCATTCCCGAAGCTTTTCTTTAAAGTACGGAAATTTCGGGTAGCATTAAGAGAGAGGCTATATCTTCCTTTTGGTATATTGACTGTAGTCGGGAAGAATGGCTTCGTACTCCTGGTGCATCAGGGGCGATGTAAGGAGGAAGTCGGCCGACGAACGGTTGCTGGCAATGGGGATATTCCATACCACACCCAAGCGGAGTAGTGCTTTGATATCCGGATCATGTGGCAAAGCTTCCATAGGGTCCCAGAAGAAAATGATGACATCCAGTTCTCCGGTGGCCACCAGGGCGCCAATTTGCTGATCGCCGCCCAGGGGGCCACTCAGGAGTTTACGGACAGATACATCGAGCGCCTGTTCTATCAGCTGGCCGGTAGTGCCGGTAGCATACAGTTCATGACGGCTCAGTACCGTTTTATTGTAAATAGCCCATTCAATTAACTCCGCTTTTTTGTGATCGTGAGCAATCAGGGCTATCCTCTTGCGCGCTTTTAAAATCTTTGTTGTCTGCATATCTCCTACAAAAGTAATAAGTGACGCGCAATAAATAAATCTAATGTTTTAGTGTTTGTCATTTGAATCAAGGGTAGCAAGGTCGCGGTCAAAAATGTAAAGACCACCTTTGTCTTCTCCTATCAGTTTCAATTTATCGAGGATATGACGGGCCAGTCTTTCTTCTTCAATCTGCTCAGTTACATACCATTGCAGGAAATTATGTGTGGCGTAGTCTTTTTCACTCAGGCACATATCTACCAGGTTATTGATTTCTTTGGAAACCAGCAGTTCATGGCTGAACACATGTTCAAAAATCTGATGTATGTTTTTGAACTCCACCGTAGGTTGTTTCAATGCCGGTACGAGTCCGTGACCACCTCTTTCGTTAATGAATTTGAGCAACTTCAGCATATGTGCCCTTTCTTCGTCGGAGTGCCGGTAGAGGAACTGGGCAACGCCATTATACCCCTGTACTTCAGACCAGGAGGCCATAGCCAGGTAGTACTGGGAGGAGGCTGCTTCCATTTCCACTTGTTGATTCAGTGCGTCGAGAATTTTTGGAGAAAGTTCTTTCAATAACATAAGTAATAATTTGTATATTATGAGAAGATGGTGGTGTATCCGGGGATATTGCCGGGAACTATACCGGGATTGTTAATTTCGATAGAATACATTCAGATGCATCCCCGAAATCTGCCTGAAAAATGTTACCTTTGCAGAAGTAAATTAGGATAAAATGATTAAAACAGGAAATCCGATCATCAGCATATATACGGAAATGACGCCGAACCCGGAAACCATGAAGTTTGTGGCAAACAAACTCCTGTATCCAGGTAAAAGTATCGATTTCCCGGATGAAGCCAGCGCAAAACCGTCTCCATTAGCCATCGAGCTGTTTAGCTTCCCTTTCATCAGGGGCGTATTTATTATGGCTAACTTTATTACGCTTACCAAAACCAGCGAAACTGACTGGAACGATATAATTCCAACTGTAAAAGCCTTCCTGAAAGAATACCTGGAAGACTCCCGCCCTGTTATCAATGAAGATGAGGTAGTAATTACCAAATCTACTGCGAGCAACGAAGTGAGTGCAGATGATACAGACGTGGTAAAACGCATTAAGGAATTACTTGAAAACTACGTGAAACCCGCAGTTGAAATGGATGGCGGCGCCATTCAGTTCAAAGACTACGACAATGGTACGGTTACACTGATGTTACAAGGTTCCTGCTCAGGCTGCCCCTCCTCCATGATCACGCTCAAAGCCGGTATCGAAGGCATGATGAAGCGTATGATCCCAGAAGTGAAGGAAGTTGTGGCAGAAGCAGAATAAGCCATAGTTGAGTGAATGATAGTGTTAAACGAAAGCACAGTCTTTATGGCTGTGCTTTTTTATGTGCGCCCTTACCGCACCCATACTTAAAGCGAACAGTTAACATGAGATTACTATTAATGATGACCGGCCTGGCCCTCGCCCTGCAACCGGTACAGGCGCAAAAAAAGAAAAGCATTGACAGTGCTTCTGCCGTCATTACCTACGGCTTCAGCAGCAATGGAAAAGCTATTCCCGGCAATGAGCTGCAACTGCTCATCAATCATCAGCGCGCTCATATCGTGAGCGGAAACGGCAGGCAAAAAGAACAGCAATACCTGCAACTGGACGAAAAGGCCACCCTGCAGGTACTGGGCCTCCCCAACGGAGAAGTATATACGCTGAAAAAAGCATTCGCCGAATATACCACCCCGGAGCTGCTGCCGGATACCGCTACCATACTGGGTTATCCCTGTAAAAAAGCCAAACTGTTTATCCGCTCCAACACCATCGAAGTATGGTATACGAACGATCTCCCGCTGAAAGGCACCCCCAGCCTCACTATTGCACCCGGACTGGGACTGATACTCAAAATTGTGCGCAACGGAAACAGCGAAACCCTCGCAAAAAAAATCACCTGGCGTAAAATCACTGATGCAGAGCTGGCCTGGCCATCCAACACGGGCACCATCGTCAACGATGCTGCCTATATGCGGCAGGTAATAGACAGCCGCTATACCACGCTTCCCATCTTTAACCAGGAACAGATCAGCTGGGGAAACAACACACCCAACCCTAGCGGAGATCAGCTGAATCAAACGTATCATTTCGCCGGTGGTACGGTGATCCTGAAAAAGGTAAGTCTGCCTGCAGTAAAGAAAGGAGAAACGCTTTTCGCAGAACTGACCCAACACTCCAATGGCGACGCATACGACAGAACGGGTTCTGTGTTTATGATCCCGGCCGACAAAGCCACCTCTTTCCTCGATGGACTGCAAAAAGGCGTAGGCACGTTACCGTTATTCACCGCCAGAAACGGGAAAAAATACCAGGGCATGGTAGCTACGGACAACTATCTGCCCACGCTGGAAATATTACGCTTCTTTACACCTTTCGGCGTCCGGCAGTTTAATGACCAGGTGAAGATTGCCGGCTACCACTGGGCCGATTCTGTGATCTATAAACAGGATATCACCGAACTGCATGGCCGTCTCCAGGGCGATGTGTGGCTGGGTGTGTACATTGGCAATTACGATAAAGGTGGTCATAAAGTAAGCCTGAGCCTTAAATATTATCCAGGCGATCCGGAAGATGACAACCGCCCGGCTCCCAACTGGATCACCCCGATCTTTAATACCACGAATGTGATGGAAATGGCCGGACAGGAATACGCTACCCTCTTCGATAAGGATTCCCTGACGGTTACCGTAAACATTCCGGAAGGACTCAAAAATATTCAGTTAAGGTTCCTTACTACCGGCCATGGTGGCTGGGGTGGCGGCGACGAGTTTAACCCGAAACAGAATGAAATTTTTGTAGATGGAAAACGAGTATACCATTTCATCCCATGGCGCACAGATTGCGCCACCTACCGCTTATCGAACCCGGCTTCCGGGAATTTCGGGAATGGCTTGTCCTCATCAGATCTGAGCAGGTCGAACTGGTGCCCCGGTACACTCACTTCGCCGGTGTACATCTCCCTGCCGGATATTACGCCCGGACAGCACACCATCCAGGTAGCCATCCCCCAGGGCAAGCCGGAAGGCACCAGCCAGAGCTTCTGGAATGTATCCGGTACTTTGATCGGAGAGAAGAAATAATTTATCCCGGGAGGTGGTAGCAGCCACCTCCCAGCTGCCATAATCCGGAATTATTTATCCACATTCGCACTATGAACGATTTATACCAGGGCATATTAGAAGGTCTTCACCAGATGACCTGGCTGGAAACGATAGCCGTTTTCTTTGCTGTGCTGTCGGTCATCTTTCAAAAAAATAATAACATACTGGTATATCCAACTGGTATTATCAGCACCGGCATATACACCTATCTCCTTTCCATGGAGCATTTTAAACTGTATGCAGATGCAGCCCTTAATGCGTATTATCTCGTGATGAGCGTATATGGATGGATCTATTGGGCGAAGAAAGGCCCGGAACAGCCGTCAACACCCATCATGCGCAGCACCAGCCGGGAATTGAATACGGCTGTTGTGATAGCATTGGCCGGCTGGGGACTCTTCTATTTCCTGCTAAGTCGTTTTTCAGATTCGAATGTGCCTGTGATGGATGCTTTTGTGTCTGCTACCGCCTGTGCAGGTATGTGGTTACTGGCGAAGCGGAAACTGGAAAACTGGATACTCCTGAATATCTCCAATCTGGTGGCCATTCCGCTGCTGTTATACAAACATCTGTATCTGACTGCCGGATTAACCGTCTTTTTGTTTACCATTGCTATATTCGGATATCTTAGCTGGAGAAAAGAAGTGCAGCAAAGAGAAATGTCTCACAAATGAAGAAAGTAGTTGTTATAGGGCCTGAATCTACAGGCAAAAGTACCCTTAGTGAAAAGCTGGCCTCACATTTTAATACCGTGTGGACGCCGGAATATGCCCGTGAGTACCTGGATCAGCTGCATCGCCCGTACGAACAATCCGATCTGCTGGAAATAGCTGCAGGTCAGATTGCCTTGGAACAGCATCAGGCACAGAAAGCCAATCAGGTATTGATATGCGATACAGATCTCTATGTAATAAAAGTATGGAGCGAGCATAAATATGGGAACTGCGATCCCCGTATTTTAGCACAGATCGCCAAACAGCAGTGTGATCTGTACCTGCTCACCTATATTGATCTGCCCTGGGAAGAAGACCCACAGCGGGAATACCCAGATCTGCAGATGCGTCAGTATTTCTATGATATTTACCGGGATATTGTGATAAAGTCCGGTGTGGAATGGAAAGACATCAGGGGCAGTTACGAAGAACGGGAAGCGCTCGCAATAACTGCAGTGGAATCGTTATTGAAATAAGTGTTTTGTAAATAAAAAATCCGCCTATTTACGGCCGGTAACCAGTTCTGTAATATCCGGATCCGGCGCGAGATTCCGCATCTGCACCAGGATTTTACGCTGCCGGTAAGCAGTGATACGCGCGGGCGGATTAATGGTATATTTAATCGGGTTGGGCAAACAGGCAGCTATCATGGCGGCTTCTTCCCGGTTAAGACTGGCGGCATTTTTCTGGTAATTTACCTGCGATGCGGCCTCCACGCCAAAAACGCCCTCTCCCATTTCCGCTACATTCAGGTATACTTCCAGAATGCGTTGCTTCCCCCAGATTTTTTCAATCATAAAAGTAAAATACACTTCCAGCCCTTTACGGAACCAGCTGCGGCCCTGCCAGAGAAAAACATTCTTGGCCACCTGCTGACTGATAGTACTCGCCCCTTTGATTTTTTTGCTTTGCTGGTTGTGCTTCATCGCCTTTTCGATCGACTTAAAGTCAAAACCATTATGATCCGTGAAAAGCTGATCTTCGCTGGCAATCACGGCCAGCTTGGCGTGTTGGGAGATTTCATCATAGCTCACCCATGTTTTCTGTAATTTTTTATCGGTTCCCCACAAGCTGATCCAGCTACCGATTTCCGTGATGGTAATAGGCGGATTCACCCATTTTAACAGGACGATATATAAAAATTGTGCAACAGTTAAAACCAGCAATACTCTCTTCAATCTCCTCCACGTTCTGGGTACAATACCTTTTAAATTCATCGCGTAGGTTTAGAAAAATCGGGCCGAAAGGTAGGCTAAAAACCTGAAAGTGAAACACAATCGTTAACTTTATATATGCTATTAAACGTACACCCAGATAACCCGAATCCCCGTCATTTAAAAACGATCATTGAATGTTTGAAAGATGGGGGGATCATCATTTATCCTACAGATACGGTTTATGGTTTAGGCTGTGATATTACCCAACACAAAGCCATAGAGCGGATCGCCAGGATTAAACAGATAGATCCGAAAAAAGCGAATTTCTCGTTTATATGTTACGACCTGAGTCATTTATCTGACTACGCTAAAAGTGTGGATACACCCGTATTCAGAATGTTGAAAAAAGCGTTGCCCGGCCCATACACGTTTATTTTACCGGCCAGCAAAATGGTGCCCAAATTACTAAAGACAAAGAAAGATACCGTAGGTATCAGGGTGCCTGATAACAATATCTGCCGCACGATTGTAAAGGAACTGGGTAATCCTATTATGAGTACTACCCTGCCCATAGATGATTACGTGGAAGAATACACAGACCCGGAAATTATTTATGAGAAGTTCGGTAAGCAGGTAGACATTGTAGTAGATGGCGGCCCGGGCGGAATGGCCTTTTCCACCGTGGTAGATTGTACGGGTGCAGAGCCGGTACTGGTCCGCGAAGGAATTGGAAGTTTTGAAGAAATATCCTGATGATATGAAAAAGAGATGGTGGATAAGTGTGATAACATTACTCCCCGGTTTTTGGGCCGGGGCGCAAACGGTTAGTCCGGCAATAAAGCCGTTAATGCTGGCATCGGCAAGTACAGTGCCGTTGCCATACAGATCGCCTGCACCAGGTCAAACAACTGGTTTTGTATTAAAGCCAGTAAAGCTGTTTTCAGTTGCAGATCAGAAATTTCCTTCCCGGGAACCTGCCATTACCCCTGTTTACAGGATGGCGCCAGACGCTTATTATCAACAGCACTTCGGATTTTTCTGTAAACAGGAATGGTCCTGGCAAAAACAAACCGGTATACCGGTAAAACTCCGTTTAGGCAGCTATTCTTACGCGCAACAACAGGAAGGAAAGCGCTGATTTCTCTTTCTACCTTGATTTTGGGAGATTATTATTGACTGCGGCAACTATTATTAGTTGATTTGTGTCAAGTATATTTTTTTAAAAATGAATGTATGCAGGGATAGGTAAAATGGTGCTTGCTGCCAGTATATTTCTGGTGATCAAGTCCTGCTTATCTCTGTATCAGGTCCACCTTTTCCCTGTGGTTCTCTCATGATCAGGCCAGCGTATATCAGGCGCCATTCTTTTTCTCCGTCCTTAAGATATCTCCATAAAAAAAGAGGATTCACCCGCAGGTAAATCCTCTTTTCTATTATCATCAATAAATTACTTGATACCCAGTTTCTTTGCGATGTCTGCTGGTAAAGCTTTTTTGTTTACCATGTAGCAGGTGGTTTTGTAGGCAAAGTATGGCTCAGAAGCATAAAAATATCCCTGGCCCGGGTTATCGGTACCCCAGGAATTTTTCACGCGGAAGTATTTGTTTCCGTTCTGATCTTTCACCAGACCTACGATGTGCATACCATGATCGTCCTGTGTTTCGAAATTATCGAAAGCCAGCTGACGTACTTCTGGTGTGATGGTTTTTTCTTTACCTGGTTCCAGGAAAGCATTCTTTCTTTCTTCAGCAGACATATCCGCCCAGTCTTTTTCCGGAACGATAGCCAGACCGTCTTTGAAGTTGAAACCTTTTTCGCTTACATCGGCAGCCCATGCAATAGAATAACCATTGAGGATGGCGTTTTCAGCGATATTGGTAAAGTCATTCAGGTTTACGTTATATACTTTTTCCCAATTCCAGTTGTCCGGAACTTCCAGTACAAACTGGGAGTTGTAAGGATGATGGGTAAAAGAAGAGATCAGTACATAATCGTCGGCATTGAGGCCCAGTTCTTTTGCGAAGGACTGTGGCGTGTAGGTTTTACCGTTATACTGGAATTTCTCAGGAGCATCGCCCATGTAGGCATTCAGTACACCATCAAAAGCTTTGGACCAATCAGGGTTGATGGTACCTTGCGCATTACCTATTTTATTAACCAGGCCTTCCAGGAGACTTTCCATTTCAGCGTGGTTGTACATTTTACCTTTGTTGCCATCATAGGCGCTTTGTGGCACGAGGCCATACTCGCGGAGGCAGAGCAGATCATCCGGGAAACCACCGCCTTCACCGAAGTTGGCTTTTCCGTGCATGCGTACATAGTTCGCCGCTTTCAATGGATACATTTTGCGTACTACGTACATCTCACTGAGATTCAGGCCTTTATTTTTGCCGGTACGGAGTATTTCAGATTCAAAGAAAGACAGGCCGGAAAAAGACCAGCAGGTACCAGTGCGACCCTGGTTCTGTACATCACCCGCATCCAGGTTTTTTAAAACAGTAAACTGGTAGCGGCTTCCCTCCACATTGGTACTGTTTTGTGCAAATGCTCCTATGCTGCAAAGCATGGCTGCACACATCATCCATTTCTTCATGAGTATACTAATGATTGGTTTAAAACAAAGGACCAAAAATAAGGGAAAGCGGGAATTTGACGGATGAAAAGATGGATGAACGGGGCTTGCTACAGCTTCTTTCTAAGGATGGTTCACACGAATTACAGTTATTTCTCCTGGTAGTGGCTCCGGGTGATCTCCCATTCCCAGAGGTCTTCTCCTTCTTTATTTTTAAATGTACCTACAAATCGCATCCCTGCTTTTTGTAATATTTTAACGGAAGCATTGTATTCTTCTTCGGTGTGTGCAATGACACGTTTTACATAAGAATGTCCGAAAGCAAAACGGATCAGGGCTTCGGCCATTTCGGTGCCCAATCCTTTTTCCCGGTAGTCGGCCGTTATTTCATAGCCCATTTCTACCAGTCCATTTTCATCAGGTTTGCTTTTGAATCCGCCGGCGCCGATCAGGCGTTTATCCGCACGGTGAATTACCAGGTAAAAGAACCAGCCAAGCATGGCGGGATCATTGCGTAACTTATCATATGCTACCAGAACCATTTCGGGATATTCTGTCCAACCTTCCGGAATAGAAATGCCAAGCAGGTCGGCCAGATGATCGTTGCCCTGTAATAGCAATTCGAAATGCTCCAGTGAGCACGGCAACAATTGTAGTCGAGGTGTTTGGATCATATTTGAAAACTAGTAAACTGTTTTGGGAAATACAATAGCAGGATCATGCTTTTAACAATTAGTCTCCAGGAATTTTTCCCGGAGACTAATTGTTAAAAGTTGCTGATTGAATTTAGTGCGCTTCCAGCCAGTTGTTGCCAATACCCATTTCCGCTTCCACGGGAACAGCCAATGGCAAGGCATTGCGCATAAGATCTAATATAAGGGGTTTAATTATTTCCAGTTCAGAACGATGGGCATCAAAAACCAATTCATCGTGTACCTGCAACAGCATCCGGGATTTCAGGTTTTGCTCCTTGAACGCTTTGTGGATAGCGATCATTGCCAGCTTGATCATATCGGCTGCGGTACCCTGGATAGGCATGTTAATGGCGTTCCTTTCTGCGAAGCCACGTACTACCGCATTAGAAGAGTTGATATCTTTCAGCCAGCGTTTCCTGCCCAGCATAGTTTGCACATATCCATTTTCAGAAGCGAATTTCACCTGGTCTTCCATGTATTGTTTGATAGATGGATACTGGGCAAAATAATTATCGATCAGCATTTTGGCCTCACTGCGCGGAATGCCCAGGTTCTCGGATAAACCAAAGGCGCTTACACCGTAAATGATACCAAAGTTCACACTTTTCGCGTTGCGGCGCATTTGTGAGGTTACCTCTTCCAGGGCAACATTATACACCTTGGCGGCAGTAGCAGCATGGATATCTATTCCCTGCTGGAAAGCTGACATCATTTCTTTGTCCTCGCTGATTGCCGCAATAATGCGTAGTTCAATCTGCGAGTAATCGGCCGATAGCAGTACATATTCCTCATTGCGCGGAATAAAGGCTTTGCGTATTTCACGGCCACGGTCTGTACGGATTGGAATATTCTGAAGATTGGGGTTATTGGAGCTTAAACGTCCTGTTACCGCTACTGCCTGATTATAGGAGGTATGTACGCGGTTGGTACGTTTATTCAGCAATAACGGCAACGAATCTACGTAGGTAGATTTCAGTTTGCTCAGTTCCCGGAAAATGAGAATATCTTCTACGATTTTATGTTTGCTGGAAAGCTTCTGCAGCACATCTTCGCCGGTAGCATACTGACCGGTGCGGGTTTTCTTGGCCTTTGGATCCAGCTGCAGTTTTTCAAAAAGCACTTCTCCCAGTTGTTTGGGGGAAGCCAGTTTGAAGCGCACGCCTGCCTGTTCATACACGCTTTCTTCTGCCCGTTTGATTTCTATTTCCAGCTCTTTGGAGTAATCGGCCAGCGCCATGGTATCGAGGGCAATGCCTTCATACTCCATGTCGGTGAGCACCTTGATGAGTGGGTTTTCAATATCGTAAAATACTTTATCCACGGCCTTTTCAGGCAGCATGGGCATAAATTTTTCTTTCAGCTGCAAGGTGATGTCTGCATCTTCCGCAGCATATTCCTTGATCTTTTCAATCTCCACATCCCGCATATTGCCCTGGCCTTTTCCTTTTTTACCGATCAGCGATTCGATGGGAACCGGTTCGTATTGCAGGTATTGGGCGCTCAGCACATCCATGCTTCTGCGGCCTTCCGGCTCTATCAGGTAGTGGGCCAGCATGGTATCAAATAAGGCAGTGGTAATTTCCATGCCATACCATTTCAGGATCAGCATATCATACTTGATATTCTGGCCGATCAGCACGATGGAGGGATGTTGGAAAAGGGGCGTAAATTCATGAATGATGGCACGTGCTGCGGTGTTATCTGCCGGAAGGGGAATATAGTAAGCGACTCCTTTCTTAAAGGAGAAGCTCATGCCTACAATTTCCGCTTCATTGGCATCAGTACCGGTAGTTTCCGTATCAAAGGATACTTCGCTTTGCCCGAGCAATTGTTCAAGCAACTTTGCCCGTTTTTCGGCGGTATCAATGACCTCGTATTCGTGAGGGGTATTGTTGATATTTTTGTCTGCGAGCAGGATGTTACCTGTTTCCACTACCTCTGTGGTAACGGTTACTTCTTCTTCGATCACAGTGCCAAACAGGTCTGTTTGCACTACCCTGGCTTTGGCTTCCACACTGGCGCCACCGGCAAAGCCATCTCCCAGGATTCTTTTTCCCAGGGTTTTAAATTCCAGCTCCATGAAAATATCCGTGAGCTTTCCTTTATCACAGTCTTTGATACAGAAATCTTCTTCATGGAAAGATACCGGCACATCGGTAATAATGGTGGCCAGTTCTTTCGACAGAATAGCGTTATCACGGCCGGCTTTAATCTTCTCTCCCATTTTACCGCCAATGGTATCTGCATTTTCCAATACATTTTCCAGTGAGTGATATTGGGCCAGCAATTTCATGGCTGTTTTTTCACCGATACCGGCAATACCAGGGATATTATCCACCGCATCGCCCATCAGTCCGAGGATATCGATTACCTGGTGTACGTTCTGGATCTGCCATTTTTCACAAATTTCCTTTGGCCCCATGATTTCTTCCTTGTTGCCCATGTAAGGAGGTTTGTAGATAAATACATTATCTCTCACCAGCTGACCGTAATCTTTATCAGGAGTAACCATGTAGACAGTATAGCCGGCATCTGCGGCCTGCCATGCCAGTGTGCCGATCACATCATCCGCTTCGTAGCCATCCAGTTCTACTACCGGAATATTAAATCCTTCGATAATCCGCTTGATATCCGGTAAAGCATCGAGCAGGTCTTCCGGTGCATCCTGGCGGTTGGCTTTATAATCAGTATAAGTAGTATGACGCTCGGTGGGCGCATGCGTATCAAACGCAACGGCCATATGAGTAGGCTTTTCTTTATTGATGAGATCCAGTAAAGTAGTGGTGAAACCAAACTGCGCATTGGTATTTCGACCCGCACTGGTGATGCGGGGATTCCTGATCAGGGCGTAATAAGCCCTGTATATCAGTGCCATGGCGTCCAGTAAAAATAATTTCTTTTCCATTGCTAAACCTACAAGATTTAATTTGAATCTGCAAAATTAAGATAGTACTCCCATATACGGTGAGGGTGTAACTTTACAGAAGAAAAAAAACAAAAAGAATGAATAAAATTTATCATTTGTCGACCTGCGGAACCTGTAAGAAAATACTGGAAGAAACGAAAGCAAAGGAACGTGGATTTATTTTGCAGGATATCAAAAAGGAAAAGATTACGCCGGAGCAACTCGATGAAATGAAGGGGCTTTCCGGCAGTTATGAATCATTATTCAGCCGGAGATCGCAGCAGTATCGTCCTATGGGACTACATGAAAAAACGCTGACGGAAGATGATTACCGCAGCCTGATCCTGCAGGAATATTCTTTTCTGAAGCGCCCGGTGGCGATTACCGGTGGAAAAATTTATACCGGTGCGGATGTGAAAAATATTTAGATACGATTAACAGGTAAATAACAAAGCGGCAGTCTGTTTTCAGGCTGCCGCTTTGTGTTATGGAATAAATAGTCAGAGGGATTGTACGAATTTTTGTACCACCTGTTTGTACTGGTTCATATCCTGGTCGTGATGAAACGAGCGGAAAGGAAAGCGGGATGCTTCGTCCAATGCTGTTTTCAGATTAAACCGTTCCTGCGGAAGGGAGTAGAAGTATCCTTTTTCCATGAGGAATTCACCCAGGTATACCTGTTCCGATTGTCCGGGCGTAGGAATGAGGATGGCTTTTTTATTCAGTTTTGCGAGATCCATCAGGGTGGTATATCCTGAGCGGCTCAACACCATATCGGAAGCCAGCATGGCTTCGTTTAATTCGCTGGCATTGAGGTGGTTAATTTGCGTAACACCGGGCGCCACTTCTTCGTGTTGTGGGGTGCCTGGTTTGCCACTGACGATCAATGCGGTGATAGACAAGCTTTTAACCTGGTCAAGGATCATTTTTTCCAGGTTGGACCGCTGTGGTTCCGGACCGGAGATCAGTACCAGCAGATCGTACTTTTTTTCCACATTCGCCTTCGGCTCAAAACGGCTCAGGCATCCAATGTAAGTGGTATGCGCAGGCAATTGGGTCGGGTGTGCGAGTTCTCCGGAAAGGTTATTGCTTCCTTCAAAATCCGGGATCCAGCAGGCGCTGTATTTGTTAATAAAACGATAATTTATTTTTTGTAGTGTCCGCTCGATCCAGCCCCCAAAAGGTGTTTTAATGAGCAATTGATGGGTGATGAAAACGGTAGGAATATTTTTGTGATATAAACCGAAGCGATTATCTGAAATAACCGCATTGATTTGATACTCAGCGACTATTTTCTTCAACCACCGTTGTTCGTACTGGATGGCCCGGTAAATCTTAGGGATTTGCTGAATAATTTTTAATCCGAAAAATTGTCCTTTTTGTGCATATTGGATGCGGTATCCTGGCAATGGAAGTACGGTCAGTTGCGGAAATTCCTGCTGTAATAGGGCGGCGTGTTTGCCTTCTGCGGCAATAAAAACCTGACAACCTGCGTTTAGCATTTCATGGATGAGGGGAATATCCCGGGTGGCATGTCCAAGGCCCCAATCCAGAGGCACGATTAATATTTTTCGGGACGCAATAATTGTGGACAAATAATTTAATATTTTTTACGAATTTAGCTTAAATTACAAAAGGGCATTGTTAAGAAAAGGTAAACACTTTAGAAAGGTATTAAATAAAAGCTAGTATATAAACTGCAGTATGAAAAGTATAAAATGGATCGTAGTAGTTTTTCTTTGTGGATGTCTGGTATTGGAAGGGTGTAAAGTTTTTAAGAAAAACGATTGCGGTTGTCCTACCATGAATAAAAAAAGAATGCACTAATAAAGATCTGTTTGATAACTAAACAACGACTTTGACGACGACACAAATGACTAACAATTTTGCCTTATCTTTTTGAATTATCCTTGATACCTGGCCAAACAATATTTCGGGGAACAGTCAAATTTTTTATTCATGAAACCTGTAGATAGAGATTTATTAATCCTGCTACATGAAGATAGGTACACGGAGCAGCAGATACAATCTGCGGTGAGACAAATCAGCGAAATGCTTTCGTTGATTGAGACGATGGATTATCTCTGTGCAGTTATGGAAGTTATGGATTGTAACAAGAGTCGGATTACCAGCAAACGAACCGTGCTGGAAAAAGCAATTTCACGTAAGTCGCATAAGCCTTTCGAATTTATTATTCACAAGAACTAGTAGCTTTACCTCTACAAATTCCCGTTATAGTAGCTTTGGTCTGCTGGCCCTTATCTGTCCGGTTTTGCTTTTTTTTAAATTCTTGTTGTACGTTTGCCATCAATTAAACCCAATTTACTGATGGCAGATTTTTTGCATCTGCAGGATTTCCTACATCCTGTTTCAAAGGCATTTTTAAACGATGACCAGGAATATGATCCATTCCAGGTGGGCGGTATTATTGACGTATACGAAGAAGACCATCACCCGGATATAGACGCAGCAGATATCATCCTGCTGGGTGTAGGAGAAGAAAGAGGCAGTACTTCCGGTAAAACCAATACCGGTGGCCCGGACGCCATACGCCGCGAATTTTTCCGCTTGTACAACTGGCACCGCGATATTAAACTCGCAGATGTAGGCAATCTTTTGCCTGGCGCGTTTCTCGCAGATGCTTATGCTGCCATGAAAACAGTCATCGCTGAACTGCTGGCCGCCAATAAAACAGTGATTATCCTCGGTGGTTCCCACGATCTTACTTACCCGCAATATAAGGCCTATGCGTCGCAGCAATTAATTATTGAAGCTACTGTAGCCGACGCGCTGATTGATTTAAAAGAAGACTCCAATATACGCAGCGAGCGGTTCTTAATGGATATTCTTACAGAACAGCCTAACTATCTCCGGCATTATAATCATATCGGCTTTCAAAGCTATTTCGTGCATCCGAGGATGTTAGAAACGCTCGACAAACTCCGCTTCGATTGCTATCGCCTTGGCCGTATCCGTGAAAACATGGAAGAGGCAGAACCGGTATTACGGCATTCGGATATGTTTAGCCTGGACATCAATATTATCAGGCACACAGATGCGCCCGCCAATCAGCTTTCACCGAATGGCTTCAGTGGAGAAGAAGCCTGTTCCCTGGCCAGATACGCCGGTATGAGCAGCCGTCTCTCCTCTTTCGGCATCTATGGATATCGTCCGGAAAAAGATAAAGAACAATTAACTGCCCGCCAGATTTCACAGATGATGTGGTATTTTATGGATGGACGTGCCGTAAAAAACAAAGAAGCATTACTGGACGATCGGGATGCTTTCTGGGAATTTCATATAGCCTTCTCCGATATAGAAACGGTTTTCCTGAAGAGTAAGAAAACCGGACGTTGGTGGATGCAGTTACCAGACCGTGAATTTGTGCCCTGCGCTTACAACGACTACCTGATGGCCAGCAACAATGAAATGCCGGAACGCTGGCTGCGTCACCAGGAAAGATTATAAAACATGCTGCTCACCGGAAAGGCGTATAACCGTTCCGGTGAGCATACTTAAATATTGAGCAGGGTAGTTAATCTTTCTTTGAGAAAAGCCGCTTTGTTGTCGGTAGAAATCATTTCATCATCCAATCCTTCCATGGTGCGTTTATGCATCTTTTCTACCCTTTCATCTATCTTCTTAAAATATTCCTCCTTCTTTTCTTCCCATGCCTGTTGCTCTGTCTGTAATTTTTGCTGCCGGTTGACATTCAAACTCGAATAAAGATGTTGCAGGGTATGATGTAATAAGCTGTCGAGTTCCTTATAGTAAGTAACTGCGCAGCTGTACATTTGGTGGCTATTGCCAAGGCATTGCTGGTAGCGGTTTTCAAGTGTGTCCAGCGCTGTTGGTGATGATTGTGAATACGCTTTTGAACACAGGAAGATCGCCAGAAGAAGGATCAGGTTTCGCATAGGGACTGTGTGAATGGCAAAGATACTAAATATATTTTAAAATATAATAATATCAGTAATGCCGTTCAGTGGGTACCCTATCTGATTAATTACCTGTTTTGTCGCCGATAGAGCCGGTGCATACATCGCCCTGTGGAAGGCCATTGAGCCATACCCGTAGCGCTTCTGTGCGCTGATGTGTAAGCTCGGTGAGGTAATTGGCGCGGCACATCGGAAATACGCTGCCATAGTTTTTAGCTGCCGCCGGGTACATGGCTTTTACCTGTGCATCGCGAAACTGTATCCAGATCCGCTGTGCATCTTTCAGGTTACTGATGAATGCTTTATTTGCAGCATAATCTTTCAGTATCAGCTGGTAAATATCATTCAGCTTTTTATCTGCGTCTTTATAATCCTGTCCTGCCTGTTTGTTCATAGCCGACTGTGTTTGTGAAAAAGCCACCAGGCTGCCCGTCGTCAGTAAAAGAAAAAGGAATAAAGATTTCATATGATTAAGGTTTGAAAAATTTTAATGCATATACCATTGGTAGCTTTCCTTCCAATCCTTTGATATAAAAACGCCCGTCTTTTTCCACCGTATTCCGGAAGCAATTATAGGGAGAATAATCAAATTCCTGGAGTACCTGTAGCTGCAATCCCTGCGCCGTTAGCGCCGTTACTATTTCACTCAGCGGATGATTCCAGGAATAGGATGCATGCTGAATATTGCTATCACGGTCTGTATAGGTTCCTTCTGTTTCTTCTATAATTGTTTCCGTGTTAAAGTAGGAGTAAAAGAGCTTTTGCATGTTATCATCCATCATCCAGATCACTGGATGAAAATCAGCCATCACGAAGGAGCCGCCGGGTTTCAGAAAATGATTAACTACCCCCGCCCATTTATCCAGGTCCGGTAACCAGCCAATAGTGCCGTAAGACGTGAATACGGTATCAAAGGTTCCTGTCAGATGTTCCGGGGCGCTATAGAGGTCACAGCAAACAAAGCTGGCTTTATTTTCCAGTTCCAATTGCCGGGACAGCTCATTCGCTTTTGCAATAGCAGCATCGGAAAGGTCCACGCCTGTTGCAATGGCGCCCATTCTGACCAGCGATAAGGTATCCTGCCCGAAATGGCATTGCAGATGCAGTATCTGTTTGCCGGTTATGTTTCCCAGCAGAGGCAGCTCTATTTCTTTCAAAGAGCTTTTACCACTAAGAAAGCCGGGCATATCATAAAAATCAGAGTCTACGTGAACGGCTGTACGCTTATTCCAGAGTTCCTTATTTGTTGGTATATAATCAGGTAATGTATCCATGTTAATTGTCTTTCTAAATGAAAAGATACTCCTCATTTTCCAATTGCACTTTAAAAGTTACTTTGGCTTTTAATGCATTGAATACTTTGAGAATGGTATCCAGCCTGGCGCTGGTGGTATTGTTTTCCAGTTTTGAAATCTGTGCTTTCTGTACTCCCACCAGGGTGCCAAGTTCTTCCTGTGTGAGGTGTTGTGTTTGGCGGGCCTTTTTGATGATGTCGCCAAGCAGGTCCATCTGGAGGTCGAATTCAAATTTTTCTCTTTCGGGAGTTCCTGCAGGACCTATATGTTTATCCAATTGTTCTTCGAGCGTAAAGGTTTTTAAGGGTTTCTTTTTCATGTTTTGCGGTTTAGTACTTATTCTGAAAATACGCTTCTCTCAGACTGATTGCGCGATTGATTTCTTTTAAAGGGATTTTGTCTTGCTTTTTAATAAATCCGTGGGTAGCGATTATTAATGTCTGCTCAGAGGACGAGTTATCCCAGAATGCAAGTATTCTGTATTGAAGCCCTCCGTAATAAGTCCTGAATTCCCAGATATCGTCCCGTACTTTCTTTAGTAGTTCCGGATCATTAAGATATCTGCATTTACTAATATTGGCATATATTTTTTCTCTGGTTTTTGTGCCCAATTCATCTAAGAAATGAGCGGCGGGCGCTAGAAACAGCACCTTAAATCTGGGTTCAAACATGGACGATATGGTTTACCCAAAAATACGAAAAGTTTCCATTAATGGAAACTTTTCGTGGGGCTTATAGAGCAATTTTATCTTATTTAAATCACCACCAGTTCATAAAAATCACCTGGCGTAAAGTATTGTTTCGCCAGTTGCTGTAATTCTTCTGCGGTAATGGTTTTAATCGTTTTGATATTATTATAAAAATAATTCTCATCCAGATCATTCAGTATCAGATTTTTCCAACGTTGAATTAACTGGAAGGCGCCATCCAGATCACCAAGAATGGAACCGATCATATAGTTGCGGACCAGGTCCAGTTCTTCCTGCGGAACGGGTTCATTCTGCAGGCGCAGCAACTCTTTATAGATTTCATCGATTGTTGCTTCACAAACATCGCGACCGGCTTCGGTCTGGATATTCAGCGCGCTGGTTTGACGGAAATTATATAGCTGTGAATAGATACCATAGGTATATCCTTTTTCCTCCCTGATATTACTCATCAGGCGGGAGCCAAAGTAACCGCCAAAAATGGTATTTAATACCAGCATCTTTGGAAAGTCGGGATGGTAGCGGTTCGGAAAATGACGCGCAACACGCACGGCACCCTGTACGCCATTTTCATCATTGAAGATCCTGAACTTTTTCTCTTCCGCCGGCTGAATAGGCAGGTCCAGCTTTACCAGGTGGGTATCGCCGTTCCATTGCGTAGTGCCGAAGTACTGGTTCAGCAGCGGGATGATATTAGCAGGTAAATTACCGGCAATAAAGATTTTACAGTTGTTGTATGTGTAATGCTTCCTGTAAAAAGCGTGTAGGCTCTCTGATTGCAATGCATCGTATGCCATCATGGAGCTTACGCGGCCATATGGATGAAATTCTCCAAACAGGTATTTATCAATAAAGCGATTGGCTACAAAATCGCATTTCAGCAGGTTTACAGCCAGTTTTTGCTTTTGGTTCTGTTTGTACAGGTTCAATTCTTCTTCCGGGAATATCGGGTCCTGGATCACTTCCTGTAATACCGGCAGCAACACTTCTGTATGCTTGGTTAAACAGTGCAGTGTATAGGTAGCATTTTCATGATACGCATTACGGTTAAGGTAAGCGCCATGATAATCTATGCTTTCGTTGATTTCCTGTGCGGTGTGTTTGCTGGTACCGTTTTTCATGAGAAAGTTGGTAGCAGCGGCTTCCAGGCTTTCGCTCTCATACCAGCTGCCTGCCGGGAATACCAGTTCCAGCTGTAATGTATCCTGTTCATCAGATTTCATTACATATACAGGAATACCATTGTCCAGTTTAAACTGTTCATATGGCTTCAGTTTTATATCGAAATCCACCGCATCTTTAATGGGAGGGGCAATCGTTCTGTTCATCGTGTCTTATTTAAAGGGTGAGGGCTGTAAACAAGCCGCTGCATTAGCTTGCAGCGTAATAGTAAATGGTGTTGGAATTCTTTTCGTCCAGCAGCAGTTTCGCTTCTTCGTGTATTTCTTTTGCCGTTACTACCTCATAATTTTCGAATTCATGATTCATTAATGCGGCATCGCCGAGCAGTTCATAGAATGCGAGGTTATTTGCGCGGTTCAGTAAACTCATGTCTTCGAAAGCCAGCTGACTTTCTACGCGGTTTTTTACTTTTTGCAGTTCTCTTTCTGAAATGACTTCGTTTTGCAGTTTTTCGAGTTCTATCTGAATCGCCTTTTCTGCGTCTTTCATTTTTACGCCTTTTACCAGTTTACCTTCTATGGTCATTAAACCGGCATCCAGACTGCCAAAATGATAACAATCAATATTGCTGAATAGTTTCTTTTCTTTTACCAGTACCTGGTGCAGGCGGGAAGAACTGCCACCGCCGAGGATATCGGAGATGAGGTCTGCCGCGTAATAGCGTTTATCGGTACGGGCGTACATATGATAGCATTTGTACAGCGCGTCCAGTGGTACGCTGGCCTTTACATCCAGTTTGTGTGCCGCTTCCTGTGCCGGTTCAGCAGGCAGGTTGCGCTGGTATTTTTCCCCGGAAGGAATATCGCCAAACCATTTCTCTGCAAGGGCTTTCACCTGGTCAACGGTTACATTGCCGCCAACCGCGAGGATGGCATTTACCGGCCGGTAATACTTGAAGAAAAATGCTTTTACATCTTCCAGTTTCGCATTTTCTATATGAGAAAGTTCTTTACCAATGGTCATCCAGCGATATGGATGGGTGGTGTAAGCCAGCTCGCGCATTTTATGCCATACGTCTCCATAAGGCTTGTTGATATAGTGTTCCTTAAATTCTTCGGAAACTACTTTACGTTGCACGTCCAGGCTTTTTTCATCAAAAGCAAGCGACAACATACGATCGCTTTCCAGCCAGAAACCGGTTTCTATATTTTCAGCAGGAAGTTGAATATAGTAGTTGGTCAGATCGCTGGTAGTGTAGGCGTTGTTTTCGCCACCGGCCATCTGTAGCGGCTCATCGTAAGATGGAATATTGATGGATCCCCCAAACATCAGGTGCTCAAACAGGTGGGCAAAGCCCGTCTGTGCCGGATTTTCATCCCTCGCTCCTACATCATACAGCACATTTATTACCGCCATGGGCGTCGTATGGTCTTCGTGAACAATTACTCTCAGTCCGTTTGCCAGCGTAAACTTATTATAATGGATCATATCTTTTTATTGGTCAATATGGTAAAAATAGGGAATTACGGCTAGCTTTTAGCTCAAAACGGCAAAAAGCTACTCCAGGTACAACTCTTTCCGGTCGTAATTGATGGTGAGGGTAAAGTCTTTCCAGACGTCATAACCGATAGATCCGGCTACTTCAGTAAATACGCCCAGGTCGTCTATGTCTTTACTGTAGCTGACAGGTACTGCGGCGATGCTGTGGCCGCCCATTTCCAGTGAGGGAACCGAACTATTGATATAGTACAACACTTTCAGCATATCCTGTACCCTGTCGGTGTTGGTAGTGGGAAGAACTGTATTGAGTTTATTTTTATCGACATAGGGCCAGTTAAAGAGAATGCCGTAATCGCCCCCGGTGGTAATATGATAGTGGCCGGGAAGTCTGCGTCCATCGGGCAGCTGGATGGATGCATCGATGACAGGTGTACTGAAATTAAGCTGGAAATGCAGTAGCCGGCCAGCGTTGTTGACAGGGGTTTTGCCCTGTTTGTACAGTACAATCTGTTGTGAACGGTAGTCGATTTTTACGATATACAATTTCAGGAGTGCTACGCCAATGATGCCATCTACTGGGCCCAGGTTACTCAGGTTTTCGAGGTATACCTTTACATAAGGGAGGCGTAGTTCTTTCAGATAAAGGGCATTGATAGTGGCCATATCTGTTTTGGCCATCGCGTTGTTGGTGCCGGTCATAAACGCATTCCCGGCACTTTTCAATTGCAGGCGGGCAGCGGTAGTAGTATGAAGAATGCTTACTTCTGCGCCGGTATCAAAAATAAAATGAAGGGTGTCTTTACTGCCGGATACCAACACCGGAATGATCACCTGCCTGTTCACAAGTTGAAAAGGGATGATGGCTACTGGCTTGGTATTATCTGTTGCTGCTGCTGTGGGCGAGCCTCTGCGTTGGGCATAGGCAGGCATAAGGGCACAGCTGATTAAAATGGTTACTGTCAATAAAAAGCGCCACATGACACAAATAACGTCAAAGAATACTTTTTATTGGCAATCTTTTGATGAGTATTTCTTTGTCGCGGCTCACCAGGCAGGTGGCTTTGGTCCCGATATTCTTCAATAATTCACGGAACAGTTGGAGGTTAGGCCCCAGATTATTGTTGATGCCCATGATAATATCGCCTTTCCGGAAGCCCACTTTTTCAGCCGGAGAACCTTTGATAATATCGGTTACCTCTACTTTTCCATTGATCAGGTAAATGATCAGACCTGTATAGGAATAATCAAACATATCCCGGAAGTGCGTATTGGGGAGCATATAAATCTCCTTCTTGCCATAGTTGAGTGTGATGTTGAAACGGCGCAGCAAATCGTTTCCGATCATGCCTCCAAGAAAAGGATAGGCGGTAACGTTACTTTTATCATCAAACACATAAGTAGGAACATTCCTGAAATTGTAGTTGCCGATGCGGAATTCCGTAACAGTGGTGAGCGACATTGTCATTTTACCTCCCAACCCCTGGGCTTCTGTCTGGATAATCTTTTTGGTACGGCGTTTCTTTCCCTGTAATACGCTGCTGTCGTTTACAAACTGTGAAGAGAGCAGCAGGCACATACCGGCGCCGGTATCGAAATAGTAGCGGTTATTGATGGTGCGCACCGAATTTTTAAGCGGTGCAGATATCAGGGGAATCTGGGTAAGAGATGGTCGCAATAGTTGACCACCTCTGGGATAAGTGTATCGTCCTTTGGAATAAACGATAATCTCTTCTGTGTCATAGTCTATGGTAACAATATACCTGCTCAGGAAACTGTATCCGATGATACCATCTACCTGAATACCGTACACCTGACTGATCAGCTCGTAGTCGTTGATATGAAAATCCAGACTGTCTACCTGCAACCCGGGAAGCTTCAGGGAATGATGCCTGGCGAAGGAAACCGGTTTGGAACTGCCCAGCCCTTTGATGATACGGTCAGAGGGCTCCATTTTAATGCCCAGTCGTACACAGGTGGTGGTATCGAGCGATATGCCGGCGCTGCCGGTATCGAGAATAAACTGTAAAGTGTCGGGATAATCGCCAACCAATGCCTGGATAACTACTACTCCCCCATAATACTGTTTGAAATGGAAGCGTGTGATCAGCATAGCTTCGCGAGTACTATCGTTGTCTAACGTGGCATTTCCGGCTAGTGCGCTACTTGATATGCCGGCGGCGGCTGCCATAAGCAGCATAACGTGTAACAGAATTGATCTTAGCATACTTGGTTGATACAGGGGTGTGTATTGCTATAAATTTAACATTAAAAAGCGTTCGTATAAAATATTTTTATTACAGGCGGTTATTGGCCGAAATACTACCTTTGTTAAAGTTATTCCGAGTTAGAAACAAAGCATATGGAACTTCAGGATTTATATAAAAAGGCGCAACAATTCGAATTTCTGACAGCAGCAGAGGGTGTTTACCTGTTTGAAAATGCACCGCTGGCGGAATTGATGGAGATCGCAAATGAGTTGCGGAAGCAGCAGGTACCGCATGGAAAGGTGACCTGGCAGATAGACAGGAACGTAAATACTACCAACGTATGCACGGCCAACTGTAAGTTTTGTAACTTTTATCGCATTCCGGGC
The DNA here is from genome assembly GCF_900110835.1 of Chitinophaga arvensicola. Lineage (GTDB taxonomy): Bacteria > Bacteroidota > Bacteroidia > Chitinophagales > Chitinophagaceae > Chitinophaga > Chitinophaga arvensicola. Next base: position 802,393 of record NZ_FOJG01000001.1, read on the forward strand.
CATAAAGAGGCCTATATCACTCCCATTGAAGAATATAAAAAGAAGATAGAAGAAACCCTGAAATATGGTGGCGACCAGTTGCTGTTACAGGGAGGTCACCATCCGGAGCTGGGACTCAGCTTCTATGTAGATCTCTTCAAAGAACTGAAACGATTATATCCGGAGTTAAGGTTGCACACGCTCGGGCCCCCCGAAGTAGCGCATATCACGAAACTGGAGAAAAGTACGCACATAGAAGTACTGCGCGCCCTGCAGGAAGCTGGAATGGACAGCCTGCCCGGTGCCGGTGCTGAAATCCTGAACGATCGTGTTCGTCGCCTGATCTCCAAAGGAAAATGCGGCGCCCAGGAATGGCTGGATGTGATGCGGGCAGCACATAAACTGAATATTGCTTCTTCTGCTACCATGATGTTTGGCCACGTAGAAACAGTGCTGGAGCGTTTTGAACACCTGGTCGATATCCGGCAGGTACAGAGCGAAAAACCGGAAGGGCATTATGGCTTCACCGCCTTCATCCCATGGACTTTCCAGGATGTGGATACCTTGCTGGCCAGGATTCGTGGTGTACACAACATGACTACCGCCGAAGAGTACATCCGCATGATCGCCATGAGCCGCATCATGTTGCCGAATGTCAAAAATATCCAGGCTTCCTGGTTAACCGTGGGTAAACAGGTGGCACAACTCTGTCTTCATGCAGGCGCTAACGACTTTGGTTCTATCATGATCGAAGAAAACGTAGTAAGTGCCGCAGGTGCACCACACCGTTTCACTTATTTGTCTATGCAGGAAGCAATCCGCGAAGCTGGCTTCCAGCCGCAGTTACGTACACAACTGTACGCTTTCAGAGACCTTCCGGCAGCGATTGAAGAACAGGTGATCAACTACTAATAAAATCATCTCCATAGAAAAAGGGCATTCCGAAACCGGGATGCCCTTTTTTATTGTGCATAAATGCCTCATTAGCAAATTATTAACAAGCATCAAAGAATTGTTAAAACTGTCTTGTAGATGTTACAAAATGCTTCGTTCTACGTCTAACAGATACAATCTCACTAATAAACTAAAGGAGGGAATATGAAAAAGCTGGGTCTTATCATGGCAGGATTTGCAATCATAGCCATGGCAGCCTGCTCAAGCACCAAGGTAACGTCTTCCTGGCGTTCCAATGATGCACAGCAACTGCAGAAGGATAACAAAATAATGGTAATGGCATTGGTACCTCAGAAAGATCGTACCCTGCGCAGCCAGATGGAAAATTATACTGTATCAGAATTGAAGAGAAAGGGATATAACGCCGTATCTGCCCTGCAGACCTACGGACCCAATGGAATGAACAAGATGACAGAAAAGCAGGTGATACAGCAATTACAGGGTAGTGATGTAAACCAGATCATGACCATCGTAATGCTCGATAAAGGAAGGGAAAGGAATTTTGTTCCCAACTATCAACCTTACGGCTATTATGGCTTCTGGCCTTATTACTCTATGTGGTCTTCCAGGTTATATGCTCCCGGATATTATACTTACAACACTAAGTATCAATGGGAAGGTAACCTGTATGATCTTAAGAGCGGACAGATGTTGTACTCTGTACAGTCACAGTCTTTCGATCCGCCAACAACAGAAAGAATGGCCGTTCTGTACGCACAACAGGTAGTAAAAGATATGGCGAAACAACAATTGTTAGCAAAGCAGTAAACGATAGTAAGTGAAGAATTAATAGCCGCTTGTTTTTAGTTTTTGTACACCAAAACTAAAAATGAACGGCTATTTTGCTGCCGGCAGGTTGGATTTTACATGAAATCGATGTAAGTTTAACGCCCTTTTAAATCCAGCTATGTTCGAAATAACCGTTAATGAAAACATATTCCTCCGGCAACTGCAAGTGCAGGATGCCCCACTGGTCTATAAACAACTGGATGTATCAAGAAAAAGTCTCCGTAAGTTTTTACCCTGGGTAGATTACAACACCAACGAAGAACACTCGCTGCGCTTTATACAGCTGATGCTCCGAAAGGCAGAAGAACAGGAAGCTATCGCATTGGGTGTGTGGTACGAAGATCAGTTCTGTGGCGTTATTGACCTGCATGGATGGGATCATCAGCTGCAGAAGGCAGAAATAGGTTACTGGATAGGCGAAAGCTTTCAGCGCAAAGGCATTGCCACTGCCGCCTGCAAAGGATTAATCTCTTTTGCCTTTAGGAAATTGCACCTGAATAAAATAGAAATCCGCTTCGTATTACAGAACGAACGAAGCGCGCAAATCCCCATTAAGCTCGGATTTTCCCGTGAGGGAACGCTACGCCACAGCGCCAAACTGCACGGGCAATATGTGGATATGGTGGTGATGGGCATACTGCGGCAGGACTGGAAATACTAGTCCTTCACCTCATTCAGACTTTTCCGCACCTTACTGTTTTTCTTTCCGTAAAACTCATAGATCACCATGCCTATGGCCATCCACACGATGAGGCGCAACCAGGTATCCCATGGCAGGAAAGCCATCATCAATGCGCAGGTAAGAATACCCATGAAGGGTACAAAAGGTACCCAGGGCGTTTTGAAGGCACGGGGCGCATCCGGCATGGAATAACGCATGATCCATACGCCTGCACACACGATCACAAAGGCCAGCAGCGTGCCTATGCTGGTCATCTCCCCCACTACCCTGATAGGTACCAGTGCGGCAAACAAGCTCACAAATACACAGAAGAGGATATTGGATTTCCAGGGAGTACGATAACGGGGATGCACCTCCGAAAATACCCTGGGCAGTAATCCATCTTTCGACATACTGTAAAACACCCTCGATTGCCCCCACAGATCCACCAGGATGACAGAAGTATAACCCACTATGATAGCCAGGATAATGGCCTGGGCCAGCCAGTTATAAGGGGTATGCGCAATAGCAATGGCTACGGGGGCGGCACTGTTTTTAAACTCTTTGTAAGGCGCCAGCCCGGTGAGTACATGCGAAAAAAGAATGAAGAGTATTGTACAAACAGCCAGGGATCCCAGGATACCAATCGGCATATTGCGCCGTGGATTTTTGGTTTCCTGTGCGGCAGTACTCACGATATCGAAACCCAGGTATACAAAGAAAATAACGCCTGCGCCACGAAGAATACCGGATATACCGTATTCACCGAAGGTGCCTGTATTTTTTGGAATATAGGGGGTGAGATTGGCCGGCTGTATATATTTCCAGCCAAGGGCAATGAAAACGAGTACTACGCCTACTTTGAGTGACACCACCACTGCATTCCAGATGGCAGATCCCTTGGTGCCACGCATCAGGATGGCTGACATCAGGATGATCACCAGGGCTGCCGGTAAATTGAAGTAGCCATGTACGGTAGTGCCATCTGCCAGCTTGAATGTTTCAAAAGGAGAACGGGTATATTGTGCAGGGATATAAATGTGGTACCGGCTGAGGAATTCGACCAGGTAGTTCGACCAGCTGATGGCTACTGTGGCTGCTCCTACGGAGAACTCCAGTACCAGATCCCAGCCGATAATCCAGGCCAGACGCTCTCCCATGGTGGTGTAAGCGTAAGTGTATGCACTTCCGGCAACAGGAATCATGGAGGCAAATTCGGCATAACAAAGGCCTGCAAATGCACAGCCAATGCCCGCTACCACAAAGGAAAGCGTAACGGCAGGTCCGGCATTATTACCGGCTGCAGGTCCCGTAAGGGAAAATAGCCCCGCGCCGATAATAACACCCAGTCCCAGCATTAACAGCTGAAAGCCATTCAGCGTACGCTTGAGTGTATGCTTACTTTCATCGGCCGACTCATTGAGCAGCCATGACAAAGGCTTTTTATAATTTTGCTTCATTGTATACCCTACTGTTTTAGTGGACTAGGTCGCGAAAGTAGGATATATTTACGAATTTAAGCCAGGTCGCAGATCCCGATTGCCTGACGCAGCGAGGCGATCTGGTCTTTGTGAGCCGGGATAAATTCCTGGGCTACGTGACCTTTAAACCCGGTTTCGTAGATAGCTTTCATAATGGCCGGGTAGTACAGCTCCTGGGTTTCATCAATTTCATGACGACCCGGTACGCCTCCGGTATGGTAATGCGCAATATACTCGTGGTGGTCGCGGATGTTACGGATCACATCCCCTTCCATGATCTGCATATGATAAATGTCGTACAACAGTTTAAAATTAGGAGAACCCAATGATTTACAGAGTTCTACGCCCCATGCGGTATGATCGCATTGGTAGTCGTGGTGATCCACTTTACTGTTCAGCAGCTCCATCACCAGGGTCACTTTTTTCTTTTCGGCATAGCCAATTACCCGCTGCAGGCCTTTGGTGCAGTTTTCAATGCCCTGCTGATCGCTCATACCATCGCGGTTGCCCGAGAAGCAGATCAGGTTGGAGAAACCAGCTTTTGCGGTTTCATCTATATAATATTTGAAATATTCTTCCAGTTTATCGTGGTGCTCTATCTTGTTAAAGCCTTTGGTGATACCCCAATCCGGGCCATTTGAAGCCACCATGGCGGTGATCATGTCATTCTTTTTCAGTGTGTCGAAGCCTTTCGGATCAACGAGGTCAATAGAATGAATGCCTATCTTTTTAGCGGCTTTGCAGAGTTCATCCAGTGGAAGATTATAACACCAGGCACATACCGAGTGGTTGATTTTTCCTTTCAGTTTTTCATCTACTGCCAGATCGTGTGCGGCTACCCTGGTGGAAAGAGATGATAACGCGGTGGAGGCGAATGCCATAGTGGCGACTTTTTTAATCATATCGCGGCGTGAGTTTTCCTGGTGCATAAAAGTGTTTGCTTTATAACTGCTGTTAAAATAGTAGAATTTACGCTTAATAGCAAACCCCGGCTCTTCTTTGGGGTGAAAAAGAACGTGGAAGTACTGATTTTCCTTTTTCCGTAGAACCAACCGCTGTCATCCTGCGTTTATATGGTAAATTGCAGGTAGTTTCGGAATTTGGTAAGTAATTTGTTTATGTATTGAAAAGCGGAGGTTGATATGGAAAAAAAATATACTCCCAGTTTATGGATCTGTATCGTAATGGACCTTTTGGGATGCGCCAGTTATGCCGTTCCGGTGTTGGGCGACGTAAGTGATCTCATCTGGGCCCCGATTTCGGCCATCATTTTCTACCGTATGTTTGGTGGCTCCATTGGTACTTTTGGTAGCGTCTTTAATTTTATGGAAGAATTATTTCCGGGAACGGATATCATCCCCACCTTTACCCTTGCGTGGATATTGAAACGGGTAATGGCGCCAAGAAGAACGATGTCTATTTAAAAGATGCACTAAAATAACAAAGGGCATTATTAATCATAACGATTAATAGTGCCCTTCTTTTTATACGTTTAAGATGGTTACAGGCCTCTCATTCTCATACCACCACCGCCTCCTCTGCCACCAGGTCCGCCGCCGGGAAATCCGCCCATACGGCCGCCTCTTTCACCTTTATTATTACCCCCGAATTTGTTCAGGAAATAAGTGAAACTCACCATAAAATATTGTTGCAATACATTGCTCTGTACATCCTGGATATAGTTGTCTGCCACGGTACGGGATACACTGATATATTGCCTTAACAGGTCGAATCCCTGTACTTTGATCATCCCTTGTTTCTTAGGAAATACATACTTGGATACGTTAGCATTCCACATGGTGGAAGTGAGGTTGTATCCCGCCTGGCGGCCACGGCTCATGGTGCAGGTAATATCGCTACCGATCATGAATCCGAGTGGCAGATTTACATTGAAATCGGTATTGAGATTATAATCGAAATACCGGGTGTTGTTAGCACCGGCGGTCGTTTGCTGGGAATAGTTGTTGGCATTGTAATTCACGCTGCCGCCCAGTGATATGTCAAATAATTCTTTGTACATGTAATTCACACTGGCGGATTGCGACAGCTGCAACGAAGTGGTATTGCTGTTTACACCATTGCTCACAATCACATCTTTGCTATAACTCACGGAGGTTCCGGTATTCAGGTTTTGGCCTGGCGTTTTAGACAACGGGATAGAATTGTGTACCGATCCGGAGATGCTGTAGTTGCCGTTTACGTTGATTGGTCTTACGGTTTGTTTACCGGTTTCAGGATCCAGCGTAGTAGCGTTAATGATTTTATTCACCGTGTAGGCGCCATTTAACCGCGCAAACATTCCCCGGAATGTGGTGTTGTTGAATGTGTTATAGTTCACGCTCATATTATTGGTGAAAGACGGCTTCAGGTCTGGATTTCCAAGTTGTATGTACAGTGGATTGCTATTATCGGGAACCGGCGCCAGCTGTTGTACAGAAGGCTGTTGGGTATTTCCGTTATAGTTGATCCGTAACCGTTTGTTTTTGGAAAATGTATAGTTAAAAGATGCCTGTGGCGAAAAGTTCATGGTGTGTTGTGTGATCAGGCTATCTCTCCCTGTGAGAAAGGAATGCGTAGTGTTATCAAGATTATTGAACAGTACATTCAATCCTATGGAGTAGTCATATTTCAGCTTGTTGGTACGTATTGCGAATCCGGCCTGCTGGTTCAGCGTGCTGTTGGTAAAAGCATTGCTCAGCGAGTCGTTCATGATATTATACTCACCTTTGGCATTATCATAATCGTACGTATACTTTGTGCTGGTGCTGTTGTATTTGGTAATACCGTAATTGGCTTCCAGGTAACGGTCTCCTCCCAAAGGCTCTGTGTACGTGAGGTTCACGCCTTCGTTGCGGCTGTCGGTGTTTACCTGGTTTTTTTGATTAAATGTAACGAGGCTATCGGCCGTAACATAATTGATGCTGGACTTTATATAATTCTGCTGGTCGTTGGTGCTGTTGTTATAGTTGAAATTCGCACTGAGTGTACGTCCTGGCTTTTTAAATCTTTTACGGAACAATAAAGATCCGCCATAGTTGGAATTGGTTCCTTGGCCATCATTATAGGTAAGCCCTCTGTTCAGCGTATCCTTGTTGGTATTCAGCGACAGGTTTTCTGTAACGCTGTAGGTATTGCCATTGGTGAGGGAATACGTGGGTGAAAAAATGAGAGAGTGAAAGGAGTCAATCGTATATTCTACGCGGGCACTAAAGCGGTTATTGCTGTTGTCTGTCTGCGAAGAAGACGTGGTATTATCGTAGTTGGTGGTAGCATTGCCTGCTTTATCCGTACTGAACGTTTGTTTCGCAGTTTTCTGCTCCATATCCGTCTTCGTATCGTTAAAGAAGTAGCTGCCGTTGAAGATCAGGTTTTTGCTGAAGTCCTGGTTAAAGTTGAAGCCGGTGTTCCAGTTGCGGGTGATACCGGTGTTATTGCCACCACCAAGACTTTGCTGCATACCACGCATGCCACCGCCGCGGCCACCACCACCTCCTCTGCCGCCGCCACCAACGGAGCTGAAGCTCATGGCATCCTGCTGGGTGTAGCCCATGTTGTTAACGTTGTTACCACCGCCGAGCAATGACATCTGCTGGTTGTCCCGGAAGCGGTTGAGGCTAAGGGAAACGCCATAGCGGTCATCGGTGCCATAGCCGGCCGTAGCGCGGCCAAACATTCCTTTTTTCTTATCTTTTTTGATGGTGATGTTGATGGTTTTTTCTGTTTGCCCGTCGTCGATTTGTGTGAACTGCGCCTGATCAGATTTTCTGTCTATCAATTGTACTTTATCAATAATATTGGCTGGAAGGTTTTTGGTGGCGAGTTTGGGATCATTACCGAAGAAAGGTTTACCATCTACCAGCACCCGGGTAACGGTTTCTCCCTGTGCAGTAATGGCGCCGTCTTTATCTACCGTAACACCTGGTAGCTTTTTTAACAGGTCTTCTACCACTGCATTTTCACGGGTTTTAAATGCATCGGCATTAAATTCAAGGGTATCTTTTTTTACAACAATGGGTGGTTTCTCATCGAGAATTTCTACTGCATTCAGGGTAACGCCTTTCTGCACCATGGCGATATTGCCGAGTGTGAGCTGCTGGTTCTCCTGGTTGATCTGCAGAGGTTTATTGACGGCTTTATAACCGAGAAAGCTGACGTAGAGGCGGTAAGCGCCGTCTGCAATACCGCTGAGTTCAAAGTTTCCTTTGTTGTCTGTCATGGTAGTACTGGCTACGGTGGAGTCTTTCGCGTGCAACAGTACCACAGTGGCAGCCGGCATGGCTTCCCGGGAGGTGGAGTCAGTTAGTTGGCCTTTAATCTTTCCTTGTTGCGCCTGGGCCTGAGCATGTATCATGCCCAAACCCAGTATCAGCAAGAGTTGTATAAGTTTCTTCATAAATGAAATTAGCAGGAAAGGGGGAAAGTTAGGTTGAAATTTACTATTGTTGTTGCCGCTTACGTAATTTCTCCATTTCATCTTTTCTGATCTCTCTCCATTTTTCCTGTGTTACCTTTTCTGCTCCGGCGGGAATACTAAGATCCGCATCTGTTACAGGTTTCAGGCTAACGCTTTTTGCAGTGAAAGCTCTTTTGCTGCCTTCGGCAGATAGGACCACGGCGTTGCTATCGGGCAATAATCCGTTTACCGGAGAGAAGCTGAAGGGCAGATCGGTGGTATACCATACCGTGTAAGTATTTTCTTTAAGCTGTATGGTGGCCTTTTTGCAGGTGTATCCGGCTATTTTCTTTGTTTTGTCGGACGACTTGTTATTAGCGGTAAAGATGAAATCTTCTTCTGTGTAATAAGTTTTCTTATCGTCGCCAAAAGTGCTGAATACCTGTTCGTACTTCTTATTGGTAAGATCTACGTATTGTGCGTTATTGCCTCTTGGTCCCATGCCCATGCCACCGGGGCCTCCGGGTCTGCGACGGTTGCTGGTATCACCGTCAGGACGTTGTCTTCCACGGCCAAAGCCGCCCCCATCCGGGCGCTCGGTGGTGATTTTGCCGATACCATCGGCAAAAGTAAATACCTGTTTGAAAGTGATGACATCCGGAATTTCGGGGGCATCATCGCCACCACGTTGAAATGCACGCATACGTTCGGGGTCTGTTTTGGCAGTCACTTCATATTCAATAACACCTGATTGCTGAGCAAATAACGGACTGGTAGCCGATAGCAGCGTGGCCGCTGCGAAAAGTAAACGGATAGTTCGGTTCATACCTGATTGATTTTGTAGTACAAATGTGAACCTTCACTTTCATTTTTTGGGTTAAAAAGCTTTATTTACTGTTATTTACTGTTAAGTACGGTAAGAAAGCGTTAATCTTCCTTATTTACTGTTAATTACTGTTAAGGGATTGCCCGCTATTCCCTAGGGAATGGATAGTTTTGTAAGGATCTTAAAAACGTTCATGCGACAAAGAATCAGAAATATCCTCATCCTCATGTCTGTCTGTATACTGGGCATATTTCTGTTCCAGGGATACTGGCTGTACAATTCCTATAAATTAAGAGAAGAACAATTCAGCAAGGAAATCAATGAATCGCTGCGCATGGCAGTGTTCAACAAACAATTTTCTGATGTGCGTCGTTATATCCGGTATTTTGGAAAGGATAAAGACTCCCTGCAAAAGCCGATGCGCGGGCTGGCGGATCAACTGGAAGAAATAGGCATGCCCAAGGGAAGACGCTTTAAATCGTATGACCGTTATCCGGGACCACCGCCGGAATCTTTTCATGGCGATTCACCCAGCAAAATATATGTGGATACCCTGGCCCGACAGATCTCTGAAATACTCATTACCAGTAACTTACATAACGATAGTACCAATCTGATAAAACTGGATTCCGTATTCCGGGTAGAACTGGCCAACCGGCAGATAGCTACCCCATATGTGATGGATACCATTCACCTCAGTTTCAGCGGCTTTGACCGGGAATCATTCAGAGACAGTATCCGCAAACGGGAGCCCCGGCAAACCGCCAAGATTCCCTTCAATCCCGGTACCAATCTCTTTGTGCAGGCTACATTCGATTCTCCCCTGCAGTTTATATTGCAGAAGATGATCTGGACCCTGCTTAGTTCCCTGGTATTACTGGTGCTTACGACCCTCAGTTTTATCTATATGCTGAGAACCATCCTTAAGCAAAAGAAGCTGTCGGAAGTAAAGAATGATTTTATCAACAATATGACGCATGAGCTGAAAACGCCTATCGCTACTGTGTCTGCAGCTGTTGAAGCGTTGCAGAATTTCAATGCGCTCAATGATCAACGCAAAACACAAACCTACCTCGATATCTCCAAGAATGAATTGCAGCGGCTATCTGACCTGGTAGAAAAAGTACTGCATATTGCTGCAGAGGAAAAGGAAGATATTGAACTGTTCCGGGAAGAAACAGATCTCAACGAAGTAGTGGATAATATTCTTTCAAATCATCAGCTGAAAGCTGGAAAGCAGTTGCAGCTGCGGTATGATAATAACCTGGCCGGCAAAACGGTATATGTTGATAAAACACACCTGGCTAATGCCATCAATAACCTGGTAGATAATGCCATCAAGTATTCGGGAGACCAGGTGCAATTATACCTGCAAACCAGCCTGGAAAATGGTATCTTAAAGATCCGCGTAAAGGATAGCGGCATCGGTATCCCGAAAGTTTACCAGGGAAGTATCTTTGATAAGTTTTTCAGGGTACCTACGGGCAACCTGCATAATGTAAAAGGATTTGGCCTGGGGCTCAGTTATGTGCAGAAAATCGTGGAAATGCATGGAGGGGCTGTTCATGTGCAGAGTGAGCCGGATAAAGGCAGTGAATTCACCATCATCATCCCTTCCGCTTAACCTTACAAAAGAGATTTATGGCAAAAGTATTACTGATAGAAGATGAAGTACAGCTTGGACAGATCGTGAAAGACAGTCTTGAAATGCGTGGCTTTGAAATGTTATATGCAGCCGATGGAAAAGAAGGGCTGCGGTTGTACCAGCAGGAGCACCCTGATGTAGTAGTGCTGGATATCATGATGCCCCATATGGACGGCTTCACGGTAACTGCAGAAATCCGCAAGCAGGATAAATTTACGCCTATCATTTTCCTGACCGCCAAATCCCAGACCGCCGATGTGGTGAAGGGGTTTGAACTGGGAGGAAACGATTACCTGAAAAAGCCGTTCAGCATGGACGAACTGATTGTCCGGATCACGGCGCTGCTGAAGCGGTTCAGCGATAATCCGGGTACCCGTGAAATAGAGGAAGGTGCGGTTACTATTGGTCAGTATGTATTTAATTATACCAAACAAACCCTGGCCCGTAACAATGCCATTGAGTTCCTCTCCCACCGGGAAGCGGCTATTTTACGGCGGCTATACGATAATAAAAATGAGGTGATGGAGCGTAAATCGGTGCTGCTGGATCTCTGGGGAGATGATAACTTTTTTAATGCCCGCAGTATGGACGTTTTTATCACAAAACTCCGCCGGTACCTGAAAGATGACTCCAGGGTACAGATTGTGAATATCCGTGGAGTGGGTTATAAACTGATCTTCTAGTGGCTGGCCATGGCCGGATCCGTCTCAAAGGTAATATACACCCGGGTTCCTTCTACGGTCTGCGTGGTTCCGGGCAGGTCTGAAATTTCAATATTAAATTGTTTGTGATACATGCTGCGGTAAAGCGCGGCTCTTTCCATGCATATTTCCATACCCCGGGAATGATGGTTATTGCTTTTCAGTCCATCATGATGATATTGCAGGGCCTGTGCCCTGCCGATGCCATTGTCGGTTACCTCGCAGGCATAAAGATTAGGGGCCAGTTGCAGCCACCGGATGTATAGCTGCCGGTTGGAGGCTTTATGCATTAATCCATGCCAGATGGCATTTTCCACAAAAGGTTGCACCAGCATACAGGGTACGTAAAGCGTCGATGCAGAGATCTGCGGATCGGTTAGCAGCGTATAATCAAATCCGTTATTGGTGCGTAATTGTTCCAGTTTAAGGTATAGCTCCAGCATGTCAGCTTCTTCCTGTAGCGGGATGAAATTCTTATCGGCCAGCATCAGTACTTTTCTTAGCAGCAGGGCAAACCGGGAAATATATTCCTGGGCCAGGGCAGTTTCTCCGGTCATCAGGGCAGTGTAGATCCCATTGAGGCAGTTGAACTGGAAATGGGGGTTCACCTGCGATTTCAGGTTCACCATTTTCAGTTCAGATAATTGTTTCCTGAGTTGTTGAAGGGAGATGTCCTGTTCATGGCTGTGGCGGAGCAATATCTCTTCCTGGCTTCTGATCAGAAGATAACGGGAACGGTAACGCATAAAAAGGAGCAAGAAAACGCCGGCACCGGCTGTAGCCAGTAACAGCGTAGTGGTGTGTATAGTGACAGGCATACCTCCTCGATTTGCTTATGAAAATATACATCATTTCCGGGAAAAAATGGGGACTGATCAAACACCATCAGTTTACGCCTAAACGCTTATCTTTGTTGTTTATGGAACAGTTAGTACAGCAAATAGCAGCCTACAAAGAAGAAATAGCGGCTTTTACGCCTGCCGGCGCAGCGGATCTGGAACAGTACCGCATAAAATTCCTGGGTACAAAAGGTATCGTGAAAGCTCTTTTCGGGGAGATGAAGCAGGTACCGAATGACCGTAAGAAAGAATTTGGGCAGATATTAAACGAATTTAAGCAACTCGCGGAATCCCGCTACGAGCAGTTCAGTGACCTGAAAGATGCTGGTGGCGCTGATGCCGGAGATATTGATTATACCTTACCGGCGGCGCCTCACCGGTTGGGCACCCGTCATCCTATCAGCCTGGTGCGGAACAAAATTATCCGCATTTTTGAGCGTCTCGGCTTTACCATTGCGGAGGGCCCGGAGATTGAAGATGACTGGCACAACTTTACCGCATTAAATCTCCCGGAAAACCATCCGGCCCGCGATATGCAGGATACCTTCTTCATCAGCAAAAATCCGGATTGGTTGCTGCGTACCCAGACTTCCTCCGCCCAGGTAAGGGTGATGGAAGAAGGGAAGCTGCCTATCCGTATTATCAGCCCGGGAAGAGTATACCGCAATGAAACCATTTCTGCCCGTGCACACTGCTTCTTCCACCAGGTAGAAGGATTGTACATAGACGAAAACGTATCATTCGCAGACCTGAAACAAACCCTGTATCACTTTGTTCAGGAGATGTTTGGTGAAAATACCGGTATCCGTTTCCGTCCGTCTTATTTCCCGTTCACGGAACCAAGCGCCGAAATGGATATTGTATGCTTCATTTGTGGTGGTACCGGCTGTAATGTATGTAAGCAAACCGGCTGGGTGGAAATACTCGGTTGTGGTATGGTGCATCCGAAAGTACTGGCCAATTGCGGCATCGATCCGGAGAAATATTCCGGTTTCGCCTTCGGTATGGGAATAGAACGTATTACCATGCTGAAATACCAGATCAAAGACCTGCGCCTGTTCTCCGAAAACGATACCCGTTTCCTGGAGCAGTTTGAAGGAGCAGTATAGATATTTTATTTATCAGGCTATTTGGTTATCACATAAATGCAGCGGAAAATCCCGCTGCATTTATGTGATAACCGGACGAAAATCCTCAAAAAGTGATGCAAACTATTGCCGTATGCGGTGCAGGTACCATGGGTGCCGGAATAGCGCAAATAGCAGCCTACAGCGGATTTACTACTTTGTTGTTTGATATACGGCAGGACGGACTGGATAGAGCAAAAGCGCAGATTGAAAAGAGCCTGACTGCCGCAGTAGAGAAAGGTAAATTAACGGCGACCGATAAAGAAAGTGTGCTGCAACGGATCCGTTTTACCGCAACTATAGAAGACTGTGTAGCAGATGTGATCATAGAAGCGATCATAGAAAAGATAGCGGCTAAAACCGATCTTTTCAACCAGCTGGCTGCCATCAATACCGCCGACACCATCTTTGCTTCCAATACTTCTTCCCTGTCTGTTTCCGAAATTGCGGCTGCTGTAACGGTTCATCCGTCGAGAGTGGTGGGGATGCACTTCTTTAACCCGGCACATCTCATGAAGCTGGTGGAAGTTGTCAGCGGAAAAGAAACGGCGCCGGAAGTGGCAGACAGCATTTATGAACTTGCCCTGAAAATGGGTAAAGTGCCGGTAAGGGTAAAAGATTCGCCAGGATTTATTGTAAACCGGGTGGCCCGGCATTATTACCTGGAAGCCATGCATATTGCCCAGCAAGGTCAGGCCGACTTCAGTACCATCGATCAGTTGCTGGAAGGCAGCGGGTTTAAAATGGGACCATTCGCCCTGATGGACCTGATCGGGAATGATATTAACCTGGCAGTTTCGCAATCCCTGTACGATGCTTTTCAGCAAGCGCCCCGCTTTAAGCCGAATGTTCTCCAGGAACAGCGGGTAAAGGACGGCAAGCTGGGACGCAAAACAGGATTGGGTTTTTACAGGTACGAACAATAACGGCTTTTAGTTATTTTTGAGCCTCTTTTTGTAAAAGAATTTTTCTCTTCATGATTTTAGTAACCGGCGGTACAGGTTTTTTGGGTAGTTATCTGATTCGGGCATTAGTGGCTGCAGGGAAACCTGTCAGGGCATTGTACCGTCAACAACCATCGCCCCGGTTGCAGGATATTTCTGATAAAATAGAATGGGTGCCAGGCGATATCCTGGATGTATGCGCCCTGGAAGACGCGATGGTGGGTGTTACGCAGGTGTATCACTGCGCTGCCGTAGTTTCTTTCCAGGAAGCGGATAAAGACCGGCTGCTGAAAATAAACGCAGAAGGCACCGCCAATGTGGTGAATATGGCGCTCGATGCCGGTGTGAACAAGCTCCTGTACGTGAGTTCCGTGGCAGCTATCGGCCGTGCAAAACCTGGTGCCGCTGTGAATGAGGAATGTGAATGGGAAGACAGCAAAAATAATTCCCGCTACAGCATCAGCAAATTCCAGGGAGAGATGGAAGTGTGGAGAGGTATCGCAGAAGGCCTGGATGCGGTGATCGTGAACCCGGCCATTATCCTGGGCGCAGGCTTCTGGAATGATGGCTCCGGAGCATTGCTCAAAAATGCCTGGAAAGAATTTCCTTACTATACCCGTGGCGTAAATGGTTTTGTAGATGTGGAAGATGTGGTGACCGTAATGATCCGGCTGATGGACAGTAACATCCAGGGAGAACGGTTTATTCTCTCTGCAGACAACTGGGAGTATCAGCGGTTATTTACCACTATGGCGCAGGCACTGGGTAAAAAGCCTCCGCATAAGGAGGCCAGACCCTGGATGGCCGAAGTGGTATGGCGACTGGAAAAGGTGAAGGGAATGGTAACGGGCAAGCATCCGCTGATCACAAGAGAAACAGCCCGCACGGCCCAGTTGAAAGTATACTACGAAAACAATAAGATATTACAGGCGTTGCCCGGCTTTCAATTCAGGCCACTGGAAGAAACGATCCGGCATATCTCTGCGGCCTATCTCAGGGAACGCGGAGTTAGTCTTACCCAGGATTAATCTGATGAACTGATTGTCCGGATTTGATTTTGGTGATGATTTTTAAAAGATTTGGGGAGATGAAAGCGGTTACTACTCGCTTTTATCTCCCCAAATTATAAAAACAAAAAGTGGGAAAATCAGTTGAATCAACAAAATCAGTTTAATCCTGCAAAAAGACAAAAAGCGCCGAAGGCGCCTCCTATCCAAACAGCAGCGCTGCAATAGCGGCCGATAATGTTTTAGAAATCTCCACCGGCACTTCCCTGCTCATCCATACCCTTGGTTTCTCACCGGGTATCACTGCCGCCACCGGTTGTCCACGGTATTGGAATTCATAGCACACATTTTCATAAGAGTTTACTTTACCGTAGCGGTTATTGGCGGTAATACGTATATCTGTATCCGTTGATCTCAGTACACCGGCCGGTTTATTTTCATTCAACTCCAGGTAATGAGGACTTTTCAGGATCATTTCCCAGCGTTTTAAGGGCTCATTTTTGGTGCCGTTGATCAGGGTGTAGCGAAGGTCTGTTGCTGGTGCCAATCCACTCAGCCAGGACGGCAGATCGCGGTTGGAGAACACAATGGCTGTTGTGTTCATGGTTTGTACCAACAGGTGTTCCTCATTGCCGTTCAGATAAAAATTAAAGGCGTTTTTAGGGTCTTTGATGAAGGTGGCTTCCGCTACCCCGTTTTTACGGGAAGTGGTGCTATAAAGGCCAAAAGAGAGGGTTTTAGCGGTAAGCCAGCCGTCCTTTACCTTCACGGTCCATTCCTGGTCGCTGGTGTATAAGGAAGATTTTGAGGCAGTGGGTTTGGTAGTGCTGCAACCCCATAGCAGCAGAAAGAGGAAAACGGCGGATAAATACTTCATGAAGCGGGTCGTTTTGAATGTACGGAGATGCCGGGAGGTGGCATAGCTACTCCCGGCATCCGGAATTATTGCCTGATGTCTTTCAGCTTTTCCCACATCTCAGGGATGCGTTTTACCCAGGCAAGTTCTTTCTTCTTCACCCGGGCATCTTCAACCGGGGTTCCAAAATATGTTTTGCCTCCTTCGAGGGATGCAGGTACGCCACTTTGTGCCAGCACAACGGCGCCTTTTCCGATGGTGAGGTCTTTGTTCACACCCACCTGTCCCCAGAGGATTACGTTGTCTTCAATTTTTGCTTTACCGGCAATACCTACCTGTGCAGCGATGAGGCAATTTCTGCCGATCACGGTACCATGACCTACATGGATCATGTTATCCAGTTTGGTACCACGGCCAATGATCGTGTCTCCGCTTACGCCTTTGTCGATGGTACAACCTGCTCCGAGTTCCACATCGCTTTCTATGATCACTCTTCCACAGCTTTCCAGCTTATCGTAATTCACTTCACGCTCAGGTCTTTTCTTGAAGTAAAAGGCATCGGCGCCAAGCACGGTACCTGCGTGGATAATCACGTTATCTCCTATCTCACAGTAGTCGTAAATGGTTACGTTAGGATGTATGAGACAGTTACGGCCAATACGCACATGATTGCCAATGAATACGTTGGGTTGGATCACAGTGCCTTCTCCTATTATTGCACTATCGCTGATGGCTTTGGTTGCCGGTTCAAACGGACGGAATCTTTTAACCAGTTTTACATAGGCACTGAATGGGTCATCCAGTACTAAAAGTGCTTTGCCTTCCGGGCAATCAACCTTTTTGTTAATGATGATGATAGTAGCTGCCGAATTCAAGCTGGCGTTATAGTATTTCTCAAAGTCAACAAAGGAAATATCTCCCGGTGTAACCTTATGTATTTCATTGATGCCAGTGGCCATCAGTTGGGTGTTGCCAACCAGCTCTGCGCCTATATATGCTGCTATTTCCGTTACTGCAACAGGTGCTTCGAACTTCATATACTCTGTATTGTTGAATAATGTTAAAGAGCAACAAAGGTAGTAAATCGACAATTGCGATGATCAATTTATGGAAGCCTGATGAAGTTGTTCAGAAAGTTTTAATCTGCTGTTATCCACAATTATTTTACTAGTGTGAATAAAATTTTTTGTAAATTTTTTCTTTTGTGATGAAATTCTTTTTAATATTGTGTAGGGAATTTTGTTTCCCTGTACTTACTAACCCATTCACATAACAAGAAAGTCTGATTGTTCCAACGGTCAGACTTTTTTTATTGCCCTTGAAACCCGCATGAATAAAGCGTTACAGCGGATCATATTTTTATAGCACCGAAATACATCTTTACATCTTCCTGTTTTACGATCCGGTTTGCCATACAACACCGCCTTTGTCTCACCCCCTCATTTTTTCATTTTTGGACGGCTGAAGCCCTGAAAAGTGAAAAAAATGTCTCGTACAGGAGTAAAAAGTTTACGCTGATGATACTGATTTCTTTTCCATCCGATCTTATTCACGTCAAAAGTAAAAATCAGCACCATCAGCGTAAGTACTCCGATCACCTGCATCACAAAAATCAACCGCCTTTATATCGCTTTGCTAAACAATTGTGAATGTGGAACTTGTCTCCATAAACGTGCATCAAAAGCCATACAGATATTGCGTATAAACGGCTTCCCTGCCGGAGTTACCACTACCTTCTGAGGCAGTACCTGCACCAACCCATCCTTCTCCGGTTCCTGTAAACGCTGCAAGCCGTCTATGATAGCATCACTCTGTGTATCCGCCTTATGCCACGTGGTTTCAAAGCGACACATCAGGTCATGAATATGCTTCCGTATCAGCAGGTCTTCTTCGTTGAGGATATGACCACGTACTACCGGAAACTCACCCTTGTTCACGAGTTCCTGGTAGGCATCCACTTTCTTCTCATTTTGAACATAAGCATACCAGTTATCGCCGATGGCAGATGCACCTAAACCAACCAGCAGGGAGGTATGTGATTCGGTATACCCCATGAAGTTGCGATGTAACCTGCCCTGCTGAAAAGCACTGTGCAAAGGTTCTCCCGGCAGCGCAAAATGATCCATCCCTATCTCAGTATAACCATTACTGTCAAACAGCAACTTGCCCAGTTCATACAATTGCCGCTTCTCTTCATCTTTCGGAAGATCCGCTTCTGTATAGCGCCGCTGACCTGTTCCCTTGATCCAGGGAACGTGTGCATAACTGTAAAAAGAGATCCTGTCGGGGCGTAACCGGACAACCTTATCGATCGTATGTTGCATACTTGTCGTTGTCTGCAATGGCAAGCCATAGATCAGGTCAAAGTTGATCGACGTAAAGCCGATCTTCCTGGCGTTCTCTACTACAGATGCTACCATTCCAAATGGTTGCAAACGGTTGATGATCTCCTGCACCCGCATATCAAAATCCTGGATGCCTAAACTGATCCTGCGGAAACCAAGTTGATACAAAGATTGCAGATGCTCCGGTGTGGTATTGCCCGGATGGCCTTCAAAACTCAGGCTGGCATCCGGCAGCAACTCTGCCGTGCGATAAATACCATGCAGTAACTCCGTTAAATGAGCTGCACTGAAGAAGGTGGGTGTACCTCCGCCGAGATGTATTTCCCGGATACGTGGACGCCCGCCAAACGCATCTACATACAGCTGCCATTCCTTGAGCAACGTTTCAATATAAGGCCCCTCTACCCCGTGGTTCACTGTGATATGCTTATTGCAACCACAATAGGTACACATGCTTTCGCAGAAAGGTAAATGAATATAAAGGCTGATACCATCTTTGCCGTTCGACTCCCGGAAAGATTTTTTTAGCAACGCTTTCCACTGATCCTGATCAAAGGAGGATTCGTCCCAGTATGGAACAGTAGGGTAACTGGTGTACCGCGGTGCGGCCACGTTATATTTACTGATGAGGCTCATGATTTTGATGGTTTATGACAACAATTTTCAACAACATGTTCACTATGTGGCGTCATGGTCGGACTGATATAAGGAATGCCCAGGTTAAGACCCCGGAGGATCAGCAATACGCCCATGATGCTGATCACCACCGGTATCAGGCTGCGCATCCGGTTGCGTACTGATAACGTAACCAGGTGACTGAACCAGGTAACACCTGCCATTGCCGGCAGCGTACCTGCCCCGAAAGCGGCCATGAACAGCATTCCCTTTACTACATCGCCGGTAGCTACTGCCCCGGCAATACCCAGGTACACTAGTCCACAGGGAAGGAGTCCGTTCAGAAACCCAATGGCGTATAACGTACGGAAGCGCTGCTGCCTTAACAGTGTACCCAGCTGTGATTTTATTTTTGAGGTAAAGGCATTTGGGAGATGACCGCCTTTTGTTAACCGGATACCGGTGTACTTAAACACAACTACCACCAATAACAGGCTACCGGTAATGATGGATAGCCATTGCTGCAAGCCTCCCAGGTACAACTGCCTGCCAAGCCACCCGAAAATCAATCCGAGTATTGCGTAGGCACTGATACGCCCTGCATTGTATAACCCTATGCCGGCCATTTTGCGGGCACCCTGCAGGTGCTGCACGGGCAGGGTCAGTGCAATAGGTCCACACATGCCTATACAGTGAAAGCTGCCCAGAAATCCAAGTATAAAGGAGGCGATCATAATGTGTATATCTTTTGTAATTTTTTAAATAACTACTGGTCAGTTGATGTTTAACAGTTGTTCCTGGTAATAGGGCTGTTCATTCATCGTCCAGGTGAGCTTCACTTTATATTGCCCTTTGATAAACAGTTGCCGGTTGATCAGCTGTTGACCAGCAGGATCGGGTTGCAATGGAAGGGCGATATCCCTGCCCGAATCCGATGGCCGGTAAAAGGTCAGTTTGCCGGTAATGTGTTTGTCGTGCAGCTCAGGAGGAAGCGTGATCAGCACACCTGCCGACTGCTGGGCAATGGCTACCGGTGCGGATAACCGGTTTACATTTTCTTTGCCATCAATTACCTGCTGGTATTTCAGTTCCTCGCCGTAGTAATCAGGCGTTACCATATCTATTTTGGTACGCATGCTCTTTGTTACCAGCGTTAAAATGCCGGCGGCAAATACTACAAATACTATAATGATCTTATGTCCCCAGTTCATGTAATTATTTTTTAGAGAGATGTAAACGCTATATCCATTCTATTGCACCGGTCCTAAAAACGTGGTGCGTAATTGGCTGATCCTTTCGTTATGTTCATAAAGCCCGATATACAAAGTTGATTTGCGCTGGTGTATGGCCGATTTGGGAAGTACAATAAAGAAAGTGCCTTCTCCCTGCCCTTCCGCCTTTACATGTACCAGGGCATTGCCGATCATGGATACTACGCCTGCTTCATCTTCCAATCGCAGTTCCAGCGGAATATCTTTAGTGGTTTTATTGACCAGCTTAATACGGTACAGGTTAGAAAGGCTATCCGTTCCTCTTTCCTGGTAAAGCATACCGGCGGTGCGCATAATGGTACCACTTACCGGCTTGCGGCTGCCGAGCATAAAGCTGATGGCGGTGAGTAATACTACCAATACTGTGGAATATACTTTCAGCCGGGGAGTGAAACGAAGTTGCTGCTGGTTGGCAATCCCGTTTTCAGAGGCATACCGGATCAAGCCCTTTGGCCGGCCGGTTTGCGCCATCATGAAGTCGCAGGCATCGATACAGGCGGTACAGTTTACGCATTCCAGCTGGGTACCGTTCCGTATGTCTATCCCCGTAGGACACACCCTCACACACTGCATACAGTCGATACAATCGCCATGTGCCCTGGATTCATCTTTACGGAACTTTCCGCGCGGTTCTCCTCTTTTATAGTCGTAGGCTACCAGTATGGAGTTTTTATCCAGCAATACCCCCTGTAAACGTCCGTAAGGACACACTATCGTGCAGATCTGCTCCCGCATAAAGGCAAATACGCCATAGAAAACCCCTGAGAAAACCAGGATAGCCATAAAGCCGCCCATATGGGCCGACAACGGCTCAGTAATAATTTTGCCCAGTGCTTTGGCCCCGATGATGTAAGCCAGGAATATGTTGGCGATCAGGAATGAAAGGGCATAGAAGGCGATATGCTTGCCCGTTTTCCGGATAATTTTATTTGTGTTCCACGGCGATTGCTGCAGTATTTTCTGTGCAGCGGCATCACCTTCTATCCAATACTCGATCCGGCGGAACAATAGTTCCATGAAAATGGTTTGTGGACACAT
Source organism: Chitinophaga arvensicola (assembly GCF_900110835.1). Taxonomy (GTDB): domain Bacteria; phylum Bacteroidota; class Bacteroidia; order Chitinophagales; family Chitinophagaceae; genus Chitinophaga; species Chitinophaga arvensicola. The sequence continues at coordinate 823,864 of NZ_FOJG01000001.1, forward strand.
CCAGCCGCAAAAGAGCCGCCCGAAAGCCATGGTAAATACCACGATGAAAAGAATAAACGCCAGCATGGCTAATCCGAAAATGAAGAAGTCCTGCGGCCAGAAGATCGCACCAAAAAGGATAAACTTTCCCTCCACCACATTCAGCATAAACAAGGGCCTGCCATTTATGGAAATAAACGGCAGGCTGAAAAAAACACTAAAGTATAGCAGGCTTACCCAACTGCGGATATTGTACCAGCGGCCTTTTGGCTGCTTTGCAAAAATCCAGTTGCGCTTACCTTGCCTGTCAACGGTGGCTATTGTATCTCTGAATGTGCTGTCGGTCATCATGTATAGTTTAAGCCCTATTCTTTCTCTCCCTGTGGTTCTTTGGCATTAGGCGGATTGGTTCCGTGCAGTGTTTTGATAAAACATGCTACCTGCGCCAGCTGCTTCGGTGAAAAATCTTCCTGCCATGATTTCATTCCTTTATCTGCTACGCCATACTTGATCGTTTTAAATACCTCGTTCAACTTACCACCGTGCAGCCAATAGTCGTCTGTAAGGTTAGGCCCTACTACGCCCTGTCCCTGTGGTCCGTGGCAGGGGGCACAGTTAGAGATGAACATCTTTTGTCCGGCGGCAATGTCTGCTGGGTCGGTGAGCATGGTCACATTATTTTCATCGATGTTATTGGCGGCTTTTTTCAGGTATTCCTGTTTGGCGATAGCGGCTTTCTCTTCTGCTACGGCCAGCTCTTCCAGTTGACTGGGAGCAGAGTGGGAAATTTCTGTGCGCCAGAAGTAAACGATACCAAAGCATACGGTGAATACAAATCCCCATTTCCACCAGGGTGGCGTAGGGTTATTCAGTTCGTGGATGCCGTCGTAATCGTGTCCCATGTCTTCCTCTGCCTCTGCTACAGCATCTACGGTTTTGGTATTGTTAATCTTTTCCAGCCAGGATACCTTTGGCTTGCCCGGTACCACTGCTTTTGCCGGTTTACGCTTGCGTTTAATACTTACCAGGTAGCGGAGCAGGAACAACAGGCTGATCACCACCGCCAGTTCCAGGATGATCACAGAAACCAGCAGGTAAAAAGATGTTTGTGAGAGTCGTGTGAAATAAGGACTGGCATTTGAAGTTGCCTCCTGTGCCATCGCACTGCTGCTCAGCAGTGTTAGCACGATCACACCGATGGCGAGTAATACTTTACCGGCATCTTTCTTCATCTTTTCTCTGAAAATATCCATGGCGCCGAGTACGGCGTTGCCCAGGATAGCGATAGCGAGTAACAATCCTCCTGCCACTACCAGTAATACCAGGGCAACCGGATCAGAGAGTTCTGAAGGGGCCTGCGCTCCACCATCTGCAAAGGCAGGAATACTGCATAATAAACTGCCGGCAAGTAGCTGTATAAACTGTTTATTCATTGTTTTTCTTTTATAGGGGAAGCGTATCATCATTATCTAAAGGAATACGGCTGATGTGATCCACCATTTTTTTATCGGCTTTAAATGCCCATAGCGAGGCTACCACAAAAAAAGTGAAGAGCAGCAGCAGGGAGGCCATCGGGTAAACGCTGATGCCGGCTATTGATTCCAGGTAATTAATGAACTTCATGTTGTAAGATTTAAAATTCAGCTTTATCAGCTTCCACAGCAGGTTTGGGGGCAGACTTAATATCTTTTCCCATCCTTTGCAGGTAGGCTATCAATGCAATGATTTCACGGTCAGCTTTAATAGGCAGCTTATCCTTTTGCAGTGAGGCGGTAATCTCCTGTGCCTGTTTTTCCATATCAGCAATGGCCTGCTTTTCATATCCTTCTGCATAAGGCACACCCAGCTTGCGCATCACGTTGATCATGGCAGGTGTTTTACCTTTATCTACCCTTTCCTCAAACAACCACGGATAAGCGGGCATGATAGAACCGGGCGACATAGACTGCGGATCCAGCATATGGTTAAAGTGCCAGGAATCAGGATACTTGCCACCGATACGCGCCAGATCCGGACCGGTACGTTTGGATCCCCACTGGAATGGATGGTCATATACAAACTCACCGGCTTTGGAGTACTCGCCATACCGGGCTACCTCATCGCGGAAAGGACGGATCATCTGTGAGTGGCAGGTGTAGCAACCTTCTCTCAGGTAAATATCGCGGCCATGCAGTTCAAGCGGAGTATATGGTTTCACACTGCTGATGGTAGGAATGTTACTGCGGATCAGGAACGTTGGCATCATTTCCAGCAGGCCGCCAATGGCTACCACTACCAGGCTGAATACCACCAGTTGAATAGGACGGCGTTCAATCCAGTTGTGCCAATGCGCCTTGCCATGCGTTACTATCTCTTTGGGTAATGCCGGCGCTTCTGCAGCTTCGTTGGCGATAAAGGCGCCCCTGCGGATGGTTCGGCTGAGATTCACGATCATCAGTACCAGTCCGCTGATATACAAGAGGCCTCCTACGGCACGCAGCGCATACATGGGAACGATGGTGGTCACGGTTTCAAGGAACTGGTATTTCAGTTGTCCTTCTTCGGTAAACTGTTTCCACATCATACTCTGTGTGAAAGCGGCCCAATACAGCGGGATTACATAGAAGATGATACCCAGGGTACCAATCCAGAAGTGGGTATTCGCCCATTTGCGGGAATAAAGTTGTGTACCGAAGAGGCGTGGGATCATCCAGTAAAGGATACCAAAGGTGAGGAAGCCATTCCAGCCTAATGCGCCAACGTGCACGTGTGCAATGGTCCAGTCGGTATAGTGACTGATGGCATTCACATTTTTCAGCGACAGCATAGGTCCTTCAAAGGTGGCCATACCATAGCAGGTAAGCGCTACTACGAAGAACTTCAGGATGGCGTCTTCCCTTACACGGTCCCAGGCGCCACGGAGTGTAAGCAAGCCATTCAGCATACCGCCCCAGGAAGGAGCAATCAGCATAATGCTAAAGGCGGTTCCGAGTGATTGTGCCCATTCTGGTAAAGCCGTGTACAGCAGGTGATGCGGGCCGGCCCAGATATAAATAAATATCAGTGACCAGAAGTGGATGATAGACCAACGGTAGGAATACACCGGTCTGTTGGCGGCTTTCGGTACAAAGTAGTACATCAGACCCAGGTAAGGCGTGGTGAGGAAAAATGCTACGGCATTATGTCCGTACCACCACTGCACCAGTGCATCCTGTACGCCCGCATACCAGCTGTAGCTTTTGAACAGGGATAATGGGAACTCGAAAGAATTGATGATGTGCAACATGGCTATTGCTACCCATGTGCCGATATAGAACCAGATGGCTACATATAAATGGGATTCCCTTCTGCGAAGGATGGTTCCCAGCATATTAGCGCCAAACACCACCCAGATAAGGGTAATGGCAATATCAAAAGGCCATTCCAACTCGGCATATTCTTTACCGGTAGTATAACCAAGGAATAAAGTGAGTGCGCCTCCGGCGATGATTGCCTGCCAGCCCCAGAAATGTATTTTGCTCAGCACATCGCTGAACATGCGGGCTTTACACAGCCGCTGAAGGGAGTAATAAACGCCCATAAAAATACCATTGCCCACAAATGCAAAGATGACGGCGTTGGTATGCACGGGTCTTAGTCTGCCAAAAGTGATCGGCGCAAAACCCATGTTAAGACCGGGAATCACCAGCTCCAGTGCAGCCCAGAGACCGGCCAGCATGCCTATCAGCCCCCAGAACATACAAGCGTAGGCAAACCATTTTACCGTGCGGTTGTCGTAATAAAATTTTTCGAGTGACATAGTGGTATTTAAAGGTGTTGATAAATGCGTTTATTCGTTAACGTTATCTTTCTTTTCTTCAAAGAGAATCCGGTGTGCAGGAGAAAAATCATCTTCAAACTGCCCTGTCTTTACCGACCATATAAAGGCCGCCAGAAAGCCCATGGCAACCAGTAAACTCACGCCCAATAAGATGATGATAACGCTCATGGCTGTATTATTTAATGAGAATAAATCTTGCGGTTTCCAATGCCTGTAACGCGTGTATTTCGTTGGCGCCAAAAGAAAAAACATCCCCGGTTTCCAGGATGGTGACTTCTTCATTCAACATGAATGCAATCCTGCCTTCCAGTATCAATATCATCGCATTAGCCGACGACGTATGCGGTGGAATCTGATGGCCCTGCTGCATAATGAGCAGTGTGGCATCAAAGCGTTTCGTTTTCAGTATAGGACAACTCTTCACTTTTTCATTCCCTGCTATCTGCATTACGTTCGTTCCTTTCATTCGTTGTTTGTTATGATGTAATACAATGCTTTCGTTCCGGCATGCCTCACCCGTTACGTGTAAACAGTCTCTTTTTTTGACTGTTTACACGCCCATTTCGTCCGGGTTTATTTGAGGTGCAGCTTAGATTTACAAAGGTGTGTATCGTATGTTAGCAAAGGTAACAGCAGTGCACCGTCGCTACAATGACTTTACTCAATCAGGAATATGACTTTTATCATTCATTTGCCGTAATGCTTTGTGGTAAAGTCTTTTACCCATCCATTCACTACAGCTGTAAGTGATCAGGATAATACTGATAGAACTGGCGGGCATTAATATGGCGGCTACCAACGGAGACAGTATCCCCTGCACCGCGAAGTAAAGCCCGGTAATATTATATAGCAGCGATAACACAAAGCTGATGAGGATGATCTGTTTATTTGATTTACATAACTGTATGAAGGAGAGCAGCAATGGCAACTGTTTTGCCTCCATGATACCGTCGCTGGCGGGGGTAAAATTGTTGCTGTCTTCCGTGAGTGAAATACCGATATCGCTTTGTTTCAACGCGCCGGCATCATTTAGTCCGTCCCCTATCATCATTACCCTTTCTCCTTTTTTTTGAAGGGAGATGATATAAGCGAGTTTATCGGCTGGTTGCTGTTCGAACAGCAGTGTGGCGTTGTTGCCCATCAGCTGACGCAATGGCCTGATAGTATGATTGTTATCGCCTGAAAGTACGGACAGTGGATAATGTTCCTGCAGCTGTTGCATCAGTAAACGTAAGCCGCTCCGGTAGCTGTTGCGGATGGTAAATAACCCGGTCAGCTTTTCGTTGATTGATACATATACCACGCTTCCTTCCGGTTCATTTTTGCGGTGTGCGCCGGTAAATTCAGCACTACCCAGCCGGATAAAAAAGCCCTCTACCCATCCGCATACGCCCTTGCCGGGAAATTGCTGGAAGTCGTGCACATGGCGGGATGCAGGCGTGCCGCAATATTGCACAATCGCGTTGCTTAGAGGATGCGTGGATTGCGCCGCCAGTGTTGCGATTAATACCTCTTGACCGGGTGTCAGCGAAGTACCGTAGTAAATAACGGAACTACCTGTTTTCCCTGTGAGGGTACCGGTTTTGTCAAATACTATGTGCGTGGTATTGGCCATATTTTCTATCGCCTGTGCATTCCGCAGATACAGCTGATGCCGGCTGAGAATTCTCAGGATATGTCCGTTGGTAAAAGACGACGCCAGTAATAAAGCGCAAGGACAGGCGATAATCAGGATGGCGGTGACGGCCGGGAAGATGCGCGCCGGTTCATGTGTCCACCAGTAAATGGTGGTGAGTGCGGCAATGAGTAATACTGCCCAGGTAAAATAACGACTCAGCAGGTGAACAAAAGACACCGATTTTTCTTCCCGGTTTTTCAGTTCATCCCGGTTCCATAAACTGGTCAGATAACTTTGCGCTACTTCCTTGATGGTCAATATTTCAAGATTGCCGTCCAGTTGCCGTCCACCGGCATAAATCAATTCTCCGATCGCTTTGCTCACCGGTGCGGATTCCCCGGTCACGAAGCTATAATCTATCAGTGCTTTTCCCCGTACAATAATACCATCTGCCGGGATGAGTTCACTGTTATGGATGCGGATGGTGTCGCCGGTTTTTATGTCCGGCAGCATAGTTGGTATTTCTTTCTCCTCTTTTATAACGCTCACGGCTATAGGAAAATAAGCCGTATAATCCCTGTCAAAGGAAAGCCCCTGGTAGGTTTTATCCTGTAATACCCTTCCGATCAGCATAAAGAATACGATGCCGGTCATGGAATCGAAGTATCCTGGTTGTCCGTTTACAACTTCCACCATGCTGCGGGCAAAAGTGACGAGAATGGCCAGTACAATGGGTACGTCGATATTGAGGAAGCCGTGTTTTAAACCGCTCCAGGCCGACTTATAAAACGCCTGTGCGCTGTAGAAAAGCACGGGCAGCGCCAGTACGAGGTTCATATACCGGAACAGGCGATTAAAAGTGTCGTCCAGTCCACCTGCGCTGTCGAAATAATCCGGGAAACTCAGCAGCATGATATTGCCAAAGCAAAAGCCGGCTACGCCAAGTTGGTAGATCAGCTGCCGGTTAACAACCGGCTTTTTATGTTGCAGGTCCTGCAGGCTGATATACGGCTCATAGCCAATAGCTGTGAGCACTTCCGCGATCTTCCTCAGGGATGTTTCCTGGTGCGAGTAAATGATAAGAACTTCTTTTTTGCTGAAATTAACGGTCACGCGTTGTACGCCTTTTTCCAGCTTATGAAGATTTTCCAGCAGCCACAAGCAGGAGCTGCAATGGATCTGCGGAATATAGAAAGTTACATGGGTTTGTACATCATCCCGGAAGAGATAGAGTTGCTGTGCAATTTTCTCCTCTTCCAGGAAAGCAAATTTATCGCTCCGTACTGCTACACGCTGATTGATGCCGGGTTTACTGTTAAGGTCATAATATTCGCAGAGGTCGTACTGGTTCAGTATTTCATACACCATCTTACAACCTTGGCAACAGAATATTTTATCCTGGAGGGTAATGTCTTTATCAGTACAGTTTTCACCGCAGTGAAAGCAGGTGGTTTGGGTATCAGTATGCGAAGAAACAGCCATCAGTCTATAATTACGTTATTAATTTCATGTTCCGTGACAACGATCGTATGGCCGGGAATGGCCGCAGGATAAAGGATATTCTGTTCTACGTATATCCATTGCTGTAAAAGCTGTTCGGTTACGAATATATCGCTGACACATAGTTTATAGGCGGCGCTCCAATGCTCCTGCAGCTGGTAGTTGCCGGAAATCTGGCGGATTTTCTGCAATAGCAGCAATACTTTCTCAAAGGATTGCTGGATGCTCTGGTAAACGGTGCTGGGTATACTTTTTTGTTCTTTGTTCAGCGCACATGCATTGCGTATTACGGGGAATAACACGGAGGTCTCCTTACGGATCAGTTGCGCTGTTTCGGCTTGTAATCTGCCAAACAGCAGTTGCTGCAGATCCGCAGCAGATGGTGCACTGCGATCTTCCTGTCTTTCCAGGTTAAAGTAAGTCATTACTTGTTCCGTCTGATGGTTAATAGGAAGGTGGAATTTATTTGCAATGACATTGCACAGGTTACCGGGTGTTAATTCATGGAAATTGATGATGGAGTAAGACAGCATGAGCGCGTATTTTGAACTATTGCAAAAGTACCGGTAGCGCTACAGGGGGGCAATGATATGCGTCAAGGCAGAATATGATATTTGTCAGGAATACGGCAGGAGGCCTTTTCACTGGCATGAGGTAAGCAACAAACAGCAATAAAGTCAGAAAATCCCGGGAGGTGTTCTCTTAGTCCTGCAGATTTGCAGTCCTGATAATTTCCGTCATATCGAGCAAGCGGATTTTTTTGCCTTCCAGTTCTATCATTCCATCTTTCTTAAATTCAGAAAGCAGTCTGATGGCGGATTCTGTGGCAGTACCTACCAGGTTGGCTATTTCTTCGCGGGAGAGGCGAACGCTGAGGGTATGGCCGTCTTCTTCCAGGCCATAGGTTTCTTTGATAAAGAGCAGGGTTTCTGCGAGTCTTTCCCTTACCGGCTTTTGTGCCAGATGGGTAATTTTGAGTTCGGCTTTACGCAGTTCACTTGATAAGATGCGCATCATTTCAAAAGAAAGGGAGGCATCTTTCTGTAGAATACTGAGGAACAAGTCTTTAGGTATAAAACAGATCGAGGAATCTTCGAGGGCCATGGCGGTGGCGGTATATCTTTCGTTGCTCAGCAGTGCTTTGTAACCCATGATATCGCCGGCTTTGATGAGGCGTACAATCTGTTCTCTTCCGTCGTCGCCGCTGTGCGACAGCTTTATTTTGCCATCGTTTACGCAGTATACGCCGAACGGATAAGCGCCTTCATGGAAGATCACCTGTCCTTTCCTGTACACAGAGCATACTTTGGCCTCTGCAATCTGTTCAAGATTACATTGTTCTGCCTTGCAGAATACAGATGAGAAGCGATCCTTGCAATGTTGACATGAAGGATTGTGGAACGGTGTAGCCATAATCAATTTGCAAAAGTACTAATTTACGGCTCCTTAACCAAAGCAAAAGCAAGAGTGGCACTTAAATATTATATTATTTATAAACCATATGAGGTATTAACAAGGTTTACTCCGGAAGGTAACAAGGCCTGCCTCGCAGATTATTTTAAAGTGCCATCGGATGTATACCCGGTAGGGCGGCTCGATTATGATAGTGAAGGCTTGCTGATCCTTACCAACGACAAAGCGCTGAATCAACAGCTGTTGTTACCAAAAAATGCGCATGAGCGGGAATACTGGGTGCAGGTAGATGGGGCGGTAACAGCTGAGGCGGTGGAGCAATTGCAGGCAGGTGTGCAGATCAATGTAGACGGCCAGCTATATCGTACAAAACGTTGCAGGGCCACCATCTTTACAGAAGAGCCGGTGCTACCTCCGCGAAATCCGCCTATCCGTTTCCGCAAAAGCATCCCGGCTCCGTGGATCAGCATGGTATTGCAGGAAGGCAAAAACAGGCAGGTAAGAAGAATGACTGCTGCGGTTGGCTTCCCTACGTTGAGGCTTGTCCGTTATCGTATGGAAGAGATCACGATAGCCGGTATGCAACCCGGTGAAATGCAGGAACTAAGCAGGGAAGAGATTTACAGCAGGTTAAAACTCAGGAAGTAAAGGGGCGTTATTTTTCCGGAAGATGAATACTGTCTGGCACACACGAATTGCGGCAATCTCCGGATCATGGCTTGATGATGCCAGGCGGCTGTTTTCAGGATCAGCAGTATGAAAAGATACGGCTATGGAGATGGTGTACAGCCGTGTAAGCCGCTGGCAGCAAGCGGCTCCCGTTTCCGGCCATCCGTTTTTGCTTTAAGCTTTATGCTTTCAGCTTTTTTAACTAGGTTTGTCACCTACAAATTTCTATTATGCTGAAATCAATGACCGGCTTCGGAAGGGCAGAAAGCGCAAGAGGCGAGACTAGTATCGTAGTGGAGATCAAATCGCTGAATGGAAAGCAGTTTGAAGTGAATCTGAAGTTTTCTCCTTTGTTAAGACCCTATGAATTCGACATCCGTGCGCTTATGCAGCAAACGTTGCAACGCGGTACCCTGGATGCGACCATCAATATCCGTCAGAACGGCGCCACCCGCCCGGTCGTGATCAATACAGACCTTGCAAAATATTATTACCAGTCTATCACCATGCTGGCTAACCAGCTGGAACTGCCTCAGGGCGATATGCTCAACGTGCTGATGAAATTACCGGAAGTGGTAAGTCCGGCTACAGAGCAAATGACAGAAGAAGAATGGAAAGATGTGGAAGATACCCTGCGTCAGGCACTGACCGACCTGGATACCCATCGCCAGGATGAAGGACTGATGCTGGAAGCAGATCTGCAAACCCGCATAGATAACATCGACGCCTATATGCAAAAGGTACGCGAACTGGATCCGCTCCGTAAAGACCGTATCCGTCAGCGTCTGGAAGGCTTACTGGCAGAACATGTTGGAAAAGAAAACGTAGATAGCAACCGCCTGGAACAGGAGTTGATCTTCTATCTGGAAAAACTGGATATCTCTGAAGAACTCTCCCGTCTCGAAAACCACCTGCGCTATTTCAAGGAAATCCTGAAGGATGCAGATTCCGCTAAAGGAAAGAAACTGGGATTTGTATTACAGGAAATTGGTCGCGAAATCAATACCACCGGCTCCAAAGCCAACGACGCCGGTATACAGCAGTGGGTAGTGCTGATGAAAGATGAACTGGAAAAAGCCAAAGAACAAGTATTAAACGTTTTATAGTAAGGCGAATACCGTATGAACAGACTTTTCCTGGCTACAGCAGGTTTATTATTACTGGCTGCTGCCTGCAAGCCACCTAAAATGGACACTTACGAGAAAAACCTGGAAGTTCCCGGGCATGAGTGGACATATGACTATAAACCATCTTTTGAAGTAAAAATACAACCGGAAGATACTGCGTACCTTTACAATATCTGTGTAAATATCAGGCATACCGATGCTTATCCTTACAGTAACATCTGGGTATTGGTAGGTACACAGTATCCCGGCGACAGCATACCGAAGGAACAACGTGTAGAGCTACCCCTGGCTGATGTAACCGGTAAATGGAACGGTTCCGGCCTGGATGATATCTATGAACACCGGATCTTCATCCAGCAAAATGCGATCTTTAATAAACCAGGTACCTACAAGTTTACCTTCGAACAAAATATGCGGCAAAATCCGCTTCCCCATGTAATGAATGTTGGCTTGCGGATTGAGAAAGCCGGCACAAGGCCATGATGAAAAGAATTTTCAATAAAATGCAGGAAGGAAAATCCGTTTCCTTCGTCTATTTTTTAGTAATGGCATATACGATTGCCGCACTGGTTTGGTGGGGCATTCTACTGTTCAGACAAAGTGAGCAGATCCGGAGATTTGAACAACAAAACCTTTCCCTGCGGGTAGATAGTCTCGCACAACCGGTAGAACATCAGTTGCAACTGCAACGGATCAATAAAGAAGAGCACATGCGCTCCTTCAAATACCTGGGCGAAGGCATTATCTTCCTGGGAATTATTCTACTCGGCGCACTCTTTGTATATAGAGCCGTATGGAAGTATATGAAACTCAGCAGGCAGCAACAAAATTTTATGATGGCCGTCACACATGAACTGAAATCACCCATCGCTGCCGCCAAGCTAAACCTTGAAACCATCCGAAAACACCGGCTGGATGAGGAAAAGCAACTGAAACTCATTAATAATACCATCCGTGAAACCAATCGCCTCGATCAGCTATGTAACAATATCCTGCTCGCCGCGCAACTGGAAACACATAAATACCAGGTGTTTAAAGAGCCCCTGGACTTTTCAGCGCTGGTGGAAAACAGTATCAAAGACCTCGATGGCCGCATTGGTACCCACCAGATCATACCGGATATTTTACCCCATGTGTGGATGGAGGGCGATAAACTAACCCTGCAGATTGTACTGAGCAACCTCGTAGAGAATGCCGCCAAATACGCACCCAAGAACACCACCATTTACGTAAATCTGTTTGAGAAAAACAAACAGCTCATATTACAGGTGATCGACGAAGGTCCGGGGATTCCGGAAGAAGAGAAAAGCAGGATCTTCCTGAAATTTTATCGCGTGGGTAACGAAAACACCCGTAAAGCAAAAGGCTCCGGCCTGGGCCTGTTCCTCACAGCAAAGATCGTGGAACAACACGAAGGTAGCATCGAAGTAAAGGACAACGAACCCGCCGGCAGCTGTTTTGAAATATCCTGGCTGCAATATTCCGTGCAAACAGCGTAAATTAGATGACGGATTGATGAATACCGGAAATCCGGATTCGATGTAAAATCAAACAATAACACATGAAGGAAGCGACAAAGGCATCAATACTGCTGGTGGAGGACGAAGAAAATCTCCAGGAAGCGCTGAAGCTGAACCTGGAGCTGGAGGGTTACGAAGTTACTGCAGTGGACAACGGCACTGCTGCGCTGAAAGCAGTCAAAAACGAATATTTCGATCTCATTATACTGGACATCATGCTGCCTGAAATGGATGGTATCGCCGTTTGCGAAAACATCCGTATTCAGAATAATGAAATCCCCATCCTTTTCCTGAGCGCCAAAAATAGCAGCGCCGACCGCGTACTGGGACTCAAAAAAGGAGGCGATGACTACATGACCAAGCCCTTCAACCTGGAAGAACTCCTGCTGAGGGTAGAAAAACTCATTGTCAAAAACAAGAAAATCCAGGATAAAGACAGCGTTCCAAACGTATACCGTTTTGGCGACAACGTCATCGATTTCGCCGCACAGGAATGCGTAGGCAAAGACGGTAAACACTATGAACTCAGCAAGAAAGAAGCAATGCTGCTGAAACTCCTCATCGAAAACAAAGGAGAAGTAGTAACCCGTGAAAAAATATTGCAGGTGGTATGGGGCTACAACGTATATCCCACTACGAGAACCATCGATAACTTTATCCTCAATTTCCGCAAGTACTTCGAAGAAGATAGCCGGAATTCCCGCTATTTCCACTCTGTAAGAGGCGTGGGATATAAATTTACCGAGGCATAACCCCCGGCAACTCATTTCTTTAGTAAATATGGCAGTATACTTATCTACTGCTATATTTACTGAGGTTAAATGCTAATAGCACTCAGCCACTTTTCACCTCATTCTCCCCAGTTTCCCCCAAAATCCGACCTCATAGTAAATCCCACTTTATATTGGGCATTAATTAGCCGATATTTATTTTGCTTATAAAGAGAAGAGAAGAAGTATACTTCCTATAAACCTAATTAGTGGCACATTATACTGATATTGTCTTTGCTGCGGATTGGCCCTTCTGGCTGTTTTTTTTGTTAAGTCTCGTTACCCTAATAGTATTTTTTACCCTGCGGGAAAGAAAAATCAGGAGAGCCTCAGCGAAAGAGATAACCAAGAACCATGCGTTGATTAACCTGGAACTCCATGCTTTCCAGGCGCAGATGGACCCGCATTTCATTTTTAATAGCCTCAATGCTATTCACCATTATATCCTTACTACCAGTACGGACATGGCATCCCTTTACCTTACCCGCTTCTCCCGCCTCATGCGCCTCATGATCGGCAACTTCAACAAAGAATGGATATCCCTCCAGGATGAACTGGATGCCCTAGAACTCTATATTCAACTCGAACAACTCCGCTTCGATGAACAATTCAGCTATAAACTGAACGTATTACCGGATGTAAACAAACAATTCACCCTCATTCCTCCCCTGATTATCCAGCCCTATGTGCAATATGCCATATGGCACCGCCTTTTGCTAAGGCCCGAAAAATCAGGAGGAGAACTCCAGATCACCATCTGCAGGGAAAAAGATCGTCTTTGTATTCAGCTGGAAGACAACGGTATCCTGATCACCGAAATGCTCGACAGTACCGGCGAAAGACAAGCCTCCGGGATAGATATCGCCTCGGAAAGGCTTTATATGATGAGTGAAAAATACCATATGCATGCCAGCATAAAAGCGTTGCAAATGTATAACGAGCAACGGGCGCCAACCGGCAACCGCCTCATTATCAGTATGCAACATATCGCTGCCCGCCAGTCCCTGGCCGGATAGCCTTTAATTGGAAATATGCCGTAAAATGCTTAATTTCTACATGGCTAAGTTGACGCAAAGAACCATATTTATCTTCCCATAAATCTGACGAGACCTACATAATCTGACCAAATGCGTACCATTATCGTGGACGACGAGAAACACAGTCGGGATGCACTGCTCATGATGCTCGGGCGGTACTGTCCCCATGTTGTCGTGGAAGCTGTTTGTGGCAGCGGCGAAGATGCCATCACTGCTATTCACACCCTTCATCCCGAACTGATTTTCCTGGACATTGAAATGCCGGGAATGGATGGGTTCCAGGTACTCGAAGCCTGTCAGGATTGCTCATTTGCCGTTATTTTCATTACCGCTTACGATCAGTACGCCCTCCAGGCTATCCACCATAGCGCACTGGATTACCTGCTCAAACCCATTGATATCCAGGAACTGAAAGGCGCCGTAGAAAAAGCCGGCTCTCAGTCAACAACCATCACCGCCAAAAAAGTGGATAACCTGCTGCTATTCCTGCAGCAACACCTGAACCAGGATGAAAGACTTGCATTGCCCACTGCCGATGGCCTCCGGATGGTGACGGCTAAAAATATTATCTATTGCAAATGCGTAGGAAGCCAGACAAGGCTGCATTTACAGGAGCCGGAGAAACCGGTAATGGTGTGCAGAACTCTCCTCGAAATGGAGCTATGGCTCGCCGATAAAGGTTTTTTCCGGGTGCATAACAGCTTCCTGATCAACCTGTCGTTTATGGAGAAATACATTAAGGGAGACGGTGGCGAAATAATTATGTGCGATGGCTACAGCGTGCCGGTGGCAAGAGATAAAAAACACGATTTCCTGCTGCGTATCGAAAGATTATAACCGTTTGATATAATTACAACTGATCCAGCCGTTCTTACCATCCGCCAGTTCAATCTTGCAGAAGTCGTGCGTAGCATCCGTAATATGTACTTTCATGCCCTCTCCTACTTCAAACGCATCCCGGCTGTTTTCGTCCGGAGAAGTCTTGGCCTTGATGTTACTGTTCATCACAATGCCCGCTTCATGGTTATTCGCCCCCAGGTAAGTATCTACAGACATCAGCAGGTATAAAGCGCATAACACCCCAATCACATAATTACCCCAGCGTAAAAATTTATTCTTCCACCCCGGGAGATAAGTGTTGAGCATAATGCCGGTAATCAGCAGCCAGAAAAGTACGACAGTACCTATTGCCCAGCCGTTGGCTTTATGAAGATGTTGTAATTGCAGCCACCACTGCTGAAAAAATACCATCGGCAATTCTTCTACAAAACCATTTACTTTCTGATTGGCAATCGCCAGGTTATGTTTCACTGCACCATCGTTGGGTGATAGTTGCAGTGCTTTCTCATAGCAGTAGATCGCTTGCCCGGTTTTGCCTGCCTTGTACCAGGCGTTGCCGGCGTTAAAGTAAAGTGCTTTCTGAGTGTGGCCTTCGTCCAGCAGTTGCTGGTAAACCCGGGCCGCTTCTGTATACTTGCTCTGGTTAAACAGTTTGTTTGCTTCTTCAAACCGCTGCTGCTGATTGGTGGCAGCCTGACTTACCGTAAAGGAAAGCAGGCATATCAGCGTCAATAAAACCGTTTTAATATTTTTATACTGCATCCGTTATGTAGTTAATTCTTCAACGCATCTTCCAGGTTAGTGATAATGCCAACCGCCTGTTCATAAGTACCCTGCATTTTCCGGTTATCCTGACCGGGTGCATATAAGGCTACTTCGCAGTGATCGATCAGGTTAAACAGTTCATGCGTATTGCTGCCGTTGATATGACGGGCACTCAGCTTATCCTGGATCAGTTGCTTACTCAGATCAGCCATCGGTATTTTCAGCTTGGAGCTGAGATAGCCCCATACCGCGCGGGATGTTTCCTCATAAAATGCTTTGTCCTTGCCTTCTTTCAGATAGCGCGCTGCCAGTTCCAGTCTTTTCAACGCTACTTTGTTGGCGTAGCGGTGTTTCAACATGGCTGCGTTGGTGGTATTGTAGTCTCTTCTGCGTTTGTAGAAGATCAACCCTGCGGCTATGAGCAGTGGTAACAACAGCAGGATGTAGAACCACGGGCTGAGAATAAACCAGCTGTGATTCCGTGTCCAGTCGAGGATACCAGTATCATTTTTCACCAGGTCGTTTTTACCGGTGCCATAATCCTGTTTATCCTGTTTGATATGTTTCCCCTGATCAATATGAATGGTGAAAGGCTGCGAACGCAAGGTTTTATAGCTGTTGGCGGCCGGATCAAAGTAAGAAAATTCAACCGCCGGAATAGTATGCTCACCGGCTTCCTGCGGCATCAGTACATATTCAAATGTGCGGCTGCCAGACAGCGGGTTGCTGTTTTTTTCTATGTCGTCGGTTACCTTTGGATCGTACTTTTCAAAGCCGGTAGGCGTTTCAATCTTAGGAGAATTCAGCAGGTTTACATTTCCCTGTCCGCTGATGGAAACCTTGAGGGTGAGTGCATCATCGGTAGTGAGTTTATTTTTATCCACTACTGCGGTCATATTGAAGCGGCCTACTGCTCCGTTATAGCTCAGCGGGCGGCCCTCTACCGGTACCGGTTTTACATTGATCTTAATCGGGTTGCTCTGGATTTTATAAGGTACATCCTGGTATTCCACTTCCGGACGGTTAAAGAAGTCGTCGAAGAAAGGGTCCCGGAATGCCGGATCATTGAAGAAATCTTCAAACGGATCTCTTCCTCTGCCACCGCCTTTTTTACTCACCATTTTCACCAGGCGTACCTGGTTATCCACTTCTACGGGGTCCAGTTCCAGGGACCCGGATTGGAGTGGGAACAGCAAGGTTTTGCGGATGGTAAATACTTTATACGGGATGCCGTTTACCCTTTCCTCGGTGGCCTGTGGCGGGTTAGGCAATTCTATATCTTTGGCGGAAAATCCTTTGAATGCAGGCACTTTCGTGACACTGGAATTTGTCGGCAGACGGGTATATAGTTTATACGTGGCCGTTAGTTGTTCGCCTTCGTATAAATTAGTTTTATCCACATCTACCTTCAGGAAAATATTCTTTTTCAGCTTTTCATTGATGTCTTCACCTTTTCTCAGGATACCCTCCTGGATATCTTCATTACCCTGCTGGCCGCGATGGGGCGGGTAACCGGAAGATGGTTGCGGTGCCTGCTGCTGTTGTTGCTGCTGCTGGGCATTGCCTTTTCTGACTTCAATCAAAACCGGGTTTGATTTAACGATATTGCCATTTACGCGGGCCTGGGCGCCGGCAATGGTAAAACTGCCCACATGCTTAGGTTGCAGCAGATAGCTCAGCGCAATGTATTCTGACCGCTTTCCATTAAAAATGGATTGCCCCTGCATTTGAGAGGGGCCCTGCAATATTTCAAAATCTTTGAAGCTGGGTGGTGTAAAGCTGGCAATGTTCACTCCGTTTTCCAGCATAAACTGGATCTGGAAAGGTTCATCCTGCGTCACGGTATTATTGCTCACAGTAGTCGTAAAGCGGAACTCCTGTGCATGTGCACAGGCAACCAGGCCTAAACAAATCAAAATGGCGTAAATACACTTCCTTATGCAAAATCTGTACATCATAATTATGTCAACAAATTTAACCAAACCCGCGCCGGAAGCGCTGTAAGGCCCCGTTAAAAGTTAGTTAAAACATTTTAATATGTTCTTATTTAGTTATCTGGAGAAAGCGTAATATCCCCGGACTAAAAAGCCAATATAGTAAGATGTTTAAATATCTCCCAACATGGGTCTCAGCGTAATTTCCTCTACAACGGTTTGTTTGGCGAGGGTCCAGGCGGCCCAGATAACGTTGGCAATATCTTCAGGCGGCATCAGGCGGTCGGGTGGAGCTTCGAATCCTTCCCAGGAGGCTGTTAAGGTAGGGCCCGGACTTACGGCCGTAACCCGTATATCGTGTGTGAGCAACTCTTTCCGCAGGTTCTTCGTAAAGCCGAGCAGGGCGTATTTGGTGATGCTATAAGAGCCGCCATTGGGGTAAGCTCCATAACTGGCGGTAGAACACATGTTAAAAATATGTCCTTTCCGGTGGGTAATCATAGCGGGTAATAAGGCTCTTGTGAGATGATAGGCGCTGTAAACATTCACTGCCATCAACTTCTCCAGTAACCCTTCTTCTTCCTCATGAAGGGCACCCGGAATAAAAATGCCGGCATTATTGACCAATATATCCACCTGTGGAAAGGTGGCATTGATTTTTGCAGCAAAGGCCATTACCTGTGCTTTATCTCCCATATCCACTACCTCCGCCAATACGGTCACTGCCGGATTTTGCTGCTCAATATCTTTTTTGGCCGCAGCCAGGGTATCTGCATTCCTTGCACAAATGGCGATGTTAAATCCTTCCAGCGCCAGCTTTTCCGCTATAGCCTTCCCAATGCCCTTGCTGGCGCCCGTTATTACTGCATTCATAGTTTCATTGATTGTATAATGCAGTAAAATAAGGAATTTACTTTGAATGCCCCTGGCGCTCCCCCATCTCTGCCGTATTTCGTACCTTTGCGCCGTCATGAAATACAAACATCTTTTCTTTGACCTGGACCACACCCTCTGGGACTTTGAAACAAATGAACAGGAAACCTTGCTGGAGCTGTATAACAGCCATGCTTTGGAGAGTAGAGGAATACCATCTTTTGAAGCGTTTTCCGTTTCTTATGTGGATCATAACGAACGGCTATGGGACCGCTTCCGTAAAGGATTTATTACCCGCCGCGAATTGCGCGACAAGCGCTTCCGCCTCACACTGGTGGATTTCAAGATCGGCGACGAAAAACTGACCCAGAAAATCAGTGAAGAGTTCCTGCAAATACTGCCTTACAAGAAAGCATTATTCCCGGAAGCAAAGGAAACGCTGGAATACCTGGCTGCAAAGGAATATCCCATGCACATGATCACCAACGGTTTTGAGGAAACGCAGTTACTGAAGATGAGAAACGCAGGGATTGACCATTATTTCACGCACATCGTCACATCTGAAGTGGCCGGCAGCCTGAAGCCTTACCGCGAAATTTTCGATTATGCTATCGGGAAAGCCAATACCAGTGCAAATGAGAGCATTATGATCGGGGATGCGATGGAGCTGGATATCAAAGGCGCTCATGGCGTTGGGATGGACCAGGTGTATTTTAACCCGGCAAAGCCTCCAGTCGATTTTCAACCCACTTATGTAATCGGGCACCTCCGGGAGCTGAGAAATATTCTGTAAAAAAGAAGGAGATGTGATTCACATCTCCTTCTTTTTTATTGTGCTTTCGCTTTTGTCTTGTTCGCGGCGGCCATTCTCAGGCTGGCAGTTTTCGACGGTTGCTGACAACAGCTTTTACCTTTTGCAGTTGTTTTACAGGCGGCGTCCTCCTTTTTGGATTTTGCGGCTGTTTTTGTTTTCTCCTGGGCCATAGCTACTCCTGCGATGAGCAGGCATACAGCCAGACCGGTAAAAGCTTTCCTGATCATACCATTGCCGTTTAGCTATTAAAGATACTAGATTTTAGCTATAACTGTGATACCACCCTGTACCACCTGCTCCAGCTGAACCGCTACTTCTGTACCGATAGGCAGGTAGAGGTCTACACGGGAACCAAACTTAATAAAGCCCATTTCTTCGTTCTGACTTACGTCCATACCCGGTTTCAGGTAATTCACTATTCTGCGGGCCAGTGCGCCTGCAATCTGTCTTACCAGGATATCTGTTTTACCGTTACCGATTACTACGGAGTGTCTTTCATTTTCGGTGGAAGACTTTGGATGCCAGGCTACCAGGTATTTACCGGCATGGTACTGCGACAGCTTCACCTTACCGCTGATAGGGTTACGGTTTACGTGTACGTTGGCAGGACTCATGAAAATAGACACCTGCAGGCGTTTATCCTTAAAATACTCTGGCTCATATACTTCTTCAATAACAACCACTTTACCATCGCAGGGAGAAATCACCAGCGAATCGCCTGTAGTATATTGCCGGGAAGGAATACGAAAGAAGGAAACGATGAACAGGAAGAACACAAGGGAAATAATAGATACCGTCCAGCACAGCGCCGGCGCGTTACCGAACCAATAAAATACTGCTCCGTTTATTAACGCCAGTACCAGGAATACAAGGGAAATGGTAGCAAATCCTTCACGATGGATCTTCATTGTTTTTTTATTAGATGATTGATGTAAGTGTTTAATCTTTGGTGCGAAGTTACACTCAATTCAGTTTTTTTTGAAATACGAATGTTGGGCTATGCTATCATAAACGTCTGAACGTAGATCCAGGCGAAGGGAGCGGCCAGTAAAAGGGAGTCGAAACGGTCCAGGAAACCGCCATGACCGGGCATAATCTTGCCGGAATCCTTCACGCCCGCCATTCTTTTCAGTTTGGATTCTATCAGATCGCCGATGGTGCCGAACACCGCTGCGATGAGCGCCAGGGCAATCCAGTGTTGTAGGGCCAGGTACTGGTAGCCCCAGAAATGGCCGTAAACGCCGGCAGTGGCCACTGCGAGGATCATACCTCCTACAGTTCCCTCGATGGTCTTTTTAGGGGAAATAGCCGGCGCAAAGGGCGTGCGGCCTATCAGGGAGCCTACAATATAGGCCATGGTATCGTTGATCCAGATGAAAATGATGAGTAGTAAAGGAATAAGCCAGCCGGGGGCCGTGCCCACATTTTCATGGGTATAGTGAATATTGATAGCGTTCATCCGGATATGGATCAGCAAACCGAACGGAACAGTCACATACAGCAGGCCGATGGCTGAGTAGCCGATATTTTTTAAAGAGAAGTCCTTACTCATCAACACTTCTCCCAATGGCATTACCAGCAGGAAAAGCACGGCTATCCACCAGCCGATAAAGCCTGTGGGAATACCGCCTATGCTGAAGCTGTCGCCCGTAAAAGTGAGCAGGATGGCCGCTCCGGCAATGGTGGCGCCCCATTTATGCCAGGGAGATACCCCTGCATAATCCACATCTATCTCACGTAATAATTTGAAATATTCCTGCAGGGCAAAGCAGCCTATCAGGAAAAAAAGAAGGAAAAAGGTATAGTCGGCCCATAGGATACCTCCCAGCATGACTGCCACAAACACAAGCGCAGAGGCAGTGCGGGTGAAAAATGTCTTCATTATGCTTATATCTGTTGATTAATTTCTACCCGCAAAAGTGGATAAAAATACCCTACGGAGCAAATCCCGCTTGGGGAGCCTTCCGGAGGGTATTTATCCGGCGGAACTATCGTTATTCAGAATCGTCTAACTGACTGGGATCGCCGGTAGGAAGGTTATTATGGTTATGTACCAGGCTCTTGGCGGTTTCTTCCTGTGATTCGTGTACATATAACTCCACCTGGCCAGGCAATGAAATGTTATAGGAAGAGGATTGCCGGTTCAGCAAAATAGCTTCTACCCCATTGTCCAGCAACATGCCTTTTACTATTTCGGCTTCAAATGGCCGGTCGCTCGAAAAGATTTTAACCCAGTCTTTTTCCATAATGATTGCTTTAAAGTCTTGTTAAGATTACAAATTCTCGTCTGATCCTATTTTGTCAATCCCGTCCCGGTCGTCTTTTTTCACCGGGTCTGTCATGGTCATGGGCGTTGATTTTTTACTTAACGCCCAAAACAGCCCAATGGTTACAGGAATGCTTAAAGCTACATAATACCATGCCAGTGATGTTTCTTTCATCGGGTCGTCTTTCACGATCCCGTGCTGGAAAAGGTACAGAAAAACTACCTGCATTCCATTGTTCAGGATATGTGCGAGGATGGCCAGCCACAGGTTGCCACTGATCACATAAATGGCGCCCAGTGCAAATCCCAGCACAACGCGGGGCAAAAAGCCCATCCATTCGTTGTGTATGGCGCTGAACAGGATAGCGGTGATAAATACGCTGATCCATACCCTGCCGGTGGCTTTGATCACAAGGCGTTGTAAAACGCCCCGGAAGAAAAGTTCTTCGGCAATAGCCGGTACAATGGCTACCAATACCAGGTTCACCAGGAGGTCCCCGATGGTAGGCATTTTCAGCATGGCGCCCAGTAAGCGCTCGGCCAGGGCCTGTTGGTCGCGCAGGCTTTGTGAGAAGGGAAAGCTTTGGTTCCAGTCTCCCAGCAGACCGGCCAGGGGTAAGCAACCATACATGGCTACTAAAGTCAGTATCACCTGGATACCGGAGGGCGACTTAAACCCCAGATATTGCATGGGCTTTGGTTGCCACAGATAGCAGAATAACGCCGCCGGCACAAAGAATGCTACCACGGAATAGAGGAATTGTGTTATTTTCAGATAGCCGAGCGAGTTAGGGTCTGTTAAGTTCGCCGTCATCAGTTCTTCCATGCTTTTGCCCATGATGCTCGGTGTGATCATCATCAGCCCTGTCACATAAATCATCAGGAAGCCAAAGAAAAAGCCGAAGAAAGTTACAAATAGCATCGAAATGGGAGACTGCTTCAGATAACCGGTCATAAGAAAATACTGTGTTATTTTTGCGTAAATTTACAGCGCGAAATTCACTTTTGCAGATACGCATCGCTGATCACAGCGGCTGAAAAAAGACGGTTACTGCAAAGAAATCCTGCTTGTAAAAGAAATAGTATATAAAATATTAAAATAATAACTCCGGCAAAACCTGCGCTGGTTATATAAATTATGGTGAAGATAGGAAATATTGAACTGGGAGAATTCCCTTTATTACTGGCGCCCATGGAAGATGTGAGCGATCCGCCTTTTCGCGCGGTATGCAAGGATAATGGGGCCGATCTCATGTATACAGAGTTCATATCTTCGGAAGGACTGATACGTGATGCCATCAAAAGCCGCAAAAAGCTGGACATTTTCGACTATGAACGCCCGGTAGGCATCCAGATTTTCGGAGGAGATGAGGAGTCTTTATCCCTCGCCGCCCAGATCGTAGAAACCACTAATCCCGACCTGCTGGATATCAATTTCGGCTGCCCGGTAAAGAAAGTAGCCTGCAAAGGCGCTGGCGCCGGTATCCTGAAAGATATTCCTAAAATGGTAAAACTCACCGCCGCCGTAGTTAAGGCCACTAAGCTGCCGGTGACGATTAAAACCCGCCTCGGCTGGGATGATAACACCAAGAACATCGAAGATGTAGCGGAAAGATTACAGGATGTTGGTATCAAAGCCCTCACCATCCACGGCCGCACCCGTACCCAGATGTACAAAGGAAGCGCCGACTGGACCCTCATCGGAAAAGTAAAAAACAATCCCCGCATACAAATTCCTATCTTTGGTAACGGTGACATATGTACGCCGGAGCAGGCAATAGCCGCCAGGCAGAAGTATGGTGTAGATGGCGTGATGATCGGCAGAGCCGCCATCGGGTATCCCTGGATTTTCAGAGAGATCAAGCATTTTATGAAGACAGGCGAACATTTACCCCTGCCAACTGTTTTGGAGAGAGTAGAAGTTTGTAAAAAGCACCTCCGCCAATCAGTTTCCTGGAAAGGAGAAGTGGTAGGCATACTGGAAATGCGCCGGCATTATACAAATTACCTCAAAGGTTTACCGCATATAAAGGAATTCAGACAACAATTAGTAACTTACAATACATTAGCTGAGATAGAGGAAGTACTAGACGCGGTGGTGTTACAATATAAGGATCATATATTCGAAAGGGCGGCTCCCCAATTAGCTGCACACGATTTTCTGCCGGCAGATAATGAAATGGCCGGTTGTAACGTTTACGGATAAACGGATAAACCCCGGGATATAATAAAATATAAATTACTTTCACATGACCACAATTAAAAATCTGAAAAATGAAGTCTGGAAAGACTTACAGATTAAAAACAAATCTGCCCTGCGTAAAAAATACGCTGTTTCAAACATGGGGAGAGTGATCAGTTATCATGAAAGTACCGAAGATGGTAAGCTGCTCACGGGGTCTACCGTAGAAGGCTATACGGTCTTAAACGTTAAACCCGCAGATAGCTACCAGTCACTCTACCTGCACAGGGAAGTGGCGAAACTTTTCAGCAAAAAAGGAGGCCGGGCTCATAAGTATGTGATCCACCTGGACTACGATAAAAAGAATAATAAAGCCTCCAACCTCCAATGGGCTACCAAAGAGGAAATGGAAGAACACCAGCAGAAAAGTCCTGCCAAGCTGGCCTATAAAGAAAAGCAACGCAACCGCGTAAAAGGACTGAAACTCAATGTCACCAAAGTGAAGAGCATCAAACGCCTGCTGAATAAACCCGGCAAGAAAACGATGAAACAGATCGCTGAACAGTTTGATATCAGCGAAATGCAGCTCTACCGCATCAAAAGCGGCGAAAACTGGGGACATGTAACACTGGATTAAAGCCTGGTTTTCCAGGAGTGATCATATATGATGTTGTCTGACAATGGCCATACTAACCGTATGGCCATTGTTACCTGCACCCGTCCGGGCTACAAAACACCCCTGCTCATCTCTCCCAACACTTTCCTGTAATGCGCACTGTCCTGCAATACCGGCTCATGTCCCAGCAGGATCACCTGTTTTCGTGCACGCGATAACGTTACCAACAGCTTACGGTCTACCTCGATCTCCGATTCATCCCAGTTAAACTGCCCCAGGCATTGTAAGGTCTGCACCTGTGCCGCATGATACACCGCCAGCGATACGATGATAATGTCGTTTTCAGAACCCTGAAACCGCTCTACGGTGTCTATGTTGATATCCTGTAACGCCTCGTCTTCGGCAATCAGCTCGCGGATCAGGCTGATCTGTGTTCTCCAGGGAGTTACCACCCCTACCGTATCTTTACTGAAACCCTTACCATGGCTGGCTTTGAGATGCTGTAATAACGATACCACCCACTTCGCTTCTGTTTTATTCATCTTGGAAGTGGCTTCGTAAGGACTGTTAATAAACACCTTTCTGCCTAAAGACAATACCCGTTCCCAGCCCTGTTGCTGCTGATCCGGATACAGATCAAACCCGGCCCGCTGCTCAGCTCTTCCGGACGATAATTGCCCTGCATAGTAATGATTCACCAGGGCCGCAATACTGTCGTGCATCCGGAAATGCGTATTCAGCATACCCCAGGCATGGCGCCAGTGGCTCGTTTTGCAACGTTGAATAAGCCGTTCAAAAATAGAGGTCCGCAGATCCAGGATGCCCAGCTCCCGTAAGCACGGCGCTTTCACCTGGCAGAAGTATTCCTCCTGTGCTACTACTGGCGGTAACTGGTTCTGGTCGCCTATCAGGATAAATTTCCGGAACGGCATCAGTAGGCCAAGCAGCTGTGGCTCTGTTAGTTGTGAGGCTTCATCTACTATCAGCGTATCGGTAGGAATCCCCATCATAGTGAGTTGCTCCAGCCGCGTAGCCATGGTGGCTACAGTAGCCACAAATACGCGGTGGCCGGTAATATATTGCCTTGCCTCATCCAGAGAGCCTTCCAGGCAGTATTTCCGGAGGGTTAGTGAGGCATCCGAATTACGGCCGCCCATCCGCAGGTGCGGAATCTCTTTGGCCGTGAGTTTAAGGCATATTTCCTCTACCGCTTTATTGGTAAAGGCGACAATGATCACATACTGTTCCTGTTTCACCATCTCCCCTACGATAGTGGTGAGCAGGGACGAGGTTTTCCCCGTGCCTGGCGGGCCTTGCAGGAGATAATAATCCTGCGCTTCCAGGGCCTGTTTCACGATCTGTTCCTGGTTGGCATTAAACATCGCCGGGGTAGTGCGTTGCAAAGGATACCAGCGGGGCGTTTTAAGTCCCAGCAGCATTTCAGTGCGCTCCCGGTAACGTGGCGATAGTACATGGAAAAGAGACGCTGCGGCTGTCCAGTAATTGGATTCGTAAATGTCATGCTCTATTATCCACTCATCGAAATGAAGGAAGAAGTCGAGCGTCATCTGGTGGTTATTCAGCGAGAAGCTCAGCTGATCTTTTCCAAGATCCTCGATCCTGCCCTTCAGCAGCTGTTGCTGCAGGGGCTGCAACTCCGTACTGGTGCGCGGGTAGATGATGGCCGTGTCGCCCTTCCGGAAGTTGTGGCTAACGGGAACGACTATGTCAAATAAAACAGAGTTATTGAGAGCATCAAATTCCCGGAAGCGAAGCCCGGGGATAATATTGAAGCGGGAAAGCTTGTCTTTTTCAGCCTGCAACCATAAAGCAGCGAAGCCGTCGGCATCTTCCTCCCGGTTCATCTCGGAAAACATGCCGCATTTTGCCTGGAGATACTCCCGTAGCATAAAGGCGAGGAACTCGTGGTAGTAAGCCTTTGCTACCGGCGGAGCTGTTTGCCACGCCTGCTCAAACGTGGTGAAGTGGGCGGCGCTGAAAGAGGGTAATCCCATGGCCGCTGCGGTAGTGATGGTAGAGAGTACTTCAAACTCGCATCCAGCCAGCCGCAGCAGCATACCAACTACTTCGTTGCGAAGCAGCAGCAGGTCGTTTTCCGTGTGATGGGTACTGCTTACGTTTCGCAGTGGTGTAGTAGTAGCGGCGGAGTACAGGATAGCGGAGCTACCTTTGCGGTGCCGGCCGAAGGCAGAGCGTAGCAGCAGGTTATACCCTACTACCTGCATTTCGTGGTTTTTCCAGGTATTATAGTCAGGGCATTTACCGCTTTTTAACTCGAATATTTCTTTCCGGTATTCATCAGTATCATCTTCGGCCATGAGATCGAGCCGCCCTTGCAGGCCGTATTGCGCGGAGAAAAAGGTAGGCTCTATTCTTACAGGTTTATCCTTTAGTTCCTTTACGGTATTGTGGAGATTTCCCCAGTGTTGCTGTTTGATGTCGCGGAACATTTCGTTGATCTTCTCGCGACCATAGGCGGCCGCCTGTAGCACGTTTTCAGCGACAGCTTCTACAAACGAGGTCTTGAAATCTATTTCGCGGTTACGCAGCATTTCATCCAGCAGGGCGTTTACCAGGTTTCCCTTGAAGGCGGCCGGGCTGGATTGCTGGGGAGTAAGTTTTTTAACGAGATATAATAACCGGTTGGGTCCTTTATGGGTAAAGCATTCCGCCAGGTCGCTGATATCTATCAGCAGGTCTGGCTCCAGCACCACCTGGCTTTCGGCGGTGGTACTGTATTCGTGGCCTTGTGCGCCCTGGCGGCAATGAAGCACGTGAATGGTGTCGTATGGGCGCAGCAACCCATGCAAAGAAAGTACTGCTACGGGATCCATATGTTCCAGTTGCAACTGGAAATCGCCTTGTTCATCATTTTTTACGTCCAGCAGCAGGGTGTATTTTCCCAGGGTATTGGTTTGAAGTGCGCCTACCATGGTCACCATACATTTCAGCAGGGCCAGGCTGCCGGGGCGATGTTGCCAGGCGAGCGACAGCTTATGCGATCCTGTGGCGGTGTAAAGGCTGCTGAGCGTGGCTGGTGGCGTCACCTGGTAGCACCAGGCTACAGATTCGGTGAGCGCTTTTATGCAGAGCAGGTGTTCTGCGTCCTGCAAAGGAAACATTCCACGTGTAGCCTTATTGGTTAGTATGCGAAGGGCTGTCAGCTGCTGATGTATATCCGGCGGTACGGTTTGCCGGTCGAAATAAAACTGCATGCGTGCAAACAGGTTACCGAACGAGCGGGTTTCTTTCCGGGTGAGTTCCCGGAACAGCATCTCCAGTATTTGTTTGTAGTGACGGGTTTTATCTTCCGTATCCGGAATACTGTGGGCTTCTTTTATCCTGGCGTAAAACGCAGTTGCTGTGTGTAATGCCTGCATATCTGCAAGGTAATGAATCGTTGCCGTTTGCATGGATGCGGCATTTGTTATACCTTTCTTAGGATTTATAATGTAATCTTCATTTTTTATGTCAGCCAAAAAAATAGCCATTATAGGTGGAGGAAATCTGGGATCGGCCATCGCCCAGGGATTGCTGAAGAGCGGTTTTTCTAAGGCCGGTGACATCACAGTTACCAAGCGCAACACCAGTACCCTTAAGGAACTGCGTGAGGCCGGGGTGCGGATTGAAACAGATAATGATATCGCCATCCGCGAAGCGGAAATAATTGTGGTGGCCTTGAAACCGTATAACGTACGGGAAGTATTGCAGGAATTCAGAGGTTCCTTTGACCCGGCAAAACATATATTGATCAGCGTAGTAACGGGTGTGAGTATCGACGACCTGGAACATGTGGTACCTGGTATGCCAGTAGTACGTGCCATGCCTAATACGGCCATTGCCATCCAGGAGTCTATTACCTGCATTGCGCACAAACATGCTACAGAAGAACAGATCCGGTATATAAAAACCATGTTCGACCAGCTGGGTGCGACGGTGAGCATCGACGAAAAACTGATGGATGCCGCTACTGTGCTGGGTGCCTGTGGTATTGCCTATGCCCTGCGTTACATCCGGGCAAATATCCAGGGAGGAATTGAAATTGGCTTCGATGTGCGTACGGCCAGTCTGATTGCAGCCCAAACTGTGAAAGGGGCAGCGGAATTGCTGATCCGGGAAAACCGTCATCCGGAAGAGGAAATCGACAAGGTAACTACACCCAAAGGCTGTACGATTGCGGGATTAAATGAAATGGAACACCAGGGCTTCAGTTCTTCCCTGATCAAAGGGATCACGGCTTCCTATAATAAAATTGTGAAAGACTAGTCCTTACGGGGATACTCGAAGAAGAGAAATTTTTTCTTTGCCAGGTCAAAATCCTTCCAGCTATCGGTGTCTGCCTGGATACCAAAGATACCGGTAGTAGGAACATTGTCTATCCGGATTTCCTCAGTGAGGTAATTGGCAAAGTCGGTGATGCCGGGGTTATGTGCAAAGATGGCCACTGCGCCAAAGTCGTCATCAATTTTCGTGATCACCTTGAGAAAAGTGGCTGCATAACAGAGATAAAGCTCCTCTTCCAGCAGGATGGCCTGTTTGGGATAGCTCCATTCATTCGCCATTATTTTAGCGGTGGTTCTGGCTCTTTTGGCCGGACTGGAAATGATTAACTCGGGTACCATGCCACGCGTAATGAGGCGCTGAGCCATTTCCGGCGCATTGGTTTTCCCGCGTTTATTCAGCGGCCTGTCAAAATCATCCATGTCCGGATCAGTCCAGCTGGATTTAGCATGACGTATAAGTAGTAATGTTTTCATGGGCTGAAAACCGATAGTTAACTATAACGAAAATACAGATTTTACAGGAAGTTAACTTGTTAGACTTATACTGTTCGCCGTTCCGGGGTTATTTAAGATAAAATTAACATGGAAACATTTATTCATTTGAGAATAAAATAAAAACAAAAAGGGCTGATCAGCATATGTGATCAGCCCTTTTTAATTCACTTTTATTGATTAATATCCTCTTTCGTTTTTTCCTTCCATATAGTTCATGAAGGCTTTATTTACCACGCGGTTGCCGCCCGGAGTAGGGTAATTACCGGTGAAGTACCAGTCGCCCAGGTTATTCGGACAAGCAGCATGCAGGCTTTCGATAGATTGGTAGATCACTTCTATCTCCGCTTTGATACCGCCCGGGTTCAGTATTTCCGCGATTTTCGCAGAGATCTGTTCCGGTGTAAATGGTTTGTATACGTTCTTCACCACGTTTTGAGCGTGGAGGGTGTTGGTGCGTTGCAGTTCCTTGCAGAGGCCATAAGCTTCGTTGAGGATATGTTCCTTGCCATGATCTTTCAGGAGGGCAATGGCAGCCTGGAAGGCAACGAAATCGCCCATCTTGCTCATATCGATACCGTAGCAGTCCGGATAGCGGATCTGTGGGGCAGAAGATACGATGATGATCTTTTTGGGTCCTAAACGATCCAGCATTTTTACGATACTTTCTTTCAGTGTAGTACCGCGTACAATGGAATCATCTATTACCACGAGGGAGTCAATACCGGGTCTTACTTTACCGTAGGTGATATCGTACACGTGTTGTACCATTTCGTTACGGCTGGAATCTTCGGTAATGAACGTGCGCATTTTAACGTCCTTGGTAGCGATTTTATCGATGCGGATACGGCGGTTCACCATTTCGGAGAGCTTTTCCTCATCAAAGTCGTTACCCCAGGAGAGAATACGTTCTACTTTTATTTTGTTGAGATATGCTTCCAGTCCTTTTAACAGGCCATAGAAGGCAACTTCAGCGGTATTTGGAATAAAAGAGAAGATGGTATTTTTCAGGTCGTTATCGATGGCCTTCAGTACGGTGCCGGATAAATGACGGCCGAGGTCCGTACGTTCCTTGTATATTTTTTCGTCGTTACCACGGGAGAAGTAAATCCTTTCAAAGCTGCAGGCTTTACGTTCTTTGGGTTCGAGGATTTGTTCGATGCTGTATTCACCATTGTTTTTAACAATCAGTGCGCTGCCAGGCATCAGTTCCAGTACTTCGTTTTCGCCTACGTTGAAGGTGGTGCGGATGGCTGCTCTTTCAGAAGCGGCTACAATCACGTCTTCATTAATGTAGTAGTAAGAAGGGCGGATACCGTGTGCATCGCGGATCACGAAAGCATCGCCGGAGCCAATGAGTCCGCAGGTATGATAACCACCGTCGAACATGGAGAAAGCCTGCTGGAGGATCTTTTTGATATCCAGTTCTTTGCTGCCTTCATTGTCTTCTTTTGCGAGGAAGTGGTGTACTACTTCCAGCATGGCGGCCAGATCGCTGTTTTTGTGTACTTCACCTGGTTCCGCTTTAGAGAACTCAAACAGTTCGTCTGTGTTGATCAGGTTAAAGTTTCCTGCCATAGTCAGGTTACGCGCAGGAATGGTATTGTAGCGTACAAACGGGTGGCAGAGTTCCACGTTGTTTTTACCCTGGGTGGCATAACGGATATGACCCATCATGAGTTCACCGAGGAAACGTACATGGCCTTTCATCAGACCGGGATATTTGGTAATTTCCGGTTGATATTTTTCTATCTCCTGTATCTCGTCACGTACTTTTGCGAAAATATCTCCGATAGCTTGTGGAGCTGCACTGCGGATGCGGTGCATAAAGGGAACGCCGGGTTCGGTGTTCAGTTTCACGGTAGCCAAACCAGCGCCATCCTGGCCTCTGTTGTGCTGTTTTTCCATGAGCAGGTACAGTTTGTTCAGCCCATAGAAAACACTCCCATATTTTTGTTGGTAGTAGGAAAACGGCTTTCTTAATCTTATAAATGCCAGACCGCATTCATGTTTGATCGCATCACTCATGGCAGAAAATTGAAGTCGCAAAGGTACGCCAAAAAAGGAGAAAACCAGAAAGCGTGGTAAAGCTATCAGCATTTAAGGGTTAAATACCAGTTAAAGGTGGGCATAAAAAAAGCGGAGATAAAAGCTATGTGCTCTTATCTCCGCTTTTATAGCAGCAGGGCTGCCTATTGTTTGGCCAGGGATGCCATCCACTGGCTGATGTGATTACATTGTTTGTATTCGTCATCTACATGTACGTAGAAGGTCGGGATCTTTTCGATGAGCCATTTGTTGATGGCTTCCGCGCGTTTAATATCCAAAGTTCTTTGCTGGATGCGGGAGTAGTCATCGGTCAGGTTTTCCCGGTGTGGCTGGGTACGTGTTTTCAGGTAAACGATACGTACAGCGGTACGGCCGTTTTCATCTGTAAACTGTACCGGAGCGGAGATCTGGCCTGGCTTCAGGGTATCGAGCATCATTACGATTTCTCTTTCTCCCGGATCATCTAGCTGATCGATGGTGATGAGGGTGCTACCGTCGCCGGTTTTTGACTGGAGCATACCGCCGTCAAATTTGGCGCTTTGTGCATCGCTGTATTTCGCAACGGCTTCTGAGAAGGTGATTCTGCCTTTCAGGATGCTGGTACGGATAGAATCCAGTTTGGCAGTGTTGCTGGCCAGGTCGGATTTGGTAACAGCGGCTCTTACGAGGATATGTTGAACCGTAACGTTATCGCCGTTACGTTTCAACATCATAATCAGGTGATAACCGTGTTGTGATTTCACTGGTGATGAGATCTCTCCTTCTTTCAGACGGAATGCTGCTGCCAGGAAGTCAGGATCCCAGGTATTTTTATCGTTACGGTTCAGGGTATAAACGCCTTTGTTGTCCTTTACACCGGGATCCTCGGAGTAGAGGATGGCGAGAGAACCGAATTCAGATTCTTTATTTTGAACACGTTTCTTAAAATCCAGGAGACGGTCAATAGCGTACTGGTCCATTTCGCGGGTAGCTTTTGGCTGTAGCACAAGGGTACCAATTTCCAGTTCAGATTCGTAGAAGTGAAGGCTATCTTTAGGGATAGCGTCAAAGAAGCGTTTTACTTCTGAGGGGGTCACTTTCACGGGTTCGATGACTTTATTGCGCATAGCCTGTGCCAGCAAGCCTTCTTTGATGGGCTGGCGGAAGCGTTCGCGGAGCTGATAGATGGAGTAGCCGGTGATTTCTTTCATCTTCTCCTTACTACCATACATGGATTCGAAGTAGCGGATACGATTTTCCATCTGCGCTTCCACATCGCCGTCACTTACGGGTAAGCTGTCTCTTTCCGCCTGTAACACCATTACTTTCTGGGAAATCAGCATTTCCAGTGTTTTGCAGGCAGCATCAGGGGCCAGCGTACCGTCGACCGAGTTGTGCTGCTGATCGCTGAGTGCTCCGTCCATATCGGATTTGAGGATAATTTTATCCCCAACCACGCCGATAATCTTGTCTGCCACCAGTTTCTGCTGCTGGGCCGTAGAAGCTTGCCATAGCAGCAAAGCGCCTGCGGATAATGCTAAAAGTTTCTTCATACAAAAGCGGTAAAAACCAAAAATAACCATTTAAAAGTCAGTAGCATAGGGAAAGTCGATGGATTTAACAAAAGTTTAGATAAGCTGCCGGCTTTTAGCGATCGGCATCTTACTAAAAAAAACAGCGAAGAAAACAACGGGAATAAAGGGTCCGTTTTTTTCTTCGCTGCTGGTATGGTAAAGCGGGTAGCTGTTGGGCTACCTGCTTTGTTATAAAGTTCTCTTCACTTCTACTTCTTCAAACCCTTCGATGTTATCATTAGGTCTGAGGTCGCTGAATCCACGGATACTCAATCCGCACTCCATATTGGCGGCTACTTCCTTCACGTCATCTTTATAACGTTTCAGGGATCCGAGTTCGCCGGTGTGTACTACGATACCATCGCGTACTACGTTGATACGGGTGTTTCTTGTCAGCTTGCCATCTGTAACGAAGCAACCTGCCACTGTAACCTTTTCGAATTTGTAAGTTTCGCGCACCTGAACGTTGCACACCACTTTCTTCTCGATTTTTGGTTCCAACATACCTTCCATGGCGCTCTTGATTTCGTCGATCGCGTCGTAGATGATAGAGTAGTTGCGGATTTCGATATTTTCTTTCTCCGCAAGCTTCGCAGCCTGGGAAGAAGGACGTACCTGGAATCCGAGGATGATGGCGTCAGAAGCGGTAGCCAGCAATACATCAGATTCGGTGATCTGACCTACAGCCTTGTGAACGATACTGATCACGATTTCTTCGGTAGACAGTTTCTGCAGGGAATCGCTCAATGCTTCTACGGAACCATCAAAGTCTGCTTTGATGATCAGGTTCAGCTGTTTGAAGTTACCCAGTGCCAGACGGCGACCGATTTCATCCAGGGTGATGTGTTTCTTGGTACGGATACCTTGTTCACGAACGATCTGGGCTCTGCGGTTGGCCACTTCTTTGGCTTCAGATTCGTCTGCGAACATTTTGAATTTCTCACCGGCCTGTGGTGCACCGTTTAAGCCGAGCACCTGAACTGGCATGGATGGACCTGCTTCTTCCATTTTCTGACCACGTTCGTTGAACATGGCTTTGATTTTACCGAAGAAGGAGCCGGATACGATGGTATCGCCCTGACGGAGGGTACCATTTTGTACCAGCAGGGAGGCTACGTAACCACGGCCTTTGTCCAGTGTTGCTTCCACTATACTTCCGGAGGATTCGCGGTCAGGATTTGCTTTCAGTTCCAGCAATTCCGCTTCCAGCAGGATTTTCTCCAGGAGCACATCTATATTCAGTCCGTTTTTGGCAGATATTTCCTGACTTTGATATTTACCGCCCCAGTCTTCTACCAGGAGGTTCATGCCGGCCAGTTGTTCTTTAATTTTTTCAGGGTTGGCGCCTTCTTTATCCACCTTGTTGATGGCGAATACCATTGGCAGACCAGCGGCCTGAGAGTGGGAGATCGCTTCCCTTGTTTGTGGCATGATGGCGTCATCAGCAGCAACCACGATCACAGCGATATCCGCTGCTTTGGCACCACGGGCACGCATCGCGGTAAACGCTTCGTGACCTGGAGTATCGAGGAAGGTGATTTTCTTACCGCTGGCAGTAGTTACCTGGTAAGCACCGATATGCTGGGTGATACCACCGGCTTCACCGGCTACCACGTTTGCACTGCGGATATAATCGAGCAGGGAGGTTTTACCGTGATCGACGTGACCCATGATGGTAACGATCGGAGCACGTGGAACCAGATCTGCAGGATCGTCTACTTCGTCTTCATCATCGGTTTCTTCTGCATCTTCCAGACCGATGAATTCCACTTCGTATCCAAATTCGCCGGCCACGAGTTCTATTACTTCCGCATCGAGGCGTTGGTTGATAGATACCATGATACCGAGGCCCATACATTTAGAGATTACTTCTGCGAAGCTTACATCCATCAGGTTAGCCAGTTCGGATACAGAAACGAATTCCGTTACCTGGAGTTTGTTGTCTCCATCTCCTTCTTTAGCTTTCTGGTGGGCTCTTTCCTCACGTTTTTCTCTACGGTGTTTAGCTTTCACGTTTTTACCGCGACCGCCACCGAGTTTGGCCATTGTTTCCTTGATCTTATTCTGGATCTCGTTCTTATCGATTTCTTTTTCTTCGGTAGTACGTTTATCCTCACCACGGTGCTGACCTGGTCTGTTGTAACCGCCGCCGCCCTGGCCTGGCCTGTTATAGCCACCGCCTTGTCCGGGTCTGTTACCACCACCACCAGTGCCTTGTCCGCCTGGACGGTTGTAGCCGCCGCCTTGTCCGGCAGGTCTGTTACCACCGCCGCCTTGACCGCCTTGTCCGGCGGGCCTGTTATAGCCTCCGCCCTGACCCTGGCCTTGTCCGGCAGGTCTGTTGTAGTTACCACCGCCGCCGGTGCCAGTGTTGGCGCCGCCTGGACGGTTATGTGGGCGGTTATCTCCTTGCGGACGATTGCCACCACCCTGGTGTCCACCACCGCGATTATCGTTATGGTGAGGGCGATTGCCGCCTTGTCCGCCATGTTGATGCGGGCGATGTTCGCCTGGAGTGCCGCCTGCTGGGCGGTCACCTTCTTTAAAGTCTTTAGGCTGAACGGGTTCCGGTTTCTTTTCCACGATAATACGCTTGCGTTTGCGTTTCTCGTCCCTGCTAAAGTTGCTGTTCTTATTATTATCGCGTCTGTCCGATTGAACAGGCAGCTCAATTTTGCCGATTACTTTAGGGCCGGTTAATTTTTCGGCCTGGATATTTTCAATCACAGCAGCACCAGATGCTTCGTCCTGCGCTTGTGGTGCGGCCGGAGGAGGTGTTGGAGGAGTGTTTTCGGCAGTAGAGGGTTTGCGATTTTCCGTCTTTACGACTTTAACAGGAATGTGCGCCGGTTCTTTGACTGCAGCCGGTTTTGCCTCTTGTAATACTTCTTCCACTTTTTTAACTACAGGTTTATCTTCAACCGGTGCGGCTTTTTCCGTTTTATCTGTCGTATCGGTCTTATCTGTTTTCGCTACTTTCTCAGCCGGAGGGGTGGTTTCAGCTTTAGGGGCTTGTTCCACTTTTTCGGCTTTATCAGCTTTCTCAACTGGTTTTTCGGCAGTTGGCGCTGGAGTTGCTTCCTGTACGGGAGGGGCAGGTACGGGCTTAGGTTCCGGCTGTTTTTCCGCAACGGGGGGAGCAGGAGTAACCGGGGCAGGTTTTTCTTCCTTCACCGGTGGTTTTACTGCTTCTGGTTGCGGAGCGGGAGTTTCTTCCTGTTCTGCTTTTTTAGCAACTGGTTTTTTATTGCGGTTTAATGCGTCCAGATCGATGGTGGTGATAACTTTAGGGCCGTTGATTTTCGGCGCTTCGGTTTTCACTACTTCAGGATCTGCCGGAGGAGGCGTGGCCGGTGCTTTTGGAACTTCCGCAACAGGGGGAGCTGTAACAACGGGTGGTTCAGGCTTCGGTTCAGCTTTTTCCTTTGCGGGAGGCGGTGGAGTTGCCGGGGCAACAGTCGCCTGTGGTTGTGGTTGTGGTTCCGGTTTAGGAGTTTCCTTAACAGGTTCCGGTTTAGGTTCAGGCTTTGCTTCCTGTTTAGGAGCAGGAGCTGCCTCATCTTTTTCTTTGTTGGTATTCTTTTTAGCCGCCGCTTCCGCTTCCTCCTTTTCTTTCTTCTTCATCGTTTCTAACACGCTTCCTTTAGGCAGGGCTATCTGGTCGCTTTTGCGCTTGTTAGCCTTGTCCTGCTGGAACTCCGACTGCAGTGCTGTGTACATAACAGCCGTCAGACGGGCATTGGGAGAACCAAAACCGTCCATATCAAAGCCTTTATTGCCAAGGAAATCGATGAGCGTCTCCTTGCCAATATTAAACTCTTTGGCTGCAGCCAGCAATCGTGGTGTGTTGTTTGTTGTTTCAGGCATATCGTATTTCGGGCCTCCCCTGTTTCCCGTTTCTTCAAAACGGGATGTTTTTTTACGTTTAAACAATAACTCGAAAAAATCAATTCCCTTTCTAATAAGGCCTTTACCTGGGAAGGGTTGTGGCTCGGCTTTATTCTTTGTCAAACTCTTCCTGTAATATTCTTCTTACATCCTGCACTGTCTCTTCTTCCAGATCAGAACGGCGAACCAGTTCTTCAACGGTCAGCTCCAATACGCTGCGGGCAGTGTCACAACCTATTCGTTTAAGCTCATCTATTATCCATTCTTCGATTTCATCCGAGAATTCTTCCAGATCGATATCAAATTCAGACTGTTCCTGTGCTTCATCACGGAATACATCTATCTCAAAACCAGTCAGTTCGCAAGCCAGCTTGATGTTTACGCCTTTTTTACCGATAGCCAGTGATACCTGGTCAGGGTTGAGGTAAACAGAAGCGTATTTGTTTTCGTTATCCACTTCCATGCGGCTGATTCTGGCGGGTGTTAAGGAACGCTGAATCAACAATTGAATGTTGGTGGTAAAGTTAATGATATCTATATTTTCATTTCTCAGTTCGCGAACGATGCCATGTATACGGCTACCTTTCATACCCACACAGGCTCCAACCGGATCGATACGGTCATCGTAGGATTCAACAGCCACTTTGGCTCTTTCACCTGGTTCACGAACAATTTTCTTGATCACAATAAGCCCGTCAAAGATCTCAGGCACCTCAATTTCCAGCAATTTAGCAAGGAAGGATGGATGTGTGCGGGAGAGAATGATGAGTGGTGCGTTGTTTTTCATTTCCACTTTCTTCACCACCGCTCTTACGTTCTCCCCTTTTTTGAAATAATCTGTGGGGATTTGTTCAGATTTAGGCAAAATTAACTCATTCCCTTCATCATCAAGCAATAAAACTTCTTTTTTCCAAACCTGGTATACTTCACCATTTACAATTTCACCTGCTTTATCCGCATATTTCTTAACCAGGATGTTCTTTTTCAGGTCGCCGATACGGGCAGATAAGGTTTGCTTAGCTGCCAGGATGGCCCTGCGACCGAAATCCATGATTTCTACTTCTTCGTATAAATCTTCACCTACCTGATAATCCGGTTCTACCTTAATTGCTTCAGAATAGGCAATCTGTGCATTATCATCTTCTACTTCCCCATCAGTTACAATGGTTCGACGGCGTAATATTTCAAGGTCACCTTTTTCGGTATTTACAATCACGTCAAAATTCTCATCTGAGCCATACTTTTTCCGCAGAAGCGTTTTGAACACATCTTCCAGCACCTTCATCAATGTAGGACGGTCAATGTTTTCCGCCTCCTTGAACTCGGTAAATGACTCAATCAAGTTAATACTAGCCATGTTTAGTTGTTATATTTTAAAACACGATGCACACCTTCGTGTGCTTTATTTCATTAAGTTTTAAATCAGTTGATTTCTTTTCTTTTTTCTTACCCACCAGTTCCTCAATGTTAATTGCCTCTTCGGTAACGGTCTGCAGGGTGCCTTCCTTTACGGAACCATCCAGCAGTGTCACTTCCACTTTGCGGCCAATATTTTTAAGGTATTGTCTGTGCAGTTTGAGCGGTTCATCCAGTCCGGCGGACGAAACTTCCAGGGAGAAATCGTTATTTGGGAACAGTTCAGCCGCTTCCAGCAAAGGATATAACTGACGGTTGAATGACACCAGCGTAGCCACCGGTACCCCTTTATCTCCGTCCAGAAAGAGCTTGATATTGTTAGTGGGCTTTATTCTGATGTCTACCAAAAAATTGTCGGGATCGTTAGCCAGCAGTCCTTCTGCCATTTCCCGGATAGTTTTTATCACGTGTTCGTTTGCCATACAAAAAGCGCGAAGGGGACAATATCTCGTCCCCTTCGTTTGAATCATTTTTCCTCCTACAAAATTAGGATTTTATTTTGATTGAAAAACTATTTCTTTAACTTGTATATAAATATTTGTGTAAGATGGGCCGCCATCATTCATATGTGTTTTTAAAATATCTAACGTGATCACCGCTTTCTGGCGAAAAATAAATCTCGAACTGTTGGCATGGCCCCTGGGGCTCACTCTCTTATATATAATGAATCCCAATGAGCGCGCCACCAGCCTGTGTTTCTTTAAAAACCTTGGCATTCCCCTTTGTCCCGGCTGCGGATTAGGTCACGGTATCCACTATTTTTTACACGGTCAATGGTCCGCCTCCATCCATCACCACTGGCTGGCTCCAGTGGTTGTCGCTGTACTGCTTTACAGAACCATACAACTGGCCCTTATTCAACTTGCTGATTTCAAACAATCATAAACCCAACACTATGAACGATTTTTCATTTGCGATGCTCCCCGGTATTGAAGCCGAAGAAATGCTTTGGCTACAGGAACTAACTAAAAGTTACACACCCGAAAACAAACAACGGTTCCTCGCCGTATACCAGGGCCGCCGCAAAGACCCACAAACTATCCTGATCGTGAGCCTCCTCGGATTTCTCGGCGTTGCAGGCGTACAACGCTTCCTGGTAAACCAGATTGCCATGGGCATCATATACTTTATTACCCTCGGTTTCTGTGGCATTGGCACCATCATAGACGCCATCAACTCCCGCAAAATGGCCTGGCAGTTCAATAAAAAAGAAGCGATGGCCTCCGCCGCTTTACTGGGACTTTAATCTCCCTGGGAAAGTTAAAAAAACCTTAAAATGAGGTGATTTTCAGGCAGTCGGAAAGGATATTCCGCTACCTTCGTGTCACTATGATAAAATTTTTCATTTCTATATTTCTGGCCTGGCTGCTTTACAAACTGGTGTTCGATCTCATCATACCCGGATATAAAGTAACCAAACAAGTGC
Organism: Chitinophaga arvensicola; assembly: GCF_900110835.1. Taxonomy (GTDB): domain Bacteria; phylum Bacteroidota; class Bacteroidia; order Chitinophagales; family Chitinophagaceae; genus Chitinophaga; species Chitinophaga arvensicola. The sequence goes on from NZ_FOJG01000001.1 coordinate 862,714, forward strand.
GTAGACAAATGAACGATATGCAGAATCATATGCGTCAGCAATATGAACAGCAAGCTGGTGGCCAGCCTGGGCAACAACAACCTCCTCACCCTCCGCAACCAAAAAAAGTGGATAAGGGAGATTACCTCGATTTTGAAGAAATTAAATAGAGAAAAGGCCGGTGTATCACCGGCCTTTTCTTATTATATCCCCGCAGGACGGAAAATATCCATAATCGTTCTGGGAGCCTGCAAATGGATAGTCTGCAACCCCACCGCTTTAGCCCCCTCTATATTAGGCAGCGTATCATCTATAAACAACGTTTCTTCCGCCAGCAACCCGTTTTCATCCAATACCATCTGGTAACACTCTGCATCCGGCTTCCGGCATCCCATCAGGTGAGAATAATAGGCTTTATCGAAAAATTCACCCAGAGAAGGAATTCCCCTGCTCTCCTGTAATAACCGGTTAAACTCCGCCAGATGAATCGCATTGGTATTGCTTAACAGATACAGGTTGTAATGCTGCCGCAACTGCTGTAACAACTGTAGCCGCTGCAAAGGAAAGTCTAGCAGCATAGCATTCCAGGCACCGGTTATCTGTTCGCCCGTTACCCCCTCCGGCACATGCCGCTGCATCTCTGCCAGGAACTCCTCTGTGCTCACATGCCCCGTTTCCAGCCCATTGAATAAGCTGGAACCATGAAATTGTGTATATAACTCGTTAAAGTGCTTCACCCCTAATCCCACAAACGCCTCACTGGTTAATTGGTAATTAATATTCAGAATAACACCCCCCAGATCAAATATTATATTTTTAATCCCTTGCATATGTAATAGTTGAATGCAAATTTATTAAGTATAGCCGTAAGCGTTGGCACTAAAAATATTTTTAGGATAATTCAATAAAATAATTAATTTTGCCGTCCCTTGAAAAAGGGAAATTCGTTCTTCGGAACAGGTCCTATAGCTCAGTTGGTTAGAGCACCTGACTCATAATCAGGGGGTCCCAGGATCATGCCCTGGTGGGACCACTTACAAAAAAGGCTTTCAGCGGTAACGCAGGAGGCCTTTTTTCATTTACCCCTTTTAGCACCCAATAATTTGTTTGTTATTTTTTGAGCAAGCAGTTACCCGCGCCCCTGTATTATATGTTATTGTCTGAAAGAGTAACATCTTAAAAAGATTATTCCTGACCCGAACGGAACATCCAATAATGGATTGGTTGTTTTAAAAGATTTTCCGGTGAATAGTAGTCTCCCAACCCATTTTGTTCATTGCATAAACATTTATTAATCAAATAACATATCCCAATGGCCCGCCTAGAAATAGAAGATCAAATAATTACGCCATTTTCGGAGTTATACCTATGTCCGCATTGTGATAACCTTGACATGGGCATTTTCTGTAGCTCCTGCGGAAAAACACTAAAGATTGAATTTCCCAATATAGAAAATGAGTTGATCAGGAGGTATATGAAATTTGGCTTTATAAGACTGGAAGAATGGATAGATCAGCATCTGTCAGTAGCAGGTAATTACCATTTAAATATTTTAAATATCGATAAGGGAACTGTTTTGGTTAAGGAACATCCGCCTAACAACGGTTTATCCCTGGAACTAATCATTTTATTCTACAAGGATAGAACCGATCAAAATTATTTAAGGAACATTTATAACAATTTTATATTAAAGGCCAATGAATTTATTCTGCGTAACAATCGTCTGAAGAGAAAACAGCGCTCTGGCAAATCACAGTTTTATATTGAAAAACTTGACATAAGGGCTTTCTTAATTAAGGAACCGCTGACTGACGAACGGGATACAGATAAATACTTTTTAAAAAGAGTAATACCTACTAAGACAGCCAGTGGAGCGGGAGAGATAATTAAATTTTTATTTGCGCCAAATCTAATTAAATCTACTTTTAATTTACGGGTGACTTTAGACATATCGGTTATTAGCTTAGCATCCGCCAAACTTAATGCGAATTCCACAAAGCCATTCGATATAGTCAGGCATCAGGCTGAAATTATTGCAAAGCAAACACTGACTCAAACAATTACCAGAGGTCCATCTCCCAATAGGTCTCTTGCAATAATAATTTCAATTGTGGAGGGCTTTAGAGATTATTTCAAAATCCTGATTCAGTACATCAAAAATCCATATTATTTCGCAGAGCTAGTCTCCACTGCAAAGATCATTACGCCAAGTAAAGTCATAGGATTATATTTTATTGGCTTAACCTGTAGCATAACTATACCATGGATTATTTCAGGCGGATATCTTACACCCAGTAATCTTTCCATATTCAGCAATTTGCCGCCATTCTTAAGTGATGTAGCAGAGCTGGGACTTGAATTATTAAGGATATCCATCATCTGCCTTATTCTGCATGGTGTTATAAGATTGTTTGGAAGGAAGGGCAGTTTTACGTCATTATTTTTATGCTATTTATTCTATGAATCTTTCATGCAGCTTTTAGAAAGACCAGCGAGATATCTTACCGGACCATTATTGCTAAATTGGCTAAATAATAATTTTCATGCCCAGTATACTATCCAGTCAATTGCGTTTTCCTTTTTATCTCTCATCGCGGCCTACTTTTTATTCCCCATTTTATTTTCTGTATATAAGGCGAGCAAAGCAGTTACGAGCATAGCGTTTCTTTTTGTATTGGCTTTTTTTGGTTTTTGGGCTGGCTTTTTTAATGAATTCACCCAGGCGTCAAATCGAAAGATGTATGGTAATGAAATTAATTATCATGGTTTGCAACTTTTTTATAAAGATGGAGTGACATTAGAGGATGCCACAAAATTGGAAGAATTTCTTATCAGTTCAGCTTTTGCGAATGGCAGTACGCAATCTGTGCAAATTCTAAAACATGATAGTACCTATATTTTCAGATATGTAATTGATGAAAGCAAAATGACTACGGAAGTAAGAACTATTATTCCAGCATTTGCATCAAGTATTTCAGAAAATGTTTTTAATGGAGCACAAGTAAAAATACAGACTTGCAATAATAAATTTGAAACCATTGCAGAATTTCTGATGGATAAGCGTAATTATCGTTAGTCATTTAATGTAAGACATTGTTTATTATTGACTTTGTTGCTGATATCGACCAGTGCCGCCATGCCGGGATATTTTAAATAAAGCCACAGTATACGCAAGAACCGGGTTTCCCCGGAAACGTCACCAATGTATATTTGTACTGTAAAAAGCAAATATCATGGAAACAAAACAAACGATATACTACAGTAAAACCATGGCTTCACCGGTAGGTGAGTTACAGCTGATCGGCAGTGATAATGGCCTGGCCGCTGTTCTCTGGGAAAACGATCTTCCGGATCGTGTATCTGTCAAGGCAGAGGCTATAGATAATCAACATCCTGTACTTTGTGAAGCAGAGAAGCAGCTACGCGAGTACTTTGGGAAGAAGCGTACCTCTTTTTCTATTCCTTTAGATTTTATAGGGACCTCCTTTCAAAAAAGGATATGGGAGGCATTGCTCACGATTCCTTTCGGCGAAACGAGGACTTATGGACAGATTGCGCAACAGTTCGGCGATCCGAAAGCAGTACGGGCGGTGGGAGGTGCGGCTAACAAGAATCCGATATCGATTATCGCCCCTTGTCACCGGGTGATAGGGGCTTCCGGAAAGTTAGTGGGATTTGCTGGTGGTATCCAAAACAAAACGACGTTGCTGCAATTGGAAAATGTGCTGACCCCTACCCTTTTTTAAGCGGTTGCTGCATTTGTTACGGTTAGTAGTTTATGCTATCTTTCCGTTATGTTGCATACTTTCTCAACAGCCAATTTCCATACAATCTGTGATCAACTTTCATCACAGGATCCGGAGCTGGCTTTTATTCTCACTACCTACGGTTATCCACCGATGTGGACAAGGCCCAATACGTTTGAGAGCCTTGTGCACATTATACTGGAGCAACAGGTATCGCTCGCATCTGCACTGGCAGCACTCAACAAACTAAAAGAAAAACTCGGCAAAATTACACCGGCGAAGTTATTGGCGCTTACGGATGAAGAGTTGAAGGCTTGCTATTTCAGTCGCCAGAAGATGTCGTATGCCCGCTTCCTCGCGAGCGCCATTCAAAGCCGGCAATTCAGTTTTAAAGCTTTAGAAACATTGCCGGATGACGAAGTTCGTGCAAAACTCGTGGCCTTAAAAGGAATTGGCAACTGGACGGCAGATGTATACCTGATGTTTGTACTTCAGCGCGCAGATATATTCCCTATTGGCGATCTGGCGGCAGTAAATGCATTAAAGCAGGTAAAGAAATTGCCGAAAGATACAGCGGCAGAAAAGCTACTTCATCTATCGGCTGCGTGGCAGCCTAACCGGACAGTGGCTACCATGATATTGTGGCACTATTACCTGTCGCTGCGCGCGAAGGATACTTCACCGGAGACATCGAAGATAAAGAAAGCCGTGTCGTTATAGGGAGGGGAACGGAGGTGCTTGGAAGTGGGCGTAGTATAGTCTGCGGTAGCCGATGATATTACCTAGCCTACTGGTAAATAGCATGACGCCTGTTTGCGTGGCCATTTTTTTAGGCTTAAACGATAGATTGATGATAAGAAAAAGTAAAAAATAGATATCTTTCCTCCAAACCTATATCAATGAATAAGGCATTAATTACAATGAGCTTTCTGCTGCTATTTGTTACTGCAGTTCAGGCCCAGAGCCCAATCCCTGAAACACTACAAACTGTCACGGAAAGAGGAGAAGCCACTAACCGGAATCTATTTTTATCAGGTGGCAACAATGGATTAAGGCTTCAGTATGGAGCAGGAAACAGTTTTTGGGTAAGCGCTCCCACAATGAACTATATGTCTATTGGCGGCGTAGGCACTTCTGCACCGGCTTTTGGAGCGATAAACATATTAAATGGTGGAAACATTGGTATTGGTACCATTACGCCGGGTGCCAGATTCCATGTAGTGGGCGACATATTTACCAGCGGTTCAGGAGGTGCATTCACCTGGGCAGATAGAACGCTGGGCGGCCAAAACCTCTGGCAATGGTACGCCAGAGACGGAGCCACCTTTCTCTACGATGGACTGGCGCGTTTAAACCGCATTGCCATTATGAACAATGGCAATGTTGGTATAGGCACCAACTCCCCACAGTCCGAGTTTGCTGTGGCTGGTACTATCACTGCCAAGAGAGTAAAAGTGACTACTACCGGCTGGCCGGATTATGTATTCCATAAAGACTATCAACTGCCTTCTTTATCTGAAGTGGAGGCCTATGTTGCTGCCAATAAGCATTTACCGGGTATTCCTGCTGCACATGAAGTAGAACAGGAGGGTATAGATCTGGCAGATATTAATAAAAAACTCCTGCAAAAAATAGAAGAACTGACCCTGCATTTAATCAACCAGGAAAAGGAAATAAACGCATTAAAAGAATGGAAGAAAAAAGTAGAAGAAAAATAAGCCTCTTCTTACTGTTTTATTCGAATAAATAACTGGCGGGTCAGAGGAGCTTTTAAACGTTCTCTGACCCGCAACCATGTCTCCACTTCAGCAGGTGCGCAATTGAATGAGTAGCAAGCCTCCCGCATTAAAAAATCTCCGGAATTATTAACTGGTTCAGAATAAATAATTTACCTCCTGTTTTTACGCCAAAATCAACCAAAATACCGACTGGAAGTAACATTCAATTAAATAAAAGTTGTCCATTTTAGCTACTTTTCATGAGCCTGGATGCCATAATTCGCCGGGTATAAATTTTTTTTAATCTAAAACCATTTTTCAATGAGCACATTTGACGTTAACGCTTTGCGTTATCCCTTTCCACATGCCACCAACCCTCACGCTTCCACCATGGAAAAAAAAAATAAGTGAGTGGTTACAGGAAGACTACTATTTCCTTCCTGAGAAAGTAAAGAAAAAATATTTAACCACCGGGGTAGGACATGCAGGAGGCTGTATGTTTCCCCATGCCAATGAGGAACAGCTGACAGCGATCTGCCGTTTCTTCCTATGGGCTTTTACTATCGACGATTCCTTTGAATTCTCGACTGTAGCGGAATTGCAAACCATCCGTAAAAAGGCTTTCACCCATTTGCGGGGAGTGGTGCCTGGTCCGGTAGATCCACTCTATAAACACCTTCCTGTGCTGAGGGAGGAGTTGCTGCGTCTTAGCTCCTTGGAGTGGCTGAACAGGTTCAATGCGAGTCTTGATATCTATTTTGACGGCATTCAACAGGAGCTTCCTTTCAGAAAAAACCTGGTGTTTCCTACCTGGAATCAATTCCTGGACATCCGGGAAAAAGCGGTAAATGTTTACCCGCTGGTAAATTTCGCTGAATTGATCACGGGGATTGTATTGCCTGATGAAGTGGTGCTGCATCCGGCTTTACAGGAGATAGGAAAACTCACCTGCCGGATATTATCCTGGAGCAATGATTACTTCTCTGCCCACATGGAGAAGGGAAACGATGTTTTAAACCTGGTCCTGATGATAGAACATTCAGAAATGTGTTCTTTTGAAGAAGCATACAAACGGGCCGTCGATTTTCACAACCGGGATCTGGCACGTTATTGTTTTTTGCTGGAAACACTTCCCGACTTCGGCAGATACTCGCTGGCAGTGCGAGCCTATACAGAGAACTTATCGTTGATGATACACGGTTATCTGAACTGGACGCTTACCCTCACCAAACGCTACAAAGTGGATACCGCAGGCCATCCCTCCAGTGAATTGAAAAATGGCCAACTATCTTCTAATGTATAAACTGGCTGATTGCCTTATGTAGTTCCGTGAATTTAATAGGTTTTGTCAGAAAATCATTCGCGCCGGCATTTAACAATTCTTCCTTTGATTCTTTATAGGCATCACCGGAAGCTAATATAACCGGGATATTTTGTAAGGATTGGTCATGACGAATATGCAATAATGTTTCTTTGCCTGACATACCGGGCATGTGTGAATCGAGTATAATAATATCGGGCTTTTCTTCACGTGCCTTTTCTATTCCCTCAAATCCATTTTCCGCCTGGATAAAATGACTGCCCGCATTCTTTAAGTACATACTGATAAGGGTGCGGGCCATTTTATCGTCGTCGATCATCAATATTTTTTTCTCTTTGAGACTGCATAAAGTATCGGTATCTTTTTCTGTAGGCTCGTAAGCAGATGGATCCGCAAATACATCCGGGAAGCATACCTCAAATGTAGCGCCCTTTCCTGGTGCAGTCTTTAATGTGATGGCGCCGTTTAACAATTCCACCAGGAATTTCGTGATGTATAATCCTAATCCGGTGCCCTCAGTAAAGCCATTTTTTCCTGTTACAAATGGTTCAAAAATGGCGATCTGCTTTTCTTTACTGATACCTTCTCCACTATTGCTCACTTTAAGATATAAACTTGAGCCACCTGTAAATAGCTGCAGGCTGATCACGCCCTTTTCAGGTGAAAATTTGATGGCGTTAGACAGCAGGTTGGTAACGATCTGCGTTAGTTTTACCTTATCACTGATCAATACCGCAGGGAGCGTAGATTCATCGATATTTAGCGTTAGCTTAACGCCCTTTGCCTGCGCAATATATCCATGCATCTGCACCACTCCTTCAATCCACGGTTTCAGGTGAAAAACTACTTTATGTATTTCATTGACTTTTCCGGCTTCAATAGTGGACAGCTCCAATACATTGTTAACAATATTGCGGGCATGATAGCTGGCTGCATTTAAACTGGTCACGAGGTCGGTCATCTCCCTAAATTCAGAAGGGTCAATGGTTTCATCTTTATCAGCGGCTCTTTTCATGATCATTTCCAGTAATTGGGAAATACCAAAAACAGCATTTAAAGGCGTACGTATCTCATGACTGGTTTCACGGAGGTAAATACGTTTGGAGAGATTGGCAAATTCCAATTTCTTAACGGTGGCCTCCAATGTCTCGGAGTATTTTTTGGTAGAAAGTAAAAGCGAACTGTTTTCGTTCACGAAGTAGGTAATTACCAGCACATCAAATCCCAGGAAGGCGCCGAGCGCAATCCACCGGAGCAGGAATTGATTTTCCCGGGAAAGTAACACCGGCTGAAATATCTGCTGATAAAAGTTTATTTCCAGGAGTATCAGCGTAATGCCTGTTACACTGATGGCGATCAATCTTAGCTTTTTGGATTTAAACACCATGAACGAAAGCCCGAAAAGGAATACCGCGATTAACGAAATGTTGATGATGGGACCCAGGATAACGCCAAAATAGAGCGCAGAAACGGTATGTGTCAGCAGGAAAACCAGGCTGGCAGTATTCGTCTGGTGTTTCCAGTTCAGGAAAATCACTGATGAAAAAAAGATCCCTTCAAAGATAGCAGGGATGACTATTTTCAGGCTATGAGTAAACGCATAAAACAGGCTTCCTATCGAAAAAGCGGCCAATGCCGTAATTAAGCATAAACAGTTGATGATTCTTATTCTTTTTCTTTCTTCTTCCCTTTCACATCTTTGAGTTCCGGCCAGTAATATGGTTTTTACAACGTGGGCGACGTTCATAATGGTTAATTTTAGAGGTTTCCAGGGGATAGTGTAGGCTTTATATGTGGGTAATTTATTGAATTATTTTGAAAGAAGTGTGAAGGAATATCAGTAGAGATATTAATAATATATATAGGTATGTTATAGAATTACCAAAAAGGCTTTCAACGGTACCGCTGAAAGCCTTTTTAAATTATTTAGTCCTGGCGTTGTTTTACACCTTAACACTGGCTACAAAGTACCATTCTTCATTGGTGTTGAAAATGGATACCAGCTCTTCTACAGATAAAGGTGGTTGTTTGCCGAGCCATTTTGTCAAGGTATATACTTCCAGGCCGCAATCGCGCAGAAAGTGGTATAAATCTTCCGGCCGGGTTCCATAAAATTCAGATGCCCCGGTACCATGTTCAAAAATAACTACCGGCTTATATTTCTTTAACGTATTTGCAGCGCCACGCAGTAAAGGAAATTCGCCGCCTTCCACATCGATTTTGATCAGGTCAACACGGTAATCCTTTGGCAGAATGTCATCCAGTAAATTTGTCTGTACTTCAATCAGGGTATCGACTTCGCCTTCTTTGTCATATTTTCTTTTTATCAATCCGCTGTAAGCTGGATTGGAAACAACATAATTGAAGCTGGAAGTACCTTTCTTATCACTCAGGGCAATATCTGAGATGTGACAGTTTTGATACTGCCCAAATTTTGCCTGTAATTGCTGGAATAAGTCAGGAATCGGTTCATACGCATAATGCCGGCCATCAGGAGCATACTTTAAAATGATTTTCAGAATGTCGCCGATATTACATCCCGCATCCACACAATTGCTATCTTTTTTGCAGACCTGTTTTATGATTTGTTCTGTTTGAACGTCGTATAGATCCCCTTTGCTAAGTACTTTCTCTTTTTTTGAGAAGAGTCGGTTAAAAAAATTTGGCATAAGTATATTTTACAATAAAAGGCGCCGTTAATGGCGTGGTTAACGTTGGCTACGTACTAAACGTTCAAAGATAATACATAATACTGTCGCTCCCCAAATCGGATGAAAGCAAGATAAATAGATCGGACACTGTGAATCAGGATATTTTGCCTTTCAATACTATCGGGGAAATACTTTTCTGTGATTTTCTTTCGCTGACTTTACTTGGTTTAAATATTTGATTGTTAATTAAATAGATAGAGTGAAAAGATGTTTTTTGTTTCTGTCTGCTATTCCGGTTACAGATTTTCTTTAAATTATTCGTCCCGATAAAGTTTAACTCCTAACTTTAATGTCTCTACGAAATTTTGTACAGACTATCCCGATGCCATTTCAGAAAATAAGATATTTAATCACGTTATTGCTTTGTGCTGCTGCCTCCTTACACGCACAAACCACACAAACGCTTACCAATAATGCCATCTTACAAATCAGTACTTATGATGTGCTGAAAGATCAGCAATACACTTTTGATCAGGTGCTGAAAGACACGAGTCTGCATTTCAAACCTGCTACAACATTGCATACAGCGGAGGCCGACTATTACTGGATAAGGATCGTAATAAATAATCCTTATCCTAATAAGGAGAGCTATCAATTGTCGTTATCACTTCCGCTGAACTATACGCTTTATTTTTACGACAGTAGTAAAAGTAGCTGGAGTGCCCGGTCTGCGGGACTGGCAGTTGCAAGCAAACAAAGGCAAAGGGGCGTGATTCCCTGTATTTTAGAGGGAGATACTAAAAATATAATCTACCTGAAAATTAATACCTGGGACATTCGCGCTTATGGCTACCCGATAAAACCCGCTATCATCCTGGAAAAAAGGATCTCGTTCGATAGTAGCGAAGCTTTTCTATGGTATTCCTGGCTAGCCGGTATTCTCGTATTAGTTAGTTTTGTTGGCTATAATATTTATATCTATGTACAGCTGAGAGATCATATCTATCGCTGTTACCTTGCTATCCAGGTGGGCGCCATTATTTTTATTACAGCTTTCAAGCATTTTTTTAACTTGTTTTTACCTTTCACTACGTATAATATCCGGTTGGAGCCCGATGGATCGGTATACACTTACGACCTAAATGCGTTCCTGTTACATTTCGGCGCTATCATTATTATCGGTGGAATGCTGCAGTTGAGCCGTTTATACCTGCGCACAAAAGTCCTGTTACCGGCGTGCGACCGGCTATTGCAATGCCTCCTTTATGGCTATCTCTTATTGTGCCAGATTCCTGCTGTCAGCACCATTACCGGTATCTTCTACCTGGATAATTATACGTTATGGTACGATAACATAGGGGTTCTGCTAATATCTGTAACGGTGATCACTATCTGTATGATCGCCTATAAATATAAGGTAAGAGCTGCCAAGCATTTTTTGCTGGCGAATACATTACCATTATTCATGGTGGCCGGACTAGCGGTTTATTTCATTATCCACTCCGCTCCTACCTACCTCGACAATCATTTCCTGTTGCCCGAAATAGGCGTTTTTTCCCAGATACTCTCTTTTGCAGTAGCCCTGATTGCCCGTATAAGAATTGTAAACGAGGAGCTGAAAGCGAAAGAACAGGAAATGACCCGGCTGGAAAAGGATATTGCAGAAACATCCTACAGATGCGCATTGATTGAAAAGGAGAACGAACTCATTATTTTAACCATCCGGCAGGAAAAAGACAGAAACGAGCAACTGCAACAAAAGCTGGAAGCCAACCAGCGGGAATTAATGGGTAACAGCCTGTATATCCACCAGAAAAATAAGTTGCTGGAAGATCTCAAAAACCAGCTGCAGGATATTGATCAACTTTATCCACATGTGAAGCATCCCGGGTTAAAGGATATCACTTCTTCCTTAAAAGAAGGACAATACCTGGACGCAGAATGGGATAAATTTAAATTGCATTTCGAGCAGGTACATCCTAATTTTTTCGAAAACCTGCAAACTAATCATCCCACTTTAACCAAAAATGAACTGAGACTTTACGCCTATTTTCATATCCATTTATCCACTAAAGAGATTGCCGCGCTGCTTAATATTGAACCCGCCAGCGTAAGGCAGGCAAAAGCTAGGTTGATGAAGAAAATGCGCAACCCAACAAATGTAACTCCTGAAGGTGATTTATAAATCATTGATAATCATGTCTATTTAAAATAGATGCCCAGATTTTTTTTTGTGTGTATACACTTTGTATATACCCGTTTTTGCGTTTTTTAGCATGGATCGTCTCTCTTTGCAAAAACATATCCACACCGAGGGGTTGACTATTTTAAAAAGAGACTATGCGCAACAAATCCTATATCCGCCTGCTGTTGTTATCCGGCCTTTTTCTATTGTCCATGAAAATGAAGGCCCAGTCGTTCAGCAGCAATTCTTCCTTGCTGGAACCATCTGCTACCCAATATTTTCAGAACCAGTACCTGGCAAATCCTGCGATGGCGGGTATCGATTCCGGACTACATGTGAATGCCAGTTACCGGAACCAGTGGAGCGACATTGCCGGTGCGCCGGTAACAAAGTTCCTGTCGGCAGATGGTAACTTCGGCCGCCGCGTAGGCGGAGGATTGCGGATATTCAATGATGCTGCGGGATTGCTGAACCGTACCCGTGTGGCGCTTAGTTATGCCTATCACCTGCCGTTAAACAGCAGTAACCAGCAGTTGAGTTTCGGCCTGTCGCTGGCCCTGAACCTGCAACGCCTGAATACAAAAGACCTGAACGGGGAAGTAAATGACCCATCTATCGGGGCGTTCAACCGCCGGGACGACTATTTCGAAGCGGAATACGGGATGGCCTATACGAATGGCCACCTGAATCTGCAGGGCGCTGTTCCCAATATCAGGAGCCTGTTTTCCGGGAATAACAACACCATAGACGGGGGGAATATTTTCTTTACCGCCGCTTCCTACCAGTTCACTCCCGAAGGAGTTATCAGCAAGATAGAACCCAAGCTCTGTTATCGTGGCGTGAAAGACTATGATAATATTCTCGATATAGGCTTAAACGTAGCGGTGCTGGAAAATGTGGCTAATGTGATGGCCATGTATCATACTTCCAAAAGCATGACAGCAGGTATCGGGGTAAATATCATGAAAACAGTGGCCATCCAGGCGCTGTATACCACACAAACCGGGGGAATTAAAACCTATGTCAATGGCACCTATGAGATAGGCGCTTCCATTCACCTGTTCAGATAATGACCGACACCACCTTCTTATCATTCCCTGGTATTCAGGGGAGAATATCTTTTTATATGAATTACATCAAGCGATTATTGTTGTCCTTACTTCTATTGTTGGGCAGTATTCATACACAGGCGGAGAACAACCCGGTAACCGGCAACAAGGCACCTGTTTCAGTGCCTACGGTATACATCTCCGGTCAGCGGGGAACCGATGGTAGCACTTTCGTGGTTACTTTTAATTTTAGTGAGGCGGTCACAGGTTTTGACGCAACGGCGGTGAGCATGTCGGGCTGGACCAATTTAACAGCAACTAACCCGACCGGTGGTCCAAAGGTTTATACCATGACGGTAGCTTGTCCTGCCAACACGGTTGCAACGCTTAATGTAACACTATTGGCAAATAAAGTGAAGAGTGCCGGTGGGCAGTTGAATAGTCAGTCATTCAACGCAACGTTCACCATCGATAATGTCCAGCCGGTAGTGGAGGCAGTAATAGCGCCATACGCCCGCAATTACAGAACGGGTGATGAGATACACTTCAGGGTTTTCTTTTCCAAACAGGTTTTTGCTTCCGTAGCTGGCCAGGTTCCAGGTTTACCTATAACAGTAGGTTCCAGGCAAACAGAGGCGCTCTTTTCGGGAGGTATCGGGGATAATAGCCTGTTTTTCAGTTATAAGGTGCAGTCCGGCGACCGTGACCTGAACGGAGTTGAAGTGGGGACATCACTTAACATCCCCCCGCATAGTTTGAATGATACCTATGGTAATGAGCTGCTACCCACGCTGGCGGGTATCGAAAATACAAGTGAGGTACTTGTAAACGCTACCAGCCCTGCCTGCAGCGTCACCCAGCTGTCTGGTGGCAGCCAGGTGAATGGTCCTTTCCAGGTAAGGGTATCCTTTACTGAAGCCGTCACTGGGTTTACTGCGGCCAGCATGGCACTCACCAATGCTACTGTTACTTCGTTTGCAGCGGAAGATCAATTTAACTACCTATTGACTATCAAACCTGATGGCGATGGTGCGGTAAGTGTATACGTGCCTGCAGATGTGGCGATGAATGATGGACCTAACGGCAATCTTATCTCCAATCAGATAGATGTTACAGCAGATGTGACCATCCCTACCATCACACAGCTGGATGTGCCTGCTCCGGGAAAATATGGCACCAGTAATACATTGGAATTTACCGTTCATTTCAGTGAAAATGTAAATGTAAATACACGAAATGGTGTTCCTACCTTAAAACTGAATATAGGCGGTACCGTAGTCGACGCCGATTTTATGGGCATTTCCGGTACAGATACCTGGTCTTTCTCTTACCAGATAAAGGATGGTGATATGGATCTGGATGGCATTGAACTGGGCGCAGGAATTTCTTTAAATGGTGCTACCATCCGGGATGGTGCACGTAATAATGCCAATGTCACTTTCCCGGGAACGGTGGATGTAAGTGGTATTAAGATCAGTACCGTACGTCCCACAGTAGTATTATCTTCTACTGCACCGGAGTGGGTAAACAATCCTATTACTGTTTACGCTGATTTCAGCGAAGCCGTAACGGGCATTACCACTGCGAGTTTCCAGGTATACAGGATGATTGTGGATGAGGTAACGACCACAGATAATATCCATTTTGTACTTACCGTATCGCCGACCTTTAACGGACCGCTAAGTATCACTTTACCAGCAGACCAGGGATTGAACCAATATTCCACCGGTAACACCGCATCTGATCCGCTGACACGTACCGGTGATTTTCTCGATCCTAAACTGCTTACCCTGGATGTACCGTCCAACGGTGCCTATGGAATCAATAGCACGCTCACTTTTACAGCACATTATAATGAAATTGTATTGGTGAATACGACCAATGGTACGCCCTATATGGCTATTAATAGTGGCATAAATGGCGGAACAACCAAAGTGTTACGCGCGCTGTATTCCGGTGGTAGCGGAACGGATGCGATCTCCTTTACTTATACCGTGCAGGAAGGGGATGCTGACCCGGATGGTATTTCATTAGGCGCGGGCATTTCATTTGGTGGTGGCGGATTAATGACTGACCGGGCCGGAAATATTGCCCGTCTTGTGCTGCCTGCTAATAACGTGAGTGGGATTACTATTAATACTACCCGTCCTACAGTGACCTTGTCGACCACTGCTCCGGCCATTTTAAAAGATCCTTTTACTGTTACCGCTGTTTTCAGCGAAGTGGTAAACGGTCTTACAGCAGCAGCGTTTACACTCGTCAATGCAACTGCTTCTAATCTGCAAACGTCCGATTATATTACCTATACCATGACCATAACGCCTTCGGCAGATGGTGCTGTCAGTATTTTGCTTCCGGCAAATATTGTGCACAGCACCCTGCAGAATGGCAATATTGCTTCTAACCAGGTGAGTGTAACGGCGGATTTAACCGCTCCCACTATCACAAGTGTAGATCTACCTGTAGACAGATACTACAACGCGGGTGAAAAGCTTACTTTCGTCGCCCATTTTAGTGAAAATGTGGTGATCAATGCTTCCAATGGCGCCTATTCCCTGCCGGTAGTCATCTCTGGAGGAAATGTGTCTGCTGGTTATACGGGGGTTTTTACCGCCAATACGATGACCTTCAGCTATACGATTCAGGATGGTGATATGGCCATGAATGGCCTCAGCTTTGGAACAGCACTTTCCGGAACGGGTAGTGAAACCATCCGTGATCCATATGGAAATGATGCTGTGCTTACCTTACCTGCCAATATGGATGGAAGTCACATCTTTATCAATACAGTAAGTCCGGGCGTTACGTTATCTACCGGAGCCGGTGGCCTGGTGGACAGAGCATTCACGATAACCATCACTTTTACAGAGAAGGTATTTGGATTTACCACCGGGGATTTTTTGCTGACTAATGCCACCATAAGCACCCTGCAAAGTAGTGATGATATTACCTATACTGCGTTGATAACACCCATTGCCAGTGGTCCGGTAGCGGTTTCCGTACCGGCCAACGTAGCGACTAATATCGGACGCAATGGCAATACGGCTGCTCCTGCTGCCGTAAATGTTAGTGCAGATCTGGCGATACCTGCTGTAACACAGGTTGCAGTACCTGCCGATGGGTATTACAACGCCACGCGGTCGCTGAATTTTACCGTTACCTATAATAAAGTTGTAACGGTAGTGGGCGTTCCATCACTCCGTGTAACCGTTGGTGCGAAGAATGCAGATGCGGTGTATACCGGAGGCTCAGGCACGAATACCCTTACGTTTGCCTATGCGATTCAGCCGGGAGACAACGATATGAATGGTATTGTACTTGCAGCGAATATGGAACTGAACAGCGGTACTATTAAAGACCGGTGGGGTAAAGATGCCTTGCTTCCTTTGAATAATGTGGCCAGTACTGCCAATGTATTTGTGAATACGCAACATCCGTCAGTGTCGTTATCTACTGCCGCTGCCGCCACGGTCGGTAAGCCATTTACGGTAACGGCGGTATTCAGTGAAGTGGTAACTGGTTTAACTGCCTCCGCATTTACCTTGCAGAACGCAACTGCTTCTACTTTGCAGAGTGCCGATGGTATTACTTATACTGTATTAATCACGCCTGCTGCGACCGGCGCGGTAACGGTTTCTTTACCAGCTGA
>NZ_FOJG01000001.1:879021-2325473 GCF_900110835.1 Chitinophaga arvensicola
AGTGAAGCGGTAACTGGTTTAACTGCATCCGCATTTACCTTGCAGAACGCTACTGCTTCTACTTTGCAGAGCGCCGATGGTATTACTTATACCGTATTAATCACGCCTGCTGCGACGGGCCAGGTAACCATTTCCTTGCCAGCTGATGTAGCGGTTAATGTCGGACGCAATGGTAATACAGCAGCTCCGGCTGCGGTAAATGTTACTGCCGATCTGACGATACCCGCTGTAACACTGGTTGCCGTACCAGCCGATGGGTATTACAACGCCACCCAATCGCTGAGCTTTACCGTTACCTATAATAAAGTTGTAACGGTGGTGGGTACTCCTTCCCTTCGTATCACCATTGGTGCGAAGACTGCAGATGCAGTGTATACCGTAGGTTCAGGTACGAATACCCTTACGTTTGCCTATGCGATTCAGCCGGGAGATAACGATATGAATGGTATTGCACTTGCGGCGAGTATACAACTGAATACTGGTAGTATCCGCGACCAGTGGGCAAACGACGCCTTGCTTCCTTTGAATAATGTGGCCAGTACTGCCAATGTATTTGTTAATACACAACATCCGTCGGTGTCGTTATCTACTGCCGCTGCCGCCACGGTCGGTAAGCCATTTACGGTAACGGCGGTATTCAGTGAAGTGGTAACTGGTTTAACCGCATCCGCATTTACCTTGCAGAACGCAACTGCTTCTACTTTGCAGAGTGCCGATGGTATTACTTATACTGTATTAATCACACCTGCTGCGACCGGCCCGGTAACAGTTTCCTTACCAGCTGAGGTAGCGGTAAATATCGGACGCAATGGTAACTCGGCAGCTCCTGCTGCGGTAAATGTTACTGCCGATCTGACGATACCCGCTGTGACACAGGTATTGGTACCCACCGATGGATATTACAACGCCACCCAATCGCTGAGCTTTACCGTTACCTATAATAAAGTTGTAACGGTGGTGGGTACTCCTTCGCTTCGTGTAACCGTTGGCGTGAAGAACGTAGATGCAATTTATATCGGAGGTTCAGGCACGACTACCCTTACGTTTGTATATGCGATTCAGCCGGGAGATAATGATATGAATGGTGTTGCACTTGCGGCGAGCATACAACTGAATGCTGGTAGTATCCGCGACCAGTGGGCAAACGACGCCTTACTTCCTTTGAATAATGTAGCCAGTACCAATAGGGTATTTGTAAATACAACCCAGCCAGGCGTGGTATTATCTACGTTTGCCGGAGCTATTGTAAAGGCACCATTTACGGTGACCGCCACTTTTACAGAAGTAGTAACAGGAGTGACAACTACCGATTTTGTAACCAGCAATGCCACTGTAAGCGATCTGCTGACCACTGATCAGATTACTTATACGATATTGGTTTCCCCTGTGGCTGATGGTCCGCTGAGCATTACGCTGCCAGCCGCGATAGCAGTAAATATTGCACAGAATCCAAACACGGCGGCCAATACTATTCAGCTTTCCGTGAGCACTACGCCACCTGTGGTTAATCAGCCGCCGGTCATGGATCCGGTTCCTGCACAGCAGATTTGCAGCACAACAGAGGCACAGTCATTGCAACTCACAGGTGCTTCTCCGGTGGAAACAGGACAAACCTTGTCATACTTTATCGCTGCGGATCAGCCTTATTTCAATTCTCTCACAGTGAGTAATACTGGTCTGGTTTCCTACAGTCTGAAAACAGGAATAAGCGGCGCGGTAAACATCTCCATAATCATAAAAGATAATGGTGGTACTGCCAATGGCGGTGTAGATTCCTTGCAGCGCAACTTCACTCTCACGGTGAACCCGCTGCCGGTTATCAGCATCAGCAGTGATAAGGGAACGGCTACTTTTAAAGGAGATATTGTTCTCCTGACCGCTACCGGTGGAAATACCTATACCTGGGCGAATGCAGATGGCATCATCAGCGGGCAACAAGAGGCCGCGTTGAAAGTGAAGATGCTGGCCAACACCACTTTCCAGGTGGCTGCTGTAGACGCAAACGGATGTGGTAATACCGCGAAGATCAGTATCAGCGTTAATGATGACTTTAAAGTGAAAGCCACCAATATTCTCACACCTAATGGTGATGGTAAAAATGATAAATGGATCGTGCAATACCTGGAGGCATATCCGGATAATGAGGTGAGTATTTATGATCGCCTGGGTCGCCTGGTATATCAGCGCAGAAACTACAGCAACGACTGGGATGGTACGATGAACGGTACGCCACTGGCCGAAGGCACTTATTATTACATCATCAATATCAAAGAAAACAATAGGGTGGTGAAAGGATTTATCACCCTGCTGAGAGATAGATAAAAATACTTGAAAACCCGGAACTGCCTTGTTAGCATTGTGTCTGACAGGGCAGTTTTTTATTTAACGGACAGCTGAGGAGGCCGATCTCAAATGAAGAGGAATTAAGATTTCATGTTCCAGATAAAGAAGACCCCCTGGAAAATCCAGGAGGCCGTTCCTATTATTACAAATCCACGTTAATAAGCTGATTACCATTCTCAAAGGTGGCCTGCAACACAGGACAACGCTCTGCGGGAATCGAGAATCCTTGCGGATCAAAGCGGGATATAGGTGAAAGGAAAGAATAGCCGGTTGACTCTAACGTTAGCGGACTACCGTTGACGGTTATACTCTTTTGTTCCCCAAATCCGTGGAGTAGTAATTTAATGTGATGAAATTTGGATGCATAGCTACCACTCACTTTTTCCAGGATCATTTTTTTATCTGCCGGACGATAAGTGATAGCACGCTGGTAGAACACGCCTTTTTCGTTATCAAAACTTTCTCCGTCGTCTTCATAGTAAACAAAGGTGTTTTGCTGATCTCCCTTGTAGAGATGGAGGAAAAGCGTGTCTGTTGGCTGCTCTGCAGTCGATTGTACCAATGATTGCATCGGGATAATACTGCTTTCTTTTACATACACGGGCAGGGTTTTGATATTGAGTGGTGTGATTACTTCCTGCAGACCGTTGGTAAGGGCATCGTTGTAAAGGTTATACCATTTCCCTTCCGGGAAGTAAATGGAACCAAATTCTTTTGTACTCTCGAAAGGTGCTATCATAAAAGAGCTACCATATCCATACTGGTTCTGGAAGCGGGTATCGTATACATTGGCATCGAAGGTATTGTTGAGTGCCAGCGTGCGCATAACGGGGATGCCTGTACGTGTGGCTTCATTTAGCGTGCTGTAGAGGTAAGGCAGTAGGCGATAGCGCAGGTTCACGTAGTTGCGGGATATTTCCAGTACTTCTTCTCCGTAAGCCCATGGTTCAGAAGATTTGGTATTTACGCCGGTATGATTACGGTAGTAAGGAATAAAGGCGCCTATCTGCATCCAACGGGCATAGAGGCTCACGGTGCCATTGCCGGTAAAACCGCCTATATCCATACCGGAGAAGGGCATACCGCTCACGCCTAAACTATTCAGCAGGCGAACACCCAGCAGCATGTGATCTTCCTCGGCGCGGTTATCACCGGTCCAGATGGCGCTGTAGCGTTGAGAGCCTGCATAAGCTGCCCTGGTTAACAGGAACGGGCGTTTCTTCAACTCTTCCCGGGCGCCATCGTAGCTGGCGCGTACCATTTCCAGTCCGTATACATTGTGTGCCTGCTGATGTGTTACCGGGTGACCTTCAAAATCGAAGAGGACGTTATTAGGCATTTTCTGTCCCCAGGTAGCAATTTCATTCATATCGTTCCAGATGCCGCGCACACCGTCACGCATATACGATTTAATCTGACCTTTCCACCAGTCGCGGCCCTTTACGCTGGTAAAGTCGGGGAAGTGGCACCAGCCGGGCCATACCTGGCCAGTGTAGTTTTGCCCGTCACTGTATTTAATGAAGATGTTTTCTTTTTTGCCATTTTCGTAAGCCGCGTATCCATCTTCTACTTTAATACCCGGATCTACGATAACGGTGATTTTAAAACCCATGCTTTCCAGTTGTCTGGTGAGTTGGGATGGATGGGGGAAACGTTCTTTGTTCCAGGTAAACAGCTTGTAGGCATCCATATAATGAATGTCGAGCGTAATACCGTCGGCGGGAATTTTTTTCTCCCGCAGGGTTTGCGCAATGCGCAATACTTCTGTATCCGGATAATAGCTGTAGCGGTTTTGCTGGTAACCCAGACTCCACAACGGGGGCATGTGAATACGACCGGTAAGCGCGGTATAAGAAGTAATAATATTGGCCATCTGCGGATGATAGATGAAGTAGTAGTTCATCTCTCCTCCCCTGGCGCTAAAGGATGAAAAGCGGTTGTTACTGGCTCCGAAGTTAAAGTCGCTCTGAAAAGTATTGTCGAAAAAAATGCCGTAGTTAAGATGATGATGTATGCCTACATAAAAAGGAATAGTGGCGTAGATAGGATCCTGGTTGGTCGCATATCCGAACTTATCTGAATTCCAGTTCGTATAGCCTTCTCCTTTGCGATCCAGGTTACCGGTTTTTTCTCCGAGTCCGATAAACCGTTCACCTTCCTGCATTTTCTTGTAGGTAGTTACTTCCTCTCCTATCCAGGAGGTAGTTAGTCCTTCTTCATCTTCATTAATCACTTCTCCCGAAGGGGTTAGAAAATGAACAGAGAATGGATTTTTTGTGATGCGCAGTTGCAGGGAGTCTGTAGTAATATTGATTTCACTGCTGTTTTGCGTCGTCTGTAACCGGGTTGTTTCGGGTTTGGCAATAACGGCGTACGAGAAATCTGCGGCAAGTGGATGCTGATCCATTCGTACCCGTATTACAGACGGGCTGTACACGGTTATTTCTGCGAACGCATTTTCTGCGTTGATTTTGATCTGTTGTCCGGAGATATTGACCGTGTTTACTTTACCGATCTTTTTAACCTGGTTTTGTGCCTGGGCCGACAGGCAGGAAAGCAATAGCAGCCATCCTGAGTGCTTCAGCAGAGCTTTTGTATACATATAGACGATTGAATTGCTGCGCAAAAACCTCCCCTGCCGCATCAGTTATCTGATGCGTGGAAATGATAGAAGGTAATTTGGGAAGAGGTTTTGCCGCAAAGGCAGGACCACTGGGATCCTGCCTGCGACAAAAAAGGAATTATCAGTAACCTGGGTTTTGTTTCAGGTTTGGATTTACAGCGAGGTCACTGGTAGGAATTGGGTATACCAGGTATTTCGGATCGCTGACAGTTTTCAGCTGCCATGCATCCAGGAATTTGCCAAAGCGGATCAGGTCTTGTCTTCTCCAGCCTTCCCAGTACAGTTCCCGGCCTCTTTCAGCCAGGATCTGGGTGAGGTCGGTGCTGCCAATCTGAGATGCACCACGTTTGCCACGCAGGTCATTCACAATAAGGAGGGCGGCGCCTGCATTGTTGGTTCTGATCAGGGCTTCTGCTTTCATCAGCACTACGTCTGCATAGCGGAAGAAGATGAAGTCGTTGGAAGCATTGTTACCGCTGGAACCCATATCTGGGGGATATTTCACAACTCTGATACCGGCCATTTCCACCTGGTCGCCAGTAGCGCGGAGCTCTACCTCACGGGTGAAGATCAGCGGGCGGCCGCTTCTGTCCAGGATCTTATCACCATTCTGGTTGTATTGCTGGCCTACAAGAAAGCCTACTTTTAAACCGGATACATTGGTTACGCCTGGGTAGTCGCCACCTCTGCGGGTATCTGAACTTTCAAATGAATCGTAGAAGTTAGATAAGGTGGTAAAACCATTCCATCCGCTTGGATTCATGCTATAGTGCAGGGTACACATCCAGCGGCAGTATACGTTGTTACCGGCGCGGGCAGTGCTCAGTCCGGGTCCGTTCTGCTGGGTGAAAATGTTTTCGGTAGATTTCGCGTCGTTATCCTTAGCGAAAGTGTCGAAATATTTGGTCTGCAAAGTAAAGCCACTGGCAGTGATTTCGTCGGCCAGTGCAATTACTTTTTGCATATCTGCTGCGTCGAAAGTGGGTGCTTTTCTGTTAAGGAAGGCGCCTTTATTCAGGTATACCTTCATCAACAGGAAGCGTGCAGCATCTTTACTGGCAACAAACGCATCCTTGGCGGTTACCTTATCCGGCAGGTTAGGCAGGATGGCATTCAACTCAGATACAATGAAATCCAGTCCTTCTGCCGGCTGGTATACTTTAGGTGCTTCCAGCAGGTTTTCACCTGGTTTGCGGAAAGGTACCTGGCCATACAGGTCAAGTACTGCAAACATAGAGTAGGCGCGCAGAAAGCGGGCTTCTGCATCCTGTCTTGGAGTTGGATGGAAATTTAATACGTTGGTGGCACTGAACTGGTTCAGCAACAGGGCGCTGAAAGTTGCCTGTACGTGTGAATGGTCTGGTGTCCACTGGTGTTGGTGCAGGGCACGCCATACACCGTTATCATCCCAGTCGCCGCCACGTGTGGGCCCGAGCGCTTCGTCTGTACTGATTTCAGACATACCCCAGGTCTGGGAGAAGTCCTGGTAGGCAAACTGCAGGTTGTCATAAGCTGTTCCCAATAGCTGAGACGCTTTGATGAGTGAATCTGCCTGCTGCTGATTAAGATTACTTCCAAGGTCTTCTTTCAGACTGCACGCTGTGAAACCCAGGGTGCAGGCTATTACCAATGCTGATTTAAATATATGTTGAGTCGTCATTGTAGTCTTTTTTTAGCAATAGATTATAAAGTAAACTGTACACCAAACATGAAGGTCCTTGCAGTTGGGTATGGAGAATACTCGATACCGAAAGAGCTAACACCATTAACATTCTTATCTGTATTTACTTCTGGGTCAAATCCGGTAAACTTGGTGATTACAAACAGGTTTTGTCCGGTCAGGGAAACGGCGGCACCTCTGAATACTTTACCTACAGGTCCGATATTGTAAGAGAGCGTCAGGTTATCCAGTTTCAGGAAGTTACCGTTTTCCAGGTAGCGGGAAGAAGCAGCTGGTGAGTTGGTTTGCGCTTCTCCGTTACCCACCAGGGCTTTGGCGATATTGCGGGAACCGAGGTTACCGATAGGTAATACGGTGTTGGCGGTGTTGTTATACACCTGGAAGCCGAATGCACCATGTGAGCTGGCTGCCAGTGCCCATTTCTTGTAAAATACTTCTGTGTTGATACCCAGCAGTACTTTAGGATTCGGGTTGGTCATGTAATACAGGGTGTTGCCATTATCTGAATAAATGCTCATTCCTTTATCATCAAAGCCTTCAAATCTGCGGAGGTAGAAAGTGTTCAGCGGATAACCATTGGCGAGGCGTTGTGACGTTACGCCGGTTACACCTTGTCCGTCGATAGAGCCGGTGTTAACAGTAGGACCGGAATAGCCAGACATTTCGTTTTTCAGCCAGGTAGCGTTTACGCCCAGGTTCCAGGCCCAGTTTTTCTGCTGAATGATATTGCCTTTGAGGGACAATTCCACACCTGTGTTCATTACTTTACCTGGTAAGTTGATCCAGTAGCTGGAAGCTGGTGCCGGTTGAATGGCAGGGAAGCTGAATAACAGGTTAGTGGTATTTTTCAGGAAGTAATCTACTGTACCGCTCAACCTGTTTTTCAGGATGGCGAAGTCGATACCAACGTTCAGTTGTTTAGATTCTTCCCATTTCAGATCCGGGTTAGGTACGTTGATCAGGCTGGCTTTACCGCCGGTGGTCAGTCCGTACTGGGCTTGTGCCGCACCTGCAGGGAATTCCTGGTTACCGGTAATACCATAACCAGCTCTTAATGCCAGGTTATTGAAGAAAGTACCATCTTTCATGAAGTCTTCCTGAGAGATATTCCATTTGGCCGCGAAGGAAGGGAAATAACCATAGCGGTTGTTTGCACCGAATTTGCTGGAACCATCTGCTCTCATGGTAGCAGTGAGGATGTATTTATCTCTGGCATTGATGGTTACCCTGCCAAAGAACGACTGTAACTCAGAGCTGGGGTTACGGAAGGAATTGATATTGGTATTTACCTGGTCAGGCGCCTGGAAGATATCAGTATAATCTACGGCGTTTGTAGGGAAACCATTGGCGCCGATGCCTACACCTGAGTAAGCAAATTTCTGGTATTCATAACCCACCATTGCGTTCAGGCTCCATGCGCTGGAAAACTGTTTATTATAGCTCAAGGTGTTGTTGAATAACTGGGTGGTTAATTCAGCGGTATTGTAAGCGGCAACACCCCTTCCCTGTACCTGGTCGATATTGATGGAAGAATCCAGGGAAGCCCTTCTTTGTCCTACCTGGTGATTCACGCTGTACATCATGCGGTATTCCCAGTTGTCATTGAATTTAAAGTAAGGGGAGATGCTGGCCAGGATGTAGCTGATATTAGCCTTATCATTATAACCCTGCGACATGTTGATCGGGTTAATTGCCTGGTTTTTGGCCAGTACATTCGGAGATCCGTCGGGTTTGGTAAGCGATAAAGTAGGATTCCACTGCAGCGCCTGACCGATGAGGCTTCCTGTAAAGCCGGCGTTATTGGAAATTGGCGCCAGTTGTTCGCTGGTTTGTGCCGCCATAATGCTGTAATCAACACCCAATTGTTTGCTTTCCAGGAATTTGTTCTGACCGCTGAGGGAGGCAGTATATTTTTTCATGCCTGTTTTCTTAACAATACCCTGTTGGTCCTGTAAACCGAAGGAAGCTCTGTAACGGCTGGTTTCATTACCACCACTCATGGCTACCTGTACGTTTTGTGTAACGCCGGTTCTGAGGATAGAATTGAGTCCGTTGGAGTTGCTGCCGCCGTCGCCGGTGAGGTTGTATTGTTTTAAGGCAGCGCGGTATTCATCGCCGTCTAATACGTCCAGTCTGCGCATGATGTTACTCATACCTACGGAGTAGTTTACATCTACCACAGTAGGACCGGCAACGCCTTTTTTAGTATTGATGATGATTACACCATTGGAACCACGGGAACCATAGATCGCAGTGGCAGAAGCATCTTTCAGTACTTCCATGGTAGCAATATCATTGCTGTTGATAAAGTTGAGCGGGTTGGCATCCGGTGTTTGTCCCAGGCCGGTGAGGCTTAATGAGGGACGGGCTACACGGCCATCCAGGGGAACTCCATCCACTACATACAGTGGTTGGTTACCTGTACGAACGGAAGATACACCTCTGATTCTTACAGTGGCGGAAGCGCCGGGTGCGCCGTTGTTATTTAATATCATCAGACCGGATACTTTACCCTGGATCAGTTGATCAGGGGCAGAAGTGATCCCCTTGTTAAAATCAGCTGCTTTTACCTGGGCGATGGCGCCGGTGATGTCTTTCTTACGGGTGGTACCATAACCTACTACCACCACATCAGTGAGGGTCGTGTTTTCCTGTACCAGTTGTACATTGATTTCTGTTTTACTACCGATGCTCAGTTCCTGGGAGGTATACCCGATAAAGCTGAAAATCAGTGCGGAGGCTCCGGCGGGGGCATTTACCTTGAAAATCCCATCGGCATCAGCGGTGGTCCCGCTTTTTGTACCTTTTACCTGAACAGAGGCGCCTGGGATGGCAACGCCGCTCTTGTCAGTGATCTTTCCGGTAATGGTCTTGACCTGTGCGGCTACAATACCTTGTATTGCTAACAGCAACGAACACAGAAAAAGATGCTTGATGGATCTTGTTTTAAACATAAAGTGGATTTTTTGAGCAGCTATGTAGTACTGCTTCCGTGGATTAAATGTTTTTCATTAAATTTTAGTAACGGAAATAAGGCGTTGGGTGCAGGGGGTAACCCGGCATTTGTCAACGTGGATAATGTTTGTCTTTAAGATTTAGAATCGACTTTGGTCGTTTTGTCTTTTTTAGTGGTTTTAATTTTCCAGTTAGAATTTTGGTTTCTATCATTCTACTGAATCAAAGTAAAAAATGAATCAGCAGGGCAACAACTTATACAGTTAAAATATAGAAAATAAAGCGGAATAATCCAAAATTATCTCATGAAGTGAGGTGATAATCAATTGATTATCATTATATATAAATTTATTATATATTAATGTTGTGAGACAATTTTAAGCCGCTTTTACAGGGCTTTTATACTCATAATCTGGTTTTCAAACTCTTCGCTGGGGATTAAAGCGCGTTTTTTAATCCGGGTTTTATAGGCATAGATGGTATTAACGGAGTACTCCAGGATGCGGGCAATCTTCTCATTATCATTTACACCGATCCGGATAAGGGCAAAGATCCGGATATCTGTATTCAACAATTCATTTTCTTTGAGGACCACCTGGTTCTCTTTATCAAACAGTGCATTGAACTCCGCCACGAAATGCGGGAATATTTTAAGGAAGATCCGGTCAAAATTGGTAAACAATTCTTCCCGTTCCTGCCGGATATTAATATTATTGACGAGATATTTCAGGTCAGAGGGTTTATTGTCAGACAGTTTTTGTTCCAGTTGCTGCTTTAGCTTTTCTATTTTACCGATGTAGGTGGCGTTGATATTAAAACAGTAGCCTACATACTCCTCTTTTATTTTATTGGCTTCCACCAACTGGTTATTGATTTCCTGTTGCCGCAGATTCGCTGCGGTAATAATGCGTTGCGCGGTTTTTAGTTTCTGTACCTGCCGGAATACGGTAATGGCCAGAATGACCAGGGCTACCAGCAACAGGGTAACAATGGCTGCATAGATCAGCAACGATTTGGTTCTTTCTTCCGCCGTATTGATCCGTTCATGTTCAATAATGGGTAAAATACTACTTACCATCACCTTCCGTTGCCGTGCGCCATAAAATACGGCTTCTGAAATAGCCCGTTCAATACAATGGGATGCGTTCTTTACATCTCCCCGTTCAAAAAGCAGGGTGGCCAGGCTGTAACTGGCCATGGTTTCTTTGGTAGAAGTCCGGATATCGGCAATAGCCGACCGGATCATCAGCATAATGGCCGTGTCCTTTTTGCCGGCGGCATCGTAAATGGCGCCCAGTGTACAGGCGGATACCGCCAACTGCCGCCCCGTGATCCCCGGTTGATCGAGGTCGGGGAAAATAGCCAGTGCGGCGGGTACATTTCCCAGCTTTGACAACTGTAATCCTTTATTATACCGGTATTCAAAGGAGCCCGGCTGCATCAGGCGAAGTGCAGAATCTATATAGGTGCTGGCTTGTTGGATATAGGAAGGGGTAAAATACTTGTCCTGGTTATAATCTGCCAGGTCAAAGTATAACCGGCTTTTCATGAGGAAAAACTCGATCCGGATACTATCCGGCGCTCCGGTGGCATCGATGGCATTTACAAAGGCGGCCGTTTCTGTAAACATCCCGGAGGATAACAGCACATAACCCAGTTTTATCCGGGCCGCAGTGATCAGCACCGGGTCATGTAGCTGACCAGCCAGCTGCTGTAATTGCTGTGCATAAATAAAAGCGGAGTCGAAGCTGAATACCTTATAGGCATTGTACAATTGCTGGCAGAGCAGGTATTGATGTGCCGGATCGTTGCCGGCAGCCAGCCGTAACCGTTTTATACTATCAATACCACGAAGCTTAATGGAATCATAAGTGGCCGATTTCGCCATCTCCTTATTCAATTCCTTGAGGAGACTGTCCGTAGGAGTCTTGCCAAAGGCATTAACAGAGAATAGTAAACATAAAACCAGGTAGCCCAGAATTCGATTCATAGCACGATAGAATGATAAAAGATCACAGGTCACCGCTAAATTTAAGCGACTTTTTTGATATAACATCAGGAGCCGGTTTATTTTAAACCGGCTCCTGATGTTTTCCTTTTATCTGCTTCTTTAATATTACAACACCTTCTTCAGGGTATAGTTATTTCCACTTTGAATCGTTTTCTGGTCGGAATCAAGCAATTTCAGTTCGTTGTCATCAACCTGCTGGTAATAACGTTGTAGATTTTTATCCTTGTCGGGATTCAGCTGGATTACGGTAGCTGCCGGATCGGAAGGAGAGCCGTGTACAATTTTATAAGTGCCTTCGCTGGGAAAAGTCTGATTTTTTCCCTGGTAGGTTTCTTTTAGCGAAAAATGATGGTCAGGTCCTTTTTGCAGGGTCAGTTCCGTAACGATACCAGAACAATCGGCGCAAGGCAGGGTACCCGAATAAGTGACCGAGGTAGCGGTGTCTGCATTGGTGTCCAATGCGGTACTATCAGATCGACCGGCCTTACCGGTACTCTGACAGGCAGCAAAAACTATCAACAACAGCAATAGCGGCAAGTGTTTCATATAGCAGGGTTTTCTGTTCTTAACAACCAATGGTCGTTATTGTTTTTATGGGATAATTTCGAATACAAAAAACTGGCTTTCCTCCTTTTCGGAGAAATTATTATCAGCTACGAATACCAGGCTTTGGTGTCCGTTTGGTAAAACCGGTCCGAAGGTTACGCCTTCTATATTATCTATGTATTTGCCGAGACTGGCAAAATCCAGCAACAGCTTTTTGGTAGCGGGTTTAAAATGAGTGTCCGTTTGCAGGGAATTAATATGGCTGATGTCTGTGGCGCCATCCAGATCTGTCAGGAAAACCTTGATGGTACAATCTTTTCTCCCGGTTGAGAAGGATCGCTCGATACTCAGCAGGGTATGATCCGAGAGTACCATGATATCGGAGATACCGTTTACGTTAAACGCCTGTGCCGGGATGGCGGGGTAAGCCACCGGTTCCAGTTTGTAGGCATACTGTGCTACCGGTTGCCGGGTGTTGTTATCAAATTTAATAAGGCGGGTATACGATCCTGCATTTACGGCTGCTCTTGGGCCGTCTTCATAACGGGGTTCTTCCAGGCTTACAAACATATATTTGTAACTGGGGGTAAATCCAAGGCCTTCAAATACGCCGTTGCGGCGCGGCCCATTTTCGGTGGCATGCATGATGAACTGCGCCGGCAATGCAAATGAATCCAGGTATTGACCGTTCTTGTCTATTTCATAGATGCCCGGGTTGGAGAGGATGGTATCTTTTTCATTGACGATGCGCTCTCCCTCACTGCTCCATACCAGCCGTTGTTTTTTGGGATTATAACGCAGTGCTTCGGGGTCTGGTGTGAGGACCGGATTGGTTTTCGTATCCGGGTAGGCTTGCCCGTTAGCTTGCCGCAGTGTGGTGACTGCTGTAAACTGAACGCTGTCGAACGATTTATCGGTGAAGTGCAAGCGGGCTGTGTAAAACCTTGCCGGGTTGATGGCAGAGCGATCATCGGAGATAAGATAATATTGGCCGGAGGAAGCATCGTAATCTATGCCGGATAAGCCACCGGTGATAGTACCTCCAAAAGGAAAATTATAGGGAACGATGTATTCGCCAATGAATTTTAATTGACCGATGTTATTTGCGGTGGTAGCCGCCTTGCGGGAGGAGGTGCAACTAAAAAGGCCTGCCAGCAGTGGGAAGGCCAGAAAAAGCAGGTATTTTTTCATGTCGCCAAGTTAGGAAATCTCCTGCATACGGGCGGCAGTGGTACATGAAGGATTTGTTACGCGTTTGTTTCAAACGGGAGGAATTATCAGTGCATGAGTAAGGCCGGCCCGGAAGAGCCAGCCTTTTCTCCATCTGACCAACTATATAGCGTACTTAAGATTTTATAAATAATGACGCAATCGGTAACACCTGTTCCATGCTCAATGGTTCGTCAAATGCTTCAGAGGCGCTATTGGCGCCAATGTTACCACCTAACGCGGAAATATCCACGCCAGCCTGTGTTGTTAACTCCTCTCCTGCATACGAAGGGTTAACGGCAGTAGTGGCAATACCACTCTGGTTCAGTGTGATCCATGGTTTCAGTGCGCTGGTAGCGCCCAGTGTACCCAATGCCCGGCGCATACCACGGATATGCGACGCGTGGCGTGCTTCCACAGAGTGTATGTTCAGTGCTGCAGTTAATACGGTAGCATTGCCGGAAAGGTTTCCTGCCTGGCCTTTGTAGGCGCGTACACCGGTATCTTCAAAGGTTTGTGCAATGGCGAGAAACATGTTATAGTCACTGAAAACAGTTGGGAAAGTACCACCTGCTGTGAAGTCGAACGTAGGACTGGCAGGAGCGCCACCCATGCTGCTCAATACACTTTTCAGGAAGTTAACGTGTGCTGTTTCGTGATTTCTGATTGTAGTAATGGCAGCAGTAGCAGCAGCTGTAGGAATTAAGCCGGGAGTAGCTACGCCTTTTACATAGAAGGCTTCTTCGAGGTATTCCAGGGTGAGTGCGTATTTGAGTACGCCTGTTACCGTGGCGCTGGAAGCCTGACCGTAGGCTTTGTTGAACATGCTACCCAGTGCAAATGGAATGGCTGCCAGTGCAATTTTACCGCTGATGTTGGTAAATTGTTTCATGGCATTGCGCCGGGAGTCCAGCCGGTCATATACTTCGGGATCGATTTTTTCGATTTCCTTAAAAATATTTAACAGATCCATATAATCAGATTTTTAGCAGATGAAATAAATGAACAGCGATGCTTACTTAGGTAATGTGTTGGTATCGATCTTGGTCTTGATATACGTTTTAGCAATATTGTAAACGTCTATCGGTGCCCTGGCTTTGTCCAGTCCATTTGCATCTATTACATCACTGTCGGCGAAAGAGCCTGGGGTAATCAGATCGCGGATATAGGCCGCGTGACGGGCTTCCACGGAAACGATTTTGCCGGCTAATCCGAGGTAAACCAATCCGGTAGCAGAAGAAGAAATGTATTGTCCGGCGCCGTTGTAGGCAGAAACACCCAGATCTTCAAATGCTTTTGCAGTAGCGAGTACGCTATCTCTTTTCGTGAAATCGATAGAGCTGAAATTTACTTCCAGACCTGCTATCGCATTAGCGGCCAAAGCTGCTTTAAAGAATTCACGGTGTCCGATTTCGTGATTGCGGATATCTTTGAAGAAGTCTAATTCTGTATCAGAAATGCCTGCATAAGGAGTGAGTACTACCTGTGTGTAGAAGGCTGCTTCCAGTTGCTCCAGCGCGTAAGCATAGTTCAGTACCGCCACGTCGCCGGTGCCCAGGCTCACCCCATTTCCACCCATATTGTTGTTATCATCATCTTTATGACAGCTGGCTGCCATGGTAGCCGCAGTAACTAATGCAGAGCCCATGCCGAGGTATTTCAGAAAGTTGCGGCGCTGCAAATTGGGCATAACTTCCTTACCCTCCTCCTGAGAGGGGTTCTTTAGAATGTGCATAAGGTAAAATTTTACGTGAATAGATAATACGAGATCACAATGCCCTGTTTTGTTGAACAGTAGCGGGTTTCATAGATGCCGGCAGGTACGCTCGCGCTGACACCTGATGAGCATATACGGGGACTTATAAAAAGCGGTTTTAAAAAGAGAAAAATAATTTCGGGAGATATAAAACGCAAAAAAAATCCCTGTCTAATTGGAGCGTTATCACCAACTAAACAGGGAAGAATAAAGTGCAGCGTAATCCTATAAAGCTCTGCCTCTGATTATATTTACAAGGATAGCAATGATTGCCAGCACAAGCAAGGCATGTATTAAACCACCTGCGGAATAAACAAAGAAACCAAGTATCCATCCTATAATGAGAATTACTGCAATTAAATAAAGAAGGCTGTTCATGTCTTAAGGATTTGATTCGTGAAATACTACTTAAAAATTTATGCCAATAAGATAATTGCCTTGTTTACAGCACCATTGCCATTGCAGACGCTGCTTTGCTGTGGAAGCTTCTCCACCATCCGAGAAAAAAAAGGGCGGGGAAGGAAGCGGTCTCTTGTCCGTAAATACTTCATCATAAAGGGTTTTAAAGTATGGATGCATTTTTGAAAATGAAATAGTTATATCTCATAGCACTCTTTTTTTAACCATAAATTTTTTGACATGTTACAACAAGAGGAAAAATTAGTCACACTTTTAAGCGATCTCGTAAAAATAAATAATGACCGGATTGAAGGATACAGGCAAGCAAAGGATGCGACCGATGATGCAGATGTGAAAGCTCTGTTTCAGCATATGATCAATGAAAGCCTAAAGTATGTAAGTGATTTGAACGGGCAACTGAAAGCGCAAGGTGCAGAAGCCGAAACAGATACTACCGTAAGTGGTAAATTATACCGCACCTGGATGGCTATTAAAACCACTTTCGCCGGAAACGACAGGTACTCCCTGTTTTCTTCCTGCGAATATGGAGAGGATGCCGTGCAGCGTGCTTATGCGGATGCATTGAGCATTGATGTATCTATGCCGTATAGCGTGAGGGAACTCATTGGCAATCAACAGGCAAATCTCAAAGAAGCACATGATACTATTAAGAGCTATCGCGACGTGGTGAGTCAGTAATCATCTGTGCAGCAGGAAGGGGGCTGTTCTTTTTGTTCATCTCCCTACCCGGAGCGGTTGTTCAGGATAGCCATATTACATTTGAAGTCATGAGATTCCAATCATACTTATATTGATAAGTAATATGGCAACTACGGGATTTTCGGTACAGGGCTGCTTCTTCATCGTTTGAAGCAGCCCTTTTTAATACGCGTGGACCGGGTGTTTTTGCCCGTCAGAAAGTGCCGGAATTACTGAACAGATAACGCGTTTGTTCATAGAAATAGTGGCTGTTCATTTTGTTCAGTTTACTTTACCCCTTCTTCAGTTCTGAGTAGTTTGTTAACTTTAGTATGATTGAGAGAAGTATCTCTTGTATTACTTTTAACCTCCCCATGAAAAACAACAATAACTATCAGGTGGCCTAACCAACCACCTTTTTTTATTGCCTTGAAAAAGCAGGATCCCAATCTTTCCAAACCGGCTCATAGCCCTGCTGTTTAAGCATATCAGCTATTGCTGCCGCACTCCGGTCATCCGAAATTTCGAACTGCTCCAGCGACTGAGGATCCACAGTATACCCGCCGGGATTGGTTTTCGAAGCTGCACTCATCGCTGTAACGCCCAGGTGTACCATATGATTTCTGAATTTTTCCTCTTCCCGGGTAGAAAGACTTAATTCTATTTCCTGGTTAAACAGCCGGTAAGCACAGATCAGCTGTACCAGTTCCCGGTCGTTCATCACCACTTTAGGAGTGAGTCCGCCGGAAAATGGCCGCAACCGTGGAAAAGAGATGCTGTAGCGGGTTTGCCAGTACTTCTTTTCCAGGTAGGCCAGGTGAAGGGCGGTAAAGAAACTGTCCGTACGCCAGTCCTCCAGCCCGATAAGCACGCCCAGGCCCATTTTGTGGATGCCCGCACGTCCCAGTCTGTCGGGCGTATCCAGCCGGTAGTCGAAATTGGACTTCCGCCCTTTGGGATGATGTTTTTTATAGTCGTCCTGGTGATAGGTTTCCTGGTATACCAGTACGGCATGCAGCCCGAGTTCGGTGAGTTCCCGGTAATCCTGTTCATCCATGGGTTGTACTTCCATAGAGATATTTGCGAAATGCGGCTTCAGCAGTTGCAGCGTTTTTTTGAAATAGTCGGTGCCTACCAGCTGATTGGCTTCACCCGTAACCAGTAGCACGTGCTCAAATCCCATTTCCTTGATGGCAGCCGTTTCCATTAATATCTCCGCAGGGCTCAGGGTTTTACGCCGGATTTTGTTGTCAAGACTGAAACCGCAATAGGTGCAGATATTCTGGCACTCGTTCGACAAATACATGGGGATATATAGCTGCATGGTATTACCAAACCTTTGCCGGGTAAGGCTGTTGCTGATCGCGGCCATCTGGGAGAGATAAGGCGCTGCAGCCGGTGAAATAAGGGCGGCGAAATCTTCCAGTGACCGGCGCTGGTTGTGCAGGGCCTCTTCCACATCCCTGGCTGTTTTAGCATAGATACCGGCCTTTACCTCATTCCATTCATACTGATCAAATATGCTTTTAAACATATAGTAGGATTAATAAGATGATAAAATAATTAAGCTTCATCCAGGAAGGCGATCAACGGACTTGATGCCACTGCCTGCTGACTGCTCACAGGTAAACCGGCTTCATAAGCCATGCGGCCTGCTTCTACCCCGGCCTTAAAGGCTGCCGCCATTTGCACCGGGTTACGGGCAACGGCAATGGCCGTATTCACCAGCACCGCACTGGCGCCCATTTCCATGGCCTGTGCCGCGTGGGAAGGACTGCCGATCCCGGCATCCACAATTACGGGAATGTTGCTCTGGGCAATGATGATTTCCAGGAAATCGAAGGTTTTAAGACCCTTGTTACTGCCTATAGGCGCGCCCAGCGGCATAACGGCCGCAGTACCGGCGTCTTCCAGGCGTTTGCAGAGTACCGGATCGGCATGCACATACGGCAGCACCACAAAGCCGAGTTTCACCAGTTCCTGTGCTGCGAGTAATGTTTCCACGGGATCAGGCATCAGGTACCTCGGATCCGGATGTATTTCCAGCTTGATCCAGTTGGTTTCCAGCGCTTCGCGGGCTAACTGTGCCGCGTATACGGCTTCTTTGGCGGTACGCACACCGGATGTATTGGGGAGCAGGTTGATCCTGGGGTGCGACAGGTGCCGCAGCATATCATCTGCCTTGTTATCCATTTCCACCCGTTTCAGGGCCACGGTTACCAGTTCGCTGCCGGAGGCCAGCAGTGCGTTTTCCATCATCTCCGTAGAAGAAAATTTCCCGGTACCGGTAAATAAACGGGAATAAAATTCCCTACCCGCAATAATTAATGGTTCCATGTTGACAACTCGTTTAACTGGTGATAAATTTCACGGACTACGGCCGGCTTATCTGCCGCCTGTGTAATGAGTCCGCTGGCAGCAATGCCATGTACGCCGGCTTCCATCAATGCCGGGATGTCTTCCAGCAGGATGCCGCCGATAGCAATCAACGGGATCGTGATGCCTTTTTCCTTTAATGCCTGCAGGATGGATTGATAGCCGGCTAATCCCAGGATGGGACTCAGATTTTGCTTGGTAGTAGTAAACCGGAAGGGGCCTACGCCTACATAACTGGCGCCGTCCTGCACATGTTGCAGGATATCTTCCAATGTATTGGCAGTACCGCCTACGATCAGGTCCGGGCCGGTAATAGCCCTGGCTGCGGCTACTGTCATATCCAGTTTGCCTACATGCACGCCTGTGGCTTCCACCGCTACAGCTACCTGTGGATAATCGTTGATAATAAGTGATGCCTGGTAACGCTCACAGATTTTTTTTACTGCTTCGGCTACCGGTAATACCTGCTCTGCCGATTGGTTTTTAATACGCAGCTGAATCCATTTGCAGCCTGCATCACAGGCCGCCAGTATATTATCGGTATGTGAAGGTTGTGATATGTAGTGTAAGTTGCTGATCATTGTAATGATAAATTTATGGATGATGATACCCGGTTAAGGAAGAATGACTGGCCAGTAATTTTTCCGTATATGCCTTTCCGTTATCACATGCTTCTTCCAGTGAAAGCCCGTTGGCCAGTCCTGCAGTGATGGCGGCGGATAACACGCAACCAGAGCCGTGTTTGGGAAATACTTTTGTCAGTAACGGCGGATAGGTATGAACAACGTCGTTGATATAAAGTATGTCGTATCCTGGTTTGTTTTTATGGTGCCCGCCCTTTAACAATACTGCGCAACCGCTAGATAGTTGACGTGCGGCGGCTTCCCCGTCTGTCAGTCCGGTTAACAGTAACGCCTCATCGTAATTGGGTGTGAGCAGGTAGATTTCGGCCAGCAGTTCTTTCCATGCCAGTTGATGAATACTGTTGTGAAAAGAAAAGCCGGAAGAAGCTTTTAGCACCGGGTCCAGGATGATTCGGATACCTGGCGAAAATTGCTTTACCTGTCTTACCAACGCCAGCAATGATTGTATATCCGGCATGATGCCAATCTTGCAATAGCTGACAGGATTGCCTGTCAGTAATGGTTTTGACTGTGCCAGTATACAGGTGAGCGGCAGCCATTCCACCGATACAAACTGCGACGGTGTTTGCACGGTAAGCGCGGTGCAAACACCGAAACCGTTTACCCGGTGCTGCTCAAATGTTTTGATGTCTGCCAGCAAACCTGCGCCCCCGCTGGGGTCCAGGCCTGCGATGCTCATTGCGAAAGGGCGTTGCTGTTCCATAATTCCTGAATACGTTGATAGTTTTCTACGGCATGCGCCGGTGTTTGCCAGATGGCACCCAGTAAGGCGGCGCCATCAAATTGCCATTGTTTTACCAGGTGAATATTGTGTTGATCCACACCTCCCAAAGCCAGTACCTGTTGTTGCCTGCTATGTGGTAACGGCACCCCAAATTTGCCCTGGTAGCCTGGTTTGGAGATACTGTTGAATACTGGACTTAACAGTAAAGTTTGAAAGCGTTTGTTCGTTAGCGTTATTTCATCTGTTGAATGGATGCCGGTGCTGTTTTCCTGAAATTTTCCGTGAGATGTGTAATGCATGGAGCTATCTGCCGGGAAAACAGACGTGTCATTTCCATTTGCCCCGGCATAGTTCACCGTAATTGCGGTTAATTGCTTTCTCCCCTCCCCGCTCCAATGTACACCCGCCAGGCCGTATTCGGTGGCCAGTGATGGCTGGTCGCGGATCAGTAAACGGGTATAATAGTTGGCCGGCAGTTGATTCAGCAGCGCGGCATACTGTTCTGTGGACCAGCCCGGTTTTCTTAACAGGATACGACCCACACCTGCGTTGAGCAGCCCCGTTATTATTTTTTCCTCTTCGTATACCCGTTCAGGTGATGTGATAATCCAGATCACGGCTGTAAGTTTTGATTGTTACTGATGGCCTGGCTTTGTTTTTCACGCAGGTAGCAGACCGGCAAGGGTTATCCTTTATAAATAGATTTCCCCACCCTGTTCTGCAAACGCGGCGGCTTTCTCCTGCATACCTGCACTTACGGCATCTTCCTCACCCATGCCATGTTCTGCGGCGAAGTCTCTTACTTCCTGTGTAATTTTCATGGAACAGAAATTCGGTCCGCACATAGAGCAGAAGTGCGCCACTTTAGCGCCATCAGCGGGGAGTGTTTCATCGTGGTAAGCGCGTGCTGTTTCCGGATCCAGCGCGAGGTTGAACTGGTCTTCCCAGCGGAATTCAAACCTGGCTTTGCTGAGGGCATTATCGCGGTGTTGTGCTCCCGGATGGCCTTTGGCCAGATCGGCCGCATGAGCGGCGATTTTATAGGTGATCACGCCTTGCCTTACATCTTCCTTATCTGGTAAGCCGAGATGCTCTTTTGGCGTAACATAACAGAGCATGGCACAGCCAAACCAGCCGATCATGGCGGCGCCGATGCCGGAGGTGATGTGGTCGTAACCGGGAGCAATATCGGTAGTTAAAGGACCGAGTGTATAGAAGGGAGCTTCATGGCAGTGTTCCAGTTGCTTATCCATGTTTACTTTGATGAGATGCATGGGTACATGTCCCGGACCTTCAATCATGACCTGTACCTGGTGTTTCCATGCTATTTTGGTGAGTTCGCCGAGAGTTTCCAGTTCCGCGAACTGCGCGGCATCATTTGCATCAGCGATGCTGCCGGGGCGTAATCCATCTCCCAGGGAAAAAGAAACATCATAGGCCTTCATGATTTCGCAGATCTCCTCAAAGTGGGTATAGAGGAAGTTTTCCTTGTGATGGGCCAGGCACCATTTAGCCATGATGGAGCCTCCACGGGATACGATGCCGGTAACACGTTTAGCCGTTAACGGTATATATCTGAGCAATACGCCGGCATGAATGGTGAAGTAATCGACGCCTTGTTCTGCCTGTTCAATCAGTGTGTCGCGGAATATTTCCCAGGTAAGATTTTCTGCTTTCCCGTTTACTTTTTCCAGCGCCTGGTAAATGGGGACGGTACCAATGGGTACGGGGGAATTGCGGATGATCCATTCCCTGGTTTCGTGAATATTTTTACCGGTGCTCAGATCCATGATGGTGTCTGCTCCCCAGCGGCAGGCCCATACGGCTTTTTCCACTTCTTCTTCTATGCTGGAAGTAACGGCAGAGTTACCGATGTTGGCGTTGATCTTCACGAGGAAGTTGCGGCCAATGATCATGGGTTCTATTTCCGGGTGATTGATGTTGGCGGGGATGATGGCTCTGCCGGCGGCGATTTCCTGGCGTACAAATTCGGGCGTGATATATTTCACCGGTGTATTGGCGCCAAAGGATTGTCCTTTATGTTGATGCCAGAGTGCATTGTTTTGTTCATATAACTGATCGGCGCACTGGTTTTCACGGATGGCAATGTATTCCATTTCCGGGGTGATGATGCCTTGTTGTGCGTAATACAGCTGGCTTACATTTTGTCCGGCTTTTGCGCGGAGAGGCTGATGGGTGCGGCTCATCAGGGGCATTTTACCACCTTCTTTGAGCAGGCTTCTCACAAACGGGCTGGAATACTGGGGTAGTGTTTCCACGTCGTTCCGTTCGCTGATCCAGGTTTCGCGGATGCGGGGAATACCGGTGCTTACGTCGATATTGATATTGGGATCGGAGAAGGCGCCGCTGGTGTCGTATACAATCACGGGTGCGTTGGGTACGGCTTCGCCGTTCTTTCCGTGTATACGTGTATCCGTGAGCGTTATCTTGCGCATGGCTACTTTAACGGGATGGAGTGTGCCATCTACATAGATTTTTTCTGATGCAGGAAATGGTGTGCGGCTGAGTGCCACCGGCTGATTATGCATGATGTCAGTTTTTTTTAGAGATAGAAATGCCGGTTCCGTAATGACTATTACGGAAAAGACTATACGAAATAAAAATAGCGCAGCGTTTAGCCGCCCTGGGTAGCCCTGATAATGGTAATGTTATCGGCTGCAGTCAATGATTGGTTTTCCCAGGCGGCTTTTGGTATCACCTGGTTGTTAATGGCTACTGCAATGCCTTTTTGAGCAGAGATCTGAATAAACTGTAAGAGTGCAGCGATGGTTGTTCCCGGCTGCACCGCATAAAGTTTATTGTTTACATGCACTTCCATGTTTGTTGGAATTTAAGTGAAACAATAAACTTTAAGGATGTGGAAGATGAGAAAGGTTCAGTTACTTTTCCCTACGGCAGTATGAACTGCTTCAGGTACTGAGGGTATCATCTCAGTTTATCCATCTATGTTAATATTGGATAAACACCCCTAAAGTGTAGATGTAAAAGTAATGGAAATATTTAAAAATTGCACATTACGAATGATGAATTGTGTATTTTTAAATTATGGTAAGATTCAGTTTAGTGTGTTTTCTACTGATGGCGGTTGCCTGTAATGGGAATAAGCATACGGTGGAGCAGGAAGAATTGCAGCACGACAGCAGCCTGATAAGTATCGCAGACAGCAGTAATGCCGGCATTACTGACAGCATCGCTGCTGTTGCGGATACGCTGCAGATTGATGCAGCTAAGCTCATAGGTAGGTGGATACAGCCCGTAGCGGGCCTGGATAAAGAAACGCAGGGTTTCCTGCTAAGAAAGAACGGAACAGCTAAATCCATTAATATGTACACATTGGTATATGAGAAATGGTTGCTGACGCACGACACCTTACTGTTATGGAATCATTCCGAAGGTGTGAAAGATACTTCCACGATTGTGGATACAACTATTATAAAAGAACTGTCAGATACTTCACTGGTATTATTTCCTGTAAAAGCCGCAGAAGGCTATGTGGAAAAATACCACAAACAGAAATAATCAGTTATATAGCTGCCAGAGTCCTACCAGGCAGGCTACCACGGCCATAAAAATACCGGCAGCAGCGAGCTGCATATCATCAATATTCTTTCTGCCCATAAACAGGGAAATAAGACCTATCAGGATAGCTCCGGAACCAGCGGTAACTGCATAGGAAGGAGTGTGTGTGCTGAACGCGAAAGCGGCAGACAATACACCAATGATGAGCGCTGAGATACAGGCCGTTTTTGTTAATGTTGTTGAGTGTTGTTGCATATGTATTCGAATTTTAAAAAAAGAGGTGAAGGAATAAGTGTTTGCAAATAGGTTATTTATGTTGACTGCTGATATTTTCCTTTATCACGGTGGCATGTTCCCAGGGTACTTTTAGGAGGGAACCAATTTCCTGGTAGCGGGTGTCCTGGTATTCATCCAGTCCGTATCTGATCGCCAGGGTATCCGGTACTTTTACAAAAGTGCCGAAGAGACGATCCCATATAGAGAAAATATTGGCATAATTAGCGTCCGTTTCGGGTTGGTAATGGCTATGGTGCACCTTGTGCATATCCGGCGATACAATGACCCAGCTAAGCGCATTATCCAGCCATTTAGGAAGGTGGATATTGGCGTGGTTAAACTGCGACAGGAACGCGGACAGGCTCTGATACAGCATCACCATCCAGAAGGGTACGCCGAGCACGATAATGGCGGCGAAAAGGGCCAGTACCCTTAACAGGCTTTCCACCGGGTGATGTCTGAGCGCGGTGGTTGCATCTACTTCCTTGTCGATGTGATGTACGCGGTGAAATTGCCACATCCAGGCGATCTTATGTTGTACCCAGTGAATAAGCCAGGCGCCGATAAAATCCATTCCCATAATAGCCAGCAGTGCGTGCAGCCATACCGGTAGTGAAACGAGATAGAGCAGGCCGAATGACTGATCGCTCGTAAAGCGGGAAGCTTTCAGAATAAGAAATGCCAGTCCTGTATTTACAATCGCTGTGGTGAGTGTAAAGAAAAGGTTGGTACCGGCATGTTTATAGCGGTGGCCACCGAAACGGAACCGGGGCGCCATGCCCTCAATGATCCATAACAGGAGGAGTCCGCCAACTAATATGGCAGTACGGTATACTGACGGAATATGTTCAAAAAAGCTTACCATAACTGGTAAAATATATATAACGGTATAAATGACGCTATGCTGTGGTTCTCCTTAACCAGGCCAACAAAATCTCTGCAGTGGATATGGGGGGATGTGATCTTTTATTATAATACACAGTAATCATATATGCATTACTGTTATTACCCTTGCGTTACTGTTCTGAATCTTTTTGCAATGTTTCCACCGCTGATTCCGCTGAAAAATTACAACTATTTGGGGAATAATAAAAGGCTCTTTTGAGCCATGGGCAAAGAAAAAAGCAACCTCTTTGTTAGAGATTGCTTTATGTATAAGTTTTTAGCTATAAGTATTTATCTTTTAGCATTTAGCTAACAGAAACAACTAGTTATTCAGCATCAGCGGCATTACCAGCATGAGCAGATCTTCGTTTTCTTCTTTTTCAGAAGGTCTGAGGATACCTGCTTTAGTGGCGGTGGCCAGGTCGATGGAGATTTCGTCGCCTTCAGCAGCATTGAGCATTTCGATGAGGAACTTTGCGTTAAAGGCGATCTGCATATCGTCGCCGGTGTACTGGCAGTTCATGCGTTCGTTACCTTCAAAGGAGAAATCAACATCCTGTGCAGACAACTGTAATTCGCTACCGGTGATGCTCAGGGCAACCTGGTTGGTACTCTTGTTCGCGAACACGCCTACACGCTTTAACGCGTTCTGGAAGTCGCTTTTTACCACGGTGAGGCGGTAAGGATTATCTTTTGGTATAACTACCTTATAGTCAGGGAAACGGGCATCGATGAGGCGGCAGATCATCTGGGCGCCTTCGTGTTGCACGAAGAAGTGGTTCTGGCTATAAGCTACTTTAATTTCGCTATCGTTGTCCGGCAGTGCAGATTTCAGAAGGTTCAACGGTTTCTTAGGCACGATGAAGCTGTCTGCTTTCGGGCAGGCTACGTCTGTTCTTACATATTTCACCAGGCGGTGTGCATCGGTAGCAACAAAAGTAAGGCTGTCTGGCGCCAGTTCGAAGAATACGCCTGTCATAGCAGGGCGCAGGTCGTCGTTACTAACAGCGAACAGGGTTTTGTTGATGGCAGTTACCAGTCCGGTTGCGGCCATAGTGAAAGAGGTAGTGTCGTCGGCAGCTGGTTCTTTCGGGAAGTTTTCCGGATTTTCGCCCATTACCTTATACTTACCGTTGTCTGAAGTGATCTCCACTGCATAGGAGTTCAGGTCAATGTGGAAAGTAAGCGGCTGGTCAGGCAGATTCTTGAGGGAATCCATCAGGATTTTTGCCGGGATGCAGATCCGTCCGCTTTCCTTGGCTTCCACCTCCAGCTTCACCCGCATAACAGTTTCCAGGTCAGTTGCAACTACAGTCAGTTCGTTTTTGTCAATCAGGAACATGAAGTCCTCCAGTATAGGCAATACCGTGTTTGAATTGATAACCCCGCTGATCTGTTGTAATTGTTTTAATAAAGTAGAGGAAGAAACAATAAATTTCATGGTTTATACAAGTTTGCTTATCATTTTTTGTTGATGGGTAACCTATAACGCACATCTGTTCATTCACATGTCACCTCGCATAAAAGGTCAAATGTACTGTAAACAAAGATAGAAAGTTTCGTCATTCTCCCTAATTTGATCACATCTTATACACTAAGATAACGTGGTTTTACACAACGATTTGCAGTCCTTCATATATTTCTTTTTAGTATAATACTATGCAGAAAGAATAAAAAAACAGCTTTTGCTTAGATGAGATGCAATAACTTGGGTTGTTTATTGACGAATGCGAAAAGAATCTGGTCATTCTTTCAAATTATGTTCAAATCGGTTACTTTTGCCGCGCTGAAAAATTATTACAAACCAATAAAAAAAAGCAGGTTATGAAACTGTCTCATTTAGCCGAAACACTGATTGGATCCGAAATCATCAAGTTAGCAGCTGAAATAAAGGAGAAACAGGCCAAGGGTGAGAAGATCTACAACTTCACGATTGGCGATTTTGACCCGAAGGTATTTCCTATCCCGGTTGAATTTGAACAGGAAATCATAACAGCCTATAAGGAGCACCTGACTAATTATCCTCCTGCAGATGGTATCGCAGAGTTGAGAACAGCAGTAGGTGATTTTATAGCTGAGCGTGAGGGTCTCTCCTACGATCCTGCAAAGGAAATCGTTATTTCCTGCGGCGGTCGTCCTATCATTTACGCTACTTTCAGAACCATTCTGGACCGTGGCGAAAAAGTTGTTTACGCTACACCTTCCTGGAACAATAACCACTACACCCACTTCCTGGAAGCGGAACACGTAGTGCTGGAAACAAAGCCGGAAAATGATTTCATGCCTACTGCGGCTGAATTGAAACCACTCCTGAAAGGTGCTAACCTCCTGGCGCTTTGCTCTCCGCAAAACCCTACCGGTACTGCTTTCGGAAAACAACAGCTGGAAGAAATCTGCGACCTGGTACTGGCAGAAAACAAAAGCCGTGGCGCCGATGAAAAGCCGCTCTACGTGCTGTTCGACCAGATGTACTGGGTACTCACCTTCGGTGAAACGCACCACTACAACCCGGTAAGTCTCCGTCCTGAAATGAAAGACTACACCGTTTTCATCGATGGTATGAGTAAAGCATTTGCCGCTACCGGTGTTCGCGTTGGTTGGGCTTTAGGACCCGCACATGTGATCGCCAAAATGAAATCCATTCTTTCTCATGTAGGCGCCTGGAGCCCGATGGCAGAACAGAAAGCTGCTGCCCGCTACCTGGTACAGAAAGAGAATGTGGATAAATACCTGGTTCACTTTAAAGGTGAAATCGAAGAAAGACTGGTAAAAATCGCTGAAGGTTTCAATAAACTGAAAGCTGCCGGCCATCAGGTAGATGCTATTGCTCCGCAGGCTGCTATCTATCTCACCATTAAATTCGACCTGGTAGGTAAAACAACGGCTGACGGCACTGCGCTGGCAGATCAGGCGGCTGTTACCTCCTACATCCTGAATGAAGCGAAACTGGCACTGGTGCCGTTCTCTGCTTTCGGATCTTCTAAAAATTCTCCTTGGTACAGACTGAGCGTTGGTACCTGCGTAAAAGAAGAAATCCCTGCGATGTTTGAGAAATTACAGGCTGCACTCGAAAAGTTGAAATAAACTACTTTTTGTAGATCTTTATAAAGAGCGAAGAGGGACGCGGGTTACGCGGCCTTCTTCGCTCTTCTTTTTATCCAGTATCTGACTTTTTGACTTTTGTCATCGAAAAGTTAAATAGCTGTTAAAAGGTCAACTATCGCTACTAATTCAAAAAATGTCCCTAATTTTGACCTTGAAACTAAAAAAGTCAAAAAGTTAATGCACACAGAAGCTAAAGATGAAATGAGGGATAAGATCCTGGAGGCGGCTCTGAAGCGTTTTACTCATTATGGCGCTTCTAAAACAACGATGAACGAAATAGCAGATGATCTTCACTGCTCCAAAGCATCGTTGTATTATTATTTCCCCGACAAGAAAGCGATGCACCTCGCCGTACTGGAAAGGATTGCCGAAAGTTATTTCCAGCAGATGGAGAAAGAAGCCGCACAGGTAAAGTCGGCATCGAAAGCATTATATAATATTATCGATCTGCGGAAAGACTTTATCAGCAAATTCTGCAGGCTCGAAATATTTCAAATATTACAGGATAA
This sequence comes from Chitinophaga arvensicola, assembly GCF_900110835.1. GTDB lineage: Bacteria > Bacteroidota > Bacteroidia > Chitinophagales > Chitinophagaceae > Chitinophaga > Chitinophaga arvensicola. The sequence continues at coordinate 907,303 of NZ_FOJG01000001.1, forward strand.
CTCCGCCCTTTTCCTGGAAGAAAAGAAAAAGGCAAAACAACGCGAGTTTAATATCCACACAGAAATTATCAAAGCGGGTATTGTTTCCGGAGAATTTAAAGTGAAGGACCCGGCACAAACCGCAGAACTACTGGTGCTGGCCACCATGGGACTTCGCTTCTCCGTTCCGGACCATATCCGCGAAGACATGGACATGGACGAAGAAATGATGGACCAGGTAATTGAAAAACAAAAACAATTACTGGACATCTTTATAAAAGGAATAAAAGCATAAATGATGGTAGTGAGAGAAAGGATACTGGAAACGGCGCTGAAAATGTTCAGAACCTACGGTGTGAAAGGAGTGACCATGTTTGATATTGCCCGCGACTGTGGCATTTCGAAGAAAACAGTATACGAGCATTTTGAAGATAAACAGGCGCTGATAGACGAAGGGATGCAGCAATTGCTGAATAACCACATCAACTACTTCACCCAATGTCTGCAAACCACCGATAACGCCATTGAAGAAATGGTGCGCAACATGAAGTATGTCACCAACATGGCTAAAACCCTGAACCCGGTTATGCTGCATGAAATTCAGAAGTATCATCCGGATACCTGGCGCAGCATCGAGAGTTTTAAGTCGGATGGCATGCTCGGCAACATCAAAGAGAATTTAAAAAGAGGAATGGCGGAAGGCCTATACCGTCAGAACCTCCACATAGATATTGTAGCACGTATGCGCCAGCTGCAGCTGGAGGCAGCTTTCGACCCGATTCAGTACCCTGCAGATCAATTTGAAATGCATGAAGTAATGGAACAGGTAACCGCCCACTTTGTACTGGGAATTGCCACTATACGGGGACATAAACTGGTAAACCAGTACCTGCAAATAAAAGAAGAAGAATAAACTACTACGCTAACTGAATTAATTTATGAAGCGATTAAAGTTAACGCTTATCCTCCTCATGGGGATAGGGGTCTATAACGGCTATGCCCAAACGCAGCTAACCTTACAAGAGGCCCTGAAGTTTGCATTGAACAATAACAAGCAATTGGCCAAAACCAAGATGGACGAGGAAATGAGTAAATACAAGATCCAGGAAGTCCGCTCCCAGGCTCTGCCTCAGCTGAATGGTAACGCATCCTACACGGATAACCTGATGCTGCAGAAATCACTCATTCCCGGCGCTGTATTTGGTAAACCAGACAGCTCTATCCTGGTAGCCTTTGGCGTAAAATACAATGCGACCGTAGGCGCTGAACTGAGTCAGCAGATCTACAACCAGTCAGTATTTACCGGTTTGAAAGCAGCTAAAGCAGGTACAGAATATTATGTACTGCAAACGGAGCAATCGGCCGAGAATGTGATCTACAATGTATCACAGATCTACTATCAGTTGCTGGTGACACAGGAAAAAATTATCACTATCAATGGTAATATCGAAAAGCTTACCCAACTGGTAAGCGCCACCAAATCACAGTTTGATAATGGCCTCGCAAAGAAAATTGACCTGGACCGTATCAAAGTGAATCTTATCAATAACATGACACAGCGCACGCAGCTGCTGAACCAGTATGCGACACAGACCAACAACCTGAAACGTGTAATGGGCATGCCATTGCAATCCAGCTTCCTGTTGCCGCCTGCTTCGCTGAAAGATATTGAAACCAAAGCTGCCGGCGTATTGCAGTATGATGATATCAATCTCGCTAACAGAACAGAATATAAATTGCTGAAGAAGCAGGAAGAACTGCAACTTTTTCAGAAGAAAGCTTACCAGGCAGATAACTACCCTTCCCTGTCTTTGTTCGGAAGATATTCCTATAATGGAATGAGCCAGCAATTCGCTTTCTCCAAAGATCCTTCCAACTCTACCAGCTGGTTTGGCGCTTCCGCCATCGGTATCTCGCTGAAAGTGCCCATCTTCGATGGTTTCGGCCGCCGCTCCAAAGTAAGTCAGGCGAATGTAACCCTGCGGCAGATCGGCAAACAACTGGAAGATACTGAGCTGGCACTGAACACCGACTATGAAAATGCCAAACTGATGGTACGTAGCAATTTATCTACCATCACTACCCAGAAGGAAAACATGGACCTCGCCAACGAAGTATATTATTCTACACAGAATAACTACAAGCTCGGTCTCGCTGGTTTAACCGACCTGCTGAATGCAGAAACCTCCCTGGCAGATGCACAAAACAGCTACAACGAAGCCCTGCTGCAATACAAATTGGCAGAGCTGGAAATTATAAAGAGTAAAGGAAGTCTGAAAGATCTTCTCAATTAATCGTATAAACGAAAACAAGGATAGAACACACAAACTATTTTGCAGATGAAAAAGTTTATAATCTGGGGCTTGGTGACAATAGGTGCAGTAGTACTGATCATGTGGAAACTCAACGCCAACAAGAAAGCGAATGAGGCCAAAACAGAATTCGTAAAACAAAGTAATATCGGCGATATCCCGGTGCTGGTACAGAAAGTAAACCGCAACGATTTTGCCAACGGCTTCCTGGCCAACGGTAATTTTGCACCGGTACGCGAACTGTCGTACCTCGCGGAAACTGCCGGCCGTATTACCAAACTGCTGGTAGATGAAGGCAGCGTGGTAAGACAGGGACAACCCATTGCCTATATAGATGGTCAGATCGTTAGCACCGACCTGGAATCTGCAAAAGCAAACCTCAACCAACTGAAAGTTGACAAAGAAAGATACGAAAGTGCTTTCCAGACAGGTGGTGTTACCCAGAAACAAATGGATGATGCCCGCTTACAGTACGACATCGCCAAAACCCGCTACGAGGCTGCCAGTCGCCGCGTAAGTGATACTTATGTTAAGGCGCCTATCTCCGGCATTATCAACAAAAAATATATCGAGCAGGGTGCTTATCTCTCTGTCGGCAATAAAATGTTCGACATCGTAGATGTATCTCACCTGAAACTCGCCGTATCTGTACCGGAAGGACAGGTAGTAACCCTGAAGAAAGGTCAGAAAGTGGAAGTTACTTCCAATGTATTCCCTGAAACCAAATATGAAGGTACCATCACCTTTATTGCTGCGAAAGGCGACAACTCCCTCAACTACCCGGTAGAAATGGAAGTCAATAACATTGCCGGTAAAGACCTGAAAGCAGGTATGTACGGCACCGCGCATTTCGTGGACCCTAATGCTTCCCAGACTATTTTCATCTCCCGTACAGCATTCGTGGGTGGTGTAAACAGTAATACCATTTATGTAATGGAAGGCAACGTAGCGAAGAAACGCACTGTTGTTGCCGGACGTATTGTAGGCGATAAAGTGGAAATACGGGAAGGCCTGAACGAAGGTGAAACCGTAATTACCAGTGGTCAGATTAACCTGACAGAAGGCGCTACAGTAGCGGTTCAAAGCGACAAGAAGTAAGCGAGGAAATGTATCTGGTGTTTGACCAAATTTTTGCAACATGAAGATTACTGAAGTATCAATTAAGCGACCTACGATTGTGGTGGTGGTGTTTACCATCCTCACCCTCCTGGGCGTGATGAGTTATAAATCGCTGAACTACGAGTTGTTACCGAAGTTCAGTTCCCCGATCGTCACCATTGCAACGGTGTACCCGGGCGCCTCTCCCAATGAGGTAGAAAGTACCATTACCAAGAAGATTGAAGATGCGGTAGCATCCATGGAAAAGATCAAGAAGATCATTTCCAAATCTTCTGAAAGTCTCTCTGTTATTACGGTGGAGCTGAACAACGATGCGAATGTGGATATTGCTTTGCAGGATGCACAACGTAAAGTAAATGCTATCCTGGCGGATCTGCCAGGTGATGCGAAGCCGCCATCTCTCAACAAATTCTCTATCGATGACCTGCCGATCATGACGCTGTCTGCCACTGCTAAAATGGACGACAAGCAGTTTTATGACCTGGTCGATAAGAAACTGCAGCCGTTATTATCCCGTTTACCGGGTGTGGCGCAGGTTTCCCTCATTGGTGGCCAGGAACGTGAGATACAGGTAAACGTAGATCCTAAGAAAATGCAGGCGTTTAACCTGTCTATTCTGCAACTGCGTCAGCTGATTACCAATGCCAACCTGGACTTCCCGACCGGTAAAGTAAAAACCGCCAACGAACAGATCCTGATCCGTTTGGCGGGTAAGTATAAGAACGTAGATCAACTGCGTAACCTCGTACTGAAAACCACTGAAAACGGCACCCAGGTACGTTTATCAGATGTAGCTGATGTACAGGATTCCCAGAAGGATGCAGAACGTATTGCCCGTGTAGATGGGGTGAATGCGATTGCCCTCCAGGTGCAGAAACAAACGGATGCCAACGCGGTAACCGTGAGTGAGGAGATGAAAAAAGCGATTGCTAAAATTGAAGCAGACTATAAAGCCAATGACCTGAAGATGCTGGTAGCGAACGATTCCTCCGACTTTACGCTGGAATCTGCCGACTCCGTAATTCATGACCTTATCCTGGCGGTAGCGCTGGTGGCGATTGTGATGTTGTTGTTCTTACACAGTATCCGTAGTGCGATCTTCGTAATGATCTCCATCCCGGCCTCCCTGATAGCCACTTTCATTGGTATGAAGATGATGGGCTTCTCGCTCAACCTCATGTCATTGCTGGGTTTATCACTGGTGGTAGGTATCCTTGTGGATGATGCGATTGTGGTACTGGAAAATATTTACCGTCACATGGAAATGGGTAAGAACCGTGTCCGTGCTGCATTCGACGGTGTAAAAGAGATAGGCTTTACCGTTACCTCCATTACGCTCGTAATTGTGGTGGTGTTCCTGCCGATCTCGTTAACCAATGAACTGGTATCAAAAATTCTGCGTGAATTCTGCGTGGTGGTAATGATTTCAACCATGTTGAGTTTGCTGTCGTCGTTCATGATCGTACCATTATTATCGTCCCGCTTTGGTAAGCTGGAACATATTACCGGTAAGAACCTGTTCGAAAAATTCATTCTCTGGTTTGAAGCACAGCTGCAGAAATTTACCGACTGGATGACCAGCATCCTGAAATGGGCGCTGACACACAAAAGATGGACACTGCTGGTATCTATCGGCTTACTGGTATTGTCTTTCATGCTGGTAGGTAAAGGCTACATCGGTGGGGAGTTTATTCCTAAAGGTGACCGTGGACAGTTTATCGTGATGCTGGAAATGCCGAAAGATGCGTCTGTAGAGCAAACCAACCTGGCTACACGTACTGCTGAAAAGTACCTGAACAAGAAACCGGAAGTAACCCGTTTGATCACTACAGTAGGTCAGACCAGTGAAGATGGTTTCGGTACTTCTCAATCCACTGCTTATAAATCTGAGATCACCGTTATGCTGGTAGGTCCGGAACACCGTCTGGATGCCTCCGATATCTACGCCGCTAAAATCAAGAAAGAATTAAAGAGCATTTTACCGGGTGTAAAAGTAAAAACCACGGATGTGAGTATCCTGGGTACTGCGGAAAGAGCGCCGGTAGAACTGATCGTGATGGGTACAGAACTCGACAGTGTAATGAACTACGCCAAGAGAGCCATGGATACCCTCAAAACCATCAGTGGTGCTACTGAGGTGAAGCTGTCTGTAGAAGATGGTAACCCGGAAATTAACGTGCAGGTAGACAGGGATAAAATGGCTGCACTGGGCCTCACCCTCGATGCCGTGGGTGGAACCATGCAAACCGCTTTCAGTGGTACGGCAGATGATTCCAAAGTGAAGTTCCGTCAGGGCGATTATGAATATGATATCAACATCCGCTTTGATGACTTCAGCCGTAAAAACGTAGAAGACGTATCCAATATACAGTTCATCAATGATAAAGGCCAGCTGATCAAACTGTCGCAGTTTGCAGCCGTAACAGAAGGTTCCGGACCGAGCCACCTGGAAAGAAGGGATAAAAATACCTCTGTGTCTGTACAGGCGCAGGTAATGGGTCGCCCTTCCGGTACAGTAACGCAGGAGTTCACAGAGAAACTGGCGAAGATGGGTAAACCCACCGGTATCAGCTACCTCTTTGGTGGTGATGCAGAAAACCAGGGTGATTCCTTTGGTACCATGGGTGCGGCGTTGCTGATCTCCATTGTACTGGTATACCTGATTATGGTGGCGCTGTACGACAACTATATCTATCCGTTTGTGGTATTGTTCTCTATTCCGTTGGCGATTATCGGAGCCTTGCTGGCCCTGGCGCTGACCAACAATACGCTGAACATCTTTACCATCCTGGGTATGATCATGTTGATCGGTCTGGTGGCGAAGAATGCGATCATCCTGGTGGACTTTACCAACCAGATGAAAGAACAGGGACAAAGTACTTACGAAGCGCTGATCCATGCGAACAACGCACGTTTACGTCCTATCCTGATGACCACCATCGCAATGGTGATCGGTATGTTGCCGATTGCATTGGCAACAGGTGGTGTGGCCTCCACTAAGAATGGTCTGGCCTGGGTAATCATCGGAGGATTGATCAGCTCCATGTTCCTGACCCTGATTGTGGTACCGGTGGTATACATGATTGTGGATAAGGGTATGGCTAAGCTGGGCATCGGTAAGTTGTCGACCAAACGCTATATCAGACAGCGTATGGTGGCTCCTTATGACGAGGTGTCGTTACATGATAAAGTTCATGCGAATTAAAGATATGTTACTAACAGTGTAACAGTTGTAGGTTTAGGTAATAGCCGGAGTAATCATACTCCGGCTTTTTTTGTCCGGTGTTCGCTGTTCGCGAATTGCGAGCACTAGGAATGCGGGTGAGGTTATCCGCACTTTTCTTTGAAATTAACAAGTCATTCTTTCCTTTTCACATTCCACATTCCCTTTCCGCTGATTACTTTTGCATCAAATACCCCCTCCCATGAAAATGTTGTTCCCTGTTTTGGCAATATTGTTTGCCCCCTGCGTACTTCATGCGCAAAAAACGATTAGTGGCTTAGCCTCTCCGGAGAGTGCAGTGGCCTACAAAGACGGTTATTTTGTTTCCAATATTGGCGTTAATCTGGATGCCATGGCGAAAGATGGAGATGGAAGTATCTCCTACATTAATAGTAAAGGAAAACTGGAAACGCTTAAATATTTTGATGATGTACTGCATGCTCCAAAGGGGCTGGATATTATCGGGAATGTAATTTATGTAGCGGACATCGATCATGTGAAAGGGTATAATATTGCCAGCAGGAAGAAGGTGTTTGATCTGAACCTCGAAGGGGGGAAAGCGGCGTTGCTCAATGATGTAACAGGGATCAATGATAGTTTGCTGGTAGTAACAGATTCCTTTAAGGATCATGCGTTACTGGTAAACGTGCAAACGGGAACCTACACAGAGCTGAAAGGCAATATGGTAGTGCCTAACGGCGTGGTGTACAACGCAAAAACGGATGAGATCTTTGTGTGTTCCATGGGAGCCAACCTGGACGGCACCGGTAAAATATTCTCAAAAAAGCTGCATGATCAAAACGCTGCTTTTACACCGCTGGAGAATACGCCTACCGGGGTGTTGGATGGAATAGTGTTGATAGATGATCACCGTTTGCTGGTATCTGACTGGATCGTGATTAAAGAACCTACGAAAGGTAATTTGTATGTGTACGATCTGGATAAAAAGCAATACAAAAAAATAGAAGTGGAACGGGCGCCGGCGGATATTGCTATTGATGTGAAACAGCGCACGCTGTTGATTCCACAGCTGTTGGATAACCGCCTGAAGATAGTTCCATTGAAAGAATATGGATTATAAAATGAGGCCGGAAAGTGATTTACAGCCGCTCTCCGGTGACATCTTTATTTTCTTGCTAAAAGCAGCATATGCGATACAGGAAAAGGAATGGGTAAGGGTACATTATTTTTGCACGGGCGCATCAGTTGTACCTTACCTTCCAACCTGTTATTCACAATCCATTCATTACGCCAGGTCGTAGAGAGCGCATCCAGCCGCAGGCCTGCTTCTTCCAGTGCCGATTTCCAGTCTTCATAATTCCAGAAACAGAACGTTTCATGCATTTCACTGAGCCAGTTGTCGTGGTAATCTTTTTTGAAAAGAAACTCGCAGGCATTTTGCATGGATAACTGTGCATAAGTTTTCCCTTCTATGGTTACCCATTCGTGCGGGAGCTGAAATCCTTCGTGGTGACGAAAATCCAATGCAAATCTTTTGAAGAGCGACAGGGTAGATAATTTGCCCAGGTACTCCGCCAGTTCGTGTGTAGTGGCGTTTTCCGGCATGGGCAGATCATTTTCTCCATCTGTATCATTGAGCCAGAGCAAAATTATTTCTTCTTTATTTTCCGGTCCTACTACATCGCGGTTAATCCATACGCCACCGGGGACGAGCTCGTTATAACGGTTATGTATAAACTGGATCAGGTCTTCCCGGCTGCCATAGGATTCTATTTCATGGGTGAGTGAAGATGTGTGAATGGTATTCATGCTGCCGGCTTCAAAAACGAGGCTGGTCACCGCATTTTTCTGGGAGAAGAATACCGAAGGATTGGCAAATTCACCATTATGTTTACGTTGCAGGCAGATATCGTAGAGATGGCGGGATACTTCGATGCCGTAGAAGTCGCACTCATGGAGGCGATCATCCTCACAGGCCATTTTGATCCAGGAGCCCACGGCGCAGCCGATGTCGCCGATATTGCCGGGCTGGATGTATGGCGCTGTTTCCTTGTACTTCTGGGCGGCGATATCGTCCATCTGTTTTACGTATACGTTATAGTCGCGGGTGGCGGTTAAGTCGCCATCAGCACCAATGATAGGATCTTTCAGGATGTGTTGCACCTTCTCTCCTACCCGGTACCGCGACCATATTTTAAAAGATGCCGGATGCATCTGGTCGAGCACGGTTTTATTTTTGCGCCATTCGCCGGTTTGCGCTACGAGTTTCACGATATCCCAGGGCATGGGTTGGGTGAACTGCTGGCTTGCAGGGTCCCACTCTGCCGGCAGGATGGTGTAGCCGTGCTGGAGATACATTTCCTTTACGCCGGTGGAGCAGATCACCAGGGTATTGGCCGGGGTGAGGGCGTGTACCCCTTCGCTGGAATGCCGTATAGTCTTTACCGTATATTCAGGAAAATCGGTGATTACACCTACATCGTCGATACCATATACGTACACCGGCACATCGAGGGAGTTGGAAAATTCCTGGATGATCATGGCGCGGAGATAAAATGGCACCGGATTTCGTTTGGTACCCAGGTGATTAGCCGAGGTAACGGCGAAGATCACGCCTTCTATTTCCTGTGCGGCTAACGGGTTGCCATATACGTCTTTTTCGCCTTCGAGTTTGCATTTGATAAGGCGGTTCAGGTATTTGAACTGGAAATCTGTGAGCAGGTGGTGCCGGCCGGGTATAAGTAAATACATATCATGAAGTTAAGGAATGCCGTGATTTTTTGTATGCGGGATGATACAAAAATAACAAAGGGTGTATCGTGGAATTGATACACCCTTTTTGAGGCAACAGGGTTGGAAGAAATAAGAATAATTTAAAGTGCTGCGGTTTTCCGGACTTCGTCAAACGTATAGCTGTGCACCACTTCACCGTTTTCAAAAACCGTGTGGAGTAAATCCGCTGATGCGGGCGCTTCTCCTTCACCGACAGTTTTGAAGGTGTTATTATCTTTTATCAGCCGGAGTTTACCGGCTTTTGATTTTTTGAAAGAAGTACGTAACTGGCCGGTGGCGTCCAGTTCAACGGGCATTTTCTGTACGTTGATGGCTTCACCATTTACCACGGCGTAGGCACATTTGAGAGCGAATTCCTGCGTGTCGCGGTTTACACGTTGCAGTAAGGCGCCGCCCATACCCAATACCAGGTTTTCTGCACTGATGCCGGCTTGTTTCAAAGCTTCGAATATACCGGGAATAGAAGAGTAGCTGATGCCATCGCCTTGTATAACGCGGACTTGTGGCGGCAATACTTTAAATCCTTTTTCATTGGTAGTGTATCCGAATTTATCCATGAGGATATTAAATATACGAAGCAAAGTCTGCACCGGATCTCCACTATCGGGACGAATTACTAAAGTTCCTTCTCTTTTTAAGATCTGTTCTTTTAATTCGGTGCCCCAGTATTGTTCGCAGGCCCGGAAAATATTGTAAGAGTCAGATACACAGGCAATGGTGCCGGTAGGGTAAGTATCCAGGATGTGCTTGAATATTTCAAGTTCTCCTTCTTCGCCGAGAAGCGTTACCACAGAGTGTTCTGTGGCGGGTATAGATAACCCGGGGGCAGTGGTTGCGCCATAGTATCTTTTGGCAAATACAGAACCGGGGATAGTATCGCTGCCCGCAAAGTTTACCAGGTGGGCGCTACCGCCGATGCCGGCGCTTTCTACAGAGCTGGCGCCCCGGAAACCAAAATCGTTCAGTACAAAGTCGATGCCTGTAAAGGCTTCCTGGCTGGCGGTTGCTTCATAATATTGCTTTACAACCTTTTTTATCTCCCGGGACACAGATGCTACGGTACACGGGTACCATACCTGCATGAGCAGTGTTTCGAGGAAGTTGGTGAGCCAGAAGCATTCAGGATCAGTGTTTTCGATTGTCATCAGTACATTTCGTACAGGCACTACCGTACCTTCTGCCACTGCTTTGATCCGAACGGGGAGCTTGCCGCCATATTTATCGATGATGTATTCAAAACGGCTGCGGTCAAATACGTCTGAGCGTCCAAAAACCTCTGTGAGCATGGTTTCTGCTTCGTCCAGTTTTTCTTTGGTGAACACTACGCCGCTCAGGTATTCTTTCAGGAAATATTGTAAGCCATAAAAAACGGTTTCTTCAAATTTGCCACCCCGGCTTTCCAGGTAGGAGTAAATGAATTGTGTGCCTGGGATATACAGTTTGTGGTGGGAATATTTATAAGCATCGGCGAGGAGGATGAGGTTTTCCTTTGTCATATCTCAATGTTTTAGTCTTAGTAAGAATATTTTTCAGTCAGTTTGGCCAGTAAAGGAATATGTGTATCGTTGATTTCTCCTTTGGCGATTAATGTGGGTATATCCGTTAACGTTACCCAGCGTACTTCTTCCAGATCGTCGCCGGCGGCGGGTTCACCATATACCAGGTCTGTGCTGAACAGCGTGGTAATGATTTTGTTTATTTCGCTGGCATAGCGCCAGTCGTTTACCCGGAGGGAAGCTACATATTCCATGGGGCCGGTTTCCACGGCGCCGCATTCTTCCTGTAACTCCCTGGCGGCGGCCATTTCGAAGTTATCATCTGTGGGGTCAGAAAATCCGCCTGGGAGCCGCCATACGTTTTCGTTAGGCTTGCGACCTAACAGCAATTCTTTCTTATCGTTTCTGAACAGCGCAATGTCGACGGTTGCGTAAACGGAAGGAAAGAGATTATAGGTATTGTAGATGATGCCGGCGCGGAATTCTTCCGTATCAAACACCTTATCGGAAATCGCTTCCCGCATGGCGGTGGCGTTGTAATCCTGTACTGGTGGCAGTGCTTCAGTTCTATATTTACCGGTGTAGGTATCCATGAAGCTGTTGCGGCTGCCGTATAATAAAAAGCTTTCGTGCGGAAAGTTGTTGCTGAGCAGTTCGTCCAGTTTCTGTGACCATACGGCATCGCTTTTCTGATCGCTCAGTGGCAGGACGATGATTTCCGGGAACTGTTGTTTGATCATCCGTTCGCGGGTGTAATAGTCCAGCGGATTTTTGCGGCTGCCTCTTACCGGGCTAACGCCTAGTATGATGAGCACGCGGTTGTGCTTTTGCTTCACCTGGCGGATCAGCTCCAGGTGGCCTTCGTGGAGGGAAGGTGTCTGGAATCTTGCGATAATAACTCCTGTGGGCTTTGTGTTTTGCATATCCGAGCTATTTTGTGTCATTGTTACACAAATGTATAAACCGTTTTTGTATCTGCCAAATATTTATTGTAAAAATTACACAAAATAAAAAAGCGGTGTTTATGGGATATTAATATAGGTAATATAAAAGGGAAAGTTGAGGGGCGGTGTTTGAATTTTAGAAATGAGGTGAAATGAGGCGATTGGTGAGACCGGTAAGGCTCAATTTCAGAAAGAGACGCTGAGAAAGGCTATGGGGTTACGTTTAGGAAGAATGTTTAACAATGAATATCGGTATCCTTTTTAAAAATGGCTGCTGAAATGGCTAAGGATTCACGTTTAGGAAGATTATACTTTAAAACAACGAATATGGGTGTCCCTTTGCCTTCTTATCTCAAGAAAGGATTAAAAACAGCTGTGGGTCTGCATTTGGGAAGAATGAGGTTTATATAAAGGACTTATAGAAGAGAATACCTGATTCTGTTGATCCCGCACCAGGGCAGGCAAGGCTACCGGAATATTAGTTCCATACTACAAAAAAGAACAGCAGGAAAACAAAGGGTGCACCTGTCCCTGATCAATCAACGAAGTAGCTTAAAAAGGCTTTATATCTATGATCAATAACGATTTGCGCTCATAGATATAAAGCCTTTTTTGTTAAAGCAAATCTTTCAGATCTTGTTGTACTTCCCAGGCCAGGTCTTTAATTTTTTCACTTTCAGCAATGCTGATCGTATTGATCATGCGTCCGGGACGATTAGGATCTTCGATCTTGCCCTGTCTCATTTTTCTATAAAAGGTGGATTCACTCCAGCCGCATTCTTCACATACTTTTTCACGGAACTTAACGCCACTGGCACAGAAGCCTTCAAAGAGGTTGCGGAGGGAAATAGAGCGTGAGGTTTCAATTGTTTGCATGGTGTACGGTTAAGGTTTTACAATGAATGTTTATGCAAAGGAAAAGATATATTCGCAATATGTTGACACCATATATGAAGTCAATTTAATTATGTTGAAGCATGGCTAAAAATAGAGATGAACTGTCATTGGAAAAGCTGGGAAAGAAGATACGCCAGCTAAAAGAAGCAAAAAATATTACGGATCGTGAACTAGCTAAATTGGCTGGGATTAGCTCTTCGCAAGTGTGGCGGTTACTGGATGGACAGGTAAACCCTACCTATTCCACATTAAAAGCAATTGCAGAAGTACTGGACGTACATCCTGGAATTTTCTTCGATATCTAAAAACAAACACAGGAAAAATCAGAATAATCCCCAAAATCATCTTAATCCTGCAAAAAGACAATCGCCGAAGGCGATCCCTCCGCTATATCTCAAATGTCATCCCTTCTTTCTTCAACTTAAAATACCGTGCCTCATCAAAGCTGAACAACTTCGCCGGTCTGCCCTGCGATACCTGTTTCTGCTTTTCATTATGGGCGATCAATATCCCCAGGTGATTGATCTTTTTCTGGAAATTGCGGCGGTCTATAGGCCGGTCCAGCAGCGTTTCGTAGAGCTTTTCCAGGTCGGCGATGGGGAATTTATTATCGAGTAGTTCGAAGCCGATGGGTTCGTAGCGGATCTTGCTGCGCAGTCGCTGTACAGCGAGGCCGATGATGGTAGCGTGATCGAAGGCCAGTGCGGGCAGGTCTTTGATATTGAACCATTTGGCGTCTTCGGCGTCGGAACTGGCTGCCAGTTTGAAGTTGGTAGGATTTACCAGTCCGAAGTAGGCGATAGATACTACCCTGCCGCGTGGATCACGACCGGGAAGCCCGAAGGTATACAACTGTTCGAGGTAGTTGATATTCACGCCTGCTTCGGTGAGCAGTTCCCTGGTAACGGCTGTTTCCAGGGATTCTTCGTCGAGTACAAAGCCGCCGGGCAGTGCCCAGCTATGCAGATAAGGTTCTATGGTACGCTTGATAAGCAGTACCACAATGCCTTCTTTGGGAATGTATCCAAATACTACCGCATCTACGGTAAGTCTGATGTTTTGTATGATCGGCAAATGCTTATCTGATTATTTTGTAAGGTAATGGTTTAACTGGGTAGTGTCTTTGTGCAAATTTACGAACAAAGGATTTTTCAGCGGATCAAAAACGATGATGCTGCTCCGCTCCCAGATATCCTGTGGGGCTGGCAGGTCGATGATCACTTCCTGGCCGTTTTCACGGTGAAAAAGGAGGCTGTCTTTACCGGCCATATGTCTTTTGAATCCTTGTCTGTCGAGGTAGTCGGTCATTTGTTGCCTGAGTTGCAGCACGGAGTCGGTGAGCGGATCGGAGGCTGGTTTGAACTCCCGGTATACATATACCTTTTCGGTGATCACGTCGTAGGCGGACCGGTCGGTTTTCTGTTCGTCGTTACGGGTAGGGTTACACGCAAACAGTAAGGAAGAAACAGTAAGGAGTGATAATATTTTTTTCATGATCTCATAGCTTTAATGTTCGTAGCAATCATAGTTTCTTTGCCGGTAAATTTTCCCGTCCCGGAATTCAATGATGGTGCAAATAAATGCTTTCATTACTTGTCCACGGCGGAATTGCCCGGCATCTACGCCGATTTCCCCGGTCCACTTGGCTTCTACCACAAGGGTATTTCCCGATTCCACCACCTTCAGCACACTGAAGTGCTGTGATTTCAAAATTATTTTATTGGTCACCATGCTTTCCAGCATGATGTCAAAATTTCGTTGTTTGATCTCGTTCGAGAGCTGATTGGGGTATTCAGTCTGGATGATATTCGGATGAAAGATCCTGGCAAATTCAACGGGATCTGCTGAAAAGCTCTCCAGCAGTTGGAAATACCGGTATATAAGCGCCAGTTTCTCGTCCATTTAAAGGGATAAATTGAAAATTTTACGAATGACGTATTTACGCGAAAATATACATTTCGCACTTATATGTAACCCGCAAATTTTGAAGCATCTTAATTCTGTACGCTGCTGAAGGCGAGTTTATCTTTATTATTTGTTTTATCAATGATGTTATATACCAGTTTGAGTACGTGCAGGGTGCCGTCGTAACTTACCTTGTAGGCGGCGGTGCTGGTGGGTTTGCAGAAATAGAGTACCGGTATATTTTTTCTATAGAAAGATGCATGATCAGAATTGCTGATGCCGCTGGAATCATATACCAGTGGCAGCTCTTTGGTAGCTGCTTGCTGGAGAATGGCCGACCATCCGGGCGAAGTGCCGGTGCCGCCTATCTGCAGTGCAGTGCCGGGAGGCAGTTGACCGATACCGTCCATATTAATCATGTAATTTACCTGGGAGAGGTCTACCGTGCTGTGGGCAGCGAAGTAGGAAGAGCCGGACAGGCCCTGTTCTTTCCCGGAGAAGGCAACAAGTACATAGTTGTTGTTCTGGAGACGGGAGCCGGCCAGTAAGCGGGCTATTTCCAGCATGGCGGCGGTGCCGCTGGCGTTATCGTCGCCGGTGTCGGTGGCTTCCCAGCCGCGATAGTCGTAGTGTGCGCCTATCACAATAGTGCGGGCGGCTTTATTATTGATATAGCCGATCACGTTGGTGCCTTTGCGTTGGATGGTGTTAAACGCTACCTGTACATGAATAGGAAATCCGTCGGCATCGTCTGCGCTTAGTTTCTGGCTGAGGGCTGCGTTGAGCCACACTGCCGGAATACCGGAGGCTTTGGGGTGAAGGTCCAGCCACTTCATCACTTCGGCGATAGATTCTTTCCCGTTATAAAATACCACGGCAGTAGCGCCGGATTTTTCGGCTACCTGGGTTTGATGTAAATATTGTTCGTACATGCTTTTCCGGCCGTCGCTGTCCAGTTCGGCCACGTTGATCAGCCAGATATTGTCTGGTTCGTTGACGCCGGGAATGGGTTCGCCTTTGGCGGATTTGTCGGCGCTGAAGGGAAGCGGCGCGAAATGTTTGCCAGGTTCCAGCTGGTGATCGCCGATGCTCATTTTGCAGGATGCGGCCGGTTCACGGATTTCTTTTACGGTAAATGCCTGTAAAAAGCCGGCTTCGCCCATAGGCGTTAAGCCCATCTGCTGCATTTGTGCAGCAATGTAAGCCGCGGCGAGTTGTTCGCCGGGAGCGCCGGTACTGCGGCCTTCCAGCTTATCGCTGCTCAGGTAACTGATGTGAGCTTGTAGGTTACCAAGGGTTTTTCTATCTTCTTTCTTCTGCGCTTGAACGTGTATGGTAACAATTACCAGTGGTAACAGCCAGGTTATCTTTTTCACAGCAAACTGATTTGGGTGTTGGGGCAAAATTACGAATTAGGACCGGCCCAAAGCGCATTGGCTCCCAATTCTTTTGACTATATCATTGTATTTTAAGTATTTATAATGTAACCCTTTCGTCTTAAAACAGTCATACGGCGGTTTATGTTTTCGGTTCATCCATCCCAATTCGCTATTTTTGCCCCGTTTTAAAAACAAAGTATGAAAAACACGCCTTTTACTGAGAAACACATTGCGCTGGGCGCCAAGATGGCCGCCTTTGCGGGTTACAACATGCCAATTTCCTATACCGGTATTAACGACGAGCACCAGGCGGTGCGTACCAACGCCGGCGTGTTTGATGTAAGCCACATGGGCGAATTTATTTTAAAAGGCGAAAACGCACTGGACCTGATCCAGCGTGTTACCAGCAACGATGCTTCCAAACTCACTGTAGGAAAAGCGCAATACAGCTGCTTACCAAACAATGAAGGCGGTATTGTAGACGACCTGCTCGTTTACTGCATTGAAGAAAACAACGTATACATGCTGGTAGTAAACGCCAGCAATATCGAAAAAGACTGGAACTGGATCAGCCAGTTCAACACCAAAAACGTGGAAATGCACAACATTTCCGATAAAACCTGTCTGCTGGCCATCCAGGGACCAAATGCTACCAGCATCCTGCAACCACTCACAGAAACAGACATCATCAACATGAAATACTACACTTTCACCAAAGGCACTTTTGCAGGTGTTCCTAATGTGGTGATCAGCGCAACCGGCTACACCGGCGCGGGTGGTATTGAAATTTATTTTGAAGATGTAGACGGCGCAGCAGATAAAATCTGGGATGCGATTTTCGCCGAAGGCGGACCTAAAGGCCTGAAACCTATTGGTTTGGGCGCCCGCGATACCCTTCGCCTGGAAATGGGCTTCTGTCTCTACGGTAATGATATCGACGACACTACTTCCCCGATGGAAGCGGGTCTTGGCTGGATCACCAAATTCACCAAACCATTTACTTCCAGCGAGTTATTCGCAAAACAGAAAGCAGAAGGCGTTAGCAAAAAGCTGGTTGGTTTTGAAATGATCGACAAAGGTATTCCGCGTCACGACTACGAAATCAAGGATGCAGCAGGTAATGTGATTGGCCGCGTAACTTCCGGTACACAATCGCCTTCCATGCAGAAAGCTATCGGTCTTGGCTATGTGAAAACAGCTTTCGCAGCGCAGGATTCAGAAATTTTTATTGCGGTGAGAGACAAGTCCCTCAAAGCAAAAGTGGTAAAAGTGCCTTTCCTGAGCTAGGAATATGTATGAATAGCCGGTTAAAGTTGTTAATTTCGGTGCCCGGAACGTATCCGGCGCACCGGAATTTTTATATTTTATTACCATATCTATGCCTACTATTCATTTAACTACCGTTATCTATGCTCCCCTGGAGCGGGTCTTCGACCTGAGCAGGAGCATCACGCTGCATAAGCGGAGTATGTCGCACAGACAGGAAGATGCGATAAAAGGCCGCACCAACGGACTGATATCCTATAATGAAACAGTAACCTGGAGAGCCAAGCACGTGGGGAAGATGAGAGAACTGACGACAAAGATCACGGCGATGCGTAAGAATGAGTTTTTCAGTGATGAAATGACCGAAGGGGATTTTACCCATATGAACCATGAACATCATTTCAAATCCATTGAGAATGCTACGGTGATGATCGATATTATGGATTTCGGTACGCCCTATGGCTGGTTCGGAAGAATGTTTGAGCGGTTTTATCTGCATAAATATATGATCAGTCTCCTGCAGGAAAGGAATAATACCATCAAGGATTATGCAGAGAGCGAAAAGTGGAGAGTTATCCTTGATTAAAGCAAAAAGCAACTAATGACAGAAAGCAACAAACCCAGCCTGGAAGTATGTTTATCCCCGGCTTTATTACACTTGTTTGATGTAAAAAACAGTATCGTAGTTATTATTGATGTGCTACGCGCCACCTCTACTATCTGCACCGCGTTGTACAATGGTGCTTCCCGGGTAATACCGGTGGCAAGTGTGGAAGAATGTGTGAATATCGGTCGCGCTATCGGTGGTATCACTGCCGGAGAAAGAGATGGCAGAGTAGCCGAAGGATTGGTACATGGCAATTCTCCGTTCGAATATCCCCGTGAGTTCGTGGAAAATAAAACGCTGGTACTCACTACTACCAACGGTACCAAATTACTGCACATGGCTAAGGATGCCATTCAGATTGTTACCGGCTCCTTTCCTAATATCAGTGCCGTTTGTGATTACCTGATCGCACAAAATCAAAATGTAATCCTGGGTTGCGCCGCCTGGAAAGACCGCGTAAACATGGAAGATACCCTGTTTGCCGGCGCTGTGGTAAACCGTATCAAAGCGCACTTTGATGTGAACTGCGACTCCGCCATTGCTGCGGAAACGCTTTACGAAACCGCTAAAGGCGACATCTATACTTTTATGACGCAGGCTTCTCACTACAAGCGCTTAGCGCAGTATGGCCTGGAAAAAGATATTCATTACTGTCTTACACCGGATGGCGCCAACGTGCTGCCGCTGTTTAAAGACGGAGAACTGATTGCAGGGTAAGCGGAGGGATCGCCTCCAGCGATTGTCTTTTTGCAGGATTAGACTGATGGAGATGATTGTACTGATTTTTCCTGCCGTTTGTTTTTATGATTTTGGGAGATAGAAAGCGGATATTTTCGCTGCTGTTTCCCAATTTTTTTTAGATGCTTTTTAAGCGGGCAGGTATTTATGAAGCATTTTACCGCTTTTGAAAGCAATGGAGTTTTCTAATTTTAATACTTTCCTTTCTTTAAAAATAGAAAGACCGCTTCCGATAGCAACGGGATTGCTGATAATGTAATATTCATCAACAAGGTTCTGGTTGATCAGTGAGGTGGCAAAATCGGCGCCGCCGTATACCAGAATGTCTTTACCGGATTCTTCTTTCAATGCCTTTACTACCGTTGCCAGGTCTCCATTTTCCACTTCCAGGTTCCTGCCGGCAATCGCTGTTTGTGTACGGCTGAAAACAATCTTGCGCATACTTACGATTTGTTTCGCCAAAGGATATGTAGGGTTTTCAGGAAGATTGTCGGCCGTATTTTCCCAGTGCTTAATGAAACTTTGGGTCATTTTGCGTCCCAGTAAAATAGTATCGCTGCTGTTGGCAAGATCCAGTATTTTCTGAAAGCCAACTTCATCCGGGCCGGCCAGCCATACCCAGTCCTGCTCGCCGTTGGGGCCTGCAACAAAGCCATCAAGGGTCATCTGCATCTGTAATTTCAATTTTCTCATAGAAGCTGTTTTTAAATGTGGTAGCGTTTTTTCTATCACAAATATCCGCAGGTTACTTAAGATTGGGAGGGTATAATCACGACAATCCGGAGGTGATTTGTGACATTATTGCAAAACAGGATGAAAAACTAGTTGGCTTCTATGGCGGTGCATAGGAAGTACCTGACCATAGCCACAAAAATTATTACACAGTATAAAAAAATATACGCGCTTCCATCTCCCCAAATCATAAAAACAAGCGGCAGGAAAAATCAGCATAATCATCTTCATCAGCCTAATCCTGCAAAAAGACAAAGGCCGAAGGCCTTCCTACCCTTTCGATGCAAGCTCCCGGAATTGCTGTGGTGCTATGCCTACATTCTTCTTAAAAAAGCGGTTAAAATAGGCGGGATCTTCAAACCCAATCTGGTAGCCTATTTCCTTGATGCTAAGCTTATCAGCGAAGAGCAACCGCCGCGCTTCCAGTAGTATCCGTTCTTTTATCAGCGTGCCGGCGGTTTTACCGGTGAATTGTTGAACGAGGGCATTGAGTTGCCGGGGTGTAATGTGTAATAATGCAGCGTAGTCCTGTACCTCATGATGTTTCACAAAATGTTGATGCAACAACTGTTTGAAGGCAAGTAGTTGCGACTGCCGCGCACCGGGTTGCAGATGGGATTCCTGCAATTGTTGTTTGCGGATACGCAGGATTTCCATGAGAATCACCCGGATGTAGGAAAACAGGATTTCCCCACTCCCACTGGCGGCACTGTCGTATTCTTCCAGTGCCAGTTGTATCAACGATTGCAGACGGTTAAAGGCGGCCGGTTCCAGATGAATAACCGGGTAGGACTGCAGGTTGTCGAACAGGAAGTGTGCGTATAGCTGCCGGTCCGGATCATTGCCACTACTAAAGAAGGACGGATTAAATTTTAGGGAGTAGCCATTGCTGCCCTGGTGGCGCTGCAATTCATGAACCTGTTCGGGCGACAGCAGGAATACTGCCGGCCCATTGAACGGGTAAGTGTTGAAATCAATATGATGAATGCCCTCTCCTTCCTCGATCAGTGTGATTTCGTAATAGTCATGCCGGTGAGGATATTGCCGGGGCATGATTTTTCCTTTATCATTCACACTGGCTACCAGTACATCCGGCAATTGCTGCGGTACCTTTGCAGTAACGCCGTCGGATATACGGTGAGAAGGAATGTGTTTAGGTTGCATGTCCAAATGTACAAGAAATAGGGTTGAATATCCATTGAGGCGGTCAGGCGGGTGGACTAGTTTTGTGGTCATAAATAACAGTATATGTCTACAGATACTACCCGGAGAAACTGGATAAAGCAGAGCAGTCTTGCGTTGATGGCCTTACCCGCTTTGGCCGGAAATGCCTATATTTTACCTGGCAAAAAAGATGTTGTTATGACCCACTATCTCTGCACCACCTGCGGGGTGCAATATGAAGCTTCCGAAAAAGCGCCGGCGCATTGCCCTATCTGTGAAGATGAGCGCCAATACGTGAATCCGGGCGGCCAGAGCTGGACTACCCTGGAACAGGTGCAGAAAACACATAAGAATATCATAGAACTGGTGGCGCCGGATCTGTATGCTATCTATACCACCCCGGATTTTGCGATCGGGCAGCGGGCGCATTTGCTGATCACTCCTTCGGGAAATATCCTGTGGGACTGCATTGCTAACCTGGACGCCTCTACGATTAATATTATCCAGCGGCTAGGAGGAATCAAGGCGATTGCCCTCTCCCATCCGCATTATTTTTCCACGATTGTTGAGTGGAGTCATGCCTTTGGTGAAGTGCCGGTATATGTGCACGAGGCAGATGCACAGTGGCTGCAACGCCGGGACCCGGTAATTAAATTATGGTCCGGGAAGGAACTGCCGCTATGGGATGGTATTAAGCTGGTGCTGTGTGGTGGCCACTTTGCGGGTGGCAATGTGTTGTATTCCCCGGCGGGTAAAGGATCTTTACTGGTGGGCGATGTGATCCAGGTATCTTCCGACCGGAAAACGGTATCGGTGATGTACAGTTACCCCAATAATATTCCGTTGTCGGCAAGAGAAATTGATACCCTGCATGCGGCGGTAAAACCATTACAATACGATGCGATGTATGGTGCTTTTGGAAAATATATCAAAACCGGTGCGAGGGAAGCAGTAGATTTTTCACTGGAAAGGTACCGGAATCGTATCCGATAAACAATTGATAAACAGGCATCTATATTTGAAAAAAAATAAGTTGAAAAATTGGGCCTACTCCGCCATGGCAAAAGGGAGCCGGTTAATGGCTTGTTAATGGGTGGCCTGCGGGTTATTAGAAATTTTCTGCTTACTTTTGTGGATTGCCTTTTTATCAGCTGTTAAGTTTTTTTGATATATCTATTAACCCTTTTGCTGATAATAAAAGCGGGCAACAACGTTAGTATGTCGCTACCCCATTTGCTAAAATATGTTTACAACAACGGCACTGATGAAGTGATCCGCAGGGGGAAGCGTATTTTTTCGGCCGGGGGCGTTGAACTCATCGAGGCAGACCCGGTGCTGAAAACAGCTACCTTCCGCGTTAAGAGCGACACACATGCCAATTATTACCGTGTTTCCATCAACAAGTATGGAGAAACAACCGGTATGTCCATCCGGTGTCAATGTCCTTACAATTTGGGAGACATCTGCCGGCACGAAGCCGCTGCACTGTTCCAGCTCCAGGAAATGCTGGATAAGAATCATTTCGAGAGCTTCGACACACAGTTTGATCAGCAACATACGCTGATTAAAATGAAGTCTATCGATATCAAATCCATTAAACTGCTTACTTCCGGAGCCATACTGGCCGAAGCAGAAGAAATTGCCAAAAAACATCCCGCTAAAATCAACCTGGCGAAAGATGAAAAGGTAGAAGCCCTGCTAAAGCTGAATGGAGAAGAGTTTCCGCTGATCATTCAACGGAATGAAGAACGGTTTTTTGACACGCATTGTACCTGCGACGAAACAGAACACGCGCTGTGTGTCCATAAAACCGCCCTGTTCCTGCAACTCCTGCAGAAAAACGGACCGTTTTATTTCGATACCCTCCGCAACTGGGACAAGGAAAAGAATAAGCTGCTCTCCTTATACGGCTATTCCCTTTCCGATGACCTGGACGGTAAGTTTGCCTTTTCCTATATGGACGGCAAACCATTTTTACGTGTACTGGACCCTACCATCAAACGGGTAGATGGCGCTGCTGCAGGCCGGCAGCCGGTTACGGCTCCCCCGCCTCCGGAAGAAACCATCACCATTACACAACGACTCGCAGCAGTATTCAATGCCAACGAATCGTTATACCCTTATTTTAAAATAGAACTGGTCAGCGGCGAAATCAACGAGGAACAGAATGCCTTCGTTTCCCTCGCCAGCAAACTGGATCTCACCAAATATGTTGACTTCTACCAGTTCAAGGAAAAAGACCGGGAACTGATAGCGCCTATACGAAAATTGCAGGGCAGCGAAGTCAGCAAATTCCTCAGCAAAAATTCTCCGTTCGCCGGTATCTGGGAAAATATCACGCATGAAAATGCGGAGGAACTGCCCACCGAAACAAAAGAACTGATGCTGGAATACCTGCATCCCAAACTGGCCAAACTGTTCCCACAGCTGGCAGAGCACGGACTGGTATTCGAACTGCCCAACAGGCAGGCATTTAAAACAAAGAACCTGCAATTACTGCAGATAGGCGCCGACAGGCTCAAACTGGTGATCAAAACCAATACCGGCGATACCCACGTAGAAATCAATTGCTATGTGAACATCGAAGGAGAACTGGTAAATGTGGCGGAGAATGAATGGGAAAGCCCGTTGTTATTCCTGCACAAACAAGTGATCTACCTGTTTGAAAGTCCGCAGGATGCCCTGCATGTAGAACTCTTCCGCCAGAATGGACAGTTGCGCGTTGCCAACAATGAATGGCCTACCTATCTGAAGGATTACCTGCTGCCGCTC
Organism: Chitinophaga arvensicola; assembly: GCF_900110835.1. Taxonomy (GTDB): domain Bacteria; phylum Bacteroidota; class Bacteroidia; order Chitinophagales; family Chitinophagaceae; genus Chitinophaga; species Chitinophaga arvensicola. The sequence continues at coordinate 930,590 of NZ_FOJG01000001.1, forward strand.
AGCCGTCAGTATGATATCCAGTTCGACAGAGGCCTGCTGGCAGAACTGAAGGATGTAACGCCCGAACCACGCGTATTCCTGAAAGAACTAGGCGAAACCTTTATTATACAACCCGGCTTCGCTTACCGTGGCCAGGAAGTAGAGTGGAACGATGAGAGCAAGATCACTGTCCAGGAAGGCAATAAAGTGCTCATCATTCACCGGAATAAAGAAGCAGAGGAAGCCTTTGTTAATAAACTCCGCACCTTACATACCAACTTCTCGCAACACGATAACCACAACTATTTTTATCTGCGTGCAAAAGAAGCGCTGAAAAATAACTGGTTCTTCCTGTTCTTCGATGCACTGAAGGAAATGAATGTGCGCGTATTCGGATTTGATTCCCTGCGCAATTTCAAATTCAGTTCGCATAAGCCGGTCACTAATTTACAGATCAGTTCCGGCATCGACTGGTTCGACGCACAGATCGAAGTATTATACGGTGATCAGAAAGTAAGTATCAAGGATATTAAAAACGCGCTGGCCAACAAGCAGAACTATGTGCAGCTGGCAGACGGCTCCCTGGGCCTGCTGCCGGAAGAATGGCTGCGTAAATATTCCCTGCTCTTTAAAGTCGGTGAAGAAAAAGATAAAGGTCTTAAACTCAGCAAATATAACTTCAGTGTAATCGATGAACTCTACGAGTTTATTGATGATGAAGCAGTAGTACTGGAACTCGAACAAAAGCGCCGTAAGCTGCTCCAGTTCGATGAGATCCGCAATATTGCGCTGCCGGAAAACCTGCAGGCAACCCTGCGCCCGTACCAGGAAAGTGGCTTCCAGTGGCTCAACTACCTGGATGACATCAAATGGGGCGGTATCCTGGCGGATGACATGGGGTTGGGTAAAACCATCCAGGCCCTCACCTTCCTCCAGTATTACAAGAATAAGAACGGTGGTAAAACCATGGCGTTGATAGTTTGTCCTACCACGCTGATTTACAACTGGGAAAATGAAATCAGGAAATTCACACCGGATATCAAACATCATATCCACCACGGTCCTGCGCGATTAAAATCGTCGGAGGAACTGGGGAAATTTGATGCCATCATTACCACTTACGGTACGCTTCGCAGTGATATTCAACTGCTGATGAAACTGGAGTTTGACTATGTCATACTGGATGAATCACAGGCGATCAAGAATCCGCAATCGAAAGTGACCAAAGCCGCACAGCTCTTGCAAACAAAGAACAGGCTGGCATTGAGTGGTACGCCGATGCAGAATAATACCTTCGATATTTATGCACAGATGAACTTCCTGAACCCGGGAATGCTTGGTAGCGTTGACTTTTTCCGTAACGAATTTGCAACGCCGATCGATAAATTTCAGGATGAAGAAAGAAAAGAACACCTGCGTAAACTGATCTATCCGTTTATCCTTCGCCGTACCAAAGAACAGGTGGCGAAAGACTTACCGGAAAAAATTGAAACGGTGATCTTCTGCGAAATGGATGCGGAACAACGGCATATCTATGATGCCTACCGTAATACTTACCGCTCCAAGATCCTCGGTGTTATTGAAGATCAGGGTATGGAACGTTCCCAGCTCACTATTCTGCAAGGCCTGATGAAGCTGCGTCAGATCTGTGATTCACCAGCCATCCTGAATGATACGGAACAGTATCCCAACCATTCTGTAAAGCTGCATGAGCTGACCCGTGAGATCTCTGAAAATATCGGCAACCACAAAGTGCTGATCTTCTCCCAGTTCCTCGGTATGCTCGGCCTGATCCGCGACCGGATGCAACACCTGAAAATTCCTTACGAATATTTCGATGGTAGCACGTCCACCGTAGATCGTGAAAAAGCTATCCAGAACTTCCAGCACAACGATGAGTGCCGCGTGTTCCTCATTTCACTGAAAGCCGGTGGTGTGGGTCTGAACCTTACCGCAGCCGATTACGTGTACATCGTGGATCCATGGTGGAACCCGGCTGTAGAGCAACAGGCGATTGACCGTACTCACCGTATCGGGCAAACGAAAAACATCTTTGCTTACCGCATGATCTGTAAAGACACGGTGGAAGAAAAGATCCTGCAGTTGCAGGAACGAAAGAAATCGCTGGTGAAAGAGATTATTTCGGATGATAGTGGCTTTGTGAAGAAGCTGACGAAAGAAGATGTATTGTACTTGTTTAGTTAGTTGTTGTTGACTTTCTTATTATGATTTAAATTAGAGGAATGACACTTTCGCAAAACGATATAAAAATAATTCAGCAATACTTCTCAGATAAACCTGTGAAGAAAGCCTTTATTTTTGGATCACATGCGAGAGGCACAGCCGATGATCAAAGCGACATAGATATATTGGTAGAATTGGATTATACTAAATATATAGGTCTGGGTTTTGTTACAATGCAGCAAGATCTTGAAGATAAGTTGCACAAGAAGGTAGATCTGATTTCAGAAAAAGCTGTTTCAAAATATATTTTACCCTTTATTAAATCAGACAAACAATTGATTTATGAAAGGTAAGATGGGTGATAAGCAACGATTACAGCATATTGCTGATGCAATACTAGAAATTGAAACTTATACCACAGGTAAATCACTTGCTGATTTCATTGAAAATTCTATGATGCGTTTTGCTTCGGTAAAGCAAATTGAGATTATAGGTGAAGCTGCTAACTTGTTAACACCTGAGTTAAAAGAACTTCATACCGATGTTGCGTGGAGGCAGATCATTGGACTCAGGCATATCCTTGTACATGAGTATTTTGGAATAGATGCAGAGTTGATCTGGCAGATTGTTGAAAGTGATATTCCTGTTCTAAAGGAAAGGATTGAAGAGATATTAAATAACCTGGAATAATAGTAAGTTTATTAGTGGGATGTTTTGCAAGCTTGCAAAACATCCCTTTTTTTTGCCCTCCACTTTCACCTAAACAACGCCCCCTACTCTTTCATTTCTGCACACACCCTACCATTTCTGCATGGTTTTCCCTTCGCTCATTTTCTTCCTATCTCCCTGTATTGTAATTTAAATAACTGATTAATAAATAGTTAGGTAGTAATTGCCCGCCGCAAAAGAACGCTGGCACTCCGCTGGCATTACCCTATTTGTATCAAAACAATTGATCCATATGCTACCTGACTCAAAAATCTCTCAACTGATTGGTTTACAGATTCCGGGATTAACATTTCCCGCTGAGCAACAACAACCTGCCAAAGGCAGCATCAGTAAAGTGATCCACACTTTTGCCGATTATACCGGCCGTATGATCAGGAATGAACAACTTCACGAGGTGAAACGTTGTTTCAATGTGGCCGCTGTATTGTATCATAATGGAAGCAGTGCCTTACGTAACGCTATCGAAAGCGCATTTATGTATACCCTGTCTCCCCTGCTCTGCGGAAAGCATAAGGAACTACTTCCCTTGTCTTTGAAAAACGTAAGGATTCAGCATTTACAAACTATAGCACTTTAAAACCTCTTTTATGATCATGACTATTCTTCTGGTGCTCGCAGGACTGGCCTGCTTCGCCTTATTCTTCAAATCGGTGGACTATTTCGAAAAGATCTAACTAAAACACCTGTAATTATGAACGCATTATTTGTTTTATCACTTTTCGTTTTCGGCTACATGATCTATGTACTGTTGAAACCTGAGAAATTCTGATTGGAGTATCGCTCCCGCCTATACGCAAAAGCTTATTTAACTGACTATAGAAATGACAACAGAAATTTTAGGCGTAATCGCCACCTACGGCATCACGCTGTTACTGGCCTGGCCACTGTCGAGATACATTGTAAAGGTATTCCGGGGTGAACGCACCTGGTCCGATTTTATGTCGCCACTGGAGCGCCTTTTCTTTAAAATTTCCGGTATCAATCCTAAAGAGGAAATGGACTGGAAACAACATATGAAGGCGCTGCTCACCATCAACCTCGTGTGGTTTGTATACGCATTCTTTGCCCTGTTCTTCCAGGACAAACTGCCACTGAACCCGGATGGGAATCCCGGCCAGTCGGCCGATCTGGCGTTTAACACCGCCATCAGCTTTGTAGTAAACTGCAACCTGCAACACTATTCAGGTGAAACTGGTGTTACTTATTTCACCCAGTTATTTGTACTGGCCTTCCTGCAGTTTGTGAGCGCCGCTACCGGTATTGCTGCACTGATCGTGGTTTTCAAAGCCATGAAAGAAAAAACGACCACTAAGTTGGGTAACTTCTGGGATATTTTCCTGAAAACGATTACCCGTATTTTATTGCCTATCAGCATTGTGATTGCACTCATCTTTGTTTTCAATGGTATGCCTGCCAGCTATGCCGGTAAGGAAGCCATTGTGTCCATGCAGGGCGATACTGTAAACGTATCACACGGACCCGTTGCAGGGTTTGTGGCGATCAAACACCTCGGAACCAATGGTGGTGGCTTCTTTGGCGCCAATTCCGCCCATCCGCTGGAAAATCCTAACTATGTTACCTGGATGACAGAAATGGTAGCACAGGTGATTATACCTATTGCCATGGTATTCGCGCTGGGTATGTTTATCCAACGGCGAAAATTTGCGATGGTCATCTTCGGTATTATGACCATCGGGATGATCTGCCTGCTGATCCCTTCCATGCAGCAGGAAATGGCCGGTAATCCTGCCATTGCGCACATGGGTATACAACAGGCCACAGGGGCCATGGAAGGTAAGGAAGTGCGCTTTGGCGCCGCTGCTACGGGCTACTGGAGTACCGTTACCACTATCATCTCTACGGGTTCTGTATGCGGCTGGCACGATAGCACCATGCCTATGACCGGTTTAATGCAGTTGCTCGGTATGATGCTGAACTGCCTGTATGGTGGTTGCGGCGTGGGTATCCTGAACTACTACATCTATATTATCATCGCAGTATTCATCTCTGGTCTCATGGTAGGCCGTACACCTGAATTTATGGGGCATAAACTGGAAGCCCGGGAAGTAAAGATTGCAGCGATTATCACGTTGTTATCGCCTTTCCTGATCCTGGCCGGTACTGCTTTATCTGCATGGGTACTCTCGCATCATCCGGATGCGGATTGGGCGGTGAAGCCATCCGCCTGGTTGAACAACCCGGGGTATCACGGTTTCTCTGAAATGCTGTATGAATATACTTCTGCCAATGCCAACAATGGTTCTGGTTTTGAGGGTCTGGGAGATGGAAATATTTTCTGGAACGTATCTACCGGCTTTGTACTGATCCTCGGCAGGTTCCTGCCGATCATAGGACCGGTAGCGATTGCAGGTCTGATGGCTTCCAAGAAGTATGTGCCTGAATCTGCCGGTACACTGAGAACGGACTCCATCACTTTTGGCGCCATGACTTTTGCAGTGATCGTAATCCTCACCGCTTTGTCTTATTTCCCTGCACTGGCACTGGGACCCATCGCAGAGTATTTTTCCCTGTAATATTTTAATGACTGACGACCATGAAGCATGATAATAAATTGTTTCCGAAAGAACTGGTGATGGAAAGCCTGAAGCAGTCTTTCGTAAAACTGAATCCGAAACTGATGATTAAAAACCCGGTGATGTTCACCGTGGAAATAGGTACTGCCGTAATGCTGATAGTGGCACTGTATGCGCTGTTTACCGGCAACAAAGAACAAGGCAGTGCTGCATATAACGTTTCTATTTTCCTGGTGCTTTTCCTCACCGTTATCTTTGCCAACTTCGCGGAAGCCATTGCGGAAGCGCGTGGTAAAGCACAAGCCGAAAGCTTGCGTAAAACGAGAGAAGAAACACCTGCGAAGAAAGTAGAACTGGTAGGTGAAATATTCACCAACGAAATCAAGATCGTATCTTCTTCTTCCCTTCGCAAAGGCGACATCTTCGTATGTGAGCCCGGTGATATTATTCCTGCCGATGGAGAAATTGTGCAGGGCCTGGCGAGCATCGACGAATCCGCTATCACCGGTGAAAGTGCGCCGGTGATCCGGGAAGCCGGTGGCGATAAATCCAGTGTGGTAGGCGGTACAAAGGTATTGTCTGATCATATTAAAGTACGGGTAAGCACAGAACCGGGAGAATCTTTCCTGGATAAAATGATTGCCCTCGTAGAAGGCGCCAGCAGACAGAAAACACCCAATGAAATTGCACTGACGATCCTGCTGGCCAGCTTTACCCTGGTGTTTATCATTGTATGTGTAACGCTGAAACCATTTGCCGACTACGCCCAGACGCCCATTACTATAGCGGCCTTTATTTCCCTGTTTGTATGTCTGATTCCCACTACTATCGGCGGTTTATTATCAGCCATCGGTATTGCGGGAATGGACCGTGCCCTGAGAGCCAACGTGATTACCAAATCCGGTAAGGCCGTAGAAACTGCCGGTGATATTGATGTGCTGTTGCTGGATAAAACCGGTACCATCACCATCGGTAACCGCAAGGCCACTAACTTCTATGCAACCAACGGTGTAGCTACGGCAGACTTTATCCGCCTCTGCGCCTTAAGTTCTTTATCCGATGAAACACCGGAAGGTAAGTCTATCGTAGAACTGGCCGGCAAGGAAGTGGTGAGCAAATTATCCGTAAGTGGCGCCAGCCTGGTGAAATTCACCGCTGAAACCCGCAGCAGTGGTATCGACTTGCCGGATGGTAGCCGCATTCGTAAAGGTGCTTACGACGCCATCCGCCGCCTGGCAGAAAGAGAAGGATTTACTTTCCCCGCAGAAACGCTGGCCAAAGTAGAATCTATTTCCAACGACGGTGGTACACCACTGGTAGTAGCATTGAACAGCAAAGTACAGGGCGTTATTGAACTGCAGGATATCATCAAACCTGGTATCAGTGAACGTTTCGACCGCCTGCGTAGAATGGGAGTGAAAACGGTAATGGTAACCGGTGATAACCCACTGACTGCAAAATATATTGCTACCAAAGCGGGTGTAGACGACTTCATCGCAGAAGCGAAGCCCGAAGATAAAATGAGTTATATCCGCAAAGAGCAGAACGAAGGCCGTCTTGTAGCGATGATGGGCGACGGTACCAACGATGCGCCTGCCCTGGCCCAGGCCGATGTAGGTGTGGCGATGAACAGCGGTACACAGGCTGCCAAAGAAGCCGGTAACATGGTGGATCTGGACAACGACCCTACCAAGCTGATTGAAATCGTGGAAATCGGAAAGCAGTTGCTGATGACACGTGGTACACTTACCACTTTCTCTATCGCTAACGACGTGGCCAAATATTTCGCGATTGTGCCTGCGCTGTTTGTGACTTCTATCCCCGCTTTGCAGGGTATCAATATCATGAAGCTGCATAGCCCTGAAACGGCCATCCTCAGTGCGGTGATCTTCAATGCGATCATCATCCCGATGCTGATCCCACTGGCCCTGCGCGGCGTGGCTTACAAGCCTATCGGCGCCAGTGCGTTGCTTCGCCGCAACCTGCTGATCTATGGCGTAGGTGGTATCATCGCTCCTTTCATCGGCATCAAGCTGATTGATATGCTGATTGCGCTTTTTATGTAATTCTAACTGGTTAAAATTTAAAGAGATGAAAAAGTATCTTTTGCCTTCTATAAAGCTCACTGCATTACTCGTTTTGTTATTGGGCGGATTATATCCGTTGTTCCTGGCAGGCGTGGCTAAACTGGCTCCCGGTAAAGGCGATGGTATCAAAGTAACACACAATGGCCGCGTGGTAGGCTATGAAAATATTGCACAAAAATTCAGTGACGATAAATACTTTCAGCCCCGTCCGTCTACGGTAGATTATAATGCTGCCGGTTCCGGTGGTTCCAATAAAGCTGCCGGTAACCCTGATTATTTGAAAACTGTACAGGAAAGAATTGATTCCTTTATGGTGCATAACCCGGATGTGAAAAAATCGGATATTCCGGCAGAACTGGTCACTGCTTCTGCGAGTGGACTGGACCCGCACCTCACGCCTGCTGCGGCTTATGTGCAGGTGCCACGCGTAGCTAAGTTAAGAAACATCCCTGCTGATAAACTGAAACAATTAATCGATGCCAACACGAAAGGCCCTTTAATGGGACTGTTTGGGTTGTCTACCGTAAATGTGCTGAAATTAAACATCGCACTGGACGACCTGAAATAGATTGCCGTCCTCTTATCCTTTGCCTCATGAACGTCTTATGAAAAAACCGCTGACTTTAAACTGGTAGTCTGTCGCAGCAGATTACCAGTCATTGTACCATCACTGAACCTATATATTTAAAAATGAAGAAGATTTTATTACTGGCCGGGGCCCTGGCAGCAGCTATTACTATGTTCGCTCAGGAAGCTCCTTCCCAGGAAAAAGAGAAAGGAAAAGTCACCTTTTCCGGCTATGCCGAAGCATACTACAGTTATGATCTGAACAATCCGGCCAATCATACCAAACCGGGATTTCTGTACAACTTCAACCGTCATAATGAACTGAACCTGAACCTGGCGATGGTAAAGGCCAACTACAGCTCCGACCGGATACGTGCCAACGTTGGCTTGATGGCGGGAACCTATCCACAATACAATCTCGCCGCAGAACCCACGCTCATGCAATATGTATATGAAGCCAACGTAGGTATTCGTATAGGCAAAAACGTTTGGCTTGATGCGGGTGTGATGCCTGCGCACATCGGCTTCGAAAGCGCTATCGGAAAAGATTGTCCTACGCTTACCCGGAGCATGCTGGCAGAGAATTCCCCTTACTATGAAACCGGTGCAAAAGTAACCTGGACACCTAACGACAAATGGTCTTTTGCCGCCATGTACCTGAACGGATGGCAGCGGATAAAGAAAGTGGATGGTAATCAGACTCCTGCTTTTGGTACCCAGATCACCTTCAAGCCAACGGATAAAATATTGTTGAACTGGAGTACCTATATCGGTAATGATCTCCCGGACAGCATACGCCAGATGCGCTATTTTAATAATGTTTATGGTACCTTTAGTATAACAGATAAATTCAGTTTAATCGGCGGACTAGACTACGGATTACAACAGAAAGCCAAAGGTTCATCCGACTTCAACAGCTGGTATAGTCCTATTGTGATAGCCCGGTATGCGTTTACAGATAAATTCGCCATGGCAGGCCGTGTGGAGTATTATAACGATGAACATGGCGTAGTGATCAACAGCGGTACGCCAAACGGTTTTCAGACCACCGGCTACTCCCTGAACCTCGATTTTACACCGGTAGATCATGTGATGTTCCGGCTGGAGGGCAGAACATTTAACGGGAAAGACAAAACATTTATAAAAGGAACAGAAGTGAAAAATACCAGTACCGCTATCACTGCTTCGCTGGCAGTATGGTTCTAATGAAATAATGATGGCAGATAAAGAACAGTCCGTACAGCATTTCCTGAACCTGGCCAATCGTGCCGGAAGAGGTAAGTTTAAAATCTACATCGGCATGAGTGCCGGTGTAGGTAAAACTTACCGCATGTTGCAGGAAGCACATGCCATGTTAAGAAATGGGGTGAATATCCAGATCGGGTATATCGAAACCCATGGGCGCACAGAAACACATGCCCTGCTGGATGGATTGCCCCAGATACCGCGCCGGCAGGTATTCTACAAAGGCAAGATGCTGGAAGAAATGGACCTTTCCACCATCCTGCTGTTGTCGCCGGATTGGGTAGTGGTAGATGAACTCGCGCACAGTAATATCCCCGGCTCAAAAAATGAAAAGCGCTGGCAGGATGTGGTGGATCTGCTGAACGCAGGGATCAATATTATTTCTGCGGTGAACATTCAGCATATTGAAAGCATTAACCTGGAAGTAAAGTCCATTACTGGTGTAGAAGTACAGGAACGCATTCCTGACCTGGTGCTGCAAATGGCCGATGAGGTAGTAAACATCGATCTCACCGCCGATGAGCTGATCACGCGTTTGAAAGAAGGCAAGATCTATGACCGTTCCAAAGTAGAGAGCGCCCTCAGTAATTTTTTTCAGGCCGATAAAATTCTACAGCTGCGGGAGCTGGCGTTGAAAGAAGTGACTACTCAAGTGGAGAGGAAGGTTGAAACTGAGATCCCGCGTAATTTGCAGATGCGGCATGAAAGTTTCCTGGCTTGTATTTCCACCAACGACGAAGTAGCGCGGAAAGTGATCCGTAAAACAGCCCGACTGGCCGCTTACTATCATGCCGATTGGTTTGTGCTGTATGTGCAAACGCCTGGCGAGAGTGCGGATAAAATAGCCCTGGCTGCCCAACGTCATCTTATTAATAACCTGAAACTGGCTACAGAACTGGGTGCAGAAGTAATACAGGAACATAACGCCAAAGTTTCAGAAGCGATCATTAACATTGCATTGGAGAAAAGGGTCACCACTATTTGTATGGGAAAACCGCATATCAGTCTTTTCCGTATCATTTTGCGTACGAATGTGTTTAACCAGTTGCTGAAAACACTTTCTGCGAACGATATTGACATTATCATATTATCATGAGTACGTTCAGAATAAAAACAAAGATCACGCTCGGCGTATTGTTCCTCTACATCATGCTATTGGTGGTGAGTATACTGGGCTATTACTATCTGAACCGCCTGAACGAAAAGGCGAAATTTATCCTGAAGGATAACTATGAATCGCTGGAGTATTCCAAGAATATGCTGGTGGCTTTGGAAGACCTGCCCGCCCACCGTGCAGCGGCGATGCAAACATTTTCCCTTAACCTCAGCAGGCAACAGGCCAACGTAACGGAGCGGGGAGAAAAAGATGCGACTGCAGCAGTAGCCCGCATCTTTGTGTTGTTACAGAAAGATTCTACAGTAGATGTCAGCGCGATTAAAAAGAACATCTATACCATTATGGATCTTAACATGGCAGCGATTGTGGGGAAGAATGAAAAGGTAAAGAAAACGGCAGATAACGCCCTGCTTTATATTGCTATCATCAGCGGACTGTGTTTCGTACTCGGCTTTACCTTTGTGTATAATTTCCCGGGGTATATCGCCAACCCTATCCATGCGCTCACAGAAGGGATCAAAGGCATTGCCAACAAGCAATACAGCAAACGGTTGTACTTCAAAACCGGTGATGAATTCGGCGATCTGGCTACAGCTTTTAATACCATGGCACAGCGGCTCGATGAATATGAGCATAGCAACCTGGCGCGGATTATGTTTGAAAAACAACGTGCAGAAGCCGTGATCAGCAGTCTGAAAGATGCTACCATCGGGTTTGACGTCAATAACATTATCCTGTTTGCTAATACCCCTGCTTTGCAGTTGCTCAATATACCCGAAAAAGAACTGATCGGACAGGCAGCCGGCGATATTTCCAAGCGCAACGACCTGCTGCGTTTCCTGATTAATACCGCCGAAACAGCACCACTCAAAATAGTGGTCGATGGCAAAGAGTGTTTCTTTACCCGTGAAACAACGGATATAAAACATGAAGAAAAGCGTATAGGCTACGTCGTTATTCTGAGAAATATTACCACTTTCAAAGAACAGGATATTGCCAAAACACACTTTATCGCCACCATTTCACATGAACTGAAAACGCCGCTGGCCGCATCTGACTTCAGTATCAAGTTACTGGAAGATGAAAGGACCGGCACGCTTAGTACCGAGCAAAAAGAATTGGTGGACAGTCTTAAACAGGACAACCGGCGCATGATCAAAATTGTGAGTGAATTGCTGGACCTGTCGCAGGTAGAAAGCGGAAATATACAGCTGCAGCCACAACCCGTGGCGGCGTTGAATATTGTGCAATACGCCATGGATACCGTACAAAAACAGGCCGCACAACGGGAAATTAACATCCGCACCCAGGTGTCGGATACCTTACCTAAAGTATTGGCGGATGTGGAGAAGACTGCGTGGGTGCTGGTAAACCTGCTCACCAATGCGATCCGTTATTCTGCGCATGGATCAGCCATTGATCTAACGGTAACGCCTACTGGCACAGAGATGCTGTCTTTTGTAGTACAGGATTATGGAAAAGGTATCCCGGAAGCCTTCCGGGGCAAAATCTTTGAACGTTTTTTCCAGGTACCCGGTATGAAAGGACAGGGAAATGGGCTGGGACTGGCTATTTCAAAGGAATTTATAGAGGCGCAGGGCGGCATTATCGGTGTGAATAGCGAAGAAGGAAAAGGCAGCCAGTTTTATTTCACATTGCCGGAAGCATAATAAATTATTTTTCTCCTTCTATTTCGTTGATGTGCGCTTTGATAAGGTGTACATGTTTAAAATAGATATCAGTTATTTCCCTGAGCCTGACGGGAATGGTATCAAGATTTTCTTCCCGCCGCGTATCCCGCTCAATGGTATGGGCTACGTCGGAGGCATATTGCATCCCTGCCATGTTCAGGTTGAATTTCATCTGGTGAGCCAGCATAAATAATGGTTCCCAGTTTTTTTCTTCCAGTAACCGTTTCATTTCGGTAAATTTTGCGGGTACACTGTCCAGCAATTCTTCCAGCAGTATTTTCACATGTTCCCGTTCGCCGGACATCATGCCGTAAACACTTGAAAAATTGAGTTCTGTGAGTGACGAAGTGGGATCTTCTTCCGCAAGAGGAGGATGCAGGACAGGCTGCTCTCCTACTCCTCTTAGAATTTTATGAAAGAGGTCTGCGCGTTCAAAAGGCTTGGAGACATATTCATTCATCCCCGCCTGCAGGCAGCGTTCTTTTTCTCCTTTAAGGGCGGAGGCGGTCATGGCGATCATATAGGTTTGTATACCTTTCTGACGGATGGCCTGGGTGGTCTGGTAGCCGTCCATTCCGGGCATTTGTATATCCATGATGATGCAGTCGTATGATTTGTAATCCAGCATTTCGAGTGCTGATTTTCCGCTGTTCACGACATCAGTTCTGGCGCCGGCATTGCGGAGTGTATGAAATACAACCTGTTGGTTGATATCGTCGTCTTCCACTACCAGTATAGTTTTTCCTTGCAGTGGTTTATCGCTGTGGTGCAGGTGTCCTTTGTCATCGTTACCAGTAATAGCCGCGTTGTTGCGTACAAAAGGCAATTCAAAATAGAAGGTGGCACCTTCATTCAGGCGACTGTCTACCCGTATAAAGCCCTGTTGCAGGGTGATCAGTTCGCGTGTGATGGCAAGTCCCAGTCCGGTACCTCCAAATTTGCGGGTATTGTCGGCATGGGTTTGAGAGAAGCTCTGGAAGATCAGCTCATGTTGCGACGGATCGATGCCGATACCGGTATCTTTTATTTCGAAACCCAGTTGAAGTGTGGACGTTTCTTTATTTTCCTTTACCAGCGATACTTTCACCGTAATTTTTCCCGTGGGGGTGAATTTGATCGCATTTTCCACGAGGTTGGTAAGGATCTGGATCAGTCTTGTTTCATCGCCCAGCAGATATGCAGGGATATTGTTGTCGATTTCATCGAAGAAGGATAAGTCTTTTTGTTGCGCCTGCAGTTTTAGGGGGAACAGGGCGTTGTCTATCAGTTCATAGATATCGAACGGTTCTTGTAGCAGCAGGAGTTTGCCGGCTTTTATTTTGGAGAAGTCGAGGATTTCGTTGATGATGACCAGTAGCCGGTTGGCGGAAGTTTTGATGGCGCTGGTATATTCGAGTTGAAGGGATGATAGCTGGCTTTGCTGCATCAGGAGGTTTGTCATGCCGATGATACCGTTCATGGGCGTACGAATTTCGTGGCTCATATTGGCCAGGAACATTTCCTGTGCATTAATCGCTTCCTGTGCGAGGTTATTGGCATTCTCCACCGCGGTGATGTAATTCGTTTTTTCGGTGAAATCCTGTCCTATTCCGCAGATGCCGATCATTTCGCCTTCCGCATTGCGCAGGGGGAATTTTGTAATGAGAAAATGATAAACTTTACCGTTTACGGTATAGCTTTCCTCCGATTTCACGCGGGTACCGGTAACTGCTACCTGTCGGTCCATTTCGGTGTAACGGTGTACCCAGTCGTAGGGCAGTTCGGCATCTGTTTTACCGATAATATCTTTTTTATCTCCTTCATGGATGTCGGAGAAGCGGTTATTGATCAGCAGGTATCTGCCGGGCATATCTTTGATAAACATCATCGAAGGCATAAAATCGAGGATAGCGTCGAGGCGTTTCTGGAGGTATAGTACCTGGTCTTCGCTGCGTTTTTCCTTATCGATATCCCGGACGATGCTTTGAAATTCTTTCACCTGGCCATCTTCACCGTAGATCAGGGTGACCATTTGTTCCACCCATTTTTTGGCGCCTGATTTTGTAATAATTTCAAACTCCTGGAAGGTGTAGTCGTCGCGGGTTTTCACCTGGTTGCTGTAAAATGTATCCAGTCTTTGAAAGGTTTCATCATCGAGGAAGAGCGAGTAATGTTTGCCGATCAGTTCAGTATTCGTGTATCCGGTCATATCGGAAGCGCGTTTGCTGACAGCCGTGAAAATGCCATCCAGCCGCGATTTATAGAGGATCAGTTCTGTTTCTTCGGCCAGGCGCATGAAAGATTGTTCTCTTTTGTATAGTTGGTTGGCGCGGCTTTTCAGTTTTTTAAACAGCCGGTAAATGTAGCGTGATTCGCCGAGTAGCAGCACCAGCGTAAAGAGGCTGATGATGATGGTAGTCCAGAAAGAGTAGAGGGTGTAGGTATTATCTTTCCCGATGCGGGTGGCCAGTTTTGCCTGGTTTTCATGCAGGAAGTCCGTCACGCCTTTGCGGATGCTGTCTCTTAGCTGGGAGTTGAGGGGAGCGGTAATCATTTGCCTTGCCAGGGCGGGGTTTGCCGGGGCTGTTTCCAGGATCTGCTGTGTATAATTAATTTTTTTCCGGAGGATGTGATGATAATCGGTCAGTATTTTTTGTGCGGCTGTATCACCGGGCATACTGGCTATTACGGTGGTCAGGAGGTGAAGGATGCTATCCGGTAGCTGTGCGGTTCCTGCCGGAAGGCCGGATTGATCCATGAGCAGCATATCGCGGATACTGTTGGTATAATTGTTTTCCAGCAGGGCTATCAGTCTGACTTTATCATTCAGTGCGTTGGTCTGTATAATTGTTTCGGAGGCGCTTTTACTTCTTTTCTGCACCATCCATGCGTAGTAGCTAAACCCAATGAGCGCCATCAATACCGCCAGGATTAATGCCAGAACTGTATTTAGGATTTTTTTCATGCGAAGATTTTCAACGACTCATTAAAAGCTTTGGCAGGGGTTATGGCCTTAATGATGGATTATTTATTCAAATTAGGATATTTTGCGCCAATATTGTTATTCATCTTGTTCAATATCCGGAGGGGGCATCAGGAAAAGATTATAGTGGTCAATATCTGTTTTTCTGTTACTTTCGGCCTGTCGATGTATTATCTGGTGAATGTTTTTGCAATATTTTAACCAATTGGGTTACAATCATTCCATTATATTTGCCTAATATTCTTTTTCCTAAGTATGTATAATATATGAAGAAAATAATTTTTACCCTTGGTCTGATAGCTGTTTCTATTGGAGTTTTTGCACAGGATGGCGGCTCACCGATGAATAAAGCGGTTAATAAAGTTACCCATTCCAATGACTTTTTGATGATACAGTTGTCGTACGATGGCTGGGCAGGTGCGCCTGACAGTATTAAAAGCGGCCTTAACAGGGGTTTTAATGTTGCCCTGATGTATGACTTCCCGTTCAAGAAATCCAAAATGAGTCTGGCGGCGGGTTTAGGTGTCAGCACCAGTGGTGTTTATCTGAAAGATCACTATA
Organism: Chitinophaga arvensicola; assembly: GCF_900110835.1. GTDB lineage: Bacteria > Bacteroidota > Bacteroidia > Chitinophagales > Chitinophagaceae > Chitinophaga > Chitinophaga arvensicola. The sequence continues at coordinate 946,246 of NZ_FOJG01000001.1, forward strand.
TGGACATACAGGGAAAGCTGAATCCTAACCAGGTATCTTTCCCGACCACGAACGCTAAGAAGAGCAAAGTGGCCACTACTTACCTGGAAATTCCTATTGAATTACGGTATCGCAGTGTGCCGGACAATGCCAACAAAGGTTTCAAAGCCGCTATTGGTGTGAAAGTAGGTGCCCTGGTAGACGCACATACGAAATTGAAATACACCGGCGCCAATGGCAGCAAGGATATTGATAAAGATGCCAACAGGGGATTCTTTAATCCATGGCGCTTTTCTGCAACAGCCCGTGTAGGTTATGGTAACTTCGCCCTGTTTGGTGCGTATTCCCTGAATCCATTGCTGAAAGACAATAACAGCAATAATCTGGATATCAGACCTTACTCTATCGGTATTGCTTTAAGCGGATTGTAATCGCCTCCGGGCTTTATATAAGAAAACGGCCATGGTTTCTACACCATGGCCGTTTTTATTTTTGTGAGATGATATTATGAACGGGGCGCCACTGGCGCCCCGTATTATTTATCGGTTATTCGCCCTTGAACACCGGCTTCCTTTTTTCGAGGAAAGCCTGTATCCCTTCTGCGTTATCGGCCGAGTTGCCGGCAATATCCTGGCAATAGGCTTCATACTCGAGTACTTCATCGAGGTTATCGGTCATGCCTTTGGTCAGCATTTTCTTCATCAGTGCAATGGCCTTCGTAGGTGCGGCAGCGTAGTAGGCGGCTTCCGTCTGCACGGCGGCATCCAGTTCAGCTGCGGGTACTACTTTGTTGACCAGTCCCAGTTTCAGTGCTTCCGCCGCAGGAATCTTGCTGGCTTTGGTGGCCAGTTCAAAGGCGCGGTGGTAGCCTACGGTGCGGGGCAGGAAATACGAGGAGCCCGAATCCAGCACCAGTGCGATATTCACAAATATTTCTATCATGGTGGCTTCTTCGCTGGCAATGATCAGGTCGCAGGCCAGTGCGATGGAGCAGCCCGCGCCGGCCGCTACGCCATTGAGCCGGCAGATTACCGGTTTAGGCATATTGCGGATGGCGCGTATAATCGGATTATAGCGTTTGCGCAGCGATTCGCTCAGGTCGCGTTTCCCGGACTCCATAGATGCCTTGAGGTCCTGACCACTGCTGAATGCTTTCCCGGCGCCTGTCAGCACTACCACTCTCACTGCCGGATCTTTTTCTGCCGTTTTCAATGCGTCCTGCAGTTCATAGCTGAGTGGGTCATTGAAGGCGTTGTATACTTCAGGTCTGTTTAAAGTGATGGTCGCAATGCCATCCTGGATATCCAATAATAAAGCAGCCATGGTAATGTGGTTAATAGTGAATTACAGGGTTTCTTTCAGCCAGTTAAAGAACTCACGCTGCCATGCGAGGGCATTCTGTGGTTTCAGTACCCAGTGGTTTTCTTCCGGGAAATAGAGCAGTTTGCTTTTGATCCCTTTCAGTTGTGCCAGCTGGAAGGCCTGTAAGCCCTGCTCGATAGGTACGCGGAAGTCGATACCGCCCTGGATAATGAGGATAGGCGTATTCCATTTATTGGCGTATTCACTTGGATTGAAATGCTTGTAGGCATTGGCATTCGCCGGATCCCAGTAAGCGCCGATGTCCCAGTTGGCGAACCACAGTTCTTCGGTGGTACCGTACCAGCTTTTCAGGTCAAACAAGCCATCATGCGCGATAAAGCTTTTGAAGCGGTTTTCATGAACGCCGGCCAGCATATACACGGAGTAGCCGCCGTAACTGGCGCCTACCGCCCCGAGGCGGGATTTATCTACATAACTTTCTTTGCTCACATCATCAATGGCGCTCAGGTAATCTTTGATCGGCTGACCGCCCCAGTCTTTACTGATGGAAGCGTTCCATTCTACGCCATGACCCGGCATGCCTCTTCTGTTGGGCGCTACCACGATGTACCCCTGGGAAGCCATCAGCTGGAAGTTCCAGCGGTAGGAATAAAACTGGGAAACAGCCGACTGAGGGCCGCCCTGGCAGTACAGCAGGGTTGGATATTTTTTAGCAGGATCAAAGTCCGGCGGGAAGATCACCCAGGTGAGCATATCTTTTCCGTCGGTTGTTTTTACCCAGCGTTTTTCAATTTTGCACATGCCTATTTTATCGTAGCTGGCTTTGTTGACACTGGTAAGCGGTGTTACAGCGCCTTTTTGCAGGTCTACGGTAAACAGTTCTGCGGCATGATTCATATCCGTGCGGGATACTACGAGGGTATTGCCGGATTGGGCCAGCATATCGTTGATATCAAAATCGCCGGTGGTCACCTGGCGTATATGCTTCTCCGTTGTTTGTGCGATATTTTTCTGCAGGGAAATTTCCAGCAGCTGTTCGGTACCTTTTATCACAGCGAGGAAGTAGATCTTTTTGCCGTCGTTGCTGAAGCGGGAAGAAGCGGCGGTGCCATCCCAGCCTTTGGTGAGGTTGGTGATAGTGCCGGTAGCGCGGTCCATGATGATCACATCATTTTTATCTGCTTCGTAGCCGTCGCGGGCCATGCTTAACCAGGTGAGGTATTTGCCGTCGGGGCTGAAGGTGGGTGATACATCGTAGCCCATCATTCCTTGTGACAGGTTGCGGGTGGCTTTGGTATCGAGATTATATTCGTAGATGTCGGTATTGGTGCTGATAGCGTACTCTTTCCCGTATTTCTTTTTACAAACATAGATCACGCTCTTTCCGTCCTGGCTCCAGATCATGTCTTCAGGGCCACCGGAGGGCATCTGCGGACAATCATACGGTTCTTCCGCCATGATATCTATGGGAGTGCCTACTTCGCCATTGTTATACGTGGCATAGAACACATGTGAGAAATTGCCATCTTCCCAGGTATCCCAGTGGCGGTAGTTGAGGTTATCATAGATCTGTACGTTGGATTTGGTGAGATCTGGGTAATGATCGCTGCCGGAGATCTTTTTTACTTTTACTTCTTTCGAAAACAGGATATGTTTTCCATCGGGGGAAATGCGGATATTCTGCATACCGCCGTCTACATTGGTTTTCTGCACCGGATTGGAGCCATCGGTATTCATTTCATACCATTGTCCTTTCAGGGAAAAGCCAATTTTATTACCGGGTAAAACGGCTACATCGCCCTCTGCTCCTGGTGTTTGGGTCAGTTGCTTTGGAGTGCCGCCTGCCAGTGGGATCGCGTATAGGTTTTTTTCGCCTTTATTTTCTGCTATATTGATCTGAGATACGCCATAGATAACGGTTTTGCCGTCAGCACTCAGCGCCTCTCCACTTACCCGACCCAGTTGCCATAGCAATTCGGGTGTCATCTTATCCTGGGCTACTGCCATAGTTGATATTAATAGTCCTGTCAGTAAAAAAGGTTTATACATGATATCGAAAGGTTGTTTTGGATCGGGTAAATGTAGGAAGAAATGGCTTAGCGAGTAAATTCTCTGTAAATTTGCTCCAAATTCTGAAATAACTTGATTGAGAAGAAACAAGTCGTACAAAAAGAGGAAAGAGCCGTCATTGTTGGTGTGATCACCAAGGACCAGACAGAGCGCCAGGTAAATGAGTTCCTGGACGAGCTGATGTTCCTGGCAGAAACCGCAGGGGCTCTGGCCGTTAAGCGCTTTACCCAACGCCTGGCACACCCCGACAGGGCCACTTTTGTAGGTAAAGGTAAGCTGGAAGAAATCCATCAGTATATTGCTGGCAGGGATATATCACTGGTTATATTTGATGATGAGCTGACCGGCTCACAGATCGCCAATATAGAAAAGGTATTGAAGGTAAAAGTGATTGACCGCAGTGACCTGATCCTGGACATATTTGCCCGTCGTGCCCGCACGGCCCAGGCGAGAGTGCAGGTGGAGTTGGCCCAGTATCAATACATCCTGCCACGTTTGCGTGGTATGTGGAGTCACCTGGAAAGACAGGGAGGTGGTATTGGTAGCAGGGGACCTGGTGAAACGGAAATTGAAACGGACCGTCGTATCGTAAAGGATAAAATTGCGCTGCTGCGCAAAAGGCTGGAAGATATCGACCGCCAATCCCTTACCCAGCGCCAGGAACGCGGCGAATTTATCCGGGTAGCCCTGGTAGGATATACCAACGTGGGCAAAAGCACTATCATGAACCTGCTCAGCAAAAGTGAGGTGTTTGCAGAAAACAAACTGTTTGCAACTCTGGATACTACCACCCGTAAGGTTGTGTTTGAGCAGACTCCTTTCCTGCTCAGCGATACCGTAGGATTTATCCGTAAACTGCCGCATCACCTGGTGGAAAGCTTCAAATCCACGCTGGACGAAGTACGCGAAAGCGATATCCTGATTCATGTGGTAGATATTTCCCATCCGCAGTATGAAGAGCAGATTGAAGTAGTAAACCGCACCCTGCAGGAGTTGAAAGCGTTTGAGAAACCCACCATCCTGATCTTTAATAAAATGGATCTGTATGAGGCCAACACTTTTGATAAATGGCTGGAGCCGGAAATTAAAACGGATATTCTGAATAACCTGAAACAACACTGGGAAACGAAGTCCCAGGGAAACTGTGTATTCATTTCTGCATTGGAAAAAAGGAATATCGAAGAACTACGTAAAACCATCCTGGACAAGGTTTCTCAACTGTATAAGGACCGTTTTCCGTATAAAACCGAATTCTTCTACTAATGGCCAAAGAATACTCCTGGTATAAATTGGAAGAGGGCCGCTTGCCCTTTGCAGAGAAAGAAATCAGTGTGATAGAAGTGAATGGGAAAAAGATTTGCTGCACCCTGCACCAGGGGCAGCTTTTCGCTTTTGCATATAAGTGTCCGCATGCCGGTGGCATTATGGCCGATGGGGTAATAGATGCCGCCGGTAATGTGGTATGTCCATTGCACCGGTATAAGTTCAGTTTAAAGAACGGGTACAACAGCAGCGGGGAAGGATATTACCTCAAAACCTATCCCATAGATCAGCGTGAAGACGGCCCGTGGCTGGGCATGGAGAAAAGCGGATGGTTCTGGTAACCCAGTTATTTTTCTGTTAAGAGTGACCGTCGTATTTGAAGTAACCGGTATATGCCTGTAACTTTTCATCATGCTGACTACAACTGGAACACGCTCATTTGTTCTCTCTGAAAAACAAGTATGGCTGCTCATTACCGCTATGGTAGTATTATTGCAGTTCAGTGCCTTGTTCGTACCTATCCTGGAACCCGACGGTGCGCTTTATGCCGGAATCGCCAAAACGATGGTGCTTAAACATGACTACTGGAACCTCTATGCCGATGGTCATGACTGGCTCGATAAGCCCCATTTCCCTTTCTGGATGGCTGCCATCAGTTTCCAGCTTTTCGGAATCCATACCTGGTCGTATAAATTGCCCGCCATCCTGTTCCTGTTGATGGGGGCCTGGTATACCTATCGTTTTGCCCTTGCACTATACGACGAAAAAGTAGCCCGCTGGGCGGTTTGTATTTTACTTACAGCCGAACACCTGGTTATTTCCAATAATGATGTGCGTGCAGAGCCTTATCTCACCGGGTTGATCATTGCCGCCGTCTATTATTTTTATCGCCGGGGAATCCTCCTGGGAGCCTTTTTTACGGCCTGCGCCATTATGACGAAGGGTTTGTTTGCATTAGTGCCTGTTTGCGCCGCTATTGGCGGCCATTTGCTGTTTACACGCAACTGGAAGGAAGTGTTGCACCTGCGCTGGTTGCTGGCCGCCTTATTGATTGCCCTCTTTATTACCCCGGAATTATATTCGCTATATCAGCAGTTTGATGCACATCCGGAGAAAATAGTGTTTGGTACCACCGGCGTATCCGGCCTGCGCTTTTTCTTCTGGGACAGCCAGTTTGGACGATTCATGAATACCGGTCCCATTAAAGGTAGTGGTGATCCGTTTTTCTTTTTCCATACGCTGCTATGGGCGTTTCTGCCCTGGTCTGTAATGTTGTACGCAGCCGTGATCCTTTTTATCCGGAGATGGAAACAGCAAAAGGAGTATTACTGTATCTGCGCCGCCCTGGCCACTTTTGCCCTGTTTTCGCTTTCCCGGTTCCAGCTCCCCCACTACCTGAATATTATCTTTCCTTTTTTTGCCATCCTGACAGCGCAGTATATTTTATCGCTGCAAACGGAAAAGGGATTGAAATTTTTCCGGATCACCCAGTACACCATCATCATACTGGTAGCAGTAGCAGGTGTGGTAATTGATCTTTTATACAAGCCAGCCATGCACTACGCCTGGTTATTGCTTGCGGGAGCCCTGCTGCTGCTGTATCTGCTCCTGCACTACTGGCTGGATAAATCCACCAGGCAGGCCGTATTTTACCGCACCATCGCCATCAGCATCCTGCTGAATTTGTACCTGAATACGATCCTTTATCCTGATATGATGCAGTACCAGAGCGGAAGTACAGCCGCTGCTTACGCCAATGCCCATCTTCCGGGCAAGCCCATTGGTTTGTACCAGGCAAATTCCTATGCGTTCGATTTTTATCTGCAGGCGCCGGTATTACGACCGGATTCCGCCACAGGCCTCATTTTTACCACACCGGAAGCGGTAGCTTCCCTGCAGCAACAGGGATATACCTGTACTGTTATTCAATCTTTTCCTCATTTCTATGTGAGTAAACTGGATCTGCCATTTGTCCGAAAAGCGACGCGGGCGGGTGCTTTGGGGGAACGTGAACTGGTGTCAGTAAAAAAGTGATTTTTGAAATGCGCTGTGGTATTGAGTTATAGCCCGTTTTGAAAAGTTTTTTATAAAAAAATGAAATAAGATTTTGCAAAAATGAAAATTTACCTATTTTTGCAATCCCAAATCGCGTAAGCGGCACGGGAAACACTCCTCCTTAGCTCAGTTGGTTAGAGCATCTGACTGTTAATCAGAGGGTCGCTGGTTCAAGTCCAGCAGGGGGAGCGAAAAGAAATAGCTTAGCAATTTTGCTAAGCTATTTTTGTTTTTGGAACATGCCAAGCTACTTAAACTATATGCTTTTAGATATAGTTGTCGGGATATGCGCTATTCTATATCTAAATACATATAAAACCAATTCTCAGTGATAATGGAGAAAAACTCATCGCCCCAATGTTTTCGTCTCCGGATCATACATCAACAACCGTTTTCGCTGTGTCAGTATCTCCATATATTTTCCTTTAGCCTCTTTACTTAAAAAGCTACGTTGCACCAAGGCTTGTGCGTCAGGTATTTTGCGGACGATTTTATCGATTATCTGCCGGGCGATCGCCTCAGGGATCCCCGCTTTCCGTGCAAACACAATAAAGGATTCTCCGGTATACATGCCCACATCATAATAGGTGGCCTCGTCATAGTCTCCTTCATAGAGGCCGTTGTGAAGCCCGAGATGATTATCGTCGAGATGCAATTTTGTGCACAACAGGTCGTATGCCGGTGAAAGGATATAATCACCCTGTTGGGTTTCCATCAGGGAAAAGTTTTTCAGATGAGCGTCTCCGTTAGCAATCAGGTAGTTTACGATTAATAGCTGGAAGAACTCCATCAGTACAACCGGGACTGCCACTGTATATTGTTTGATCAGATTTGCGATATCGAGATAAGAGGCGTTGTATTTGAAATTGAGACCTTCTCTTTCCGGTGATTTGCCCATCAGCGTAGCGAAATCTTCCAGCTGGTAGTTGCCTGTGCCATCGGGTTTGTAATCGAAGCGTTTGGTTAAATAGGCAGGTGATCCATCTTCAAAAAATATCATACCACATGCTGCTGTGTTGATGTTAAATACCTGTTTGGCGATCTGCATACTTAGATGTTCATTGGCAGGCAGATCTTTTAATCTTTCCAAGCGCTCATTGGGTATAGGTTTCAGGATGTGAGTCCCTCCCCTGTCAGTTAGTATGAGACTGTTTTTTTCCTGGCGTAAACTATATTTTTCCTGTACACCACTGATGCTGATATGTTTTCTTTTCTCGTTGTATTCTCTTGTAAGGATTGCATTTTTTCCCGGAGGGCCAAACGGCAGTATATGTGAAATTTTCCTGGCGCGGCTGCCAAATAGATTCGCCGCTGCCATCGGACTATAGGTAGTAAATCCAGGCCGGAGCGTTGAAGGGCAAACGTTAATTGCTGGCAGACGCATGATCTTCTTTTATAGTTAATGGACCGATATGATCGCCACCAGCGGTGGCTAACAAAAGTCCGAAGTAGTCGTTTTCATCAACTCTTAACAGCCGGTTTTGTATAGCCTTGTTAGCCCCCTCACTTAAGAGGTTTACAAAGACCGGGAAAAGTATATCACTTTCGTAAGGGGGTTCGCGAAGGGGAAGCGTGATACTGACCGGCCGGCTAGTAGTATCAGCCAGGTATTGTTTATCATACACAAAACGATATCTGTTTTCGTTTTTAGACAGATATCCTGCTAATTTACTATTGTAAAAAACCTGCACTGTTTTCATTATCCAGCTGTTTTAATAACAGATCAATATGCAAACCCAATGGATCGGTAAGTTGTACCAGTGTTTGTAAGGAAGGATTACCTTTACCCTGCTCCACCAACTGGATTGTACGGGTGCTGACACCCGATAGCGCTGCCAGTTGTGTCTGCAACAGGCCAAGTAATTCGCGGCGTTGCTGTATCTTTTTCCCCAATTCAATAACCTCGGTGCGCATTATCCTTCGCTTTTATGTGAAATTACAGGAAAAGTATCAAAATATCAATAAAAAGCGCAGTATATTTTGCTTTTATATGATTTAAACGAAAATCGAAGGTTATTTCGTATCGGAAAAGACAAATCTACAGCCAATTCAGGATAACCTCCCCCTGATAATCCCCAATATCCCCTCATTCTCAATAATCACCATCCCCTGCTTATCCGCCGTAATCCCCTTTGTTAACTGATAAGTATACCTCGGCACATTTCCCTCCATCACCGTAGGCAGGTACACAAATTCAAAATTGCCGGTCGTAGCGCGAAGCGCCTCTCCTACTTCTGTGATATGCGTAGAAATCATAAAGAAGCAGGTATCTGTTTCGGAAAAAGCCTGTGTAATAGAAAGTGTAGCATCGTAGGCATCTTTTACATTCGTGCCTTTAAATAGTTCATCGAAGATGACAAAGATATCTTTGCCGGCAGCTACTTCTTCGGCTACCTTTTTTACCCGCAGCACTTCTGCATAAAAATGGCTGTAGCCAAGATCAATGTTATCGGGAACGTTGATGGAGGTGTAAAGACCATCTTTCACGGAAAAGGTCATGCTGCTGGCGGCAACAGGAAATCCCATGTGTGCGAGATATACGTTGATGCCGAAAGACTTCATCAGCGTAGATTTACCCGCCATATTAGCACCGGTCAGGAAAATCACATTGCTTTGCTGGCTCATCGATAAATCATTACCCACGGCGTTTTCCAGGGCAGGGTGATAAAGCCCGTTTATATGTAAGCAGTTTTGTTCTTTGGAAAGAGCGGTGGCATAAGAAAAACCACGTTTAGCCGCTACCTGTGATACTGCGATATACACATCCAGCTGAAATATCGCTTCCATTAATTCCTGCATGGCGCTGTGTAGCACATTTTTCAACAGGTAGTCGTATCGGGTCAGTTGGAGGAGGGAAAGCACTTTCACAGACCGTTGCGATAGGAGCACTTGCAATTGCGGCCGACTGAAAATAGCCATCATCCGTTCCCTGGTTTTGCAGTAGGGATTATTCTCTACAGGTAGTGTTTGAAGGAAATCGTGGAAAATGCCCAGCAGGTGAATGGTTTGAATCACCTCTGCCTGCAGCAGTTCTACCTCTTTACTGTTGGCAACAACTTTTAAAATCTTCTTATAAACAATGGATGTTCCTGTTTCTATAAAATTTTTTTGCTGCGCAGCAGCAAGATAGTTTTCTACGATCGAAAAATTTTCCGGAGAAAAAGGGAAAGCAACGGGATGTGCAGAAAAATATTGAAGAATACTGCTACGTTCATTGATCAATACGTGATCTGTTAATGGATTTTTGAACAGCTGCTCCATTAACTTCCTTCCACCAGTGGTAACTACCTCGTTAAAAAGACGGGCAATCGAATTGTTTTTATATCGATCCAGGAGATTCAGATCTTCCAGGGTCTGTTTATCGGCGTAAAAACTCATGTGGTAGTGGTTTTTTTTTTCTGCTCCTGATGATTTCCAGTATGCGTTCGTTGTTGATAATGATCATGCCGTGGCGATCGGCGGTGATGCCAGCTGCCAGCTGGTAGGTATATTTCGGTGTATTTCCTTCCATGATGGTGGGGAGATACACAAAGTTGATATTAGCGCATCGCTCTTTAAGTACATCTCCGGCTTCAATGATATGCGTGGAGATCACAAACATGCAGTTCTTTTTTTCTGCGAAAGCCTCCGTAATTGCGATAGTACCTTCATATGCATCTTTCACATTGGTGCCTCTGAAAAGTTCGTCAAAAATGACAAAGATATTTTTCTCAGCACTCAGTTCTTTCGCTACTTTTTTCACTCTTAATACTTCGGCGTAAAAGTGACTGTTACCGGAACTAAGATCATCGGGCAGGTTGATGGTGGTGTAGATGCCATCCCTTACAGCAAATTCCATTTTCTCCGCTGCTACCGGAAAACCGAGATGCGCTACGTAAAGTGCAATGCCCAATGATTTCATGAAGGTAGATTTACCCGCCATATTGGCCCCCGTCAGAAAGATGATATTTTGTTCCGGTGTAATCTGAATGTTATTGGCTTTTGCATTTTTAACCAGCGGATGATATACCTGTTGCAGGTGTACGGTATGATCATTTTTTGGCAACGCCACAGGAAATACGAACCTGTTTTGTGTGGCTACTTTAGCAACAGACATGTATACATCCAGCCGATATATATGTCCAAGGATATCGGTGATCCTTTCCCTGATCTGGAACCGGAAAAGCCCGTCCAGTTGCACCGCCCTTTCATAGGGCATTTTGCCGGAGGTATCCTGCATGGCTTCGTGAAGTGCCTCGTTGTTCAGCAGTTCCGCGATCATTTCCGCTTCTGCATGATAATAGCTATCGGAACCGATTTCTTTTAGAAAGCGAAACAGGTCATTGCAGATGTCAAGTATCGCGGCAATACCTTTTGAGATGGATTTATAATCGCCATCGGCAGCAATCAGCTGGTTGAATTTTCTTTCCAGGTTGTTGTTATCCATGGTCAGCCGTGTGCGCGGATCGGTCATTCCCATATAGATTTCAGCGCTGCTCAGGTGTTCCGTTCTGATGGGAAACGGCCGGTTCAACGCGCTGAAATATTGGATGGTGGCACTCCTGTTATTGATGGCGGCAGCATCATACAGCGGGTAGAGAAACATTTTTTCCAACAGCGCTGCTCCACCACTGGTACTGGTATTATTATAAATACTGAAGATGGATGCTTTGCCAGGCTTACCAAAGATATTCAGGTCATCCAGCGTTTGCTTATCTGTTTTAAAACTCATCTTGGGTAGGAATGATGTGAATCAATGAGAGGCTTCCCAAAAAAGGAAGCCTCCGCTAATGGTTGGTATTTAATTGCTGCGTCTTCTGAACAGCACAATGATGCCTGCCAGCACTATAAGCGCCGGGAGAACGAATTTGACAATAATATTGATCACCGAAATCTGTTCTTTCGAAACATTTAAATCGGTATCCTTAGATTCCGGACGATCGTATGGAATCGGGAAGTTGCCATTGGTAAGCCATCTGAACAACAGGTCTACACTGAATTGTCTTTCGCGCACTGCTTTTGTTTCCTTACTGAATTCCACATTGCTGATATAATCGGCATCGCCGGAAACGATGATGCGTTGTTCTTTGTTATTGATCTTTCTTTTCATCGTCACAGAAACGGGGAATACACCTTTTTCATCACCCGCAATGTCATTGAATACCAGCGATGCTGCGTTTTCATCAAGTGGAGCTACTTTATTCCATCCGTTGGCAGGACTTTGCAACAACGGCTGCACCTCAAACGGACCCGCGTTACTATAGGCCAGGGCGGCGGCGCCATTCAATACCACACTTCTTTTTGCTTCCTGGATCATGGCTACGTTCTGATCAATGCCGGTGGCCTGTGTGGCGTATACAGATGCAATCTGATCTTTGGCCAGGTCTTTATCCGGATTCACCAGCATACCGGGTTTCACCTGGATATTTAAGGCTGCTAAAACCGGGTTGATGATGGCTTGCCGGCCTGGATTAGTGGTGATCAGCATATTACCCCCTTCGTTGATATATTGTTTTAGCTTCTGCAATGCAGTATCGCTAAAAGAAACGGTTGGATCGGCCAATACGAGGATATCCACCTTTGAAGGGATGGCTTGTTGCTCCAGGTTGATAGTATCTACTGAAAAGCCCTGATTGATCATGGCGCCCCTGCGGGTTCTGGTAGCCAGGATGTCTGTATAGGCACGGTCATTTTTATCAGTGATGCCGGCTTCATTATTACCAGATACGAATAAAATACGCGGAGCATCGCCGGTTAAGCGCTTTAATGCGGCCATCCATTCACGTTCAAACGGGTATGGACCGTATTCATCGTTAGTGTAGAAACGGAGGAAAGTGCTTTTACCATTGTATTCCAGCTTTCTTACCTGGAAATATCCTTCCGGACGCAGATCAATTAATTTATCTATCTGTTCAGCTGGCATAAAATCTTTTATATCAAGATCACTTGACAGCGCTACTTTTTCTGCCAGTTCATGGATGTTTTTGATGCCCTGGAAATTCGGATTCCATTTGGTAACGGATAAATTGGAGTCGGTTACTTCATGATAATAATATACGTATTCATTTTCTATACCTGGAATAAAACGGCGGTACATACTCTGAGATTCCAGATCCCCATTGCGGAATACCGGTAACAATGCGTACGGATTGGGTGCCAGTATATTCACATAGGTCGTTATTTTCAGCTTGCCGTTTATCTTTTTAGCAATTTCCTGGCTGGGCTCAGAAATAGTCATCTGCTTTCCGGCAGACAAATCCAGGTAACCGGTGAGTGATGGACGGGAGGTAAGATAGCCTGCAATCAACACAACAACGATCAATGCAATATAGCGCCCAGTCTTTACCTTCCAGGTTTTCAGCTCACGCTGATTTTTCAGATAGAGTACACTCAGCGATAAAAATAAACTGATGATGATGATATAGTAGGCAACATCTTTAGAAGAAATTAGTCCTGTAATCATGCTGTCTGTTCTTCCGGAGATGGAAAGGAAATAAGTCAGGTCACGTATAAAATCGGTGCCCTGTCCCACTGAACCTATAAACCGTAACGCAGAGAATACAGCCAGTGTTGCAATAGCTGCTACAATCTGATAATTTGTGAGGCAGGACATGAACAGGCCGATGGCGGCATAAGTGCAGATCAGCAGGAATAACCCGAATAATCCGGAGGTAAGCATCCCGGCATCTGCATCTTTAATGGAGTACACGCCTAGCGCTGCAAACAACCCCAGGATAGCCATGAAGGCCAGTCCCAGTGCTACCATAGCCAGGTATTTACCCAGGATGATCTGCCTTAGTTTTACCGGCGACGACAACAGCAATTTAATGGAACCACTGCTGGTTTCCCGGCTCATAATGCCCATCGTTAAAATAGGTAGGTATAGATATAATGTTTGCTGTATGCTCACAAATAATCCCGCCGGCATGCCGAATATATTCCGGGTAATTTCACCAGCGGAGCCTGGTCTGAGCGACAGCGCATTCCGGTAGCCTTGCAGTGCCTCAATAAAGTTCATGCTGCACAGCACCAGGAATATAGGCAGTACTAACCATACTACCGGGGAGTAAATCAGAATGCTCAGCTCTAGTTTGGCAATTTTAAATATCTTTCTCATTGCGTGCTTTATCGTTTTGATTTGTTGGATAATTGCGCGAAAACTTCATCCAGTGAAGTTCTCTCCTGTATCAGTTCCGTTAATTCCCACCCGCGTTGTACAGCAGCAGTGATGAGGCGTTTGGGCACATCCTTGTCGGTAGCGAATTGTAAGCGGATGCTTCTGTCGCTCAGGAATTCCACACGGTTGATACCCGGGAAGGCCATCAGTTCTTCTTCACCAGGCGGATTATCCATCATTACCAGCATGGTATCCGGCATCACGTAGTTGTTGAAAGCCTCCATAGTGTCGGCAAATACCATCTGGCCGCTTTCTATCATTTTGATGTCTTTACAGATGGCCTGTACTTCTGAAAGTATGTGTGTAGAGAAGATAACGGCCCGTTCTTCTCCTATTTCCCGGATCAGTTTCCGTACCTCCAGTATCTGGTTGGGATCGAGGCCATTGGTGGGTTCATCGAGTACCACCAGTTTCGGTTTGTGTATGATGGCCTGGGCAATACCGGCACGCTGGCGGTAACCACCGGACAGGTTTCTTAATAGCCTGTTGGAGAAGTGCGTCAGACCACATTTTTCCATCACTTCTTTCACCGCATTTTTTACCTGTGACGGCGCAATATCCCGGATGCTGGCGCAATAGGTAAGATATTCCTCTACGGTCAGTTCCAGGTGAAGCGGTGCATTCTGGGGCAGGAAGCCGAGCCGTTTTTTGGCTTCTTCCGGTTTTTCCCTGAGATTGATGCCATCAATGTAAACATTGCCTTCTGTTTGGTTCAGTACCCCGCAAAGGATGTTCATCGTGGTGGATTTGCCGGCTCCGTTGGAGCCCAGTAATCCGAGTATGCCCACTTTGTCGATCTCAAAACTTATATCACGTATGGCCCAGTCGCGGGTGTACCGGTGTGACAGATTTTCAATTTTTACAATGTTCTGCTTCATGATGATAGTATATAACTTGTCCTGTGGGAATAGCCGTTATAGCTATTCCCATAGGTATTAGTCAGAAAAACAGGTGAGTGATCAGGGATTGTCTACCATGTCGGGGTGTGCCGACAGATAAGTTCCCGGTAATTTTAATGTAAGTCGTTCTGGTGTGAGTGTAAACGTTTTGCTAACGGCACCGTCTACACCGTAAAGAATATGTTTCGGTGCAGGCTGACCTGCAAATACCGGATCGGCCGACAGGCGGCGCATATCAAACCAGCGGTAGCCTTCTCCTGCAAATTCACGGATACGTTCTTCGATAATGAATTTTATCAATGCGGTACGGTCGCTGGCGATGTTCGCCGGAACGGATGCATCTGCGGCCGGCATCCTGTTGTTACGTAATACTTCCACATCGGATTTTGCGCCGGTGAGGTCGTTGGCCCTGGCGCGGGATTCCGCCCTGAGCAGATATAACTCTCCGAGTTGCATACCGATACGGGAAAAAGTAACGCCATACTTTCTTAACCGCTCCTGCTGGCCCGGCGCCACCGGTATCGGGTTTTGATTTTTTTGCAGGTTGGTAAAGAAAAGAAGGCGCAGGTCAGATGATTTATATAAGGCAACGGTTTGCGGCGTGATGGTCATAAAGTCATTCGCATAGCCATTTCCGTTATAACCTCCTGCGTAAGACATCTTTGCTACCACTGATTCTGTTAAGTCAGTGATACTGTTGAATGGCAGGCTGGGGCCGGATTGTGGGTTGATTGGCAGGAAAGCACCACCAGCAGCGAGCGTCTGGTTATAATCGTATAACTTCGGAGTCTTGCTCATCCGGGCAATATCACTAAAGGCATCGTTGAACATTTTCAGCGCTTCGTCGTTTTTACCCATGAACAGGTACACTTTGCCAAGCAGGGCTTCTGCAGCGGCTTTCGACATACGGGTAGCAAGAGGTGGCTGAATACTCAGGTTCGGAATCGCGGTTGTGAGGTCGTTGATAATCGCATCGTACGACTGCTGTACCGTGCCGCGTTTAAAATCGGTATTAGTGGCATCCGGTACGGTGATTACCGGGAAGCCCGGATCAGAGGCGGCGGTTCCGGCATTGTATGGTTTGGTGAAATAATTCACCAGCTGGAAATTCACAAAGGCGCGGGTAGCTTTGGCCTGTGATTGTATATCCAGTTTTTGTGCAGTAGTCCCACCGGTTGCATTATTAACGTTGTTAATAATGAGATTCAGACTATACAGATCGCTCAATGCGCTGGATAAAAAGACAGGCTTATCACTGCTGCTGCCCATTTGTGTAGATGGCAGGAATATATTGGCTTCCCATTGGAAAAATAACTGCCCCTGTTGCATACTGCTGCCATTATAGGCGGTACCTTCTGCGGATATTTCATCTCCCATGAGCATGGCGGGTTGCCATATGCCTGTCTGGTAATAATAGTATCCTGAATAATTCATCAGCTGATCATAATCCTCGTAAGTGGTAGGAATCAGAAATCCCTTTGGTGTTACATCAAGAAAGCTCTTCTTGCAGGATACCACCGCTGCTGAAAGCAGCAGGATTAAGATGACTTTAACGTGAATAAATTTTCGCATGTCTAGTATGATTTATTACGTTTTTAAAAGTTAATATTTGCCCCTACTGCAAAGGCATGTTCTCCTACCCTGATATTACGGTAGCCGGTTTTATAGGTGTAATACTCCGGATCAATGCCAGCATTGTTGTTTTTCCAGAGCATTACATTATTTACCTGTACTCTCAGGCTGGCGCTCTGAATTTTCAGCCAGTTCATGAGAACGGAAGGCAGGTCATAGCTGAGTGTCGCCTCTCTTAATTTGAGATAAGAGGCACTCAGGATATTGATATCTGACTGGGTATAGAAATTGGTGTTTCTATCAGTATAGTTGTAATTAATATCCGGTGTGTAGGAAGGGATATTGGTGATTTTTTCATCACCTGGTTTTTTCCAGCGGTTCATAAAATCAGGTGAATCGTTGTGGGCATTCAGCAGACCGGTGTAAAAGCCATTCACATCACGGCGCATCACGGCGCCCAGGCTGTATACCATGTTCAGCGACAGCGTGAACTGTTTGTACGAAAAGGTATTGGTAATACCGCCGTTAAATTTTGGAACTACAGAACCCATGTATACCAGGTCTTCTGCCATAGGCGCCTGTGGGTCTTTGGTAATTTTACCATTCGCCAGTTTAATCTGTGGATCTCCTACGTTATCAAGACCGGCGTATTTAAAGGCAAATACCGGTTCCATAGAATATCCCACCACATAATTCGCGATGGCCCTGAAATAAGCCTGGCTTTCGTAACTCTGGGGAGCAGTATAACTAAGCAGTTTATTTTTGTTAAAGGCAAATACCACGGAAGTATTCCAGGTGAAATTTCTTGATTTGACATTAACGCTGTTGATATTGATATTTATACCCTGATTGGCCAGGTCGCCTATATTGGCGGTAATAGTGCTAAGTCCGGTGAAAAGGTCGGTAGGCACAGATCCAATGAGATTGCTCGTTTTCTTATTGTAGTACTCGATACTTCCTGACAAGCGACCATCGAGTACGCCGAAGTCCAATCCAAAGTTTAATGTTTTACTGGTTTCCCATACCAGTTTGTTGTTGGCCGGACTGTTTAATCGATAGCTTGGACCACCTATCTGTGGATAAGACAGGTATTGTTCAGGAGCGATCACATCATAGCTGGTGGCAGAGCCGATATAAGGAGAGTTACCTGTTACGCCATAGGTGGCTCTGATGGCCAGTTGATCAATCCAGGAAACGGATTTAAGGAAATCTTCATTATTGATGCGCCATTTACCACCGATGCTGTACACCGGTTTATTCTGCGCAGAAATATCACTGCCGAAAAGATTGCTGTGATCAACGCGCCAGCTGGCGTCTACACTGTATTTGTGATCTAACTGGTAGCTGGCGAGTGCAAAGTAAGAATTGAACCGGGACCGTACTTCATTGGAAACATAAGGTCTGCCGTTAAAGAATCCACTTCCGGTAACTGTATTGAATACACCTTCTGAGAGTTTTTTATAGTCTACATAGGGAGCCGTTTGCAGTTGCCTGTCCCAGCCGAGTACGGTGGTTTCTATACTGGTGGTCAGCGACTCATTGGCCTCATGCCCTACCTGAAGGTTAACCAGGTCTTTTCCATCCCTGCCGGAGTAATTATAGAGTAACTGGTTACGGACAGTCCAGTTTCTCTGGTTGGCATTATTGGTGATCAATGTGCCACCGGTGAGCGGAAGATACGAAGGCGATCCATCCAGAGGAATGAACCGGATAGAGTTGTTACGCTGGTTATAGGTAGTGTGATCTTCGTAATACTGCATCGTTCTTGGCGAGGTAGAATAGCCATAAGTGCCTTTAAAGCTGATACCTTTCCACAGTTTCACACCAATATCCCCTACCAGGTTGGCCATCAGGATATTGGTGGTTGAATTGGCATAATTAAATTCATCCAGCGGGATATAGGTCTGAAGATCTACACCGCTCAGGTCCTGGTAAATCTGGCGCTGTTCTCCGGAATAATAGGATACCATGTAAGGCATACTGAGATTATTCCCGTTTGCACCCCTGAAAAGCTGGTAAGGCACCATATCCGAATTGTAGTTGAAATTATTTTTACTACTTCCTTTTGTATTGGATAATTGTGCATTTACGGAAATGGATAACCGGTCGTTGGGCGTATAACTCTGGTTTAATCCCAGCCGGAAAACGTCGTTCTTTTCGCCTGGTAAGCCACCGGTCGTTCCGGTATAACCCAGTGAAGAATAGAAGCTATAGGCGCCACTACCGCCTGATGCGGAGATATTATGATTGGTAGTAACGGTATTGCTGAAAAGCAGGGATTTTATCTGGGAGGTATTGTCAAGATTAGCAAGACTATCCAGGCTGGCATTTGCCTGTGCAGCGCTTATTTTCCCGAGGTACTGGTCGTACATGATCTGTGTATGTGGCGCCACCTGGTCGAAGCTGAGATAATCGTAAGGGTTAGCCACAGGGTCGAATGTTTCCCTGGCTGCCTGGATAAACTGTTTGCTGTTCATGAAGTTCCGGTAACCCATGTCAGGCCTGCCTTTCACCTCAGTGAAACCATTATAGGAAAACTTTACTTTCTGGTTCTTCTTACCGGATTTGGTGACTACTACTATTACGCCGTTAGATGCCTGTGCGCCCCAGATGGCTGCTGCAGCAGCATCTTTCAGCACAGTGATATCTTCCACATCGTCCATGTTTACCAGGCTGAAATCTTTAATTACCACGCCATTCAACACATACAGCGGTTCGGTAGACAGGCTTACGCTGCCGGTACCACGAACAAGTGCTTTCTGCGTGGAGGCTTTGGTAAAGGCATCTGTGTTAAAATCCCGTCTTACGGTTAATCCCGGTATCTGTCCGTCTAACCGGCCGATCAGGTCCATAGAACTGCTGCGCTGTGAGAATACTTTCATATCCGGTTTGGAGAAGGAGCCGGTGGCTCTTTCTTTTGACAGCGTCTGATAACCTGTTTGAACAATCTCCACGTTGTCCAGCCGGATAACGGATGGTTGCAAGCCCACTACGAGTTTGTTGGAAGCAGCCAGCATTTCACCTGTAATCACGATGCTACGGGTTTCATATCCTACAAAAGATACCATCAATACATCGCCTTCCTGTAGTTCCGTATCGAAAATCCCGTCGCTGTCTGTTACGCCGGAAATTGACCGGGTATTGTTTTTTACGGCTACAGAGGCGCCGGCCAGCGGTTTTGATTGATGTCCTATCACTTGTATTTTCAAACGGCGTTCCTGGCCTACGGTATAGAAGTCCGGTTGTTTGAGCGGCGCAACAGGAGCTTTGCCGGAGAGAATAATGGTTTTATCCTGGATCACATAATCCAGGGATTGGTTTTTAAGCGCCAGATCCAGTAAGGTGCGCAATGGCATATCCTGCGCGGTTAATGTAACCGGTTTAGCATCGGTAAGCAGTGCTTTTTTACTGAAAACAACATACCCTGTTTGCTTTTTAATGGCAGAGAATACTTCCTTCAACGTAAGATCTTTGCCGGTAAGCGTCACATTTTGTGCAACGGCATTGGCTTTGACCTGGAGAAAAGCGACTGTTAATAAAATGGCGGTTAATCTCATAACCTTCATGATTTTGGTTAGGCTCCGGTGTCCAGCCGGACAGACGGGTGGGCAATAGCATTTTTTTTGCATAGATTGCAAGTGATTTGGTTGTTAAAAAAGTGGTTGCGAGACCGTTTTTCCTCAACTGATTCTATTAGCCGCCACGGGTCCGAACCGGGGCGGTTTTTTTATGAAAAAGTTGATCTGATTGGCATGTGCAGGCTGATCAAAAGAACAACCTGGAATAATGTGAAAGGTTCATTCTGTATAGGCAATACCTTCCCCTTCCGGCGCTTTGGCCGTTGCTGTTTTTTTATGATGAATAAATGTTGAGTGTCCGTTTATGGCAGCACTATCAGTTTCCTGCCTTCCAGTCTGAAGTGCACATCCGATTTTTCCAATGCAATCAATACCCCCTTCAGGGAAATGCCTTTTGTCATTTCACCGGTAAATTCAATGTTGGGGATACCTTTCTCATATACCACTTCTATGTCGTACCACCGTTCCAGCTGTCGCATTATTTCCTCCAGGGAGGAACCTTCAAAATTGAATACGCCATTTTTCCAGGCCATTACTTTCTCTGTATCGGCATGATTGGTGACCGTAATATCTTTGCCGGGGTTAATCTGTGCCTGTTGGCCGGGTTGTAATACCTTGCTCTGCGCCGCTTTCCGCACTTTCACACTTCCTTCCAGCAGGGTTGTTTTTATATTGACTTCATTGTCGTACGCATTCACATTAAAATGAGTGCCCAGTACTTCTATGGTGGCTTTGTTATTCACATTTACTTTGAATGGCATGGACGGGTTCTTTGTTACTTCAAAGTAGGCTTCCCCGGTAACTTCGACTTCGCGCTCTTTGCCTGTAAAAGCAGTAGGGTAACGTAATGAACTGGCCGCATTGAGCCATACGTTGCTTCCGTCTGGTAAGGTAAGCTGAAACTGCCTGCCCTTGGGAATCCGGATGGTATTATACGCCACGGCTTCGCCGGATGTGCCGGTAGGGTCATAGCTGAGTTGTCCGCTTTTCAGCACCACCTGTGTGCCGTTCTGGGTAGTCACCAGGCCGTTGCCAAGACTATCCAGCACTACCTGTGATCCGTCTGCCAGCGTGAGTACGGCTCCTTCTTTACCAGGCGCAATATCATTGCTCACCGCTACTCCGGGCGCCGGGGTATTTTTTTTATTAGCATTCAGGAGATAGATACCTATACCGAGTACAAGGATGACGGAAGCGGCTGCCCAGCCCCATTTGTAAAGGGGACGTACCTTTGTATCCGCTGTCTTTACCGGTGTTTCATGGTGAATTTGCTGACTGATATGTTGCCATACTTTCTGCTCCCGCTCCTCTCCTGCATTGGCATCTGCCTTAAAATCCTGCAATTCCCGGGAAAGCTTATCTGTTATCAATGACTCAAAGGAAGGATCAGCTGCGGCATCCAGAAAAGCATGTAGTTCGCCGGCAGATAACTGCTGGCGATGGTACTTCTCTAATAAGGCAATAAATTGATCTTTTGTCATAGCAAATACTGGTAAGCTCCTTCCTTTTTATGACGGCCCTATAATAAGGATGCGCGAAAAAAGAAAAAGGAGGACATCGGTTTAAAATAAATTTCGCAACAGGAGCATCAGTAGCAAAAACTCCTGGCTGTGATCAAGGATAAATGTGCGTATCGACTTTAGCGCCCGGGACATGTGTTCTTTTACGGTAGTGGGTTCCAGCCCCATTTTTCCGGCGATTTCGGCATAGGTTAATCCTTCTTCCCGGCTCAGCAGGTAAGCCTGTTGCTGTTTGGGCGATAGCCCATCCAGCGCTTTTTTCAGAATGGCCTGTTGCTGTTTGGAAATCAATAGTTCTTCCGGAGATCCATACTCTTCCTCAAATACTTCCGTCAGGTATTGCCGGTACTGGTCAGATACCCTCGACTTACGGAAGCGTATCCGGAATTCGTTGATAGCAACAGTAAAGAGCCATTTATCCAGTCTTTCGATGCCCACCAGCAAATGCCGTTTCTCCCATACGTTCACAAAAGCCTGCTGAACGATGTCTTCCGCATCGCTGTGCCGGTTGGTATATTTCAGCATCAACTGGTATATATGATGGAAGTATTGTTTGAACACCATCGCAAATGCCTGTTCATCCCCCTCCGCGATGCGTAAAAGCAATTCCTTTTCGTTGTATGGCTGGTTGATCGACAATCTGTATTTTCTTTTTAACCCTGACTGCAAACTATAGCAAAATTCTATAAGAAGGTAGTGTTGATATTAAACTATTGATAATGAATTTTTTATAAGATTGTTTGAAAGACATTTTTTTGCTATTGACAATCTGCAACAGCAGCTGTTCCTTTATTTTATTGTAGCTTGCGTAAGAGACCAAATCTATTCCATACTCATTGTCTGCCGGGTACACATATAACGAAAAAGACCTGCTCATGCTTGTGGCAGCCGGAGACAGGCAGGCATTTTCTCTGGCCTATAAGCTTACTTATACACGACTTTACTACCTCGCCAAACGCTTCGTAAACGAAGAAGCCGCCCGCGATATTGTAGCCGAAACTTATGCCCGGCTGTGGAAACAGCCAAAGTCATTCGACAATATGGGGCATATGGCGGGTTATCTGTCCAGCATGACCCGCAACGCCTGTATCGATTTACTCAAGCGGGAAAACAGGGATAAAGCCCTGCAGGAGGATTTACACTACCTGTCCGATTCCACTACTGATGAGCAGGATGAAATCAGGGCCGCTCTCTATAAGATGGTTCTGGATGAAATAGAGAAGCTTTCTCCCCTCGTAAAATCCATTTTTAAACTCAGCTACCTTGAAGGCAAATCCAACGCAGAAATCTGTGCTATCCTTGGACTGAAGGATAAGACCGTGCGTAATAAAAAGGCCGAAGCCCTCAAGGCTATCCGCATCGGGTTGGGCCGTTTCAGCTTTCTGTTGGGTATTCTAAAAAATTTCTCAGGATTTTAGGGGACAAACAGCGCTTCCCGCAGTATATATATTATCATGGAGAATACATTTGACCGTGAACGCATCGCAGCGTTGATGTTTAAGTCGCTCAACCAAACGCTATCCCCCGAAGAGGAGCAAACGCTGGAGGCATGGAAAAGCCTGCAGCCGGAGAACCGTGCGCTGTTTGATGAGCTGACAGATCCGGAACGGCTGCGCCATGAGCTGCAGCAACTGGCTGCAGTAGAAGCAGCGATCGAAGCTAAGCTGGGATGGCACGAAGCACATCTCCCCGAAAAAAAGATAAGAAAATTATATACCCGGTGGAGCTGGGCCGCCGCTATCCTATTGTTGTTATCAGTAGGCGCCTATGTATGGCTGAAACCCGCGAAGCAGCAGGTAGCGGAAGTGATACACCCGGGAGGCAACAAGGCGGTGCTAACATTGGCCGATGGCTCCCTTGTAACGCTCGACAGTGCCGGTAACCAGGTGATTGCGCAGGGAAAGGCCTCCATTCATCAGCAGGGAGGGCAGCTTACTTATGAGGGAGCCGGCAGCGGCGATAATGCGGGTTTCAATAAATTAAGTACTCCCGCAGGCGGACAATTTAAAGTGCAGCTTCCCGATGGTAGCACCGCCTGGCTGAACGCTGCTTCATCTATCCGCTACCCGGTTGTCTTCTCCGGAAAAGAACGACAGGTAGAAGTAACCGGTGAGGTATTCTTCGACGTAGCACAGCAGGCAGACAAACCCTTTAAAGTAATTGTTAATAAGGGGGTAGAGATAAACGTGCTGGGCACACAATTTAATATCAATGCCTACAACGACCGCCCTTTTGTAAGCACTACCCTGATCCAGGGTAAGGTGAGCGTATCGAAGAATGGCCATCCGGCTATATTGCAGCCGGGAGAACAGGCACTAACAGACAAGGATACACGCGTAATTAAAAATATAGATGTTGATAAAGTGATGGCATGGAAGAATGGTATGTTCAACTTTGAGGATGTAAGCCTTCAGGAAGCAATGGGGGAAATAGAACGATGGTATGATGTAAAAGTTATTTATGAAAATGGTGTACCTGATATTCCTTTTTCAGGAAAAATCAGCCGCGATACCAACCTGAATGATCTGCTGAAAGTACTCGGGGAAACAGCACTGAAATTTCGCCTGGAACCAGGCCGCAGACTAGTTATTACAAAATAAAGGAACAGCTGTAAAGTAAATAACAAACCGGAAGTGCGACTAACACTTCCGGCGATGTTCAGCTGATCTGAAGCGACACGGATATATCCCTTTTTTATCAACCAAACCAATGCAATTTATGCAAAAAACTGCGTATTGTTTCGGTGCAGGAGTCTTTATGCCTAAACGCAGCCCTGCCCGGTATTCAACCATTATCAAAATTCTTCTGGTCATGAAACTGGCGCTTCTGATTGTCATTACTACGCTATGCCAGGCATTTGCCTCCGTTGAGGCGCAATCAGTTACTTTTTCAGGGAAGGATGTCGCCCTGAAACAGGTGCTTACCACGGTGGAGCAACAAACCGGCTTTGCGGTTTTTTACAGTAACAAATCGATACTGAATGCGTCGAAGCCGGTTACGGTAACAGCACATGCAGAGCCACTCACTGATTTCCTGGAGGGGGTATTAAAGAACCAGGCTATCACGTATAAGATCACCGGTAAAACAATTGTGTTGTCAGAACGGGTGGCAACGCCCGCCCATATTGCTCCCGCTGCTGCAGATGCCAATCCTCCTTTGAACGGCCGGGTAGTAGACTCTATGGGCGTGCCACTGAGTGGTATTAACGTCAGGATAAAAGGACAGAAAAAAGGCACGGTTACAGATGCCCAGGGTGCATTTACCATCGATGTTTTATCATCGGAAGAGGTACTTGTTTTTTCCTGTATTGGTTTTGAAACAGTGGAGATGACAGCCGGAAAACTGGCTACCGGCGCTACCATCACGCTTAAGCTGGTCAATAAAGGATTGAAGGAAGTGGTAGTGAGTAAAGGTTATTACAATACTACCCAACGTCTCAATACCGGTAATGTGAGTAAAGTAACGTCGGCCATCATTGAAAAGCAGCCGGTGAGTAATCCGCTGGCCGCCCTTACCGGCCGCGTAGCCGGCCTGGATATCGTACAGCAAAGCGGTCTTCCCGGTACGGGGTTTACCATTCGTCTGCGTGGCTTAAATAGCGTAAGACCGGAGGCCAATTCACCGCTGATTATCGTGGATGGTTCGGCCTATCCTTCCGGTTCTTTCAATACAGTAGGCAATCGTGGCCCGCTGGGCTATGTGGATATTAGTCCGCTGAACAGCCTGAATCCGAATGATATTGAAAGCATTGAAGTATTGAAAGATGCAGATGCTACCTCTATCTATGGAAGTCGTGGTGCAAACGGAGTCCTGCTGATCACCACTAAAAAAGGGCATTCCGGCAGAACGATGGTGGATATTAATATTTCCTCCGGCTTTGCCAATATGGTACGTAAGCAACGGGTACTCAACCGGCGCGAATACCTTGATATGCGGTATGAAGCCATCCGCAACGATGGACAAACGATCGCCACGGCGCCGGCCAGCAGTGTATATGATCTCACGAAGTGGGATACTACGCGCAGTACCGACTGGCAGGATGTATTACTCGGAAACACCGCGCGCTACGATCGCGCACAGGTATCGCTTTCCGGCGGTAATGCCAATACTTCTTTCGGATTTAATGGAAGTTATTCACGCGAAACGACCATCATGCCTATTGATCTGGCAGATGTGAAATACAGCGGACGACTGAGTGTGAATCATGTTTCCAACAATAAAAAGTTCGTTGTACAATTAGGCGTTACCTATGGGATGGATAACAACCGGCTTCCCGGATGGAGCATCGCCAGTTTTACACTGTCGCTGCCGCCTATTGCACCACCCTTATATGATTCTTTAGGAAAGCTGAACTGGGGCCCCAGCGATGCCTCTTATCAGAACCCGATCGCCAGGCTGAAGGAAATTTATAATGGGAAACTGAGCAGCCTTGTGAGCAATGCTACCATCAGTTATGAACTGGTGAAAGGATTACGGCTTAAAACCAACCTTGGATACAATGTGGTACAAAATACCACTTCATCACGCCGGGGCCAGGATTTCTTCAATCCTACCGAATGGTTGGCGAGGGGTCAGTACCTGCGTCAAACCATGGATATGAACCTGGTGAGCACCACCTGGAACGTAGAGCCACAGGTAGAATGGGAGCATTTCGTGGGCCCTGGTAAAATGAATGTGATTGTGGGTACTACTTTCCAGCAAACGCAAAGCAACGGCACATTCCTTTCCGTGCAAGGCTATGCCGACGATGGACTGATGGGGAATCCTGCATTTGGTACTATCCGTGATCCATATGCCCAGAAAACGAATTACCTGTATAACGCGGTATTTGGACGTATCAACTATAATCTCAACGAGAAATATCTTCTGAACCTCACTGCCCGCCGCGATGGCTCCAGTCGCTTCGCTCCGGGTAACCGTTTCGGGAACTTCGGCGCCATAGGTGCTGCCTGGATATTTTCTGATGAAAGATGGATAAAGAATTTCCTGCCTGCATTGAGCTTCGGTAAACTGAGAGCCAGCTATGGTACCAGTGGGAATGACGTGATACCGGAGTATGGTTATATGTCGTTGTACACTGCTTCTACTACTAACTTTGCGGGCGCTATTGGTCTCGCGCCTTCGGGTCTTGCCAACAGTAAATACAGCTGGGAGACCACAAAGAAGGCGGAAGTAGCATTGGAACTGGGTTTTCTGCAAGACCGCCTTTCCTTTACCACCAGCTACTATCATAACAGTTCCTCCAATCAGTTAGTAAATTATCCGCTTCCTGCATTCGTAGGTTTTACCGGTGTACAGGTAAATCTTCCTGCAATAGTGCGTAATACGGGGCTGGAGCTGGAACTCAGCAGCACCAATATCCAACGGAAAAATTTCCGGTGGACAACCTCCTTCAATATTTCTTTTCCACGGAACACGCTGGTCCGCTATGATAATCTCGCAGGATCTTCTTTTGCCAACGACTATATCGTGGGCAAGCCGCTGAATATTCAGAAAGCATTTGATCTGGTAAGGGTAGACCCGCAAACAGGTTTGAACGTATGGCGTACAGCCGGTGGAAAAGATACCACTAATGCCACCGTGCTTTCTTATGCTGATCTGACCGTACCAATAGATCTTTCGAAGAATTACTTTGGCGGTATCAATAACAGCTTTTCCTACAAAGGGTTTCAGCTGGATGTCTTCTTCAACTTCGCCAAACAGACAGGCCCATTTGCTTATTTTCCGGCGAATACGATGAGAGGGGGCATTGCCAATATGCCGCTGGATCTTTATGAACGCCGCTGGAAGCAACCCGGCGATGTGACCGATATGCCTAAACTGTTTAACAATCCATCTTCGCCCATTGGTAATACTTATGTGGGTTCAGGTTATAGCAGAAACTATTACACAACGATCTCGTTTATCCGTTTGAAAAACATATCGCTCTCTTATTCGCTGCCGGCCAAACTGATGAAACGCTGGAATGTACAGGGCATAAGGGTATATGGGCAAGCACAGAACCTGTTTACCATTACAGGATACAAAGGATGGGATCCTGAAAACGTGTCCGGCAATATTCCTCTGTTACGGGTAGTTACAGGAGGTATTCAACTCACTTTATAAAACAGCCATATGTCAAAATATATCATCGCATTTTTTATACTCTGCACCGCCGCTTCCTGCGAGCGATTTGTAGAACTTACGCCACCGGATACTTCCTTAGAGGCTGAAAAGGTTTACCAGTCCGATATTTCGGCTACATCTGCGGTAACCTCTATTTTAGGGGAACTGGGTACTTACTCCGCTTTTTCACAAGGATATGGAGGGATCAGTATTGTTTCCGGTCTTACGGCTGATGAGTTGAACACCGTTTCCCAGCAGCTTTCCTATCAGCAGGTATATACAAATACCTTACTGTCTAACAATGCCATCACCGGTGATCTGTGGACCAGGGCTTACAAACATATCTATGCTGCAAATGCCATCATTGAAGGCGCTACTAAATCCACTTCGTTATCGGATAAGGCGAGGAACCAGGTATTGGGCGAGGCTTATTTCCTGCGCGCCTTTATGTACTTCCAGCTGGTGAATTTGTTTGGGGAGTTGCCCTTAATTACTGGTACTGATTACCAACAAAACCTGGTGGCCAGCCGTCAGCCGGCGAATAAGATCTTTCAACAGATGGAGGAGGATCTGAAACAGTCGCAATCCATGCTCACAGCAACTTATTCCAATAACACCAATCTGCCTACCACTGCCAGGATACGGCCTAATAAATGGGCTGCCACTGCGTTGCTGGCAAGGGTATATTTGTATGAACAAAAGTGGCAGGATGCGGAAACACAGGCTACCGCCGTAATTGCTCAGAATGCTACTTATGTGCTTGATCCGAATCTGAATAATGTATTTAAACCCTCTTCCCCGGAGGCCATCTGGCATTTACCTCCGGGCGTATCCAACTCCGTACAGTATACGTATACCGGTGATGGATACAGCTTTTCTGTGACCTACATCAAAAGCTTTGGTTTGGGGCCGCAATCGTTCGGATTTGATCTGAGCAACTATCTGAGCAACGACCTGGTGGCGCTTTTTGAGCCGGGAGATAAACGGAGAACCAGCTGGATAGATTCGCTGAGTGATGGAACGAAGAAATACTACGAGCCTTTTAAATACAAAAACGGCGCTGATGGCGGCGGTACCCTGGAATACCTGATGGTATTGCGATTGGCAGAGCAATACATGATCCGGGCAGAAGCGCGGCTGAAACAGAATAATTATGGCGGTGCTATCCAGGATATTGATGCCGTGCGCGCCCGTGCAGGACTACTGGGCACTACAGCTACCACGCCAACGGAAATCATGGCGGCCATTGAAAAAGAAAGACGGCTGGAACTATTCCTGGAATGGGGCCAGCGCTGGATGGACCTCAAACGCTGGCCTGGGATCAACAATCCCGGTGTTTCCAGGGCAGAAGAAGTAATGGCCGTAGTGACGCCTAAAAAAGGCGGAGTGTGGAGCAAGAACTGGCTGAAATTTCCGATCCCGGTCAATGAGATCCGGAATGGGTCTAATATGAAGCAGAATGATGGGTATGCACAATAAAATAACATGTAACACGTACAAGCCGGAACCGGTCCGGTACAAAACAACTAAAAAACAGATAGCGCCTGAATCATCAGGCGCTTTTTTTTCGGGTGTTTATCATTGAAGGGGACCTGTCTATACATTCCGCAATAAAAATCTATACAATGCGCACGTTTTATCAAATATTTTACTAGATTTGCCGCCGATGTTCACAAAAAGGTGCGCATTTATAAGACATCCTTATCTGAATGGGCTTATAGTCATATTCCTCCTTAGCTCAGTTGGTTAGAGCATCTGACTGTTAATCAGAGGGTCGCTGGTTCAAGTCCAGCAGGGGGAGCAGAAAAGACCACTAACGGTCACTAATGGTACTAAAACCCGCACACAGTGCGGGTTTTGTCATTTTATCAATTAGGCTTAATACCATTAAAAACCGGTAAAAACCGATAAAAGTGTTACACTTCATGTTTCAGGTCATGTTACACTTTTTGTTGGCCTACATAGATCTATTCCCGTAATTGCAAGCACCAGGATGCGCGTAAAAAATAAAAACGCAAGTCTATGGGTACTACTGTAACGCCTCTTCACAACTGGCGCAATAAGAAGAACAAAAGCGGATGCTACAAAATTCACCTCCGTGTATACATTGATGGCCTCCGGGATTATTATGAAGTAAAGTCCCCCAGGAAAATTCCCGAAGCCGATTGGGCGGACAAGTCCGGAATGTGGGTGAAAAACACCAATCCTTTCGCTTATGAAGTCAACCAGGAAATCAGACGGATGATCGGGGTAATTGAAGAGCTGGAGCGGCGCCTGTTACAACAGGGTAGAAAACTTACCTTCTTCCACCTTGATAAGGAGTTTGGCTTTAAGGGCAACCGCGAGATATTCAACGATTATTTTAAAAACTACATGAAAAAACCACCTCCCACCGCCGTACTAACCGACGTCACCTGGGAGAAGTATTCCGGCTTTGTCTACCACCTTGATCAGTTCAACCCTGCTATTCGGTTCGATGAGATCGACTGGGAAATGGTGGCCAGGATTCGCAATTTTATGGTAGCCCAGCGTAACGATAAGGGCAACCTATTGGCACCCTCTACCGTAAAGTCCTACTTCGATAAATTTAAAGTAGTCCTGGAACATGCTGCAAAAAAGGATGGGTACCTCGACATCAAATTAGTGGAAAGTTACTTTGAGGAAGTAAAGGTAATCGTGCCAGAGCGAAAGGAGGGGCGACATTTGGAGATTACCGAATTGTTGCTGTTTAAGGACGTAGAAACCGATCCACGTTATCCGACGCAAGATCGGGATCGAAAAATTTTTATGTTACAATGTTATACCGGATTTTATTATACCGACATGAAAAAACTCTTAAAGACGGATGTTCGCCTCGACTTTGAGTATGGCTACTATATCTTAGGGGAACGTTATAAAAATGGAAAGGCCAATATTATACCACTATGGAAGTTTCCCTCCGCAATTGATTATATGAACGAGTTTAAAGACAATGACCACGCAAGTCCTTACTTTTTCCGCCGAGATATATTCGTCCATGAACAAACCTATAATAAAACACTTAAAGCCTTGGCAACTGCCGCAGGAATCGTACGTGAGGTGTCAAACCGGGTTGCCCGTCATACCAATATCCAGATGTGGATACGGTTGGGCGCTGACAAACCTGTAGTCAAGAAAATGGCCGGGCACTCCAGTGAATCCACTACCGAAAATTATTATCGGGTACAAATCGCGGAAGTAATTGAGGGCACCAACCGGGTAGATTTTAAGAAAATTGGCTTTTAAGAGGGTGTTGTCCATCTTTGTTTGATTTCAAAGACCACAAATACTACAAAACCTACGTTGATCAATGCTGGGAACTGCAAAGTTTTGATGTTATTGCCGATTTATAAAAGTGGAGCTGGGTGCAGTGAAAAATTTAATTTCTTATTAAAATTATATGTCACCCGATATAAACTGACAGTTTTGTTAACAGGTGTTTGGGAAGTTTGCTGTAGAAAACTATGGCAACATGAACACCGAAAAATGCACAACATTTGTCATCCTGCCGGAGAGCGATCTAATTTCGCTTAGGAAGCTAATGGAAGATGTGAGGGCAAAAATTGATACGACATTTACCAGCAATATCTCACCCAGCAGAGAACCGGACTACATTTTGAAAGCCGAATTTATGGCCGCCACTGGTATGAAGCGATCCAAATTTCAGGAGTTAATTAACAGCTCTGCCATCAAAACGGTTAAAAAAAAACGCAAGGTCTATGTGCTGGCTTCCGAAATTAACCGCTATTTTACCGATCCTTCCATCCAATAATTATGTTTCACTGATCCGTATTTACCTCAAATTATTAGGATATGAAACTGTTCAATACTTTAATTAAGGAACACCTAAGCATTCTTCTGCGACTGGGGTTTGATGAGAAAAATCTCCAAAGTCCTTACAGGGAGGGCTGGTTGGCCCAGGAATTTAAGCTCCATCTTGAAAAGGCCATCCGCAATATGCACTATGATCGGTCTTGCTCCGATTTTGTGCTGTACCCAGTGGCCGGCCAGGATGTAAAAAGCCGTATTAAATTTGATCTTCACTACCATTTCGATCCAATTGCAAAGCATTTGATTTTGGTAAATGCCGGTGCTCAATCTGGACAATCCAGAATTTCCGTTCAGCTTCATCCTACCGCTATCATTCCCACAGCCCTCCAGCTTGCTCAATTTTTAAAAATGAGTGCCCAACTTATTGATTGAGGATTTCCATTTTTGGTGTTAACTGAAATAATAACCAATATTAGTAAGCCAGCCAATAGCCGGGTAGCTATAGCCACATTTCAATGAGCTATGATTATTATAACGCCTTCCCCTTTGTATTGACCAGGTACAGGGAAAACTCGCTTCGGGAGGAAGAAACATTCATATACAAAAAGGAAGGGAGGAAATAGGTAAGAGCGAGCAAAGAACACCTATGCTCTTTGAGATTTTGCTCCCACTCAGGACGAATAACTAATCTTAAATTGTTGTGAGAGCAACTTTGCCGCAGGTCGAAATGCTGAAGGTAATTGGGTGCGCCGTACATCACCCGGTCAAGCCGTAGGTTTTCGCCTTGATATATCGGATAGTTTATGCTATCGAGTATATACTTCATAGTCTTATAATCATAGGTCACGTCAAAGAATAAACCCTCATTGCCTTTCGCAGATATTCTGAAATGAAAGCCCATTCCTTCCGGTAATCCAGATCGGAAAGCGTACTCCCCAATAATTACAGCAAAATTTGGTAAATAGCTAACAGCTTGTTTGTATTCCTTATTGGGCCATTCAACGGCTGTGAATAGACCATTATCAATAATCTGGAACCTGCAACCTTCGCAAATGGCTCTTTTAATTTCATCCAGTTTTATCATTGCTGTTGTGGTGTCCATCCAGGGATCTTCGTTAGCATTTGCTAAGTAGGTGGATGCGGAGATTGTAAACTTTGTGGATACTTTTTGCTTACACCCTAATGCCAAAAGGCTGACAATTATAAAAAGTAGGCGTTTCATAGTGGATCAATTTCGGGTTAATTTTTAAGTGGGGCGGCGGGATACAATAAAGCTAAACATAATAACTCGCTCGTCCTAAACTTCACCGGCTCTGACTTTTACTACTGATAAAATAGTTCATACTTCTTTGCCTGTAATAATTCTAAGCAGTAAACAACTATCAAGTGCGATTTTTAATAAGAGTGCCATTTAATTCTTAAAGGCCGACTTATTGGCTCGTTCGTTTACCTTATCTACTTAGGACGATCCGGTGCCTTCCCAAAAGGGGGATAAATTCGGTTGTCCGTATTATATGTCCCACCTCACTAATCCCTACTTTGGTAGCGTCGTTGATCAGGGCCTTGCTGATGATCCAGTTTAATTCATGCTCTTTTTTATATACTGGATCGTTTTTGGGAGCATAAAACCTTACTTCAACATGCCGGTATTGGAGATAACAAATCAGTAAAATCAATGGCCCTGTATCCGTATGTGATAGAAGATATTCGGCGGTTTCATATTTTTGATTACCCACTGTTTCCAGTTCGTAGAACATTCCTTTGTGACCTGGGGCCTGATAATTGAACAAACTGCCTGCCCACTCTCGGCGGATGCTTGCCGTGATCATACTACCTCCCATAAAAATAGTTGGTAGTAAATCCTCATAACTGGCGTCAGGAGCCAGCCTTTTTCTTAAAGTAAACTCACTTCGCACTGCCAGTTCAACCCCAACAAGGTCGGCTACCATATGTAGGTCCTTAAATTTTCTTGCTGCTGACATACCCTAAATTTCGGGTAAAATGCTCCCTTTTTACAGGTAAGTCCAGTATTTTTTTTCCCCAAATGGACATTTTTGTTGTATACAGATTTTAAAGGGGTAATCGTATACATCAATGGCTGAGAGAGAATTGCTTTAATGGTATTGGAGAGCCTCTTTTTAATATTAAACTGGACTTCGTTCTATTAAAAGCGCTTTTTGCGGCCATCTATGGCTATCTGTTTCAAAAATCACTGCCGGAATACTTGCAAATAAAAACCTCGTTACTATACGATACTGTTTTAAGCCTACACTATAGAGGGCATTCTCCCACCTACTACCATCCTCATATTTAGCCTTTGATTAAATACGGTTCCAACTCCTGACCCAATCGGTCATAAAGTATCACCCAAACATATTCGACAATCTCTCCTCCCACCCCGTCGTCAGTGTTAATCTTTTTGCCGGTATAAGATTCGTAATACAAAAATTTGGTATGTAGAAGACTCGGAAAGGGTTTTCGATAGCTACGCCGGTAATGCTCTAGGGTTTTACCGATTTCAAATACAGGCGAGTCATAGCCCGACATTTCCACTATGGTTGCCGGTCTATCATATATCAGTAACATATCCAAGTCCATTATTTCTATAACGATAGAATCCAACAGTATTTTCCAGTACGGGCAGAAAATTCACCAAATTTCTGCCGGCTATTAGCTTCAATGAGAATTTTTTTTTATCTCCTGACTATTTCTGTCATATACCTGCTATTGTTGTGCGCATTTTTGTACAGTGTTAGAAATTATGGTCCATGAAAAAGGATAGTGCAAAGATTTTTGGATACCTGGAGTATCAGCTCTGTCTTACCGGTGGCGACCCGGTAATGGCGATTCCTGTTCCAGTGTCCTCTAAGGAAGAAGCGGATAAGATGCGCAAAATTAAGATCAAACAGAACACAAAAACAATTTCTCACTCTGGTTTTAGGGTATTATCACCCGACAAAAGGAAGGTGCTGCATGACTACGAAGGTACCCAAGAGCTAACCTTACCCACTGGTAAGAAGCCGCAAAGAACTGTGGTAAGAGGTGAAAAGAACCGCAAACAAAGGCCATCAATTTGATCCTTCTCGCAAAAAACTTAAAAAACTCACATCATTAAACAGTAAAAATTAGACGATGGCTATCTACAATTTAAAGAAAAGACTGCTGGTCTTTGATAGTGGCAGGGAAGCTAAAATCACTGGATTGTGTATTGGGGTTACACCAGATTTACAACTCGGTGAGATATATTCTCCCAACATTATTGACTACTCCGAAAACGGCGCCTCAAAAAAGGATGAGGACAAAATTGTTAATCCTCTTAGACTCTCCTACGAAGAACTGGATGAGCTTATTGATTTGCAGATACGATTATGCCTGGATGCTAAGAAAAAGTTGAAATCTTTTTTCAAGGCTGAAGGGGCTGGCCGTAATGAGAAAAGGCCACAAATTAGTCAGCCATAGCCATGCCAATATGGCAATGTCCTTCTCTTACTTTGTATTCCCTCTTTTATCGGTGGTCTACGCTAAGGGCTATGGGTTAGGAGTCGTACTATTAGACGACTCCCGCAAGATTTATTGTTGTGCTCAACAATGTTTTCTCAGCCTCCAGTGTCGGCTTCGGTGGCAGGCCACCAGTAATGTAATTATGTCATAGCGCATGTATTATAATTATGGGAAGGAAGAAATTAAATGAGGTTGACGGCCTGTTATATGATGTAAAAACACGCATTAACCAGCAGCATTTTGATCGGCTTAATAAGCAGCTTGCAAGTTCTCCGTACCGGAAAATGAGTGAATTGTTGCGGGATATAATTTGTAACCGGCCCATTACGGTGTATACCGTTGATAATTCTTTGCCGCAGGTGATGGAAGAACTTACCCGTATTCGTAAGGAATTAAATTCAATTGGGCGAAATGTTAACCAGGTTACCCGCGAGTTTCATACGGCGGCTGGGCGAGCGGAACGGGTAAGTTCGGTGTTCCAACTGTTGGAGTATTCCAAGAAGGTGGACCAAAGGCTAGAGATTATTTTTCCTATCATATCCCAACTTTCTGAAAAATGGTTACGCGGGTAAAGTTCCGGAGGGATATGTACGATGCCATTTATTATAATGAGGACAAGGTGGCATTGGGAGAAGCCAGGTGTATAGATGCCATAGGATTTGGGAAGGAAGCCGCAGATCTTACTATCCGAGAAAAGAACAACCGGTTTAAGGCATTGACGGAAAAAAACAAGATAACAGAAGTTAATACCCTGCATGTATCGCTGAGTTTTCATCCGGGCGAAGATATTTCCGACCAGCTCATGCGCGATATTGCCGACGATTATATGCAGCAGGTTGGCTATGGTGATCAACCATATTTATTATACCGGCATACCGATACCGGCAATGATCACATGCACATTGTCACCACTAATATACAGCCTAATGGTGACCGTATCGAAAGTCATCGCTTCGTTGAAGACCAATCCGAACCGGCAAGAAAGAAAATTGAACTTGATTATGGAATCGTTCAGGCAGAAGGACATCACCTAAAAAATGGTGAACATCTTTCCAGGATAAATATTGAGGGGAAAGATCCCAATAACCGGCGCCAGGTAAAGCGTGACATAACCAACGTAGTGCGAGAGGTATTCAACTCTTATAAATATGGTTCGTTGGCGGAATACAGTGCTATTCTTTCTCACTTTGGAGTTATGCTTGATAATGGAAAGGAAGGCTCTGTACTAAACACCACTGGCGGTTTGTTGTACAGTATTATAGATGAAACGGACAGCAAATGGAGTATGCCGATTAAAGGAAGTAAGCTGGCGGATAAGCCAATTCTAAAAAGACTGGAGGAAAGATATGATAGTAATCGTGAGAACCGTAAGCGTTACCGCGCCAGGATCATCAGGGTGATTGAGGATTCTCTAAAGACAAATTGCAGCCGGCAAGAGTTTGAAAAATTGCTGGAAAAGGATAACATAGCAATTATCTACCGCAAGAATGAGAACGACTTCACCTATGGTGTAACCTTTGTAGACACCCTCACTAAGGTTGCCTACAATGGCCGTGATCTCGGAAAAGGCTACAGCGCCGGCGCACTTTTACAGCGCATTGAGGCTGGGCGAAACCCCGAACTGCATTACAACCAGATATTGATAGCGGATATTCTGGCAGGTGTTGATTATCGCCGGCGCCCACAAACTATCCTCCGTTATCTGGATAAACATAATATCGGTATAGAGATTTCCGGCACTAGTAAAGGCAAGGTATTTTACCGGCTCGGCCACCGGGGCACTTCCCCAGATGCGTACGTTAATGCGCCTTCGTCATTTAATAATTGGTTAAATACAGCCGACTTTGGCGCGGTTAACAATCAGTCCGAAACCTTACTGGAGAAATTATTGAGCCGTACAGCCCACGACCTGGCCGAAAGTATAGATCAGCATTTATACGATGATAGTCTACATTATTTTGAAAAAGTGGCGGATGATATTTTAGGTTACACCTACACATCTAGCTATGTTCCTGGTCATTATAAAAGAAAGAAAGGGCAGAAGAATGGCCCACGGCGATAACTAAGTTGCCCTCTCTACTAATTGTTCCCTCCAACTATTACTGGGCCACTCCCTCTGCGGCCTAAACACTGAGCTTTTCCCTCCTAGCTCAGATCAATGGTTTGCCGCAACGGCAAGCCAGATTTTATCACGTTAAAATTCGAATTTATGAGCACAGGAGAAAACGAGCAGGGCCTACGGGTCCTTATCGACCTTATCCGAAAGTGCAGCATCGTTTTGCTGGGCCTGCACTTCTACTATTTCTGTTATGCAGTCTTTGAACATTGGGGGCTTACCATACCATTTGTTAAAACAATGCTTTTAGGATTTGCCCGGATGGGGATTTTCAATAACATTTTCCTTTCAAAATTATATGTGCTGCTTACTCTGGCAGTTTCCCTGATTGGGGCATTGGGAAAAAAAGACGAAAAGATTGCCA
Source organism: Chitinophaga arvensicola (assembly GCF_900110835.1). Taxonomy (GTDB): domain Bacteria; phylum Bacteroidota; class Bacteroidia; order Chitinophagales; family Chitinophagaceae; genus Chitinophaga; species Chitinophaga arvensicola. The sequence goes on from NZ_FOJG01000001.1 coordinate 983,536, forward strand.
AAGGGATGGTTGCCGGTCTAATTGGAGCAGGGCTGCTGTTGTTTTGGGGTAGTAATCTTTTACTTTATATGGCGATGGCTCCGGAGGCCGCCGTCATCGCCTATATGATCATTACTTCTCTGGGCTTTCTCTGTTGCCTGGCAGGTGGTACAAGATTATCCCGGCTCATTCGCCTGCAGCTGCGAAAAGACATATGGAACTCTGCGAACGAGACTTTCCCACAAGATGAGGTGCTGCGCCTCAACGAACATAGCGTCAACTTCAAGGCGATATACAAATTTGGCAATAAGGTCCGTCGCTCATTTGTGAATATAATAAATCCATACCGGGCATGTCTACTTGTTGGGCTGCCCGGTTCGAGTTGGGGAAAAGTTATTACCTGGTTCGCGAAGTCATAAAGCAAAATTGTCAGAAGGGTTTCAGCGTCTTCGTTTATGATTTCAAGTACGACGACCTTACCAAGATTGTATATAATGAACTGTTAAGGAATAAGAAGGCGTATAAAGTTCCGCCGAAATTTTGTGTGATCAACTTTGATGATCTGTCGTATTCGCACAGGTGCAATCCGTTAGATCCTCAGATGATGACCGACATTACTGATGCCGCAGAGTCAAGTAGGTCACTACTTTTAGGGTTAAACCGAAGCTGGGTTGCGCGTGGTGGGGATTTCTTCGTGGAGTCCCCAATAAATTTTATCACTGCGGTAATTTGGTTTTTACGGCGGTATAAAAATGGGAGATTTTGCACATTGCCCCACGTGATAGAGATAATTTCTCTAGGCTATGAATCACTCTTTCCTATGCTCGGGGTTTTCGATGAACTGACCTCGTTAGTCGATCCGTTCATCCAAGCCTATTGTAATAATGCCCGAGAGCAACTTGAAGGTCAGATAGCATCTGCAAAAATTGCGCTGGCACGACTATCCTCACCGCAGCTTTACTATGTCTTATCGGGCGACGACTTCAGCCTGGATATTAACAATCCAGATGAACCAAAGGTGTTTTGCGCGGGCAATAACCCATTAAAAATTCAGACTTACGGCGCTGTGCTCTCCCTGTACACAAACAGGATGCTGAAGTTGGTAAACCGCAAAGGACAGTTAAAATGTTCACTGATCTTCGATGAGTACCCTACGATTTATTGTCCACTACACGTAACCGTTAGTACCGGCAGGTCGAATTTGATACAAACCTGGATTGCAGTTCAAAGTATCGAGCAGGTACGTATGGATTATAGCAAGGAACAGGCAGAAGTTCTATTTAGTGTTTGCGGAAACATTATCAGCGGCCAAAGTGTTGGGGATTCCGCTAAAATTGTAAGTGAACGTATCGGTAAAATCGTACAGGAGCGCGAAAGTGTTAGCATCAACAGAACAGATACTTCCGTGAGCCGAAATACCAACCTGGAATATGCCGTACCGCAATCCAAAATCTCGAATCTTACTGCCGGTGAATTTTGCGGCGTGGTGGCTGACAATCCCACAGAGCCGATTGAACTGAAAGCCTTCAATGCGCAGTTCGTCAATGATCATAAAGCGATCAAGGATGAGCAGGATAGCTACGTTCCGTTACCGAAAATTCGAGATGTAACAGAGGAAGAAGTGATGGAAAACTATAACCAGATAAAGGCAGATATTATCGAGATGGAACAGGATGTAATGGCAATGATAAAAGGAGATCCGAATCTAGCTCACCTATTATTTGTCCATCCGGATAATAAGTAACAGTAATTACGGTGTGTCGTTGATCTGGCCAGTATTGGTCGCATAATTCCATAATAGTAGCTGATTTCGGTGAATAATACCGACTTGCTTGAACTTTCTTTTTGAACAGTAATAAAGCAGGCTGCACACATCGGCAGGGCTGATCGGAGAGATTTCATCGCATTTGTATGCCAGAGCCGAATCGGTGTAGAGCTTGCCGGGGGGAGTTGAACTTGTGTGTAGTGGTCGCATGTAAGTTACGGAGTCCGGGGTGGTGAACTGATATTGAATATCATTTTCTACGTTCAGTTCTTCATCTTCCGGCGCAAGAGCGAGGCTGTAGCCATACAGGCTGGCGCCCTTTTTCATTGGGATTATATAGGTGTCAGCATTGTTACGAAGGTTGCGGCGTAGCAAAGTTTGACCAGCATGAAGGATGGCCTGCTGCATCCTAAGTAAAGTGTCCTCAGATAAACTGGGGACACTTTTTCTTATATACACGAAAGGGGTTAAAGACGTATTATAAATATTATGTACCTCTACGGTCAACACAATTCGATTTTGAAAATGGCTGCTGAACCCGACTGCCCGGTAGCAGGTGTCATTTATTTTATAGGGTAGGATATTATCAACCGGTCCAAAGAGATTTTGGGAGGTATCGGCAGCCTGCTGGGCTATTTGATAAACCTGTACCAAGTTATAAAGCTCACTCCCCGTTTTAAGTATTTCCTGTACTGTATCCTGGTGGCAAGATGAATCAGAGATGATTATCCGTGTGCAGTGATTGTTGTAAAGGAATGCAGGAATGATCAATAAGGCATATCTCATCAGAAAAGGTTTTTAAAATTGCCAGGAGGGCAATACCTCCCGGCCTGCTGAAACCACCCCTTTAATAACCTAAATAACCTAAAGGGTCATAAGCTTTCACCCGATATAGTATTGGGTGGAAAAAAATCACCGCCCAGTAGACACCGGGCGGTAGTGAAATTCTATAAATGGTTAAACCACCAAATAAAATCCCACACTAAAAGAACATACACGGCGCGGTCGGCGCAGTCTTTAAATATAGTTTCGGAACACTGACCATTTCTTTCCGTAACAGATAGCCTGCACCCTCCAATTGCGACTTTAATTCTTCCAGGTTTTTTGCTACTGTAAGTAGTTTTATGATAAGGTCCGGTATATCTGAAAATAGGGCAAACGGTAGTTGTTTTTCTTCTGGCAGGTGTTTACTTAACTCTACTATCCTGGCCCTAAGTAAGAGTATCCTGGGATCATGGAACCTTTGTGCAGGGGATTCCAATTCAGAACTGTTCAAAGTCGGTTTTGCTCGTAAAACAAGGTGTTGTTTCGGTATGTTTAAGATATTACCCGATACCTTGTATTTAACGCCGAAGTAGTTGTTAATGTCCTGCCAAAACATCCTGGTCAATAGCGGTTTGTAAAGACTGGTAACGGCGAGTTGGTAACAATAACAGTGCTGCATTCGCCATTCCTTCACCAAAGATGCTTTTGTTCTGTTACCAGGAAACCGGAAGTCTGGTTGCCGAAGTTGGTCGATTATTTCAGGTTTGAGTTCGTAGGCTATTTCAGGTTCCATTCCGTATACCAGATTGAAGGCGTGTCGAAAGAAATCTTCGGCACTGCCGTTCAGTATTTGCACACCCGACCCGATCTGCACTATTTCCAATTTGTAATCGTTTGTCTCATGGCTTACCGTAAAAAAATGACTGCCGGTAGCGCATACCGCATCACGGTTTGGAATTATCACATTATTATCCACCACCAGGGAAACTGGTATTTGCTCTGTATCCTCTTCAACGATATGTTGCTTTACTCGCTTCTCCCCCTTCATAATATCAATAGTTTGATGTTTTCAGTGTTCCTTCTGCAACTCCAATGCGTAATGACAACAGGTTAGGTTGTCGCTACCGCAAAGCGCTGCCAGTAGCCCCCCCGAGGGCAATTGTAATGTTAACGTATTGATGGATTTTTATAACCCTCCGCTACCAGAAGTAAGGCATTAGACGCCAAACTCCAATGACGGGAATTACGCAAAAGCGGTAGCTGTAAGTGCTTTAAACCTACATAGTTTGATCTTTGGTTGGGTGATTGCTACGGCTAATGCCCAATTGTGGCGTCGGTTGCCACTTCAGGCAACTGACCTCGATCTTTTAGTGTGGGACTGAATAGAATTTTCTTATGTATGCAATATATGGTTATGAAGATATTCCACCAATAGTGATTTCCTGTTTTTTTACTGATTCGCAAAAAAAAGCGGAGAATGGCAGGTTTGCTTAATGTTTGGGAGGTTTTTTTGAAAAAAATTCAATTAAGATCACCCGCTACCCAAACCGTTGTAGGGCAGCAGGCGTGATTCTTCATGAAAATTTTAAACGGTAGGCCGAACAGTTCGTATTTATGCAGTCAACCTATGATAAATCATTACAATTTATTGATAGGCAATATTTAAGACACCCATTGCTGAGAATGATTTTTTTTCTATTTTGCGCGTGTAAAATGTTGCTACTACACAGAGGAATGGTAATTTCCCAAATTATACCACACCGGCATATTAATGGCGCCGGCATATGAAGAGATTGGAATCACGCTTTCACCGTTAAACTTGTATCCACCATCCAGAATCCCAGTAAATGTTTTGAGGTTTTCGGTTTTCGACGACTAAGCAACTGGCATTGTCCTGTCCATAACTGTACTTGAACATTTGGGTTACGTAGCACTTATTTAAACCGGTCGGCTTACATGGAAATTACTACTAAAATAGTAGCTGGAATCAACGAACAGGACGATACTGCCTTTACTGCAGTTTTCGGCGCGTTCAATAGAGAGTTGCATTTGTTTGCGTTTCGCTTTACTAACAGCCAGAAGCGGGCCGAAGATTTTGTACAAGACACTTTTATTGAACTGTGGAATTACCGCAGCTTTACCAGCCCGGATCATATTCGTGCCTTTCTTTATGCAGTTCTGAGAAATCGTTGTTACAATTACATCACTAAACAAAAGATCGAAGAAAAGGCTAGGGCTGTACTTCTGAGCCGCCTGCAAGACCAACAGGACAGAGGACTTGAGCATGATCAGCTCACCCTTTCCTTCTTTGAGGAATTTGAAAAAGACCTGGAGAAATTATCAGAAAAACACCGCCAGGTGTATCGCCTTCATCACAAAGAAGGTTTTACGCTAAAGGAAGTAGCTGAGATCCTGAAGCTGAGAATAAGGACGATATATAACTACAACAACGAAATCACCACATTTTTAAGAAATCTCTATAAGCACCGTACTACCTCATCATGGTTGATTACTATTGTGTCAATAAGCAATTTATTATCAATGCTTTAAGCCTATACTCAAAAAAACGCTAAACTTTTCCTAAACTTTTTTTCAAATCTTCAGTAAAAACAGGGGTGGGAGTTTGTTGTATTTGTATGGGGAACTTGACGAGGTGAAAGCGTCCTCCCTATACCTGGTGGTTAAGTAGTAGCGCATTTTTTCGAATTAAAAGTTTAACTGCCAATGGATCAAGAAAGCCTTGCAGGTATTTTTTCCATTCTTAAAAAGAAAAGGGAAAATCCTGACAACGACGAAGCCCTAACTCCTGAAGAACAGGTTGCTCTTTCGGTTTGGCTTGAAGATGTTCATAACCTTCAATGGTATGAAGAATACATCTTAAATAAAGAGGGAGCTATGAATGCTCTTTTTCTCCAAACCCTTGACGCCGAAGAGAACACCAGAAAGCGGTTGAAGGGGTTTACAAGATCACGTAAAAGTAGCATGATCCGAAGATTATCTTATGCTGCAGCAGCAGCCGTGGTTGCAGGACTGGTTTTCGTTTCGATTTTAAACAGGCAGTCAGTTAGAGATAAGTATACATCATTGCCGGCATCCGGCGCCATGCAGCCTGGCAAAGATCGGGCATATCTCACACTGGCTGACGGCTCCATCGTTGATTTAGATACGGCTACTGGCGCAGCAATAGCCCGACAAAAAGGCGCTGTTATCTCTAATCGTGGTGGAGAGGTTACATACAACGGTACGGGTATTCATGAGAACGAGTTTAATTCTATTTCAATTCCGAACGGCGGTCAGTACCGCCTGCAGCTCCAGGATGGGAGCAAGATTTGGCTCAATGCCGCCACTACTCTACGGTTTCCGGTGCAATTCGGCGAAGTAGAGCGGTCAGTAGAACTGGATGGCGAGGCGTACTTCGAAATCACCAAAGATCGGCGGCCATTTCGTGTAAAGTATCAGAGTCAAAATGGACGCAATTTTACAGTAAATGTCCTGGGTACACATTTCGTAGTATCTGCCTACAAAGACAATACTACAGCCGCTACGACGCTGGTTGAAGGACGCGTCAGCCTGGGGATCGCGGGTAAGGATGTGTTGCTGTCCCCAGGCCAGCAGGCGACAACTGTTAGCGGGTCCGATAGGATTGACTTAAAAACAGTGGACACGGATGCTGCTAAGGGATGGGTAACTGGTAGCTTCTATTTTATAGACAGCGATCTACGGACAATTCTAAGCAGTATTGGTAGGTGGTACAATGTTCCAGTCCTTTACGAGAAGGACTACGCCGGGGAACTTTTTTCCTGCAAACTAAGCCGATCAGCACCGTTAGATAGCGTCCTGGTCAGCTTGCGACAGTTTGATGTTAAAGCGGACGTAATTAATAATAAGATAGTAATCAGATAGTTGTTGAAATTTAAGAATCAATTTTCTATTTCGTTGAATAAGTAACCTTGCGCTGTTTTTACCGCACAAGCCGTTTTTCGTCAATAAGCAAATAGATGGTCTATCAAAAGGAGGTGGGTTCGTCCTTCCTCCGACCATAAGGGCAATAGATTTTGAGGGAAACGTAGCATGAAGAATAGTTTTATTAGTAGTCATAAAATATAACTAAGAAAATAGGCGCAGGTTAAATATACTGCCAGGCGCCAGAACGGAAAGCCGCAGTCATCTTTTGGTGGGTGGCCACCATGAGAGCGCTTTCCCTTTCATCTAATGTAAAGTTAAGCACGTAAAATAAAGTCCTTCACCACACTAAAAGAACCAAGAAACACAGAAAGAAGAAGGCTTTTCGAGTGTCCTTTATATAAAGGTCCCGTTCCTTTTACGGTTGTTGCAGCCGACGCTTTTGCGTATAAAGGACCCTCGATGGCCTGAAGGGTACGTGTGGATACATTCAACTCCGTTACTGTACGTGACCAGTTTGCTTTATCCTATCACCTATCGTTGATTCCTTGTCCATATGAGTGTTAGCCCCAAAAATGTTGGTGCAGTAGCCTCTTCGCGCATCCATGTGTGAAGAGCTATTGATCAACATCGCCGTCTCCTATTATCACTAATTAAAACTCAATTCGGGTCATGGAAAGATCTCTAAAGCGAACTGAAGGCCATCAACTTACCTACCGCCTTACTGCTATGCTCTTCATCTGTCTGCTGCTATCTGCGCCAGGGATAGCCAAAGGGTATGCCCAGGTAATTACCCTCAAATACAGTAGAGCACCGATTGCTCTTGTATTCAAAGATTTCGTTAAACAGAGTGGATATGATTTCACTTATAAATCGGAGTGGCTCAAAAGCGCCAATCCGGTAACAGTGGATGTATCTAGTTCCGATATAGTAAAAGTCCTGGACCTGATCTTTAGCGGACAACCCCTTTCCTATACTATCGCTGGAAAAACGATTGCTGTTTCCCCTGCTAAAATCCGCACACAGGAATCGCCCTTGGCCGACACTGGACGTAAACAACTCACCGGCATTATTACTGACACCCTCGGCAGACCATTGCCGGGCGTTTCTGTGCTTGTTTCCCCTGGCAAACTGATGGCACAGACCGATGATAATGGCCGTTTTGTGGTGAACAACGCTCCTGCTGGCGGCCGTATCACCTTCTCTATGATCGGTTATGCTCCTGCTGATATTCGATATCAAGACCAGGTATTTTTCAAAACCGATCTAAGACAACAAGCTACCGCTCTGGGGAGTGTTCAAATCAATTATAGTAGCGGTTTCAGCCGCATCTCTAAGGAGAGGGCGCCAGGATCATACGCTTTCATAAGCAACAAGATATTAGAGAGAAATGTCAACTCTAACATATTGGCTAAGTTGGACGGCGTTACACTAGGAACATATTTTAATCCAGATGCGACATCAAATTCTAAAACTGGTATAACAGTACGCGGACAAAGCACTTTTAGTCCAAACGTAAGCAAGGACCCCTTAATTGTATTGGACAACTTTGCGTATGAGGGAGATATAAATAATATTAACCCAAATGATATTGAAAGCATTACACTACTAAAGGATGCGGCAGCTTCTTCTATTTGGGGAGCCAGGGCTGCAAATGGGGTCCTTGTAATTATCACTAAAAGAGGTTCGGCAAATCAACCTATAAGAGTTTCGCTTAATTCTAATGTAACAATTTCCAACAAACCCAATTTGATAAGGGACAATAGATTTATTCCTGGGGTAGAATTTGCGAAAATTGAAAAAATGGCGTTCGATAGTGGTTATTTTAATTTTACCTTAAATGATAGAGTAAGTTTTCCAGCAATTTCGCCTGTAGTTTCATTACTTGATATGGCTGCAAAAGGCAGTATTTCCAGAAGTTTTGCCGATTCTGCAATAACCGAAATATCCCAACATGACTATAGGGTGGACATGATGGAAAATGTCTACCAAAATCCAGTAACCCAACGCCATTTTTTAAGTCTAAATGGAGGTAGCTCTAACTTCTTCTACTATTTAGGGCTTGGATATGATAACTCCAAAGATCAGTTAAGAAGGAACGGGGCTGAACGGTTATCAATTACTTCTACAAATGTCTATACACCAAAACAATTCCTTGAGTTAACGACTACAATGATTTATTCAAGACGGGACGTTCGAGCGAATAATTCGATAGGGTATGGATCTATTACATCTCCTTATTCACAGTTATATCCATATGCCAGCTTAGTTGACAATGACGGTGGCCCAGGAGTCATAGCGAGAGAACACTCAGGTTATTTCAATGATAGTTTGAGGCACCTGGGATTCATGGATTGGAATTATCGACCACTTCAAGAGTTGGACTTAGCTGATAATAGCCAACAATCAAATAATATATTATTGAAGTTTGGAGCACGGGTTAAAATCACAAAGGGACTTGCGTTGGACTTGCTGTATCAGAATGAAAGAGAATCAAACGAAAGGCGAATATTTCAAGACCCTAAGAGCTATATAGTACGATCGCTTGTAAATAGCTATGCTCAATATAATGCCAGTACTAAAACTTTCAATTATCCATTCCCCAATGGAGGAATATTAAGGTCAAGTTATGGAACATTGATGGCCACCAATGCCAGGGGTCAGATCAATTATGGGAGGGATTTTGGGAAAAGCAACTTCACGGGAATTGCTGGTATTGAATTGAGGGAGACTGTTGCAAAGGCGAACGATCAAGTTTCTTATGGCTATAGTAATGATTTCGGCACCTCTGTTTCAATCATTGATTTTCTAACTTACTTTCCTCTAAATGGCGGTGGCTCTTCAACGATACCGCCATATCCATCAGGTAGAACTGAACAGACACAGAGATTTCTATCCTATTATTCAAACCTAAGCTATTCCTATGACGATAAATATACCATTACAGTAAGTGGCAGAAAAGACGGCGCCAATCTATTTGGCGTGAAGACAAATGATAAGATCACTCCCTTGTGGTCAATTGGTACTCTTTGGAATATAACCAAAGAAAAGTTCTTTAATATCAATGGAATTGATTATTTGTCTCTACGCTCTACATATGGATCAAATGGCAATATTTATAATGGCGGTGCGTACCTTACCTCGACTTATACTTATATCAGTGGCTATACAAATTTACCGTTTGGCACGATAGGTCAGCCTCCAAATCCATCTTTACGATGGGAAAAAGTTAATACTTTTAATTTAGGTCTTGACTACAAATTATTTAAGAATCATTTGAGTGGGAGTGTTGAGTATTTTGTTAAGAAAGGCAATGATCTTATTCAAGATATTTTATTACCCCCTTCAAATGGTTTTCAATCTTTTAAAGGAAATGCTGCCAGATTTAGGAGCAGTGGTTTTGAGGTAACGGCATCTTCGAATCTTAAAATCGGACCAGGTTCATGGTCTCCAACAATTATTTTTAATACCCTTAAAGAAAAAGTATTAGAGTATTCTACAAATTACACGGCCCTTGACCTCGCACAAGCGAGATCGGGAACACCCGTTCTTGGGGGACCAACTGACGGTATTTATAGCTATCAATATCTTGGAATTGATCGCGTAGGTGATCCAATTGGAGTTATAGGTAAATCCGCTTCAAAGGACTACTCCCAAATAATTAACACGACAAGTACAGATAGTCTTATTCTAAACGGGACTTCCAGACCGCGCTTTTACGGATCGTTAAGGAATAGTTTTGTATTTGGAAGGTTCGCCTTTTCCTTTATTATTCAATACAAATTCAAATATGTATTTCGGCGACCAACAACGACATTAAACCTTCAGGACTATCTCATTTCCACATCCTCGGTGAGTGGCCCCCATGAGGATTATTTCAAATCCTGGAAAAATGCCGGAGACGAAAATTTTACAGATGTTCCCAAAATAAATTATGTGACGGACATAAATAGGAACCTTCTGTATCAATTCTCAAGCACTTTAATAGAGCCCGGAGATAACATTAGGCTTCAAGATATTTCAGTGAGTTATGATCTTCCATTGGGTAAAAATCGAAATATCAATACTTTGCAGATATATGGTTATGCCTCAAATCTTGCAATTTTATGGCGAGCAAATAATCGCCGAATTGACCCAGACAACTATGGAACTCAAATACCGCTCGTCCGTTCATTTTCATTAGGTATTAAAGCAAATTTTTAAAGCATGAAGAAGATAGCTTATACGATCGCTGCTCTCATAATCATTTCTGGATGTAAAAAGCAGGACGAATTTCTTGACAAGAAATATAACCTCGGTGACGTAGTACCCAAAACTTTAGAAGATTTTCAAGGATTACTAAATAATGATGGCGTCTTTAATGCCACTTATTCTTCACTTGGAAATATTTCATCAGATTTCTATTTTTTAAATGATGCTGACTACTCAACCTTACAACCAACAGAGCGTAATTTATATGCCTGGAAAAAAGAAATATTTGAGGATGGCTATAATGGTGATTGGAATGCCGCATATAAACGAATTTTCTATTCTAATGTAATTCTTGAAAAATTAAACGATGTTGTAAAAAGTCAAGATAATGATATTCAGTATAATCAAATAAAAGGAACCGCTCTATTTATGCGTGCATATTCGCACTATCAACTTGTCCAGTGTTTTTCAATACCCTATGCGAATGCAACCGATGAAAGTCTCGGAATACCATATAAAATTTCATCTGATGTCAATATAAAAAACGGAAGAATGCCAGCTAAAGAGGTATACAATAATATCTTAAAAGACCTTAAACTTGCGGTCAATTTGTTACCTTTTCGAGCTTCGTTTAAAACTCAACCAGACAAAAATTCCAGCAGAGCACTATTGGCTAAAATCTATCATGCAATCGGTGATTATAATAGTTCATATTATTATTCAGATACGGTGATCCTTGACAACCCGATGTTAATTGATTATTCTACTATAAATACCGCTCCCTTTTTCCCGTTTTCAAGCCTTATAAAGACGAATCCAGAGATATTGTTTTATGCTTCAAATTCTTCATATCGTATTCTTGGCCCTTTTGGGCCTGCCCAGGTTGACTCAAATTTATACAGGTCGTTTTCGAATGATGATTTGAGAAAAACACTATACTATATGAATAATGCAATTACGAATAATCGTATAGTGTATCGGGGAAGTTATGCAGGCGGAGCACAATTTGGAGGGTTGCTCACTTCGGAAATGTATTTTATTAAAGCAGAGGCTTCCATAAGAAAAGGTAGGGTAGAAGAAGGAATAAGCTTGTTAAACAAGCTATTGCTGACGAGGTTTAAACCTGGCAGGTTTACTCCATACGGAATATTAAGTAGTGCAGAGGCATTGAAGATTCTTTTTCGTGAAAAAGGGTTGGAGCTATCATTTGTAGGACAAGTTCGATGGGAGGATCTACGAAGATTGAATACCGAACCAACCTATTCAAGTATACTTAGACGCCGTATCTCTAATGTGGATTATGAATTGGCCCCTAATAGCCCTCGCTATGCGCTGCCTATACCTAATTCAGAGTTGCAAATAAATAATCTTCCACAGAATCCAAGATAAAAAAAAATGATAGTATTCGTATTTAATAGGCCAAGTGTTAGGATTCAGAACTCATTCAGGTTCTCCTTATTTATATTTTTGGTTTCAGTGACTGTTATATTCTCAGCCGGGAACATAAGTACCGAACATGGTTCAATGCTATTTAAGGACGCGAGGATTGCTATCGAGATCGACTCCGCATTAACTTACGATTCCTTAGAGTTAAAAGTATCCTCTACTTTATTCGGACAGGCAGGTCTTGATGATGCTTTTTCGGATAGATATGTTTTGTCATCAGCCTCCAATATATACAACTTCGATTTCAAGTTATTAAATGACATCTCATATTTTTCTGTTTATGGGTACAAAATTGATAAATCAGGTTCGCATAAAGTATTGCTTGCAGAAAACTATCTTATCGAGTCCGGAGATAGTATGAGGGCGGTTATCTTATCAAAGGGGTATAAAAATGAAAACTATTTCCCCTTAATCTTTAAAGGCCTAGGTGCCGAAAAGAATAATTGCCTTAAGGTGATAAACCGAATCAGATACTTTGGATTAGGAAACAATAAAATTAATCAATACTCAAAGGAGTTTGGATTCATAAACAACCCTCTACTCGCGGCTATGTTAAACACTGTCAATGACTATAGAGGAAGTATGTCAGGTCGCTCTTATGATAAGATTCTGCTTGACTGCCTAGCATGGGAAGCAAGTATAAAATCTACAGTTTTCAATCAACGATGGATAAAGGGGGACAAAAACACACGGGATTCACTTAGGAGTCAAGATGTCAAATATTTAGTCGATGATTTTAATGGATCGGACTCATCAATTTTGTACGAATCTTTATACTACTATCAATACCTAATTTATAGAAGTTTAAATCGCTTACTAGTCGAAAATCAAACTACCAATATTGATTCGCTGTATTTTACAGCCGTTAACGATTATGATGGAATTATGCAACAAAAGATTGCTATAACCCTGCTTCGAAAAAGTTTCTCTATATTCTATAATCCTGATTCAATTCTCAGATACTCTGATCATATTTTTGTTGATCCGTTGTATCGTAGAGAGTTTATACGACTTCAAGCCGCAAACTCTCCTACCATTGCTAAGGACTTCGTGCTCCCTGATTCTGAGGATAGCTTGATTGCATTATCCAGTTTTAAAAATAAAATCATTGTTTTAGATTTTTGGTTTACAGGTTGTAAACCATGTAGATCGTTTTATCAGGAACACTTAAAATTGGTCGAGGATAAATACAAGAATGATTCTAATGTAAAATTTATCACTATCTCAGTTGATAGAGATTCACTTGTTTGGAAAAAAAGTTTGACCCAGGGAATATATACATCTAATCAATCTATAAATTTATTCACAAATGGGAAAGGTGAACGACATGAGGTAGTTTTCGATTACAATGTATATGCTTATCCCAAAATAATTGTTATCGGAAGGAATGGACTAGCTTGGAATGATCGTCGAAACATTTCGTTACGAAGCAGTGCCGGTTTAATAAATTTGATTGAGTCGCTCAAATGAAGTATAATTAGTACGCAGGATTAAGATCGACAAAGTTTCCGAATTTTATTGCAATGGCGTCCTCAATACGAATTCTGCCTTGATAATCCGGGAGGGCATATGATGTAATTACACAGCTTTCATTTTCTTGCACTATGCAGAGATAATCAACTCCCTCTAAGTCTGAGGTGATAGATTCGCTCAAGTGATAATATACCGAATCATTATAATCAACTGCCCAGGCATAATAATCAACATTATGATGAGTTACCAGTGCTATCGTTGCCGATGCAATAATTGTAAATAGCCCTTTAAATTTATATGTATTAAGCATGCGATAGAACGGCTTAAATAGACTGTATAGAAGAGCGTAGCCTATTTGGCTACGCTCTTCGTAATTTTTACTTAGTTGGGTCGGCATCTACAAACTTGGCGCCGGCAACCAGAACGTCACCAGTGGCAATATTTGATTTAGCATAACGTTTCCTCAGCGTAACAGGTTCAATTGTGATTAGAGCTGGGTCAATGTTAATGGTACAGGTTGTGTTTGATTGCAAATTGCAAAAGTACTGTTGATTCAGGACTTCGTCACCTCCTCCTACTTCTTCTGCCAGATAGTAGTAGTTGGCGTCACTTGTGTCTACTCCCCACGGTTCTTTTGGTAATAACTCGTTGGGGGTAGCTTTAAAGGCAAATGCTGCGGCTAGTGCTAATACACATGCCAGCATCGTAAAAAGGCTTTTCGCACTTTTCATAAATTGATAGTTTAATAATTAATAGAATTTGTTTGACTAACTAACCATTACACGCGCATGTAATATCTTATTTCCCCTAAAGGAATTTTTTACAGTATAAAATTAATTGCTCTGACATATCCCTAGGTGACGGACGATTTAGTGGATTGGGGTCAATGCAGGCTAATGCCAAATCGCACAACGTAGCATTAGCGCAAATAGCCAATAGATTCTTTTGGGTAACCGAAAATTTCTTCATGTCGATTATCTTACCTGGGTGCTCGCCTGTTAATAATTTAATGGTTATGCAGCCAAGTGAGTAAACGTCCTCAGTTTTCTCCGGCTTTGCATACTTTAACTGTTCAGGCGCCACGTATCCATGTGTTCCGGAAACGAAAGGCGGGAACGGGGCCAAGTTCAAAATGTCATGCGACATTTCGAGGTCGATTAAACTGACAATTCCCTTTTTCCCAAATAGTATGTTTGAAGGAGTCAGATCACGGTGTACAATATTTAAGTTGTGTAATTCTTCTACGGCCTTTATCGTTTTAACTAATAGATCAATGATGTATCGTTGATCATCTTTGGACAAACTTGTAAATGGCCTGTCTTTTGTAGTTGTATATAATATTTGCGCAAGACTTTTCCCTTTTATTTTTTTTGTAATTAAGTACGTGTAGTCACCTTCTTTTATTATACTAATAAGTTTTGGAACAGATATCTTGCCTTCTAACTGCAAAAATATTTTAGATAGCCATATGAGCCGATCTTCTGTGGTCCTGCCAATGGGATCAATGCTACTATTTGGCATAGCCTCTTTAATGATTATACTTTTTGGAAGCAGCCATTTAAAGTATAATCCCGAATATATTCCACCACGCACTGAGCGTGAAATTGGCCGCTTTACAATGTATTTCCCACCGACAACCTTCGGGACTTGATAGCAGTTATAAGTGAAACCAGGGCCTAGGAATGGGGGCTTTTCCTTTTTAGGTATGGCGTACTGTTTTATTTCCTGTTTTATTCCGCCAACTGCAATTTCTTTTACTCTACAGTATGCGGTGAATACTGGACCTATTAAATGGATGGCGTTTTCACAGTGGGGGCCTTTATCGGTAGAAGGTTATTCAGATGATCCTTTAGCAACAAATTCAATTGTTCATCTGTAAGAAGCATTGATATCGTCTTGCCAACTTCACCAAGAGAAAATTCACCACCGTTCTGCCGATAATTGTAGTAGCCATTTTCAACAATACGAAACGAAATGTTATGATTTTTTAAGAATTTTATGATTGTTTTGAGGACGGAAAGAGTATCCTGGGTGTTGCACGAAATAAATGTCACCCATTTGTGGTGATAATTTGTAGTCCCCACATAAAGAAACCTGCCCACCCTCTGGTATTCAATCCCATTTCCCTCCAAAATCTCGCTGTAATCTTTTATATCCAAAGCCTCAATGAACTCCCGATAGGGATTTCCCGGTTGAAGCCTATATGTATCGTTTCGGAAGACCGTTTTGACCTCCTTCTGATTGTTATTAGATCCTGGTATCAATAATTTTCCACGCATTGCGGCAGGATTAATTGTTAGATAGAATACTTTTCCTTCACGGAAACGAGGATTGTGTTATCTTCATTATCATCATGCTTCAACTTTTTACAAAGCACGTATCCCCAAAATGAAATTGCAGTAAAAGCTATATTAATAAATAAGTGGGGCCCCCAGCCGATTTGAGGAAATACACCTCCGCATGAGCAAGGGACACGGCTATATACTGCCTTACTCAGAATAACTCCAACATAAACTGTAAACACAAACATCATTATGGTTGACATGAGGAAGGCAAATTTCCTAGTTGGCCGAAAGAAAAGTAGAATCGAGGCAATGTATTCAGCAGCAGGTATTAGTATCACAAGCAGGGGTGTCCATCTATTATCCATCGGCTGATTATTCATCGCGCCAACAAAGCCTTTGAAATCCAAAATCTTCGATGTTGCTGTATAGACAAACAACAAGGTGATAAGTATGGAAAAGATTTCTACAACTACGAAGTTTTTCCTGCTCATAATATATAGGATAAAAATTTCGAATAGGATTACATAAACTTAATAAGTTTTACATTGGTAGTTTTCTGAATCACTAATGTTTAGTGAGGCTGAATTTCCCTGGCGCATATCTCACAATTTGAATGGCTTCAGCTACTACAGTGAAAATTCTATTAACCTGTGCTATGCTCATATAATCTACGTCAATTGTCCATCCGTTTATATTAACCTTCAAATAATAATAGACCACATCTTCAAATTCCATCTCAATATTCCTGTGTTCTTACATCAGAGATAATTGGAATGTATTTCAACACAGACATTACCGCAAGTACGGCTGATCAGCCAATGATTGCTGCGGCTAATGATAATGTGAGTTTTCTAGGCATAAGATATTCACTACCTGAAAGGGATTGTTATTTTGTTGGATTGAGATCAACAAACTTTCTATTAAGAAAGATTACAAATATTACTCCACTCTTTAGTATTCTTAACTTTCCGGTAATAGGGTCGACGGTAATGTTAACCACATCTATCTGTATAGTACATGTAGTATTTGACTGCACATTACATAAGTAATCTATTCCTTCAATTTCATCACCACCACCAACTTCCTCTGCTAAATAATAGTAGTTTGCATCACTGGATTCTACGGCCCAAGGTTCAGTAGATTTCAACGGCTTCTTCACTGAACTAAATGCGCATAAGATAGCAACACATGTAGGCAGAAGCGCCCTAAAGACAGCAGGTAGTTTCATGTTTCTGATTTAAAGTGATGAAATAGTGCCAATCCTACGAACAGTCCAGACTATTTTCATCCCTGCTAACTGTCCGAAGGTTATTGGCTTTCGTATTTCTCAGATCATGCTTTGCTTATCGGAACTTGTCAAAACGTTTCTTGATCTATCGGAGGTGCTTCACAAAAATACTATGGCAGATTGTTGATTCAATCAAAATAGCTGATCTTTCGCCTCGCATATTTGTCGAACTTTTATTCTTTTTTTCGCAAACCACGCGTGTATTCCTGTATTGTACAACCGAAGTAATCAGAAAAGGTACGGCGAAGTTGGCTTTCGCTATATCCGACCTGGCTGGCAATCACTACGACTTTCTCTCCTTTATTCAGCAGCTCCACTGCGCGACGGATTTTTGTTTCAATACGATAATCACTGATTGACATTCCGTATACAAGCGAAAACCAAGTACGGAGCTGATAATGGTTAAGGTCCGTGGCCTTCGAAAGCTCTTCCGTTGTATGTGTGACCTTTAAATCAGAAGTGATAATCTCCCTTATTTGATATACTCTACCGATTTCATCATCGCTCAATTTGTTTTTGGGTGTACTATTTTTAAGCAATGTCATTTCTATTGCGTAATCCGCTGCCTCTGCCTGCCAGTCGATGTCTCCCCCACCCTCCAGTGCGTTCCCCAGCATCATAAGCAAATTATAGTCAGCAATAAGGCGATGCTTCGACAGTTTGGTGGGTTCGTTCTCCCTCATCCGCCATAGTACTTCCTTTGCACGCTCAAAGCGAAAGCTATGCTTATGGAATACATCTGGCGCCATACAAAGGAGAATACTGCGACTTGTATTGTCCGTTATGTGAATCTTCGCCAGCCATACAGGGGCGTAATATATGGTGTAGGATCGCTCATGTAGTACAATGGGAGAAAGACCCTGTACCTGGTAACGGATCGTCCCCTGCAGGCTAAGGTGTAAAACCACCACCCCTTGAAGGTAGCTGGCATTAAGGTGGTCAGGTTGACTGCCGGAAAGAAGGGAATGGTAAATACTAAAGGGTCCGGATTGCCTACATTGTAAAACCAGGGAGTTTTTGGCCCACGACGCAGATCTCAACTGTGTTCCGGGTATGGCTAAATGAGCGTACTGATCTGGCATCACGTTAGACAATGGCAGTTCCCCGAACCTGGAACTGCTTAGTTTTAGGTCCATACGATAAGGTTAAAACCACGGGGAATGTGGTGCTCGATTTGGCCACCGGTGAGGGTGAAATGCAAATTGCTCAATCCCCCTATGATTGCAAAATATTATTAACCTTTTATGATATGCAAACGGAAGTATTTTCAGGGCGACAATTTAGATACTATACTTGCGGACATTGCTGACCGCGAGAAACATTAAAATTTATCTGATAACGTAAAGGTTTCCCCTTACCCAGTCAAATTATCCTTTATTCTGATGGATTTTTACTGTAGAATTGTATGGACAAATTTTTTATCAAACCGCCACGGGGCGGTGCTCGACAATGCCTCTTTTAACAACCTGTAGCACTCTCCCTGATCACCCCCCCTTTGAAAATTTACGCGACATTTGGTTAAGGTTCCATCCCTGCCGGGACATGGCTATGTCAGGTTAGGTGCATTATGCACCTAACCTGGCATCCTATCCGTGGCCATTTTTGCACTGAAACGACAAAGAGCAATTATGAATAACCTTACTATGAAGCCTCCACCGCTGTTACACCTTTGTCAGCCTGTAGATCCTTTTGCACCAGTGATCTTCAATATCAAATTTGCGCGGCATATAACTTATGAACTGCGCACAGTCGATGTTGCCCGTGATCTGGCCGAGGTGCTGGGCTGGATGGGAAAAGGAAGTATTTCTGAGCATCAGGATGCCGACCTGGCCGCTGATACCTTCTACCAGTCCTATATGATAGTGGCGAAAGATGATAATTCCCAAGCCCTTGTTGTAACATTGGACGGGGTGCCTGCCATCCAGATTGACGTGCGTACCGGGCCTAAAACCCTAGCCGAAATCATTGGTGGCAAGCAGTGTTACGTTCTTAGCCTCAAAGCCAACCAACAGCTTAGGCTAAAGACAATACAACATGGAATAATGTTTGCATTTTCTTCTATGTTCGAGGTTACACAACATCCAATATTATGTGTTCAGGTAGACCAGGATCAAACCTACTGGCATGTGGTCTGTACTCAATTAAAGGGTGATGTGATCCAGCGAATAACGACCAGTACACAGGCGCAGACAATATACCGATTTGATAGAAGTCAATTTTTGTAAATAATAGCACCAACCAACAGTTGCCTCCTTTTCCCCACTGATGGCCACTCCTGACAACAGGCCCTCTGCCGTTTTGCACGATATTAAACCACAACTATGAAATACGAACTTGTTGAGTTGGAACAGTATATACACGATCGGTTACCTCCGGAGATACTACCTGTCGATGAAAAGTTACGCGAAAAGGTGGCTGTCCACAGCCATTACCTATCCTTGCAGGTACAACGGCTGCGAACCATCTTTAAAGAGGACCTTGCCGCTATGAAGGACCTGGAAAGGGCCAGAATATATGTGCCGGTACACGCTCTTTCGATTCTGGATATATGCGGCCAACTTGCCAACTGGTTTCAGGCGGCAAAAGAAAAAGGCCAGAACCAGCTCATGGAATTTTACAGCCGGATAGATAGGCTGCTTAGTGACCTGCTCCAAATCCTACAAAAAACATTGCCGGCGGCATTCGATACCTCTCTACCTATCCCATTTACCATCTACAATGATCATCTGCCGCATATCCGGCAACTAATTGACGGAATTTCCGATCTTAAACCGCTGCTGGATCATCATAACCAGCCGGTAATAGATCTTGTGCAAACGGAGATTACCAGTATTTGGGCAAGCCCACGCGAGGTAACTTATCATCTGCTGGAGTACACTACCCGGTTGCTCACGGCATTAAGCGAAATTAAAGACCGTACTGTGCCGAATTATAGTCACTACCTGCATACCGCCGTGCTTATCCGGCTCAACTACAACTCCCCCAAATATATAGAACGGTGTATTTTTAAACTCATCGAGAAGATGGATGAAATGAATAACCTGGAGAAACTGATCACCATTGACTTTTACGTCGATGAACTCTCTAAAATAGTGCCCCTTAAAAGCGACTGTTTGATAAGCGATGAACACTCAGCACTCGATCAGCTCAAAGCATGGACATTCCAGGAGAAAAAAAAGTTGGAAAAGCCTTTGCTGGCCACTCAACAGCAAAAGGAATTAGAAAAGCTATTCCTCGATTTAAGTGTCGATGAGCTGGCTGCCCTGACTTATGGCGCACAAAAAGCCGGCTTTACTAGAAAGGATGATAAGCTGAATTTGTTCCGTCAGATAATTGCCTTTATCCGCACAATTGGCACCGATAATATTGCCATCGACAGCTTTGCCAACAAAACCTATAAACCAAAAGAGGCTGCTAAAGTCAGTATGCGGGCAAAACTAAGGTTGCTTGACGATGCACTGCGGTGACAATGCGTTCGTATTACTTCGAAAATTCATCATCATACTCATAACGACGTAAAAGGGAAAGTTTTATGCTGTCAAAAAACGGGGTGCGGGATTTTTTCTTCAGCCGATTATTTTCATACATTTTGTAAATATTGGAGAGATCAATCTGAAAGATGTTTCCAAAAAAGGTGGCCAAAGAAGAAATGGACTCTTTTTTGCCGTTCAATACCCCCATCTCGTTGAGGCCATAGATCAATTCTACAAGTTCTGCCTTATTACCGGTCCACGATATCGGGCTTAACGGCTGGCCCCCTGCAGGTGTAGCAGACGATAACCTATGTTCGAGGTATTCCTGGAGAAACGTAGCGGAAACGAGTTGGGCATACAAGTAACTCCACGGGGTATAATATCGCTTGTCCAGGAATGGTAACAAGGAGGCCCGATCATCCCTGAGTAAAAAATTTAGCGTATCATTTTGAATCGTTGGAGGATAACGCAGAAAATAAGTCTGGTCATTGTAGGTAAAACCCAATGACAAGTAAAGCTGGTCATCTTGATGGTGAAGCAGGAAAGAACGGGTGCTGTCCAACCGCTTACGATAATACTGCTCGATGGCCTGCTGGTCTTTCTTTGGCGCAGATTGTTCGAGCTTTAGAAGGTCAGTGAAAAAGTAAGCTCTGCCATCAAACTCTGGCTTTACATACTTGAAAAAATTTATCTCTTCTTCCTCGTCATTAAAAGTGTGCCGATCAATATGAGCGTGTAACTCGGCGATAATACCTGTTACTGCCCGTAAGCATTTAGCCAAATAACTGGTGGTAACGGAGAATAATTCTAAAGATTCGTTTTGGGCGCGAACTTCTGCGAGAAGTTGGGAATACCAATGTTCTGTCATACCATACTTTTTTTGCCTGGGAGGCAGGTGAACGATTTGGTATAGTGGAAAAACAGAACAGATAGGAAGGGAAACCCTGATGTAAAATTACTTTTGATCTCATGAAAGTGAGCATGGTAAGCAGTTTACAGGAAAATGACATTTAGGTAAATACACCGGATTTCAGTAAGAAACACCGGGCAATAGATTGTGACCGGGGGATAAAAGTAATGGATAAGCGTAGTTGTATTTCGCCCAACGCATAGAATATGGCGATGAACGCATTACTGGGGTTGGTGAGCGTCGGCAAAGGTGATAGATTAGTATTTCCTCCACGGAATAAAGTATAATTGAGATCACGATATTGGAAGGTTAACAATGGCGTTGAAATCAAACACAAAAAAAAGGAGGCATTCACTCGTAGGAATGCCCCCTGGGATAGATCCCCCTCGATTGTAGCAGCACTTGGCTGGTTGCGCTCCCGCAGAGCCACCTCCACTGATACAATTATTTTACCTGCTACGGCCTCACTTTTTGACCAGCCTTTTGTCCTGATTTTTTTACCACGCGGGTTGAGTTACCGGCTGCTTGTCTATGATTCTTGTTTTTTCGGGCACCTTCTTCATCGGAGGCGGCTGCCCGTGGCTGCCGCTGGCCGCTTTTGGGTTGATTCTTTGGCGGGGTGACCTTCCCCTTCTCGTCCACGTAGCTGATGCGACTGGCCAGCCGATCATTGGCCTCCTTAGTCCGAAATTCCTTATGCCCGAGTGCTTTACCATGCAAGTTTTTGACGTGATAGGTCGCCATATTTGCATTGAGCGACATCAGAATTTCCGGGTACATCGGAGAAGGAGTTTGCAGCTTCACCTCTTTACCTGCCAGCAGATCCCTCATAATCTCGCTTCTGCGCGATGGGTTATTCATTTCCGGTAAATTGAAGTCACCAATCTTTTTTTCCGGATCGAAATACATAGTACCCTGTACACGCCGCAGGGGAAGATTATCACTCTTAGTTTTGTTGCCGGAAAAATCTACCGCCACATAGGCGTTGTAGGATTGGTTTTTATTCTTGTTGTAGTAGGTTTTATGGACCCACCTGGGCGAATCAACGCTGGGATTAGCCAGCATCGTAGTAGCCTCCTGAATAGTGATCTTATCGGTAGGCCGGAAGAAACGAAGTTGGGCGCTTTCTTCTACCGAAGTGGCTACATCGAGTTTGGGCGCAGGGAATCCCGATGTTTTGATGGGAATATCCATCGCACTAATCATGGCAGAATAGGCCTCCTGGTGCGCTTTATGGAATGGTTTTAGACCTTGCCGGATTTTATCAATGTGGGCAGTGGTAGCCGCCGCAAACTCAGCGGTGTTTTTAAAATCCTTTCTGAGTGGCGCACTGTTCGCCAGGGCGACTACATCTTTGAGTTTAACGCCTTCAGCTTCCAGCTTCGTCATATCACCTGGATATACTTTTGCATCGAAACCATTAAAATAAAGGGTAGACGTAGATTCGTCTACCCGGAACTTATTAGTAGCCTTTGCCAATCCTTCCGGGTTTAAGGAAAGATAAAGCAATTCAAACTCTTTAGTTCCACGGGCGAGCTGGTCGTCTATTCGACCATCCATTGCGGCACCATAGCCAGCATCATCAACTTTGGCTTTCGCCCTCTGCACGTCTTTTACCTGTTGCATGGTAATAGATTTTTAAAGTTAAAATTTAGGAGTCCGGTTAATTCCTTTGAGCGGGACTTCTACAGTCCTGGCTTTGCGCTCATTGAGTGCCGACTCCCGTGTACCCAACCTGTGTTCAACTACACTAGGCAACGCAAGAAATTCTGTCGTATTTAAACGTTGCCCCTGTAGATCAAATACCATTATGTCCCTGCTTTCAGGTGCCACTACAATATTGACGTACTGGTGGGCAGAACCGTTTTGAGGTGTCACCTGCGCCGATCTACCAGAACGTAGTATCCCCTCTACAGACGCCCGATGATCGGGTCTGTCGCATTCGAACATATCAAGATGGAGGAGCTTTGTATCCAGGTCAAAATCAGGATGCTGCACTACCCTGGAACCATTGTAATCAACCACCTGCCAGTCACCAGCGCCATCATTTAGGCCACGATTGAAGTAAGGCGTCGGACACTGGCGATCCAGTAACAGGTTGAACATATTTTCCAGCCTTAGCTTTTCATCATTTCCGAAAGCGACAAAACATACATGGTCGGATTTATACTGATCATAAGCCTTTAGGCCAGCGGCATCTACAGGCGGTCTGCCGTTACAATAAATAGCCCAGTAATGAAAAAATACATCCTGGTTGCGGCATTGAAGGTCTAAAAACCGCTGTAGTAGCCGATGACCATAGTGTTTATCCATCTCCATGCCCACATAAGTGGGCATCCGCAGGTGATGATTAGCATAACGTTGAATATCCTTTTCCAGTTCGGCTATCGCATATTCAGGGTAACGCGCCTGCGGTATTGGTTTTACCATCACAGCGGCGGTACCATGATAACTTGCATATCCGTTAAGCAAGGTTATGATTGGCATATAATACATGGTAGATTTGGGTCCAACCTGGCTGCCCATCCATTGAATAATACCATCATACCTCTTACTCATGGCCAGATTTTCCAGCACCGTTACATCATAAATGCCAGCCTTGTGCATCTCTTTAAATGCGTCACGAAGATTCTTTACCATTTCTCACACAATTTTGCGTTGGATATTAATGTGTGTTGTGCATACCGCGTGTCGTTCCACCGTCCCTAACCATTCTGCCTACAGCCGGCTGTTTGAAATTATCCTGGCGCCCTATGAGCATAGCCACATCTTCCCTATCCGTGTTTAATCCAACTTTCTGATGGTTAAAGAAATCATCGTACGCTACTACTCCTTTACTGGCAGGATCGGCAATGAGCCTTACCGCTCCTGATGAGTTACTACAGGTGGTTGTTACCACAACTTCAGCACCGGCGCGTAAGGCCTTTTCCAATTTTGCCAGGCCAGGCCCGGCGCTGTACTCCTTGATCCTAAGTTGCCGTAGCGTTTTGTTCAAGTCATAATCAGGATAATACAGCACCTGCTTTGTACCGTCTCCTTTATTTTCCCCGGCAAAGTCTACTGCCATCCACATGGGTTCTTTATCATGATATTGGCTGTTAAAGTAGGGCAGCGGTCTATGAGGCTGAGACATCAGCACCAACATTTGAGTGAGGGAAATACTATCTGTAGCCGGAAAAAAGGCAGTCTGTACGTCCTCTGCTTTGTACTGATTATAGAATGGCAGCTCATTTTTCTCCATAGGCGGCTCCCCCTTGCAATACACCGCCCAGTAGCTTAAATACTGACTGGTATAAAGCTGGGAGAACGCATGTAGGACCCGCTTACCCACGTGCCTGTCGGCGACCAAATCATTTACAGTAGGTTTGCGAAAATGAGCTAGGTAGTAATCATTGATTGCCTCCTCTAAATTTTCTGCATTGATAGAATGCCTGTCTAATTGCTTTATCTTCGAAACCGAAACCCCCTGAAGGGCAAATTTTTCATCTTTGCGAATAATAGCCGGTGAATAGAAATAGTAGCTATCACTGGTGGCTATCTGCCCTACCCACTCAATTTGGGGACCACTGTGTTGGCGGTATTGCAGTCCGGTTATAAATGATTCATCATAAATCCCCGATATGGCCAAATCCGTACGCAGCATGTTATAGTCGTTATAATTTCCATCAGTCATGATACCATAATTTTTGCCTGTTATCCAGGAAGTTGTTTTCTACCGTTGTCCTGCTTTTGCTTCACGATCCTTTGTGTCTTGCCTTGCCCAATCTCTAATTCCCTTTTTTCAATTACGTCTTTAGGCGCCAGCAGCGTGGACATTTCTATTCGCCGTTGTGCAAAGTCCAGGGCAATGACGTATTTGTTTTTTGGATCTGCCACTAACATTACGGCATCCGCCGGTTTGCTTCCTACAGGCGTAACGGAGGCGGCAATGCCGGCCCTCAATGTTCTGTCCAATTTTTGCCGGCTCGATTCGCCATTGCATTCATCGACGTTAAGTGTACGTAGGACCATATTCAGATCGTAATCCGGGTAGTAGCATAATTTAGTCGGATCATCATCAATATTTTGGGGATGATAATCCACTTGCAACCATTTCGGTTCAAAGTCCTGGGAATTTCGATTGAAATATGGCCGTGGACATTCGGGATCGGCCAGCAAGGCATACATATGCGACAGGTTAAGCCGCTCTTCGGCTGGATAGTGAACAAAACGAACCTGCTCTTGCTCGTGGCTTCTAAAATCGCTGATAGCGGCTTCTGGAAGTGGTGGATCTCCATAGCAATACACTGACCAATAGGAATAATGTATCTGGGGATGTACAGAATAGAGCTTTGAAAATTCATCCAACACAGGATGCCCATATTTAACATCAGCTCGAAGCTCATCTACCGTAGGAAGTTTATAGTGAGCCATTAGGTAATCATTCATGTTTTTTTCCAACCTATCGGTACTTGCGCCATTTTGATCTATTCTGCCCATACCATTTACCACGACGGCAGAAACTCCCTGAAAATCCAGCACACCATTACGCTGAAAAATTACCGGGGTATAAAAAAGGCGCTTATCATTGTTGAAAAGTTGGCCCACCCAGTTTATCTGGCCGTCTGTTGGGGACCTGTTTTGTAGCCCATTAACAAACTGCTCATCCTTAATACCGATTGCGGTCAATTCCTGATGAAGTAGATTAAGTGTTTTAATTATCATAACAGCGTTTTTTAGCGAACCTTAATAGAATTAAAAGGCGCCTTACGGCTTCAATTCGCCCTGCCCCCAAATTTGCGGAACACTGTGTTGGCGATATTGCAGACTGCGTTTGAAAGATTCATCATAAATTCTCGACATTGCCAATGAGTACGCAGCGCGTTATAACTTATCATAGTCATGATCCCTTAATTTTTGCCTGTTACCCTGGCATTTGTTTTCTGCTATTGCCCTGTTTTGAATTCACTACCCTTTCTGATTTGATTTGCCTCCTCTCTGATCCTCTTCGTTCAATCACCTCTTTAGGCGCCAGCAGCGTGGATAGTTCTATTCGTCTTTGTGCCAGGTCCAGGGCGATCATGCCTTTGTTTTGTGGGTCTGCAACTAACATTATAGCGTCAACCTGATTGCTGCCTACCGGTCTAACGATCGCCGAAGTACCGTTACGAAGTGTACGCTCCACTTTATTACGGGTCGATTGGCTATTACATTCTTCCACGTTAAGTGTACGTAGCACCTTATCTATATCGTAATCAGGGTAATACCGCAAGGTTGTTGCCCCATCATACGCATAAGTGGGGTGAAAATCCACCTGCAACCACGTAGGTTCATTTTCACCGGGGTTGCGATTAAAATATGGCCGTGGACATTCGGGATGTGCGAGCAAGGCATAAATCTGTGATAAGTCAAGCCTATCTTTGTCCGGGAAGAATGTAAATTTTACATTTTGCGCCTTAAAATCGTTGAAATCGCGCACAGCGCTCTCCGTCAATGGGGGATCGAAGTAACAATGCGCCGCCCAATAGGCAAAATGAGTAGCAGGATCGACATCATATAGTTTGCTAAACTCGCTTAGTACCTTTGCACCAGCTACCGGATCGGCTAAAAGGTCATATTCGCACGGCGTACAATAGTGAACGGCATAGTAATCATCAATAGCTTTCACCAACCTGTCGGTGCTGGCGCCATTTTGATCAATGTTCTTGAGGTTCGCTACTACGGTGGCCGAAACTCCGTGAAAATCCAACCAACCATTATGCTGATGAATTGCCGGTGAATAAAAAAGACGTTTGTCGTCGTTGACAAGTCTGCCCATCCAGTGTACCATGCCGTCTGCCACAGGGCTATCTGTCAGCCCATTAATAAACCTCTCATCCATAATACCGGTTGCAGCGAGTTCCTGACGAAGTAGGCTTAGCGTATCATGTCTCATAACAACCCTTTTTAACGAACCTTAATAGAATTAGAAGGCCCCTTACGGCTTACTTCCCGTACCCGGTTATTAGCAGACTTCTTAAAAGCGGACGTTTTTTTTGCTGCCACTTTGTTATCTTTTTTTACCGCCAGCATAGTCCCATCCTGAGCCACTGCAAGAGAGGGTTTATTATCTCTCTGCTGCTGCTGATCTGCTTTATTGCCGAGGGCATTAGTATCGTTTGCCGCCTTTGGTTGCGTACGCATCTTGTTATCCGCAGATGTGAGTACTTTGTTACTGCCGATAAGTATTGTACCGGCTGCACGAACAAGCAGTTTAGCCAGGTTATAAAGTAGCCTGATGCTTTCTGTCAGAAGGCGTACAAACGGATTACGGTTAATACGTCGAAGTAAATTGTTGGTGTTCCTGCCAGCGGCGGTAACGCCCTGGGTTACCGCTTTGCCGGTAGTATTAGCCGCATCAACAACCACGTTTTTAACTTTTGTGGCACTGTCCAACACCTTTTTTGCAGCCATGCTGTTAAGCATCTTTTGGGTCTTATCCATTGCCATATAAGCATCCCGCATCTGCATAACTTCGGACATGCTTCCTGGCTTATGCTTATTGGTGAGCGTTCGTAGCACATCTACCTTCGATTGCAGGTATGTCCTATCTGGTTCTTTGCCCCCGAGCGCCTTTTCGGCGATTTTGTCGTACTTCTGGAAGGCTGCCCAATCCGAAGCAAACGTTGATGTTCCTTTGTTCATAACACAACATTTTTAAGTTTTAATAATGGCCGACCTTAGAACAGGCGGGCACGTAACAGGTCTGTACCTCTGATTTTGATAGCAAGGGGGCGATCGCCATTTTTTTCAAAGAGTTCAATAAAAAAGTATTTATTATCCGAGATGGTAAACTGTTCTACCGCGATGACGATCTCAATGCTGTTGCCTGCCGGTACCGCCGACTCGGGTGTATAGGCCAGATGCAGCGGTTCAACAGCTTTTTCCATAATCGCTGTCCTTTTGGCGGTAGTACGATCACGGATATAGCACTGTAATAGATTTATGGGGTAATCAATGGCCGAGGTATTATTTACGTGGACTTTGAAAAACAGTACTCCCTGTTTTTGGAAAACCCCTGTTATCCTGGCCTTCATACCACCCTTTTTAGCACTGGCAGGACGGCGCTGGTGGGGAGCCGTTGCTACCAACACTTTGGCTGCTTCAGCGATCTGGCTTTCCGTTAGCCGGGAATCATCATAGATGGCCTGTGTTGGTACCGAAGTAACAGCGGCAAAGGAATATACCGTTTGAGTTGGCGCCGGGTCAACATGAACTTTGAGAAAGTATATCCTGCCATCTGTGGTAAAGACGGTCAGGGTGGTGTTGGGCATGTTAAGCGATTTTGCTTTAACGCGCAACACGTTTTTTACGCCAGGAACAGCACTGGTAGCCAGATCAGGGTGACCCCGATCAATAGCCCCTTCGGTAATGGGTGCCGGAAATACCAGGATAACAGTGACCTCCGTGGAAACGCCAATTTCGTTATAGGTAACGTTTTGCGCTTCTGTGATTTTATAATTCTGCGCATAGCTGGCTGGTACGCCCAGTAGCATGGATAGGCTCATTAACAGGAGCATTATAATCGGTGCAGTATTCATGATAAATGCTTTTTTATTGATGGAACTAATTGTTATCAGACTTTAGTAATACCGGGTATTCGGATTTAACCGTGACTTTTACCAGGGTAACTTTTTTACTCAACAGCCGTTTAGCCGACTCAATGCCAGCGGCGGCAGCCTGAGCACCGATGCTGGGGTCTATGGAGCTGAGGGCGACAGATTGTATGGCCTGGTCGGAGGCTTCTTTGGAGGCATCGCGATTCATGGAACCATTGATACGAATGCCGGGATAGCCATCATAATCATATACCGTCAGCCGAACAGGTAATTGCAGGTTACCATAACGAATGGAAGTAATTGTTACGGCAAGCCGCTCACCATTCAGGTTACATTCACCATATATTTGAGCGCCTTTTGGGATGAAATGACCGGCGACATAGATGGGTTGTTGCAACCGGAAGCGGATGGAGGCATTGGAGCTTACGATTTGACTACGATGTACCACGGCCTGTATCCCCTCATTTTCAGTGGGCAGTTCCCCATCACCTGCTTTATCATTACCATAGAAAAATGCTTCATCCCCTTTGGACGCACTTACGGGCACCACCGTATCACCTCTGTATATCGAATCGGCACCGAAGTACTGGCGGCTGGCTGCCTGTGGAAGAACATGCACAGGATACACCTGCCCTTTATTGTTTTTACTGGCTTCTTTGAGCCGGTTTCTTACCCGATCCGGATGTTGTACATCAAGCAGCTTATCAATCATGCCATCCATCTTCATCAATTCAGCATTTTCCCCTTGCTGGTCGCCCATAGATGCCATCAGGGCTTCCAGCTTTTCAAGCTCAAGGCTGCTTTGCTCCTGCGGTTCACGGTCTTGCTGCAATGATGAAGGCGCGGTATCCTTTTCAGCGTCATCTATAGCCGCCTGGATCTTCTGCAGGCGGGAATCCAGTTTTTCGATTTTGCCTTCAGCCTGTTGGTGTGCTAAATCGGCGCCTTGGTCCTGCTCCTGCGAAGAGAATGGAGAAGTGACCATGCCGGGACGCTGTGTTTCTTGCACAGAATCTTCATCTGTATGTAGATTAAAGATGGAATAGGCATCACGATTTTCCTGACTTCTCCTATCGGCAGAATCCTGTTCCACCTGATTGTACAGGCTGAGTTTATCCGGGCTAAGTCTACCAGATTGATCTTCGAATTGGGCACCCGGTAAAGTGCCATTCAAACCTGCGGGTAACTGCTCCTGTTGATCATCTGCACCCTTTCCGCCTCCGAAAGCATAAAACAGCATTGCACAAAAAGGTAAGGCTAAAAAGGGCAGAAGGATTTTTCGGCTTCTCCGTGGTTTATTTGTATCCCCCATGTTATTTGTATTTAAAAAATGATTTAAAATGTTATCGCATAAACTGGCTGAGATTGCGCTCAACATAGCGTAGGCTATCCAGAAAGCCTGGCCGCCGCCGTTCTATCGCTGCCACTGTATCCCTACCGGAAGGAGTAGCGTTGAGGCTATCTACCCGTTGTAAGAACCTTTTAATAGCAGCAGCTTCCTGACCAGTAATGTGCGGTTCAAAGCCGGTGGACGGAGGTTTGGCTACCATAGGGGGAAGAGTAGCGGGCATCTCCAAAGCCGGTTGGTTTATTTCAGTTACCAGCAACATTGAGCTGATGGCAAACATGACCAGTACGAACCCGGTAGTATAGATTTTTTGCTGGCGCCGGCTCCAGCCTTTCGTTTTGGCGTTCATGAACCCGGCCCACCGTTGTTGCACACGCTGGATACCGTTGCCTATCCCACCGGCTAGTTTCTCCTTCCATTGCGGAAGCGGTCGTTTCTTACGTTTCCACATATCTTATCGTTTTTCTATTTCAAGATCTGAGTTGACAAGGGTGGCCCACTTTTCCACCAAAAAGCCGTGAGGATTCGTATCGGTCCTGTCCACGGTACGCAGGTAACCTTCTGTAACCAGGCTACGGGTAATGATAGCAGAAGTGCGAATAACTCGCTGGCGGCCATAATAGCGGAAATGATATGGATACTGGCTCGTGGACACCGATACACTATCGCAAATCACTTCCTGGCTCACGTTACCAGAGATCACCGATACGTAGTAGCCTTTCTCCTTCAAATCGTCGAAGGCAGCTTTAGCTGATCCGTCTGCCAGCTCCATTGCTTTGGCGATGGTGGCGTCTATAGCCCTTTGGTCGGGGGAAAGGGTGAAAAAGAAGGAATGGAATACCTTCACATGATCCCTTGCCTCCACGGGGATGTTTTCTTTTCTGGTGGAGGCTTCTGCAGAAATAGCCTGACCGTTGGCGACAATATAAATGCGTTCATTTGCGCGATCTACCTTTTGCAGACAACTAAATATCACATACGCCAGTAAGGCGGTATAGGTGACGATGACTACGATGGTAAAAAGCCGAACATGCTTAAAGGCGTTATCTACATTATTAATGTGCTGAAACATACGATTACATTTTTTGCTGTTATGCAATTGCAGGGAAAAGTCAGTTAGGAGGAAGAGGGCATCATCCTCTGAGCTTATCCTGCATGTAACCGGATTGCTGATTGGCAGCGACACCATTATTCATGCGGTTGTTCATATCACCGAATCCATCCGAGGCGAAACCGGCGCCATTAGCCAGTGCGCCCATACCCGATGCAGCGCCTCCCACAACACCACCCACAAGGCCGGAGGAGAAATTGGAAAAGCTGTTGGTGATCTTACTGGTCAGCGCACTACCGCCGCCAGGGTTGACAATAAAGCTGGAAATATTGGGAATGGAGGTGTAGGTGACAATCCCAATTATCGTGAAAATAATGTAGCCAACGTCTGCGGTGGTAAAGAAGGAATCCCCATACTGCTCGACCTGGCTTATATCGAGTTTGATCATCTCCGTCTGTATCGTACCTAAGATGGCACCGCAAATATTAGCGACCGGCAACCACAGGTAGAAGTTTACATACCTGGCGATCCATATTACCAGTGAATGCTGCAAGCCATCAAAGATTGCAAGCGCGAAAACCAATGGGCCAATCATAGCACAAATGATCAAATTGAAAGTTCTCACCGTATTCACACATAGAGCGGCAGCCTCATAGAGAAGTTGTAGGCAAAAAGAAATAAGATCCTTAAACCACATCTTCATATTATAGTAGGCTTTCGACATGGCAAACTCAATGTCGTGTGGGATCGCATCGAGCCAGTCCTCCTTACCTACATACTCCTCATGAGTATATTTGAGCCACTCATCTCGGTCCCCTCGTCCCTCGTTGATGCCATACATTTTATATTGAGGATGCTTCTGCATCTCCTTTTCCCGCCTTTCTATCAGTATTTGAATGTCGGCATTGGTATTATCGACAATGGCCTGCGTACCATATTTAGCCGGAGATAAAATAATTTCCATTGTGTCGATCACCTGGGGAAATATCCCGATACAAAATGCAAGGCAGAAAGGACGGAACAGAGGGTAAAAATCAATGGCTTCATTATTGGCAATGTGTTTCCAGACCCTATTACCTATGTAAAAGGTGGCGGCAAAGCCTCCAATTGCTCGGGCGTAATTGGAAAGCTGCCCGCACTTAGGCATCATTGTGGCAAACAGGTTGTCTAAGACCCCGTGTAGTCCACGGACCTGTTCAGGTATAGATTGGGCACTAAGAAGCTGTGGTAACAGTACCAAACCCAAACATGCTGCAATATGCAGATAGAGGCGTCCATAACGTTGGTTATGGCTTTTAATTCGCTGTAACATATCCGTGACTTAATTTTTTAAGATGCACGGTCACCGGGGGGTGAGAAATCAGTTACCGCAATTACTATTCAATTATTAAAATTTGTATATTCCATTTAAACATGGCAATAGACAAGATATATACCTACTTCTAGCAGGTAATCCTATTTGATGCCATGCAAATTTTTAAGCGTTTGTAGCTCTGACTTTTCTTTTGTTCGGCTTAGCACTAAGCCCGACATATCGGTAGAAAATGAATGAGTGAAAGCCAACTTACTATTCATATCATCGGCAATACGGTCAATGGCCGTAAGACGCTCATCGTCGCTCATCCTTAACTTCCTCGCAGTAATGACCAGCAACAGTTCATCGAGATTTTGTAAACTTTCGTCAATAACCCGGCTGTACACTCTGGAAACATAGATAATGTCATCTGCCTTAAAAGTACCGGCATCACGGAAATACTTCAACCCACTGCGGCATTGTTTTGCAAGCCTGATCTGTCCTTCAATGATTTCCGGGACCCGGTGGTATTTTTTGATCTCCGGGCTGATTTGGTAAAGTCCATCGAGAAATAAATCGTGAATCTTGTAATTACCGCTAGTAACATCCTTTACCTTCTGGTAGCCCTCTGAAATAATCTTATAACCATCGTACATTTTATCGAGCACCTCGCGGAACTGGTTGAGCTTTTCCACGTTGAGTATTAATTGCTGTATCTCAAAGCTCTGCGCACTCACCCGGTCGGCGAATAACAGGGAGCATAACAACAACACTGATATGATTTTCGCTTTCATATTCACACTGATTTTAATGGTTATGTAAATTTTTAAGCTGTGATATTTCGCCACCTTCCTTTAGGATACCATAAGCAAGTGCGCGGGACTCATCGGCCATATTGCGCATAAAGTCAAGCTGCGACTGGGATTTAGCTGCGATTTTGGTAATGCGAGAAATCCGTTCGTCATCCTTCATCTGGTACTGGCCTGCGGCCAGCACGTCATCGAGATCACCGAGGTTCACCTCAATGTCAGCGCTCAACTTATCGAATGACCGCAAGACGAAATACTTAGTATCTGCATCCAGGGAGGGCAAATTGGTCACCGCCTTTTTTATGGCGACGATCTGCCGACTCATATAGGCAGCATCCTCATAAGTTTTTACTGCCGCCGGGTACTTACGCACCTCCGGGTTTACCGCTTTGAGGGAGCTATAATAAAGGGAATGCAGGTCAAACTCGCCATTCTTAAAACGGGTGATCGTTTTAAGGCCGTTATCAACCGCCTTGTAACCATCCTTTACCAGCCCAATATAGATCTGCAGCATGGCGATCTGCTTTAACTGGTAGTTGGTAGCCGTTTTCTTCTGCTTAAATATTTCGTTCCATGTAGGGACCTGGCTATAGGCCGGATGGAATAGTACCACCAAAAGGATCGAAACAAGTATTGATCTTATTATCAACATATCCCATGATTTGAAGATGAAAATTTACTTACCATCAGTTCCACCATTTCGGCGAGGCCAGGAAGCTATTCTTTAGGTCTCGTTTGAATGGCAACAGCTCATTTGCAAATACGGTGAGCCTCCGTACGCGCCTGGAAGCACTGATAACCGCATTTACCTCGTGAATGAGGAAACCTCTAACGGGACAGTAAGAAAGCGACAGCATACATTGTTGAAGTCCTGGTGGCGGGTCTAAGACGACCTGGAAGTGAACAGCACTGTCCACCTGTTCACTCATATGGATGAATAACTGCTTTAAGCCAGTTTCCAATACGCCGGAGTAGGAAAATTCAACGCCATAAATTATTCGGCAAGGTTCATAGTATCCCTTCCTGAGCATCATTGAACAGAGGCATCCCGCCTTTTCATGGAAATTGTTGATGGATTCAGTTTTCATTGTGATAAATTATATAGTGATTTAAGCGTTTCGATTTCACTCTTTGATTTTATACGTTGCATACCCATCACCACATTTTCATTAGTGAAGGCCCGCAGATCGCTAAGATTCTCCTGCACATCAGTATTAACATGGTGAATCATCTCCAACCGCTTTGCATCTGACATTTGAGTTTTAAAGCTGTTGATAATGGTATAGAGCTGATCAATGTTTTGCAGTGACACCTCCAGGATTCCGGTATATACATCGAGCATATACTTGATCTCATTGGGGGTATATCCTTTGGAGGTGGTAAAAAAAGAGATGGCCCGTTTATACTCCTGTGCCACCTGTACCTGCATGTTTACAACATCGCGCACACGCTGGTAATAGGCAATGGCAGATTTCACCTTATACAACTCATCATAATATCCCCCGAAGAGTTCCTTTTGCTTTTGACTCCAATCATAAATCTCTTTGAGTTTGAGCTTACTAAGCGTGTTTTCCAGCGCCTTTTGAAGATTCTGTAGCTTAATGGTTTCAGTTTGCAAACGCTGGATAGCCAGGTCCATAGCCCGGATTACCTTCTTTACTACAGTGGTGATGATCACTGTAATGGGCGTAGCAGAAACTGAGCATGGCACAGCTATCACACTGAACATGGCAACCAGTAATATTTTAATTACGAAATGTTTCATAATACCTCCTTTTGGAATCGGTTAAGAAATCCATCCATCCGCGTGTAGCGGAAGGCAGTACTTGTGGAGGTAGTTGGTAATTGCCGGAAATTCTGGTAATACCGCTACGATAGCGGTGTACAGACACTTTAATTTGAATCAAATGAGGGGATAGTTACCACTATCTTACCTGGAGGGATGGTAAGAGGATAATGAATGGCCGGAAGAAAGGTAGTGCCGGCCCACTATGCTCGTTTATTTCTTTCTATGAAACTCGGTCTTAATGAACTTGACTGTGTTTCCTTCGTTGCTGTATATAAACAGAGTGCCTGATGGTTCCACCTTAATGGCGTTCATATCTTTATCATATATCCCGTTCCAGTTACGCGAAGTCACCCGATCCGATATGCCGGGTCTTAACGAGCGGACGATACTATACAATTCGACATGATAAATGCCACCAGGTTTGGAGGTAGCCTGTTTAATTACCAGACTGTCGGAAACGATACTATTGCCGACAGTATCAACGTGAGAAAACTCACCTGTTAGCGACTGCTGTGGAGATTTTGACCCACCACAAGCTGCCGCTGTGACGGTACCGGCAAACACTAAAAGGTTAAATAATCTGCGCATACATTCTGTTTTATTATTAAAATTAGACCATTGTCCAACGCAACCCAATAGTGGCGCCGGATTAATTTTTCTGTGCCTCCAAATCAGCGACCAACGCCTTTATCCCCAATCTCATATCACCATTATGTGCCGCAGTATATTGCTGAACAAGTAACTTTTCCCGTTCTTCCGTGGTGAAGCAATAGTATTCATACGGAGAAGGTTCATATCCGAACACCTTCATATATTGGCCGGAGAAATCCACATAAAACTCCCGATACTTCCTTTTAGAATCATTTGCGCGGTTAAGTGATAGAACCATCATTTTTCCTTTGTCACTCATCCCCATCGCTGCCTGAATAGCATCGAATTTGTTGACAAACTTTTTCATATCCAACAAAATCTTGCAATCCGCATTGTTGATAATAGCATCACGAATAATGGGGCTATTAATCAAGTCGCCAATCTCCTGGGATACACACCATGCTTCTCCGAAATATTTTCTTACGGTCTTGTATAAATATTTTATGAAGTTGGCCATCCCCGAGGTAGCTATAGCTTTCCAGGCCTCCTCAATGACAATGATTTTTCTCACGCCTTTGAGCTTTCTCATCTTCGAAATGAATAGCTGCATTACTATCAGCGTCGTTACACTTAGAAGGACGGGATGCTCCTTAATATTGTCAAGTTCAAAAATTATCAGCGGCGTTTTTAACAGGTCTAAATTCTCTTCAGCATTAAGTAAAAAGTCAAACTCGCCACCCTTATAGTAAGGCTGCATAACGTAGAGGAAGTTGTCTACATCAAACTCTTTTTCTTTTACATTCTGCCTGCGAAGAGTATCCATAAACTCTCCCTGGAGATACTCGTAAAAAGTATTAAAACAAGGAAAAAGAGATGGCTCTGCTGCCAGCTTTTCAAAATACCCGACAAGTGCGTTGGACAGCGCT
Source organism: Chitinophaga arvensicola (assembly GCF_900110835.1). Classification (GTDB taxonomy): domain Bacteria; phylum Bacteroidota; class Bacteroidia; order Chitinophagales; family Chitinophagaceae; genus Chitinophaga; species Chitinophaga arvensicola. Next base: position 1,020,399 of record NZ_FOJG01000001.1, read on the forward strand.
ACATATTCACTCTGCTTGTAAGATTCATTTTCACGCTTCCACAGCGCAATCAGCAGTGTCTTAATAGACTCCCTCCTTTCCGTATCCAACACATCCCCATCGGAGATGAAGAAGGGGTTGAACTTGATGGGGTTTTCCTCTGTATAGGAAAAATAGTAGCCCCCCATGAGCTGGCATAAGCCCTGGTAGCTATTTCCCACGTCAATGATTACCGCGTGGCTACCTTGTTCTAAATAACTCTTTATCAGCGCATTACATAGGAGACTCTTACCCGAACCCGAAGCGCCAACTATGAATTTATTGCGATTAGACAGTAATCCAGTCTTGACCCCCCAATCTGATAGATCGAAATGAACGGGAGCACCTGTCTGTCTATCCACCAACCTAATACCTACCGGTGATGGAGAGTCGCGATAACAGGTTTCCTGCGTGAAAAAACAGGATGCCTGTTCTAAAAAAGTATCAAACAGCTCGTTGTCTGGAATATCTGCGCTGTTACCCGGCAGTGAGGACCAGTAAAGTTGTGGGGCGCCCTTTATTTCTTCCCGCGGATTGGCATCAAGCTGCGCCAAAGAAGATGATGCTTGATTACGCAGCTCTTTTAGCTGGTGACGATCTGCGGTCCATGCAATGAGATTATAATGTGCTCTTACCGGTAGCCGCGACTGAGAAATGGCCTCGTTCAAAAAATCGTTGGTGGCATCCCTGGAAATCGCGTTCTCCCGGCTATATGCACTGAGCGACTGAAGCCGCCGGCGTTTTGTTTCCAGCTTCTTCATCGTTTTCTGCGGGTCCTCCAATACCAACACCTGATTGTAGATGTGATTGCAGGGCAGAAGTAACCCGCATGGAGCTGCAAAGCCAATGGCGAACTTAGTTCTATCCGTGGAATACTTGTCATAAGTAATCCGCGGACCGCACATGCCTGGGAGATCCTCTACGTCTGCCAGAGTATACATTTGGCAGTACTTATCACCAATCTTCCATTCCGGTTTGAAGGTAATATCCTCCATCACCGGGGCATCTGTTTCAGAGAGTAAAAAACAGTATCGTTCCAACAGCCCCGCCTTTTGGCTGTCGCCACTTAGTTCGGCGGCGTTCATGCGGCGCGGCTGTATAAAGCCGCCTTCTGAAAGTAACCGCTCAAACTGCCCGACCCGATCCTGGAACTCGAAAAGCGCCTGACCTTTCACTACCTCGGCTGGAAACATCGCGGGGCGTAGCAGGTTGCTGATGGCGCTATTGCTCGGTTTGCGCCCAGTAGCCTTCCGTGTAATAAACAAATAGGACTTATGGGTAAGAATAGGGCGCCCATGAAAAAAACGCTCCGCCGACCTGCCTAAAAAAGTCTTTTCATCATTACCTTCAAAATCAGCCTTGTACTCATCTTGCAGATACCAATCCTGTTTATGGATAACCGTTCCGGTTGGCAATACCCTTATGGCTCTACCCCATACATGATGCAGTGCTTCGTATTCTTCGGTAGCTAACGAAAATATTTCCGGAAGCGTCAGTTCAAAGCAGAAAGTAATATCTCCTGCTTTGGATATAATACAATCTCCCTCAATTTTGGAGATGGGAAGTAGTGCCGCTAACTGCTTTTCCTTTGACCGGGGCTGTTTGAGCTGGAGCATAAGGGATGCCAGCAGGATTATCCCGATAGTGATCATTGCAATCATGGCCTTACTTTTTAGGTGAGGTTAGATTGAAAAACACGCTTCGGGAATGGCAACGGATATGCTCTGGAACAGAGCGGTAACCAGTTTTTTTTAGCAGGCCATGTTCACCGTATTTACGGGAGTATTTACTTACTGTAGAAAAAAGGAAAAAGCCTAATCCCCCTACAATCAGCGCACAAAGCCATATTGGCGCACCGGCGATATATCCAATCGCAAACAGTACCAATAAGCCTACCAAGCCAACGGCTAAATATAAAATGTATTGGGCCTTTATCCCCTTAAACTCAATACTGCGATTTATTCCTTTGTTAATACTATATACAATAGACATGGATTAATTCTTAATGGTTAAGAAATTCCCGGTCCGGCGGTGCCGGTAGGGCGAATGGTGACTCTTTTGCTGAGTTGGAGGGAAGAAAGGGAAGGGTGGTGAGTTGAAACTCCAACCAATGCAGGTTCCGGCACCGGTTGTTCAACCAAATTGGAGGGAGGTGTAAGGGAGGATGTTTCGGAGAGTGTAGTCTGCTGTTGAGCCTGTTCGGCCTCGGCCTGTTGGGCTAATTTTACGACAAGGGCAGCATGTTGAGTACGGAGAGCGGATAACTCCGGTTCCTTTTCAAAGGGTCGATCTACCATTTGTGAGAGGACGGCGGCACGATCATTACCTTTATCAATACGTTGCTGATGCTGAGAAATCAAATCAGTTAACCGGTCCAGGGCAAAGAGGAAATACCGGGCAGCCAGCTTTAAGTTAGAGAAGTTGGGAATGCCGTTAGTGACAGAATATTTAAGACCGGTATGAGGGCTTTTTGCAAATAAGCGGTTAGGCGGCGTGTCGATCTTACCTTCATTGCCTCCAATGGCGACCATAGAAAAACCATAAAGCGTGCCTATCTCTCGTTCTTGTCCTTTGATAATGGACGCGTCATAGATTTGCTGAAGAAAATATTTACCTATTTCTTCGGGGTCTTTGCTGGCAATGGGAATGACAACCTGGTTAACGCGGTTATTTTCGCTATCAAATCGTACCGCGCTATCGAAGCACTCTTTGTCGGTAACCAATTTCTGACAGGCCGACACTTCAGCTTCCAGATTCTTTTTCAGATATACCAATTCAAAGCGGGCATTAGCAGCCTCGCGGCTTTGAGCAGCCTTGTAGACTTGTAGCATCATGATCTGGCGCTCAACTTTACTTTTTTCAAGCAAATCAGTGTTACCGGAAAGCACGGCAACGTAAGCGGCGTAATTAATAGTGCCTTCAGCATCCATTACACCTTCATCAAAAGACCTTACGGAGATATTGGAGGCGCGGGTTTGATATAAAAACTCGTCTTTTAGTTTAAGCAGGTTGAATTTGAAAGCATCCAATGATCCAACTACCGCATATATAAAGGAGCGTACTTTGTTGCCGTATTTGGCGGCGATCATATTGCCGGGCCTTCTCATGCGTCCTGTGCGCTGCCGCAAATCCGTTGGCCGATATGGAATATCGAGGTGATGTGTGGCAATAAGGCGCCGCTGAAAGTTATTGCCAGTGCCGGCTTTGTAAGTGCTGCCGATAAGTACGCGAATATGGCCTTCGTTAACAGCCTTCTTATTTTTGTCCTTACTCTTATCCGACCAGTCGTGGATAAAAGAAATCTCTTTGGCCGGCAGGCCATGTACTTCCACCAGCACGCGCTTTAACTCGTCGTAAACATTAAACTGGTCAGGTTTGGGTACACCCAAATCGGAAAACACAAGCTGTACGCCGCGGTCAGGGCTGGTTTCACGATAGATAGCAGCAATGTTGGTGGCAGCGATATTGATCTTATTGCCAGGATGTTCATCATAGAGCAACTCATTGATCAGCCGCATGTCCAGTGACATCTTCTGCGCATAGGTGGTGGCTAGTAGCATTCGGGCAGCATCCTGATCGCCGGTGGCTCCTCGCAGTAGCCGCAACTGACTGGCATTACCAGTTTCCGCAAATACCACAAGTTTCTTTATGAACTCCGCCTGGTCAGGGGTCGGCTGAATATCAATTAGCTTTTCTTCAATTGTAGGAAGCGCAATACCAGCCTGCTCGGCAGTTTTATGCTCTGCAATTTCATTATAGGTTTTTAGCAGCTCTGGTATTTTGATAAAATGCCGGTAACGTGCTTTGGACTTAATGGCTCCGGTAACGCTAATTTCAAATTCCGATGATTGTTTGGCATATACAGCGGCCCATCCATCGAAATTTTCAAGTTGCTGGCGGGCCAGCTCCCTGGGGCGTAGGTATTTAAAAATCAAGTAAAGTTCAGTCAAACTGTTACTGAGCGGCGTGGCCGTAAGGAATGTGGCTTGCAGATCCTTGCCCTTACTTTCCTGTAAAGTGCGCAGCGCCATTAACAGGCTCCATGCTTTCTGCGAACCATCCGGGTTACCCAGTCCGGCTACCCGGTTATGCCGGGTGGTAAAGCCGAGATTTTTAAAATGATGGGATTCATCCAAAAAGATATGACCGATATTGAGGTCATCAAAGAAAATATCTTTATCCGTACGGGACTTAATGCGCTCCATTGTATATTTCAACCGCCCCGAAAGGTTGTCTTTGCGGCGTTCAAGACCTTTGAGCATCTTTTTGGAAATGTCACCGCCTAATTCGGTAACTGTACTCAAATCTTTACTGACCATCCTCAGCTCATGACGCAGGATCTTTTGCTGTATATCTAGGCTCTGATCCAATTTGAGGAATTGGTCATGAGTAATTATCACAGCTTCCCAATTGCCGTTCTTGATTTCGAACAGCATTCGTTGACGCTCTTTAGGGGTGAAGTCATCTTTGCCGGCAAAAAGGATTTTTGCATTGGGATAGGCACTACGGTACTCCTGGGCAATTGCCGTAATGTTGGATTTTAATCCGAGAATGAGGTTTTTGGTACTTAGCTTCAGCCGCGCCATCTCATGAGATGCCATCGCCGCTATGAGTGTTTTGCCAAGGCCGGTATCGTAGTCGATCACGCCCCCCTCCTGTGACATCACACGCCATACGGCATCCCGCTGGATGGGTCTTATTTCGGGATAACCGAGTGCATTGAGGTCAAGGTCTATAAAATTCAAATGGCTTCCGTCATAGTTGCGCAGCACGACGGAGTTATATATTCGATTATAACGGGTCTCCATATCCAGCTTCACCTCAACGCTTTGCAAATTGAGCCATGTCTTAAATCCTTCCCGAATAGTTTCGATCTTCTGGAATGCCAGCGCGTTGGCCTCCGCGTCTGGTATACGACGGTCGGAAATGTCTTTATAGGTAAAGTGAGGATAGGTGTTTTCAAGGGCATGTTCGAAAGTCGTTGAACCATACATCACCTCCCCGTCACGGGTTCGTACAGCATATTCTTCCAGAATTTTGCCGTTGCGAGAACTGGGAACCACTTTAAAGGTGTCCATTGATTCAAAATAGTGAACCGTCGTTTCTACATCGAATACGGAAGAGGCGTATTGATCATAATATTGTCGGGGTATCCAACGTTCGCCAAGGTTAAAATCAAGTATCTCAAAAGGTACTGACTCTGGTTGAACAAGGGTGATAGCTTGCAGGGAGCGTTGCAGTTCACTATCTCCAGGGTTTCCTTTCAATGCGTCGGTGACTCTCTCCATCTTTTCCACCACATTTCCGCTTAGGTATTCTTCACTGGTTACAAATGCTTTCTTCGCCGGATCGAAATAGACCTTATCACCCAATGCTTCTCGTACCAGTTCAGGGTCAAGGCCGCATAGTGAACTCATATACTTCAAATCCACCCTGCCCCGTTGGTTCAAACACACCGGTAAGGTATCGGCCGCATTATAATAGTCCAACAATGCTGCCTTACGAATAGAAACTGGCTCCCGAAATATATCGGAACGTACAAAACCATCGGAGGTCCTTACCTCCAAAGAGGAAAGCATTTCAAAGCCGAAGGCATCATTGAGCACTAGCCTCTTATTGTCATCACTGTTGAAAACCCCGTACTGGTCTACAAACCTCTGGTAGATGCTATTTAGCCGGTGGCGGGAATCATCCATCGGAAGTTGAAGCTCCGCCTCGTTACGATAAATAAAATGATAACTATCCCGCAGGTCGATGTATGCTCTGAGCTTTTTCTCATCTTCAGCGGTAGTAAATAAGGGGGAGAACTCCGCAGTATTGGTTTCGTGCTCCACTTTACTGAGATGACCTATTTTACCGTGATGCTCCACCAGCATCCCATTTTTATAGTTTGGCTCAACCTTCCCGTACTGGTGGTAATAAGGAACGGAAGGTTTACTCAGCCCCTCTGTTGCATTAAGACCAAAGTTGTGTTCGAGGCTACGGTCACCGTTATATATAAAGGTGTTGGGGTAAGCCTCCAATTTCTTTTTTAGGGTTTCCAGGGACTTTAGCAGTTGGCTACCAGACTGCCATTTGTCTGAAACGGAGATACCTCCGAGATTGGAGTATAGTTTATAGAGGTAAAGATTTTTGGTTAGGGTCTTTGCTTTTAGTAGTACAATGCTATCGTGCTCTGGTCTATCAGTGGTAGACAGTTTTGCCGCGATACTGGCTGTACGGGCATCGACCAAGCTACGATCATTTTTATTCAAGTAAGGTTGCGCCAGATCGGACTGCCCGGCGAAATCTGCATCGAACATGCCTAGTTGGGTAGATGAAGCGGCAGTAGCCACTGCTGGCGGTGGAGGCAGATAGATGAGCTTTTGGTCAGTCGCCGGTTTGGGAGCCACTTGATGAATCGCCTTAAATGTTGCCAGCTGGAAACGTTCTTTAAGATCGGCGGAAAGCAATTCGGTCAACTTACCGGCCATTATAGCCATATCTCCATCCTGGAAATTGCCCGCAGATGGCTTTCCATATTGGTTATGGGAGGCGACTTGCCGGTCACCGAGTACCACATTGGGGTGGCGGTCCAGGTATGCGTTGTAATGAAACTCACCGTTTTCATTGGAGCGAATAAGAGAAGTGGAAAGCAGCAACTCTTCGTCTGTAAGCGAGGCTTTATTACTGTTCTTCTGCACAACCAGTAAGTGCATGGAAGCCAGTACGCCGGCTGATTCCATTAGATTATCAGGTAGTACCGCTACACTAACAAAATCAGCAGATTTAAACAGATATTGGCGTGCGTCCTCATTGCCTGGGCTATTTAAAAAGCCAGCAGTGGTGATAAAGGCCAGCATACCTCCATCTGGCAAATGGTCCAGCCCTTTGACAAAAAAGTAATTATGAATTTTGTTGGTAAGGATACCACGGGGGAAATTTCTATCGAACACCCCATATGCGCCAAAAGGCGTATTGGAGATAATCAGATCATGATAAGGAGTTGCAGCTACGTTCACCTCTTCAAAGCCGATGATATGTACCTGCGATTTTACAGGCCATGAGCTGGATATAGCCTTCAAAACATACCCGGAGATAATATCTTTTTCTACGGCAGTAATGGATACCAGGGTAGGAAAATGCTCAATGGCCTTTTTGATGAAGATCCCAGCTCCCGCCGATGGCTCCAGCATATGAGAAGGGGAGATACCATTTTGAGATAGGGCTTTGTAAATAGCCTCCGGAATAATAGGTGGTGTATAAAATGCAGAGAGGGCACTAGACCGGATGGATTCGCATACGTCCTTATATTGCTCATCGGAAAAGTGAATACCGATCGTATTATAAAGCTGATGAATCTGGCGGTAGTATTGCATATCGTTGGTAGAAGCCCCCTGCTTTAACCAACTCTCTTCTGAGTCTGGACCATATAAAACCTGCTTTACCGCGCCGAACCCCTGGTACTTCTCTAATTCCTGCACCATCGCAGGGGTAACCTGGTTACCCCTACGGTGCAAGAGAGCGTACCTGATGGCCAGGCGGTTCTGCTCTATTATATGGCTGATTGAAACACTCATTATTTATTTGGATAGGCGGTATTCCAAAATGGCGACAACGATTTGTTTTTCGAACTGACCATGTGGGCTGTCCAGGTAATCGAACCCGTAACTTTCCATGATCGGTTCACAGAGTGTTATCAGGTTCATGATCTCATATTGGAGAATGCCTGCTTCCCTGAGTTTATCAGCCCAGGTGCCAAACTTTGTGGCGACTATGGATTGTAGGTAATCGTATTTACTGGGGCCAAGAGATTGGGCCATAGCCTCGATACCCAGCTTGAGAATAGTAGACTGATCGGCACCCTGCTGTATAAGTGTATTGACATACGGCGTTACAAATCCCCTGCAATCATCCAGGTAACGGCTAAACAGGTTGTTGGCCTGAAGTGCCAGTGCGTAGTCCGGATAGTGAGCTTGCAGATGCTCTTTAAATTGTCCGAGAAGAATGTCAACCATTTTATGATTTATTTAGGGTGAAAAAATGCGAGAATAAAAAGGGCCGCGTAGGTTGCAGGTATGTGAAGCAACTGTGTAAAACGCGGCCCTAACCCAACTACCAATTGATTGGCTTAGAAGTGTGAACACCTCCACAAGCGATCCACAAGTCCGTTTAAGGAAAAGAAAAAGAAAGGAAGGCTGCCAGGACGCAATAGCGCCGGTTTCTGAGCGTGCTTGTTATCGTTGTTCCATTCGATAAATCCATCCAGCTAACTTTAGGACAGCATACCTCATAAGGCAACCTTCCCCTTTGGGAAAAGCCCATCCCTCAATAGGCGTTTTCCCGTCCCTCCTAACTTCCGTTTAGTATTTTTGTCTGCAATGCCCGTACAGCAGGCCATTTGCATAATCAGGTGATATTGAAAAATCCCTTTAAAAAGGCCGAAACCGCAATAAGAAATACGCAGCTTCCCAGCCATGCAGCGGCGCTTTTACCAGTATCCTGATCCCCCGAGTTCCATTTTTGATAAACCTTTACCGCTCCAACAATGCCACATACTGCACCAACGGCATACATAAGATTAATTCCCAGGGAGAAATAGCCCGTAACCTCTTTGGTGGCAGATTCAAAGCCCTTTTTGCCACCAGCCGATGCCTGCCCGAAACTTGCCATTCGGCAAACCAGTAACAGCAGTAGTATTTGAAAACGGAGCCAGTATTTTTTAAAAGCGAATGATATTTTATTGTTGATCGCACAAGTTCTTTTCATCGTGAGTGAGATTGTGGTATGAACTGGCCACCGGGGCAAGGCGCACCCCCTCGCTTTGCCTATAGACATGGCAATCACTTGCCACCCATTCCGGCAGCCTGGTCCATACACGTTTTTAAAATGCTGTAAACTTTTCTGGCAATAACCTCCCGATACGTTAAAGCGAATAGCCGTAACCGTTAGTTATATGAGCAAAAAAGGGGGTTAGTGACGCGCCCGTTTAGGCGAGCCAAAGAGTATCTGTTTCTGCTTTTGTAAGTGTGATATTATAGTTCTGCTGAGCCTGTCGCTCAATCAGATTATGGATAGCTACTTTAAACGGCAGGCGGTTCAAGGAGGTGAACCGGGATACTTCTGGTTTAAGTAGTGTAATGAGTTGTTCTTTATCCTCAACGGCGACATTATTGGTGAAGATTTCATTGATCTTTTCTGCGAGGGCTTCCAGATCATCAAATACGCCATCTTCAAATTCAGCTTCAGTGTCAGATTCTTCTACTTCTTCGTCTGTTTGTTCTTCATCATCTACGACCGGTGCTTCATCATCATTTAAAAGTGATTGCTGCACAGTGGGTGCTTTTTCAACTTCCTGGACGCTCCATATACGTTTGGAAGCCTGTTCTTCTTCTTCAGGAGGCGATTTGCCCAGAAGTACATCTTTGTAGACATATACGCCCCATACTAAGGCCGCTATTCCGAATACAATCCAGAACTGCAACCAACTGACTGAGCCAAGGAATGATAAAAGCATAGATTTCGTTTTTTGTTTTTTGAGTTACTTTTCTGTTGTTGAAACAAAATAACGACATCATGCAACCGAAAAATAACAGGAAATGTCAGGCGATAGAAATAAAGTTTATGCCGCATGCAAATCATCTTCATCCATCCGCCTCATAAGGGCATTACGAAGCGCGTCCAGGAAAGGTGTTCGGTTTTTTTTGCGCAGTCGGCAATTTTCATACATCTTGTAAATGTTAGCCATGTCAATGTTGAACACAACACTTAAAAAATCAGTAATTTTTCCGATCTCCGGTTTTGCCTGATTAAAAACTCCATACTCCTGGAGAGCGTATATCAGCTCCACCAGTGCTGCCTTAGAAGCAGTCCATTGCAGGCTGTTTTCTGTTTTGACACCATCAGGCGCCAAGCATTCAACTTTAGAAAGCTGGCTTAATAGGTATTTTTCCGTCTCCTCATATCCTTTAAATCGCGCAAGGATAACGGATACAGGCGCTATTTTGCCACTCACTATCCACAAAGGATCTTCCGGAAATAAGTAGTTAATCGTTTTATTATTGACGGAAAAAAAGGCGCCGTCCATATTATCGGCATCCAACCGGAAGTAATCACTTAGCATCCAATGAGAGGCTCGGTAGGCATCCATTTTTCTTATCCAGCTTTCATAGTGCACCCTAATCCTGGACGCGGGGCCAACTGGTTTATTAAGATGAATTTCCTGTAGGTCGGAGAAGTGATAGTAATAACCGAAGATGATGGGGATGTGAATCTTGTAAGCGGCAATCTGATCTGCCTGCGCTACGTCGGCCATACCTTTACAGAGGTCAAGGGCGTCCTGGCAGGCAGTAAGACAGATATGCCGACATTGAATAATGGAGCTGAGATCATTGGGGTCTTTGATCTTTTTGAGGTGTTCGGCCAGATCAGTAGCCTGTTGAGAAAGAAGGTGTACCATGTCTTTGCTATTTAAAAGCAAAGAGCGCTATTACAAACCGGGGAAAAAATGGAGACGGGTTGTACAACCGAGGGTACTATATTGATTTTCAGTCAATACTATTTTCAAAAATCTCTATGTTTAAACTTTAGGTTGGACACCAATTGGGGTATTACAGAATAAGATAAGACCAAACTATGATAGACCGAACATTTTGTTTTGCAGTAACATTCTACCGCGATGTGTACATTGACGCAATCATCAGACTACATAATGCTATTGGCAACATAGCTGGCTTTCATTAAATTCGCGCTCCTGTGGTGAAACTATCCCTCACAGCACAGGATGAAACTTTGATTACAACGAGATTTTAATACGATATTTAGTAGCAATTATTTAGTTTGCTTAGCCCATTAAATTAAACCTCCAATGAAAAAGGCTTACGTCGCATTGTTGGTGCTTATCCTACCGCTGTTCGGTGGCTTTTCATGCTGGAAGCCATCGGTTATTAGCCGCGAGTGGCCATATCCACTTGGCTGGATACCTGATTCTCTTCGAACAAGAGCCTATTATTTCGGTTACAGGCAATACGAAGGAGGATACACGGGAGATTACCAGACCTTTAGGTTTGAACCCTACTTATATATCGTTAATGTCACTGATAGTATAGGAACACGATCCAAAATAAACAAGGAAGCCAGGAAATTCTGCGACTCTGTGCTTTACGATCAAAAAAACAACTACGAACTTTTAACATTTACCCCCCTTCAGTTTAAAGTATTTTACATCGAATCTACAACAGGGATATTAACCGAAGGTGCCAGCTACACCTTCGACTTACGTAATTATCCATTTAATTAAAGCCTCCTTCCTACTTGAGTAATATTAGCAGCAATGGAAGGTAAATTTTATACCGAAGTGAAGTTACGGTGCTTTAAAAAAAATCCCGGCACCAAAAGGTGCCAGGGAGAGTTTAGGTACACGTCCAACGACGTGAATACCATTTACCTTATCGTTATTTCATAAACCTTCTAAATGGAAGGTAAAGTCAGGGTAACGATTTATAATACAAAAGATATTTAAAATAGCCATTGCATCCAAAATTAATCGCTCCACTGTTTTCTTAAAAGGATTTGAAAGTAAAAGCAAATAGGATACTATGGCCGCAGCTCTTTGGTAGTAGATCCTGAGAATACGGCGACCTTGTGAGAGGATAAGCATTGATTACAAACTGTCGTAAAATCAGTCATTGAACAACTGGCGCCGGACAAACGATTAAGCAAAGGCATACGTCTTGCTCAAAGGGGATTGCTATGGGTAGCGAAATCAAGGAAGCAGATAACCATTACATCCACATTTCTTTCACCTCATCCTATTTCATTCCAATCAGGTAAGATTCAATGCGGGGCTTATTCCTATATGCAACTGGTATTTTCAGATTACCAGCCACTAACAAGTGGCCGTCTCTATGGTATCCATTCACATGGCGAACAGATACCATGTAGCTTTTATGAGTACGCAGAAATCCGCGCCCGGAAAGAAGTTCTTCATAATCCTTCAATGGCTTTTTTACATTTATTGTCCTACCATCAACAAGATGAAATAAGGTGCCGTCGCCCGCTTCAATGTAAACTATGTCCTCGATGTTAACCATATGCAGAAACGACGTATCCGGCAATGCGATCTTATTGGGGAGCGCCTTATTAATAAATGCCTGCTCGGCCTGCGATACCTGTTGACTGCGAACTTCTCTCATGCCGAGTGCTTTCTCCAGACTGATAGCCAGTTCTTCATCATCTACTGGCTTTAATAAGTAATCAAGCGCCGAATATTTAATAGCATGTAGGGCATGTTCCTGGTAAGCAGTGGTGAAAATAACCTTAAAGGGGATGGGGGAAAAGGCCCGTAGAATATCAAAGCCAGTGCCGTCCAGTAGCATAATGTCGAGGAATATAAGGTCTGGAGTGGTAGCAGGCAATACTACCAATGCTTCCTTTACACTCCCAGCAATTGCCAACACTATAAAATCCGGATGCTTTTCGATAAGGAGCTGTAAATCGGCGCTAATGGTGGGTTGATCTTCTATGATTACCACCCTGATTGATGACGAACCGTTCATAGGATAACATTTTATTCATGATTTTCCAATATCATCAGGTAGTGGGAAAATAGTATCAATGCAGACAGCTTTGTTTAAGCCAACGGCCAGATGACGACATGGTGTATGGGTTACTCTATGAATATAACGCATTTTCTTAACCCTTCGGCTACCTTTCGCAATTCTTAATATTATCACGGTAAGGCTGTGACTGCTTTAACCGCGCCAAGTCAACATCCATCATAGCTTACTCAGACTCGATGATGATTTGTGCCATAATCTATTTATTGACGCAAACCTATCTCACGGATTGCAGACATACGTTACAAGACTTTCGCGGCATAATGCTCCCAAGGTCCGCTTATTCCACGTTCTTGTCCCGTATGAATCCGTGAGATGACCGGTGCGCAAAAATTTTTGATTATGGAAAACACAAATCATCCCACAGCATCGAATCTGAGTCAGTCTTTTACAGTGCATGTTGACGAATCTGGTTCCTGGTTAAAGGTCACTATAGCCAATCTGATAACATTAAGCCTTACAGAAAGGATTTCCAATGCCTCTTTTAAGAAAGGCAAATATGCCTATTTAGAGTATCCAGACGACGCCTACAAGTTCATCCGGGCCTGGCTTACCGCACATAGCTGCAACAGTGAAGATTTTTCCTACTTTGAATCATTTGTAACCATTCAGAACGATGGTAAGTTCTCCTGGATTAAACGGCTACATCACTACAAACCATAGATACGACATCTATAGTTTTAACAGCTAGTTTCCGACTGGAAACTGGCTGTTTCCCTTTTATACAAAAGGTAACTATAACCATCTGCGGCGCCTGTGCCGGTCAACAGTTGCATCCTCATTTTTATAAGGAATGATCATGGTCACCCTTACGCCTCGATCCACCCCTATTTCGTTATGATCCACCTGCAGGACTGCTTTTTTTCCAGTTTGTTTGCCCAAAACTCGTAACCGATCTGCCGTGATCGTGGCGGCATGTGGTTGACCGTCATCGACGATTAAAGGGGCTTTAAGACCATTCCCATTGTCCTGGATGGTGCAGCGTAAAACGGCGTTTTCCTTTTCTATTTTTACGCTGATGTGCCCACGGCGGTCAGCCAGTTTGCTGATCCCATGAACGATTGCATTTTCGACAATGGGTTGAATAAGCATCGGCGGGATCATCACCACGTCGGACTCATAACCATCATAGACTTCTATTTCATAATCAAAACGATCCCCTTCATGAATTTTTCGCATACCAATATAGCTGTGCAATGCCTCCACTTCGTCATTGAGCCGCACATAGTTAGCGTTGGCATTGACCAAGCTAATCCGCAGGAGCTTTGCTAGTTTTGCCAGATAGTCAGCGGCTTTAGTATTTTCCCGCATATATGCTTTTAATACAGATAGAGCATTAAACAGGAAATGCGGATCTATTTGAGTTCGCAATAACCGTAGGTAAAGAGATTGCTGTTCGGATTGCAAGTCAGACTGTCGCTTACGGGCCAGTAAGTAAAGAAGAATAATGCCGAATAAACTGCCGACGATTACCAGTATGAGAGACGTTAGCCGCTGCCGGCTTACCTGTTCTGATAGCCGCTTTTCCCGATCCAAACTGGAAATGCGCTCATCCTTTATCCTGACCTGGTACTTGTTTTCCAACTCGTTGGCCTTCTCACGAAAGGAAACGCTGTCCTGTGTTTTGTGGTACTTTAAAGCTGAATCCATAAAAGCATGTGAGCGAGTAAAATCCATTTGCGCAGCTCTGTTTCCGCCATAGAGCGCGTAAGCATCGGCAAGTCCCTGAAATTCTTGCTTATTATAAGATAGACTTATTGCCGTATCCAAGTATATGTTCGACCGCGACAAATTGCCCATCTGCTGATGAGTAACAGCTACAGCATAAAAATAGCTACCGTCCAAATACGCCGTGTCGGAGCGTAATATGTCGATTGCCTGATGATAGAGAGGTAATGCCTTTCCATATTGCTGTTGTTGACGTAGCACTTCCCCTTGATTAAATATGCCAATAGCCTTAAACCGGTCATTAAGATCGGTTTGATTGGCAAGAGCAATCCCCCGGTACTTTTTAACCGAATCAGATTTATTTAAGCCCTCGTAGTAATTGGAAATGTTGGTGGCAAAAATATAAATAATCCGTGGGTGGTGAGTTGTCTGATAGCCTTCCATCCAGTACTTTAAGGCAGTTTTTCCATCCCCCGTTTCATCAAAAAGGCCCGCCATTTGTCCAATGATGGCAATCCTCAAATTAGTATCCAGCTTATCCTTCTGTGCATATACATCCATATTATAACGAATCGCTTTATCGTATTCCTTCATAATGTGATAGTGCATGGCAAGGTCCCTTTTGGCCCACATAACATATTTATTAATGGTATCTTCCTTATCAACAAGGCCCATTGCCTTCTCTATGTATATCCGTGTACTATCCTGCTGTTGATCAGTGTACATAAAAGTGGCGCCTCGTAGCCGCCACCATGTACTGGCTACAGTGTTATCACCCAAGATCATCACTACCGGATAAATACTATCCAAATACCTTCTTGCTGAATCATTTTGACTGTTTAACATAAAAGGAATTATCCTTTGCTGGATTGCAGTAGACAGGCTATCTGTGGAGTCCCTTCTTTGATGGGAAGGTTGTCCACAGGAAATAATTGCCAGCATGGCAATAGCGATGAGGTTTCGCATTGGTTTTGGTTTAAATAGTTAATACTTTAGAAGGGAGATTATGGTCTATTTCGCTACAGGCAATGCTTTAATGGATGGAGCTTGTATTAATCTTATCGAGAAAGTCTTGAAGCAGTTATTTCCAGGCTACGAATTATTTAAAAGCATTCCGCATTTAGTTTCGTTTTTCGTCTACTTGACGACGATATAATCAAAAGTTATACCACATTATAAAATCTGAAGGACTTCTATCGTGAAATCGAAAAGATAGCATCCAAACAAAAAAGCAGGCATTGTGCCTGCTTTTTTTTCTTTGCATGTCAGTTGTTTGAACCGGGAGGTGGTATTGGTGGCGGGTGCGACCCCACCAATTGTTGGTATTCTTTTTCAGTATAGAACTTCCCGTTATATACCCTTATTCCTTCTTTAAGCTCCAGCACTTTCATTGGAACATAATAATCAAAATAGTGGTCCTTGCGCTTTACCGAATTATCGAAGGTGACTGGCCGGTCCATCCCCTCATTGCGGGCTGCTCTGGAGGCCACGCGGACATGCAACCATTCCACTTTGGCATAAGAAACGTATATGGTATAACCCTCCACATCAGGATCGGAGCCGGCCTGGCCTTTCTTAAAAGGAATAACCGTCACCCCGGCTTCCAGCCTTTCACGACAAGTCGAATCGGCCAGCCGGTAAGGATCAAACATCCGGGGAGCTGGCCCCGATACATACTTTACAGTATCGTTCAAGTTAATGCTGGAAAGAATATGCGCCTTTAAAGTGCCAGTTTTGAGTTGTTGGGTAGAGATGAAATAGAAATCATTATCCATCGGCCCATTCGTAATTCTATAAAATGGCTGATCCTTCCCATCCAGTTGGTAAAAGTAGCCATCCGTCACCTCTGTACCGATACACTGAATTTGTTGGTTATAACCAATTGTAGGAGCGCAAAACAATACTAAGAGGATATGTTTCATATAGTTCAATTTAAAAATCATCTTTCGACACCGGAGTAATCATACCAGCCCGGCTATTATCTTTTACATTTAACCTCTGGCTTTCGGTGAGGTTATCGTTGGTCATATCTTTATAGCGCTTGCCAAAATAACCGATCATAGCCGAAATCCCATCGTTGTCAACGGCATTATAAAAGTGGAGGTATTTACCCGTTCCTTTTCCTTTGCTGTCCTTGAGTTCCACGGCGGAAGCATCGAACATGATACAGCCAATGCCATGCGGCAGACCGAGGTTGTGACCAACCTCATGAATAGCGTTACTAATGCTGATCTGAAGAAAATCACCTCCAGGTTTAGATTCAGCATATTTTTTAAGATCGGCCTCATCAAGCGTGATGTCGCGGTTAGTTGCGTGGCCGAGGGTAAGGCTTTCTGGCGAATCGCCCGCATCAGGCTTATTACTGACAGTAACAGTGTTGCCATATTGCAATTGCACTCCGTCTTTAACGGCCAAATCATCGCCGGCTTTTTGTCTGGCATCATCTTTATCTTTGGCTTCGATCGCTTTGAGATCAAAGCGAATGTACACCGTACCATTTTTAGTTTCCACGGCACGGGTCTTTCCATCCTGATTGTATTCGTTGAGCGCTGCCTTGAAAGCTGCCTGCTGCTCTGCGCTCATGTTATAGTAGTAATAGTTGGCAGTTACCACATAGGGGTCATCTTTGGAACCACTGCCCGTAACCACCCCATCTTTGCCGGTTGGATCGGTGACCTGCGCGGGGTTACAAAAGCCATAGGCATATGGGCTGCTCCAGGCATATTTGGCGCCGTTTGGGTCTACAGAATTAAACCGGCCAATCTGCGGGTCAAAGTTACGTGCTCCGTAATCATACCACTCCAGGCTATGGCCAGCAGAAAATTCCTTGGTCTGCTTCTCTTTGGTGTTTACCCCATAATTGCCTGACAACAAGCCGGTTGCCCTGGTAGATAATGCTGCAATGGAGAGGCCATAAGGATAATAATGATTTTCTTCTGTAATAGGCCCCCGCTGGTGGGTGATGGTCAAATTATCAAAGTAAACAAGTTCATTGCTTTCATTGGAGAAATATATATAGGCATACCCATTTCTAGGTACATTGACCGCATTGGACAAACGCAGGTCAATAGTTCCCGGTATATTAGGTGTGTAAGCTACCGGAATCACCACGCTGTTAATGGCATCAAAATGGAACTGTTCATCGAAGAAAAGTACGTGTAAGTATGCCTTTGGCGCACTATTACCGCCGCTGGTGTTGGGCGCTGAATTAAGCAGGCCACCCATCGCCGGGTCAGCGGCCACAGAGCTGGCAATATTGCCAGCGAAAGGTTTTAGGGCATTACTTACCCCACCACTTGAAAGCAGCGCACTACCAAAGGAGGTGATAAAGCTGGTCAGGGGGTTGGCCCCGCCGTTATTGGCATTACCGGTCGTATAATAGTACTGCACGGAAACATGCAACCTCTCATCACCCGGTTTGCCGCCCATGACTTTGAGCAGCTTACCAGCCCCAAAAGCCCCGGTGGACCGCCTTACCAGCATTACCTGGTGTCCATTGGTTGTGGTATCGCCAAAGGCTCCCGGCCTGCTTACTCTCGATGCCGTAACATTGATGGGGCTACCATCCGCTTTCTCATAGAAGGCGTCCTGGGCGGTTACCTCCGCAGATCCGCTACCACCTTCCAGGTTCAGGTCGGGATAGACATCTGTAAATGGTTTGTCGGTGACCACCATCCGCACATTGCCCAAATGGTCTTTCAGGAAGTAATCATAGCTGATCCCTTTGATGTAATCGTGACGGCAAATGCCGTCGGGATGAATAAAGTAGGCAAGGTTCTCAAACTGGTCAGTCGGTTCATTGGGATCGTGATAGCTGCTTTGATAAACGAAATTGTCCACGTAGATATTTTCAGTGGTCAAGACAGGGCTGACTGTCGAATCAATGACCTTCTTTCTAAGTTTGGTGCCACGGGCGTCATAACTATAGATGATCATGCCTTTACCTTTTAGGAAGACGGTATCGGCCAAATTCATGTAATTATAGCTTATCCGGGTTACATCTTTATTCTTATCGTAAGCCAAATTACCATTGCTGTCATACTCATAATCTACCGCTGTTGTGGTTTTGGTGCCGCCCAGGGCGCTCATATATTCTGTCGAGGACCTGAAATCACCCATTCGGGTGGATGTGTCATTAACTCTATCCAGTACCGAAGATAGCTGATTAGAGTAAGGACGATAAGTGTAAAGAAGGGAATCAATAATGCCGCTGGAAGTACCCTGCCAGCCCTTTTGGGTGGCTGTCTTCATGTTGCCGTTGAGGTCATAAGAAAATCCGGCGGAAAAATCTAATCCGGAAGTATTGGAGAAACTCGATCCGGTAAATTGGGAAAACGCAGCCCCGGTCAGGCGGTTGAGCCTGTCGAGCTGGTAGTCATATTTGCGGGTCGCATTATCTCCCATCCCTTTCCAGACGATACCACCAATTGTTCCGTTGTATCGGGCAGTGGCAAAATTTTGAGAGATACCGTTAACTGTCGTTGCCGCCTGGTCGTAAGCCAACTCAAAGCCAAAATACTTAGACTTATCGGTAGAATCTTTGGCGAAGTCGCGGTTCATACCCAGTAACCAACCCCTGACGTTGTAATCATAAAGCTGGGTTTCAATGGGAAGGCCGGTAGTCGCATTTCTGCCAAGCATCCTCTTTTTCAAATGCCCGATCTCATCATACGCATATTCCACCAGCGTCCGGTAATTGTCTGCGTAATTATTAAAGGCGACTTCATCTTTGATAACCCTGCCTAAATCGTCATAGGTGTACCTATAAAACAACCTGTAGGTCAGACCATTAGGCGCCTCTTTGGACGAGGATACGATACAGCGGATCGCCTTACCCACAAAATTGTACTGGAAGGTGGTGGAAGTGCTGGCACCTGTAAAGTTGATGGTTTTATCCTGGATCATCCTGCCTTTATTATCGTAGATGCGGACGGTAGATATGTAGCTGGAGCTACCCAGTACCTTTCGTTTACTCCAGGTGATATTACCGAAGGGTTTGGCATGGGCCACCAAGGGTTCAGCATACTCAGGAGCTGTATAATAGCTTTGATTGATCGTTAAGCTGTTAATGTTGGTGACAGAAAGGCTGGAACTTAACCCTGCGGGTATGTTGTTGTAATCATCATAGTGGCTCACCGTGAGTTCTTCATAGGTGGCACCGCTTAGCGTTGGATATACTAAGGTGTTATAAGCACGTACGGCGTGGTAGGCAAGGTTATTGTTGTCATTAAGCAGCCCCATGCTGGTTTCCCGCCCGAGGGAGTCATATACAAAGTAGCGCCACTTTTTAGTACTTGCCCCCCGAAGGTTACCATCCTGGCTCATCACCATCTGGCCTCTCTGGTTATACACCAGGTAAACTACCGCCACACCGGGATCTTTTTTACGGATGGAGCGGCCCTTACGGTCATATTCATACCGAAACATCTGTTCTGCTGTAATAGCACCACCGAGTGCATCGGCATCCCAGGAGTTCGCACTTAGCAGTTTAACCCCTTCCGGCTGAATCACTGCGCGGAGCCGGTCGAGTTCATCATAGACCATATAGGTACAGGCCCACCCCAGGTGGCCGCTACCGCTACCATTATCCGCATCGGCTGTATATTGTACTTTGCGCAGGATCAGCTTACCCATTTCATCCTTATACTCAATAATTTGGTTACCATGCTCATCACGGGTAATATTTTTGTACAAACTGCCCCCTGGATAGATGGCAATTGTAAAATAGGCGCCGAATTTATCCGTTGAATCCCGCACCTGCCAGATGCGGACGCTATCGGAAACGGTATTGATCCAATAATTTGAAACAGTCCCCCTGCCCGAACCCACCCAATTGCTGCCAGCGGGTAAATACGCGGTGGCTCTATCCAAAGTAGAGGCTTCATAAACGGTTTGGTTATAACCCCAGTTAGGGCCGGAACCAACTTCCAGCCGCGCATTGTAAAACTGGTGTTGTTCCTGGAAAGGGTCACGTTTGAAGCTGCCGTTGTTAGCAGATTCCCCAACACCTCTGTCCAATGCCCGAAAGTGCAGGTAGTCAATGGCCTGACGGCCCTGCTCATCGTAAACAAAACCCTTTACAATATCTGCTGCAGTATCGTTAAAAGGCAATGACCCCTTTCTGACAACTTCCTGTATGGGGCGGCCCAGCCCATCAATGTAAATTGAGGTCATTTTTGCTTCCCGCAAAGCGGCAGACCTTACACTGTCGGCAGTTCCTATGGGGGCTTTGGTTTCCCAACGCCGAACAAAATTGATCTGTCCACTGGGATAAGCATCGGGCAAAGGTTGTTGAGCAAAAGCGGATGAGCTAACAAATAGTAGCCCTGTAATATATCGAATGATGTTTCGCATCTTACTTTTTTTTCAGGTTTATGGATTTACAACCGGCACTGTATTATAGACCTGGTAGGTATACTGATATTCAGTAAGGATTTTTCCATTGTGGTCACGCTTACGAAGTAACCTTCCTATGCTATCATACTCGTAATAATTCCTGCGGTAGAGATTATCGGTTTCGTTAATTAGCCGCCAATCTTTATCATAAGTGTAAGTGAGGTAGTTTTGTTTGTCACCTTCTTTGTTGGCCCCCATCCGCAGCTCGTCGATCTTGTTTCCATTGGAGTTAATGGCCAGTTTGAACGGCGAGTTTCCGTAGGTGAACATATATATTTTCCACCCGTCGTATTCTCCAATTACTTCCACGTTGGGTCCTGTTAAAGTGGTGTAAAGGCCTGTAGTAGTATTATAACTTTCCAAGGTAGGCGCCGCCCCTGTTGACCTGGCGGCCACAAAGACTCTTCCTTCCGTAAAGTCAGTAGCCAGCCGGCAGCGCCCCACAAAGGAATATTTACCAGTAAAAGCTACCGTACTATCCAGTGATCCTATCAGCGTCCATGTTTGTCCATCGGGCACCTGATTGATGGTGCCATAATCGTCGGCCTGGTGCACGGGGTAGGACTCAAAAGAAGTATAGGCAGGATTACGATGCGTACCCGATCCAAATAAGTGGTGGCCGAGGATCTGTACCCCATTATACCCCATCATATAGCGGGAACGGGTACCATCAGCGTATTGTGTTTCCAGTGGGGCAAAACGAACATCATAATTTTTCACCGTCGCGCTCTGCTCATAGGCCGTATCCTTCGACCAATGTGTATCAGTGATGTAACTAAAGGTCGTAATATCTGTTGGCGTCAGTGATGACAATGACCGCGGGCGGTCAAGTGCCATTTTAAAGGCGGTCTTTAACATAGGAATATCGGTAGAGGAAAAATTATTCAGTGCATACTCGTTGAGTAATCCGCCCAGAACTCTTTCAACTCCACCAGCTGAATCCTTTAAAGTATGGAGCTTCTCGATCACAGCGTTGAGCACATGGTTATTCAGGAAGCGGCTTATGATAAATTCCGCCGTATCATCGGGAAAATCCATCGGATAGCGGGTGATCTGAGAGCGATGCTGCCCCCGGCTATTAATGGTGGTCATCTTCGTGACCTGCCAATGACGCGGGTTGTATTCAAACTGCTGTACCAGTTCCAGCTTATTTGTGCTACCAAGTTGCCAGGTGGTGGTGGTCGTTTTTTTCGGACGATAAGCATATGTGTATTCCTTATAGGAATTGGAATAGATCAGCGTAATGGGCATTAAACCGTCAGCAGCAGTAAAGTAGGCATCCGTGGCATCGAGGGTATTCATCGTCCAATGCTCCAGATAGGTTTTGGGATCAGTGCTGGGCCGGATGGGAACTGCTTCATATTCAGTGATACTGCTTTGCAGTAATGTATCATGGGGGGTATAATGTCCCTCAAAAATCGGCTTCCCCCTTTCCAGTTCTCTGGAGGAATAGTGGTTATAAGGAGAGGTGAACGGGTTAATAGAAGCCAGCATGGTATCATCTCCATGCCCATTATCATAGTTGGTAAATCTACGGATGGTATAAGCGCTATCGGTGCGGCGCTCGATCACCTGGGAATAGCCTACCGCCGGTCCGGACAGGGCTGCATTGATTGGCTGGTTGGAGCTGACCGCGACCTTCATATTTTTCATACAGTCGAAATACTGATCCCCGTACAATTTCGAAAATGCGGTATCAAAATGATAGATAAAACTATGTTGATCCAATACCCCGCTGGAAGGCAGGGCTTCAATCGCAGATTCACTTAGTGCATTGTTGTAACCGGTGACGTAAAAATATTTAACCACGTTGGCCGTGCGGGCCACTGTATCGAAGGTGCGGATAGACTTAATCCGAAGCCCACCAGCATAGCGGTTAGCAGAAAGAGAATCTACACCCGCCGCACGATCCATTTTTACCCGCTTACGATAGGTATTAAGCTCATAGGTGAACTCCTTATATCCTCCAGTGGGAAAGACCATCTTCTTTAATACGCCTTGCCTGGTGTGGACCAGCGAAGGTTGTCGTAGGGTGTCGATCTGCCCATTGCGCAGGCCGAATATAGAGAACGAATTGGTCCCATTCCAGTAGCCCCAGTGGTCAAGTTGACCTGAAACGTAATCCGGGGCGATCAGATCATCAAAGTAGGAGAATGTA
This sequence comes from Chitinophaga arvensicola, assembly GCF_900110835.1. Taxonomy (GTDB): domain Bacteria; phylum Bacteroidota; class Bacteroidia; order Chitinophagales; family Chitinophagaceae; genus Chitinophaga; species Chitinophaga arvensicola. The sequence goes on from NZ_FOJG01000001.1 coordinate 1,043,235, forward strand.
TACCGTTCATCGGTGGAATTACCCAACCTATCCCACTTTTCAAGTCCATGCAGCAAAAAGCGATCTGGAGAATTGGACAAGTCGGCATAGGTGAATCTCCACAGATAGTTATCCCCCCGATAAGTTTTGACACCAATGGAATCGAGTTGTTTAAACTGAATATCCTGGGTCACATTATTGGTGAGTTTATTCTGCTCAAACGTATTGCTATAGAAGAAATCATATTCTGCAATCCCGCCATATATATGGGTAAGGTAAACGGGAGAAATTAATTTGGCTGCTGTTGTTTGTGCAGGGATGTGAGGATTGGCACCTGCGTTTTCGCAAGAATTTTCGCTGGGCCTGATGGAATAGGCCATTTCAGAATTATAGAGCTGATGGATGTATTCACCTCTCGCATAATCATAGCTGACCTGCTGCCCATCAGCAAAGACCACGCTGGTCAGGTAAAAAGCGCTGGCGATCCAAAAGTCATTGTAGTTCTGGTCGCCATAGTTACTGGAAGTATTGACATAATTTTCACCAATTGAATATTCTATGGCTTCCTTTCCTTCTACGTTCTTACCAAAGTAAAACCGGGTGCCATCCTCTGCTACCATCACAAATCCGGCCATCGTTTTAGGATACTTGTGTTGCATGGCGTAAGGTGTCATACCCAGTAACCACTGCGGACAGGTAGCCCCGGCCTGCGGATCACTATTAGGTTGAAGCAGTGAACCTGGAACGTCTATGTCTGGCCCGATCTCATACACTTTGAATTTTTTATCACTCACCACCTCGATCTCGGTACTGGTCTTATAGTAGAATTTGCCGCTATATCCGAACATATTAAAGCTGAACTCATCAGGCTGCACATCAAAGGTGCCAGGGTAGGTATTATCGGACCAATAGCCGGTGGTGCCGGGTACAAAACGGCCCCCAAAAACACGTTCGTAGGCATTGCAACTATTGGACATCCACCAGTGTTTTAGCGGAACGTGCAGGCTGTTTTTAACCCAGTGGGGTAAACCACCGAAGTTGATATTTATAAATTCATGGGTGCCTTTTTCCAGCGTTAGATAGTTGTACGGATAGGGGGTACCAGGCGTTTGCCTGGCCCATCCCAAGGTTAACTGCTGAAAGGCATCCGGATGATAGTCGGGAACACAATCACAGACATTTTCGAGCCGATAGGCAAATTCATCGGGAATATTCCTTACCGAGCGGGTGATCACCCCACCGGTATTAACTGTCCAACCTAATGCCGCCACACCGGGATGCAGATCGGGTTTAAAGCCCGAAGCGTTATAGGTAAGCGACACGCCCACATCATGTTTGAGCCACGGCACAGAGGCTAGTTTCACATCAATGGAGGGCCGGCCAGTAAATTGATTGACTTGCGTTTTACCCACTACATTAAAACTCCAGGCTTGCGGAGATTGCATGTTAGTGAGCGGTTCGGGAATTTGAGCAAGGGTAGTTAAGGCCGCAAACAGCCAGGTACCCAAAACAAGCAGTTTTTTGTTCACAGTGGTTTATTTTGATAATTGATACCCCATGCGGAAGACGAGGGGCTGGAAATTAGGGTCGCTACGTTTGGACAGAAAATTATAGAGCAGTTGCAGGTTTGACTTTTTAAAGAATTTACTGTTCACGCTGATGATCTTACTGACTCCCACCAGCCCGGCGGGTGTCCAGTACTTTACCTCCGGGAGATCCTGAAAGGCACTGAACGGACGTTGGTAGTTGTACTCCAATCCGCCGGACAGATAAAAGGAACCTTTGGCCTTTACATCCACAAAGGATCGCAGCCCCACGCCCTGACCGGTTATCTGGATGTTTTTAATGTCCTTACCCCATCCTATTTTAAAGGAACCACCCACGCCGACTGTGCTCTTATTACTGAGTTTATAACCTAGGCTTAAACCGAAATCTGTAGTGGTTGGAAAGAAAGTGTTGCTTTTGGTGCTTTGCGCATTGGTACCCACCTGCAGCCGCGATAGAAAGGACTTTACTTTTTGTGTATTGGGCTTAAAGTCCGGTAGATCTTGAATAGGCTTATCATCTCCTACACTGCTGAGTTTATCCTTTATTAGCTTTAACTGGCTGCTCATCGCCGATACCTGTTGTTGTAAAAGTTGGCTGTTGGCGCCGGCTGCGCCGAGCTGTTGCTGCATGGCAGGCGTAATAGCCAGTCGTACCTGCAGACTACCGTAAGATCCGGCCGCGGCAGCATTAGTCATTTCACTGGAAGGGAAAAGCGCTGCAAGGGCAGAATGCACCTTAAAAAAATCCCGAAACAAACTACTTTCCTTTAATATGCCTAACAACTTAACCACTACTTTTTCAGGGTCTTTTATCAGGGTGAGGTATTGGTTTACCTGCAATTGATAATAGCCGGCAAGTTGTTGGTACGCTTTGAGTTCTTTGAGCATACCGGCCTGCCGCAACTGCTCACTAAAGGCGATGGCCCTTTGTCTTAACAACCCCGACCAACTACTGGTAGCATCTATGAGATTTTGGGCATATATAAATTGTTTGCTCATAGCCTGTAATTGATCTGCCGGGAGTTTATCGGCAAGTCCGTATTGCTGAAAAAAATTCAGCGCAGATCGTATCGAATCAAACCGGGCAATAGTATTGCGGTAAAGGGGAGGCACCGCAAAGGTGCTGTCGGAAAGATGATCCAGGTTAGTCCCCGTTAACGAATCCATCGCTTTAAAGAGGCGATGATAACGAAGGGAATCCTGTTTTCGCAGTTTATTGGCAATCTGCTTTTCCAGCTTTGACACCTTTTTATGATAAAGTGCTGTAACTGATTGTAGTTGAGAACTGACTTTAGAGATAGAATGATGGTAGGCGCCGAGGCCACGGGAAACAATGTCCGGTGTTTGACGAGCATAGGTAGGCAGATAACATATCAATGTTACCACCATAAGCAGTAAGATCTTACGCATGGCGAAGGCTTGCAGGGTTTAACAATAAATTGCTGTGATCTCTATGAGAGTGAAAGATGGTTGGGGAGAACGACGCCGGTCTTAAACCGACACGACAATAATGCTTCGGCAATGATATTTGGAATTTTTATCATTTCCAATTTTATTTATTTTTTTAATGGATGGTTACCCTCAACCTCGCTATCTGTAAATCATTTTCGCTTCCACCACCTTTTCTAAAATAATAACATTCTGTTTCCACCAGGCAGCTACGAAATAAGATCTTGCTATTTCCACACCTCTACCACTTCTAAAGTTGAATTTTGTTTTTGTTTGTTGATGTAAAACCCACCACCGCTAACGCAGACCACATATACCGTTCTTCACTTCTTCCGCGAATATACTATCCGGCTCAAGCCTCCAGACAAACTGCGGCCGCGCTGAACGGCCTGGCCTTACAGGTGAGGAAAAAAAATCTCCACCCCCGGCTCTCCCACCACTCCCAGGAAACGGGGGTAGTATTTTTTTTCCTCATTCGTCCTCTGGCTCTCACCGGCTTAGTGATAGCTGCTTACAGGTGTATGAACGAGGCGAAGCAAGCGCGGAGCCGAGATTTTTAAACCATAAAAATTTTAATTGTATGTGTACAGTAACAGGAACAGTAACGAGAAACGCCAACGTCGGCGAAACAAAGACAGGTTTGAAGATTGTCAATTTTACCGTGGCGGTAGAATACCCCTACTATGACAAGAAGGAAGAAAAGAAGAAGAAAAGAACCGCCTATTGGAACTGCCACTATTACCGGGCAGAAAAGGTGGCAGAGCATATCCTTATGGGTCAGGTATTGGAAGTAGTGGGTTTCCCTTACCCTGATTCCTTCGTAAAGGGTAACGACGAATTAAACAGCCAGTTGCACCTGATCGTCGATACAATCAAGTTCCACGGCGCAAAGCCCGGCAAGTCTAAACCGGTAAAAAAGGAACAGGCAGGGGAACAAAACGTTAACGAGGATCAATTTGCAGACCTCCCGTTTTAGTCCTACCCGGCGGCGGGACCGGTTACCGGTAGCCCGCTGCTTTTTTAAATCTCAAATACATACCGATTATGCAAACGAACTTTTTTACAGAGATCGCCAAACTCATGGCCGATGATAGCCGCCTGATATTCACGTTAGAGCGCCAGCAGGATGGAAACTTTATTGTTGTGGTGCATTATGATCTGATCAACGAAAGCAAAAATAACAAGCTGGTTATTCAACCCCTTGTTTTTCGCAAAACAACTACCGAGGAATTGGATGCTCAATTTTTGTTACGGATAACAGAACCGGTGAGCGAAATAGGCGACCTGCTTATTAATAACCGCCAGATCAACGCGACCATCAAACAGAACAGGGCAAAGCTGGACAAGTCAGCCCAAACAGTAACTCCCACAGTCTCCACAAATGCTGAAAGTTCCACCCCCGCTGCCCCTGCGGTTAAAAGGGTGCCGCCCAAGTATCAGGTTGCGATGAAAAAGGTAGATGAACTGGAAAAAAAGGGATTACACCGCCAAGCCGTGGGCGTACTCCAATCCCTCAAAAACTTCCCTTTATTCAAAGCCGAGATCGAGGCAAGGATCGAACAGCTAAAGAAAGCCTACGACCAGCCAGAGCTATTTACAGGCGGGCAAGTACAAAATAATACGATTACCAATAAAGCCCTAGAAGATGACAATAACACTCTCTCAAGCAGTGGTGATCATATTCCTGATAGTGTTGCTGATGGCGATCATCAGGGAGATCATACGGATGATGATTCGTATAATGGTCTTGATCCTGATTATATGGATAATGATGATGCTGATACGGCTGGTATGGAAGGCGATACTTCTACAGCAGATCACCCAACATACATGAACCACTAAAAAGATACCACTATGATAGTTTCCACATTACCGCGAGTTTTCTTTTATGAACCCGGACGGGGCGACGACCCCATCGAATTGCCCGACCCCAATGCCGACATGAGCATTGAACGGGTGCAGTCACTTTTTGCTGTCAATTACCCGGAAATCTCTACCGCCAAAGTGCGCGGCCCGATATTCAACAGTGACAAAGTGGAATATCACTTTACAATTTCATTAGGTCAAAAAGGATAATCATGAAAATCATAAGGCAATCAAAATTTCGCATAGACGAATCCATACTAAAAGACGAAAAGTTATGCAAGTTATACAACAACATAGCCGCCGAGTTAGAACAGATATACAGCCTGCCAACCGCTTCACAGGCCATCCGGCAGCAGGCGCAGGCAGCGCCAATTGCGATGATTCAACCCCTGTGGTTAGGACCAAACTTCAACCTATTAGAAAAGCCCATACCGGAAAGCGAAGAATAGAACACCGCTTTTTTACTTCCCTGCAGATATTCTGTTCATGCCACAACATAGCCGTACCGGATACCCACAGCTTACCCTATCCTGACAATGTAGTAAAGGCTTTTGACATACTCACCAGTCAAGAGCACCCGGCAGGCGGCAGGCTGTTTATTAGCGGGGAGCGGGGAAAGAAGGGAACCATTGGCGCAGCTAAGATATGGGATTGTAGCAGAACAGTAATGTACGTACCCCTCGATGGGTTCTGGAATATTCTACAGGGTAAACGATGCCCATATCTATTGAAAATGTTAGCTGGAACGCTGGCCTACTTTAAGCAGATCGTAAAAATTCCCATGTACAATGAACCATCCCCGATAAAATGGACGATTGATGCCATACGGCAATGGTTGGAAGAGGAAGATTTGGAAACGGATGGGGAAGAAATGGTGAAGGCATTCGAGAGGGCCGACAAGCTGGCGAAAAAGACCAGGAGGATATTAAACGATCCGGCCAGCTTAGCTGGATGGGATGAGGGGTTACGCGGTTTTATACCGCAGTCTGATTGGGAGTATGAGATCAAACTGTGCTGTGCGGAGCTTCGGCAACTTTACCACAAATACCCACAGCGCAAACTGGAAGAAAACATCCACGAAAGTTTATTTCCAATAGATGAGGATGGTCGCCTGTATGTCGATGATATAATAGGTTTCTATTTTTTAGGTAAAGAAAACATACTGAATGATCATGTGCTGGACTATATAAACGGCAGTTTTCAGGAATGCTATGAGGAAATAATGCCTATGAGCATTATCAGCTATGACCAACCCGGTATTACACCAGTGTTCAATCTCGAATTTGAAGATAAACTGCAACACCTGCTCGGAACGTTTGCTTACACCATAAATAACGAGAAAGATGAAATCGCTGACGAATCTATATGATCAATTGTCCCTGAAGTGGACACCGATATTTGGATTGATAATATATGCCAGTAACGAGGAAACGCCTTCCCACTACGTCGAAGCAGCGCAGGTTGGCGAAAATGACGAGTTGATTAATCTGCACCCGCTGTCTTTACAAGAATCCACCAACATAGGCCGCATCACAATGGCCGCTACAGGCAGCAAAGACTATCTGATGTCAAAAGGGTTCATCCCCTCCAATGTTCTTTACCTCAACCAATCCGGGGAAGGAAAGGTGGTATGGCATACTGCCCCCCAACGCCGTCGTCTTTTGTTTGGGCAAGAACTGGAATTAAAAAATGGAAGGGCCAACGTTCCTGGGCTTTTGTGGATTGCCAGTGCTGACAAGTTGCGCCTTTTTGCACTGCATAGCGCAAATAAGGTGGCCTCAAATTCTCCACTCTACATTGCCCCATTCCATAATGTAAGTAGTAATGGTGCCGTCTGCATGGGGAACGTCGATATTGATGCCCGCTTGTCTGATGGACTGGAAGCATATATGACTAATTGGGAAACCGCTTTTTTCAACAGCCATTTTACGGCAGATCATGGCGGCGGTGGTAAAACAAAAGACCTCCATACCCTCTATTCAGAATTGATTGGAACAGATAACAGATTCCCCGAGGAAGAACTACGAAAACTCAAACAAACTATAAAAGACGTGTTATGAATAATCTTGAAGCAGTACATTACCTGCATCCAATTTTTTTGCAGCCCCCGCATCCAATAACAGTAAACATTATCGGGGCAGGCGGCACCGGAAGTCATTTCTGTTATGCGTTGGCAAACATGGCCCAGACCCTTTTGGAAACAGGGCATCCGGCCTTTTTTGTTAAGGTATATGATGAGGATACGATACAGAAACCAAACATTGGCCGCACCACTTATTCGCGAAGTGAAATCGGCCTGAATAAAGCAGTTGCCATCGTTAACCGGATAAACCATAGCGCTGGACTTACATGGCAGGCAGTACCAAAAAGATATGACAACCAAAGGGAAACTGCTAACATGACCATCACCTGCGTACATACAAAAGGTGACCGAGTGATGATCGGCAAGCAACTAACTAACGCTAACAAAAGTAATAACTACAGCCCTACCAATCCCTTATACTGGCTGGACTGCGGAAACGCCACCGATACAGGACAGGCAATTCTTTCCACCGTCACCAAACTACAACAGCCCAAATCAAATATGTACCTGCCAGTTGGTTACCTGCCGCTGGTAACAGAAGAATACGGGGAGTTTATGGTTGATGAGCCAGATACGCCGAGTTGCTCTGTGGCGGAAGCCATTTCTAAACAAGACCTGTTTATTAATCCCTCCATATCACTGGCAGCTATAAAATTGCTTTGGCAGTATTTCAAGCAGGGCATGAGCCATTACCGTGGTGTATTCGTTAACAACCGTAACCACTCTACCGTGGGCCTGCCGATTAAAGCTAAATATTAACATAGTATGAAAACAAAATTGCAAATAGTAGACATGGAGGGTGAAACGATTAATATAACTGATCTGGATACCGCCATCATGCAGGCTCGTAATTTTTCCGGTTATTCCACGCGGGACCCGAATCATAAAGCCTTTATGGCTAACCGAGGCCGGTATTGGAAAGACGTTTTAGAAAAGTTACTTCAGTTAAAGCAGAAACAACATGGCAACGCAGAAACCTGAAATGCTCCTAAAAATACGGCAGCAGACAGTTGCGCGGCGTTTATACAAATGCCGCCCTTTGTTTGCTTACTATGAACTTATGCAGTTGTATCCCGGATATACCTATGAGCAGTATCTCACGGACATTAAACCCCGGCCCACTGGTAAAAAATTGCGCAGGCGTAAAAACGTAAAGGTAAAATATGGCCGGTATAGAAGGGTACAGCAACTTCTTACCCAATGGCATACCAGCCATGACTATGATGCGCTCATTACCGCCAGTAATCTTTATAAGCACCTACGTAAGCCCTACTATGTAAAAGTGAGAATCGGTAATCAGCACCTTAGTTTTACCTATCCCGCAACCGTAGGAGTAAACATCATTGAAGAATTGGTTAGCCTCTATCATCAATGCCACGAGATCGCCGATGCTATTGCCATTCACGACCTATGCCGTCAGCGTTATGGCTTTGGTTATGAGGTGCATTGTTAACCTTGAAAAACTATTAGTTATGCCTAGAATACCATCATATCTATCTATTGTCACTTATCCAAATTGCTATTCATACGGCGATACAAGAGCCGATGAGGATGGCGATTATAAAGTAATTGCCCGTGTTTATTTCCGGCCCCTTTGTATTTCCATTTACCATAATGATCCCAAATACGCAAAGATTATCAGCATTGCCAGGAGGGATATTAGACGTATTCTGGCAAACATCGACAAGCCCATTCAGATAAGCACGACAGGGGAAACCATTCAACCTTACATAAAAGGGATCGGGCCACTTTAATGATTAATTACCACAAAATTACATCAATATGAACTACACCAATAAAAAGGTGATGATCGGCTTATCTGCCGGTATTAACAGTGCCGCTGTCCTGGTATGGCTGGACACACTGCCACGACAAAACAGACCCCAATGCCTACATCTTTATCATGCACATTTTATAGAGCATAGCGCGGACTCATTACCATTCGTGCTGGCCCTGGTACAATGGGCTAAAGAGCGATTTACCAACGTGATTTATAAACAGACCGACCACTCTATTATTGAGTTTTTCCGGCGTTCTAAAATGATTCCGCATCCTGCTAATTCTCCTTGTAGCCGTCTGCTAAAAATCGTACCAATGCTGGAATATATGGCCTTCCACCAACTCGATATTGATCTGATCGGCTACATCAGTGAGGAAAAGGGACGGGCCACAAAGATGCGCTCTAAATACTCACAGGATAGCAAGCGCAAAGCCTTTCCTATAATAGATAGAACCAATGAATGGTGCTTTACCATCGTTAAGGAGAAATTTGGTTGGTATCCGGCAATTTATGATCTGCGCTGGAATGACCAAGCATTTGTTCACTGGATGGAAGGAAATATTGACAGACTTCCAGAAGATGCACAACGACGGGTACGAAAAAAGTTGCATACAGATAAAAGAGTTTTTAAACACAATAACTGCCTGCCATGTAAAAACATGAATCTGGAAGATATGCTTATACTCGAATATGCCTATCCAGACCGACTTAATACCGCTCTTGACTTATCCAAGCAGTTGCAAAAGTATTGGGGACGGGATGCCACCGCTTACTATCAAGTATTTGCAGGCCATCATTGTAGCATGTAGCGTCCCACTTGCAAGTGATTATAGAATTTATTGTTCACCTATAAACCCAATACAATGATTACTACAAAAATTTCCAAAAAGGATTTTGAATGGCAACAAAGACCGAGTAACGAATTTATTAAAGTAGCTACGCTCGATGGCCAACCGATCCTAAAAGGGGTAGCCATCTGCGCCTACGATCTTGAAGAAAGGTCTGGATACATTGTTTACTACCAGCGGGTAAAGGAATACTATTCCACATTTGTACAGTTACGAACCCCAAGTGGCAAGTTGGTTAAAGGATATGCAGAAGGTTTCGATTTTTCCCTTGTCTACGCTGCTGAACGCCCAGGTAAATACCCTGATGATGCTGAAACTTTTGAGCGGTTCGTACAGGCAAAACAAACCTTTACACCCATAGGTAATAAGAAGAATTTCCCAGCCTATGTTCGAAATCTGATACAGGAAGATGACGACATAATTTTTGTTCATCGCTATCCGGGCAATCTATGGATGACGGAAGATGTCGATGATCATGGAGATCGCTTTGCATGCTTAGACTTGAACTATGTATATGAGCAGTTCTACACTGGTGATCTCGAACAGGCGGAAGATTATCTCTTTGATATGTTTATGCTTTATGGGAATAGCTTTTAGAAAGCTATTTCGGCGCCATATAGTTAGACTAAAAAAAATAAATCATGGAAAAGTATCTTTTTGACTTTCACTGGTCTATGGTAGTGCAGGTAACCCGTGTTAAAACTGGTCTGAAAAGAAATCGGCATGTGGTCAATAATGTATTAGGTACTTCGCTTGATTATGCTTTTCTCCATCTACAGCGTAAGCTGCACAAAAACGGATGGGTGCTTAGAAAGGTGGTTTCAGCCCGGCCCTATGAAATAGCACATGCCTTTTATTCCATGTCGGAGGGCAAACTATTGGAAAAGGAAAAGTTACACCTTATCCAATGGCCCCCGACACCCACTCCAGAGCAGATAAATGCGGTATGTTACATTCCTAAACCTTGATAGTTTAAGGCTACCCATTTCCCTCCAGGTGTTCATCTTCAGAGCGTTGTTGGATTAATACACCATTACGGTAAATATCCTTTTTCGCCAATCCATAGAAAAACCAAGCTGCCGCAAACGGGCATTTTTGATCATCGGTAACCCGCTGCCACGGCCCATGCTGACACCGATAATCAACGCCGACTGCATTACGCGCCGCCCTACAGGTACGCTCCAGCGAGCAGGGGACAAGACCTTCCATTAGGAAGTTTCCCAATTGCCAGGCCACCCGAAAATGGGATGGGTCCGAAATCGGCTCCAGCCAATCCAGCCCATAGGGAACCCGCGCTGTGCGTTCCCCGGCGTTATTAATGGATAGAGGGCCACCCAAAAAGTTAAAAGCCCTGTAGAAATCATAGCTCAAGGGTTGAGTTGCTTTGTAGATTTTCACGATGGCATGTGGAAACATATAGCGGAGTATTCTTCCTCGCTCAACATTAGCTTGTAACAACTGCATTGTCCCCATGTAAAATTCGTGATCCCATATCTTACTGCTAACATGCCTAATGCCCTGATCTGCATAGTCCATATAACCAAGATGATCCCATCCAATACCGTTGTAATAACGATAACCATAGTCAATAACTTCTTCTCCAGACGCCGGCATAAAGCCGGCGTTTTCCATTTCGGTAAGTATGCTTACAAATGCCCATCCGGGCATGTTGTGCATTAGTGATACGTCACATAAGGCAAAGATATTTTCCTCCTGGTCGCAAAAGTCAGGGTAGATGCGGCGGGCCAAGTCAACAGCCACCCGGTAGGGATAACGTGGCTGTAGGTTGAGATCGGGGTAGAATTTTCTTTCTATCATATAGGCCATCGTTTCCGATACCGCGTATTCACCAAAGTTAAAATACTTTGTTTGCCTACCCTCGCTCTCCAGGGTGAGTTTAATTACTGTAGCACGGGAGTTTTCAAAATACTGCTGTATCCGCGCATCGGGTTCATTCAGAACTTCTGTTATTATATAGCTGTCTGCTTGCTGCATGGAGATCCCAGTAATTTGGCCGGAGCCTCGTAGCCGTTCTAAAAATTCCATGTGTAGTCGCTGCTCATCTGCCACCGGGCCGTCCATTGGCACATTAAGCTCTGTAACGGCCTCCGGCTGTATGGAAGATATCAACTGGCGCAGCCGATCCAATCCATTCCAGATTTTGCATAACCCTGAACAAGTGGTTACGTCCTGTATAAAGTGGAAATATTCATGAAAGTAAGTCCCCTGCGGCCCCGGCTCCAGGAGTGCCAGATTGTGTAGGCTCTGGTCAGTATCAACATAGATCTCCAGAAAAGAAGTAAGGTATCTACCTGTATCAGCCATTGTTAGTGTTTATATACATACGAATAAATTTTACCTGTTAGCTGCAATCTACCTATTAACGACCTATAACCACTGCTATTGCCACAAAATGATTGCCTGTAGTCTGCTAAAAACCACATTTATCCCACTGTCCCCCAAATCGCGAAAGTACAAACCTTCTTCGGCCCTACGAACAAACTGCTGCCGTCCCGGAAACGGCAGCGCCGGAGGTTGTCAAAAAAAATCTCCACCGGTCAGCCAACACACCAGGCCGGGAGTTGACCGGTAGTATTTTTTTGTGCCAATTCGTTCATTCAGGCCTTCGCCGGTTAGGAAAAGTTGCTAAGGGTGTAAGCGGGCGGGAGTAGACGCCATTCTACCAACAGCCCCAAATTAATAACAATTTAAAATTTACACTCATGGCACACGAAATCAATTTCAACGAAATTACCGGCAAGCACAGTTTTTACGCAAGATCAGAGAAGGCATGGCACGGACTGGGACAGGTAAAGGACGGTTATCAAAATAGCCGCGAAGTCATTGTAGACGCAGGGCTGGATTATACCGTTAACATCGCCCCTAACACACACCACGTTCCGGGTTTTGAATCCGTAGTGGCAGACGATTCCTTTTATACCTATCGCACCGATAACGGCGCTATACTGGGTAGCCGGATCGGCAAAAAGTACCGGGTATTGCAAAACGTAGACGCTTTCGGATTCTTTGATGCCATAACCGAAGGAGAGGGCATTTTATATGAAACCGCCGGAGCATTGGGTAAAGGTGAAAGGATATTTATTACTGCCAAATTACCCGATTATATTAAGGTGGCACAGGATGACCTGATCGAAAAGTACATTTTCCTTTATAACTCCCACGATGGTACAGGCAGCATTAAAATTGCCTTCACGCCCGTACGCATCGTATGTGCTAACACCCTAAATGCGGCTATGCGCAATTGTCAGAACTCCATTGAAATCCGTCATACGGAATCAGCCGCCGAAAAATTGAGGAAGGCGCACACCTTCTTAGGTATCAGTAATCAATTTTCTGCACAGTTTGAACAGTTAATGCAAAGTTGGGTAAAAGTTCCTATGACCGATCCGCAAGTAAAGCGACTGATTGAAATGGCACTTTGCCCAAACAAGGAAACGCTTACCAAATTGCAGGCCGGTCAGTGGGAAGAAGTAAGCACCCGCTTTAAAAATAGCGTAGATGCCGCTTTCGAGTATGCAATGTGCAATGTAACCCAACAGATGGGCACCACAAGAGGCACCCTGTTTGGCGCATACAATGCGGTAACAGGCTATTTCCAGAATGTGAAGGAGTATAAAAACACTTCCGCAAAGTTCGAAAGCATTATCGAAGGTTCAGCCTTCCAGAAAGGACAAGCAGCCTTTAACATGTGCGTAAACTTTGCCGATTTAGGAGAAACAGCACTGATTTACAATTAAGCAAACAGGTGCAGGCCAGTAAAAAGCCTGCACCTATTTTTTTCCTGTAAAAACATCCCTTTATGGAAACGATAATGGTAAAACTTCCCGAAATGGAAGAAGTAAATTTTTCCTTTGAGCCACAATATGAAGAAATTCCTATTCGCGGTAACTACATGGCAACAGGTATTGAGCAACTGGATAGAGAAGCAGAAGCCGCTGTATTAAGAGAGCTGGAAAACGGGAATATATACGCATGGTTTTGCGCCGCCGTCACGGCAGAATGGAGAGGGATAAAGGAAACTACGTATTTAGGTGGCTGCTCTTATCATGATGAAAAGGATTTTAAAAGAGATCATTACGATAGTATGAAAGACGAGGCATATAAAGACTTAATAGCTACTATTAAATCATTGGCAAAGTAAGTGCTGAAAAGCCGGTGACCTGTTTTAATTATTAAACTAAAAACATTTACGTTATGGAAGAAAATACTTTTATCACTCATGAGCCAGGTCAGAAAGATGCGTGGATTTGTATGCCTGTCCTTTGATATATGGTAATTGTAAGAGTATTTTTTGGGCCACGGCGCGGCCACGTCAAATCAGGTGTTGGCTGTGGTAAAAAAGTCGGCGCCCGCGCTTAAAAATTTTATTGCCGCATATAATAATGTTTTACTAGCTTATCTGTTTTTGATATTGTAATATGGGAGCTGTCCGAATGGGTAAATAATTGTCTCTATAAAAAAGGGGCCGTTAAGCCCCCGGAAGCCGCGTAATGCCCCTACTTCCATTAATAATAGGGTATCGCGGTTAAATATGATAAAGGCAATAGTTTAAAGCTGATTTTATTGATTAAAGTTAGGCATCCATACTCAATTTCAAAATTTTAATACTATACTAACCCTTAGTAGACTTTTATAATTTGAGGTAATTCAATGATTTATATCCGTAGTAAATGGTTTGAGCCGCCAATGTGTAAATAAAACGTATTACCACTATGGGCCAGATGACGGAAACTCACTAAATTGAGCTTTATCAAAATCATTACATATGAATAGATTACAACTTATCGCCTACGCGACTAACTCTGTTACCGAACTGGCCCTATTGTTTCAGAATCACAGCCGGATGTATAATGGCAACATACCGCTGGATCTATTAGAAGCCTATCATAGTGAATTTCTGGTGATCTATCAACGACTTGTAAAATTTGGTCAGCAACCCCTGAGTGCCGCCACAGTCAGTGAAGCTGGTTCGCTGGTATGGGCGCTGAAGCCTGGTGAAAACGTGCTGGTCTGTGTGGACAAAGTGATTAACCGGATGGTAGCCACTTATAAGACCGCCGAGGCTCAATCTTGTGTTCGTGTATAGTACTGTTTCTGTTCCAATTGTGCTGTCTGATATTCTATTGAATTACAGGGTATCAGCCGGGAGCGGAAATTTTCATATTCGAGACACTGCTGCGCATCAGTAGTATCCCATCTGCGCTGGTTCTTATCCCACCTACCATCCCTATAACCCGGTGGTGGCAGATAATAGGTGATTATGTTAGCAGCAATTACATGGGGTTCTACTTCATAGAGCATAATGCGGCTACGTTGCTCTTTATTAAACTGTCGGTAATAAGACGGTTTCATAATTAAGAAAAGGGCATAGTATATTAAATAGAATTACGGTCAGGCATAATTGGGATAAAAATTACACCATTATTCTCGTACATTTGCCGCCGGGTTTGAATCTCCCCAAATTTCCTTCCACACTAAAAGAACTTTGAGCGCCTGCTCAGTCCCTATGCGAAAGCATAGAAAGCATTCTTTTGTCAAATACGACATAGAGTAATGTGCAGCCCATTTTTATGGTGCCGCAAATCTGCTATGACCAAAACGCCGTTATGAATTATTTAGATAAAATTAACAGAGGCCATTACTATGCGGTAATGATCGAGATCATAAAGTATGGTTATCCTAAAGCACATATAGATGATCCATTGTGGATATACTATGCGGATCAGATCATTCCCCTTAATTACATGGTCATTTTAGCCACAATGGGCGCCGTCACCCCCTTAACCAAAAACAATCTACCCTCCGAAGATATATTGGTATTACAGTTTGCACAGATGGGCTTTCGGGTGGTTAGGCACGTAGTAGGCAGAAAGGATCTGCAGTACTTGGCCGTGAGCTTTAAAAGTGAAGATGATCAGGCCCTAGCCGACATGAAACATGCTGGCATATGGCATTATGATGACCAATTGAATGGTGGCAGCGAGCGAAATGCCCCCGGACTGCTTATTAAAATCCAGGCGGGGGATCGTATCGCAGTAAGGATAAGCCATCAAAACAGGATACAGGATTTCTACCCAATTTTTGGAACTGTTATCGCTACCCATCAGGCAAGGGAGGGGGGCATACACGTTGCCTATGATGTTAATTCATTTTCCATATCTATAAAACGCAAATCCATAGTGCCCGCAGCCGATTGGGAAAGGCCGGTTTTGCAAATAGAAGATAAAGAGCATGTCCGGACATTATTCAATGAAACTCCTTTCCGAAATCCACATGATTTATACAAACAAGCGAGGCCGGCTTTTAAACCTATCGCGAGTTCTGAAACTAGAAAGGTCGCATCGCCGGCTACAATATCCTAAAAGGTAATTCCCTTGATTTTGTGTCTTACACCAACCTTTTTTTAACGGTACTTTTTAAGCAAAATTCATCATGGAATCAACAACTACCAATAAACAAAATTTTGGCTCCTATATGGAGGTCATAAATTCATTGCGCCAGATACAGCGCTATCAGCACCTGCCAAAAATTGACCCTGATAGTGTAGATACCGCATACCTACACTATCGGCGAAACGAAGGATTTACCTTTCTTTCTGAAACTTATACCCCTGGCCAACATTGTAAAGATATTTACCAAACTATTAAGATTGTCACTGACAAGGACGTTTTTGCCATTAGCGAGCTAGTTTGCATTGATGACTGCGATATTGATCTCCAAGCCAATTATACAGTCGGTAATTTGACATGGAGAAATACCTACCATGACAAATGTTGTTATTACAGAATATTTATCCCAGTTGTAGACGCCACCTATCATGAAATAAGTGGGTTTTATGGAGTCGCGGAAAATAGAACTGCCACCTATGAGGTAGGCCCCTGTGTTCTCGAACTGGAGCAATACCGG
This sequence comes from Chitinophaga arvensicola, assembly GCF_900110835.1. Taxonomy (GTDB): domain Bacteria; phylum Bacteroidota; class Bacteroidia; order Chitinophagales; family Chitinophagaceae; genus Chitinophaga; species Chitinophaga arvensicola. The sequence continues at coordinate 1,059,714 of NZ_FOJG01000001.1, forward strand.
GACAGTGAGAACGAAATATATTTAGTGATCAATTGTAACTCCTATGTGTTGTATTCGGCCCTGTTAGATTACTGCCGTATTCTATTTGATATTTTCTGTCTTTTAACTGGGACCGCACATTTTCAGTGGTTCTGCTTTTTTCATCACACTTTAACCCAAAAAGAGATCGCCGGGATGCGATACCAAACCTGGCATAAGCCCCGTGCCAATGAATTTTCCGCCTTCGGTGTTACGATTGGCCCACTGGCCCTGACCAAAAGATGCGACTTTGGAAAGGAAAAGATCGAGGCCCTGGCAGCTATGGCCATCCAGCACCAATTATTTAGGGAATGTATTGCCGTACTCAGCGAGGCTTCCGGGATTCCGGCACGGTTACATTGTTTGGCTGTTGCAAAAATAATGGCCTGTTTGGCGCAAGTATTCGGTAGTGATGATGGCATCCAGCTTCATTATAAAGTAGCTGAAATTGCCCGATTAACCAATCTTGAAAATCGCTGGAATAAAATGCTTTCAAGGCTGGGGATTTCGTTGGAGCCAGAAGAAAAGACAGCCATTTTATGGGCTTATGCGGTATCCTGGCACTCCGATTTCGGTGGTGCTTCAACCGGAGCGCAGGTAGACTATAAACGGTTACAGATGATTTTGATGAATATTTTGAATACCATTTTTCTCCGTAGTGTAGATCATAGAGGCAATATGGGCGATCAAACCACATATAAGGCCGTGGTCATGTGGGATTTGTCTGTGGATTTCTGGCACCGGACTATTTAGATAAAAAAATAAATATTATAGGTATGGCTCTATCACCGAACCGACAGCTATTGAACGAATTTAATAAGTTCCGGCATCAACGTAATTTCAACGCGCATTTAGGAAATGGGGAAAAGTCATTGGTTAGGATCAACTACGATGAAAGACTGGGGATGCGAATGGTGGGTAGCAGTCAGGATCTTGAGCAGTTTCGAAGTGGAGTACAACCAATCAAAATGGATTTCGACCGGGTGAATCACCTCGTTTCCTACTACCACTATGTATCTCCTTGTGATACCACCCCCGACAATTGCGTATTTCACATCGAGAGAATGTCCTATCATATTCCTAAACCTCGTACCAAATACTGTTATAAAGCCCTGATACCGGACCTGGATATTTTTACCGGCAGTGCGCTCACCCATAACCTGGCGCAAAACCTGAAGTCAACTAACCGTGGAAACTTTGTCATTCAGGGGGTAGTGTTAAGTTGCGACCTGGTGGAAAAGGATGGAGTTAATCACCTAATCATCACCTGCCATGTTTTGCAACTCTACAATGTATTCTGTCAGCAAATTGATGCAATACTGGCGGCACTGGGTTATTTCACTGGAGGCTACCACCGCAACTGGTTTGCCTTTTTTTACGATAACGATGATTTCAGATCTATTCTTGCCTATACCTATGAGCGAACTGGCACTAATGTACTTTTCCCTTTTTGCCCACTACATTTTTTCAAAAATGGCCTTTACCATGCTCCAAAAAAATTTACTTCAACCCAAATAAGTTTATTCGCCCAACGGCTCATCGCAGTACCAGGATTCTATGACACAGTTTCCCTCTGGCTGGAACTGGGCTGGTCCACGCCGCGACAACAAATAATGGTACTCTCATCCACCATCCACTTTTTATGTGAGGCCCTAATGGGAGGCAATATATTGCGGGCCGCTCCCATTCGTAACCGTACTGTTTTCCGTAAGGTGTTATCCCAACTTAATAAAGTAGTGGATGCGCTCACCGAAGTGGACGATCCCTGCAGGGTAGAAATTAAACGCAACTTGCGAGCCTTTAATAAAGCCAGCCTGGCCGAAAAAGTGAGTTGTTGTTTTAGCTTTCTTCACCTTGATATGGAACATGCCACCTGCGAGGCGCTCAAACAAGCCGAAGATCAACAACCCAGTGGATTTTCTACAATACGCGAATATCAACCTGCTGAATACACAGCCCTGGTTTTAGCCAACACCGCTAATATGATATTTTTACGGATGATCGAATACACCGGACCTATCGTTGATCTTACGGTCCATCCAGTAGTACGGCCTGAAGATGCGGGAGGTGCCGTTTTTCCCATTATGGTTTGATAACTTTCCTATTCCAGCTACAGGTATATCCTCAATAGTGAACCGATACCAAAATTATACCCCCTCCTTACCTATTGTTAGCCGATGCTCACTCTGAATATGTGTCTTACGCAGATAATTATAGTATCGCCGAAAAGCGACACCATCATCTTCAATAAAAAGTTTGAGAATAGAATAAAAAGATGGCCCTGCCAAGACTGCCAGGGCCATGTACCTCCACACCATATTACCTCTGTCGAACTATGGCAGGTGAGTACAATATTCTATTGATGGACCTCATCTATGACGTGTAATGTTTCCTGGATAAGCGAAGAAAAGGCGAGTTCGAGCAAATCTGTAATTGGAAATCCTACCGGATAAGCCAGATGGTAGGGGGATGACATATAGTAGATGATAATGCCTTTATAATGGAATAAGTAGGGCAGCAGGTATTTTTGCGTATTAAAACTTGCTTCGAGCAACCCATACTTTTTTGCGTATGCCATATCTGGATTGGCTACAACCATGTAAAATGCGATTGTATCCCGTGACGGATGCCGGACGTAAAAGCAGTAAGGGGCTTGCGAAAGGACTTCATGAAGGGGAATAAACGGCGGCAAGATGGTATCTTTTGCATAACGGTCCACCCCCTCAAACACTTGCTTTCCCCTCCAGTAATGATACTCTTGCCGATTCTTTCCAGTTAGCTTACCAAAGTAGCAAATAGAAAAGGTGTCTTCTTTGAGTAGTTCTTTGTTTGGCGCCAAATACTGTTGATACCGTGTCCTGGTGAGGTGTTTTAAGGAATCAATGTTTTCCATATCTTTTTCCGGTAGCACACATATTATCTGCACTTTTTGTCCCCATGAATCAAAGATTTCACCCTTCTGCAAAGGGAATTGCCGCCTTAGCCTTCTTAGTTCTTCGGCCTTTGCTGAATCGCTTTGAAATGCCTTCCGCTGGGCTGACGCTGATGCAGTGATAGTAGCCATTAAAGTAAAGATGGCAATGAAACGCCACATGAACATTGGTTTATTGGTTAACAAAATTAAAAACTGAAAAAAGGACCCGGCTTAATAGGCCAGGCCCTGTTGACTAACGATAGAAGAAAGGCATATGAGATCCTTTAAAAGTAGGTTCACCCATCATCGAGCAATATCTTGCGACGTTGTAGTAAATTACAAGGTCCGAATTTTTACAGATTTCGATACAGCCAGGTTTTTAAAAATAGGGGCGGGCCAGCCCAGAAGCGGCAGCACCGCTGCCCTATTTGAACTCCGCTGACTGAAACTATCTTTATATTTTACCTGGGCAACAAAAGCCGTAGGCAAGACTATTTCCCACGATCAAGGCCCCTTATGTCACTATCGCACTTTTTATAAAACTCCTGGAAGGACTCTTCCACCAAATCTGAAACCGGATACGTTGTAGCCCAACCGGTACCGTGAAGCTGATCCTGGTAGCAGATGGTAATGAACTTGTAATAATATAGTTTTTCCTGGGTGTAGTCACGTAAAAACCTGATTGCATCTTTTTTAGAATGTAACTGCGCATATTGCCTGGCCGTGTTCCCTCGGATAATATGAAATATGATACTGGTAGAATCCTGGTGCCTCACGTATTTGTTAGGACCGAGCTGTTTTAAAAGTTTTACAGCCAACAGCGAAGATGATGGCATGATCGTGTCTGGATGGAAATTCTCTAAAAAAGCAATTCGCCTTTCCCCTCTTTTATATCCTGACACCCTCAGATTCCGGTCGGAGAGTTGACCAATATACATGATGTATATCAAATAATCTGCTATGGCTGCTCCACCGACCTTACGGATAAGCCTATCAAATTTGTCGCTTTCATGTTGTAGCGAATCCTCATTGAGCAGCATCGGATCTTTAACCAGGTTGTAAAGTATTATGCAACCCGTGTGGCTGAAGTTAAAAGACTGATCTTCCGAAAGTGGAAACTGATGCAGATATTGGGAAATTGGAGATGCCGGCGTAAGCAACTGCTGAGCGTTGGCAGTATTACAAAAGAAAAGGAGCAGTAGGGATAAAAGTTTCATGACAGTTACGCTATTACAATAGAAACAACCAAACCGGCCTTTGATACCAAAGTAAAAATTGAAACACGCGATTTTTCGAGTTTATTTAAACTTATCGGTAACCCCTAAAGGATTTCTAGTGTTCCGGGTAGTTAGCTTGATTTTTGCTAATTTGGTCTATCCAGACACCCGAATTAGTTGATTTTACGGGGTTTCTTAATATTGTATACCGGCAATTCTGTCCTGATAATAAAATCTTCCAATTCGGCACGACCCAATTCTATTTCAAGAAATGCGACTGTTAGCTGGGTTGACATAAAATCATTAAGTAGGACCTCAATCTCATCACAGAATCTTTCCTTACTGGTAGCTTTCTTGTAACCAGGATGGCCGTCATACATTTCGGCACCCAAGGTCCTTCGTAGCGTATGGTTGCAAGTTCGAACAATATCGCCCATCCGCTCTTTAATATTCCCTGTTTCTCCAATGTAAACAAGGCGGCTACTCTGGCGGATAACATAGGCTCCGGCTTTTTGAGGGAAAGGTTTTCGCCAACCTTTTGCACATGCAATGAACTGTTGAGGGGCTGCCAGCAATTTATCCTTTAATAGCTGAAGATATTGTTGCACATCAATTTCCATAATGATCGGTTTGTGGTGCCAATATAGTGGAATGGTTTCAATTGCACCAGTCTTATATCATAGACGTTACTGTCTCAAAATCTATCATCTGATATATTGCTATTTACAATGGGTGTAGTTTCGAAGTGGGGAAATAGCCCAACTTAAATACGCATTTATGAAAATGTACCTTGATAAACTGATTGATACTTATAAATGGTGCAAAAATCTTGACCCCAAAGGAGCGACAACCTTACTGCTCCCTACCTTTTGTGGAGTAGATCCTACCACCATTGTACATTTTGCCGATGCCTTTAACCTGGCAGAATTTCGGTATTTGGCACAGGAATCCTATTCAGACTATGCAGGAGTGTCTATTAAGAGGCTGACCGCTGCCCTCAAAGACATGAAAACCGGGACTTACGATTTCAGTCCTCATATCTATGCGGAAAAAGGAAAAGCCGCTTACATTAACCTTAATCATGTGCTTGTAACGGTCGAAGATAAAGCGGCCTTGAAAATGAGCTTTCACTTTGTAAACTGGGATAAATTGGGCCAACATCCGGCGCCAGGTAGCTGGCAGGAAGCGTTTTTGAAAACAGTGAAGGATTTCGCCTATAAGCATAATGGGCACATTGTAGCCGCTAATCTTTGGAAAACCTACGCTCCATCCGATGTTAAACTACCGGCATTTCTTACTAATCTCCGGGGGAATCCCAATCAGGTCGAACAGCTGCAGAAAAAAAGCATTGCTGCCAAAGTAAGAGCTGTAAATAGGAATGCCAAAGCGCCTAGTCCTCGGCAATGAAGAAATGAAGTATTCCAATAAAAACGCCCAGCTCGTGCCGGGCATTCATGAGAAAAATTCTATTCAGGCCACTACTCTGAAAAGATCAAGTGGGTTATAGCTTATATAACGAATATTCCAGTGGCTTCAACCATCGCGACTACAAGTTTTTTATACATCTTCGCTTAATTGTCGTAATCAATCACCAGACAGTTTTATTCCGCTTCGTGCTGTACTTTTCAGCAAAGCAAATCACTATGTACATGAAAATAAAGGATATTGATGCCATATATAGAGAGCTGAAACGGGGTAACCAGGCACTATGTAACACAATTTATACTCTGGACTATGAATTAGTTTCCCCCAAGGGACTAAGGTTTACCAATTCCAGCTATGAAGAGGCGCTGTTTCGGGAAACAACCCCCAACTGGGAAAATTATAGTGCGCTTAGTGCAATAGATTTCTATGAAGCGGTACGTGACATTAAGGTTGGTAAATATGATTTTTCCCATGCCATCGAGGATTCTATAAATTATGGCCAGGTTATCAACCTGGATAAAATACTATGGAACGGGCAGGAATGGATAGAGGCAATGCAGGCTTTAAAGCAATATGCGGAAATGACCAGCCCAGGCAGTCAGAATATTGATAAATATCTTAAAGACCTTACCATTAGCCTGTCAAATGTGGCTCATAAACATGGGGGGCTTGACCAGTTACAACATGTCTGGAAACGCCTGGGACCAAAAGATGTAAGACTGTCCGAAATAATTCGCGATTTAGGCAGCAACCCGAATCAGCGTACCACACATTATACCAAACTGGTTCTTGATCATAATCGACGAGTGGTACGGAGATCAGAAATGCGCCAAAAGCGGGTTTAGTAAAAGGAGAAAAGATCCGCTCCCCCATAAAGCCAGGGATTGTTCCAGACGTATCCGTTTCTCCTATTATAAATAATTGGGTATAGCCGGTGAAACATCTGGAGCTATTAAAAAAGGTACGGATTATCGGTGATGCTTCGCAGGGTTTGGTGTTGAGTGTTGCCTACATAATAATATTTTAACGAAAGGCGCTGAAGTTCCAAGTCGCATAAGGGTAAAAAAGGGTATCCACAGATGAAAAAGGCGCCTGAATACAGCGTAAAGCAAATACGTAGCTGCTCATCCGCCTATGATCATAACGCAAACTCGAAAAATTGGCATTCCACACCTCTTCAGCCACATCGCGATGAGCGTTATAATAGTCAACTCGTCCGGCCTCGTCTGACCAAAGGGTCAAATAGTACCAGTCGGCACTTGACACAGCATAGAAGTACGGAAATACTGTTCGGCCTACCGAGTCAGTATATATCCTTGCCGGAAAAACATCAGGCCTACCATTATAACTATAGTGTTTTGATTCGATATCTGGTGGTACTGGCGGCTGTAGTGATGATCCTTCTTTCGTGCAAGCAAAGTTCAAAATCATTACGGAAAGTAAGTATGCCATTAAGGCAAATGATTTCAATTCCATAGGTAAAACTTAACAATTAGTAGTGTATGACTAATGCGGCCCTTTGGGGATCTTTCCCGGTCGTCTGCTACTCTATAAAACAATTGATGAGTGATTTTTGACTAAAGAAATTATGAAAACACTGCTTTTTTAGTGACCATAAACCGTATTACCTATCTTTTTGGAGTTTTTCGAAGTCATTAATAATTGTATTGAAAATCACCTAATTTCTCTGTTTCCTGACAAGAATTGACGACTGTTGTTCATTATTGGGGGGTAGTTTTTCTGATTCATTAGTATGGCCTTACTATTCTAAATGGCTTCCCTCTAATTTACAGATCGTCTAGTAACGAGGGGGATACCTGGTTGCAAAGCCTCTTTCCATATTAAGCGTATCTCTTAAAGAGGTAAATAAAACGTCGTTTCGTGGATGCTCGTATTTAAAAATGCGTCGCGTTCCCATTTCATCAATGTTTTCGAAGTTAAACGAAAGTGTATCAAACACTCTATGATGAAACATGAAATCTACATACGCCAGGGGCGCGATGTGCTGATCCACGTCAAAAAACCATTTCTCCATCATCATGGTACTCGGCCATGAGGTCTTTTGAAAAAAGGTAAGTTTTGTCCCGTAAGATTCTGCTGTTGCCGGAGCAATTAATGGCAGAAATGCGGTTATTCGTTTTTCCAGTGTATTACTATCATTTATGGATAGATCGGGACTTAATGTTACATGGATTGATCTGTTATAAAATTCCTCTTTGTCGTCACGCAGGAGGAAGAATATATATTTAAAATAGGCAATGCTATCATCTAAAACAAAGTTGTTTACTAACGGCACCAGGCTTTTTAATCGTTTATTTACACTGTCATACTTGTATTCAAAAAAACTTTTGTGATACCAGCACCTAAATAATAGGCCTTTCCCTACTTCACCTGTTAAAGTGTCTCGTGCATCCATAATGGCGGGCTTATTGTGAATGCCTATCGCTCTGGCAAATAGGATTAGGCGATCGAATAAATCGTAGGCCTCTACCTCTGGAACAACATTAACTTTTGCGAGTGCCGGGGTATTATCATTTTGCTCCGGGGTTTTCACGTGGGAGGAACAATAAAATAGAGTTAGAACAAGCAAGGGTAGAAATTTCATAAAAATTCAAGTTGGTTGGTAAATAATAAAAAACGAACATAAAAGGCAATGAATCGTATTGATACTCAAATGAGGAAAACTCACTTTTCTACGGCCAGTGGTTTAAAATGTGGTTGGTAATATCGAAGATAAGATAGGAACTCAACTTCCTTTCAGGGGAATATTAAAACACTAATTTTTTAGATACTATATGGTATAAGATTTATCAATTTAGAATTTTTCAATGCTATTTACCGTCATGTTAAATATCGACGAAATTGCCACCGTTTAGGCCACAATTGGCAGGATAGTTATCAGATCAAAGGCGATTAATTGGTGAGCACAAACTAAGACAATAGTAGGAGGGAAAATACTTCGACTTGTTAAAGCCACCTGGGACGTAGGTAATTGAGGATTTTTCTTTTATCGTCTTTATGGGTTATAGGATTAGCCAGGACAATCCGGGGACGCTTGTTGGAAGATGATACTTTGGGGATTCGATATTTCAGTCTGATACTTTTACCCTTAAAACATTCATGCTTGCGAACATATCTCTGCACTTCCAAATCCATGTTATCCACGGGACTAATACCAATCACCATCTTCCCTGTTTCTGGTACAACTTGTAAATAGTATTTTAATCCGTTCTTGTTCCCTAGATCACATTGGCAGTACCGAACCAGGTCAAATTGGCTTTCGACGCTAAGGTTAAAGCCACATACCTTTATAGGGATATTTTTGAGAAACTTTAGTATGTTTAAATCACTATAGTTTTCGTCATACCGATTCCATAAATAGTACTTCTGGTTATAAAATTTCCTCCATTCATCACTCATTAAGAACATCGCTTTTGCCATAAAATTCTATTTAGTAAATACTGTAAATGAATTTATAAATGATGGCATTAAGGAAATGTCAGATGACAAATATAATAGGCAGTGACTACCACAGGATATTATTTGAGTCAGAATTACTCACCTGATTGTTTAGTCCTGTTCTGAATTTTACTTTTACAATGTAGTCAATTGAAGCTATGCCATTACACACAAACTAAGTCGCCATTAGGTTGTGATAATGATAGCAGCAAGTTTGCGAGTGCAAAAAATGGACACTACATCAGAAAAGATTCATATTGATTCTAAACCTGATGTCAAAAGAGGGCAAAGGAGTTTTAAGCTGGATTTATTGAATTAACACAGAAGCGTTATCACACGATGCAAGCCTGTCGCCAAGGATTTGCAAATTTGAAACGCTTCAACGATGCAGTCACATGCACAAGAGATCAGCAATAAGGGTAAAATTAGGGTTCACCCTCAATCGTGAAGCGGGGTCCAAGTATTTCTTTTATTCTATTTTGTTTTTCTTTCGCAAGAATAGAAATGAAGTCAAAGTCACCTTCATGATATTCTACGCGTAGGCTAACGTCACTATCAAAGGCAGAAAGATAGATTACCTTTAACAGTTGTTCTGCAAAGGCAATTAATGGCTCAATTTGCTCGATTGTGAGGTCATCGTATTCGACTTCAGCTTTTTGGGCTGGAGTGTCGGTATGCCCATAAAAACGATTACGCAAGCCTCTAATAGTTTGTAGCAGCATTTGATTAGTATCCAAGAATGACTGCCATTCCTGAAGAGTTTCATGATTGACCTGGACCCAACCGAAAATTTGGTCTGCTTTAAATTGATTGGTAAAATTCTGGATATTGTAATAGTCGTTTCTACTGGTAGAATACAACTTAGCAATTTCGATAATCAAGACTCGCCAATAAAGGTGTCGAGTGTTATTCATAAAACGATCAACAGCTAAGTATTTTGCTTCAAGCTCGTCCTTTGGTTTATGAAGACGAAGACAGTATAAGTAATGTTGGCGGCATTGGTATACGATTTTCCAATATTCGCTAACCTTATCTCTTAAAACTTCCTGCGGAGTGGGCTGATTGGTCATAGCATCAATTATTAATCCAGTTAGGATCATTATATAATAATGAATGTAAGAAAAATAAACAAGTAGCCAGGGCTTTGTTCTTCTCTACAATCAGGTTTTCAAGGTTGAATTTAGTAGCAAGAAATTCATTAGGTTAAAACCATATATTTAGTACTCAAATACAATGATTCCCAGTCATTTGTATACATGCCACATCTCACTACTGGTAAATCAGAAAGGCTAGGAAAACTTCAAGCCTGCCAATTTTTCGAACGGCTGTAGTTCTATAATCTATTTTATATCTAGTCTACTGACAACGAACAACAAAGGTATGAGGAGTTCGATAGGATCTAGCCCAGCTCCAGTAGCAGTTTAGGTCTTAAATGCCCTTTAATATTCTTGCAGGTAATATTGCACTATGGTAGATTTTCGATAGAAAAGCTATATTTGTGCCCGCGTATACTGGTAGACAGTGGCGTGAATAGTTCTTCTTAATGTAGTTTGTGGGCACATGAATACGAAATAGGCAATGTTTCACTTTATGTTGCACTTAATTTACAATATGCTGGTTTTTAATACCTTATAAGCGATTTTGCTCCCCAACAGGGGGAGCAGAAAGCCTGGTAGTACTACCAGGCTTTTTCTATTTTAAGCCGTGAAGCAGCTATTTTCCCTGAGCAGAAAGGATTTTTAATTTAACTTCCAGCATAACAACAATCCCATAATGGAAAAAAGTAGCAAATTTATAGCGGTAGAAGGTTTGGATGGCGCCGGTAAATCAACGCAGATTGAACTGCTGACGAAATACCTGGAGTCAAAAAATGAGAAGACGAAATTTGTACATTTCCCAAGAAGCAATCAGGGTATGTTTGGGGAATTGATTGCTAAATTCCTGCGTGGTGAATTCGGAGATGTGAAAAACGTACATCCCCAATTGGTGGCGTTATTGTTTGCGGAAGACCGGAAAGAATTTGCCGCTACTATCAACCAATGGCTGAAAGACGGCTACTTTGTGCTGGTAGACCGCTACGTGCTTTCGAATATCGCTTTCCAATGTGCCAAGCTGGAGAGCGAAGAGGAAAAGCAATACCTCCGCAACTGGATCAATGAATTTGAATACAACTATAATAAAATCCCCAAGCCACATTTTTCTATTTACCTGGATGTGCCGTTTGCTTTTGTAGAGGCTGCGCTGGAAAAGAGACGCGCAAATGAAGACCGGGAATATTTACAGGGGAAAGATGATATTCACGAAAAGGATTTCTCCCTGCAACGCGCGGTGAAGAAGGAATACGATACCTTGTTATCGGCCGATACAACGATCAACAGGATTGCCTGTTTCAATGTAGCACAGCAAATGCGGCCTATTGCAGATATTCATACCGAAATTGTTCAACTGGTGAATAGCCAGGTACAACTATAAAGAGAAAGGGAGCAATGCTCCCTTTTTTAATGCTCTTCAAAGCCCGGGTTAAACCCGGCCATCGGGATTTCCGTGTATGCCGTTACCGGAATCACCTTTCCCAAAAATATTTTCATGTGTTGTAAGTAATTCCGGGCTGTATACCTGTCCCCGGAAATAGATACCCTGTTTGAAACCTGGTTCCACTGTTATGAGCGCGCAGGTGTCGTCTTCCTATTGAATATTCTGGCTTTACATACGACTGGCACTAAGAAAGTACGCATCTTTTAATTCCACAAAAACTGAAAACATGAAAACTCTTCGCGGCGCTAGAGCGCTTCTCCACAGCAGTTTTATGGCTGTGTTCCTCCTGGCATTGATTGTTACCGGCTGTAAGAAACCGGCCTTAACCCCATCTTCCGAAAACAACCTGTTGGCAACCGGCAATGTGGTCAGTATTAATTCGGTGCAACCGGTAAAATCGGAAGCCCTGCTGGCAATGCAGTGCTATAACAACGCATTTTACCATGAGTATGGCACCTATGGCCCTTCTTTCAAGGCCTATTATTATTCGGATGTGAATCATACCGGCAGAATGGATTTCTGGCGGCAGGCAGAGGCCATTGAAACCCTGATCGATGCCTATAATACCAACAACAATGCGGATCTTAAAAATAAGATCGTTTATCTCTACAATGGTATGCGGGATAACTATGGCCTGCTATGGACTTCCAACATCTATAACGATGATGTAATCTGGGGTGCACTGATGTGTATCCGCGCTTTTCAGATCACCAACGATGGCGGTATGAAAGATATGGCGAAGAACAACTTTGATATGGTCTGGAACCGGGCCTGGGATACTAACCTGGGAGGTGGCCTCTGGTGGACTACCGCCAATAACACCAAGAATGCCTGTGTAAACGCTCCTGCGGCCATTTGTGCCATGTACCTCTACCAGGCTACGGGTGATGCGGCTTATAAAACAAAAGCGCAACAGCTCCTCGACTGGATGGTACTTAAATTGTATACCGCAGGTTCGGGAGAAGTGAAAGGCGCTATGAACGCCGCTGGCGTAATCACAGAAGGCACCCGCACTTATACGCAGGGTACCTTTATCGGCGCCTGCAGCATGTTACACCCCTACTACCCTTCCAATAACTATAAAACTATGGGGGCTAAAGCGATGGACTATACGAAAAACAGCATGTGTAATGCCCAGGGACTGTTGCCGGATGAATATGATAACGATGATTGTCAGGGTTTTAAAGCTATTTTTGCCCGTTGGGCCTGTAAGTTTGTAAAAGATCACAGCTACCAGAGCACCTATGCGGCCTGGCTCAATTATAACGCCGCAGAAGCCTGGAATTACCGGAACTCCAACGGACTCATGTGGGGCCAATGGTGGCACCGCACTCCTGATAATTACGTCAATTCCTTCGAAACCACCTGTGGAGTGGCCATGATGAATGGTGTCTGGCAGTTTTAGATTCGCTTTTGTTTTTATTGAAAGAGATAATTAATTTGTGTGATATACTTGATAGTTATGATAAACACAAAAAGGGTATCGATCCTGTTGCTCGTCTTATTCTCCGCAATAATGACGCAGGCGCAATCGTTGACCGATCTTGTCAATAAAAATGTGGCATCGCTGGGCGGCGCAGATAAGTTAAAGGACCTGAAAACGCAGTATGCAGAGGGTACAATGGAAGTGCAGGGGATGTCGCTTCCCTTCAAGAAATGGGTAGTACAGGGTAAAGCGCTCCGTATGGAATTTACGGTAATGGGTACCACCAATATCCAGGTGGTAAACGGCTCAGAAGCCTGGGTACAGATGCCTGTGATGGGTAAACCTGATCCGGAAACAATGGACTCCTCTACCACTAAATTGATGGCCAGCCAACTGGATCTGACGGGCGATTTTTTCCGCTACAATGAAAAAGGGAATAAGCTGGAACTCCAGGGACTTGAAAATATCAATGGCGCCCAATTGGCCAAAGTGAAAGTTATTTCCCATGCCGGCATCACCACTTATTGCTATGTAGATCCTGCTACCGGAAACGTACTGAAAACACTGAATAAAGTGGATATTCAAGGTCAGTCGATGGATCTGACCACCGACATCAGCAATTTCCTGAAAACAGCTGATGGTTTCACTTATGGCAGCGTTATTTCCCAGGATCCAACTGGCGTAAAGATTACCGTGTCTAAGCTGGAAAATAATGTGCCGGTAGATGAATCGATATTTAAGAAGCCATAATAATTAAAGAGGTTGTTCCGTCACTTTTTCGGGGCAACCTCTTTTGATGATGCGCAGGAGTTATCCCGACAATACCCCTATACATGAAAAATTTCTTTTGTTTGCGCCCGTTTGTATTTACGCTCCTTTTACTGCCGGCATTGCCATTCACAGGCAAAGCGCAAACGGCGCCGCTACCCGAAGCATATAAGAAATTTGTGAACTTCTTTTCATCTGAAAGAATGAAGGTGAGAGAAGGTGGCTGTAATGATTGCTCCAACATCGTATTGTTAAAATTGCAATTTGGTAAAAGGGATATACCAGATAGTGTTTTCCTTTCCTATTCTGCCCCACTCTCTATTCAATCCTGGACAACAAAAATCCGCGAGCTGGATATTGACTGGAAACAGCTGTTGAAAGATAATGGCAAAGCAAAGACGGTTATTTTACCGGTGTTGTATATCAACGAGATATCTGGCGGCTCAGCGATGTTTGCATCTGCAAGGGATTTGAGTCAGGGTCTTTTTCAGTTTGCCAATGGCGGCTTACCGGCTGGAGATACTACAAAATGGTGGGAACCGATTATTATAACCACCACCACTGCCAACACAGAAAGCAGTATGTTATTGAATAACAAAAATCTTCAACAAAAGTAATTGTAATCGCGTATCATCTTTTATTTCGTTAACAACGATTCTAATAACCTTATTTTCCTGATATCCGGTTTGGTGGTGAATATTCCCTGTCCGCCGCTGTTTCGCACCCCACGTACAAAACAATAAATCACCCCGCCAAATTGTTTCTCATAATTAAAGCCAGGGATACGGCTTTCCAGGTATTTTTTCACTGCTACGGTATAGATAAAATACTGGAGATGATAATTGTTTTCATTCATGGCGGCTGCCAGTCCTTCTGCATCGTAATCAGCAACGCTGTTGCCCAGGTAGTTCGATTTCCAGTCGAGGATATAATACTTTCCCTGGTGCTCAAAGAACAGGTCAATTTTCCCATTCATGATCCCTTCCAGTTCCTGGCTGCTGTATTCAGAAAAACGTTTTACACTTACACTCACCTGGTCGTCCGACAGGTTATTCAGCAGATTGGATTTGAATACCGGTACCGGGAAGTCAAATTCAAACTCCGCCAGCCGGTGCGAACGCCCTACAGACGCCAGCTGGAAGCTGGTGCCTGCAATGTGGATCGGTGCATACATGATATGCTGCAACATTTCGTTCAGCCGTTCGAGATATACTTCCCGTTGTCCCGGTACAAAATGGCGGATGGCTTCTTCCAGCCAGTGCTCCCATTTTGTGGGATCAGAGAAATTGATATTTTCAAAGATAAAGTGCAGCAGGTTACCCGTTTTGGCGCCCCTGCGCAGGGTGGTAAAGATGAAGTTGTCGTATGGGTCCGTTTGCTGGAACGAGCGTACCCGTGGCCGGTGTTCAGGTTTGGCGGCCAGCATGGTATAACTCATCTTACGCCAGTTCTGTTCCTGCAAATGGAACGATATAGGGGGCCTGCTTACGGCCAGCTGGCCTTTGGTGAGTTGCTGGCGATAGCTTTCGGCCGGTGTTTCTGCCGGCGATCCCTGCAAATTAATCAGGGCAGGATCCGGTGCAGCTATTACGAGTTCCTTTAGAAAGGCGGATAGCGAAGAGTCTTTAAAAGCACTGTATGTATTTTTAAAGAGGTAGCATTTATAAACGGCACGGGTCACCGCTACATAGATAAGGCGGCGGTTTTCCTGCTCCTGTTGTTGTTGGTAGGCTTTCAGTTGGTTGTCCGTGAGAAGCGCTTTTTGAGTACCCAGGTAATCGCCGGTTTCCGGATCGCGGAAGCTCACAAACTCAATTCTTTGTTTCTCCACGAAATCCAGGAAAGGGGCCATCACGATTTTATATTCCAGCCCTTTACTTTTGTGAATGGTCACAATGTTTACGGCGTCTTCATCGCTTTCCACCCGTTGTGCATATTCATCACCTTCGGTGTTCATGCCGTCGATGCCGCGTTTGAGCCAGGAAATGAGATCCCGCATAGACAGGTTTTTGCGGCTCTGCACCTGGTGTACCAGTTCGGATAACTGATACAGGTTGGTGATGATGCGTTCCCCGTTTTCAGTATGGCCGTCGAGCAGCACCTGTCGTACGCCGAAATCTGCAATGAACTCCATGAGCGCAGTGTAGGCACCATCGCGTTGCCAGAGGTTCCGGTATTTGCCAAACAGGTCCAGCATGATTTCATCATCTAGTTGCAACAGAGTACGGGTATTGTAGCCCGTGAAACTACCAAGCAACGCCCGGTTAATAGACGAGCGGTCGGGCGTTTCCATGGCTTCCAGCAGGTGCAGCAATTGCTGCGCTTCCGCTGATCTGAGTACTTTGGCTTCGTCGATGGTAACGGCCGGGATGCCCAGTTTGGCCAGCGCATGTTTGATATCTCTTCCCTCCTGCCCCGTGCGCACCAGGATACCGATATCCGATGGCGTAACGGGCCGTGATCCGTTGTTGTTTTCGATGCGGTAGTCCTTATCCAGCAATAGTTGCGCAATTTGCGCCGCTACCCCTTTGGAAATGGTTTCTTTTTTATCGCAGGAGATAATTTCTATAGGCACTTCTTTAGCACTTCCATTGTAGAGATAGCCTTTTTTGTTATTCTCCGGGCTGTGTACCTGGATATAGTCAATGCTATCACTTTCGGCAGCGAAATCGAACGTGGGAAAGCCGGGTGTAGGTTCAAAGAAGACGTTCATGGCGCGGATCAGGTTTTCGGAAGACCGGAAATTCTGATTCATATCATATACATGCTGTACGCCATTACGGGCATTGAAGTAAGTGAAAATATCTGCTTTTCGCCAGGCATAAATGCTTTGCTTCGGATCGCCGATATAGAACAGTGTGGTGTTCTGGCCGAAGGCCCGATCAAATATTTCGAATTGTTCTTTATCGGTGTCCTGGAACTCATCTACAAAAACGGCCCTGTATTTACTTTGCAGTTTTGTAATCAGTTCCTCGTTGTTGTTTTTCACCAGGGCGGTATGCAGGTTGTTGATGAGGTCATCATAACCCATCATGTTGCTGCGTTCCTTGAATAACCGCACCTGCTCTGCTATTTCCTTGATGGCTGCGTAGTAGATCTGCCGGCGTACCAGCTGTTGCCGGTCTTTTAGCTGTTTGTTGATGTCATCTGCTTCGTCAATGCCCGGTAACAGATCCGGGAATATTTTCTCAATATATTTTGCGGATCTTTTTTCGCGGATCTTTTTTATCAATAGCTCCGGTTCTGCAATCAGGTCAGGATAGTCTTTTTTTGTGTATTGGTTAGTGGCGCAGGCAGCGGCGATATGCGCGGCATTGGCAGTGATAAAAGCACAAAGACTATCCGTGATTGCCTTTTCTGCGGCTGTCAGCTCGTTTAATTCCCGGATCCATTGTTCCTGCAAGGAATCGCTGATGTCATCGGATACCTCATCCGAGTAGCCCAGGAATTTTTTGCCACCGAGATGTTCTTTGATAACATTGAGCATTTCGGTTTTCATGTCTTCCTCCCAGATCTGTTCCAGCAGATGGGTATTGAGGGTAGTGACATTCCTGCGCCAGAATTTATTCAGTTCGTTTTCAATGATCGGCGTGAGATCGGGCACCATGGTAGCGCCAAATAGCTGATTGGTTTCAAAGGCAAACTCATTCAGTGTTTGCTGGCAGAAGCCATGGATGGTAAGCACAGACGTTTCATCCAGTAGCAGAATGGCATCACGCAGCAGTTGCTGCACTGGCCGGGGATCGTCAAAATCAATGACGCTGAACACCAGGTCCATGATTTTCTGATCGCTGATTTCCTGTCCCCTGCTCACTTTGTAGGCCTGACGGATAAATAAACGTATCCTTTCTTCCAGTTCTGCTACGGCAGCCCGGGTGAAAGTTACCATCAGTATTTCTTTGACCGACAGCTTTTGTTCCAGGATCAATCGCAGTACCAGGATGGCAATGGAATACGTTTTACCGGTACCGGCGCTGGCCTCAATGAGGTTGCTGCCTTCCAGTGGAACGGTGGCTGCGTCGAACTTTTTATATATTATGCTATCGATCATTTGTCTTTGTCTGGTGTTTCAAAATATGCCTGGAGCAAGGTGGTAAGCGGCGATAAAAGCAGGTCGTAGGTATCGTGATACCCCACAAGTGCTTCTTCGTGTTCAAAAAAGCCCTGTTCATATACCTGTACCAGGTAAGGATCTGGGGCTTCCTGCCGTTCTATCATACCTGATATTTTATCCTTGAATTTCTTCAGGTCTATTGTCAGCCGGTCTTTTTCTGTGAGTTCCAGGTCCGGGAAAAACGGGATGATTTTGTTGAAGCCGGACTTGTATACTTTTATGATTTCTGTTAGTCGCCGCAGTGCTTCTTCCGGTGTAAGCGGGGTCGCCTGGAAGGCATCCTCTTTCCGGGCGCCGGAAATAAAACAGAGATCTGTTGCCACGCCGGCTGCTTTGCCCGCCAGGTAACGGATATAGGCTTCTATAAGGTACTTGCTTTCTTTCTTTGACCACGACACCTGTACGAGCGTTTGGTCATAAATGCGGATATGCCCTTTGAGCATACTGCCATCCACTTCCAGTTCTACCGGCACCTTTTTTTCTACTGCACCTTTGGTGCAGGCTTCAAACAGGTTGCGCACGGGAACCACCTGGTCCTCCATTTTATGAATAGATACGGCAGCCATATTGCGGAGCGGCAACCGGCCTTTTTTTACCAGCGTACTTTGTAAAATGGGCTGTTGCTTTTCGGTGACCGGCAGCAATTCATTTTTAACGGACCATTGCTGCAGCCTGTTCAGGCTAAAGATCTCTGTTTCGTTGAGCAGCAGCTGGTTGTCGTTGTACCTGATCCCGAGCACCTTGTTATAATACGCCCGGAAAGGATTTTTGAAAAAGCTGATCACTTCTTCCAGGGTAATTTCCTCGAAGGTGAGCGGAGTGGTTGTTTTATTTTCGTTGAGATAGGTTTTTCTGGCCGTGTCTTTTGTACTGAGATAGGAAAACAGGCGGCTATCGGTACCGGCATATTTCCTGCTGAAGCTTTGCAGCGGCTGCAAGGTAACCAGCTGATGGCGCACAGTTTCCGGCTCTTCGGTACCTGCTTCGATATAGTCTACCAGTTCATCTACCAGTACAGAAGGCGGAAGATCGGTATTGTCTTTCGCATCTTTACCGATGTAGCTGATATAGAGGTATTCCCTTGCGGATAGCAGGGTTTCGAGGAACAGGTGTTTGTCGTTCTCTTTCACATTACGATCGCCTTTCTGACGGTCTTTTTCCATCAGGTTAAAGCTGGATTTATTTTCGCGGCGCGGAAATTTATTGTAGTTCAGTCCCATGAGCGCCACCACTTTGAAGGGGATACTACGCATGGGAATGAGCGAACAGAAAGTGATACCGCCGTTTACGAACAGGCCCGCACGGGTGCTGCCGGTAAGTGTATCCAGGAAGCTATGACTGAATACATCGAAGGTTACTTTTTCGCTCATGAACTCATTGAGGGCATTGTAGGCCGTGAGTTGTTTGATCAGGGTGTTATAATCTTCGTCCACATCATCTACCGGCTCATACACCATATTATGCAATACTCTTTCGGTGTAGGCTACCCATTCTACAATGCTGCGTGGGCGGCGTCTGTCGAGGATGGCGGACATGAGTACTTCTGCAAAATGGCAGAAGCGGATCACTTCATGGGCATCGCTGCCTTCGGTGATATCCAGCGGAAAGAAGCTGTCTTCCCCTTGTCCGTATTCCTCTTCGCCGCTCATGCAGATGCCGAACATGATGCGCTGTATCCCGTATTGCCAGCTCACGAAATGTGTTTCTTCCTTCTTGCTGCCGTTGATGCCGAAGCGGATATTGGCGGCTTCAATGATCTTGCGGATCAGTACCGGATCCTGTAGATTAAAACGTTTACGGATATACGAGAAATCCAGGAGCTGCATCACCGCTTCCGACTTGAAGTTTTCCTCATTCATGGTGAGGATGGCGTGCAGGGCGTTAAAGAGATTGTCGTTGTCGGTATAACTTTCATCCGCAATCGTATACCGGAAAGTATAAGGCGCGTTGTTGAACACGGCTTTGATATAGGGTGCATAGGCATCTATATCGCTTACCATCACCACGATGTCGCGGGGCGATAGCGATTCCTTTTTTTGCGCTACGAGGTGCACCAGGTAATTGTAAAGCACCTCCACTTCGCGGGCTACCGTGTAGCAGGCGTTGATGGTAACAGAGCCGTCACTGATATCCTGTGGGGAGATGGCTTGCCGGTCGGCCGTGGTAGCGGCTGCGGTAAAAATATCGTGTTGTATTTTATGCAGGAGGCTATCTGGTTCCGGTTCTACGGTATCTATTTCTTCGTATGCATTGATAAAGGCATCGTAGGCGAAGAAAAGTCCGAAGGAATCCTGTATCACGCGGCCCCAGCCTGTGAGCAGGGCGTTGCCGGCTTTGGAATCCTGGATGTCTTTCAGTCCTTTTTGGCGCCAGCGGGCAATTTGTTTTTCGTTGCGATCGTCGAACCAGAACACCACCGGTGAAGGGTTGATGATATGGAAGTATACGTCTATAAAGGAAGATAGCTCATGCAGGATCTTCACATGATAGGCCGTGATGATGGAGAGACCGAACAGGTGTACCACCGGCATGCGTGCCGACAGGCCTGCCTTTTGGGCATTGCTGCGCAGGGCGTCGAGGATAAAGTTGCCTACGATGGTTTTATCGGGCAATGCGCCGCCGGAGAGTTGTTTTACTTTCACCCACAGCCAGTGTTGCCAGCCGGCGGAAGCCAGTTCTGGGGTATCGGTAAAGGTCCACGCCTGGATCATTTCCGGGCGGTATACCTGGTACTGATCGAACAGATCGGCCACTTTTTCTGCGAGGGCCATGCGTTTAAGGTCGCTTTCTGTTTCGTCTGTGGTGTAGTAGGCGGCTACTTTCGGGTATTTAGCCATGAACTCTTCCTGTCCCAGGAGCTTAAACACCAGCCAGCTGAGGTTTTGCGGGGAGAGCACTTCAGAATGAGGCCCGCCCAGGATTACGTACAGCTGGTACAGCAGATCGTTCGGCTTCATGAAGCGGCAGTTGGCCGCAATGCCCAGGTGGTCGGCCAACTGGAGTTTCAGCCAGTTGTTCATCCCTTCCGTCTGGGTAATAATATAGTGAGGTTGAAACACGCTGTTGCCTGCATCCTGGAGGTTTTGGGCCAATCCGGATGATAAGCTGTTCAGTGAGTTCGAAACTTTTAAAAACAATGCCATTGATCAATCAGTTGTTTACACTCCGCCATTCCCGAAGCAGGTGATTTAATTTACTGCTGCATTCACTTCCCTGAACCTCGCTGCGATGCCCGAGGCTCTTTCCACGAAGCGTTCCGCTGCCAGGAGAATTACCTCCGGCGTTCCCTGTACATACACTTTGTTTTTGGCGCGGCTTACTGCGGTGTACAAGAGTTCCCGGGTGAGAATCGGTACATCGGTAGTATCCGGCAATAGTACCAGCACTTCTCCGAATTCGGAGCCCTGGCTTTTATGGATGGTCATGGCGAAGGCGGTTTCCGCCTGGGTGAGGTAACCGGGCAGCACTGCTTTCAGAGCGCCGGTGCTGTCTTCAAACCAGGCCATGAGTACACCGTTTTCGTCGGCGCGGATAATACCGGTATCACCGTTGAATAAGCCATGCTCATAATAGTTACGGGTAAGGATCACCGGCCGGTTTTCGTAGAATTCCGAATTGGCGGTAATCAGTTTTTTATCGAATAAATATTTTTCTATTTGTTTGTTGACCGCATATAATCCCTGCGGCCCTTCCCTTACGGCGGTGAGTACCCGTTGTGCGTTGAGGAGTTTCAGCGCCGTAGCGATGTCTTTTTCTGTAATGAAAGCGGCGTAGCCGGCGATAAAGTCTTCGAAAAGGGCCACTGAAGCGGCAGGGTCCACCACTACCTGTTCATCCGCCGAAGGCGGGAAAAAAGAAGTAATGGCAGGCACATTATTGGCGATAATGGCTTTACTGAATTTGCCGATACCGGTATTGCCGGTGAAACGATGACTGCGCCGCAGTTCCACCAGGTGCTGGAATAAAGGATGCGGATCATCATTCTGTTCCTGGGTGGCCGGAATTTGCCGTTCCGGTTCCGGGATAAAGCTGTTGATCAGTTGCCGGCGGTCGGTGGTAAAGCGGTTCAGGTGTTCCTGTGCCTGGCAGAGGTCTCCGAAGAGACTGCCCGCTTCTACAGAGGCCAGTTGGTCTTTGTCGCCCAGCAGGATGAGGCGTGTATCCGGATGAATCGCGTCCAGCAGTTTGGCAAAGAGAGCCACGTCAATCATGGAGCACTCATCAATGATCACTACGTCGTAGTTGAGTGGGTTGTCTTTGTTGTGTCGGAAGTACGGACTGCCGTTGATGGATTTCAGTAAACGGTGTATGGTGGCTGGTTGCAGGGCCTTGAACTTTTCGGTAACAGCGGCTTCTACCTCCAGGGTGGTATTGCGTAAGCTTTCGGCCATACGGGCGGCGGCTTTACCGGTAGGTGCGGCCAGCGCTACTTTCAGTGCCGGATCGGTGGCAAACAGGATGGCAAGGATCTTAGCCACGGTGGTTGTTTTACCGGTACCGGGACCGCCGGTGATAATAGTAAAATTATTGAGTACGCCGGTGATGGCGGCGGTGAGCTGCCAGTCAGCCGGATCGTTATCTGTATTGGTATTTACTGTGCCGGCAAACAATTTACTGATCAGCGGCTGCTGTTGTTGCAGCAGTGCGGTCCTTTCCGGCAGCACTGCTTTTTCCTTTGTGAGGAATTGGCGGATGCGTTGCAGGAACTCCGTTTCGTACCGGAAATAGCGTTGCAGGTACAGCCGGTTCTGGTAGATTACGAAGGGCTGTTTATCGTTGCCCTGGGTGCCTACGAGCGGAATGCTTTCCAGGAGTTGGTTATTGGTATCTATTTTTTGATAGGACTCCGGGAGATTTTCTTTTTCGCTGGCTATTTTATCGAGATGCAGGCAGATATGACCTTCGCTGCCTTTTTTTGATAACAGGTACGCATACGGCTTCAGTGCCGGTATATCAAAATACTCGGCAAATTGCTGGTGTACATCGTTCAGGGTGGGTATATTTCGCATTCTTATCGGTCACTTGAAAAGATTAAAGTACAACTTTTTCTGCATCCTCTGAAAGGTCGTTATATTGTAGGAAATATAGACCTATATACTGTTCCCCTATGTCAAAGAAATTGCTGGCCCTTTGCATTTTGTTAGCTGCGTTTTTATGTGTTAGTGCGCAGGAAGATCTCTGGAGAAAACCCAGTCAGTTGAAAGCAAATATTTCCGTACTCGGAGTGAATGCAAATTACGAATTGCGTTTGTTAAAATACTCCACCCTGAACCTGGAAGGGGGAATTGATATGGGGTTGTCTTATTCCAACAGCAGTTATTTTGGTGAAAACTGGGAATTTGCTGCTGCGCCTGTGATTTCGGGCGAGTTCCGGCAGTATTACGGTTTGGCCAGGCGTGCGGCACATTACCGGCGGGTGGATAACAATGCGGGTAATTTTTTCAGTATCACGGGCGGCTACCGGGGGCGGGCATTGTATTCTACTACCTACTATAATACGGATGCGGTTTTCCTGATACCAGCCTGGGGGATGCAACGCAGCTGGGGGCGTCATTTCAGTTTTGAAGGTCGTTTCGGGTTGGCCTTTACGCCGGATGATGGGTATAATGATCCGGTGTCGCTCAATTTCCGGATCAACTTCGGGTATGTGATCTTCTGACCGGCCTGTTTTTGTAAATTAGGGGCTTAAACGGAGAGATATGTCGTCCAGGATAGTAAAGCAGGTAATAGTGATGCGCAAGGACCTGAACATGCGCAAAGGAAAAATGATCGCCCAGGGAGCGCATGCTTCCATCGCCTTTTTAACGAGGCACGCCACCATTGACGGGCATACTTTACAAACCAATTTAAGAAATCCGGAAGAGGTATCTGAATGGATGACGAAGGGATTTACCAAAATCTGTTTGTCGGTAGATTCAGAAGAAGACCTGGAAAGGGTGTACCAGCAGGCGATAGATGATGGGTTGAATGCCACACTGATTACGGATTCGGGGTTAACAGAATTTGGCGGGGTGCCTACTAAAACCTGTTGTGCGATCGGGCCTAATTCCAACGAGGAAATAGACCGGATCACGAAAGATCTGAAGCTGCTTTAGTCTTCGTCTCCTACTACATCGGTTTCAACGACGCGGCCTACCTGTCCGTCTTCCAGTCGTACTTTAATACCACGGGAATGGAATGCGGCAGAGGTCAGCAGATCCTTTACAATGCCGTATGTTTTTTTACCGCTACGTTGATCTTTCTTGAGGATGATGGCCACTTCCAGGCCAGGATATACATCTTTTCTATATTGTCCGTCCATGGGGCAAAGCTACTATTTTTGTTTTTTCCGAGATGCGATTTATAGAAAAAGAAGTGACACCCTTTTGATGCCACTTCTTTTTTATTTAGAGATAAAAATCTGTCGCAGTTGATCTATGAGCATCCCGTTTCCGCTGACGCTGATGTTATTGATTTTTTCTGCGATTTTTTCCACATACTCCATTTCTTTCAGCTTAAACAGCATGGGATTGTCTTCCATGAGTTTAGCGGTATTGAGTAAACTCCTGGTGCTGGCAGTTTCTTCTCTTCGCATAATGATATTGGCCTGTGCTTTCTTTTCGGCTACCAGTACCTGGTTCATGATGTCTTTTACATCACCTGGCAGGATGATATCCCGGATACCGAAGCTGGCCACGCTGATGCCCAAGGCTTCCGTTTTCGCGCTGACTGCTTTCAGGATGTAAGGCGCGATGGCGTCTTTCTTTTCCAGCAGTTCATCGAAATTCAAAGTGGTCACATATTCCCGCAAGGCAAGCTGGAACAGCACGTAGAGCTGTTTTTCGTAGTCCTTATTCTGCAGGAGTGCCTTATTGATATCGGTTACCCGGTACTGTGCCCAGGCATTGATTCTCAATGCGGCCTTGTCTTTGGTCAGGATTTCCTGTCCATTGATTTCGGTCTGCAATTGCCGGGTATCAACTTTACTGATCGCGATAGAGATGTTGTTTCTCCACCAGAAGTAAACGCCGGTGTACAATGTCATGGCGTACTTACCGTCTACCAGCATGATGGCCTGTTCGTAATTTTCCACGTTGAAGGTTCTTACGTAAGGCGCTACCAGCCGGTGGCAGAGGGTAGTGCGATCTATATTTTCGGTGATAGCTATTTTGGAGATATCGGCCCGTACAAATCTGTTATCGATGATATTTTTCCAGAAGGCGTATCTACCGGCGGTTAATACCTGCTTCAGCAATCCATTTTCGTAGTGCAGCACAATTTCTGTTTCTTTTACTTCGATCACCTGCAAAGCGTTGGTGATGTCGGCATCCTGCAGGAGGATGTTCAGTTCGATGGGTGCAACGAATGGTTTGTTGATATCGAAGATGGTAATATCTTCGTTGACCAGCCAGTGGCGGCCTTCCTGGAGCATGCGTTGATAGGCTCCGTTCTTAAAAACCAACCCTCTTTCGTAGGCGTTGATGGTTACTCTTTTCATTTTCTTTCATTTTGGGGTTGTTGATAAAAAAGCCAGGGCTGTTGTCCGGGAGAAGAACACGGAAACGGGACCGGATCTTTGGTGCGTCATCATTCAGGGCGGAAGTACTGGCTGATGCGGACGGTTGATGCGTGTGCCTGTTTTCGGGTGTTGATCTCCCTGCCGGTGTCACCCTTTTGATGACTGGGCTGGGCAATGAAGCCCTGGCTTTGATGGTTGGCTGCTTTCGCAACCGGTGTTTAAAAGGATTTACAGTCCTTGTTTTTTGCTCCTTAAAGCGTGTTGATTGGTCTATTGCTTTACCCAGTAAGCTACCATTTTCAAGAAATGGGAAGGATTCGAACCTTCTATCGATAGATGATCTGTGCGGGAATAGTATTGTTGTGGCAACAGCATACAGGTAGTTACTACGCCTGCACTGCGGAGGTGGTGACCCTCCCGCCTGGTTTGCCTGCAACAGCGGCTATTCCCGTCTTCCTTATTAGGGAAGCTTTTTTAGTAAATGCTTTTCATTTACCTGGTGGATGAAGCAGGATTCGAACCTGCACTGGCGGTGCTTCAAACCGCTGCTCTACCATTGGAGCTATTCATCCGTGTTGTGTGAGTAGCAGGATTCGAACCTGCTAAGCCTGTTAAGGCGATGGTTTTACAGACCATTGCGACACTCCCGCTTCGCCGTACTCACTTTGGGGTTTTCGTTTTTGGGGTTATGATGGGTGCTGACGGGGATCGAACCCTGATCATCCGGTTCACATCCGGGTATTCTGCCATTGAACTATCAGCACCGTATTTAAAAAGTAATCCTGATTGGATTTGAACCAATAACCTTCTGCTCCAAAAACAGACGCACTGCCAATTGTGCTACAGGATTGTTTGTAACCCGGATTGGATTCGAACCAATAACCGGCTGCATATAAGGCAGGTGCTCTAACCATTGAGCTACCGGGTTGTTTTTGTGGTAAGCCTGACTGGATTCGAACCAATAACCTTCTGCTCCAAAAACAGACGCACTACCAGTTATGCTACAGGCTTATGTGCATAAAAAAAGCCGGTCGTTACGAACGACCGGCTTCTACGTATATACATAAGCGTTACTTATGTGCGTTGATAGCTAAGTCGTTGCGAAATATTTTCATAGCGATGCCAAACCGATAACAGCGGTGTGTTATGATCCTGACTAAATCGTATGTACTGTTTCTGTTTTTGCATGCTTATTATTGCGTGATTAATACAATTAAAAAGCCCCGCAATCTCTTGCGGGGCCTACGTTATATCGAATTCGTTATTTCAACTTATTCAACCGGATAACATGCCCCGCTACTGGTAAAGTCTGTCGGCAGACTTCCCTGTTGTTTGCATTGTATGTGAAAAATTGAGCGGTACATGTTTCTTGTTTTTTTGTTGATGCAAAGGTGGGAATATTTTTTTAATATCTCCAAATATTTTTCAAATTTATTTTTTAGCTAGATAAATGAATGTGTTTTGTATTTGCAAAGTGTTATTCAAATGTGAATACCTTTTTCGTTACAAATTCCTGCAAAAAGCTTTTTGCATAAGTGCTACATAAAGGACTGCATCAATACTGCATTAACTGTAGATTAACATCTTCTACTAAAATTTAAAGGTGTCATTTTAGTATTTTGGATTTTATTAAGTTGCAATCCTAATCATTTTTAGATTTCAACTATCAGTGTATCGGAGGTGTATAACCCATGTAATGATTGAGAAATATAAACAGTAGTATACACGGATGATTAGTATTCATCATACACCATGACTTTTAAATATTCCAAATAATATGAAAAACCGTCTGCTTCACGCCGATGATGATCCTGTTTTTTCTGGCATCGTAAAGAGAATTCTCCACCAGGGAGGCTTTGAAGTGTATAATGCCACTGATGGAGAGCATGCCTGGTCCCTGTTCCGCGAAATGAAATTTCATTATTGCTTACTCGATATTATGATGCCGCGCTTAAATGGCATTGATCTCGGAGAGCGGATCAGGAATGCCAATAGCGATATCCCTATTTTTTATCTGTCGGGTGAAGACCGGGGCATAGTAGAGAAGGATGTTTTCGGAAGAGGTGGCGGCCATGCCTATTTCAACAAAACATTCAAGTTGAGCGAGCTATCGGCCATGCTGCATGAATCCCTCCAGATTAAAGTATATTGATTGCCGGAAATTTTTAAATAAATAACGAACTATGACTATCCTGGAAAACGCTCCTGAAGCTTTTCATATTCTCTATGCCGAGAATGATGAGGTACTTGTTAAAGCGATAAAAAGAGCACTGGAACAGAATGGAAATTTCATTGTGTACTGTGCCTATGATGGCAACGAAGGTTGGGAGCTATATAAAAGAAAATCATACGACCTTTGTTTGCTGGATGTACATATGCCCGGTTTGGATGGCGTGCAGCTTGGCGGAAAAATCCGTGCAGGGAATGATAAGATTCCCATCATCTATCTCTCCGCCGATCTTAAACTGGAAACAAAATTGAAAGGATTTAAGCGAGGGGGCGCTGATGATTATTGTGAAAAGCCTATTCAAACAGAGGTGCTGATTTATAAAATGTATGCGCTCATCAAGCGGTCGAAGGAGCAGAATGCAGTATGGGAGTCTGTTTCCTTCGGCGCATTTACTTACAACAGGAAAAAATATACGTTGTCGTATGGCGGGAAAACATATCAGCTCGGTATTAAAGAAGTAAAGATCATGGATCTGCTCACAGAAAAATTTAATGTAACGATCCCGGCAATAGACCTGCAAACCCTTGTAGGAGGAGAAGGCAGCAAACACTCCCTGAATACGCCTATCGCCAATCTTCGTAAGCATTTTAAGATAAGCC
This sequence comes from Chitinophaga arvensicola, assembly GCF_900110835.1. GTDB lineage: Bacteria > Bacteroidota > Bacteroidia > Chitinophagales > Chitinophagaceae > Chitinophaga > Chitinophaga arvensicola. The sequence continues at coordinate 1,087,917 of NZ_FOJG01000001.1, forward strand.
CGGAAGTGAAGCTGGATACCATCCAGTTAACCGGTTATTCCTTGAGAGTACCCACCCATTTAATAAAATATCATTTACACCAGGTTAGCATTCCTTATTGAATATTTTCCTATATTCGGAACCTGTTTAGTAGACCCAATTAGTATCGTTAACCATATTTTATTACTACAAAAATTAACATCATGAAACTCCACAGAACATTACATCATCCTGATGGTGGGCGTTCATTAGCCGAATATGAAATAAGAGATAATAACGTTTTTACTACCATACACCATAACGATGGCCCCGCTCCCCTGCCCTGGTTCGAAGTGCGGGAAAATAAACTGTACCCAACTATGCACCATCCGAAAGGGAGAAGTTCTTTTCATTGGTTCGAGATTAGTGGAAATAGTATTACGCCATCTATACATCATCCGAACGGACGGGATAGCTTAGCATGGTATAAGATTGTATAGCCCTTAAGAAATTGGGTTTATAAGGCAGGCCTGGCGGAGACGCCGGGCTTTTTTATGTATAATACAAGCGCAGCTCCGGGTTACTTGTTTCCTTCCAATAACCGTTCAGGTTAAATAGCACATCGCCCGAAGTGTATTTTACCTTGGAGCCACGCTTGTGTTATAAAGTTATGTTGACTGCTTAAGCATTCAGGAGGTAGCTGGCATCCAATACCTTTAATAACTCATTGTAGAATACAAGAAGATCGGCCCGGTGCTCCGCATGCTCATATTGGGTGTCTTGTGCGGCTAATGTTTCCGACAACCAGAGCCAGAGAATGTTGCGCGCCGTAGCTGGTGGGAATAGCTCGCAGAAGCTGCGTATGGTGAGCATGGGATCTTGTAATTCCTGCTCAGACAGGTGGGTATGGTTAAAAAAGGATGGGGAGTTTTGCATAACAATAGATTTTTTGATTATGCTCAAAGATATATATAAATAGCTTTAAAAGCAAAATATGAATATTTATTAAATGAATAATTAGCTTTGTAATATGCAACTCTATGAATCATAATGAAAAGTATAAATCATAAATTGGAGAAAATATGCTTTTAACGCTGCATTATGAGTGATAAAGTCTTCAATAGAATTAAGGCTGTACTGGCAGAAAAGGGAAAAACAAATAACTGGTTAGCTGAAACATTGAATGTAAACAGAACTTCAGTTTCAAAATGGTGCACGAATAAAATGCAGCCAACGATAGAAACATTGTTTGAAATTGCAGAGGCGCTGGATGTGGAAGCAAGGGAATTACTTGTTGTTAGAAAGAACAAATAATCTTTGTTAGCCTAATTTCCAATGGAATATAACATTCACCTCGATCAGCTTCGCCAGCAAATTCCTATTGGTATTCGTCATGGTTTAACCCTTCTTCAACAAACAGGCGGAGATATAGTACAAGCCAAAGCATTATTTGAGGAAGAAATGACTTTACTGATTGTGAAGAAAGCATCTGTTTCACCAGATGTGGCGAAGGAACATTTGTTGGCTTGCAAGTATGATATAGCCAGTGCGCTTACTCGCATTGATGAAGGTCGCTTTTCCCTCTCAGAGCGGATATTGAAGAAATACAACAAAGAGGAAGCACTTGATCTCATCGTACGTCAAATAGAAATCACAGAAAATATCCAAAGAAAATGCTGGTTGCCGCTGCAAGAGATAACACATGTACCACCTTTAGTATATGGCGTACTGGCCGTACACGACTTTTTAGGATACGAGAGCTGGGAAGGATTTAGTAGTGCGCTTTATTTTTATTCAGATATTATTATTGCACAGTTTGAGGGTGTGGTCAATATGCCGGCTATGGCCGATTGCCTGCGTACTGCAAAAAAGCAAAGCAATGCGATTTATGCAGCGCATAAGGGCAAGGATCCGTCGGTGATGTCTAATTTGATAAATGAGGATGTAGTGTTTTGTGTTCAGGAAAGTTTTTTTGAAAAGAATAGATCGGCTGTTCTGGAGCGATTGCATGACTTAATCGCAAATAATATAACGATGTTTCCTTAGCATTTAAATGTAAACTTGAAGAATCCAGCATTTGAAAATTGCGTCTTGTATTTCTCTGTTAACCTACTCCATCCAATAAGTACCTACTATATTCCTTAAAAATCCAGTATATGCTTTTAATTGTGCAGGCTGACTAAAAGTATAAAATTGATCATGGGTAGTATGAAAACCCATATAGAAAAGCCAGAAACCAAGCGAAAGGTAAGGTACTGCAGCCAGTTCCTCTTTACTAATAGGGCGATATGCGCTCTATCCCTCCAGGAAAGTGCTATTGCTGCGTATGGAAGCTTAAAAATCAGGATCGGGTAACTATAATCTCGAAATAAGATCTATAAAATCATTATGATAAACAAATATAAATATAGAATCCCTAATCCCTTTGCTATTCCCCCCTTTTCTCCCTATTTTTACCCGACATGGCCACGCAACGTCCGGAACAATCTCACCACCAACTGAAGTCATTATTTGACCTGCTATACCTGCGCCTGTGCCGATTTGCAGACGAAATAATCGCCGATTCCGCTGCTGCAGAGGATATTGTCCAGGAAGCCTTCATCAAATTCTGGCAAAAGAATCCGGATGTTAAAGACCTCCCAGCCATCAAAACATTTTTATACGTATTAGTAAAAAACGCATGTCTGAACCATCTTAAACACCAGAAGGTAGTACAGAAATTTGCGCAGACACAAACGCAGGAAGCCGAAGAAGCGGCGGTTCTCAAAGCGGAAGTATGGGGCGAAATCCACCGTGCCATTGCTTCCCTACCCGAAGGGTGCCGGAATGTTTTCAAGCTCAGTTATTTCGAAGGACTCAAAAACCAGGAAATAGCAGATGAACTGAACATTTCCATCAATACGGTAAAAACACAGAAAGCCCGGGCGCTCGAATTATTAAAGCTCCGATTAAAGCCAGAAACCTTCCTGGCACTATGTCTCCTTGTTTCAGAAAAATATTTTTAAGGCTTTCACCCATTTCCCCTGAGTAAGTTGTTTTAAGTATAGTAGCACCATGGAATCATACCACCACCTGTATAACACGTCCCGTTTACTTATCAAGTATTGGGAGAATTCGCTTTCTGAAGAAGAGCAGATAGCGTTAGAGGCATGGATAGCAGAGAATCCTTTGTTATTCGAGGAATTGAGTAAGGAAGAAGTGTTGAAGGTGGAGATGAAGAAAATGGGCGAATATCACCCGCAGCAGGCCTGGGACCGTATTGAAGGCGAATTGATGGTGAAGCGGATGGTTCCCTGGGGGCGTATGGCAGCGGCTATGTTATTGCTGGTATTGGCTATTGGCGCTAAATGGTGGTATACCAGTCATGTAGAGCCACCGATGCCGGAGATTGCGAAGGCGCAGCATACAAAAGGTCAGCCCGTATTGATTATGGGTAATGGTGAGGAAGTGGTGTTACAGGCGAGAGATACTTTGTTGAAAGAACAAGGTGGTGCTACGATCCGGCAGCAGGGCAATAAGCTTGCTTATGGAGATACCACCGGGCCTATGGTGTATAACACGTTACAGATACCGAGAGGTATGAATTATAATCTTACACTGAGCGATGGTACAGAAGTGTGGCTGAATGCGGAATCGTCGTTACGTTTTCCGGTGCATTTCACAGGGAAGGAGCGGAAAGTGTATCTCACGGGAGAAGCTTATTTTTCGGTGGCTACCAATGCAGCAAAGCCTTTCAGCGTGTTTACGGAACAGATGGAGGTGGCGGTATTGGGTACAGAATTTAACGTGATGGCCTATACGAATGAACCGGCGGTACAATTGGCGCTGGTGAGTGGTAGTGTAAAAGTAAAGGCAGGTGGAAAGGAAACCATCCTACAACCGGGATGGGTGGGTATTTGTAGCAAAGAGAACATCACCACACAACAGATGGATATTACCGCCCTGACCGGCTGGAAAAGGGGCATGTTTGTATTCAGAAACGACGACATCACCACTGTCATGCACCAGTTAGAGCGCTGGTACGATGTTACAGCGGTATATCCCAAAGGGAAGCCGGCCAACCAGCATTTCACAGGCGCCATTGTGCGCTATGATAGCATAGAAAAAGTACTGGAAATGTTGAATCAGACGGGAGGAGCCAATTTTAAGTTAAGAGGAAAGCAAATAAACGTGGATTTTTAATCACTAACCAACCAGTGTAGTGTCAGATGAATTACCCGGAACGTTACGGGTATTAGATTGTCATGCTCGCTGAGCCAAAATCTATTGTAGTCAATGAAACGATTGTTCATATTACTGCTGTGTGTGCAGTATATAGGGCCGCTGTGTGCGCAGCCTGTCACGGCCAACCTGCAACAGGTACCCGCAGAGAAAGCATTTGCCGTTATACAGCAACAAACCGGGTACGAATTTTTGTATAATAATGAGCTGGTACAAAAAGCCGGACGTATCAACTTTTCTGTAAAGCAGGCTTCTTTGGAAACCGCTCTGCAACAATGCTTTAGCCAGATTCCTTTTACCTGGAAGATGGTGGACAAAACTATTATTATAACCCCACAACCGGTGGCAACGGCGGCGGCGGAATATACTATCAACGGTAAAGTGCTATCTGCCGATAGCAGGAAACCGCTGGCCGGCGCTACTATCCGGGTAAAAGGCACGGATAAAGGGGCTACTTCAAATGCCAGTGGAGCGTTTTCCATTACTACAGCTATGCAGCATCCGTTGCTGCAGGTATCTTTCCTGGGATATATCAGCAAAGAAGTAAGAGCAGACGATGACCTGGTGATTTACCTGGAAGAAGATAAACAGAAACTGAGTGAAGTAGTGGTGACCACCGGTTACGTAACATTGCCGAAAGAGCGGGCTACTGGCTCGTTTTCACAGGTGGATAAATCGCAGCTCGATAAACGTATCACTACCAATATCATCGATAAACTGGAAGGCCTCAGCACCGGTTTAGCCTTTTCCAGAAGCGTTACTTCCGATAAGCCTAAGTTAAGCCTGCGTGGACGCAGTACCTTGTTTTCTGAAGATCAGCCGCTGATCGTGGTAAACGGATTTCCCATTGAAGGCGATTTAAATACCATCGATCCCGATGATGTGGAGAGTATCACCATCTTGAAAGATGCTGCTGCAGCCTCTATCTGGGGTGTACGTGCTGCCAATGGCGTAATCGTTATTACTACGCGCCAGGGCAAATTCAATCAGCGCCCTACCGTGGAACTGAGATCCAATTTTGTGTTTGGATCAAAACCGGACTACAGCCAGCTGCATTTAATGAGTACCAGTGATTATATAGATGCCCAACAAATCCTGTTCAAGGCAGGTAGGTATAATACCATGTTTTCTCCCAGCAGCCGCCAGCCTATCCCGGAAGCGGTGCAGATCTGGAAAGATGAGAAAGATGGGAAAATTACGTCGGATGTGGCTACACAAAGAATAAATGCGCTTCGTGGCATCGATATCCTCAACGACTATAGCCGTCTATTTACAAGAAATACCTTAACGCAGCAGTACCAGTTGAATGTAAGCGGCGGTAGCGAAAATATGCAGTACTACGTATCTGCGGGGTATGATAAAAACGCGAATTACATGGTGGGCAACAATTATGAGCGCTTCACCCTGAATACCAGCAATACCGTGCGCGTAACCAAAAAAATGGAACTCAGTATCGCAGGGCAGTTAACGCAAGGCAATACCAGCAACCCTTTCGACGTTACCGGCTCCTCCCCCTTTGATATTATCAGCGGCTCCCGCAGCGCCCAGATGGTCAGCAGCCAGATCCCATCTCCCTACACCAGGCTGGTAGATGACAACGGCAACGCACTCACTGTACCCTGGTTTTATAACGACGCATTCAAGCAACAGGGCTATAAACGCGGCTTTGTGAATATGGACTACGCTCCGCTGACAGAGTTCCAGCTGATGAACCGTCAGCTGAAAAGTATGGCCGTTAACGTGAGACTCGGCGTGAATTATGAACTTGCGAAGGGACTGAACCTGGACCTGAAATATAACCTCGAAAAAAATAACGGGTCAGATAGAAATCTCCAGAACCAGAACAGCTTTATGGTTCGGGATAATGTGAACCTCTTCTCTGAAACAATGCCCGATGGAGAACTGGTGCGTCACCTGCCGCTGGGAGATATTCTCACTTTGGCAAAAAATGACCTAACTGCACAAACGTTTCGTGGTCAATTAAACTTCAACCGCAACTGGCAAGGTAAACATATGATTGCCGCTATTGCGGGTGCAGAATCCAGGGAAATTTTGAGAGAAGGAAATACACAGCGGTTGTTCGGATACAACGATCGTACGCTCCAATTTGCGGATGTGGATATGGTCACCCAATTCCCCGACTACTATGGCTTTACCAATTCCATTGGTAGTATGCTGGGCGTAGGTATCCCCGTGAGCTATGTAAAAGACAGGTTCATTTCTTATTTCTCCAATGCGTCTTATACTTATCTAAATCGCTATACTTTATCGGCCAGTGGCCGTGTAGATGGCTCCAATCTCTTTGGAGTGCAACGCAACCGCCGCCTCAATCCATTGTGGTCGGTAGGTGCTGCCTGGCAGGTGCAACGCGAAAGCTTCTTCCACGCCACCTGGGTGGACATGCTGAAACTACGTGCGACCTACGGTTTCAACGGTAACATCAATAAAACAGCCACCGCTTATACAACGGCTAACCTGATGCCTTCCGGCGAAAATGCGACTTCTTTTATTCCTTATGGAAATATTATTAACCCCGCCAATCCTAACCTGCGTTGGGAGAAAGTAGGGCAAATCAATCTGGGCGCCGACTTTGCCCTCTTCCAGGAAAGATTGAACGGATCGATAGAATATTTCAACAAACGCGCACAGGATCTTTTTGGTAATGCCTTCCTGGCGCCTTCTACCGGCTTTAACAGCATCAGCAGCAATATTGCGGCCATGAGAACTAATGGCTGGGAACTGAAGCTGGATTCGCGTAACCTCAGCACAGCGGATTTCAGGTGGAACACCACTTTTATGCTGAGTGTGGCCAAAGATAAAGTTACTAAGTTCTATAACTCCGGTAGCGCATTAAATCCCGGCATGTTCCTGTTATTCGGTGGCCGCGACGACGACGATCGCGCCAACTATCTTCCTGTGGAAGGTTACCCGTTGTTCGGTATCTGGGCTTATCCATGGGGCGGACTGGATGCAAAAGGAAATGCCAATATCATTGGACCGGATGGGAAGTTGATCAGCGACCGGTTTGAGGCAGGCCGGATCTACGACAACATCTACAAAATGAAGTACATGGGCGCCGTAAATCCACCGGTATTCGGTAGCCTGGCCAATACGTTTTCTTACAAGCAACTCAGCTTAACGGTGAATGTCCTGTACAAGTTCGGGCATTATTTCCGTCGCAGTGATCTTGGTTATTATACACTCTTCGCCGCCTACCAACGCGGACCGGATAGTTTCAAAGACCGCTGGAAACAAGCCGGCGATGAAAAGAAAACAGATATCCCGGCATTTACCGGTGTTAGAAACCAGGACCGTGTGAACAACGACTTCTACCAATATTCAGATGTCAACGTGGAAAAGGCGGATCATGTGCGCCTGCAGGATGTATTGCTGAGTTATGATATTACAAAGCAATCTTTTCATAGTCTTCCTGTGAGCCGCATTACTTTATATGCCCAGGCCAGCAACCTCGGTATTATCTGGAGAGCCAACAAATACGGCCTGGATCCCGATTATGCACCACAAACATTTTCGTCGGTAATGCCGCCGGTACGCACCTTGGCCATTGGCGCCAAAGTGGGCTTCTGATCACATCAAATAATCAAGCAATGAAAAAGGGTATATATATAGTATTTGCATTTTTAGTAGCGGGTTTGGCAGGGTGTAAAGATTACCTGGATATACAGCCGAAAGACAAGCTCATTCCCGGTAATGTGGAAGATTTCCGTTTGCTGCTGGATGATCAGTGGACCATGAATAACACCCCTGGTTTGGGAGATGTGATGGCGGATGATCTGTCTTTAACAGACGATGAGTATAACGATGTGCCCCAGGATTACTTTCAACGCGCCTACACATGGAGTAAAGATCTTTTTTCTCCCGAGGAAGAAGTAAATGACTGGAATAAGCCGTACAAGATTATTTTTTATGCCAATACCATCCTCGAAGGACTGGCAGCTAATCCCGCCGGGCTTCCGGAAACCCGCAACCAGATTGAGGGAGAAGCCGACTTTCATCGTGCCTACGCCTACTTTAACCTGTTGAACACCTTTGCGAAGCAATACAATGCCGCTACGGCAGATAAAGACCTGGGTGTACCATTACGCTTAAGTTCAGATATCACTGCAACGGTTACACGTAATAGCGTAAAGGAGGTATACGATCAGGTATTAACAGATCTGAATAATGCCATAAAATTACTGCCGGTAAAAGCCGCCTATAAAACAAGGCCTTCCCGCGCAGCTGCTTATGCCTTGGCTGCCCGCATTTATTTGCAGATGGGGAACTATGACGCAGCACTGGAGCAGTCTACCAATGCGTTATCTCTCCAGAATACCCTGGTAGATTATAATACCGTAGATCCGGGAAATACCCCTTTTGATGCCGTTTTCCCGGTAACCATTGTGAGTAACCCGGAAGTGATTTTCATTTCTTCTACCATGGGAATTTATGCTAAGAACAACTATGTTTCTACTGGTTTTTATCAGATGTATGATGCTCATGACCTGCGCGCACCTTTGTTTTTCAGAGAAGTACCGGATCAGGGTAACTACCAGTATATCGGCTCTTATAACGATGGCGGTCGTACGAATGTACCCTCTCCTTTTTCCGGGTTTACGGTAGCAGAACTATACCTCATCCGCGCAGAATGTTATGCACGCAAAAACGATGCAGGTAAGGCTATGGGTGATCTGAATACCTTGCTGGTAAAGCGCTTTGAGAATAATGAATTTCAGCCGCTTGTTCCTGGCACACCGAAGGAAGCACTGAATATTGTCTTAGCAGAACGGAGAAAGGAACTCGTTTTCAGAAATCTCCGGTTCATGGATCTCAGACGGTTAAATGCAGATCCGGCATATGCAGTAACGTTAACGCGTACTCTCAACGACGAAACATTTACACTACTGCCTGGAGATAACCGTTATGTGTTTCCGATTCCTTATAACGAAATCTCTACCAATCATTTAGAACAGAACCCAAGATAAAACGCATCTCATGAAACGAATAGCCGTTTTGTTCCTGGCTACGACTATCGCTATGGTAGCCAATGCACAGCAGCAGATAAGAAGCAGCATCACCCTGACCGCCACAGATATAAAAGGCCGCTTTCAGCTGGAACAACTTGTTTCCGCCAAAGATGCCATCCTGCGCAAGGTGATGCGGCCTGTATTTTTTCCTACAGATAGTGTAACACATCTTACCTGGAGCACCAATATCAGTGAACCGGTAGTCATATCGCTCGCTGTACGCGGCGATGCTACGGCCACACAAAAGGTGTTCCTGCAACCAGGCGACTCCCTCAGCTTTGTCTTTCATGCAAAAGACACGCTGGATGGTAATCTGCTGATGGATACCGTGCATTCAAAGGCCGGCACGCTGAATAATGTACTGGCCTGGTATGAATACCATAACAACCTCACCATGACGCCCATCTGGCTCGCCGCCGAAGCAAGCAAAGCCACACTGCCTATGTTTGAACAACATCTGCAAGGCATGAACGCGAAATATGCTAATGCCAGCAAACTGACCGGCAACAACAAATACCTGGCTGCAATGCACAGTTACAATGCACTGATGGTGCGTAATCTTGCCTGGTGGTGCTACGACGAAAATAATAACACAGATAGCTTGCCGGATACATTTATAAAACCCGCTTACGACGATAAAGCGTTTGCCCTGCTAAATGATCCTGCTTTTGTAAAGTATGTGCTGCCGGAAGAAATAAAGCGTGGATTTGCCTACCAATACGATTGGATGCTGAAACAGCGATATAAAACAGCAATCGCCGGCATGAATGACAGCGCTAAAACCATATTCCTGGGTCAGAAAATTGAGCAATCAGCAAAATTGCCCGCTTTTAAGGAACTGGCGTGGTACGTGTATGTAAAGGAAACATACTTCCCTTATCTCAATAAACGCTATAACGCTACTCAACAGGCAGATGCCCGGAAAGCCGCCGCCAAAGTGGTACTGCCGGTAAAAGATACCGCAATGCAGGCCCGCTTGCAACAGCTGATTGCCACTATGGGTAATGTATTGCCCGGTTCACAGGGACTTAACTTTGCATTGGAAGATCATACCGGTAAGATCTGGCATTTCAGCGACCTTAAAGGAAAAGTGGTGTACGTGGATGTATGGACCACCTGGTGCGGCCCCTGCCGCGCAGAAGCGCCTCTCTTTGAAAAGATGGCCGCAGATTATGCAGGTAAAGACATTGTGTTTTTAGGTATTTCGGCAGATAGACCAAAGGATAAGGCTACCTGGATTGAGATGGCCAGCCACAAGAAAACCTTACAGCTGTATTCCGGCGAAAAAACAGCGTTCATGAACTATTACCAGGTGCCTGGCTACCCCACTTTTCTTTTGTTTGATAAAGAAGGAAAAGTCGTAAACGCCAATGCACCCAGGCCCAGCGCTGAAGCTACCCTTAAAACAGCGATCGATAAACTTTTATAACCAGCATAGGGGGAGCGCGTTGTTAGCCGCGTCCTGTTTGCAAAGGGGATTACCTCTTCTTTCCGCCATAGTTTATTTAAAGCGTCTCCGTACCCGGGGGCGCTTTATTTGTATCCGGCGGCCTGTAGCTCGAAAAGCTCCGCGTAGCGGCCTTTCCGGGCAAGCAGTTCTTCATGGCTGCCAATTTCTACCAGTGTACCCCGCTCTAATACGAGGATGCGGTTAGCCATACGCACGGTAGAAAAACGATGTGAAATAAGAACGGCGGTTCTATCACGGGTCAGATCAGCGAAGCGGAGAAATACATTATATTCTGCCCTTGCATCCAGTGCAGAGGTGGGCTCATCCAGTATCAGCAACTGGGCATCTTTCATGTAGGCCCGCGCCAGTGCTATTTTCTGCCATTCGCCACCGGAGAGTTCTATACCTTGATTAAAACGCTTACCAAGCATCTGTTCGTAGCCCATTGGCATTTTTTCTATCAGCGGGTACGCGAGACTTTGTTTCGCGGCATCTTCTATCATCGGCTGGTTGCCACTTTGATTGATGTTGCCAACAGCAATGTTTTGCGATACCGTCATCTGGTAACGCTGATAGTCCTGGAATATAACGCCCACCTGCGTACGTAGTTCCTGCAGGTCATATTCCCGTAAATCCACCCCATCCAGCAGGATACGGCCTTCTACCGGATCATAGAGCCTCGATAATAGCTTTACCAACGTAGTTTTACCGGCGCCGTTCTCTCCTACCAGCGCGAGTTTCTCGCCGGCATGGAGCGTAAAGCTCAGGTGACGGATCGCCCATTTATCAGAATTGATATATTTAAAACCCACGTCCTCAAAGGTAAATCCCTGCAGGATGGGCTTTGGAAATGCCCGTGGATGCAGTGCAGGCACCATTTTGGGCTGGATCTCAAAGAATTCAAATAAATCACGCAGGTAAAGAGCGCCCTGCGTTACCGATGAAAACCGGATAAGGATACCCTGGAAAGTGGTTCGTAATTGCCGGAAAGAACCCGCCAGGAAGGCCAGATCGCCAATACTGAGTTGTCCGCTGATAGTACGGATAATGATGATTACATACGCCGCATAATAGCCTGCAGCGCCTATCATGGCGAAGAGCGTTCCCCAGATGGAATCGCGGATCTGTAACTCTTTTTTATCCGTATAAAATTTATGGGAGATGGCTTTAAAGCGGTTGATCAGGAAATTGGAAAGATCAAACACTTTCACTTCTTTGGCCGTTTCATCGCTGGCGCCGAGGTAACGGATATAATCAAGCTCCCGTCTGTCGGAGGTCTGACCCCAGGCCAGTTTATAGTACAGGTCGTTGAAATGCGACTCATTTAGAAACGCAGGGATCACGGCCAGCAGCAGCAATAGTATCAGCCAGGGATTGAAAACGACCAGGCCCGCTGCCAGGAAAACGATCGTAATAATATCCTGCACCTGGCTGAGTACTTGCGCCAATAGCACCGTTCTGCCGGAAGTTTGCTGCCGGGCGCGTTCCAGTTTATCGTAAAATTCTGCATCTTCAAACTGGTCCAGGTCCAGCTTGGCGGCATGTTCCATGATTTTTACGGAAGTGTGGTTAGCGAACAGGTCGCCGAGAAGCCCGTCCAGCAAAGAAATAGCACGACTCAGCAAATCCGATAGTATCGCCAGTCCAAATTCAATGGCCACCAGCTTCCACAGCCAGGCACTGGGGTGATGGGTATCTTTACTTAGATGCACCACCTGGTCAATAATGAGTTTGCCTACGTATAACAACGACAGTGGCATGGCAGATTGCGCCACTCTTAAAACCGTATTTGCGATGGCCAGCCCGGGGCTGGTTTGCCATACCATCTTAAAAAATGCCGGCAGGTTGCGAAGGGCCGCCAGCCGTTCTTTGAAGGTTAATTTTTCCTCTTTGCCCGTACGTTTCTTCCTTGGATTTGCCATTGCGCTCATGACAGTAATTTACGAAAAACCTATCGTGTTACAGATCAAAAGGATTTTCTTTAAATTTGAGTTCATGTGAAAAAATCGGGATGCTATGTTAATATGGATTATTTCTTTACTGATCGTAGGTTGTGTAATTGTTGCAGGCGTGGTATACGCTGTTAATGAGCAGTCCAGACAATGGGCGGAATCGGATAATTAACAATATCCTCTTATATTAGGGTAACTCAAACCCTCAACTATGTTGAAATCCCTTCTGCCAGGTGTACTGCTGGCAGCTACTCTCTCTGTTTCTGCACAAGATAAAATCCAACAGGTAGAAAACAGCCTGAAGCCCTGGGTACAGGTGGAGAACGCGCCCGCCGTAGGTTTAAACATCTACGAACGCATGAAGGCCTACAATGTACCCTCTGTATCCATTGCAGTAATTGACAACGGAAAAATTGCCTGGACAAAAGCCTATGGACTGGCAGATGTGGCAGATAAAAAGCCAGCAACGCCACAAACGCTTTACCAGGCCGCATCCATCAGCAAATCTATCAATGCGGCAGGCATCATGAAACTCGTGGAAGCCGGGAAGTTGTCACTGGACAAGGATATCCGCAGCTACCTGAAAACCTGGACCTTTCCGGATAATAAATTTTCCAAAGGCCAGCCCATTACCCTGCGCCACCTGATGAATCATACTGCCGGTCTGAGCGTGCATGGTTTCGGCGGTTACGAAGCAGGTAAGCCCCTGCCCACCATTAACCAGATCCTGGATGGCACACCACCCTCCCAAAGCGCCAAAGTGGAACCTGTATTTAAGCCGGGAGAAAGGATGCAGTACTCGGGTGGAGGTACTACTGTGATCCGGAAAATCATAGAAGATAATATAAACACCGATTATGCAGGGTTATACCAGAAGCTGGTATTCACTCCGCTGAAAATGACACACAGTACTTTTATACAACCCCTGCCGGCGTCGCTGGCGCCCAATGCAGCTACCGCCTATGATAGCGATGGTAAGCCGCTGAAGGGCCGCTACCATACTTACCCGGAATTATCGCCGGATGGCCTCTGGACCACTCCTTCCGATCTGGCTACCTATGCCATTGCTATGCAGCAATCGCTGGACAGCGCGAAGGGTAGCTTTCTGAAACCCGCTACCGTCAGGCAAATGCTGGCGCCTTTCTCCGAAAAGCAACAGGTGGGATATGGATTTTTTATCACCGAAGCCGGCGACCAGAAATTTTTCGGACATGGCGGCAGTAACGATGGTTTTAAATGCGCCCTGTATGCCGGGGAAACCAATCACCAGGGCGTAGCCGTAATGATCAACTCAGACAATGGCGCGATCATCGATGAAATTGTAAATGCGGTAGCGGAAGTATATGGTTGGAAGCGTTTTTATCAACCGGCAATTAAGAAAGTAATAACGCCTTCGGCAGATTCCATCGCTGCGTATACAGGTAAATACAATATCAAAGCCGTTGGTATCGGCCTGGAAATTATCTCCAGAAACGGCGTGCCAGGCCTCACGCGCTCCGACAGAAGCACCTGGGAGCAATTGTATTTTACTGATGAAAGCCGCTTTTTTATACTCTCGGAGCGCTTTGATCTCCGTTTCGTTCGCGATAGAAGCGGTAAAGTGACCGGAATCGAAATCCGGACCGGTGACCAGGGCTTCGTCGCAGATAAAGTCGCTGCTGAATAAATAAGTTGTCCGGTAGCGTGATAAAACGATAGCTGTGCATAATTAATAGCCCAGAGTAGAGGGATGCCCCGATCACAAGCGTCATACCTGCGTACTGGAGCTTTAAATTAATTTGCAATTATCGATATGCGTGCAAAAAGGAATGTGCTGACTTATCTGGCAGAGAAGGAATGGCTGATCATGAGTTTATGGTTTGGCCTCGCTTTTATTGGTGCTATACTGGAGATCTCTCGCGATAATTATAATAATTTTCGCATATTTAGAAGTGTGTTCTACCACGTAATACACCAACTTCCTTTATATACGCTTTATCCCGCCGAATACTACGATGTAAATCTTTACGGACCTATATTCAGTATCGTTATTGCACCCTTTGCCGGGCTGGATATGCATCTCGGAGCGATGCTCTGGGCCCTTTCCGGTGCTGCAGTACTGTTTTACGCCATCCGGCAGCTGCCCCTTTCGCGGCTGCAACAAAATATCATTCTGTTACTGTGCACCCAGGAGTTAATGGGCGCCAGTGGCTGGTTCCAGATGAATCAGTTCATTGGCGCTTTCATTATCCTGACCTTTACCAACACGATCAAAGGAAAGGAACTCTGGGCAACGTTTTTCATCGTGTTAGGTACGCTTACCAAGTTTTATGGCATCGTAGGACTCGCATTCTTCTTTTTCAGTCCCAATCCACGGCGCTTTATCGCAGGGCTGTTCCTCTGGGGAGCCGTAATGTTTGCACTGCCAATGGCTATTTCATCTCCTCAATACATCGTCAACTGCTACTTTGAGTGGTATGCCGCACTGGTACACAAGAATGCATTAAATGAAGGCTCCGTATTCCAGGACATATCTGCCGGAGGCTTTGTTAAACGCGTATTCCATATGCCGGACCTGAGCAATATGCTGTTCCTGGTTCCGGCGGTAGTAATGTTTGCATTGCAGTACACGCGTCTGAAAGATCGCTACAACTCCCGCTATCGCCTGTATATTCTTTGCTCTACGCTGATGTTCCCTGTATTGTTCAGCACCAGTTCCGAGTCTCCCACCTATATCATCGCTATACCGGCCATTTGTATCTGGTATGTGATGCAACCCGCTACCCGCTGGAATAATATATTTATCTTTTTTGCCATCCTGCTGGTGAGCTTCTCCCATTCGGATGTGGTAACTCCCTGGGTCAGGAAGAACCTGGCAGTGCCTTATGCCCTGAAAGCCTTGCCCTGCCTGGTGTTATGGCTTAAAATTGCATATGATATCTATACCCGTAAATATTTATTAAAAAAAGCACACGTTTCCGCGCCTGTCAAGGAATTGGAGGCCGTACCGGTATTGTGAAAAAATTAACTGAAAAAGTAATATTCCGGGCGTAAATTGCCGGATTATATTATTAAAGGTTTTTTGATTATGAACACGGGATTCAAGATAGGTAGTGCATTCGCGTTATCTGCAATGCTGTTTCACGGCATGCAGGCAAATGCACAGAAGAAGCCGGCATCCCTGCCGGGCTTTGTTGAAAGTAAATCAGTTGCTTCAGTAGATCCATACATCGGTTCCGGTGGCCACGGGCACGTATTTGTAGGCGCCAGCGTTCCTTACGGAGCTGTACAGGCAGGTCCGACAAACATCGTGAAAGGTTGGGACTGGTGCTCCGGATACCACTATTCAGACAGCGTTTTAATCGGCTTTTCCCAGATGCACCTCAGTGGTACCGGTATCGGCGACCTGGGTGATGTACTCATTATGCCCTACACCGGTAAAGTGAGAACCAACCGGGGTACACAGGAAGATCCGACTTCCGGCTATGGCTCCCATTACTCCCATGCCCGCGAAACCGCCCGCCCCGGCTACTACGCCGTTCAGCTGGACGATTACAACATCAAAGCAGAACTCACCGCCTCCGAAAGAGTGGCGTTTCATAAATATACTTTCCCGAAAGATCAACCCGCCAATATTATCATCGACCTGAAAGAAGGTATTGGCTGGGATGCACCGGTAGAAACATTTATCCGCCAGGTAGATGAATATACCCTCGAAGGATACCGCTATTCCAAAGGCTGGGCAGTTGATCAGCGCCTCTGGTTTGCTATCAAATCCAACGTACCGGTGAAAGAATTCCAGGTATTCAACGGAGATACCAAACAAACCGGTAAAGAAGTAAAAGCGAAAGAAGCCAAGGGCGTCATCGTTTTTGATAAATCTCCCGGACAGGTAATGTTGAAAGTAGGTATCTCTCCTGTGAGCAGCGAAAATGCGCTGGCCAATATCAAAGCAGAGATTCCAGGCTGGGACTTTACCCAAACCATCAAAAACGCCAATGCCAAATGGGATCAGGAATTATCCAAAGTAAGCATTGAAACAAAAGATGAAGCTGTACGTCGGGTATTCTATACCGCCATGTACCATACCATGATCGATCCTGCTCTGTTCAACGATCATGATGGCAGCTACCGTGGCACCGATAAAAAAGTATATGCCAATCCTGGCTTCGATAACTATTCCGTTTTTTCTCTCTGGGATATTTACCGTTCCTGCGCACCACTCGCTACTATCCTGCATCCTGAGAAAGTGAACAGCTTCGTGAACTCGATGCTGGCGATTCACAAACAACAGGGCAAATTGCCGGTATGGCCGCTGATGGGCAATGAAACAGATTGCATGGTAGGCTACCACGCTGTACCTGTTATTGCAGATGCCTACCTGAAAGGATTTAAAGGCTTCAACGCAGAAGAAGCTTTCGAAGCCATGAAGGCAACTTCTACCCGCGACGATCTTGGCGTGAAATACGTAAAAGAGCGTGGCTATATCCCGGCCGACAAAGAATACGAATCTGTTTCCAAAGCAATGGAATATGCGATCGACGATTGGTGCATTGCAGCTATGGCAAAGAAACTGGGCAAAACAGAAGACTTCGAATACTACAAAAAACGCGCAGGCTATTATAAGAACTACTTCGATAGCAGCATCCGCTTCGTACGTCCGCGTATGAGTGATGGCAGCTTCAAAACGCCTTATGATCCGTTCAATTCCATCCACGAGAAAGGCGACTTCACCGAAGGCAACGGCTGGCAGTATACCTGGCTGGTACCACAAGACGTAGAAGGCCTGATCAGCCTCATGGGCGGCGATGAAGCGTTTACGCTTAAACTCGATAGCCTGTTTACCGCTAAAGGTGATATGGGTGCGCAGGCATCTAACGATATCTCTGGTCTTATCGGTATGTATGCGCATGGTAATGAGCCTAGTCATCACGTGACCTACATGTACGCTTTCTCCGGTTACCAATGGAAAACCGCTGAAAAAGTAAGACAGGTCATGAAAGACTTCTACTTCGATCAGCCGGAAGGCCTGGCTGGTAACGAAGATTGCGGCGCTATGTCTTCCTGGTATATATTTTCTTCCCTGGGCTTCTACCCTGAGAACTCCGCCAGCGGTGTGTATGTATTAGGCAGTCCGCTGTTTGATAAAGCATCTATCAAAGTAGGCGCAGGTAAAACCTTTACTGTACAGACTATCGGTAACAGTGCAGCTAACATCTATATCCAGAGTGTTACACTGAACGGTAAGCCATATACGAAAAGCTTTATCACCCATCAGGATGTAGTAAAAGGCGGAACACTGGTAGTGAAGATGGGTAACAAACCTAATCTGACCTTTGGTAAAGCCCTGGCCGACAGACCTTCTAACGCACTGTAATTATATAATATCCGTTAAATAATTTGGGGAGATGAAAGCAATATACTTGCTTCCATCTCCCCAAAAATTTTATAACAACACTACTTATACGCTCTCTCCCAGCACCCGTAACACTTCCGGTGTTACCTCGCCAAAGATAGAAACGCCGGCAGCGCCATTTTGAACAGCCAGTTTCACCGCTTCTGCCAGATCCGTATAATTACCGTGGAAATCCGGTAAGTATAGTCCTGCATACAACGGAAACGCGCCATGTAACCCCCTCACGCCTTCTGCTACGGCATCACCTATCCAACTCACATTTTCCCGGTAAAAGCCATGATAAATCATCGGGCATACGGCATTCAACGGCCAGTTGGTCCAGTCCTGGCGAACAATGCGTTTCGCAATTTCAGGCGTCGGGAATACCGCCGCTGAAATCGGCTTTTTATGTTTCTTCGCTACCTGCGAAAGGTTGCTTACCACATTGGTAATACGGTCGTAGCGGAACTTACGCCAGGAAGGGCTTTGGTCCGGATGTTCTATCTGTAACGGATCTATGCCGTTTTTTTCTTTATAGGCATTGCGGCATTGATCGCAGTAACAGAAATCATACTCCGGCAATTCTTTCGATTGATCAATACCATAGTGGCTCCACAGGTTCACCGGTAATATTACATCGCAAAAACGAACATAGTCGAGGTGAATACCATCTACATAATCCAGTGAAAGGATTTTTTCTACCTGGTCTTTCAGATAATTTACCACTTCCGGTTTGCTTGGGCAAAGCCAGCGATAATAATCCACATAAGGTGGATGATCGGCGCAGGACTCCCCTTTACGGTTCTTCGCATACCATTCGGGATGCGCGGCCAGTAATTCTTTTTCGCCACGGTTCATGGTCCACATCCAGCGGTGTGCCTTGATGCCATTGGCTTTGGCAGTTTTGAAATGAATTTCACTATCCGCTTCAAACATAATATCCGTGATGCCGGCTTTTCTGTAGGCAGCATATCTTGGTTGTAAAATGGCCGCAGTTTCTTTATGATCGGGGTTAATCCATACCCGGTGCTGCACCGTATTTTTTTCAAGGTTGGGAGATGTTTCCTTCACCGCAGCGGCGCTGGCAGGTAATGCAGGTGCGGCGAAAGCAAGTCCGCCGATCCCTAATGATTTAATAAAAAGACGTTTATCCATAGCTGTTATTTTCTGTTAGTATAAACTTTACCTTCCTGGTTGATATTGATCGCGCCTGAAAAACTACTACCCGTAATACTGGCGGTGTATTGTGATGAAATGCCTTCCATCGTTAGCGTATATACCTGACCGTTAGCACCTGTTTGTTTGGCCGGGATCTTCAGTTCCGCCAGCGTAGCAGCATAGCGGCCATTACTCTGTTGGTACTGCTGTTGCGCATTGTACACCAGCCAGAGAAACGGTTTGGCGTTTTCTGCCGGTGGCAGCTGAAATACAGTATTAGCCTTGCTGGTAAAAAGCAGGTAGCCCCAGCGTTCAGGTGCATGCATATTTACGATTTCCTGCGGCGACCACACCCAGTTATGTTCCGGCTGCTGGCGTTTTACATACTTGCCATCCTTCACATCGGTATCCCATTCCACCCGCGAAAAATTGATCCGCCACATCGTGTTTTCCACCGGCCGCTGGTTTTTGCTGAAAAAGCTCATGGCGCTGAAAGGAATGGCCATTTCTACGGTCCATTCTTTATCCGTATCCGACGGATTGTTGACCGTACCATTAACGTGTACGGCAGTACGTATACCTTTGGTATCCCAGTTCAGCAAAGCCTCTCCCCCATTACGGTATGGCTTGCCCATAAACAGGTCCATCACCGTATTTAAGGCATTGATCTCTATTTCGTAGTACTGGTGCGTATCTCCATCAGGATCTATAAACACCTCAAAATCATTATCCCGGAAAATAATGGCGTCGTGGTCGGTGAGGGTGCCCCACATATGCGGTTCTTCCAGGGTAGCTGCAATATATAAATATTGCTGGTCCCACATCATCTTAACGCGGGTACGCAATGGTGGTGCGGGTTTGGAGTCTCCTTCTATATCTTTGAAGTCGGAAGACCAGGTGGCTTGCTGCCACCCGGCTTCATCCAGTTTCCCGTCGATGGTAACCGGCGCTTTCGTTTCCTGACATACGTAGTGAAGCGGCGTTCCTTTAAAGGGCCGGAATGATTCGGAGAAGACCTGTGCGAAGCTGGTCTTTCCGAGTATCAGCATACAAATGCCACAGCCGGTTATTAATTTCTTGATGTTGACAGGCGTTTTTCTCATTTAAATTTTCCGTTGATTAAATCCTATAATTCTTACCAGATGCGCACTCTCGTGCTGTCTGGCCTATACATGCCATCGCCTGGCTTTACGCCATACACTTCATAGAAAGCGTCTACATCGCTGAATGGTCCGTTTACCCTGAATTTAGCCGGGGAATGCACGTCTGTCAGCACTTGTTTCGCCAGGGATTCTTTTTTGGTATGTCCCAGCCAGCCCAGGGCATAGCCCATGAAATAGCGCTGTGATGGCGTATATCCGGCAACTTTCTCATTTTTTTTGAACTGCTCCGTTTTCTTGAAGGCTTCCCATCCGAGCAGAATGCCACCCAGGTCGGCGATGTTTTCACCAAGGGTAGCTTTACCATTGATGCGCAAAGTATCTACCACTACATAGCCATTGAATTGTTTTACCATCACGGCGGCGCGGTCATTGAATTTCTTCTCATCTTCCTTGCTCCACCAGCTTTTTAAATTACCGGCTGCATCAAACTGACGGCCTTCGTCATCGAAGCCGTGTGTGATTTCGTGTCCAATGGTAGATGCACCGGCGTAACCATACACGATGGCATCATCCAGTTCTTCATCCCTTTTGCCCGGTACGGTAAAGATACCCGCAGGAAGCACAATTTCATTGTTGCTCGGGTTATAATAAGCATTGTAGGTTTGTGGCGTCATGTCCCATTCATTACGGTCAACCGGTTTGCCCAGTTTATTGACCTGGTAATTTTGCCACCACTGCTGGGCCGCTTCAATGTTCTGATGATAGGATTGTTGCTTGATATCCATCGCAGAAAAATCTTTCCACTTATCAGGATAACCTACTTTCTTGGTAATTTTAGAGAGTTTGTATAATGCTTTTTGTTTCGTACTGTCGCTCATCCAGTCGAGATGTTCGATGCGGATTTTCAATTCTCCACGGATCTCTTCCACCAGGTTTTCATATCTCTTTTTTGCGGTGGTGTTAAAGAATTCTTTCACAAACAATTGCCCCAATGCTTCTCCCATTGCACTTTCTTCTGCATCCAGTACCCGCTTCCAGCGTGGCTTTTGTTTGTCCTGTCCTTTGAGGAGGGTACCATAGAAAGCGAAATCGGTATTGGCAATAGTATCACTGAGATGCTGCGCAGCGGCGTTGATCACATGCCATTTGAGGTAGTCTTTCCAGGTATCGAGTGACTGTGATTTCAGCGCATTACTCAGATTGGTATAGAACTCCGGCTGACCCACAATGATGGTATCCGCAAATTTGGAGATGCCTTGTTGCTGGATAAATTCCTTCCAGTCAGCATTCCCTGCAATTTTATTCAGCTGGGCTACCGGCATTTTATGATAGTTGGCTTCCGGGTCGCGCAGTGCTTCCAGCTTGCGGCTGGATTTGGCCAGGTTGGCTTCCAGTGCTACAATGCCGGTGGCGGCTTTTGGCGCGCTACTGCTGTCGTAGCCAATAAACTGGAGCATCCTGGCCACATGACCGGGATAAGCATTCCTTATTTTGGTGGTGCGGTCGTCGGTGTTGAAGTAGTAGTCGCGGTTAGGAAGACCTAACCCACCTTGTTCCAGCTGTACTACTATCACATCGCTGTTTTTTGCATCTTGCCCGATATACAGGCTACAGAAGGCACCGGTATGAACGTTTAGTTTCGATGCCAGCTGCACCAGCTGTGCAGTATTGGTAACTGCATCAATGGCTTTTAATTCGGCTTCAATAGGTTTGATGCCTTCTGCATTGATACGAACGGAATCCATACCACTGGTCCAGAAGGCGGCTATTTTTTTAGAGATGGGATCGTTCGGATTTTCGACTGCTTTTTCATTGATGATGCGCAGGCGTTTGTATAATTCCTCCTGCACCAGGTTGCCGATGCCCCAGGAACTATATTCCGAAGGGATAGGATTGCGTTTTATCCAGCCACCGTTGGCGTAATCAAAGAAATCCTGTGCGGGATTTACGGTGCTGTCAACGTTTGCTGCTACAGCATCTGGTGTTGGGGTATTGGTATCGGTGGTAGGGGCACCCTGGTTACATGCGGCAAGGCATACTATGGCAGCCAAACCTGTTCCGGTGAGGATGGACTTAATCATAAGCTGTTGTGATTTTTATTAGCGGAAGAAAGGTAATTATTTTTTGCCACCCCGGTTATTAAAATGGGCTCAACGGCAGGAAGAGAATTTAAAGTAAATATTGTATTTTGTTACAAAGTCATCTCCTTACCTGCAACGCTTATGATAAACAATTTAAAGACCGGCCGGATTTTATCTATCGACGCTTTCCGTGGTATCACGATTCTTGTCATGATTTTCGTTAATAGTGTAGCGGGTGTGAATGGCATTCCCACATGGATGCAGCATGCACATGGGAATGAAGACAGGATGACTTTTGTAGACGTCGTATTCCCTGCTTTTTTGTTTATTGTTGGGATGTCTATTCCTTTTGCTGTCAATAGCCGCCTTGCGAAAGGAGATAGTTTCTGGCAGCTGCAGCAGCATATTGCGTGGCGTACCATCGGCTTATGGGTATTGGGTATTTTCATGGTGAATGCGGAACGTGTGAACGAGGCCGCCACCGGGATGAATGGTGCATTATGGGCGCTCCTGTTTTATATCTGTGCAATATTGGTATGGAATGTTTACACGTTTAAAAACAAATGGATTACCTGGTGCTTTAAAGCAGTGGGCATCATTGGATTGGTAATCCTCGGAATAATTTTCCGTGGAGGTGAAGATGGCACAGAGCGGCTAAGTCCTCACTGGTGGGGAATTCTCGGGTTAATAGGTTGGGCTTATCTGTATGCATGTATTTTTTACCAGTTGTTTAAAGGCCTAGCCGGGGCTATTATGCTGATGATCGCTGTTTGCATCGGCTATTATATTTTATGTAAACAACCCTTTATGTCACAGGGGGAATGGAGCTGGCTGACTTCGCAGGCGGGTAATGCAGCGCATACCGCTATTGTGTTGTCTGGTATGTTGCTCACCCTGTTTTATTTTGATGAAGACCTTGGTCTGAAAGGGAGTAAGCTGGTAGCCCGGGTTACGGGTTATACCGCTTTGTTGCTGATCGCCGGTGTGATGTTAAGACCTGCTTACAAACTTTCGAAAATTCATGCAACACCCACCTGGTGTTTGTATTGCAGCGCCATTTGTGTAGCAGTATTTTCTCTTTTGTATTACCTGATAGATGTAAAACAGGTGAGTAAGTGGACTACCTTTTTCCGTCCTGCAGGTTCCAACCCGCTGCTCACTTACATATTGCCTGATATTGTTTTCTTCGCCATGCTGCTTACCGGAGTTACCTTGCCGGCGGTGTTGGGAGAAGGACTGCCAGGCATGCTCTGGTGCGCCTTTTTCGCAGTACTCATGCTTTTCCTGGTAAAGGGATTAAACAAGCTGGGAATCCGTTTACAACTGTAACAATCTTACACGTTACCACGTTTTAACGCTCGTAATGTAGAGAAATATCTACGTGAAATACATCCGTAAGTGGCTGTAGCGCGTAGATATGATGTGGCATTTCGTTTGACCCTTTAAACGCGGAAACAGATTTTTACATCCCAAATAGTTCCCCCATGAAAAAAATTGCAGTTGTATTAGCGTCAGCAGGAGTGATTTTAGCTATCTTAGCGCAGTATGCCTTAACCAACGACTGGATGTGGTTTAAAATATTCCACACCCTTGGTTTCATCGGCTACATATTCATCATCAGCGGACTTGCTTGTTTTTCCCTGTGGTTGATTCATCAGTTTTCCCGTGATGAAAAGAACAGGATAAAACGTTACTACCACCGGGAACAAGGTAATGCTGCACAACGGTAATATTTTATGTCAGACCTCTTCACACTTAAGTTCGTATACAAAGGCCATCCACACATACTGGAAGTACAAACGGCTAATCAGCAATTTAAAACCGTATACAAGGTGATTGTGGAAGAACACGAAATTACTTTTGAACCCGATGAAGAGGGTTTTGTACGCGCTGTTTCCAGTAAACCGATGCACGATCATTTAAATACCGTGGACGTTGGTTTACTACATCATGTGGCCGAATTGATTATCCAGCATATTCAATAGGCAGGAGTTTCCCTGAAAATTATGCTTCGTCACTTTTTTCACCCCTGATTTCGTCCCGTAATGTTTCAGGGTCCCACCCCTGACCTTCATCTACCCAGGTTTTTATCTTGTCGGAGGTGATCAGTTTTTCCATTTCATCAATACGCTCTTTCATAGAGCTGATATATTGTTTTTTATCATCACGGAGGGCGGATAATCCTTTGAGCGAGCGTTCATCCTGACGGAAGAAGGTGCGCGCAGCGCGTTCACTGTGGTAAGCCCGTGTGCCCAGCATCCTTAGGGCATCTACGCCTACCCTGAGGGAGGTATCTACTGTTTCCCGGTAAATATGTAATACACCGAGGTCCATCAGCTCAAAAGTATCTTCATTATTTTCTGCTCTCACCAATAACTGGAGATGCGGAAAATAGCGTTGTGCAATCTTCACTATTTCCAGGGTTTGCTCTGCGTGATCGGTAGCAATGATCAGCATTTTGGCGTCAGCAGCGCCCGCAGCAGCGAGCAGATCATAGCGGGAGGCATCTCCATAATATACCTTGATACCCAGGTTATGCAGGGCATCTACCCGGTCGGAATCCAGGTCAAGGATGGTGGCATTAATGCCATTCGCCCGCAGGAAACGGCCTGTCATACTGCCAAAGCGGCCAAAGCCGGCAATGATCACGGCATTCTTCTCGTTGATTTCATCGGCTTCGCGCTCGGCTTTTACTTCAGAGCGGGTATAATGTGGTTGGATCACTTTTTCATATAATAACATGATCAGCGGTGTCATCGCCATACTGATCGCTACCACAGCGGTCATCATCGCGGTCATCTCTTCACTCATCAACCTGGTCTGATGGGTAAACGATAAAAGCACAAAGGCAAACTCGCCGATATCCGCCAGGGCAAAGGCAAATAACAGGTTCTGATCGGTGCTCAGTTTGAAAATTTTCCCCAACATCAGCAGCACAATAGCTTTCAGTGCCATGATACCCACTACCAGTCCCATGATCAGCCACGGCTGTTCCATGATGAGTTTAAAATCTATAGAAGCGCCAACAGCGATAAAAAATAAGCCCAGTAACAATCCCTTGAAGGGTTCTATATCACTCTCCAACTCGTGGCGGTATTCGCTGTTGGCCAGTACAACTCCGCCGAGAAACGCACCCAGCGCAGAGCTCAGCCCCACCAGGTTCATAAGTACTGCAATGGCCACTACCATCAGCAAAGCCGTGGCGGTAAACAACTCCCGCACACGTGTACGGGCAATGATGCGCATCAGCGGACGCACCAAATATCTGCCGGCTATAATGATAGTGGCTACGGCTCCGAGTACTACCAGCGTCTGACCCCAGCCAGGAAGATTATCCCGCAGGGAAGTAGCGTGCGCAGTGGCTTCTGGCGCAGCATTACCTGCCAGCAAAGGAAAAATGGCCAGCATCGGGATCACCGCAATATCCTGGAACAGCAATACAGAAAAAGCGCTCTGCCCGGCGGAAGTACCCATCCAGCCTTTTTCATTCAGCGTCTGCAATACAATAGCGGTCGAAGACAACGACAAAATCATTCCCAATGCAAGCGAAGTATTCAGCGGTTGTCCTATCAGGAACGCAATGCCGGCAATGGCGGCCGCACTTAATACTACCTGTAGTCCTCCCAAACCAAGTATGGATGAGCGAAGCCGCCATAGCAGCGCAGGTTCCAGTTCTATCCCGATCAGGAAAAGCATCATAACCACACCGAATTCGGCAAAGTGCATGATGTCTTCTCCTTCCCTGCCTATAAATCCGAGTAAGGACGGACCAATGATAATACCCGCTATCAGGTAGCCCAAAACAGCGCCCAGTCCCATTTTCTTGGCTAATGGTACAAATACAATGGCGGCCGCCAGGTATACCATCGACTGAAATAGTAAAGAATGTTGATCCATATTATCAGGTTTGAGCGGGTAGTTGAAGAAGTTGGTTCAGGTTAGCAAGACCAGGCAAAGGTGTCAGATCAAATTTATCGTCCCGCAGGCGTTCCAGTACCTGCTTCAGTTGTGCGGCATCTTCCTGTATATCAGAGAGATCCTGCCGGTGAACGCCATATAACACAAAGGGCGCGGCATACTGCATGTTACACAATTTCGCCGTTTGAATAAATGGTAACAGGAAATCATGGATGGTATGCCCGTGATGACCCTCCAGCGAATAGGAATGTTCTGATCCGCCAGCAGAAATGATATTGCTGAAATACTTGCCTGTCAGGGCTTTGCCTTTATGCCCGTATGCCCATCCATGTTCCAGCACCAGGTCCATCCACTGCTTTACAATCGCCGGAGCGCTGTACCAGTAAAAAGGATGCTGCATGAAAATAATATCGTGCTGTTCCAGGAGTTGCTGTTCACGGGCAACATTGATGTCGAGGTCAGGATATTGCTCATACAGATCGTTGAAAGTCACACCTGGTATATGCTTGACAACCCGCAGCAACTGGGAATGTACCCTGGATTTTTCCAGGGCCGGATGCGCAAAATTTATCAGAACTCTGGCCATTATCGGATTTTCGTATAAAGAAATGTAGGTATTTTTTTCAAAAGTTGCCCTTCCGGGCAAATGCATAATGCCCTTAGCCTTCCGAATATTCCTGTAATAGTAAGCGGTATTTATTAAGAATACTTGATTTGGAGATAAAGCCCATCAATTGCTTATCCTGCACTACCGGCAGATTCCAGGCATGTGCGGTATCAAATTTTCTGATTACCGTGTTGATATCGTCTTTCAGCGAAACAACTGCGGGTGGCGCATGCATCAGTTTTCTGACGGTAATGTTGTCGTATAACGCTGGATTAAACATAATGGGCCGGATATCATCCAGCGTAATAATGCCTTCAAACAGTTGTTGCTCATTGACCACTGCAATAATATTGCGGCTGCCTTCCTTTACCAGTTCTATGATCTGTCGTAAAGTGGCGTTAATAGAGATGGTCTGTACATCTTTTTCTATCAGGTCGTCCATTTTCAGCAGCAGCAGGATGTTTTTGTCGTGCGCATGGGTAAATACTTTTCCGTCTTTTGCCAGTTCTTTGATTTCCGGAGAGATGGGAGAAAACCATTTGGCCATCAGGAAGGAGATCGTGGAAACGATCATCAGCGGAATAAAAAGATCATACCCGGAGCTGGATTCGGCTATCAGGAAGATGGCGGTAAGTGGTGCATACATCACCCCGGCCATTACCCCGGCCATGCCTACAATTACGAGATTGGTCACCGGAATATCGGTAAGCCCCGTCTGTTGGCAAACCATGGCAAAGAAAAACCCAAGAAAGCCGCCTGCAAAGAGGGAGGGCGCGAAATTACCACCATTACCACCACTCTGGATAGTAACAGAAGCGGCAAATGCTTTCAATAAACACACGCAACCGGTGAATACCAGCAACATCCAGCTTTGTATGGGCAGGTACCGGAAGAAACTGTTCTGCAGAATAGCTTCGCCATGCCCCGCTGCCAGCGCTTTTACACTGGTATAGCCTTCTCCGAATAAAGGAGGCAGCGCCACGCAGAGTGCCGATACCAGTATACCGCCAAGGATAGCACGCTGCAGCACCGACCATTTGAGGTAGTGGTGAAAAAAATGCTCTACTTTCTGGGAGATGACGACGTAATACCTGGCGTAAAAGCCACTGAGAATGCCCAGCACAATATAATAGGGTACGTTGTGATAATTGAAGGCTACGCGCGATTCAAAATGAAACAATGCTTCTTCCTGTAAAATAATCTTCGACAGCAGGCTGCCACAAACAGCCGCTACGATGAGGGGCATGAAATCCGAAAACACTACACCGGTTAGCAGGATCTCAAAGGCAAACATCATCCCGGCAATGGGCGCATTGAAAGCAGCGGCGATCCCGGCAGTAGCGCCGGCAGCCAGTAAGAGGGTCCGTTCTTTATAGCCGAGCTTGTAGATCCGTGCGTAGTTGGATCCCAGGGCCGCACCCGTAACAGCGATGGGGCTTTCCAGTCCGGCAGAACCGCCTAAGCCCACCGTGATGGCGCTTTGCACAACCTGGGAGTACATTTTCACCGGTGGAATAAAGCTGGAGTTGCGGGCTATTTCATGCAGAATAGCAGGAATACCTTTTCTCGATTGTCCTTTGAAAAACCATAATACCATCAGGGTGGTCAGTACAATCCCCAGGAAAGGAAATACAATATAAAAGAAGAGTTGGGTACTGAAATGTACTTTATAGGTAATTACATAATGGATGTAGTGAACCAGGCTCTTGAGAATTACCCCCGCTAAGCCGGCGGTACAGCCCACTAAAATACCGGAAAGCAACAGGAACTGGTTGCGGTTCATTTTGCTGTGCAGCCAGTGCAGGATGAGTTCATAGCTTTTCGCGCTTTTTAAGCTGTATTGTTCGAAATCCTTTTTAAATCGAAAAAAGCTATGGTATTTCCGGAGGCGGTTAAACTTGCTCATGCGGCAAATTTAAGGATCAGAGCTCAATCAACCCATAAACTTTATCATTCAGATACGGACCGCCGGGATGCCTGGCGGAATAATCCAGGTTGATCCAGTACTCCCCTTTCAGTTCGTGGTAATAGATTTCTTTCACTGCAGGCCTGGGGAAAAGTGTGATGATGGCCTGTTTCATGATTTCAAATTCTTCTTTGGTGCCGCAATACAGTTCAGGGTAAGCATGACCTTTTATCAGTACAATACGGCATCTGGCGCCGATCGATTGCAGGCACGACATCATGAGAATGGAGTGATCATCACAGTCGCCGCCCAAACCATTCTGGATGGTTTCCTGTGGTGTAGCAAAATATTCATCTCTCCGGGAGTCGAGTACGTATTTGAACTGGCTGTTGATCACACGGAACAGGGAAAGGAAGCGGGTGATCTTTCCATATTTATAAAAATATTCGTCATAATAGTCCAGGGAGTGCTTTACCGAGAAGTTGCGGACTACAGAGTCCTGGAAATTGATTTTCTCCCGCATACCCCGCACGGTTTTATCGCGGTAGCTTTCCACCCTTCTGGGGTAAAGACTGAGGATATCCAGTTGTTTGCTGCCTTTGGTATTCAGGTTGCCCTGTACCATTCCTTTATAATCGTTGAGTACATTATAAAAGGTATATCGGTCGGTAAACTTGTTAACGACCATCACGGTGCATACGAGTAAAAAAACAGGAATGATAAGTGGCCGGAATACCCATCGGAGTAGATAAACAACCACGAAACTAGCCACCACGGCGAGTAACAGGTCAATGTGCCAGCCATTGGCTACCAAAGGGGGTGTGAAGCGGTTGATATAAGGAGCCAGCAATAATAAAGTCAACAGGCTCAAGGTGTTGAACAATATTTTTTGTACTACGGTATATTTGCTTTCGTCTATGGCCATTATGCTACGCAATAAAGCAAAATTATGCCATAATCACCTCGCAAAGTTTGGAACGGCCTGTTTAAAGGATGTACTTTTTCTGATCAGTTCTATCTGCTGTACGGTATCGTTTTTCTGTTTATCCATCTGTAATTCCTGATAGATTTTATTTAACAGGCCGAAATTCATCAGCGCCAGTACTTTGAAATCCAGTTTTTGTGCGTTTTCCACGGCGGTTTCAGCAGTACGAATGGCTTTGTTGAATTCGTGTTCATTAAAATATACACCGGCGTACAGTAATTTCTGTACTGATTCGAGGTATTTTCCACCAAAATAATCTACAGAGTATTTCTTGATTACCTGATCGGTATGGCGGCAAATTCGTGCAGCCGATGCCGTTTGACCTAAGCCGAGGTAGGCCTGGGCCTGCCAGCAAAGCAGTTGAAGACGCAGGGAATCTGTTTTACGATGTTGTAAAGAAGGATATGTTTCAAAGATCCGGGTGGTAAAGCTTAGCAGGTGCTCGTTATCTCCCAGCAGGGTGAAAACGATTCCCATATTTCGGAACACGATTTCCTGCGGCTCTGTGATGGGCTTCTTGCCTCCGCCTGTCCAATAGCGGAAATAGTTATAGATCTTCTCCCGGATATTTTCGTTAATAATGCCAAATTTAAGGAACTCGTAAATGAAGAGCTGTATTTCATAAGGTGTTACCCATAGCTCATCTTCGAATTCGTCGGCGGTGTAGATCTTCTTTATATTATTGAGTTCTATTTCACACTGTTCTGCATCCAGCTGGAGCAGGGCCATGGTAAAAAGCTTACTTCTGATTTTGAGTTTATCTTCCCGGGCTTCAGCAAGTCCCAGCAGCGCGGTGAGTACTTTGCGTTTTCTGAAGTGAATAAATTCGTCGCTGATGAAGGGGCCGATGGGATTCTTCTTGAAGAAGCCTGCCGGGAAGATAGATTTAAGTTCGCCTTGATTGTTGCCGTCGTGCTGGTAGTGTAATACCAGGTATTCCAGCAGGTGGGATTTTTCTATATTGGATAATGGTAAATGCAACATTTTGATGATGCCGTCTATCTGTGCGTGGTTGATAGCGTAGCGCAGCAACCATCTGAATACGCCTATACGGTAGGGCGATTGCGGCAGATGTTCCAGGATGGCCATCAGCAGGGGTTCATTGATTTCCTGGCCGTTCTGTTTCAGGTAGTGCATGGCCACAAAATACTCCAGGAGCATGGTGTGGGCAAAGCGCACCTTCACATTGAACATGATTTCCTGGCTCAGGTTTTCTTCTACCAATATATTATCTGCCAGCAGTTCCTTGTAGGCGGGGAACAGGTCTGCGTTTTGGGTGAGCAGCAGGTTTTTATCTGCATAAATGCCTGTTCTGCCTAGGTCCAGCAGGGTCAGTAATTTCTCTATGATTTTGATTTTGAAAGAATTGCTTTGCGAGTTGAATACCCGGTTCTGGATGAAGCGGGATACAATTTCGAATAAGCTGAGGTGTTCATCTACAAAAGTCTGATCCGGGCCGGTGTTCAACTGGCAGAACAATTGAAGATAATATGGATACCGTAGTTTTTGAAGGAAGTTTTCTGAAAAGAGGCGTACGGTTGCAGGATCGAACTGGTGATTATAAAGGATTGATTTTACTTCCTGCTCTGTTAGCTGGGGCATGTTGATATTGGTTTCCTCATCCATTTCGGCTCCCAGGTACCAGTAGCGCCGGAAGGCGGGGTATTGCTGGGAGTGCTGGAATATTTCTGCCCAGGTGCTGCTCCGGATGGAAAGGATCACTTTCACCCACGGGTACAGGTCGTTGGAGTACACGAAGTCTTCCAGTTTGGAGTAGAGGAGGCGGAGTTTTTCCCCGGCTACGGCAATTTCATCGAAACCGTCTATTATTAATATAAGGCGTCCGCCTTTTTTATCGAAGTGACTGGAGAAATATTCCCGGAAGTTCTCGCCATTGCCCAGGTTCATCTGGTTGTCCAGCCAGGAGGACAGGGAAAACCCTTTGAGCAGGAGGCTGCCGGCAGCATGTGCATGGATAAACCAGCATACATCCTGTTTATAGCGGGCTTCTTTTCCGAACCAGCAATGTTCTGCGAGATGTACCAGTGCGAGCGACTTTCCCCAACCGGAGGGAGCTATCAGGGCGGTGGCGGCGTAATCGCTTTCGAGGAATTTTTCAATATGTGCGTTACAGAAGGGCCTGTGCACAGTGTACGGGAATGCGATGCCAGAGCGGTTTTTGAGGGTGAGCATGGTATAATGGGAAACGGCGTCTGCTTTGCTTTTCAGATCGGACCATTTACTATTATCCAATGCTGCGGCCGAGGGGGACGCATTCGTGGATTTAGAAGCGGTGTTGAGCTTCCGGTAGTGATGTTGCTGAAAATCTTCCCAGTCCTTATACTGACAGTATTGCGAAAGCGTATTAAGGGTATATCTGGAGAAGCTGTGTTGAGCGACAGCAAATCCGAACACCCGTTTAAGCGTAGTTTCGCTTACCAGTTTCGTGGTGTCATCCAATATGGACTGAGAGAGATGTTTGCAATCTCCTGGCAGCATGACTTCAACACCAAACCTGCGCAGAACTTCATTCTGGAGGGTAATGATAAAGTCATAGGATAGATCAATCATAGGGGACAATAAATGGATTTTCGAATTGTCGGTACCTGTTTAATTACGTATGCTATTTGCGTTTAGATTTTCCAAAACACGAATGAACAAAATGAACAGAAAACATTAAATCGAATTATATATATAAATATAATTAATAAGAAATTTGCTCCACTTAATTGGTATCTGTATATCATATATAAATATGATGATGTACAATATAGTATTATTATATAGAATATTATAATATATTAAAATTATTTTATTTAGCAGTAAAATAGAGCCCTCTAACTGCTGACAATGCTGTTTTAAAAAAATCTGCCGGTACGGATTAAAGTGTCAATCTTTTTTATTTCCTCTCCCCTTTTTTTGTTTTTACTCCACGTTAAATGAACGAAATGAACAGCAAAAATCAAAACTGAACAAACTGAATTGATCGAAAGAAATGAACGAAAAAGGCACATCCATAAACCACCCCTTCAATATACATTCGTAGCGTTTTTG
This sequence comes from Chitinophaga arvensicola, assembly GCF_900110835.1. Classification (GTDB taxonomy): domain Bacteria; phylum Bacteroidota; class Bacteroidia; order Chitinophagales; family Chitinophagaceae; genus Chitinophaga; species Chitinophaga arvensicola. The sequence continues at coordinate 1,120,711 of NZ_FOJG01000001.1, forward strand.
TAACATTCTTTTAACAAATAACCGCAAGGAAGCATACTTTTTTATCAACCAGTATCCTTTCCCGAAGCCATTCCTAACCTGCCTGCCTCCCTTTAGAGTTTTGTTGTATCGCAATGAAACCGAACAATTTTTATTCAAATATTTGATGCTATGCATTCAAAAGCTACTCCTAATTGCCCTTTTACTGCTCTTTCCTATTTCCCTCGCCCCACAGGGAAGGCTACTGTGAAAACCAGTATTGCTCACTTTTTTCATAAAGCTGGTTCGTTAGCCTGGAAAAGCCTTTTGTTACTGCTTTTGTTATTTGGTATGTCTACCCACTACGGCTGGGCGCAAACTTATAATACACGTGTATATGCGAATACCCAGGCTAACCAGGTTGTGGGACTTTGTGTCTGTAGTGTTTCCAATCCGGCCAATGCAGTAGATGCCGGTACGGCGGCCCCAGGTTTCCTGAATACCGCGTCCACTGTATCTGCTGATGTCAGTCTTCTCGGAGGAACTGTTTATCAGGAGTATATTTTTTCCGGCGCTACCCCGAAGCCCGCAGTTACGCAGGGTATCATACTCAAAGTCGGTTCCGGTAGTGTATTATCACTCGCTTTATTAAACAGTATTTCTTTACAGGCATATAATGGCGCTACTCCCGTAGGTGCTAAAATACCTTTGTCAGGTGGTTTGTTAAACCTTAACCTTTTAGCCGCAGGTAACCAGGCAGAATTATTCTTTCCTGCTCCGGGTGGCACCGGCACCTACGACAGGGTGAGGATAACTATCGATGGCGGACTGGCATCTGTATTAGTTAGCCTGAATGTATATGCAGCCTATTATGATGTACCTGCTACCGGTACCATCGCCTGCGATAAGCCGATCGATGTGCTGGGAGGTATCAATGGAAGTGTGGGTGCACTTGGAGGTGTTACAGACGCATATAAAGCAGGTGATGGGGACCCCGCCACCTTTGCAGCGTTAAGTGCCGCTGTTTCCGTGGCCGGTTATGCCCAGGCTACCGCAATTTTCCCAGGACTATCTGCTCCCGGGGATTCAGTACGGCTACTCGTTTCCCAATCCGGCTCCCTGTTGAACCTGACCCTGTTGTCAGGTTTATCTATTGTTACTTATAATGGAAATACAGAAGTAGACAACATCACTGCTTCCAGTGGATTGCTGACGCTACAATTATTATCCGGAAGCACCAGTATACAAACGTTGTCATTTAAACCTACCGCAGCATTCGACCGGATACAGGTCCGGCTGGGTGGTGTGCTGAATGTGCTCAGTACAATCAACGTACATGAAATACAACGTGTGGGTCAAAGCCCGGGTGCCGGCGGCAGTGCTGTCCGGACTACGTGTTTTGGAACACCGCTGACCCTCAATGTCAGTAACCCCGATAACGTTAATCTTAATTATACCTGGTACGATTCCACTCAGTTAACAGTGGTTGGTACCGGTTCTTCCTATATTGTACCCGGCACCACAGCTGCTGGTAAGTATCGTTACTATGTTTCGGCTACCAGGAAAACCTGTACTACAGAATCAGCCAAGGCATTGGTGAATGTTCAGGTAAATAATTTTGCAACGGCAGCTGATGTGACATTATCCACCATCCCTGCTGCCTGCCCCGGAGATACTATCCGGATTACGCCTACTTCAACTACTGCCAATAAAAAACCAATTTTCAAATGGTATGCAGATGCCGCGAAAACAACTGCCATTACAGATGGTCAGGTAAACGGCCTTGTGAAATACAATATAGACACTACCGGTAAATTATCCGTTACAGGTCTGGCTGCAGGTACCTACAATTATTTTGTGAGTGTTTCAGATAGCAATTATTGTGAAAACGCTGCCAACAACCTTAAACAGGCTACTGTAACAGTAGGTGTAGGCCCGGCCCCTCCTACCCTGATACAAACTTATACCGTTTCTACCGGTTTGCCACTGACGCTGGTAGCAACACCTGCTCCTGGTACAACCGTGATATGGTATCGTAACGACACTACCAGTGCCTCCTTTGCCAATGGTAGTTCTGTTACATTGCCTGCGTTTACTGTACCAGGCACATATACCTATTTTGCAGGCGATAGCACACCGGGAGGTTGTATCTCCAGCCGTCTGCAGATCACTGTTACTGTAAGCGGTCCGATAGTGACCACCAGCTGTAATGTACCAACCAGCCAGGTAACCGGCACTACATTAGGTTGCGTACTGTGTAGTGTGGCAGATCCTCTTAGCGCTATCGATGCTGATCTCACTAACTTCTCCCGATTAAATATACCAGTCGGCCTGTTGGGAGGTTCGGTATATCAACGGGTGATCTTCCCCGCACCAGGTGCAGCTACCGATAGCATCCGGCTCGACCTGGCTTCACCAGGCGGACTTGCAGATGTAAGTCTGTTAGGAGGTGCAGTTGTGACAGTATATAATGGAGCAACAGTAGTAAGCACTACTACATTGTCGCAATTGCTGACCCTGAGATTGCTGAGCAGTAACCGCTTTATTGCAACAGTTCCTACCGGCGGCGTTTATGACCGGGTGGAAGTGAAACTGACGGGCGTAGTTAATCTGCTGAACTCTCTTGATATTTATAGCGTTCGCGCAGTAGGTCCTAATCCAACCATTGCTGCGAAAAACGTAACCGTTTGTGCCGGCCTGCCTGCTGTATTTAATGCAACAGCCGGACCCGGTACCAGTCTCCGTTGGTATAAAGATTCTACCGGTGGTACTATCCTGAGTACGCAGCCAGCATTTACAACAGACAGCCTGAAAACTGCAGGTACTGTTACCTATTATGTGGAAGTGGTAGATGCCAATGGATGCGCCAATCCTGAACGCATACCGGTTACAGCTACGGTAAATGCCCTGGGAACTCCTGCAGATATTACAGTAACTGGTAACAACGTAACCTGTGGTAGTGCAGTGGCAACGCTGACACCAACTGCGGCCGGTGTTACTACACCTGTATTTAAATGGTATACTGATTCTCTCAGAACAACTGCCATTATAAATGGTGCTGTAATAGGTGGTGCTACCTTTACCATTGATGCTGCCGGCAAACTTTCTGCTACCGGTCTCGCATTGGGAAGTCATACTTACTTCGTCAGCGTATCAGGAACAAACCGTTGTGAAAATGCAGCCGGTAACCTGAAATCAGCGACGATTACCGTAGTGGCAAATCCAGCCCCTCCTGCCCTCATCCAAACTTATACTGTTACCACTGGTTTACCATTGACATTGATGGCTACACCAGCACCTGGTGCTACTGTAATATGGTATCGTAACGATACTACCGGCACATCTTTCGCAAGTGGCAGCTCTATTACATTGCCTCCGTTTACTGCGCCAGGCGTATATAGTTATTTTGCAGGTGATAGCATTGCGGGTGGTTGTATCTCCAGCCGTCTGCTGATTACCATCACTGTAACTGGTCCGGTAGTGACCACCAGTTGTAATGTACCAACCAGCCAGGTTACTGGTACTACATTAGGTTGTGTACTGTGTAGCGTGGCAAATCCTACTAACGATATTGACGTTGATCCGGCTAACTTCACCCGCCTGAATATACCAGTTGGGCTGTTAGGTGGTTCGGTTTATCAACAACTGATTTTCCCTGCAGCTGGTGCTGCAACAGACAGCATCCGTCTTGACTTGTCTTCACCAGGCGGACTCGCTGACGTGAGTGTATTGGGAGGTGCAGTTGTAACAGTATATAATGGAGCAACAGTAGTAAGCACTACTACATTGTCACAATTACTGACCCTGAGATTACTGAGCGGCACACGCTATATTGCTACCGTACCTACCGGCGGCGCTTATGATCGTGTAGAAGTGAAACTGACGGGTGTAGTTAATCTGCTGAACTCTCTCGATATTTATGGCGTTCGCGCAGTTGGTCCAAATCCAACCATTGCTGCTAAAAACGTAACAGTTTGTGCCGGTCAGCGTGCTGTGTTTAATGCTACCGCCGGACCAGGTACCAGCCTGCGTTGGTATAAAGATTCTACCGGCGGTGCTTTCCTGAGCACTCAGCCAACATTTACAACAGACAGCCTGAAAACTGCGGGTGCATTTACTTACTACGTAGAAGTAGTAGATGCCAATGGCTGCGCTAATCCTGAACGCATACCGGTTATAGCAACTGTGAATGCGCTGGGAACTCCTGCAGATATTACGGTAACAGGTAATAATGCTACCTGTGGTGGCGCAGCTGCAACGCTGGTACCCACTGCAGCAAGTGTTACTGCTCCTGTATTTAAATGGTATACTGATTCCCTCAAAACAACCGCTATTATAAACGGCGCTGTTATAGGTGGAGCTACCTTTGCAATAGACACTACCGGTAAACTCAGTGTTTCCGGTCTTGCTCAGGGTGCGCATACTTATTATGTAAGTGTATCCGGCAGTAACAGATGCGAAAATGCAGCTGGCAGCCTCAAATCAGCAACCATCACTGTTTCCGGTGCTCCGGCTCCGCCAGCAGTAGTACAGACGCAAGCCATCAGTACAGGATTGCCACTTACATTAGTGGCCGCTGGTGCTCCGGGTACCATCGTATTATGGTATAGTGATACTACCAAAGCGGCAATAGCTACCGGAGATTCTATTACTTTACCGCCATTCACGAATCCTGGCATATATACCTATTATGTAGGCGATAGCCTGGCAGGAGGTTGCAAATCCAGCCGTCTGCCAATTACTATTACTGTAACCGGTCCGGTAATTCCTGCAGATTGTAATGTACCTACCAGCCAGGTAACTGGAACCACGCTGGGTTGTATACTGTGTAGCGTACAGAATCCTGCTAATGACATTGATTCTGTTCCAACAAACTTTACCCGCCTGAATATACCAGTGGGCTTATTAGGTGGCTCAGTATATCAAAGACTGATCTTCCCTGGTGTACGGAATGCAACAGACAGCATCCGCCTCGACCTGGCTTCTCCGGGTGGCCTTGCTGATGTAAGCGTACTGGGTGGCGCTGTAATTACAGTATATAATGGTGCAACGGTTGTTAGCACACATACCTTATCTCAATTACTCACCTTAAGATTATTGGGTGGTACACGCTATACTGCAGCAGTTGCAGCAGGTGGCGCTTATGATCGCGTTGAAGTAAAACTCACCGGCGTGGCCAATCTGCTGAACTCACTGGATATCTACGGTGTACGTGCAGTAGTACCAGATCCAACTGTTACCACACAAAACGTTGTGGTATGCGCTGGTCAGCGTGCCGCATTAACTGTTACTCCGGCAGCAGGAACTACTGTTCGCTGGTATACAGATTCTACCACCACCGTTATAAAGAGTACCACAAATACTTATAATACTGATACCCTGAAAGTAGCTGGTAAATATACCTTCTACGTTCAGGCCATTGCCGCAAATGGTTGCGCGAATCCAAACCGGATTCCGGTAATTGTAACTGTAAATCCAATCAGCCAGGCTGGCAGCATTACTGTTGCAGACACCACTACTGCCTGCACCAGCGGACCAGCAGTATTGACACCAACCGCTGCTGCAGTTACTGCGCCGGTATTCAGATGGTATAAGAATGCAGATAAAACATCTCCGGTAACCAACGGATTGGTGGAAGGAACAGTAAGCTATGCACTGGATAGTGCTACGGGCAAACTGACTATCACTGGTTTGGCTACTGGTAACTATACTTATTATGTGAGTGTATCCGGCACCGGCCAGTGTGAAAATGCCGCCGGTACATTGAAACCAGCCACAGTTCATGTGGTAACTGCACCTGCAACACCGGTTGTAACCGGCGATGTAGTTGTGACTACTGGTGTGAAAGCAGTACTGAGCGCTCAACCGGTACCTGGCGCCACCATTGTATGGTATAAAGATGCCACTACTACTACGGTGGAAGGAACAGGCGATACCATCCAGGTAGGACCATTCAATAGCCCGGGTACATATACCTATTACGCCGCAGTACAGATTCCTGGCGCTTGCCAATCTGCACGTGTAGCCGTAAACGTGAAAGTGACTGGTAATTTCATTCCTTCTCCGGATTGTAATGTTCCAACCAGCCAGACATCAGGTACTACCCTGGGTTGTATCCTGTGTAGCGTGAATAATCCTACTAACGACATAGACAGTGTTAAAACCAATTTCACAACATTGTCAGTGCCAGTGGGCGCGCTGGGCGGTTCCGTATATCAACAGCTGATCTTCCCACATGCAGGAACTGCTTCAGACAGCGTACAGGTACGTCTGGGTAATTCAGTAGGCCTGGCAGATGTAAGTCTCCTGGGAGGTACATTGATTTCTCTCTACAATAACAATACACTGGTTAAGACAGATACCCTGTCAAGACTGCTCACCCTGCGTTTACTCAACGGACAGCAGTTTACGGCAACAGTAGTAGCTCCGTCTGCCTACAACCGTGTAGAAGTGAAAATGACGGGTGTGCTGAATCTGCTCAATTCAATTGATATCTACGGTGCAAGGATTATCTATCCTAAAGCCACTGTGAATACCACAAGCGCTACGGCTTGTATCAATACCAAAGCCAGCCTGTCCGTAACACCGGCTGCCGGCACTTCCGTACGCTGGTATGCAGATTCGACCAGCAATACCGTATTAAGTTCTCAGAATACATATACTACAGATACCCTGAAAGTAGCAGGAAAAGTAACTTACTACGTAGCGGTACTGGGTGGACCTGACAACTGTCCTAATCCGGAACGTATACCGGTAACTGTTACCGTAACACCTGCACCGCCAGTTCCGGGCGCACCAGCAACGGTGAATATCTGTCCTGGCTCTGACGCCGTACTGCAGGTAACAAACCCTGATCATTCTCTGACCTACAACTGGTACAGTACAGCTACCGGTGGCACTAAACTGAATACCGACAGCGGTTTCGTATTTACTGTAAAAGCAATCGCTAAGGATACTGCCTTCTATGTGGAAGCAGTAAGCAGCTGTGGCGCCGCATCTGGCAGACAGAAAATCAGCATCGTACTGTCCTCTTCATTAAGCGCACCTGTGGTGTCTCCAAATCCTGATTCAACAGTAATTGGCAGACAAACCGCTGTAACAGCGACTTCTAATGCAGCCAATGCACAATTCATATGGTATGGTAGCCAGGCCGGTACAGATAGTCTGTTTACCGGACCTGTGTTTACTCCGCCTGTATCCAATACAATAGGAACGGTTACCTATTGGGTAGAAGCACGGTTAACCGGCGGTGGTACCTGCAAATCAATCAGGGTGCCAGCCGTTATCTACTACGGTCCTGAACCAGGACCAGATCCTGGCCCATGTGAAGGCGCAGCCACACAAACCATTGGCGGCAGCGGATTACTCATCCTGGGTAATGTGTACAATCCTGCCCTGGCAGTGGATGGAAGCCTGAGCACCGGTTCTTCCCTGGTCATTAACCTGGGAGCACTGAATGCACAGGTATGGGAAAGAGTTAAATTCAACGGTGTATCTGCTCCTGGCGATACGGTGAGAGTTTGGTTGTCTAATCCAAGCCAGGTGCTCTCTGCAGCGCTGCTGGGTGGAGTACAGCTGACTACTTATAATGGTGCAACCCCTGGTGATTCACTCGCAGTAAATAATCCGCTCATTAAACTCACCTTACTGAGCAGTAAGAAACAAGCCATCCTTGAATTCGTACCGACTAAACCATTCGACGGAGTGGAAGTGAAACTGAAATCCGGTATTCTCGGTGCGCTGACAACTGTAGACTTTAACTACGCACAACGTGCGCTGGCAGCACCAAACGTGAAGGCTGCATCAGTTACTGCATGTGCAGGCAGCACTGCTACCCTGGAGGTACTTGCCCCAGTAACAGGTGTTACCTACCGCTGGTACAACAGCAAGGGTGTTTACCTCACTGGTAAAGATGGCGTATCCTTCACCAGCGGCGCATTAACAGCCGACACCAGCTTCTTCGTGGAAGCGTTCAGGAATAATTGCGCCAGCAGCGGCCGTACTAAGGTAGATGTGAAAGTAGTAGCAGCTCCTGCAGCACCGGTAGTGCGCGCGGCCAATGTGGAAGTGTGTGCTGGTTCCGATGCGTTACTGGCCATCAATAATCCTGTGAAAGGTTACAGCTACGCATGGTACAATGTAGCCAACGGTGGAACCAGACTGAATCCGGTTCCTGATAGCGGCTTAACATTTATTGTGAAGAATGTAACTGCACAGGCCACTTATTATGTAGAAGCGAAAAATGATAGCTGTAATACAACTTCTGCCACCAGAACGGCAGTCACAGTAAATACTGCTACTGCATTGGCTACACCAACCGTAACACCAGTAAACGATACCATCGTTATTGGCCAACGTCCGGTGTTTACAGCTAAGGCAGCAGCTGCAAATGCAGAATTCTCCTGGTTCAGAACACAAACTGATACAGCAGTGCTGTTTAAAGGAACCACTTTTGAAGGCCCTGCCTCTACCGCACTCGGAACGGTGACTTACTGGGTGGAAGCATCCCTGCCGGGAGCGGCTACCTGTAAGTCTGCAAGAATAGCCGTGAATGCTATCACAATAACTCCGAATGGTCAGGTACCTTGCGAAGGCGCAACTGGTCAAACCATCGGCGGATCAGGCTTACTGGTACTGGGCAACGTATACAACCCACAACTCGCAGTAGATCCGTTCACCAGCACGGCATCTTCCCTGGTAATCAACCTCGGTGCTGTCAATGCTGCTGTATTCCAGAAGGCAACCTTCAACGGATTGTCTACTCCGGGCGATACGGTAAGAGTAATGCTGTCTAACCCTGGTCAGATACTTTCTGCCTCATTACTTGGCAGTGTACAACTGACTACTTATAATGGCAATACCCCTGGGGATTCCGTACTTACATCTAATCCGATCCTGCATCTGAACCTGCTGAGCAGTGGAAGAAGCGCCATACTCTCCTTCGTTCCAACCAAACCATTTGATGGTGTGGAAGTGAAACTTAGATCAGGTGTAGTCGGTACTTTACTGAATGTAGATTTCAATTACGCACAACGTGCTATTGCACAACCAAAAGTACAGGTAACCAACGCTACTATCTGTAAGGGTAAACAAGCTACCCTCAGCGTAATAAACCCTGCACCTGGTATCACCTATAGCTGGTACAACAATAAGGGCAATCACTTGCTGGATAGTATCGCTTACGTAACACCAACCACCCTCGATTCAGGCGTGTACAGTTACACAGTGGTACCAACCAGGAATACTTGTCCGGGTGCCGCATCTGCAGCCACTACAGTAACTGTACTGGGTCTGCCGGCTGCACCGGTACCAACAGGCAATAACGCCTCTACCTGTCTCAATACACCGGTTACCCTCCAGGTGAAGGCTGTAGCAGGTATTCAATACAACTGGTATGATGCGGCAACAGGTGGTGCTAAGCTGGTAACCAACAGTAACCAATACACTACGCCGGCCAGTCTGCAGGCAGGTATCTATAACTTCTATGTAGAAGCAGTGAATGCAGGCAACTGCGCTAATGATAGCGGACGTACGAAGATTACCCTGACCGTAGACAGCGCTGCTACAGCTGCCGATATCCAGATCGCTGACAAGGTGCTCTGCGCAGGTGATACAGCGGTATTGACACCAACTACCACTACTGTTCAGAACCCTGTATTCAAATGGTATGCAAATGCCGACAGAACAGGTCCGATTACACAGGGTGTCAGCAACACTGGCGCATTAACCATTACCGGATTGAGCGCAGGTACATATACTTACTATGTAAGCGTAAGCAACGCGGGTAAGTGTGAAAATAAAGCGGGTGATCTGAAGGCCGTGAAAGTAACGGTAAATCATACTTCAACAGGAAGTGATATCGTGGCAGCAGATTCTACTATCTGTGCAAATACCACGGTTAAACTGACCGCTGCTTCCACAACAGTAACCAACCCAATATTCAAATGGTATGCAGATGCTGCACTGAAAACATTCCTTGCATCAGGTGCAACATATACCACCAATACATTAACTGCGAATACTTCATTCTTTGTAACGGTAGAAGGCGATAACAGATGTGCTAACGCACCAGGAGCTGCGAAGGAAGTGAAAGTGACGGTAAGCACCGTACCGGTTCCAATTGTGAAAGCATCCGCTATCAGTATCTGTGTAGGCGATACCGCCACACTGAGTGTGCAGAATGTAGACAACACGTTGACTTACCGCTGGTATAGCGCCGCTACTGCAGGCACATTATTGTTCACCGGACCTGTGTACCAGGTAACTGGCCTCACCGCTTCGAAAGACTTCTACGCGGAAGCTTCTCTGGGTGGCTGTAGCAGCGCGTCCAGAACGAAGATCTCCATCGGTGTGGGTGTAGCACCTACTCCAATCCTGGAATCCAATAATGTAACAGTATGTGAAGGTGGAACAGCGATACTGAAAGTGACCTCTTCTATCGATAAGATCACTTACAAATGGTACACTGCATTAACAGGTGGTAATGCTGTATTTACCGGACCAATCTTCACGGTAAATAATGTAACCGCCAATACGACCTATTATGTAGAAGCCACCGGCGATACCTCCAATTGTGGTAAACCATCTGCAAGAGCAGCCGCCAAGATCAACGTGGTACCTGTACCAGCTGCGCCGGTACTCGTAAGCAACAAGTTGGACATTTGTAAAGGTGGTGATGTTACCCTGCAGGTACAAAGCCCTGTAGCAGGTGCTACCTACGAATGGTACGATGCTGCCACAAATGGCAATAAAGTAAATGAGGGCCCAACATTCAATATTACTGCCCTCGATAGCACCAGGACTTATTACGTACAAGCAGTGATAAACGGAGGCTGCCCAAGCGCGAGCAGAACCAGCGCCACCATCACTGTAAACAGCATACCAACGGTACCTGAGATCGCATCCTCTTCCCTGTTCGTTTGTCAGGGTGGCAGTGTAACGGTTTCTATTAAGACGCCGGCAGCGGGTGTGATATACCGCTGGTACGACGCACCAACAGGCGGTAAATTGCTTGCCACCGGCAACAGTTACACCACCGGTGCGCTCAATGCAAACACAGACCTTTATGCAGAAGCCAGTAATGGTAATTGTAGCAACAGCGTGAGGGCCAAAGTATCCATCGGTGTAGGACAGGCGCCAACACCAATACTGGAAAGCAATGCGCTGACCATCTGTATGGGTACTTCCGGTACGCTCCGCGTAACATCTGCTACCAATGGCATCACCTACAAATGGTACACTTCCGCCGCCGGCAATGACTCTGTAGGTGTAGGACCAGTATTCCAGACAGGAAATCTCAACAGCACCACGGACTTCTACGTAGAAGCCACCGGTGACGCTACAAAATGTGGTAATGCTTCCAACAGGGTGAAAGCTACTGTTACGGTTGTAACACCGCCAACTGCTCCGGATGTAGTGGCCTCCGCACTCAAAACATGCGCTGGTACCGGCATCACTGTGGCAGTGAAAACTATCAGACCTGGTATTACTTACCAATGGTATGATGCGCTTACGGGTGGTCATCTGCTCTCCTCTGACGCTGTATATAGTGTTCCGGTAGTTACTACAAATACTACCTTCTATGTACAAGCCAACCAGGGTAGCTGCTCCAGCACCAGAACGGCAGTAAGTGTATCTGTGGATCCAACACCGCCGATACCATCTGTTCAGTCTGATGACCTGCTCACCTGCATAGGCGGTAGCGTAACATTTAATATCAGCAATCCGGATGCGACAGTAACCTATCGCTGGTATGATGCACCGAACGACGGCGTATTCCTGGCAAGTGGTACTTCTTATTCTACTAAACCACTGGCAGCCACTACTATCTTCTATGTAGAAGCATTAAACAGCCAGGGTTGCAGCAGTGCACGTAAAGCGGTAACCGCCGAAGTGAAGAATGAAATAGATGCGCCACTGGCAGATCCGTTGACCGTATGTAGCGGACAAACAGTGGTATTGTCTGTGAAAGCAAGAAAAGCCGGTATCATTTACAAATGGTTCTCTATACAGCGTGGTGGTACGGAAGTGTTTACCGGTCCTGACTTTACCATTACACCGACCGTAAGCGCCGTATACTTCCTGGAAGCATCTACCAGTGGAGGTTGTATCAGCTCCAGCAGAACAAGGGTAGAAGTAACAGTGAATCCGGCGCCAGGTGCACCAGCAGTGGCCAGTGCTACCATTAAAGTTTGCTCCGGTCTGACCGCTACATTAAATGTGCAGAATCCGGATGCTACGCTGACATACAACTGGTTCACTACACCAACAGGCGGAACTTCCGCATCGTCTGGTGCTTCATTTACGACCCCTGTGGTAACGGCGAATCAGATGTATTATGTAGAAGCATCCAATAATAACGGCTGCTCCAGCCCAACACGTACCGCTGTAAGCGTACAGGTAACATTACCACCGGCCGCGCCGGTAGTAGCAGGTGGAGATGCAGTATGCCCAGGTAGCTCAGCTACACTCACGGCTACTTCTACCACACCGGATGTTAACTTCCGCTGGTACTCAGTAGCCACCAATGGCACACCGATCACCACCGGTCCAACATTTGTTACAGATGCGCTGAATGCAAATACCACTTATTATGTAGAAGCATTCACAACAGGTGGTTGCACCAGCTCCGCCAGAACAAGGGCCGATATCGAACTGGCACAACCACTGCCTGCACCGGTTGTAACTGTGGATAATACAACAGCTACTTCCATTACCTTCCGCTGGTCACCGGTAACAGGTGCACAACGTTACGAGGTAACTACAGACAATGGCATCACATTCCTGCCGCCAAGTTCAGGTGCAAATGGAACCACGCACACTATTTCTGGTCTGCAGCCTAATCAAAGCGCTACTATCCAGGTAAGAGCGATCGGTGCCTCTATCTGTCAGAACAGTGCACTCTCTGCTGCCGTAACAGATAAGACCAAGAACCCTCAAGGCAACAATATCTTCGTACCAAACCTCTTCAGTCCGAACGGTGACGGTATAAATGATATCGAGTATGTATATGGAACCGCTATTGCACAACTTGAATTCAGGATCTATAACCAGTGGGGTCAATTGGTATTCACATCAAAAGACCAACGTCAGGGATGGGATGGTACCATGAGTGGACAGAAACAACCAGTAGGCGTATACGTTTGGATCGTGAAAGCAACAATGCAGGATGGTACAGTCATCACGAAGAAAGGTAACGTAACCCTCATGCGATAGTCATGATTAATCAAAAAAACCAAATCAGTAATAAAACCGGGGTGCTGCAAAGCATCCCGGTTTATCCAGAAATACTAAAAAATGTTCCTATGAAAAGGATTTTTATAGTCGCAATAATTTTATGGAGCAGTTTGTTGCCCAGGACTTCTGTAGCCCAGGTAGACCCCCACTTTTCACAGTATTATGCTTACCCGTTATGGCTTAATCCGGCTTTAACAGGTGTAATAGACGGTGATTACAGGGTAAGCGCCGATTATCGCAACCAGTGGGCCAACTACGGAAAGCCATTTTCGACTGTAGGCATTTCCGCAGATGCTGCTACCGATAAGAACATTGGCGTTGGTATCAACGTGATGAATATGGCCGCAGGTGACGCAGGCTATAATTACTTCAATGCCATGGCCAGTGTATCTTATACCGGGGTAAAATTTGGCCGTACCAAAACCAGTCAGCTGGTATTTGGTATCAATGCAGGTCTCATTAACAGAAGATTGGATCCTGCTAAGTTTCAAACAGGTAGCCAGTATCAGCCGGTAACCGGTTTTGACCCCAGCATCTTTAATGGTGAAAATGTAAGCAATACTACTTCTAATCAATTCGACGCCGGCGCAGGTGTGGTGTACTTTGATGGTAATCCCAATCATATGTTTAATCCATTTGCCGGATTCGCTGCGCAACATCTTACACAACCAAAAGACCCTTTCTCCGCAGATGGCAGTGAAAGAAAATTACCTGTAAGATACCTGGTGCATGGTGGTACCAAAATCAGGTTGAATGAAGCCCTTACCCTTACTCCTACCGGGCTTTACATGAGACAGGGTAACGCAGAGGAGATTGTGGCAGGGATGTATGCACAGTTGATGGTAAACCCCGAGTTCGATTTCCTGGTAGGTGGAAACTATCGTTTCAATGATGCGGTAATTCCTTTTGCCGGTTTCCATTTTAAGAGTTTCGTACTGGGTATGAGTTATGATGCCAATACCTCCAATATGCGCCGCCTGGTAAATGGCAGCCAGAGCTTTGAAATCTCACTCTCTTTTATCAGCCGCAAAAGAAGGATGCTGAACGAAGAATACTTTATTTGTCCCAGGTTATAATCTACAAGAAACCGGATCAGAATGGAGGAAAAAACTTATACAGAAAAAAGAAATGGAACCCTCATGAAAAAAATTACACTCTGTTGGCTGGTGGTTTTTGCGGGAATGATTAACTCTATACAAGCGCAGTATGTTTACGATTTCAAACATACCGCTGATGTATTTTATAATTCAAGGGATTATTATTCCGCAGCTCAGTACTACAATAAGGCACTGGGAACTTTCAAAATCAAGCCGGAACAGGTATTGCCCTATACTGTCGGAGGAGCGCCTCCCAGTGGTAAACTCAAAGATTATCAGCAGGTAGTAGCCAGACTCGCGGAATCGTACCGTCTCTTTTATGACTATGGTAATGCAGAAACATGGTATTCTCAGCTGGTGGGATTCAATAACCCCGCATTCCCACAGGCGCGTTACTGGTACGCAGTTTGTCTCCGGTTCAACGGGAAATACCAGCAGGCATTGGATGAGTTTAATAAATTCAAGCAAAGCTATACCGCCGCCGATGAATTGTCTGTAAGAACACCACTTGAAATTGCCTGTTGCGAATTCGCCCTCTCAGAAGCTAATAAACAACCGAGATTTACAATTGTAAAAACCGCTGGTAACGTTAATGAAGGTGGCGCAAACTATGCACCGGTTATCCTGGATGCTAATACGCTGTTGTTCACCTCTTCCCGCTCAGAAAATCCCCCATTACCTACCACGGTTAAACAGCCAGCTCCAAAGAAACAACCCAAAAAAGGAACTCCCTATGTAAACGATCTTTACACTGCTTCAGGCAGCGATAATACTTTCGATAACAGCCAGAAACTGAAAATTCCCGCCACAAAAGGCCTGGATCAGGGCGTATCTGCCATCACACCAGATGGTAACTCCCTGTACATTACTCGCTGGAGCGTAAAAGATGGCGTAAAACAATCCGCTATCTATTTCAGCAGCCGTCAAAACGGAGTATGGTCGGAACCAAAAATATTAGGAGATAATGTGAATGTTGCAGGCTACAATTCCATGCAGCCTTATATCACCGCAGATGGTAAATACCTCCTGTTTTCGTCTAACAGACCCGGTGGTATGGGTAAAAATGATTTGTGGTATTGCATCATGACAAACGGTACTCCCGGCGGCGCCAGGAATATGGGAACCGCTATTAATACAAAAGATGAAGAACAGGCGCCCTTCTATGATGCTGAGAAAAATTTACTGGTATTCAGTACAGATGGCCGCGTAGGTCTTGGTGGCCTCGATTTCTTCCAGAGTGAGGGCGACTTCGGAACCTGGTCTACCCCTGTAAATATGGGCAAGCCGTTAAATTCTCCGAAAGATGATATCTATTATACCGCATTGGATAATACACACCCTTTCGCAGCCGGATTTATCAGCTCCGACAGGGAATCTATCTGCTGCCTGGAAGTATTCAATATTAACCGCATCCGCAAAATAGCCAGCGGTCTTATTGTTGACTGTGATACGCATCAGCCGTTGCAGGGAGCTACCGTTACCTTACTGGATACCGTCAGAAGAAAGACGATCCGTAAAATGACCCTGGACGCAACCGGCAGATATACCTTTGAGGTGGATCCACAACGCTATTATAAAATAGTGGCTGAAAAAGATAACTACTTTACCAAGGCCATTTATTTTAATACCGATTCACTGGTTAGAATCGATTCGATGGACAATCCAACACTCTGTCTCAAACACTATGAGATAGAAAAACCGATTGTACTGAATAATATCTATTACGACTTCGGTAAGGCGACGCTCCGCCCTGAATCGAAAATAGTGCTGGACACCGTAGTAGACATGCTGAACGATAATCCAAAGTTAACCATTGAAATGAGCGCACATACTGATAGCGTGGGCTCTGTTAAGTTTAACGACAAATTATCTCAGGAACGTGCACAATCATGTGTGGACTACCTGATCAGCAGAGGTGTTTCTCCTGAAAGACTCATTGCGAAAGGCTATGGTAAATCCAAACCTATTGCACCAAACTCGCTGCCTAATCATAAAGACAATCCGGAAGGCCGTCAGATGAACCGTAGAACTGAATTCAAAGTCTTGAAAAGACAAGTTCAGGTGAAGGTGGAAGATGATGGAAACAGTAGTCAATAATATTTTCCCTTAGCCCGGCCTTAACCGGATGCTATCCATATCCTGCAATAACCATTTGAAAGCCGGCCTTTGGGTCGGCTTTTTTTTATGCATGTGGCAGGTACGAAATATCCGCTTCCGTTAGAATGAATTCGGAAATGTGCGCTGAGAAAATATTAAATTAGGAATCCTTATTAAATAAAATACAGGAACAAGCATGTTCATATTAAATGAACATGCTTGTGATAGTTTTAATGCAAAATTTGTAACAGGAAGCAGTTAATTACTTGCCAAAGCTACCGATAGCAATGGTGTCAGCACCATTCATCACTTTCAGGTAAGAAGTGAGTTCAATGGCGTTGTTGTATTTAAAAGTACTGTCTTTCTGAGTGCCACCAGCCTGGGAAACCTTGATAGACTTCACTTTTGTCAGAAGGTCCGCTTTCAGTGCAGCACCCGTGCCTTTGAAAGTTCCTTTGATCAGTGTATCTGTTTTAGGCGCTGCAGCAGTACCGGCAATCAGGTATACGCCATGAGTGGCATCCTTTACGTTCTTGGTAAGATTTAATACGACGTTTACACTACTATCGGTATTTTCGGAGATAGTAATGTCTCCCACTTTTTTATCTTTATCTGCACCGGTTCCTTTCAGTTCAAATGATTTAGAACGTGGTGTGGCTGGCGGTGGTGTTGGGTTGTCGTCGTCTTTGCAGGAAGTAAAAGTAATACCCAATACAGTAGCGATCACTACTCCTGTCAGGAGTGCGTTTTTGTTGAACATAAGCATGATATCCGTTTTAAGAAGGTGTTACGATTGTGATTATGATTGTGATGTTTATTGTTTATATAGGTTTTCGGCGCTTACTTGTGATGTTAAACGGAGGTGTAAATAAAATGTTACAATAAAAAGTTGCGTCTTTTAAAAATATTTTTTCTGATGGTCTGTAATACTTGTCTGTATTGAGTTTTGAGCGGTGCTATTTTTTAATAGTGATAAGTATACATCCTTACTATGTGTTCCACCGCTTAATTTAAAAGATCGTTTTTGCCGGTAAAGAAATTAAATTACATTTGTAACGCATCATTGAATGCCCGAATTGATAGCAATATGAAAATGTAATAAGACGCCGGTACTTCCGCTTGTCGCCCTCCCACTTTCCTGATTTAGTTTGCAGCGCCACTGATTGCGTTGTCCCTCTTTTATTTTTCAAAATTTAGTTATGCCTCTTTTAACGAAAATGCTTCAGCGCATCCCTCGTTTGTTTCAACTGTTCAAGATAGCCGTTGCCGGTAGTGAGAAGGAGTTCACCACCGGAAGTATTGATAGGGCGATATTGTTACTGGCCATTCCTATGGTCCTGGAAATGGCCATGGAATCGTTATTTGCAGTAGTCGATATTTATTTTGTGAGCCACCTGGGCGTAAATGCCATTACTACAGTAGGACTTACAGAATCGGTATTGACGCTGGTTTATACAGGTGCTATGGGGTTAAGCATGGCGGCTACGGCCATGATTGCACGAAGAACCGGTGAGAAGGATCCGGCTGCTGCTGCACATGCCGCTATGCAATCACTATATCCCGGCTTGCTTGTTTCCGTGTTGGTTAGTATAGCAGGGATATTTTTTGCGAAAGATATATTACTGATAATGGGCGCCGCCAAAGAAGTGGCCGATTACGGGTATGTATATACGCAGATTTTACTCGGCGGTAACATGGTGATTATATTGCTCTTCCTGATCAATGGTATTTTCAGGGGGGCCGGTGATGCTGCATTGGCTATGCGGGCACTCTGGATTGCCAATGGTCTTAATATTATATTGTGCCCTTTACTGATTTCAGGATGGGGACCAGTTCCGGCCATGGGGTTGAAAGGAGCTGCTATTGCCACTTTTATCGGCAGGGGCACCGGCGTCATTTACCAGGTATATCACCTGGTAAAGGGTAAAAACCTGATCCGTATTACGAGGAATCACCTGGCGCCGGCTTTCCCACTCATTGGGGCGATTCTAAAAATAGCGGTCGGTGCTACAGCACAAATGCTGATTGCCTCGGCCAGCTGGATTTTCCTGGTGCGTATTATCTCTCACTTTGGTAAGGATGCAGTAGCGGGATATACCATTGCCATAAGGGTCGTGATCTTTACCATTTTACCTGCCTGGGGAATGGCGAATGCGGCCGCAGCGCTTGTAGGGCAAAACCTTGGTGCACAACAGCCGGAACGGGCCGAGAAGTCGGCCTGGAGAGCTGCTTTTTTTAACCTGGTATTTCTGGGTCTGGTGGCGGTCGTATTCATGACATGGGCGCCGGCTATTATCCGGTTCTTTACGGACGATGATATTGTGGTGGGCTATGCCGTGCAGTGTATCCGCTTAATGAGCGGCGGATATATATTCTATGCTTACGGGATGGTATTGACCCAGTCTTTCAACGGCGCCGGGGATACCCGTACCCCCATGTTGATCAATCTATTTGTCATGTGGCTATTTCAGATGCCATTGGCCTATCTGCTGGCTATCGTCCTTAAACTCGGTCCTGTAGGGGTTTTCTGGGCTATTGCCATCTCGGAGTCTACTGCTGCCATAGCCGCTATCCTGTTGTTCAGGCGGGGTAATTGGAAAAGGATAAAGATTTAGCTTCCTGCTTTCTTTTTAAGTAATTACCTTTGCCAGGTTTTGTATTAAATTTTAACATAATAAAAATTAACTCTAATAGCATGTCACTCACAGTCGTAGGTTCTATGGCGTTCGATGAAATCGAAACCCCCTTTGCAAAGTCCGGAAGAATCATTGGTGGTTCCGCCAATTATATCGCTTGGGCTGCCTCAAATTTTGTTCAGCCAATTAACCAGGTTTCAGTTATTGGAGAAGATTTTCCATCTTCTGAACTGGAGGCCCTGAAAGCTAAAGGTGTGGTGTTGGATGGCGTGCAGGTGAAGCAGGGAGAGAAATCATTCTATTGGTCCGGTAAGTACCATATGGATATGAACACCCGCGACTCACTGGCAACAGAACTGAATGTACTGGGTGATTTCCAGCCCGTTATTCCGGATAGCTATCAGGGAAGCGAGTTCCTGATCCTGGGTAACCTGACTCCCCAGGTGCAGATGAGCGTGATCGATCAGTTTAAGGTGCGTCCCAAGCTGATTGTTATGGACACCATGAACTTCTGGATGGATGTAGCTCTGGATGATCTGTTGAAAGTGCTGAAAAGAGTGGATGTACTGATGGTTAACGACGGGGAAGCCCGCCAGTTAAGCGGTGAGTATTCTTTGGTAAAAGCTGCCCGTAAAATCATGTCTATGGGCCCACGTTACCTGATCATCAAGAAAGGGGAGCATGGTGCGCTGTTATTCTACGAAAACCATGTGTTCTTCGCACCTGCTATGCCATTGGATGATGTTTATGATCCAACCGGCGCCGGTGATACTTTTGCAGGAGGCTTTATCGGTCACCTGGCGAAAACAAAGGATATTTCCTTTGAAAACATGAAAACCGCTATCATAGTAGGTTCTGCCATGGCTTCTTTCTGTGTGGAGAAATTTGGTACAGAGCGTATCCGTGAAGTAACACATGAAGAAATTGCTGCCCGTCTCGAACAGTTCGTTCAGCTGGTGAACTTCGATATTGACCTCGTATAGTATGGCCCATTAGCGGGTAGGTTAAAATATTTGGGGAGATGGAAAGGATATATCCTTTTCATCTCCCCAGATTATTTTACGGCCCTGCGCTTATTTATAAATGCTATTGAGGATGGCAGCCAGTCTGAGACCACCTTTCAGCAGTTGTTGATTCAAATCTGCCACAAAAACATAGTTATACCGGTAGCTGAGTTTGGCATCAGGCTGCGTATAGGCATACACGCGATCGGAGAGCTGGTGTGAGTCGAACATCCAGTCGGCGATAGATCCCTGCTGTATGGCCTTAATTTCCGCTACAGATGCAATATCCAGTGCTTTGGTGTATTCGGTGTAGCTCAACTGCTGGAAATCGATCAGTTGTTCGTCCCAAACCCGGTGGAGGTTGGATGGTTTATCGAACCACATCACGGAGATCTTGTTGCCTCCCATATCTTCGTCACGGCCAACATGCAGCGGCTGGTGCATATCTCCTATCATGTGTACCAGGAACGTGAGCGCAAATACCTGTTTTTCTTTAGGCAGTTGCTTGTTTTTCAGATCCTTTATCATGGCCTGTGTTTCGGTATACAGATTTTCGTCGGTGGCAGCGTTGAGTAACTGATCAAACTTTGCGCGGTCGATGTTGCCCGGAAAGTCCAGGTAGTGCCACTTGCTGGTATGATCATATTTGTGGGTGGTATCTGATTTGATGAAATCAGGCCAGTTGGCGATCATCGCCAGGCTTTGCCGGCCAAGGATGTTGGTAATGGCTTTGCGCGCCTGTGGAGTAAGGTGAAGCCACGCTATTTCTGCCGTGATGCGGTGACCATTAGGTCCCCAGGCAAAAGAGGCAAGCGGAAGCAGGAAGGCCAGAAGCAGGCCCATTAGAATTTTTTTTCTCATAAGTCCGTTGTATGTGGCAGCAAAATTAAAGCTTCTTTTTTAACACTTCCATTTCCTTATTCTTAAGTATTTTTACAGATAGTCCTCAAATACAGATTTCAATATGTCTTTTAATATACATGCTCCATACGCTCCCGCTGGTGACCAGCCGGAAGCGATCAAACAATTAACCCAGGCGGTGCAGGCCGGAGAACCATTTCAGACGCTGCTGGGCGTAACAGGATCCGGTAAAACATTTACAGTGGCCAATGTGATTCAGCAGGTGCAACGCCCTACCCTGGTACTTACCCACAACAAGACCCTGGTGGCCCAGTTGTATGGCGAGTTCAGGCAGTTCTTCCCTGATAATGCGGTAGAATATTATGTGTCTTACTATGATTATTATCAGCCGGAAGCGTATATGCCTGTCAGTGATACCTATATAGAAAAGGACCTGGCCATTAACGAAGAGCTGGACAAACTCCGTTTAAAAACAACTTCCAACCTGCTCTCCGGCCGCCGGGATATTATAGTGGTAGCCAGTGTATCCTGTATTTATGGTATTGGTAATCCTACAGATTATGAAAATGGTATCATCCGCATCCAGAAAGGACAAACGGTGAGCCGGAATACCCTGTTGCACGGATTGGTGAACTCCCTCTATAGCCGTACCACGGCCGATTTTAATCGTGGAAACTTCCGCGTGAAAGGCGATACTGTTGATATCAACTTGCCTTACGTGGATTATGGCTACCGGATTACTTTTTTTGGTGATGAGATAGAAGAAATAGAAACGATTGATGTGCAGAACAGCAAGCGGATTACCGTAGTGGAAAGTGCTGCTATTTTCCCGGCTAACATGTACCTGGCGCCAAAAGATATGATGCAGCAGATCATCTTTGAAATACAGGATGAGTTAAAGGCACAGGTAGAATATTTTAAAGCCAACGGAAAGCTGATAGAAGCGCAGCGTTTATCAGAAAGGGTAAACTATGATGTGGAAATGATCCGTGAACTCGGCTATTGCAGCGGTATTGAAAACTATTCCAGGTTCCTGGACCGTCGTAAGCCCGGCGCCAGGCCATTCTGTCTGCTGGACTATTTCCCGGATGACTTCCTGCTGGTGGTAGATGAAAGTCATGTGACCATCCCGCAGATAGGTGCTATGTATGGGGGCGACCGTTCCCGTAAGTTGAACCTGGTGGAATTTGGTTTCCGTTTACCTTCTGCGATGGACAACCGG
This sequence comes from Chitinophaga arvensicola, assembly GCF_900110835.1. GTDB lineage: Bacteria > Bacteroidota > Bacteroidia > Chitinophagales > Chitinophagaceae > Chitinophaga > Chitinophaga arvensicola. The sequence continues at coordinate 1,142,822 of NZ_FOJG01000001.1, forward strand.
CCACTGAACTTTTATGAATTCGAGAATTTAGTGAACCAGGCCATTTTTGTGAGTGCTACTCCCGGTGATTATGAACTGAAGAAAACAGAGGGAGTGGTAGTGGAGCAGGTGGTACGTCCTACTGGTTTGCTGGAGCCGCCTATTGAGGTGAGGCCGAGTGTAAACCAGGTAGATGATCTGCTGGAAGAAATTGACAAACGGGTACAGAAAGGCGACCGTGTGCTGGTGACTACGTTGACCAAGCGCATGGCAGAGGAAATGGACAAGTACCTGGGACGTATTAATATTAAGTCGCGTTATATCCACTCCGAAGTGGATACCCTGGAACGTATTGAAATATTACGTGATCTGAGGTTGGGTAATATAGATGTATTAGTGGGGGTAAATCTGCTCAGAGAGGGACTTGATTTGCCGGAAGTGTCGCTGGTGGCTATTCTGGATGCAGATAAGGAAGGTTTTCTCCGGGATGAGCGCTCCCTGACGCAGACGGCCGGTCGTGCGGCGCGTAACGTAGATGGGTTGGTAATTTTTTATGCAGATAAGATAACGGAGAGTATGCAGCGTACGATGGATGAAACAGATCGTCGCCGTGAGAAGCAGGTGGCTTTTAACATCGCACATAATATTACACCGCGCACGGTGCGTAAAACCAAGGAACAGATCCTCGGACAAACGTCAGTATTGGAAATCAAGCACTTCGATGAAAATTCACCGATGGCAGTGCATGATGAGGTGCAGTTGGTGGCGGAAGATGCGATGGCCTATGCTAAATCTTCTGCTGCAGGCGTAAAAACGATTCCACAGATGGAGAAGTCTATTGCCAAAGTGAAAAAGGATATGGAAAAGGCGGCGCGTGATCTTGATTTTATGGAAGCGGCCCGTTTAAGGGATCAGATGTTCGCAATGGAGCGGGAATTGTTAGAAATGAAACAATAATCGGTTCCCCAAAATGAGAACATTATATGTAATTATTTATAATATTAAATAGTTGCTCCAGCAATTAACATAATAAAAATGTAATTTATATAATATTATTTATCAGGTGTTTGTGTGCTTATTCTCTCACTTACAGTAACACATGCACCTGGTAAATTTGAAAAATGTTAACCTTTCCTTAATGATTGTCTAATTATATTGATAATCAACTTATTATATTTAAATATCAACGCTTTAAAACCCCTGATATCTAAAAAAATAATAATTAATATTATTATTAATTTTAATATCATTGATTTAATCCTAATTATCGGGGGTGTTATTCAAATATTTCTATTTTTAGACCCTTCTATTTGATGTTTTAAATTTCACACCTACTTTTATTTAAGAAATTTAAAAATCAAACGCTATGAAGAAAATATCTTTTCAGGACTATCTCCCCTTCATTTTCCTTGCGCTGATCGCAATTGTTGGAATTTTTATGCCTGCCCTCCCGAATTTTGCTGATACGAGCAAATATAATTCCTCCGATATCGCCTGGATTCTTGTAGCATCTTCCCTGGTATTTTTGATGACTCCCGGTTTGTCCTTCTTTTACGGAGGCATGGTAAATAAAAAGAATGTGATTTCTACCATGATGCAAAGCTTCATTGCAACCGGATTAATCAGCGTTGTTTGGTTAGTAGTTGGATTTAGCCTGGCGTTTGGTAAATCTTATCATGGTATTATCGGAGATCCCAGTACCTTTTTTATGTTTCAAAATGTAGGGTCAGGAGCCCCCTGGAGCCTGGCCCCCACTATTCCGCTGTTATTGTTTGCACTCTTCCAGATGAAGTTTGCCATCATTACACCGGCCCTGGTGGTTGGAGCAGTAGCGGAAAGGATCCGTTTCACTTCATATGTACTCTTCATGGTATTGTTCAGTTTACTGGTGTATGCGCCTATCGCACACTGGACCTGGCATCCTGATGGTATCCTGTTTAAATTAGGTGTACTCGATTTTGCGGGTGGTACAGTAGTACATATCTCTGCAGGTTGTGCTGCACTGGCAGGAGCGCTGGTACTGAAAAGAAGAAAAGATCACATCGAAAAGAAAGAATTACAACCTGCAAATATTCCCTTTGTATTACTGGGTACCGGTTTACTCTGGTTCGGCTGGTTCGGTTTCAACGCTGGTTCTGCTCTGAGCGCAAGTGCACTCGCTGCTACCGCCTTTGCTACTACCAATACCGCTACTGCTGCCGCCGGTTTATCATGGGTATTCTTTGATGTAATCCGCGGAAGGAAACCATCTGCACTCGGATTCTGCATCGGTGCTGTAGTTGGTCTGGTAGCCATCACTCCTGCTGCTGGTTTTGTTGCTATCCCGCAAAGTATATTTATCGGCTTCATTGCTGCCATCATTTCCAACATCGCTGTACACTGGAAATCTAAAACCAGCATCGATGATACACTGGATGTATTCCCTTGCCATGGCTTAGGTGGTATGGTGGGTATGCTGCTTACCGGTGTATTTGCTACCAAAGCTATCAACGAAGGTGGTAACAATGGTTGGTTCTACGGCAACTTCGACCTGTTCAAAAATCAGGTACTGGGTCTGTTACTGGTAGTAACCTACAGCTTCGTAGTATCTTATGGTATCTTCAAACTCATCAACCTGATTCACCCACTGCGTGTATCTGAAGAAGAAGAAGAACTCGGCCTGGATGTTACACAGCACAACGAAAACTATCATCCTTCTATGATCAGTGTAACCGACAACGGTTCTCTGAAAGAAGAAGATGAACTGGTTCACTCTTGAAATAAAAAGTCGCTCGCCGGCTTCACTAAAGAGGTACCGTTCTTTGAATACGATCTTTATCAACTTTATTAAAAAACGCATATACTTTACGTTGTAAGAACCTGGAATGGATAATTGGTAATCGAACTTGCTGTAAATAAGTGAAACTCGCACCAATCATTGATTATTGATTATCCATTCCTTCTATTTCTGAATGTAGCATCAGAAACACAAGCACGCACCCCCGAAACAATCCGTGAGAAAAGGCCGCATTAGTACTTACCATTTTATCAACCAAATTTATAAGTATGAAAAGAATGTTAACGACCTTGTTTGCCATGGGCACTACTCTTGTTGCCATGTCGCAATCCACCACAGATAGTACATCTGCACCCGCTTTTAAATTATCAGGATCAGCAGATGTGTATTATAAATACAATCTCAACGGAAATTACACTGATAATAAAACCAGCTTTACCAATTCCCACAACTCTTTTGAATTGGGAATGGTATCGTTGAAAGTAGAGCACGGATTCAAAAATGGTAGCATCGTTGCCGACCTCGGCTTCGGTAAAAGAGCCGGAGAATTTTCCTATAATGATGTACCCGGTTCTTCCAATGGCTTATCTATGGCCATCAAACAACTGTACGTATCTTACCAGGTAACTGAAAAAGTAAAGGTAAGCCTGGGTAGCTTCGCCACACACATCGGCTACGAGTTGGTAGATGCCTATGCCAACAGAAATTATAGCATGAGCTATATGTTTAGTTACGGTCCTTTTTTCAATACAGGTGTAAAGGCTGATATTGCCCTGACCTCCTCTTTAAGCGCCATGGTAGGGGTGTTTAATCCTACCGACCTGAAATCTGTATCCCTCAACAGCCACAAATATATTGGTGCACAGCTGGGCTTTGCTCCTGCAGAAACACCCATTAAATTATACCTGAACTATCTCGAAGGAAAAGATACTTTCGGTATTCAGAACCACCAGGTCGACTTTGTTGCCACTTACCAGATCAACAAAGTATTGGGTCTGGGCTACAATGCTACCTATAGCACCTATTCTGATACACACGCACCTAAGAGCTCCCGTGAAAGCGCCAAATGGTGGGGAAATGCACTCTACGTAAACCTGGACTTCACAGAAAAATTCGGTCTTACTGTACGTGGTGAATACTTTAGTGATAAAGATGGTCTGAAAGTATTTGGAGCAATACCTGAAGGTGGTAATGTAGTAGCTGGTACACTTACTTTTAACTACAAGGTAGGAAACCTTACTATTATGCCGGAATTCAGACTGGATAAGGCTTCTGCTGAGATATTCAACAAGTCGGATGGCAAACCTTATGATATGACATCCAATGTATTATTAGCCGCAACCTACCATTTCTAGTAGATTTTATTCACTCAGGTGCAGGTGTTTACCATCCGAAGAGATCGCCTTCCGGTAAATATCCTGCACCTGCTTTTTATCCTCCCCGGGATGGCTCCTCAAAAATCAGAAATCCATAAATGATTTGTATTATCTTGGTGGCAAAAAGAAGTAATGCTGCAGCCTTCCACGTTGAAATTCCTTAAGCTACTCAGGCTGAATAATAATAAGGTCTGGTTTGATGAGCACAAAACTGAATATATGGCCGCCAAGGCCGATTTTGAAAGCATGGTCCAGCAACTGATAGATGGCCTGATAAAACAGGATGCTACTATGCAGGGCTTACAGCTGAAAGATTGCGTGTTCCGTATCTATAAAGATGTACGTTTTTCCAAAGATAAAACTCCTTACAAAATAAACATGGCCGCTTCCTTCCAGGCTGGCGGCAAAAAATCAACGCTCGCAGGCTATTATTTTCACCTGGAACCAGGCGGCAATAGTTTTGCTGGCGGTGGTATCTGGATGCCTGCTGCTCCCCAGTTGAAAAAGCTCCGCCAGGAAATTGATTATAACTTCCAGGAATTTGAACAGCTGATTTCTAATAAGGAGTTTATAAAACACTTTGGCAAAATAGAAGGCGATGCGCTGAAAACAGCTCCGCAGGGCTATCAGCCTGATAACCCGGCTATTGCCTATCTGAAACTTAAAAGTGTAATCGTTTCTCACCCTTTTACGGATGAAAATAGTACACAACCCGCGCTGGTAAGGGAAATTCTGAAGACTTTCGCCATTATGCAGCCGTTGGTACAATTCATTAACCGCGCCATGGACTAAAGCTAAAAAGTGGTTTATTAGTTTAGCAAACGGATTTCACGCCTTTTAAACCAATAAACCACTTCCCTGGTTGCCCAGGATTAATTCTTATGAATCAGGAATTCGAACGGACGAGCTTTACGATTCTTTAAAAGATTTTCTTTGTCCGTACGTGCGTGGGCAAAACGTTGATTGTAAACATTTGCCACTTCAATAATAGGTATAATTCCATCCAGAGTATCCTGCTGATCAACGATGTTCATGATCCTTGATACTTGTGAAGAGAAATTGGTGCTCCACTCTTCGGTGAACTTGTGCATTAACAGAAGCTCGCGATTGGTGTTGGTTTTCATAGGACTTAAGGGTGTTTTCTGATTAGAAAATAACGAAAAATACCGGCATCTCTAAAATTGGACTCCTCTTCTTTTTCAAAGAGGTTAGTTGGCATAGGATTATTACTACCAAAATTGGATTTTATCCCGCACAAATCAATACTACTTCCGTGTAATTTTTAAGCTTTATGTGTTATGCTTTTGTAAAACGCGTAAAAAAGAGCAAGCGGTAAAACGCTTGCTCTTAATGAGTTATAAATATATTTTCGTATAGTCATATACGGGAGCCACCAATAAGGGTAGTATAACCCCTTAATTACATAGCACAACAGTATGATTACAGCCAGTTTTTGCCGCTGAGGTATTCTGCAATCTGTACCGCGTTGGTAGCTGCACCTTTACGGAGGTTGTCTGCCACAATCCACATGTTCACTGTTTTGGCCTGTGTTTCATCCCTGCGGATGCGTCCTACAAACACTTCATCTTTGTCGTGCGCATCCTTCGGCATAGGATACAACGCTTTAGACGGATCGTCTACAACTATTACTCCTGGCGTACTTTCAAGCAATGCTCTCAGTTCGGCCACATCGTATTCATTTTCAAACTCAATGTTCACGGATTCACTATGACCACCCATTACCGGAATACGTACAGTCGTAGCCGTTACCAGGATGCTGTCATCTCTCATAATCTTTTTGGTTTCATTGACCATCTTCATTTCTTCTTTCGTATAGCCGTTGTCGAGAAACACGTCTATCTGCGGAATAACGTTCAGATCAATCGGATAAGCATATGCCATCTCACCGGTAATACCTTGTCTTTCATTCATTAACTGGGTTACCGCTTTTACACCGGTACCGGTTACTGACTGATAGGTAGAAACCACCACTCTTTTAATTTTATATTTTTCGTGCAAAGGTTTCAGCACCAACACCATCTGTATAGTGGAACAGTTAGGATTGGCAATGATCTTGTCTTCCTGGGTAATGGCATCGCCATTTACCTCCGGTACTACCAGTTTCTTGGTAGGATCCATTCTCCAGGCACTGGAATTGTCAATTACCGTAATACCAGCAGCCGCAAACTTGGGCGCCCATTCCAGGGAAGTGCTGCCACCGGCAGAGAAAATTGCGACATTCGGCTGCATGGAAATCGCCGTTTCAGCATTCACCACCTTCCAGGTCTTGCCCTTAAATGTTACTTCCTTACCAACGGACTTCTCAGAAGCCACGGGAATCAATTCAGTAACGGGAAAATTTCTTTCCGTTAACACCTGTAACATTTTTGAGCCTACCAGTCCGGTCGCTCCAACTACGGCAACTTTCATTTTGTTTTACATTTTAAATTTTGGAAGCCCAAAATTAATATATAGGAGGCGCTTTTCATAGCATTAAGAATTTTTTTTACCATTTGCATGGCATTAACATAAGAGCGCGATCTGAATGCTAAGTTTGAGTACCCAAAAAATAGTCTATGCGCCTACCCGTTGTTTGTTGCTGCCTGCTGCAGGCCCTGGCCGGTTTTACCCAGACTCCGGCCATTTACGATGTTGTTATCCATGAAGTGATGCCCAAACCTACGCCCGTAGCCGGATTGCCCCCCTATGAATATATAGAGCTGCGGAACATAAGTACAGCGCCGGTGCAGCTGAAGGACTGGCGCATTGCCATAAATAAGCGGGAAGCCTTACTGCCGGCTTATTTACTGCAACCCGACAGTTTGCTGGTCCTCTGCGCTCCGGCTGCAGTAAATAGTTATAACATTCCCAATATCAGGGGAATAGATCGTTTCCCGGCCATTGCAGACGATAGTGCACTCATTGTATTGTATGATGCATTTAGAAGGGTAATACACGCCGTTGACTACCATCAAGGCTGGTATGTGGGTGGAAAGGGTATAAGGGGCGGCATCAGCCTGGAAATGATCAATACGGCATTTCCCTGTAGTGGAAAAATGAATTGGGCGCCCAGTACCGCCCTTTCCGGTGGTACCCCCGGATGGCCCAATGCAGTTGGCGCGGGTACTATAGATCCCGGTAAACCGGATCTGTTGTTTGCTTCGCTGACCGATAGCCTCCATGTTTTACTGCAATTCAGCAAAACGCTCGACAGCGCCCTGGCGGCCGATCCCGCCCGTTATCAATGTAGCGGAGGGATAAAGGTCAATGCCTGCCGGGTGATCCCTCCCTTATTTAATAACGTAGAGCTGCGACTGTCGGCACCTTTGCAACCAACCGCCGTATACACCATCCAGACTAACGGGGTAGCGGATTGCAACGGAGAAGTGAGTGGCATATACAACAGCATCACCCTGGGCCTGCCGCAATTTCCGCTGCCGGGGGAGGTCCTCATCAGTGAGGTATTGTTTTACCCTCCCCCGGGTATCCCCGAATTTATAGAACTGTATAACGCCAGCCGGAAAGTGATCGCGCTAAATGAGTTACGCCTCTGTGCCCGTAAAGCGGATGGCCGTTTTGAAGTTTTTAAGAAGATAATGAACGCAGGGCGACTGCTGATGCCCGGGCAATTACTGGCCATTACCACCAACACGGCCCTGCTTTGTGGATATTATCATTGTAAAGCACCGGAGAATATCCAGGAAACCGGCAGTTTGCCTTCCATGCCTATGGCAGCGGGACGAATAGTCCTGTTGCGGGCTGATAGTACCGTCATAGATGAACTGCCTTACACGGATGGACAACACTTTCCACTGGCCAGCCAGTTAAAGGGTATTTCCCTGGAACGGCTGGACTATCACTTGCCGGCGGCCGATGGCAGTAACTGGCAATCGGCCGCCGCTACTGCAGGTTATGCTACTCCGGGTAGTCCTAATTCCCAACGCCGGGCCAATGCAGGGGATTCTCTCAATATTGCATTGCTGCCGGAAGTGTTTTCGCCCGACAATGATGGCACGGATGATCAGGTACAGCTTTCCTGGCAACTGCCCGGTCCCGGCTTTGTAGGAAATGTTATTATTTATGATTTACAGGGTAAACCAGTGAGGTACCTGGCCCGCAATGTACTGCTTGGAAATAGCGGATATTTATCATGGGATGGAATTGGTGAAAATGCAGTAGTTTTACCGCCAGGGATTTATATATTTTTTATAGAGATATTTAATCCCCGTGGATTCGTGAAACACTGGAAACGCACGGTGGTCATGGCACGAAAGTTGAATTGACGCACGCCCCCGTCGCAGGCTTTTTAAAGGCCAAAAATAGCCGTGGGCAATCTATTATAATTATTTATATTTGCGCTTCCTAAAAATTTGAACATGCAGTACAGAGAAATTGTTGCAGTAACCGGATTGGGCGGTTTGTTTCAGTTAGTAGCCAGCAAACAAGATGGCGCCATCGTAAGGTCACTGGAAGATAAAAGTACAAGGTTTGTATCTTCCCGCGTGCATAATTTTACTCCACTGGAAAGTATTGAAGTATTCACTACCGGCGAAAACGTAAACCTGGCTGAAGTTTTCAAAGCCATGGATGAAAAAGCAGCGTCACACCCGCTCGTAGCAGGTAAAGCAGATAACAATGCTATCAAAGCTTATTTCAAAAGCGTATTCCCTGAATTCGATGAAGACAGAGTGTATGTGAGTGATATGAAGAAGATGGTAAAATGGTTTGGTATCCTCAAAGCAAACGATCTGTTGAAATTTGAAGAGATCCTCGCCGATGGTGAAGGTGAAGTAGAAGAAGTGGCAGTAGAAGAAACCGCTGCTCCTGAGAAAAAGAAAAAAGAAACTCCTGCAGCTGCTGAAGAAACAGCTACAGAAGAAAAGCCTAAAAAGCCACGCGCTAAAAAGGCAGAAAAAGAAGAAGGCGAAGGTGCAGAAGAAAAAGCACCTAAGAAAGCCAAAGCTAAGAAAGATGACGCGCCGGTAGCAGAAGGTGAAGAACCTAAAAAAGTTGCTAAGCCACGCAAGAAGAAAACAGAAGAATAGTAAGAAGACAACTGTCTGATACTTTCAAATCAGTCAGGACCATATTTCAGGCTTCTATTTACAGATGATTATTTTCTGTAAATAGAAGCCTGAATCGTTTTAGCATCCCGCTTTTTAACGATTCTTTTTAGCAATAGACGCCCGGCATTAGCATAAAAATGCCTAAATTTCTACATCCGAAAATTTTTAAAATAACAGATAGCATGGATAAACTAAGTGCAGATATAAAGAAACTACCGCGTACATTTCTCCCGGAAGATTTTAAAGTAACTACCTGGGACGCCCTGCAACCCTACTTTGAAGCACTGCAGCAAAGAAATATCAACAGCGTGACGGACCTGGAAAAGTGGCTCAAAGATATGAGCGAACTGGAAGCTGTTATCAGCGAAGATGCTTGCTGGCGCCAGATCCACATGACCTGCGATATTACAGACAAATCACTCGAAGAAGCATTTGCCTACTTCTGCATGGAAATTCAGCCCAAGCTGCAACCCTATGCAGATGCACTCAATAAAAAGCTGCTGGAAAGCCCGTTTGTAAAGGAACTGGATGCGGACCTGTATAAAACCTATCTCAGGAATGTGCAGAAACAGGTAAAACTGTTCCGCGAGGAAAATATTCCTATCCAGGCAGAACTGAGCGTAATGGCCCAGCAATATGGTGCTATTGCCGGTAAAATGACCATCAGGGTTAAAGACCAGGAATACACCCTGCAACAGGCGGCAAAGTTCCTGGAAAACAGCGACCGTGCACTACGTGAAGAAGTGTTTACCAAAACAGGCGCACGCCGCCTGGAAGACAGGGCCGCATTGGATAACCTGTATACCGGACTGGTTGCGAAACGCGACCAGGTCGCCAAAAATGCCGGCTTTGCTAATTACCGCGATTATAAATTCGAAGAACTGGGTCGCTTCGACTATACAAAAGAAGATGCATTCCAGTTCCATGAAGCGATTAAGGCACATATTGTTCCATTGGTACAGCAGATCCTGGAAAAACAAAAAGCAAAACTGCAACTCGATACCTTAAGACCATGGGATACAGAAGCAGAACCGGTAGGCGTAAAGCCGCTGGAACCGTTTCATACCGGAGAAGAACTGGTGAATAAGGCCATTGCTACGTTCGACGAACTGGGACCATTCTTTGGGAATTGCCTGCGGGTAATGAAAGATATGGGCCGCTTTGACCTGGAAAGCCGCAATGGTAAAGCTCCCGGAGGTTATAATTGCCCACTGGCAGAAACAGGTGTGCCTTTTATTTTCATGAATGCGGCTGGTCAGATGAAAGACCTGACTACAATGGTGCATGAAGGCGGTCATGCGGTACACTCTTTCCTCAGTCACCACCTGGCACTCAGCGCCTTCAAGGAATATCCCATGGAGATTGCAGAAGTAGCCAGCATGAGCATGGAACTGTTTACCATGGATTACTGGAACATTTTCTTTGATGATGAAACACAGTTACGCCGCGCACGCCTCCAGCAACTGGAACGCGCCATCACCATTTTCCCGTGGATCGCTACCATTGATAAATTCCAGCATTGGGTGTATGAACATCCACAACATACCACCGAAGAAAGAACGGCCAGATGGCTGGAAATACTGAACGAGTTTTCTCCGGCAGTGGTTGACTGGAGCGGTCATGAAGACTACCGCGCTATTACCTGGCAGAAACAACTGCACCTGTTTGAAGTGCCTTTCTATTACATAGAATACGGTATCGCACAACTGGGTGCTATTGCCATGTGGAAACAATTCAGGGAAAATAAAACACAGGCGCTGAACAATTACGTACAGGCGTTGAGTTTAGGTAATACCAAAACATTGCCTGAATTGTATAAAGCAGCAGGAATTAAATTTGATTTCTCACCGGCTTATGTAAAGGAGCTGGCCGATTTCGTGAAAGCGGAAATAGAGAAGATATAAAGAGAAGAAGCCTTTGTGAATCGCTTGTTCACAAAGGCTTCTTAATTATTTGCAGGATTTACAGACCCCACTCACCACTACTTCCACATTATGTGCGGCATAGCCTTTAGGAAGCTGTATTTGCGGCACATCTGTTTCATCTAAACAGATGGTATTGCCACACTCCTCACATTTAAAGTGAATATGATGATCATGGTGATGATGCTCTGAGCATTCCGATTTGCATAAGGCGTAGCGCACAGAAGTATCTGTAGTTGGTATTTTATGAATGATTCCTTTATCGAGGAAAGTCTGTAAGGTTCGGTATACGGTAACGCGGTCGAACGACTGGCCTGCCAGCTTTTCGAAATCGCTGTGTTCCAGTGCGCCATTGCTTTTCATGAACAGTTCCAGGATCTTAGTCCTGGTTTCAGTTACACTCAGCTTGCTCTCGCGTAACAATCCACTTATTCTTTCTGTTATTTGTTGTTTGGTGCCCATGATGAAAAAAAACTTTATTCTTCCATTAAACGGTCTATGTCTGTAATCAGCCTGTTCACATCCTGTTGCTTGGTACCTTCATACAGGCCACGTATCTGGCCGGCCTTGTCTACCAGTGCAAACCATTGGGTGTGTACAAAGTCTTCTTCCCCGGTATAAACGCCGTCGTCTACCAGGTAACCCTGCCGCGCCATACGGTACAACTGCTTCTTATCTCCGGTGAGGAACCACCAGTTTTTAGCATCAGCATTATGTTTGGCGGCGTATGCTTTTAGCACGGGAACGCTGTCGTGTTCCGGATCTACTGTATGCGAAAGGATCAGGAAATCGGGTTTGTCTTTATATTTTGCATACACTTTATCCATATTGGCATTCATCTTCGGACAAATACCAGTACAGGTAGTGAAGAAGAATTCAGATACGTAAATTTTTCCTTCCACATCGGCTTTCGCTTTGGTTTTTCCATCCTGATCCGTAAAGGAAAATCCCGGGACCGTATGACCTGGCGCGCCCAGATGAGGCAGTTTATCTTTTCCAAAGAAGGTGCCTGTCTCTCCTTTTATAACAAATCCTGCGTAGCCCAGGAAACCCGCGCTCAGCACTACAAAAAACGAAATCAGTATAATTGCTTTCTTCGACATAGGTATAATCCCTGTTTTGTTCAATATACAAAGGTAGGGCATAGTTGACAGATACCCATCAGTACCATTGATCTCCCAATTTTTTAACACACCTGCAACGTTTTACAATTGATAAAATAATTTATCTGATAAATGAGTGTGATTTATTTTGCAACAATGTTGCAAAATTATGTAGTTTTGTCCGGATAGAAAAATGGGGACATGGAATTGAATATTTTAAAGAAGATGAATCTGGACAGCATCGGGATTGGCGCGTCCGTTTTATGTGCAGTGCATTGTGCGGTACTTCCGTTGATGCTAACGGTACTGCCCTTGTTGGGTTCGCATGTATTGGAGAATGAAAAACTGGAATATGGACTGCTCTCCTTTTCTTTTGCAGTGGGCTGTTTTTCGCTGGGACGCGGATATCTGCGTCATCACCGCCGGTTAACACCGATGCTGCTATTTGCGGTTGGCTTCGCTTTGTTGCTGGGTGGCCACTTTGTAATAGACGGCGGTTACTGGGAACCAGCTATCATTTTTGCCGGTGCCGTTGGAATAACGGGAGCGCATATATTAAATCTCAGACGTTGTAAGGAATGTGCAGTGGGGCATAAGCAGGAAGCCCAGGGATAATGGCTGTGTGAAAAGCGAAACTTACTGAAAGTAAGCAAGTCTGGTGTTTGTAGAGGAAAATACAACAGGCGCTGTGATCGAAAGTACGCTGTATATCTGTATCAACGGTGCGTTACCTTCATTATATCACCCGCTATCAGGTCCTGCAAAAAGAAAAGAGTCGCCGAATCGCATCACTCATCATATTCATTTTGAAAATACTATACAGCACTACCAAACATCACGTATAGCAATATAATTCATCACATATGGAAAGATTACCTGTTACGGTGCTGAGTGGTTTCCTCGGCGCGGGGAAGACTACTTTGCTCAATCATGTCCTGCATAACCGCGAAAATCTTCGTGTAGCCGTTATTGTGAACGATATGAGTGAAGTGAACATCGATGCACAATTGGTGAAAAATGAAAACACACTTCACAAAACGGAAGAGCGCCTGGTAGAGATGAGCAATGGTTGCATCTGCTGCACCCTTCGGGAAGACTTGCTGAAGGAAGTGGCCGCGCTGGCGGCGGAGAAAAGATTTGATTATCTCCTGATTGAATCTACCGGTATTTCAGAACCTATTCCGGTAGCGCAAACTTTCTGTTACCAGGACGAAGCCAACAACATTGACCTTAGTACGGTTAGTCAGCTGGATACCATGGTGACCGTGGTAGACGCCTATAACTTTATCCGCGACTATAGCAGTATCGCGCAGTTGCAGGACAGAGGCCTCACAGACGATGCTGCTGATCAGCGCACCATTGTAAACCTGCTGACAGACCAGGTGGAATTTGCGAACGTGATTGTGCTGAACAAATGCGACCTGGTAACGAAAGAGCAGCTGGGGAGCCTGAAAGCAGTGATACGTAAGTTAAATGCTACGGCTAAGCTGGTGGAGTCGATTAAAGGACAGGTGCCTTTGAAGGAAATTCTGAACACAGGTCTTTTTGATTTTGAAACCACCTCCCAAAGCGCCGGCTGGCAAGCCGAACTGGAAAATGAGCATACCCCGGAAACAGATGAATACGGAATCTCTTCTTTTGTATACCGCAGGCGCAAACCCTTTCATCCGGAGCGTTTCTGGAATTATATCAATGAACGCTGGCCGGGAAACGTGATCCGAAGCAAAGGCCTTTTCTGGCTGGTTTCCAGACCGGACATTGCTGTTAACTGGAGCCAGGCTGGCGGATCATTGAGGGCAGAGAAAGCTGGTTACTGGTGGTGCGCCATACCCCGGAATCAGTGGCAGATGGACACCGAAACATATGCCCTGATTACCAGCCGCTGGGACGATCGCTTTGCAGACCGCTACAATGAGCTGGTAATCATAGGACAAGAGCTGGAGGCACATGATATTATCATCGATCTCGATGGCTGTCTTTGCACCGAATCGGAGATCAAAGACTTCAGAGCAGGACACATCTTTCATGATCCTTTTCCTGATATTTAGATTAGTCTAAAAAATAATTAAGACGAGTATAAAAATAGAGTATAGTTTTGTTGAAAATATAAGTTTGGAAGTGTAATCCATGTTACTATCCTGAAAACTCCCTTATACTTTAAAACCTACATTATTAAGCATGAAACAAACATTTACATTACTATTCTTCTTACTACTTGTCAATACAGTATATGCCCAGCAAGGCAACCTGAAAGGCGCGGTTACCAATAAAGACGGTAAACCGGTACAATTCGCCAACGTAGCTATACCTGCTTTGAAAACCGGTGCAGTAGCCGATCAACAGGGACTTTTCAGTATACCCCACCTTGCTGTCGGTACTTATGAAGTGAAGGTATCAATGGTAGGATACCAAACGATTAAGTTGAAGAAAACGATTGTAGCCGGACAAACAACACTGCTGAATGTGTTGCTGGAAGAAGATTTGTCAAAGCTGGAAGAAGTAGTGGTAACTGGTGTTTCACGCGCCACTGCCGCCCGGAAAAACCCTATACCCATTGCCGTTATAGGGAAAAGAGAAATGAACATGAACGTAAATAATAACATCATCGATGCTATTATTAAAGGAGTACCTGGCGTGAGCGCAGTGACCACCGGTCCCAATATTTCAAAACCTTTTATCCGTGGATTGGGCTACAACCGCGTACTGACGCTGTTCGACGGCGTAAGACAGGAAGGACAGCAATGGGGAGATGAACATGGCATTGAAATAGACCAGTATGGTATTGGTCGTGCTGAAGTGGTTAAAGGGCCGGCAAGTCTTACCTATGGCTCCGATGCTTTAGCCGGTGTGATCAATATGATCCCTGATATTCCGGAGCTGACATCCGGCAAATTGCAAGGTAGTTTTCTTACTGATTATCACAGTAACAACGGTATGATAGGTTCTTCACTGGGACTGGCTTACCGGCAAAACGACTGGAAATTTGTAGCACGGGCCACTGCCAAGGCAGCACATAATTACCACAACAATGTGGATGGCTTCGTGTATGGAACCGCCTTTCGGGAGTACAACCTCACAGCACTGGCCAGTGTGGATAAGTCATGGGGCCATTCGCAGTTTGGTGCCACACTTTATGATAACACCCAGGAAATTCCCGATGGTAGCCGGGATTCGCTTACACGGAAGTTTACAAAGCAGGTAAAGGAAGATGATGACATAAAGAACAGGCCACTGGTACCGGATAATGAGCTACGCTCCTACTCCATTAATCCGTTGCATCAGCATATCCAGCATTACCGGGTATATAATCATACCAAATGGAATATAGGTAACGGAGATATCAATACGATGATTGGTTTGCAGCAAAGTATCCGCCGGGAATATAATCACCCGGAAATGCCTGCGCAACCAGGATTGTATGTAGTGCTGAATACGCTGAACTACGATGTACGTTACAACCTGCCGGCTATGGGCGGCGTGGAAACTACCGTAGGCGTGAATGGGATGTACCAGTCCAATAAAAGCCGGAACGGAACAGATTTCCCGATTCCTGATTACAACCTGTTTGATATAGGCGCCTTTGTATTTGCGAAGAAGTCGTTCGGAAAGGTAGATGTATCCGGAGGCGTCCGTTACGACAGCCGTTCTATCCGCTGGAATGATTTTTATGTAGGTGCCAACAAACAAAACGGATTTGAAAAGCATGTATCGGTACCGGATACGGCGGGTGCACATCTCCAGTTCCCGTATTTCCAGCATCAGTACACCGGTGTATCCGGAAGCTTAGGCGCCACCTGGAATATCAGTCAGCGGATATTGGTAAAAGCCAATATCGCCAGGGGGTACCGTGCGCCGAATATCACGGAGATCGGCTCCAATGGCCTCGATCCGGGTGCACACATTGTATACCTGGGTAACCGGACATTTAAGCCGGAGTTCAGTTTGCAGGAAGACATCGGTATCCAGGCATGGTTGCCTGATCTGGATATCAGCGCCGAGTTGTTTAACAATAACATTGAAAACTATATCTACCAGGCAAAGCTATACGATGATAACGGCAACCCGGTAGTGATTGTGCCAGGGAATGCTACCTATAAATACCAGCAGTCTGCCGCCCGTTTGTTTGGTGCTGAAGTAAGTGTAAATCTACACCCCCGCCGGATTGCGTGGTTAACCATGAATAACAGCATTGCCTATACGCAGGGTCGCAACAGGAACATGGAGCTGATCCGTACACACGGTGATGACGCAAGATACCTGCCCTTTATTCCGCCTACGCATATACGAAGCGAACTAAAGGCGACGACCCAACGTAATCATGGTATATTTACCAAAAGCTATATCCGGGTGGAAGCAGATATAATTGCGGACCAGCCTCATTTTTACGGGGTAGATGATACGGAAACGTTTACACCGGGATATACGCTGTTCAATATCGGCGCCGGAACGGGGGTGGTGAATAAGAAGGGTAAAACGGTGTGTGAACTGTTTCTGCAGCTCGATAATGTGGCCGATGTTGCCTATCAGGCAAATATGAACCGTTTGAAATATTTTGAGTACTACAGTGCTTCGCCCAACGGCCGACTGGGGATTTACAATATGGGCAGGAATTTCAGTGCAAAAGTGATCGTACCTTTTTAGATAGCATTAGCGGAGTTTAAGTCCCATTTTAATACCTATCTGCAGGCTGGGTAATACGCTTACCATCTTGCCATCGTTCAGGGATACTTTGTTATCATCAAAATGATAGGTATTATAATGATAGATTTTACTACGGATACCTACGCCAATAAAGGGATCGAGGATGAAGCGGTCTTTTTTGAACTGTCGTCCGATCAGGAGTTGTAGGCCAACCACTGTTTTATCGCCGGAGTTGGTGTAGGTAACGTTGCTGAAGGTATTGTCTTCATTGGGATAGAAAACTTTTTTAACGAACAATACAGGTTCAAAGTAGGTACCTGCTGCCCTTGCCGGGGCCATATCCCGCGAAATAAGAAACCAGCGGGCGCCAACACGGAAGCCGAGTCCCCTGCCATCTACAAATTGTTCTGTACTGATATCGGGCTTTTTCTGCCCGATATCAATTTTTTTAGCCAGCACATAATCCGGGTAATCTGTATAGATGCCGCTGATACCTACTTCCAGGCTGAACTTATCCGTTATTTCCTGTTCCAGGTAAATATCGAGTTCATTGATTAAAGTAGTAGGATTTACTTTGAGAAAGGTGCTCCTGCTCAATTGCTTTTTGTCATCCTGTTGTGCAAAGGATGCGAGTGTCAATAAACAGGATAACCATATTAACAGCAGTGTCTTTTTCATACAGTTGTAAGGGTTAGACTGGCTTTAGGACCTTATTCCTGGCGTGTGTGAGCCATCAGAAAGTGGTCAATAATCGTTCCACAATTACCGGAAACCATTGATGCTCCAGCGCCTGCACTTTGCTTGCTACAGTTTCCGGGGTATCATCCGGTGTAATAACGCAGCGTTCCTGGAGGATTGTTTCTCCGTCATCGTATTTTTCGTTTACGTAATGGACGGTGATCCCGCTTTCTTTTTCTCCGGCGGCGATCACAGCCTCGTGTACAAAGTGTCCATACATTCCCTTTCCGCCGAATTTTGGCAACAGTGCCGGATGGATGTTAATGATGCGGTTGGGAAATGCCTGTACCAGGTTGGCCGGAATTTTCCATAAAAAGCCGGCGAGTACCACGAGATCAATCTGTTGCTCCTGTAATAACTGAATGTATTTATCGGAATGAAAAAAAGCTTCTCTTTCAATGATAATACTGGAAATGCCTTCGCGTTCGGCAATCTGTAAAACACCGGCGCCGGGTTTGTTACAAACGATAACGGTAACCCTGCCCTTGTCTGAATTTCTGAAATGATCTATAATTTTCTGCGCGTTGCTTCCTGCACCCGATGCGAATATGGCAATATTTTTCAAAATCTCTTGCTGTTTTGAGTAGGATACAAAAATAGATAATTTAAAACATGTGGGCGCATGCTTATTTGAAGAAGCAGTTATAAGAACCGGATTCAGTCTTCTTTCCAGGGTCCGGGAACTTCAATAATCACACAGGAAACACCTTGCAAGGTTTATTTGATATACTCCCCGCAGCCCTGGTAAGTTTTATCTTTTACCTGTACCTGAACGGTATTGGGTTTCATCAGTCCGCTCATGTCGTCGGCGCACATCGTATTGCGGATGCTGACGGTAATGCCGGGGGCGGTATACACCTTTAAGGTATCGGTATTGGGTTGGGCCGGAGGCAGGGATACCTGCAGGCTATCGCCATTCATATTCCGGAAGCGGAGCTTCTGCTTGTCAAGATCGAGGGTCCAGCCGGGTTCGTTGCCATTGGCGGTAAACCGGATGCCTACCTTTGATTTTTCAGCAAGGAGTTGTCTGCGGTCGCCTCCTTCTACTGGTTTCAATATATAATTGCTGGCGAGCACGCCTTCAATTCTTTTGCCTTTGGTATCGAGGAGCAGGAGTTTGCCTTCGGCAGACAGGAAAGAGCTGCTGTCGGTTTTCTTTTGGATCACGACAGTGGAGTCGGAGGTTTGCTTCCAGGTGCCGGTTTCCACGGAGGCGATGCTTTGCCCTCTTCCCTGGTAGGCAACGAGTTCGCTGAAGGTGTGGTCGTCAAACAAACTGATCTGGTAATCCATGCCGGGGCAGTCGGCACAAGGCAGGGTGCCCTGGTAGGTGCCGGTCAGAACGGGGGCGGTCCGGGTGGCAGAGGGCGTATGTGGTACGGAACTGTCCGATCCGGAAGTGGTGGTGTTATTATTACAGGCCGCGAGGGCAGAGAGCAGAACAGGCAGCAGAAGGATTTTTTTCATGGGATTGATTTTTTGGTAGCAGATTGAACATTCTGGTCCGCTGGCAGGTTATTATGGTAAAAATAGCAACTCTCACATAAATTAAGAGCGCTGACAGATAATATATTATATTGTGTGAAAGGATATAGGGGACCACTATCTTATTTTCATCTGCATATATTATAATTATATCCCCGCAAACCTTGCCCCACGTTATGATGTAGACGTGCGTCCACAGTGGAATCAAACTTTCAATCAAAATAATAAGTTCTGAAAGGATATAATAGGTGAAGTGTTTAAATAGGCCAGCAGAAAGACTTTCGGCTCAATCGTTGCTCAAAAATCAGGTTAAAAACAGCATCTCATAAGACAATAAATTTTTTTAATTGTTGGTAAATTGTCAACATTCTGTCTTATTTTTGCTGGCACTTTTAAGAAACTTTAGGTCAAATCTAAACTATATAGGCTGTGTATCGTCGTGTTTCCATTCTTTTGCGCAAGCATTTTGTGAGTGTGCTTATTCTATGCGCTAGTATAGTAATTCCGTTTTCTTCTGTTAAGGCAGCGGATCCAGCGAAGGGTAAAGCATTATTCCAAACAAATTGCGCTTCCTGCCATAATGTCCATAAAAAGCTGACAGGTCCTGCATTAGCGGGGGTAGAAGATCGCTGGCCCGATAAGAAATTATTGCACCAGTGGATCCATAACTCTGCTTCTGTACTGGCTTCAGGGGACAAATACGCCAATGAGCTGTTCAATCAGTACAACAAGACAGCGATGACCGCTTTCCCTTCATTATCCAATGAAGATATTGACGACATCCTGGCTTATGTAAAGAATGAAGAGAAAAATACACCTGGCGGAAAGACAGCTGTTGCTGACCCTAATGCTAATGAGACGGCTGATAAAGGCAATGACAACAGTTTACTGTTCGGTATCATTACCCTGATCCTCGCAGTAGTAGCGCTGATCCTCATGCAGATCAACAGCAACCTGAATAAGCTGGCTGGTGATAAAGAGGGTGTTCCTACCGCAGATCCTGTTCCTTTCTACAAAAATAAAGCTTACCTGGCCCTGATCATCCTGGTGCTCTTCATGGTAGGCGGTTACCTTACAATTCAAGGGGCTATCGGCCTGGGTCGTCAGAAAGACTACATGCCGGAGCAACCTATCTTCTATAGCCACAAGGTGCACGCCGGTATCAACCAGATCAACTGTTTGTACTGCCACGCCGGTGCTGAGAAGAGTAAGCATGCCATGATTCCTTCTGAAAATATCTGTATGAACTGTCACAAGGCCATTAAGGAATACTCCGGTCCTGAGCTGACAACTGCAGAAGGCAAGAAAATCGACGGTACTGCTGAAATCGCAAAATTATACGATTACGTAGGATGGGATCCTGAAGCTGGTAAATATACCAAGCCAGGCAGACCAATCGAATGGACCAAGATCCACAACCTGCCCGACCACGTTTACTTTAACCACTCTCAACACGTGGTTGCCGGTCAGCAACAGTGTCAGACCTGCCACGGTGCTATCACCGAAATGGATGAAGTACACCAGTTCTCCGATCTCTCTATGGGATGGTGCATCAACTGTCACCGTACTACTAAAGTGCAGTTCGCTGACAACAACTATTACAGCATCTTCGAAAAGCTTCATCAGGATATTAAAGATAAGAAGATCGATAGCGTAACAGTTGAGATGGTAGGTGGTACTGAATGTCAAAAATGTCACTACTAGGAAGGATTTAGAGAGATTTTCTCTTAATCAGAAGATATCAAAATTTATAAACGTAACTCGTTAATATAACATGGAGCAAAAAAAGTATTGGAAAGGCTTGGAGGAGTTGCACAATACCGATGCGCATCAGGAAATTGTGAAGAACGAATTCAGTGAAGAACTACCGTTCGAGAGTGAAGGCCTGTTGAATGCTACTACCCCCCGCAGGGATTTTCTGAAATATCTGGGGTTCACCACCGCTGCTGCCGCTATCGCTGCCAGCTGTGAAACACCGGTTAAGAAAGCTATTCCGTATGTAAACAAACCGGAAGAAATCACCCCGGGTGTAGCCAATTATTATGCTTCTTCTTACGCCATTGATGGCGAATACGTACCAGTTGTGGTGAAAACCCGCGAAGGTCGTCCCATCAAAATGGAAGGGAATACTTTATCTACCATCACACAGGGCGCCACTTCCGCAAGAGTACAAGGTGCGGTATTGAGCCTGTATGATACTGCCCGTCTCCGTTTCCCATCTATCGGTGGTACGGAAACAACCTGGGCAGAACTGGATAAACAAGTAGGTGCAGCACTGGCCGGTTTAGGCGGTGCTCCTGTTGTTTTATTAAGTGCTACCTTACTCAGCCCCTCCACTAAGAAAGTGATCGGCGAGTTCCTGGCAAAATATCCAAACTCCCGCCACGTAGTATACGACGCAGTTTCTTACTCCGGTATACTCCAGGCAAATGAAGCCTCCTACGGTAAAAGAGTTGTTCCTTCCTACCACTTCGAAAATGCAAAATCGATCGTGAGTCTGGGAGCCGACTTTATCGGAACCTGGCTGAACCCGGTTGAATACGCCCGCCAGTTTGCTCAAACCCGTAAGATCAATGCGCAGAAACCCGAAATGTCCAAACTTTTCGCGTTCGAAAGCCATATGAGCCTCACCGGTGCAAACGCGGATGAAAGATATACACACAAACCTTCTGAAACCGGTGCAGTAGCACTGGCCCTGCTGGCTGCAGTAGGTGGTAGCGTAACCGCTCCTGCCATTGCCGACAAGCGTGTGGCTGATGGTATCAAGAAAGCTGCGGAATCACTGAAAGCTAACGCCGGTAAAGCACTGGTAGTAAGCGGTTCCAACGATGTAAACGTACAGATCATTGTAAACGCCATCAACAACATCGTTGGCGCCAATGGTACTACCATCGATTTCGCTGCTCCTTCCAACTACCGTCAGGGTATTGATAGCGATATGACTAAACTGGTAAGCGATATGAACGCAGGCAGCATCGGTGCTGTACTGGTTTATGGCGCTAACCCTGCTTACGACTACTTCGAATCTCAGAAATTCGCAGAAGGTCTGAAGAAAGTGAAACTCGCTGTATCCTTCAACGACAGAAACGACGAAACCACTGAACTGTGTAAATACATCGCTCCTGATCATCACTTCCTGGAATCATGGAACGATGCAGAAGGAAGAACCGGTTACTACAGCTTCGGTCAACCTACTATCCTGCCGCTGTTTAAAACACGTGCGATCCAGGATACCCTCCTCACCTGGTCAGGTAACGCAACTACCTGGGCTGACTACCTGAAAAATGAGTGGGTTAGCAAACTGGGCGGACAGGAAGCATGGGATAAAGCATTACAGGACGGTGTGGTTGAACCAGCTACTGCTCCTGCTTTAGGTGGCGCCTCTTTCGCCGGTGATATTGCCGGTGCTGCTGCGAAAATCAACAGCGCGAAAAAAGGTGGTGGCAAACTGGAACTGGTACTGTACGAAAAAGTGGCAATTGGTAGCGGTAAACTCGCTAACAACCCATGGTTACAGGAAATGCCTGATCCAATTACCCGCTCTACCTGGGGTAACTACGCTTGCATCTCCAACAAACTCGCAAAAACTTACTCTACTCAATTAGGTGACGACTACGAAATCAACGTTGAGAAGAAAGTACTGAAAGTAAAATCCAACGGTAAAGAAATCGAACTGCCATTGCTGATCGTTCCAGGTATTCACCCGGAAGTAATCGCCATCGCAGTAGGTTACGGCCGCGGTGCTAACGTAGGAAGAGCGGCTGCCGGTATCGGTAAAAACGCTTATCCTTTTGTAAGCTTCAATGGTCAGACATTTGACTACTTCACTACAGATGCTGCTGCTGATGCTACCGGTGCTAAAGAAACCGTTGCATTAACACAAACACATAACAGCTACGAAGGTCGTCCTATCGTTAAAGAAACTACCCTCGAAGAGTTCATCAAGAACCCGCTGGAAGTAAACGAAGACAGAAGGGAACTGAAGAAATTTGGTCCTGACTTCCGTAAAGATGCTACCCTCTACCCTAACTTCAGCTACCCAGGTATCAAATGGGGCATGTCTATCGACCTGAACACCTGTTTCGGTTGCGGCGCCTGTACCATTGCCTGCCAGGCAGAAAACAACGTTTCTGTTGTAGGTAAAGAAGAAGTAGCAAAAGCACACGAAATGCACTGGATCCGCATCGACCGCTACTTCAGCGGAGATGAAGATAATCCGGAAGTAGTGTTCCAGCCTATGCTGTGCCAGCACTGCGATAACGCTCCTTGCGAAAACGTTTGTCCGGTTGGTGCTACCAACCATAGCTCTGAAGGTATCAACCAGATGGCTTACAACCGTTGTATCGGTACCCGTTACTGCGCTAACAACTGTCCTTACAAAGTACGTCGCCTCAACTGGAGAGACTGGAACGGTGCGGACAGCTTCGAAAATAACCTGTACGATGTTGCTGACATGAACGATAACCTGACCCGCATGGTTCTGAACCCGGATGTAGTGGTTCGTAGCCGTGGTGTGATGGAAAAATGTTCTTTCTGCGTACAACGTTTACAGGAAGCGAAACTGGATGCGAAGAAAGCAGGTCACCCGATGAAAGACGGAGCTGCTAAAACCGCCTGCCAGCAAGCTTGTGGCGCTGATGCAATCGTATTTGGTAACATCAACGATAAGAACAGCGAAATCTATAAGATTCGTAACGAGCAGCAGGTAGACAGAATGTACTATGTGTTGGAAGAAACACACGTACTGCCTTCTATCAGCTACCTGGCGAAGATCAGAAACAAGGACGCCGCTCCTAAAGCAGAAAAAGCACCTGCTCACAAGGAAGAAGCGCACCACGCTTAATGATCTTAACCGGTAACCGTTAAGAAAAAGACAGAAAAGAACAGAATCTGAGATCATAACAAAAGACAAGGGCTAGTAGCTAGAAGCTAGCAGCTAAAAGCTTATAGAATATGCATTTAAAATACGAATCCACACTGAGAGAACCTTTGGTTGACGGGGTTAAGGATTATCACCAGGTAACGGAAGATATCATTAGTCCCATTGAAGGGAAGCCTGGAAAACTGTGGTATGTAGGCTTTTTTATATCCCTGACACTGTTGGGCTTCGGCGCATTTTCAGTGTTCTGGCAGATCTATTTCGGTGTCGGAGTATGGAATCTGAATAAAACCATCGGTTGGGGTTGGGATATTACCAACTTCGTATGGTGGGTAGGTATCGGTCACGCCGGTACCCTGATCTCCGCGATCCTCCTCCTGTTCCGCCAGGGTTGGCGTACAGGGGTGAACCGTGCAGCAGAAGCGATGACCATCTTCGCCGTAATGTGTGCCGGTCAGTTCCCGATTATCCACATGGGTCGTGTATGGATGGCGTTCTTTATCCTGCCTTATCCAAATACCCGTGGTCCGGTATGGGTTAACTTTAACTCTCCGCTCCTCTGGGACGTATTCGCGATCTCTACTTACTTTACCGTTTCCCTGTTGTTCTGGTACTCCGGTCTCCTTCCGGATTTCGCTACCGTTCGCGACAGAGCTAAAACTAAATTACGCAAGTTATTATACGGTGTAGCAGCTTTCGGCTGGACCGGTTCTACCAAGCACTGGCAACGTCACGAAGCACTGTCACTTGTACTGGCAGGTTTATCTACTCCACTGGTACTGTCTGTACACACCATTGTATCTTTTGACTTTGCGACGTCTGTAATTCCTGGTTGGCATACTACCATCTTCCCTCCCTACTTCGTAGCGGGTGCGATCTTCTCCGGATTTGCGATGGTACAAACCCTGCTGATCATTACACGTAAAATATTACATCTCGAAGAATACATTACCCTGGGTCACATGGAAGCCATGAACAAGGTAATCGTATTAACGGGTTCCGTAGTAGGTTGCGCTTACCTGACTGAGTTATTCATGGCATGGTATGGTGCTAACCCTTACGAATTCGATACTTTCTTCAAATACCGTGCAGCCGGTCCGCTGGGTTGGTCTTACTGGATCATGATGACCTGTAACGTAATCACTCCGCAGGTGTTCTGGTTCCGCAAAATGAGAAGAAACGTTGCCGTAACCTTCGTAATGTCTATCATCGTGAACATCGGTATGTGGTTCGAGCGTTTCGTAATCATCTGTACTTCACTGTACCGCGATTACCTGCCATCCAGCTGGTCATACTATCGTCCGTCCTGGCCTGAAGTAGGTTTCTACATGGGTACTTTCGGTCTGTTCTTTACCTGCTTCTTCCTGTTTGCTAAATACTTCCCGGTAATTGCAGTAGCTGAAATCAAGGCTATCCTGAAAACTTCCGGTGAGAACTACAAAGAGAAAATGGAAGTTTACGAAGAAGAGAGTGCTGAGAAATTTGCACACGACGTAGCACACGCACACTAAAAGACGAATTAAGAGAACTAATTACCTGGAATTTGAATTTTTAAATATATGGCTGTTAAAAAATTTGTTGTAGGCTTGTTTGACGATGAGGCAGTGTTGTTTCCGGCAGTAAAGAAAGTACGCACTGCAGGATACAAATTGCACGATGTATACACTCCTTTTCCTATTCACGGCCTCGATCATGCAATGGGTTTAAGAGAAACCAGTCTGCACACAGCCGGTTTCATATATGGTA
The DNA here is from genome assembly GCF_900110835.1 of Chitinophaga arvensicola. GTDB lineage: Bacteria > Bacteroidota > Bacteroidia > Chitinophagales > Chitinophagaceae > Chitinophaga > Chitinophaga arvensicola. Next base: position 1,168,533 of record NZ_FOJG01000001.1, read on the forward strand.
TCACTGGTACTACTACAGCATTATCCTTCATGAGTTGGGTATTTAATGTAGACTGGCCGCTGAACATCGGTGGTAAGCCACATTTCCCGCTGCCAGCGTTCATCCCCATCACTTTTGAGCTGACCGTATTATTTGCGGCAGTAGGTATGGTGATGACTTTCTGCTACCTCTGCCAGTTAATGCCTGGGGTGAAGAAACATATCTTCCATCCAAGACAAACGGACGATAAGTTTGTAATGGTAATAGAGCTGACAGAAAAAACCAATGCGGAAGAAGTAAAAACCTTCCTCGCTGCTGCAGGTGCACAGGATATCAATGAGCAGAAAGCTGAAGCAGGATGGTGGTTCGGAAGATATGATAAGGACGATGAGCCTTATCTCCGTAAGATTCAGACCGCAGCAAACGCTTAATTATAATAACAGCTAAAACATACCGTTGCGACATTAGGATTTGAGCAAGCAAGAACTAATGAAAGCTAGATAAATAATTTCTGATGAAAAGGACTTCCAACATATTGATTGTAGCCGCATTGGCAACTGGAGCTTTCCTGGCAGCCTGTAACAGAGGGGAGCATAACAGAAAGCCCGGCAGGATTTATATGCCAGACATGTATGAATCCCGTGCGTATGAATTTTACAGTGCTCGTTTGTCAGGCCTGAAGCCAGTGGAAGGAACAGTAAAAAGAGGTGAACTTTTGCCATACCATCTGAAAGAATCAGATACGGCACTGGCTAATCTGGTGAAGAATCCATTAACGATTACGGATGCCGATCTGAAAGAAGGCGGACGTTTATTTAATATCTACTGTGGTATCTGTCATGGTACTGCTTTAGATGGTAATGGTCCACTGTACAAAGGTGGGGATGGACCATACCCTGCAGCTCCTGCCAACCTGGTTGCCGGTGCAAAATCCGGTTACACAGAAGGCCGTCTGTTCCATGTAATGACCTACGGTTATAACATGATGGGTAGTTACGCCAGTCAGCTCGACAGAGAGCAACGCTGGAAGATTGCTGCTTATATCAGAAGCAAACAGCCAGGTGCTGCCGCCCCGTCTGCCGCTCCTGCTAAGGATAGTAGTGCTGTTGCAGCTAAATAAATGAGTTAAACTGAATTTCAATCAAGTATTTTAATATACAGTAATGAAAGACCAATTTGTAGTACCGGCAAGATTAAAAAAGACCAGCTTCGTGTTAATGGGCGTGGGCTTGCTGACGTTATTGATCGGATTAATTGCGTTTCAAGGTGAGAACGCGACACGGTTTTGGGCCGGTCTGTTGCAAAACAGCAGCTTCTTTTTGCTGATTACATTGGCGAGCACATTCTTTATAGCTGCTACTACCCTGGCACATGGTGGCTGGCAGATTGCTTTCCGCCGTGTACCTGAAGCGATTTCAATGGCCGTGCCTGTTCTGGCCGCCATCTTATTTGTAGTGGTGATGATCCTCGTTTTCGGTGGTAAAGAAGATATCTACCACTGGGTAAACGCTCACCACGTAGCAGAAGATAAAATCCTGACCTGGAAATCCGCTTTCCTGAATAAAGGATTCTTTACCGTTGCTACCATCCTGACACTGGGCCTCTGGATATTCTTTACCCTGAAGCTCCGTAAAATGTCTATCGAAGAAGATGGATGGGATCTGCGCCCTGAAACAGGCCGTAAATTACTCTGGAGAAATACCGTTGTATGCGGTGGCTTCCTGGTAGTATTTACCCTGAGCGTTGGTTCTACCACTCCATGGATCTGGTTAATGAGCATCGATGCACACTGGTTCTCTACCATGTACAGCTGGTACACTTTCGCCAGTACCTGGGTATCCGGTCTGTCCCTGATTGCACTGTTCGTTGTATATCTCAAGAAACATGGTTACCTGACCTACGTGACAGAAGAACACCTGCACGATCTGGGTAAATTCATGTTCGCTTTCAGTATCTTCTGGACTTACCTCTGGTTCTCCCAGTACATGCTGATCTGGTACGCCAACATGCCGGAAGAAACTGAATACTTCCAGCCGCGTGTTTGGGGCCAGTGGAGACCAATTTTCTTCCTGAACCTCCTGATCAACTTTGTTACACCGTTACTGTTCCTGATGAAAAGGGACACCAAACGTAACTATACTGCTATCGTTTTCATCGCTATCGTGATCATCTTCGGTCACTGGCTGGATTTCTGGCAGATGGTGTATCCAGGTACCGTTAAGACCCTGGTATTCCCTTGGTACGAATTCGGACTCGGACTTGGTTTCGTAGGACTGATTATTTTCCTGGTATCCAATGCACTGACTAAAGCTGCACTGGTTCCGAAAAATCACCCTTACCTGAAAGAAAGTATCGTTCACCACACCTAATTGGGTGAGAAAGGAGATTAGGCAATAGAAAAGCATTAGATAACTTAATTATTTCATATAGCAATGTCAGGATTTTTAGCAGTCTTAGTTGTTGTTCTCATATTCATAGTCATCTTCCAGATTGCGAAGGCGAGCGAATATGTGTCCATATTGAAGGGAGAAAAGAAAGCGCGCGAGCAAAGTAACCGTATTAATGGTTTCATGCTGATTGCATTCCTGGTGCTGGGGCTTATAGGAGTGTACTGGTGTAACGATTTGCTGAAAGGCAAGATCCTCGGCGAATCCGCTTCAGAACAGGGCGAAGGCGTAGACACCCTTATTTACGTAACACTGGCCATTACTGGTGTGGTATTCGTTATTACCCAGATCGCGTTATTTTGGTTTGCATTTAAATACCAGGAAAAAGAAGGCCGTAAAGCATTCTACTTCCCGCATAATAATAAACTGGAAGTTATCTGGACCGTTATCCCGGCTATTGCCTTAACCATTCTGGTGGCATTTGGTCTGAAACATTGGTTCCAGCTGACTTCAGAAGCACCGAAAGATGCTGCTGTAGTGGAAATCACCGGTAAACAGTTTAACTGGATCTTCCGTTATCCTGGAAAAGATGGTGCCCTCGGCCGCCGCGATTTCACTAAAATCGATCCTGCTGCAGGTAACGAACTCGGTCTGGACTGGAACGATCCGCTGAACAAGGACGACTTTATGCCTACCGAAATGCACCTGGTAGTTGGTAAACCAGTGAAACTGGTAATCGGCTCCCGCGATGTAATCCACGATGTGGGCTTACCTCACTTCCGTATGAAAATGGATGCGGTACCTGGTATTCCTACTACCCTGTGGTTTACACCTAAGTATACTACCAAACAAATGAAAGAGAAAACCGGTAACGCGGATTTCACTTACGAGATTTCCTGCGACCAGATGTGTGGTAGCGGTCACTACTCTATGAGAGGCGTGATTGTTGTGGAAACTCAGGAAGAATACGACAAATGGGTGGCAGGACAGAAATCAACTTACAGCCTGACACATGCAGACACCGCAGCTCCTGCCGGCGAAGCCAAAGCAGATAGCACACAAAAAACGGTAGCTGCTAATATCAAGTAAGCTGTAATTTTGGTAGAAGAATTTTTGACGGAGTACAATTAAAAACAATAAAGACAAACTGACAAACGACGATACTTCCCGGGCGTTAGTTTATAATAAACCGAACCGATTATGAGTAACGAAGCAACATTGCACAGTCAACAGGAGGTAATGCACGGAGCGCATGATCATCATGATCATGAGCACCACCATGAAGACAGTTTCATCTCGAAATATGTGTTCAGCATGGATCACAAAATGATCGCCAAACAATTCCTGATTACTGGTATCGTTTGGGCTATCATTGGTGCTTTCTTCTCTGTACTGTTCCGTTTGCAACTTGGTTTCCCTGATGCCACTTTCCCCTGGCTGGAAAGTATCCTGGGTCATTGGGCTAAAGGTGGCCGCATTTCCGCGGAAGCTTACTATGCACTCGTAACGATGCACGGTACCATCCTTGTATTCTTTGTATTAACAGCCGGCTTGAGCGGTACCTTCTCCAACCTGCTGATTCCTTTGCAGGTAGGTGCACGCGATATGGCCTCTCCTTTTATGAACTGCCTGAGCTACTGGTTTTTCTTCCTGGCTAGCCTGGTAATGATGGCATCCCTGTTCGTTCAAACAGGTCCTGCTTCCGGTGGATGGACGATGTACCCGCCACTGAGTGCACTGGGAGATGCTTCCATCGGTTCTAAAATTGGTGTGGATCTGTGGTTGACCAGTATGGCACTGTTTGTTGTTTCTCAGCTGCTGGGTGGTCTGAACTACATCTCTACTCTGCTGAATATGCGTACCAAAGGTATGGCTATGACTAAAATGCCATTAACCATCTGGTCTTTCTTCTTTACCGCTGTATTAGGCGTACTGTCTTTCCCTGTACTGCTGTCAGGTTTCATCCTGCTGCTCATGGATCGTCACGCTGGTACCAGCTTCTACCTCTCCGATATCTTTATCGCAGGTAAAGCACTGGCAAACGAAGGTGGTAGCGCTATTCTCTATCAACATTTATTCTGGTTCTTAGGTCACCCTGAGGTATATATCATCATCCTCCCAGCGATGGGTATGGTTTCTGAAGTATTGGCAGTAAGTTCCCGCAAACCAATCTTCGGTTACCTGGCGATGATCGGTTCCCTGTTCGCTATCTGTATCCTGGCCTTCCTGGTTTGGGCGCACCATATGTTCGTAACAGGTCTGAATCCGTTCCTGGGTGCATTCTTCGTACTCTTAACCTTATTGATCGCGGTTCCATCTGCCATCAAGGTATTTAACTGGATCACTACGATCTGGAAGGGTAATATCAACTTTACGCCTGCTTCCCTGTTCTCTATCGGTTTCGTGAGCACTTTCATCTCCGGTGGTTTAACAGGTATCTGGTTAGGTAACTCTTCTATCGATATTCACCTGCATGATACCATGTTCGTAATTGCCCACTTCCACATTGTAATGGGGGTATCTGCGTTCTTCGGTATGTTTGCCGGTATCTACCACTGGTTCCCTAAAATGTACGGCCGCTTCATGAATAACACCATCGGTTATATCCACTTCTGGGTAACCATGATCGGTGCTTACCTGATCTTCTGGCCTATGCACTACGAAGGTATGGCGGGTATGCCAAGAAGATACTATGATGTATCCGGCTGGGCATCCTTCAAACAGTTCGGTGGTCTGAACGAATTCATTACCATCGTGGTAATCCTGGTATTTGCCGTACAGTTACTGTTTGTGTTCAACTTCTTCTACAGCATTTTCAAAGGTAGAAAGATGACCAATCAGAACCCATGGAACGCAACTACCCTGGAATGGACTACACCAATTCATGCCGGTCACGGTAACTGGCCTGGTGAAATTCCTGAAGTTTACCGTTGGGCTTACGATTACAGCAAGGATGGAAGAGATTTCATCCCGCAAACAGAGCCGATTGGTCCTAACGAATCAGCGCACTAAAATATAAATCCAGCATTCCGGCAGAAAGATGCCTTTCCAATGAAAAATCTTTCTTCCGGGATGTTGTTCACTGTGATGTTTGTAAATTTGTTCCGGACTTAAAACCGGAATGTGGCTAGAAATAAAATGTTGCAAGAAAACTCCATAAAATTGTCGTCGTCATATGCGCTAGCAAGCAAGGTGAAGGATTATTCTCAGCTAATGAAGTTTAATCTCACCTTTATGGTGGTATTTTCATCTGTAGTAGGCTATCTGCTTGTGCCTGGCGTGGAGTTTAACTTAATAAAAGTTCTTTTATTATTTGCTGGTGGTTTGCTGGTTTCCGGATCAGCCAATACCATTAATCAGATCTGGGAGAAGAATACGGATAAACTGATGGCCCGCACCGCTGTCCGTCCATTGCCTTCAGGGCGTATGCACGACAACGAAGCGATTGCCCTGGCAGTGATCACCGGGATAGCAGGTATCTTCGTAATGGGATATTGCTTTAACTGGTTATCTGCTATACTCAGCCTGGTTTCCCTGGTGTTATACGGTTTTGTATACACGCCCTGGAAAAAATGGAATTCCCTCGCCGTACTGGTAGGTGCAATTCCTGGCGCTATGCCTCCGTTGATCGGTTGGGCAGCTGGCGCCGATAACCTGGCGGAAGGCGGTTGGTCTTTATTCGCAATCCAGTTTCTGTGGCAATTCCCGCATTTCTGGGCCATCGCCTGGATTGCGTATAAAGATTATGCAAAAGCAGGTTTTAAAATGCTGCCTGGTAGCGGAGAACCCAACAAGTACACGGCCATTCAGGCTGCTATGTACACCCTGTTGCTGATTCCTGCCGGTGTTGCACCTTACCTGCTGAAAATTACTGGAAGCATTTCGGCAATAGTGGCCATTCTGGCGGGTATTTTCTTCCTTTACAGGGCAGTTAACCTGTACAGAAAGAATGATGTTCCTGCAGCGAGAAAGCTCATGTTCGGATCTTATATTTATCTGACAATTGTTCAGCTGGTACAACTACTGGACAAAGCTTAAAATGAAATCGGAGGAGAGATGGATACTATGACATTAGAACAACGTAAGAAAATACATCCGCATAAATATTCCCTATGGATTGCTATGGGTAGCATCACCATGATGTTTATCGGGTTTACCAGCGCTTACATTGTTAAAAGATCCCAGGCAAATTGGCTGGCATTTGAACTGCCGCATATTTTCTGGATATCCACTGCCGTAATTTTAACCAGCAGCTTAACCATTCACCTGGCTTTAAAGCAGTTTAAAGAAAGGAATATGCAGCGTTACAAGCAACTGATCACCCTTACCGCAGTATTGGGTGTAGTGTTTGCAGCCTGCCAGTGGATCGGATTTTCACAATTGAAATCTGCGGGACTGCCCCTCAACGGGCCCGTTTCCGCTTCATTTATTTATGTTATCGTAGGAGTGCACATGCTGCACGTACTGGGTGGTGTAGTTGCATTACTCGTTATGTTTGGCAGGGCTTACAGAACCCGTGTACGCACCTATAGTCCAGTTCCCATTGAAGTTGCCGCTACATACTGGCATTTCGTGGATGTACTGTGGATTTACCTGTTAATTTTTTTAAGTATCGCCAGATAAACTTTGTAAAATTTTATAAAACTAACAATGGATACAGCAGTTACAGCGAAGAAAAAATGGTGGGCCGGAGGATATTCTCCCTTTAATGTGAGCTATGGCAAGTTGATGATGTGGTACTTCCTGATGTCAGATGCGTTCACATTCGGCGCATTGTTGATAGCATATGGTACCATCCGGTTTTCCAGCCCATCCTGGCCTGATCCGAATGAAGTGTTCAAGTCCTTTCCCGGCATGGGCCATGCCAATTTGCCGTTGATGTTCGTGAGCTTGATGACCTTCATCCTCATCATGAGTTCTGTAACCATGGTACTGGCTGTACACGCCGGTCACATGAGAGATAAAAAAGCCGTAGCTAAATGGCTGATGTGGACCATCGTTGGTGGTATCGCGTTCCTGAGCTGCCAGGCCTGGGAGTGGACACACCTGTTCCACGAAGGTGCATGGTGGGGTCGTAATCCTTTCGCTAACGTAGATGGCACACAGGCTTCTACCAACTTTACCAACTTCTTCTTTACCATCACCGGCTTCCACGGTTTACACGTAACTTCCGGTGTGATATTGAATATCGTGATCCTCGCCAACGTACTGAAAGGTACCTATGAGCACAGAGGTCACTATGAAATGGTGGAAAAAGTAGGTCTGTACTGGCACTTTGTAGATCTGGTTTGGGTATTCGTATTCACCTGCTTCTACCTGCTTTGATCTTAAACAGGTAGCATCGTACAAGGTTTGTCACTTTTATTTGGAATCTGATTTTCGAATTAATTTAATTTAAATAGTAATGGAGCATACACACACTGCAGCGGGGCATGAAACTGCACACGCTGATTCTTCTACCAAAACTATCTGGAGAACATTCTGGATCCTGTTGTGTATCACAGTGTTTGAAGTAGGTCTGGCATTTTTACATCTGGAATACGGATTTCTTCCAAGAGTAGTACTCAACGCTATCTTCGTTGGTCTTACTGTACTGAAAGCTTTCTACATCGTGGCTGAATTCATGCACCTTGGTCATGAAATCAAAAACCTGATCCTGACTATATTAATTCCGTTACTGTTATTCGTATGGTTTATCATCGCTTTCCTTTATGAAGGTGATTCATGGAAAAACATGCGGAAAGACCTGAAACCAGGTACTCCGGTAGAAGCTGTGAAAATAGCTCCTGCGGAAAAACATCATTAATTTTATCATTAAAATATCAGGATCATCTCTCGCAGGGCTTTATTAGGAGTTTCATTGGCTATACTGGTGCCGCTTTTGGGTTATCTCATCGTAGATCACTATGGAAAAAATGTGGTTCCTGTACCCGGTTATTTCATCCCGGAAAGAGTAGATACGATCTCGGAAAATGGTAAAGTAACCTACGATACCGTTTTTCATAAGATCAGGGATTTCAATCTCACCAACCAACTCGGTGAACAGGTAAGCTTGAAAGACATGGAAGGAAAAGTATTACTGATTGATTTCTTTTTCACCTCCTGCCCAAGTATCTGTCCTACTTTAACAAAAAACCTGAAAAAGGTACAGAGCGCCTACGTAAAGAACGATTCTTTACTACAGATCCTCTCCTTTTCAGTAGATCCGGAAAGAGATACAGTAGACAAATTGCGTAAATACGCATATGATTACCAGATCAATCCGGATAACTGGTGGCTGCTCACCGGTAGTAAAAAAGAAATCTATGACCTCGCCAGGAACCAGTTCTATGTTTCTGTAGTAAAAGGAGATGGTGGTCCGGACGACTTTATACACACCGAAAAGCTGGTACTGATCGATAAAAACAGGAATATCAGGGGATACTATAACGGTCTGGATTCTAATGATGTGAAAAGATGTGCTGGCGATATCGCCATATTGCATCTGGCAAAAGATAGACACAGACCCGGTTTTGGAGCTTTCCTCAAAAAACTGTTCTCCGGAGAAAAGTAATAAATTATTATAAAGGAAAGGTGAATAAGGAAAGGTTGTTCGCCTTTCTTTATTCACCTTTTACATTTTAGTGGATATGGAACTTAAGAACAGAAATCTCAATACGCCTATTACCATCGTATCGATAGCTATACCTGCGCTGGTAGCGTTATTGTTCGTGTTGCCGAAGCCGGAAACACATCCGGGATTTGATATCCGGATCCTGCCCCTGTTCCATGCTATTCTCAATACCAGCACTGCTGTGCTATTACTCGCCAGCTTGTACTTTATCAAGAATGGCCAGGTAAAAGCACATAAAACCACCAATCTTATTGCGGTGGGGCTCTCTGCTATATTCCTGCTGTCTTATGTAACTTACCACGCACTGGCTACTGAAACCCGTTTCGGTGACCTGGACCACAACGGCATCGTAGATGCCGGTGAAAAAGCGGTATTAGGTGGCATCCGCTATCTCTACTACTTCCTGTTGCTGACACATATTGTCCTGGCTGCTGTGATTGTGCCACTGGTGCTCTTCACGTTGCTGCGCGGATTTCAGAACGATATTCCACGCCATCGTAAAATTGCCCGTATTACCTGGCCTATCTGGTTTTATGTGGCAGTGACCGGTGTGATTGTGTACATCATGATCTCTCCCTATTACCATTGATGGAATTAAGGAGATTTTTTAAGGCAGATAGCCTAATTTTGTTGGATCAAATAGTAATATTATGAAGAAGGCAGGTTTGTTTTTGCTGTCAGCGTTTTTGATGTTAATGAGTGGGTCTGTGATGGCACAGTGTTCCCTGTGTACAAAAACAGCCCAGCAGTTGGGCGAAGGTCCGGCAAAAGGTCTGAATAACGGGATCCTGATGTTGGCTTTAACACCACTGGCTATCATTGGCTTCCTGGCTTTCAGGTGGTGGAGAAGTAATAGCGAAGCCTGATCAGAATAACCCAAAATAACTATGATTACCTACAGAAAGGCGGATATCAAGGATATCCCGCAGTTAGTGCATTTGCGGCTGCAGTTTCTGAAAGAAATATACCCTAAGTCTGATAACTCCAAGGATACAGTGTTGACCGATCATCTCAGGGTCTACTTAACAGAACATCTCTCCAAAAATAATTACGTAAACTGGTTTGCTGAAATAGAAGGCAAGGTAGTGGCCAGTGCAGGCATTGTTTTTTACAATCAACCGCCACTGTACCACAACCTCGAAGGCAAAGTTGCCTATATCCTGAATGTATTTACGCTTCCCGAATTCCGTCGGAAAGGGATTGCAAAAGCGCTCCTGGAAAAGATCCTGGAAGAAGCAAAAGCGCGTAATACCGGTAAGGTAAGCTTACATACCAGCAAAGATGGCCGGTTATTATATGAACAGTTCGGATTTGTGGCAGGAGATAACGAAATGACCTGCCAGTTGCCCCGTATTCAGTAATAACGACTATTCTTCCCGAAGCTCAAAAACCGGACAATCAACCCGTAATCCACCATTATTCAGGGAAATTTTCAACTTATTGCAGTAGTGTCCTTTTTTCTCAGTGTAAGACTGACAATTAAAACACATGGGCTGGGTTGAAATCACCTCTTGCTGATTCAGTTGGTAAATCAGCTGCATCAGCTGCTCCAGTAAGCCAGACTGATCTTTGGCAGATAATTGCGCTACAGTTTCCTGTAACGGATCCGCAAAACGTTCTACTTTTTTTGCAACAGCCCTTCCTTCCTTTACCAGGTGCAGGGTATGGCTGCGAGTGTCTGTGGGACTTGCTTTGCGTGTCAGATAGTTCTTCTGTTCTAAAGATTTCACTGCGTCACTGATCGTGGCTTTGGTCATGTTGAAATACGATGCCAACGTGGTTACAGTACGTTTTTCCTCCGGGTAATGCAGTAAAAAGGTAAGTACCTGAATCTGTATGGGACTGAGTCCATACTGGGTGGCTTCCTGCCATAATAATACGCGGAAGGCTTCTGATAATCGCTCCAGGGAGGCCACTACTTTACTAGGTGTGTTTTCTGCCTGCTGTGCAGGGCTGAATGTGGAAACTTTCCCCATATTTTCTTGCTGTCCTTAATAGTTAGTTAGTGAGGCAAGGTACAATATTAATATATGGTGTGAAATAGCATATTAGTGACATTCCTTGGTAAATCCGGATATTTCTAGTGACAACCTTCCAGCTCGTGTATATAATACCTTTTTGACGGATCTGCGCCTCCCAGCGCGGTATTATTTCAGTGAGATGGCAAAAGCGGCAATCCTTTTGGGAAACAATCAACCCCTCCCCTTTTTTCGTTTGAAGCCAGGTATTACCATATACCAATACTTCCTCAAATGGGGTTTCTTTTGTGACGATGATATCAAAATGCAGATATCCTCCATCTCTTTTCTTTACATAAGTGTCGAAAACAGCAACTTCCATCAGAATACTTTTGATGCTAACGTGAATGGTTATACTAAAATAGAGGATGTTGAGGCGAAGGGTATACCCACAACAATACACTGAAACTAACTGCCTTGAACCAGGCCTGTTGCATACGCTCCACATCCGTTGAGGGATGACCATGTGTGTTTAAATAGGGTCTGCCTGCTTCCGTTATCGGGTATATGAAAGATGACAAATAACGTAAATATACCAATGGCAGAGGCTCCATATCATTGTCTGCTTCAGGCCGCACCTGTGCAGCTATCCGCTTCTCAAACTGCCACCATGATTGGCCCTCCTGACGGGTACACAACGCACGTATCCACTTGCGGAACTGCGGGCGGAGCGATTGAAGATATTCCATATCCGGTGCACCATCCCGCGTAAAATAATGCGCGAGATAGTTGTTTTTTAAGATAGCATGATACCAGGTATCCAGTATATCCTCCGTATGTGCCGCCAGAATGTTTCCCGCCATTATCAGGTATTGCTCGTCTTCATTGGTGAATAATAACATTCTCTTTAGTCTGACCAATGTTTGTGCATCAAGTGAAGAATGGGGGTTATCAGCTCCTGCTGTGCCATGATGCATAGCGTCATTCATATATTTTATTTTGGTTTCCGTCACGGATTGGTTATTACAAATATAATAAGGTTGCCTAACTAAAAAAATAATATAATGACGTATACTCTTAAACGTTAGATAATAAATATATTATTAAAATATTATTTGTGATTCTACCTTGAACTATATAGCTTTGATATTCTTGCTGATAACATCCCCCTCATGAGGAATAGATTGTATAACATTAACAAAAACGGATGGCCGCTGACGCCGGCACTTCCACCTGAAACCGAAGAAGCAGTACCAACGGGCATTTCCCGTGCATTATATCTTTCTGTAGTTGCCATGTTGATAGCAGCTATCGGAGCAGCCACAGCCTGGTTAATAGCTTATCTTGTTCATACGTTTTCCTCACTGCTCTATTATGGGGAATTAAACGCTGCAGATGGACCCGGAAACACGGAGCTGGGACCACCAATGATATTTATACCTGTGGCAGGCGCTGCATTGCTCATCTTGCTGAAGAGGTACACCTCTCCGTTGCTGCGTGCTATTGGGTTATCTGTTGCCATCGGCGCAGGCAATCCTCTCGGTTCAGAAAGCGCAGGTATGTTGTTTAATGGCGGCCTCGGAAACCTCAGTGGTAAATTACTCCGCTTCAACAACGCGGAATGCAGCATCCTTTTTATAGCCGGTATGTGCAGCGCGCTCGGCAGCTTCTTTGGCGCACCAATAGCAGCAGTAATCCTTGGACTGGAGATCATGCTGACCACCTATACGGTGGCCAATGTATTACCATTGATAACAGCTGCTGCCACAGCAGGATTGGCCAGTTACCTTTTCAGAGAGGGACGTCCGTTCCTGGAGTTTACAGATCTGCCTGCCATGAATACAAATGCCATCATCGTTTATGCTGCTATCGCACTGATCGTGGGAGCATGGGCGCGTCTCGGCAGCTGGTTATACCTGTTAACAGGAAAATGGTTCGGAAAGCTAACGATGCGTAGTAACTGGTACTTGCTATTGGCTGCATTACCGGTGGGAATCATCGGTTACATATCTCCCAGGATTTTAGGTACAGGTAATGGCGATCTACGTGATCTGTTGCTGGCACACGTTACACTATCTATTCTTTTTTCGCTGGCTTTATTGAAATGGATCGCCTGGCTTTTCTTTTCGGGCGCCAACAAAACAGGAAGCGGGATCCTTCCTTTGCTCATTACCGGCGGGGCCGCCGGATTATTGATAGGTGTAATTATTCAGTTACTCTTCCCTGCTGTAGTAATGAATACGGGCATTATTGTGCTGGTAGGCATGAGCGCTATGGTGGCAGGTACATCACGGGCATTGTTTACTACCATAGTACTGATGCTGGAACTGACGCATCAGACCAATGCTGTACTACCCGCAATCATAGCCTGTATAATAGCTTACAGTATTGCTGTTATAAAACGCAGAACAGCGCAAAGCATATAGTCGCTTTGCGCTGCTGGTTATTTTTATTTATTCATGACCCGATACAAACTTCAGTCCTACAATAGATCCGATTAACAGCATCAGGAAAAAGATCCGCAACATCGCTGCGGGTTCTTTAAAGAAGATCATACCTGCAATAGCAGTACCTGCTGCGCCAATGCCGGTCCATACCGCATATGAAGTGCCTATAGGAAGACCGCCGTTGATCGCCTTGTTCAAAAAGAAAAAGCTCAAACAGATACAGATACCGAAACTCACGGAAGGCCACAGTCTGGTAAAGTTCTCGGAATACTTTAATGAAATAGTAAAGCCTATTTCAAACAGTCCACCAATGACAAGGAATAACCAAGGCATAATTACTGAATTTAGAAAGTAAAAAAAATATATTAGAAATGAATGGGTATGAAAAGCCCGTTCTCTGAGGATCAGAGACCGTAATTAAACACTGCGTAAGTGAGAGATATGCCGAATGAAGTAAAACGCATGCGGCAAAGGTAACAAAAAAAAATTAATCGATCCGGCGAAGTGCTTCCCTGGTACTGAGAGCTGCCAGCGTGTTTGTTTCCACAAACCTGCGAACGCTGTTGGGGTTGGTTTTGGAATACTCCCGTAAAGCCCACCCAATGGCCTTCTGGATAAAAAACTCTTTGGATTGCGCACACTGTTTTATATAGCGGAATAACAGTTGCTCATCCGTATGTTTTTTATAACTGTTCTGATGTATGATAGCGACGCGTTGTAACCACATGTTGTCGCTGTTGATCCACCGGTTGGTGATGGAAAGCCGGTGCTCCGGGAATTTTTTAAACCAGGGCCCTACCAGGCAGGACACGATGGAATCTACAGTATCCCACCACGATTTATGCAGGATCATAAATTCGAAGAGGGTGATATCTTCCGCCCGCCATTCTTTATGCAACAACTGCATGATATCTATGGCAGCGTATTGATATTCCCGCTCAGGCTTTTTCCAAAGCGCTTTTATCAACGCAGGCATTTCCACAATGGCAGGTAATCCGTATTCCGCTTTTAATCCTTTAGTGATTGCCCGGCGTTCCGGAGATTTAATACCAAGAAATTCAAACTGATCGCGCATATAGGCTTTCATCGCTGCCGCGTTGCTGGGATTGCCCACCATCACGTAAGCATCCGTGATAAAAGGAAGATAGCGCATGTATGATTAACTTTTGGTGCCGATATAACGGTAAAGATTAAACGTTTTTTGTTGAAGCTGCTCCTGTATCTCCTGTTGAAGGATTTGTTTGGAAATATTTTTCATCCGGCGGTGCTGAATCAGCTGCCATGCTTTTTCCGCGAGGAGTAAAATATGTTTTTGTTGTTGATGGGAAACAATAGCATGGTGCTTTTCAATAGCGCTGATAATTTCGTGTATCCCTGACTGTTGGGTAGCTATTGATTTGATCACCGGAATTTCCCAGTCGCCATAATGTTTGCTATGTGCCAGCAACCGCAGATTTTTGACAAAGGCATCCGCATTGTCTCTGTCTGCCTTGTTTACAATAAAGATGTCTGCAATCTCCATCAGGCCTGCTTTCATGGTCTGAATTTCGTCTCCGGCTTCCGGAACTACTACCACAACAGTTGTATCTGCCACGCCGGCTATTTCTACTTCACTTTGTCCTACTCCCACCGTTTCAATAAACAGGTAGTCGAATCCAGCAGCCTTGATGAGATCGCTGACTTCTATGATTTTCGGACTCAGGCCGCCAAGCGCGCCTCTGCTCGCCATAGAGCGGATGAATACCTTTGGATGATTGAAATGCTGACTCATACGGATCCGGTCGCCCAGCAAGGCGCCGAAATTAAATGGGGAAGACGGGTCCACCGCAATGATGGCCACGCTTTTATCCTGTTCCAGTAACCGGGTGATGAGTGCATTAACAAGCGTACTTTTGCCTGCCCCCGGCGGGCCGGTAATACCTACTACTTTGGTATGATCGTTTACCGGTACCTGTTCCAGCAGCTCCTCATAGCCCTGCGCTTCATTTTCCACCAGGGAAATGCATCGGGCCAGTGATTTTATATGTCCGTTTAAGAGATCGGGTATATACTGCTGGTACATTTTACTGTTTACAGAATTTAAAAGAACAAAAATAAGCGGTTATACCTGTTTATGCGATCAGGGAACGATAAATATCAAGGTATTGTTCTCCTATTTCCTCCCACCTGAAACTATCTGCGTGCTTTTTAAGCGCCTCCATGGGTTGGGTGGCTTCGTAATGCGCCATGCCTTTGTTGAAAACATCCCGCATATACGCCGGTTCAAAGTTTTCAAAATAGTAGGCGAGGTCGCCACCTATCTCCGGTAAACTGGTTTTGTTGGATAAAAAGACAGGCTTGCCATAATGCATGGCCTCAATAACCGGGATGCCGAAGCCTTCTGCTATAGAGGGGAATATAAAGGCAGTACAATTGCTGAAATACCAGTATTTGCTTTTTTCATCAATGGGGCCTATGATTTTAACCCGGTGCTGTACCCCGTAAAGGGCGGCTTCTTTCAGGATCTGCTTTTGGTAGGAAGTATTTGCATTGCCGGCAATGATCAATTCATAATCGTTGCCTTCCAGCAGGCGCGGGATCACATGAAAATTTTTCTTGGGTAAGATAGTACCGATGGTAAAAAGAAATGGTTTGGAAGGCCGATATAACGGATCATTAAATCCCGGGAATGACTTTACATCACAACCGTTATAAATGACACTTATGGGCGTATTTCCAATATTAAGATGCTGTAACACATCTTGTTTTACATAATTTGAAATAGTGATAAGATGATCTGCTTTATCCACCATCCGTTGCACTTTGGCCAGTTGGCCGGCTATACGATGTTTGTAATTCGGCTTATATAAAAAATTCAGATCATGTATAGTCAATACCCGCTTAATATCCGGTGATTCAGGTGCATAATCGGATAGCTGGTAGGTAGTATGCCATAATTGAATGTCCTTCGAGTAGGGCATCCATAGTTTATGCCATAACTTTTGTTTATAGTGAGCCTGATCAGAGAAAACAGTTTCCTGATAGGATGGCAAATAGAAGTACAACTCCTCGGGGGGAGTGATCAGCTTCAGTAAAGTCTGGCCAAGTTCGCTGCAATAAGTATATAGACCGTTATTCGGATATTTCATTCTCTCACAGTCTATCACAAATCTTGGCATGTTAATCGGTTTGAATAATTGTCAGGTATATATTTATATATAACTAAATGCTTAAGCGAAGATATTACAACTTTTTACGAAAAAGAGATAATTATCTTTCGGTCTTTATATCATCCTGGCGTATATTGGTCGTCAGTCCCACGGGATTAAATATTACAGATGACTAATTTTATTTCCATATTTCCGCTAGGAATTGTTGTGTACCCGGGAGAACAATTAAACCTTCATGTTTTCGAACCCCGGTATAAGCAATTAATCGTCGCCAGCCTGGCGGAGCAAAAGCCGTTTGGTATTCCAGTTGTAATAAATAAAAAAATTATGGAATATGGAACACTGGTGCAAATAAAAAAGGTAGAAAAAATGTATGATAATGGAGAAATGGACATTATCACTGTGGGAGACAGCATTTTTAGGGTATTGGAACATGTTCCTGACATCCCGGAGAAGCTTTATGCCGGAGCAATAGTAAATTATCCGGAAAACAACGACGCCGGCAACGGCCGCCTGCTTCAGGAGGTATTGCATGGTGTAAGGGAACTACACGCCATCCTTCAGATCCATAAGTCATTCAAAAAGGAAGACAGCCAGCTCTGTTCTTACGATCTGGCGCATCACTCGGGCCTGTCGCTCGACGAAGAATATGAACTCCTCCATCTTTTCTATGAAACGCAGCGCCTGGAATACCTGAAACGCCACCTGCATAAGGTAATCCCCATGATGGCGGAAATGGAAAAGCTGAAAGAGCGTGTACAGCTCAACGGGCACTTCCGGAACTTATCTGCTGATAATTTATAATTTTTTTGGAAGATGCTTACCTGGTATGCTTTTCAGTCCGGTAATACCGGAACTTTAACGTGCATTTAACAGGTGGTATTTTTGTTTTTTTTGCTTCCCGCCTTAAAAAGTAGATATTTGCAGACCCATATTTTCACTGGAATAAGGGCTTAAACTCAATTCTGATACTCAATGCATTGGACAAAAGTCAGTATTCTTTGCCTGGTAGGAAGTTTTTTTCTGCTGGCAAATAAGGCTATCGCACAGGACAACTCACCATATTCCCGCTACGGATTAGGAGATCTGCATAACAACCAGAACACGGTGAACCGTGGTATGGGAGGCGTTTCTCAGGCTTATAGTGATCCACAGTCAGTAAACTTTATTAATCCGGCCAGCTATTCCAGCCTCGTACTCACCACTTTTGATGTGGGTGTAGAAGGTGGCGCCCGCTCTATTACAGACCAGGGTGCAAAGTTCAGTTCCGGATTTGGTACCCTCTCCTACCTGCAGCTGGGTATTCCTATTATTGCCAATAAATGGGGGCTGAACCTGGGTTTACGTCCGGTAACACGGGTGAGCTATAACATTCAGGAATCTTCCACAGGTACATTTTTCGATACTTCAAGAATTCCACTGACCAGCAAATATGAAGGCAGCGGTGGTCTTTATCAGCTGTATGCCGGTACTGGTGTCCGTTTTGGTAATTTCAGCATTGGTGCAAATCTGGGTTACCTGTTTGGTAACATAGAAAACCACACCCGTCTTACTTTCCCGGACCCAACAACTTACGCATCCCATCGCCTGTTCCGTACTTCTTACAATAGTTTCTTCTATAAAGTGGGTGTACAATACCGGGCTAAGCTGAAATCGGATCTGGACCTCACTTTCGGTGCGTCCGGAAGCTTGAAGCAGAATATGCACGCCCGTCAGGAAGTGCTGAACGAAACCCTTCAATACGACGCCTCTTCCAATAACTACGTTACCCAGGATACTGTGAAGTATGCAAAGGGGGACAGAGGCACGGTGGTATATCCGGAAGAATTTGGTGGTGGTATTATGCTCCGCAAATTGGATAAGTGGGTGATTGGTATCGATTATAATTCCAGCATGTGGGAGAACTATAAAAACTTCGGTAACAAGGATTCTCTTCAAAATTCCTGGAAACTATCCATCGGAGGCCAGTTTGTACCCAATGCCATGGCATTGAGCGGTTACTGGAACCGGGTGGCTTATCGCCTTGGTGGTTATTATGGAAAGGATTACCTGCAACTGGCAGGCGTAACGATGCCTACCATTGGCTTTACAGTAGGTGCAGGATTGCCAGTACGCCGTTTGCCTTACTCTAATCAGTATAGCATGGTAAATGTGGCTTTTGAAGTAGCACACAGAGGAAACAATGAAACGGTACTGAAGGAAAATGTGTACCGCATATCATTGGGCTTTACGCTGAGCGACAAATGGTTCATCAAACGTAAGTACGAATAAAAATTTTGCACGTATAAAGGAGCGGAGATATAAGCTAAGTTTAAACACTGACTACGCTTATATCTCCGCTTCGTTTTAGGGAAAGCTTATAGCGAATTCCTATCTTTGAAACATTATCCATTCAAATGATTAAAAGAACCATCTTATTTTTTATTATAGCCATTGCCGTTAGTAGCTGTGAAAATGATATTCAGGCTGTTATGGAACTGGATTCTAAAAAAGCCGCCACCGAAAACGGGCAGGATATTGTAATCATCTTCAGTCAGGGAGGAAAGGTAAATGCAAAGCTAACAGGACCTACCATGGAACGTGGCCTGGACAAACCTACCTACGTAGCCTTTAACAATGGTCTGAAACTCCTGATGTATAATGATACCCTCGGCCTGGAAAGTACCCTGACCGCCAAAAAGGGAAAGTTCCTGGAAGATGATGGAGATGTGTTCCTGTCAGATAGCGTAGTGGTCATCAACAAAAAAGGCGAACGACTGGATACCAAAGAACTAAACTGGGATCCAAAACGAAAACTATTCTATTCTACAAAGGAAGTATTTATCAAAACGCCCACCGACTCTCTCCATGGATGGGGGCTGGAAGCGAATCAGGATTTCAGCGAAAAGAAAATATTAAAAGTAAGCGGCCCCATCACCGTACAGGATAGCACTACTACCCTGAATTGATCCGGCTAACGTTATTACATATACGAAAGAACCCCACCTCTGCAGGTGGGGTTCTTTCGCTTTAACCTATTTTTTAACCTAAAATTTGCGATAGAAAGTCAATAATTATGCCAGACTCCCCTATTCCCCGACCATTTATAACATTTAAAGATCCCCTTTCGGGGTTGCTGAAAAAGTTGGAGATGCCTATATTCGGCCAAACAAAAGTGTAATCATGGAAACTATTAGCTGGCCCGATTTTGAAAAAGTAGAAATGAGAGTAGGCACCATCCTGGAAGCCAACGATTTTCCCAAAGCCCGTAATCCCTCTTATCAGCTGGTCATAGATTTTGGACCGGAAATCGGTATAAGGAAATCCTCCGCGCAGATTACCCACCTTTATCAGAAAGAAGACCTGATCGGAAAACAGGTGATCGCCGTGGTGAACTTCCCGCCAAAGCAAATTGCCAACTTTATGTCGGAATGCCTCGTTTTAGGTGCTGTTGGCGATAAAAAGGAAATAACACTCATTCACCCGGACATGAAAGTGAGCAACGGACAACGCATAGCATAATTAAAATGAATAAATAAACCGCTAAACTTTACTCCTATCTATTAACCAGCTGATAATGAATATTTATTAATTCTAATTCTATTTTTTAATAATATTATTATTAAAATAATATAATAAGATATTATCGATTATCATCAGTTTACGAACAATAATACATCGTTCACGGAAATGAAGCATGGAACTAAATTCGGCGATATATCTTTGTTCTAGGTTTTTCATAGGATATGGTTAAAATTATTACAAGGGCGGTATTCTTACCACCCTTTTTTTTTGCTTTTACCACCCGGATTGGCGAAAATCAGGAAAATACCTTCCTAAACATGCAAGTAATCTGAAAATCAATATATTATAGGGGAATCGACACATGTCTGGTTATCATGAAGCGTTTTTTGCTCCTATACGTTCACCCTCTCTTTTGATACGTTTACCGGATAAAATATATCGTTCACTAGAATGGAGATCGCAGTCTGATAAAATTCGGCCACCTTTGGTATAGGTTTTTCAATAAAGATATGGTTAAAATTTTTCGGGGCTGTAGTCTTGCAGCCCTGTTTCTTTTTTAAGACCTCCCACTTTCTCTTCTTTCCCTTCCTTTTTATTTTCAGAAACACACTAACAGCAGTACGGCCCAACAAACAGCGTATATCTGTGTGTCAGGCCGTAATGGTTTATATCCTGGGTAAATTTACCTGATAAACTGCTCCGGATAAGATTTATCCAACAGATGATTATAGATAAAACGATAAGACTCACCGGATGAATGCACGCTTTTTAAGCCACCCCATCCATGACGTTCGCCAGGATACAGCATAAACTCAAAATGCTTGTTCAGATTTTCCAGTTTATCGATCAGTTGAATACAATTCTGCATGTGCACGTTATCGTCCATTGTACCGTGTACAATACGGATCAACCCTTTATATTTATCTGCATAGGTCATTACAGATGTTGCTTTATAGCCTTCAGGATTCTCCGCAGGGCTATCCATGTAGCGCTCGGTATAGTGGCTATCATATAACTGCCAGTCAGTAACCGCATAATTGGCCATACCGAAGTTAAATACATCCGCACCGTAGGTAAGCGCCATACAGGTCATATATCCGCCAAAGCTGCCTCCTGTCATACATACCTTGTTGGTGTCTGTCCATGGCTGGGACCGAAGCCAGATAGCCGCATCCATATAATCTTCAATTTCATGTTTACCCATCTGGCGGTGAATATAGTTCATCCCCATTTTGCCCAACTGACCGCTGCTGCGGTTGTCGATGGCCACCTGGATCACACCTTCCTGCGCCCACCACTGCTGTACATTGCCAAACTTCCAGGTATCGTATACGGTACCTGCATTCGGCCCACCATAGATGCTGATGAGGATAGGGTATTTTTTACCTGGCTGCAAATGCACCGGCATGGTGATCGTCATCGGTAATTCCAAGCCATCGCGGGTTTTGTAGGTTTTTAATTCAGTTTTAGCGAGATTGAAATCCGCAAAGTTGGCTCCTTTGCTGTCACCCAGTTCCCGTATCAGCTTACCATTGTTATCGAGCAAGGCCATTTTTGAAGGCGTTTGCAGGTTGGAGTAAGTGGTAATGAAATACTTACCTCCCGGCGCCAGCTTGATCACGTTGTTATAGTCGCCATTGGTTAACCGTGTCATCACACCGGTTTTCATGCTCACTTTATACAGGTCAAAACGGGTCGATGCTTCTTTTCTGGCAAGGAAGTATACGAGTTGATTCTTATCATCTATTTGTAATACTTCTTTTACAGTCCAGTTGCCGGAGGTCAGCTGCTTTTTCAGGGAGCCGTCCATATTATACAGGTAAAGGTGCGACCAGCCTGTTTTATCGCTTTGCAGCAGGAAGCCTTTGTTGTTTTGTACGAAAGGAACGGCGTCAAACCAGTCAATCCAGGTTTTTTGCTTTTCATCATACACTTCCTTTTTAGCACCGCTTTTGGGATTGATGCTGTAGATCTTCAGGTTATCCTGGCCACGGTTCATCCACTGCATCCAGAGTTGCTGGCTGTCGTCAGTCCAGAAGGGTGTGCCGAAGTACTGGTCGTCATTTTCGTTGAAGTCGGCCCATACGGTGGCGCCACCGTTAACAGGCACTACGCCCACTTTTACGGTTGGATTAGGATCACCAGCTTTTGGGTAACGTGTGTTTTCCAGGTAGCCATGCTGGCCCTTTTCGCTGTAAATGGGGAAAACCGGCACTTTGCTGTCGTTAAAGTGCATATAGGCGATCTGCCGGCTGTTGGGGCTCCACCAGAACGCACGGTAATGTGTAGGGCGGCCCAGAATTTCTTCATAATATACCCAGGATGCCCAACCATTATATACTACATCGGAACCGTCGGTGGTATAACGGGTTTCCTTTTTGGTGGCTATTTCCACGCTGTAAAGGTCATTGTTGCGGGTGAAGGCCACATATTTCCCATCGGGAGAAAGCGTAGGGTTTTTTTCTTCGGCCGCATCGTTGGTTAAGCGGATGCTGCTGCCATCTGCCGCCTTATAAAACACATCTTTTTCGCGCACTTCTACACTGGGGCCATCTACCGGCGCTGTATAAATAGTGGCTTTTCCGGAACGGGCATCTACCGACCATGCCTGCATACGGCCATTGGCAGGATCTGGGCGCATTTCGAGATAATGCTCTCCGTCCGACCATTCCCTGATCGCTGGAAGCGGTTTGGTGATATTGGTAGACTTGCCTTTAAAAGCCTGTTCATAGGTAATGTCCTGCTTTTGCTGGGCCTGCAAACCGGGAGCGGTCAGTAACAGCAAGGCCACGGTGCAGATTGTGGTTGGCTTACACCATTGTTCGCTTTTCATCATGAGTATATCAGGTGAGTTTTTGTTGTACTTAGCGGGCGAAAATAAGCATAACTCAAAAATAGCCATCACAATTTACATAAACGGACGCCCGGCAAAAACCGGGAATGAAGTAAATACCACCACTTATGAAGGAATTCCCCGCGCCGGTTAAATGGGGCTGAAAATAGCAGTGGAAGCGGTTATCTTTAATATGGTTTTCATAGGATATGGTCAAAAAATAAGAGGGCTGTAGTCTTACAGCCCTTTTTACTATTTTTGCACTCCATTAGTGCAATAAATTACTACATGACACAATTATCTGAGCAAGAGATTATACGCCGGGAAAAATTACAGGAACTGCATAACTTAGGTATAGACCCCTACCCTGCAGCTGAATACCCGGTTAATGATACTTCCGTAAATATAAAAACAAACTATTCGGAAGAAACGAAGGAACAATTCCAGGAAGTATGTCTGGCCGGACGGGTTATGAGCGTACGTGATATGGGAAAAGCTGCCTTTGCAGTGATCCAGGACAGCGTAGGCCGTATACAGGTATACATCCGCCGGGACGATATCTGCCCCGGGGAAGATAAGTCACTCTACGACGTTGTTTTCAAGAAATTGCTGGATATCAGCGACTTTATAGGCATTAAAGGATACGCTTTCATCACTAAAACCGGTGAAACCTCCGTTCACGCCAGAGAAATTACCATCTTGTCCAAATCACTCCGCCCTCTTCCGGTAGTAAAAGCCAAGGAAGGCGAAGTATTCGATGAAGTAACCGATCCGGAATTCAAATACCGTCAGCGCTACGTTGACCTGGTGATCAATCCTGAGGTAAAAGAGGTTTTTATCAAACGTACCCGGATCATGCAAACTATCCGTGATTTCTACAACAACCTGGGTTACCTGGAAGTAGAAACACCGATCCTGCAGCCAATTCCCGGCGGCGCTACCGCGCGTCCGTTTATCACGCACCACAATGCGCTGGATATGCCGCTCTACCTGCGTATAGCCAACGAGTTATACCTCAAACGCCTCATCGTAGGTGGTTTTGAAGGTGTATACGAGTTCGCAAAAGATTTCCGTAACGAAGGAATGGACCGTACACATAACCCGGAATTTACCGTAATGGAAATGTATGCGGCATATAAAGATTACGAATGGATGATGCGCACCACAGAATCCCTGCTGGAGAAAATCGCCCTCACCCTGCACGGTACCACCGTAGTTCAGGTTGGTGATAAAAGCATTGATTTCAAAGCACCATTCCGCCGTGTATCCATGTACGAAGCTATCCAGGAACATACCGGTTTCGATATCGCCGCTATGGACGAAGCACAGCTCCGCGATGTCTGCAAACAACTGGGCATCCACGTAGACGCTAAGTTCGGTAAGGCTAAACTGATCGACGAAATATTCGGTGAAAAATGCGAAGGCAACTACATCCAGCCTACTTTCATTACCGATTATCCGGTAGAAATGAGCCCACTCACCAAGAAACATCGTAGCAAAGCCGGTCTGGTAGAGCGTTTTGAGTTGATGGTAAATGGTAAGGAAATCGCCAACGCCTACAGTGAACTGAACGATCCGATCGATCAGCGCGAACGCTTTGAAGAACAGGTGAAACTGATGGAACGCGGAGATGATGAAGCGATGTATATCGACTACGATTTCCTGCGTGCCCTGGAATATGGTATGCCACCTACCTCCGGTATCGGTATCGGAATAGATCGCTTAACCATGCTGATGACGAATCAGCCATCTATCCAGGATGTACTTTTCTTCCCGCAAATGAAGCCGGAACAACAGAAATAGTAATAATAACAGCATAAAAACAGGAAAGCGGATCACATTATGATCCGCTTTCCTGTTTTTATAAGGCGCAAAAAGTGGCATTAAATTTTCATGAAGCGTTCATATACCGTCGCACATCGTTAACTTTAAGTAGTGCTTATTAGTATCTAAAAATTAGCCCATATGAAAACAATATTAGTACCCACTGATTTTTCTGATACCGCTTACAATGCTGCCACATATGCCATTTCCCTTGGAAATAGCCTGGGCGCCACCCGCATTGTTTTGTACCACGCATATGAGCTGATTGTACCCATTCCGGATGTTCCCACCATGATTCCAATGGTAAATCCGGATGATCTGAGAGCCGCCAGCCTGGAAGGATTGGAGAAAATGAAGAAAGAACTGAGCGCACTCGCGCAGGAAGGTACTTCCCTGCTTACCCGTGCAGACAACACCCTGCTGGCAGCCACTATTGAAGAGGTTTGCAAAAATGAAGAGGTCGACCTTATCGTGATGGGCATCACAGGAGGCAGTAAACTCGAAGAAGTACTGGTAGGTTCCAATACCATCGACGTGGTGAAAAATACCAGCTACCCCGTACTGGTGATCCCCGGATCTGCCAGGTATAAACCGATAGAAAAAATTGTTTTCGCAGCTGATCTCCGTAAAGTCGCCGAAACAACACCCATAGAACCCCTGAAAAAACTGCTGCATATTTTTAATGCAGAATTGCATGTCATCAATATTGATCATGAAAGCAGGCATTTCAGTACCGATACACCTTTTGAAACATTGATGCTTGATACGCTCCTGGAAGATTTTCATCCGGAATATCATTTCATAGATAATCCTAATGTAGTGGGAGGAATTGTCGAATTTGCAGAGGAAAATAAGGCGGATCTTATTCTAACTATTCCAAAGAAACACGGGTTGTTTGAAAGTATATTCAAACGCAGCCGCACATCAAAGTTGGCTTATCAAACACAGATACCCCTGTTGACTTTACACGAATAATTTATACTTTTGAAAGATATTAATATTTATAATAACACTATGCTTAAACGTTCATTATTGGTACTGCTGGGCTTTTTCAGCCTGCAGGCAACTCAGGCCCAACTCCTGAAGAAACTGGGTAAACAGCTGGAAACCGCCACCAACAAAAGCAGCACCAGTAACAGTAGCGGCACTTCTCTCGCCGGATTAACAGAAGGAGACGCAGGATCTGCAATTAAAGAAGCCTTATCCAAAGGAGTGGCAGCAGGGATTGCCAAACTCAATAAAACAGATGGTTTCTTCGGAAGCGATGTGTATAAATTATTATTACCGGAAGATGCTGTGAAGATCGGCAACACTTTACGCGCTATCGGCCTGGGCAGCCAGGTGGATAAAGCCATCCTGCAGATTAACCGCTCAGCGGAGAAAGCAGTGGGATATGCCGCTCCTATCTTCGTAGGCGCCATTAAACAAATGACCCTTACCGACGCCGTGAACCTGGTAAAAGGAGGCAATACCTCCGCTACCGACTACTTTAAAAGTAAAACCACGGATTCCCTGAAAACCGCTTTCCTGCCTGTAATCAGGAAAACGTTGGATAGTACCAGCGCCACCCGTTACTATACTGATATCGTAAACAACTACAACAAACTGCCTACTACTTTCAATAAAGTGAATCCTGATCTGCAGGACTACGTAACCACCATGGCCGTAAACGCTTTATTTGATCAGATCGCAAAAGAAGAACTAGCCATCCGCGCTAATCCGGCCGCCAGGACTACCGACTTGTTAAAGAAGGTATTCGGCGCGAAATAGCAGTATCGCTTTAAAATAAATAACAGCCGGCTCATAACGAGCCGGCTGCTTTGTTTTATCCCCTCTCTGCTTTAAGGCCGTAATACCGTAAATAAATAATTTCCTGCTTCCGATGCGGTAAAAGAGAATGTTCCTTTGTCGTCCGTATTAATTAACAACATATTGCCACCGGGATTTTTGCCTCCTTTCACCACAATACCACCAATAGGACTACCTGCCGCCATATTGCTCTCATTCCGTCGTGATTTAGTGCTGGATACCCCTTTCTCGCTAATGCTTTTGCCGGCTGGTTGCTCAGGTGCGGTAATAGTGAATACATAATCACCTGCTTCGAGGTTGTTTAATTCCAACTGGCCTTTATCATTGGTGATAGCTGTTATCATGTTACCACCCGGATTTTTGCCGCCTTTCACCACAATACCGCCAATAGGAGTTCCCGCTACCATATTGTTTTCATTTCTTTTTGATTTGGTACTGGACACTCCTTTTGTGCTGATGCTTTTGCCCGCTGGCTCTCCGCCCGGATTCTCTGCTATACTGATCTCATTTCTTCTGGACTTGGTGCTGGACACACCTTTCTCACTGATACTTTTCCCCGCTGGTTCGTCCACAGTATTTTTTAGTCCATTATCTCCCGGTTTGGTCACTTTACCTTTCAAACGCCTGCTGCTGCCAAAACTCCAGCTGGCGCCTATGCTCACATTCGCTTGCTGGTACCGGCTTTCACTCCCCTTTTCCACCATTTTTCCGGTTGTGAGCTGCATGGATTCATATGTGCTTTTTTCATTGAAACCGCCTGCTGGCTTTAAATAGTTTTGTGTAGTGGTGATAACAGGTCCCAGGTGAATGGCGCCGGCTGCATAAACACTGAAATGCGGACTTAGTGCATAACTGATCTTTAACTGAGGAATGGTGATAAAGCCATTGCTGTTGCTGGAAGACAGATTCCTTAATGTTACGCTTTCAGTAGTACCATTGCTGGCCACCATACTGTTTTGTGTAAACCCTTTTTGAGACAGGGAAAAGTAACCGCCGCTCATAGCAGGAGAGATAGTAACGCCACCAAGGGTAATATCTGCCTGTAAACCGGCAAAACCACTGTAGCTATGGCTTGTACCCTGCTGCTGTGTGGTAATGTTCAGCGCATCATTGTATAACCGGTAAGATGATTTTAAATCGTTTTCATCAGGAGTTAAGCTTTTAGCGGTGGCATATTCACCTCCGGCTATCACACCAAGGGCAAATTTACCACTACCTTTTATGGAACCATCCCATCCCTTGCGTAAGAAAGGAACAAATACCTGGGTTTGTATATGATAACCATCACCGAGGAAGGCGTTGGTTTTTAAGCCGGAGGAAGTTGTGCTGATACCGCCACCCACAGCAACAGTGACAGGGTTTTGTGCGGTGGCGGTAGTGAAAGCAGATAAGAATAAAACGGTAAGTATATTTTTCTTCATAACAAAGCAGCGTTATTTTAATGTCCCGCTACATTGTTATATCAACAGGGGGAAGTATTTGTTACCCCCTTGCTGTTAAAGGATGCTGCCGGCTGTCAGGAGTACCTGCCAGGCCGCTGCTACCTTGCCTTCCGTCAGTAGTTTTTTGGCATAATGGTGCAGTTCTTTTTCCATTTCATCCGGTGTGACGCTGTAATACTGGATAATATTTTTGAGATGATGATCCTCAAAGGTGGCGTCCACAAAGGGCACTTCATGCACATTCCCCAGCTGCCCCAGGTCGTTGCCGGTAAGAATGGTACTTTGGCGGATGGCCAACGGTAATGCATCTACGCCGATGCCCAGTTTGGTATTGGGCTTGGCTACTTCAAACACGGCATCGCCGGAAGCGCGGCAATAGTAGTCGCCTCCCATACGGGCTACCAGGTCTATTTTATGCGGATCTATTCTGCCATTCAGGTCCAGGATGTCTTCATTGATATGCAGCATCACCGGTTCACAGATCACCAGGTTGCCGGCGCCGCCGCCTTGCCCGGTTTCAATGATCTGTTTTACAATACATTCCATCTGCACCGGGCTTTCTTTTACCCGGAATGGCTGTACTTTTTCAGATTTCAGCGGCGTGAAACCAGCTTTTTCAAACTCGTTTACTCCTACCGGGTACTCGCAACTGGCCAGGGAGGCCTGTTGTACCATGGCATAGTTTACTACGTTGATCACCACTTCTTTGGTGGCATATACATTTTCCAGTGTATGCTTCACCGTATTATCGCGTACCCGCCGTGCCGGTGAAAAGATCAGCGTTGGCGGATTGGAGCCAAATACGTTAAAGAAGCTGAAGGGAGAAAGATTTGGCTGGCCGTCTGCATCAATGGTGCTGGCAAAGCAAATGGGACGCGGTGACACCGCGCCCAGCAGGTAAGCATGCAGCTCACTTGTTTTTATCTGTGATGGATCTATCTGCATGGTTATGCTTTTTTCTTAAGTGCCAGCAGGGAGAAGTCCGTATCTTCTTTTACAATGGTGTTGGACAGGATGCCTAATCCGCTTACTTCCATCTCTACCACGTCGCCGGGTTGCAGCCATTGTTCGGTATAGTCAGGATCATTCAGTTTACCGGTACCGTTGAGTTCCAGGAAACAGCCGGTACCCACGGTGCCGCTGCCTATTACATCACCTGGCAGAATATTTACGCCATAGGCACAACGTTCTACGATCTCTGCAAAAGTCCAGTCCATATCTCCCATATTGCCTTCGCTCACGGGGATGCCATTTACTTTGCAGGTCATTTTCAGGTTGAAGTTATTGCCGGTATGTCCTTCTTTGGCAGGTATTTTCAATGATTCGAGTTCATCGGGCGTTACCAGCATAGGGCCTATTACAGTGCTGAAATCCTTGCCTTTGGCGGGGCCCAGGTTCAGGAGCATTTCTTCCATCTGCAGGGTACGGGCGCTCATGTCGTTCATGATCATGTAACCACCGATGTAGTCATCTGCTTCTGCTGCGGTAATATTGCGTCCGGCTTTACATATCACCACGGCCACTTCCAGTTCAAAATCGAGTTTCTCGAAATGATCCGGCATACAGAGAATTTCGCCGGGTCCCTGGATGGCGTTATGATTGGTAAAATAAAAAATCGGGTATTGATCAAATTCAGGGATCATAGGCACTTTGCGGTTGCGGCGCGCTGCGGCTACGTGCTGGCGGAAGGCGTATCCATCCCGGCAGGAGGTGGGGAATGGCACCGGTGAAAGGAGTTGTACACTGTTTACAGCAATACCAACAGCGCTACCGGGATTTTTACCGGCTTTCAGCAAGGCATCGGCCTGTTTGGCAATGTCTATCACATCTTCCCACATCATCAGGAACATACCCATATTATTGGGCAGATCAGGATGTAATTCCTGTGTGTGATATAACAAACCATCCACCAGGATGGCCAGTTGATCTGTTTCCTCTCTTAAATAGCTTACTAGTTTCATGGTTTGGTAATTGTTCTGGTTGTATGAAGGACCAAATATAAGAATGGCGGGTAAAAACGGCTGCTATTTTTTTAGCGGCTGACGGCTATTTACTTTATATTTATAGACAGAACCACCTTTATGCGTCGCTGTTTGCTGCTACTCCTGCTGTATAGCCTGTTGTTGGTAGTGCAGGGCCAACCCCGCACAGATACCATGCTGAGAAACCTGTTGTTACGGGAGGCTTCCCCGGCGCTGCAACACATCCTGCAATACCCCGATTCCTTCCGCTACCAGTTGATTTACACACAGATCGACCGTGATGCCAATAACATTCCGCATTTTAAAAACTACTGCCTGGCGGTAGATGCCCATCAATATTTCAATCCTGCCAGTACGGTAAAATTACCGATAGCCCTGCTGGCGTTGGAAAAGCTCCATGAATTACAACGGCCGGGGCTCACCCGGAATACGCCTATGCTGACCGATAGCGCCCGCCCCTCACAGGTAACTGTGCATACAGACAGCACTGCCCTGAACGGATTGCCATCCATCGCACAGTATATCAAAAAAATATTCCTCATCAGCGATAATGATGCCTATAGCAGGTTGTACGAGTTTGTAGGTCAGCAGGCTATCCATCAGCAATTATGGGCAAAGGGGTACAAAGATGTACGGATCGTGCGCCGCTTTATGCCACTCACGGAAGAAGAAAACAGGTATACCAATCCGGTGCGTTTTGTGGATAACGGGAAGACGATATACGAACAGCCGGAGGCCTACGACACCCTGACCTTCGATTACAGCCGTTCTGTGAGCCTTGGCCAGGGATACCTGGATAAAGACGATAAGCTGGTATTTCTGCCAATGGATTTTACGAAACATAATAATCTCCCGTTGTCAGACCTGCAGCGGCTGCTGCAAACGACTTTATTTCCGGAAAGTGTGCCGGTACCGGAGCGGTTTAATATCTCCGGAGATGATTACCGCTTTTTATACCACTATATGTCGGCATACCCTTCCGAAACTTCCTCGCCAAAATATGATACCGCAGAGTACTACAATAGTTTTACAAAATTCTTTTTTTTCAAGGCCGGGAGAAAGAACATTCCGCCATACATGCGTGTATTTAATAAGGCTGGCTGGTCATATGGGTTCCTGACGGATGCCGCCTATATCGTTGACTTTAAACACAAGACCGAATTTATGCTCACCGGTACCATTTACGTAAACCGGGACGGTATATTGAATGATAATAAATATGAATATGAGGAAATGGGCCACCCTTTTTTCAGGGAAGTGGGGGAAATAATTTACAGGTACGAGTTACAGCGCAGCAAAAGGCATCAGCCAGACCTGCAGCATTTCAGGATCAACTATGAGGACTAATGACGCGGGATAAATATAAATTATACCCTTATAGACTGATGGGTTGAGCGAAATAATACATGAACGTTGTATTTTTGCGTTTCCATAATGACAGCCATCTTTAAAAATGCGCATCATTTTTGACATGGCTGCCAGGGTTAATAAATAAGGAAGGTTTTATTCATATCCCGTAACTGCATTCTAAAATTTGGGAGCTATGAAGTTTGAAAAGATTAAGAACAAAGGACAGGCAAGATTATTTGAAAGCCAGTATCTGGAGATGCTGACAAAGACGCATCCATTGGTGATCTGGGGGCTCTATTTGCCTATTATTGGCTATATGCTCTATTATAGCCACAATACCTTAGGCTTTACACCGGGTACAGTAGCCGGTATATTCTTCGGGGCCATGTTTTTCTGGTCGTTTTTTGAGTATATCATGCACCGGTTTATGTTTCACTTTGCGAGCGACAGCCCGAGGGTGCAACGTTTTATTTATGTAATGCATGGTAATCACCAGGAGTACCCGAGAGACAAACAACGTTTATTTATGCCTCCGGTACCCAGTCTGATACTGGCTTCCGCCATTTTTGGGGTGCAATATATCTTCCTGCGCGAAATCACTTTTATGTTTTTCCCCGGATTTATACTTGGATACCTGATCTATGGCAGCATGCACTACGCCATTCATGCATGGAATCCGCCTTTCCGGTTTATGAAGCCGCTGTGGCGCAACCATCACCTGCATCACTACAAAAGTGAAGACAGGGGGTTTGGTGTGAGTTCATCTGTATGGGACCATGTTTTCGGTACCTTCTTTGATCTCGAAAAAGAGAAGGAAGACAAGGAAAAAGTAAAGGAACTGACTTTTTAAAAAGTAAAAAAGAAGGGTGATGCTCAGCATCACCCTTCTTTTTTACCATCTTTCTTCATCATCGGGCAAATCATCCTGTTTATAGGTAGCCCGGGAAGTTATTTTTTGCAGCTGTCGTTCTATAATCAGTGCGGCAATCTGCCGGTAAGGATCTGTAGTAGTAGCCACCGCATTCTCCAGTATGGCTTTTACTTTTTTCTCTGCTACATCTGTGCGGTACAGCAGGAAAATAAACTGGGAAAAATTATTGCTGATCAGTTGTTCCAATCTCGCCGCCAGTATCTCTTCCAGTAATTCATAGCTAACATTGACGGGCACACTGATCTCAAAGTTATCCCGCGTCCATGCGGCTGTTTCCTGGAGATATTGGTCTGGCAGAAGGGGCATTATTTCATTTGTTTGATCTTATAGGAAGCATTGGTAATCACTTTCACCGGCACTTTCAGGTCATGCTTGATGCGCTTGGCCTTGTTGGCTTTGTAGGTGTAGTTACCAGACATCTCGGTGTTCTGTACGCAGATGCTAGGCATACCACTGCTGCGGTTGATCAGGTAATTGGAAGAGGTGGAACCGCTGATTTCCGCAGTAGCTTTAATACCATCATCCAGTGTCAGCATCTGTACTTTATCTGTATTGATCTTGGAGGTACCGCCAATTTTGGCTGTCTGTGCATCCCACGTCTGCAGGTTCCAGTAGAGGTCTATCCGGCCTATCAGTCCGCCGCGTAAAGGCACATTTTCCTCCCATTGCGTACCCGTTTTGATACCATGTGCAGGGTACATAATCAGCAGTTGTTCCAGCCATCCCTGGAAGGCAGTGGTACCAAACTGGTCTTTCATGAGTTTTTTATAAGCCTCCTGTTCATCTTTTTTAAGACTGTTAAAAGCGCTAGCAGCATTGTCGAGAATGGCTTCCAGGCCGTCTACCTTATTAATGATACCAGAAGTCTGTATTTCTACCGTAAAGGGTTGGTCCAGTACTTTTTTCAGTCCTGCCTGGAAAGGTTCATTATCATTGGTCACTTTCGCATCTACAAAGATGTTGGTATTCTTTGCGTTGAAATTGAATTTCAGATCTTTATAACGGAAGGTAAGAATAGTTTTGCCTGGTTCCACACTGGTCACGTCTATCGTAATAACGTTATTGTAATCGCGGGTGGTCCTTTGTACGATCTCGTTGACGGTCATGTAGGTTTCACTCTTGCTTTTCTGTTCCAGTTCAAATACTTCTCCTTTATGGAAGCTATAGTTGAGGGCTACATACTCCTGTGCTTTAGCAGAAAAAGACAGGGTTACTACCATTGTTATCAGTCCCAGGATTCTATTCATTATTGTTTTTTATTTAATCAGACATATTTTTCAATCACCCCCAGGCCAAACAGGGCAAAGTCGTATTTGGCAGGATCGTCGGGATCCAGTTTCTTCAACTGGTGTGTAAGGGCGGCAGCTGTTTTCCAGTCGGCCTTTGCCTCGGAAATGATACCCAGTCTGGCGGCTACCCTGCTCACATGCACATCCATCGGACATACCAGTTGTGAAGGTGATATGTGCTGCCAGAGCCCAAAATCCACGCCATTTTCGTCATTTCTCACCATCCAGCGTAAATACATGTTTAATCGCTTGCAGGCAGAGTTTTTGGCCGGCGTGGCAATATGTTTACCGGTTCGTTCCGGATGCTCCAGCGCAAAAAATACTTTCCGGAATCCGATCAACGCTTTTTCCACGTTTTCATCTTCCGGCGTGATATGCGCACTGAAGGCGAATTCCAGCGAAGTTACGTTCATGTAATAGTGCTGGAGGAATTCTACGAAATACAGCAGATCCAACCCGTTAAAGGTGCGGTGACAGAAGGAAAGTAGCTTCATACGATCCTTTGGCTGATGATGACGGATAAACTCATAGGGTGAATCATCCATCATTTTCATCAGCTCCGTGCATTTGTTAATGATGCTGGTACGGTTTCCCCACGCCAGTATGGCGGCAAAAAGACCGGCTATTTCTATATCCTGCAATACACTGAACCGATGCGGTATGCTAATAGGATCATTAGCTATAAAGTCCGGGTGGTTATAGTATGCTGCCTTAGCATCTAAAAACTCCCTTAGTTTCTGGATCTTCATAAGTTTAATCACGTGTATTACCACAAGCCCTTTTATACCGGAAATGTTCAGATATAAAACGGCTCTGGATATGGTTAGGATAAATATTTACGCTTCGGTAAAGATAATTTTTAACAGATAAGAATTAAAATCTAATCCTTATCCGATGGCTTTTTCCAGATCTTCGGTCAGGTCGCCGGCATCTTCGATCCCCACACTTAACCGGATGAGCGAGTCTGCCAGACCGTTTTTTATCCGCTCTGCGCGTGGAATGGAAGCATGGGTCATGCTGGCAGGATGGCCTATCAGCGACTCTACTCCTCCCAGGGATTCAGCCAGGGCAAAAAGATGCGTGTTGCTCAGGATGCGGTTGGCGGACTCCATACTATCGTCTTTCAGGGTAAATGACATCATCCCGCCAAAACCCCTCATCTGCTGTTTGGCAATATCATGATTGGGATGATCCGTAAATCCCGGCCAGTATACTTTGTCCACTTTAGGATGATTACGGAGATAGTTAGCCACTACAATACCATTTTCACAATGCCGCTGCATCCGCACATGCAGGGTTTTGATGCCCCGGAGTACCAGGAAGCAATCCTGCGGACCGGGTACTGCGCCGCAGCTGTTCTGGATAAAATACAGCTGGTTGGCCAGTTCTTCATTCTTTACAATCACTACGCCATGTACCACATCACTGTGCCCGCCAAGATATTTGGTGGCAGAATGCAGCACAATATCGGCGCCAAGGTCCAGCGGATTTTGCAGGTAGGGCGATGCAAAGGTGTTGTCGACACACAGCATCACCTCGCTTTTACGGGCAATTTGTGCACAGGCAGCAATATCAATGATCCTTAAAAGCGGGTTGGTAGGGGTTTCTAACCATATCAGCCGGGTTTTGGGCGTAATATGGGCTTCTATGTTACGGGCATCAGACATGTCGATGAAATTGAACCGGATACCATAACGTTCAAACACTTTGGTAAAGATCCGGTAGGTGCCGCCGTAAAGATCGTTGGTGGCAATCACTTCATCCCCGGGGCTTAAAAGCTTCATTACACCATCCGTTGCTGCCAGTCCGCTGCCGAAAGAAATACCGTGGGTACCGTTTTCAATGGCCGCCAGCGCACTCTGAAGGGCATCCCGGGTCGGATTCTGTGTCCGGGCGTATTCGTAACCCTTGTGTACCCCGGGGGCACTCTGTACATAGGTGGAAGTTTGAAAGATTGGTGTCATAATAGCGCCGGTAGACGGATCGGGAGCTACACCTGCGTGTATGAGTTTAGTACCCAGCTTCATGTCTTGATAGTTTAGAATGAGAAATTTCTGGTGGTTTCCAAATATACTCCAGTTTTTGCGATTGGGCAGACCTCAACTTGATGAAGGGTAATACTTGTCCATTTTAGCTAATATTAAGATATGATCGTATAAAAATGGACGGTTACGAACATTTTTATATCGTTCACCAATTAGGCACTAACGGATAAGGATAATCCGACTAAATTCGTTTTAGGTTTTTCATAGGATATGGTTAAAATTCTTAAGGCGGTATTCTTACCGCTTTTTCCTTTTAAAGCAACGGCTGTTTAGGCAGTCTTAGTATAAACGCCACCGGGGCGGAATAAAAGCTTAACATGCAGCTTTTATTTCGCCCCGGCGTCATTTATATCAGTAAGCTTTATTTCTTCTTCGTAGCTACTACCGCATCTGTCCATTTGATAGGCAGACTTACACTTACCTTATCCCAGGCAATAATCAGGTTGGCGCCAGGATCGCCTTTCTCAAATACCATGGTAAATGCTTCTACCGGTGTATCCAGCGACATTACCGGCAGCGCAGTTCTTACTACATCCTTTTTAGGATCGTATTTAAAGGCGCCCCAGATATCTGTTTCCTTGTTCAGGATGATGGTCCAGGTTTTTTCAGTGGGAATGGCATACAGGGTATAACGTCCTTTAGGAATGCTTTTGCCGGCAATGAGTACCGGACGGAAAAACTCTATCTCCGTGGCCTCATTCGCTCCCAGGCGCCATATTTTGCCGTATTCTTCCAGGTTACCGAAAATATCCCTTCCCTTGGTTTGAGGGCGGCTGTAAATAACTCTGGCTACCAGTGCTCCCGGTTCGCCTTTTACTTTTACAACATAGGGATACATGACAGGGTAATAGGCCATGTCCATCGGGCTGGCATCAAGTGGTGGTAATTTTTTATCCTGTGCAGCAGCGCCTAAACTGATTAAACCTGCTACAAAGGCGAAAAGGAGAACTTTTTTCATCATCCTGGAAAGCTTTATTTCTTTTATAGAATTATTGGCGGCAAACCTACCCAATTTTAAGGAATCTGAAAAGCGTAGTTCCCGCATTTAACAAGCTGTTAGCGGTTTTCCATTTGCAACAATCCTTCTACATAAGTTTGCAGTTCCGGGAAAAATTCCTGGTAACAGGTTTTGAGCGCGGCATAGTGCTCCATAAATACAGCAAAGACCACATTACCATCGGTTTCCAGGTATTTGGCCCGCCGGGCTACCCCCCGGATCGAACGCGAAATGCCATCAGTAGTATGGTAGTTATACAGCCAGTTATAGGTTTGCATATAGCCGAACATCTCTAAAAAAGCCGGCGGCAGCCCTGCTGCACGCTCATTGATCTGGCTATAAACGTAATGGGCAAACGAATACAACGTGTCATTGGTGAAGCGCGCGGTGTCGTTGGCCAGGAAATGATCATATACCAGATCAGTAAATACACCACTATATAATCCACAGGAGGGCCTGAAAAATAGTTTAGCCTTCCCCGTTACCGGGTGCTGGTCAGTGAAGTTGTCGATGGCCCGGTGTATCCGGATGCCCCGCTGAATGCCTGCTGAATACAGTTCCATATTCTTCCTGCCCTTCACAAAGTCTGCTATAAGGTTGCCGGTGATCAGTTCCGGTTGCCGGAATGATAAGTACGCGTGGGCCAGGTGATTCATGCACTCAAGATACGTATTTATGCAGAACGGCTGTTTACATGGTAATCAGCATTAACCGGTCAACCTACACAACAACCGTTTATCCACGCTCCTATCCATACCCCGGAATTGTTGCCCGGATTCCCGGAGCTTATGCCTATTTTCCTGTTCTCCTTCACCAATAAGGGATTACGCAGCTCCACTTTTTTGGCACATCCTTCCATAAATTAAAAGAATTCCGGAAACCTTATCCATTTTAACAATTTCTTAACTCTCACACAAGCAACATTGGCAGGTTGGCACCAACAAACAGGCTATGGCTGCTCTGAATACCCGTATGTCCGCCACCGGTCAGGCGGACGTTCAATAACGGATACTCCAACTAATCTAGTGCTGCCAGCAGTAAAGAATGCCTTGACCACTGGGCACTTCCCGGCGTAGCTTTGACTTATCGAAACAAAAAAATCACAATCACAATAAATTTTTTCCGCCATGAAAAAACTTATCTTATTAGTTAGCGCAGCTCTCCTGTTGAGTGCAAATGTGCTTCTCGCAAACCCTTATGAAACTACTGTTAACAACAGAATCAACAGTACTTTCAATGACTCCTTTAACGGTGCTACCGATGTAAAGTGGTACACGGAAGACAATAAAACGTTTACCGCCAAATTTACCATGAGCAACACCAAGGTAACCGCCTTCTTTAAAGACGACGGTACCCTGCTGGCTACCTCCCGCTACCTGCAGGCAGAACAACTGCCCCTGAAAGTAAGCAGCAAGCTGAATAAAAAGTATCCGGGTACCAGCGTGTATTGTGTAGTGGAATATGCTTCTGCAGAAACAGTAGTATACTTTGTTACACTCGAAAGCAGCGACACCTGGACGGTAATCAAAACAGATGCAGACGCGAATATGAAAGTATACAGCCGCCTGAAAAAAGCTTAGTTTTAGTAGTGTTAAAAATACCAGGCCCGTGGCATCTGCCATGGGCCGTTTTGTTTTATCCCCACGCTCCGCACCCCAGCAAAAATTATCTTAACTTTGCCACCTGTTAAGGCTTTATTAGCCAGACTGTTAATGTATAAAAGATTAAATGACATGAACAAGGGACCCGTTTCTCAATTTATCCAGCACCATTACCGCCACTTTAATGCTGCTGCATTGGTGGATGCTGCCAAAGGATATGAAACACATTTACTGGAAGGTGGTAAAATGATGGTAACGCTGGCCGGTGCGATGAGTACGGCTGAACTGGGCATTTCTTTCGCAGAAATGATCCGTCAGGGTAAAGTGGATATCATCTCCTGCACCGGTGCAAACCTGGAAGAAGATATCATGAACCTGGTAGCACATACACATTACAAAAGAGTACCTAACTACCGCGATCTGAGCCCACAGGAAGAATGGGACCTGCTGGAACAAGGATTCAACCGCGTTACAGATACCTGTATCCCCGAAGAAGAAGCTTTCCGCCGCATTCAGAAACATATCTATAAAATCTGGAAAGATGCAGAAGAAAGCGGTGAACGCTATTTCCCGCACGAATTCATGTACAAGCTCCTCCTGAGCGGTGTTATGAAAGAACACTACGAAATCGATCCGAAAAATAGCTGGATGATCGCTGCTGCAGAAAGAAATATTCCTATCATCGTTCCAGGATGGGAAGACAGCACCATGGGTAACATCTTCGCTTCCTACTGCATCAAGGGCGACCTGAAAACGTCTACCATGAAAAGCGGTATTGAATACATGATCTACCTGTCTGAGTGGTACCGCGCTAACTCCGGTGGTAAAGGCGTTGGCTTCTTCCAGATTGGTGGTGGTATCGCTGGTGACTTCCCGATCTGCGTAGTGCCGATGATGTACCAGGATCTCGAATGGACAGATGTGCCTTTCTGGGGTTACTTCTGCCAGATATCTGACTCCACTACTTCCTACGGTTCGTACTCCGGTGCGGTGCCTAACGAAAAAATTACCTGGGGCAAACTGGATATCCATACACCTAAGTTTATCGTAGAATCAGATGCTACCATCGTAGCGCCACTGATGTTTGCGTATATCCTGGGCTGGTAAGCGACCATAAGAATTTCATATAAAAAAAGAGCGGAGGAAATTTTCCTCCGCTCTTTTTTTATATCGTCAGATGATAAACAAGTCACCGGCTATCCCGTCGGCAAACAGCCGCCCGGCTTTCGTCAGCCGCAATATTTCTCCCGTATGTTCCATGCGGCCCATCCGGATAAAAGGTTCACTATGCGCCAGCAGATGAACCGCAGCTTCCGCACCAAACTTTTCTGCTACCCACTCCAGGTTACATCCGGCGGAAGTACGCAACGCCGTCATGATGTATTCATTGAACTGCATCGCTTTGGTGAGTGTCTCTATTTCAAAAGGAACACTGCCAGCGGTAATGCTTTTAATGTATTGGGCATTATTGGCAATGTTCCATTGCCGCGAATGACCGTTAAAAGAATGCGCTGAAGGCCCCAGACCCAGGTAATGTCTGCCCTGCCAGTAACTGCTGTTATGCCTCGAATGCCATTCCGGCAATGCGAAGTTGGAAATTTCATAATGCTCATAACCGGCCTCGCCCAGCCATTCCATCAGCATCTCAAAATGCTGCGCCGCCTTATCCGGATCCGTGGCGGCCATTTTTTTCTTCCGGATAAATTGGTCCAGTGCAGTACCTGGTTCTACCGTAAGGGCATAACAGGATAAATGAGGCACGCCCAGTGTGATTGCCTGTTTTACATTCTGTTCCCAACCCTCATCTGTCAGCGTAGGGCCGCCGTAGATCAGGTCTATGGTAATATTCTGAAAGCCCAGTGCCTGTGCTTCCCGGATACAATCCAGTGCCTGCCGGCTATCGTGGGCACGGTTCATCCAGGTAAGATCTTCTTCGTGAAACGACTGCACCCCGATGCTCAACCGGTTGATACCACCGGCTTTCAGATCGGCGAGCTTCTCTGGGGTAAGATCGTCAGGATTTGCTTCCAGTGTGATCTCCGCATCTGCGGTGATGGCAAAGGTGTTGCGCAGGTGCGATAAAAGCGCCGTGAGTTGTGCGGTTGTCAGTAAACTCGGTGTGCCGCCGCCAAAGTAAACGGTTTGCACCGGCTCCTGCGCCAGGTAGTCTTTTTGCAGGGTGATTTCCTGTAACAAACTATTCACCATGGCTTCCTGCTGCGACAGTGAAGTGGAAAAATGGAAGTTGCAGTAATAACAGGCCTGTTTGCAAAAAGGAATATGTATATAAATTCCGGCCATGATACTATATTGTTCGCGTTTGCCTGCTCCGGCAAATGGCAAAGGTAAATGCAATTAAGGGTTTAATAAAAGATCCGTTTTTCCCGTTTATTCCTCCCGGTCAACTATGGACTATTTTAATATCTTTGCCATAACATAATCGCGTGAACAGTGCCATTGATTCCTTTGTGCAGCAGAAACGTTATTATTGAAGAACCGAATTAATGTCATTGCAAAATATTTTCCTGGTGCGAAACTGGTTACTGCTGTTATTCATTTTTGGTTATTTGCCGCTATGGGCACAAACAACAGATTCCGCTGCGGTGCCGCCGGTAGTAAAGAAAAAACCGGTGATCACCCATACTGCTGGCGATTCGTCGCGCCCCAGAGTGCATACGGCGCCGGTTAAAAGAGACAGTACCAGGGCTTTACCTGCCGTCGCGCAGTTAAAGAAAGATACCACAAAGCTACTCACCGATTCTGCTCATCTTAAAACAGACAGCCTGGCGCTGGCAGCAGTACCCAAAGTAAAGCCGGTATCGGACTACGATCTGTACCTGAAGAAGATCTCGCAGGAAAACGTCTTCCTGAAACCCGGGAAGCCCAGGTTTGTAGATACCAACCCGATCAGGCCTTACCGGAATATGGACTGGCTCATTTACCTGATGGCAGGTGTATTGCTGCTGTTAAGCGTAGTACGGTTGTCTTACCGGAAATATTTCTCCGACCTGTTCAGGGCTTTCCTCAATCCTACGCTGAGTCAGCGGCAGTTGAAGGATCAGTTGTCGCAGTCGCCCTTTCCCAATATGTTGCTGAATATCTTTTTTGCAATTGCACTGGGGCTTTACTGTTATCTCGTATTATACCGGCAGCAGGTATTCCCGCAGGCGGAGCCCTGGTTGCTCATCCCTGGTCTGGTGATCCTGGTGGCTGTGGTATATGGTTTCAAATATATTATGCTGCGCTTTTGCGGCTGGTTGTTTGGTAATTCGGAACTGGCGGATGCATATATTTTTATCCTCTACCTGATCAACAAGATCCTGGGGGTATTGCTGGTGCCGTTTTTGGTGGTTATTGCCTTCTGTTCGCCTGAAATAGCCCGTACTTTCCTATATATATCGTTGTTTTTTATTGTATTACTAATTATATACCGGTATATTAGGTCTTATTCACTGGTTAGGCAGTACCTATCTTTCAGTAAATTGCATTTTTTTCTTTACCTTTGCGCATTCGAAGTAGCGCCCGTTTTAATATTAACCAAGGTGCTACAGAATATCTGGTTAACTGGTAATCCCTGATTATCGCCTATTGTTAACACAAGAGCAAAAAACGTATGATAAAAGGCGGGCCAAAAAAAGATTTGCAAGGAAAACAAATTCAGTCAATCCTAATTTCTCAACCTAAGCCTGAAACAGAAAAGTCACCCTACTTTGATCTGGCCAAGAAATTCAATATCAAATTGGATTTTTATCCGTTCATAAGGGTGGAAGGTTTGCCAGCGAAGGAGTTCAGAAAACAGAAAATCGACATCCTCAGCTTTACTGCAGTGATTTTCACCAGCCGTAACTCGGTAGACCACTTTTTTCGTATCTGTGAGGAAATGAAAGTTAAGGTGTCACAGGATTGCAAATACTTTTGTATTACAGAAGCAGTGGCATTGTATCTGCAAAAATTCATTCTCTATCGTAAGCGGAAGGTTTTTTACGGAGCAGACGGTTCTACCAAAGGGGTACTGGAGGTAATGAACAAACACAGGGATAATGAAAAGTTCCTTTTCCCGAGTTCCGACAGCCAGAAGAAAGACATTGAAGAATGGTTGAAAGCAAACAAGTGTGAGTATGCTACCGCTACCCTCTACAAAACCGTTTCAACGGATGTAAAGGAAGTACTGGCAGCCACCGCTTACGACATGATCGTGTTTTTCAGTCCCTCAGGTGTGAAATCGCTGTTTGAAAACATGCCGGAGTTTGTACAGAATGGCACACACATCGGCGCCTTCGGTCCTACTACCTCCGCTGCTGTGGAAGAAGCAGGTTTACGGCTGGATGTAAAAGCACCGCTCCCTCAGGCGCCTTCTATGGCCGCTGCACTGGAGTTGTACCTTAACACACTCATAAAGAAATAAGCAGTTTACTGTAAATAAATTCCGCAGGGATGGCTTTCAGCTATCCCTGTTTTTTTGCTGCTATATCAGCGCAGGCAACTCTTTCAAAATATTTCTTTGTAATCCTGAAAAAATAAATTTCTTTGTAGAGAAATAAGAGTCACATTTTTATCGCGTAACGGGAATCCATGAACAAGCTTATCAGTGAAACCAGCCCATACCTGCTGCAGCATGCACATAATCCTGTCAACTGGTATCCCTGGGGAGAAGAGGCCCTGCAAAAGGCCTTGCAGGAAGATAAACCGATATTGGTAAGCATTGGCTATGCCGCCTGCCACTGGTGCCATGTGATGGAGCGGGAAAGCTTTGAGAAAGAAGCTACTGCCGCCATCATGAACGAACATTTTATTAATATCAAGATAGACCGGGAAGAAAGACCCGATCTGGATCATATTTATATGGATGCCGTGCAGGCCATGACCGGCGCTGGTGGCTGGCCCCTGAATGTTTTCCTGACACCGCAGAAGAAACCTTTTTATGGAGGTACTTATTTCCCGCCGGTGCAGGCCTATAGCCGTCCTTCCTGGACAGATGTACTGCTGTCGCTGGCAGATGCCTTCAAAAACAAACGCGAAGAAATTGAATCCCAGGCCGATAACCTCGTACAACATATCCAGCAGTCTGCCCAGATAGGAGTCCATCCTGGTCTGGATCTGAATATTCCCATTACAGAGCTGTTTACCAAAGCACAGTGCGATACTATTTGTGAAAACATCCTGAAACAGGCCGATACCCGCTGGGGTGGCTTCGGACGGGCTCCTAAGTTTCCGCAAACCTTTACCATTGCGTATTTGCTGCGCCATCATCACATATATCACCATCCGGAAGCATTGCAGCAGGCATTGCTATCGCTCGATAAAATGTTGCAGGGTGGCCTTTACGATCAACTGGGTGGCGGCTTTGCCCGTTATTCTACTGATGAAAAGTGGCTGGCCCCGCACTTTGAAAAAATGCTGTACGATAATGCCCTGCTGATAGATGTGTTGTGTGACGCTTACCAGTTGACACACAATGAGATCTATGCACAAACCATCCGGGATACCATGACCTTTATCACCCGTGAAATGACTGCGCCTGGCGGTGGCTTCTATGCTGCCCTGGATGCGGATTCGGAAGGTGTGGAGGGTAAGTTTTATACCTGGAGCAAGGCGGAGATTCATCATATACTGGGAGAACAGGCAAAACCATTCTGCGAATATTATGATGTCACTGATCACGGAAACTGGGAAGAGCAGAATATCTTATGGGTACAAAAGCCACTGGCGGCCTTCTCGACAGAAAAAGGCTATGACCCGGAAATATTCGGCGCTATGCTGAAGGGGTGCCGGGAGAAATTGCTGGCAGTAAGGGCCAACAGGATCCGGCCCGGATTGGATGATAAAATCCTGCTGGGATGGAATGCCCTGATGGTGCATGCCTGCTGTAAGGCTTATGCAGCCCTTGGAGTGGGGGAATACCGGGAGATGGCTATCCGGAATATGGATTTCTGTTTCGCTAATTTCCGCCAGGATGCCACTGGTAGCGCTTTTTATCATACCTGGAAAGAGGATCAGGCGAAATATCCGGCCTTCCTGGACGATTACGCCTA
Organism: Chitinophaga arvensicola; assembly: GCF_900110835.1. Lineage (GTDB taxonomy): Bacteria > Bacteroidota > Bacteroidia > Chitinophagales > Chitinophagaceae > Chitinophaga > Chitinophaga arvensicola. The sequence goes on from NZ_FOJG01000001.1 coordinate 1,212,705, forward strand.
CCTGGTCCGTGCGTTGATAGCGCTGCAGGAAATAACCGGCAATATCAGTTACCTGGAGCAGGCCCGGGAAATTACCGAATTTGTAATCGCCCGTTTCAGTGATGAGAACGACCAGTTTTTCTGCTATACCATTGAAGGTCAGACCGATGTTATTGTGCGGAAGAAGGAAATATACGATGGAGCAGTGCCCAGCGGAAATGCGATCATGATGCAGAACCTTTGGTACCTCTCTGTTGTTTTTGATCGTAAGCAATGGGCTGACCGCTGTATTGGTGCTGTTTCCGGTCTTTCACAGTCGGTGGTTCGCTATCCTACTTCTTTTGGCGTGTGGGCGAGCCAGTTACTTCAGCTGGTAAAAGGTACCGCCGAACTGGCCATTGTAGGAAAAGATTTTAAGGAAAGAATGAGCGAAGCAGGAAAATGGTTTATTCCGTACCGGATTTTATTGGGTGCTGAAAAAAATATTCCGGCTATTCCGCTGCTAACGGAGCGGGAGGCAAAAAATGATACCCTGGTGTATTTATGCAAAGATTATCATTGCATTAAACCCGTACATTATATGGAAGAAATTATTAATTTAATATAATAATTATGTAACTTGCTGCCTGTAAGGGGGCGTTGCGATTCAATAAATGTTATTACGTTTATATAATAAAATGTTAAAAGCAGCGTTTAAACTAGTTACAGAACGGATGTAAGGCGAATTGAAAAAGTTGGATAAAAAGTCACTACGGATTAAAATTAATTATTACATTTGCTATCTTTCATATAAACAAAGCGGGTGATAAAATGAGAAATGTGTTCCCTTGTATACAGGCAAATCACACCAGGCTGGTTAATAGAAAAAACATATTCTGATGAAAGCTACCCTTATGAAGCTTAACTATGTAAAAGGTCTGTTGGCAGTTTTGCTGGTTTCCCTGCTGGCCAGCTGTGGCGGTAGTAAAACCCCTAAAAATGCACAAGGGCAATTGATCGGCGTAAGTCCGAGACCGAAGTACACTCCCCCTGTACCTTATGGGATGGTATACGTACCAGCCGGAACTTTTCACATGGGTCCCAGTGATGAGGACGTAAACTACGCATACACGGCGCGTAACAAGGCGATTTCCATTTCAGGCTTCTACATGGATGCCACGGAGATCACTAACAATGAATACCGCCAGTTTGTGAATTGGGTACAAGACTCTATCGCGCACATCCTACTGGGCCATGTTAAATCTGATGATGGTCATGACATTATTGACTGGAAGCAGAAGATTGTCTACAAGGATAAAGCGACCATGGAAAAACTGGATGCAATGGTGTATACCGAAGCAGACCGTTTATATGGCCGCAAAGATATCGACGTAGGTAAACTGATTTATCACCAGGAGACTTTCAACTGGGATAAAGCAAAACTGAGAGAGAACTTCGGCAAGCCGCGTTCTACCTTTATTGTAAAGAAAGACGTTCCCATTTATCCGGATACACTTTGCTGGATCAGGGATTTCTCATACGCCTACAACGAGCCGATGACACGTATGTACTTCTGGCACCCGGCGTTTGATAATTACCCTGTAGTAGGCGTAAACTGGCACCAGGCCACCGCTTTCTGCGAATGGAGAAGTAAATTCTGGGAAGACTACCGCGCCAGCAAAAAGCTGTTCACGGAAGATAAATTCCAGTTACCTTCTGAAGCACAGTGGGAATACGCTGCCCGTGGTGGTAGAGAACAAACACCTTATCCCTGGGGTGGTTACTACATCCGTAATAAAAAAGGATGTCTGCTGGCCAACTTCAAACCCGGTCGTGGTAACTATCCGGAAGATGGTGGATTCTATACCGTACGCGCAGATGCTTACTGGCCTAACGATTACGGCTTATATAATATGTCCGGAAACGTAGCCGAATGGACCGCAGATATCTTTTATGAAAATGCCTATTCCTTCACCTCAGATATGAACCCATACCTGAGAATGGACGTACCGGATGATGCACCATTAAAGATGAAACGTAAAGCCATCAGAGGTGGTTCATGGAAAGACGTAGGATACTTCCTTCAAACAGGAACCAGGACATACGAATACCAGGACAGTTCGAAATCATATGTTGGTTTCAGATGTACCATTGCCCTGAGCAGAAGAGCCAAACACAGATAGATAGTAGAGAAACGGGAGCAGAAAATCAAAATCAGTAATAGCCTGTATTTATAACAACAAGAAACCTTTGTATTATGTACACTATTATGAGTAAATCAGTGAGAATTAACTATTCCATACAGACTTTAACTATTAACATTTTAACCAGTAAATTTTAACCTATGGCTATGAATCCTAACAAAGCTAAATGGCTGAACTTTTTCGTATGTATTGCGGCTTCCGTAGTAATTATCGGAGCATTATTCAAACTGCAACACTGGCGCGGAGCTGACATCGCTTTGATCCTGGGTCTGAGCACTGAGGCGCTCATCTTTTTCGTATACGCATTTGTTCCCGATTCAAGTGCATCACATCCTGAAGGTCAGGTGGTAGCAGTAGCAGGAAGCCCTGCAGTAGCCGGCCTCGACAAAATGCTGCAGGAAGCAGACATCACTCCTGCTAATCTGCAACGCTTAAGCGAAAACTTCCAGAAACTGGGTACTACCGTTGACAAAATGAGAGATATCAGCGATGTAGTAGCAGCTACCGGAGATTACACACAGAAAACAAGAGAAGCTGCCAGCGCTATCGGTAATGTAGCCAACGCTTACACTACTGCAGCAGCTGCCGTATCTTCCTTTAACAGTGCTTCGGAATCTACCAAGGAATTCCACGTACAGATGCAGGGCATGACTAAAAACCTGGCTTCCCTCAATGCTATCTACGAACTGGAACTCCAGGACACCAACAACCACCTGAAAGCAATGAACTCATTCTACAGCAACCTGCAGAATGCCTCCAGCGCTATGAGTGGCAGCATTGAAGATGCTAAGAAAACACAGGAACAAATTTCCCTGCTCGCGAAAAACCTCAGCAACCTGAATTCAATTTATGGTAACATGCTGAGCGCCATGAACGGAGGAAGATAAGGTACTGCTAATAGTTTCTGAATTAACACATATCAATTAAATCTGAAAACAAACTATGGCACTACCTAAAGATCCTAGGCAGAAGATGATCAACATCATGTACCTGGTCTTGACGGCCATGCTGGCGTTGAACGTCTCTGCTGAAATATTGAACGCTTTTAGTATCGTAAATAATTCAATCAATACCTCCAATAAATCACTGACAGATAAGAATAACTTTATCTACGACCAGTTTGCTGCACAGATGAAGGATAACGCTGCCAAAGTAGCGCCTTACAAAGCAAAAGCGGAAGAAGTAAAGAAATTATCTGCCGGTATGTTCGACGAAATCCAGGCTTTAAAAGAAACCATTATCACTGAAAGTGGTGGAAAAGACGAACATGGTGAAATTAAGGATAAAGCCGGGCTGGATGCTCCTACCCGCGTGATGGAGAATAATAAAAAAGGACCTGAACTGGAAGCAAAGCTCACAGCGCTGCGTACTAAATTACTCTCTTTCATTGACGATCCTAAAGCTAAAGCACAGATTGAAAAAACTTTACCACTGAAAATCGAAGTAGGTAAATCCAATGACGAACACGGCGGCGGTCCTAAATCATGGACTACTTACCACTTCAACATGGTTCCTACTATCGCAGCAGTTACCATCCTGGGCAAATTCCAGAATGATATCAAAAACTCAGAATCTGCTGTGATCGATTACCTGTTTGGTCGTATTGAAGCGAATACTTTCAAATTCGATAAAGTAAGACCATTCATCTCTCTGAATTCCAAAAACCTCATGGAAGGCCAGAGCATTACTGCCAACATCGCAGTAGGCGCCTACAGCACTACCGTGAATCCAACGATCGTTGTTAATGGCCAGACCATTGAAGCGAAAGAAGGTTTAGGAACATTTACCGCTGTTGCTTCCGGAATCGGTGAAAAAACCATCTCCGGTACTATTACCTTACCTAGCCCCTCTGGTGGCGCTCCTGAATCCTATCCCTTTACAGAAACTTATAATGTAGGTGCTTCGGCTACCTCCATCTCTGCAGATAAAATGAACGTGCTGTATATCGGTCTCCAGAATCCAATCTCGATCTCTGCTGCCGGTGTACCTGCTGAACAGGTATCTGCTTCTATCTCAGGTGGTAATATGACCAAACATGGTTCCGGCGAATACCTGGTAACTGTTAGCTCTCCGGGCAAAGCAGTGATCAATGTAGTAGCTAACATCGATGGTAAAACCAAATCACTCGGTCAGAAGGAATTCCGTGTAAAACGTGTTCCGGATCCGGTGCTGAAAGTAGGTGTTAACAAAGGCGGCGCCATGAAAGCAGCCGACTTTAAAGTACAGGGCGGTTTACGTGCCGACCTCGAAGATTTTGAATTTGAAGGCGTGAAATACGAAGTGATCGGCTACCGCGTTGGTATCTCTGCGAAAGGCAAGGAATACCAGGAAGGTGACGCTACCTCCGCTTATTTCCCAGGCAACGTTGCCGCATCTATCCGTTCACTGCGCCCAGGCGATGAAGTTTTCTTCGAAAACGTAAAAGTGAAAGGCCCCGATAATGTGGTTCGTTCCATGCCGAGTACTATATTTAAATTAAACTAACGGTCCATTAATTACTGAATTATGCGAGCAGTAATATTTAACAGAATTGGTTGGTGCACTCTTTTGCTGGTAATGCTGGCAACAGCAGTTGATGCGCAACGTCGCGGAGGTACTACCCGCCGCAGAACAGCTACGTCAGCAACACCCACGGAAGATACGCCAGTGGTAAACCCGGCTACCGGGAACGCTGTAACACCTCCCCCTGCTCCCCCTGCTTCTCAACGCCCGGACGGTATTACCAGCCCGCTGGTAGACACCCCACGCAAATCACTGCGCGTAGATGGTGTGGTGGAAAGAAACCTGGCCAGAGAACGTACCCCGATCGCCTACGACTACATCCGCGAGGATGACCGGTTTTGGGAGAAAAGAGTATGGCAGGTAATCGATATCAGGGAAAAAATCAACCTCCCCTTCCAATACAACGTGGAAGATGAGTCTGGTGTAAACCAGCTGTTTATCAATATTCTGCTCGAAGCAATCAAGAATAAAGAGATAGAAGCTTTCAGCGCTATCGACGACCGTTTCACTACCGTATTGCCTTACGCGGATATCCAGACCAAGCTTAGCGGCGAAGAAAGAACCGTACGCAGTATCGACCCAGTAACCGGCGAAGAAAAAATGGTCACCACCCGCGATGACTTCGATCCACGTACCATCAAACAGTACAAGATCAAAGAAGTATGGGTGTTCGACAAAGAAGCTTCTGCCCTCAAAGTTCGCATACTGGGTATTGCTCCAATGGTATCCCGTATAAATGAAGATGGCTCCGTTCGCGCTTCCATCCCTTTATTCTGGGTGTATTATCCCGACTGCCGCGCTATCCTGGCCAAACACGATGTGTATAACCAGAATAACGATGCCTCTACCATCAGCTGGGAAGACCTTTTCGAAATGCGCTTCTTCGGTAGCTATATCGTGAAGGAAAATAATACCTACAACCGCGAAATCAAGGACTACATTAAAGACGGTAATATGCGCCTCCTCGAAGGACAAGCCATCAAAGACCGTATCTTTAACAAAGAACAGGATCTCTGGCAGTACTAATCCAAAAATGATCTCAGATCAATACCGGAAGGCAATCAGTTCATGCTGATTGCCTTTCTTTTTTTATCTTTCCGTATGCACCTCCCACTGCTACAGAAAACCGTTTTCCAGATCATGCCGCTACCCGACACCGAATGGGAAGCCATGGCTGCCTGCTGGCACCCCGTGCAGTTTAAACGCAGGGAAGTAATGACCGCCGCCGGTGAAGTAGAAAAATATATTTACTTCGTAATAGCCGGTGTTCAACGCGTATTCTGCCTGGAAGGCGATAAAGAATCTACCATCATTTTTTCCTATACCGGTTCCTTCTCCGGCGTACTGGATTCATTCCTGCTTCAGATCCCCTCCCCCTGGTGCCTGGAAACCCTCACACACAGCGAGTTCCTGCGCATGTCCTACTCCGATTTCAATCAACTTACCCTCCGCTTTCCATTGATAGAAAGATGGGCGCGCATCGGCACCGCCGCCGCTATGGCTGGTGTACTGGAACGCCACAAGGAATTGCTGTCTTTCTCTGCCGAACAGAAATTCAGAAAACTACTCACCCGCAGCCCGCAGGTATTGCAACTCATTCCTCATAAATACCTGGCTTCTTACCTGGGCATTGATCCTGCCACATTCAGCAAACTGCTGAGTACCGTGAAATTATAAAATGTTGATCTGCACAAAGATTTTCTACGCCTGGCCCGCCTACATTTGTAGCAAATAAGTATAACATGAGTGCCGTAAATAGTCTCGAATTGCTCCGGCAACTGAGGAAAAATATAGTTGCTGTGCAATACAAAGTGGAAAACAGTTTGGGTTCGCAAACACCCGCTATCCTGCAACATGCGCCTGCCCCCGGAAAGTGGAGCGCCATACAATGCCTCGAACACCTGAATACCTATGGCAGAGTATATCTGCCAGCACTGGACACTGCTATCGCTAATGCAGCCCAACGCAATAGCCAGCCCAATAAATTGTTCAAAAGCAGCTGGCTGGGCGCCTATTTTACCCGCCTCATGCAACCCTCCGCAGACGGACAATTACGCTCCCGCATGAAATCCCCCAAAGGTCACCTCCCGGCCATACAGCCGGAAGTAGCCACGGTATTACAGGAGTTTATCCAACAGCAGGAACAGATGGAAAAATTGATGTTACGCGCAGAGAAAGTAAATATCCAGCAGATCAAAATCCCGACCTCCCTGTCACGGTTTATAAAACTATCCGCAGGAGATACCTTCGGGTTTTTAACTGCACATATCAACAGGCACGTACTACAGGCAGAAAGAGCCGTCAAAAGCGCACAGGCTATAGAGAAAGATTACCAGGACGCGTAACGCGTCCCGGTTTATATCGTGTATGCATTCAAGTTATGCCTCCTTGTGAAAATGATCCCAGATCAGTTTCGCCTTGGCAGTACCCACTTCTTTCACCAGGTCATCCTGCGATAATAATTTGATCTTTGCTACAGAACGGAAGGTTTTCAATAATTGTGTCGCTGTATTTTCACCAATGCCTTTAATGCTTTCCAGCTCATTTTTAAAGGTACCCTTGCTGCGCTTCTGGCGGTGAAAGGTGATACCAAAACGGTGTACCTCATCACGTACCCGGCGGATCAGTTTCAGACTTTCACTGTTATAAGGCAGTTTGATACTTTCGGAGTCGCCAGGGAAAAATATTTCTTCTTCATTTTTCGCAAGCCCTACTACTGTCATACTACCTATCAGGTTCAGCTCCCGGATACTCTCCATAGCAGAGCCCAGCTGCCCTTTACCGCCATCAATAATTACCAGTTGGGGTAATGGCTGCTGCTCTGCCAGCAGGCGGTTATATCGCCTGAAAACAATCTCCTTCATAGAGGCAAAGTCGTTGATGCCTTCTACCGTTTTGATATTAAAATGCCGGTAGTCTTTCTTGGAAGCTACACCGTCTTTAAATACTACGCAGGCGGCTACCGGATAGCTGCCCTGGAAGTTGGAGTTATCAAAACATTCAATATGCTCCGGTAGCGCGGGCAATTCCAGGTCGGCTTGTAATTGATACAACACCTGTTTGCGTTCCATATCTGATTTCCCTTCCAGGTGCAGGATCTTCTTACGGTATAATTCTTCTTTAAAATAATTCACGTTTTTCTCAGACAGTTCCAGCAGCTTCTTCTTGTCGCCGCCTTTGGGAACTGTTACAGTAACATTGCTTTCCGGATATTCTAACGGAAATGGTACTACGATTTCTGAGTTGATGCTTTTAAACACTTCCCGCAGATAGGCAATCGCATAAGCCAGTACTTCTTCATCACTTTCTTCCAGCTGCTTTTCGAGCGTTACCGTTTTGGTGTCGGCGATGGTACCGTTCAGGATCCGCAGGTAATTCACATACGCATGGTTCCCTTCACTGATAATGGAAAACACGTCCACATTGCCCATGCGGGTATTCACGATGGTTGACTTGGCAGAGTAATCTTCCAGGCTGGCAATTTTCTTGCGCATGATCTCTGCTTTCTCAAACTCCATCCGGGATACATGCTCCATCATCTGTTCTTTAAACAGATTGACCACCGGCGTGAGATTGCCTTTTAACACGTTCTTTACCTGCTGCAAGCCCTCACGGTAATCTTCCTGTGTCTGTAACCCTTCACAGGGACCTTTGCAGTTGCCCAGATGATATTCCAGGCATACCTTGAATTTTCCTCTTCGTATATTCTCTTCCGATAGGTTCAGGTTGCAGGTACGCAGGGGAATGTTGTATTTGATCACCTCCAGTATTTCACGCACCCGGCCTACAGAAGTAAAGGGCCCCAGATAATCCGAGCCGTCTTTGATCACATTGCGGGTGAAAAATACCCTTGGAAATGATTCATGTTTAATAACAATGTAAGGATAGGTTTTATCATCCTTCAGGTTGATATTGTATTTGGGCCGGAATTGTTTGATCAGTGAGTTTTCCAGCAGGAACGCATCCTGTTCGGAATCTACGATCGTAAACTCAATATGGTGGATATGTTCCACCAGTTTACGCGTTTTGTAGTTATCATGATTTTTAACAAAATAGGAACTCACCCGTTTGCGGAGGCTTTTGGCCTTTCCCACATATAACAGGGTGCCTGCTTCATCGTAGTATTTATAGATACCTGCATTGAGCGGTATGGTATGTGATATTTGTTGGAACTCCGCTGCTGTCATGTTTACATCCCTGTTTTTGGTGCAATCGTTACATTTACTTCCATCTCTTTGGGAGAGAGGAAGGCAATTTTCTGATAGGTAGTCATCCGAACTTGCCTGTTTTGCTGGTAGTGGAGATCCTGTCGGAATTCGTATACCATGTTACTCGTATAGGAATGAATGTTAACCTGTTGTATGTTCCCTTGTTTATCCAGTTCCAGGGTTACTTCCGAAGGACTTGTTTGTTTGCCTTTGGATTTATAGATCACAGATTTTCTTCCGGAAAAAGGATCAGACAAACTGGAGGTATCATAATCGTCCCGGAGGGATGGTTTATTCAGGTCGGCATCCATAAATGGTTTTAACAGATCGTGTACGGTGGCACTGTCACTGCCCGTTATGCTGCTGGTATCCGTTTTACCATTGAGGGTCACTGATTTATGGAGAATGAAGTTGCCTGTAAGCAGCTGTTGGCCCTCCCGGGTAAAGTATTCCGGCAGCCGGATAAACTTGTCCGTCGTTAGTTTGGGAGATGGATTATTTGCCAGGTTACAGGCCATGGTGCCAATCATGATCAACAATGCCGTTGCTTGCGGGAATCTTTTCATGCTGCAAAATTAAGACTTAAATATGGGTCATAAAAAATGCGCCGTAAAAACGGCGCATCGATGCATGAGCAAATCTGTCGAGAGCACTAAAAATATGTAAATCAGCTTGTTGGGCTGATATTTTTTCTTGGGTAACGAATATTAAACGGGAGCGGTGAAGTAAATGTTACAGTGGTAGATAAATAAAGCGTAGAAATTGTGACGGAGGATCGTAAACAGATTCGGGGAGATGGAAGCAGCCATAGCTGCTTCTATCTCCCCGAAATATTAAAAAATAGTTTGATTATGCTACACCAGCAAATTACCGGTCATCTCCTTAGGAATAGGTAATCCCATGAAATGAAGGATAGTAGGCGCAATATCTCCCAGTTTACCATCTTTTACCGGCCCAATGAAATCTTTATTGATAATAAAGAAAGGCACCAGGTTCAGGGAGTGGGCGGTGTTGGGAGAACCGTCTGCATTGATCATGAAGTCGGCGTTACCATGATCGGCTGTCAGGAAAACGGTATAATCGCTGGCCAGAGCAGCGGTAACAACACGTTCTACGCAATGATCAACGGTTTCCACGGCTTTAATAACGGCTTCGAATACACCGGTATGACCCACCATGTCGGCGTTGGCAAAGTTCAGTACCACAAAGTCGGCTGATTTTGCCTGCAGTTCCGGTACAATCAGGTCTGCCAGTTCGTTGGCACTCATTTCCGGTTGCAGATCATAGGTAGCTACTTTAGGAGAAGCTGCCATCAGTCTGCGTTCACCATCAAATTCTTTTTCGCGGCCACCCGAAAAGAAGAAGGATACGTGTGGGTATTTTTCTGTTTCTGCAATACGGATCTGCGTGCAGCCGTCTTTCGCCAGCACTTCACCCAGGGTCATATTGAGGTTATCATTTTCGAAGATGACATGTACATTTTTATAGGTACGGTCATAATCGGTCATAGTAGTATAATAAATATCCAGCGGTTTCATACCGAAGTCAGGGAAAGCTTCCTGGCTGAGTACCTGGGATATTTCGCGGCAGCGGTCTGTACGGAAGTTGAAGCACAGTACGGCGTCGCCTTCCTGTATAGTGGCTACTGCCTTATGTTGGTCATCGGTAACGATGATCGGTTTAATAAATTCATCGGTAACACCTTCTGCGTAAGATGCTTTCACAGCGGTGAGCAGGTCCTGGGTAGGGGTACCTACACCATTTACCAGGGCGTCATAGGCGAGCTTCACTCTTTCCCAGCGCTTATCGCGGTCCATCGCATAATAGCGTCCGGTAACGGAAGCAATTTTGCCGGTGGTTTTTTCGAGGTGGGCAGACAGGTTTTCCAGGAAGCCTAATCCGCTTTTGGGATCTGTATCGCGACCATCCGTAAAGGCATGGATATATACTTTTTCAAGTCCGTGTGCGTGGGCAATGGTAGCCAGGGCTTTTACATGTTCAATATGGGAGTGAACGCCGCCATCACTTACCAGGCCAATCAGGTGCAGGGCTTTATTGTTATTTTTGGCGTGTGCCAGTGTATCGAGCAGGATCTGGTTGGCTGCCAGTTCACCATCGCGGATGGCTACATTGATCCTTTGCAGCTCCTGGTACACAATTCTGCCGGCGCCGATGTTCAGGTGACCTACTTCAGAGTTGCCCATTTGTCCGTCAGGAAGACCCACGGCCTCTCCACAGGTAACCAGGTTACTATGCGGGTATTGCTTATATAAACTGTTTACAAAAGGGGTTTTTGCATGTGCAATGGCATCAGCTTTAGGAACTTTACCTTCGCCCCATCCGTCCATAATTACGAGAATGGCTCTTTTCTTTTCCATATCCTATCTGGTTATAGTTTTAATAAATTCACTCGGGAGGGTGAAAGTACTTATAAAGGGTTTAAATATTTTACAAAAATAAAGCTTCTGCTAAAAAATAAGTATTAACGTTCGCTTAAATACATTTTGAATTAACAATATTCAATTCGAAACACATATTATCTTCCTGTTATTACTTATGCCTTAAGCGCTACCACTATAATGTGATTTTGTTGATTTGCAGTGTGTTTGGCATAGTTTTCGCTTTTAATTTGAGTTGGAGAAACTCACATTTTTAATAAAAAAACTGACAATGAAGAAGCTATTGATGGTGCTGGGGATTATGTTGTTGGGAGGTGCTTTTACAACATTGAAACTATCAGCCAGGTCAATTGAACTCACTGTTGCCGGCCCGTTCGATGATGTAGTGGCAGCACTGAAGAAAGGAGATGTAAGCGGATTAGCCAGTTACCTCGACACCAATGTAGAGATCAATGTAAGTGGAAAATCAAATTCTTACAGTAAAGCACAGGCAGAAATCATTCTAAAGGATTTCTTCTCAAAAAACCAGGTAAAATCGTTCGAACTTGTGCACCAGGGTGGTGATAATTCCCGCTTTGGTATTGGTAATATGGTTACCGCCAGCGGCACTTTCCGGGTATCTTTTTTCCTTCAGAAAAAAGGCGGTAGCATGGTGTTGAATGAACTGAGATTTGAGGTTAAATAAAAATGCCAATATAAAATAGTTGAAAAACCCCGGTGCCCCGCAATTTATTGCGGGGCACTTTTTATTTTTGACCTATCTTTCGCGCTTAGAAATAAAGCACTCATCTTTGCGTGAACACCAGATAATACCATCAATTATGTTAGATGAAGCAGCGCTGAACGCGTTTATCAGAAGCGCGCTGGCAGAAGATATAGGAAGCGGAGACCACTCCACCATGGCTTGTATTCCTCCTACCGCCAAAGGGAAAGCAGTATTGAAAATCAAGGAAAACGGTATCCTGGCCGGTATGGAAGTAGCGGCCGCCATCTTCAAATGGCTCGATATGTTTACCGTATTCACCCCCCACAAAAAAGACGGCGACGCCATGAAAGCCGGCGAAACCGCCTTTGAAGTAGAAGCCGCCGTACACACCCTGCTGATGGGAGAACGACTAGTGCTTAACTGCATGCAGCGCATGAGCGGTATCGCTACCCTAACGCACCAGTATGTGGAAAAGCTGAAAGGGTATCATACCCGTATTCTCGATACCCGCAAAACCACTCCTAACTTCAGGATGCTGGAGAAAGAAGCCGTTCGTATAGGCGGTGGCGTTAATCACCGGATGGGTCTGTATGACATGGTCATGCTGAAAGACAATCACATCGATTTTTCCGGCGGCATCACTGCTGCCATTACCAATACAGTGGCCTACCTGCAAGAACGCAAGCTGCCCTTACAGATTGAAGTGGAAACACGTAACCTGGAAGATGTGAAAGAAGTATTGGCGGTAGGCCAGGTACACCGGATCATGCTCGACAACTTTGCCCCTGCCGATATTGTTAAAGCACTGGAATTGATCAACGGCCGCTTTGAAACGGAAGCTTCCGGCGGTATTACCATAGATACGATTGAAGACTACGCCAAAACAGGGGTAGATTACATTTCAGTAGGCGCTATCATACATCACGCAGTAAGCCTGGATCTGAGCCTGAAGGCGATTATATTATAAAACAGTTTTTTTGAAGAAGATTCTATTTATCATTAACCGCAAAGCGGGCACTGATCGGGAGAAACGATTGGAAAGCGCTATCAGCCGGCATTTACCGGCAGATCAGTACGATGTGAGCACCGCATACCTCGCTTACCTCGGCCATGGTGCAGATCTCGCCAGGGAGGCCGTACAGAATGGCGTACATACCGTTGTTGCCGTAGGCGGCGATGGCTCTATCAATGAAATTGCACAAGGCCTCGTAGGAAGCTCCACCGCTATGGCCATTCTGCCGCTGGGCAGTGGCAACGGCCTCGCCCGCGCCCTGAAAATTCCGCTCGATGTCAATAAAGCACTAAGCCTTATTGTCACCAATAAACAACGGGCCATTGATGTAGGCTACGCCAATGAACACCTGTTCCTCAGTAATGCCGGTGTTGGCTTCGATGCCCTCATCGCAGAACAGTTCAGACACAATACAAAACGTGGTTTATCTGGTTACGCCAAACTGGTACTTAAAAGTTTTAATACCTACCAACCCGCTGAATACAGGATCGATATTGATGGCGAAATATTGCAGACAAAAGCATTCCTGCTCACAGTAGCCAACGGCAACCAGTTTGGATATGAATTCAAACTCGCGCCCAAAGCCAGCGTTTTCGATGGTCGGCTGGATCTGTGTGTAATGCCGCCGGTAGGCATTCTCAGCCTGCTGCCCGTGAGCGTTTTTTCCCTGATGGGCAACATCGATCAAACCAGGTACCTGAAACATTATACCGGAAAGGATATCACCATCAGCAGCCAGGAACTGCAATACCTCCAGGTAGATGGTGACGCAGTACCATTGACCGAAAATGGTGTGGTACGGATCCGTATTCAGCCGGAGGCCATTCAATTAGTAGTAAACGAATAACCTTTAAATATTTTAGAGAGATGTCGAAAAAGAAAAATACACCCGGCAATGGAATTGTTTATTCCACCGATCCTAACTTCTCATTGGAACCAGAGCAGGAAGAAGTTACCGAAACACTGGCGCCCGCAGAACAGATCCTGAGAGTAACGTTGGATAAAAAACAACGCGCAGGTAAAGTAGTTACCTTGATTACCGGCTTTGTTGGTAAGGAAGAAGATATTGAGAAACTTGGTAAAGAATTGAAAACCAAATGCGGTACCGGTGGTAGCGTAAAAGATGGCGAAATCCTTATCCAGGGAGATTATAAGGAGAAAGTGGTGAAATGGTTACTGGATTGGGGGTATAAAAGAACGAAGTAACTTGCTTACCTGGATGATATTGGGGAGATAAAAACAGCAACTGCTGTTTCTATCTCCCCAAATTTTTAAACTCCTGTTATAGGAGACGCACTGTTTTAGCTACCTGTTAACCAGCTTCATGCCGCCTTCTGTATATCTCAGTCCGGCTATCGCATGCTTACTTAAAATATGGTCAATGGCAGCTAAATCCTCTGCTGACAATTGAACATCTGCTGCACCTGCATTTTCCTGCAGATACTTCCTGCGTTTGGTGCCCGGAATAGGCACAATATCTTCTCCCTGTGCCAGTAACCAGGCCAGTGACAGCTGTGCAGCTGCAATACCTTTTTCCTTTGCAAAAGCTTCTAAGGCATTTACCATCTGTAAGTTCTGATCAAAATTAGCACCCTGGAAGCGTGGTAAGTTTTTACGGAAGTCGCCGTCGCTTAAATCGCCGGTTTTGTTAATGGCGCCAGTCGAAAGCCCTCTTCCCAAAGGACTGTAGGCAACAAGACTGATACCCAGTTCACGCGTGGTGGCTAAAATGCCATCTTCCACATCGCGGGTAAACAAAGAATACTCTGTTTGCAACGCCGCTATCGGATGCACGGCAGAAGCACGCTTAATTGATTCCACACTGGCTTCAGACAGGCCGAGATAGCGCACCTTACCTTCTTTCACCAATGCTGCCATGGCGCCAACAGTTTCTTCTACGGGGATGTTTTCATCTATGCGGTGTGTATAGTAAAGGTCGATCACATCTACCTTCAGTCTTTTCAAACTGGCTTCCACCGATTGTTTGATGTATGCAGGAGATCCATCAAAATAAGTGGAGTTATCATCTCTATACCGGAAGCCGAATTTAGTAGCAAGGAAAACTTTATCTCTTTTAGTAGCGAGTATTTTTGACAGCAGGATTTCGTTGGCGCCTTTTCCATACATATCTGCGGTATCCCAGAAATTGATGCCGAGATCGAGGGCAAGTTCCAATGTAGCCAGGGATTCCGGCTCATTAAAATCCTGTTCGTTGCCGTATGCAAAAGACATACCCATGCAACCCAGTCCTATTGCGGAAATTGATTCACCTGTTTTACCTAGTTTTCTGTACTGCATATTGTTAAAATTTTTAGAGATACAAATGTACATGCAGGTACAGGGCTGGCAATTGTATAAGGCAAAGTATTACTTGTTAATATCAAAGTACTACTGCGCCCGGTAGAGATGCGGAGATATGCCGCTATGGTTTTTAAAGAAGTGGGTAAAGTTGCCGGGATCTTCAAAGCCAAGACACCAGGCAATTTCCGCGATCTGCCAGTCGGTATGCATCAGTAACAACCTTGCCTCCAGCAGCATCCGCTGACGGATATGTTCACTCACGGTACGGCCGGTCGCCTGCTTTACACAAGCATTCAGGTGATTGGGATGCGTATTTAATACCTGCGCAAATTCTTTGGCGGTTTTAAGTGTCAGCTGGTGATGGCTGAATTCAATCGGGAACTGTTTTTCCAGTTTATCCGTAAAGCGATGCGCCAGCAAGTGTGCAGCCGTTAACTGACGCTGCGGCTCATTCACCTGCGACGACAGCCTTTTACCTTCCAGCATCAACAGCTTCAGGTAAATCAGAATGGCTTCGTGTTTAAACGCAGCATTCTCTCTATACTCTTTTACCAGCTGCCGGAAAATGGATTGCAGATAATCCGATTGTTCGTCTGTTAAAGTAAATACAGCCCTCGCTCCCATCTGTAACAACGGATGTTGCAACAGATTTTCCGGGTGATTGGGTTGCGCTTCGAACAGCAGATCTGTAAACAGGCAATAGTAGCCTTCCTGCTCATCGGAAGTAGCCCGCCATGTTTTTAATTCAAACGGATTAATAAAAATTAAAGTGGGACTGTTAATCTCGTAGCGGTCATCTCCCAAAGTGAAAATACCGCTGCCCTTGGTGAAGAAACTGATTTTGTAATAATCCCGTCTGCTGGCGGTTACTTCATCCATGCAGGGATAGTCTGATCTCTCATGCACTGCGAAACTGCCACGTAACGGTGCTTTGGGGGTTACCTCTTTACGTGTGTATAATAACAGTTCGTCGTTGAATTCATTGAAAGTTTTGAGCGTAATGGAGTTGTTTTTATTTGAAGGCATATCCAAATTTAAACAATTCTATGTTAAAATTTTTCACTCGTGCTACCTGCTATGTTAAGTTTTACCTCTGTGAATTATCGGGAAATCCTTACTGGTGCTGATTGAATTTAAAAAATGAAACTCTGTTGCAATTTCATTTTTGATTAATCAGAAAAAATTTCACAATTTGTTAACGCCTTTATCAACCAAAATCTTGTTATCATCAAGCCCTGATGATTGCTATGTAGAGCGGCCTGCCACATATGCCACCGAACAAGAAACTTTAAAATCTATAACGGAAATACATTGCTAAAAGCAGGTATTTCCGTTTTTTTTAATGTGCTAATTCAGGATCAACCCGTGAAGTCACTGGCTACTACGACACCAGCCTCCCGCCGTATTTCCGGGTTATTACTCCTGTTTATTATAGTGAAGATGATTTTCCAGTACGCGGTGCTAAGTCCGTATTATGAACTGCATCGCGATGAATACCTGCACCTGGATATGGTTAACCCCTGGCAGCAGGCTATTTGTCGGTATCTTCCCTGATCGCTTTTAATCCCTGGGTCATATAATTCCCGGGAAATGGTTTCTTCTGGGTCAGGTTTTTTCCAGCCTTGTATGGAGAGATAATTGTCATATCTGTCGTCATCGTATACGGTGTATCAAGTCCACCTCCTCCCTATATCAAGTCCACCTTTAGTGCTTGTCAGGGCAGGTGCAAAGCATACCAAGCGCACCTGCCAGGCGACTGCTTCCTATCTGGTAATAATGAATTCAATCTCTCCAAAGCCCAGTTTTAGTATTTCTCCATCTTTTTCGAGGCAGAGGTGTCCGTCTGGTAATACGTCCCGGATAATGCCTTCGAAAATCTCACCGTCTTTCCGGTACAGGCCGGGCTGTTGCCAGCGGAAGAGCCGGGAGGTGTAATCGGTGAGCAATGTATCGTAGTTGCCGGGTTGCAGTTGCCGGATCCTTTTATCCAGGAAGGTACAGAGTTCGCGGGCGGCTTCTTCGGCCGACCGGGTTTTGCCGGTGATCTGGCGGAGCGAAACGGCATTGGGCAGATCTGCCGGGAAAGCGGCCTGATTAATATTCAATCCGATGCCGATGATGGCATATTGCCATAAACTTCCACGTAAAACGTTCTCAATCAGGATGCCTCCTGCCTTTCTGTCACGCCAGTAAATATCGTTTGGCCACTTAATCAGGGTTTCATCTCCGGCAATGGAAGCAAAGAAATCGGATGCCGCAAGTGCAACCGCTATGCTGAGCATAAACTGCCGTGAAAGCGGTAACATAGCCGGTTGAAGGGCAATTGTAAGTGCGCTGATATCACCTGGTTGGTTGTGCCATTGTTTCCCACGGGTACCTTTTCCCGCTGTCTGGTTGCTGGTAAACCAGGCTGTGCCGGATGTCACCTGGCCCGAATTTACCTGCTCCATGGCATAGTTATTGGTGCTGTCTATTTCGTCTAGTATATGAAACGGGTGTCCTATCACATGAATCTTTTTTAGTCAGTATATCCGGCCCGAAAAGTAATTCATTTTATTATTTTCTTAACATTTCCGGCCCCCCGCAGGCGATATTAAACATCTTATATTACTGCTTGTTTAGTAACTTTGACAATTAAAGATTATTTTTAACAAAAACGAGATTTATTGGCACCCTTAACCGTTCTGAGCACGAGAAAGAAGGCGCAGCAACGCCTGACCAGAGAAAGTGAAATTTTTACCACCATCATAAAGGCCATACAGGATAAGAAGGGGGAAAATATCGTGTCCCTGGATCTACGCCAGATTCCTGAAGCCGTGGCCGATTTCTTTATCATATGTGAAGCCAATTCGGGCACCCAGGTGAAAGCCATTGCTGATTATGTGTCACATGAAGTGGAGAAGCACACGTCCGAGGAACCGTATAAGCATGAAGGTTTTAGTTCGCAAAACTGGGTTCTGGTGGATTATGTGAATGTAGTTGTACACGTTTTCCAACCCGAAAACAGAAAGTTCTATAATCTGGAAGAAATGTGGAGCGACGCTGATAGGATGGACCACACAGAAGACTAAACCAAACAGTTGTTTTAGAATTTAATTATTCATATTATTCTGATAGCTATAAACATCCGTAAAGGAGCGTAAGATTATGGAAAAAGGAGGCAATAACTTCAACAAGGGTTCAGAGAAATCACCTAAGAAAGGACCGAAGTTCAATATATACTGGGTATATGCCTTTATTGGCGTGGCCCTGCTGGCTATGAACATTTTTGGTGATTTCAGATCCTCAACAAAGGAAATCAGTTTCCAGGAGTTTCAGATCAAGTATCTGAAACCTGGTGATGTAGATAAGCTGGTCGTTGTAAACAAAAAATATGTAGAGGTCTACATAAAACAGGACTCTTTAAAAGAGGCTAAATTTGACAATGTCAACAAGAGCAGATTCGGCGGTGAAAACCCCGGTCCTCACTACCGTTTCACAATAGGTAGCGAAGAAAGCTTCAAAAAAGATATTGATAAAGCACAGGAAGGTATTCCGGTAGAAAACCAGGTAAAGATCTCTTATGATGAGCGTCAGAGCTGGTTCGAACCGATCTTCCAGTTACTGTTACCGATCATCCTCATCATTGGTCTGTGGATATTGCTGATGCGTAAAATGGGCGGTCCTGCCGGTGGCAGCGGTGGTCCGGGCGGTATCTTCAATATCGGCAAATCCAAAGCTACCCTGTTCGACAAAGGTACCCGCGTAAACATCACATTCAACGATGTAGCCGGTTTGGACGAAGCAAAAGTAGAAGTAATGGAAATTGTGGATTTCCTGAAAAATCCGAAAAAATATACTGCCCTCGGCGGTAAGATCCCGAAAGGAGCCCTGCTCGTAGGCCCTCCGGGTACCGGTAAAACCCTCCTGGCAAAAGCTATGGCAGGTGAAGCACAGGTACCATTCTTCTCTATGTCCGGTTCCGACTTTGTGGAATTGTTCGTAGGGGTAGGTGCCAGCCGTGTACGTGACCTGTTTAAACAGGCCCGCGAAAAAGCACCATGTATCATCTTTATCGATGAAATTGATGCCATCGGCCGTGCAAGAGGTAAGAATGTAATGATGAGTAACGACGAACGCGAAAACACCCTGAACCAGTTGCTGGTAGAAATGGATGGTTTCGGAACAGACAGCGGTATCATTATCCTGGCTGCTACCAACCGCCCTGATGTACTGGACAGCGCCTTATTACGTCCAGGTCGTTTCGATCGTCAGATCTCTATCGATAAACCAGATCTGGCTGGAAGAGAAACTATTTTTGAAGTGCACTTAAAGCCTATCAAAACTTCTCCCAACCTGGATGTGAAAAAACTCGCTTCCATGACGCCTGGCTTTGCCGGTGCCGATATTGCCAACGTATGTAACGAGGCTGCCCTCATTGCCGCACGTAAAGGCAAAACGCAAGTGGAAATGGACGACTTCAATGACGCCATTGACCGTGTAATCGGTGGTCTGGAAAAGAAAAATAAAATCATCTCTCCGGAAGAAAAAGAAGTGATCGCATACCACGAAGCAGGCCATGCTATCTGCGGATGGCACCTGGAACATGCGAACCCACTGGTGAAAGTAACGATCGTTCCCCGTGGCGTAGCCGCACTCGGTTATGCACAATATCTTCCGAAAGAACAATACCTGTACAACACCGAACAGTTACTCGATGATATCTGCATGACCCTCGGTGGCCGCGCAGTTGAGGAACTGGTATTCGGTAAAATTTCCACCGGCGCACAAAACGACCTGCAGGTAATTACCCGTATGGCCTATGCCATGGTAACCGTGTACGGTATGAATGATAAAGTTGGTAACGTTTCCTTCTACGATCCGAACAGCGAGCAGTCATTCACAAAACCTTACTCCGAAGAAACATCCAAGATGATCGACGACGAAGTAAGAAAACTGATTGCTACTGCCTACGAAAGAACCAAAAACCTGCTCACTTCCAAAATGGATCAGGTAAAGGCGCTGGCAGAAGAATTGCTGAAGAAAGAAGTTTTATACCAGGCCGACCTGGAAAGACTGATAGGTAAACGTCCTTATGATACCCATAAGGAACATCAACTGGGTAAAGAAGGTGCCCCTACTGAAGGAGTACATCCGTCAGATATCATTAATCCTTCTCCATCACCAGCTAATGCGTAAATAGTGATATGAAGATTTCTCCTGCCAAGGAAAATATTCTGAAGAGAGTACGGAATGCATTAAGTCAGTCAGTACAGTTGCCCTTCCCCAATTCGGAGGGCAACTCTTCTGTTTTCAGAACCGAGAACGAGAGCCTGGAATTAAAGTTTGCAGAAGAGTTTACCCGCTTACAGGGCAAATTTGTTTTCTGCACGGGCAAAGGTGAACTGCTGGAAAGTCTTCGCGCGCTTTGTGAACACAAAGAATGGCACAATGTCTTTTGTCAGACGCCTTCCCTGCTGAAAACCATTCACCAGGAAGACTTACCCGTTCTGAACCAGGGCAACATGCACGACGCAGACGCCGCCATCACAGATTGTGAATACCTGGTAGCCCGCACCGGAACAGTGGTGCTAAGCTCCGCACAACCCAGTGGCAGAGCATTACCCGTATATGCCCCCGTGCATATCATGATTGCCTACACGCATCAATTGGTATTCGACCTGAAAGATGCATTCAGTAAACTGAAAGATAAATATGGTAACGAACTGCCCTCTGCGATATCCTTTGCAACAGGCCCCAGTCGTACCGCAGATATCGAGAAAACACTGGTGGTAGGGATTCATGGTCCCAAAGAAGTATACGTATTTTTAGTAGACGAATAATATAAACGGCTTTTAGTCTTTAACTGTTAGCTTTTAGTGGAAACGAATGTCGTTGTCAACTGAAAGCTAACCGTTAAAAGCTAAAAGCTTCATAATTTTAAGAATGGATATTCACTTACCGGCCAATAAGAAAGTATATTTTGCCTCCGATTTTCACCTGGGAGCGCCCAACCCTGCTGTTAGCCGGGAGCGCGAGAAATTGCTCCTTCAATGGCTGGAGCAGGTGGAAGCAGACGCACAGCATATTTTCCTGGTAGGCGATATATTCGATTTCTGGTTTGAATACAAACATGTCATCCCCAAAGGCTACACCCGCATCTTAGGGAAGCTGGCCACATTAAGCGACAAAGGCATCGGTATCTCTGTATTTATCGGTAACCATGATATGTGGATGAACGGCTATTTTGAAGAAGAGCTGAATATCCCGGTATACTATGAGCCACAAACCTATACCATTGCCGGTAAAAGCTTTTATATCGGTCATGGCGACGGTCTCGGTCCTGGTGACCATGGCTATAAGATGCTGAAGAAGGTATTCAGAAATCCTTTTTGCCGCTGGCTTTTTTCTATTATTCATCCGGCCTGGGGTATTGCCCTCGCCAATTATTTCAGCCGTAAAAGCCGTTCTGCCACCGGGCAGGAACTCGAACATTTCCTCGGAACAGAGAATGAATGGCTGGCTATTTACAGCAAAGAAATATTGGAGAAAGAGCATTTCGATTATTTTATTTACGGACACCGGCATCTGCCGCTTGATATCCCATTACCGGGCAACAGCCGGTATATTAATCTGGGCGACTGGCTGAATTATTTCTCCTACGCTGTTTTTGACGGAAATACAGTTGACCTGAAATTCTTTACAGAGGAAGGCGCGAAAGCAGCTGTGCGCGGGCAACAGATCAGGCGTCCAGAATCTCATGCAAAATAGGCGGAGAATGCATCTCTGTAAAGTCGGGTAAATGCAGCCGGAAGAACTCCAGGTACGCATACAATAATTTTCTTCTTCTTTCCTTATTCATCGTAATCGCCGCCAGGTGCGCTACTTCCGTGCATTGAAACAATTGATCTGTTAGTTCACTGCTATGCGTATCGAGGTGATGTGGGTGATGCGGTGGCAGATCCGCAAACGTTCCTTCCTGCAGATCCAGGTAAGGTGTGTATTCGGAGAAGCGTCCGTTTAACCGGAAGCCGAGGTGCTCTCCCATCTTCAAAGTAAAATACAAAGGCAGGTTGGCTACTACCGGTAAAGCCGAGATATCCAGCAGCTGCAGGATATTTTCTGTAAAGAAATAAAGATCCAGTTGTTGTTCCGGTTGCTTCAAACATTTTTGCAGTAGCTCTATCATGTATAGCGCCACCGTATTTTTTACCACGTTCAAATGCACTGAGTTATACAGGTAGCCGAGTTTATACTCTGAGATCCTTTGCAGGTTCTTGATCTCGTTGTGATAGACCACCATTTCAAGGATATTGCCGGGCTGCAACAGGTTACCTTTGGCCGCTTTGGGCTTTGAGGAGCGGGCCCCGTTTACCATATAGGATTGTACCCCGAAGAGTTCAGTAAAAATATTTACGATCAGACTGGTATCGCCATACCTGACTGTGCGTAATACGATGCCACGTGTTTTATGAAGCAATTTAATCCTGTTTAGCGGTGAGTCAGTCGCTTTTTAAGCAGTAACCGGAATGCAAGTTACTACAAACCCGATTGCGAAAGCACTAAATGCGGCAGGCCGACAGTTGAAGGGCAAATGCAGACAGCTGGTAGCTAAAAGAAGTCGGCTCATCGCTGTCTGCTAACAGCTAATAGCTATTTTAATTACCTTTACGCCCATTACTAAAAAGGAAATCCTTATGTGGCAACGTTTAGCAGGCTTTGTGCTAAAATACAGATTATTGCTTCTTCTTCTTTTGCTCGCCGGTACCGGTGTGATGGGTTATTTTGCCAGTAAGGTACAAATGTCGTACGACTATGTAGCCACCATACCGCATGATAATCCAAAGTTTCTTGAGTACCAGGATTTTAAGCAGAAATTTGGAGGAGATGGTAATGTACTGATGCTGGCCGTGCAAACGGATAAATTCTTCCAGGCCGACTTTTTCAAGGACTATGTGCAGCTGAATAAGGACATGAAAAATGTTTTCGCGGTAGAGAACATTATGAGTGTGCCGATGGCGATTAACCTGGTGAAGAACGATAGTACACAGAAGCTGGAGGCGAATCTGCTGTTTAAGGGGGATTTGTCGAGCCAGGCTGCGATCGACAGCTTGTCCGGTGTTTTTCAGACCCTCCTGTTTTATAAAGGCCTGTTATACAATCCAGACACCCATGCTTATCTCATGGCGATCTATGTGAATAAGGATGTATTTAATTCTCCCAAAAGAACAGCGGTGGTGGCGGAAATCACCAAACTGGCTACTGCATTCCAGGAAAAACAGCATACGGAAGTACACCTGAGTGGGTTGCCACTTATTCGTACTGCCATGGCCGTTAAGGTGGCAGATGAGCTGAAACTCTTCCTGAAAATATCTTTCCTCTTAACCGGTCTGATCTTGTTCCTCTTCTTCCGTTCCTTTGGCGCGGTGCTGATGTCCATGATTGTGGTGGCTATCGGGGTGATCTGGTCAGTTGGTACTATCGTATTGATGGGGTATAAAATTACTTTGCTGACAGGGCTGATTCCATCGTTGATAGTGGTGATTGGTATTCCGAACTGTGTATACTTCCTGAGTAAATATCATACGGAATATGCCAAGGATGCCAATAAAACACGGGCGTTGGTGCATATGATCCAGCGCATGGGCATTGTAACACTGTTTACCAACCTCACGGCGGCTATTGGTTTCGGTGTTTTCTGTTTTACCAATAGTGCTATCCTGAAAGAGTTTGGAGTAGTAGCAGGATTAAATATCATGTTCATCTTCCTGATCTCTTTCATTTTCCTGCCTTCTGTGCTGAGCTATCTGCCGGCGCCTAAGAGCAAGCATACTACTTACCTGGATAACCGGTTTTTTGGTGCGATACTCGATTTCCTGACCACGCTGGTGTTTAAGTACCGGCCATGGGTATATGGAGTGAGTCTTGTGCTGGTGATCGGTGCTATTGTGGGTATGGGACGTTTACAATCTGTCGGGTATATGCTGGATGATATTCCGCATACCGATAAACTATATACGGATCTGAAATTCCTGGAAACAAACTTCAAGGGTGTAATGCCGCTGGAAATAGCGGTAGATACGAAAAAGAAGAACGGGGTGGTGAACCTGCAAACGCTGAATAAGCTGGATGAGCTGACACAGCTGATTGCATCTCAACCGGATTTCGGCAGACCATTGTCGGTAGTAGAAGGAATCAAATTTGCCAAACAGGCTTATTATAACGGCGACAGTTCCAACTTTGCAGTGCCTAACCAGTTTGATCTGGGTTTCCTGGCGCCTTACCTGCGTATGAAAGGGGGCAATACAGCCGGACCGGCTTCTACCTTCTCCAAGCTGGTATCTTCCTTTATGGACAGCACCAAGCAGGTAGCAAGGTTAAGTGTGAATATGAAAGATGTGGGATCTCAGAAGCTGCCTTTACTCCTGGATTCATTGCAACCTAAAGTGACAGCTATATTTGATACGGCGCATTACAAGGTTACTTTTACGGGTACCAGTGTGATTTTCCAGGAGGGAACGCGTTTCATCATCAATGGGTTGATGGAAAGTATTGTTCTGGCCTTTGTGCTGATTATGCTCTGTATGTTGTACCTGTTCCGTTCCTGGAGGATGCTGATCATATCATTGATTCCGAACGTGATTCCGCTGGTGGTAACTGCCGGAGTGATGGGCTGGGTAGGCGTTCCCTTGAAGCCGTCTACGGTGTTGGTATTCAGTGTAGCGCTCGGTATAGCCATCGACGTTACGATCCGTTTCCTGGTAAACTTCAAGCAGGAGTTACCGCGTCATGATTTTGATATCAGTGCTACGGTGAAGCAAACAATTCATGAAACGGGGCTTAGCATTATTTATACGTCTGCTATTCTTTTTGCCGGGTTTATGATTTTCAGCTTTTCAGGTTTTGGTGGTACCAAGGCGCTGGGCTGGCTTACTTCTCTGACCCTGGTAGTGGCTATGATTACGAATCTCACCATATTACCGGCTTTGCTGTTGTGGATGGAAAAAGCGTTGTTGAAGAAAGCGAAGAAGAAAGAGTTATGGAAGACGTTGGACGAGGAGGAAGATATTGACATTGAAAAATTAGGGATCAGCGACAAAGAATAATTTACGGTTTTTTATAAAAGCCATCGGGGCAAACAGAAAGAAGTTACTTTTTGTTTGCCCCGATGGCTTTTTTATTGGCTGAAAACCGCAGTGAATGCTAAATATTTAGCTAGAATGGACAAGAAATGAGGCTGAAATAATCTAGTGGGGAGCATTCACATACCATTATCGCCGTTTGTAAAAAAAGGGGGGATATTATAATTAAAAAGTATGAGGTTTAATACGCCATTCTAACCACATAGTTCATGAAAAATAAGTACTTAAAGGGCGCTCATTTATCCGAGCGCAAATTTAAGGAGATCCTGCGGCTGTTTGCCGATGATCTTACTGCGACCCAGATAGCGAATATCAGCGGTGTCAGCAGGGTAACTATTAATAGCTACCTGAAGAAGCTAAGACACCAGATAGCGCGGTTTTGTGAAACGCAGCATCCTGCGCCAGTTCCCGTATTGACTTACGAAACCAGGCAAAGCGACCTGACCCCGGACCACGACAGCGACACGCTGGTGGCCGTAAAACCGGAAGTAGACCGGATTGTAAAGCCCGTTATCTTCGGTATCTGCAGATCCTCAGACAGGTTACACACCGAAATTCTCCCAGACGTAAGCCGCTCCATGATTCATGCTGCTACAAGAGGTCGTTCCGTATTGGAAACCCAGGTAGCTGCGGAACGTTTGCGCCGCTTCAATGGTCTGGTAGATTTAGGTCAGTACCGTTTATACAGGCTGGGGCAAACATCTGACTCACATCAGATGGATGATGTAGATGCGTTCTGGGGCTTAACCAAACACCGTTTGGCGAAGTTCAAGGGGCTGAACCGGAATACGGCTTATTTGCACCTGAAAGAGTGTGAATACCGGTTTAATCATCGTAATGATGATCTCTTTTTGGTATTGCTGGAATTGTTAAAAAATTACCCGCTTACCCTTTCCTGATAAGACATTCGCCCCGCTTTTATGCGGGGCAACTTTAATCTCGATTTAGATTTTGGTTGATGAGCACAGGCGGTATTCTTGCCGCTTGTTTCATTTTCATAACCTTACATTTAATAATTATTAATTATACGTTAATGATAAGTTAAAAAGTCGTTATCTAAATGTTATCGGCAACTTTTCAAGCTTAATTTTTTGTTAAGAATTATTATATTTGAAGCTGGTTGAAAATTTGCTAAGGAAACTGCTTATGAGAAAGAAGTTGGTTACTTCTATTGTGATTTTTTAAATAAATCGCAATGAAATAGTCAATTGTTTAAATGAGGTTACAATATACAACAGATATCACTGTACCGTTGCCGACTCTCCAGCTATAGTATTTCCAATTTCATTTTTATCGACTTGTTATTAACGGGAACCAAATGAATTAGGGCTTTAAAGCCTTGATGATGATTATTATTTTTTAAGGTTAAGGAAACAAAATCATGCTTATGAGGAAAGTATTATTTCTCCTCCTGTCCGTGCTATTTCTGGGCGGTCAGGTCTTTGCGCAAAGTCGCACTGTAACAGGGAGAGTCACTGATGCCAAAGATGGCTCGGGCATTCCTGGTGCCAACATCCAGATTAAAGGCACTTCCAAAGGAACCGTAACGAATCCGGATGGCGCTTACACCATTTCGGTAGATGAAAACGCCACACTGATTTTCTCCTTTATCGGCTTTGAAGCCAAAGAAGTTCGTGTGGGTCCTGCTACTACATTAAATGTGAAACTGAACACCGATTCCAAGAGTCTGGAAGAAGTAGTAGTAACAGGTTACACCGTGGAGAAAAAAGTAAACTCCACCATCGCTGCATCTACTATCAGCGGTGCTAAAATCAACAACGTAGCATTGCCAGACATCAACCAGATGTTACAGGGTAACGCTCCAGGTGTAGCAGTATCCACCAACTCCGGTCAGCCTGGTGCGAGAACCGAAGTTCGTATCCGTGGTATCGGTTCCATTTCAGCGAGCACCAGCCCGTTGTATGTAGTAGATGGTGTGGTAATTTCTTCCGGAGATTTCACCCAGAATACGCCTTCTCAGGATATCCTGGCTAACATGAACCCTGCGGATATCGAGAACGTAACCATCCTGAAAGATGCGTCTGCTACTGCATTGTATGGTGCACGTGGTTCTAACGGTGTGGTAGTAATCACTACCAAAACCGGTAAGAAAGGACAGAGCCGTATTAACTTCAATGCCAAGTATGGTTTCCAGAACCTGTCTCATGGCATCGATATGATGAGCTCTACAGAGTTACTGGCTTATCAGCGTGAAGCGATGAAGAACGCCACCAACAAAGATGGTTCCCGTACTTTCACGGATGCACAGATCCTGGCTAACCGTCCTGATAACCTGGCCAACATCAGCACTAACTGGATGGACGAAGCCTTCCGCACTGGTAACACCCAGGCTTACGGTATCAACGCTGGCGGTGGTAGCGACAAAACACAGTTCTATGCTTCCGGTGATTACTTCAAACAACAGGGTATCCTGATTGGTTCCGGTTTCAGCCGCTACAGTGGCCGTGTAAACGTAGATCACAAATTCAACGACAAGTTCGACCTGAGCGTGAAAGTAAACGGTTCCTACACCGATCAGAAAAATGCCGGTGAAGGTAACAGCTACTCTTCCCCACTGATGGGTGCATTGGCTAACACTCCGTTTATTCCTTCCCGTGATGAGAACGGTGTGCCTTACAATGGTTATACTGCCGGTCAGCCAGGTTCTACTTCCTGGGATCATTTCAGCGGTATCTCCAGCACTTACCGTCCTATACTGCGTGGTGGTAACTTCCTGAATACCGTAGCACAGAACTACAAGAGCAACAACAACACACAAACGGTGTTCAATGCAGCGCTCGGATACAACATCATCGACGGTTTACGTTTCGTAGTGAAAGGTAATGCTGAGCTGACCAACATCCGCGAAAAGCAATGGACTTCCCCTACTTCTTACGATGGTCGTAACTACGGCGGTTACCTGTATAATGTAAACACCAACCTGGCGTTGTACACTACACAGCAATTACTGACGTACAACTTCAATCTCGGAAAAGATCACAGCTTCCGCTTACTGGCAGGTAATGAATATTCCTTCCAGAACCGTATCTGGAACTATAGTGCAAAGAATGGTTTCCCAACCAATAGCGCACAGGTACCAAGTGCAGGTTCCCAGTACTTCGATATGGCCGGTAATGAAACATCTTACGCATTCCAGGGGCTGATCGGTAAAGTGGACTACGATTATAAATCTAAATATTTCCTGAGTGGTAGCTTCAGAAGAGACGGTTCTTCCCGTTTCCCTAAAGACAACCGCTATGGTAACTTCTACTCTGTAGGTGCTGCATGGCGTATTACAGAAGAAGAATTTACTAAAAACATTTCCTGGCTGAACGACCTGAAACTGCGTTCCAGCTACGGTATCATGGGTAACGCTGAACTGTTGAACGATTATCCTTACCAATCGCTGTATAGCCTGGAAGGTGCTTACAACGGTGAATCAGTAGCTTTCCTGAAACAACCGGGTAACCCTGCACTGAGCTGGGAAAAACAAAACCTGTTTGACGTAGGGCTGGATTTCAGCGTGCTGAAAAGACGTGTATACGGTAGCGTAGGTTACTATGACAAACGTTCTTCTGCGTTGCTGATGCAGTTACCGGTGTCTATGACCACTGGTTACGATGTAATGAATATGAACGTCGGCCAGATGCTGAACCAGGGCTTTGAAGTAACGTTGGGCGGTATTCCGGTATCTACCAAAAACTTCCAGTGGACTTCCGATGTGAACTTTGCTACTCTGCGTAACAGGGTGCTGAACCTCGGCGGACAACAATCTATTCCTGCGGGCAGCCGTCAGAGAATTGAAGTAGGTATGCCATTCGGTTCCTGGTATATGCCGGTTTGGGCTGGTGTAGATCCTGCTACCGGTGCCGCTACCTGGGAAGGTGCGGATGGTAAACCGACAACCGATTATACCAAAGCGGTTAGAAAATATGTTGGTCAGGCACTGCCTAAGATCACCGGCGGTTTCACCAACAAATTCAGCTACAAGAATATTGATCTGACTGCATTCTTCACTTTCAGTGCAGGTAACAAAGCATACAACTATAACCGTTCCTTCCTGGAAAGCGATGGTAACAACACCACCGGAAACCAGGCCAAAGATGCAGGTTCACACTGGGAAAAACCAGGTGACATCGCAGACAGACCTAAGGTTATCTGGGGTAATGGTACCAGCTCTAACTCCACTTCTACCCGCTACCTGGAAGATGTTTCCTACTTCAGGCTCAGAAACCTGACTTTAGGTTACAACCTTCCAAAAGCAACCCTGAACAGATTGAAAATGCAGGGTGTAAGAGTGTACGCACAGGCGGAAAACCTGTTTACACTGACCAGCTACAAAGGATGGGATCCGGATATCAGTACTAACCCTATTTCTCCAACCAGCACTGCTTCTCCTGCTACAACTAACGCGGGTGTTGACTTCTACCGTTATCCAACTTCAAGGGTAATTACGTTTGGTATCAGTGTAGGCTTGTAAAATGAGGTATAACAAAAATTCTAGTTTAATTATGAAATACACAAAACTCTCCATATTAGCACTGGCTTCGGCTGGTCTGTTTTCAGCCTGCAGCAAGCTGGATCAGGATCCGCAGTTATCATTGAGTGATCAGGTGGCAGTAACGGAAGACAATGCGCGCATACTCGCCAACGGTATGTATGAGCGTATGCAGACGCTGGAATATTACGGTCGTGACTTCCTGATAGTATCTGATCTGGGTGGAATTGATATGAAAATCACTTCCCAGAACTCCAACAGGTTTACCACCGAGTTCCAGATGAACTATACACCGCTGGTAGCACCACAAACCAATACGTTTTTGAATGCGTACCGGGTAGTGAACCAGGCGAACGTACTGATCGTGAAAATGCCGGAAACGGCTAAAACATCTACCATCCGTGGTGAAGCTTACTTCCTGCGTGCATTGGCAGAACTGGACCTGGCAAAAAGATACACCAGACCATATACCAACGTAGACGCCAAAGTAACTTCCCCTAATACGGGCATTACCTTGGTAACTACTACTCCCGATGCACCAGCTACTGCTAAACCAGGCCGTAGCACATTGGAAGAAACATATACCGCTATCATCAACGACCTGAAAGTAGCACAGCAAACAGCTCCGGATGCAAAACCTAACACTGCAGCTGTTTTTAAAGCATCTAAAGATGCAGCTACTGCGCTTTTAACCCGTGTTTACGTGTACAAAGGTCAATGGCAACTGGCTATTGATGAAGCAACTAAACTGATCGGCAAATATCCGCTGTACGAACCAGCTCTAGTAGCAGGTGCGTTCAACAAAGATGAAGCTGGTTCTGAAGAAATCTTCTCCCTGCGTTTCCTCACGCCTGATGGCGCTGGCTCCAATAACTTCGGTTATCTGTATGTACCGGCTTCTAAAGGTGGTTATGGCGACGTAAGACTGACAGACGAATTCATGGGCTTACTGGATCCGAAAGATGTGCGTCTGGGTTATACCCTTAACCTGGATGGCAGTAATTACCTGATGAAGTTCTCCGGTAACCCGGCTACTGGCCAGGTTGGTCTGGTAAACGTGAAAATTGCACGTATCAGTGAAGTATTGCTGAACCGCGCAGAAGCTTATGCTGAACTGGGTAACCTGCAGAAAGCGACAGACGATATCAACCTGCTGAGAGCAAAACGTGGACTGGATCCGTTTACCGATGTAGCTAAAGTAAAAGCAGAGATTGTAAAACAGAGAAGACTGGAACTGGTAGGTGAAGGTTTTGGTATGACCGATCTGTATCGCAAAAATGGCACCCGTAACATTACTGATGCCAATGCTTTGAGCACAAGAAAAACAGAACCTAATGATATCCGCGTAGCGTACCCGATTCCGCAGGCAGAAATGGATGCCAATCCAAATATGGTGCAGAATCCTGGATATTCTAACTAAGAGACAGGTATATATGTTTGTACAGGGCGACTCTCCGGAGTCGCCTTTTTTTGTTCAGAATGCCAGTACTGGATAAGTAAATGAAGAAGCAGGTTAGTTATCTAGTGTTAAATTTTCGGGGATTTCACGGGGAGAAGATCCTACTTGGCTAATAAGCGCTGGCTTTCGACATCCGGATAATCAGGTGGCTTACTCGTAGTTCCAGTAAAACAAAGGGAAGCAACCAGCTGTTTTTTCATAAAAAAAGAATAACTGGGTATGTAATTTATATGATTACGTATTATTATTCTTATTATATTTTAATAATTATCACAAATAATTAGAAAGATTTAAATATTAGGGCTTATTTCTCATAGATTTAAAAAAATGCTCTTTTTGCGATTGTATTTTTTAAATTTCCTATATTGCAGTAGAATTTAAACAATATTTAACACTTGTATCAAGATCTAAAACAACATCCTAAACACAAAATCTAAGTCAATTGGCTTTTGACCACAATAACCCTGCGTAGTGTGGCTTCAATGAGGCCAATGGAAGAACACAAAATAGAATATGAGATTTTTTGCTTTTTGAGAAGTACTAAGACGGAGAATGACGACCATGAAGATGAGAGAAAATAACCTGAAGACAAATAAGTCTGGTACTCCTTGTTTATTATTAGTTAACTGACAATATCTTTCAAATCTAAATTGCTTATGAAAAGAGGACTACTCTTTATGGTTGCTTATGGCCATCAGTGTCGTGCATGCCTATGCACAAACTAAGTTAATCAGCGGCAAGGTTACGGATGCCAAGGACGGCGCCGGACTCCCTGGTGTTTCAGTAGGAATTAAAGGCACCGGTAAAGGTGCGTTAACTTCAAACGATGGCTCTTACAAACTCGAAGTTCCCAATGGCTCCGTGCTTGTTTTTTCTTTTATTGGATATTCTTCCAAGGAAGTGCCGGTTGGATCCGAGAGCACCATTAATGTTTCACTTGGCACCGATAATAAAGATCTCAGTGAGGTAGTAGTAACCGCACTGGGTATCAAGCGTGAAAAACGCACATTGGGTTATGCTACCCAGGAAGTAAAAGGTGATGATATCGTACAAACGAAGGAAGTAAACTTCCTGAACGGTTTGCAGGGTAAAGTTGCCGGTGTACAAATCAACAACACTTCTGGTATGCCAGGTGGTGGTACCCGTATCCTGATCCGTGGTTCCTCTTCCCTGACTGGTAATAACCAGCCACTGTTCGTTGTGGATGGTAACCCTATCAGCAATGATCAGATTGGTGCAGGTGATGATGATCCGGTGCGTGCTGGTGGTACTACTGCCAACAGAGGTATCGATATTGACCCGAACATCATTGAATCTGTAAACATTCTCCGTGGTGCATCTGCTACCGCATTGTATGGTTCCAGAGCAGCAGGTGGTGCGGTAATCATTACTACCAAGAAAGGCTCCAAAAAAGGTAGCTTCAACCTGGTAGTAGGTTCCAGCACAACTATTGATAAAGTAATCCTGCCTGAATTCCAGGATCAGTGGGGACAAGGTACCAATGGGGTATTTAACAGCACTACTTCCCAGTCATGGGGGGGTCCCAGAATGGATACTTTCAAGATCAATGGTCAGCTGGCTCCCAAGTATGATCCACGTAAAATGTTCTTCAAAACAGGAACTACCCTGGATAACAGCCTTAGCCTGAACGGTACTACCGATAAATCAAGCTATCTGTTTTCTTATTCCTCTTTAAGACAAGAAGGTGTGGCACCTACTACAGATTACTACAGGAATGCTTTCTATGGTAATTTCGCTACTAACCTTACAGAGAAATTGAAAATGACGATCGGCGTCAATTATATTGATTCCCGTAACCATCGTTTAACAGAAGGTAACTACTTCTCCGGATATTTGTCCAGTCTTTACTTTGAACCAATCAGCTTCAATCCATACCCGATCAAGAAGCCGGATAATACGCAGAATCTTTATGCGCCAACCACTGCCAACAACCCATTCTGGGCTTCGCAGAACATTGGTCTGGACCTGAATGTTCGTCGTGTTATTCCGAATGTTTTGTTGGAATATTCTCCGTTGAACTGGTTAACATTCACAGAAAGACTGGGTGCTGACGTATATACAGAAAGACGTACATTCCAGGAAGGTATCGGTTCTGTAGGTAGCTTCCCTAATGGTCGTATGTACAATGAAACTGTAAACAGCCAGCAGGTGAACCACGATTTTTATGTTACAGGACGTAAGAATTTTGATAAACTTGACTTAACTGTGATGGTAGGTAATAATATCATCTCCGAATATTATACCGACGAGTTTACAAAAGGTATTGGTTTATCAGTAGAAGATTTTTATGATATCTCCAATGCTGAATCAGTAAGTTCTAAATTAACTTATTATAACAGAAGAAGAGTAAGCTTATATGCACAGGCTATCCTGGAGTATAACAGAATGCTGTCATTAACCTTAACGGGAAGAAATGACTGGTCATCTTCCCTGCCAGCTGGTGGAAACTCTTATTTCTATCCATCTGCCACTGCCGCCTTTATCTTCTCTGAACTGGGTGGATTGAAAGACAGTAAAGCATTGTCATTTGGTAAGTTGAGAGTGGGTTACACTGGTATCGGTAACGATGCACCTCCTTACAAAGTGAGCAACCGCTACTTTAAAACCTCCGTTACAGATGCGCTTGACGGTACTATCACTATTCCATTCAATGGTGCAAACGCCTTCTCTCTGAACAATATCCTTGGCAATCCAAATCTGAAACCAGAAAGGATCCGTGAATTTGAGGTTGGTCTGGAAACCAAATGGTTGAATAACCGTATTGGTTTGGACGTGAGCTACTACAATAAAGTGAGTAAAGATCTGATCTACGAAACAGATATATCTGCCGCAGCAGGTTTCCAGAGCGCTGTTATCAATGCCGGTAAAATCACCAACAAAGGTATTGAGGTTACTTTAACAGCTACTCCGGTACAAACCAAGAATTTCAACTGGAACATCGCTGTTAACTACTCTAAAAACAAGAGTATGATTAATGAACTGTCTGAAGCAGTTAGCCAGATCCAGATCGGTGGTTTCACTTCTCCTGGTATTTACCTGATTGCCGGTCAGCCTTATGGTACCATTATGGGAACCCGTCAGGCAAGAGATGCAAGCGGAAAAAAACTGATTGATGATGATGGTTATCCTATTCAGGATCCTAATGGTGATGGTATGATTGGTAATATCCAGCCAAGATGGATTGGCGGCGTAACCAATACCGTTTCTTACAAAGGCTTTGATCTGTCATTTACATTTGATGGCCGTTTTGGTGGAGACATCCTGAACCTGGATGAATACTACCTGACTGGTGGTGGTCAAAGTATCCGCTCTGCTAACAGAGAAGGAACTACTATCCTCGATGGAGTTCGTGAAAGTGATGGTAAACCTAACACCACTGTTATTAAAACCGATCAGACTTACTACAGAAGCTACTGGCGTAATATGTTTGAGAACGTAGTACAGGATGGTACATTTGTGAAACTGAGAAACGTAACATTAGCGTACAACTTCTCGTCTAAATTATTAGAAAAAACCTTTATTAAGGGAGCAACTATTTCCGTTGCAGGACGTAACCTCTGGTTATACAAACCTAATTATACCGGTTCCGATCCTGAGTTGAGCTTGTATGGTTCCGGCAGTAACTCCGGTGGTTTTGTGAACTTTGTTTCACCTTCAACCAGATCCTATAATGCAACTGTGAAATTAACTTTCTAAACTGTGTAAAGATGACAAAAAAGATAATTATATCCATAATAGCAGGGAGTCTCTTATTTGCGGGTGCGGGATGTAAAAAGTTCCTCAACGTAAACGATGATCCTTCAGGAGCGGAAAAAGTGAATGATGGTCTGTTACTGACCGGCGTTGAAATGACTACCGCATTTTCCATTTCCGGTGGTTACCCCGCCAGAACCAGTACTTTCTGGACACAACAGCTGGCTTATAA
Organism: Chitinophaga arvensicola; assembly: GCF_900110835.1. Taxonomy (GTDB): domain Bacteria; phylum Bacteroidota; class Bacteroidia; order Chitinophagales; family Chitinophagaceae; genus Chitinophaga; species Chitinophaga arvensicola. Next base: position 1,248,019 of record NZ_FOJG01000001.1, read on the forward strand.
CCAACCGGCTCCGGATTGGGATACCTATTCATCCACCTCTTCGGATGTAAATAACACCTGGGCATTTGATATGTACCCAGCTATTCTGAAAAATCTGAAAGTGCTGGAAGCCCAAGCCAACGAGGCTGGTCACAAGCATTTTGAAGGTGTTGCTAAAATTATGATTGCCTATAACCTGGCAGTTACCACAGACGTATGGAATGACGTTCCATATTCTGAAGGATTTCAGGGTTTTGGTAAACTGACACCTAAATATGATAGCCAGAAAGATATTTATGCTTCTATAAATACGCTGCTGGATGATGCTATAACCTTGCTGTCTGCGGCCGATAATACCGTGGTGCCAGATGCAAAAGATCTCATTTATGGCGGAAAAGCCAGCAAATGGGTATCATTTGCTTACTTCCTGAAAGCACGTTATGCACTTCGCTTATGTTATGCTCCTGGTAATGTAACCACAACACAAGCTCAGGCTGCACTGACTGCCATTGATAAAGCATTCCCGGATGAAAGTGGTAATGCCTTTGTTCAATTCGCTACTGGTGCTGGTGCTGAATCACCCTGGTACCAGTTTATTCAAAACTGGGGTAGCGTGGTAACTTCTAAGACCTTTATCGATTTTCTGCAGGGCAAAAATGATCCGCGTTTACCTTTAGTGGCTGAACCGCTGGATGATGGCTCTTTTGTTGGTCGTAAAATAGGTATTACTGCTACCAGTCCTAGTGGAACCGTTTCAGAAGTAGGAGCTGCGTTTTCTGCCGCTGATATGAAAATTAACCTGGGTACTTATGATGAGCAATTGTTCATCAAAGCCGAAGCTACTTTCTTGACAGCTGGTGCTGCTGCTGCCCAACCAATCTTAAAGCAGGCAGTGGAAGCTACTATGAAAAGATTTGGATTAGATGCGGCCAGTGCAGAAGTGCAGGCGTATATCACTGCGAATTGCACCATCACGCCGGCAAATGCTTACGCTACTATCATGTATGAAAAATACATAGCGAACTTCCAGACACTGGAGGCATTCAACGACTGGAGAAGAACCAATCTGCCGGCTCTGACTCCAGTAGCCAATGCTTATCTGAATCTGACAACAATTCCACGCAGATGGGTATATCCTGCTTCTGAGAATGCTACCAACAAACAGCCTCAGCAACCAGGTTTACTCACCGGCCGTGTATGGTGGGATACCAAACAATAAGCTATATTGTATTAACTAATAATTGCAACGGCTGCTTCTTATGAAGCAGCCGTTTTTTATTGTTGGATTGCCATATTGCAGAGGATTAAACCATGTATGCTTTATGCATCGAGCATAAAAAAACTCACCGGTATACTGCCAGTGAGTTTTCTTTATGGAGATAAAATCTTACTTTAATACTTCCTGTAACTTCGCTTCCAGCGCAGGTCCTCTCAGATTGGAGGCAATTACTTTACCCTGTGGATCCAGTAAGAAGTTAGTAGGAATCGCGTTGAGACCATATAACGGTACTACTTTGGAATCCCAGAATTTCAGATCGCTTACATGACTCCAGGCAAGACCATCCTGCTTAATAGCTTCCTGCCATTTGTCTTTGGTTTTATCCAGCGATACACCCAGGATCGTGAAGTTCTTTCCTTTATACTGCTGATAAGCTTTCACCACGTTTGGATTTTCCTGGCGGCAAGGTCCGCACCAGCTGGCCCAGAAATCTACCAGTACATATTTACCACGGAATGAATTCAGGCTGATCATTTTGCCGGAAGGATCCGGTAAGGTGAAGTCAGGTGCTACCTGACCTACTTTGATAGCAGATGGTTCTTCGCCGCCTGCAGCATCGCCCTGGTTAGCCGCCTGCTGGTTGCCTTTTTCCAGTTCTGCTATTTTATCTGTCATGCTTTTTACCAGGGTATTTTTTGGAAAACGTTTGGTGAGGTTAGTGATCACTTGTTTGTGTGCCACTATCTCTTCTCCGTTTCTTACCTGGCTGATGGCAAATACTGCTGTAGCAGGATTTTTTGTTTTATCGGCCATCAGGAAAAAGCCGTTTTCAAATTCTTTCTCTTTTTTCTGGAATGATTCTACCTGTGGTTTGAATACGCTGTCTGGTACTACCGCATGCAGGCTATCCAATTTGCGCATTTCTTCCGTTAAAGCGATAGATTGCTTGCTGATATCGCTCATAAACTGCTGCAGTTCGGCAGTAGGCTCAGAACCACTGATCTTTACATCTTCCAGTTTATCAACATCGCCATCTATTTTCATATCACCGGCATCGAGTGCCAGCAATATAAATTTGCCATTTTCAAAGCGCACCCGGTACAGCCCCTGTTCAGGAACCATTCCTTTCAGCGTGAATTTTCCGCTGGCATCTTTTACGTTGGTAGAATCCACCACTTTCACATTGTCCAGTGTTAATTCTTCCAGCAATACCGGACCCAATGGTAAATTACTCAGGTGTCCTTCTATTTTAAATTCTCCCTTTTCCGTTTGTCCGGCGCATCCTGCAAGGAAAGCGGCAGCGGAAATCCATAATAAGTATTTTTTCATGCTACTATTTTTTGAACATTCATCTGACGTATGCCACTCAATATAGGCTAAATTTAACCTTTCAGCTTTTCCGCCAGCAATTCGTTGGTAAGCCGGGGATCTGCCTTGCCTTTGGATAACTTCATTACTTCCCCTACAAACAGTGACATCAGTCCTTTTTTGCCTCCTTTAAATGCGGCCACTTTATCCGGATATTTCGCCAGCACTTCATCAATGATCGGAGAAATATTATCAGCGTTGTTATCCTGTAATAAGTTCAGGCGGATGGCTATTTCCAGCGGATCGGCCGGCGCCTCGATCATTTCCGGTAAAATACGGGAAGAGGCGATGGAGAAGCTCACTTTGCCGGCATCTGTGAGTGCAATCAGCGCTGCCAATGCCTGTGGTGTTACCGGGAACTGGCTGATTTCTGCTGAATGCTCATTCAGCCAGGATTTCACAGGTCCAAGCATCCAGTTGGCGGCAGCTTTATATTGGGAAGTAACGGCGATCAGGCTTTCGTAATAATCTGCGGTGGATTTATCATCACAGATCACCCTCGCATCATATTCAGGTAAGCCAAAATCGGCGGTATATTTACGGATCAGTTCTTCCGGCAGGGCAGGAAGAGTAGCCCGGATGCTATCTATAAATTCGTCGGTGAGCTTAAATGGCGCCAGGTCTGGTTCCGGGAAGTAGCGGTAATCATTGGCTTCTTCCTTGGAACGGAGGGAAAAGGAACTCCCGTTGGATGCGTCAAAACTGCGGGTTTCCTGCACCAGGGTACCACCGGCTTCAATTAGATCGATCTGTCGTTTTACCTCGTTATCGATGGCCCGCTTTACATTGCGGATAGAGTTCATATTTTTTACTTCCACCTTGGTGCCCAGAGTGGTAGCGCCTTTCAGCCGAACGGAGATATTGGCGTCGCAGCGCATACTGCCTTCTTCCATATTACCATCACAAACGCCCAGGTAGCGCACCAGCCGCCGCATTTCAGTCAGATAGGCATAAGCCTCATCACTGGTATGCATATCCGGCTCGGTAACTATTTCCACCAGGGGAACGCCGGCCCGGTTTAAATCTACATAGCTGTTGTCAGGATCCTGGTCGTGCAGCAGTTTGCCGGCATCTTCTTCCAGGTGAATACGGTTTAACTGTACATTTCGGGTACCTGCATCGGTAACGATGGTAATATAGCCACCTTTACAGATCGGCGCCGTATGCTGCGATACCTGGTAGCCTTTCGGCAAATCAGGGTAGAAGTAGTTCTTACGGGCAAAATAGTTGTCCTTTTCTATTTCACAATGACAAGCCAGTCCCAGTTTGATGGCATATTCAGCCGCTTTACGGTTCATACGGGGTAAAGTACCCGGATGCGCCATCGTAATAGGACTGATATGCGTATTAGGAGCGCCGCCAAAGGCTGCGCTGTCGCTGCAGAATAATTTACTTTCGGTAAGCAGTTGGGCGTGCACTTCCAGCCCGATCACTGTTTCATATTTGCTATATATATCGCTCATATTCCGTACTGATTCCCACAAATATATTCAAATAATACCGTGATTTCAGGCTATTTGGTGCCAATAAATCCCTAAATTGAGATACTCATCATCTAAAAATTTCTTCCCTATGATCAGCAAGGCCCAGGCAAGTCAACTTTATCAGGCGCAACAGGTTTACTTCGACTCCGGCGCCACGCTCTCCTATGCTTTCCGGAAAACGCAGTTAAAACGACTGAAAAACGGGATCAAAAAATTTGAAGATAAGATCACCGCCGCTTTACATGCCGATCTGCATAAACACCCGCTGGAGGCCTATGGCAGCGAAATAGGCTTTTTATATGAAGAAATAAGCTATATACTCGATGGCCTGAAACAATGGATGGAACCCGAGCTGGTTACCTCTCCCTTTGTGACCTATCCCAGCAGCAGCCGGATCTATAAACAACCCCTTGGACTAACCCTGATCATTGGTCCCTGGAATTACCCGTTTATGTTGCTGCTCAGCCCTTTACTGGGAGCCATTGCGGGAGGCAACTGTGCTATTATCAAACCTTCGGAACTGGCGCCGCATACCGCAGCCGTTACCGCCGCCCTTATAAAAGATACTTTTGACCCCGCTTATATCACCGTGGTGGAAGGCGATGGCATGGAAGTAATTCCTACCCTGATGAGTTTCCGTTTCGACCATGTTTTCTTTACCGGCAGTATTCCCGTGGGTAAAAAAATCATGGAAATGGCCGTGCCGCATCTTACGCCGGTAACGCTGGAACTGGGTGGTAAATCCCCCTGTGTGGTTGATGAAAAAGTAAATGTAACAGTGGCGGCTAAACGAATTGTGTGGGGTAAATTCTGGAATGCCGGTCAAACCTGTGTGGCGCCCGACTACCTGCTGGTACATCGTAACGTGAAGGAAGAACTGGTGGCTGCATTGAAAGCAGCTATCACGGAATTCTTTGGAGAAGATCCTTCGCAGAGCGACGATTACGCCCGTATCATTAACGATAAACGCTTTGATACGGTGGCCGCATATTTAAATGAAGGAGAGGTACTACACGGCGGACAAACCAACCGGGAACAACGTTACATCGCTCCTACCCTGCTGGGAGAAGTGGAATGGACAGACCCGGTGATGCAGGACGAAATATTCGGGCCGGTGCTACCGATACTAACATATACTGATTTGCCACAGGCCATCCAGGCGATCAAACAATTGCCTTATCCACTGGCATTGTACGTGTTTACAAAAAATAAGAAAACGGAAAAAGCGCTGATAGAACAGGTGCGCTTTGGAGGAGGCTGTGTAAACAATTCGCTGGTGCATCTTACCAACCCTGAATTGCCCTTTGGCGGTGCGGGTTACAGCGGTATGGGCCGGTATCATGGCAAATACAGCTTTGATACATTTACCCATCAGAAAGGCATGCTGAAAACCGCTACCTGGCTGGATGTTCCGATGAAATACCCACCATTTAAAAATAAACTGAAGATGATGAAAATGGTGATGAAGTAAGTAGCCAACAGATACCGGTATTTTTTCGGGAGATGTATAACGCATCATTGTGTCTGATACCGGTATCTGTTAACGGCTTTATATATTTGCTTTATTCAGTTTTTTAGGCAGTTTGATATTTACGGTTTGGGTGTTACCATTTCTGCTCACTTTCGCCTGTACATCGCCTTTGTCGCGGTTTTCGCGGAATGCCTTAGACAGGTCTGCCACATTTTTTACGGGTGTACCGGCAAATTCCAGCACAATATCATCTTTCTGAATGCCCGCTCCTGCTGCAGGAGACGAAGGATCCACCTCTATTACCTGTGCGCCGTTTTCTTTCTCCGTATCCTGTACCTGTAAACCAAGTTTTACGCCGTTATCCATGCGGTTATACCAGCTGTCGCCAAATCCCTGGCCGCCGCGTGGCATGGGGAAAGAGAAGGATCTCGGTCCGTTTTTAGGCGGCGCAGATAAAGGTGGAAAACTGTTCCAGCTATTATCTATCTCTTTTCGCTCATCGAGTGTAATGGCTACTTTGTTTGTTTTTGAATTACGTATATAGGTAACCGTTACCTTATCAGCAGGTTGGTATTTGCCGATGACTTCAAATAATTCAGCGGGTTCATTGATCTTTTTATCATCAACAGAGGTGATGATGTCACCGGTTTTAATGCCTGCTTTTTCTGCCGGCGTACCTTTGGCTACTGATTTTACTGTAACGCCCGTTGCTGCTGCTTTTTCGGTAATGACACCCAATACCGCCCTGTTTTTTAAAGCAGGTATATCTATATCGTCTTCGTCACCATCCTCTTCATTAAAAAGATCGATACTACCTCCGGGGAAGCGATTATCAAAGCTGAGTGCATTACCATCGCGCGGGGTGATTTTTCTGCGGAAAACGGAGAGGTCAGGATCGTTGTAATCGTCCATTTTTTTTCCGTTGATCAGGATGTCACCGTTTTTGATTTCCACTGTCACTTTACCATCTTTGTTGCTTTTGTGTTTGATCACAATTTCATCGAACTCACCGAGTTGATTTTTGGTTTGCGCAGATACCGCGCTCATGGTGAAGCAGGAGAATCCTGCTATGGTGAGGATTTGCAGTAACCTGGTCATAATTGCTATATTTTGTTGATTAAATTTAAACTAATGCAGCAAAATTAAAGGCTGTGCCAGGAAAGAAAAAGTTAAAATGAAGGAATGGTGCAGGATGTGTTTTTACAGGAAGGCTACTTTTGTTTTGGTAATCAGTTGTTTATATTTTTTTCGGGAGATACCGGCTTTTGGGGTCATCTTCATAAAAGCGTATAGAGTATCGTCTATCCACAAAAAAAAGGGGCCTTTATGTAAGGCCCCCGGGTTTTATAGTATTATGGCGTTAGTAGAAATTACCATACATCTGAATGAGTCGGTCGTCCATCCAGGAACCACGCATATTTTCGGTTACCAGTTTACCTTGCGGATCAAATAACAGGCAATGCGGTATACCGTTGATATGATACAACTTTGCCAATGGGCTTTCAAAACCCTGCAGATCCGAAAGCTGCATCCACGGCATTTTTTCCTGTGACAGCGCGCCCAGCCATTTCTCGCGGATATTATCAAGTGATACGCTGATGATTTCGAAACCATGTGGATGATATAACTCATAGGATGCTTTCAGATGCGGGATATCTGCACGGCAGGGGCCACACCAGGAAGCCCAGAATTCCAGCAACACATATTTGCCTTTCCCGATATAATCTTTTAACGGATGAGTAACGCCAGCGCTATCTTTCAATGACATATCTACCACTGCCGATCCTATGGCCGTGTTCCGGTAAGATGGTGCTACCGTTAGAAACTGGCTGACCGATGCGGATGATTTGTCTTTCGATGTTTCAAAATATTGAATCAGGGAATCGATCTGTGCAGCGTTAATATGTGAGCCTCGTATAACCTGCAAAGCAATTAACGCATTTACTGCATCAGGCTCACGGTGACGAATAAACGCTATATCTTCTGCCAGCGATTTCTCTGCTATTTGATCCATTTTTCTGGTAATAGGAATAGCTTTCAGGTAACGTTCCTCCATACTGTCTTTCGCATTAATAGCATGAATGTAATCCATGAACGTATCGGAAAATTGTTCCTTCAGCGCACGTGATTTATTTTGATATTGCAGGAACGCATCGTTGCTGCGGCTGCCCTTAACGGTTACTGCACCTGGTTTTGTACTGCCCCATCCATCCAGTATGATAGACAAACTATCGTATTCTGCTTTCAGTGAAATCGCTGCATTTTCTACAAAAAGATAAACGGCTTTATCTTCATAGAAATAACCTGCTTTTGCTTCTTTCTCATGAAAACTGATTTCATAGAACCTTGGTGATAGCTGCTGTCCGGCAAAGCGGAAGCGGTTGTTGTGTAATACCGTACTATCTATTGCTTTTCTTTGGCCGAGCGCAACATCACCATATCTCAGGTATATCTTTGTGCCTTCTTTGCCTCCTTTTACGGTGGCGTCGATAGTATAACCCGGTCCTGCTTTCAGGAAAAAAGGAGTGGCAATCAGTAGCGCCAGTAATTTCAGATATTTCATACAAGTTGGTCTTTTGATTAGTTATTGGGAATAGTGAAAACCACTCTAGGATCGTCCGGCTGAATAGTAAGAGGACTGCCATTATTATCGGCGGCAATACGGATCAGGGGCAAACCATTGCGGAAATAGTCGAAGCTGTTATGTGCTTCAAATGCCAGTTCCAGTCTGCGTTCCTGCAGGATGGCAGGTAGCAGCTGGTCGTTACGCAAATTGCTGACATCACTGGCTGGCAGCCCTGCACGTGTATGAATAGCCAGCAGGTCGTTCCTCGCGGCATCATTATTCGCCAGTTTGGCATTGGCTTCAGCGCGATTGAGATATACTTCGGCTAACCGAAGTAGCAACGAAGGTGCGCGAGTAGCGGTGTAATAGTTAAGCGTGAGCCATTTGGTTGTTTCCATGGAACCGGTGGAGGTGTTCAACTGGAAAAAGCCGCCACGGATATCTGCTGCCGCGAATTGTGCCTTTAAATCTGCAGAAGGTACGAATACACCGCCAGTGCCGTAGGTAGCATCGAAATGATACATTTGTCCAATGGAGGAGCCGTATAGCTGGCTGCTGTTGTCGATGGCAAAGATCACTTCCTTGTTCCCCGATGGATCTACGCGGCCAAGGCTTCCTGACAGATCATTTGCGAACATTTTCTTATAGTCATTCCCTTGTAACAGATTGTATTTGCCATTGGTAAAATTCAGTACGCTATCTGCATAAGTAACGGCCAGTTGGTTGAAATCCTTATCAGGACTGGCTACCGAGCCCCCCATATAAAGGTATACGCGCGATAACAGCGCCCACGCAGCCGCAGTGGAGACATATGTATTTTTCTTACTTACGGGCGCTTTCATCAGCTGGGCGGCTGTTTGCAGGTCGGCTATAATAAAGGCGTAGATGTCTTTTGCGGCTACCGGTGCAGGATTTTCATTCACATTTCCTGTTTTTTTCAGCGGCAAGCCAATAGTCGCTCCTTTATCCTGGTAGTACGGCTTTGCATACACTCTCACCAGGCTGAAATAAGCGAGCGCTCTCAAAAATAGGTTCTCCCCTTTTGCATAGAAGAAGCGGTTTTTCTGGTCGTCAGTCAGTGATAAAGTATCGAAAGTGGAAGTGTAGTCCAGCAGCATGTTTACATTCGTTATCTGCTGGTAACAACTCTGATAAAATCCATAACTGTTGCCCAATACGTTGCTGGTGCTGTTCTGGAAAAAGAAGGCATCTGTTCCTTTTGAAGGTGGCCCCCAATTCCGGAGTGTGATATTATTGCCCCTGCTTTCTCCCATATCCTGCTGATAAGTTTCAAAACTGCTGCTCATAGTGGCATACGTGCCTACTGTTACAGCTTCTATTCCCTCGACGGTGGATAACTCTCCTGCGGCTGTTATCTTTGTCAGTGGCTTGATTTCATCAATCTGTTTATTACATGCCACTACGGATGTCAGCGCGAAGGCAAAAAGTAATTGATAACCTCTTTTCATTTGCTGCTTTTCAAAAGTTTAAAAATTAACCTGTACACCAAATACATACCGGCGGGGAACGCCGATAGAAGAACCTATGGAATTACCAAAGTCCTGCGAATTACCTACAGAAGGCCCTTCGGGATCTGAGGTCACAATTTTCTTTGAATACCAGGTATACAGATTATCGCCGCTTACATACACGGTGCAGGAAGTCAGGTGTGCGCGTTTCATCAGGTCCTGGGCCAGTGTATAGCTCAGGCGCACAGAGCGCAGCCGCACATTGGAGGCATCATGGATATATTTATCCGAGCCATCGTAATTGGTTTTTACCTGGTAATAAAGCCATGGCTCCGTCGCATCCGTTTGACCGGGATGTGTCCACAAACGCTGGCCTTTCAGGAAGTTTACCTGGTTGAAGCTCGACATAAACGTACCTGCCTGCATCTGTTCTGCCAGTACATCTTTCATGACGAATTTGAGGGTGTAGGTAATCAGCACGTTCAACGAAAACTGCTTATAGGTGAAGGTGTTCGTAACACCACCATAATACTTCGGCTGGAAACTGCCAACAGTCTGCATCTGGCGGCTATCCACCGCCTGTCCTACTTCGTTCAGGGTATTGACCAGTTGCACACCTGTCTGGTGTCCATCGGCATCGAAAATCTTTTTCTCGAACTGTGGTTTTCCTGTTTCAGGATCTACCCCGGCATACTTCACTGCTTTCAGTGCATTGATATCATCTCCCGGCCGCAGGTAAAAACTTTCGCCCTGGTAGAAACCCTGTTTCAGGGAGTCGTTGGCAACGGAAATTATTTTATTCTGGTTATAACTAAAATTGACGGCTGCATTCCATGTGAAATTTTTACGCCTGATAATATCTGCGTTTACCAGTACTTCTACACCGGAATTGCGCACTACGCCTATGTTTTGCCATTGATTCGGGAAGCCGGCTACTGCTGGCAGGGCTACCTGTTGCAGCAGATTTTCCGAACGCCTGCTATAAGCATCAATAGTGGCGTTGATGCGTCCAAAGAGGCCGATATCAAGTCCTGTGCTCAGTGTTTTGGTTACTTCCCAGCGGAGATCCGGATTGGCTATATTGGATAATCCTACACCCGGGGTGCCACCGTAAATGAAGGCCGAACCGGGGCGGTATAAGGTGCTGGTAAGAAAGTTGTCGCCCAGCTGAGAGCCGCTGGTACCGTAGTTCCCACGCCATTTAAGATTGGTAACAGCTTTCACATTTTTCATAAAACTTTCATTGCTCAATATCCACGCAGCACCGGCAGAATAAAATGTACCATATCGTCTGTCTGCACCAAAAGCGCTGGAGGCATCGCGACGGATAGAGCCACTCACACTGTATCGGTTGCGGTAAGTATAATCGGCTTCTCCGAATAGAGAATAGATCGCCTGGTCTATTTGACCGCCTTCAATGTTACCGGTTTTGGAAGGAGGTACTCCATAAGCGCTGTAGTCGTAAGATCCGCCGATCTGTGTTCCCAGGGAGATCTGTGGAAATCCGGCCTGTACATGGTTTACATTTACCACCGTATTGTTGTTGGTAGTTTTTCCATATTCCATACCAACGAGTGCAGAAATGGAATGATCATCGAAATGTTTATGAAAGTTGAGCTGGTTGGAGGTCAGGTAAGATGTAAGATTATTGGTTTGCGTTCCCAGGAAACCCTGTGGCGCTACCACATCTGCACTGCCGGCGTAAGAACGCACATCTGCGTACAGTTCTTCTTTATAATAGTTGAGATTACCGGAGTTGGTGGATGTCAGATCCAGCCAGTCGGTGATTTTGTATGCCAGTCGTGCAGAGCCGAAAAGTAGTTGAGAAGTTGGCTTATCGTAGTTCCACTGGTTATCATAGAGTGGATTGGCGGCCGTTTGCTGGCTGCCAAACAATTTATAATTCAGTGCTGATTTGAGTGATCCGTTATCATTGTAAGGATTGGCCCAGGGAATCAGCTGGTAGAGGAAAGTACCGCTGTTCATGTATTCTCTGTGACCATTATTTAATACAGCATTGATACCGATGTTAGCGGTAAGGCGGGAGGAAAGTTTGCTCTGAAGATTTAAGCGTATCGATTTTCTTACGAGGCCATTGTCTACACCTGTCGATTGTTCATTGTAGTAGCCGGCTCCAATGAAGTAACGGGTGTTGTCGTTGCCACCGCTGGCGCTTACGTTTACTTCCTTGGTATTGGTATTGAGGAAGGCATATTTCTGCCAGTCGTAGGAATGCGCAACATCATTGGTGGATGGCAGTTGATAGTCGAGATAATTTTGCAGCGTAGGATAGCGTGCAGTAAGACTGGCTTTATTTACCTGGTAATCCTGCGTGAAATATTCCTTTTGCAGGTCGTACAACTGCTGGCCATTCATAAAGCTGACAGATCCCCTGTTGGGAGCGTTGATACCATACTTTACTTCCGCGCTTACTCTTGGCTGTCCTGGTTTGCCTTTTTTAGTGGTGATCACGATTACGCCGGCAGCGGCCCGGGAGCCATAGATGGCTGTGGCAGCCGCATCTTTGAGAATCGTTACCTCGTCTATTTCCTGTGGCGTTACTACTTCTTTGAGATTCTGGTTAGGCATGATCACGCCATCTACCACGAGTAGCGGGCCGTAGTTAAGATTGGGCATTACCGCCTGGTTGGCCTGGTCTACGCCTACGCCGGCAATACTGCTCTGGCCCCGCACAAATATCTGTCCGCCGCTGCTGGTAGGATCGCCTGCATTCTGTTCAGAAATATACAGACCGGTAACACGTCCTTTGAGCAGTGATGCGGGATCGGAGGTAGTAATACCGGTGCGGAGTTCATCGCCACTGATGCGTTGCATAGAACCGGTGATTTCCCCCGCTTTTTTGGTGCTGTATCCTGTAGAAACCAGTACTTCCTGGATGGCGTTGGCTGCCTTTTCCATTAAGGGATTCAGGAAAACAGGTTTATCAGAAACCGTGATGTCGGTGGCTACCGGTTTGAAACCTATGCAGGAAATAACAACAGTATATTTTCCGGGTGCTATATCTGAGAATTCAAATTGGCCATTGGCATCTGTCAGCGTGCCTTTATTTAGGGGTTTGAGCATAACCGTGCCACGCTCTACCGCTTTTCCTTCAGATAGTACAATGCCTCTCACTTTAACGCCTGCCGTCTGTGTTTCGGAGTAGTTGTTTAAAAGTAGATCGGATACCTGATCATCTGTTTTTTTAAACAGCATAATAGTTTTGTCAGTGATGCGGTAGCTGAGTCCCTGGCCTTTCACGACGTAGTCGAGGAAGGTAGTAAGACTTTGGTTGGTAGCTGTAATGGATACGGGTTTGCTATCTTTCAACAATTCGTTTTTATAAAACAGATAGTACCCGGTTTGTTTCCTGATGACAGAAATTACTTCTTTCATCGGTGCATTCTTCAACGACACGGTGATCGTCTGTGACATCGTTTTGGCTGATAGCTGCAGGAAGAAGGCAAGCAGCATAATGGTAGTCAATCTCATAATTTGCCATAATTTGTCTGGTAGCCGCACAGCATTCCGCACCCGGTGGGATGCGTTGGAAAGGCTGCCAAAAGCAGTTTTTTTCATAAATTTGACAGTGTTTGATTAATAAAAAGTTCTGGAGAGCTTTTGTCAATCAACCGAATAAATGCCCGCTCCGGCTCCTAACCCGGAGCGGTTTTTAATTCTGGCGATTTAGTTTTGGTCAGTTTTAGTTTTTAATCAGCTGTTGATCAGGCAGCAATAAATGGTTGGTTTTTAATTAAGGTGAAACAATTAATTTTCGGCCGGCTTCTATTCTGAAATGTATGCCCATATCCTTGAGTCCTGCAAGCAAATCCTGTAACGGAACGTGCCGGCTTATTTCGCCGCCGAATGCAATGTCCGGTACATTTTTCTCGTAAATAATTTCTAAATCGTACCATCTGGCCAGCTGCCGCATCACTTCGCGCAGACTCATATTTTCAAAATTGAATCCGCCGTTTACCCAGGCGGTCACCTGCTCAATATTTATGTCCCTGGCTATTTTCAACGGTGTGCCCGGTGCAAGTGAAACCTGTTCGCCTGGTGAAAGATGTATGGCCGGCTGTTGTTTCGTACCCGCTGTAATCCTGCCCGAAATAAGCGTGGCTTTAACGGCTGGTTCATCAGCATAAGCATTGATATTGAATTCCGTTCCCAGTACGGCGATGTCCATCTCTGTGGTGTTTACAAAGAATGGCTTTTCTGCGTCCGGGGTTATTTTAAAATAAGCCTCTCCGGTAACGGTAACGGTTCTGTTGTTTTCAGAAAAATGAGTAGGAAAACGGATAGAGGAAGCGGCATTTAACCACACCATTGAACCGTCGGGGAGTTGCAGTTGAAACTGGCGTCCTTTGGGCGTTGTAACGGTGTTATAGGCTGTTTTTGAAAGCGCATCGACATGGTCCGTGGTGTACTCCAGGCGTTGCTGATGTAACTGTGCTGTAACGCCTTTCTGTATAACTAATGTCCCGTTGGTACTGCTATCGATGGTAATATTGGAGCCATCATCGAGTGTGAGTATGGCGCCGTTGGTACCCGGTGTTATTATTTGCTGGGATAATAGCGGCTGTTTTACGGCGGGGTGATGCCAATAGCCGATGCCGGCATATATACCACCCGCCAATACAGCTGCAGCAGCCACTTTCCACATAGGATGTATTTTCCGCGGCCTGGTGGCGGCAGATATAACATTCCACATGCGATCTTTATTGGCTGCCGGGCCGCTCACCGGGCTGGTTTCCAAGGCTTGCTGCAGCAGCGGCGCATTATCCGGGTTGTCCCTGAGCCATTGCAGCAGCTCCTGTATTTCTTCAATACTGGCATTATCGGACAAATACTGTTGCAACAGGTAAGAAATACGCTCCATACAACAATAGACTTACGAAAAAGAAAAAAGGTCTAGTTGCTTAAAAAAATTTTTACAACCACCAATGCAAGTGACAATGAATAGTTTTTCAGATAGGTTCGTAACAATTTGGTGGCTTCCACCAGGTGGTTTTTAACAGTACTGGGAGATAATTGCAGCATCTGGGCTATTTCCTGGTAAGAGAAACCCTGTTCCCTGTTAAGTTGGTAAATCAGTTTCTTCTGTGGTGGTAGCTGATCTATAGCCGCTGCAAGGATGCGTTTTAATTCGTCATTCCGGATCTGCTGTTCTGCATCATAAGGATTTGATGTTTTATGATGTGCTACTGCCTCCAGGATGTTTTTTTCGTTAATGGTCTTTTTCAGCCAATCGTTGATCAGGTTGAAAGTCATGCGGTATAAGTATCCGCTGGTATCTTCCACTTTCTCCAGCTGTTGACGGTACTTCCAGAGGCGGATAAACATTTCCTGCACCAGTTCTTCTGCCACCCATTGGGATTTGGTATATCCGTAAACGGCTGCATGCATCTTCTCTGCATATTCTTCAAACAGCAATCTGAATGCATCATGATCACCCCTCGCCACACGTTGTAACAATTGATTGGACATACTTTTTTAATTATCTATCGGATTTCTTCAATAAACACAGCGGGTAATATCAAAAGACCCATTCAGTGAAATGTCTGTAAATAGCTAAACATTCCGGTCTTAGATTTGCTCCCCAAACATGCACATAAAAAAACGAAGATGACCGGTATACCGGCACTTTGGTGGCGATTTTTCTGGCAGGTTTTATTGCTGCTCTGGTGTTGGGGATAACAGCGAATGTTGAAACAAAGTGAAGACAAGATACGAAATATATGACTATTGGGGAGGGAAATGGGTGGAGACAGAAAAGGTGTCTCTGTAAATGAAGAGACACCTTTTCTATATAATTTATGATGGAGATGATTAAGCGGTGATCAGCTTTTTCACTGCTGCCACTACCTGATCCAGTTTATCTGTTTCTTGTCCGCCTGCTGTAGCAAAGGATTTTTGTCCGCCGCCACCTCCCTTGATCAGCGGAGCTACCTGCTCTTTAATGATCTTTGGCGCTTCCCAACCTTTCGCAGCTACCAGTTGCTCATCTATGCTGAGTGCAACACTGGCTTTGCCACCGATGTTGGCTACAAACAGCAGTACATGATCGGGGATCTCATTTTTCAGTTGGAAAGAAAGTTGTTTCAGGCCTTCTGCGTTACTCACATTTACAACCAGCCCAAGGAAGTTCACCCCATTGATGTTTTCCGCCTGGTCGCGAATGGTAGCAGCCAGTGCCCGTACTTTTTCCAGTTCAAGCGCCTCCAGTTGTTTTTCAAGGGAAGCTTTATCCTGGAGTAATGTTTCTATGGATTTTACCAGTTCTTTCGGATTTTTCAGGGCAGCTTTGATTTCTTTCAGTTGTTGCAGCTGCTCATTTACAAAAGCTTCGGCTTTGGCGCCGGTTACCGCTTCCACGCGACGAACGCCGGCAGCTACAGCTCCTTCAGAAACAAATTTGAACTGACCCAGTTCGCCAGTAGAGCTGATATGGGTACCGCCACAGAGTTCCACGCTATAAGCGGGATCCATGATCACCACGCGTACCACATCTCCGTATTTTTCACCAAATAGGGCCATCGCACCCAGTTTCAGGGCTTCTTCCTTAGGCAGTTCACGGATCACTACCGGGATATTGGCGCGGATCTTTTCGTTCACGATCGCTTCTATCTGTGCCAGTTCCTCATCGGTTACTTTGGCAAAGTGGGAGAAGTCGAAACGCAGTGCCTCTGCATTTACGAGGGAGCCTTTCTGTGCTACGTGTGTACCCAGCACCTGGCGCAGCGCCGCATGCAGTAAGTGGGTAGCGGAGTGATGACGTTCGGTATTCTGGCGTTTCTCTTTGGCTACCGCTGCTTTTACTGTGGCAGTTGGCTGTGCAGGCAGTTTATCTGCAAAATGTATAGTAAGGTTATTTTCTTTTTTGGTATCGGTTACGTGGATCACTTCTTCACCGAAATACAGGGTGCCGGTATCTCCTACCTGTCCGCCGCTTTCTGCATAGAAAGGTGTCTGACCCAGTACAAGCTGGAACTGTTCCTTGCCTTTTGCCTTTACTGTACGGTATTTCAGCAGCTTGGTAGTGCTTTCCAGTTGTTCGTAGCCTACGAATACGGAGTTAGGGGTTTCGTCGAGTACTACCCAGTCGCCCATATCCAGTTCAGTAGCTGCGCGGGAACGGTCTTTCTGTTCTTTCATAGCGGCATCAAAGCCTTTTTCATCCACAGAGAAGCCATTTTCCGCAGCAATCAGGCTGGTAAGGTCATATGGGAATCCGTAGGTATCATATAATTCGAACGCAGTTTTTCCATCAACGGCTTTGGCAGTAGCATGCTGAATAAAATCTTCGATACGGCGTATACCGCTTTCCAGTGTGCGCAGGAAGTTGTTTTCTTCCTCGTAAACTACTTTCTTAACAAACTCTACCTGTTGCTGTAGTTCCGGGAATACATGTGAAAACTGTGCCGCCAGTACGGGTACCAGGTCATGCAGCAGTGGTTTTTTCACATCCAGGAAAGAGAAATAATAGCGGACTGCCCTGCGGAGAATACGGCGGATGACGTAACCGGCGCCGGTATTGGATGGTAATTGTCCATCGGCAATGGTAAACGCAATGGCGCGGATATGATCTGCAATTACGCGGAATGCTACGTCTTTCTTCTCGTCTGTTCCGGCGTACTTTTTACCGGTGAGGCCTTCCGTGGTGTGGATGGTACCCATGAACAGATCGGTATCGTAGTTGGAAGTTTTATTCTGCATCACCCTTACCAGGCGCTCCAGTCCCATACCTGTGTCCACGTGTTGGGCGGGCAATGGTTCCAGTGATTTATCTTTCAGGCGGTTGAACTGCATGAATACATTGTTCCATATTTCAATCACCTGTGGATGGTCGGCATTTACCAGGGTTTTGCCGTCTACCAGGGCTTTTTCTTCATCTGTTCTGCAATCCACATGGATTTCGGAGCAGGGACCGCAAGGACCAGTGTCTCCCATTTCCCAGAAGTTATCCTTTTTGTTTCCTAACAGGATGCGGTCTTCTGCGATATGTTCTTTCCAGAAGTTGTAAGCTTCTTCGTCTTTAGGTAAATTTTCTTTGTCATCTCCCTGAAAAACAGTTACATAGAGTTTGTCTTTTGGGATTTTGTATACTTCTGTGAGTAATTCCCAGCTCCAGGCAATGGCTTCTTTTTTAAAGTAATCGCCAAAGCTCCAGTTACCGAGCATTTCAAACATAGTATGGTGGTAAGTATCAATACCTACTTCTTCCAGGTCGTTGTGCTTGCCGCTTACCCGCAGGCACTTTTGCGTATCTACCACTCTTTTGTTAGGCGGAACCCTGTTGCCCAGGAAATAATCCTTAAACTGGTTCATGCCCGCGTTGGTAAACATCAGGGTGGGGTCGTTTTTGATAACGATAGGGGCAGATGGGACAATCTGGTGCCCTTTTGACGCAAAAAAGTCCAGGAATTGCTGTCTTATTTCAGATGCTGTCATAAATATTGATACGAATTAATATGTATTTTATATCTTATAAAGGCGTTTTAACCAGCTTTGGGCTTGTAACTGTGTTTCAAGCCCTTATAAAGTAGTTAGAAAATTGACATTCAAAAGGTTGATGTTTTAATCTAATTACAGTAGGTTTGTGCGCCTTATTTTCCCGCCGTGTTAAAGGGAGTGCAAAAATATCGAAACCTGTATGATTATGCAAAACAGGTTCTGTTACCCGGCAAAAATAGTTCAGTGGGAAAAGAAATGCCAACTAATAGCATCCATTAAGTTTGTACCTCGTGAAATAAATCGGCTGTCATAGCGTTCACTGCACTATGGCGCATAAAGTATACCCTGGTGCATGAAGAAGGTTAAATATTTTTATAATACCCAAACATTAAAATACGAGAAACTCGTTGTTTCCCTGCGGGTAAAAATCCTGAGAATACTGGGATTTGTGTCTGCTGCTATCGTTACCGGGGCTATTTTCCTTTCTGTAGCGTACCGCCTGGTTGACTCTCCCAAGGAGAAATCACTCCGCCGGGACCTGGAAGGTATGAAGGAAAAATACGATGCGTTGCAGGGGCGTATGAGGGAAGTCAAAGGGAAACTGGCCGAACTGGAAGACCGTGACAATGAAATTTACCGTGTCATCTTTGAAGCTTCTCCCATTCCCGACAGTACCCGCCTGGGTAAAGTAAAGCGGGATGAGGAAGCCGCCCAGCTGCAATCTTTTGCCAGCAGTGAAATCATTGCCTCTACTTCTGTGCTGCTCAAGGAACTCAACAACCGGGTAAAAGCACAGGAAGCATCTTACAATGAAATAGATAAGATGGTGAAGAACAAACAGCAGATGCTGGCGTCCATTCCCGCTATCCAACCCGTATCCAATAAAGATCTTAAACATATTGCCTCTGGTTTCGGATATAGGATCGATCCTATCTATAAAACCATGAAATACCACGCCGGACTTGATTTTGCAGCGCCCAGCGGCACCCCTATCTATGCTACCGGCGATGGTACCATCGAAGAGGCCAGCCTGAGCGACGTAGGATATGGTAACCACGTGGTGGTAAGACATGGCTACGGCTACAAAACCCTCTACGGCCACATGCTCCGCATGAAGGTAAAGGCAGGTCAGGCAGTAAAACGCGGCGATGTACTGGGTTGGGTGGGCAGCACCGGTAAATCTACCGGCCCGCACTGCCACTACGAAGTAATTAAAAATGGTGATAAGGTAGACCCGGTATACTTCTTCTTTAATGATCTTACTCCTGAACAGTTCGACCGTATGTTGAAAATGGCAAGGTCCGGAAACCAGTCGTTCGACTAAAACAGGTACTTGTTAAGTATTAGTTTTTAAGTGGTTATGTAATTCCTCCAGGCAGCATATCATCTGTTCGCCCCCAAAAAATGCTGGTACAAAAGCTTAAGCTAAAGGCTAAAAGCTTAACTTCATCTTCGTAAAAGATATTTGTCACCTCGTTTTTTACTACGATGCACCAGCTAGACCTTTTTTCGACATCTGGAGTACCGCATCCTGCTGAAGTTGCGGCAACAAGACCAGTTAAAGTAAAAGCAAAGGCCAGCAGCAAGAAAGCTGCCGTAGCAGCTACCATACTTGGTAAAAAACGGGGGCGTAAATCATTGAAAGAGTTATCGGAGGACCCGGATCTGATTATGGAACTGGATAAATTGGTATTGGATAAGCAGTATTATTCTATAAGTGAGGTGGCCGCCATGTTCAAGGTAAACACTTCGCTGATACGCTATTGGGAGAATGAGTTTGATATACTGCAACCTAAAAAAAACCGCAAAGGCGACCGCCTTTTCCGGCAGGAAGATATACAACACCTTAAGTTAATCTACCACCTGCTCCGGGAAAGAAAATATACGATTGAAGGCGCGAAGCAAAAATTGAAAGAAGATCACAAGCTGGCAGCCCGCAATTTCGAAATGGTACAGGCTTTGCTAAAAGTACGGGGTTTCCTGACGGAACTGAAAGATCAATTATAAAAACATCATTATGCGATTGAAAACATTACTATTGGGTGGCGGCCTGTTATTCTCATCCCTGGCCTGGGCCCAGAGTGGATCAGTATTAAAGGGTAAAATAGATATGAAAACACTGATGAACGACACTTCTACCACGTGGTTCTACAAAGGTGTAAACAGCTATCAGCCGAACGACAATATGCTCAACTATATTAAGTCCAACCGCTCCAATTTCAACCTGGTAGTGGTAATGGGCACCTGGGACGATGCTAGCCGCGAGGTAGTACCCGCCCTGTATAAAGTAATGATTACCGGTGGCAGTCCCGACGAACAGATCGTCATGTTTGCCGCAGATAAAAAACTGCAGACAGATTCACCAGTAGATTACAAAGTAAAAAAGCTGCCTACTATCATTGTAATGAAGGATGGTAAAGAAGAAGGCCGTATCGTAGGTACGCCCAAAGAGTCTGTAGAAGGCGATCTTTCCCGTATCCTGCTGAGCAGCACGAAGAAAGAAAAAGATAATAAAGAGAAAGAGTAAGGCTTCTTGTCTGAATATATATCGGGGAGATGACAACAGCTATAGCTGTTGTTATCTCCCCGGTCTTTTTTACAATGCCCTGTTATCCGTTACGGTAACACTCGTGGAAGTAGTGGGTAACTTGAGTCCCCTCGCCTCCAGCAGCCGGATGATACCAAGATTTACCGTTTCCCGCAAAGCGGTATACTGCGCCCCATCAATGATATAGGTGTTAAACACAATCTGGATCACATAGGTATCTTTTGTAAAATCGTTGAGGTTTACGGTAAAGGCCTCCAGTATGTTAGGATTACTTTTCAGCAGCTGGCGCAGGTCCTGTAAAAACAACAACAGTGTTTCTGCCGGCGTTTCCGTTCCCAGCTCCAGCCTCAGGGCTACCCGCTGTTGCGTGCGCAGCGACAGGTTATCCAGGATACTATCAACCATTTTTTTATTGGGTACGGTTACGAAAGTCTTTTCCAGTGTACGGATACGGGTGCTGCGCAATCCTATTTTTTCCACAGAACCCTGCCAGGAATCCACTTTAACGCTGTCGCCTACACGGAAAGGTTTATCAAAGAAGATAATGAAAGATCCGATCAGGTTTTCGATGCTTTCTTTTGCCGCCAAAGCCAGGGCCGCCGCACCTATTCCAAGACCCGCGATGATCTTTTCTACCAGTCCCGGTCCGAACAGGATTCGGATAAAGGCAATGGCGCCCATGATAAAAACGATCGCCTTGAAAAAGTCGCGAAAGAAAATGATAAACTGGTTATCGGTTTTATCTTCCGTGAGATCCGCTTTCTTTTCGAGTACCAGCGCAATGAAATCAATGAGCCGGAGCATGATCCAGATAATACTCATACTCAGCGCCAGACTGAGTAAGGTATTGGTAACATCGTGCAGCGTGGCCTTGTTATAGACATGGATATTCAGGATCCTCGGAAAGGTAAACCGGTCGATGGTCAGCATGAAAGTGACCAGCAGGAAAAAGTATTCCAGTGGCCGCAGCAAAAGGTTAATAAAGTCTTTTTCTTCAATCTGGGGCGACCAGTGTCTCACCAGCCGGAACAGGATGGTGGCCAATCCCTTCGAAATATAACGTTTGATAATAAATACAAACAACAGAACGCCCATCAATGTCAGGTAATCCTGTACGGGGTTGTCTAAAATGACCTGGTTTAAGAATTCATTCATAAGTTACAGCTAAATAATTCTACTGCTTTCCTGGTTAATCAATACAACACCGGGTTTGCAGCCGGTGTTAAAACTGCCATAGGTTTCCTGTATGCCCAGGGCCTTTGCGCCGTTAAAAGTAGCCCATTGGAGTATTTCTTCCAACGGAATTTCCGGAAAATGCGCCCGGATCGTTTTTATTTCTTCCCAGATCGACAAGCGATGATTAGAGGCCAGGCTATCGGTGCCCAGGGTGATATTACATTTCATCCGGCGGAACTGTTCAATATCCGGCAGGCGGTTTTCAATATACAGGTTGGCCTGGGGACACAGGCACCACCAGGTTTCTACGGGTTGTTGCTGCGTAAATTCAATGTCTTCGGATGAAGTAAAGGTATTGTGTACCAGCAGGATTTTGTTGCCGGAGAAGTAAGGCAGGTAAGCTTCCAGGCTGTTGGTGCCGGTAGGCTGAAAGGCGCTGATATCCATCCCGAAATGCTGGTAGAAAGACAGGAACTCCCCTGTTTTCTGCTGATAAAGTTCATTCTCCGCAGGCGTTTCCTGGTTATGGATACACACGGGAGTATTATCTGGCGTATGGGCCAGGAGTTCAAATAAAGAACCACTCACAGAATAGGGCGCATGAGGTACAATAGAGCACTGGTGATGGGGACCATTGATTTCCCGGAAGGAATGGAGCACGTCCATACTGTACTGGTAGCGGCTATTGGCCCCTGCCGGCGCTACGCCCATGCATTCCACAAAGGAATGGTAATACATCCTGCCCTGTTGTTTCTTTACCAGGGTGGCGTTGCTGTTGCAGATATCGCCTACGGCGGAAATGCCGGTTTCCCACATGTCCTGTTCTGCTTTGTCGATGATAGCGTTGATATCACCGGCGCCCTGGTTCCTGGATTGCATCACATGGGTAAGGAAGGCGGGCAGCCCGGTTTTTTCCGGAATTACGCCTTTCATATGCGATAATTCCAGGTGGCAATGGGTATTTACAAAACCAGGGCATAAAATTCCGTCCACTTCTGTGACGTCGGAGCCGGCCTCAGATTCCGCTACAATCCCCGCTACTACTCCATCTTCGGAAAGCAGGAGTACTTTCCCGGGGCCCAGCAGATGCGTACCGTTAAATATATCTTTTCCCTTTAATTTGATCTGTTTCAATTACCTGCTCTTTAATTAAGTTAATGGTGTTAATTTTGCAACCCGATTGGCAGTATCATTTCCCGGTTGGGAAGGATACTCAAAAGTCAAATATAATTATGATAGACAAACTGGAAGCTATAAAAGGTCGTTTCGAGCAGGTATCGCTGGCGCTTACCAACCCGGCAGTTGTTAGTGATAACAAGAAGTTTGGTCAGCTCAGCAAGGAATACCGGCAATTGGAAAAGATCGTGAAGGCATATGACGCCTACCGTAAATTGCTGGACAATATTGCATTCAACAAAGAAGTGCTGGACAGCGGTGACGAGGAAATGCGTGACCTGGCCAAAGCGGAAACGGAAGAACTGCAGGAGCAGAAAACAGCCCTGGAGGAAGAGATCCGTAATTTGCTGATTCCAAAAGACCCGCAGGATGAGAAGAACGCCATCCTGGAAATCCGTGCCGGTACCGGTGGCGATGAAGCGAGTCTTTTTGCGGGAGATTTGTTCCGCATGTACCTCCGTTTCTGCGAACTCAAAGGCTGGACCACCAGTTTGCTGAGTGAAAACCCGGGTTCAGCGGGCGGTTACAAGGAAATCGTGATGGAAGTAAACGGCGACGATGTATATGGTACCCTGAAATTCGAATCAGGTGTACACCGTGTACAGCGTGTACCGGCTACAGAGGCTTCCGGACGCGTACACACCTCCGCAGCTACCGTAGCGGTGCTGCCGGAAGCAGAAGAAGTAGACGTGGATGTAAGAGAGGCTGATATAAAAATGGATACTTTCCGTTCGTCTGGTGCGGGTGGTCAGCACGTAAATAAAACGGAATCTGCGGTGAGGTTAACGCATATACCTACCGGGGTAGTCGTTGAATGCCAGGAAGGACGCAGCCAGCACTCTAACCGCGAAATCGCGATGAAGATGCTGCGTACACGTATCTATGAGGCGGCGGTGCGTAAGCATGAAGATGCCATCGCTTCCCAGCGTAAGAGCCTCGTATCTACCGGCGACCGTTCGGCCAAGATCCGTACCTATAACTATCCGCAGGGACGTGTAACGGATCACCGTATCGGGATGACCGTTTACAACATGGACGCCTTTATGAACGGTGAAATCAAAGACATGATTGACGCCCTCCAGTTTGCTGAAAACGCGGAGAAACTGAAGCAGGGCAGCTGATAAATGTTTGTAGAAAGATAGCAGCCATCTCCGGCTGTTATCTTTCTACAAATTTCCACCCGGTTAATTCGTAATCACTCAAAATATCCTACATTTAGTAAGCGGCCACAAGCCGTTGCACTAAAAGCAGAAAACCTTTTCTTCCCCTAAAATCATCTCCAAATGTTAGAGCAATTAATGGACCTCGTCCGGGAACATGCACAGGGTGCTGTGGTGAATAACCCTGCCGTCCCTAATGAACAGAATGAAGCCGTAATCGGCGCTGCTACTTCTTCTATTGCATCGGGTCTGCAACAGGAACTGGCCAATGGTAATACCGAAGGTGTACTGTCTTTACTGGGAGGGGCCGGGAATGACGCTCCTGGCGCTGGTAGCCCTGTGGTGAATAACATCTCCAATAACTTTATCGGTACACTCCTGGAGAAATTCAACCTGGATAAAGGTACTGCTACACAGCTGGCGGCTACCCTTATTCCTACGGTGCTGGGTGCACTGTCTAATAAAACAAAAGATCCAAACAACAGCAGCTTCAGTCTGGATGGCATCCTGAATTCCCTTACCGGCGGCTCTGCACAGGGACTTAACCTCAATGGTATCCTTGGAAGCCTGTCTGGTGGCCTCGATAAGAACGGCGACGGAAAAGTGGATCTTAATGATCTCACCAGCCTCTTGTCCAATGGCGCTCAACAGCAGCAACAACAACAGCAGCAGGGCGGTGATAACAGCGGTGGTATTGGTGGATTATTAAAAAATCTGCTTGGTTGATCCTTTTTGCCACTGGTGTTGTTTTAAAGAAACACACTTGCTATGTGTATACACAAATATTGTTATGTGAAATATGCGTGCAAATTTTTTAATGCTCGTTTAATGGTGCTTATCAATACATTGTGAATGTTAAATCAAGTTGGCAAACTATTTGCTTACAAGATTTTCAATTAGTTTTGTCAACGGAATTAATGCTTAATAACCTTCATGTCTAAAATTATTATGATGAAAAAAATCAATGTTCTGGTAGCTGTGGTCTTGTCTGCAACCATGCTGTTCAGTTGTAAAACCTGGCAGGGCATGGACAATACTAAAAAAGGTGCAGCCATTGGTGTAGGTGGTGGAGCTGCCGCTGGTGCTGTAATCGGTAAAGTGGCTGGTAACACAGCATTAGGAGCTATTATTGGTGCTGCATTAGGTGGTGCTGGTGGTGCTTTGATCGGTAAGAAAATGGATAAACAGGCACAGGAAATAAAAACAGAAGTACCAAATGCTACTGTAGAACGTGTAGGTGAAGGTATTAATGTAACATTTGATGCAGGTGTATTATTCGGATTTGATAAATCTAACCTGTCTCCGGTAGCGCAGGATAATATCAGACAACTGGCTGTTGTCCTGAACAAATATCCTGACACTTATGTACGTGTGGAAGGCCATACGGACGACAAGGGTACAGATGAGTACAACATGGGATTGTCTGAGAGAAGAACGAAAGCTGTAATGGCTTATCTGCAGGCGCAGGGTATCGCGGCTAACCGTATACAAGGCTTCTGGTATGGTAAATCACAGCCTAAAGTACCAAATGATTCAGACGCTAACCGCGCTATTAACCGCCGTTGTGAGTTCTCTATCTTCGCTAATGATAAAATGAAGAGCGACGCGAAGAAAGAAGCTGGTCAACAGTAATAAAAATATTAAGAACACTTATTTCTCATAAGCAG
This sequence comes from Chitinophaga arvensicola, assembly GCF_900110835.1. Lineage (GTDB taxonomy): Bacteria > Bacteroidota > Bacteroidia > Chitinophagales > Chitinophagaceae > Chitinophaga > Chitinophaga arvensicola. The sequence goes on from NZ_FOJG01000001.1 coordinate 1,273,759, forward strand.
ATATACATTCCCCCCTGGTTCCAGGGGGGATTTTTTATTTCTCTCCTTTTGTAAGGAAAAAGTGTTTCACCAGTTTAAAGACCCATACGCCGGCAATAGCGCCAAGGGTATCTGCCAGTACATCATACATATCAAAGCTGCGGTTAATGGCCCAGTATTTCTGAATGAACTCAATCGCTAAACCGTAACCGGCAGCACAGATAACCAGGAACAATAAGGTAAGAGGGGATATGTATTTCTTTTGCCAGTAAATGCCGAGGCTCAGGAATAAAACAATGCCTCCGAATAAACCAAAGTGAACAAATTTATCGAAATGTACTTTTTCGAAAAAGGCGTTGGTGGGAATATCATTTCCCGGCAGGGTACACAAAACAAGAATCAGTATGATCCACACGATAGCTGGCACATAGTATCTCAGGAACTTCATAAGAGCTTTAGTTTAAACCGGCATTTGTAAAAAGGACAACAGGCCAACCGTAATTACGTGGCCTGTTGTCCTCTTCTATATAAAAGATTATTTTGGTCGGAATTATTCACCTACCAGCGCCTGGTATGCAGCCGCATCCAGCAGTGCTTCCACATCAGCAGGATTGTTTACGGTTACTTTTACCATCCAGCCATCACCATACGGATCCTGGTTCACCAGTTCCGGAGAGCTTTCCAGTTCAGGATTCACTTCGCTGACAGTTCCAGCAACAGGCATAAACAGATCGGATACTGTTTTCACCGCTTCTACTGTACCAAATACTTCTTCAGCGTTTACTGGTTTGTTTAATGAACTGATATCAACGAAAACGATATCGCCCAGTTCACGTTGTGCAAATTCAGTAATACCGATGGTAGCTACGTTACCTTCTAATAAAACCCATTCGTGATCCTTTGTGTAACGCAGATTTGACGGAAAATTCATATCAAGTTTGATTTTGAGCCGTAAAAATACAGAAACTATTATGATTTCGACGGCCGGTTATCCTAAATTTTGACTTTCTACGGACATGGGTTTCAGCCATCTATCCTTTTTTATCAGAAGAACCACCATTTTCTCAGTACCCGGATCTTCATGGGCACATCTTCCAGCGGGCGGTCGTGGCTATCGGTTTTGAGCGCCGCGATTTTATCGATGACATCCATCCCTTTTATCACCTGGCCAAATACGGTGTAGTTCTGATCCAGATGTGGGCTGCCGCCTGCTGTTTTATATACCTGCCGCTGATCTACTGGTATTTTACGTCCCTTCAGCCTGGTCTTTTCAAGCTTATCCAGTTGTTCGTCAGTGAATACTTTTCCCTGCACAATATAGAACTGGCATCCGGAAGAAGCCTTGTCGGGGCGGTCGTCACGGGCTGCACCCAGTGCGCCTTTGCGGTGAAACAGGTCCAGCTGGAACTCCGGAGGAATGGTGTACCCCACATCACCGTTACCCAGGGTATCGCCGGGTTGCGCGTGTTTGGAATCGGGATCACCACCCTGGATCATGAAACCTTTGATGACCCGGTGAAACAGGGTGCTGTCGTAAAAGTGTCCCCTGGCCAGTTTGATGAAATTGTCCCGGTGTTGGGGTGTCTGGTCGTATAGCCGGATTACCATAGTGCCGTAAGGAGTGATCACTTTTACCCGGCGGTCTCTCGCCGTTGCCAGGGTTACGATGAGCAAAAAGAGGGTACTCAGGAGTAATAGTTTCTTCATAAGGACTTTTTATGCTTCTTCATGATCAGTAAAGTAAGCAATAACATGTTCTTTCAGGAATTGTTCCTGTTCCACCATTTCCATTTTGGGAACGGGTTGTATTTCTTTGAAATGAGGCCATCCGTCCTTATCATATCCATCCAGCTCAAAGTAGCCACTCTGGCTGAGAAGGGTACATACGGCCACGTGCATCAGGTCCTGTTTTTGTTCCTTGGTATATTTCTTCTTCAGGTTGTTTAATTCGTTGACGCCTATGAGGAAAAGAATAGCTTCCATGTTGGGCTTTTTACCAAACCGTTCGGTCAGCATATCTTCTACCGGTTTCCAGCGCTTCTCAAAATCTTCCATGTTGTTGCTTTTAATTGTTGGTGTTTTGCCAATAGCTTGTTCCCCGCAAATGTACGTTATAGGGAAAAATATTATATAAATATGCCGGGCTTTATTAATTTAGGCATCGCCATTAAAGGTTTGAGTAGCGGAAATAGGCCACAGTGGCAAGTTTAACAGCATTTTAACGGCCCGTTCACATAGTGATAAGTTTTATTTGACCAGAGAATGTTTATTTTAGCACACCTGAAAAATTATTAGCATGGAAAATACATCGTCCGACATCCGGCAACTGAATGAGAAGATTCACCAGGCAAGCGCCTTCGTGGACCTGCTCACAATGGAGTTAGGTAAAGTAATTGTTGGCCAGCGTTATATGGTGGAGAGACTGCTCATCGGTTTGCTGGCCCAGGGCCACGTACTCCTGGAAGGCGTACCCGGTCTGGCAAAAACATTGTCTATCAAGTCCCTCTCTTCCGCTATCAACGCGAAATTCAGCCGTATACAGTTTACGCCTGACCTGTTACCTGCGGATGTGGTAGGTACCATGATCTATAACCAGCAGAAAAATGAGTTCGTAGTACGCAGAGGTCCCATCTTCGCCAACTTTATCCTGGCGGATGAGATCAACCGTGCCCCGGCAAAAGTGCAGAGTGCGCTGCTGGAAGCCATGCAGGAAAGACAGATCACCATCGGTGATACCACTTTCAAACTGGATGAACCTTTCCTGGTACTGGCCACCCAGAACCCGATTGAACAGGAAGGTACCTATACCCTGCCAGAAGCGCAGGTAGACCGTTTCATGCTGAAAGTAGTGATCGGTTACCCCACCAAGGAAGAGGAAAAACAGATCATCCGTCAGAACCTGAACCCGGAACTGTCTGCTCCTATCCGTCCTATCATCCAGCCCGGAGATATCCTGGAAGCACGCAAACTGGTAAGGGAAGTATATATGGATGAGAAGATCGAAAAATATATCCTCGATATCGTTTTCGCTACCCGTAATCCGGAAGAATACAAACTCAATAAACTGAAACCACTGATCGCATATGGCGGTTCCCCGAGAGCCAGTATCAACCTGGCCTGGGCAGCAAAAGCCTATGCGTTCATGAAGCGCCGTGGCTATGTGATCCCGGAAGACGTGCGTAACATCTGCTTTGATGTAATGCGTCACCGTGTAGGCTTAACCTACGAGGCAGAAGCGGAAAACGTGACCAGCGAAAATATCCTGAGCGAAATCCTGAATGCGGTAGAAGTACCATAGTAGTAAATCTCACCAGGTATTTATTCGTAATTCATAACTCAAAATTTTTCCCATTGGATACGGCTGAAATATTAAAAAAGGTAAGGCAGATAGAGATTAAGACGAAAGGGCTTACCAACCATATATTTGCGGGCGAATACCACAGCGCCTTCAAAGGCCGTGGCATGTCCTTCAGCGAAGTAAGGGATTATCATTTTGGTGATGATGTAAGGTCGATCGACTGGAATGTAACCGCCCGATTCAACCACCCTTTTGTAAAAGTTTTTGAAGAAGAAAGAGAACTGACCGTAATGCTGCTGGTGGATATGAGCGAAAGCTCTTCCTTCGGTACCAAAAAACAGGACAAGCGTGACCTGATCACGGAACTCTGCGCGGTACTGGCTTTCTCTGCCATCAAAAATAACGATAAGGTGGGCGTGATCTTTTTCAGCGATGGAATGGAAAAATATATTCCGCCAAAAAAAGGTAAATCACATATCCTTTTCATTATCCGTGAGCTACTATCGTTTACGCCTAAACGGAAAGGCACCAATATCAAGGAAACCCTGCGTTTCTTTAATAACGCTACCAAGAAACGCAGCATCGTTTTTATGCTGAGTGATTTCTTATCATCGAATTACCAGGATGCACTGAATATCGCCGCCAAAAGGCACGATGTGGTGGGTGTGCAGGTATACGATCAGCGCGATAGAGAATTGCCACCGGTAGGCCTGATCCAGGTAGCTGACGCCGAAACCGGTGCCACTCAATGGATCGATACCAACGACCGCCGGGTACGGCAATATTATGAGCAACAGTTCCTGCAGCATTCACAATATTGCAAAAATGCGTTTATGAAAAGTGGCGCAGAACTCGTGAGTGTACGCACCGACGAAGACTACGTAAAAGCGTTACAAACATTTTTCCTGAACAGGGCATAAGATTTAAAGGAGAGCAAATTAAACATGTATAAACAACAAGTTATAAAGCGTATATTTTTATGGTGCATACTGGGGTTGTTATCTCCCTTCTCCCTGCTGGCACAGCAGGCGGTAGACGTAACAGCCAAAGCAGATACCAATAGTATCAGGATAGGTGAGCAGATAAAACTGCAACTTACCGCTACGCTGACGGCACAACAGTTTAAGGACGCTAACTTTAAAGTATTGTTCCCGGTTTTACCGGATTCCCTGGCACATTTTGAAGTGGTGACCCGCTCCAGCCTGGATACTTCGATTAACCAGGATCAGCATATCCTTCACCAGACATTCACCCTCACCAGTTTTGATTCCGGCCACTGGGAAATTCCTCCCATGCGGTTTGAAGTATTTACCGGCGCCAACGCTGCTCCCGATTCTGCAGTAACTCTGCCTATCGGTGTGGATGTAAACACCGTTGCGGTAGATACTACCAAAGCATTTAAGCCTATTAAAGCCGTGCAAACAGTGCCCTGGAGCATCTGGGACTACTGGCTGTACCTGGCCATAGGCGCAGCTGCCGTGCTGATCATCGGTGGCCTGATCTGGTACTTCAAATCCCGTCCGAAGAAAGAACCGGTGATAAAAGTGCCTACGGTTACACCTTACGAAATTGCTATTGCCGATCTGAAAGCATTGAAAGAAGAGAAGGTTTGGCAACAGGGAGATATCAAACAATACTATACCCGGTTAACCGATATTTTGCGTACTTACTTTGAACACCAGTTTGGCATTGCCGCCCTGGAACAAACCAGTGAAGAATTATTGCAGAATATTAAACCGGTGACTAAGCTGAACCAGCAAAGAGATAAACTGCGTTCGCTGCTGTCCATCGCCGACCTGGCAAAATTTGCCAAGTTACAGCCTACGGCAGATGAACATGAAGGATGTATGCAGAAGGCCGAAGAAATCCTGGAATGGACCAAGCCGAAAGCTGGTCCTGCAGAGGAAACCGGCTCAGACGCCACCCTGGAGAAAGCATAAAGTCAGTATGGATCTTAACTAATAATTGATGAATTTTTCAACCTGGAAAAATATTGAATTTGCCTACCCGGTTTTCCTGTGGCTCCTGCTGCTGGTACCGGTGTTGATATATTGGTACTTCGCAAGACGCAAAGGCCGGAAGAGCGTCATGATGGTATCTTCTATTGAAGGTTTGAAAGGACTGCCGGTTTCCTGGAAAGTACGTTTCAGACCTTTATTACTGGTACTGCGCTTGCTGGCTGTCATTGCACTCATTGTAGCATTGGCCCGTCCGCAAACATCCAATACCTCTGAAAGTATCGACAGTGAAGGGATTGACATTGTAATGGCCATCGATATTTCCGGTAGTATGCTGGCGGAAGATCTGCAGCCAAACCGTATGGAAGCTGCAAAGAAAGTTGCGGCCGATTTCGTGGATAAACGTATCAGCGACCGTATAGGCCTGGTTGTATTCTCCGGTGAAAGCTTTACCCAGTGTCCTATCACCACGGATCATGCGGTGTTGAAAAACCAGATCATGCAGGTGAAAAGCGGTATGTTGCAGGATGGTACTGCCATCGGGATGGGATTAGCCACCTCTGTAGACCGCCTGCGTAACAGTCATGCTAAAAGTAAAGTCATCATCCTGCTCACGGATGGTGTGAATAACACCGGTCTCGTAGATCCGCTCACAGCACTGGAAATAGCTAAGGCATTCAAAATTCGTGTATACACAATCGGTGTGGGAACCATGGGCAAAGCGCCTTTTCCTATGCCAATGTCCGATGGTAGTGTGCAAATGGTAATGCAGGATGTACAGATAGATGAACCCCTGATGAAAAAGATCTCAAAAGAAACGGGTGGCAAATATTTCCGCGCCACCAATACTACTGATCTGAAGAGTATCTACGATGAAATTGATCAGCTGGAGAAAACAAAAGTTGAAATCACTTCCTATAAACGTTTTGCAGAACATTTCTTCCTGCTGGCCATGATAGCCCTGGGCTGCATCCTGCTGGAAGTAGTACTCCGGTACAGTGTTTTCAAGAGCCTGCCTTAAAGAGGAGGGGACACTGCTCCCCTCCGCTTCACTCCTTCATAAAACAAATTCGCGTACCTTTGGTGATCTTATAAATATCCAAACGTATTGCAAGCAACAGTATATAAATCAACGGGAAGCTGGTATGTGGTTAAAACGGCCACTGGTGAAACATTTCAGGCGAGGATGAAAGGTATCTTCAAAAAAAATGATGATATCACTTCCACCAACCCCATCGCAGTAGGTGATGTTGTGGAAATTGTGGAAGACGATAGTGACGCCAATGCCAAAAATGCCATGATAACGGAAATAGGCCCCCGCAAAAATTATATCGTTCGCAGCTCTCCCCACGGAAAGAATAAAAAGCATATTGTAGCCGCTAATATGGACCAGGCGATGCTGGTGTGTACCGTAAAGGAACCCCGCACTTCCCAGGGCTTTATCGACCGTTTCCTGGTCACTGCTGCGGCTTATCATATTCCTGTGATCCTCGTTTTCAACAAGCAGGATATTTTTAAAGAGAAGGAAACAGAAAAGTTTGAAGAATTAGAAGAACTCTACACCAATATCGGTTACCAGGTATTATTGATTTCTGCTGCCAAAGGCAATGGCGTAGATGAGGTAAGGGCATTGCTGAAAGATAAGACCACGCTGATGGCTGGGCATTCCGGTGTGGGCAAATCTTCCCTGATCAACGTACTGATGCCCGGCCTGGATCTGAGAACCAAAGCCGTAAGCGGCTGGAGCGGTAAAGGCCTGCACACTACCACTTCTGCTGAAATGTATGGTCTTCCTTTTGGCGGTTGCCTGATCGATACGCCCGGTGTCCGTGAATTTGGTATCGTGGATATTCCCAAGGCCGAACTCTCCCACTATTTCCTGGAAATGCAACCCTACATTACGCAGTGCCAGTTCAATAACTGTTTGCATATCAATGAGCCCGGCTGTGCGGTGAAAGTGGCCGTAGAAGAAGGGCATATCGATGTAGACCGCTATGTGAGCTACGCCACTATCCTGGAAACCATCGAAGAAGAACAGTACTGATTAATTTTTTCCGGGTTTACCCAGTTCATCCAGCACTTTTTCTGCTCCCCAGTTACGCCGGGGTTGCGGACAGCCTTTCTTTTGTGTTCTGCAGGCAGTAAAGCCCGAAATGGCCACCAGTAAAAGGGCCAGCGAGATGATTTTGCGCATAGGGACGTATTTAGAACAGGCGCATTTGCTTGCCTGCCTTGCGGTTTTGTTGTTTCATCTCCTTCGTGTAGTAATTGGAAGCAGGGCATCCTGTTTTCTGCGATGAACAGCTGGCAAACAGGATGCTTCCCAGTAGCAGCAGGCATACAATCATTTTCATAGGAGGGTATTTGCCTGCAATATAATAAATTTCTATAACATGAGTATTAAGGTACTTTTACCTCTTCTGCGTTCTGGTACCAGGAGGCATACATGCTATAGTTTTTTGAAATACGGTTAATTTCTCCGTTGATCAGCGCCATATCAATATCCTTCACTTTCCGGGCGGGAACACCAGCGTAGATGGTACCGGGTTCCACATGGGTATCGCTGAGCACTACCGCGCCGGCAGCAATGATACTGTTGCTGCTGATACGGGCATTATCCATCACAATGGCCCCCATACCGATCAGCACATTATCTTCAATGGTGCAGCCGTGAAGAATGGCGTTATGGCCGATAGACACATTATTGCCTACAATGGTTTTGGTTTTCTGATAGGTACAATGAATCACTGCCCCGTCCTGTACGTTTACGTTTTCGCCGAGGCGGATACTGTTAACGTCGCCGCGAACAACTGCATTGAACCATACCGTGCAACCTTTACCCATTACTACATCCCCTACTATGGTAGCATTGGGAGCAATGTAGCAGTCTTCAGGAAATTGTGGAGTAACTCCGTTCAGTGGAATAATGTGCGCCATAATTAAGTGTTTTAGTGCTTATGTTACAAATATAACAATTACTAATTAGCAGTTGTTTTCTAACTTCGCAAAGAACTGAGTAGTTAGTGATATGAACAACAGGCAACTTTTTTTGCAGCACGTAGCGCAAACCTCTGATGCTCCGCTGGCATTGGAGATCGTAAAGGCGGAAGGCATGTACATGTGGGATGTGAATGGAAAACGGTATCTCGACCTTATTGCCGGTATCAGCGTTTGTAATGTAGGGCATTGTCACCCTGCCGTAGTAAAGGCCATCCAGGAACAGGCGCAGCAATATATGCACCTGCTGGTATATGGTGAGTTTGTACAATCGCCGCAGGTGGCCTTTGCCACTTTGCTAACGCAGCATCTTCCCAAACAACTCGACTGTGTATACTTTACCAATTCAGGTGCAGAAGCCGTAGAAGGCGCCATGAAGCTGGCCAAGCGATTTACAGGCCGGTCTGAAATTGCGGCCTTTAACAGGAGCTATCATGGCTCTACCCAGGGCGCACTCAGCATCCTGGGCGATGAATACTGGCGTAATGCCTACCGGCCATTGCTGCCGGGTATTCAACACCTGGAATACAACAACTTTGAATCACTGGAACTCATCACGGATAAAACCGCTGCCGTAATTGCGGAAAGTGTGCAGGCAGAAGGCGGTGTAAATGTACCACAACGGGAATGGCTACACGCACTGCGTGATAAGTGTACCGCTACCGGCGCTTTACTGATCCTGGATGAAATACAGTGCGGTTTCGGGAGAAATGGTACACTGTGGGCTTTTGAACAATTCGGTATTGTTCCCGATGTATTATTACTCGGTAAAGCACTGGGTGGCGGTATGCCATTGGGCGCGTTTATTTCCTCGCATGATATCATGTGGACACTAACCAATAACCCGGTGTTAGGCCATATCACTACGTTTGGTGGCCACCCGGTAAATTGTGCCGCTGGTCGTGCCGGGTTCCAGGCTTTGCTGGACCAGGATCTGTTGAAAGATGTGAATGCAAAGGGGCAGTTATTCGTAGCACAGTTGAAACACCCCGCCATTAAATCGGTGCGGCAGCTGGGATTAATGATTGCCGTGGAGTTTGAGAACTTCCCCCTCAACAAAAAGATCATTGATTATTGTATCGATAAAGGCATCGTAACGGATTGGTTCCTTTTTGCAGCGGAATGCATGCGTATTGTACCACCGTTGATTATTACAGAAGAAGAAATTAAATGGGCCTGCAGTATTATCTGCGAAGCGGCAGAAGCAGCTACCAGGGCATAATACAATCGCCGCGAAGATCGCATCACAGGGTCTTCGCGGCGTTTTTTATCTTCCGGAAAAATCCTCAGCCACCAGCCAATACCCCACCATCCAAAGTAAGGATACTTCCATTGCAATAACTGCTGTCATCTGATGCAAAATAAATAAACGCTTTCGCTACTTCTTCTGCATGTCCCAATCGCTTGATAGGCGTGTGTTCTTCCCATTGCTTTTTCAGCTCCGGTTGCAGAGAATTGAGCAACGGCGTATCAATGTAATAAGGGCAGATGGCATTGGCACGGATGTTCTGATGTCCGTATTGTACTGCTACGTTTTTAGTAATGCCCAATACACCATGTTTGGCGGCGGTATAGGGTACCAGTCCGGGTTCAGCTACCAGCCCGGCGAGCGACGATAAATTAACAATCACGCCCCCACCCTGCTTCAGGAATTGCTGCAGTTCATATTTCACGCAATAAAACTGCCCGGTTAAGTTGATGTTGATCACTTTATGCCATACCTCTTCCGGCATATCGTGCACGCCATGATAAGGTGAGCCAATCCCCGCATTGTTAAGCGCCACATCCAACCTGCCGAATTTCTCCACAGTGGTGTTGATAGCCGCTTTTACGCTTTCTACATCCGATACATCTATCGGCACAAACAACGCCTGCGTTCCTAAAGCTGTTAATTCTTTAATGGTGGGTTCATGATCAACCGAAGCAAGATCGGCTACCACTACAATGGCGCCTTCTTTAGCGGCTTCCAGCGCAGAAGCCTTACCAATACCGGAATTGCCACCGGTAATAAAAACTACTTTTTTATCCAGTTTACCCATAGCACATGTGTTTTGTTTGAAACAGAGAAAGTACTCCTATAACAAACAGTTACAGCAATTGTTATGAATTTATTCAGGAATTGAGACGGCTTAAAGAAAGGGTAACACGTTTGGCGAACAGCTCCATGGCTTCGCTTCCAAGGAAGGAAAGATAATAATAGTGCCTGCCCTGGGCAGTTATTTCGTGGAGATTGTTATTGAATTTAAACTGACCCCGGTAAAAATTTTCCAGAGAAGTGCTTCCGTGCGATTTTTCAGGTAAAAGGGTGAAGCAGGTGATAGTGGTTTGATGAAATTCCAGGATGATTTTATAGTCATCATTGATGAACCGTAACTGTAATTTTTTCTCAGCTCCATCCAGTTGCATCTTAATGCATTGGTAATCGTTTTCCAGATCGTAAGAACTCCCATCTATTTCTCCTCGCAGAATGGATTCAAATAGCGGGGTATGTGTTACATCTTTCATGATCTGTTGTTAAAACTGTAATTTGAAGCTACCGAATACGCCAAAACGTTTGTTGGCAGGTTCTCCTTTTTCTACGTCCGGTGTTACTCTCCAGATGAAATCTACCCGCAGGAATTTGAAGATATTTTCTATACCGGTACCTAATTCCAGGTAAGGATCGCCTTGTAATGTTTTGAAGGGATAGCCGTTGTTCAGGTTCAGTTGTTTATTGGATTCAGAAAGCGAACCGATAACGCCTTTAGCGGTCCAGAACTGGCGCCATTTCAGTTTTTTTATCAATGGGATATATCCGAAGATACCATTGCCGATGGTATGTTCTACGTTAAAACCTGCATACTGGTCGCTGATGAACTCGAAACGGTTCATCATATTGAATGCATACTTATTGTAGTAGTAAATTTCGTTACCCGGATGTACTTCCAGTGAAGTATAAGGAACTGTACCAAAAATTTTACCGCCAAAAACATTGTAGTAGAAAGAACCGAAAGGCGGCAGTTTCACGTAGTCGGATACACTGAGTGTAGCACGTTGGTAGTTTTGTCCGCTGTTGGCAATACCAGGTACGCCGGCGGCAAATTTAAATTCCGCGATGGGGTATTTACTACCAAGACTGATCCGGTAATAATTTCCTTCCAGGAATTGCTCATGGAAGGCATAACGGAATTTCACTTCCACTTCCATGCTGGTGAGCGGGTCGCGGCCATTGGGTGCCTTTGGATAAAAAGCAGCTGTAGGCAGCGGTTCAAAAGGCCTTACCTGTTTATGTACCAGGGAAATCTGGTGAGAAAAGCCGCTGTAATATTCCTTGAAGAATTCGAAGCGTTTTTCATCGATCATTAAAAACTTCTGCGGTACGCCGCCTTTACGGATGGCGAGGGTAAAGATATTGTCTGTACCTACTTCATCGTAGTAGTGGGTACCGTTGTCAAGATCTTTGGTATATGCGGCATACAGGTAAGTGCGCGGATGTCTTTTCAGCAGCCAGAGCGCAGACATTTTTCCTTTGTATACCTGGTCTTTAAAGCCATAGGCGAGGTAGCCGTACAGGTAAAGATCTTTATTGAATTTAGGCGTGGTACCGAGGTCCAGTCTCAGGCGGAAACCTTCCAGCCTGTTTTGGGAAAACAGGTAGTAGTAAGGGCCCCATTCAATAGGTCCAATGGGTTTATAACCCGTGGCCAGGAAACGGATGGTATTGGAATAGGTTCTGAAAAGCGGCATTTTCTGAAGGGTATCTACCATTTTGTAGATGCCTTCTTCGTTTTTGCTGAGGTCTTCCGGGCGGTTATCCATCCAGAAAGAATCTTTCCTGATGCGGGCGCTATCCAGTACCACTACCGCTTCCGGGTATTTTTTGTCACCGAAGATGTTGGTCGCAGCGGTATCATTCGTAATCACGTTATCATAGGTCGTGTTTTTCCGCCCTATGAAATCGAACGTTTTCCCGGGTCTTGGGCTGGGAGCCCAGAAGTCGGCGATAAATTTATCTTTATAAAGGAACCAGGAGCTATCGGGCAATTGCCGGAATTCCTGTACCATGCTGATTTTATGAACGAAGTTGATGTTGGCATCGCGGGGTACCGACAGGGTGGTTTTCTGTACGGCATAGGTGGTGTCATGCACCCAGATGTCTCCGATAAATGTATTTTCTCCTTTACGTTTAGGGGTAAAGTTTAGTTTGATAAACCGTTGGCTGTTGATGTATTGTGTATCTGCAATGGAGTAATCGTAATAGAAGGCGCCGTTGTGATGGATCGGGCTTACAAACTGTTTATCAAATACCGGGATGAAGTTGTCGTAAACATTGATGTTCTGGTACATTCCGCCCAGGAACTTGGTTACGCTTTCATTATCGATGCCGGAGGTACGGGCGGCTTTGATCACTTCTTTTGTTTTGCGTGGGCTTGACTGAAAGTAGTAATCCGATAATGTTTCCGTGAGGAAAATGGGTAGAAAGGGTTTGTCTTCCGAGGTACTGTCAATGTTCTCCAGGATAAACGCGAAAGGTTTGGTGAAGCGGTTTTTGCCAAGTTTCTCTTTATTGAGATTCTTCATGTCCAGCTCCAGTTTATTATACACCTCATATTTGTAATTATCGAGGCGGTTATAATTATTTTCCGGTTTATGCTTGATGATTTGTTTGAGAAGGATGAGCGCCCAGTTAACAGCGGCTTTTACTTCGTATGTTTTCAGAGAAACATCGGAGCGGGTCACTTCAAAATTGATCGTTTGATCTTTCAGTTCTTTGTTTACGGGTAATTTAAGGATGTTATATCCCATTACCCTTACCAGCAATGAATCTGATGGGATAACATTTAATTCGAAGAGGTATTTTCCTTCCGCATTGCTGACCATACCGGTCTGGGTATGCACAAACTGAAGAGTGGCGAAGGGAATGATTTCCTGTGAGTGCGCGTCTCTAACCACTCCACTAACCTTATACTGCTGCGCCATCAAACCCGAACCCCATGCGCTTACGCCGATGATTATTGCTAATATTCTTTTCCAGCCAACCATATCTGACAACAATATTATATTATTTATTGCGAATTCGGACAGTCAGTATCCTTTAGGTAACGTTGTTATGACAAAAAAATATATTTTGTGATTTAAATTTTTCAATTAGCTTTGTATTGCAAAGTACTTTTCTGTATGACAGACCAACAACACCTGCAAGCGTTAACAGACATTAAGCGAATGATGGAACGCAGCAGCCGTTTCATTTCGCTGAGTGGATTAAGTGGCATATCTGCCGGTATCTTCGGCCTGGTAGGGGCATTTATCGCCAATAGCTGGATGAAGGAATATTACTATAACTGGAATGTTTCCGGCATACATAGCCATAATGATTTTCTGGAGTTAAAGTTCCGTTTGATTGCTTTGGGGTTGGCGGTATTGGTGGCGGCGCTGATAGGAGGTACTTTTTTCACCTGGCGTAAAGCACGGCAAAATAATTTACCGATCTGGGATCTGACTTCAAAAAAGGTATTAATTAATACAGCAATTCCTCTGGCAGCGGGCGGAGCCTTCATAGCCGGACTATTATACAATCACCTCGAAGGGCTGGTAGCGCCTACCTGTCTGGTGTTTTACGGGTTGGCGATTATCAATGCCAGCAAGTACACCCTGCCGGATGTAAAGTACCTGGGTATCTGTGAAGTGATTCTCGGCACAATTAATCTTTTCTATTTGAGTTATGGCCTTTATTTTTGGGCTGTAGGTTTCGGCTTGCTGCATATTATCTATGGGGCGCTGATGTGGTGGAAATATGAAAGGAAAAGGACTATTTAATCAATCGCATGAACCCGATAGGTAACTTAAACAAGATTTTCGAGAGCCGTATACGCCTGGGCGTTATGAGTGTATTGATGGTGAATGAGGAAGTCAATTTCAATGATCTCAAACAGATGCTGGAAGTAACAGACGGGAATCTGGCATCTCACCTCAGTACACTCGAAGAAAATGGTTATCTCAAGGTGCATAAGGGGTTTATTGGGCGAAAAACCAATACCACCTATGCGATTACCGCTGCGGGGGAGAAAGCCTTCAAAGGCCATCTCGTTGCCCTGGAACACATGATAAAATTCACTAAATAAATTTTTTTTGCCCTTTTACTTTGAATTGCAAAGTGCTTTCTAAAAACAAAAAACATGGAACCTTCAACAAATGAATCCCCATCTTTCTTTGATCGTTACGCCTACGCCATCAAGGCGGTTATCATTGTAGTACTGATGCTGGTACTGCTCATCCCGGCACATATGATGCAGGATCTGATCCTGGAACGCCGCGACCGCCAAAATGAAGCCACCCACGAAATCAGTAGCCGCTGGGGTGGTGAACAGAATATTACAGGTCCTGTGCTGGCCATTCCGTATAAGGGAGCCGTGAATGAACCCACTTATGTTTATCTCCTGCCGGAAAACCTGAAGATTAACGGGGAACTGTTACCGGAGAAACGGCACCGCAGCATTTTTAATGTGGCAGTGTATCATGCCAAACTGCAGCTGAGCGGCACTTTTAAGCCGGATGCCCTGGCGTCGCTAAATATCCCTCCTTCCGCCTTAGATTGGGGACATGCGTTTTTAATGATTGGCATCAGCGATCTGCACGGCATCGACAACCAGGTGCAGATGATGTGGAACGGCAAAAACTACCTGTTTAATCCAGGAGTGGTCAGCAGCGACCTGTTCAATGCTGGTATCCAGACGCCCATTGCTATTGCTCCCGGAGATACCAGCGGCGTTAACGGCGATTTTACCCTGGAACTGGGCGTCAAAGGCTCCGGCAGGATCAGCTTCTCCCCCATTGGTAAAACTACCACCGTAGGGATTAATTCCAGCTGGACGGATCCCAGCTTTGATGAGGCCTTTCCTCCGAAAACATTACGGGTAGATGATAAAGGATTTGGTGCCACCTGGCAGGTACAACACCTGAACCGTAGCTATCCCCAGAGCTGGGAAGGCAAAAAGTTTAATATCCATTCCGCCGATTTTGGTATCAAATTATTCATGCCGGCGGAGAGCTACCAGATGTCGATGCGAGCCATCAAGTATGCTATTCTTATCATCGGGTTAACCTTCATTATCTTCTATTTTATTGAATTATCACAGCGCCGCGCCCTTCATCCATTGCAATACGCCCTCATCGGGTTAGCCCTTTGTATTTTTTATACCCTGCTCATCTCTATCTCAGAACAAATTAACTTTATGATAGCATATATTATCGCCAGTGTACTCACAATAGGTCTGATAATTGCATATACGGCAGCTGCCTTTAAAAGCGCCCGTATCGCAGCAGGCATCGGGGTTACCCTCAGCATCCTGTACGGATTCATTTATGTGATTATCAGAGCAGAAGATCAGGCATTACTGATGGGAAGCTTAGGCCTCTTTATCATTCTCGCCCTGATCATGTATTTCAGTACTACTATCAAGTGGGATAAGATCGGACAAAAAAACACCCATATCCAGCAATAAACACAAACATGGAGAAGTCTTATATCAGCAAACGGTTAGCGAGTTTCGGATACGCCTTTAACGGCATTGCCGCCTTCCTGCGCAGTGAGCCACATGCACGTATTCATGCCGTTGCCACGGTAGTGGTCATCGCAGCCGGTTGCTGGTATAGGATCGCAACGCCGGAATGGCTCTGGATCATCCTTGCTGTGGCATTGGTGTGGATTACGGAAATGCTCAATACGGTCATAGAAAAAACAATGGATCACCTGTCGCCGCAGCTGCATCCGAAAGTGAAATTCATCAAGGACGTAGCAGCCGGTGCGGTATTAATCGCCGCCATTGCCGCCATTATCATAGGGGCTGTCATATTTATTCCTTATATCTTTTAATCCATCTAAAAGTAACCATATGCAATTGATGAGAACCATCCGTTTATTACAACATCGTATTGGCCGCTCCCGGCATCAGTACACACTATATGCTTCTGTGCTGTTTAGTATGGCGTTGCTCCTGTTTCGTGTATTACATACCGGCAGCTATCTGAGGGTATCCCTTATCTGGAACCTTTTCCTGGCCTGGATTCCCTTCCTGATCACCGGCTGGATGGAAAAACATCCGGAGAAAATAAAGAACCGGTATAACTGGTACGCCTGCTTTGTAGTATGGCTGCTGTTTATTCCCAATGCACCCTATATCCTCACAGATCTGTTCCACCTGTTTGATGGTGGCGTGCCGCTCTGGTTTGACCTGTTCGTGATATTTTCCTTTGCCTGGAATGGTATGATGCTGGGCTATATGTCTATCCGCAGCATGGAGAAAATGTGGAGTAACCGTCATAGCCGCTGGCCTGCCTGGTTGTTTACCTTCCCGGTAATGTTCCTCTGCGGTATGGGCGTATACATCGGCAGATACTTACGATATAACAGCTGGGATATTGTGAAAGATCCGTTCACATTGCTCGGCGATATGCGGGACATTGTGCTGCATCCCGTTGAAAACCGCCACGCCTGGGCTTTCACGGTTTGTATGGGTATTTTTCTTAGCCTGATGTATCCTTTGGTAAAAAAGCAACACGCATAAGGAGCGCCTTCGGCGCTTACCAACGTAATTGATATTAGTATCAGTGTTTTTGTAAAAAGATTCGGGGAGATAGAAGCGGATTTATTCGCTTTTATCTCCCCGAAATATTAATAATAAAACAGGATCAAATCAGATTCGCTTAGAAGTCAACCCCCATCGCGAAATACCAGATCGGGCTGCCTCTGAAAAACGCTACTGCAGGCCATCCCGCATCTGCACGCAGGAAGTAACCCGCAATGGTAGTACGTGCACCAAATCCGTAACCACCTACAAATGGCCCGAGGAAACCTTCTTTCACACGGGTGATCACGTCAGGATCACGGTCATTATTAGGATAGTTGGTATAGTTGGCATCTTTAAAGCTCAGCTTCTTGTTCCATGCAGTACCTATGTCCACAAAGGAAGTAACCTGGAAGTTACGCAGGAAAGCAGAGTTGATAGGTTTGTCGATGAAGGTGGCAAATACCGGCAAACGAAGCTCTGTATTCAATACCATCACGTTGTTACCATTTCTGGCGTTCTGTTTGTAACCACGGAGGTTTTCCGCCAGGGTCTGGAACGCATAGTTTTCACTGAGGTTTACCGGGTTCTTGGTATTGATCTGCGGGTTGAGCCAGTTATCTACACCACCCAGGTAGTACAGCAGTTTCCGCGTGCCCCACGACATATCCATAGAGAAGCGCGTAGCCCAGATGAAGTTGCGGTAAATCTTTTCATAGTGACGGATATCCACGCCCATGTTATAGGTAAACCTGCCCTGTGCTGCAGCAGACAGACCTGGATTAAACAATTCATTTAATCCGCCATTGGTGATCTGTGCATTGGTTTCCCCATAAATTTTATAACGGGTACCATTCCAGATATTAATGGCCGGGTTAATCGTATTGTCGTACACATATTCCAGGCGCATTAATGCGTAGGTTTCCTTGTAATCCGGGTCTTTCAGGGATTGCTTTTCTACGGCCTGTTTCACCAGTTTATCGGTACGGATACCCGCTGATAAGCGGATACTGCGAACCTGGTCAAATGGATACCTGATTTCTCCCTGGTAGATATTCGTAATCAGCTTGGCTGGTATGAAAATAGAATCATTGCCATCCTGGTCTCTCAGCGAGAAGCCACTGCTCTTATCCACCTTACGGTAGTAAGTGAATTTATAATCGAACCGTTTTTTCAGGTAGCTGGCATTGAAGAAATATTCAGAACCCTGCAGGGATGACGGAATACGGAAGCCCCCGTTGAATTTCAGGTCTTCAAACAGATCACTCACACCAATCTTGATCAAACCATTCACCGGATCGGTGAGACGGATAGGACCTTGTGGCGGGCCGGTAAACGGCTGATATTTATTAACCAGTACCGAGTTATCGAGTTGCAGGATCAGGTAGTCTGAAGCGAACTTAAATTTATACGGGAACAGCTTTGACTTTTTAAGAATAGACTCCTCTTCTTTCCGTTTTTCAAACAGCGACGGTTCTTTACTCAGAATAGGTGCGCTGGTAGAAGTATCTGCCGGCTCATTACCAAATTCATTCTGGAAGAAGTTCGGATGGGTAGTGGTATCTTTTGTAGGCGCCAGGTAAGTCGGGAGGCCCTGACGCAGGCTGTCGGCGTGCATCTGTGCTCTCCTGAAATTGGTATTCCGCGCAGTGATATTTCTTTTCTTCAACGCTACGGTGTCTACCTTCAACTTCATCAGGCGTTTGATATCGGCATACTGCACTACTTCGGATACCTCTCCTTTTTCACCGGTAATCCTTGATTCCAGGATGCCATAAGGATAGTTGGAAATAGGGAAGTTATAGGTCGAATCTTTGGTAATCATTACTGCCTCTACTGAATCAGGAGCACTGGTACCGTAGGCAGCCAGCGTTGAATCCAGTTCTTCCTGATCAGGGTTATGAAGAATTTCAGAACCTACATAGAACAGGGAGTCAATGCCTGCAGCCTGGGATTTGAAGAACCCGGCATAACGGTTACGGATACCGTTGGCATCAGAAACAAAGGTAAAGTGGGTGGTATTGTACTGCATTGGCAGTTTGGCGTTGCCATACTGGAGGTCGGTGAGCTGTGTGATCTGTTTCTCAGAGCTTTTGTTCCAGTTATCCACCATAAAGATGTTGAACGGTTTGTTCATCAGGGAAGTATCGCTACCTCTTCCTTTAGGACCAGGGCGGTTGGATGAATAGAGGATCCCGCTTTTGCCGGGGAAGGCGGCGAAAGACGGATCCAGGTCATCATACACGTCGTTGGTGATCTGGTCTGTTTTGGAATTGCTGATGTTATAGGTGAAAATGTCGGTATGTCCGTTCTTTACGGCAGACAGTAACAGGGTATTTTCCTGTACCGGCATGTATTTGAAATCTATGACACGGTCAAACTGGTTGAGTTCCTGGCGTAGGGTCGTACGGGTTACCAGGTCGTAGATCATCAGTTTGGTTTTGCCTTCGTGCTCGTATACTACCGCGAGGCGGTTGCCTTTTGTATTCCAGGCCATCTGCGGATAGTTCGGATCCACCTGGTTGGCCAATTGCATTACCCCGCTGCGTAACAGTACTTTTGGTTTATTCCATCCAAGCTGTATCTGTACGCGGTATACGCCCTTTTTGAATTCAACAACGGCGTAGGAATTATTTTTAGGATTCGGGTTAAAGCGGTAGTAGTCTGTTTTCGAGGAAAGTTCCTGGGCTACAATGGTGCGGCCTTTGGCGGAAGTCTTTCTCCGGCGGTTATCTTCCTGGAATCTCTTCTGATAAAATACGAAGAAGTCTTTGGTGGCTTTCTTCGGTGTCTGGTTCAATACCTGTTCAAAACCCTTTTTCAAACCACGGTTGATACGGGTAATGTACATCAGGTAAGGCACCGCATCTTTGCCATATTTGCTTTCCACGTAGTACCAGAAAGCCTGGCCGGCGAGGAAGGTATGGTCATATGCCAGGGAGTTGAAGTTGCTGTATTTGCCGGACATGATGATTTGTTTCAACTCTTCATCCTGTTTGGCGGTCCAGTTTTCAGCTGCATAACCAATAAATCCGTCGGTGAACCATTTCGGGAAGTCGATGAGGGCAGCATTACCGGCAAATTCGCCGATATCTTCCCCAAACAGCAGGGTTTCCAGCATAATGCGGGCGATCCCCTGCCGGATCTGGCGGCGGAGGTTTTCATGGTTACCGTCAAAATAGACGATCATTTTGTTACCCACCAGTTTGGTCACCCCTCCGGTATTCTGCCATTCCAGCCCAATACCGATATTGGACTGCTTCATTTCGCCGAACGAGTTGTAAACCACAATATTAATACGTTGTCTGGGGTTGGATTCCATGAACTGTTCCAGCTGGGGTAATTCCTTCTCGGCTACCTGGGCGGCATACTTACCAAGTTCCAGCCCGTTCTGGGCGAAATAGGTATTGAAATGCCGGCTCTGATAGTATCTCCACTTAAAGTTCTTGAACTGAACACGATTTTGTCCGAATTCTACTGTATTGGTCTGGGCCTGCGATACTATCGTTCCAAGTAATAGGGTACCGTGGAATAATAACCTGGTAATAAATCTGTTCATACAGAAAGTATTGATAATATTGTGATCTGTTTTAAAATTAGCCTAAAAAAATCGGGTTACAATGATTGAAATACAACAATTCACTTTTGGTCCACTACAAGAAAACACTTTCCTGCTTATTAACGGAAAAAATGAATGTATAATTATAGACCCAGGGTGTTATTTTCAGGACGAAAGAAAAGAATTATTACAATATATACAAACGCACGGGTTAAATGTTATAAGATTATTGAATACTCACTGCCACTTTGATCATATATTCGGTAATAAGCTGGTATCAGATACGTATAAAGTGCGTCCGGAGTTTCACGAACTGGAACAACCTATACTGGACAATTCCCAGCGTGCCGGGGCCATGTATAATATTCCGTTTGAGCCCTCTCCCGGCGCCGGACGTTACCTGGAAGCTGGAGAAAAGATCCTCTTCGGTGAGCATGAAATAACCGTATTGCTTACTCCTGGCCATTCTCCGGGTAGTGTTGGCTTCTATTGTGCCAGCCAGCATTTCCTGATAGGCGGGGATGTACTGTTTTATCAGAGCATTGGCCGTACCGATCTGCCGGGCGGAGATCACGCTACCCTGCTGAAAAGTATCCGGGAACAACTTTTCGTACTACCGGACGACGTGAAGGTATTTCCGGGCCACGGACCTGCCACCACAATTGGCTTTGAAAAAAAGCACAATCCTTTCTTAGTGGATTAATCAGACCTTGATATACTTCCCGATTACCGGGAAACGGGCAAACTCCTTCTTCTCCATACGGAAAATGAACCAGGCATATGCGGCAAAGAAAGCCGTAGCCACTGCGAGGGGAAGGGGTTTGAGCGCGTAGATATCTTTGGGAGACAGTACCAGCACGTTCAACCAGTTGAACACATAGTAAATTCCCACTGCCAGCCCTATGTAGGTAATAAGTTTAGGGAGATGGTAAGGAATAGGGTAATACTTCTGGCCCCAGACGTAGCAAACGACCATTTGTACAAAATAGCAGACCATGGTGGCCAGTGCGGCGCCATAGTAGCCCATTACCGGTATCCACCAGTAATTGAGCAGGAAGGCCAGCAGGGCGGTGATAATGGTAATCACCGCACCGGTTTTGGTACGGTCGGTCAGTTTGAACCAGATAGTAAGATTGTAATAGATCCCCAGGAACATATTGGCCAATAACAGCACCGGCACAATACGCATACCCTGGTAATAGAAAGGTACCCGCAGGAAAGCTTTCCAGATACTCAGGTAAAGACTTACAAACAGGAACATAAAGCAGAGCATGATCACAAACAGCTTCATGATGCGGGCATACATTTTTCTCGGATCGCCGCTTTCGGCCTGCTTAAAGAAAAAAGGCTCCGCTCCTAACCGGAATGCCTGTATGAACATCGTGATCAGGATCGCCAGTTTATAATTGGCACTGTAAAGGGCAATGATCTCTTTTTTGGCCTCCATGTCATTGCCTGGCAGGAATTGGGGTAAAAACCAGGCCCTGTCGAAGGTTTCATTGACCATTCCCGCCATTCCCACAATAATCAGGGGGAGGGCATAATGCATCATTTGTTTCCATAAGGAGGCATCAAACTTCCACTCTATTTTGCGTAGCTGAGGCAGGAACAGTACCAGGGTGATGGCGCTGCCCAGCATGGCACTGAGGTAAATATACCCTGTCTGATCGCTGCCGCTCTGCACATCCGGCAGCCAGTGGTGGCCGGCGGCATACAACTTTGGACAGATGACCAGGAAGAAAATATTGAAAAAGATGGTAGTAACTATTCCGGCTATACGAATGGCAGCATACCTTACCGGCCTTCCTTCCAGGCGCAGCTGGGCGTATGGTATGGCTGTGAGCGCATCGATGGCCATAATCATTACCACATAGGTGTAGTAGTTAGGATGACCATTGAGCCCGGCCAGCTGCCCGGTGTAGGAGTTAATGATCGGCGACCGCAACAGCAGCAGCAGGATGGTGATCACAAAGGTGGAACACAGCAGCGAAATAACAGAAGTCCCCAGCACATGTGCCTTATTCTCCTTTTTCGCAAAACGGAAAAAGGCCGTTTCCATACCGTATGTCAGCACAATATTGGCAAACGGGATATAGGCGTATACGTTGGACATCTCCCCAAATGAAGCATGGGTTAAGATGGTCAGATAAAAAGGAGTAAGGAAATAATTGAGCAGTTTGCTCACAATATTGCTCAATCCGTAAAATACTGTTTGTCCTGCCAGGTTCTTAATACTCAATTCCCAAATATTTTGACGCAAATTACGAATTACGTCTTACGAATCACGGATTTGTGGGAAGATGCGGAGGGGCAGTTATATAGAACCTTACTGCCAGCAGGCTTTAGGCGAAGGCGGTGCTTTGGGGAAAAAGTAGATGTTAAAAGAAAGGCTCCACGCCAAAATCTTTGGGGGAGCCTTTCAGTGGCTTTACTGTATTGTCCGGGAAAAGGAAGAGGAGAACTGGCATCATTCAAACCCTCCCCTGCGCTGCTGCTTCTTATCAGAATGGCGCTTTTTAGATTCGATCCTTCTTTCCTTCGCTGCCTTTGATGGCCGGGTAGGCACTCTTTTCTTTCGCGGAACAAGGGCCTTGTTAATCATGTCATTCATTTTGGAGATGACTTCCTGTTTGTTGCCCAATTGTGTGCGTTCCGTCTGGGACTTCACCTGGAGCAGACCTTCCGCATTGATGCGGTTTGTCAGCTTCTCCATCAGGGTTGTTTTCTGTTCCTGGGTTAACCGGGCGGAGGCCATTACGTCGAAGTAGCCTTCCACCATCGTTTCCACCTTATTCACGTTTTGTCCGCCGCTGCCACCGCTACGGGCCGTACGGAACGTGATTTCAGGGGTTACATTGATGTTCATTTGAATTGAATTTATAATATAAAAAATAACTAAGGAAGGGCAAGGTATCGAAATTTGCCGGTAAAGAATATTGTTTTTACCGGCAAATCATTGACTGTAGCGGTTTTTTAGATGGCGTACGGAAGATAATAGCACGAATGGAGATAACCGATGTTATAAACGGAAATAAACGAGGAAAACACCGGCAGAATCTTTGGGCAAGGGATCGGGATTATCGTTCATCAGCATACCGTGGATTTCAACACCGCAACAGCCTACTGTTTTTAACAGGAAAATCATTTCAGCCGATGTTTTTTTACCAGGGAGGCCAACGCGTAAAGTCTGGTTAGCCAGCGCAGTAAAGTATAAAAAGGCTGTTTGGTGAGCGGTATCTACGGACTGTTTTACCTGGAAACTGGTATCCTTCATCCCGATTCTGATACTGTCCAATGGAATTTTGGCGTAAGATCCGTAAACAAGATCATGACCAGTGCCACGTTCTATCAGTCTGAATTTGCACACCGGTGGCACATAATCACACATAATGCCTTCACACGGTTTTATCTCTGAGGAATTCCTGCAGGCGGCAAACAAGATAAACAGGATAAACGTGAAATAGAGGGATCGGGTCATAACACAATAATTTTGGTGTGCGTTAAACGAAGAGAAAGGCAGAATGTTACAGATACAAACGATTTCCCTTAATTTTCCGGCGTTAAAAAAGGATCCATGAGAGTAGTTATACAACGTGTAAGTTCCGCCTCCGTCACCGTAGACGGCGCCGTTACCGGCGAAATTCAACAGGGACTGCTGGTTCTGCTGGGTATTGAAGATGCCGATACCACAGAAGACATACAGTGGTTAAGCGCTAAAATAGTGAACCTCAGGATCTTTGGTGATGATGCCGGCGTGATGAACCTGTCGGTCAAAGACGTGCATGGCGATATTTTGCTCGTCAGCCAGTTCACCCTGCATGCTTCCACGAAGAAAGGCAACCGGCCTTCGTATATCCGTGCCAGTAAGCCGGATACGGCCATTCCGCTGTATGAGAAAATGATCGTTCAGTTGGAGCAGGATATGGGAACTATCATCCAGCGGGGTATTTTCGGCGCAGATATGAAAGTAGCCCTGTTGAATGATGGCCCCGTTACCATTATCATCGACTCGCACCACCGGGAATAAGGCCAATCCATTATCTTTAATAAAATAAAAACGAATCCATGACCATTCAGGAAGCCCAGGAAAAAATAGACAGCTGGATCAATACTACCGGTGTGCGCTATTTCAGTGAACTCACTAATATGGCTATACTCACCGAAGAAGTGGGAGAAGTGGCCCGTGTAATGGCACGTAAATACGGGGATCAGTCATCGAAGGAAAGCGATACAAAGAAACTGCTGGCAGATGAATTGGCGGACGTTATGTGGGTACTCCTCTGTATTGCCAATCAAACGGGAATCGACATGACGGTTGCCCTGGAAAAGAACTTTGAAAAGAAGAATATCCGTGACGCACAACGGCATCATAACAACCCTAAATTAAAACCCTGACACCCTACGCACACTTTTTGTTTGCTGTTACTAAAATACTGCTATGAAAAATCCGAGTAAGCTAAAGATCGTCTGGCAGGTACTAAAACAGTCCGGCAGTGATTTCATAGACGATAAGGTAATGAAACTCAGCGCTGCACTGGCCTATTACACGATTTTTTCCGTGGCCCCGATGCTGATTATCATCATCTTTTTATGTGATTTATTCCTCGGAAAGGAAGCCGTAGAAGGAAATATCTACGGACAGATCCAGGGCCTGGTGGGTAGTGAAGCTGCCCTGCAGATCCAGGCCATGATCAAGAATGCCTCCCTTTCCGGTGATATGAGCTGGGCCACCATGGTAGGTTTCATTACCCTCATTATTGGTGCCACCGGGGTATTTGCCGAAATCCAGGACTCTATCAACTTTATCTGGCGTCTCAAATCCAAACCCAAGAAAAACGGCCTCCTGCGGATGATCCTGAACCGGTTATTATCCTTCTCACTGGTAGTGAGCCTTGGATTTATCCTGTTGGTATCGCTGGCAATCAATGGGTTGGTAGAGTTGTTTTCCGCCCTGGTAGTGAGCCTGCTTCCGGGTAAGGTAACTTCCGGTATCCTCTTTTCCCTGGCCGATTTCGTGGTACCCTTTGTCGTTATTGCCACCCTTTTCGCTATTATCTTCAAAGTATTGCCGGATGCACGGATTAAGTGGAAAGATGTACGGGTAGGCGCTATTGCCACCGCTATTCTGTTTATGATCGGGAAGTTTGCCATCGGCTACTACCTCGGCGCCAGCAAGGTAAGCTCTACCTATGGTGCTGCCGGATCTATCGTGATTATACTGCTTTGGGTATACTATTCCGCAGCCATCCTGTATTTTGGGGCCGTATTTACCCGCAATTACGTCCAGTATTTCGGAGCAAAGATTTACCCCAATGATTACGCTGTCTGGATCAAACAAATCGAAATTCCTCATGAAGAAGAGGTAGTGCAGGAAGGGTAATCAAAAGCTTATAAATTATTTAATAATCGCATACGTATTTTCAAATTAGGCCTTTATCTTTGCGCCACTATGTCTACAGATCAGAATAAATTCCAGGCGATCATATCGCATTGTAAAGAATATGGTTTTGTGTTTCAGTCCAGCGAAATTTACGATGGACTCAGCGCCGTATACGACTATGGTCAGTACGGTTCAGAACTGAAGAAAAACATCAAGGATTATTGGTGGAAAAGCATGACCCAGTTGCACGAAGATATCGTGGGGATCGATGCAGCTATCTTCATGCATCCCACTACCTGGAAGGCATCCGGACACGTAGATAATTTCAGCGACCCGATGATCGACAACAAGGATAGCAATAAACGCTACCGTGTAGATCACCTGATAGAAGGTTATGCTGAAACCTTACCTACCGAAGCGGGCGAAGCACTCCTGGCACAAATGGATGAACTGCTGAAGGAAAACGACTTCGCAGGACTCAAAACATTAATAGAAAGCAACAAAATAAAATGTACTGTAAGCGGCACCGTTAACTGGACAGAAGTACGTCAGTTTAACCTGATGTTCTCTACACAGTTGGGTAGCGTAACAGACGAAGCCAGCGAAATATACCTGCGTCCGGAAACAGCTCAGGGTATTTTCGTTAACTTCCTGAACGTACAGAAAACCGGCAGGATGAAAGTACCTTTCGGTATTGCCCAGATTGGTAAGGCTTTCAGAAATGAAATCGTAGCCCGCCAGTTTATTTTCCGTATGCGCGAATTTGAGCAGATGGAAATGCAGTTCTTTGTACGTCCCGGCACCCAGCAGGAATGGTATGAGAAATGGAAGGAAGAACGTATGCAGTGGCATCTCAGCCTCGGTATCGATCCGGCAAAATACCATTTCAAAGACCACATCAAATTAGCACACTACGCTGATGCAGCGGTAGATATTGAGTACGAATTCCCATTTGGTTTCAAAGAAGTGGAAGGTATTCACTCCCGTACTGATTTTGATCTGAAACAACACCAGGAATACAGCAAGAAAAAAATTCAGTACTTCGATACAGAAATCAATCAGAACTATGTTCCTTACGTGATAGAAACCTCTATCGGCCTGGATCGTATGTTCCTGCTCACTATCTGTAACGCCTATGCGGAAGAAGACCTGAGCACACCGGAAAAAGCAGATAGCCGCGTGGTATTACGCCTGCCTGCGAAACTGGCGCCGGTGAAACTGGCTATTTTCCCGCTCACCAAAAAAGAGGGTTTACCGGAACTGGCGAGAGAACTGATGAATGATTGCAAATCTGCATTCTATTGCTTCTATGAAGAGAAGGATGCTATTGGCAGACGTTACCGCCGCCAGGATGCCATTGGTACTCCTTTCTGCGTAACCATCGATCATCAGACCAAAGAAGACGGCACCGTAACCATCCGTCACCGCGATAGCATGGAACAGGAACGTATCCCGCTGTCTGAAGTGAAGGCTTTGGTTTTGAATAAGATTAGCTAATAATTAGCAAAGGCTACGACCGTTGTTATTTTATATAGGCATACTACCTGTTATGTTTATACGAAATGATAACGGTCGTAGCTTTTTTATTACCCATACAATTCCTGGTGAATATCATGGCGGTCGTATCCCATGGCCTGTATACGATGCTTCGCTTCATCGATCATGGCTTTCCAGCCACAAAGAAAGAAGTTTGCCGGCCGCTTTTCGTGTTGCAGAATATCTTCGTACACACTGTGTACATACCCTTTTTTACCGCTCCAGTTTTCTTCGCGCGACAAAGTAGGGATATAATTAAAATTGGGTAGCCTGCCTGCCAATTGTTCCAGTTCGGCCGCATACAGCAGATCGTGCTGGTAGCGGACACCGAAAATAAGATGGATCGGCGCATGCGGTACCCCATGCAGATGAATATAGTTTGCCATAGACCGGAAAGGCGCAATGCCGGTACCAGTGCAGATCAGGAACAATTCCTTATCTAACGGTTCAGGTAATACGAAAATACCCTGCGGTCCCCGCAGCAGCAATTCACTCCCCTCCTTTATTTCGTTAAACAGGTAAGTGCTGCCCAGGCCGCCTTCCAATAAAACAATCACCAACTCAATGATATTGCTGCCATCCGGATGGGAAGCAATGGAATAACTACGCCAGCGTTTGTTTTTTTTCTCGTGAATGGGAAGATCCAGGGTTACGAATTGTCCCGGCTTGAAATCGAACCGCTCCATGTCCGGTACCTGTATCCAAAAACGGCGCGTATTGTGGGTTTCATCCACCAGTTTGGTGACGATGCCAGTATGCCATTGGTCCAGCATGGAAGTTGAGTTTGGTCTTATTGAATATACTGAAAATTTACCATTCTGCTATTGGGATATTTTCTTATTTATATTTTTTCTTATGAGAAAAAGGGCTGCCTGTCTTTAAATATCTTCTGTAATCAAATTTCAGAATCGCTAAATCTTCGTACCTTTGCATTCTTCATGAATTTACAGGCTGTATTACAATTATTTCAACGTGATGCTCGCCTGCAGTCGCTGGTGAAGGGGATTCAATCACCCACCCCACAATACTTTCAGCTTTCCTCCATTAGTGGGAGTGCAATAAACTTTGTGGCAGTTAGCACCTGGGCGCATGCAGATGCGAACCATCTCTTTATCTTAAATGATAGAGAGGAGGCAGCCTATTTCCACAACGATCTGGAACAACTCAGCCAGGCACTGGATATTTTCTATTTCCCCGACTCTTTCAAAAAAGCAGGTCAGTTTCATGAAATCAACAGCAGCCACAGCATGCTGCGGACAGAAGCACTCATGAAATTTTCCGGCGATAACGTTCGTAAAAAGATATTGGTCACCTACCCCGAAGCTCTCTGGGAAAAAGTGGCCGGTAACCAGGCTTTCAGCGCCAATATGGTGCAGCTGAAAGTGGGCGACGTGCTGAAAGTAGATCCGCTGCTGGAACAACTGGTAGGCTGGGGCTTTCATGCTACCGACTTCGTATACGAACCCGGTCAGTACGCTGTAAGAGGCGGTATCCTGGATATCTACTCCTTTGGTAACGAAAAGCCTTACCGTATTGAATTGTTTGGGGAAGATATAGATTCCATACGCCTGTTTGATCCTGAGTCCCAACTCAGTGAACGCAAACTCACACAGGTAACCCTGATCGCCAACATGGACACCCATGCGGCAGATCATAGTAAAACAGCACTCACCGAATTTCTGCCCGCCAACACCGTGGTATGGATGAAAGATCCATCCTATGTAAAAGGCGTGATAGAACAGATGGAACAGCGGCTGGACGACTTCCTGCTGAGTGGCCAGAAAGTGAAGGTAGATGAGGATGAAGAAATGATGATCACGGAATCAGACTTTGTCAAAGCCGCACCATTACTGGATGAACTGCTGAAGAAGTCGACCATTGTTTTTGGTAACAAAGACTGGTTAGCCGATAATGGTTATCATCCGGAAGCCATTGCCTTCGATACACAGGAACAACCCGTGTTTAACCGCCAGTTTGATCTGCTGATCAAAGACCTCGGCAAACACAACGCCAATAAATACGCCCTGTTTATCTTCTCCGATAACCCGCGTCAGCTGGAACGTCTGAGAAGTATATTCGAGGACCTCAAAGCCGATTTTGTATTCTTCCCCATCCCGGTAGCCATCAGCAGCGGCTTCATTGATCATTCACTGAAACTCGCCTGCTATACCGATCACCAGATCTTCCAGCGCTTCCACAAATACAAGGTAAAACAAGCCTACAACAAGAATAAGGCGATTACCATGAAAACCTTGCGGGAGCTGCAATCAGGAGATTTTGTAACGCATATCGATCATGGCGTGGGCATGTACAGCGGATTACAGAAAATTGAGGTAGGCGGCAAAATGCAGGAAGCCATCCGTATTATTTACAAAAACAACGACCTGTTGTATGTAAATATCAACTCCCTGCACAAAATCAGTAAATACACCGGCAAAGAAGGCGTAGAACCAAGAGTAAATAAACTGGGTAGCGATGCCTGGGATAAACTGAAGGAGAAAGCCAAAACGCAGGTAAAAGATATTGCAAAAGACCTGATCCAGTTGTACGCTGTACGTAAAGCCCAGCAAGGCTTTGCACATACGCCGGACACCTATCTGCAAACAGAACTGGAGGCGTCCTTCATCTATGAAGACACCCCGGATCAGAGCAAGGCTACTGCCGATGTAAAACGTGATATGGAATCACCGGCACCAATGGACAGGCTGGTATGTGGCGATGTAGGCTTCGGTAAAACCGAAGTGGCCATCCGCGCAGCCTTTAAATCCATTGTGGATGGTAAACAGGCCGCCGTGCTGGTGCCTACCACTATCCTGGCATTTCAGCACTATAAAACATTTGCAGATCGCCTGAAAGATTTCCCCTGCACAGTAGACTACCTGAACAGGTTCAAATCTTCCAAAGAAAAAAAGGAAACACTCAAACGCCTGGAAGAAGGCAAAATCGATATCATCATCGGTACACATGCCTTGCTCGGTAAGGAAGTGAAGTTCAAGGACCTCGGTGTGCTGGTAGTCGACGAAGAACAGAAATTTGGTGTATCTGCCAAAGAAAAACTGAAGCAGATCAAACACAACGTAGATACCCTCACACTAACGGCAACGCCTATACCGCGTACACTGCAGTTTTCGCTGATGGGCGCCCGCGATCTCTCTGTCATCAATACACCGCCGCCTAACCGGCAGGCCATTGAAACAGAAGTGCAGGTATTTAACCAGGACCTCATCCGCGAAGCCATCTACTTTGAAGCCGAAAGAGGCGGACAGGTATACTTTATCCACAACCGGGTAAAAGGACTCAAAGAAATGGCAGGCCTCATCCAGGGCCTCTGCCCCGATCTGTCTATTGCCACCGCACACGGACAACTCGAAGGACATCAGCTGGAAGAAGTGATTCTCGATTTCATTGACCGCAAGTATGATGTACTCGTGTGTACCAATATCGTGGAGAGTGGTGTAGACATTCCGAATGCCAATACCATTATCATCAATAACGCCCACCACTTCGGACTGAGCGACCTGCATCAGCTGCGTGGCCGCGTAGGACGCAGTAATAAAAAAGCTTTCTGTTACCTGCTGGCGCCCCCAATGAGCACACTGCCTTCAGATAGCCGTAAGCGTTTGCAAACACTCGAACAACACAGCGAACTGGGTAGCGGTTTCCAGATTGCCATGCGTGATCTCGATATCCGTGGCGCCGGTAACCTGCTGGGTGGTGAACAGAGTGGCTTCATGGCGGAAATTGGCTTCGATATGTACCAGAAAATCCTGGACGAAGCGATCCGCGAATTGAAACAAAATGAATTCCGCGATCTCTTCAAGGATCAACTGGAAGAAAAGAAAGACTTCGTGAGCGACTGTACCATCGATACAGATCTCGAAATACTCATCCCCGATACTTATATTGAAAGCATCCAGGAAAGACTGAACCTTTACCAGGAGCTCGATAATATCACAGAAGAAGGCAAATTACAGGCTTTTGCCAACGATATGATAGATCGCTTCGGCCCCATGCCGGAGCCGGTAAAAGACCTTCTTACAGCTATCCGCTGCCGCTGGATGGCTATTCAACTCGGCTTCGAAAAAATGATGCTGAAAGAAGAAAACCTGCGTTGCTACTTTATCAATAACCCGGATTCACCTTATTTCGAATCCCCTACGTTCAATCATATATTAACGTATATACAAACCCGTACCAACAATGCCAAACTGAAACAGGTAGGCAAAAACTTTATGCTGGTGGCTTCCCGTATCCGCCATATGAACGACCTGTACGACTTCCTCAAAGCCATGACGGATAGCCGTAAATAAAATCTTCCCTGTAACATAATTCCCTTATAACCGTTTCATAATTAATATGAAATGTATAGTTCTATTTCTGTACGTATGGCATTAACAAAATTTTATAAATCCCCTTTTGTGGAAATACTTTTATCCACCGCATCATGAGGGCGTAAGTAACAACAAACACTAATTATCTAACAATAGAAAAACACCGACACATGAAAAAGGTAATGTTATTAGCCGCAGGATTATTTTTAGCTATGAGCACTTTTGCACAACAGGCAGATAAACAACCGGTAAAAAAGATTGAAGTAAACGGATCTGCGGAAATGGAAGTGACACCGGATGAGATTTATTTCAGCATCTCTTTAAGGGAATACATGAAAGGAAAAACGAAAGTAGAGATCAGCACCCTGGAAAAACAACTGCAGAAAGCGGTTGCGGATGCAGGTATTCCAAAGTCCGACTTCACCATCGAAAATGTATACGGTAATAACTTCGAGATCTTAAAGAAAAAGAAAGATCCAACCGAATTCATGGCGCGTAAACAATACCGTCTTAAATTAAGTAAGCTGGATAAACTGAATGTAATCCTGGGTGCGGTAGATGCCGAAGGTATTGAAAGTGCAAGAATTGCTTCCTATACTTCCTGCAAAATGGAAGAGTACCGTAAAGAAGTAAAAATTAAAGCTTTACAGGCTGCGAAAGACAAGGCAGAATATATGCTGGCTGGTATTGGAAATAAAATAGATGGTATTATTGAAATCCAGGAAATGAACACCGACAATTATTTTGATGCACGCCCTATGATGTCTAACTACCTGGCAAAAGCCGGAGACAGCGCTGGTAACGAATCAGATATTGAATTCAAAACTATTAAAGTTCGTGCTGAAGTAAGAGCGGTATTTGCGATCAAATAATTACAGTGGGAATAGTAGTACAAAAAAAGAGGAGGTTCCATTTGGAACCTCCTCTTTTGTGTTTTATAAAGACCAGTTAAATTAGAAGCTGTATCTCAGACCCAGCTGCATCTGATGACGGGATGCAAAGAAGTCTTTGGAGTAAGGCGTACCCGGATCGCTGTAGGTATAAGTAGGATAGTTGTTAACCACTTTACCGGTAGGCGTCAGACCCACACTCGCAGAGGAGTTGAAGGTGTTTGGTGAGAAGTAGGAAATACCCCAGTTCTTGTTCAGCAGGTTAGTAACATTCACGATATCGTAAGTAAGCGTGAGGGTGTGTACTTTTTTACCGGCGTTGAAGTTAAAGTCCTGGCTGAAACGGAAATCAGCTTGTGTATTCCATGGTGTACGTCCACCGTTACGTTCTGTGAAATCACCTTTGCGGCTGCTCAGGTATTTGTCGCTGTTTACGTGATCCATGAAAGCAGCAGCCTGTTGAGCGGCAGTTGCTCCACCCACTTTATCAGTAAAGAAGTTGGTAGCTTCGGTTACATCTTTTGGAATGTAAGCCAGGCTCACCTGCTGTGGTGTGTTCTGTACAGTAGCGTTTACGAAACCGTAGCTGAATGGCAGACCGGAAGAAGTATTGAAGAAGGCAGAGAAGTTAGATACCCATTTACCTTTAGTACCCCAGTCCTGTTTGTAGCTAACTGTAGCTACGATACGGTGACGAACATCGAAGTTGGAATAAGCCAGACCCGGATTGTTCGGGTTCAGTGCCTGGTTCAGCTGCCAGTTAGACTCCATGGAGTTACGGATACCGTTGGTGATATCTTTCGCTTGTCCGTAAGTGTAGGCAGTCATGAAGCTCAGACCAAACGGAAACACTTTGGAGATCTGACCGGTGATGCTGTAACGGTAACCTTTGTCGGTGTTAGACAGCAGGTATGCGTTTGTATACAGGGAGTTGATTTTTTTACCGGAGAAAATCGGCTGTTGTTTGTTTACATCGTACGCATAGTAAGTAGGGTTATCTGCCAGGTTTACCTGTTGGAATTGCAGATCCTTGATTACTTTGGTATAGATACCTTCGATGGTGAATTTCCACTGGTCATGGGTAGTGTAATCCAGGGCCAGGCTGCTTCTCCATACCTGTGGCATTTTGAAGTTGTTGTCGATCATATCTACCTGGGTAGCACCTGATGCATCTTTTACGTTTACACCATTCTGGGAAGCGAAATCAGCGATACCATTAGGAGAAGGTTTTGCTGCAGGCAGCGGACCGTTTACGAATGGTTTGCTGGAAGCTTTATTATCGTATGCACCATAAGTAACACCATTATTATAATAAGCGTAACCAATCCATGCAAAAGGAATACGACCGGTGAATAAACCGCTACCACCACGTAATACCAGGCTGTTGTCACCTTTGATATCGTAGTTGAAACCTAAGCGTGGAGAGAACTGTACGTTATTCAGGAAGTCATTTTTGATATCCTTTGGCTTAGTGTAAGTATAGGTATTACCGTAGTTAGGATCTTCCGGAGATTTGATCGTTTTGTCGCTCAGTGGTTGTTTGTTAGGAATACCGGTATAGTCTAAACGGATACCTGGAGTGATTTTGAAACGATCGGTCAGCTGAATTTCATCCTGTCCGTATAAGCTCAGCAGGTTTACCTTGAACTGTGCCGGCGGATTGTTCATGATGTAATCGCGGGAGTTATCGGTATAGTTGAAGTTACCACGAACACGTGCTGGTTTATTAGCCAGGAAATCGGCGATGCTGTCATAATCCAGACGACCGTTCCAGGAGTTTACGAAACCGTAAGTGATATTGTAGAACTCATTGTGTGTACCTACTGTAATGGTGTGGTTACCTTTAAACATGGTTACGTTATCCGTTATTTCAAACGTTTTTTGTTTCATGTTAAAGATACTTGCTTCACGGTCAGTACCCAGGAAGATAGTAGAACCTGGTGTTCTTCCTTTGATCTGGATCTGCGGTGTAGCAGGATCAGACAATGGGTCTCTGAAATCGTGAACGGAAGAATAACCCAGGATCAGGCTGTTGGACAGGAAGCTGTTGAAGTTACTTTTCAGTTCAGCAACAGTAGATGTCTGGTTATTGGTTTGTTTGAAGTCGATGCCTTTAAAACGGAAGTTCTGTTGGTCACGTTCCAGGTTGGTGGCTTCAGACGTGATGGTATTGTTGCGGATAGACAACTGGTGTTTCTCGTTGATATGCCAGTCTAACCTGTTGAAGAATTTGTTGGAGTTGGAATAGATGCTGGTATTACCTGCAGTACCCGCGTCTACGCCATAGCTTTTCATTAAAGCAGTGATATCAGCTGCATCTTTTTCTGTTAAGATACCGCCGTTGTCTTTAGAACCGGCAGCGAGGATCACCGGATCAACGCGACGGGTAATTTCTTCGTTGGTGAAGAAGAACAATTTATTCTTGATGATAGGGAAACCAACGCGAACACCAGTCTGGTATTCGTGGAAGTCGCTCGGTAATTTGGAACCGTCACCGGCGTTGTTTTTACCGATCATAG
This sequence comes from Chitinophaga arvensicola, assembly GCF_900110835.1. GTDB lineage: Bacteria > Bacteroidota > Bacteroidia > Chitinophagales > Chitinophagaceae > Chitinophaga > Chitinophaga arvensicola. The sequence continues at coordinate 1,308,749 of NZ_FOJG01000001.1, forward strand.
AAGCGTTACGGCCATAGCCATAAACGGAACCGTGTACTTCGTTGGTACCGCTGCGGGTTACTGCGTTTACGCTACCACCGAGGAAGTTACCGACTTTCACATCAAATGGAGCCAGTAATACCTGTACATCCTGGATCGCATCGAGGGATACCGGGTTGGTACGGGTGCTGCTTCCTGGCTGACCGCTGGTGCTGCTCTGTCCACCTAAGGAAGGGCTGAAACCAATCGCATCATTGTTGATGGCGCCATCCAGCGTTACGTTATTGTAACGGTAGTTGGTACCCAGGAATGAGTTATTGTTACTCTGTGGCGTAACTTTCGTCAGGTCCTGCAGGCTGCGGCTCAGGGATGGCAGCTGTTTGATCTGCTCCTGTCCTATTTTGGTGCCACCGGATTTGCCGGCGCCGGCAGTACCAGTTACTACTACTTCACTTAAAGCGGTAGATTCTTCCTGGAGTTTAAAGTTGAAACTGGTAGTTCCCAGTCCGAGGTTAACATCTGATTTTACTTCTTTCTTATATCCAATGAATGAAACGGTGATAGTATAAGGACCACCGGGATTGAGGTTTGGCAGATTATAACGGCCGTCTGTGTTGGTCTGTACACCGGATTTGGCGCCGGTGCTGTTGTTAACTATTACTACTGTAACGCCAGGAATAGCCTGACCTCCCGGATCGGATACTTTACCCGAAATCACGGAAGTGGTCACCTGTGCCTGCGCATTGTTGTAAAAAAGAATTACAAGGAAGCTAGCTAATAGCGTAAAGAATGATTTCATAAACTGTTTTGTAAGTATTTACAGGTGCAAAGGAAACAGTCTGATGCAACCAGAATGTTAACAGATTATTACGGAATTGTTAAGGAGTACATAAAGCCACCATTAAAAATGCCTTTGCTTGCCTTTTTGCGTTAAAATACTATCAGAAATGAAGGTTCAATTTAACCTTAATGTTAACAGTGTTGTTAAAAGGGGGTATGTTTTATTTGTTAACTGAGGGTAAACAATAAACAATATAATATAACCTTAACGTATATACGAATTAAAAAGCCCCGCCTTTAGAGGCAGGGCAGGTGAGAAAGTTCATCAAATGTGTTTAATAAATTTCGACTTTGAAAGTCCCGTCCGTTAAAGGTTTTTCGGTTTCACCACTTATTAATACACCGGAGAATGTACCCTCCGCGTGTTTACTATTAATGCTCGTTATCGTCACTTTGACTGTTTTATTCAGGTACCCAGGTTCTTTCTGCTGAATGTCCATCAGCGACATCTCTACGTCTTCCTGGTAGGTGCCTGCCTTGATGGAATCAGGAAAGGTGATCATCATTTCCATATGATGACCGAAATTGTTGGTCACACCATCTATAACCAGTGTTTTCTTGTGGGCATATACCGTGTCTGTTACATAAGCCTCCGTAGAGTTTGACTGGTATTGCACGCCATCCAGTTTAAAGGAGAAGCTGCTGGTAGGTTTGGTGTCATTCTTTTTATCGCAGGAACAAAGCATCGTTCCTAAAGCAGCGATGAAGGCTACCATTAAGAGTTTCATTCTCATAACATTATAGTTTTTCAGGTATGCCGGTTTACCAGGAGAAAACCAGTGCCGGCCACTTTTTGTGCAGCCGGCAATTAGTTAATTAGACATAGGATACTGGTTAGGTTCTGTTGGCATAGGGATAATAAGGCTGCAATATATATTAATATTTACTAATTAAATAATTTATATATAGATAGCGCGTTAATTAATTGTTTTCTCCGCCGGCAAGTTGTACCAGGATGATCTCATTACCATACAGATCCAGGAAATGCAGAAAGGTAGCTTCGGGTGTAATTACCGGTTCCCGGCGAATGATTACATCGTTGTCCAGCAGTTGCCGGTGATAGGCATTAAAGTCGTCTGTATATAACACCAGCAGAGGTTGTTCTCCGGCCTGTCGCCCCACCAGAGCCCTTTGCTCCGGTCCATCGGCCTGTAGCAGCCATACGCCTGATTGCTCCCCTGCCGAAGGCGCCAGGTGGAGGTATCTTTGTCCATTTGTAGTGGCATCAAACAACTTATGAAAGCCGAGTTTGTTTTCATAAAAGAAGCCAGCGTCATCGTAGTTATTAACCAGGATGACTACGCGGCCAAGTGTATTTTTCATATGCGTGGAAATTTAGGCACAATTAACAATTTTTTTGCGGCCGAATTGCGTATTATTACGGGGTTAGTGAATCATTAAAAGAAGCACATTATGTCATCGGAAGTAATAAAGCAATTACAGGAGGCGGTACAGTTTTCGCCGGAGAATGTGCCTTTACGAATGCACCTCGCGCAGGTATTGTTGCAGGACTACGAATACATCGCCGCAGAAGAACAATACAGGAAAGTACTGGAACTCTCTTCTTCCAATACCGCAGCCCAGCTGGGCCTGGCGCGCACCTTTTATCATCAGCAGAAATATTCCGCTGCCATTGTGGTACTGGAACAACTGGAAAACAGGGAACCGGATCACTTCGATGCACTGTTACTGCACTGCCGCATCCTGGTAAAGGAACAATCCATGCCGGCAGCCAAAGAAGTATATCAGCATCTGTTGCAAATAAATCCAGGTTTCCGCGATGAAGCACTGGACAGTCTTTTCCGGGTAGCCCAGCAACCCTCTGCTTCTTTTAATAATGATGAGGAGGAAGATGAAGAAGGCGAAAGCCTGTTTATGCTGGAAAAACCGGAAATCAATTTTTCCGATGTGGGCGGCATGGAAAGGGAAAAACAGGAGATAGATCTGAAAATTATCAAGCCTCTCCAGTTTCCGGATCTGTATAAAGCTTACGGCAAAAAAGCCGGTGGCGGCATTTTATTGTACGGCCCTCCGGGCTGTGGTAAAACCTACCTGGCCAAAGCTACCGCCGGACAGATACAGGCGGAGTTCATCAATGTAGGGATCCACGATGTACTGGACATGTGGGTAGGCACCAGCGAAAAGAACCTGCATAGCCTGTTTGAACTGGCCCGTCAGAGTAAACCCTGCGTGCTGTTTTTTGATGAGGTAGACGCCCTTGGCGCTAACCGTTCAGCGCTCCGTCAATCGGGCGCCACACACATCATCAACCAGTTCCTCGCAGAAATGGACGGCATTGCCGCCAGCAATGAGAACATTCTCATTATCGGCGCCACCAATGCACCGTGGAGCCTGGATCCCGCGTTCCGTCGCCCCGGCCGTTTCGATCGTATTATCTTTGTAGCGCCACCGGAAACAGATGGCAGGGAAGAAATCCTGAAACTGCAACTGCGCAACAAGCCGGTGAACGATATCGATTATAAGGCCCTGGCCAAAGCAACGCCCGGTTATTCCGGCGCCGATCTGAAAGCGATTGTGGATATCGCTATCGAAGAAAAACTGCTGGAAGCCCTGCAAAAAGGCGTACCGCAACCCATTACTCAGAAAGAATTATTAAAAGCCGCCAAAACACATAAACCCACCACAAGGGAATGGTTTAATACTGCCCGTAATTATGCGCTGTATTCAAATGAAACCGGTCTTTATGATGATGTATTGAAATACCTGGATATTAAGAAATAACGTTTATGGCTGTATTAATTCAGCGCGCTCAGATTTTAGTACAACAAGGCCGCTTCGAAGATGCCTTTGTCGCATTGCGGCAGCATCTGAGTACCAATGCACACGATACAGACGGCCTTTTCCTGCTGGCGGTATGTTACCTCGAAACAGGTAATACCGCCGAAGCAGCACAGGTAGCAAGCAATACCCTCGGCTTTGCACCTTACGACGACCGTTTCCTGTACCTCTTGTCAAGAATTGCTTTTCAAAAAAATCAATATAACGAGGCAATCAAAACCATCAGTGCAGCTGTGGCTATTAATCCTTACCGGGTCGATTATTTCGCCATGTGGAGCCAGATCCTGCTGTCGAGGAAAGAATACGAACCCGCCCTGCGCAAAGCAGAAGAAGGGCTGGCTATTAATCCGGAAGATGAAGCCTGTCTGAATCTCCGCTCCCACGCGCTTTTCCGGCTGGGTAAAAAGGAGGAAGCTTTTTCCAATCTGCATGAAGCACTGGAACATAACCCGGAGAACGCCTACACACACGCCAATCTCGGTTGGAGATGGCTGGAAGCCGGCGATCACCGTAAATCACTGGAGCATTTCCGCGAGTCATTAAAAATAGATCCCAATAACGATTGGGCGCGGCAGGGAATGGTGCAGGCCATGAAAGCAAGATACTGGCTGTACCGGCAATTCCTGAACTATGCGTTTTTTATGGGCAGACAAAAAGCCCGTACGCAATGGATCATTATCATCGCCATTTTTATACTGACACAGATTGCCAGCAGGGTATTTTTCCCGGTATATGTATTGCTGGCGTTAATGGCTATCTCTACGTGGCTGATTGCCCCGGTAAGTAACCTGTTCCTCCGCTTGAATCCTTACGGCAGATATGCGCTCAGTAAAGAGCAAACACAGGTGTCCAATATCGTAGGTGTGTTGTTGTCGGTTGCTTTACTGGCTGCTGCCGGTTATTGGGCTACCAATATGCAGGGATTGCTGGCGTTATGTCTTTGCAGTGGAATCATGTTATTGCCGGCTGCCGGATTTTATATCCCGGAAAGCCAGAAAAACCGCCGTATCATTCGCTGGTATACCATTGGCCTGGCCGCAATGGGCGCACTCGGTGTAGGATTCGCTTTTGTGGTAAATGATGCGTTTAATATATTCGTTACCGTTATGCTGATAGGAGTATTCCTGTACCAGGTGCTGGCGAATTATATTTTAACGAGAGAAGGATAAAAAAAGAAGATCTCTTTATAAACAAAAAATCCTGCCGTTTTCAGTGGCAGGATTTTTTGTTTATAACTATAACGTATATACGTAATTAAGCATCAATCTTCGCATACTTCGCGTGAGATTCAATGAAGGCTCTGCGTGGAGGAACTTCATCACCCATCAGCATACTGAATACGCGGTCTGCTTCTGCAGCGCTTTCAATAGTTACCTGTTTCAGGGTACGGTGTTCCGGGTTCATGGTAGTATCCCACAGCTGTTCTGCGTTCATCTCACCCAAACCTTTATAACGCTGAATGGTTACACTGTCTTCTTTACCGCCGCCTGCAAGTCTTACAGTTGCTTCTTTACGCTGTTCTTCCGTCCAGGCGTAAGTCTGTTCTTTTCCTTTTTTCACGAGGTACAGTGGTGGTTGTGCAATGTACACATAACCCTGTTCCACCATGGCTTTCATATAACGGAAGATAAAGGTGAGGATCAGCGTCGCAATGTGACTACCATCCACATCGGCATCCGTCATGATGATCAGCTTGTGATAGCGGAGTTTGGAAAGATTCAGTGCTTTATCATCTTCTTCTGTACCGATAGTTACACCGAGTGCAGTAAAGATGTTTTTGATTTCATTGTCTTCGTAGATCTTGTGCTCCATGGCTTTCTCCACGTTCAGGATTTTACCACGCAGCGGCAGGATCGCCTGATAGTTACGGTTACGGCCCTGTTTCGCTGTACCACCTGCGGAGTCTCCTTCGACAAGGTACAGTTCACATTTGGTAGGATCGTTATCGGAGCAATCGGCCAGTTTACCAGGTAAACCACTACCGGTCATTACGCTTTTGCGCTGTACCAGCTGACGTGCTTTACGGGCGGCTTCACGGGCCTGTGCGGCGAGTACTACCTTGTTGATCACTATTTTAGCTTCGCGTGGATTTTCCTCCAGGAAAGCATCCAGTACGGCAGCTACAGAACTATCTACCACCCCCATTACATCGGAGTTACCGAGTTTGGTTTTGGTTTGTCCTTCAAACTGAGGCTCAGGAACTTTCACACTGATAATAGCGCTCAATCCTTCGCGGAAGTCATCTCCGGTAACTTCTACCTTCGATTTCTCAAACATTTTATTTTTATCACCATAGGATTTGAATACACGGGTAATGGCACGGCGGAAACCGGCCACGTGTGTACCACCTTCAATGGTGTTGATATTATTTACGTAGGAGAAGATGTTTTCACTGAAAGCATCATTGTACACCAGTGCCACTTCTACCGCTACATTGGAAGCTGCATCATGTGTTTCTACATAAATGGGACCTGGTAACAGTGGGTTACGGCGACCATTTTTGTCGAGCATCTGGATAAACTCCTTGATACCGCCTTCGCTGTAGAAAGTTTCAGAGAAGAAGTTGCCTTCTTCATCTTTTTCGCGCTCGTCGGTTAAGGTAATTTTGATTTTACGGTTCAGGTAAGATAACTCACGTAAACGGCCTGCGAGAATTTCGCGGTTGTATGTGGTTTCTTTAAAGATCTCACCATCTGGCTTGAAGTGAACGGTGGTACCGGTAATTTCACTGGTGCCTACTTCACGCACAGGATACTGTGGCGCACCACGGTGATATTCCTGTTCAAATAATTTACCTTCTCTTTCTACCGTTACATACAGCCTGTCACTCAGGGCATTCACGCAGCTCACACCCACACCGTGCAAACCACCAGACACCTTGTAAGTGTTCTTGTCAAATTTACCACCTGCGTGGAGTACCGTCATTACTACTTCCAGGGCAGAACGTCCTTCCTTTGGAATGATACCGGTGGGGATACCACGGCCATCATCTTTAACCCGGATGGAATTATCTTCCAGAATGGTAACATCAATATTTTTGCAGTACCCGGCCAATGCTTCATCGATAGAGTTATCTACGACCTCATAAACAAGGTGGTGGAGACCCTTGATGCCAATATCGCCGATATACATGGCAGGACGCTTCCTAACGGCTTCCAGTCCTTCCAATACCTGTATACTCCCTGCATCATATCCGTTGCTGCTGGGGCTGGGTGCTTGCACTAATTCTTCGCTCATATGTTGGTGTAAAATCTATTAGAAATAAAATCGGTAGACAATCATGCAAAAATACGAAAAATAAGCCTTATTTCCTCAAAAGAAGGGCTGTTTTTATGTGGTGAGGATCCACCATTTTTTCCACTAGAGATTTCCAGCACCAGCAATGTCTTTTACCCCTGTAAATAAAGTTTTCCACACGAGGTTAAAAAACGATTTCTGGATGTCCCGGGTATAGTTGACATCGGCTGTACGGACTTTTTCGTCTTTTAATGGGTTGTCTGATTTGATTACCAATGCGTTAGCTACGAAACTAATCAATCCTTTCCGTTTATATCCCTCATGGTCTTTATCCTGTTTCAAAACGGCAATTTTCAGGTTTTGGTACAACAGCTTTACATGTCCGCTTGCTTTTCGCTCGTCTCCTTTAATATTAAAGGTCAGTTCCCGGATATCGCAGGATTTAATCTCAATTTTTCCCAGCGGCTGGGTAATCACATTGAGATCCTTACCATTCATATTATTGAGCTGACCGGCCACATCGAACCGCCCTGCTTTATCGTTCAACAGGAAGTCGAACCGGGCCGTGAGTTTACCACTCTGCATAAAAACCGCGTCCAGATCAGCCGTCATATGCTTGTTTTTAGCCACCAGGCTATCAATATTGGTAATATGATGAAACCGGCCATGTACATGACTGAAGTTGATTTTACCGGCTTTGCCGGTTACCGGGCTTAGCTCGGTATACTGCAAATTGATATTACTGCCGTTGAGCGTATCGATGTTCAGCGGGGTATTCAGCTTAGCCAGCAGCTGGTGGGGATATTGCCCCAGTTTATTGCCCGGAGGCATGGGCAGCGTACGATCCCGGTAAATATCTACTTTCCCGCTCTGGATATTGACCCGCTGTGCCCAGATCTGTTGCTCCTGGAGCAACAGCCGTGGATTCAGGTTATGAAGGCTGATATCATTAAATACCACCTCAAACCGGTCCTGCTGCACGCCATTTTTCCGCTGAAAAGCAGCCCTGTCGTACCGGGGTTGCAGTTCAAAGCGGGCTACATGAAGGGTACGAAGGGCCGCGTCGTACCTGATCCCACGTACATTCATCCAGTAAAGACTGTCGCGGGTACGGTTCATATAGTCCTTCATCCCTATTTCGTAGTTGCGGGCATATAAAAAACGGGTAGGATCATCCAAAGCCACAGAGTCAATCAGGAAATCGTTGATACGCACCCGCAGATTGTGGAACTGATGAATCACCCGGGAAGAATCTTTCCGGATAAACACATATTTCACATTGGTGCTGTCCAGCACCAGTTTGCCGATGAAAATGGATTTCATTTTGGTAGATATGTTCTGGTAGGCCGTTTTGGGCTTGCTGGTATCTTTTACGGTAGCATTTTGTTCCAGGATGATACTGGGGCCGGTAACCGTCAGGAATCCGGCACTGAGATTTTTCCCGATGAAGTAGCGCCAGGGCTTGAAGTATTTGATTTCCAGGCGCTCTACGCTGATCGTATAAACGTCGGAAGGGGCTCTTTGCTGGGCCAGCAGTCGCTGATAAACGGCCGAATCGGCCACCATACTGGCCTGCTCAATGGTAACGCTGCCAGACAATACGTCCAGGTGCAGGTCTTTGAACTTAACGGAATAGAGACTGTCCGACAAATCGGACACATATCCCTGCAGTTCGCGTTTCAGGAGTTTATTCCAATGTTGATTAAGGTACCAACCGGTGCCCAGCACCAGCAGGGTAAGAATTCCCGCCACTGTGAGTACGATCTTAACCAGTCTGCGTATATTAAAGCCGTTTTTTGCCATCTGTAAAGCATAAACGAAATTTGTACCAATAAGTGCAGGTTTTGGCCCCGGAAGGATGGGGTAGTTTGTAACTGTATTGTCAAAACGTATTTGTTTAAAAAACGAATCCCTAAATTTGTGACTTCGATAACAGCACGGCGTTAAAAAAACAGATAAAGTGAAAGAAATTCAGGAAATATTGTCTTTAGCCATTCCGCAGCCCGCGATGAGCGACCAGTTACAACTGGCGGAGCAGGATAGTGTGTCAGTACCCGACTGTCTTGATTTTACATTACAACGTTTTACATACGACAAGCCGTTACCGGTAGAAGATGTGGCCATGGTGATTTACCAGCCGGCTAAACGGGGGCAGTCTGCCGCCATTGAGCTGCGGTATTGTGTGGCAGGCAGCAAATATTGCAAGAATCCAACCTGCACAGACCAGCTTTGCTCAGAAGGAAAGAAGGAAGCCTGCAATGACAGGGTGCCTTCCGTTGATCTGATCACGGTTCGCTTCCAGCCTGCATTTATCCAATCCCTGCAGAAAGGCACTACCACCTTCTCTTTATTCGAAAATCAGTCCCGCAAACCTTTCGTGAAAACCATTCAGCCTTGTACGAAGTCCAAATCCGTGCTGGAAACAATGGTACATCATGATTATGAAGGGATTCTGAAAAATATATTCCTGCAAAGCCGTGCGCTGGACCTGTTATTATACAGTTCCGACCAGTTTATGCAGAATGACACCGACGAACGCTATGGTTGCCGCTTCCTCACTCACCTGGAAGACCGCGAAAAGATAGAAAACGCCCGTGGTATCCTGCTGGAGCAGCTCGACTCTCCTATTACCATCAGGGATCTCGCCCGTCGGGTGGCTATGAATGAGTGTTATCTCAAAAAAGGCTTTAAAGCCATGTATGGTACCACTATATATGATTACTTCCAGAAAGAGAGAATGGAAAAGGCCAAAGGTCTTTTGTATGAAAAGGGGATGTCTGTTTCTGAAGTGGCCATGTTAATGGGATATTCCTGCATTTCGCATTTCTCCACTGCCTTTAAGAAGCATACCGGTTTAAAACCGTGTGAGCTTTTACTACGCTAAGCATTTACCTGCTTTTTTATTTCCTGCGTGATTTTTCGCTATAAGCTTACTCCTGGCCGCTTTCATGGCTCAGATACCTGATTTCAGGATAAATTTGCTCCCTATCGGGCAGGTTTTTCCTTTTTCGATCATTTGTTTTCCCGAATTGAAAAACGGAAGATAAAAGATAGGTGTTTCTTTGTAACACGATAGGCAAATATCCATTTGCGATTCCTATAAGCTTCCTTATCAGATTTGACCATGGAAGAAGCTTGGCTGGCAAAAGTAAGTAAAGCCATAAATCATACTTGCATGAATATCAAACACCATTGAAATTAAGTGCAATATGCCAGAAAAGTTTCTACCAGATTTTATAAAGTCGTCCGCTTTCGCGGGCGACTTTTTTTATGGGCCTGGCACCCTTCTCTATGCTGAAAAGGTTCCCACATAAATGACGGTCGGTAAGCAAGGATTTTAGCTATAGATAACAGCTATTTTATAGTTATGGGTTATATGGCGCGGAATTATATTTTATATAGGGCTTAACTAGGGCTAGGCTCTGAAACTCATATTGGTAGCGACTATGCGGCAGTGCATTTAGACATACTCCTCATTTTTGGTTAAAACAGATAAACCTTTTATCCGGGAGGGGGAAGTGATAGATGCTCTTCAGGAAGCAGTGCGTGCTAAATTTGGGAATACTGCTCTTCAGGTTGATGATGGTAGCTCACCAGGGCAATAATAGCGGGAACAATCGCTGGTGCTGACTCCGGAGTAGTACTGTGGCTGTTGAAAGTTTTGTGAGGAGAAAATAAAAGAATGGCTTAACAGCGGGGCGTTGCAGGTTCTGCCGTTGGGGAAAATTCCCATATTGGGAAATGCATGACTTCGTTTTGTGGGCAATGTTACCTACATCCGGATTCAAGGTTATAATGGCCTGTCTCTGGAAATGAATTCATGTTTGTGAAAAGGAAAGATAGTTGGCGGTTGTGAGGTTGAGGGAGAAAAGCGGAGGGTTGTTACAGGTAAAAAACAGCTGGATCGGATGTTATGTTTAGGCAGGAGTGCTTACCAGTGAGTATAGAAAATGAAAAACCCCGCCCAAAAGAGCAGGGTCTGTCCTATTTATCCCTATACCTATGAAATACTTGTTTGTGTTATTCAGTGATGGTACCAGTTTCATTCAGCAACACTGCCTTGTCCGTACCGTTATCCTGAATATTGATTTTGTAGTATGAAGCTACATCTGATCTCTCAATTTTCCAGCCATCTTTTATGGTTGCTGCCGGATATTTTGTTTTCAGTGTACCAGACACTGCTTCCGGGAGAGTTTGAGCATCATAAGCGCTTCTTGTGGCAATCCATTTGCCATCTGCATCATACTCTGCTAAAGTGTTTATATTGTCTTTTTGGAAACTTGCTGTCCAATGTCCTGCACTTGTCTTTGTCCACTTAGCTGCTGATGTTCCCGCAAAATTCTGATCAAAAGAACTCTTAACTGCCTCAGGTGCCTGCACCGTTTTAGCAACTACTTTTGTTTTCTTAACTGATTTTTTTTGCTGTGCAAAAGTTATGCCGGAAGTGAATAGAACCGCGCAAAATATTAACGTCAACTTTTTCATATTCGATATGGTTTTTTCCGTTGGGTTAAAATTAACTACTAGGTTTTTCTAATTCTTCCTGGCAAATTATCTAAAACAATGCCAAAAACGCAGTTTCTCAATTCTTTATTGCAAATTACGAAAAAAACAATAAAAAATATTTAAAAAGGATTGTTTTTAGCAAAGATGACTATTTAGGAGCCAGCCTATTTTCTTAACTTTGCACAATTTTAATCAATTATTGTCTAAATAACATCAAAGGGCGGGGAATTGTTTTATGTCCAGCAAATATCAGGAATATAGCCAGTTGAATTTACCTCAGATCGAGAAAGATATACTGCAACATTGGGAGCAGCACCAGACTTTTGAGAAAAGTGTGGACGTGCGCGAAGGCGCCACTCCTTTTGTATTTTATGAAGGACCTCCAAGTGCCAATGGTTTGCCTGGCATTCACCACGTTATTTCGCGTACTTTAAAAGACCTCGTGTGCCGTTACAAAACTATGCAGGGTTTCCAGGTAAAGCGTAAAGGCGGATGGGATACCCATGGTTTGCCGGTGGAACTGGGTGTTGAGAAGACGTTAGGGATTACGAAAGAAGATATTGGTAAAAAGATTTCCATTGCGGAATATAATGATACCTGCCGCAGGGAAGTCCTGAAGTATAAGGATAAATGGGATGACCTGACCCGTCAGATGGGATATTGGGTAGATCTGAAGGATCCTTATATCACTTTTGATAATAATTATATTGAAACACTCTGGTGGTGTTTACAAACCCTTTATAAAAAAGGATTTTTATATAAAAGCGTAAGCATTCAGCCTTATTCTCCCGCTGCAGGTACAGGTTTAAGTTCCCATGAACTGAACCAGCCCGGTACTTATAAGGATGTAAAGGATACTACAGTAGTAGCGATGTTTAAGGCGCTTAAAGCTGATAACTCGCAGTTCCTTTTTGACGCCGCCGGATCAGAAGAGGTGTTTTTCCTCGCGTGGACTACTACCCCATGGACGTTACCATCCAATCTGGGTTTAACAGTGGGCGCTAACATAGAGTATGTACTGGTAAATACATTTAATCCTTATACGCACCTGCCGGTGAGTGTGGTGCTGGCGAAAGCATTGCTGGGCAAATATTTCAAGGCAGAAGCTGAAAACGCTGATTTCACCGCTTACCAGGAAGGCGATAAGGTGATTCCGTGGAAAATCCTGACCAGTTTCAAAGGCAGTCAGCTCGAAAATATCCGTTACGAACAATTATTACCATTTGCGCAACCGGAAGAGGGCGATCCTTTCCGCGTTATCCTGGGTGATTTTGTGACCACGGAAGATGGTACTGGTATTGTGCACACCGCTCCTGCTTTTGGTGCGGACGATAACCGGGTGGGTAAGAAGTATGGCATTGGCATTTTAACACTGGTAGACAGGACGGGTAAATTCACAGATAATGTGGGTGAGTTCTCCGGTCGCTATGTGAAGAACTATAAGGATGATCCTGACTATAAAGATGTAGACGTAGATATTGCCGTAAAGCTGAAGAAAGAGAATCGTGCTTTTAAAGTAGAGAAGTACGAGCATACTTATCCGCATTGCTGGCGTACAGATAAACCTGTATTATATTATCCGCTGGATGCATGGTTTATCAAAACCACAGCTGTAAAGGACCGGATGGTGGAATTGAATAAAACCATCAACTGGAAGCCTGCTTCCACTGGTACCGGCCGTTTTGGCAACTGGTTGGAGAATATGGTGGACTGGAACCTCAGTCGTAGCCGTTATTGGGGTACACCTTTACCTATCTGGCGTACAGAAGATGGAAGTGAAGAGATCTGTATCGGTGGTATAGAAGAACTGAATGCCGAAATCCGTAAGGCAAACCAGGTATTGGGTGGCGATGTGAATAAATCCTATCTCCATGAAGGTATCCTGGATCTGCATAAACCATACGTCGATGATATCATCCTGGTGAGCGCATCTGGTAAACCGATGCGTCGTGAACCAGATTTGATTGATGTTTGGTTCGACAGCGGCGCCATGCCTTATGCACAGTGGCATTATCCTTTTGAAAATAAGGAGTTGGTAGATAATGGAAAGGCCTTCCCGGCTGATTTTATTGCGGAAGGTGTAGACCAGACACGTGGCTGGTTCTATACTTTGCATGCCCTGGGTGTGATGCTGTTTGATAGTGTGGCTTACAAAACTGTGGTTTCCAATGGACTAGTATTGGATGCAAAGGGACAGAAAATGAGCAAGCGCCTTGGCAACGTGGTAAACCCCTTCGAAACCATTGAAAAATTCGGTGCAGATGCCACCCGTTGGTACCTGATCACGAATGCATCGCCATGGGATAGTCTGAAGTTTGATATTAAAGGTATAGGTGAAGCACAGCGCAAGCTGTTTGGTACGCTGTACAATACATATAATTTCTTCGCTATGTATGCGAATCTTGATAACTTTACTTTCAAGGAGGCATACATACCGTTGGCTGAACGTCCGGAAATTGATCGTTGGATCATTTCGGTGTTGAATACCCTGGTGAAGGATGTAACCAGCAGCTTTGATGATTATGAGCCAACGCAGGCGGGCAGAGCAGTGGAACGTTTTGTGGATGAGCAGCTGAGTAACTGGTATGTTCGTTTATGCCGTCGCCGGTTCTGGAAGGGGGAATATGAGCACGATAAAATCAGTGCGTACCAGACATTATATGAATGTCTGGAAAAAATTACACAACTGATGGCCCCGGTTTCCCCATTTTTCACCGATTGGTTATTTAACAACCTGAACCGCGTGAGCGGCCGCAGTAATGCTGAATCCGTTCACCACACTGATTTTCCTGTGTTAGATGCGGGTGCAGTGGATACAGATCTGGAAGAAAGGATGCAGTTGGCGCAGGATATTTCCTCACTGGTATTATCCTTGCGTAAGAAGGTGAACATTAAAGTTCGTCAGCCTTTGCAGAAGATTTTAATTCCGGTGGCGAATGCCCATATGCAGGAACAAATAGAATTGATAGCAGACCTCATAAAAAGTGAGGTCAATGTCAAAGGGATTGATTATCTTACGGAAACGGAGGGTTTTATCAAGAAAAAGATTAAGCCCAACTTCAAGTCGCTTGGTGGCAAAATGGGAGCAAAGATGAAATCTGTAGCAGCCGCTATCGGTGAGTTTACAGCAGCAGAAATTGCCACTATCGAGCGCGACGGCCAATTCAACCTGGTTGTGGAAGGAGAGCAGTTGCAAATCCAACTCTCTGATGTAGAAATCATTTCTGAAGATATTCCGGGATGGACAGTAGCTAATAAAGGCGCCTTAACGGTAGCGCTTGATATTACTATTACTCCTCAGCTACAGGATGAAGGTAATGCCAGGGAACTGGTAAACCGGATACAAAAAATCCGTAAGGACAGTGATTTTGCGTTGACAGACAGGATTAATGTAACGGTGGAAACGGTGGAGGCGCTCAAGTCGGCCATTGTGAACTATAATGACTATATTTGCACGGAAATTTTGGCAGATAGCCTGGAATTAGTGGAGCGATTACAAGATGGTACAGAAATAGAGGTGAATGACCTTAAATTTAATGTATTAGTTAACAAAAAAAGCTAATCCCCCATGGCAACAAAAAAGAAGGTTGCTAGTAAAACGACCCAAAAGGCAGCTCCGGCTAAAAAGACTGTGGCAAAGGCATCAACAGCAAAAAAAGCTGCCAAACCTGTTGCTCCGGTGAAAAAAGCGGCGCCCGCTCCCAAGAAAGCAGCTGCAAAAGCAGCCCCTGCAAAGGCGGCTCCTAAGGCAGCGGCAAAACCAGCAGCCGGAAAAGCCGTGGTAACTAAAAGCACTGCCAAAAAAGCCGCTCCGGCGCCTGTAAAAGCAGTGAAAAAGGCCCCTGCCTTACCAAACAGTAAAACATCATCCGTCAAGAAAGTTGCTGTACCTGCAAAATCGACCGTTAAAAAAGAGCCTGCTGTAAAGCAGCAAGTGGTAACGAAAAGTGTTTCCGCTGAAAAAGAGAAACCATTTATTTCTAAGTCAGAAGAAAAAGAACTTAAAACGATGGCAGTAAAGAAAGCAGATACTAAGGTAGAAGTTGCTAAGGAAAAAGAATCCACAAAAAAAGCAGCCGAAAAGCCTGTTGTTAAGGCTGAAAAGTCAGTAAAGGCGGAAAAATCCGAGAAACCCGAAAAAACTGAAAAATCTGAGAAAAAAGGTGGAAAAGCTACCCTGGTAACTTATCAACCTGAATTCACCAAGTCAGTGCTGGATCAACCAGCACAACCTACTGGTCCTGTATACAGATACAGTGATTCAGACCTGCAGGAGTTTAGAGAACTGATCCAAAAGAAGCTGGAATCAGCTAAAAAGGAGCTCATCTATCTGCAAGGCCTGATCACCCGCAAAGACGAGGCAGGTACTGACGATACTGAAAACAAATACATGAGCATGGAAGATGGCAGTGGCTCCCAGGAAAGAGAGCAGCTGAACCAGATGGCCAGCCGTCAGATCCAGTTCATCGATCACCTGGAAAAAGCGATGATGCGTATTGAAAATAAAACCTATGGTATTTGCCGCGTAACCGGTAAACTCATAGATAAAGCGCGCCTCAGAGCTGTTCCTCACGCTACATTGAGCATTGAAGCTAAACTGGCTAAAAGTAAATAAGTCTTAATTTCATTAAGACAGAAAAGGCGCAGCGGTTATCCGCTGCGCCTTTTTCTTTATCATATCTTGCGTATCTAAGGGTATATCCTATAGCGTTTTATATTTAACAGGCGGCCACTTCTTTCTTGCTGCGTAACTGGCGCACGGCCAGGTAAATCAGCCCCGCTCCTGCCAGCCCTATCAGGCTGCCTACACCAATGTTCCGCGCCTGTTTTTTTGAAATAGCAGGCAATTTGATCCCAAATTTAGCCGGACTGGCCTGGGCAATGTCCAGCAAAGGCGCCAATGATAAACCACTGATGATTTTATCGGCAACCTTTTCTACAACACTACTCGGATATTGTGGACAAAAAGCAACGCCTATACCTGCTTCTGCTAATAAACGTACATCGCGTTTCCCATCTCCCACATAAATAATATTCTGGGTATTTATATGATATTGCTCTGAGATATAGGGAAACATATTGCTTTTGCTGTATTGTCCGCCTTTCATGAAGTAATCGGCTATGGTGAACTCGCCGGTAGCTACACTGTTTACCAGGTGCAGTTTGTTGGCAAATACGAAGTCCATTCCCAGCTGATTCTTGATATGACGGGCTACTGTACCAAAGCCATCAGTGATAATACCGCAGGCATAACCGCGTTTCTTCAGCTCCTGCACTATTTCCCGGATACCCGGTACCAATGGAATAGCATCCGCTACTTCCAGCAACTCTGCAATGTTGCGCCCTTCAAAGAGCGTGGCTTTCAGGTGCATGGTGGTTTCCGCATCATGTCCGGCAGCTTCAATTTCCTGCAACGCTTCTTCCTGTCCAAAGGCCACTGCGGCCCATTGCATATAGTCTTGTGTAAAAACAGCATGATCAAGGTTGAAGATGACCATCTTCTGTAACTTATCAATAGATTCCAGGATTGAATACTCCATCTGCTCCCTGATCAGGTTAATATTACCCAGTGTTTCCAGGTTTTCCTGCGGGATATTTTCTGCTTTTCGGAGAATGGTACGGGATACCTCTCTCGACATTTTACTCAGCTGTTCCCAGGTTTGCATGGCATTTTCCACCTTTCCGATATTAGCCTCTGTAATACGGGCGCCCAGGTTATGCATATCTATGAGCAGGCCTATATCTACACCATAATCATTTTCAAAATGTACACGCGAGAGAAATGATTTGCGGGCTGCAATCATACCGCTGAGTGGTTGCTGAAAATGTGAAAGATCCGGGAATAAGATACTCAGCAGTGGCTTGGCCACCAATTGGGTGACCCTGCCTGCCTGCCTTTCAAAGTAGGATTTGACGAAGTCTGCTTCATCTTTTTCAATAGGACCAGTTAATAGGTCTATAATATTGTCGGGGTAGGTAAGGATATCGCCATCCACATAGGCAATGATATCATGTTTTGCTGCCATCATACCTTCGCGCATGGATATTCCCTTGCCGCGCTGGCTACTGGTGATTACCCGTACATGCTCTTTCATGGCCTCTTCCACGGTATTGTCGGTGGAATTATCATCTACTACAATGATCTCAATTTTACGGGTCGTTTTCTTTACGGTTTTAATTACCTGGCGTATGGTAGCACCTTCGTTTAATACAGGAATTACGATAGATATCATAGGAGTTCGCTATGTTAAAAGGTTAAAAAATAGTGCTGCAAAGAGCTGGTGTTGGCATTGTCAGGGCGCATCAATAACAAAAACCGTACCCATTAACCCGGAATGAGAAGAAGAAAATATTAAGGAAAGCGAGACGGGGATTGGTTCATAAACAAATACGTCCCGCATAGTGGGCGGGACGTATTTATTACGTATATACTTTAACGTTAGGAGTCCTTTATTTGAATTCCTGCATTTCTACCAGCTTATGATAGATGCCGGTTTGTGCCAGCAACTGGTCGTGTGTACCACGTTCCCTGATTTCTCCCTGATCCATCACTATGATTTCATTCGCGTGCTGAATGGTGCTCAGGCGGTGTGCAATTACAATGGTGGTGCGGTTTTGCATGAGTTTATCAAGGGCAGCCTGTACCAGTTTTTCTGATTCTGTATCCAATGCAGAAGTAGCTTCATCCAATATGAGGATGGGTGGATTTTTAAAGATGGCCCTGGCGATGGTAAGGCGCTGACGCTGGCCGCCACTGAGTTTCAGGCCACGGTCGCCAATGATGGTATCATAGCCATTATCGAGTTGTTCGATGAATTCGTGTGCGTTGGCGATTTTTGCGGCTGTGATAATAGCTTCTCTGTCTGCCTGCGGCTGGCCAAAAGCGATGTTGTTGAATACGGTATCATTGAACAGGATGGCTTCCTGTGATACCACACCGATAAGGCTACGGAGGTCGTGTACCTTGAGGTCTCGTATATCGGTGCCGTCTATACGAATAGCACCTTCATTTACATCATAAAAGCGAGGTAAGATATCGGCCATGGTAGATTTCCCTGCGCCACTGCGTCCTACAAGGGCAATCATCTGACCCTTGTTAATAGTGAGCTGTATGTGTTTCAGGACATATTGCTGTTCGTATTTAAAGGAAACATTATCATATACCACGCTGTTATTAAACTCTTTTATAGAGCGGGCATCCGGTTTTTCATGGATGGTAACCGGTGCATCGAGTATGGCGAAAATCCGTTCACTGGCCACCATTCCTTTTTGTATGGTAGTAATGGACGTAGATACGTTTTTAGCCGGCTGCATGATCTGTGAATAAAATACGAGATAGGTCATGAAAGTGGCGCCAGTCAGCAGTTGGCTGCCGCTGAGTACCAGGGAGCCGCCATAAATCACCAGTATGATGATAACGACCACGCCCAGTATTTCAGAGATAGGTGAAGCGAGTTCGCGTTGATTGTACATGGCCTTACTTACTTTCACAAAACGGCCGTTTACCTCGTCGAATTTATTTTTCATGAAACGTTCTGCAGTAAAGGATTGTATGATTCTGATGCCGCTGAGTGTTTCTTCTGTAACAGACAATATTCTTCCGAGCAGTTCCTGGCTGAATTTACCTTTGAGCTTTAATCTTTTCGATACGTTGGAAATGAGGATTCCTGAAACCGGAAAGAAAATGATGGTAAAGACCGTGAGGTTAACGGACAGGTAGAATAAGGCCGCAAAGTAGCCGATGATAATAAACGGATCGCGCAGCAGGGTTTGTATGGCATTGATCACGCTGTTTTCTATTTCCTGTACGTCGTTGGTCATAGAAGAGAGCAGATCGCCTTTCTGCTGTTCACTGTAAAAGCCCAGGGATTGTTCGGTGAATTTTTCATACAGGCGCGTGCGTAGCCGGGAAAGAACGGTCATTTTGAGTCGTACCATTACCCGGGCACTCATATACCGGCCAAAGTTGGCGATGATAATACAGATACCTATCACGCCGCAAACAAAGTACAGGGCGCTCAGTTTGGAGCCGCTGGCCCGGATGAAACTGTAGAAATAGTAGTTAAACAGGTCTACGAAATAATTGATCGAGAGGGCAAAATGTGGTTGAGGCAATACTTTTGGTACTTCTCCCACCTGGTTGAAAATAACGGTGAGGAGGGGAATCAGCATGGCAAAGTTGACCATACCGAATATGATACCGATGAAGGTATACACTACATATTCCGGCAGGTAATGGTGTAAGGGAGTGGCAAATCTGAGTAATCGCTTGAATGTCTTCATTCCTGGTACTTTTAAGCTGTCTGTTTAACTTGCTGGCAAAAATAGTATAATTAAGAGATGGCGGGGTGTAATTGCGGCTATTCTTTGCCGGAAATGGTTAATTTCGCAATTGACGGGCTGCTGGCAGCCTGTTACGGTTTGGAGAGGTGAGGTAATTACGTTATTATCGTACAAGAGCCGTTTTACTAACGATTAAAATTGAATGAGATGCAGGAAACTAAAAGGCAGAAACAAATAGGACAATTAGTGCAGCAGGAGCTGAGCGGTATTTTCCAGCGGATGGGTTTTAATGTGATAGAGGGTGGAATGATATCTGTTGCTGCGGTTAAAATGACCCCTGATCTGCTGGAAGCGAAGGTATACCTGAGTATGTTTCAGATTAAAGCGCCTGCGGAGATGCTGGAGCGGATCAAGGAAAGAATGGGCGAAATCAAAAAATCGCTGGGGATGGGACTGGGCAAGCAGTTGCGCCGGATACCGGAACTGAGCTTCTTCCTGGATGATACCCTTGATTATGTATTTAAAATGGAAGAGCTGTTTAAAAAGATCAAGGAGGATGATGCAAATATCAAAGAAGGTAAAAAATAGGGGTTACGGATTTTTCATTTTTCATTCGTAATCCATCAAATACATGGTTTGGCAATTTGCTTCCCGTTATTTCCGGGCAAAAAAATCTACCAATGCTATCAATATCATTGCCTGGGTAAGTGTGGTGGCAATTGCAGTGGGGGCTGGAGCCCTGATTGTGATACTGAGTGTTTTCAATGGTTTTGAAGGATTGGTAAAATCACTTTATTCTTCTTTTTATCCTGCTATCAGGGTAGCGCCGGCTACAGGTAAAACGATCCTGCTCTCCCCTGCTCAGTTGCAGCAGATAGCGGCGGTGCCTGGAGTAGCGCATTTTTCGCGGGTGATTGAGGAAAAGGCGGTACTGCGTTACGGTGACGAGCCTACGATTGCGGTATTGAAGGGAGTAGACAGCGGTTACAACAATGTAACAGACGTAAAAAGCAATATCATCAGGGGCCGTTTTGATACCGGCGATAGTGTGGCTTACCGGGCTGTACTGGGGTTAGAGCTGGAAGGTGCACTGGGAGTGGATGTGGTACATAGTATTGCCCCTGTAACGGTATATCTGCCAAGGAGAAATGTAAATGCTTTTGTGACCCCGGAAGATGCCCTGAACAACGGGGTACTATATCCTGCCGGTACTTTTGCGATTCAGCAGGAGTTTAACAGCAAGTATGTTATTACGAATATTGAATTTTTGCGTAATCTGTTGCAATTAGGTGCAGATGAGATGTCATCGCTGGAAATCGGGATACGGTCAGGGGTAAACGATAAGCAGTTGAAGGCGCGGCTGGAGCAGTTACTGGGTAGCCGATATAAGGTGCAGACCCGGTATGAACAGAATCAGTCCTTGTACGCTATCATGCAAACAGAGAAGTGGGCGGTGTACGTGATCCTTAGTTTTATCATGATCATTGCTGCTTTCAACATGATCGGTTCTTTATATATGCTGGTGATAGAGAAGCAGAAAGATATTACGATTCTCAAAGCCATGGGGGCGCGCAAGTCGTTGATTATGCGTATTTTCCTGGCAGAGGGGTTGATTATTGCCGGGATTGGAACATTGCTGGGCTTTGGTTTGGGAATCAGCTTTTGCTTGTTGCAACAGCGATTTGGTATTATCAAACTGGAAGGGACTTCCTTTTTAGTAGATGCTTATCCGGTGAGTATGCATGCTGCTGATTTCGGGTTGGTGTTTGTAACGATTATGATTATTGGTGTGGCGGCGAGTTGGTATCCTGCCCGAAAAGCGGCGGTGGAAGCGATTACATTAAAGGCTACCTGAGGCTAATTAAAAATATTAAAAAAGGGTACGTGATATCACGTACCCTTTTTTAATATTTTTAATTAGCAATCGGATTAATAATCACCGAGTGTTTCAGGCAATTGTGCGAGTGCTTTTGCGAGTTGTTCATCACTTGGGGCAATTCCATGCCATTCGTGGTGACCTTCCATAAAATCAACGCCCTGACCCATTACGGTTTTCATGATAATAGCAATTGGTTTGCCTTTACCAGTGAGGCTTTTAGCCTTTTCGAGGGTAGCAACAACGTCGTCCATATCGTTACCGTTCATATGGAGTACCTGCCATCCGAATACTTCGAATTTGGCACCTACGTCACCGAGGCCGGCAACATCATCAGTAGTCCCATCAATCTGCTGACCGTTCAGATCTACAGTGATGATAAGATTATCTACTTTATGATGAGGGGCAAACATCACAGATTCCCAGATTTGTCCTTCTTCCAGTTCGCCATCTCCGTGCAGGGAGAATACCAGGTTTTTATCGTTATTCAGTTTTTTAGCGAGTGCGGCGCCTATTGCAACGCTCATCCCCTGACCGAGGGATCCGGAGGCGATACGTACACCTGGCAGGTGTTCGTGAGTAGTGGGATGGCCCTGCAGGCGTGAATTCAGCTTACGGAAAGTGCTCAGCTCCTGTACAGGGAAATAACCAGAACGGGCAAGTGCACTGTAGAATACAGGTGAAATATGACCGTTGGAGAGAAAAAAGAGATCCTGATTTTTACCATCCATATCAAAAGGTTCAGGCTTGTGGTCCATTACCTTGAAATACAGTGCAGTCAGGAAATCAGCGCAACCTAATGAACCACCAGGGTGACCACTTTGAACGCCGTGTACCATTCGTACAATATCTCTTCTGACCTGAGTCGCAATATCTTTGAGCTGTGGCATGATACTTGTTAATTTTGTGCCGCAAAACTAATAGAATTTCGTAGAATTTGTGGCCGTTTGAATGTTTTTTTTGCGATCTCAAAGTATTAAAAAACTTGATTTTTTTAACGTTTCTTTTCACATTTCGTTGAAATTAATATCTTTGCACAATTAAGCCCCACTAATGGAGAATGTATTAATTGCTACCGTCCTAAGTTTTGTTGTTACCTATTTTTCTATTCCAATACTGATCAGAGTTGCGGAATTAAAGCATTTATACGACGAACCGGACGAAAGAAAGACGCACAAACAGCGTATACCCACGCTGGGGGGGAATCGGTTTTTTCTCCGGATTTATTATAGCTGCTGCTATTTGTGTACCCGCAATAGCGAATTCGCCATTTCAATACATGATGGCTGCTTTCTTTATCATTTTCATGGTGGGGATGAAGGATGATATTGTCGGGCTGTCTCCGTTAAAGAAATTAATCGGGCAACTGGCTGCTTCTTTTGCTATTATTTACCTCGGCAATCTGCAGATCACCAGTATGTATGGTTTCATGGGAATTTATACCATGCCTCCTAATCTCAGCCTTATGCTGACCTATTTCACTTTTGTGGTGGTGATCAATGCTTTCAACCTGATAGATGGTGTAGATGGTCATGCGGGTAGTATAGGTCTGTTAGTAAGTGCTGTACTGGGTGCTTATTTCCTGCATGTTGGGGAAATAACCTATGCAGTTATTGGTTTTGCACTGGCAGGTGGACTGGCTAGTTTTCTTATCTACAATATTTCTCCTGCCCGTATTTTCATGGGCGATACAGGATCCTTATTGATAGGACTGGTAAATGCTGTACTTATCTTGAAATTTATAGATGTGGCAGGAAATCCGGCAGGTAAAATGCCTATAGGGGCTACGCCAGCTGTAGCTTTCGCCATTCTCATCGTTCCTTTGTTCGATACTTTACGTGTATTTGCTGTCAGGATGCTACAGGGAAGGTCTCCTTTTTCTGCTGACAGAAATCATATCCATCACTATTTACTGGACCTGAAACTCAATCACCGGCAGACTACCCTCGTTTCTGTGGCAGTGAATGCTACCTATATTCTGGGAGCATTTGTATTACAGGGAATGGGTGCTACCTGGTTGTTAATGGTCGTAATAGGCTCTGCCACTTTCTTTACAGGGATGTTATACCTGGCACGCAGGCGCAAGCTGGCACTGAAACTGGTGCCGGAACCTGTTATACAAACAGCTGCTTCTACCTCTACAGAAGCCGCAAAAATATTGCGTGTTACAACAGAGGGTGTTCTACAAGATAAATAGTTCTTTTATCTGTAATTTATCAGCATTTCTATTTCCAATATCCGGGCGTTACTTTGACGATTAAAAGAAAACCTGTAGGTTTGCACGCACTTAACTATTTATGTTATGCAAGATGATCTAACGCTTATCATTGATGACGCAGCGGACTCGATGAAAAAAGCTATCGGGCACCTCGAATTGGAGCTTACAAAAATCAGAGCCGGGAAAGCTAATCCGCAAATACTGGATGGTATTTTCGTTGACTATTACGGCGCACCAACCGCACTGAACCAGGTGGCAAACGTGAGCATCGCTGATGCCCGTACCCTTACCATTCAGCCGTGGGAAAAGAATATGCTGCAGCCGATTGAAAGAGCCATTATTGCCTCAAATATTGGTCTCAATCCACAAAATGACGGTATCATTATCCGTTTATTTTTGCCGCCATTAACCGAAGAGCGCAGGAAGGAATTTGTGAAAAAGGCGAATAACGAAGGAGAGCAGGCAAAGGTAGCTATCAGAAATATCCGTCGCGATGCCATTGAAGCAGTGAAAAAATTGCAGAAAGATGGTTTAAGCGAAGATACTGCAAAGGATGCGGAAGCAGATATTCAGCAGCTGACCGACAAACACATTGCATTGATTGAAAAGCATTGTGAAGTAAAAGAGAAAGAAATCATGGCCGTTTAGAAAACGTTCACCTGAAAATACTGCAGCGGAGATGTTAACGGATAATACCGGTTAATATCTCCGCTGTCTTTTTGAGATATAAGCGCTCCCCTTTGGGAGGAAACTTCCTTATTTCGTGGGTGCTACCCTGTTAGCCCTGTTTACGAGATAAACACCAAGAAGAATAATACCCATGCTCAGCACCTGGATCCAGGTAATGGTTTCATGTGCCAGCAGTCCCCACCCTACTGCCACTAACGGCAACGCATATGCTACCATAGATGCGAGCATAGATCCGGCCCGCTTGATCAGCAGAAAAAATAATACCGCTGCAACACCTGTTCCCATTACGCCCAGTACCAGTCCGGCAGAAAGTGACCGCCACGGTGCATCCGGCTGGGTAAACTGTGGGAAGAAATGACTGAACCACAGGATCGGAAAGGTAAACAGGGCACAAAAGAACATGGCAATAGATCCCAGCTGCAACGAACTGAAACCCTGTAGCTTATTATGTACCATGCTGATATTAACGCCATAGCTGATAGTAGCCAGGATTACCAGCAATGCGTAATACCAGTGACCATTGGTATTAATTCCTTTGGCGGTAAACAGGAGTACTACCCCTGCCAGCCCTACGAAAATACCATTGAGTTGCGCTCTTTTAAACGGACTTTTGAAAAGGATAATCCCGGATAAGAGTGCCATCAGCGGAACCAATGCGTTGAGGATTCCTGCCAGTGAACTGTCTATTTCTGTTTCTGCCAGGCAAAATAGAAAGGCCGGTATGCCATTACCAAGGATGCCGGAAAGTATGATCAGGGGAAGTTTATTCATTGGTGTTTGCCGGAGTGCCTTTGGTAAAAAAGGCAACAATGCAATGCCTGCCGCTACCAGTCGCAGGCTGGCTACCTGGTAGGAAGTAAATGATTCAAGGCCAATTTTCATCAATATAAAAGAGCTGCCCCAGGTGAGGGATAACAGGAGAAAAATTCCCCAATGGGCAAAACGTTGGTGCATAGTTTGTGTTTTTCGAGTACAAAGGTGCGGGTATACTTATTATTCAGCAAAATATAAATCGTGATATCGCAACACTTCTGTCCTGATTTTGTTAAATTTATTTATAAGAATGCTACACATGGGGAAAATCAAATTGTCAGCTATCAGTACCTCCGCTCCAAAGAAGCTGGAAAAAGAAAAGATAAAGGCCGCTACGCGGGAAATCCTGGAAGAACTGGATGAACTTCAAAACCTCCTGTATGCAGAGCACAAGCATAGTATCCTGCTGGTTGTGCAAGGCATGGATGCCAGTGGTAAGGATGGGGTGATCAAGAATGTAACTGGCACGTTGAATCCGCAGGGATGCGTGGTGCATTCTTTTAAGGCACCCAGTGCGGAAGAGGCCGAGCATGACTTTTTATGGCGGATACACCAGCATGCACCCGGCAAGGGCATGATCCAGGTATTTAACCGGTCGCATTATGAAGACATTCTTATTCAACGTGTACACAAATGGATTGATGATAAGATGGTTTTTAAAAGAATGGAAGCCATCAATGATTTTGAAAAGCTATTGACGGTACATAACAACACCCATATCATTAAATGCTACCTGCATGTATCGCAGGAAGCGCAGCAGCAAAGACTGGTAGAACGTACAGAGGATCCCCGCAAAATGTGGAAGTATAATGAGAATGATCTTACAGAATCAAAGCTATGGGATAAGTATATGGATGCTTACGAGGATGCTATTAATCACTGTAATCATGTGCCCTGGCTGATTGTGCCGGCAGATCAGAACTGGTATAAAGAGTACCTGATCGCGCTAACGTTAAGGGATACACTGAAATCACTGAAAATGAAATACCCCCGTTTAAAGAAATAATAACTTAATAATTCAACGCTTCGGAGATTATGCTTTAATTTTGTACACTTCTTTTAACAAATAAAACCTTGCATTATGTCGTTCATCAAAGAGTTTAAGGAGTTTGCCATGAAAGGCAATGTAATGGATCTTGCTGTGGGTGTGATTATAGGTGGTGCTTTTGGAAAGATTGTTACATCCCTGGTAGAGAATATACTTATGCCTGTCATTGGTATTTTTACCGGTGGTGCAAATTTCAACGATTCTTTCTTTTTACTCAACACATCCAAGGGAAGCAGTTTTAAATCGCTTGCTGAAGCCAAGGCCGCCGGCGCACCGGTTTTTGCCTATGGCGCTTTTATACAGAGCGTAATTGATTTTCTGATCATTGCTTTCTGTATTTTCCTGCTGGTGAAATTTATGAACAAACTGACGAAGAAGAAAGAAGAGGCCCCTGCTCCTGCTGAGTTATCTACCCAGGAAAAACTGCTCGTGGAAATCCGCGACGAATTAAAAAAATCCAGATAATCTGCTATAAATGCCCCACTGTCCCGTTTTTTCCTTCCAGGAAGAAATGGGATGGTTATTACGTATACTCACTTTAAACAACAAATTGATGAAAAAATTTACTTTATCCATTGCCTGCTGTATGCTACTGTTTACAGCTGCGCACGCGCAAAATGACTGGATGAAGAAGTCGAGGGAGGAAGTTGATGGTAAAATCAAGAAAGACCCTAATGATACCATTCCGAAATTATGGCGGAAAGGGCTGAACATTAACGTTAATATTAACTAGGGATCGCTCAGTAACTGGGCTGCGGGTGGTGATAAATTCTCTTTTTCTGTAGGATCGAACCTGTTTGGCTGGGCCTTTTACAAGAAAGGCAGACACTCCTGGGATAACATAGCCGATCTGGCTTATGGCTATATCAATACTACCAGCCTGGGAGGACGTAAGAATGATGACAGTATTGATCTGACTACTAAATATGGATACGACATTGGCAAAAACTGGTATTTAAGCGGCCTGGTGAACTTGCGTACACAGTTTGCAAATGGTTTCTTATATCCATCTGATACCACTAAACAACTGTCATCCAAGTTCTTCTCTCCTGCTTACGTGTTAGTATCGCCGGGTTTTGACTATAAACCGAGTAGTTCCTTTTCTTTATTTCTTTCACCCGTTACTTCCCGTTTTGTGTTTGTGATGGATGATGTACTCTCTAAACAGGGCGCTTACGGTGTAGATACGGGGTCGCACTTTAAGTATGAAATAGGTGCTTATCTATCCGCGAATTATATTAAAACGATCGCAAAAAATATTACCTATAAGGGCCGCCTGGATCTGTTTTCCGATTACAGGCATAATCCTCAAAATATTGATGTATTCTTTACCAATGCATTGGAACTGAAGGTAAATAAGTGGATTGCTGCTTTACTGACCTTAGATATGATATATGATGATGATGTAAAAGTATTTGAAAATAAACAAACTGGTGTAATGGGGCCTCGCCTGCAGGTAAAGCAGGTGATTGGTATTGGCTTTGCCGCCAAGTTCTGATTCGCCGGAATTTTGTTATTTTTGATATCGCGCAGCAGCACAGAAAAAAGTACCCGGGTATTTACCGGGATTTCGAAATAATCTGTGTTATTGTGCGATATCTTTTTAAGAACCAATTTAAAAGCATTACGTGAGCGAGCAAGCACCTGTCTATAAGATCAAATTACCGCAATTTGAAGGTCCTTTTGACCTGTTGCTGTTCTTCATTGAACGTGATGAGCTGGATATTTACAATATTCCCATTAATACGCTCACACAGGATTTCCTGGATTACATCCATCATATTGAGTCACTGAATATTGAGCTGGCAAGTGAGTTCATTCTCTTTGTATCCACCCTGATGCGCATCAAGGCAAAAATGCTGCTGCCGCGTAAGGAACTGGATGAACAAGGCAATGAAATTGACCCGAGGATGGAGCTGATAGACAAGATCCTGGAATATAAGCGTTATAAGCTGGCATCTGCTGAACTGGCCGAAATGGAAGCAGACCGGATGCTGTCTGTAAAGCGGGGAAACATTGCCAAAGAACTGGCAGAAATCGGCGAAGTGACCAGCGAAGGTACAGAAGTACAGACCCTGACGCTCTTCAAGCTGACGAAAACCTTTGAAAAGGTGATGCAGCGTATGAAAGAGCGGGACAACAAGCCCCAGCACGTGGTATATAAGTATGACTACACGATGGAGGGGTCCAGGATGTACATGGAGGAATTGGCAAGAGCTGAGCGTACCCTATCTTTCGAAAAAATATTTGATCACTGTAAAGACCGTGTGCACGCTATCTTCCTGTTCCTGAGCATGCTGGAACTGGTGCAGATGAAACATATGGGAATCATGGTGGGAGAAGGCAGGAATAACTTTATTATTGAATATATTGATCCTTCCGAACGGGAGGAAGAAACCGCAGGAACCTTGATAGATGGCTGAGAAACGTGAAAATATCGGAATCGTTACCTTACCGGAATACTCCCATACGGATCCGGAATTTGTGGTGTCTGGCCTATGTGAATTAGGTAACAGCTTTTTTGATCAGATCGGTGTTCCCCACCGGCACGACTTCTATACCATTTATTGGATTAAAAAGGGAAAACTGCTGCATACCATTGATGCAGTAACCCATGAAGTAAAGAAAAATACCCTGTTTTTTGTGGCGCCAGGACAGGTGCATAACCTGCAGGCAACAGAGAAAATTGATGGGTATATGATCGCTTTCCGCGATGCTTTCATGTGTTTAAAAGATCAGACACAGGTATCTGGAATTAATTCCGGACTGTTTTTTAACAACCAGTTTAGTAGCGTCATCCACATCAATGATGAACAGGAAAAGGATATTGACGCTATTGTCCGTTTGATGATGAAAGAGCTTACGCTGCGTGAGCCGGAGTATGAAATGGCCCTGCATGGGCTGCTGCGCTATTTCCTGGTGCTGGCTTCCCGCATAAAGGGAGAAAATGTGGCCATTTCCCCTGAACAGCATGCTGTTC
Source organism: Chitinophaga arvensicola (assembly GCF_900110835.1). Lineage (GTDB taxonomy): Bacteria > Bacteroidota > Bacteroidia > Chitinophagales > Chitinophagaceae > Chitinophaga > Chitinophaga arvensicola. The sequence continues at coordinate 1,338,018 of NZ_FOJG01000001.1, forward strand.
ACAACAGTTCCATCTTCCTGAAATTTAAAAACCTGATAGAAGAGAAATACCAGGAACTAAAGACCGTGTCGGACTACGCCGGGCTACTACATATCAAACCCGTGCTACTGAACGAGATCAGCAAACAATTATCCGGTATTACTGCCGGAGAGCATATCCGCAACCGTGTAATCCTGGAGGCACAGCGGTATCTTTATAATACCGACCTTACCGCCAAAGAAATAGCCTACAAACTGGGTTTTGACGATCCTCACTATTTTAGCCGCTTTTTTAAGAAGTATACCAACCAGAGCCCTTCTGAATTCAAGGAGGCTTCCCGCACTTCTGTAGGCCCTTCTGCCTAAATTTTCCAGAATAATTTAAAAAAGTCCATCACTAGGAGTGTTTTATCCATTCTTAATAGATGTTGTAACATGTACTTTTGTGTTGTCTTAAGGAGGCAAACAAATATGAAAACACAAAAACATGTCAGTCAGATCGTAATTGCAGCCGCACCACACATGGTAGGTGATGGGTTCAGGGTACAGAGCACCTTACCTGGCGGCACCCGTTCAGAAGGTAACAGGATCAGTCCTTTTATCATGATGGACTATGCTGCTCCCAACTATATTCCACCAAGTGTACGACCCAAAGGTGTAGGCGAGCATCCGCATAAAGGCTTCGAAACTGTTACCATCGTTTACCAGGGCGAACTGGAACACCGGGATTCTACCGGTAGTCATGGTTTGCTGTTTCCCGGCGATGTGCAATGGATGACAGCGGCCGGCGGTATCCTGCATGAAGAAAAATACAGTGAAGCATTCAGTAAACAAGGCGGAAAAGTAGAGTTTGCCCAGTTGTGGGTAAATCTTCCTAAAGCATTTAAAAATAATCCTCCTTCTTATCAGAATCTGACCAAAGCCGCTATCCCGGTGATAAAGGTGAGTGAAGAAGGCTATGTAAGAGTGATTGCCGGTGAGTACGATGGCGTAAAAGGCGCTGCCACTACTTTTTCTCCGGTAAATGTATTGGATATCCGTTTGAAGAAAGATGACCAGATCACTTTCTCCGTGCCGGAAGATTTTAATACAGCTGCGGTGGTATTCCAGGGCGAAGCTGATGTTAACGGTCAGTCGCTTAAAGCAGTAGAAACCGCGCTGTTTGAAAAAGAAGGAACAGAAATTACCATTAAGGCGTTGAAAGACTTGTCTATGCTGGTGTTGAGCGGGGAACCTATTAACGAACCCATCTTCGCATACGGACCTTTTGTAATGACAACAGAAGAGGAAATCAGAACCGCCATCGACGATTATAACGCCGGTAAAATGGGTGAATTGAACTAATTAATCATTTAATAATACTAAAAACAAAAACTATATGACAACCTGGAAAATTGATCCTTCACACAGTGATGTACAATTCAAGATCAAACACCTGATGATTACGACCGTAACCGGTCAGTTTGCAAAATTTGACGGTACTATGCAGACTACTACTGACAACGATTTCAGTACTGCCAGTATCACTTTTGAAGCAGACATCAACAGTATTTCCACACAAAATGCGCAGCGTGATGCCCATCTGCAGGCCGGAGATTTCTTCGAGGCGGAAAAGTATCCCAAACTGACATTCGTGTCTAAAGAAGTAAAGAAAGTAGATGCCGATACCTACAAACTGGTAGGTGATTTAACCATCCGTGACAATACCCGTCCTGTAGAACTGAATGTTGAATTCGGTGGCGAAGTGGTAGATCCGTATGGTCAGACTAAAGCAGGATTTGAATTAAGCGGTAAAATCAACCGTAAGGATTTCGGTCTTACTTTCCACGCTACAACAGAAACCGGTGGTTTGCTGCTGAGCGACGAAGTGAAGCTGCTGGCTAGTGTGCAAATGGTAAAACAATAATATAAAAGTGGAGGATGTATCAAAAGCAATCATTGGCTGGAGAGAATAAAATAAGGTAACATTCCTTTTGATACATCCCATTTCAATAAAGTGAAAATGGATATTCTGAATAAACTGGAATGGCGTTATGCCGTTAAGAAATTTGATCCGGCAAAGAAACTGAGTGAAGCGCAGCTGGAAAAACTGTTGGCCGCTACGCGTCTTTCTGCCTCCTCTTATGGCTTACAGCCTTATAAGATCCTGGTGGTAGAGAACCCGGCAGTTCGTGAGCAACTGAAGGCGGTGTCTAACAATCAGTCGCAGATCACCGATGCTTCGCACCTGGTTGTTTTCGCAAGATATACCGACCTGAATGAAGGGCACGTAGATGACTATATGAATAATATTGCGGAAACGCGCAACATAGATCCGGCTCAACTGGCTGGTTTTTCAGGTGTGATGAAAGGCACGGTAAACCGGTTGGGTGCAGAAGGCAACGCTATATGGAGTTCCAAGCAGGCATATATTGCCCTGGGTACTTTACTGACTGCCGCTGCTGTGGAAAGTATTGATGCCTGTCCGATGGAAGGCTTTGATGCTGCCGGATATGACAAGGTATTAGGACTCAACGAGAAGGGATTGGCTGCTGTAGTGATTGCTGCAATAGGATTCAGAGCGCCCGACGATGTGATGCAACATGCTAAAAAAGTACGTAAGCCAATTGCAGAATTGGTAGAAATGATATAGGAATCAATTGACAGGAACCATGTAAGGCCACACCGTAACAGGTGTGGCTTTTTTTATGTGCTTTAGTACCGGAGGAAGCTCCGGCGCTTTTTATTCCCGATTAATTTGTAATTTGGGCCTCCGCACTGATTTTTCTAACAGGAAAAAAATAAAAAATAAAACATGAAAAGATTTGCATCCGCCAATTGGCAAGGTACCGGTAAAGAAGGTAAAGGCACATTAACTTCCCAGTCAACTGTGTTAAACAAAACCCAGTACTCTTTCAGCAGCCGTTTTGAAGATGGCATTGGTACTAACCCTGAAGAACTGATTGCTGCCGCTCACGCTGGTTGCTTTACCATGAAGCTGAGCTTCGTGATCACCGGTGCAGGTTTTACTCCAGGTAACATCGACACTAAATGTACCATTACGCTGGATAACGGCGCTATCACCAGCAGCCACCTGGAAGTGACTGCCAGTGTAGAAGGTCTGGATGCTGCGAAATTTGCAGAATTTGTTGCAGATGCAGAAGCAAACTGCCCTGTAAGCAAACTGCTGAACGCTACTATTACTTCAGATGCGAAACTGGTGTAATTAAAAGCACTGGTAGCTAAACCAGGTTACGGATTTTTCTGATGTTGCCTTCGTTTTAAACGTTTGCGCCGCATAGAAAAATCCGTATTTTTTTGTCCACGCTTTTCAACATATCATCCATTTCCTCCCCCTTTGTTTATAGCGATATTTGTAGTGTTAAAACAAAGGAGATTTAGTTATGAAAAAAGTTATTCATCGTGCAGATACCAGAGGATATGCCAACCATGGTTGGTTAAAGAGTCATCATACTTTCAGCTTCGCCAACTACTATGATCCAAACAGGATTCACTTTGGCGCATTGCGTGTACTGAATGATGACGCGGTAAAAGGCGGAATGGGCTTTGGTGCGCACCCGCATGATAATATGGAAATTGTGTCCATTGTATTGGATGGAGAACTGGCACATAGTGATAACACCGGCAATAAAGAAGTGATCCGCAAGAATGATGTACAGATTATGAGTGCCGGTACCGGCGTGGTTCACTCAGAATTTAATGCCTCAAAAACAGACGCTGTGAACTTCCTGCAGATCTGGGTGATCCCTAAAGAAAGGAATGTAACACCCCGTTATGATCAGAAAACATTTGATCCTGCGGCACGGGAAAATGCTTTGCAGGTAGTGATTTCACCGGATAAGCAAGGAGATGGCCTGTGGCTGAACCAGGATAGCTGGTTTACCTTGGGTAAATATGAAGCCGGCAAATCGCTGGATATTACAGCAAAGGCGCCCAATATCGGTACTTACCTGTTTTTACTCAGTGGAGAATTGAAAGTGGATGGAGAAGTATTGGAAACACGTGATGCCATCGGGTTATCTGAATATGAAAAAGTAAGTATTGAGGTTACCAAACCGGCAGAGTTTTTGCTAATAGATGTGCCAATGCTGAACTAATCATACACATCGTTATATACTAACCCATTATATCAAAAAAAAGATCAGCCGTAACAGGCTGGTCTTTTTTTTATATTTTTATCGGTACCGGCATTCATTGACTATCATTTAAAACAGCCGCTCAGGAAACATGTTATTAGCTACAGATCTGGATGGAACTTTTTTAGGAGGTTCCGCCGCAGACAAAGAACAATTATATTCCTTACTGCAACAGCAAAAAAATATACAACTGGTTTTTGTAACAGGAAGAGGCATACGGAGTGTGCTGCAACTATTGGAAAATACGGCATTACCACGACCTGAATATATTATCTGTGACGTGGGCGCCACTGTAACACATCTGCCCACACTGAAAGCTGTAGAGCCTTTGCAGTCACATATCGCATCCCGCTGGCCCGGCGATCATGTAAGAGAAACACTGAAAACCGTAAGAGGATTACTGCACCAGGAAGCACATCAGCAATACCGTTGCTCCTACTATTATGATGAAGGTACAGATATTGCCGGCGCACGCGAAATAGCCACTTCGCTGCAATGCGACCTGGTTTTATCTGCCGGGAAATACCTGGATATATTACCAGCCGGCGTTAATAAAGGCTTCACTTTGCAACAGTTGTTAAAGGTACTGGCATTACCGCATCAGCATGTGTTGGTAGCTGGTGATTCCATGAACGATTATTCGATGTATGAAACCGGTTTTAAAGGCGTAGTAGTAGGTGATTCGGAACCCGAATTAGTAACGAAGACTGCTGCTATGGCGCATGTATTGCAGGCCCAACGGCCAGGCGCCGGTGGTATCCTGGAAGCCATGGAATTTTTTCCGGAGTTCGGTATTTATCTGCAAAAAGAAGGTTAAAAAGTGATCGGTGGAAGTGAAAAAGATTGTACCTTAGTTAAAGGTCTTTGCTAGTCATTTAATATGGATATTGACAACAGCGTTTGGTATGATGAATAGTTTTTCAATCATCATTTAAATTGATAAATCAATACACCATGGAAATAACAACTCCCACCGAAGAACTGCACCAGCAGATGGATTCCTGGAAAGAAGAAGTGAATGAAGTTAGAAGTGAAGTGAAAATGATGCGGGAACGGTTAGAACAGATCGCTCTCAGTAAAGCTTCCAGGGATGTGATGACACAAGTCGAACACTTTGAAAACCGCTTACTACGCCAAAGGGAAGTAGCAGATGAAATGCACCACGACATCAAGCAGTGTGCAAAGAAAATGGCCAACACACCTGTAACGGTGATTCACGACGACAGGCCCATCGATGATTTTCAGACCATACAACACCGTATGGAAATTTTCCAGAAACTATATATGTCATTAAAGGAAGACTTCAATCACTTTATGCCCGTTGAGGTATAGGCTTATTGCAGTGTTTTTACTTTATGCTCAATTTTGTGAATGATATCATCCAGCTGAAGCGTGGATTCATGTAGCCATTCCATTAGTTGGGTGTTGAGGTGCAGGTCCTGGTTGCTTTTATCGAACAACCCGGTGATGCTGAGTATGGCCACTACCGGCCGGCGTATTTCGTGAGAATTGATCCAGGCAATTTCTTTCAGGGCTTTATTCTGTTCTTCCAGTTGCCTGGCTTGCTTTACGTGTTTGTCGATATCCTGTATCATGCCTATCATGCGATGGGGGATATTGTTTTCATACATGATGAATGCGCGGTCTACTACATGTTTATAGCTACCATCTGCACACCTGAACCGGTATTCTTCTGACCAGTAATTCAGATGCGTGCGTTTGCATGTTTCCAGTGAGGTCATGATCCTGGTATAATCTGCCGGGTGGATATTACTTTGCCACCATTGTACCAGGTCGGTATCGTTATTGTTTTTATATAGGAAGAGATGGGACAAACCGTGGTTCCAGGTAACGGCATCTGTTACCAGGTTTTTGTCGTAAACGGCATCGTTGGTAGCCTGCGCCAGTAGCTCATAGCGCATGCCCAGTTCATGTGCTTCCTTGGCCGCTTTCACCTGCTGATCTACATCTTTCGCCATAATGAAACGGGCCGTTTTGCCAAAGTATACTGCCGGGAGCGAATAGATTTCTACAAAGAAATTGCTGCCATCTTTTTTGCGGTGTTTCCAGATGCCACGGTATTCATCTCCATTACATCTCTCCGCTGCATTTTCCAAAAGCAACGGGATATCTTCTTCGTTACGTATATCTTTCAACGTTAGATTCAGGAATTCAGTTCTGCTGTAACCATATTTCTTTGTAGCAGCGTTGTTCACCGATAAAAAGCGCATCGTGGATTTCTCATAAATCCACATTGGTATCGGGTATTCGTTAAAGAGATGCTCGAATTGCAGATGACGTTTGTTTTGCGGGAAAGTGGAAATAAATAAAAGTGTAAATGCACCGGATAGCAATAGCAGGCTAATAATTGATATGATCCCGGAATGAAAATGAGGTTGAAAAAGTACATAGCTGTTAATCAATATAGCGAGAAACAACAATAAACAAGCAATCTTTTGGGGGGCATTCCGCATCACTTGAATTTCCTATAATATAACAATATTTCAGCAACCAAAAAAAATATCTCCGATCATAATGATTGATAATATTTTTTACATAATGAGTGATTATAATTCAATGATCACCACCTCACTGGCGGGATATCCCACGCAGGTCAGTACCAGGCCTTCTGCCAGTTCCTTTTCTGTGAGCACTTCATTTACAGGCATCCACACTTTACCGCTCACGCATTGCGCGGTACAGGATCCGCATACACCACCTTTGCAACTGTAGGGTAGTAATATTTCATGCTCCAGTGCATAATTCAAAATGGTCTGATCACCGGGAATGGCTAACCGGTGTTCTTCATTGCGATACCGGATGATCACCTGTTTGGGTTGATGGTCCTGCGGGTGTGTATTCGCCATCCTCGTGTCTGTATTTACTACAAAGTTTTCTTTATGCAGTTGTGCTTCGGAGAAGCCCATGAAGGTAAGCGTGAGCAGAATGGTGCGCATATAGTCGGGCGGACCGCAGAGAAAGAACTGCGCATCTGCCGGGTGGTGTTGCATATGTTTGTTGACCAATTGTTCCAGCAGGGTGTTATTGAGCCGCCGGTAAACGTGATGATTGTCGGGATCATTGCTGAAAAGGTAAATCAGTTCCAGTTGTTCCGGGTATCGGGCCTGCCAGGTGTGCAGCTGTTCGTAAAAGATGGTGCTATCGGGTGTAGCATTGCTGTAAATCAGCTTTACATGTGTGCCCGGCTCAGTGGTCAGTATATGCTTGAGGAGCGAAAATACGGGCGTTATACCGCTTCCTGCAGCCAGGAGAAAAATGTCTTTGGACGGAGCCGCCGACTTTTCATAGGTGAACCTGCCGGAGGGCTCCAATGCGGTAACGATATCGTTTATTTTCCAGGTGTGAATCAGGTGACGGGATATTTCGCCGTTTTCCTTTTCCCGGATGGTGACAGCGATAAATGGATCTATGCCTGGAGTGGAACTGAAGGAATAGGATCTCCGGTATTCTTTATTATTCAGTTGAATGAGAAACGTCAGGAATTGTCCGGGCAGGTATTCCAGTGGCTCAGATGAGGTGTTTTCCAGTTTGTACGTGTAGGTGCCTGCTGTTTCGCGAATGATGTCCGTTATCCTGAGCTGAAAATACATGGTAAAAAAAATTTAGCTACGGAGATATCCAGTCGTACTGAATATTCCCGTAGCTAAATAACTAAATTCTTTTATTAAATGGTGACGGTAATTTTTTCTTTCAGCATCTCCCTGGTGGTGCGGGCGATACCGGCGGCATCATAGCCACATTCGCGGTAGAGTTCTTCCGGTTTACCGTGTTCTACTAACCTGTCGGGGATACCTAATCTTTTTATTTCTGCCCTGTAATTGTTGGTGGCCATGAATTCTATCACGGCGCTACCGAATCCACCTACGATGGTGCCATCTTCCACGGTGATTACCTTGTCGAACGACTGGAATATTTCGTGGAGAAGGGCTTCGTCGAGTGGTTTTACAAAGCGCATATCGTAATGAGCGGGTTGTAATCCGTCTCCTATGAGTTCTTTGCAGGCTTCTGTTACGAAGTTGCCGGTATGTCCGAGGGAGAGAATGGCAATATCCTTTCCATCACGGATTTTGCGGCCGGTACCGGCTTTGATGGCCTTCAGCGGTGTACGCCATTCCGGCATTACGCCTTGTCCGCGTGGGTAGCGGATTACATAAGGCATATCGTTGTCCGGCAGTTGGGCACTGTACATCAGGTTACGCAGTTCTTCTTCGTTCATTGGTGCGCTGATGATGACATTTGGAATGCCGCGCATGTAAGCGATATCGTAGGCGCCGTGGTGGGTAGGTCCGTCTTCTCCTACCAGTCCTGCTCTATCGAGGCAGAATACTACGGGGAGTTTCTGGATGGCTACATCATGTACGGCCTGGTCGAAAGCACGCTGGAAGAAAGAGGAATAGATGGTACAGAATACGCGCATGCCCTGGGTGGCCATGCCTGCGGATAATGTTACGGCGTGTTGTTCGCAGATACCTACATCGAATGCTCTCTGCGGCATTTTCTCCATCATGAATTTGAGGGAGGAGCCGGAAGGCATGGCAGGAGTGATCCCGATAATTTTATCGTTTTGTTCTGCCAGTTCAATGATGGTGTGGCCAAAAACGTCCTGGTATTTAGGAGGTTGAGGGCTGGTAACTGGTTTTTTGAATATTTCGCCGGTGATTTTGTCGAATAATCCTGGTGCGTGCCAGGTGGTCTGGTCCTTTTCTGCGAGCGCATAGCCTTTACCTTTGGTGGTAACGATGTGCAGCAGTTTGGGGCCGGGAATATCTTTCAGGTCCTGGAGGGTATCTGCCAGTTTGGTGATATTATGACCATCGATCGGACCAAAGTAGCGCATCTTCAGTGCTTCGAAGAGATTGCTGGATTTGGACACCACGCCTTTGAGGCTGGCTTCCAGTTTGGAGGCCATGTCGCGGGTAAATTTCTTTCCTACGGGTAATTTTCCGAGCAGGTTCCATACATCGTCTCTCACCTTGTTGTAGGTGGGGGAAGTGGTGATATCTGTCAGGTATTCTTTCAGCGCGCCCACGTTAGGATCGATGGACATGCAGTTATCGTTCAGGATGATCAGTACGTTGGCGTTGGCAACACCGGCATGGTTGAGGGCTTCGAAAGCCATACCAGCCGTCATGGCGCCATCACCGATTACAGCGATATGCTGCCGGTCGAATTCGCCTTTGTAATGGGAGGCCATCGCCATGCCGAGTGCGGCAGAGATGGAGGTGGAAGAGTGTCCTACACCGAAGGTATCGTAGCGGCTTTCGTCTCTTTTGGGAAATCCGCTGAGCCCCCTGTATTTTCTGTTGGTCGGAAATGCTTCCCGGCGACCGGTAAGGATTTTGTGACCATATGCCTGATGACCAACGTCCCATACGAGCTGGTCGTAAGGGGTATTAAAAACGTAATGCAATGCTACTGTCAGCTCTACTACGCCCAGACTGGCCGCAAAGTGGCCACCATGCACACTTACTACATCAATAATGTATTGACGCAGCTCCTCACACACCTGGTGAAGCTGTTCTTTGTTCAGCTTTCGCAAATCAGCGGGATATTCTATCTGGCTCAACAGTTGACCTGCCTTAATATTCATAATTGGGCTCAGGGTTTATTATATGAAGTAACAAAAATACATAAAAATATGTGGTAAATCGTGTACGACAGGCAGGAAAAAAGGACAGTTGGGAGATATCTGACCATTCAGATAGAGGCTTCTGCCATTTACTGGTTTTGATTCACCATTTATAACATTTAGGTTTCAATCCGGTGACTGGTAGGGTATTTTTGGAATATAGGTGAAGTTTACTAATTTGATTGAATGTTTAAACAAATAAACAAATATTGGTGGTGCCAGTTATTGGGGTGGTCGGCATATTTTCTGATCAATGTTTTCTTCGCCTTATCTGTTTACCGGAAAACGTCTCCTGACGCGGCATATTACCTGAACCTGGTGATCTTTGTGTTATTCGGGTTTATAGCTACCCATTTATTCCGCCGCCTGATTCATCGGTTTGCATGGGTGAACTATAACTTTGAGAACCAGATTTTACTGTTTATCGGGTTAATGACGGGGTCGGGCCTGGTATCTTATATCGGATATTACTTTTTTGGAATATATCTGTTGCATCTGTCAGACACTCCTATCCAGGTAGGGATTGTGGGATCTTTCCTGATCACTACTATCTGGTGGTTTCTGTATTTCATATGGCACTATATTGAACGGAACCGCCGGTCGCAGGTAGACCAGCTGAAGCTGGAGGCAACGGTAAAGGAGCTGGAATTGAAAACGATCAAAGCACAACTGAACCCGCATTTTATCTTTAATGCGTTGAACAGCATCCGTGCCCTGGTGGATGAGAATCCCCAGCGTGCAAGAACGGCTATCACAGAGCTTTCCAACATATTACGGAGTTCTATGCAAACGGAGAAGGCGGAAACGGTGAGCCTGGAAAACGAATTGAATATAGTAAAGGATTACCTTGCATTGGAACATATCCGTTTTGAGGAGCGTTTGAATGTCAGGTATGAGATTGATCCGGATACGCTGGAGTTGCAGGTACCTCCCATGATGTTGCAGACATTGGTGGAAAATGCCATTAAACACGGTATTTCCCGGATTATCAGGGGCGGATCGGTATATATCAACTCCTCATTAAAGGGGATGCAGCACGTCATCACCATTGAGAATACGGGTCAGATAATAGAAAATAATATGAATGGCCATGGCTTTGGATTACAAAGCACCCGGCAAAGGTTAAGTCTTTTGTTTGGCAGCAGGGCCTCTTTTGACATCAGGAATAAAGATGAGCAAACGGTAGAAGCTACTGTTGTAATGCCTTTGCTCTAAATCACTTGTTATAAACTGCCATAACCGGATAAACTGGTTATGGTGCTCATTTTTTAAACAATTAAATCATCAACCAAACTTCATATTGCCAATGAAAAAAGCATTGATAATAGATGATGAACGCCTGGCCAGGAGTGAATTGAAAAAGTTACTGGCAGATCACCCGGAAATAGTGGTGGTAGGAGAAGCTGTGAATGCGAAGGATGGTATAGAAAAGATAGAAACACTTCATCCTGACTTACTGTTCCTGGATATTCAGATGCCTGATAAAACGGGTTTTGACTTGTTGGCAGAACTGGAAAAGACGCCGCAGGTAATTTTTACAACTGCGTATGATGAATATGCGTTGAAGGCATTTGAATACAATGCGCTGGACTACCTGTTGAAGCCGGTAGAGCCCAAGCGCCTGGCAGATGCGATTCACAAATTACATCAGCAGGATGAAAAGGACCGTTTAGCCGCGTCCGGTGGTATCCGTTCCTTACTATCTGAAAACGACCAGGTTTTTGTGAAAGACGGCGACCGTTGCTGGTTTGTAAAATTGCAGGAGATCCGGCTTTTTGAGAGCGTAGGTAACTATGCCAGGGTTTATTTTGAAACCAACAAACCTTTGATTCTCAAATCATTGAATGCATTGGAAGAAAGACTCGATGAGCGTACTTTTTTCCGTGCAAACCGTAAGCATATTGTGAATCTGCGGATGATTGAAAAAATTGACACCTATTTTAACGGCGGTTTACTGCTGGAAATGCGGGGTGGCGAGAAAATTGAAGTGAGCCGCAGACAGGCGGTGAAGTTTAAGGAAATGATGAGCCTGTAAATTCGCAGGGTCAAAAAAATAAAAACGGGGCCACCTTTATCCAAAGGTGGCCCCGTTTTTACTGTGCGGCATTAGAACTTTGCAGCAATACTGGCGCTGAATCTACGCGGCATCATTTGTCCTACGTAACTGCCCCAGTACACTTCATTGGTGAGGTTATCCAGTTTGAGGGTTATCCTGTACCGGGATTTTTCGTAACTGGTCATGGCATTGAAAACAGTATAAGCAGGCATATAGAATGCACCACGGGAGCGGGATTGCTCTATGTACGCCTTGTCGTTATAGTTTCCTCCGATGCCCAGACCTATTCCTTTCAATGTTCCGGTCAATACATGATAGCTTAACCACAGATTGGCAGTTTGCCCGGGTCCGGTCCACTGGCGAAGGCCATCTATATCCGGGTTGGTGTTAATGGCGTAAATGTCGTTGTAGGCATAACCTGCAATCATATTAAACCCTTTAAACGGATTGGCAATGACTTCTACTTCCACGCCTTTGCTGAGCTGGCCACCATCCTGTAACTGGAACATTTCTCTTCCCGGTGTCAGGTCATTCCGGATAATATCGTCCACTTTGATATGATAGTAGCTGATAGTGCTGCTCAGTTTACCATTGAATGCATTCATTTTTACACCTGTTTCCCACTGATTGGCATGACTGGGCTTGAAGGAAGTAAAGCTGCCATCGGGCTGTCTGGCGGGAGCGTTATTACTAAAGCCATTCATATAATTCGCGAACAGGGAGATTTTGCCTGGCAGTACCTGGTAAACCAATCCCAACTTTGGCGATACGGCTGTCTGATTGTATTTGCCGGTGGTGGTATCCTTTACAAGATCTTTACTGCCGTTATTCACAAAATGATCTACCCTTACGCTGGCCATAGCCAGTAAATTATCCGTGATATTCAATACATCGGAAACGTAAGCGCTGTAGGTGATCTGGCGGGTGGCACTCCGGTCGAATGGTACATTGGCGAGTGCTGCATCCAGGGTTTTACTGGTGAGATCGTAGTAATGAGGATCCTGCTGGTATATGCGGATCTGATCAAATCCGTAGATCACAGCACCGCTTAAATTTTCAAGGTTATTGGTATAGTCGAGGCCCAATACAACCCGGTTACGCATACCGGCTATGGAGAAGTCGCCGTTAAAATTCTGCTGCACTTGTGTGTATCTGACGATATTATCTTCATAACCGGGATTCCTGGATACTACTGTATCTCCCAAAACATCATTCCAGCTGTAATATCCTTTCTCCCTGGAATGTGTTCTTGAAAAGCTGGTTTTTGACACCCATTTATCAGATAGTTTGTAATTAATTTCTCCGTAAATGGTGAAAGAGGGCTTGGTTTCATAAAGACTGTTATCGCTATAGGAACGTTTCCAGTCTATTCCCAGATCCCTTGGTGTTGGTTTGGTAAAAGACGCCTCCGGGAACATACGGTTAAAGTCATTGGCTTTCTGCGAGTATATTTCGGCATCTAACAATATAGATAACCGGCTGTTGGGTTTGTACAACAGGGAGGGTGCAACGAAGAAACGTTTTGAATAGCCGACATCCTGGAAGCTGCCGCTTTGATCGTAGGCTACATTTGTTCTGAGGAATAAGCCTTTTTCCTTGCTCAGGGGCGTATTTACATCAGCTGTGATGCGGTGTAAGCCAAAGCCTCCAATAGTATATCCTACTTCTCCGTTAAAGTTTTCCAGCGGTTTTTTGGAAACGCGGTTCAGCAGGCCGCCAAAGGAAATAAGACTGCTACCAAACAAGGTAGCGGATGGTCCTTTCAGTACTTCGATCCGCTCTATGTTGGCCAGTTCAATACTATTGGTTTTAAAATCCTGCAGGCCGTTACGTAGATAGCTGGTGGTGAAAAATCCACGGAGGTTAAATGAATTGGATCCATTTACAAGTGCCTGGCTAACGCCGGTCACATTTTTAAGCACGTCGTTATAGCTCACAATCAGCTGGTCCTGTAGTAGTTCTTTTGGGATCACATTATATACCTGGGGGTTTTCCAGGTTCTTTAATGGCATGCGGGCCACATCCTCTACTTCTTTCTGGGCAAATTTATTATACCCTGCAATTACCGTTACTTCCTGCAAGGCATGCGCATCTTTCACGATGGTCAGGTCCATTTTGAGCTGCTGTCCGGCAGAAAGCGAAATTTGTTTTTCCAGGGTCAGCCATCCGATGGATTTGATTGTCAGGGTATATGTTCCTGGTTCAATGCCTTTTATCAGGTAGGCGCCTTGTTCATCTGTTATGCCTCCTTTGTTGGTGCTTTTCAGTACCACCGGGATATAACCAGCCGCCTTGCCATCTGCACTCCTGATAACACCCTGGATGGTGGCGTTATTGGTTTGTGCATAGCTGCATAGCACTGCGAATAAAAGTGATATGGTGACTGCGATGTTCTTGATTGTTCTTGTTGTGAATAGCAAGCTCATATAGATATTTGGTTAGCGATGAATCCTGGCCATTGCAATAATGCCGGGAAAATTCAGCGCAAAGTTGCGTCGATGTTGTGCAGGAAGGAAATCGGATTGGGAAAATGGTTTACGCGAAGAGGAATTTTTTCGGCAGATGTAGAACGCCCTGATACCGTTATTATTCAGATCTGGCAGGGCTGTCATAAAAAAGGGATGTATCATTGATACATCCCTTTTCATTTTATTATTTTATACCTAAGCTTTCACTGGCACAGAATGTACTGCATCTGCCAGTTCTTTGATCAGGGAAAGATCTTTTTCAATAGCGTTACCTACAACGAGGATATCGGCTCCGGCTTTACAATTCAGGTAGGCCTTTTCAGCATCCCGGATACCACCTCCTACAATGATAGGAGCTTGTACCTGGCTAGCCACACGGCTGATCATACTTTCCGTGATAGGTACACGGGCGCCGCTTCCTGCATCCATATAAATCACTTTCATGCCGAGCATTTCACCTGCCATAGCGGTACACATGGCAATATCTGCCTTGTCTGCCGGGATGGGAGTCGTATTACTGATATAAGAAACGGTAGTGGGTGCGCCACCGTCAATTACCATATAGCCGGTTGAAATAACTTCCAGACCGCTTTTCTTTACAGCAGCGGCGGACACTACGTGTTGACCGATCAGTAATTCAGGATTTCTACCTGAAATAACAGACAGGTAAAGTAAGGCATCAGCGTATTTTGATACCTGCGAAGGGCTTCCGGGAAATAATACAACGGGAATGTTGCAGCTTGCTTTCAGCTGTTGAACGCATTCATCAAGATGATCGGAAATCACCAGACTACCTCCAAGAAAGATATAATCTACCTCGGCAGCAGTGCATTTGTCTGCAATCTCTATGATTCCGGCAGGAGTCACCTTATCCGGATCAATTAAAACCGCGAATGCCTTTTCCTTTTTAGCCTTTCTTTCGATGAACGAAGTATATATGTTATTGTACATCAATAGCGCATTGTTCCGGTTGTCGCAAATGTATAATATTTTTATTAATAACACACATTGCTAAATAAATATGCATTCAATTCATTTTCTATTCATGAACTTCATGATACCTACCTTGTTATATGTGATACAACTGTAAATATTCTGTTAACGACAAATTTTGAGCCGGATTTCTTTTGGCTTTATAACAAATGTATTGGCAAACTGTTTGCGCAATTATCCACAATCTGTGCAAAATAAAAGGGCCTTTCCAGGCATTTTAAAATTAATTTTAGAGAACTCCGCTATACTAACTCATTCTATCATCTAAGAAAATTTACGGGCATGAAAAATCCAGTCAATAGTCAAAATGGGCTTGCGTTCTCTCGTCATTTTACCAAAGAAGGTGTGAGTCCTTACGATCAGTTTTCCTATGAGCTCCGTTCCTCTGTGATCCGTAATCCGGGCGGTGACGTAGTGTTCGAAATGAACCAGGTGGAAGTGCCGTCGGCATGGTCACAGATCGCTACAGATATCCTGGCGCAGAAATATTTCTGCAAGGCGGGTGTCCCTCAGACGGATGGTAGTTCGGGGCGGGAAACGTCTGTAAAACAGGTCGTTCACCGCATGGCCAATTGCTGGCGTGCCTGGGGAGAAAAGTATGGTTATTTCGCCACTGAAAAAGATGCCCGGATATTTTATGAGGAGCTGAGCTACAGCATGCTCAACCAATCATGTGTACCCAATTCGCCCCAATGGTTCAATACAGGGTTGTTTGAAAGTTATGGGATCAAGGGGAAGCCGCAGGGGCATTATTATGTGGAACAACATACCGGTACCCTGGAAAAATCGACTTCTGCGTATGAAAGACCCCAGCCTCATGCCTGTTTTATTCTGAGTGTGAACGACGACCTGGTAAATGACGGTGGAATCATGGATCTATGGATGCGGGAAGCGCGTATTTTTAAATATGGGTCAGGTGTTGGAACCAATTACTCCCCTATCCGTGGTGATGGGGAGAAATTAAGTGGTGGCGGCACCTCCAGCGGACTGATGAGTTTTCTCAAGATCGGCGACCGGGCAGCCGGGGCTATCAAATCGGGTGGCACTACCCGGAGAGCGGCCAAAATGGTGTGCCTGGACCTGGATCATCCTGAGATTATGGAATTTGTTAACTGGAAAGTGGAGGAGGAAAAGAAAGTGGCTGCCCTGATTGCTGCCGGTTATTCTTCTGATTATGAGGGAGATGCATATAAAACGGTGTCTGGCCAGAACTCCAATAACTCGGTAAGGGTACCCAATTCTTTTTTTCGTGTGCTGGAGGCGGATGGAGAATGGGAACTGAAAGCCAGGACCAATGGTAAAACGGTAAAGACCGTAAAGGCGAAAGATCTCTGGGATCAGATTACTTATGCCGCCTGGCGTTGTGCCGATCCCGGTACCCAATATGATACTACTATCAATGAATGGCATACTTGTCCGCAGGGAGGTCGTATTAATGCCTCCAATCCCTGTTCTGAGTATATGTTCCTGGATAATACTGCCTGTAACCTGGCATCTTTAAATCTCCGGCGCTTTTTTGATGAAGAGAAGAGCTTGTTTGACGTGCAGGGATTTGAGTATAGTGTAAGGTTGTGGACGGTAGTGCTCGAAATTTCCGTACTGATGGCGCAGTTTCCATCAAAGGAAGTGGCGCAGCTGAGCTATGAATATCGTACCCTGGGACTTGGTTATGCTAACCTTGGATCTATGCTGATGGTAAGCGGTATTGCCTATGACAGTGAGGAAGCCCGTGGAATTGCCGGCGCTATCTCTGCGATCATGACGGGCGTAGCCTATAAAACGTCGGCGGAAATGGCCGCCCACCTGGGGGCATTTCCCCGTTATGCGGAGAACCGGGAAGCGATGCTCCGGGTAATGCGTAATCATCGTGCAGCTGCCTATGATGCTGCGGATGCTTATGACGGGCTGGAAATAAAGCCAAAGGGGATTGATGCACGATATTGCGCCGACTACCTGCTGAAATCAGCCACCAAAGCCTGGGATGAGGCGGTAAAGCTGGGTGAACAATACGGTTACCGGAATGCACAGGCAACTGTGATTGCACCTACCGGCACCATCGGGCTGGTAATGGATTGTGATACCACGGGGGTAGAACCTGATTTTGCCCTGGTAAAGTTCAAAAAGTTATCCGGAGGAGGATATTTTAAGATTATAAACCAATCTATTCCTACGGCCTTGCAGCATTTGGGCTATTCTTCCCATGAAATAAAGGCGATAGTGGACTATGCGAAGGGAACCGGTCATTTTGCGGGAGCGCCCTATATTAACCATCAGTCGCTCAGTGAGAAAGGATTTATAGGAGAAGAACTGAAAAAGCTGGATACGGCTGTTGCTTCTTCCTTTGACATATCCTTTGTTTTTAATGTATATACGTTGGGTGAAGAATGTCTGCAAAGATTGGGTTTCAAGGCGGAAGACTATTATAACCTGGAATTCAGCCTGTTGCATGCGCTTGGATTTACGGATGAGCAGATAGAGGCGGCGAATGACTACATCTGTGGTACCATGACGGTGGAAGGGGCGCCTTATCTGAAGGAAGCTCATCTGCCGGTATTTGACTGTGCAAACAGGTGTGGGAAGCATGGAGAGCGGTATATCCATCCGCACGGGCATATCCGGATGATGGCGGCGGTGCAGCCTTTTATATCCGGTGCGATCTCAAAAACAATCAATCTGCCGAATGAGGCGGTGGTGGCTGAAATTGCGGACGCATACCAGCTGAGCTGGGAATTAGGACTGAAAGCCTGTGCGCTGTACAGGGATGGCAGCAAATTGAGTCAGCCATTGAGTAATAAGAGTGATAAAAAGAAAAAGGTGGAAGTGACAAATGAGCCGGTGGCCACTGATTTACAGCAATTAACTATAGATGAGCTGCTGGAAGAGGTAAATAAGCGGATGCTGGCGAGCCGGGATACAACCTTGAAGCGTCAGTTATCACGTATTGTGGAGCGTCAGAGCTTACCGTCCAAGCGGAGAGGATTTACGCAGAAGGCGAATGTGGGTGGGCAGGTGATTTTTGTGCGTACAGGAGAGTATAATGATGGTACGTTGGGAGAAATCTTCATTGATCTGGCGAAGGAAGGTTCCACTTTACGGAGTCTGATGAACTGTTTTGCCATTGCTGTTTCGGTGGGATTGCAGTATGGGGTGCCTTTAGAGGAGTTTGTGGATAAGTTCATTTTTACCCGTTTTGAGCCGGCGGGGGTGGTAGATCATCCGAATATCAAAACGGCTACTTCTTTGATTGATTATATTTTCAGGGTGTTGGGATATGAATATTTAGGGCGTACTGATCTTGTGCATGTGCTGGATGCGCCTGAAAATACAGGAGAAGGTGAAGAGGAGGAGGACGAAACGCCCCGTTCTTCTGTGCGCACGGATAATGGTGGTACAACTGCTTCCCGTACTCCTAAGGTGCAGGCTGTGAGCGTGTTTCAGCAGGAAAGTGGTACGCAGGATTACCTGAAAAGTATGCAAAGTGATGCGCCTGCGTGTAATACTTGTGGTCATATCACGGTGCGATCAGGCACTTGTTACAAATGTCTGAATTGCGGCACCAGCATGGGTTGTAGCTGATTGGTGTTGCAACTTCTTGTTAATGATATGTTATTTAGCCTCTAAAATTTCAAAGAAAAATAACATGCCTTTATCTTTGTATTCAAATAGGGTTTTCATAGGATAGTAACAAATTGAGGGCGCTTTTCTAGGCGCCCTTACTTTTTTCCAAAAATGCCCGGTTTCTACACGCTTTTCTGGGGTCACTTACAGCCCAAAATTCTTTTGCATTTATTTTCTCATTTGATATTTTTCTGAAAAAGTCTCTTTTCTTGCATCTTTTAAAATTATGCATCGAAATATTTGATTTTTTCTAATATTTATTCTTTTCCCTAACTCGCGATATAATTTTATTATATTTGTTATTGTATTAATTTTTATTATGGTTACTGTCCTATGAAAAACCAAATATTCCTACACCGCATGACTCATCATGCACTGTAAATGACTCTCGAAAGCAATGGTTCGTCCATTGCTTTTGTTTTTTCAGGGGTTTTTACGCATATTTTTTAATCTACTAGAAATCTCAAAATATAATTGTATTTTTAAACTCGAAAATTTGACACCTTATGAAGAAGCTGTTGTTAATGCTGTTGGTAGTTTTGGCCGCAGCCACATCAGCAAATGCCAGCACTGGTTTCAAGAACGGAGATAACAACGGAGATAAAAACGGCGGAGATAACAACGATAACCGTAATAATGCCAAAAACACGAATAATGCCAAGCCTGTAAGGGTAGAGGAGTTTGTGTTAATGTTTCCGCGAGTAGAGACAACGGAGAAAGTTGATGAGGCAGAGTTGGAAAAAGCTATTGTGGATTTATACAAATGGTATTTACAAAACGAGACTAAGTTAAATACAAACGACTTTCTTAAAGGAAGTGGTAAGGAACTTGCTTTCCCTTTTAAAGTGGATCCCAAGACCTTACAACAATACTTTCTGTTCATCAAGAAAAACTTCCCGGGTTTCAGCGAAGATGATCTGTCTAATGTAAAACGCAACCGGAAGAAGGAAGCACCTGTTACTGTGCGTGATGAAATGGATAATCCTATGTCGATTTCGGTTAACAGATAAAACTACTTTGCCAGGCGATAATGCATTTAGAGTTCAACTACGATAAGGGGGAGGTATTGCATGCATTGCGCTATCATTTTATGCGGAGAGGCGAGATTAAAGTCTTCCGTAACACCCTCATTATATTACTGCTAGCTACTTTAACAGGGTATTTTTTCCGTGTGGTAACCACTGGTGCACTAACTGGTATCGTCATTATGACACTGGTATTGGGTTGGGTTTTCTGGTACCTGTTGCCTATTTCCATCTACCATAAGGCAGCTACTTTCAAAGACAGCATATATCTTAAATATTCGGACGAAGGGTTATTGATTTCCACCCGTGGGAGCGATCATCCCCGTAATATCAGCTGGAGTAATTTTTCCCGGGTGGTAGAAACAGAGAAATTCTTTTTTCTTTACCGCGACAAGAAAACTTTCTTCCTTATTCCAACCAGTGCCTTTCAATCAGAAGAGGCGTACCGTAGTTTCGCTGGAATACTTAAAGCGAAGTTTAGTAATTACAGATAACACTGAGGAGGCGCCCTGGTGCTTTTGCAGGATCAGCTGGTTTTTAATAAAGTATTTTGGGGAGATAGAAGCAGATACCTGCATCTATCTCCCCAAATCTTTTTACGGCAAATGTCATCTGGTCCTGAACTCAGATTTTCTCAGAGGTTTATATTCTGAAATACACTGAGATGCAGGATATGATTCATGGTTTTGGCGCCGGAAGTAACCTGTATTAATTGGTTCATATAACCAATATCCGCTTTCAGGCTGGGATTGAACTGATAACCAAAGGCGGCGAGAAAACGGTTCTGGTCAAATAATAGGTTACTGATATCATTTCCCCAGAGATTCAGAAAAATTTCATCCTGCAGGGCTACATAAAACGGGGTGGCGGCTTTCTGGTGTTTGATCCCCAGTTGTGTGCGATTGAAATAACGCACCCGGTTGCCATACTTCCAATTTCCTATTGCATGCGGACTTCCCGGAGCTGATGGTTGGGATACCCAACGCTGTTCGAGTCGCACGCGATGCGTCATATCCAATTTTTTTGCTTTATGGATATATTGTTCAAAGATGCGTTGTTCCGGTAGCCAGGTGTTGGTGGCGTTGCTGTAAGTGGGCACAAAAGCGTAGCCCAGCAGGATATAATCCTGTTTGCTGACAGCATATTGTAATCCACCACGCATCAATAACTGTCCTTTGTTACTGATACCATCTCTGATACGTAGTTGCACATCAAACGGAACGGCCCATTTACTGTTAATTTTCATGGTGCCGAAATAAGTATACCAGTTCTGGTAAGCTTGTGTCATCTCTTGTGCTGTTGCCAGGCGGACAATAGCCATCAAGGCCATTGTGAGCAGTACTTTCCTCATAATCGCTGAATATAGGTGGCGCTAAAGATAATTAAAAGAGGGTTAAAAAAGAAAGCGCCTGCAGATGCAGGCGCCGGTAGATTGTTGTTTAGCTATAGTTGATTGTTGTATCAAAATTTATTGTACCACAGTTTGGTGCCTTTTGTATCGCCGCCGATGGCAGATGCAGCGGCTTCGTAACTGGCTTTATTCTGTGTTTGTTCGGACACCAGATAAGTCAGGCGATATGGCACCATTGTTACACTTGGATCCAGTGAACCGGATTTAGGTGCAATGAATAATGGTTGACCACCTGGCTTATTGAAATGCAGCCTGGTTCTTTCAAACCATGCCTGGAAGCCTTGTGGATAAAGCGCCAGCCATTTCTGTGTACCAATTACATTTCTCCAGTCGGCCGCTACGTACGGCACTTTGCTGAGATAGTTTGTAACGATGGTATCGTTAATACTTGCATTCTTGGTAAGCAGGCGCCAGTAGTCGATAGAGGCGCGGATACCATTTGTATAATGGGTAGCTGCGTCAGCGCCTACATTCATGCCTCTTGCCGCTGCTTCGGCGAGGATAAATTCCACTTCTGAATATCCCATCAGGATACCAGGCATAGTGGGGCTATAGATCTGCGTACCTGGAGTTGCGTAGGAGTTCTCCGGCAACCTGTTTGTATCTGAAGCGGCCCATCCATAAGGCATTCCCCTGTATACCGTGTCTGTTTTAGACGGGCGAACATAAATAGGAAGACGAGGATCGCCTACACTTTGCATATAATCTATCAGGGTAGCGCTTACTGAGAAGTCGACGATCGGACGTGCGAGGTCATTATAAGGGAACTGATTAGGTGCCGCATCCAGGTATTGGAACTGGGCATTTTCCAGGTTACTGCTAATCGCGTCCTTGTAATGAGCTTCGATGATCTGTTTGGCTTTTTCCGGTGCAGCATCAGCCATACGGATGGCTAATCTTAACATGAGTGAATTGGCCAGTTTTTTCCACTTCGTAACGTCTCCGTTATAGATTATATCTCCGGAATTAAAACTGATCTGAGCAGCATCCAGTGTGTTTATCTGTTTCTGCAGGGTATCCAGCAGGGCAGTATAAACGGTTTGCGCATCATCATATTTAGGGGTGATGTTCGTGGTGCTCTGGAATGTTTGTGAATACGGAATATTGCCGTAAGTGTCTGCCAGGATCTGGAAGATCCAGGCGCTGGTAATTTTTGCAATGGCGTTCTGGTTAGGCACACCTGTCTGGTCTGCTTTCGCATTATTCTGTTTTACCAGGTCATCCAGGTTATGTAACGACACACGGTATAAAGTGTTCCAGAAAGCGGCATTATTACCTTCATCCAAATTGAACTGGCTGTCGTTTGTCCTGGAATTTCCGGTCCAGTACTGTGCATAGTTCATGGCGATAAAGCCGTTTTGTAATCCGCTGTAAAGCATATCCATGGTGCTTTTCTGAGCACCTGTAAGGAGATATTGCGGTTCAGCTGAGGTTGGTTTGGTCGGATCCCGGTTCATGTCGTCCAGTTTTTTACAACTGGTCATTGCGAGTGAAACCATTAAGGCGCCGATGCTGCTATATTTTAAAATCTTTTTAGTCATCTTCACAAAATTTAGAATGATACATTCAGGTTTAAGCCATAAGACCGGAGAGATGGCAGCGCACCACCTTCAATACCCTGTACATTGGATGCAGAGTTGAGGATGTTGGATGGATCCACATTTGGTGCGTTGGATTTAATCAGCCAGAGGTTACGGCCATATACAGAAAGACGTGCCGCTTGCGCTCCTACTTTCTTGTACCATGATTCCGGCAGGTTATAACCAATTTTAGCTTCTCTCAGGTAGATGTAGCTGGCATCATACAGATTTGCTTTACTGATCACATTACCACCGTTATAGTTGAAGTGATCCTGTGCAGTGATCTTTGTTGTATTAGCATGACCATCTGCAGTAACACCCGGAACAATGATACCGTTTTCACGGATGCCATTTTCTACAGTAGTTTCCAGCAGGCCTGATTTATTTCCATACAGGTTAGTATAAGAGAAAAAGTCGCCGCCATGTTGGAAATCAACCAGGGCAGATAAGTAAATACCTTTGTAAGAGAATGTATTTGTGACCCCACCTACATAATCAGGGTAGGCGTTACCGATAGGTTTGATGGCACTTGGTACATAGCGGCCGAGTGCATCCACCACTTTCTGCCCGTTGAGGTAAGTATAATCAGTACCACGGATTGTTCCGAGGGGCTCTCCTACCTGTCCAACTACGGATACTTTCTGCGTACGGCGGTCGGTGCCAATTGTCAGGAAGTCCAGTGAAGTGTTGTACTGTTCGATATTGAGGTTCAGTACCTGGTTCCGGTTGCGGGAAACATTGGCGCTGATATCCCAGCGGAAGCCATTTTTCAGGCGGATGGGATTCAGGTTCAGTCCTATTTCAATACCCTTATTTTCTACGCTGCCACCGTTCACGTAAGCACCGGTGAAGCCGGTTGCAGTAGGCAGTGCCAGTGTAATGATCTGGTCTTTAGTGACACGTCTGTAATAGGTTACATCCAGGCCGATACGGTTATCGAGGAATTTCAATTCCACACCGGTTTCTACTTCCGTTGTACGTTCTGGTTTCAGGTCTTCGTTATAGAGCGTTGGTGAGAACTGAGAAACCGGGTTGCTACCGAATGGCGGAATAAAGTCGTATGTGTTATAGATACGATAAGGATCCGCATCGTTACCTACCGCAGCCATACTACCTCTTAATTTACCAAATGACAACCATTTCCAGTCTTTCAGCAGATCAGAGAACACAAAGGAAAGGGAGGCAGATGGATAGAAGTATTGGTTGTTTCCTTTAACCAGTGTTGATGACCAGTCGCTGCGTCCGGTGAGATCCAGGAACAACAGGTTCTTGTATCCCAGGTTGGCAGTAGCGAAAGCAGAGTTGATCTGTTTTTCGTAATACTGATCAATAGCCTGTGCCGGTTGTACGGAGTTCAGGAGGTTGTATACACCCTTTGTGATCAGCCCCTGTACGGCGCTTCCGCCGGTAACGGTCCACTCACGATGCATTACGTTTCCACCCACTGTTGCGTTTAACTGAAAATCTTTACCAAAGTCTTTTTTGATATCCGCTGTTAACTGATAGTTCATTTCGCGGTTACTTCTTACGCGCTTGATGTAGCCACCAATGGAGTAATCTTTTGCGGTTCTTTCTTCTTCGAGTGTGTTATAGTCGTCCATGAAAACACGGCCGGAGAAGGAGAGCCATTTGGTGGCGTCTACATCTAAGCCGGCGGAACCAAAGAGCCTGTTGCGGCTATCTGTTTCATAGTCCATGTAGCGGTTCCAGTATGGACCGTTGCTGGAAGAAATGTTTGGATCATTCCATGCGCGGCGGTTCCAGGAGATTTGTGATCCGTCGTCGTATTGGTATCTTTTTTCTTTTTCTATATCCAGTTGACGCTGGCCATACATAGTGAACTGCAGTGTTGGGTTAGGACCGGAGAATCCGGTACCAGGGCGGCCTTTTACCTGTAAGGAGGTATAGTTCATAGAGGCCACCGCCTTTACGCCTTTGGCCAGTTCATAGCTACCATTAAAGGAGAGATTATTCCTTTTGTTGGTGGCGTTGGGGAGTACAAAGGTTTGATCCATGTTGCCGTAAGACAGGCGGAAACTTCCCTTATCATTACTGCCGGCCATGGAGATATTGTTGGTGAGGGTAAACCCTGTTCTATAGAAATCTTTTACATTGTTTGGATGTGGAGACCAGGTGTCGGTTTGGCCGAAGTAGGGATTGTTTTTATTCTTATCCCATGACCAGTAAGGACGGATAATCTGGCCATTCAGTTTCGGACCCCATGATTCATCCACTGCATACTGAGGCATCAGGTCATAGCGTCCTTTGCCGTTGTTGTCATCGTAAGTAGCTGCCTGTTCATTCAGGAAGCCATCCGGGTGCTGGTTATAGTACAGGGTATCGAATTTTCCTGCATTACCGCCACCATACATATTCTGATACTTTGGAAGTACGGCTACCTGGTCAATCTGCGCATTGAGGCTATAAGTAACACCGATGCCTTTTTCTGTATCCGGGCGCTTTTTGGTGGTGATCTGTAAGACACCGTTGGCGCCACGGCTTCCATAGAGAGCAGTTGCAGCCGCACCTTTGAGGACAGAGATATTTTCAATGTCTTCCGGATTGATATCCTGCATGGGGCTACCATAGTCGTAGCCACCGCCACCGTTCTGTTGTCCGGGATCGTTGGTTACGTTATTCATCATGGGAACGCCATCGAGAACAAAGAAGGCGTTATTATCGCCCAGGATGGATTTCACACCACGGATGGTGATTTTGCTGGCGCCGCCCATGGATCCTGTATTGCTGCTGATTTGTACACCAGGTACTTTACCGGTAAGCGCATTTACAAAGTTTACTTCTTTTGCTTCCTGTACGGCGTTACCGCTTACTTCCTGAATGGCGTAGCCAACGGAGCGCGGATTCTTTTTAATGCCGAGGGCGGTTACTACCACTTCTCCCAATACTTTTTTAGTAGCATTAGAAGGAACCATCGTGACATTCAGTTCGCCTCTTTTTTCTATGGGAATAGCTTGTTCACCATAAGTGGAAGCGGTTACCAGGATGGTATCACGCACAGCAGCCTTGATAGTGTATTGACCGGTAGGGTCTGTCTGGGCATTTATTTTGGAAGATTTATTCCGGATTACGGCACCCGGGATAGGAGTTCCTTTATCATCTTTCACTGTTCCGGAGAGCTGGAATTTACCTACTTCGCTTTTGGCAGTAGCGGAATCCGGAGGGAGGATGAGTGCGGTATCCTCCTGAGGTTTTGCGACAGGTGCTTTTTTAGTCGTATCAGCTACTGGTTTAGAAGTATCCTGTGACTGCGGAGCACTTGAGTCGGCTGCAGGTTTGATGACTACCGGTGTAGCAGTATCCTGTTTAGGTTTAGCGCTCGAATCAGTAGCGGGTTTAATGACTACCGGAGTAGCTGTATTTTGTTTAGGTTTTACACTTGAGTCAGCAGCAGCGGGTTTAATCACTACCGGAACAGTGGTATCAGCTTTCAGCTGGTTTGCTGTGAGATACCCTTCGGGTTTTGCGTATGCGCTGCTGGAGGTATAGCAGAAAAAGGCATAGCACAGCCCCGACCAGGCTAGTACATGGCTTCTCATTGTATTATGAAAGATTTGGTTACAAAATTTTTTGACAGGATTCCTATGCTGTCTATTGTTACATTGCTTATCCATCAATATAACAATACAATCAAAAGGCCTTCTACAATGGGTTGCAGAAGAAAAAAAATATTATTTCAGGTTTTTCCTCATTTCGTAGTGGGGAATGCCCACTTCTGTAAATTCTTCTCCACAGATATCGTATCCTAGCTTCTGATAGAATCCTGTGGCTTCTTTGCGGGCATGCATGGTCAATTCATGGAAGCCATTATTACGGGCATATTCTTCTGCGAACACGATAATTTCCCTACCGATACCTTTTCCCTGTAATAGTGGAGAAACAGCCATTTGCCTTAACTGTACTGTGTTTTCGCTGACAGGGGTAAGTATACAACAACCTGCGAGGATCGTATTTTCGTCGATCTTTGTATAGCCTCCGATGAAAATATCATTAATTTCTTTTTGCAGTTGTTCCGCTGAAAAGGTTAGTCCCAGCGGTTTCCGCAACACTTCGGTGCGAAGGTCTACCATAGTATGATAGTCACAACTACCGTATTCGATTATACGAAAATCAAGCATATAGTCAGTAAGATTTGCAGATAGAAGTTTATCCCGAAACATTGCTACAAGTTCACAAGTGTCTGGGAGACAAATAGCTTGCCAACAGGAATCAGGCGTGTTGTGATTCGAAGTAACTGACGATCAGTTGATCTACAGATTTTACTTCGAGCATATCATCATGAATGGCGTTGGCATTTGGATGCGTATCTGTGCAAACAACTTTTTTAATGAGGCCGGATGCTTTGATTTTTTCAAATCCATTTCCTGCGAAGATGCCATGGGTGGTGATTACGAAGATATTTCCGGCACCTGCATCACGATAAGATTGGGCTGCGTGGATGAGGGAGCCGCCGGTGCGGATCATGTCATCGTAAATGATGACCGTTTTGTCTTTCACATCCGCACTGATGGCGGTAATGGCAGTTTCTTCGCCTGAAATGCGGCGTTTAAAGGCGAAAGCTGCGGGAACGTGGAGATCATTAGCAAGTGATTCCACCCATTTTGCTCGGCCAGCGTCGGTACTGGCGAGTACGAAAGGCTTTCCGGCAGCGAGTTCCAGGGCAGTGTCCATAACAAAGTTTTTTGCATACAGATGTACAGGGCGCACATCATTTTCAAAATACCAGGTTATGCCATCCACATGCAGATCAATCATCACAATCCTGTTGCCACGGGAGGTATTGGGGAGCGAAGAAAACAAGACTGCGCGCGTTTTCGCCTTTACAATCTCCCCGTATTTTACGGCGCGTTCCATGGTGGAATAGCCGAAGAAAGGAATGATAATCGTAAGAGAATAGGCCCCTAATTGTATGCATCCGCTGGCCAGATCATATAATTCCAGGGTTTCTTTGTCGTCGATAGTGCCGCCCAGCAAAATGACCTCTTTGTTGCTGACATTACTCAATATGCGGTGATAATGTTCCCCATCCGGAAAATCGCGTATGTCTAATTCCCCATTTTCCCAGGCGGAGCCTGTAATCGACAGAATCCTGGTTTTTAAATACTGGTAGTGCTGGGTGGCAAAGATGATCTTCTGTGGCATGACTTTTACAATAAAAAGGGTGACAAGGGTAAAAATAAGTGATTAGGGGGATATTTATAATGTTGATAATTAATAATTTTGTTCCCGAGCACTAAACTATTCCCCGTTTTTTAACTTTTCATTTGCGGGTGGAACATTAAATTTGAAGGATTACTATATTCATGATTCGTTTTACAGCATATATCGGAGCACTGTTTTTTTTCTTTTTCATTAACATGCAAGGAGTTTTTGCGCAGGTGCGCTTGTCCGGTATGGTGGCGGATCAGGATTCCAAAACGGGATTGCCTTTTGTTTCTATTGTTAACAAAAGGACTATGACGGGCACATTGAGCAATGAAAGCGGCCGTTTTTATATCGAGGCTATGCCCGGGGATACCCTTGAGTTTTCCATGTTGAGTTACACGCCTAAGATATTGCTTGTTCCTGGCATGTCAACTTCCCAGGAGGTGTACATGCAGAAAAGGCTGTTTGAATTACAAGGTGTAAATGTGCGGGGGAAGAATTATAAAAATGACTCCCTTGCTTTGCGGGATGAGTACGGACGATATTTTGACTATCGTAAACCAGGCGCCATGGATGTGCTGAAAACACTGCCGGCCAACCCGATTACCGCTTTATCTTATCTTGTTCCGAGCAAAGTGCGTAAGAGAAAGGAGCAGTTTCATGAACAACTGCTTTACTGGGAGAAAGAGAAGTTTATTGATTACCGCTATTCTCCTGAGTTAGTTGGAAGAATGACAAAGCTGCAAAGTCCGGAACTGGACTCTTTTATGTATAAGTACCGGCCCGGGTATCAGTTTTTGAACACTGCTTCCGACTACGATCTGCTGTTATATATCAAACAATCGTTTGAAGAATATCAGAAACAAAAAATAGATAAGAAAGAGCCTTAATAATAGCTACGCCAGGGAATTTTCCCTGGCGTATTTTTTTGCTATCATAATTTACTGGCATTCCTGTTACACATTCGTTGGCCTGTATATGCCGGATTTATATTGTCTATTCCAGTTGCTGCTTTAATGCTGGCAGCTGAAAGTATTGATGTTGTTTCAGATAAGCAGCCAACCCCTCATCTTTTACCAGGAGGTTGTCCAGCAAGGTAGCGGCGGGCCATATCCTGGAATTTTTTGGCGTCCACTGGTAATAAAGCGGCTCATATATATTACAGATATACGCAGCTATTTTTCGTTTTTCGTCCAGGGAAAATATTTTATAAGGATTATTTTTGTACATGTCATTATTATCATTTGTATAAAGTGCAAACGCATATTCAAAGAGCGCCTGGATCAATGCGTTGTCATCTGCCTTTGTATTCCCGGCTATCCACTGCAATAGTTCTTGCTTTATTTCCAGTGCTCCGGTGGCATTTTTTACAAAGATTATTTCTCCTACTGTACATCTGTGATTATCGTCCAGGTCCAGGTAATCATTCATGACCAGTGAATTTATGCGGGGTTCCCTGGTATAGCCAAATGATTTAACCAGGGTTTTAAGAAAGGCGCTGTCTTCTGCGAGGAGATAGGCGAGATCTGATTGACTGTTGTTGAAGAGGTATTTGTTTATTGATATCGTCTTTTTATGAAGATCTATTATGTAATGGACACTATCCGTGAACTCAATAAAATCGCCCAGTAGTGGCACTCTGGTAATAAATTGGTACTCTTTTGAAATGAATATATTATCGGTTGTGTAATCAAATTCATCTATTGTGTTTTTTGTCTCTGCAAATACTGTTAAAAATTTCTTCCTTAATTTGACTTTTTGATTTTCACAGTTTAGAATATCACCAAATATTGTTTGCAGCTTTGTCTCAAACCTATCCTGGTCCGTTAAGTTATAGTTGTTATCTTTTAAACCTTGTGCAATTAAAGGCAGGGCAATTAGTATATCCTTTTCGGAATATTGATAAATTGGTCGCCGGCCATCTTCGTCTGCCTCTAAATGATCTTGTAAATCAAGTTGATTTTTGATTATGCTTGAATTCATAGTGTAACTTTTTTTTGCAGTATCTGTTTGAAGTTTTTTATGACTCGATGATATAGGATGACAGCGAACTGCCAGTAACCCAATAGTCATAAATAGTAGGCCATTTAGAATGCTATTATTCTTCATCTTAATCCAATATGAAAGTGATTTTTATGAATTCTTATTGAGTCTCCTGTTGTATTTTTAATGCTTTTTTTATACGCATAGTTTTTCTTGAATCCCCATTTACCAGCAACTCTCAAAATATTCTCCAATACCCTGATAAATTCCTTTTCGTCCTTATAAGCCCTTTTCGCCTCCGTCCAAAGCACAGCCCCTTCCCTATCCGTACTCCCGGGATACCTGATATCTATGTCATTCCCTTCAATATGTCCGTCATGGCCAATGTTCCTTTTATCGCTGGCGGAGATGTCATTGAAGTAAAGTTTGTCCTTGTGGCCATTTTGCGGTAATGAATAGAAGAATCCTAACAGTGGAGCAGCTATAACAGGTGCAATGTAATTATCATCACCGCCATCTCTAGTACCGTATCTTCCCCAGTTGGGGCCTGTTTCAGGAAATGGCATTAATCCGTTTTCGTTTGTGGTCAGTACATAGGTTTTAATAAGTGCATCTGAAAGATATACATCGTATTTATACTGATTACTGGTCGGATTTTGTGCTATAAGACGATAGCTAAAAGTGTTTGTTTGAATAATATATCTGTTCATCGGGCCAACAGGCGCTTTCCCGTGTAAACAGTCTTTCACCCGGAATAAGCCAGATGTGTTGGTGTTGAAAACATGTTTCTTTGCGGCATGGGAGCTTTTGCCGTTTACTGTAACGTCTTTACCTACTAAGGTGCTGATTGTTGAAGTTACTTCTGTGTTCCCATTGGCAGCGCGATGTAATCCTTTCCAACGCCAGAATGCCATGGACGACAGCGCCGCTATTTTCATATCTGTGGCCACCAGGTCCGGATGAAGAAGGATATCTGCGTTTTCCTTGCGTGTAAATCCGTTGGCGTAGGTATATGCGTCTCTGCCTGTGAGCTGGATAAGCCCTCTGCCTCTGAATGTCCATCCGTCATTTTTCTGGGTATTGCCCAGGCTTTTGCCTTTTGATGAAGCCGGACTATAAGCATAATTGGCAATGTTTTGCTGATCTTCTTTTGTAACACCGGGATGGATAGGTCTTCTCACAGCCCTCCCCCACTGCAACGCGTTTTTCTTTCCTTCAGTTGTTCTAAATGGTGGGAAGGTGGGGCCAAGATCTTCCCAGTACCAGTTGAAGCTTTCTCCTTCTTTTACTTGCAGGTATTCTCCACTTTCAATGGCTACCTGTGCAAAGAAATGGGCTTTATTCCAGCAGGTATTCATACCGGTTGATACCATAAATCTGTTATAGGTATCGGCTACCGTTTGCAATGAAGACGCGCTGGCACGGGGAAATACTTTGATCAGCATTGTAGTAGTTATCGGTTTGTTGCATCTCGGACAACCAGTTTCAGTAACTTCCTCTTCTACGGATTCGCCGAGAACTACAGGTGCATTGGCGCGTACCTGTTTGTTTAAGAAGGTGTCAAACCTGTTGGATAATTTTATATGCTGAAAATAACTGACATTGTCGGGGATTAACAGGTTTTTATCCGCGATGTCAGGAGGGAAATAGTATTTATCTGTGCTGGATTTCAGGATCACATAGAAACACCGGAGCAGGCTGTCTTCCACGATATTCCCTGCTTTGAGCCGTCGGGTGTCGATTATGACCTCTGCGGTATCATATTCATTTATGCGCGCTTTTCCATCGAAGCAATATTTATCGGTTGATTGGTATTTATTTTCCCATATCTGAAACACTAGTTCCTCGCCGGAGAGATTTTTAGTTTGAATATGCATTCTTAACTGTTCTCCATACTTATAAACTTTGTAAGCATAGTGATTTTGCTGGTCGTAAAACTGTACCGCAACGATTTCTTTTCTCGCGTTTATCCGAACGTATGTTCCTTTTTCCTGTGTTCGTTTATTGCTTTGTGGCTGAGGGAACCAATATTTTTTTCCATCTGCCGTAATAGATTTCATACCGACGAACAGAATGCTGTCAACGGTTTCCGGAATGGCAAACAGGAGGCGGAAAGTGTCCCATTCAAAACTCATATTGGTTAGTAAAGGCTTAAGTTCCCGGGTGTTGATGCTCAGTTTTAATTCTCCGGTTGCATTGAAGTTACCCATGCCCAAATCTTTCACCTTATATATCCGATTAGCGGGGTTTACCTGTAGCAGGTGTAGAGGGATTTTTTCATTAGCAGCAGCTACGCTTAAAATAAACACATGGATATACTCCTGCCAGCCTATGGATGATTTATAAATAAGTTGCTGATCGGAAAAGCACCAGCGTTCCACTGCGGCCTTTAATGCCATTATTTCTATTGATTGTTTTGACTTACCCAATCGTGCGGTTATTAAAAATCGTCCTTCGGCCCTAACGGAAGCGTTTGTAATTTCGCATCCACTTGCACCGTAGGGTTCCCATATAACTGGTCCGTCGAGTATCTCATCGTAGTCCATTAATGTTTGAAGAGAGAGTGTATAGCACTTTCCGACAATCCAATTGGTATTGCTATCCGGTATAATAATTTGCAGTGCTTCATTGCGTTTTACTTCAAAGTGCCATTTAGCATTTTCTGAAAAGCCTCCGTCATCGTCAACGACGGCCTCTATTACATATTTGCCGGGAATAGTAAGATGAATATTGCCCTCAATCGTAATGAATGGACCGATCCCCATTTGTTTACCGTTTAGCAACCACCGGGTGGTAGACGAAACGTCGAATGGCAAGGGTTTTTGAAGTTTCATTGCTGATACATAAAAACTCATGTTGGTGCCAGGTCTGATCAGATGGGTCGATTCCTGGTTTATAATTGTTACAGGCCCTTTGCTTTCGGTATGGAATTTTTTTCGGACCAGTTGATTGGAAGTTGCCTTGTTCATTATTGCCTGAACGAAGTAGGAAGTAGCAGCATTCGTAGGCGTAAATGAGATATGATCTTTGCGGGACGTAGCAATGAGATTGTTACTGGCATCGGTTACCTGCATGGATACTTTTGCTTTTTCGTCGGCTGTTGCCGGATCTATTTCATATATTACAGCGATATTTGCGGGTGCATCTTTTTTTAGTCTGAAAGAATCAGGCTGTTTGTCTTTTTCGTCATTTACAACAAGCTCATTTTTAAGGCAATTATCACCAGCGTTGAAATCAAGCCACGCCGGGCTGTCGGTCTGATCTTTCCCATAAGCAAGTACCCTGTAATCGCCGGCTTTATCAAAGGAGAATGACAAAGAAGGGCTAGTCACCTCAAAGGTGGAAGTATGATTCACGCTATGACCGTTGAATACTTTCCAGTTCATCAGCGACGTATCTATGGATGTTGTATCGGCATAACTATCAACTTCAAACAACAGCGGTTCATTTAACCTGACGCGGATGCAGGGAATACTATTGTCCTTATGAGGTACGCTGGAGAAAGTGATGCTTGGTTGCCGTTTAGTTAAACAGACACTTATTGTCCGCGCTACAGGAGATAGCTTCTTCACCGGCTTCATAGCGAGGGGATTTAATGCGGTAGTGGTAACAGTACTGTTTTCGTCTGTGTTACTACTGATAAGCGCTGCCACCTGTCCATGGTGTATAATACGGATGCAGGGAGTTCCGGCTGTCGCACAGGTGGCTTTGCTGTTCTCCATCAATATATGACCGCCATTTGAAAGCGTAATATCCTGATATGCTTCTAACCATTGAATAACAGCAGGTGCGCAGACGCCCCGGGTGATGCTACAGGCGCCAAAGGTCCCTGGCGTGAATGGATTGCCAGTGTCCTTAGTACCTGCCACTGGCTTAGAGATACCACTGAAGTCGTTGATATATTCATCTCCCCCTGAGACCAGCAGTTTGCTCGGGGTATTCCCAAAATTGCATTTGCACAGGGCTCCCTGTACTACAAAATGTTTGTCTGCCATCTTGTTGTTTTTGAACTATTTGTGTTTATGAAATTTCACCCCTTCTTGCTTGCCATTGATGATGATAGATTTCCGGGAATGAAGGAAGACTTCTCCCGTACTATGCCAGCGAATGATGCTGGCGGTTTCTGTATATTTTTTACAGACACTCAGCATGCTTCCTGTGGGATTATTATGCATGTGCTACCGATTTAGAATATTTTGGATTTCTCTGAACTTTTGATGCTGACAGACTTTCCTGCACTGATCTGCATATTTTCCTTCGTACTCTCTATGTTTATTTCTTCCGCATTTTTATCTATTTCTTTGGCCTGCAGACTCATATTTTCCAATGCTATTTTCGTGATATTCGTAGCTGTGAGCCGGTAGTCATTCACTGCATATTGATAGAGGGAATCGCCTGCGTGTTGCAGAATATCTATGCCCGCAGCGTGGTTCACATTACTGCCAGCATTCAGATCTACATTTTCGCTGGCGTGTATGGATATATTCCGGGCGGTGATGTTTATTTTCTCGGGAGCAGATATTGATATACTTTTAGCATAGGTATCCATCAGGACTGTATTACCACCTTTGTCTGTGATAATAATGTTTTCTTTGCCTTCTGTATCATCCAGCCGGATGGTATGTCCGCTGCGGGTTTTAATCGCTTTAATATTATTCAGGGGGTCTCCGTAGCTGGTAGTTGCATTTCCATTATACGCGCAACCAATTGCATAAGGCGCTTCGGGATTTCCTCCTTCAAAGTCTGTCCATACTTCTTCGTTTATTTCCGGGATAAAATAAAACCCTTTACCCGCTCCGGCATGTGGTTGGTGGAGTCTTATCCACGGTGTACTTCCTTGTTGCCACTGGTACCTTACGCGAATCCTGCCCAGTCCTTTCGGGTCGTTGTTGTCGGTTACTATTGCACGCTGTGCTTCGCAAACGGGCATGTCAGAACGGTGAAGGACGTTTGCATTCATGTCTGCCGGAATACCTTCAAAGGTATTGTGGTAGTGGCCGTTCCCATTGCAAAAGTGTTCTATGGAGGTAAGCAAAAACTCGCCGTGATCTACGGGCACAGATATCTGTTCCTGGATGCTGACAATATCGCCTACACGTAATCCCGTATTTCGGCTGCTGCCCTTTATAGTTACTAATTCAGCGGCACGACTTTTATGGAATTGGTGAGTCAGTGTAAACAGTTCTGCGGAGGCCTTGCTGCTAAATGCAAAAGGTACTTTGTAACTAGCCTTATGCGGATACATTTTATTACTCAATGCCTGCATATGCAACGTATATGTGTTGCCGTAGTTAGAAGCCAGTTGCTTCGTATGTCCTTCCAGATGCTGATCACGCCGGTATTCGTAGGTTTGCAGCGTTTGATTTAATGGACGGGTTTTATACTCCATTGCGAAATCAATCAGGTCTTTCTGATGTACAAGTGATGTTTTTTGCGGTAGATATTTTCCAAAGATGAGTTGTTGACCGTTGTAGAAGAAGTTTTCTCCATAACGTTGTGAAAGGCGGTGGAGAAAATCAAATCCCGGTTCTTTATATTGAACAATGTATTTCAAAGGATCAGTATGGGAAGGATCTACTAAAGGGGATGCTGCGAAAGGATGACAGTTTTTGAAAACAGTATTTACAATAGATGACAAGGTTTGCTGCTCATAGGATTGCATATGCGGATTGCCGGAAAGCAATATTGCAGGGCAGTTTCCCTTAAGTATGCATTCACCGGTGTTGCCATCGGCCTCTTTGCCGGCACTCACGCCGGTAATAATACCATTAAACAATAGCGGGCGCATATCCAGGTTTATTTCAGCGGGCCGGATAGAGATACTGATCTCTTTCCCCAGCATGTATTTGCCTGCTTTAACAGGATGCTCACCATAGCGGGAAAGCCAATCGTAGCTGATTCCCAATTCAAATTCATGATGTTTTCTGGTAGATTGTTTCAGATGCAGGTATCTGAACTGATCGAATTGTTGTTGTTCAACAGATATGGTTGTTGTCGTATTTAAAGCCATGGTTAATTGGATTAAATAGTGAGGATATGTTTTGGAGAGGAGTTAAACAAAATTATTAACCGGGAACAAACGTGAAAACTAAATTATGAAAATAATTTCAATGATAAAGGATAATTAAGAATCCTACCTAAAATTATTTTTTTCAATCAGAAATATTGATATATTTTTTATCTTCTGTAATCCTTTGTCTGATTGAGTTACAGGTGTACAAGGAATAATTATTTTTAAACAGGATAAATTTTGGGGATACAAATATTTAAAAAAAAAGGCCTTAAGAACCGGTGTTCTTAAAGCCTGACTTCTAACTTATCAATCAACAGTCTTATTTTATTTTGAAATTTCTCCAGTCACCGGCAGAACCATTGCCTACCCAGTATCCTATCATGCCGGTCTTTTGTTTACTCAGCTGGGATACGGTTAAACATCTCTTACCATTTACATATACATCCACTTCCGGAAATGCTACCACCACTTTTACATGAAACCATTTATTGGGGTCAGTTTCAGGATCCACTTCATGCTCATATTTTCCGGGATACTGTTCCCTGAGAAATGGCCAGTCATTGGCTGGCAATGAAATGTATTGCACAGAATGACTTCTTCTTCCTGCTTCCGGTACCTGAAAATTGAAAGGCCGGAAATAAATTGCGTCGTAGGTTGAATCATTTACACCATGAAAAGCGATGCCAACAAAGCTTTGCTGCAACACATTCTTTCCACGTACTTCGAATTCAATCGTACCATTCGAAAACTCCTTGCCTTTGATCCAGGCAATGCCCGGTCCCGGCGCTTCGTTCAAATGAACAATTGAGTCACTCACCATGGTGCGGTTTACCACCCGCAGCTCCTGCGCGAGGCAAACACCAGCTGAACATACAAGATAATTAAAAATAAGGATAGCGCGACGTAGCATGACGATTACATTTTATTTTTCTTTATAAATGGTCATAAAACCGTGCCGCCGGAGGCGCCACTGATTTGTAGTCTTATTTATATGACATATTAATTTATATGTTCGTTAATGATACAGAAGCCTGTTCGCAGTCGTACAATGTTCGCCAGGGCACAAAAAAAAACAGCGGACAAGCTCCCGACCTATCCGCTGCTAATAAAAAAAATTACGGCTTATTGTATCAATGCTCCGTTCAAACGTCCAAGTTCTGTTTCTGCCAGCTTGGTATTATAACGCGCCTGTATTAACCTGTAATAGGAATCTTCCAGGCTTTGCTGGGCGATCTTTACCTCCAGGATGGTAGATACCCCTTGTTTGAACCGCTCCAGGGCCACCATCGCATTTTCCCGGGCAAGATCGTTGGTCTCTTCTTCCAGCGATGCCTGTTTTTTATAATATTCGTAATCTTTGAAGGCATTGGTCAGCGACAGATCTACCTGAGACTTTACATTATCCAGGGTAATATTCTGGAAATCAAAATCTATGCGTGCATTCTGTACCTGCCTTTTTACATTAAAACCATTAAAGATGGGAATAGCAGCCGTCAATCCGTAATTCGCCACGGCGTTGCGGCTGAACTTCGGACTGAACGCATTCGACGCCGCATTGGACGTGTTACGTGTATAGTTATAACCCGAGTTAAAGGAAATCACCGGGAAGTAATCTGCGCGGCGCTCCTTGATTGTTAAAGCGGAAATATTCACAT
Source organism: Chitinophaga arvensicola (assembly GCF_900110835.1). Classification (GTDB taxonomy): domain Bacteria; phylum Bacteroidota; class Bacteroidia; order Chitinophagales; family Chitinophagaceae; genus Chitinophaga; species Chitinophaga arvensicola. Next base: position 1,375,747 of record NZ_FOJG01000001.1, read on the forward strand.
TCTGCTGCTGTACCTTGATCGTCGTATTGTTGTTGGCTACGTTTTGCTGTAATATGGCAAACGACAGTCCGTTATTCAACGGAATAGAATCGGATACCTCATAACCGATTGCTCCGGCAGGAACGGCCATCAACTGGTTCAGCAATGCTTTGCTTTGCTCAATCAATGTTTGCTGGCGGATGTACAAAGCCTTCTGTGCATTCAGATCCACCTTTGATTGCAGCAGATCTGTTTTCGGTGCAAGCCCGGTACTGAATTTGGCATCCGATAACTTTACCCGCTCTTCGGAAATAGACATCTGTTCTGCCAATGCTCTCAACTGTTGCTTTTGTTGTACTATATTATAATAACCGCCAATAATGGTGGCCACTGAATTCTGTACCTGGTCCTTAATAGCGAGTTCTCCGAGATCACGGATAGATTCCATTTTATGCCTGGTAGCAAACATTTTGAGACCATCAAATAATGTCCAGCTAAGCGTTACATTGCCATTGATGTTGTTCCCTTTAATACCGCTGGTATCGCGTCCTGTTCCGTTCACAAACTCCTGTTTGGTGGCAGTGTTATTCCAGGTACTTCCTGCGGTGGCATTGAGGCGGGGTACAAAGGCAAAATTCGCATAGGCGTAATCGTTAGCAGACAGCTCTGCTGTATTCCTGGCCAGACGGATATCAAAATTGTTTTTCAACGCTACATCTATCGCCTGTTCCAGGGTCAGCACTTTTTGCTGTGCCTTTAAGGCACCTGCGCTTACCAGTAACAGTAGTAAGAAGAAACCCTTCTTTATATTTTTCATAAATAGCATAATCTGGATCGTTCAAATCTGTTATAATCAAATATGTGAGGCAGCGATCTTGGCTTTCTCATCATTTTGATTTTCTTCCTCTTCTTCTTCGTTGTCATGACTGCCTTTTCCTCTGCGGGAAAGGAAGGTATACATGGCCGGGATTACGTATAATGTTAATACCAGTGAAAATATGATACCACCCACAATTACGATTCCCAACGGAATACGGCTGGTAGCAGCTGCACCCAGCGACATCGCAATCGGCAATGCACCCAATGCCATGGCAAGACTTGTCATCAGAATAGGACGTAAACGCATCGAAGACGCATGGATAACTGCATCCGATTTTACCATACCGCTATCGCGCTGATGGTTTGCGAATTCCACGATGAGGATACCATTTTTAGTTACCAACCCAATCAGCATGATTACACCAATCTGGGAGAAGATATTCCAGGTCTGGTTAAATATCCATAGTGATAACAGGGCGCCCGCAAATGCCAGCGGCACGGTTAACATGATGATCAACGGATCTACCCAGCTTTCAAACTGCGCTGCCAGTACCAGGTAAATGAGTACCAGCGCCAGTCCTAACGCAAACATCGTATTGGAACCACTTTCTGCATAGTCGCGGGATGCACCGGATAAAGCCGTATTAAAGGAATCGTCCAATATACTTTCCTTTTGCAGTTTACTGTAAATGCGGTTCATCTCATTAATACCATCACCAATGGTGCGGCCTGGTGCCAGTCCGGCAGAGATGGTCGCTGATTTATAACGGTTAAAGTGATAAATGATCGGCGGACTCGTTTCTTCTTCAATACTTACCACGTTATCTAGCTGTATGGCTTCGCCACGGGAATTGCGCACATAGAGGTTCTGCAGATCCATCGGATCATCACGGTCTGCGCGGAATACCTGTCCCATTACCTGGTATTGTTTACCATTCCTGATAAAGTAACCATAACGCAGATTACTCAATGCCAGCTGTAAAGTAGAGGAAATGTCCTGAACGGAAACACCCAGCTGTGTTGCTTTATCACGGTTGATATGAATACGCAGTTCTGGCTTGTTGAATTTCAGATCTACGTCGGTACCCTGGAAAACGGGGCTGCTGCCAACTTCTTCCATGAATTTCGGTAACACGGAAGTAAGACTGTCGAAGTTGATATGTTCCAGTACAAAGGATACCGGCAAACCGCTACGGCGGCCTACCTGGATCGTTTGTGCCTCAATGGCGAATACTTTTCCTTCGGGGAACTTATTCATATTCCGGTTCACCATATTCACGATATCCTTCTGGGATCGTGTACGTTCATTCGGCTCCGTGAGCATAACGTTCGCAAAGGCCGTGTTTACGCCTCCGCCGCTATTACCGGATGCGGTTACAGTTAACACGATCTTCCTTTCCGGGATAGAGTCCATCATAAACTTCGAGAGCTTATCAACGTAGTTATCCATGTAGTCAAAGGAAGTACCTTCCGGTGCTGTTACAGACAGGCGGAAAGTGCTGCGGTCTTCCAGTGGCGCCAGTTCTGATTGCAAGGTTTTGAAAAGGAAATAGATCATCACCAGGCAACCGGCGATAATTAATCCGGCTACCCAACGGAAGCGCATAAACGATTCCAGGGAGTTTTTATAGCCATCTTCCATCCAGCGGAAGAAAGGTTCTGTTTTAGTGTAGAACCAGGAGTGGGTATGTGTTTTCCTGCCCAACTTAACGTTCAGTACAGGCGTTAACGTGAGTGATACAAAGGCGGAGATGATTACCGCACCGGCTACTACAATACCAAACTCACGGAACAATTGTCCTACGAAGCCCTGGAGGAAGATAATCGGTAAGAATACAAAGGCCAGTGTGATCGACGTAGCGATTACGGCAAAGAAGATCTCTTCTGATCCTTCGCGGGCGGCCCGCATACGTGGGATACCCTGTTCTATCTTCTTATAGATATTCTCTGTTACCACAATACCATCATCTACCACCAACCCGGTAGCCAGTACAATGGCCAGCAGGGTGAGGATATTAATGGTGAAGCCACAGGCATACATGATAAAGAACGCGCCTATCAATGACACGGGAATGTCTATCAGCGGGCGAAGCGCCATGAGCCAGTCGCGGAAGAAGAGATATACAATAATGATTACCAGTACCAATGCTACGATCAGGGTTTCTTCTACTTCATCGATTGATTTTTTGATGAAGCGGGTGTTGTCCATGGCAATGTTAACGGAGTAATCATCGGGGATATCCTTTTTCAGTTGTCCGAATCTTTTATAGAATTCGTCGGCGATGGCTACGTAGTTGGAGCCGGGTTGCGGGATGAGTGCAAGTGCAATCATCGGGCTGCCTGATTCTTTCAGCACAGTTTCTTCATTTTCAGGACCGAGTACGGCCTGGCCGATATCGCGGATACGGATTTCGCTGCCGTTTACATTTTTGATGATCAGGCCATTGAAATCTTCTTCTGATACGAGTCGTCCGAAGGTACGTACGGTGAAGTCGGTGGCATTACCGGCAATTTTACCGGAGGGCAGTTCCACGTTTTCACGTTGAAGTGCGGCTTGTACGTCGCCGGGGGTAAGACTGTAGGAAGATAATTTGGCGGGATCCATCCAGATACGCATAGCGTACCGTTTTTCTCCCCATATCTGGATCTGGCTTACGCCAGGAATGGTTTGCAGTTTTTCCAGGAGAACGTTGGAGGCATATTCGGTTACTTCCAGCTGGTTGCGCGTGTTGCTCTGTACCGTCATTGAGATGATGGGATCAGAGTTCGCATCCTGTTTGGATACTACCGGTGGTGCGTCGATATCGGGTGGTAAGCTGCGGAGGGCCTGCGATACTTTATCGCGAACGTCGTTGGTGGCGCCTTCGAGGTCCTGGCCCAATTCAAATTCTACAGTGATATTACTGCTTCCCTGGCTGCTGCTGGAGGAAATATTCTTGATACCGGCGATACCATTGATCTGTTTTTCCAATGGTTCGGTGATCTGTGTTTCGATGATATCGGAGTTCGCACCTGCATAGGAGGTACGTACGTTCACGATGGGCGGATCGATGGCCGGGAAGTCCCTTACCCCCAAAAACGTAAAGCCCACCAGGCCGAATATCACGATAATGATATTCATCACGATAGCAAATACGGGGCGTTTGAGAGATAATGAAGGTAAACTCATGGTAATTATTTTCAGCTTTTCCTGTTGCCGGTTCCGGTAGCAGCATGCTATCGGGAGCGTGTGTGGAAAGTTATTATTGTATCTTATTATACTTCAGCGGCATATCGGGTTTCAGCTGGAGGATACCGGTAGTGATCACGGTATCGCCGGGTTGAAGTCCGCTGACGATTTGAACGCTGCTTTCAGTTCTGAGGCCGGTTTCTACGACTACAAATTTAGCTTTACCCTGGTTGGCGATGATTACTTTTTTATCACGGGTGCCAGGAATAACCGCCTGTGATGGTATCATCAGGGCGTCCGGGAGGTCTTTCAGCACAATTTTTACTTTGGCGAAGGAACCTGGAAACAGGACACTATTATTATTGGGAACGATGGCCCGTAGTTTTACCGTACGGGTGGTAAGGTCTATTTTAGGATCTATGGCGTAGATGCTGCCTTTATATTCTTTATTATCTCCGGCTACATAAAAATTGACCTGGTCGCCATTTTTAATGGCGTTGCGATATTTTTCAGCTACAGAGAAGTCCATTTTGAGCGGATCTATCTGTTGGAGGGTAGTAATAATGGTAGCGGAAGACACGATAGCGCCTTCGCTGACATTACGTAGACCGAGTTTGCCGCTGAAGGGAGCGCGTAGTTCTGTTTTCTGCAGCTGGGTTTGGGTATAGTCCATATCTGCTCCGAAGGCGCTCACCTGGTTGCGGGTTACGTCCACATCCTGTTGACTGATACCGTTTATTTTCAGCAGGTTTTCCTGGCGTTCCAGGGTTGTTTTGGCCAGTTGTTGCTGTAATTTGAGTTTTTGTAGCTGTGCTTTCAGGTCTTCATCATATAATTTAACCAGCATATCTCCTTTCCGGACGGTAGTGCCCTCTTTAAAATAGAGGTGTATGATACGGCCGTTTATTTCTGGCTTCACCTCCACTTCCTCATTGCTTTGCAAGGTGCCGCTTGCTTCAATGGATTGGTCGAGCCGGGAAGTTTTCACTACCCAGGCATCGGTCAGCAGCGTTTTAGCGCCGCCTCCTTTTGCGCCCGACGTAGAAGCGGCAGGTCCTTCGGCCGATTTTTTTCCGGCTATTTTCTTGTAAACAAGGAAGATGACGATACCGGCAGCGGCCAATATAACTATTGAGCGAACGGTCTTTTTGGTGATGGCCATATCTTTTATATGTGTTTTTCTAGCGTTTTATCTTTGGTCCATAGGCAGGGAAACAGTTTCCGGAAGGGATTCTATCTCACAAGCCGGACAAATTTAAGCATTGAGCGGGCTGAATGCTCCCGGCGACTGTTAAATAGCGTTAATGCTTTCGATAAGTGGCGAAATAAACGGTTGAATGGAGATATTTTAAGATTTATATATTTTGGATTTGAGAGAATGGCGTAATTGTCCCGAAAAAGGCGACTTTTGTGCTAAAATATGCAAATCTGTAAACCGGGCAGTATCAAAAATATATAAATTCTTTTATTAACAAAGCTATGAATATGTTTACTGTACTGGGTTTGGTGGGATTGTCAAGGTTGGAGCGTCCTTAAAATTCGGGCTATCTGTTGGCAATTCAATAAAAATTATATTTTTGCAGTCAAGTTTTAAACCAAAAACACTTAAAATTATGTCAGACATTGCATCAAGAGTTAAAAAGATCATCATTGACAAATTGGGCGTTGACGAAGCCGAGGTAACTCCTGAAGCCAGCTTCACCAATGACTTAGGCGCTGACTCTTTGGATACGGTAGAACTGATTATGGAATTCGAAAAAGAATTCAACATCTCCATTCCTGACGAACAAGCTGAAACTATTACTACTGTTGGCCAGGCAGTTGCTTACCTGGAAGAACATGTAAAATAATCCTACTAATCAGAATTGTTTTAATGCAACCAAGACGAGTTGTCGTTACAGGTTTAGGCGCTCTTACACCGCTCGGCAATACTGTGGCCGATTTTTGGCACGGATTGACGAACGGTGTATCCGGCGCGGATTATATCAAGCAATTTGATGCTTCCAAGTTCAAAACCCGTTTTGCTTGCGAACTGAAAAATTTTGATCCTGCTAACTACCTGGACAAAAAGGAGGCCCGTAAGATGGACCCCTTTACACAAACGGCTGTAATTGCCGCAGATCAGGCGATACTGGACGCCAATATCAATAAAGACAAGATCAATGCTGATCGTGTTGGGGTGATATGGGGCACTGGTGTTGGAGGTATGATCAATTTCAGTCACGAGCTGAGAGATTTCCATACAGGGGATGGTACGCCCCGCTTCAGTCCTTTTCTAATTCCGAGGCTTATTCTTGATATCGCGGCCGGATACATTTCTATCCGCCATGGTTTCAGAGGGCCCAATTTTTCCGTTGTATCTGCCTGCGCATCTGCCACCAATGCTATCATTGAGGCGATGTACAGCATCCGTTACGGCAAAACCGATATGGTGGTAACCGGCGGATCGGAAAATGTGATCAATGAGCCTTGTGTTGGCGGTTTCAACGCTATGAAGGCCTTATCAGAAAGGAATGATGACCCAAAAACTGCTTCCCGACCCTTTGATCTCGACCGCGATGGTTTTGTGATGGGCGAAGGAGCTGGTGCCCTCGTACTAGAGTCGTTAGAGCACGCACAGGCAAGAGGCGCCAGGATATATGCAGAGTTAGCCGGCGGCGGCGCTACAGCAGACGCATACCATATCACCGCTCCCCATCCGGAAGGATTAGGCGCACTCAACGTGATGCGGAATGCCCTCGCAGATGCCGGAATGCAGGCCAACGAAATCGATTATATCAACGTTCACGGTACTTCCACTCCGTTGGGAGATATTGCCGAAGTAAAAGCCATTCAGCGCGTTTTTGAAGAGCATGCCTATCAAATGAACATCAGCTCCACAAAATCCATGACAGGTCACTTACTCGGGGCTGCCGGCGCCGTTGAATCCATAGCCGTAATTATGTCGATCCTCGATGGCATAATTCCTCCTACGATCAACCACTTTACTGACGACCCGCAGTTAGACCCGAAACTGAATTTTACTTTTAATATCGCACAAAAGAGAGAAGTAAACGCTGGATTGTCCAACACCTTCGGGTTCGGTGGACATAACGCCTCCGTGATTTTCAAAAAATTTGTTCCTTGATCTTGACTGTGTGAGTTTACTGCCAGGTTTTTTATATCGACTTGTTTCCAAAAAAAGGCACTTATATAAAGAGCTGCACAACCTGCTAGGCTTCCCGCCTGGCAACTTCGCCCTTTATGAAGTGGCCCTGAGCCATCGTTCCAGTAAAGAGAAATTCCTGGAAAGCAACGAAAGGCTGGAATACCTCGGTGACGCCATTCTCGGTGCCATCGTGGGAGACTATCTCTTTAAAAAATATCCTTACAAAACAGAAGGATATCTTACTGAAATGCGCTCCAAGATCGTAAACCGCCAACAGCTAAACGATATCGCCATCAAAATGGGATTGCGAAAGCTCACCATCTACGACAAATACAACAGCTTCCTCAAAATCAGCCAGATATTCGGTAACACCCTCGAAGCACTCGTAGGCGCCGTTTACCTGGACCGCGGTTATAACAAAACCCAACAGTTCGTTCACAAACGTATCATTATGCCTTACATAGATATGGAACTGCTGGAAACCGTGGAAATGAACCACAAAAACAAATTATACGGCTGGGCCAATAAAAACGGCAAAACCCTGGAGTTCGAACTGCTCGAAGAACAGATGGATAACGGCCGCCGCATCTTTACCGTAGGCGCCGTAGTAGACGGTGAACTTATCTGCAGCGGTAAAGCCTTTAATAAAAAGGATGCCAGCCAGATCGCCGCTCAACAGGCCATCATACAGCTGGGCCTCGGAGACTAAAGGTTACTCTTTTCAACAATAGCCCGTTTTCGGGAGATGTGTACCTCTCCATTTCTTCCTGGTCAACACCTTATCTTCATTCCCTTTATTTGATCACCGGGTGTCTTAAGATCGTTTTCAGCTTTTCCGGCGCTACTTTCCTGTAATCTGACAGGTAAATCTCATGATGCCGCCCATTCATATGCCAGCCATGCTGCTGCATAAAGTCATCGATCTTTTTCAAGGTCACCGACTCTTCACTGAAAGGCCCTACATGCAACATCTGTACACATAGCCCCTCTTCTATCTCTTTGAAATCCACCTGCCTGATATAAGCCGACTTCTTCTTTTTCTCTGCTGCTACTACCGCTTCTGAAAATTGGGAAAGCGTGACCGCTTCCGGCAGCCTGATAGCCAGTTCATAATTCCACTGGTCGCGGGTAACCTTTAGCGGATCTGTGGTTGGATCATCTACCCACCAGAACCCTTCCAGCTTGCTGACGGTGAAGTCGCGCCCCTTTTCCTTGCTGCTGAACTTAATACCATAAGCGACCGCATACAGGGCGGCGGTTACTTCTCCAAATGCCTCCCCGTTGGGATCTCCTTTGCCGGTAATGGTTACAAACAATCCTTTCTCGATGGTCACCAGCTCGGGATTCATCGCAGCAGTATAGTAAGATTTGAATTCCTTTGTTAAATCAAGTTTACTCATGTGTTTATACGTTAATTGTATATCAAAAGCATATATGATCAGCAGTAACCATCCCAGGATGATATAGGTTTTCATTGATGAAGTGTTAAGTTCCCCCGGGCATGCCCGGGGGATAAATTCACTATTGTAGTCCAATCTGTATGTTGGTGATGTTTTGCTCCGGCTGTTCGAAATTGTACCGCAGGTATTGTTCCCGGGTATAGCCATTGGGCTGTTTATTCAGCAATTGTAATCCGGCAAACAGGGAGCCATAAGTATCAGCCAGTTTGTCCCACTGGCCACGATGCTGCATACTCACACAATTAAACGGCGGCAGTGTTTCGCAGTGCCAGGGAGCAGATACGGGCAGTACGCTTGTTACCGGGAGGCCAATATCCAGTGTGAATATGGTATCCGGTTGTCCGTCGAAATTGTGATAGTGCCAGGCCGGGGCGCCGCATACTTCCAGGCCGGCTTTCGCAGCTTCCAGGTATACTTCCCTGATAGCGGTGCGCACCAATGCCATCATACCCTGGTAGTTGGTTTCGTACCGCTGGTAGAAGAAGTGGAAAGACAATGCGGGCAACATCTCCGGAAGAACAGCATTGTTGTCAAAGAAGTTAAACCAGAATTGAAGGTTTTCTGTTTCCAGTAAATTAAAATGCTGGAAAATGGCTTTGGCGAAAGGAATCATGGCGGTACCACTGGCAGTAATTACCTGTTTATCAGCTACCGCAGGGATGTCCTGGTACTGTGCCGCTCCTTTATAATCGGGGGCCATCATTTTCAATACTTCCAGGTTATTGCTGGTATGGGTAATATGGTCCAGGAAGCCATGTTGTGCCAGCAGGGAGGTAGCGCCGCAAATAGCAGCGATGGTTTTCTGTTGTGCCAGCAGTTGTTCGATAAGTGGAATAAGTTCCGTGTTGGCGCCATGTTCCATGGCTTCTCCCCCAGGTAATATCAGCAGGTCAATATCCGCTTCCAGGGCTTGTGCCAGGCTGGCCTGCGGCTGTACCTGCAATTTACCGCCGGAGCTCACTGCTTCGCCGGTCAGGGAAAAGGTAACGATATTCACATCCGTAAAGGTGCCGATGCCGTACATGGCCAATGCAGGCTCCCAGTCTGAGTAGCCTTCAAACACGAATACGTAACAATTGCGTAGCTGATTCATAAGGTGTTGTTTTAATAACAACACAAAGCAACAGCCGGCAAGTGACAACCTTATGTCAGTAGCATTCCAAAATTTAAAAATAATGTTCGTGTAATTCTGCTACGCGCTTTTGCATGGCTGTTTTGAGGGCTTCTGGCTGTAGGATTTCCACCGTTTTGCCAAACATCACCAGCCAGCGGGTAAAATAACCGAGAGAGGGTAACAGGAAAGTGAGTTCTGTTCTGGCGCCCACTACATTTTCTTCCATCAGGCCATAATAGTATTTCTGATCCCGTATATACCGCATCACTTCATTTTCTACGGATATTTTAACGAGATGGGTGGCTTCCTCATTACGACAGCGTTGCTGTTCGAGGTAGTCCTGTAAAGACAGGTGATTACTTTTTTTATAAGTGGTGGTGAGTACGCTTAATTTGCGGATCCGGTCTACCCGGAAATCCCGGTAGCCCTGGCGGAGCCGGCAGAAAGCAATCAGGTGCCAGTTGGCGCTCATGTGGAATATGCCTACCGGCTCTACTTCCCGGCGGGTGGCTGCTTCTTCCTGGAAGGAGAAGTATTCCATACTGATGACCTGGTTCATACCCAGTGCCTGCTGGATATCTGTCAGGAAGCGGTTGGGGAATTCGGTCCCTTCCAGCGTTTGTGGCCGGTGGCCTAATACTGCGATGTTTTCATCAAGGGATTCGAGGTAGTCCTTTTCCGAACCACGGAGTACAGACCGGATCTTTTCCATGGCCAGGCTGAACTGTTTCCGGTTACTATGGTCGCTGAATTTTTCCATGAGTTTTTCCCCGGTAAGGAGTGCGGCGGCCTCTTCTTTGGAAAACATCACCGGCGGCAGATGGTATCCCTCCACAATATAATAGCCTGTGCCGGCTTCCGCCCCGATAGGTACACCAGCCTCCTGCAGGGCTTTTACGTCCCGGTACACGGTCCGTAAGCTCATGTTGAAGCGCTCGGCAATTTCGGCTGCCTTCACTATTTTTTTGCCCTGAAGTTGTATAAGAATGGCAGTTAGCCGGTCGATGCGGTTCATGGAAACGATGGATTCAGGGCACTAATTTCGGCTACCCAAAATTATTTTCAGAAAATTTTTTAAACCGGTTAAACTTTTCTCAAAGTACGTCGTCTTAAATACGTACCTCTCCTGATAAACGATAGGATACCGGGAAAATGACACGGACGACTTTCGGGAGATCAACAAATCAATGCTACAGTACAGAATATAGGTTAAATGGTAAGTCCCTGCAATTTCTTGCGGGGACCTGTTTTTTTAGCCGGTACCAACCAGCACCGGGTAGCATATCCTTCTAACAAATACACTAGTAGCTCATTTCGTTCAACTTCACTTTACCCCTGAATGTCCAGAAAAGGAAAACGGTATATCCAATTACCATCGGAGTTCCAATGGCTGCAATGAGTAGCATAATTTTCAACGACTTCACAGATGACGCTGCTGCATAGATACTGATGCTGAAAGCCGGATCTGTGGTAGAAATCACAATATTGGGATACAATCCAACCGCAAACAGGATCAGCAAACAGGCGGTAATAATACAGGAATAGGCAAAAGCTGTATAGTATTTACGGGCATCCACATTCCGCTTGATATTCAGTAGAATCAATACCGCCAGCATCGGTAAGCCAAATAACTGAGGATGTGATTTAAACTGATGCGTCATATGAGGCACATAAATCAGGGTAGCCATCGACGTTAGAATAAAGCAAAGGATAAAGAACTTGCTGCAGTTATTCACAATCACGGTGAGTTTAGTATACAGCCTGTTTTCCGTTTTCATCACCAGGTAAATAGAACCATGGAGCATGAACAACGATAAAGTGGTAAAGGCAATCAATATGGCATAAGGATTAAAGAAAGATAACAGGGTGCCTGTAAATTCATGTTCCTTATTAATAGGAAGCCCGTGAATGAGGTTGCCCAGCACTAATCCCAACAGCAGCGTAATACCCGTGCTGGATACGGTATAGCTGATATCCCACATCTTACGCCACCACAACCAGGGTTCCTTACTTCTGAATTCAATGGAAATAGCCCTAAAAATCAGTGCTACCAGGAACAGCATAAAGGGAACATAAAAGGTAGACAGCACTACGCCATATACCAGCGGGAAGCCGGCAAACAGGGCGCCGCCTGCAATCACCAGCCATACTTCATTTCCGTCCCATACCGGGCCTATGGCGTTTAATACCAGGCGTCTGCTCTCCTCTTTATTAAAGAACAGGTGAAGGGATCCTGCTCCAAGGTCAAATCCATCCAGCACACCATAACCGGTGATCAATCCGCCGATTACTAAAAACCACCAGGTGGGAAGATCCAGTCCGAGAATTGTTTCCATGCGTTATAATTTTGTAGGATGGTAAGTAATATTGTCGTGATAGTAGCCGTCGTATTCAATTTCCGCATTGTCTGATACGTCTGGTCCGTGCTGTATTTTCCGCGTGAGCAGGTAAATGAACAGCGTAAACAGCAACATATATACCAGTGTGAATAAGATCAGGGAGAACATCACCTGGTCGGAAGTCACTTTGCGGGACAAGGCATCGGAGGTGCGGAGCAGCTTATACACTACCCAGGGCTGACGGCCTACTTCGGCGGCGTACCAGCCAACCTGGTTGGCTATCTGGGGCAATAACACCGCCCAGGCAAATATGATCATCAGCCAGCGCTGGTTAAACAGTTTCTTCCGCCATAAAAGGAAAAGGGCCAGCAGGGTGAGTCCTATCAGGATCATACCGATGGTGATCATCAGGTGATACATCTGGAATACAAAGTTCACGGCACCGGGTCTGTCTTCTTTAGGCGTAGCCCGCAAACCCTCCACCGGCGCTGAAAAGCTGCCATGGGTCAGGAAGGAAAGTCCGCCCGGAATTTTGATACCGGTGGTCTTCTCATTTTTATTATCTACCCAACCTACAATATACATGGGCGCTACCGCTGAACTATCATAATGCCCTTCCATGGCGGCCAGTTTAGCCGGCTGGTATTTGCTCACGTAATGTGCCGACCGGTGACCGGTAAACAGTTGCAGCAAAGCCGCCACTACAGCCACGCTCAGGCCTACTTTAAACATCGCCTGTGCATGTTTGGCAAACTTATCTTTCAGGATATACCATGCCGCTACACTCATCACCAGGAAAGAACCTGCAAGGAAAGAGCCGATAATTACATGGGAGAAGCGATCAACAGAAGAAGGATTGAATACCATTTCCCAGAAATCGGTGACCACAGCCCTGGCTTTCAGGTCGTGGCCTTCTATGCGGTAGCCAGCTGGTGTTTGCTGCCAGGAGTTGGCAATAACGATCCAGAGGGCGGAAAAGATGGAGCCAAGGGCCACCATACAGGTAGAAAAGAAATGCACGCCTTTATGCACCCGGTTCCAGCCAAACAGTAATACGCCCAGGAAGGCCGATTCCATGGCAAAAGCGAAGATGCCTTCTGCCGCCAGGGCGCTACCGAATATATCGCCTACATAATGGGAATAGGTAGCCCAGTTGGTACCAAATTCAAATTCCATAACAATACCTGTGGCTACACCGATCCCGAAAATCAGCGCAAATATCTTGATCCAGTATCGTGTAATGTCTTTATAGAGTGAGAGGCCGGTTTTAAGATACAGGCCTTCCATGATCACAAGACATAGGCCCAGTCCTATACTCAGCGGAGGATAGATGTAATGAAAGGCAATGGTAAAGGCAAACTGTATTCTGGATAGTATTTCTACGGAAGGCATAATGTTCAATTATTGATGCAAAGGTAGCAGGTGAAGGTATCCATGAAACTGATGTTTGTCATGTATTGATAAAAATATAATGTTATCATCACCTTAACAAGTAAATAACCCGTTTATCGACTTGTTTTTACTATCTTGAAACAATAATTTTAGTGTAATGGTTTACTTGGTATAACGTCCTGCCGATGTGCAGGACGTTTATATGTTTGCCTCTTTATTTCATTTCTATTACCACTTTCCCGAAATAATTACTACTGCCCATATACTTAAACGCTTCCTGCGCCTCACTTACAGGGAATACACTGTCTATTACCGGATGTATATCATTTGCTTCCACCGCCAGCGCCAGTTCCTGGAAACTCTGCAGGCTACCAACAGAATACCCCTGTAAACGGATATAACTGCCTACCACGGAAAACAGATCTACTGGTAATTGAGGACCGGCTATAAAGCCCACCAGTCCTACAAAGCCATTGAATCCTACAGATTTTACGGAGTTGACAATAGTTGCGGCGCCTGCAATATCCAGTGTAGCATTTACACCTGCACCATTGGTAAGACGCCTTACTTCTTCGTGCCAGTTGGGATATTGTTTATAGTCGATCACTTCATGTGCGCCCAGCGCCTGCAATTTCTTCAGTTTGTCGGGATGGCTGCTGGTGGCGATCACCCTTGCACCTGCAGCCAGTGCGATCTGCAAGGCAAAAAGAGATACGCCGCCCGTACCTTGTACCAATACTGTTTGTCCGGCCTGGATTTTTGCATAGCTCATGAGGCCCGTCCAGGCGGTAACGCCTGCCACCGGTAATGTAGCTGCTTCTACGCTGGTTAAATTGGCAGGAGTGCGTACCAGTGCATATTCAGGCACTACTGCATATTCTGCCAGCAAGCCGGGTGTAGTAACACCGGTTCTTACATAATTGGTATCGGGGGTAGCATGGCCGTATTGCCAAAGTTGGTTGTAATGTATGGCCACACGATCGCCTACTTTCCATTTGCTTACCTGGTCGCCGATAGCGGCTACTACACCTGCGCCATCTGAAGTGGGAATGCGGGGTAAAGGCAGTTCTTTGCTATAGGTGCCGGTAGCCAGTGCTACATCGAGATAATTGAGTGCGGCGGCTTCTATTTTCACCAGCACTTCGTTGGGGGCAGGTACCGGGGTGGGTATTTCGCTGAGAGTCAGGCTTTCCAGTCCGAATGCTACTTGTTGTATTGCTTTCATAAGAACTATTTTTTTATTTCACAAAATTGGACCCTAACTTCATATAAGACAAGTATGCACCATTTGGGAATGTAGATACCAAATGGGTACTATTGCTGATAATCAATGCTAAAAAAATGAAGAAATCTGAAAAAAACATTCATACAGACACCATTTGCGCAGTTGATTACGCTTTCCAACGAATAGGCGGCAAGCATAAAGGAAGGATTATTTACCACCTGAGAGAGGGGGTGAGAAGATATGGTGAACTACGTAGGTCCATGACCGGTATAACGCCTAAAATGCTGACACAGGTGTTGCGGGAACTGGAGGAAGACGGACTGGTAACAAGGCACGTATACCTGGAAGTACCGCCCCGCGTAGAATATAATTTAACTGATACCGGAAGGGAATTATTGCCGTTTATCACGTTGCTGAGTCAATGGGGACGTAAGCAGATGGGAATGGATCCACAGTGCGAACCTGTAAATGCAGGGATGTTACTGGAGGAAAGTGTGTAGCGGCCGGATCGTCTGCGGCGATTGTACGTAGCAGGATTTTACTGCTTTGTGGATATAAATGATTTCGGGGAGATAAAAGCGGATGTATCCACTTCTATCTCCCCGAATTTTTTTCAAAGGCGGGTAACTCATCATTACGACATCACTGCCATAGATTCAAATTCCTTCTTCCTGTCCCGGTACTCTTCCATGGTGAAATTATACACCACAGAATCCCGTTTATTTTTATTGGCCACAAAGTGACACGCATGTATATAAGGTTCTGCGATATTCAGTTTATCCAGTGGCGTTACTACGAGGAGCTGTAAATTCAGCTGGCCGCAGTATTCCATAAGATAGTGGCTCTTTTCAGGATCCAGTTTGCTGAAAGCCTCATCCACAGTAATGAAGCGCAGGCTGCGGTGCTGGCGGTTGGCCTCATTGATACCAAACTGGTAGGCGATGGCTGCACCAAGAATGGTATATGTGAACTGGGCTTTTTCACCACCGGAAAGACTCGCCGTATCTTCATAATATTTGAAGGCTTTGTTATCGGCGATATAGAACTCTTTGGCGCCGAAATCGAGCCAGTTGCGTACATCGGTTACCTTACGGCGCCAGGCTTCATTTTGCTGTAGTTCTGTGATCAGCAGTTTGATATTATTGAACAACTCGTCACCGTAGGCTTCATCTTTTTCCTGGTGATATTTGAAGGAATCAGGTACGGCATTGCTCAGTTTCTCTTTGAAGTTGCGGATCTCCACATCCTTTACGTGTCTGCATTCCAGTTGCAGATAGGTATCCGGGTTTTTATTGAAGGTGATATTACGCAGCGGTTCATTCAGGTCTTCCATCACTTCTCGGATCAGGTCTTCCTGTCCGTATATCCATGCCCGATAGTTGGTGATGGCATTGAGCATACTGGTGTCCATGTATTTACGGAACCGTTCTTTATGTTCAATCAGTCGCTGGAATTTGATGCGCTCATACAGGGAAGTAAATTCTTCCAGGTATTTTACATGCGGTTGCAGGTCGGTAACATCGCCGAGCCAGTCGGGGTAGGCATCGTGAATCGCTTTGGGCGGCATCACAAAAGCAGACAGCTGACGGGTGATCTCTGCTTCTTTTTCGGCCGACTGCCGCATGGCGTCCTGCATGGTCGCTTTCATATTGTCGTCTGCCCTTTTACGGTAAGATGCCAGCTCGATGGCTGTTTCCGCCGGTTCGGTGAGCGACAGGTCTGTCAGGTATTCGAGGATGTATTGCAGCGAAATATCATCGAGCTTATTCACCTTCAGCTGATTGAAATGACGAAGCTTTTCTGCGGCTTTATCATCCAAACGGCCCTTTTCCTGGAGGGTTCTTTCTTTCTCTTTTTCCCTGGCGTGCAGTTGTGCGGTGATATCGTCCAGTTGATCGCAGATCACCTGGTATTTATCACTGGTCTGGAGCAGCTGTGTTTTTTCACGGGTGAAAGATTCAATCACGCCGGCATGTGATTGCCAGCTGATTTCGCTGTAGTTGCGGAGCGACAGGAATGCGTTCAGCAGGGTATTGATAGTGGTAACGGCCTTGCGGCTGTCTTCCAGTTGTGAAATACTGTGTTGTATGGTGGCGATGTTGTTATTGCACTCGTCCTGTTCTTCTTTTAACAGGCGTAGTTTATTTTTATTATTCCATCCCAGTACATAGTTATTTTTTTGTCCGCGATTAGGGCGGTCATCCTTTTCATGGCGTGTAGCCTGCCGCGTTAGTCCGTTGGAAGTAACGGCTTTGCGTGAGCGGTTAAATACGGCCATATCGTCTGTACAGGTATAGTCAAACTGGTCGAGCAACTGGCTTTGCAGCCATTCTTTGAAGATGGTACCGGGTTTGATATCTATTTTCTGTAACAGGCTTTCTTTTTCGGATGGCATGCGCAACATGGTGTAACTCTCTTCTTCTACCTTGTGGTATACGAGGCGGGTTTGCAGGTTGTTGCTGTTGATATACCGGTTGATATCCATGATATACTCTTCCGGAACGAGCAGTCGTAGTCCGAAGTTATGCAGTACTTTTTCGATGGCGTTTTCCCAGTGGATTTCTGCGTCTTTTACACGGATCAGTTCTCCGGCAAACGGCAGGTCATCTTCCTGTACATCCAGCATCTCTGCCAGTTGCTGCCGGATGCGGATCAGTTCATAGGGAATATTATTTTTCCGGTGGAGGAAGGAGTCAATTTCTTCTTCCAGCCGGGAGGCTTGTGATCTTTCTGCAGCGAGGCTGCTTTTATGATGAAAGATTTCTTCCTGTAATGTTTCCAGTTGTTTATCGTGTCCGCCTTTCAGTTGTTCTGCGCCGGTGATATTTTCGTGGAACTGTTGTTCATCCGGGTTGGGAGCCAGTTCCAGCCGGTCTGCCAGCATATTGTATTCTTCCATCTTGTTACGTTTGGCTTCGAGGGCCTTTTGTTCGTAGTGGATGGATTTTTCGATAGACCGGAGTTGTTCATCAACGCTGTTATTCGCTTTCTGGGCAATCAGTTCATCTTTGCGCAGGTTGAGCGATTGCAGGTGTTCGTTGATACCGGAGAGCGCGCTGGTGGTAACGGTTTGTTCTTTCTGTAGTATTTCCAGTTCTTTTTCTAGGATATCTTTTTCCTGTTTGTTAAACCAGGTGGGCAGTATATCCTGGAGCATCTGGAGTTCGCGGTTGCGGTCCTGTAGTTGTTGCCAGGCGGTTTTATTATCGATGATAGGCCCCAGCATTTTAAGCTGGGTTTCATCTTTTTCGATAGCGCGATGGCTGGACAGGAGGCTGTCGTAGTTTTCGCGCAGTTTGATGAATTCCGCTTCTGCATCTGTTTCTTCCAGCATTTGTCCGCGGATGAAAGTATTCAGATCTCCGAGTACTTTGATACCTACGGTCTGGTTAAAGAGCGAGAGTGCTTTTTCGCTTCTCAGTCCGAAGATATTGCTGAACAGGGCCGAGTATTCTTTGAAGCTGTCGGTAATTTCCGTTTTGGGAAATTCGAGGCGCAGTCTTTTTTTCCAGTCTCCTTTGATATCAAATTTTCCGTTACCGAAATGGTCGTTGATATTGAGTTTATGGGGAGATACGATGTATTGTCTTTTCAGTTCTCCGGAATGCCATCTCACCTGTGCGAGGGTGATCTGGTGCATCGTGGCGGCGTTGTAAAAGTACGCCAGCAGTACGGAGTACGGGTTATTTTCCTTGTGGCGGAGTTGTTCTGTTTTCGACTGGAGGGAGTCTTCGGAAAATGTTTTTCCGTAGTAACCCCAGAAGTAAGATTCTTCGCCACGGTCTTTGCGTTGTTCTGTACCGGACGATTGATTATAGAAGCGTTTGCCGGCTGGCACGAGCAGTGTCAGCAGGGCATCGATGAGCGTTGTTTTGCCGCTACCGTTGGCGCCTGTGAGCAGGGAGGTATTGCCATTGGTATTGAGACGGTATATTTTATTGTGGAAAGTGCCCCAGTTATAGATTTCGAGATAATGTAACCGGAATCCACTTTCTTTTGAGTCGCTATTGAACAGGGTGGACATGCAGTTTCAGTTTTGATTTTATTTCTTCCAGTTTCTCGTTATTCACCAGTGCTTTGATGATCCTTTTTATCTCGTATTGATGCAGTTCCTTGTTGGCTGCGTCTTCCCGGGTAGTTTTCAGCACGCCTACATTCAGCAGGCTGTTGATGGGTTTATTGAGATCTTTCAGCAGTTTTGATTTGTTGTGTCTTTCTTTGAAGAAGAGGGCAAGTCTTTCTTTGATTTCTTTCTGGGTCATGAACAGGCGGGTGCCATTTCCCTGGATATCGAATTCATCGAGGGCTTCGCGGAGTACGATACAGAGCAGGGTAGCTTCGTAGGTAAGCCGTGTTTTGCGCATTAGGCGTGGCAGTGCTTTTTCGGTGGTTTCATCTGCTTCTGGCTGCACGATGCGGGCGAAGCCATCAGCTTCGCTGATCACCAGCTGGAGGCCGGTTTGCTGCAGGTATTTGCTGAGTTCTGTCTGCCATCCCAGGAGATCTTTCCAGTAAGATTTATCTTCTTCGTATACAGGTCCCTGCAAGAGTTTTAGAAACACGTGTGCAAAGGGAGATATATTTTTCTCGGCCATGTTTTTAGTTTTGTGAATTTGTGAACAGTACCATCGGCATGTTGATGGTACGGCTGCCCAGCATCACCGGATCCGGGGTTTCCAGGATGATATGGTGAGCTGACTGGCTGGCGATGGAAAAATAGGTAATGAGTTCTGTGAGCCCTTTTTCGGCGCCATAAATGTCTACCAGTTCTTTCAGGCTGACCTGCTTTTTGTTTTCCAGTTGAGCGGAAATACGGTCTTCCAGCAGGGCACGGTCTATATTAAAATGGTTAAATAGTGCATTGAGGTCGTTGTCGTCAAATTCGGTGCCACCCATTCCGTCAGGGAATTCCACTTCGAGGTTTGGTTTTTTCTCGTCGGCCATATCCCAACGGTCGAGGAGGTCCAGTTCAGGATCGCTTTCTATCTCAATAAAAAATTCTTCTCCGGGTTGGTTATCGAGCGACTGGAACGCCAGCTGGCGGATGTCGTTGATAAGTTCCATGGCTTTGCGGCGGTCGGTGAGATTATTTTCACCGAGTACGCGGCTGAGTTTATCGCTCAGTTTTTTATTGGCGTCGATTACTTTTTTGCCGGAAGCATGGAGGAATTGTTTGAGTTTTTTGAGGAAGCGGTCATTTTTGTATTCAATGTTCCGGTCTTCCAGCAGGAGATAGAGTTTTTCTATCAGTTCCCGCATTTCTTCCTGTTTGTTTTCGTCCATGAGGAACTGCCAGAAGGAATAGAAGCTTTTTCCCTGGTCTTTCTGCCGCAGTGCTTCGAAGGAGTCCAGGGTGTAGGCCAGCAGGGCGCCTTTGGCGATGTCTCTTTCGCTTTGTTTGCGGTATATTTCCTGGGTGATCTGTTCGAAGTTTTGTTCTACTTCTTTGAAATCGCTAAGGAGTTCGCGCGACATGCGGTTTACATCGTAAAATCTTTCCTTTATCTGGGTATCATCAAACACCTGTACTTTACCGGTGATGGTGATAGCTTTTATTTCCTGTTCTATTTCATATTTCTTTTTCTCCAGCTCCTGGATCCTTTGTTCCGGGTCTTTGTTACTCTGGTCAATCAGTTCTTTGAGTTTGGAGAAGATGTCTTTGAAGCGGCTTTCGGTGCCCACAAATTCGCGTTTCTGGAGGGTAGATACCCAGTGCATCACTTTTTCCATATCGCTGCTGAGTTCGTGGATATCTACGCCGTCGTCGTCAGGATATTTGCGGAGAAAACCTTTATTGCTCCATTGCTCTATATATTTTCTGGCTTTTTCATCGTCATTTTCAAGCAGGCTGGTGGCGTCTATTTCGTCATCTGTAGCCCGGTAACCGGTTACGCCCAGGTAGTCTGATAAGCGGGTTACCAGTTCCACATTTGGAATGGTGGTATGATTCTTTTCCTTGAATGTGTAGTGAAAAAATGACAGCATCATCGGCGCGCTACGTGCCCGTAGTATCTTGAGGGTAACTGACTGGGCATATAGATTACATAATTGGTCATACGTCATAGATGTAAAAATAAGGAATTACGTATTACAAAGTGAATGCGTTTCCGGTGTTGGTTACATTACATAAAGACCATCCTGTCTGGGTTGTACGGGTGCGGGTACGGGTTCGTCGCCCAGTAACTGGATGATATTGATTTCGATGGTTCTGGCGATGCTGTCGAGTGGTATGGCGAGTGGTTGAAAGTCAAAGGGATCCATGAGTGTAATGCCATTGAGATGGGTTACATGGAATACGAAGCCAAACATCCATCCGAAGGGAATGGCCCATGCGCCGATAGATTCCGTCATCATAAGCGTGTTCATGATCACATAGAACCAGATGAACATCTGGGTAAAATATACATAGCTGGGTGGAAAAACGGTGTTCCGGATCCTTTCGGATTGTCCCATGCTATCGCAATGTTTTACCAGGAGTTGGTTCAGTTCTAAAAAACAGAAGCCATCGATGCTGCCGGAGGCGCGGAGTTGTTGCAGGTCGTGGGTCTGGAGGTTGAGGATGGCGTTGGGGATATTGTTTTGTTTTTGAACGGCTTCAATCTCTTCTGCAGTCAGGTAGCGGGTGTAATAGTCGTCGGGCCTTTTGCGGAGGGCGGTTTTAAGCGCGTATATAAATGCGATGTGCCGGTAAATCATGTGCCGGATGAGGGCTTTGGTTTCCGGGGTAGCATCGGGGGAAGGGTAATTGAGCATAGACCGGCTCCAGCTACGGGAATCGTTTACCAGGGCGCCCCATATTTTCCGGGCTTCCCACCAGCGGTCGTAGGCCTGGTTATTATTGAACCCGATAAAGAAGGCGATGGCGGTACCAAGTACGGTGGATACGGCTACGGGAATGTTGATATGTTGTGCCAGCCAGCGGGAATCCAGGAAGTATACCAGGGTACAGCATCCAAGGAGCATCAGGTCTACTTTCCAGGTGAAGGAAAAGATTTGTCCGAGCGATAGTCTGTGTTTCAGCAGCATATATCAGTATTTGTATAATCAGCGGCCTGTTTTTATGGGCAACGGCCGCTGCGGGGAAACGTATAAATGATCTTCTCTTCTATTGTAAATATATCATGCCGGCTTATCCTGACCAAAAAAAGAGACTTTTTTTTCGGCGAAAGTTATTAGGAACCAATTATTTATATTTTAATTCCCTAATAGTCTATAGGAATAGTAGGGTAATTAAAATATTCTCCCTATATTTGTGATACGATACTGAAAGATATTCACCAAACCTATAACAGCGGCCATTTTATCAGCCATTATTAAAGCCTTTAATATGTCATCACTTTACAGATACGCCGACTACTTACAGCAGCCTACACCGGAAAACTTCCCCAGCCCGGTAAAGAACAGAGAGAAAATTAACCCGGCAAAAGCAGGCAGCTTTTTTCCTGAATTTTTTATAGAAGAAGCACGTGTGATCAATGCGGGTCCATTGCTGAATAATGCGCATTCCGGTGCATCGCTGCATAGTTTAACACTGCAGCCGCTGGTAATAGCGTTCTACTCCTGGCATTGGAACGGTTATGCCGATCGGCTGATCGAACAACTGAAAGCTACCCATGCTGCTATTACCGCAGCAGGCGCACGGTTACTGGTATTGTCCAGCGAAGACAAAAAACATTTCAACACCATATATCCCGAAGGTCTTCCTTTCGATGTAGTACATGATGCACAGCACCGCATTGCCCGGAAAGCAGGCATTTACAGGGAGTCAGACCCTATCTGGGGCCGTGTTTCCGGTGTAAATGCAGATGTACCTGTGCCGGCGATCTATCTGATTACGCCTTCACTGGAAATCAGCTACGACTTTATTGATCTGTACTTACTGGAAGAATTTGCGCCGGAAGCCCTGTTGACTGCCATCGGCAAAAAGCTGGCTATCAGCGCCTGATCAGCAGGCTGGCTCCATGGTAATGCATTTACGTACATGCATGAGCGTGTAACGGTACATGCTCCATTGCAAACTATTGCATTCCAGTGGAGAGAGTAATTCTATTTTTTCCAGGAGGGAAGTGAAGATTTCTTTATATAAAACAGCTTGTTCTTTTTTTACACTCAACAGGAGTTGGTCTGCCTGCTGATAATCCGTTGCGGTACTGAGTTGCGCGATGATCTGTAAAGCATGTTCGTCTGTAGTCATTGTGTTAATTTTTGTATTACTTATTCCTATCTTCTGATCCACATTTTTAACATTAAATCCGAGGAAGCATCCACCAGCTGATAGCAGGGAGGAACTTCATCTTCAAGACTATGGTAAGTAACCAGTCTTGTGCCGCTGGCACTGCCTGTCAGTTTCTTAAACAGAAAGCGGCTATAATAATTGTAGAGACTTGTTGAATACTCCACATTGTTATCTATCTGATCCTGATCTACCAGGTTCTCAAAAAAAGAATTATAAAAATAGAAACCATCGTACGCAGAAAGATCTTCCTGTGTAAAATTGCCGTGAATAAAATTTGCATTCCGTGCTTGCGTGGCCGCCTTCGCTTCCTGCGCATATTCATACAATTCTTTCCGTTGTTCTATGCCGTAAAAATTGGATTCCGGGTAAAACCGGGCGCCTACCAGGCAGAATTTACCTACTCCGCTACCAATATCCAGGATTTTTTTTCCGGGCTCATTTGCAAGAAAACGTGCCGCTGTTTTAGCGATGCTGAGTGGTGTCCAGTGCCGTCTTGATAATTGCTGCATTTTTTCAGGATATAACCAGTCAAAAGCGGCATCATTTACGTAGCAATTCGGCTTTAATAAAGTAGAAGTCTGCATGAAGGCGCAAAGGTACGCATTTACCGGGAGTTTTGCAGATTTAAACGTGGATATATGGGCAAAAGAGTACATGTAAAAGCGGAGAAATACCGCTCACAGCGGGTGATTTGCGACTTCAACTTTTCAATGAAACAGGTAAAAACAGGTAAAAAACGGCTTTTTTCGTTCTCTGAGCTGCGCCACCATGGCTATTTTCAGGAGGTAAGCCCTATATAAGCGCCATCTCCCCCCTATGTCAGCGCCCTGTAAGCAGTACCTATAAGATACGGCTTATGTCGGAGTGGGCTCTGGCTGAATAACAACAGCGCTACAGGTACCCCTGAAAACAGAACAGTTTTCCCGGTATCGCATAACGGTTTTTCTATTTATGGCATGTTCTTAATCCCGAAAAAAAAGAAGACCTGGCTAGATAAAAGTTCTGGTGCCGGAGGTATAGGCCTGCCTGAATTCTTTTGGGGTACAATCTTTTTTCTTTTTGAAGATGCGGTTAAAATTGGAGATGTTATTGAACCCGCATTTATAGGCGATTTCATTAACGGTATGCGTGGTTTCGATGAGTAGCCGGGAAGCATGTCCCAACCTGATTTCGATGAGGGTATCCACAAAAGTTTTCCCAATCTTCGCTTTGAAAAAACGGCTGAACGCAACTTCCGTCATGGCAGCGAGTCGTGCTGCTTCCCCGAGAGAAATGTTTTTATCAAAATTGGCGTTCAGATAGTTCATGATTCTTTCCACACGGCGGCTATTGTAGGAAAATGATTCCGTGTTCCCAAAGGTGGAGTCAGAGAGAATCCGCATGTTGCGGCTGGTAGACAGGTCATGTAAGATAGACATTAGCTCCAGCACAGAATCAAAGCCTTGCTGCTGGGGCAGCCGGATCAGCCGGGGCATGATCTGCTGCGTTGTTTCTGTGGAGAAAAGAATACCGCGCAGCGAACGTTCAAACATATTTTTGATGAAGGTCATCTGGTTGCGCTGCAGAAACTTGTCGTCAAAGAGATCCCTGTGAAACTGGATCGTGATTTCCTTGATCGGGCCGCCGTTATGATTGTTGTTAAACCAGCCATGCTGCAGATTAGGTCCTACCAGCACCAGTTCCAGGTCGCCGATTTCTTCTATATGATCCCCGATAATGCGTTTGGCGCCGGTGGCATGCCGGAGGAAGTTCAGTTCAAATTCATCGTGGTAATGCAACGGAAAATCGAAATCAGTTTTCTCCCTGGAGAATAAGGTGAAACAATCACTTTGTGTAAGCGGTGTAATTTCTCTGAGTAATTTACTCTTCATGAACACAGTTTTTATGACGTAACGTGGAATGCAAAGTATTGGTTAATACCTGGTCTGCTATTAAATTAAAGTGGCTTTTATTGTTTATACGGCTAAAAAAGCATTATAAAAATAATGCGTCCGGATGTAAAATACAATTTTTTCATATTCCCTTGTATGTATCTGTTAATAGTAGTTATAGCTTTATAAGTGTATATAGTACATGTATTTTTAACTGCACACCTGATTATCAAAGTACAATTAATAGATAAAAAAGTATTAAGTGTGTGTTTAAAATAAACCCATATTTGTAATGAATAAGCCCACGTTGTGACGAAGAGCAGTATACCTGTTAAAACATTCCGGTACCTGGCTTATGGTACCTGTATATTATTTCCGGGAGTTGTGGCAGCAAGGGAGAACAGGAAGAGATGAATATTATCACAAGGTGATGATTGTCGGGAAAAACGATCCGGATGCGCGGATGGTTTTTTTCACAGCAGCGCCGATGGGGTAATAGTGCTGCTGCAACACTGGATTTTTTGGCTTTCGGGAGAATTGATATAGCTGCATCTTATCAATGGACCGTTCGCATGTTCATTCCACTTACACACTTTATTGCCAATGTTTACGGCCGGGGACCTGCTCCTGCGGTAAGCGCATGCCTGCACCGTGATCACGGTCATCCTATTATATGAAAACAGTACTAATAACCACTTATGAACTTTGACAACCGAAAAGCTGCCTTGCAACAGGCATATGATGAACTGTTGCAGCGAAGGAACGAGCCAATGGAACCGGGAAATGGTGTTTATACCAGGTACCGGTATCCCGTACTAACGGCCATGCATACACCGCTTACCTGGCGATATGATTTCCGGAAATCCTGTAACCCTTATTTCATGGAACGTTTTGGTATCAATGGTGTATTTAATGCGGGGGCTATCAGGTTAAACGGCCGGTACCTGCTGATCGCGCGGGTAGAAGGAACGGACCGGAAGTCTTTTTTTGCGGTAGCCGAAAGTGATAACGGTGTAGAGGGGTTCCGTTTTCGTACGCATCCGGTCACGATGCCGGAGACCAATGAACCCGACACGAATGTATATGATATTCGTGTGGTAGCCCATGAAGATGGATGGGTGTATGGATTGTTTTGTACGGAGCGCCGTGATCCGGATGCTCCTCCTGCCGACCAGTCGGCTGCTATCGCGCGCTGCGGACTGGCCCGCACCCGCGACCTGGTGCAATGGGAACGTTTACCCGACCTGAAAACGCCGTCGCCCCAGCAACGGAACGTGGTATTGCATCCGGAGTTTGTAAACGGGCAGTATGCTTTTTACACCCGTCCGCAGGATGGGTTTATTGATACGGGCAGTGGCGGTGGTATCGGTTTCGGGTTGGCGGCTACCATGGAAGCCGCTGAAATTACACAGGAGATAGTGATCGATGGAAAACAGTATCATACCGTGTATGAAGCCAAGAACGGTCTGGGCCCGGCTCCCCTGAAAACGGCCAAAGGCTGGCTGCACCTGGCGCATGGGGTACGCCATACCGCTGCGGGACTTCGTTATGTGCTCTACCTGTTTATGACAGATCTGGCGGATGTTTCCCTGGTGATATATAAGCCCGCCGGCTATTTCATGGCGCCGGAAGGAGAAGAAAGGGTGGGCGATGTGTCTAATGTACTCTTCAGTAATGGCTGGATCGCCGACGATGATGGCCGTGTCTTTATCTATTATGCCTCCTCCGATACCCGTATGCATGTGGCTACCACCACCATTGACCAACTCCTCGATTATGTGATGAATACAGCGGAAGACGGCGGAAGGTCCGCCGCTTCGGTGCAGGTGTTGAACGGGATCATCTCGCATAACCTGACAGCAGATGACGCGGAGGTAATATGAAGTACGTGCGGGTAATCCTTCGGCTTTACTTACTTCCTTCCCCCCCTTTTTGCAGTTTTTTCTCCAGCGCATTCCCATCAATCAATGCCCGGTGTTCAATGATCCTGTCATCCTGCAATCGAAAGCAGCGATAGCCGGGAATGGTAACGGTAAGGCCGGTGGGGGCTATACCCCGCCATAGGCCGATGTGTTTCATGTGCATGCTGATTCTAAGGATACACCTGCCGGGTTCATCGACCTGCTCTTCGATTACGGTTGCCGGTTGGAAAGATTCGTGTGTTAATGCAATCCATTGCCGAAGGCCGTTCGCATCTGCCGGGAATGCCGGTGGCAGGGAATGATCTACATATGCCGGGTGGAGGAATTGCGTCAGGGAGCTGGTATTGCCCTGGTTCCAGACGGTATCAATGTAGTGACGGATAAAGTCTTTTTGTTCGGGTATAGTCATGACCGTTAGTTTTACAGGGTAAAGGTAGCGGCCCGTCAGGTAAGGGATTGTGTCAAACGTCACATAATACGGACTTTACCTCATATGAATATCTCATTGCACTGCTACTTTAGCCGGCGGCGGATACGGCTAATGGTTTCCCGGGAGATGCCCAGGTAGGAACTGAGTTGTGTCAGGGATACTCTTTGCAACAGTTCGGGTTGATCCTTGAGGATGGATTGGTACCGTTCTTCGGGGGTATTCCTTTGTAGCCAGTGCGTACGTGTTTCCTGCATAATAAACAGGTGTTCGAGCCACAGCCGGCCAAAGGCGGTGATTTCGGGCGATTGCTGATAGAGGTGGAACAGATCATCTTTATGCCATTTCCACAGGCAGCCGGTTTCCATCACCTGGATGTTATAGTCGGCCGGCACGTTGTTACGCAGGCTGTACAGGTGTGTAAAGAAAGTATTTTCAAAGTAAAAACCGGTATTGACCTCTTTGTTATTGTGGTCGTGAAAGGTCCTGCAGGCGCCGGTTTCCACGAACCAGATGTATTGACAGTGCTGGTCTTCCCGTAGCAGATAGTCATCCTTTTTTACCATCTGAAGAATTGCTTTACTGGTGAACAGGGCCATGGCAGCTTCGCTGAGTGGGGCAATATGGGCAAGGCTTTGCAGGAAATGTTGCGGGCTGGTGTTCATGAGGGGAAGGTCTGATTATTTTTTTAAAAATACTCACATGTAGGTATTTGAAAGGCTTTAGCTTTAACATATCTTTGTGAAAATTATCTGATTTTAACTCATTCTATTATAAAGTCATCCACCTGATTTAGTCAATCACCGTATTTTCTATCCCCAAAAAAGGGTCTCTTCTTTCGTGAATGGGACCCTTACTTATTTTTACCTACATTTGTTTCCAGAGAGCATAATAATCAACCAACATCAGGGGACAATTCCTATACAAGATTTATATCAGGTACATGATTGAGCACGCTGCATTTAATAATGACGGATCCGGGCTGGAGGAGAAGCTGAATGCTTTAAAAGCCATGGATCAGGATCTTCCGGTGGTGGTAATAGTGATGAATGTGGTAAAGAGCTATGTGGAGTATATGTCGCCACGGGGTTGCCAGGAACTGGATATTACGCTGGAGGCCTTAAGGGAAATGGGCGCCGGCTATTATGACACTTTTTTTAATCCTCATGATGTTGCCGACTATCTGCCCAAGCTGATTAAGATGCTGGATGCACCGGCCGCAGAAAACATGACCGTGACCTTTTTTCAACAGGTCCGGACAGCAGCTTCGCGCGACTGGGTCTGGCACCTGGGATCTACACGGGTATTTATGCGGGATGCCAACGGAATGCCAACACATGTGGTTACCTGTGTAATTCCGATTGATCCTTTGCATCACGTTACGCGAAAGGTAAACCGGCTGCTGGACGAAAACAACTTCCTGCGTCGTAACCAGCATATTTTTGCTTCCCTTACCAAAAGGGAAAAGGAAATTCTGCGTTTGCTGGCGCTGGGATTAAGTGCAGTGGAGATTGCCGAAAAATCGGGCATTTCGGAGAAGACAGCCGTTACCCACCGGCGGAATATCAAAGCGAAGATTGGCGCACAGTCCAGTTACGACCTGACCAGTTTTGCACAGGCGTTTGATCTTATATAGCTATTTAAAATTATATTACTGGCATCCCCCAAATCCTTACTAAGCCAGTGTTTGGTTCCTGTCCTTAAAAATAACCTTCCATTTTTCTGCATATAAACAGAAAAGTGTATTTTCATGTCGTATACCATATTTTTGTGCCTGTCTGTTGTGCCTTACAACGGACTTGTTAACCAGATTAATTATGTCTTTTAAAGCTGTTCTCAACATCGATGGGGAAGAAATGAATATCCTGGAATGCCGGTTTTCATTTACCCAAAACACAGACCATAATGGAAAACCTGCCGCACGCCCCAAAGGAGGAACCATTAACCTGCTGATTGAATCCGCCGGTGAAACCAGTTTGTTTGACTGGATGATTTCCAACACCCAGACCAAGAATGGCAGTATCACTTTCTTCCGGCGCGACTCCATGTCAAGGCTCAAAGAACTGAAATTTACGGATGCCTATTGCGTAGAGTATGCAGAAACGTTTAACTCCGCCAATGAGCAGCCCCTGCAGATCCAGCTGACGTTGTCTTCCAGGGAAGTGAAACTGAACAACTCCACGTACCAGAACCCGTGGCCTGCATAGTTACCCTGCAGTCATATCTCCCGGAAAATATAAACCCGCATGAACATACTGTTACATGCGGGTTGTATGCGTTTAAGGCATTTCATCAATGGGCACTTACCGGCTGGCCATGCTCATCCAGCATTGCAATTACCGTTTTGTTGTTTTTATCTATGTAGATTTTTATACGGGGTTTACCTTTTTCATCGCGGATGAATAAACCTACTTCCCCTTTTGTATTCTTGCCCACAAACAAGCGCTCCGTGGTCAATAAACCGGCGTCAGACAACCGTTGTACTTCCTTATCAAACAGCGTATCATTTTTGAGCGCTGCCAGCGAGTCAAAATACTTTGTTCTGGCCGCCAGCGGGAAGTCGTCCGATTGGTCCCAGAGCTTCAGGCCGTACGATCTTTTTTTATCCGCACCGGTGGTATTCTGCGAAAACTGCAATTGCATAATCTGGTCATTCCGGTACTGATCCACAGAGTATACCATGCCGGCCGATTCCTTATCAGCCTTATACACCAGGCCCCCACACTCTTCTCCCATTCCATTGAAGAAGATCATGCCTGCCGGACGTTCCCGTTTCGACATTTCTTTGCCATCTACCATACCAGAGTGCTGCCTGGCTTCATTGGAAATCACCATTTTCAAGGTTCCGTCTTTCTCTACGATATTGATCCGTTCAACGTCAATTTCCTGGAATTTTTGTTTCACATCTGCTTTGAATGACATAAACAGCAGGAGGGCAAAAAGGATAGTAAGGCTAAGGGCATAAATCTTTAATATCCGTACTTCTTTTAACAGCTTTTCCATTTACTTTTTCAGATTTTGGTTAATGAATAATAGTACAAAGATAGTCGCTGTATTTTTTCATTTGAAAGCAGATTAATGTTATTTTTAGATATGCTGACACTCCATTTTAACCCATTCCCCACGTTGGTTACCCAGCGATTTGTGCTGAGGTCGCCCGCTTTATATGACGACGAGGCGATGGCCATCCTGCGATCTGATCCGATTGTAAATCAATACCTCCACAGAAAAACCCCTACTACGGTTGCGGATGCACGAAAATTTATTGACGACAGACAAGCTGACAATGCTGCCGGCCGGTCTTTTTACTGGATCATTACTACAAAGGAAAGCGATCACCTGGTAGGTACAATATGTTTCTGGAATATTGAACCCGAGCTGGAGCGTGCTGAAATAGGCTACGAATTGCAGGCTGCCTTTTTTGGTAAAGGCATTATGCAGGAAGTACTGCCGGCAGTAATTCTTTTCGGATTTGAACAGGTTCATCTTCAAAAGATCACCGCCTTTCCGTTTGCAGGTAATGAGCGATCTGTGAAGTTGCTGGAGCGGTATCAGTTTACATTGGATCAGCCATTACGGGAAAGCCTCGAAAAAGAAGACGACCTGACCGATATATTGTGCTACTCTATTGAAAAACCTGCGTGATCATCCGTATTCTTTCTCCTGTTGCCTTGTATCGCGGATGAGTGGAGTTGGTAGGTAGGATGATTGTTTCTGCCGCCTGGTGCTGTTTTATAGCTACCATGTTTGTGAGTACGCATTAAAGTGCGCAGTATTGTGGTGTTAAATGAATAATTGTACCCCCAAAAAACTGCTCCCTATGACGTACGCACATTTTACAACGGCTTGCCAGATCACCAACCACGTAACCGGACAGGTCATCCGCTTTTTACCATCTGCCGAAGATAATATCCTGGAGATGGAAACGACCTACCGGCCTTTTTCACAGGAGCCGCCTGTACATTATCATCCTTTTCAGGAAGAGTATTTCCAGGTGTTGTCCGGTGAGTTAACAGTAAGACTGGACGGAGAAATAAAAACCTACCGGGAAGGCGCCTTTATACATATAAAACCAAGGGTAAGGCATAGCATGTGGAATGGCGGATTAAAACCGGCTATTGTCAGCTGGAGCGTATCGCCGGGTATGAACACGGCCGATTTTTTACAAACCATGTTCCTGCTTTCGAATGAAGGGGCCACCAACGCCGCCGGGGTACCGGCTTTGCCGGTTATGCTTTTCCTGTTGCGGAAATACCGGAAGGTTTTCTGCCTGGATAAACCTCCCGCCATCCTGTTACAGCTGCTGTATGCGTTGTTTATGCCCATCTTCCTGATACAACATTATCCGCGAAGGTTTCACCGCCCTGTGGCCGCAAAGTAAGGCCTGTAACAGGTAGCGATGAAGAACAATCCGGGAATACAGAAGAATCTTTGTTGTTTCCATCTCCGGAGGTTAAATTCGTTACCGGAATGAGAAAAAACATAACCGTATATAATCCGGATACTTTTACAGCCAGGTTTATGCAACCCAGACGGGAGCTGGACCACATGTTAAAAGCCGACTATGATAAATTTTTTATCGTGAGGGTTGAAGACATGTACCGGCTGGTAACACAGGCGGTGCCGGCTTCCCGCTCTACGAATCACAGCTGCCTGTTTATCACCAGTGGGGAAGCCAGTATGAAAATTGGCAGTGAGTCGTATACCATTCATAAAGGTGAGATGCTATTTGTACCGGCAGGACAGGTATTTTCCTTCCGGGAAGGGGAAGTGAATAAAGGCTTCCTGTGTAATTTCCATACCGATGTGCTCACCGGCAAATACAGTAACCAGGACCCTTTGCGGGACTTTGATTTTCTGCGGATATGGGGCAACCCTATTGTACGGCTGGACAAGCAAACTACTCAGTTTGTGTTACATCTTTTCAAACGCCTGCTATTTGATTATACCCGGAATGGATTGAACAACCTGGAGATCATTCAACCTTACCTGATTACACTGCTCTGTGAAGTAAAGGCCCTTTATCAGCCACTGACCGGTACGCACCAGGTGGCCGCTGTGAATATTACCAACCGGTTCCGGGAGCTGGTGTTTACTACAGTTAAAACCAGGCACCTGGTCACGGATTATGCTTCCCTGTTAAATATCACTCCTAATCACCTGAATAAAACCGT
Organism: Chitinophaga arvensicola; assembly: GCF_900110835.1. Lineage (GTDB taxonomy): Bacteria > Bacteroidota > Bacteroidia > Chitinophagales > Chitinophagaceae > Chitinophaga > Chitinophaga arvensicola. The sequence goes on from NZ_FOJG01000001.1 coordinate 1,408,022, forward strand.
GAAGATGCTGACCGGTAAATCTCCTGCCCGCTGGATCGATGAGGCGATTGTACTGGAAGCAAAAGTGCTGCTGAGCCAGAGCGACCTGTCTATCAGTGAAGTAGCCGCAGAAATAGGATTTGAAGACGCCTCTTATTTTGCACGTATCTTCCGGAAATACGAAGGCATTACTCCTTCCGATTTCCGCAAAATGATTGAAAAATCCTGAAACTCCCCCACTTTGTCCTAACAACCCATTATTTTAAGCGGGAGCTTTGCCGGCATGTATTTCTATTTGTTGGTGATTCATTCCTTATTCAGGTGGGGCGTTGTGTGCAGCCTTTTATATGCCATTTATCGTGGCGTCATTGGCTGGAGCCGTGGGACGGTATTTACAGCGCAGGATAATGCGGTGCGGCATATTACTGCCACTGTTGCACATATACAGCTGGCTATTGGTTATGTGTTATATTTCCAGAGTCCGTTGGTCGCTTATTTCCGCTCCCACTATCATGAGGCGATCCGCCAGTTTGACTTTCTCTTTTTCGGGTTGATTCATATTGTACTGATGACCATCGCAGTGGTGTTGATTACTATTGGTTCTTCTGTAGCCAAACGACAGCACACAGATGTAGCGAGGTTCCGTACCATGACAATCTGGTTTTTCCTTGCGTTGATTGTTATTTTTATTGCTATACCATGGCCGTTTTCACCGTTGGCAAACCGGCCGTATATAAGACCATTTTAACTATGCTGAAGTTCTTTAATACTAAAATCGGGAGATTAAGACTGATTGCTTTTTTAGAGGGTGTTTCCCTGCTGGTGCTGATTGGGGTGGCAGTGCCACTGAAGTATATATACCAGGATCCTTCCCTGGTGAAAGCCATAGGTCCTGTGCATGGATTGTTGTTCCTGTTTTTCGTGTTGAATACCATCAGTGTGGGAATTACCTATAAGTGGAAATTCAGGACCACTACCTGGAAAGTGTTGCTGGCATGTATAATTCCTTTCGGGACTTTTTATGTTGATAAGGTGATTTTATCCAGGATGGGTGCCTGATTTTCCTGCTTTTGCAGGGAGGCTTCGGTGATCCTGTTTAGCAACAGCCGCATATGTTTCCGGTTACGTCCCCAGGATATCCAGGATGCTTTAAAGTGGAGATCGCACATGCTGTTGATATAAATTTTATTTTTTCCAAAGAGGACGGTAACCTGCTCTCCTGAACTGGCCGAATAGACATCATGTGCCCTTGCTTTAAACGCATTGTCGCCCAGGTAATAGGGGAGCCACTTTTGTTCCTCGCCCAGCCTTTCCACGATGGTCCGCTGTTCTTCTTTGCTGAGCGTGGTGGAGATAGATTTTAGTTTTAACCGGCTATTTTGTCTCCAATACAGCAACCCGATAATGGTAGAAAAGACCATAAAGAATAAGATTACTCCCAGTTTGTGTTGATCATTACTGAATAACAATCCTGCGGCATACATTCCGAGTAAGACATCAAAAAAAAGGAGGATATAAATAACGTCAAAATGTTCTACATGTTCTCTGAAACTCAACTGTACTTCGCCGGTAGCAATTGCTCTTTTATATTCTCCTTTCGTCATCTTCCTGCCTTCTTTTCGATTTTGAGGGCATAAAAATAGTTGTTTTTGCAATGTGGATTAAAGTGCTGCTGATCAATAGGTCACCATCTGTTTCAGGTGATGTTCTAAATGCACCACATAATCATTGATGATAAAATCCAGGGTCCAGTCCTGATCGGTATGTCTGCAAAGCCTTTGCAGGGCTTCTTCCGGGATGTGCTGCATCAGGTGTAGCAACTGCCGGTTATACAGCGTCCAGAAATCAATGAGTTGCTGATTGTCTATTTGCAGGTAATAGCTGTATTGATTCCACTTATTCTGATCATATCCGATGGTGGGTGTGGTTTCGAACTGTGTGCGAACAAAGCGTTGATGATTATTGGTGGCGCTATCGACGAGGTGACCTAGCATTTCCTTTTTGCTCCATTTTCCAGGCGCTGGTTTAAACGAGAATTCTTCCGCCGGTATGGCTGTCAGCAGCGCGGGAATGGTGTTACACAGATAGTTCAGTCTTATAATTGAGTCATGAATTGGCATACTTAAAAGTAAAGAATATTTTTTTGTTCCTGGTCTCGCCGGGCAAAGAATGCCCCCAATGCCCTTTTTTACCGCCAAAATTCCCGTGTTTACCGATCTGTCGACCGGACTGGCCCTTTTCATGATTGTCTTCCTTTTTGCGGCGATATAGCTTTGTTTTATTATTCACTGCAAGTAGGCAATACATGAAAACAAAGCGCATCTTAATTTCCGGCGCCAGCGTAGCTGGGCCTGCATTGGCCTTCTGGCTGCATCGTTATGGTTTTGAGGTAACTATTCTGGAACGTGCACCGGGGATCCGTCCTGGCGGTTATGCGGTTGACTTCCGGGGTGCTGCCATGGAAGTGCTGGAGAAGATGGGCGTACTGGAAGAGATCCGTCGCTGCGAAACACGCACGGGAACTATCACTACTGTAGACAAGCATAACAGGAAAGTGTCTGCTATGCCGGATGGCTTTACCAGCGGGGAGTTGGAAATTATGCGTGGCGACCTGGTAGAAGTATTGTATGGTGCCACGAAAAATGACGTGGAGTATATATTCGGGGATAGTATTACAGGTATGACAGATGGAGCGGAGGGCGTAGACGTTACCTTTGAAATGAGTGCAGCCAGGCAATTCGACCTGGTGATCGGTGCAGATGGTTTGCATTCCAATGTACGAAGAATCGCTTTCGGGGAGGAATCGGAGTTTAACCGGTATATGGGCCTGTACGTCGCGATCTTCACTACGCCCAACTTTATGGATATAGGGATGAATGGCTTGTTTTACAGCACACCGGGAAAACGGGTAGGATTTTTCGGCGCAAGAGAAAGTACGGAAGCAAGGGCCTCTTTTTATTTTACTTCGGAGCCTTTGGCCTATGACCGGCGGGATATTGCCCAACAAAAGGAAATCATTCGCAGTAAATTTGCGGAGGAAGAATGGGAGGTGCCACGTTTGTTGTCGTTGATGGAAGATGCACCGGACTTTTATTTTGATTCTATTAGCCAGATCAAAATGGATCGTTGGTCGAAAGGACGTATTGCACTGATCGGAGATGCGGCTCATTGTGCATCCCCTTTATCAGGAATGGGAACCAGCATGGCAGTAGTAGGCGCCTGTATCCTGGCCGGGGAGTTAAAGAAAGCAGCCGGCGATTATACCGTTGCGTTTGCCCTTTATGAAGAGAGAATGCGGGAGTTTGTGATAAAGAGCCAGCAGCTGGCAGATGGAGGCGCTACCTGGTTTGTGCCCAATACCCGTTTCATGCATTGGTGCAGTCAGCAGATGTGGAAGATGCTGCCTTATTCTCCGTGGAAGAACATGATGATACAGCTGCCTTCTAAAATAGCCCGCTCTATTCAGCCGGAGTGCTATTAATCATGATGGTTGACAAGCAGACCTGTCAACCATCATGAAATATTTATTGCCTCTTAAGTGAGTTGTTATTAATCGACACTGATTTTTGCAATCGCAATTTTTGTTTTCCCCAGCATCCTGTCTGTTTTTCCGACGATATACATATTATTCCCGATTACCGCGCCCAATCGTGGCATGGCGGTGGGGATGTCTTTGTTGGTGAAGAATAGTTTCCTGGTGAGTTTCCCGGTTGCTTCATCCATATTTACAAGGAAGCAATCGGTTTTGCTGAATCGGGTAGTTGACTTTGCTTTCTGACCTGCCTGAACAACGGTGGCGTTTTTTGAATTATCATTGAATATGAGCTGGATATTTTTCCCTGTTTGAATAGCGCCAAATCCTGAATAGAAAGGTCTGTTTCCATCCAGGAAATAGCTTGTATTGAAATTAAAACCAACGCCATAGCCCAGGTCATGAACGCCGGCAATGACTTCCCGTTGATACTTGGGTAGTATCTGGAGCCAGCCGATGTTGCCGGAAGCATCTACCCTGCACATCATCAGATCGCCTGAGATATAGTTGGAATAACTGGTCGTGCGCCATTGACCGGGCATACCGTTTGTGCCGGCTGTATAGCTCTGCGTGGTAGTTACGTAATGATGGAAATATTCTGCCAGGATAATCAGGTTATTATCGGCAGTGTAAAAAATATTACGGAACTGCATAAACCGGGAGAAGTCTTCTCCTTCATCTTTCAGCTTGCTCAGGCTTTCCCGCATTTTTCGTTCTTCTCTGGATTCTTCCTTGTCGTCCGTTTCGTCATTATCGTCCTTGTCCAGATCAGCGGTCAACAAGGAATTATTAATGGCTTTATCACTGGTAGATAGCACTTTTCCATTGGACACATTAATTCTCTGTACAAGTAATCCGTCAACGGTTTTACCTTTTTTTACATTGCTGTAGAAAGCGGCCAGGATCAGGTCTTTACTTTTTTCCTGTACTAATTTTGTGCTGATAAGCCATTTCCCGTTAATGGTGGTATTGATCTCTGATTGCTGTTTCCCTTTTGTGTCGTAAATACGGATGTTGTAGTTGGTAAAATCAAGAAATTTCTGTTTTTTCTTTTTGCCTTCTTCATATTCGTACATCCGTCCTACCAGTATCACATTGTGTTCATTGGTATATAATACATCTTCCAGCTGATACTTGTTGGCTTCAAATTCATTGGTAATGGTCAGTGGCTGGGACGATGCTTTGAGATTGTTGCCGAGTTCCTGTATCGTGTATTCATTCTTTTCCCGCCCTGCAATGCTGCTCACAATCAGAACTTTTGTGCTGTCGGTGTTGTAGGTGATTTTGAAATCAATATCATCCTTTTTTTCTTCTTTCTGATAGCTGGCTATTTCCCTGAACTCTCCGGTTAGTTCTCCGGAATTCTTATTTACGGCAGATGCAAAGAGGGCAAGCGTTTTATCGCGTTTACTGTATTCTGAAGAGATGAGGTACAATTTATCTTCAAAAGGAAGAAATTGTACAAATTCTTTTCCTCTTAATTCTTTATTGAAATCATTGCGGAAAATTTCGGTCAGGTTATTATCCACTTTTACCAGCGAAGCTGATTCCCGTGCAGTAGCGCCCACTACAAAGTAGCTTTTTAATGCGAGGTGACTTTCCTGAAGGTAAACAGCGTTTTTATCCGCCAGTACTACGCGCAGGTCGGTACTGCCTTTCCGGAGATTGAATTCGTCGCCCCATTTGATGGACGTTTTCTGGGCGTAACAAACAATACTAAGCAATGCCAAAGTCAGCGATAGGTATACGAGCTTCATTGAAATCTGTGTTTAGTACAATAGTAACGAATATAAGCGGAAATCTTCCTCGTTGAAAGTACTACCAGATAATTTGAGGGGAAGCATTACACATTAAACTGCCGCAGGTGATGGTCGAAATGTTTGTAGACAAGAATACCAATTTCGTCAGTATCCATTTTTCCAAAGAAGTCGTGGATAAATGCCGGATTGGAGAAATGCTCATATTGGGATACCTGTTCTATCCACGTCTTTTTTTGAAACGCCAGATCCCCTTCTTTTTCTTTGGTCAGAAAAGCATTGCCGGAGGGCATGTTTTTTTTCATGGGATCATCATTTTTTACGATGCCCTTTAAGGCCCATTGACCGAAGATCAGCCCCAGGAGTCCTTGTTTATAAACGCCATGTTTTGTTCCAAGTATCCAGTTGTTCCAGATGGTGCAATGTTTTGCCATCTGGTAAACGCTCATTTTGCCCCATTGGGCAGTATGATCTTTAGTAAGCAGGTTAATTCTGCCCATAAATGCTTCTCTTGCAGCAGGATCGAATATTGTTTTCATAACAGATGTTTTATCTGATGTAAAAGTAGGCGGGTATAGGAAGTTGGTCGCTGTGTTAAAGTGCCAATGAACGGTGTATTTTGTGCCTTTTTTTTAATAGCTTCGGTTAACTAATGCCAGGGTGATTATGAAACATATATCCATTGTAATATATGAAGACGTGTTGCCTGCAGCGGTAGCCAACACTACTGCTATGTTGTTTAGCGCAAATGAAGCTGCGGTAAAGAATGGATTGCCTGCTCCTTTCCGGATTGAACTGGTAGGTGTTCATCTCAAAAATGTACAGTTGAGTATGCCCGTACAGTTTTATTGCAGTAAAACGATAGCGGACGAGTTTGAGACAGATACCATTATCATCCCGCCCATGAGCACAGCTCAGTCGGACATCAACACGTTACTTCTTAAGAACAGGGAATTGATAGAATGGATAAAGGAGCAATATGATAAGAAGGTGGAGATAATGAGTCTTTGTACCGGCGCTTATTTTCTGGCGGAATGTGGTTTACTGGATGGAATGCCGGCTACCTCTCATTGGGGTGCTATGGAAGATTTGCAGCAAAGATATCCCTTAATAGATTTCAGGCCCGATCATGTTGTTACGCATTCCAAAGCAATTATTACAGGCGGCGGTGGCTTTTCTTCTTTAAATGCCTTATTGTATTTTATAGAACAAAGTTGTGGTAAAGAGATTTCAGTGGCATTGAGTAAAATTTATGCCCTGGATTATGGCCGGACTTCACAAAGTATCTTCACCGTTTTTTCCGGAAAACGTCAGCACAACGACGAGGAAATACACCAGGCGCAATGTTATATTGAGAAGACTTTTGAAACGGATATTTCAGTGGAGCAAATTGCCCGCCAGGTAAATATGAGCAAGCGGAATTTTATCCGCCGGTTTAAGAATGCCACTTCGTTAAGCCCGATAGAATTTATTCAGCGAATAAAGGTAGAAGCAGCAAAGAAGGCGTTTGAAGCGGGGGAAACGAATATTGCGGCGATCACCTACCGGGTGGGATACAACGATCTGAAAACATTCAGAATGGTGTTTAAGCGGATTACGGGATCAACGCCGGTTGAATACAGGAATCAATATAAGACGCTTACAGCCGTTTAAGTGAAGGGCGCTAAAACAAAAAAGCCCTGATAACTTGCGTTACCAGAGCTTTAAAGCTTGCGGAGAAGAAGGGATTCGAACCCTTGATAGGCTTTCACCTATACACACTTTCCAGGCGTGCCAGTTCAACCACTCCTGCACTTCTCCGTGATTATCTTTTTCCTGAATAAAAAAGGAAAGGTTGTTTTTCCAATTCAGGGTTGCAAAGATAATCCTTTAGTTTGTATTTCAAAAAAAAGTTTAATTACTGTCGTATAACTTCCAGATACCACCCCCTAAAAGGCCGCCCACTATAGGTCCTACAATAAATACCCACAGATGGGAGATCGCTGCGCCACCTACAAAAAGGGCTGGTCCGATACTCCTGGCCGGATTTACGGATACACCGGTAATGGGGATGCCTACAATGTGGATCATGGTAAGGCAGAGGCCTATTGCCAGTCCGGCAAACATACCATTCTGGTTATTTTTACTGGTGCTGCCATGTACTACTACGAGGAAAATGGCTGTAAGCACCGTTTCTGCCACCAGGCCACTGATCAGAGAGTAATGATCCGGTGAACCCTCTTCCACGCCGTTGGCGCCAAGGCCGTTGGCTGCAAGACTGTAATCGGCCTTTCCCTGCGCAATAAAGTACAGCAGGGCTGCTGCCACTATGCCGCCGATGATCTGCGAAATAATGTACCCGCCAGCGTCTTTACCGGATATTTTACCGGTAGACCACAACGAGATGGTAATGGCCGGATTGAGATGACATCCGGAAATATGGCCTACTGCATAAGCCATCGTAACAACAGATAAACCAAATGCAAACGCGATACCCAGAAACCCAACATGCCCACCTGCCACTACAGCGCTGCCACAACCCATAAATACCAAAACAAAAGTGCCAAAGAACTCGGCAATACATTTCTGTGATAAGGAGACTACCATAGCTAATGAATTTTGTGGTGAATAGAACTTGGGGAAAGAGAAATTGGTGATTACTAAATTTACCTTAATTATTCAAGATAAAAAAAAGCGGGAAGCACAACAGAATGTGCTTCCCGCTTGTATAAGCTGATTTAAAAAAAGATTAATACACTTCAATCGGGGTGAGTTCACCACGTAAAGACGTTTCCAGCATCTGCTTTGCTTCCGCAATGGAAAGGCCCTGTCCCAGTACGAACATCAGTTTGGTGACCGCTGCTTCAAAGGTCATATCATGACCACTTACTACACCGATCTCCAGTAAATGCTGACTGGTTTCATATTTGCCTAACTCCACGGAGCCGCCATCACACTGGGTGATATCTACTATAATAGCGCCGTTGTCGATTACTTTTTTTATGCTCTCAATAAACCAGGGTTGGGTATTGGTATTACCACTACCAAAGGTTTCCATGATTACACCTTTCAGTCCGGATACGCTGAGCGTGGCTTCCACCGCCTTCCTGGAGATACCCGGGAATAGCTTTAATACCGTGATATTTGTTTCCAGTTCTTTATGCACCTTCAGTGGTTGTGTAGGAGGCGGCAGGATAAACTGATGTTTGAATTTAATATCGATACCGGCTTCGGCGAGCTGAGGATAATTCATCGTATAGAATGCCTCAAACTTTTCCGCGTTATACTTTTTGGAGCGGTTGCCTCTGAACAGGGAGAAATCAAAATAGATACATACTTCCGGTACCATAGATATATCGGTGCCATTGTGCCTGCTGCAGGCACAATGGCGGTGATAATATTCTCCTTGGCATCTGTCCGTATTTTACCGATGGGAAGCTGAGAGCCGGTCAGGATAACGGGCTTCGACAGGTTTTCCAGCATAAAGCTCAGTGCAGAGGCAGTAAAGGCCATGGTATCAGATCCATGAAGGATCACAAAACCATCATAACGGTCATACCTGTCTTCTATGATGCTGGCCAGTTCTACCCATATCTCCGGCTGCATGTCTGATGAATCTATAGGGGGATTAAATGCGTACACATAAAAATCGATGCCCATCCGGTACAGTTCCGGTAAATTATTCCTTATCTCGTTGAAGCCTATCGGGCGAAGTGCTTTGGTCTTGTCGTCATAGATCATACCCACAGTACCACCCGTGTAAATAATCAAAATTTTACTCATTGTGCTAGTAGCCATTGCCTGCAAAGGTATTCACTAAACAGTTAGAGCGTTTTGAATAATTTCCGGGCATTGCTGCTTGTTATAGCTGCAACGTCTGCTATTTTTAGATTTTTTATATCTGCCACCTTTTCGCCTGCCAGCGTCAGGTACGCGCTTTCGTTGCGTTTGCCCCGGTAAGGAACCGGTGCTAAATAGGGCGCATCTGTTTCCAGTACAATATGTGCGAGGTCTATTTCTTCCAGTAATTTGTCGAGGCCCGATTTCTTGAAAGTGACCACCCCGCCTATTCCCAGGTAGAAGCCAAGGTCAATAATTTCCTTCGCCTCTTCCAGCGTGCCGGAGAAACAATGGAATACACCGCTCAAACGGCCATCCTGCAAGCCTTTCACTTCGTTGATACATTCGCGGGTGGCCTCGCGGCTATGGATGGATACCGGTAAACCATATTCCCGGGCCAGTAACAGTTGCTCCTGGAAAGCCTTGTATTGCTGGGGAAGCAGCGATTTGTCCCAGTAGAAGTCTAACCCTATTTCACCGATGGCTTTGAACGGGCGCTGTTGCAACCAGGCCTTTACCAGGTCCAGCTGCTCCTCTACCGCTTCTTTTACATAACAGGGATGGATGCCCATCATGGCGTAAATATGATCCGGATAACGGGCTTCCAGTGCCAGCATGCCGTCAATAGAGCTTTCGTCGATATTCGGTAAAAACAACTGGTCTACTCCCGCTGCTATGGCCCGCGCTACCATCTCTTCCCGGTCTGCCTCAAATTCTTCCGAATACAGGTGCGTATGGGTATCTATCCAAAGCATAATAATTTATTTTATTAGATTTGTAATTTCTTTAATATTTAAACGGTATCTTTATTCCTGCAAAGGTAAATACCGAAAAACCTAATTGCTAATAAAACCTAAACTATGAAAAGCTATTTCAGTACAAATCGTGTGCTGGCGTGGACCATCACCGGCGTGGCCGTTGCCACCATTTTTTTTGCCTGTAAGAAGGAAATCACCACAGATACCGCTCCTAATAACCAGTCAGACAACAATGCCATTGCCGCATCCCAACACGAAGCCGCTGTAAGCGCTATGTACGGTGGCCTTTTTGAAACAGTAGGTCAGATAGCGGTAGAACAGGGCCTTTTTATTAACGGACGCAAAGCCGGTGTATCCAACACTACTAACGCCGTAGTAACCTCCTGTCCGGTGGCCGAACTGCTGGATGCCACCAGCCCTACCCAGTGGCCTAAGCGGGTAGACATCGATTTTGGAGACTCCTGTCTCGACAGATATGGAGTTTACCGCAGTGGTATACTCCACGTTATTTTCAGCGGTCCTTTATTCAACGCCAATTCTACCATTGTGATAGAATCTAGGGGATATAAACTCAACGGCAAAGCGGTTGACGGCAGATTTGCCATCAGCGGCGCTACCTACAGCAAAACTGCCGGTATACAGTATACTGCCGAAGTTACCGGTGGAAAAGTAACCCTGAACGACAGCACTATAGTGAACTATACCAGCAAAAGAACCATTAAACAAACTGCAGGATTTGACCAGGTAGAACCCCTGAGAAACCCGGCAGACGATGTATACGCCGTGGAAGGCACTGCCACCATTTCTTATGTGAAAGGACCGGTAGTAGGCGCTACTGCTACATTCACTTCACAGGAAGCCCTGGTGAAGATTGACGATTGCCACCATTTTGTGAAAGGAAAACTGAAGGTAGAACTGGATAAAGTAACCGGTGTGATTGACTATGGCAACGGTAAATGCACAGATCCGATCACGATTACAGTAGGAGATAAAACCAAGCAAATTCAATTGTAAAATACAGACACAAAAAGGGCTGGCCAATCATTTGGCCAGCCCTTTTTTATTTAATGTCGTTGTTACAATATGGCTGCTACCTCAAATTTCTGTTTCCGACAATACTCCAATACACGGGGCAGCGCATACTCCAGCCGGTCCCAGGCTTTGGCGCTGTCGTGAAATACCACGATGGAGCCTGGCTGTAATTTAAACACCACGTTCTGTACGCAGGCTTCTCCATTGATTTCCGTGTCGAAATCACCACTCAGCAGATCCCACATAATAATTTTTGCGCCTGGAATTTTCTGCTTGATCTGTTTGATCTGGAAAGGCGTAATCCGCCCGTACGGCGGTCTGAAAAGCGGAGACGCAATGTATTTGGCCGCTTCCAGCACGTTTTCAATATATTTTTCGGTGTTGGTTTTCCAGCCGTTCAGGTGGTTGTGTGTATGATTGCCGGTGGTATGTCCTGCTTCCAGTATCTGCTGATAGATAGCCGGGTATTCCAGCACGTTTTTCCCGATACAGAAAAAGGTAGCTTTTGCATTGAACTTTGCCAGTTGCTCCAGCACGAAAGGTGTTGCCTGTGGGTGCGGACCATCATCAAATGTAAGATATACCTTATTGCCGGCCGGAGACAGGCTCCAGACACAACTTTTGTACAAGGCTTTCAGGATGCCGGGCGTTTTGGTAAGATAGAACATAGAATTTTCAGCGCTTAGTACTGCAATATACTTAATGTGCCAGAGCGGGGCTTCGTATTAAAAAATTTTAATCTCCCAATTTCTCTTCGGGGCAATCATGAACAGCTAAAGGCTAAATCCTTATCTTTGCGGACTATGGATCACAAAAAAGTAAGAGTGCGTTTTGCGCCCAGTCCTACTGGTGGCCTACATCTTGGAGGTGTACGCACTGTATTGTTCAACTATTTGTTTGCGAAACAGCATAAAGGTGATTTTGTGCTGCGTATTGAAGATACAGACCAAACCCGTTACGTTCCCGGAGCGGAGGAATACATCAATGAATGTTTGCGTTGGTGTGGCCTTACACCGGATGAAAGTCCGGAAGTGGGTGGTCCGTTTGGCCCATACCGTCAGAGTGAGCGTAAGCCTTTATACCGCCAGTATGCGGAACAGCTGGTGAAAGCCGGTCATGCCTATTATGCGTTTGATACTCCGGAAGAGCTGGAAAGTATGCGCGAGCGGCTGAAAACACCGGAGAATCCTTCTCCGCAGTACAACCACGTGGTAAGGGCAAAGATGCGTAACTCACTTACGCTCTCCGATGCAGAAGTACAGGACCTGCTGGCTAAAAATACCCCGCATGTGATCCGTATCAGCATGCCTGCCAATGAGGACATTACTTTCACCGACCTGGTTCGGGGAGAAGTGACTTTCCATACCTCACAGGTAGATGATAAAGTATTGCTGAAAGCAGATGGTATGCCTACCTATCACCTCGCTGTGGTAGTAGACGACTATCTCATGAAAATAACACATGCCTTCCGTGGAGAAGAATGGCTGCCATCGGCGCCGGTACATCTCCTGCTCTGGAAATTCCTGGGTTGGGAAGCTGATATGCCTCAATGGGCGCACCTTCCGCTGATCCTGAAACCGGATGGCAATGGTAAACTCAGCAAACGTGACGGTGATCGTTTAGGCTTCCCCGTATATGCTATGAACTGGAGAGATCCTGCCAGTGGCGATATCACCAAAGGTTTCCGCGAACGTGGTTTCCTGCCGGAAGCATTTATCAATATGCTGGCGATGCTGGGTTGGAATGATGGTACTGAACAGGAAATTTTCTCCCTGGAAGAACTGATCAGCAAATTCTCCCTGGAACGCGTACATAAAGCCGGTGCTAAATTCGATTTCGAAAAAGCAAAATGGTTTAACCACCAGTATATTCATCACAAAGACAATGAAAGCCTCGCTGCCTTATTCCAGCCCGTGCTGGATGAAAAAGGTGTTACCGCCGCTCCTGACTATGTAGCTACAGTGGCGGGCCTGGTAAAAGAGCGCTGCTATTTTGTAAATGAAATATGGGACCATGGCTTCTTCTTCTTCCAAAGCCCGGATACTTACGATGAAGCGGCTGTAAAACCAAAATGGAATGCAGACAAAGATGCTTTTTTCCAGGTATGGTCAGCGCAGCTGGAATCATTGTCTGCTGCTCCCGCAGCGGATCTGGAAGCAGCTTTTAAAGCACTGGCTGCTGAAAAGAACCTGAAGATGGGCGATGTACAGTTGCCTTTCCGTATCATGCTGACCGGCGGCAAATTCGGCCCCCCGGTATTTGATATCGTGGCTACCCTGGGTGTTGCGGAAACCCGCAACAGGATTGCCAAAGGACTGGCGGCTTTTCAATAGAAATTGTTAGTTGTTATATAGATAAAGGCTAAACGGGTCATCCCCGTTTAGCCTTTATCGTTTTTAGTACTATAAAAAAGGAAGGCCGGACAGTTACTGTCCGGCCTTCATGGTATTGAAAACAGTTTATTTACCTTTTGCGCTTTCTTTCGCCCAGGCGTCTTTCAGCGTAACCGTTCTGTTGAACACTACTTTATCGGCGGTGCTATCGGCATCCACTACAAAATATCCTTTGCGCAGGAACTGGAAGCGTTCTCCCGGTTTAGCCTGCAACAGGCCAGGTTCTACGAATGCTTCTTTAATCACCTGCAGTGAATCCGGGTTGATGAAGGTGGTAAAATCGGCCTCTTCTGCCTGTGGATTTTCTGCGGTGAACAGACGGTCGTAGATCCGTACTTCAGCGGTGGCCGCATGTTCAGCGCTTACCCAGTGAATGGTTCCTTTTACCGTTAAGCCGCTCTGGTCGCCACCACTCTTGCTTTCAGGCAGGTAAGTAGCGTAGATGGTGGTAATATTACCATCTGCATCTTTATCAAAGCTTTCGCCCTTGATGATATAGGCATTCTTTAAACGCACCATGTTACCAGGTCCGAGGCGGAAGAATTTTTTAGGAGGATTTTCCATGAAGTCTTCCCGCTCAATGTAAAGCGTATTGCTGAAATGCAGGGTACGGGAACCGGCGTTTTCATCTTCCGGATTGTTGTCGGCAGTCATTTCTTCTACCTGTCCTTCTGGGTAGTTGGTGATCACCAGCTTTACCGGGTCCAGTACGGCCATTACGCGGTTGGCGGTTCTGTTCAGTTCTTCACGGATACAGAATTCCAGCAGGCTTAATTCGATCATGTTATCGCGTTTTTGCACGCCTACACGTTCGCAAAGCTGGCGGATACTGGCAGGGGTGTAGCCACGGCGGCGTAAACCACTGATAGTAGGCATCCGGGGATCATCCCAGCCGTTTACATGACCTTCTTCCACCAGTTGTTTCAGTTTTCGTTTACTCATGACCGTATAGGTCAGGTTTAAACGGGCAAACTCGTACTGGTGGCTTGGGAAGATGTCCAGTTCTTTAATAAACCAGTCGTACAGTGCGCGGTGGGGAATAAATTCCAGCGTACAGATAGAATGGGTGATATGTTCGATGCTGTCACTTTGCCCGTGAGCAAAATCGTACATCGGGTAAATGCACCATTTGTCGCCGGTACGGTGGTGGTGAGCATGTTTGATACGATACATGAGGGGGTCGCGCATGTGCATATTGGGCGAGGCCAGGTCTGCTTTGGCACGGAGGGTTTTTTCGCCATCCTTGAATTCGCCTTTGCGCATACGGTCAAACAGGTCCAGGTTTTCCGCAACGGTGCGGCTTCTGGCCGGAGTGGGTGTACCCGGTACGGTAGGTGTACCTTTGGCAGCGGCAATTTCATCGGCACTGGCGTCTTCCACGTAAGCCAGTCCTTTTTCTATCAATTTTACGGCAAAAGCGTAGAGTTGCTCAAAATAATCGGAGGCATATAATTCCTTTTCCCACTCGAATCCCAGCCAGCGGATATCTTCTTTAATGGATTCCACGTATTCTGTATCCTCAGTTACCGGGTTGGTATCATCGAAGCGGAGATTGGTTTTCCCATTGTATTTCTGGGCTAATCCAAAGTTCAACGCAATGGATTTAGCATGGCCTATATGCAGGTAGCCATTGGGTTCTGGCGGAAAACGGGTCAGTACCCGGCCGTCATTAACGCCATTCGCTATGTCTTCTTCAACAATTTGTTCTATAAAATTGAGGGATCTTTCTTCGCTCATAATGATTTTATCTTGGACGGCAAATGTACAAAAAAGCCGAGAGCTTAAGCTTTCTGCTTTTTCGTACATTTACTTCCTTAATATGATAATGGTATGGTCAACCCGTTAAATCGTCCTGTTCGTGTATTGGTAGCCAAAGTGGGCCTGGATGGTCATGATCGTGGCGCAAAAGTAATTGCTGCCGCCCTCCGGGATGCCGGTATGGAAGTTATTTACACCGGCCTCCGTCAAACGCCCGAAATGGTGGTCAATGCCGCGCTGCAGGAAGATGTGGACGCTATCGGTATCAGTATCCTGTCTGGCGCCCATATGACCGTATTCCCCAAGATCATTGCCCAGATGAAGGAAAAAGGGATGAACGATGTGCTGCTGACAGGTGGCGGTATCATCCCCGATGAAGATATGGAAAGCCTGCAGGAAATGGGAGTGGGTAAATTGTTCCCTCCCGGTACCAATACCAAAGATATTTCCAGCTATATCACAGACTGGGTGGCCGCTCACAGAAATTTTTAAAAATATTTATATATCCACGTAACATTTCTTAAACCGGCTCGTCTTTAGTGGAAATAGTCCACCGAATCTAAAAAACCATAATACCCGTTTTATGAAATGTAAGTTACTCCCGCTTTGCCTGTTAATGCTGACGCTGTGCTGTACTGTAATTGCCCAGGATAAAAAAGATTCTACCAATAATTCTTCTGCTCCTGATTCCACGGTCAGGGAAGAAAAAACGGTTTTTTCCATCATTTTTGGTAAATACCCCAAGCACCGGGAAGGGGTATACGTAACACACGGTGGTGATGGCCCCCTGCTGTCGTTCGCATCTATGAAAGAGAATGGAGAGCATATGCGCAATATCCCCCGCTTTACCCTCTTTTTTAACATAGGAAGTAACTTCAACAAGGATTTTTCCAAAAACTTCGGGATTTTCACAGGGATCAACCTCAAAAACATAGGGCTGATCTCTAAACCTGCTGATTCACTGAAGCTCAAGCAGCGCGTGTATACCCTTGGAGTGCCGGTGGGTTTCAAATTAGGAGATCTCAGCTCCGGCAGCCTCTTCTTCTTTGCCGGTGGCGAAATAGACCTGGCTTTTAACTATAAAGAGAAACAATTTGTAGATGGGGACAAGGTCCATAAGTTCAATGAATGGTTCAGCGACCGCACTCCCCTGCTGATGCCTTCCCTCTTTGCCGGTTTCCGGTTCAACCCGGGCTTTGGTCTGAAAGTGCAGTATTACCCGCAGAACTTCTTTAACCCCGACTTTAAAACAAAAGATAAAAGCGGCAATGCCGTATATCCCAACCGGAACCTCGAAGCCAACCTGGTATTTGTGACCCTGGGATATAATTTCAGCGGCGTGGACTATTTTAAAGTGAAGAAAAAAAGACACTATATGAAGATGAAAAGTGGCAAAGCAGAGTTTGAGGTAAATTACTAACGGGCATATCCCGCATATTTAAATGAACCGTAGCAGATCTTTTCTGGCTACGGTTTTTTTGTAATCGTTTCCCGCACTGCATGATAGCCGCAGAGGGTAGGCAGCCGGCGCCTGCTATCGGGCTGATTCGTTAGGTTATTGAATATTGCTTAATATTGGTAAACTAAAATACGGCTCATGTATCAGACGTTAAGCACACAATTGGAAAATGGTATTCTCACTATTACCATCAACCGTCCGGAAAAGATGAACGCCCTCAACCAGCAGGTACTGGCTGATCTGGCACTGGCAGTAGATGAAATATACAGTAACCGCGACATTAAAGGCGCCATTATCACCGGTGCAGGTGAAAAAGCGTTTGTAGCGGGTGCAGACATCAGTGAGTTCCTTACTTTATCAGATAAACAGGGAGAAGAACTGGCCAAGAAAGGCCACGTGATTTTCCAGCGGATAGAAAGCAGTCCGAAACCTATCATTGCGGCTGTTAATGGCTTTGCACTGGGCGGGGGCTGCGAACTGGCGATGGCCTGTCATTTCCGGATCGCCAGCGATAATGCAAAATTCGGTCAGCCGGAAGTAAACCTCGGACTGATCCCGGGATATGGTGGTACCCAACGCCTCACCCAGCTCATAGGAAAAGGCAAAGCCCTGGAACTGATGATGACGGGAGATATGATCAACGCCACAGAGGCACAGGCATGGGGGCTGGTAAACCATGTGCTGAAGCCCGAAGAATTGCTGCCCAAAGCCATTGCCATCTTACAAAAAATAAAAACAAAGGCGCCATTGGCGATTGCACGTGTGATTAAATGCGCGAATGCCGCCACCGATAAGGACCAGGACGGTTTTGAACTGGAACTGAAGGAGTTCGGCGCCTGCTTTGCCACAAAAGATCTGCAGGAAGGCGCAGCAGCCTTTGTACAGAAAAGAGCCCCAAACTTTACCGGGGAATAGCTTGCTGCCCAGACCGTAATGCCGTACTTTTGTAGCCTTAAAAGTTTAAGTCATGGAATTCAGAATAGAGAAAGACACAATGGGCGAGGTGAAAGTGCCTGTAAATGCCTATTATGGCGCTCAAACACAGCGCTCCATTGAAAATTTCAAGATCGCACAGGATATCAACAAGATGCCGAAGGAAATTATCAAGGCATTTGCATACCTGAAGAAAGCGGCAGCTATCACCAACCTCGAAGCGGGTGTACTGCCAAAAGAAAAGAGTGATCTGATTGGTCAGGTTTGCGATGAAATCCTGGAAGGTAAACTGGACGATCAGTTTCCGCTGGTGGTATGGCAAACCGGTTCCGGTACCCAGTCCAACATGAACGTAAACGAAGTGGTAGCTTACCGCGCTCACGTCATCCATGGCGGCCAGCTGACGGATAAAGAGAAATTCGTTCACCCGAACGATGATGTGAACAAGTCACAGTCTTCCAACGACACCTTCCCTACTGCCATGCACATCGCTGCTTATAAAATGTTGCAGGAAGTAACGATCCCGGGCATCACAAAGCTCCGCGATACCCTGGCAAAAAAAGCAGCAGACTATAAGAACGTAGTGAAAATTGGCCGCACCCACTTCATGGATGCTACCCCATTGACACTCGGACAGGAAATCAGCGGTTATGTAGCCCAGCTGAACCACGGTTTAAAAGCCATCAACAATTCACTGGCACACCTGAGCGAACTGGCCCTGGGCGGTACTGCGGTAGGTACCGGTATCAATACACCAAAAGGATACTCTGAAAACGTGGCGAAAAATATTGCCCTGTTAACCGGATTGCCTTTCATCACCGCAGAGAATAAATTCGAAGCACTGGCAGCACACGATGCCATCGTAGAAGCACATGGCGCCCTGAAAATGGTAGCTGTGAGTTTAATGAAGATTGCCAACGATATCCGCATGCTCAGCTCCGGCCCACGCGCAGGTATCGGTGAAATTCATATCCCGGACAACGAACCAGGTTCTTCTATCATGCCAGGTAAAGTAAATCCTACCCAGTGTGAAGCCCTGACCATGATTGCTGCCCAGGTAATGGGTAACGACGTGGCCATCAGCATTGGCGGTTCCAACGGACACTTCGAACTGAACGTGTTTAAACCTGTCATGATCTTCAACTTCCTGCATTCTGCCCGCCTCATCGGCGACGGTTGCGTAAGCTTCAACGATAAGTGCGCAGAAGGTATCGAACCAATCGAAGCCAATATCAAAAAACATGTGGAAAATTCCCTGATGCTGGTTACTGCACTGAATACCAAAATTGGCTACTACAAAGCAGCTGAAATTGCGCAGAAAGCCCACAAGGAAGGCACTACCCTGAAAGAAATGGCCGTGAAACTGGGTTATGTAACCCCGGCTGAATTCGATGAATGGGTGGTTCCTGCACACATGGTAGGAGATATCAAGTAATAACAGATAATATTTATGGAAGAAAAGAGTCCCGCTAATAACGGGGCTCTTTTTTTTGTTATCTTCAGGAGATATAAACACTAACGATCATGGATATACTCTTTTTTAGCGCACAGCCCTACGACATTCATTACTTCAACCAGGCCAACCAGCAGGGGGAACATCGCTTCCGTTTCCTGGAGGCGCAGCTGAATGAAGATAATACGGCGCTGATAAAAGAAGAAACGGCGGTTTGTGTGTTTGTAAATGATAAGGTGAATGCTGCTGTGATCAATATACTTCATGAGAAAGGCGTACGGCTCATTGCACTGCGTTGTGCCGGTTTCAATAATGTAGACCTGAAAGCTGCTGCTGCTGTGGGCATCAAAGTAGTACGTGTGCCGGCCTATTCGCCGCATGCTGTGGCAGAGCATGCCGTAGCTTTACTGCTGGCGCTCAACCGGAAAATATATAAAGCGTATAACCGTGTACGTGACAACAACTTCACCCTGAACGGACTGGAAGGTTTTGATCTCTTTGGCAAAACAATCGGTGTGGTGGGTACCGGAAATATCGGCGCTGTATTCTGTAAAATAATGCTGGGCTTTGGTTGTAAGGTATACGCCCATGATATTTATGAGAATGAGGAATTGCTGGAAGCCGGTGTGAAATACGTGTCTCTTGATACGATTTTCGGACAGTCGGAAGTAATTTCCCTGCATTGCCCGCTGATGGAAAGTACCCGGCATATGATCAATGCGGATTCTATTGCTTCTATGAAAATGGGCGTGGTACTGATCAATACCAGCCGGGGTGGATTAGTGGATACCGCCGCCGTAGTTGCTGCTTTGAAGAATGGCCATATCGGTGCGCTCGGCATTGATGTATACGAACAGGAAGAACACCTGTTCTTTCAGAATTTCTCCGGAAGTATTATCCAGGATGATGTGTTATCAAGATTAACGACTTTCCCCAATGTACTGGTAACCGCGCATCAGGGCTTCTTTACAAAGGAGGCGCTCACGCAGATAGCAGAAGTAACGTTGAATAATATACGTAGTTTTGAAAAGTCGGAACTGTTACTAAACGAAGTGAAGTAATGTAGCGATAATAGTACGCAGGCTCAGGATAATAATAAGCACACCTACCATGATCATGAGCGGCTTTCTTTTGATTTTACGCACTAAGATCGCGGCAAAGGGAGAAGCAATTACACCACCGATCACCAATCCTACAATCACCTGCCAGCTGGAGATACCGGTGAAGATGAGGAAAGTGGCTGCACTGGAAAGGGAGATGAAAAACTCTGCCGCATTCACAGAGCCAATGGTATAATGTACGGTACGGCCTTTACTCAGCAAGGTGGAGGTAACAATGGGGCCCCAGCCTCCGCCGCCGATGGCGTCCATGAAGCCGCCTACAAAGGCAAGTGGTCCCAGTCTTTTTGTTTTGGTTTTTCTTTTTGTTTTCTGGATACCTTTCCGGATCACGATAATGCCGAGTACCAGCAGGTAAGCACTGATAAAAGGTTTGATCACATCTCCATCTATTTTGTCGGACAACAGGTAGGCGCCTGAAACAGCGCCGATCATACCTGGTATCAGCAGGCATAAAAATAGTTTCTTATTAACGTTGCCCAGTTTGAAATGCGCAAACCCTGAAGCGCCGGTGGTAAATACTTCTGCTACGTGTACACTGGCACTGCTAACGGAAGGGGATACACCGAGGCCCAGCAACAGCGAGGACGATGTAGCGCCATAAGCCATGCCCAGTGCGCCATCTACCAGTTGCGCGCATAATCCTACAATGATATAAAACAGTAATTCGGTAGTGAACAGAGAGTGAAAGAAGGTGCGTACATTGGCTTGTACAGCGCCCGGTACGGCGTAGTAATAAGCCGCTGTCAGTAAGGTGACGATCAGCACGGAAACAACAGCAATCTGCCACCATTTAAAGGATGGGGACGGCTTTGCGGTAGTGGAGCCTGCAACGGCTGTTGTACGTGTAGTCATGTCAGTTATATTTTAAGTGAGTTTAAAAAAACAGGGATGCAACTTACGAGCTGCACCCCTGTGTGTCAGCAACTATTTTCTTTTGAAAACGTTGTCATATGTTATGGATACGTAGTATAATCCACCGATGGTAGGACCACCCACATACTGGAAGTATTTTGAATTCAGGATGTTGGACGCACCCAGTTTAAACGCTGTTTTGATTTTTGGTACACGGTAAGTGATCTGTGCATCCACGGTGTTGTAGGATGGAACATCGCCGTTACCAAAGAGGTTCTGCCAGTAGAAAGTATTCTGCCAGTGCCACACTACGTTGAAACCCACATTTTTAAATACGTTGCGGTTACCTAAGCTCACGTTGGTAAACCAGTCTGGTGTGTTAAATCCGGGGATTAACGCATCGTCTTTGGTTTTATCCTGCGCCAGTTTATTGTAGTTGGCGTTGCCGCTGATGGTGTAGTTTTTATACAGATCATAGGTAACAGCTACCGCAAAACCGTAGTTGTTTACGGTTGATTTACTGTTGGTCCATACGCGGTAGCGGTCCTGTAAAGACTTATCCAGCATCTGGTTCAGTACCGACTGATCCGGCGTATTCACATTACCGGTTTTAGGCACTACGGCTTCAATCTGACCGATGAAGTGTTTGTAGGAGCTATAGTAGCCATCTACGTCGATAAAGAGTTTGTTATCCAGCAGAACGGCCTTGTAGCCAGCTTCAAAGGACGTGATCTGCTCCGGAACGATGGGATCCAGGTTGGCCACTTTCAGTATGCCTGCATTTTTTGCTGCTGCCGCATCTTTGGAGATGTGTTCTGCATTGATGGTTTTATTTACCGCTACACCAAACGCATCTACCGTGCTGGTGAGGAAGGAGTTTTTGAAATAGCCGAGGCCTTGTTCAATGAAGGCAAGTCCACCTACACGCCTTACCTGTCCGTTGTTTACGAAGGAGTAAGCTTCAAACAGGGATGGGAAGCGGAACCCGTTCTGCCAGGACAGGCGGAAGTTGTGTTTGTCTTTGATGCTGTAAACAGCGGCAATACGCGGGTTTACTTTACCGGAGAACTGCTCATTTTTATCATAACGCAGGGAGCCGGTGAGCTTTAATGCGTCGTTGAAGAAAGTTTTGCTGATCTGTGCGAAGCCACCATATTTACCGTACCAGATGTTCTTTCCACCGGGACTGTTGCGTTTGTCGGCCGGACGGGAGAAATCCACGAAGTTGTTACCATCAGGTATGATTTCGTAGGTGCGGTAATCAGCGCCTACGAGTACATCTGCGAAGTGGATGTATTTACGCAGGTTCCAGGTACCTTCTGTGTGGTAGAAGCGGCTTTTTTGTAAGAGAGCAGCGCCACCACTGGTATTTTCAGGATTTTTGGAAGTAGGGTAGATATCCCAGTCGTTGATGCTTTTGATTTTTGCGACCTGTGCGTCGAAGGCAGCGGTACCGGGTGTCCATCTGCCGGCATCGGCCAGGGCACGGGCGGCTGCATGTGCGGCAACGAGGTCGGAACCTGCGGTGAGCGCGTTGTTCAGACCGGTGGTATAATCCGCCAGCCATTTTTTATCTGTTTTGAATGATTTCTCAAGGTTATCTGCCAGCGGGTTCATGTTGTAGGAATCACCGGTGTTTTCAATGGAGATATAGGATCTCACGGTGAAGTCGGGGTGTACCAGTTCCAGTTTGGCATTTTGTACGGTTACTCCTCTGAGGCCGATACGATTACCACGTTGGAAGAAGCCATCCATTTCGCCATAGCGGTAGGAAGCGGATAATTCCAGTTGGCGGGGTAAGCGGAAATTAAAGGAGACGTCGGCTTTTTTATTTTTCACGGTGAAGTCGCCCACAATATCTTTTTCCCAGTAACCGGTACGGTGTACGGTGTAAGCGCGGCCGTCCTTGTCGATTACGGAGAGGTTGGAGTTGTCGCCGTATTTGTTCCAGGCATCATTGGCGATGTTATTGGGGCCGCTGAGTTGTGGAAAATCTGGGTTGGCTTTTGATTGCGGGGAAAAATCGCTGTGATTATCGGCGTACCAGTCGGTACCCTGCATGTAGCTCAGGTTGATTTTCCAGGCAAACCAGTCGGTGTATTGCTGTGCGTAACGAACGGCGGTTTCGGTGAGCAGCTTGGCGCCGCCATCATCGCCTACGTGGTTCACTGCTACTTTCTGGTATACGCTTACGCCCTGGTACTGAAACGGGTTTTTGGTAATGAGGTTAGACATCCCGTTGATGGCGTTCATACCGTAGAGGGCAGAAGAGGCGCCGGGTGTTACTTCTACGCTGGAGATGTCCAGCTCCGTAGGTCCGATGGCGTTACCCAGCGGTACACCGAGGGTAGCGGCCTGGTTATCCACACCATCTACCAGCTGCATGAAGCGGAAGTTGTTGGGAACGTTGAAGCCACGGGTGTTAAATACTTTGAAGGTAAGACCGGCGGTGGTCATCTGTACCCCTTTCAGGTTGCCGAGGGCATCATAAAAGGTAGAAGAAGGTGTTTCTTTCAGCGCGCGGATATCCAGTTTTTCGATGGCTACCGGAGAGCGGAGCAGTTTTTCCTGTTGCCGGGAAGCGGATACCACTACCTCATTTACGAGCAGTGATTGCGTATACAGCTGGATGGCCAGTTTGCTGCTGGCGCTTTTTACTTCAAATTCCTGGGGTTGATAACCGATCAGACGGATGACGAGTTTCAGTGGAAATTTGGAATTGGTGGTGACATCAAACCGGCCGGTGGTATCTGTCTGCGCACCAAAGGAAGTGCCTTTGATCTGCACGGAGGCCCCTGGCAGTGCATTGCCATGGTCGTCTGTAATCTTTCCCTGTATTACATAGGAGCCGTTGAGTTGAGCGTGGACTAGTACCGGACTAAATACCAAAATAGCAAACAGGTATTTAACCAGTATAGGTAAGAACTTTTGCATAGCGTTGTTAACATTATAGATTCTGGAGTGATAAATTGATAAGGGGACCTTTAAACGATGTCGTGCCTCAACATCGTGCTGTAAATGAGTGCTTTGTAAAATTTATTATCATATAGTCTATAGAATTAGTAGACAAATATAATTCGGGTATTTTTCATTTCAAAGCAAATGCGGGGATTTATTGGAAAAAGCCTGCCCGAAGACTGGTGTTCATGGCGCAGTTGCGCACTTAATCCATTCAGGGTGAACGATTTGGGGCAAGGTTTTTTTCTTGTGGAAAATCTGTCCGGATGTATGATTACTTAAAGAGATGATTTAAGGAGAGGTTATTCAATACAATGCTGTGGATGGGAGGTAAAGTGCGGGTGCCTGAAATTGTGAGTTCTGTCTTTTTTTCGGAAAATATGATCAATTTTGCGGGTATTTGTACAGATATTTTCCCTTATCCACCGAAAACAACATCGGGTATGGGCAATAAAAAAGCGCCTACCCAAAGGCAGACGCTCCTGTCAATATTAAAAGAGTTGATTAAGCTACATGATCCTTTGCCACTGGCTGCTGTTCTGTGGGCTTCGGCTGCATATGTCTTCCGAAAAAGCGTTTCTGGAAAAGCAGGATGGCCACTACACCGGTAGAAATAGCCGCATCTGCCACGTTGAATACCGGGCGGAAAAACACGAAGTAATCGCCTCCCTTGAAAGGTACCCAGTTAGGCAAATAGCCTTCGTAGATAGGGAAATACAGCATATCTACCACGCGACCGTGTAAAAAGCTGCCATAACCACCGCCGGCGGGCATAAATTTCGCGACTTCGTATCCTACGCTATCGTTGAAAATAAGGCCGTAGAACATACTATCTATCAGGTTACCAGCTGCTCCTGCCAGGATCAGGGATCCGCAGATCAGCAGGCCGGTACTGTATTTTTCTTTAATGAGTTTCTTCATATACACAAAACCCACCACTACAGCTACCAGGCGGAACAGGGTCAACAGGATTTTTCCAAAGTCGCCTCCGAACTTAAGCCCATAGGCCATTCCTTCATTTTCAATAAAGTGAATCCGGAACCAATTGGGGAAAATCACAAATTCCTGTTGCATGAACATGTGCGTTTTGATCCAGAATTTCAATGTCTGGTCAATAGCCAGGATCAGGATAACGATAAATACTACGTGACGATATTTCAACTGATATTAAAATTTTATCAAAAATAATAGTTTATTTCAAAGTCGAAGCCTGCAATATCATTATTCCTGGAAATATACCCTTTTTACCCGCTGTGAAATTCCTGTTAATATTTCATAAGGAATCGTGTCCGCCCAAGCTGATAGCTCTTGTACAGAAAGATCCTGGCCAAAAACAATGACTTCATCCCCTTCTTCAACGTCCGGAATATGGGTTACATCGAGCATCAGCATGTCCATGGCTACTACACCTGCTACGGGGGCCAATTTACCCCGGATCAGCATCTTTCCTACGCCCATTCCCAACCGGCGGGGATAGCCGTCAGCATAGCCGATACGTACAGTGGCTGTTACAGCGGGGCCTTTCGCCTCCCATTTACCGCCATAACCTACGGTATCGCCTGCCTCCAGGTGTTTCAACTGGGCCACAGTGGTTTTCAGGGTGCTTACATTACGAAGCTGGTCCTGGATACCATTGCTGCTGTCGATGCCATACATACCGATTCCAAGACGCACCATGTCCAGCTGCAGGTCAGGGTGACGGGTGATAGCGGCGCTGTTGGCGATGTGACGTATTACGGTATAGCCCAGTGCCTTTTGCAACTCATGGCTCATATCATAGAACAACCGGCCCTGTTGCTGGGTGAAGGCGTCCTTTGCAGGGTCTTCACTGGCAGCCAGGTGGCTGAATATGGATTGTACTTTCATCAGCGGACTGGCAGTCAGTATCTGCGCCAGTTCTGCGATTTCGCTTTTCACAAAGCCGAGCCGGTGCATACCGGTGTCGAGTTTGATGTGAACGGGGAATTCCGTTTTGCCGGCAGCGGTAATTTCTTCCATAAACTGCAGTAAGATCTGCATGGAATAAATTTCCGGTTCCAGGTTCCAGTGCAGGATCGCATCAAAGCTGGCGGGTTCCGGGTTCATCACCATGATGGGCATAGTGATACCGGCCCTTCTCAGCTCCACTCCTTCATCTGCATAGGCCACCGCGAGGTAATCTACACCATGGAACTGCAGCAGGTTCGCGATCTCAAAACTTCCGCTGCCATATGAAAAGGCTTTCACCATGGCCATGAGCTTTGTATCCGGCTTTAGCAGCGACTGGTACAGCTTTACGTTGTGGGAAATAGCGGTCAGATTGATTTCCAGGATGGTCTGATGGGCTTTCTGCTCCAGCAGTTTACCGATACGTTCAAACTGGAAGATACGGGAACCCTTTACCAGGATGGTTTCATTCTGGAAGTCGTCTGCATTGAACTGTTGTATGTATTCATCGGTAGTAGTGAAGAACTGTGTTTTCAGACCTTCTACCTGCTGGAAGCTTTTTTTCTCCCGGCCTATATTTTTACCGATGGCAATTAACTTGTTGATGCCCTTCTTCTGCAGAAGGTCGGCTACTTCTTCGTACAGGGTAGCGTCGCTTTTGCCGCTCTGGAGGATATCACTGAGGATAACAGTGCGGGTAGCGTGTTGCTGCTGTTGCTGGAGGAAGTCGAGTGCAATGGTCAGGGAACCCAGATCCAGGTTATAACTGTCGTTGATCACGGAGCAATTATTGATGCCCTGTTTCAGTTCCAGGCGCATGGCGATATTGCTCAGTTGGTCCATTCGTTGCTGGATCACGGTTTGTTCCTTGCCCAGGTATAACATGAGCGCCACGCAATGAATGGCATTTTCGATAGATCCTTCATCTACAAAAGGAATGCTGAAGTGCAGTGGTTCCTGTTTGTAGAGGGCGTCTATACGGGTATGGTTATCTTGTTTATCTACACTGGTTACGCGGAGGTCGGCATCTGTTTTCCTGGACCAGGAAAATAATTCAGGGCCACCTTCCTGGTTTTCTTTTTTGCCTACCTGGTTGTGGAAAGCCAGCACACATTCATTGAGGGCGAGGTAGTCTTTACAGTAAATGAGAATATCGCTCTTGGCAAACAGGACCAGCTTTTCGTTGATCTTCTGCCGGATATTTAAAAAGCCTTCGCTGTGAGCCTCTCCTATGTTGGTGAAAATACCGATGGTAGGGCGGATGATTTTTTCCAGGTTCACCATTTCGCCAGGTTGGGAAATACCTGCTTCAAAGATAGCCAGCTGGTGTTCCGGTTTCATCTGCCATACAGACAAGGGTACCCCTATCTGTGAGTTGTAGCTCTTAGGACTGCGAACGATGTTGTAGTCTTTTTCCAGTAGCTGGTACAGCCATTCCTTCACAATGGTTTTACCATTGCTGCCG
The DNA here is from genome assembly GCF_900110835.1 of Chitinophaga arvensicola. Taxonomy (GTDB): domain Bacteria; phylum Bacteroidota; class Bacteroidia; order Chitinophagales; family Chitinophagaceae; genus Chitinophaga; species Chitinophaga arvensicola. Next base: position 1,435,217 of record NZ_FOJG01000001.1, read on the forward strand.
GTGATGCCGATAACGGGAATATGAAACTGGTGCCGGTGAAAGGCAACCAGGGTATGCAATGCCTGTAGGGTATCTTTTACGAGGATGAAGTTGGCTTTTGGATATTTTTCCAATGGCACCGGTTCACTCACGATAAAATTACTGACCCCTTTGCGGTACAATTCTTCGATGTATTGATGCGCGTTGCGCCGCGGGCTAACCAATGAGATAAAAAGAGATGATTCTGGAAAGCTGAGCTTCCTGCTGTCCAATAAAAGATGGTCAATTTCAGAAAATCCGGTCTCTTGCAACAATTCCCCTTTCAAAGTCTTGTTGATACTTGCTGCGTTATACACGTTTATCAGATTTGAATAATCACTTAGCAGCTGCAAAACCCTTGTCTGCGCTGCTTTTTACTTCACTTTTGCTTCCGGTAATTCTTTTCTCTGATGATAAAGAGAATAGAGGATGGAACCTCCAAGGCATAGAACGATCACTATCAATGATACGTATACCGGTATATGAATATTGTGCTGATGCAAAAAATACTCCGCCAGCATTTTCACTCCAATAAAAACCAGGACGATGGCAATACCCTGGGGCAGATAATCAAATTTATCTACCGCTCCCCTCAGTAAAAAGAACAAGGACCGTAGTCCTAACACCGCAAATATATTGGAGGTATATACTACCATCGGATCGCGTGATATGGCAAATACAGCCGGGATGGAATCCACCGCAAATAAGATATCTGTGACTGCCAGCATCACTACTACCAGTGATAACGTGGTGAGATAAGCCTTATTATGTTTGCGGATAACAAATCGGCCTTTGGGCTCTTCTGTTGTAACCCGCATGTATTTGTTCATAAAACGGTAGATCGCATTTTCTTCCGGCTTAAACTCATCGTCTTCTTTGGCGAAGAACATTTTAATGCCGGTGTAAATGAGAAACGCACCGAAGATATATAAGATCCATTCGAATTTCTGAATGAGCGCAATTCCCAGCCAGATAAAGATAGCCCTGAATCCAATGGCCATCAGTATACCTATCAGTAATACCCGTGAATAATATTCTTCTTTTATTTTAAAAAAACTAAAGATGAGTATAAACACAAAGATGTTATCGATCGACAGGGATTTCTCCATGAGATAAGCACTCATAAAGCTGAGGGCCGGCTCAGCGCCGTCTTCCAGCCACATGAATCCAAAAAATAACACAGATAACACTACCCAGAAAATGCTTTGCCAAAGCGCTGTTTTGAGAGAAGTCTTTTTATTTTTCTTACTAAAAAAGCCCAGATCAAAAATCAACGCCAGGATGATCACAATAAAAAATACCAGATATGTTACTTCTGTTTTTCCCATGTGATTGCATTTTAGGAGTGGCAAAGATAGGAAAACGGCAGCTAGGTTTCTGTTTTAAGGTTGGTTTCAACCCTCTCCTGCTGCCGTCAGAACCGCTGAAAGCCAGTGGCTTAGGGCTGTTCCGGCTATTCGGTAAATTTACGTTGCCTTACAAACTGGAATACCATTGCAAACAGCAGTACCAGTCCAACCGGTACCAGGAAGCAGATCACCTGCCATTTGGTTTTTCCCTGCCTGATTTTTTCTCCATCCAGCAAGCGCAGGGTCAGTTCTTTGTTACGCGCTTCCATGATGCCGCTGTTGCCACAGAGGTATTCCAGGCAGTTGAGGAAAAATTCTTTATTGGCAAAGGCAAAGCCGGGATTAAATTCGTTGATACCCATCTGTAGCGGGCCTTCCTTACGGGATACCGCATTAGACATCACATCACCATCGCTTACCACAATCATTTTATTGGCGGTGTCGGTCCGTTCCTTGAATTGCTGCCCGGATGCGTGAAACAGCGGATCTACTGCGTCGCGGTTTTCACGATGACGGAACAGGGACGTAAACTTTCCTTCCAGCAGCACCGCCGCCGGCAGGTATTTTTGCCGGTATTCGCGTGGATTGGGTTGTGTTTTTACGATCTCCCAACTTATCTGGGCGGGTAGCCGCATGGTACGACTGCTCCTGGAAGAGGTGAGCAGTATGGTTTTCCGGATATCGTCATTTTTAATAGTATCGATGGAACTCACAAAACGGCTCAGGACCATATCCAGATTTTTTACAATAGGATGCGCTTTGGTAGGCATCAGCATGGGAAAAAACGGGAATGGCATTGGCTGAATCTGCGGGCGGTTGCCTACATTTCCTACCACCAGCGGTACTACATCGCTTTGCAGATCCAGTACCAGGTCCTGGTTGATCCGTACCCCATAACGGAAAAACATATCTTCGAGGTTCAGACCACGGTCCATGGCGAAGAAAGAGGGATGTTCATGTAAACTATCCATGCTGGCGCTGGACTCATCCACAAACCATAGCACCTTGCCTCCATTCATGACGTATTGATCTATTTTCAGTTTATCCACATCCGTGAAAGCGCTTTGCGGCTTGGCGAAAAGGATCACATTAAAATCGTGTGGAATATATGTGGCCGATTGAAGCGTCAGCGTATCCAGGCCGTAATTGGCCTGTAGCGTGCTGAGGGCGTCGTATACTTCTGCACCGAGGGATTCGCCATGGCCCAGCATATAGCCTACCAGTGGTTTTTCTTTTTCCTGCAATTTGTTGATAGCATAGGCAAACTGGTATTCCAGTAATGCTTCCGAGCTGCTCATGGTTTGCATGGGATCCTGACCACCCTGGTTTTTGAGCAGGTTCACGCCCAGTGTTTTCCCTTTGTAATGTACCAGTGCGCCGGGGAAAATGAGTTTCTCAGCGAAGCCGTCGTTGGCTTCCTGCTGTACTTTCATGTTAAAAGGCATGATGCCCTGTGCGGTGAGTTCACCGAGAAATTTCATGCGCGCAGAATCCGTAAGGCCCTGCCCCGGATTGATGAAAGTAAAGCGAAGGTTTTGTTTGCCATATTCACGGAATTCCTCCAGTAATTCGGTGGTAGACTGCGCCAGTTGCCGGAAGCTGGCCGGATAGTCGCCTTTGAGGAATACTTCAATTTCCACCGGGCTATCCAGTTTCCGCAGCATTTGCCGGGTGTTGGCGGTGAGCGTGTATCTTTTCTCTGCTGTCAGATCCCATCTGCCATGAAAATAAGCTGCTGCTATATTGATGCCCGTGAGTACCAGTACTACTGCTATTGCACGTTGTATGTATTTCTTTCGTGTAGCCATGTCATTTAGTAAGCACGGTTATTAACCGTTTTGCCAGAGTTTTCTTTGGAGGGATAGTTTGGTGAGATAGAGCATGAGGCCTATCACACTGATAAAATAGACAATATCGCGGCTATCTAATACACCACGGCTCATAGAGGTGTAATGGAATTTGATCCCGGCCATCTGCAGATAATAATCTGCGCCTCCGCTGAAGGCGGGGATACGGCTGAGGGCATCGAAGCCATTATAGAAGATAAAACACGTGAAAAGTGCAATGAGAAAAGCAATCATGGCATTATTGGTAAGGGAAGAGGACCAGATACCTGTAGCGGTAAAAGCTGCTCCCAGTAATAATAAGCCGATATAAGACCCGATGATACCGCCGGTATCCAGCTGTTGGTTATCTACACTTAATTGTTGTATTGCCAGGTAATATACAATGGTGGGTAAGAGGGAAATGGCCACGATCAGTAAGCTGCCCCAGAATTTGCCCAATACGATCTGCCAGCCGGTGAGTGGTTTGGTGCTGAGCAATTCCATGGTGCCGGTTTTAAACTCATCTGCGAAGCAACGCATGGTAATAGCAGGTATCAGCAACAGGTAAATGAGGGGCGCCAGGTTGAACAGAGGGTCCAGGTTGGCGTATCCCGTATCTAGTAAACTGGTTTCCGGAAAAACGAACAGTAATAATCCATTTGCCAGCAAAAACAGTATAATGGCCACATAGCCCGTTACACTGCTGAAAAACTGGTTGATCTCTTTCTTAAAGATGGCTAGCATGAACAGTTAGTAAGGATTAGGATATTAGTAAAGATACAAATATAGGGTAAACGCTATTACCTTTCCGGCTATTGTATGGGGTTGTTTCAGCGTGGCTGCCGACGGGGGAATCCGGGGAAGGAAACGCGTTGGTCCGGGGCAGGAGCCGCTTGGCGCCTGCATAAAAGGTCGGGATGCAAGAAGTGCGTCTAACCGAGGTCTACACCGTCTTTATACATTTCCCAGATGGGGCTGGTATTTCTCAGCTGGGTAACCGCTTCCGTGATCGTCCGGATGGTAAATGCTATTTGTCCGGCGGTGGTAAACCGTCCGAGTCCGAAGCGGAGGGAGGCATAGGCGAGTTCGTCGCTTAGTCCCATGGCTTTCAGAACGTGACTGGGTTCCAGGGAGGCCGAGGTGCATGCCGATCCGGAAGAAAGGGCAATTTTTTTATTGAAGCCCATCATGAGGGCTTCGCTTTCCACATATTTGAAGGACAGATTACAGGTATGTGGCAGGCGATGCTGGCGGGATCCGTTTAAAAAGGATAGTTCCAGTTCCAGCAGGGCTTGTTCCAGTTGGTTGCGCAGGGGCAGGATGCGTGCGGTATCAGTAGTCATTTCTTCCATGCAGAGTTCGGCGGCTTTTCCCAGGCCTACGATGCCGGGTACATTGAGGGTACCGGAGCGCATGCCTCTTTCGTGGCCGCCGCCGTCGATCTGGGCGGTAAGCCGTACACGGGGGGAGCGTCTGCGCACGTATAAGGCGCCTGCTCCTTTGGGGCCATACAATTTATGGGCGCTGAGGGTGAGCAGGTCGATGCCGTCGTTATTCACATCAACGGGAACTTTGCCTACGGCCTGCGTGGCATCGGACATGAAAAGTACATCGTGTTTCCTGGCAATCTCGCTGATGGCCTGCACGGGGTAAATAACGCCGGTTTCATTATTGGCATACATCAGGCTGATAAGGATGGTTTGCGGCGTGATGGCTGCTTCCAGCTCCTGCAGGTCAATGAGTCCTTCTGCATTCACGGGCAGCCAGGTGATCCGGGCGCCCATCTTTTCGAGATGCCTGCAGGTATCCAGGACCGCTTTGTGTTCGGTGAGGGCGGTGATAATATGATTGCCTTTACCGGCGTACATTTCGTATACCCCTTTGAGCGCCAGGTTTACCGCTTCGGTGGCGCCTGAGGTAAATACCATTTCCTTGGGCTCAGCGCCAATTAGACGGGCTACCTGTTCACGGGCATAGTCTACCGCTTCTTCTGCGGCCCAGCCAAACGGGTGACTGCGGCTGGCCGCATTGCCGAATGTTTCCGTGAAGTAAGGCAACATGGCTGCTACCACCCTGGGGTCGCAGGGGGTGGTGGCATTGTTATCCAGGTAAACCGGCAATTGTAACATATTATCTGGCTATTTATATTAACATCCGAACCCAGCAAATTTACAACATAAGTTCTATTTTTACCGGTAGAGGATATTCCGAAAAACAGTGTGGATACTACATTCCGCGCAACTATAAACTATACAAACATGCTCAGGGTAGAACATATAGGCATTGCCGTTAACTCATTATCTGTTTCCGTTCCGCTGTTCGAAAAGCTATTGAATACCCCTTGCTATAAGCAGGAAGAGGTGAGCAGTGAACAGGTGCAGACCGCCTTTTTTCAACAGGGGGAAACCAAAATCGAGTTGCTGGAAGCTACTGGCCCGGACAGTGCTATCGCGAAGTTCCTGGATAAAAAGGGAGAAGGTATGCACCACATCGCGTTTGAGGTAACCGATATTTACGCGGAAATGAAAAGATTACAGGAAGAAGGCTTTGTTTTATTGCAGGAAACGCCCAAAAAAGGAGCAGATAATAAACTGATCTGTTTTCTTCATCCTAAGCACAGTAATGGAGTTCTGATAGAAATTTGTCAGGAGATCAAGTAAGCATTTACTTATATATTTAAAAAATAAATAATAATATTTTTTTTAATTTTTTTTCCATTTTAGCAATCCAAAGGAATTTAGCATCCGTAAGTAATTAAGAACACCCCGGAAAGAAGGGCATAAATGTAAGACCAAAATTATTTTGTAAATTTTTGAACAAATACATTTTCCATTACGTTATCTCTATAAACACACAAATTAAAAAAGAACAATACTCAAAATATTACAGGACTTAAGCTTTATAGATTATTAACAGTTTAAGCTCTAACGATTACTCTAAAGTTGGCATAGGTTATGAACACCTGCGGGTTTTTTAGCTTGCAGGTCTTTTTTTTAAGCCCACTTCTACACAAACAGCGGTTTTATTTCAAAAAATATCGGGGAATTTATTTCGGTGGGATAGTTTAATTACTATTTGGCTACTTCCTTTCTATTAACGCTGCTCTATTTCAATAAATTGTTTCATGGCGAAGATATTTTAACGAAGGGATCGCCTGCGGCGATTGTTTTGTTGCTGCTACTGATTAAATTATGGAGAAGTTATTGGAAGATGTAAGCGACGATTTCGCTTTAGAAGCCGTTGCTTTTCAACAGTAGCATTACGATTTATTTACTGTAAATGACAAAAAGATTCGGGGAGATAAAAGTGAATCATTCCACTTCTATCTCCCCGAAATATTTAATAGCAAAAGGTGAAGGTGATCCCTCAGCTTAGTTAAACATATATCTTATTCCCAGCTGACCCTGCCAGCGGGATATCGTTCCAGTATTATCCCGGAAGGAACTGGTAAGAGGGATCTGATTGGTAGCATCCAGGTAAGGGAATGAATAAGCAGCCGCATTGGTAGTATTACCGGAAGGATCTTTGTACTGTCCTTCATACTTCAGGAAAGAAGGCAGGTTAGGAATTTTGGAAATACCCCAGCGCTTATTCAGGAAGTTACCGAAGTTGATGATATCGAAACTGATACGCAGCGTATGTTTTGTTTTATCCTTGCCACTGAAAACAAAGATATCCTGCGTAATATTCAGGTCCATACGTTTGGCGAAAGGCAATACTACCGCGTTACGTTCTGCATATTGTCCGCGATGGCCGCTCAGGTAATTATCCTGTTTGATGAAATTATCCAACTGGTTCCAGATAATGTCTGCTGTGCGTTTATCGGCATTGGTGGCAGGGTTATAGGTTTTATCTCCATAACCTACCGGTACCAGCTTGATATCGTTTTTTGTTTTCGGAATATAAATCAGATCGTTATTGCCGCCGGAACCATCGTTGTTCACATCGCCGTTATAAGTATAGGAAGTGGCGCTATAAAGACCATTTACACTGGGGGCTGCTTCATAGATCACACCCACAGAAGTGGCGAAATGTTTGGCCCATGTAAAGCGGTAAGTGGCTGCTGCTACTACACGGTGCGGCATATAATAATTGGAATATCCCAACACATTTTCATTGGGATCGCCGGCTACGGGGCGGTCGCGCCAGTTGCTCTGCGCAATGGTACCACCATCATTTACGCTGCGTGCCTTGCTATAAGTGTAGGCGGCGCTCAGGTAAAGGTTGGGCAGATTTTTCTGTAACTGGATCGTCGCAAAGTAAGAATAGCCTTTGTTGGTGTTGCGCATCAGAATAGCATCACTGATATTCGGATTGCTCAGGCTGTTGCCGGCATAAATTTTCGATGAGCTGTAGCGCAAACGGTGATCTGGCGTGCTATCCAGCTGGAAGCCGGTTGCAGGAAGATTGATGTTCTGGAAATACACCGCATTGATATCTTTGGAGTAGTTAAACTCTAACGTACCAATTACACCCCATGGCAACTGGCGGTCTACCGCCAGTGTTGCTTTCAATACCTGCGGATATTTGAAGTTTCTATCGGTAACGGCTATATTATATTGGTAAGATAACGCACCTTCCAGTCCTGCTTTATAAGCATTCGGGTCCGGGTTGAATGGGTAAGGAATAGTGGGCACATTCGGTGTAGTACTGGTTTGCGCCGTGAATGAGCCAAACTGTACGCCATTGTTGGCAGCCTGATTGCTGATCCATACCGCTGGTGGCGGACCGGCAAATAAACCTGCACCACCACGGAGCTGGGTTTTTCCATCATGTGTAATGTCCCAGTTGAAACCGATTCTTGGCGATAACAGTGGCGTCGTTTTAGGTGCACGACCTACATCTACCTTAATACCATCGCGGAAAGTAAGGGCGGCGAGGGAGTCATTTTTATCGAAGGTGCTACCTATAACAGGAACGTCTACACGTAAACCATAGGTTAGTGTAAAGAAATTGGTCACACTCCATTTGTCCTGTATGAAGGCGCCCAGTTCCAGCATATTGATTTTAGCATACGGGAAGGCTTTGTCTTTTGTAGTTACATAAGACAATGCATAGCGGGAAGTAGTGAGCGCACCGCTGTTGGCACTGGCATAGAAATCCGTCAGTGTGTTGAAGCGGTAGTTCCCGTTGTAGTTCGGCGCAAAACCATTCAGGAATGTTTTGTAATAGTTCTGTGTTCCGATGGTTATTTCATGTTTACCCTTATACATGGTAAAAATATCGGAGAACTGGTACACATTGGTATTGAGCTTGTTGTTGTAAGTAAATGGCTCATATCCAAATGCAGTATAGCTGGCGCCTTGTCCGTTCATGATATCCACGAGCGGGAAATTGCCTGCTGATAAAGCCGCTCTGAAATCGCGCATAGCGGAGTAACCGATTTGTAATTTATTGGAAGCGCGGTTGCCGATACGGGTATTCAGTTCTGCAATAAAGATGTTGAAATTGTTGTTGATCGTATAGCCGCTTCCGCTGAAAGGAAGGCCTGTAGCACTGGGCTGGCGGCCGCTTCCCACCGCACCGCCACCGGGTGCACCGCTGTTGCTGGCAGGAATGTCTTTAAACGATTTCAGGTAGCTGTATTTGAAAGTAAAGGTGTTGTGATCGTTTACGTTCCAGTCAACTTTAAAAGTTACTTTATCGCTTTGTGTACGGTAAGTATAATTCTGGTAATCACCAGGGTTATAGCCGTATTTACTCATCAGGAATTGTTTCAGCGCATCCAGTGTATCGGCTACGGCCTGTGAAACGTTTCCACCGGCTACGTTACCGGGTTTGTTGGCAACAAGACTGGTAGCAGGGGCTTTGATCCTTTCCTGTTCTGCGCTGATAAAGAAGAACAGTTTGCTGGGGATGATAGCGCCGCCTACATTGAAGCCACGGAGATTGTAATTAAAATCAGGTTTCGGAACAGTAGCATTACCCACTTTCAGCCCTTGCAATCCGGGTGTTTGAATGTAAGTATAAACGGCTCCTTTAAAAGTGTTGGTACCGCTTTTGGTAACGCTGTTGATACCGGCGCCGGAGAAGCCGCCTTGTCTTACGTCGTAGGGAGAGACGTTTACCTGGATCTGTTCCAGCGCTTCAAGGCTGATGGGCTGAGAAGCAGTCTGTGAGCCGAGTGTAGCCTGCAATCCAAATGAGTTGTTGAAGTTGGCGCCATCGACAGTGATGTTGTTTAACTGGTTGCTTCTGCCGCCGATATTCAGGCCATTGGCAGAAGGTGTGAGTTTGGTAAAATCCTGCATAGATCTGCTGATGGTAGGCAGGCGGTCCATTTGTGAACGGGTAATCACTTCCTGGCTACCGGTACGTGCGCGGTTGATCACTTTGTTCTGCGCAACGGAAGTAACTACAATTTCTGTGAGGTTGCTGGTACTTGCCTGCAGGTTGATGTCTGCTTTGAAGTCCTGGCCGAGCGACAGGAAAATATTGTCGCGTTTTTCATCTTTAAAACCGATGTACGAAACGGAGATGACATAGGGGCCTCCGATACGGAGATTGGGTAAATTGTAACGTCCGTCTTTGCGTGAAACGGTGCTGTACTTTGTGCCGGTGGGCACGTGTGTGGCTACGATACTTGCGCCGGGAACAGGGCCTTCTTTGCTACCGATAGTGCCGGCGATATCGGCGGTGGTTTCCTGGGCAAACAGGGCTGCAGGGAAAATCAGTACACAACAAAGCATACTGATGAGGTTACGCCAAATTTTTTTGTGCATTGCGATTCAGATTTTGGTAAAGTTCAAATGACAGATTGAAGTATTAAAAATAATACAATTATGAAATCGTTAACAAATATTTTGAACAATACCTGATCTGAATCGCTGAGTGGTGATTTTTATCCGGCAATTACTTTTTCCATGCCGGTGGTTCTGGATCCTTTAATGAGAATGTAAGCATCCTGGTATTGCTGTTGTTGCAGCCATTTACCGGCTTCAGCAGCATTTTCCAGGAAGATATAAGGGTGGTTTACTTTTTTGAAATCGCCGCCCACTAACACAACTGCATCCCAGTGTGTGCGTTCCAGTAAGTGAACGAGTTCCTGGTGTTCTTTAAGGCTGTCCGCACCCAGTTCCATCATAGCACCCAGCAGCAGGATCTTTTTAGGCGCCTGGATGCCGGCAAAGTTTTCGATGGCGGCTCTCATGCTGGATGGATTGGCATTATAGGCATCCATGATAATGGTATTGCTTCCTTGCCGTATTACCTGTGAGCGGTTATTGGAGGGTGCATAATGTGCGATGGCAGGGGCAATATCTTTTTCAGGCACCTGGAAGTAGGTGGCTACTGCAACTGCGGCCATTACATTCGGGAAATTGTAGGCGCCTACCAGTTGTGTCTGAATAAATCCTACCTGGCTGTTGCCTCTTACTTCAACGGCGAGGAAAGCGCTGTCTGCCAGGGCTTCACCTACATAGTCGGCGTCGCTGCTGCCATAGGTAATAATATGGGGGATGCCTTTGGCCATATCGAGCAGGTAGCCGTAGTCGTTGCACACGAACACGGTACCGTTATTATCCCGCAGAAAATCATAGAGTTCTCCTTTGGCCTTCTTCACACCTTCTTCGCTGCCAAAGCCTTCCAGGTGAGCCTTTCCGATGTTGGTGATAATACCATGGGTAGGCAGGGCGATCTGGCAATAGGCGGCTATTTCCAGTTGGTGGTTGGCGCCCATTTCTATTACTGCTATTTCCACATCCGGCAGGATACTTAAAATAGTAAGAGGAACCCCGATATGGTTGTTGAGGTTGCCGGCGGTGGCGTATGTTTTCAGCCCGGCTGAGAGGGCGGCATTGATCAGTTCTTTCGTAGTGGTTTTACCGTTAGTACCGGTGATGGCGAGAAACGGAATATTTAACTGCCGGCGGTGATGTAACGCCAGTTGTTGTAAGGCGGTGAGGGCATCATCTACCAGCATCATTTTGTCGGGCACAGTGAAGTAAGCGGCTTCATCTACCACGGCAAATGCGGCGCCCATTTCCAATGCTTTGGCGGCAAACTCATTTCCATTGAAGTTGCCTCCTTTGAGGGCAAAGAAAATATCATTGGCTTTCAGCTTGCGGGTATCTGTTTGCACAGAGCGGTGTTGCTCGTAGATGCTGTATAGTTGTTCAATATTCACGGTCAGTTCTTATTTGATGCAAAAATAAGTGGTTAATCATGTAATATAGCAGAATTTTATCTATCTGTGAAAGCAACCAATTTTACCATCATCCCGTATATCACTATCAGCAATCAAAATTGAAAGACCTATGATAAGGAACAAGCTTTTTTTACTAGCCTGCGTGCTGTTTGCTGCCTGTAAAAATGATCAGGCGCCTGCCCCGGTAAGTGGCGGAGTAAACTGCGACGTGGCTAAAATTACAACAGCCTACGTTTTTGCTTCGATTCAAGCCAATTGTACCAGCCGTGGCTGTCATCCGGGTGGAAATTCACCTGCGGTGGCTGACTTTTCCACGGCTGATAAACTGAAAACTTACATCAATACACACCGCTCTATGTTTGAGCTGCGCGTAACCGGTCCGCAGGCCGATATGCCCCAGACGCAGGCATTTCCGGCGCTGAGTCAGGGTATGAAAGACTCCATCGCCTGCTGGATTGCACATGGACTTCCGGACCAATAATTTAAAAAAGGATAAACATGAAATACTTATTGCTTTTTGCAGTAGCGTGGCTGAGCGCCCTCACTGCAGCTGCACAGGACGTATACTCCTGTAAGAACACCCGTTTATCATTTTTTTCGTCTTCTCCCCTGGAAGACATAGAAGCCAAAACGGATAAGGGCGCTTCCGCCCTGAATACCAAAACGAAGGAAGTATTTTTTAAAGTGCCTATCAGTTCTTTCCAGTTTAAGAAAAAGCTGATGCAGGAACACTTTAATGAAAACTACCTGGAAAGTGATAAGTATCCGTTTGCAGAGTTCAAAGGTACGATCAACGAGTCGCCGGAATTCAGCAAAGATGGTACTTACCCGGTTACCGTAACGGGTACACTGAATATTCATGGGGTCACTAAAAGTTATACGGCAAAGGGTACTATTACTACGCAGGGAAACACCCTGACGGTGGCTTCTACCTTTAATGTCCGTGTAGCCGATCACGGTATAAAAATACCTTCCCTGGTAATACAGAATGTGGCAGAAGTAGTAGCTGTTACCGTAAATGCCATTTACACTCCTTACACTAAATAACAACATCATTCTATGAAGTATATCTCAACCATCTTTTTGTGCTGTATTTTCTCTTTACTGGCACAGGCGCAGCAGCTGGACAAAATGTTTGATTCATCGGCAACAACTGCGCATATCAAAGTGAGGGATACGTATAAGTCGACCCGCATTATCCAGGGACAATCCACCGAAATGCTGCGGAAGCATGAACTGGATTTCCGGGTAGCTCACCGTTTCGGGGATGCCGCAGGGGAATTTGGCGGCAGCAAAACTTTCTTTGGTACGGATAACTCCACGGATATACGCATTGCCTTTGAGTATGGCGTTAGCGATAATCTGATGGTAGGTATCAGCCGGAGTAAAGGTAGCGGGGATCTGCAGCAGTTATATGAGGCCCTGGTGAAATATCGCTTTTTGCAGCAAACTACAGATAATCATATCCCGGTGTCCCTGGCGGTATTTGGGAATATGGTGATCAGCGGGATGCCTTCTGCATCTGACGTGGCATCGGCGTCCCATTTTGAAGACGGGGCGGACCGGTTGATGTATGTGGCTCAGGCGGTGGTATCAAGGAAATTTGGAGAGAAATTATCCCTGACCCTCATCCCTTCCTATGTACACCGCAACCACGTGGCGTATATGGACATGAATAATATGTTTGCCCTGGGTGGGGCTGGCCGGCTGAAACTGAGTAAGCGGTTAGGATTGCTGGCGGAATACTATTATCCGTTCCGTTCCCAGGAAAGCAAGGATTATTTCAAATCGGCCAAGGGGCTTACCTTTTATAACCCGCTGGGTGTAGGACTGGAGATAGAGACCGGCGGACACGTATTCAGCATTACTTTCACCAATTCCACCGCCATACTGGAAAACCAGTTTATTCCTGAAACGGTTTCCTCCTGGAAGCAGGGGCAATTCCGGTGGGGATTCAATATTTCCCGTAGATTTACGTTATTCGGGAAGAAAGATTGGAAAAAATAAAATGCCGCATACGTGAAAATTCATGGTTAGCCCGGATTGCCGCCCGCTTTATGCGGGTACAGTCGGTGGCCATGGTCCTGGGACGCACCATTCATTTGTATGGAGCGTCCCGGGAACGCTTTTTATCGGATATTGCCTGGATGCGGCACGAAGCTTGTCATATCAAACAATACCAGCATCTGGGCTATTTCGGGTTTTTATGGCAATATTTTTCGGAATACCTGCGCAGAGGCTACTATAACAATACGTTAGAGGTGGCAGCAAGGGCATCAGAGGAAGATCCTGCTATTCTGGATGATATTGAAATAATCTAAAGAATCGTTAAAGTCAGAAATTTTCCAGCCACTGGTTTTATTTTTCTTATTTTTACGTTAAAGGTTGATTTTATGGTTAAGAAGGTAACAGAGGGCATCACCATCAGCGTGGAAACATTCTACCAGCCGGATTATTCAAATCCTATTGGAAGCGAATTCATGTTTGCTTACCGTATTACCATCGAGAACAACAATATTTTCCCTATCAAATTGCTGCGCCGTCACTGGTACATCATTGATTCCAACGGTACCCACCGTGAAGTAGAGGGGGAAGGTGTTGTAGGTGTTCAACCATTGCTGGCGCCGGGTGAAACTTATCAGTACGTCTCGGGATCCAATCTACGGACTGAGATCGGCAAGATGTACGGTACTTATCAAATGGAAAACCAACTGGACAAGAAAATACTGGAAGTAAAAATCCCTGAATTCCAGATGGTTGTTCCTTTTAAACTGAATTAGTCCCGTTTTTCGTTTAGCCTGTAATTCTTATATCAGGGCCTGTACTTCGAGGCTTTGAAAATCTCCGTCACTCCTTTCGATTCCATTAATTGCTGCAAGGTCATCTCCTTGTGCTCACTCATATACTTTTTTATGATCTGCCATCCTATAAAATTGGCAATTTTGCCGGGGGCGCCCTCGGGCATTCCCTGTGTAGAGGGGCCGTCGCCGATAAAATGATTGATCTGCTGCCAGTCGCTGGAATACACCAGGTTATTTTGCACAAAAAACTGCCAGATCATACGCTCATTTTCATAGCACCAGTCGAGCTGACTTTTCGTATACCCCAGCTTGATAGTATCCGGTGTTTCAGGTAGTACCTTATCCAGGAAATACTGCTGCTTACCAGCTTCCATCATCTGTTCCAGCAGGTTGCCGTTTTTGCGGGCAGGAGGAAAAAGTTGTTGCTGGATCACCTGCATACAATTGGTGGTAATATATTCCGGAGCAAAGCGGTGGATCATATAATCCGGGTAATCCGGGATCTGGGCATAGGGTGGAAAATCCTCTCCCATGTACATATCCAGACCTATTCCCAGGATGGAATCTACGGTGATAGCACCGTAATTGGCAATACCGGAAATAAAAGTAACCACCTTCGGTGGATGGAAAGACGGGATATAGTATTTCACGTACCGGAAGCTTTTTTCCAGTTCTGATGATAACTTGTTATTGCCACCATATTTTGCGGACACGGCTTTTTCCAGTTGCCGGAAATCCGGGGTGGTTAAAAACAGGTGCAGTTGTTGCTGTACGGCCACATTGCTATCGGAATACGCGCCCAGGTTCAGGATATCGGTGATATACAACGGAAGGAATACAGGATATGCTTCGTGAAGCTTTGCCAGTCCGGGTTGTATATTGTTGGTATCGATGGTGAACAGGGCCGAGTCAAAACGCGATAAACTAACGTCCACGGGTATATGACTCACATCCGGTGCTTTATTGCCGGAATTACAGGCTGCAGTGCCCAACAGGGCAACAAGGCAACTTGTCAGCAGGGTATATTTATTAATGTAACTTTGCATCATTCTTAAAACTCATCTAAGGTAAAATTATTATTTACCTTGTATTATAAAAAATTACGAATTAGCATCATCTATGAAGAAGATCATCTTTTTACTGGCGATAATGGGCGTAGCGAAGTTGAGTATGGCACAATACGGCGATTCTTTCAGAAGCAGGGTGAAACTGGGTTTCACGGTAAGTCCGATGGTGTCTATCCTGAAACCGCAGGAATCGGGTGTGAACCGCAATAGTTCCAAAGCGGGGCTAAACTTCGGTCTGATGGCCGATTTTAACCTGAACGAACGCGGAACCTATGCGTTTTCGTCGGGCTTCCAGGTGCTACTGGCGGGCAGTAAACTGAAATATGATGCAGGCAAGGGATTGGGTGATTTTAAAGCTAATCCGGCAGAATATAACATGAAGCTCACTTATATTGAAATACCACTGGCCCTTAAACTGAAAACGGATCCGGACCAGGGTGGTATCGGGTTCTGGGGACAGTTTGGTACCTATCTCGATTTTCCGGTGAGTGGCCGTGCGGATGTCATCTCCATGGGACAAACACATGACCGGGTAAATATCCTGCCACAAATGAACCGTATCAATATCGGGATGTTATTGGGAGCAGGGATAGAATACCCACTGGGCGCCAATCTTACTGGTACTGCTGGCATTACCTACCAGAATGGCTTTGTGGATGTAACCCGTAATGGCAAATGGGACGACGGCCGGGTAAATATGAATAGCCTCGCCCTGCGACTGGGCGTGTTTTTCTAGTGCCCCGGATGAATTTTTACATTGAATATCTTTTTTACCATGAATATTATACTGGCACAGCAGAATTATCATATTGGCAATTTTGAAAAGAATATAGCGAAGATCATTGCAGGAATCGATGCGGCAAAGGCCCAGGGCGCTGACCTGGTGGTGTTTTCCGAATTATGCGTGTGTGGGTATCCACCACGTGACTTCCTGGAGTTTGAAGATTTTATTGCGCAGAGTTACCGTGCCATCGACGAGATCAAAGCACATACAAAAGATATTGCTGTGCTGGTAGGCGCACCTGCCCGCAATCCGCAACGGGAGGGCAAAGACCTGTTCAATGCCGCCTGGTTTTTATATGAAGGCGAAGTAAAACAGGTAGTACATAAAACGTTGCTGCCTACTTACGATGTATTTGATGAGTACCGCTATTTTGAGCCTTCTTACGAATGGAACATCATTCCGTTTAAAGGGAAGAAACTGGCAGTAACCATCTGTGAGGATATCTGGAACCTGGGAGATAACCCCCTGTACCGTATCTGTCCGATGGATCAGCTGATTGCACAGGAGCCGGATGTAATGATAAACCTCTCTGCTTCTCCGTTTGATTATGATCATGATGAAGACAGGAAAGAAATTATCCTGGCCAATGTATTGAAATATAAACTCCCGATCTATTACTGTAATACGGTTGGATCCCAGACGGAGATTGTGTTTGACGGCGGTTCCCTGATTTATGATGCGCAGGGAAATATTGTGAAGGAACTCCCCTACTTTGAAGAAGCAATGGGCGGTATGGAGCTGGAAAAGCTCACTGGTAGCCATCTGCCGCCAGTGCAGCCCCGTGATTTTACACCATTGACAGAACTGGTTTTTGATCATAACATCGATCGCATCTACGATGCCCTGGTGATGGGTATTAAAGATTATTTCGGCAAGATGGGCTTTACAAAAGCCATCCTGGGTTCTTCCGGCGGTATTGACAGCGCAGTTACCCTGGCTATTGCCTGCGACGCGTTGGGTAAAGAAAACGTACGGGCCGTGCTGATGCCATCTCCCTACTCTACTGGTCACTCTGTAGATGATGCGGTGGAGTTATCCAAAAACCTGGACAATCCTTACGATATTATCCGGATCAATGATATTTATGAAACCTTCTTAGCCACGCTGGAGCCTTATTTCAAAGGGTTGCCGTTTAATGTGGCGGAAGAAAATACGCAGTCCCGCATCCGTGGTAATCTGCTGATGGGCTTATCCAACAAGTTTGGATATATCCTGTTGAATACGTCCAACAAAAGCGAGTTGTCTACCGGCTATGGTACCTTGTACGGTGATATGGCAGGCGGGTTAAGTGTTTTGGGAGATGTGTATAAAATGCAGGTATATTCATTGGCCCGGTATATCAACCGGGAGCGCGAAATTATACCGGTGAATATCATCGACAAAGCGCCATCCGCAGAGTTACGGCCGGATCAGAAGGATAGCGACAGTTTACCGGATTATGCTATCCTCGACCGGATTTTGTACCAGTATATAGAACGTCGTCAGGGACCAAAAGAAATAGTAGCAAAGGGTTTTGATTCCGCTTTGGTTTCGCGGGCCTTAAAGATGGTGAACACCAATGAATACAAGCGAAATCAATTCTGTCCCATTATACGGGTGTCCTCAAAAGCCTTTGGTGTGGGCCGCAGGGTGCCTATCGTGGGAAAATACCTGAGTTAGTAGCAGGCTGGTGGCGGGCTGTCAGGCATTATCCAGCCGGGATACCTGCCAATAGTGGCTAAAAGCATAAAGGCCGCAGTCAAAGGCTAGCAGCTACAAGCTATTTTAATATATTTGCTAAAATTTGATCATACAACATGTTACAAGTACCGTTTATACGTCAAAATAAAGAGTTGGTGCTGGAGCGTCTGGCTTTTAAGAATTTCAAAGAGCTGGAAGTAGTGGAAGAAGTGCTGGCACTGGACGACAAGCGTAAGAAATTAACCCTTGAATACGATGAAACCCAGGCACAGGTGAATAGTTTATCCAAAGAGATAGGCAAACTGATGGCCCAGGGCAAGAAAGAAGAAGGAGAAGCACAGCGCGCTGCTGTAGCAGCCCTGAAAGACCGCTTAGGCCCGGTTACCGAAGAACTGAATGCTACCGAGAAGGCATTACAGGAAACCCTGGTAAAACTGCCCAACCTGCCGGCATCCATCGTTCCAGCCGGTAAAACACCGGAAGAGAATGTGGAAGTGCGTAAAGGTGGTAAAATTCCTGAGTTGTATGCAGGCGCGGTTCCGCATTGGGATCTGGCTAAACAATACGACCTGATTGACTTTGAACTCGGTAACAAAATTACCGGTAGTGGTTTTCCTGTTTTCAAAAACAGGGGCGCCCGTTTACAACGCGCCCTGATCCAGTATTTCCTGGATTATAATACCAGTAACGGTTATACTGAATATGCGCCGCCCTACCTGGTAAACGAAGCCTCTGCCTATGGCACCGGCCAGTTACCTGATAAAGAAGGCCAGATGTATCATGCTACCGCAGATAACTACTACCTGATTCCAACGGCAGAAGTTCCTGTAACCAATATTTACCGCGATGAAATCGTAAAAGATACCGATCTGCCGGTAAAAATGACGGCCTATACGCCTTGTTTCCGCCGCGAAGCCGGATCTTATGGTAAAGATGTACGCGGATTAAACCGTGTTCACCAGTTTGATAAAGTGGAAATTGTGCAGCTGGTACATCCGGATAAGTCTTACGAAGCGCTGGATGAAATGGTGGCACACGTAGAAGCCTTGCTGAATCAACTGGAACTGCCTTACCGCATTCTTCGTTTATGCGCAGGGGATATGAGCTTCACTTCTGCCATTACCTACGATTTTGAAGTATACAGCGCTGCCCAGCAGAAATGGCTGGAAGTAAGCTCTGTGAGCAACTTCGAAGCGTATCAGACGCACCGTATGAAAATACGTTTTAAGGAAAATAATGGTAAGCCGCAGCTGGTGCATTCCCTGAACGGAAGCTCCCTGGCATTGCCGCGTATCCTGGCCTGTTTGCTGGAAAATAACCAGACCGCAGAAGGTATTCAGATACCCACGGTGCTGCAGAGCTATTTCGGCAGTCACATGATATAAGCATTACGGAAAATCATATACGGATGACGGATCCGCAGGAATGAAATACCTGCAAATCCGTCATTCGTCATTTGAAATCAATTGGGTAGCAGCCCATGCCTATGCTAAACCGGTTGCAAATCCCTCATTCATCGTTTGAAATCCGTAATTTCCATCTGGTAATACAACTCATGAAACATTTCCTGCCCAACGGCGACGAACTCATCATTCGCCCTCCCGAACACAACGATGCAGCAGGTTTGCTGGCCAGTTTCCAGCGCCTGACCCGGGAAACGGATTATCTCCTCTTTACCCGGAGAGAGTCGGAGGAGCTGGATCTGGCTTCAGAAGAAGATTACATACATTCCTATCTCGATAATCCCAACCAACTTTTACTGGTGGCCGTTGTAAGAGGCCGTATCATAGGCTCCATCAACGTGAACCACAGCGGCCTGCATAAAAAGGCACATACTTCGGAAGTAGGCATTGCCGTGGAAAAAGACTGGAACAATATGGGCATCGGTCGTCGTTTACTAACCGCTATGTTGCGCTGGACCGAGTCCAGGGAAGGATTGGAGATGATTTACCTGCATGTTTTTTCCAATAATGAAAAGGCCATGCAACTGTACCGCAACTTTGGATTTATGGAATGCGGACGCCTGCCACAGGCTATTTTACAGAGAGACGGTTATTATGTAGACCTGGTAACCATGTACCTGCCGCTGAAACGGTAAAAGCAGAGGCTTTAGTTTACAAAGGTGACGAGATCAGAAAGCGGAAGTCTTACCTTTTTGAGCTTTGCGAAAGTATCCCCATCGGCGTCGCGATACCCCAGGGATAGTGCCACAACTGATTTAAGTCCTTGTTCCTTCAGGTGAAGCAGTGTATCGAATTTTTCCGCATCAAAACCTTCCATTGGTGTGGAGTCTATTTTCAATTCCGCAGCAGCAATTAAAGCGGTGCCCAACGCGATGTATGCCTGTCTGGCTGCCCAGTCAAAGTTTTCCTTATCTGTTCTTGACAAAAGACCACCAGTCAGGGCTGCTTTAAAATCAGCCAAAGCTTCTACTGGAATACCTCTTTCGCTGGCAATGTTCGCCAGGTAAGTCTCAATGTGAGAAAGGGTTACTGTTTCAAAAGCGGCAAATACCAGCAAATGCGAAGACTGTGAGATCTGCGAATTAAAAGAGCCAACCGCAAGTTCTTTACGAAGGGGAGAGTTTTCTATCACGAAAACGCGGTATGGCTGTAAGCCGGCCGAAGAAGCTGATAAGTTAATAGCTTCCAGTATCTTGTTGACATCTTCCATCGATACTTTCTGATCACTGAATTTTTTGGTGGCATAGCGCCACTCCAGGTTTCCTATAATATTCATACACTTTATTTTACGACACAAAACTAGCCTAAGTAGTTTATATTTGTCACCAGGAGACAAAAAGTAATAGTAACATTCAGGTAACCATGAGTAATATAACACCCACCCGATCACACGAATGCAAAAGAGCCATTATGGGGGTTCATGATGCGATGTACATTTTAGGCGGAAAATGGAAGATATCGATAATGGCCTGCCTGTTTTTTGGCCCCAAGCGTTATTCCGATATACTACGGAATGTAAAGGGTATTTCTGGAAAGATGCTCAGCAGAGAGCTAAAGGAAATGGAGGTTAACCAGCTTATTAAGCGAACGGTAACCAGTAATCAACCCATTACGGTGATCTACGAAATGACGGAGTGCGGAGCGTCCACAAAACCGATCGTTAGCGTTCTTGCCGAATGGGGGGAAACGTACCGGAAACAGATGATAGAAAAAACACCTGCCGACATTTAATTTTTTTTGCCGGATCACAAAGTAACTGTCAGGCTTCCCGGCCGCATAACTCATAAGTATGAACACAACCGATTTGCTACAACAGGTAGCATTTATCAAAGAGATTGATAAATTAAAATACATTCAGCGAAGAACTAAATTATTCAATAGCGACCGGCACGAAAATGATGCTGAACACAGCTGGCATCTGGCTATGATGACGTTGGTGCTGGCAGGACATGCAGATAAGCCGATTGATGTATTGAAGGTTATTAAGATGGTATTAATTCATGACCTGGTGGAGATAGATGCCGGCGATACTTTTCTTTATGATACCTCAAAGAACCATATCAATACAGAAGAAGAACGTTTAGCGGCAAAGCGGATTTTTGGACTATTGCCGGAAGAACAGGCAAAGGAATTTATGGCTATCTGGGAAGAATTTGAAGAAGGAGTTACCGATAATGCCCAATTTGCCAAAGCGATGGATCGATTTGAACCCCTGCTACAAAATACCTCGAATAATGGTGGTACCTGGGCCGAATTTGATGTGCCCTATCAGACCGTGTATAACAAGAAGAAAGCCATTAAAAATGGTTCTGCCACTATTTGGAACTATGCAGAAGTGTTGTTGAATGAAAGTGTTGAAAAAGGCATTCTTCGAAAAGAAACACCAACAGGAACGGCAGAATAATCATTAGATGCTGCTCATTGTTTGTTGTGTTGCGTGGCCCTGTAATTGGTAGGTGTAACATGGTATTTATCATGAAAGCTCTTCGTGAAATTCGCGAGATCGTTAAACCCGCAATCAAAGGCAATATCGGTGATACGATTGTCAGAAACCAAAAGCAGTTCAGCTGCTTTTTCCAGTCTTTGATTTTTTATGTAACTGGCAGGAGAGTCATTGTACAATTTTGTAAACTCTCTTTTGAAAGAAGAAACGCTTAGATTGGTTTTACGTGCCAGCTCTTCTATACCCATCTGCGAAAACAGATTCGCTTCTATGATTTGTTTGAAAGTGTAGGTTGCCGGTGAAAAAAGCTGTGATAGTATTACCTGTATCGCTCCGGCATTCTGCGTTTGCGACAGCAACAGTATGATCTCCTTTATTTTCAGAATCAAAATATCATCGTTGGCCAAAGAAGGGTTTTCCACATAGAAGAGGAGCCCTTCCATATACTTCTGGATCAGAAAATCAGTATTTATTTTTTCGCTGGACTGATTAGATACTATATGCTGTGGCCGTTGAAGTAATGGAGGAAGTTCCCTGTCATATATCTTCTTTAGTATTTCCAGATGAAAAGTAACGATTACAATTTCGCCGTTGCCGCTTGCATTGGAGTGGTGTATTTGTCTTCCTGAGTTGATGCAATTCAGAAACAATGAATAATTTGTAGGAATATTTATCTGCTCATCATCAAACTGATATTGCATCTCCCCCTGATGCATGTATAAAAAACAGGCCTGTTCGGATATGGGAAAAGCAAATTCGAAAGGAGGTTTTAGCACTACTTTCTGAATAAGAGATTTCCCGAACAGATCAATTTTCTTATAGTCGATGATCATAAGTTTCTTTTGGGTGCAAGCATGTATCCCGCCGTGTGAACCAAATTACCAAATAATTGAACCAATCCGCCAAATTCGTTTTCCCTTGCTTTTGCAATTTTGTGAAAGAAAAACAAACGCAGGGTGATACCTGATAAATGCCCCTCAGGCACCATTTATTTATTCCAAATTAAACAAATTGACATTATGGGACTATCAAATTTAGGAATCTTCCACACTATTATTGGCGTAACGGCCATTGTTGCCGCAATTGTATCGTATATAAGATACGGTAAGATTGCTTTATCCGCATTGTCCGGTAAAATATACTTTTATGGTACTATCATCACATCATTAACATCGTTGGGCCTTTCTAAGGCGGGTGGCTTTAACCCGGGACATGTTTTCTCCATCATCATCATTATTTTGGTAGCGGTAGCCTACTTTCTTCATTCGAAAAAGCCGGGGCAGAACCGTAGCCGGTATTTTGAAAACTTTTTGCTGTCATTCAGCTTTTTTCTGTCCTGGCTTCCAACTATCAATGAAACCTTTACCCGTGTTCCTATTGGTCATCCTTTAGCGAAGTCTCCGGGTGATCCGATAATAGGGAAAACGCTGCTTATTATTTTTATATTATTCATTGCAGGTACTGTATATCAATTCAGAAAGCAAAAGAGAATGAATGCAATTGGAATGAGTTGATCAGCGGCTTTGGTTGTTTCCGGCATTTTTTACAAAAATTTCCCCTGAATACCGTTATTTTTAGATGCTAAATGATGCCGCATGGACAGATATGACAGACAGACGAGACTGGATGGTTTTGGTCAGGAGAAACAGGCTTTATTACGACAGGCCAAAGTGCTGGTGATTGGCGCCGGCGGCCTGGGAGTACCCGTACTGCAATACCTGACCGCTATGGGGGTAGGCCGGATCGGTATCGTAGAGCATGATACCGTATCAGTTACCAACCTGCAAAGGCAGGTATTGTATACCACCGCTGATCAGGGGAAATCCAAAGTGGCACAGGCTGTAAGCAGGTTGCAACAACTGAATCCGGAAGTGACACACGTGATACATGATACCTGGCTGACACCTGATAATGCGCTGACGCTTTTCCGTGAATATGATGTAATTGTAGATGGTTCGGATAACTTCGGTACGCGCTATCTTGTAAATGATGCCTGTGTAATGACCGGTAAACCGCTGGTATATGGGGCTATTTATAAGTTTGAAGGACAGCTCAGTGTATTCAACTACCAGGGTGGCGCCACTTACCGCTGCATCTTCCCGGAGCCACCGGAAAGCGGAGAAATGCTCAATTGCAACGACATAGGTGTGCTGGGTGTATTGCCTGGTATTATTGGTTGTTATATGGCCAATGAAACGGTGAAAGTGATTACCGGTATTGGTACACCACTTCGCAATCAATTAATGACAATAGACACTCTTCATAATACCCACCTGACCTTTCAGATAACCCCGGTGCCGGAAAACCTTGCTATTAGTGCCTTGCAGGATAACTACGCGCAATCGGTATGTGAAGTAACCGGTGTGCAGTCACTTTCTGTGCAGCAGTTGCAGCAGTGGCTGCAAGACGATACCCGTTTTATGTTGCTGGATGTACGGGAAGAAGATGAATGGGAGATCTGTCATATTCCGCAATCAGTGCACATCCCAATGGGGCGTGTATTGCAACAGGTGTCTGCTATCCCGGATGATGTGCCTTTGGCGGTGCTTTGTCATCATGGAATGCGTAGCCGCGCGGTAGCACAGCGTTTATCAGAGCTGGGCTTTAACCGGGTGTATAATGTAGAAGGCGGTATTCACGCCTGGGCCAGTGCTATTGATCACCAGATGCAAACTTACTAGCTGTGATTACTGAACTCTGTATCCTCTTTTTTATTGTTGCACTGGCTTATTCTGCTGCTGGTTTCGGTGGTGGTTCCAGCTACCTGGCTATTTTATCTTTACCGCTGTGGGCAGTGGATTTTCAGCTGATGAAATCTACGGCCTTATTGTGTAATGTGGCGGTAGTGACTGGTGGCGTGTATCATTTTTACAAAAGCGGGCATCTGCCCATGAAGAAAGCCTGGCAGTTGTCGCTGGTGAGTGTACCGCTGGCTTTTATAGGCAGTTATCTGCCGATGAAGCAGGCTACTTTTTTCCTGTTGCTCGGTATTGCGCTGACGTTGGCAGCGTTGCTGATGTGTTACCGTTTATTTTTTGAGAAAGATGAACCGGTGATTCCTGCCAGTAAGAGCAATGGTATTGCCTATGGCATAATTGGCGGCGCTATCGGTTTGTTATCCGGTATGACGGGTATTGGCGGAGGTATTTATTTGTCGCCCGTATTGCGTTTGGGCAAGTACGATACGGCTAAGAATATTGCGGGTTTGAGTAGTTTTTTTATCCTGGTAAATTCTATTGCCGGACTGGCCGGACAGGCAGCCAAACATGCGATTGTGTTTGATGTGAAATTTGCGGGGCCTTTGCTGTTGGCGGTTATTGCCGGCGGACAACTGGGTTCGCGGGTGAGTGCGAAGGTATTAAAACCTAAGTGGGTGGCGGGTGCTACGGCAGTGTTGATTTTATATGCGGGAATACAGATGTTGTTGAAATAACTACTATTAATAAAGGGTGTCTTTGAGCTTCCGGCTCATTAATACCTCTACCCTCCTATCACGGACATACTTTCCATGGTTTTTTCTGTGTGATGCGCTTCTGCTTCAAAGCCATTGGCAAAGCGGGCGTGAATGGCTGATTGAATGGCAGGGAGTAACTGCTGTGGTGATCCATCTCTCAGTATCTCCTTTACATTCAACACATCATTGCCGTACAGGCATGTTTTCATGCTACCGGTAGCGGATATACGAAGACGATTGCAGGTGCCACAAAATGTTCTGCTATAGGCCGGAATTACACCTATGTTGCCTTTGTGACCGGGGATATGATAATTGAGCGATGTAGAATGCGGCGGGTCTGCTATTTTTTCCAGCGGATAAGTTTCGGCAATGGAGGCTAATATTTTATGATAGTTCCATTCAATGCCGGAGAACGTATGTCCCTGACCGTTAAAAGGCATTTCTTCTATAAATCTTACGGAGAGTGCGTTGTCGCGGGTGAGTGCGGTGAATGCGGCGAGTTCGTCGGTATTTACCTGGTCCATGACCACGGCGTTTATTTTCACCTGCATGTTGTGTTGCAGCAGGCTTTGCAGGGTATCCATGACGGCGGAAAACCGGTTGCGGCGGGTGATTTGCAGGAAGCGGCCGGCCTGCAGGGTATCAAGACTCAGGTTGATATGTGTGATGCCGAGTTGCCGGAGTGCCGGGATGTAGGATTGTGTTAATACACCGTTGGTAGTGATAGCGATTTCCTTAATGCCTGGAATCGCTTTTATATTTTCCAGCAGCGTCATTAAGCCCGGGCGGAGAAAGGGTTCTCCCCCGGTGATCCTTATTTTGGAAATGCCGGCGGCGGCGAGTGTTTGTAGTAATTGCAGTATTTCGTTGTCGGTGAGTAATGTGTCGCGTTGCACAAAATGCATATTCTCCGGCATACAGTAGGTACAGCGCAGGTTACAGCGATCTGTTACCGACAGGCGGACGTAATCTATTATACGGTGATGTGCATCAGTGAGCATTGCTATCAGCAGTTTTGGCCGGCATTCGGGTTATCAAATGCGTGACTTTCATCTTCATTTCTTTCTGCCAGGCATTTAAAATCTTTTTCTACCAGTATGGTGAGTTCTGTACCGTCTGCATTGGGCAGGATCAGTTCAAAACCTACCTGGTCGGGTGCATACCAGGCTGCCAGTCGCGGCAATGGCAGCAGGAGATGAACGCCATCGTGTTCCATTTTTATCACCGGGTCCGTGATATCTTTTCCCCTGACGCAGAAATGAAGGGTGCCGGTGCCTATATGCGTGATAGATTCCACTTTGCCGGTATTTTCCAGCAGCTCTACATCTGTCTTATCCAGGCGGTACCGGATGCTGTTGCCTCTTATTCTTATTTTCATAAAAAATGATTTTCTGCCGTATTAAAATTACTACATTCCCGGGCTATATTGTAGTTTTAACTAACAATTTAAGGCGTATGGGCATATTATTGTTTGGAGCGGCGAAAGATATTGCAGGTGTGCCGGTGCTGGAGAAGCCGGAACATATCAGGGATGTGGCCACACTCAGGGACTGGCTTTACGAAGCATATCCTTCTTTACGGCAGCTCCGGTCGGTGATGATAGCAGTGAACCGGGCTTATGCAGCCGATTCCCAGGTCATCAGTGCAACTGATGAAATTGCGGTGATACCACCCGTGAGTGGTGGTTGATAATCCTTTTAGTTTTTTAGAATGATGGAGATATTAATAGACATTAAGGATACGATCACAGTGCAGGAAGCACTTGACTTCATACAGGCGCCGGAGTGCGGTGGAGAGGTGATTTTTGCAGGTACGGTGCGTAATCATACCAAACAACGTCCGGTGTTGAAGTTGTTTTATGAATGTTATGAAGCGATGGCGATTTCAGAAATGCAGAAGATTGCTGCGCAGGTAGCAGAGAAATGGGCGGTACAGCGGATTGCCATGCTGCATGCAGTGGGCGATAAGTATCCTGGCGATATCGCCGTGGTGATTGCAGTAGCGTCTACCCACCGGGGAGTGGCTTTTGACGCCTGTGAATTTGCCATCGATATGCTGAAAGAAACGGTGCCTATCTGGAAAAAGGAGTTTTTTGCAGATGGGGAAATTGTTTGATGCGTGTTAAGATGTCAAATCCTTTAATGCCGCCGCTTTTTCTTCCGGTGTATTGGCATTGAACTGTTCTATCTCATAAGGATTATTGAAAGTGGCTATGTCGCTGTTTAGCATCGTTTTACGCGGACAATTCCGTCCGGCTTTTACATTTTCTTCCAGGGCATTTAGCCCGGTAGGCTCCCAGATGGCGATGAGCGGTTCCGGTAAATGATTGACCGGGCTGATAAATGCGCTCGCAGCTTTGCTTACATCGCGTGACTGGATAAGCAGTTCCAGGCTCTGGACGCTCAGCAGGGGTAAATCGCATGCGATAACGAGCCACGCGGTTTCCGGTTGCAGGGCATGTGCGCTCAGCAAGCCCGCCGATGGGCCGCCATAAGGAACGCTGTCGGGTATCAGTAGCGGATAACCAGAGAAATGAGCGGCTTGCTCTGTTCTGCAGGAGATATATACTTCCGGCAGCAATGATTGTAGCAAAGTAACCAGGTATTGCCATTGAGGCATGCCATGGTATTGGATATTGCTTTTGTCTTCCTGCATCCGGGTACTGAACCCACCGCAGAGTACCAGTCCTTTCAGGGGAGCGTTATGGTCGGTTATAGTCATTTTTACCACCTGTTTTGCTGATCAGTTTTGTTTCCCGGATAATCATTTCCTGGGAAAATGCTTTACACATATCGTAAATGGTGAGTGCTGCTACGCTGGCGCCGGTGAGGGCTTCCATCTCCACGCCTGTTTTACCGGTAGTTTTAACCGTGCAGCGGATCACGGCCTCCTCTCCTTCCAGGTGTATTTCCACATCACAGCCATCCAACAGTAAGGTATGACAAAGCGGGATGAGTTCCGGTGTTTTCTTTGCTGCCATGATCCCTGCGATGATAGCGGTTTGAAACACGCCGCCTTTGCGGGTTTGGATATCTTGTCCGTGGAACTGGTCGCGTATGATCTGCGGCAGGTAAACACGACTCCCGGCAACGGCTATACGATAAGTATCCGGTTTGCCGCTTACGTCTACCATGGCTGGCTGGCCGCTTTCATTCAGATGTGAAAAAGCATTACTTGATTCATTGGACATAAAAGCATAAATTTAAACAAGTTCACCTTACACAAAAGTAATTCAAAATGATGTTGACTGTTGCTGCTGCATTTAAGGCTGTAATGCAAACGGTGCGGGATCTGGGCACCGAAACCGTGCCTTTTGAATCCGCTGCCGGCCGCATTTTGCGGGAGCCGGTGCTGGCCGACAGGCCTTTCCCGCCATTTGATCGTATTACGATGGATGGTATTGCTGTTAATTACGACAGCTTTGCCCGGGGGCAGCATATTTTTGGTGTGGAAGATGTGCAGGCTGCAGGTACACCGCAGCTGCAGTTGTCGAATACGGCGAATTGTATTGAAGTGATGACCGGCGCCATTTTGCCGGAAATGACAGATACGGTGATTCCTTATGAACACCTTACACCTTCCGAGCATGAGGGCTTTCGCCGGTTTACTATTCATGGTACAGTGAAGAAAGGGCAAAATATTCACAGAATAGGTTCTGATACCGCCACTGGTGCGGTGCTCATAAAGCCGGGCACACTCATAGGCCCTGCTGAGGCGGGTGTACTGGCCACTGTAGGAAAAACTACTGTAGAGGTTAGCAAACAACCGCGCGTGGTTGTGATTGCTACGGGCAATGAACTGGTACCTGTGCATACCACTCCGGAAACGCACCAGGTGCGTATTTCCAATGTATATAGTTTACTGGCATCTCTCCAGCAACTAGGTATTAATGCCAATTACATACACCTGCTGGATGAAGAGGATGCCATGAAAGACCAGCTGTTACCGCTGATAGCTGATACTGATATCTGGATCAGCTCCGGTGCGGTAAGTGCGGGTAAGTTTGATTATCTGCCCGCAGTATTACAGCAGTTGGGGATGCAACAGATATTCCATAAAGTACAGCAAAGGCCCGGAAAGCCTTTCCTGTTCGGTACTTTCAAGGATGGTCCGGTAGTTTTTGCCTTACCTGGTAACCCGGTATCGGGGTTTATGTGTTTTTACCGGTATATCAAATCCTGGGTGGAAGCCGCTATGGGTAAAGCTTTACCGGATCCTGTGTATGCACAGTTATCGGAGAAAGTTATTTTTGATGCGGCACTGGAATACTATTTGCCGGTGAAACTGCAATCGCAGCAGGATGGTGTACTGGTGGCGATACCGCAACCCTACCAGGGTTCCGGCGATTTGGGCAGCTTATTGAAAGCGGATGCTTTCCTGACGTTGCCATTGGAACACACTGTATTTGAAAAAGGAAGTTGTTACCAGGTGTGGCGGTTCCGCTAAGAAGCCCGACAGAGCCCGTTTTTATAAGCAAACACCTGCCATAGATTAAACCCGGTCCTTATTTGACAGTCTTATCATAAATCAATTGCTTATGGCTGAAGTTGCCCGTAAATTACAGATGCAACATCTTGCCTGGCGCGCTGGCTTTGGAGAAACCCTTCCCATTATCTCCCAGTGGGAAAACAAAAGACGAAAAGAAATTGTGAACAAAGTCCTGATTGGCCCGGCAAAAGCATCGCTTGTATCAGTAAACGTAGTAGCCGAAAGTGACCTTCCTGATTACCGGAAGCAGAAAAGCATGACTCCGGAAGAAAAGAAAAATGTGCAGCAGATGAACAACCAGGGCATTAAAGACCTGAATGTTTCCTGGGTCAATGCCATGGTAAAAAGTGAGCATCCACTTCGGGAGAAAATGAGCCTGTTCTGGCATGGCCATTTTGCCTGTCGCACGCAGAATGTATTATTTAATCAGCAACTACTATCGGTTATACGTGAAAACGCTTTGGGCGATTTTGGCGACCTGTTGAGTGCAGTGTCCAAAAGCCCGGCTATGCTGCAGTTTCTGAATAATCAGCAGAACCGCAAGCAACATCCCAATGAAAATTTCGCCCGCGAAGTGATGGAGTTATTCACTATGGGCAGGGGTAATTATTCAGAACAGGATGTGAAAGAAGCTGCGAGATCCTTTACCGGTTGGGGTTTTGATGAGGCAGGTGTATTTGTGTTCCGCGATAAGCAGCACGATGATGGCATTAAATCATTCCTGGGTAAAGAGGGGAATTTTAATGGAGATGATGTACTGAAAATGCTGCTGGAGCAGCGGCATACGGCCAGGTTTATCACGGCGAAAATCTACCAGTACTTTGTGTCGGACACACCAGACGAAGAACGTATTACGCAGTTGTCCGAAAAGTTTTACCACAGCGGCTATAATATCAAATCGCTGATGCGTGAAATCTTTATGGCCGACTGGTTCTACCGCCCGGATATTATCGGGAATAAAATCAAATCGCCGGTGGAGTTGCTGGCGGGGATCCGGAGAACTATCCCCATGACGTTTGAAAAAGAAGAAGTGATGTTATTGTTTCAGCGGGTACTGGGGCAATTGCTTTTTTATCCGCCGAATGTGGCCGGCTGGCCCGGCGGGCGAAACTGGATAGACAGTTCCAGCCTGATGTTCCGCCTTCGCGTGCCACAAGTGATCCTGTATTCACAGGCATTTAATGTGATGCCGAAGGAGTTGACACCCGAAATGGGAGAAGGCGCCAATTATAAAATGACATTGCAGATCAATGATTTTCTGAAGCGGCAGTTTGCAAAGAAAGTGAATGCCCAGATCGACTGGCTGCCTTATATGGAAGGTTTCAGCGGGGTGCCGAGGGAACAACTGGCAGATGAAATTGCAGGGATCCTGTTGCAGCAGCCGGGCGCAGTAAACCGAACGTTACTGGAGAAATACGCGGATAGCAGCAGCCGGGAAAACTATATCAAAACAGTAACGATTGATGTGATGAGCACACCGGAATATCAATTGTGTTAACCACTTAAAGCTAGTTTGTATGCTGATACTTAACAGGCGCCGTTTTTTACAGGTAGGTTCGCTGGCTTCTGCGGCGGTAATGATGCCCAAATTTCTGAAAGCACTGGAAAGGGGGACGCTCGTTCCCCCCGGCAATAAAATACTGGTGATCATTCAATTGTCCGGCGGCAACGACGGGTTGAATACCATTATCCCTTACCGGAACGATATTTATTATAAAGCGCGGCCGGCATTGGGAATCAAGCGGGAAGCGGCTTTATCGCTGACCGACGACCTGGGTATTCACCCGGCACTGAAGGGGTTAAAGTCGTTGTACGATGATGGATCATTGGGCATATTGAATAATGTAGGGTATCCAAACCCGGATCGTTCGCATTTCCGGTCTATGGATATCTGGCATTCTGCGAGCAAGTCAGATGAATACTGGTCTGATGGCTGGATAGGCCGTTACCTGGATGCACAATGCAAGGGATGCGATAAGCCTACACAGGCGCTTGAGATTGATGATACTTTGAGCCTCGCCTTAAAAGGTGATAGTGATAAAGGACTGGCGCTTACAGATCCGACGCGGCTTTACGGCACCAGCAATGATAAATATTTCAAGGAATTGCTGGACCAGCATGGTAACGGGGATCATTCGCATAGTAATGTAGATTACCTGTACAAGACCATGGGTGAAACGATTTCTTCTGCTTCGTATATCCAGCAGCAGTTTAAAACGTATAAATCTTCTGCGCCGTATCCCAATACGGAGTTAGGGAAGAACCTGCGGACCATTGCGAACCTGGTGATGTCGGATATTAATACCAAGGTATATTATGTATCGCATGGCAGTTTTGATACGCATGTAAACCAGCAGGATCAGCAGGCGAAGTTATTCGGGCAGCTGAGTGATGCGTTGACGGTGTTTACAGACGACCTGAAATCCAATCACCGTTTTGAGGATGTGGTGGTGATGACTTTTTCTGAATTTGGGAGAAGGGTAAGTCAGAATGCCAGCGGTGGTACAGACCATGGGACGGCCAATAATATGTTCCTGGTGGGGGGCGGATTAAAGCAGCCGGGGTTGATCAATGAAGGACCGGATCTGTTTAATCTGCAGGATGGGGACCTGCAATATAAAATTGACTTTAAAAGCGTGTATGCCACCCTGTTATCCGGCTGGTTGGGAGCGGATGATAAAGCGGTGCTGAAGAATACTTATCCGCACCTGTCTTTTATATGATGGGATGATGTGTTGAACGGGGATGTAAAATACCCGCATCTATCGTTTGTTGGAGGTAAAGGGGAAGGTGAAAGCCTTCCCCTTTACTATTTATTTCTGGGTAGTGATGATCGCCCTGAACGCTCCGTCTTTCACGACGCGTGGACCGCCAACGCCGGTTGCATCAGTGAGGGTACCGGAAAAGGTTCCTTCCACATAAGTATTATCCAGGCTGGTGATGGTGATGGCAAAATCAGTGCTTCCTACGGAAGTGAGCGTGGAATAATAGCTGCTGCTCAGCAGTACCACCATGCCATTTCCCTTTTTTGTAGCAGGGTAAACACCAGGTGTAAATGCCAATGGTGCTGCGAGGGTAAAAGTAAGCGCATCCCCGTTGTAGGTGGTAGCAGTGATTTTCATCGTAGGATAATCATTATCCGGATTTTCATCGCTGAGGTTAGGGAGTGTCAGCACGCCCTGGGGATTTTCTGCGAGATACACCCGGTTATCCAGTTTCATTGATACAAATCTGCGGTTACGGCTATCGTTGTTATCCTTATCCTTTCCACAGGATATGCCCAGAAAAACAATGGCGCTGAGCATAGCGGTGACTAATATGCGCATAGGTTATATTATAATCAGTTTTAATTAATCCGCGACTAAATTAAACATTTAAAAATAAAAACGGATGCCGGTAATGGATTGTTACATCCAGCTTACCGGCATCGATATGATCTTTAATAGTTTATGATCTATGCTTTTCGAGCGGTGCGGTAAAGGTACCAGCCCATAAACGCAAAAAAGGCGCATCCTATTATATAATACCCGCTTTGGCCCAGGAGATTTGTGAGCATTGCCTGGTTATTGAGTTTGGCGAGTATTTCGGCGGACCAGTCGAAACCGGCCAGGATAGCGATGATAACGCCAGCTACTGCTCCACCTGCCACGAGGCCTGTGGCAAACAGGTTGCCTTTACCCAGTTCTTCTTCCTCCGGTGTTACTTTTTTATTGCTCTTCTTCTGTTTGTAATCTACTATACCACGGATAGCACCACCGGCGAAGATCGGGAGTGTAGTGGATAAAGGAAGATAAGCTCCTACTGCGAAAGAGAGGGAGTTTACACCACAGAGTTCCATCGTAACAGAGAGGAAAACACCTACCAGCACAAATTGCCAGTCGAGGTTAAACGACAGGATACCTTTGGCCAGTGTAGCCATGAGCGTGCCTTGCGGGGCAGGGTAATACGCGCTTCCGATGGCGTGTTCGGTGACACCGTGCGCAATCATATCTGCCGTAGGCTTATCCAGGAACTTCACTGTTAAGCCGATCACCACTGAAGATACAATGGCGCCGATGAACAATGCGATTTGCTGGTACATGGGGGTGGCGCCCACAATGTAACCCGATTTAAGATCCTGGGAAGTACCGCCTGCATTCGCTGCAGCGATACAGATCATACCACCTACTACCAGTGCCATAGGTTCATATAATTTACCGGTCCAGCCTACGGCGATGAATACCAGGCAGGTACCCATCAGGGTAGCGATGGTCATACCTGAGATCGGGTTGTTGGAAGAGCCGATCAATCCAACGATCCGACTGGAAACGGTAACGAAGAAGGCGCCGAATACGACCACCAGTAAACCTACGAGTAATTTTTTGCCGATGGAATCGCCCGGAAGCTGCGGCAGGAAAGCCATGAGCAGGATCAGTGCAATACTGCCAAAGGCTACTACTTTGAGGCTCAGGTCTTTTTCTGTTCTTGGAACGCTGCCTTTACCGGTTTTATCAGCGCCATCTTTGATAGCCCCGAGGCTTCCTTTGAAGGAGGAGATGATAGTAGGAATGGTTTTGAGCAGGGTGATGAAACCGCCTGCAGCAACGGCGCCTGCGCCTATTTGTCTTACGTAGGCATAATATACCGCAGCTGAATAGTCTGAAAATGTATGTGTCAGCGGGTTCCAGTCGCCCTGACCACCCGGGGTCTGTAAGTTAGCGAGGTAGCCGATCTTCACCAGTTGGGTGGCGATCATATCTGCCGGCAGCAGGGAGGCGAGCAAGGGAATGAGCGCCAGCCATGAGAGCACGCCGCCAGCCACAAGTACACCTGCAATGCGGGGACCTATGATATAACCCACACCCATATACTCTGGTGTGATATCGCCGCTGATTTTAGCGGAGGGAAAGAATTTGCTGGCCTGTTTCGTCATGTATTCCGGTGTTTCGGCAATGACGTGCAGGATCTTTTGCAGGATGGCATAAGCAAAAGCAAAGCCCAGTCCGTAGAAAGCAGTTTTAGCAAAGTCACCTCCTTTCTCTCCCGCTATCAGTACATCGCCACAGGCGGTACCTTCCGGGTAAGGGAGGGTGTTATGTTCTTTTACGATCAATGATTTTCTTAACGGGATCATCATCAGGGTACCGAGGATACCCCCGAAGATGGCAAGGATCAGGATGGTGAAGTAATTAAAGAACTGTGCGCCACCGCCGTCACTTAAGAATAAGAAGCCTGGCAGGGTAAACACTACACCTGCCGCAATAGATTCTCCGGCAGATCCGGTGGTTTGGATGATATTGTTTTCCAGGATGGTGGTGTTGAAGAATTTTCTTCCTAAGGTAATCGCGATAACAGCGATCGGGATAGAGGCAGAAACGGTAAGACCCGCTTTCAGCGCCAGGTATACGGTAGCAGCGCCGAAGATGATGCCGAAGAGACAGCCGAGTAAGATGGATTTGAGGGTGAACTCTTTCATCTGTACGCCGGGTGGTACAAAAGGTTTGAAATTCTTGTCAGACATAAGATTGTTTATGGATTAAACAGGTTGATGTGGTGAAAATACTTTTTAAAAAGGAAAGGAGGAAAGTTATCAGCTTTCCTCCTTTCCTTTTTATATTATGGGCGACTTACCTTACTCCGTGCATCCATTTTTTCAGGAAGCTGGTAGACAGGAACAGCAGTACGGCTGCGGAACCTGGCAGGATTACAAACACCATGAAGAATTCATAGAGGTTGTGAATCGTAAAGCCTGCAAAAGTAGGGTAATGTGTAGCCAGTTTCAGTTCGTGTAATTTATCGAGTTGCTGTGCAGTAGCGGTGATAGTACCGTCCAGTACTGCTTTCAGATCGATGCCATTATCTGTAGCGAGTTTGTATTTATCCAAAGTTGGAGGTAACAACGCGCCCAGGGTACCGGCCAGTGCATAACCGGCGGCATTGGCGAGGAACCATACGCCCATCAGCAGGGAAGAGAAACGGTGAGGCGCCAGTTTAGCCACCAGGGAAAGGCCTATCGGAGATAAGCACAGTTCGCCGAGGGTGTGTAACAGGTACATCAGGATCAGCCAGCTTACGCCCAGTTTTTCGTTGGGTCCGAGGCTTTTCATCTGGATGGCGATGATAAAGAAGCCGAGTGCCAGCAAAGCCAGTCCCAGTGATTGTTTTACCGGGGAGATCGGCTCCATGTTGCGCTGTTGTAATTTCAGCCATAAGAAGCTGAAAGGCAGTGCAAATACGATGATGAAGATAGAGTTGGCATTTTGTACGAAAGAAGGAGGCATATCCCAGCCGAAGAGGCGGCGATCTGTCTGGTAATCAGCTATGAAGGTAAGGGAGGAACCGGCCTGTTCGAAGCAAGCCCAGAAGAAGATCACGAAAAACGCTACAAAGTAGATCACCGTGATCCGCTGTTTTTCAACCTTGGTAATAGATTTATCGGTAAGGATCAGGACAGCCAGACTAATACCGGCAGCATATATAAAAGGATACACCCATGATTTGATGGGATTGGCGTCGATAGAAACGTAATGGATACCGAAGAACAGAACTACCATTAATACCAGTACGCCAACAATTGCGGTGGTGGTGAACTTGGCTTTATCTGCTTCGCCGGTTACGGCAGCAGGTTTATTGAAGTCCGGTTTGGCGCCAATGGCTTCACCGTTTGGTTTTACTACATATTTATCTTTCAGGAAGAAGAAGAGTACAGTACCGAGGAACATGGCGATACCTGCAGCGAGGAAGCCCCATTTGAAAGCGCTTACCATTCTTACGCCATCTACTTTTACATCGCCGAGGATCGGGCAGATGAGCATTCCGAGGAAGGCGCCGGTGTTGATACCCATGTAAAAGATAGTGAAAGCAGAATCCAGGCGGCCGTCGTTTTTAGGATACAGCTGGCCTACCATGGAAGAGATATTTGGTTTGAAGAAACCGTTGCCGATGATAATGACGAACAGGGCCAGCCATACGATCATTTTGGCTGTTTCAACGTTTGTGGCATAGAGAGTGGCGCTCAATACCATGAGCAGTTGTCCTATACCCATTATAAAACCACCTAATATAATACAGTTCCTGTTACCCAGATACCTGTCGGACAGGTAGCCGCCGAGCATGGGAGTAAGGTAGCAAAGGCCAAGAAAGCCGCCGTAGATGATAGAGGAGTCTGCTTCAGAAAAAGCCAGCGCATTTACCATAAAGAGCGTGAGTAACGCCCGCATGCCATAAAAGTTAAACCTTTCCCACATTTCAGTGGCAAATAATACTGAGAGGCCCTTAGGGTGGCCTTTCTCCGAGGCAATAGGGGACTCTTGTGCAACAGCAGTTTGCATCATAAATTGGTTAGTTTTAGCAATAGTTGTTTCAGATTTTGTAAACCTTTAAATGTGGCAAGTTAAATAAAATCGCTAATTCGCGTAAAAAAATGGTATAAATGCTCATTTTTTGCGGTTTTTTGATCTTTCTTTGCACTTTCTTTCGCATCCGCATTTATTAGGCAATTCATATGAACATACTATTACTTGGAAGTGGTGGCCGGGAACACGCACTGGCCCTTAAAATGTCACAAAGCACCCTTTGCGGTCAGCTGTTTATAGCGCCGGGAAATGCCGGTACCGCCCAATGCGGCACGAACGTTAATATGGGCGTGAGTGAATTTGAGAAAATAAAGACTTTTTGCCTGGAGAATGCGATCGACCTTGTATTACCTGGTTCAGAAGAAGCGCTGGTGAATGGAATCTATGATTTCTTTCAGCAGGATGCCGCGATTAAGCATATCCCGGTACTGGGACCTTCGAAAGAAGGCGCTCAGCTGGAAGGCAGTAAGGCGTATGGCAAACTGTTTATGGAAAGGCACCATATCCCGACGGCGGCTTACCGGGAATTTAGTGCGCAGAATTATGAAGAGGGCCTGGCTTATCTTCAGCAGCACTCCTTACCAATTGTATTAAAAGCGGATGGATTGGCCGCTGGTAAAGGGGTAGTGATTGCCGCGACCTATGAGGAAGCAGCGGAAGAATTTGAGCAGATGATTAAGTCGGCCAAGTTCGGTGATGCCAGCAAAACCGTGGTAGTAGAGCAATTCCTGACAGGTATTGAACTGTCGG
The DNA here is from genome assembly GCF_900110835.1 of Chitinophaga arvensicola. Taxonomy (GTDB): domain Bacteria; phylum Bacteroidota; class Bacteroidia; order Chitinophagales; family Chitinophagaceae; genus Chitinophaga; species Chitinophaga arvensicola. The sequence goes on from NZ_FOJG01000001.1 coordinate 1,472,820, forward strand.
TGTTTGCTATTACAGATGGCCATACCTATAAGATATTACCTGAAGCAAAGGATTATAAACGTATTGGAGAAGGCGATCTGGGGCTGAATACGGGTGGTATGGGGGCAGTGTCTCCGGTGCCGTTTGCGGATGCTGCTTTTATGCAGAAAGTAGAGGAAGAGGTGATCAAGCCTACGATAGCAGGGCTTTCTAAGGAAGGCATTGTGTATTATGGCTTTGTCTTTTTTGGCCTGATTAATGTAGAAGGTTCGCCTTTTGTGATTGAATATAACTGTCGTATGGGCGATCCGGAAACGGAAGTAGTGATGCCCCGTTTGAAAAATGATGTGTTAGAACTGTTCCAGGCAACGGTTAGCGGCAAGCTCAGTGAACAAACCATTTATGCTGACGAGCGTGCTGCGTCAACAGTGATGCTGGTATCCGGAGGCTATCCGGAAGCATATGAAAAGAATAAAGTAATCAAAGGAATTCCCGCTCCCACCCGCGACCAGATCGTATTTCACGCCGGTACCCGGCAGGAAGGCGACGAGGTGCTGACTAACGGAGGCCGGGTACTGGCCATTACATCACTGGCAGCAGACCTGTCTATGGCATTGGCTCATTCTGTGCAAACAGCGGAGCAGATTGCATTTGACGGCAAGGTATACCGTCGTGATATCGGATACGAATTTATTTAAGCGTCTGTTTGCTGCTGCCGGCCGGAGTGCCGGTAGCGGCAAACAGGCTGCCGGCGAATATCCACAGTAGGGAGGACTGGTACAGGACAATTGAAAAGCGGGACTTGTAAAGGCGTAATTTTAGGCAGTAGGAACAATTAAAACGGGGTTATCCCGTTCATCTGGTCGGAGCGTAAAGAGAGCAGTTACTATGCCGTTTGCACAACAAATAACTTTTTTTAATATTTAGCTGTATTATTGCAAGAATATCCATTTTTTGCATCGTATATTCGTTGGAATTATTCATTTTTGCATTCTAATTTTTGACCGTATCAACAATGGGATTTTTTAATTTTTTAACGCAGGAAATCGCGATTGATCTTGGTACAGCGAACACGCTGATAATTCATAATGACCAGGTGGTAGTGGACGAGCCTTCCATTGTAGCGATAGAACGGGCTAGTGGCAAAATTGTGGCAGTTGGAAAAAAGGCCATGATGATGCACGAAAAAACACACGAATATCTTCGTACTATACGTCCCCTGAAAGATGGCGTGATAGCGGACTTTAATGCCGCTGAAGGAATGATCAGGGAGCTCATAAAAATGATTTACCCCAAAAAGCCTTTGTTTGCTCCAAGCTGGCGGATGGTTATCTGCATTCCTTCCAGTATCACGGAAGTGGAAAAGAGAGCTGTACGTGACTCTGCAGAGCAGGCAGGTGCCAAGGAGGTATATCTGATTCACGAACCTATGGCAGCTGCACTCGGTATTGGTATCGATGTGGAAGAGCCGGTAGGTAACATGATCATTGACATAGGCGGTGGTACCACCGGTATCTCCGTAATTGCACTGGCAGGTATTGTGTGCGACCAGAGTATCCGTATCGCGGGTGATGAATTCACCGCTGATATCATGGAAGCCCTGCGTCGCTATCATAGTTTGCTGATCGGTGAAAGAACGGCAGAACAGATTAAGATCCATATCGGATCGGCCCTGAAAGAACTGGACAACCCACCAGATGATATTCCTGTTAACGGACGAGATCTGGCAACCGGTATCCCCAAACAAATCATGGTATCCTACCAGGAAATTGCGGAAGCCCTTGACAAATCTATCTTTAAGATCGAAGAAGCCATCCTGAAAGCGCTGGAAACAACGCCTCCGGAGCTGGCATCAGATATTTATCGCAGAGGTTTATACCTGACCGGCGGCGGTGCATTGCTGCGCGGACTGGATAAACGTCTTACCCAAAAAATCAAACTGCCGGTGCATGTTGCGGACGATCCGTTACGCGCGGTAGTGAGAGGTACCGGTATTGCCTTAAAGCATGTCGGTAAGTATCCGTTCCTGATGCAATAAAACTATTTGTGATCCGGATATGTTGTTACGCAGAAAGGTGCGCTCATCTTGATAAGTAGCAATATATCCGGATAACCAAATCCTAAAATAGTGCGCGCTTGTGCGAAATCTAATCATTTTCTTTAGGCGATATTTTAACTTCTTCTTATTTCTGCTGCTGGAAGTGATTTGTATGGTATTGGTGTTCCAGCATAACAACTTTCAGCGTGCCGCCTATCTCAGTTCCGCCAACGATGTCAGCGGAAAATTATATGACAAGTATAATAACGTACAGTACTACTTTCACCTGAAGTCGACCAACGACAGCCTGGTGAATGAAAATATGCGCCTGCACAACATGCTGCGTACCAGCTACGACAGCATGCTTACCACCAACGGCATCAAAGTGGATACCGTACGCCAGTACAGCGATGATACCGCACACCGGGTCATTGGTACCCAGATCCGCCGTTATGAGTACTTCTCCGCCAAAGTGATCAATAACTCTATCAATAAGCCTGTTAACTACATTACTATTCACCGTGGCGCCCTGCAGGGGATCCGTCCTAACATGGGTGTGATCAGCAGCAGTGGTGTGGTGGGCGTGGTAAGAAGCGTGAGCGATAACTATGCAGTGGTTCTGTCTATGCTGTCCAAATCCAACTCCGTATCCATCAGTGCCCGCCTGGGACAGGGTAAGGAAATGGGTTCTGTTCACTGGGATGGCGAAGATGCCGGTTTTGCCCTGCTGAAAGATGTGCCCAAAAGCGCCAAGATACATAAGGGAGATACCGTAGTTACCAGTGGTTTCTCGGCCCTGTTCCCTGAAAATATTCCCATTGGTTATGTAGAAAGCATTGCCGTTGGAGATAAAGCCAGCACCTCGTTTACTATCCGGTTGAAATTGGCCACCAATTTCTTTAACCTGCAATATGTGTACGTGATAGAAAACCTGTTGAAAGAAGAACAACAACGATTGGAAGATTCAACGTATAAGTTGATTAAATGAGTATACTGTTAAGAAATATAATCCGCTTTGTGCTCCTGCTGCTGATACAGGTGTTTGTGCTCAATGAAATATTGCTGCACCAGCTCGTGAGCCCCTATCTTTATATGCTGTTTATTCTGGCGCTGCCTTTTAATCTGCCACGCCCGGTGCTGATGCTCATGGGTTTGCTGATGGGGCTTTCACTGGATATGTTTATGAATACACCAGGTATGCACGCTGCGGCCTGCGTATTTATCGCTTATCTGCGTCCGTTTATTATCAATATCCTATCGCCACAGGGAGGTTTTGAAACTACCCAGAAAACGCCCTCGATGACCAGTATGGGTGTGTCCCAATTTCTCATCTATGCCGCTATCCTGGTATTCCTGCACCATGCGCTTTTCTTTACACTGGAAGTATTTGGAATGGGCAATCCGTTATACCTGGGGATGAAGATTATCTTTTCAACACTGGCCAGTCTTTTCCTGATTGTGCTGTATGAATTGCTGTTCTTCTCGAAGAAATAGTTTATGCTTTTTACGTAGGTTTGTAACTTAAAATAATTCCGTCCTTAATAGCATGTCAGTATTCAATCAGCCCAGGAAGAGAGTAATACAGATGATTATACTTGGGATGGTAGTACTGATCATCACCAGGTTATTCTTTCTGCAGATCGTGGAAAAGAAATACGCCAAGCTGGCGGATGCCAATGCCGTGTTACGTAAGGTGATTTACCCGAGTCGCGGGATCATTTACGACCGGCAGAACCGCAGTATTCTTGGTAATGATGTATTGTATGACCTGGTGGTAACGCCTGCCAGCGTTAAAAGTATTGATACTGCCTATCTCTGTAATATCTTAAAAATAGATAAAGAAGAATTTAGAAAACGGATCATCACCGCTATCGTAAAAAATGGACGGGTACGACAATCTGTTTTTGCTCCCCTGCTGGCGCCCGAAGTATTCGGCCAGTTGCAGGAGAGCATGTACCTGTTTCAGCCCGGGTTTGAACTGGTACCCCGGCAGATCCGGTCCTACCCTTACTCGGCAGCAGCAAACATCCTCGGTTATATCGCAGAAATTTCCCCGGCCATGTTGAAGGATACCGGCACTTACGCCTCCTACAACTCTGGCGATTATCTCGGGTTCACCGGTCTTGAAAAGACTTACGAGCCGGTGCTGATGGGGCAAAGAGGGATACAATACCTGATTAAGGATAATCTGAACCGGCCCCAGGGCGCTTACGAAAACGGTGAATTTGACAGCGCCGCAGTAGCCGGAAAAAATCTTCGTTTATCACTCGACATTGAATTACAGGTACTGGGTGAAAAGCTGATGAAAGGAAAATCGGGCAGTATTGTGGCCATTGATCCGCAAACGGGCGGTATCCTGGCGATGGTGAGTGGTCCCAGTTTCGATCCGAACCTGCTGACCGGTCCTTATCGCAGTGCGAACTTCAGTAAGCTATATACAGATACCACCAAACCGCTGTTTAATCGTGCCATCCAGGCAACGTACCCTCCGGGCTCCACATTTAAGCCGATGATTGCACTGGTTGGGCTGGATGAAGGAGTGATTACACCGAGCTTTGGTTACCCCTGCGGTGGCGCCTATTATGGTTGTACACGCCCTATCAAGTGTGAGCACCATGATGCGGGACACGCCGCTAACCTGCGACTGGCCCTATCGCATTCCTGTAACTCCTATTTCTCGCACGTATACCGCCTGAGTGTGGATGCGGGTAAATTTGGCGGTATACGGGTAGGCGGTATGCAGAAGTGGGCCGATTATATGAACAACTTTGGTTTCGGCCATAAAGTAGGGATCGATATTCCGAGCGAAGGCCGTGGGCTGGTGCCGGATAAAAAATATTATGATGCCCGTTACAAGGGTAGCTGGAATTCCTGTACATCGGTGTTTCTGGGGATCGGACAGGGAGAGTTGCTGTTAACTCCGCTGCAAATGGCGAATGCCATGTGTATTGTGGCTAACCGTGGTTCTTACTACATCCCTCACTTCGTAGCAAGCATCGATAATGATAATACCCACCTGCTGGATAAATACAAAGTGAGACACGATGTGGCACATATCTCTGATACAGCCTACAGCGCGGTAATTCACGGTATGACAGATGTGGTGGAAAGTGGTACCGGCCGCGTGGCCCAGATTGAAGGGATTACCATTGGTGGTAAAACCGGTACTGCAGAAAACTATGGTATTGTAAATGGCGTAAGAACCAAACTGAAGAACCACGCGGTGTTTGTGGCCTTTGCGCCTGCAGAAAAAGCACGTATCGCCATTGCCGTGATTGTGGAAAACTCCGGTTTCGGTGCAAAGTATGCAGCACCTATTGCCAGTTTGATGATGGAGAAATACCTGAAAGACAGTATTTCCACGAAGCGTCAGCCACTGTTGAAAACAGTGATGGAAACAGTTACAATAGACGCAGCTATGTTGGCCAAATCGCATCTGGATTCATTGAATAACAATGCGGTGATCAAAAAGAAAAAGCCTTAACCAATCATCGAATAAACCGATTAATCAATAATGAACCGTTCACAAGCCAAACTGACACAAGGGATTGACTGGCCAATAGTTGGCCTGTATATGGCGTTGGTGATCATAGGTATCATGTCTATTTTTGCTGCGGAATACCGGGGTGATGACAACGTGTGGCAGGATATTTTACACCCGAGTAAAAACTATTCAAGACAGTTAATCTGGTTTGGGGTATCCATTGTGCTGGCATCGGTCATATGGCTCACGGATAGTAAGTTCTTCACGGCTACGGCTAACCTGATGTATGCCGGAGGGTTGCTGCTGTTATTATTGGTACTGGGTATTGGTAAAGATGTAAAAGGGTCGCACTCGTGGCTGGTTGTCGGCGGTTTCCAGTTTCAGCCGGCAGAATTAACGAAACTATGCACTAACCTGGCGCTGGCCAAATACCTGTCGTCGCAGGAAACAGATTTTACAAAACTACGATCGAGACTGATTGCAGCTGCATTGGCGCTGATACCTGCGGGTATCATCATTTTGCAGGATGAAACAGGATTGGCACTGGTATATTTTTCCTTCTTCCTGGTCATGTACCGCGAGGGCTTACCCGGCGTACTGCTGGTGATTGCGTTCTCCGGTATTGTGCTGGTATTGTCGGCCCTGTTGGTGGATCGAACGATACTCTTTACGATATTTACGGTCATCACCGCGCTGGTAATTTACTTTATGCGGCGCGAAATCAAACGAAAGCGATCGAAACTCGCACTGATACTGGGGGTGTATGCCTTCTGCGGTCTGTTTGTGATGTTCGTGGTACCGTTTGTATTTACAAAGGTGTTGAAAGACTACCAGGTGCGTCGTATTGAAGTAATGCTGGGTAAGGAAAACGATCCCAAAGCCACATACAATACCCGACAGAGTATGATTGCCATCGGCTCTGGTGGCTTCTGGGGAAAAGGTTACCTGAAAGGCACCCAGACCCGTTATGATTTTGTACCGGAACAGAGTACGGACTTTATCTTTTGTACCGTGGGCGAAGACTTTGGCTTCTTCGGCAGTGTGATCTTCCTTGGCATATATGTGGCCCTGCTCTTCCGGATTATTTTTGTGGCCGAGCGACAGCGATCGACCTTTACGCGAGTCTATGCCTATGGGGTCGCGAGTATCATCTTTTTCCACCTGGCAATTAATATCTCCATGACCATCGGGTTGGCCCCGGTAATCGGGATTCCTTTGCCACTGGTGAGTTACGGCGGATCTTCCCTGATGACGTTTACCATGCTGATATTTATTCTGCTACGACTGGATGCCGACCGGCAGATGGTGTTGAGATAGCTTTCAGCGTATGAATATAACTTTTTATAAAAATGCAGCGGGTAATTCCTGCTGCATTTTTTGCTAAAAGCTAATCCTCAAAAGCAAGTATCTTTGCATAATGGCACCTATTATTCCATTATCAGAAGGGTCATTTACCGTAGACGGGACCAAGAAATTTTATCCATTTAAGCTGGGCACGGATCAGATGCAGGACCGCCCGCATGGTTCGCTGCTGGTTGAGATACAGCCGTTCCTGGTAATTACAGACCGGGACTATATTTTATTTGATACCGGTCTGGGTTTCAGAAACCCGGATGGGGTATTACAGATTCATCAGCACCTGATCGACAATGGTATCAACCCGATGGAGATCACTAAAGTACTGATGAGTCATTTGCATAAAGACCACTCTGGTGGTGTGTCTTCGGAAGATCCGATCACAGGGGTACGCACGCTGAATTTCCCAGGCGCTACCTATTATGTGAACAACGAGGAAATGCTCTATGCGATAGAACATTCCGGTAAATCCTATCTCTCGGAAGATATTATGTTATTACAACAGCGGGATAATGTGGTGTTTACTACCGGTAATGGCACTATCGACGACTATATTCACTATGAGGTAACTGGCGGCCATTGTCCGTATCACCAGGTTTTCCTGGTAGATGACGGAGCAGATAAAGTGTTTTTCGGGGGAGATGTGGCACCGCAGATATCCCAGATGAAGAGCCGGTTTGCCGCCAAGTATGACTATGATGGCAAACGGAGCATGGAGCTGCGTCAGGAATTCCTGGAGCGTGGCAAAAAAGAAGGCTGGACATTCCTCTTCTATCATGATACCAAAGAACCATTTGCGAAGTTCGAGCCATAATACCAGCGCTCATGTATACGCCGTTTAACAGCTTATCTCTTTCGGGGCAACATACCCTTAAAACCTGGGAGCAACAGGGAGCGCGCTGGGCATCGTATAGTCTTTACCGTAACCAGGCGGCGCATGAGCTGTATATCCCTCAAACGATTTTGAACCTGGTGATCCAGGGGGAGAAAAGAATGTATGACGGCAGGCAGGTGCATTGCCTGTGTGCCGGCGATGTGATGGTGATTCCGCCGGGAAGCCTGCTTTGCTCGGAAATATTACAGCCAAAGGAATTATACGGCAGTATCAACCTGGTGATCCCGGATGAGTTGCTCCTGACAGCCCTTAAGCAGCCAGGGCGGCCTGTTTCCGCAACCAGCCGGGTGTTGACCACATTAACACCGGACAAGCGCTGGCAATACTTTACAGCGCAACTCCAGCGTCGCTTTTTGGACGAAACACTTTCCTCTCCTGATTATTACGATATTATCACTGCTGCATTACAGTTAATCTCCACGGAGGAAGCCGTGAGTGCCATGCTGGCCAAAGCGGCTGCTGATCCGTTGTCCGCAGTAATGAAGCAATTGAGCACGGAAATTTCCGGTCTGCGGCTCATGGAGGAAATGGCGGCGATGGGGCATATGAGCACCGCTACGCTGAAACGTCGTTTCCGGGATGTTTATCATAGTTCGCCTATGCATTGGCTCCAGGAAAAAAGGTTGCAGACAGCGGGTTTCCTGTTGCGTACCACAACCGCGCCTATCTCTGAAATAGCTTACAGTATCGGTTTTGAAGACGTGACCCATTTTTACAGGCAGTTTCGCCGTTGTTTCAAAGTAACTCCTTTACAATGGCGCAGGATGTAAACTGATCTTTTTAGCAAATAATGGTGGGAACAGAACGCTTACATTGTAAAAAAAACAGCAATGGACCATCTCTCGCAAATTGGTGAAGCCTGGCTGCAGGCCTGGAATTCCCACAACATAGACGACATCATGTTGCACTACGATGATAATATTCTTTTTTATTCTCCCGTGATCCGGCAGTTGACGAACGATCCGGAGGGTTGTATCCGGGGGAAGGAAGCGTTAAAGGCTTATTTTCTGAAGGGGCTTGCGGCCTATCCCGATCTCCATTTTGAGTTGTATCACATCCTGGAGGGGATCAATTCTTTGGTGTTGTACTACAAGAGTATCAATAATAAGCTGAGTGCGGAGATGATGGTGATCAATGAGAAAGGGCTGGTTACTGAGGTACGTGCGCATTACAAGTGACAACAGGTTATTGCGGGGGCATGATGCTCCCGTTCTATTATTTTATTGTCTTCGTCTTGGGCCGCCTTGTCCCATTCTGTCCATTCTCCTGGTATTGAGGTGATTGATCATCATGGTCCGGAATTCTCTTTCGCTTTTGAATACCATACCGGCTTTTCTGCCGGGGAGAACGCGCTGAAATTCGGTACTGTAGCGGGATTTGATATCAAGCATTCGCTTTTCGTATTTCAGTTCCTTATCCATGTTTTTCCGGGCGGCATCGTCGGCGTTGTCGTTGGCTAATTTTTCCGGATCTTTTTTCTGATGGCGTTCTGCGATCAGTTGTTCTACTTCCTGGGTGTAGTTATTATATACGGGCCAGAATTTTTGAGCTTCATCTGCGGTAAGGTTAAGTTTCTGGGCGAGGTACTGGATCTGGATGGCTTTTATTTTATCGACCGGGTTTTCGGCAGGAGGCTGCTGTGCGCTACTCACACCGGAATGGGTAAGCAGGACAAACATTGCAATCCATATAAAGCTAAAACGTTTCATCATTTCTTTTCAGGTATCACTTCCTTTGACAAATCGGTCTGTTGCAGGTATTTTTCGATGGCATCCAGCGGAACGGCTTCGTTCAGTTGTTTTTGCACCGGGGTTGTTTCCATAGAGGTGGCAAAGAAAGCTTCATTATCAAAGGAATCCGTGTGGGTTTGCAGGTAATTCACAATATCCTGGTCGTTAAGGTCTTCCAGTTGTTTTTCTATATTACTGTGGATATTATTATTGGCGATGAACAGGATAGCGGTGCTACCGACAAAAGCAGTGAGGCAGGCGGCCACGGTCCATTTGATCCATGCTGCGGCCCGTTTGCGGTGCACTACTTTCAATGGGTTGACTGGTTGGGTGACGTTTACCTGGAGGCGTTCAAAGTAGTCGTTGGGTACGGTAAAGGGGACTTCTTTGGGTATAGCAGCCAGGAACGGGGAAATAGACGCCAGTTCTGATTGTACATTTTGTTGGGAGGCATTTTCCGCATGGATCCTTTGCAGGATGGCCAGGGGAAGTTCCTCAAAATAGCCGGGGGGAACAGATTGGGTTTGTTCCGGAGCAGTACGCAGTTGTTCCAGCTGAATCTGCAGCAGGATGGCGGCGGGCAGCTGTTCAAAATAGCCGGCTGGTACCGTTAGAGGTACATCTGCCGGCCAGTTGATGCCTGGCGCTATCTGCATTAATTCATTCGCTATGTCGGTCTGCCTGTTCATACTTGCTTGCTGTTTTTTAGACAGGTAAGGGTATTAATAGTTTAATGTGATTTTAATCTTTTGGTAAAATTCTTTAAAAATTACTTAAAATAAATATTTGTAAAATTTATGCTCAGCCATTCCGGATATACTCTTCAATTTTCTTTACTGCGTGATGGTAGGAGGCTTTGAGCGCTCCTTCTGAGGTATCCAGGACCTTGCTCATTTCTTCATAAGGCATTTCATCGTAGTAGCGCAGGTTGAAAACGATCCGTTGTTTATCGGGTAAACTGAGGATGGCGCGTTGTAGTTTCCATTCCAGTTTATTGGGATCAAACTGAGGGTCAGCCCTGAGTTTGTTGCTCAAGCCGTTTTCGACTTCAGACAGGGAAACGGATGTTTTGCGTTTCTGCTGTTCCAGGAAAGTCAGACTTTCGTTGGTGGCTATTTTATAGAGCCAGGTATATAGTTGTGCATCTTCCCGGAAGTTCTCCAGGTTTTTCCACACTTTTATGAATACATTTTGCAGCACATCATTGGCATCATCGTGATCCATTACCATCCTGCGGATATGCCAGTAAAGCCTTTCCTGATACTTCTGGATAATCAGGGTAAACCCTTTTTCCTTCGTACCAGGTACACGGTATAATGCCAAGAGTGATTTATCGTCCTGTGAAACGGCCATAGGTTAAATGGTTCTTAACAGGTTTTAGTTTATTGAATATAAATAAAAACCCGATCATGAGACGAAGAGATTGCGTTAAAGTTTAATGCCGGGAGGATATTAGCGGAGGTGATCGCCTTTGGCGATTGTCTTTCCCAGGACTATGGGTGCTTACCTGATTTGATTATTGGGGATTTTTAAAAAGATTCGGGGAGATAAAAACGGACATCCGCTTTTATCTCCCCGAAATATTTAACAGCAAAATGAAGGAAAATTATCAAACTTCCTTATGCTTGTTTTTTACGTTGCATGGCTTTTTCTGCTGCTGCTACGATATGATCTGCATCGAGACCATATTTCTTCAGCAGGTCCAGTGGTTTACCGCTTTCGCCGAAAGTATCGTTGGTACCTACATATTCAATAGGCACGGGGATATGACGGGATGCTACCTGTGCGATGCTGTCGCCCAGACCACCGAGTACGTTGTGTTCTTCGGCAGTAACAGCACAACCGGTTTTTTTCAGGGAAGCGATTACAGCAGCTTCGTCCAGTGGCTTGATAGTGTGGATATTGATAATTTCCACGCTGTAGCCTTTTTCTTCCAGTACTTTACCGGCTTCGATGGCGATCCATACGAGGTGGCCGCAGGCGAAGAGGGTAATATCGGTTCCTTCGTGGAGGATCTGTGCTTTACCTACTTCAAATTTCTGATCTTCAGCGGTGAAGTTAGGCCATTTCGGACGGCCGAAACGGAGATATACCGGTCCTTCGTAATCAGCGATAGCGATAGTAGCAGCTTTGGTTTGATTGAAATCGCAGGGAACGATAACAGTCATACCAGGCAGCATTTTCATCATGCCGATATCTTCGAGGATCTGGTGGGTAGCGCCATCTTCACCCAGGGTAAGACCTGCGTGGGAAGCACATATTTTTACATTCTTATTGGAGTAGGCAACAGACTGACGGATCTGGTCATATACCCTGCCTGTAGAAAAGTTAGCAAAAGTGGTGGTATAAGGTATTTTGCCGCCAATGGTTAAGCCGGCAGCGATACCAATCATATTGGCTTCCGCGATACCTACCTGTACAAAGCGATCAGGAAATTCTTTAATAAAGGCGTTCAGTTTCATTGAACCGAGCAAATCTGCTGTCAGTGCTACTACATTGGGGTTTTTACGACCCACTTCCAGTATGCCCTCACCAAACCCGCCACGGGTTTCTTTTTCATTTAGTGGTTGAATATCTTTTACCATTGTGGTCTTTTTAAAATTGAAGCGTAAAAGTAAACATTAAAAAGTGAGGATCCTAGTTACTCAGTACTTTATTACGGAGGCTCACTTCCCATTGCCAGGCGGTGCGCATACTGTCTTCGATACCGATTTTAGGTTCCCAGTTCAGCTTTTCTTTTGCTTTACTATTATTGGCATAAATCGAGATCACATCTCCTTCCCTGCGTGGGCCGGTGGTGTAGTTTAATTTGATGCCGGAGATTTTTTCGAAAGCTTTAATGGCTTCGAGTACGGTTACGCCATTGCCGGTGCCGAGGTTGAATACTTCGCAATTAGTGGCATTGCGGTGTTCAATGAGGTATTGGAGGGCTTTGGTGTGTGCGGCAGCGATATCCATTACATGGATATAGTCGCGTACGCAGGAACCGTCGCGGGTATCGTAATCAACGCCAAATACGGTCATTTTAGGAATTTTTCCGATGGCAGTCTGGGTGATTACGGGTACCAGGTTATCTGGTTTACCCAGTGGGAGTTCACCGATCAGTGCAGAAGGGTGGGCACCTACGGGGTTGAAATAACGTAACAGAATGGAGTTGGTGTCATTTACCCGGCTATAATCTTCGATGATCTGTTCGCCAATCTGTTTGGTGCGGGCATATGGAGACTGTGCTTCGCCGAGTGGTGTTTCTTCTACTACCGGCAGGGCTTTGGTATTGCCATAAACGGAGCAGGAAGAAGAGAAAACGAGATTAGGTATGTTATACTCTTTTACGCATTTGAGCACATTGATCAGCGAGGTGAGGTTATTCTGGAAGTACATCAGTGGTTCGTTCACAGACTCTCCTACTGCTTTCAGGGCTGCGAAGTGAATGACGCCAATGATATCGCGGTTTTCATGAAATACGGCGTTGGTGTCTTCCAGGTTACAAAGATCTACTTTGTAGTTGCGTACCTTTTTTCCGGTAATTTTTTCTATACCATCTAATAATTGGGTGCTGCTCCTGATGTTACTGTCTACAGACACTACATCGAATCCATTATTGATCAGATCTACAATAGTATGTGCGCCGATATAGCCACAACCACCCGTAACAAGAACCTTCATGATATTTCAGATTTACGTTTATTTTATATTTCAGAAACTTTTTTGATTGAGCACTGTTTCCAGATAGGCTCCGTAGCCGCTTTTCAGCAAAGGTTTTGCCAGTTCTTTCAATTGATCGGCAGTAATAAATCCTTTACGGTAGGCGATTTCTTCGATACAGGCGATTTTTATTCCCTGTCTTTGTTCAATCACCTGGACAAACTGGGATGCCTGCATCAGTGAATCGAAGGTGCCGGTATCGAGCCATGCTGTTCCACGGGGTAATATAGAAACTTTTAATTTTCCACGCTGCAAATATTCTTTATTGACATCAGTGATTTCGTATTCACCTCTGGGGCTTGGTTGCAGATTTTTTGCAATTTCCACCACTTCATTGTCGTAGAAATATAGGCCTGGTACAGCGAAATTCGATTTAGGATGTGTTGGTTTTTCTTCGATAGACAATACTTTCATATCGTCGCCAAATTCCACCACGCCATATCTTTCGGGATCAGATACCTGGTAGGCATATACGATACCTCCGTCCGGGTTGGCATTGTGGGCCAGTTGGGTACCCAGACCAGCACCATAGAAGATGTTATCTCCCAGTACCAGCGCTACATTATCTTTCCCGATGAATGATTCTCCTATTACAAAGGCTTGTGCGAGGCCGTTCGGATTAGGCTGTTCCGCATAGCTCAGGTTCAGCCCCAGTTGTTTGCCATCGCCGAAAAGTCGTTGAAAAGCGGGCAGATCATGAGGGGTTGAAATGATCAGAATATCCTTGATACCAGCCAGCATCAGTGTAGACAGCGGGTAATAGATCATGGGTTTATCATATACCGGCATTATCTGTTTGCTGATGGCATACGTTATTGGGTGCAAGCGGGTGCCGGAACCGCCGGCCAGGATAATTCCTTTCATTTGTAAGATCAATTTTTTGATGGTCACTAACTTTGGCTCTTCGTTATCAGAAGAAAACCGCACAAAAATAGCGGCTCTCTTTCAATTGGCGGCTTTTTTTTATAAAAAAAGCTCTCCGTTAGTGGCGGAGAGCTTTTTAGGTATGCGTTGATTCATTGTTTAGATGAACAGATTTACGATAAAATAGGTGAAGGCAGCCAGTAATCCGCTGATAGGAATGGTTAAAACCCATGCCCACAGGAGGGAAACGGTAACGCCCCAACGTACGGCCGACAGCCTTTTAGTAGCACCTACCCCCATAATAGCACCCGTGATAACGTGGGTGGTACTGGCAGGGATACCAAGGTGTTCGGTAAAGAAGAGGGTGATGGCGCCGGAGGTTTCCGCAGCAACCCCTTCCAGTGGTGTTACTTTGGTGATACGTGTACCCATGGTTTTTACGATCTTCCAGCCACCGCTCATGGTACCGAGTGCGATACAGGTAAAGCAGGCCAGTGGCACCCAATCCGGCATTTGCTTGATGCTGCCGATATAACCGGCAGACACCATGGCGGCAGAGATGATACCCATTACTTTCTGGGCATCGTTACTACCGTGGCCAAGGCTCAAAGCGGCAGAAGAGGCCAGCTGTAAGCGTTTAAACCAGCTTTCAGCCCGGTATGGATTTGCCTTGCGGCATACATTGACGATGATGAGGGTAATAATGAAGGCAACCACCATACCTATCAGGGGGGCCAGTACGATGAAATACACCGTAGGCAACACTTTGTGGTAGTTAATCACTTCCAGGCTGCCACCGGAGGCTGTTACAGCCGCACCTATAAAACCACCGATCAGTGTATGTGAGGAGCTGGAGGGAATACCCAGCCACCAGGTGAAAAGGTTCCAGGTGATGGCAGCTACGAGTCCACAGAGAATTACTTTTAAGGTAATGAACTGTTCAAATACGGAGCTGGCCACAGAGTTGGCCACTTTAAACTCACCAATGACGTATTTGGCAATAAAAAAGGCCGCAAAGTTGAAAACTGCAGCCCAAAGTACCGCCTGGAAAGGCGTTAATACCTTGGTCGACACAATTGTGGCGATAGAGTTGGCGGCATCATGGAAACCATTGATATAGTCGAAAATGAATGCCAGTATAATGATAATTACTAGTAAAGTCATGACATCAGGAGAATTAAGCGTTCAGAACTGTATTTCCCTTTATCAGGAGTACTTGATAATAATGGTTTCAATTACATTGGCGCAGTCTTCGCATTTATCTGTAGCGATTTCCAGGGCCTGGTAGATTTCACGCATTTTAATCAGTTCTGCCGCATTTTGTTCTGTGTCAAACAGGTCGGCGATAGCCATGTCATAAATGTCATCAGCGTGGTTTTCCAGGCTGTTGATTTTTACGCAGGCATCTGTAATAACGCGCATATTCTGCATATTGCGCAGTTCAGGGATCGCTTTGGCCAGCTCCAGTACGCCCAGGTGAATCAGTTCAGCCAGTTTACGGATACTGTCGTTGATATAGTGTACTTTATAGAGGTCCATTCTCTTGGCAGAACCGTGGATGTAATCTGCCACATCGTCCAGTGTAGCCGCCAGGTAGTGAATGTCTTCACGGTCAAACGGGGTGATGAAGTTCTGTCCGAGCTCTACGAATATGCGGTGTGTATAATCGTCGTTTTTGTGTTCCAGGCGTTCTATCAGGTGCACTTTATCTTTTCTCACAGCCAGATCTGTAGTAGCTACCAGCTCATTGAGCACGGTTGCCATTTCTACGAGATTGGAAGCCACATCTTCAAACAAAGAATAAAATACCCGGTCTTTCGGCATGAATAGTTTAACAAAAGAATTGAAGCCTCCCATACGTTTGAGTTTATAAAATTTGCCGCAAAAATAGCTTTCAGAATCTATCCCGGCCAGTAAAAAACGGGAATTAATAATTCCTTAACACTGGATTAATATAAAAGTAATATAGCGATTTTTCCTTTGCATAAGAAATTATACTCATAAACAGGCTGCCTACAACCTGTACATACGCACCTATAATGTCAGATAAACGCCCATTAGATATAGCTGTAATCTCAGATGTGCATCTGGGAATTTACGGCTGCCACGCCAAAGAGCTGATTCAGTATCTTGACAGTATCGACCCCCGGATACTGGTACTGAATGGGGATATTATCGATATATGGCAGTTCAGCAAACGCTATTTTCCTAAAGCCCATACCAAGGTTATCCGCAAAATCCTGAAAATGATCGGCAAGGGTACGGAGGTGTATTATCTCACAGGTAACCACGACGAAGCCCTCCGCAAATATGCAGGTTTTGAACTCGGTAACTTTACGATCGACAATAAACTGGTACTGGAAGTGGATGGCAAAAAACATTGGTTCTTCCATGGAGATGTGTATGACGTGACCATGAAAAACTCCAAATGGCTCGCCAAGCTGGGAGGTAAGGGGTACGACCTGCTCATTATCCTGAACCGGCTGGTAAATAATGTGCTGGAAAGTATGGGCCGGGAAAAGATGTCCTTCTCCAAAAAAGTGAAGCAGGGCGTGAAGTCGGCCGTTAAGTTTATTTCAGATTTTGAACAGACCGTAGCAGAAATTGCGGCGGATAAGGATTTTGATGTGGTTTGCTGCGGACATATTCACCAGCCACTGATCAAGGAAATGAAGGTAGGGGACAAAACGATCACCTATCTGAATTCCGGTGACTGGGTAGAAAGTCTTACTTCTCTCGAATATATTCACCAGCAATGGTCGCTGTATCAGCATCCTGTTACCCGGAAAAGCCCTGTGGTAGCAGAAGATGACGATGATTCCCTTGCTGATTGGGATGCTACCCGCATTATTACTTTCCCTGGTTCCTGACTTCATCTGCCGTTATTATCTCCTATTTTTATTATATTTATAAATATGTTATATATTTATATTTCAATATTATTTTCACAAAATCATAACAAGCGCTTAATATTAAATTAAAAGTAGACTCCTAAGTTTGCCAGAGAAATAATTAAGTGTGACGATATTGACACATTTAGATAAGCAGAAAAACAGTTAGATGAAAGTATTGAAGTTGCATCCTTTAATGACTATCTCCCTATTGCAAATGCAGATCCAGCGTTTGCTCTTTTGTAATGTAGCCGTATATGTGCGGAGTTCTCTCGCCAATACTTTTGATACATTGAAAGATGCGGGTTTTGAAGAGGAAATGCTGATAGAATTTCCCATCGATGAAACCCTCAGCTTAAGGGAGTTTGAAGAAGAGGTGGAAGAGCGTTTTAACTTTTCCCTGGAATTGTGCAATAAGGACAACAAGCCCTTTATGAACAAAAGCCAGCACCTGTTCCAGATTGCGTGCCCTGCAGCTGATAGAAAACCTGAACGTAACTACCAGCTCGACATCTCCCTGGATATGCTGATGAACAATAACCGCCAGTCCCCGCAACAGAACATGTGGTAATCTCCCCCCTTCCCTATCTGATATCCTATCACGAAACCTATCTCCATCAATTAACATTCTGGTAATGCTCCCTTAACGATGCGGTAACGTCGCGCCAATACTTTTGCCATCGATATTAAAACGGGATTAAAACCCGCTTAAAATCCGATTAAAAAAATATTGTGAAACGAACCTTTTCTGTACTTATCTGGGCAATCCTGGTATGCTATTCCTTTGCCTCCTATGCAGGAGATCCTGCCAAAATCACCGGCAAGGTGACCGACAAAAAAACAGGCGACGCTATTATTGGTTTAACGGTAGTGGTAACCGGCACCTCGCAAGGAGCTGTAACTGACGTTGATGGCAGGTACCAGCTTTCCGTTCAGCCTGGCACCTACACCCTTGAATTTAAATTCATGGGCTATCAGACAAAATCAGTATCTGAAATCATCGTTATTGCCGGTAAGCCTACTTACCTGGATATTGTGATGGAAGAACGCAGTTCCAAAAGTCTGAAAGAAGTAGTGATCACCGGTACTGCCAAACAGGAAACCATCAACTCACTGCTTACCCTGCAAAAGAATACCAACACCGTAGCACAGGTGGTTTCTGCAGAAGCGATCCGCAAATCGCCCGACAGAAATACCGGTGAAGTACTGAAAAGAGTATCCGGCGCGTCTTTACAGGAAGGTAAATACCTCATCGTACGCGGATTGGCAGATCGTTATAACCAGGCCACTGTAAACGGCGCTTTGTTATCGAGTACAGAACCAGACCGCAAAACATTTTCTTTCGACCTCTTTCCTTCCAATATTGTTGAAAATATTATCATCAATAAAGCCGCTGTACCCGAATTACCCGCAGAATTTGCAGGTGGCCTGGTACAGGTGAATACAAAAGATATTCCATCAGAAAACTTCCTGACAGTATTGGCCGGAAGCGGTTTCAATACTATGTCTGCCGGCAAAGATTTTTACACCTATAAAGGCGGCAACAACGACTGGCTGGGTGTAGACGATGGTACCCGGAAGATGCCTGCCGCTTATCCTTCTTCCAAAACAGGTTATGATCTGCTGTCTACAGAAGATAAAATTGCGGTATCCAAGTCATTCCCCAATATCTGGGACGTGCATACGAAATCTACCCCGCTCAATTCTAATTTTCAACTGGCAGGCGGTATCAATAAAGGGAAAGAAGGCAATCGCTTTGGCGCTGTATTCTCTTTAAGCTACAACCGCAACAATCGTAATTTCGATACCTATCGTACCGATTTTGATAACGACGGTTCCAGGATCTATAATTACTACGATAAGAAATCCACACAGAACGTATTGTGGGGCGGACTGGCGAATTTATCTTACCAGTTTGGCAAGAACAAAATCAGCTTCAAGAATTTATATAGCATTAACTCTACTGTTGCTACTACTGTGAGAAACGGGAATGATATTCCTTCTGAAACGGATGTACGTGCGTATGAGCTGGGTTTTAACAGCAACCGTATTTACACCTCACAGTTATCCGGTGAACATCTCTGGGAAAAAACAAAAGTGAAGATCCGCTGGAATGGTAGCTATACCAATATGAAACAGGATATCCCGGATTTGCGCAGGTTAGGTTACAACAGCATTGCCGGTAAGAACGATTACTATGCAAATATTTCTTCCGGTGGTTCGGCTACGCTGACTGGCTCCGGTCGTTTTTACTCCAAACTGAATGACAATATTTACGGTGGCAACGTGGATCTGAGCCGTTTTGTAAAAATAGGCGGACAGCAACAGCAGATCAAGCTGGGTTACCTGATTCAAAGTAAAGAACGCGGCTTTACGCCACGGGCACTGGGTTATACCCTCTTTGATCCGAGTGATCCTTATGCACATGACCTGGTACGTTTATCTCCCGATAAATTATTTGCACCGGAAAATTTCACGGAGCGTTTACTGCGCATGGATGAAATCACCAATACACCGGATGCATACAATGCCAACGCTTTGCTGAATGCAGGTTACCTGCAATTTGATAATACCATCCGTGAAAAGTGGCGCCTGGTATGGGGTGTAAGGGTGGAGAACTTTGATCAGTCCATTAAGTACACGCAGAATGGACCGCAGAATAACAAAACGACGGCAACGGATATCTTACCGTCCCTGAACCTGACCTATTTACTGAATGCAAAAACAAATCTTCGCCTGAGCGCATCCCAAACGGTGATCCGCCCTGAGTTCCGCGAGCAGGCACCTTTTGCCTTCTATAACTTCGACCTGATGGCTACCGAATCCGGTAACTCTGATCTGAGAAGAAGTAAAGTAACCAATGTGGATCTGCGGTATGAGTTGTATCCACGCTCCGGAGAAGTATTGACTATTGCCGGGTTCTATAAAAATTTCCAGGCGCCGATTGAGCGGTTTTATAACAGTGGTGCGGGCTCTGTAGGGTTAACCTATCTCAATGCACCAAAGGCCAACAGTGCCGGAGCAGAAGTAGAGTTCAGGAAAAATCTTGATTTCCTGAGTCCCGATAATGCTGGGTTCTGGCATTCCTTCACGGTATTTTCCAATGTGGCTTACATCTACAACAAAGTATCTTTTGAAAAAGATAAAGTGCTGAAAGCACGTCCTATGCAGGGACAATCACCTTATGTGATCAACGTAGGCTTACAGTTTGAAAAAGAAACCACCGGTACTGTTGCGAATGTGTTATTTAACCGTATCGGCAGAAGGATCTTTATCGTAGGAAACGATACAGAACCAGATGTGTATGAGGCACCGCGCTCCCTGCTGGATTTCATGGTATCCCAGAAGGTTTTCCGCAAGGGAGAAATTAAACTGACGGTAAGTGATATACTGAACCAGTCCGCCAATTTTTACCAGGATATCAACGACAACGGCAAGTATGATGCGGCTTCAGATTTCCTGAGAATAAGTACCAAAGGCGGCACCAATGTAAACCTATCCTTTTCCTATAAATTCTGATACAAGACATAAATTTTTCAAAACTGCAATTAATTTTCAATCCATCTGACATGAAAAGAATTCTGTTTCCTGTAATGTTCTTAGCTGTGATCATTACATCCTGTGGCAAAGACGATAAAAACGATACACCGCCACCGACGCAGCAGGTTGACATGACCAAGGCTACTATTGAGAGAACTTCCAATAGTACTGAATTTAAAGAAGCGCCAGAAACACTGCCAAAGCAGATCACTACGAATACTGTTTTGAAAACAGGTAAAACTTACCTGCTGACTCAATTCACTTTTGTATTGAATGGTGCTACCATTAAGATTGAGCCAGGTGTAACTATTAAAGGATCTAAATCTCCGGATAAAGGTGCGCTGATCATTACCCGTAACGGTAAGATTGATGCACAGGGTACTGCAGCAGCACCGATTGTATTTACTTCCAGCCAGGCAACGCCAAACAGCGGCGACTGGGGTGGTATCATCCTGTTGGGTAATGCGCAAAATAATGGTGCAAAAGATGGTGTGGCCGGTTTACAGGCGATTGAAGGTGGTGTGAACGAAACCGCTACTGGTTACGGTTTACACGGTGGTACCAAAGCAGATGATAACTCAGGTGTAATGAAATATGTACGTATTGAGTATCCTGGTATTGCATTCGCGGTAAATGATGAAATCAACGGTCTTACTTTTGGTAGCGTTGGTAGCGGTACTACGATTGATTATATCCAGGTAAGCTACTCAGGTGATGATTCCTTTGAGTGGTTTGGCGGTACTGTAAACTGTAAGCACCTGATCGCTTACCGTGGTACAGATGATGATTTCGATACAGACAACGGTTTCTCCGGAAAGATCCAGTTTGGTATTTCTGTTCGTGATGCAGCGATTGCCGATTTCGGTCCGAGCGGTGCTTCCAATGGTTTTGAGTCTGACAACGACGCAGATGGTACTACCAAAACGCCGCAGACATCTGCTATCTTCAGCAACATGACGATGGTAGGGCCTTATGCCAATGCTACGCCTGAAGCTACTGCTGCTCCTTACAAGAGAGGTGCGCATATCAGAAGAAACAGTAAAATTTCCATCTTCAATTCCGTATTTGTAGGCTGGCCTGTAGGTTTATTCCTGGATGGTGCGCTGACAGAAGCAAGTGCTACTTCCAATGCACTGGAATATAAGAATAACACAATTGCGGGTTCTCCGCTGGTAGTTGCTCCGGGTACAGCAGCATTTAATGCGCCTAACTGGTTCAGCACTGCAGGTTTTGCGAATAGCACGCTGGTGGCTATTGCTGATGCAAAACTGACCAATACCGGTTATACTACTTTTGATCCAACACCTGCTGCGGGTTCCCCATTGCTGGCTGGTGCTGATTTCACAAGTGCA
Organism: Chitinophaga arvensicola; assembly: GCF_900110835.1. Taxonomy (GTDB): domain Bacteria; phylum Bacteroidota; class Bacteroidia; order Chitinophagales; family Chitinophagaceae; genus Chitinophaga; species Chitinophaga arvensicola. The sequence goes on from NZ_FOJG01000001.1 coordinate 1,494,654, forward strand.
AAATTAGGCGGTGGTGCATTTACCACTACTACCTATGTAGGTGCAGCAGCGGCTGGCGACAGCTGGTTCAAAGGCTGGACCAAATTTGCCAACAAATAGTATTTATTAAAATTTCATAAACTGTAGCGCAAGCCGCCCGGGTTTTTACCCAGGCGGCTTCTTTTTGCACCAAAAAAAACGGACCTGCAGTACTTCTGCAGGTCCGTTTTTTTTTGAAGTATTTATATACTTACCAGATAACTACTCTTTCTGCTTCCGGTAATACCATTTTGTTGCCCGGTGTGCAACCCCATGCTGCCTGGAATTCAGCCAGGTGAGGTAATGGTCCGTTTATACGGAATCTTGCCGGAGAGTGAGGATCTGTCTGGATCTGGTTACGCAGTGCGGCGTCGGTGATATTACCGTGCCATACCTGTGCCCAGCCCAGGAAGAAACGTTGCTGCCAGGTGAATCCTTCGATAGGTTTAGGTTCGCCCTTACCTTCAAATGATTTTACGAGGGCATGATAGGCCAGTGTTAAACCACCCAGATCTGCTACGTTTTCACCGATGGTTAATGCACCGTTTACTTTGAAACCTGGCAATGCTTCCAGGGTGCTGAAGTAATCGATATAACGTTTGGTGAGTTTATCAAAGTTTTTGCGGTCTGCTTCTGTCCACCAGTTTTTCAGGTTACCTTCTGCATCGAACTGGGAACCCTGGTCATCGAAGCCATGGGTAAATTCGTGACCGATCACGGCGATGATACCGCCATAGTTGATCGCGTCATCTGCGTTAGGATTGTAGAAAGGAGGTTGCAGGATACCGGCAGGGAATACTACTTCGTTGTTTAACGGGTTGTAGTAAGCATTTACGGTCTGAGGAGTCATACCCCATTCGCTTTTATCTACCGGTTTACCGATTTTATCGATATTTTCTTTGTGCTCGTAAAGGCTGGCTGCTATTACGTTTTCTACCAGTTTACCTTTTTCTATGTTGATGGAAGAGTAATCTTTCCATTTGTCGGGATACCCGATTTTATAGGTAAAGGAAGCCAGTTTTTTGTGTGCCATCTGTTTGGTGGAATCGCCCATCCAGGTCAGCTTATCGATTCTTTCGCCGTATACTTTGCGAACGTTTTCGATCATTTCAGATACTTTCTGTTTGCTGCTTTCAGGGAAATATTTCTTGGCAAACAGTTTACCCAAAGGCATACCCATTTTAGAATCAGTAGAACGGATAGCTCTTTCCGGACGGGTTTTCTGGGCTTTTTTACCAGTCATTACGGTACCGAAGAAATGGAAGTTCTCGTTATCGAAGGTGCCTGGTAAGTAGCTGGCGAACTGGGTGAGCAGTTGCCATTTGGAATAAGTTTTCAGTATTTCCAGTGAAGTGGATTTCACCAAAGCATTGGCTTTAGTGATATAAGGTTTGTTCTGGAGTACGAGGGTATCTGTTTTGATATCCTGTTTACCGGCGAAGTTATCCCAGTCAAAATCCGGCGCCAGTGTTTTCAGTTCGCTGAAAGCGGATCTGTTATAGGTTTTAACCGGGTCGCGCAGTTCAACGTTGCTCAGTTGTATTTTGGCGAGTTGGGTTTCAAAATCGAGAACTGTTTTACCGGCGTTGGCATCAGGGAAGCCTGCCAGTTTAAACATTTTATCTACGTGGCTTACGAATTCGCTGCGTACATTTTTGGTAGCGGAATCCTGTCTTTCGTAGTAGCTTTTTTCGCCGAGGCTCAAACCAGACTGACCCTGGTACAGTACGTTCATTTTACTGTTGCGGGCGTCGGCATCGGCGCCGAAGCCGGTAAAGGAGGAAACGCCGATTTTCTGGAGTTCACCGGTAACGGCAGCCCAATCGGCCAGTGTTTTTACCGCAGCGATCTTATCGAGGTAAGGTTGCAGTGGGGTGATACCGCGTTGTTCGATGGTGGCGGTATCCAGGAAGGAAGAGTAGTAATCAGCGATCTGCTGTTCTTCTGTTCCTTTTTTGAGGTCTTTTTTGGCGGTGATTTCTGCAATGATGCCTTTGAGGCGAACTTCCTTGTTTTCCTTATCGAGGATGTTGAATGCTCCCCAGCGGCTTTCGGTAGATGGAATTGGGTTGTTCTTTTTCCAGTTACCATTCACATAATTGTCGAAATCGTCGCAGGCTTTGTAGGATGAGTCAATGTCAGCCAGGTTAAAGGCGGGCACTTTGGTGGTGTCTGCTCCTGTTCCTGCTGCCTGTTGCGAGGAACTGTTGGAATTGCAGGCTGCAAATGTAACCATGGCAGCCAGCAACGGTAGTTTTACCGCATTGGTTTTATTCATATATTAAACAGGTTTAGTATTTAAAGTTATGGAAAACCACGGAGCTAGCATGACGGGTTTTTATAAACGGCAATCTCCGCCGTTGCCTGCCACGGATCAAATCGGATAATCTCTGAATAATTAGGTAGGTTTGTATTACGTAAAATAAGATTTTAATGGATTTCAGGTTTAAATTGTACAGGGTTACGACGGCTATAGCATTGATGATATCCGGTTTTTTTGCTTTCATGGGTCTTTCCGTGATACTGTTCCAGGGGATGAATATCGCCTTTTTAACAAGCCTGATATTGTGGGGCGCCTGTTTTATTCATAGCGTTTTATCTTTATATCTTCAACGGAGCATCATCTTGCCGGAAGTACCGCTGAAGGAAAATACGCCTGGTGGTATTCAGATCATGGGCGTCATTGCACTGCTGTTTTCTGCCATCATGGTTTTACTGGGATTAGTATTGATCAGCTTACCGGAAAATATTGTGAAGGAAGTGAGGGAAATGATGGTGAATCCTGAAGAGCAAAAGGCCATCACCGCTGCGAGTCTCCGGTTTATAGGCGCATTTTGTCTACTGCCGGGAATTGTACTGATCACTAACGTGGTTTTGTCTTTCCGCTTCCTGCGTCAGTGGCGTCAGCAACAGGCGTCTCCTCATAACGATGAGGAAGAGGAATAAATATAAGAATTATGGAAAAGCGCGAAATAGCCAACCGGACGGATATTGCTTTATTGGTAGATAGCTTTTATGATAAAGTAAAAGCAGATGACCTGATTGGTTATATCTTTAACGATATCGCGAAAGTGGATTGGGCAAAACACCTGCCCACGATGTATGATTTCTGGGAAGGACTGCTGCTGGACGGGGAAAATTACAAAGGCAACGCGATGGCGCCACATTTTAAGTTGAATCAGCTGATACCATTGCAGCCGCAGCATTTCGACCGCTGGCTGCAATTGTTTGAAGCTACTGTAGCGGAGAATTTTACGGGAGATAAAGCCGCATTGGCTGTTACCCGGGCCAGATCCATCAAAGGAGTCATGGCATTGAAAATGGACCGGATCAATCATCCCGGAAAAGATCAGGGTATCCCGCTCGTTAACCCGGGCAATAAACCATAAAACAAAACAAGGAGTGTAGTATGCAACCATTAGCGGAGCGGCTAAGACCGGTAACGTTGGATGAACTGGTGGGGCAGGAACATCTTACCGGCAAGGACAGTATTTTAAGGAAAGCGATTGAGCAGGGAATGATCCCTTCTATGATCCTGTGGGGGCCTCCCGGTGTTGGTAAAACTACGATTGCCAACATTATTGCACATACATTACAGGTACCTTTTTACACGCTCAGCGCTATTTCAGCGGGTGTAAAGGAAGTGCGGGAAGTGATAGAAATGGCCAGGCGGCAGCAACACGCGGTATTGTTTATTGATGAAATCCATCGTTTTAACAAGTCGCAGCAGGATGCGCTGCTGGGGGCAGTAGAAAAGGGTATCATCACCCTGATTGGCGCTACCACAGAGAATCCCTCTTTCGAGGTAAATGCGGCGGTACTATCCCGCAGCCAGGTGTATGTATTGAAACCACTCGGGAAAGACCAACTGATGCAGTTATTGCAGCAGGCCATGGAACGCGATGAGTGGTTACGCAGCAAGCATATTGAATTAAAGGAAACCAGCGCGCTGTTTAATATTTCCGGTGGAGATGCACGTAAGCTGTTGAACCTTTTTGAACTGGTGGTGACTACCTTACAGGAAGATCCGATTGTAATTACAGATCAGAAAGTAATGCACATCGCGCAACAGCGTGTAGCCATTTACGATAAGAGCGGAGAACAGCATTATGATATTATTTCTGCGTTTATAAAATCTATCCGGGGCAGTGATCCCAATGCGGCGTTATACTATCTGGCGAGAATGATCGATGGTGGAGAAGATGTGAAATTTATTGCGCGGAGGCTGGTTATCCTGGCGTCGGAAGATATTGGTAATGCCAATCCGAATGCACAGCTGCTGGCCACCAGTTGTTTCCAGGCCGTGAATATGATCGGTTACCCCGAATCAAGGATTATCCTGTCGCAGTGCGTCACGTACCTGGCTGCTTCTGCGAAAAGCAATGCGGCGGTAACGGCTATCAGTGCAGCACAATCGGTAGTTGCTAAAACCGGTGATCTGCCGGTACCTATGCATATCAGGAACGCCCCTACGAAATTGATGAAGGACATGGATTATGGTAAGGGCTACGCATATGCGCACAATTACGAAAACAATTTTGTGGTGCAGGAATTTCTGCCGGATGCTATCAAAGGAACGAAGTTTTATGACCCGGGTAATAACCCAAGGGAAAATGAACTGCGAAACCACCTGAAGAGCTTGTGGAAGGAAAAATATAATTATTAGAAAAAGGGGAGATGTACACATCTCCCCTTTTTTTTTATTCTCTCTCTTTTGTTAAGATCTCGAATGTTTGTTCAATTCTTTCCCCGTTTTCATCTACCAGTGTGATGGTATGTTTGCCTGGAGGCGGATGCAGGGCCATCTGATGAAACTCTGCGGTGGTACCGATAAAGTTGTTATCGAGGTGCCAGAATATTTTAGTGGCATTGTTGCGGTGCGTAGCAGTAAAGATCGTCTGACCTGCTTTACCATCAATTTCAACGGGAACGAATATACGTGCGCCTGGTCTTGGGTAGATCAGTTCCATGGGCGCTTTGTCTTGTCCCAATGAAGCGAGACAATCCGGTTTATAAGGTGGCAGTTGCTGGTAATAGTTTTTACTACGGTAGTAATATTCCTGCGATGGTGGTAAAACAAACCAGGATTTATGCTGCATCATGGAAGGCGATTCGCAGCTCTCCGTTACGCGCCACTGGCCGGTTCTGTCGAGATGTACCAACTGATGATAAGGACATACGCCGGCCCTGATGCCTGCGGCAGGTACATATACAGAATCAATTTCATCACATAGCTCACCTGCGCGGAAACCGCTTTTTCGGCACACTTCAATCTTTTTCAGTTGTGCATACGGGGTATTGAACCAGCCATTGGTGTGTAGTAACCGGAATACATCAAACAGGATAGGTGCAGCTGTGGATACACCGATCAGACCAGGACGTCCTTCCCCGTCGGCATTCCCTACCCATACACCAACTACGTATTGCGGCGTAACGCCAATGGCCCATCCATCGCGGAAACCGAAGCTGGTACCTGTTTTCCAGGCAATGCGCTGGGAAGAGGAAAACTGTTGCCAGAGTAATTCCTCACCCGGCCGCATTACTTCCGTCATGGCCTGGAATGCGTACCAGATGGAGCCTGCATCAAGAATACCTTCCTTACTTAATCCATACCTGGAGGGGCGTTGAATATTGAGCCGGTAGTTGGGCGGATGGATATCGTCCATATCATATCTGCCTTTGTATTGATCCATGTGGATGAGTGTACGGGCCATACTGGCGTACATACCACACATTTCCCAGAGGGTGGTTTCGCCACCACCGAGAATGAGTGAAAGGCCGTAGTGGTCTGCTGGTTTATTGAGGGTGGTGATCCCCATTTTTTGCAACAGGGAATGAAAGCGTTCGTAGCGGTATTGTTGCAGCATCCGCACAGCGGGGATATTCAATGAGCGGGCGAGTGCGCGTGACGCAGGGACGGCGCCGTCATAGCCCAGGTCGAAGTTTTGCGGCGAATAACCGGCTATCTGTGTGGGGATATCGGGAATGAGTGTATTGGGAAGAATGAGGCCATCATTGAGCATGGCGGCGTATAGTACGGGTTTCAGTGTGCTGCCCGGACTCCTTCTCGCCTGCACAATATCCACGTGGCTTTCCAGTTCGGGATCGCCGGGATGATAGATATTGCCTACATAGGCAAGGGTATTACCGGTTTCCACATCCAGCACCAGCACGGCTGCGTTGTTGATGCCATTGGCTTTGTATGCGCTGTGGTATCTTTCTGCGATTGCTGTGGCATTCCGCTGGAGATCGGCGGCCAGCGTAGTTTTGATGCGGGTAGGTTCATCTGTTTTCTGTTGCTGGTAATCGCGGCGGAAGAGATCGAGCAGGTGCGGGGCTTCCTGAGGCAGTGGCAGTGGCTGATCAGGCAGCGGCTCCATTTTGGCCAGCTGGCAGGTGGTGCTGTCGATGGTATGCTGATGGTACAGTTTGGTGAGCAGCTGGTTACGTTTATTCATCAGCGTTATCCTGTTACGACCTGGATGTACCAGGGCCGGACTGTTGGGTAATACTGCCAAAGCCGCCATTTCCCCCCAGGAGAGCAGGTCTGCTTTTCGGCCGTAATAGCGCCATGCAGCGGCTTCCAGGCCAACTACGTTGCCCCCGAAAGGTGCATTGGCGGCATATAGCGCAATAATCTTCTTTTTAGAGGCTGCAAATTCAAGCCGGGTAGCCAGGATGCCTTCTACCGTTTTTTGCCAGATATTACGGGGCTGGTTGCGCGAGAGGCGTATTACCTGCATGGTGAGCGTACTGCCGCCGCTTACTACTTTCTTGCCCCTTATATTCTGGTTAATGGCCCTGCCAATGGCTACCGGATCGATGCCCCAGTGATAGTAAAACCGTTTGTCTTCATAAGCGATGATACACTTTTCGAATTTCTCAGGTACATGGGCATTATAAGGAAAACGCCATTGTCCGTCGGGTGCAATGCTGGCGTTCAACAGGTCGCCGTTGCTGTCTTCCAGCACAAAAGAAGTGGCGCTTGTGAAAAGTTGTTTAGGTAAACAGCAATAATAGGCAATGAGCAGGATGGTGAGGGCAGTGAGCCACCACTTTTTTCTGATACACCATTGCCGGAGGGTATGTAGCTTCATCAGGGAGTTACGGAATCATTTAATGCGGTCAAAGATAGGTTAAGTTATTGTTTTGAGCTGTTCATATGCAAGTTAATCCGCTCGCTTGCAGGGAACGGGAATGAACAAATGCTGCGTATTATTTCTTTGCAGGTGTTTGTTGTTGCCCGGTTGTTTGTTGTTTGTTTCCGGGAGATGGATTCCGCGTTGTGATGTTTCACTTTTCAGACCAGGCCAAGGCAATAGCCGGCAGAGACAGACATTACCATTTTTAAAATAGAAATGTTACGGCAAAATTGAGTAGTATTATTTCAAAATCAGCCACCGTTAGTGCTTACAGTCCTGTTTAACCGATAATTTAAAAGAATTTAAAAATATATTTTGTACCAATTGGTAAAGTATATACCTTTATGCTATCAAATCAAAAGTATATGACACTCCTTTCTCCTTAGACTTAGTATTCTTTCTCCTAAAGCAAAGACATTTTTTTTCTTCATTATTGTACTATTTGGTACAAAATAAACTGCACTCATGGCAACACATACTACCACCCCCGTTTCCTACAAAACAGTCACTATCGATCATCTTAATATATTTTACCGGGAAGCCGGTCCTGCCGATGCACCGGTAATACTACTGCTACATGGTTTCCCGTCTACCTCTCATATGTACCGCGAACTGATCCATGACCTGGCAGACCGTTATCATGTAATTGCACCGGACTATCCCGGCTTCGGACAAAGCAGCATCCCTTCGCTCAGCGCATTTGAATATACTTTCGACAACCTCGCCCTGGTCATGGAGCAGTTTATTGATACCCTTGGTCTGAAAAAATTCAGCTGGTACCTCCAGGATTACGGCGGCCCTGTTGCTTTCCGGATTATCACGAAAAGACCAGAATTAGTGGAAGCACTGATTATCCAGAATGCGAACGTATACCTGGATGGACTTGGCCCCGATGTGCAGGAAATAGGCGCCCTGCAGCAAGCGGGTGACGAAGCAGCTTTGCTGGCCGCCATCGTGAAAAAACTGCGACTGGAAAGTATTAAAGAAGAGCATCTCTTTGGTACCGCCAATCCCGGAAAAGTAAGTCCGGATAGTTACGAACTCGCCTACGCCTATATGAACAGACCCGGTGTAGAAGCGGTGCAGGTAGCGCTGTTTCAGAACTATGGCACTAACTTCCCGAAATATCCCGAGTGGCAGGAATACCTGCGTAAGCAGCAGCCCCGTTTGCTGGTAGTATGGGGCAAAAATGACCGCATCTTCACATGGCCCGGCGCTGAAGCTTATAAAAGAGATGTAAAAAATGCGGAAGTGCATTTATTTGACGGCAGTCATTTTATGCTGGAAGAATACCATGAAGCAGTGGCTATTCTCATCAAGAATTTTTTACAATAATCATCCCCTTAAAACAATTTGTATGGCTCACACAAAGATTGCTATTAACGGATTTGGAAGAATAGGAAGATTGTTTTTTCGTGAAATATACCAGCAACCGGATATTGAAATCGTGGCGATCAACGATCTCACGAGTCCTGCTGTGCTGGCGCATCTCCTGAAGTACGATACGGCTCAGGGCCGGTTTGATGCCACCGTAACAGCCAGTGAAGATGCCATCTTCATAAATGGTAAAGCTGTAAAGATATACGCTAAAAGAAACCCGGCTGAAATTCCATGGGCACAGCATGAAGTTGATGTAGTGCTGGAAAGCACCGGTTTCTTCACCGATAAAAATACGGCGGCTGCCCACCTGCAGGCAGGTGCCAGAAAAATAGTGATCTCCGCTCCTGCTACCGGCGACCTCAAAACGATTGTATATAACGTTAACCACGCTATACTGGATGGCACGGAAAGTATTATCAGCTGCGCGTCCTGCACCACCAACTGCCTCGCACCCATGGCGCAGGTACTGGACGATACGTTTGGCATTGTGAATGGTCTCATGACTACCATTCACGCCTATACGAATGATCAGAATATCCAGGACGCGCCGCATGCCAAAGGAGATCTGAGGCGTGCCCGTGCAGCAGCACAAAGTATTATTCCCACCAGCACCGGCGCTGCAAAAGCTATCGGTCTGGTACTACCCACCCTGAAAGGTAAACTGGACGGCACCTCGCAAAGGGTGCCTGTGATTGCCGGTTCCCTAACGGAGCTAACCGTTACCCTCCACAAAAAAGTAACTGCGGAAGAAGTGAATGCTGCCATGAAAGCGGCTACCAATGAAAGCTTCGGTTATACTACCGATGAAATCGTGAGCAGCGATGTAATTGGTATGCACTATGGTTCCCTGTTTGATGCTACGCAAACAAAAGTATTGTCGGCAGGTGAACAACAGATCGTAAGAGTGGTGAGCTGGTATGATAACGAAATGAGTTACGTATCCCAGCTGGTGCGTACAGTGGCATATTTCGCCAGGCTGCAGCCATAATTATTACTATAAAAAGAAAAGGCGTTCCGATATTCCGGAACGCCTTTTCTTTTTATAGTTCTTTTTTTACTTCACTACTTCTACCCATTTACCCGGCGTGAAAGCATGTATGGTGTTATCATACATCGCTTCACAGGAGGTGGCCGGCAGATAATAGCGGCCAAGGTATGCAGCGTTCAGCAATACGTTGTAAGTACGTTTCTTGTTTTCTTCGATATTGAAGTAAGTATATACCCTGTCGTCACGTATATCCATATACGTAGCGGGCGATGAATGGAAGGCACTGTCGTTTTCCATTAAGCGGGTATTCAGGATTTCCCATCCGGACGGGAAGATCTGCGACAAAGCCATCTGTTCATAATAACCACGATGCCCCGGGTTATTAATAGTCACGGTAGCCATAAAGTCGCTGCCCTGCCGTAACGTGGCCGGATCAATAGGTTTGCCGTCACGGGTGCTGAAGCTCACCTGCATACCCAGTATATCCGGGTTATTGGTAGCCACCGGTTCCTGACCTGCATCCGGCTGTCCCTGGAGAATAAGCCTTGTATACAATACATTTTGTCCGTTGTTCTGGATGCTGATATTGCCCGAACTGCCATTAAAGGTTACTGGTATCTGCGTTACAAAAGATTGGCCGTTTACGGTGCCTTTAACGCCGTTGATGGTGTAGGCAAAGTTTATCTTGCTGCCACCTTTGTTGTTGCCGCAATATTTGGCAATGGCAATCAGTGCGTAAGCAGTGGTTTGTGTGCTGTACCACTGGTCATTTTGCGATAACTGCGCTGCAATCTGTTTCACCAGTTCGTTGGCTCGGTTCCGTTGTCCGAGTATGGTCAGTGTTTCCAGTATCATGGCTTTATCACGCAGATCGGAACCGAAAGTGCCGCCTAACTGCGTATATGCTTTCACGTCTGTAGTGAGGCCCTGTACCAGTGTATTGGCTACTTCCGGTTGACCAGAGAGTTTGTAAGCCGCTGCCAGCCGCCATTTAGCCGGGGCAGACAGGTACTTGAATTCTTTCAGCCGGTTCATGGCACCGAGTTCAGGCGATTTGGCCAGCGCCAGCAGGTATAAACGGTACGACTGTGTCAGATCGCCACCGTAGAAATTAAGGGTGCTTGGCGCCCAGGTACCGGCTTTGTTGCGCTGGTATTTCTTCCACTGATCCAGTAAACCCGCAGGTAAGGTATAACCCTGTGCCTGTGCTTCAATCAGGAAGTGACCACCATAATTGGTGCCCCATTCATCCGAGTTCCCTTCACCCGGCCAGTAGCTGAAGCCGCCATCAGAGGTCTGGAAACTTTTCAACCGGTTGATACCCGCTTTTACATTCCGGTCTATTTCCGCCAGCTGGCTTTCTTTCACGTCCATTAACTGATTTAATACCAGTTGCGGGAATACACCCGAAGTGGTTTGTTCGATGCAACCATGTGGATATTCTATCAGGAAGCGTAAGCGTTTGCCGAGGTTGAGCGATGGAATAGTAGAAACTTCCAGTACGCCGGAGTTGGTACCAGCCATGCCCACCGGGCTGAAAGCAGTTTGCCAGCTTTTGTTTCCTTCCAGGGTGTTTTCAATAATATTCGTGATCACCGGGTTAGGATTGCGAACATTCAGTTCTACGTTTTCTTCTGCTTTTTCTGCACCGCTGGTGGCTACTACTTTTATTTTAGCGACACCTGTCTGCGGGCGGACTTTTACATCGAAGTAAACGATTTGTTCTCCCGGTTGGCTGAACGTCACCGTTTTGGTTTGTTCGCCCACCACTTCCAGCAGGGAGCTGGTGCTCAGGTTCACACTCACATTGCGGATGTTGGGTTCCAGTCCGAATACGGTAACTGGTACCTGGATGATTTCTGAAGGCCCCAGTACACGTGGTGCAGTGGTGAGCAGCATCAGTGGCTTTTTAACGGCTACGGCTTTTTCTGCAAAGCCATACGCGCCTTCCTGGCCCGCTACTACCATGGCTTTCACAGAACCGATATAAGGCGGCAGTTTGAATTTATGGGTTTGTTTCTGTCCTGTTTTCAGGTAGAAAGGTCCCATGTATTTTACTACCGGTTTAAAGCGGTTGGCTTTTGCATTGCCGGCATTTTTATTTAAGCCTTCATCACCACCTATACTCAGGATACGATCCATATCTGCTCCCCACGCACCAATTACATAGTCGAACAGGTCCCAGGTTTTTACGCCCAGTGCTTCCCTGGCATAGAAGGCGCTGTGCGGATCCGGTGTTTTGAAACGGGTCAGGTCCAGCAGGCCTTCATCTACGATGGCGATGGTGTAGGTCATCGGTTTTCCGTTGCCTTCGCTCACGGTGATGCTGGCTTCTGTTTCCGGTTTCAGCTTGTCTGCCATGGTGATCACCGGTTTCAGGATAGTACCGGGATCTTCTACGGAGATAGGAATGGTGCCATACATACGGATGGGCAAATCGTTGAGCGTTTGTGCATGTGGCTGCAGCAGGCTAACGTTCACGTATATATTAGGCGTCATGTTTTTCTCCGCCTTGAATTTAAAGGTAGTCTGACCCTGTTCTGTAGTAAGCCAGTAGGTTTTTAATACTTTACTGCCGGATTCGATGCTTACCAATCCACGACCGCCTTTGCTGCTTGGGATGGTGAGTACAATATCTTCGCCTGTTTTATATTGTTGTTTATTGGAGGTAAACACAAGCATGGAGGCTTCGGCAGGATTTTCTTTCTGCATTCTTTCTGCCCAGCCCGGCCAGTCGATATACACGGATTTACCAGCAGTATGGCCACTTTGCAGGTCTTTCACGCGGATCAGGTATCTGCCCCAATCAGGTGAGTTCACGCGCAGATCCCATTTGCCTTTACCATTCTGTAAAGTCACGGTTTCTTTACTCAGCAGCTGGTTGTAGCTATCCTGTGTGAAGTTGGAATAATCGTCCTGTTCGCCTTCATCCCACCACCATCTCCATTTTATTTTGTACAGTTCTACCTGTACTTCGCGGCTGCCGGAAGTAAGGTTGCCGTTACCGTCTACATCTACCAGGTCAATGCTGTGTGATTGATCGGTGAGCAGCATACCGGTGGTACGGTCGCCGGTTGGAATGCGAAGGCCTGCGTAGGAAGTGAAAGGATTATAAGGCATGGAGAAATGATCGATACTGAAATCGCCTCCCGGCTCAAATACTTTTACTTCAAAATTGGCTTTCAGCTGACCGGGGGCCACTTTACCCAACTGTATATCCGCATTTACCGGTGCGCTGCCGCTTTCGCTGAGCGGACCTTCGAAAATGGTTTTATTTTCGGCATCGAAATGCGTTACAGGATCATCGAAGGAATAGTCTGCAAACTTAGGGAAGCTGGTGCTTTGCTGTACCAGCGATACATCTACTTTCGCTTTCAGGTGCTGTGCGGTGGCGCCAAACAGCCACATGGCCGACAGGTTACCGGTGGAGCTGCCTTTCGATAGGGAGGTGATGCTGCCAAAATCCATCTTTATTTTAAGACGGTTTGGTTTCACAGTTTCGATACGCACATTCTTCTGGAAAGTGGCGCCGCCTACTTTTACTTTGGCTACCCAGTTACCGGTCGGATCATCGGGAGCAGTAGCGGTAGCAAAGCTGTAGAAACCGTTCAGGCCTTCATGCTGATTGATACGTTTGTATAATTGTCCTTTGGGATTGTATAGTTCCAGGGAAACGGGGTGATCTGCCGGTAACTTCTCTCCTTTATCTTCCAGTATAAACGTGAGATAGAGGGAATCACCGGGGCGCCATACGCCACGCTCACCGTACAGGAAGCCTTTGATACCGTTTTGTACTTCTTCTCCTTTTACGTCGAAGCGGCTTAATGGAAGGGAACTTCCGTCGTCCAGTTTGAGGTAACCTCTTTCATTTTCTTTTTTGGCGATGAGGAGGTAAGGTTTGCGTTTCAGATCAAAAGAAGCCAGACCATCTCCATCACTTTTTGTTTTAAAGATCACCTGGTTCTGGTAGTCGAGCAGTTCCAGCTCTACGCCCGACATGGGTTTGGTATCGCGTATATCCGTTACCGCTACCAGCATGCTATTGTCATTTCCTCTTTTGGCAATGATGCCGATGTTGGAAGAAATGATATTGCGGGAAGCCCATTTATCTTTACTGTAGTAAGAGTTGGAGCAGGCATCGTTGCGGCGGTCCCAGTTATAGCCATATGGATAATAGCTATCGTACCGTTGCCAGAAGGAATCATCGTCATCAATTTTTTCACCGCCGTAGTATTCTTCTTCATCACCTTCTCCTTCACCGGAAACGCTGTCGCCATCTTTGGTGGTGTCTGCGGAGCAGGCGGTCATGGCATATGATTTCCGGAAGCCGATGGTGATGCGGTAAATGGCGCCTGGTTCTGTGCGGAGCATCTTATCCAGGTCGAGGAAGAAGCGGTTTTTCTTATGCAGGTTTACCGATTTGTCGGTATCCAGGCGGATAGTTTTCTCTACTACGGGCTTGCCTACACGACGAAGCTCCTGGCTGCCGTCCAGGTCGTTGCGCTGGAGGTATTGTGGAACGTTGTTTTCGTAGATTTTTATAATGGAGACGTCTACCGCATTAAGGTTTACCGCTTCAAACGGCATCACGAGTTTGTTGCTTTCCGGCAGGATTACGCCTTTGCCGGGGATGCTGACGCTGGGTAATGTATTTTCAAAATTCACATTGGCGCTGAAGGTTTTACCTAAGCGTTTATCCGTGATGTTGATCACGCCTTCATTGACAATCACGTTGTAGTTGCCTTCCAGTCGTACGGGTGCATATACGCTTACTTCACTACCGTCTACGGTATAACGCAGATCGCTCTGACCGCTGATGCCGATGAGCCCTTCGAGTGTCTGGGCCATGCTGATCGGATCGGAGAACTGTACCAGCAGGTGTTGTTCGGGATCAGAAAGGGCTTTTACATCTAATACTTTAAAGTCGCCAACGGCGGGTACTTCAAATGTTTTTTTGCCGGTATTTTCCACTTTCAGCGGGCTGCCGTTCCAGTTGAGTTCCAGGTTGCGGCTGATATTGCCACGGGCAATATTGGCAATCGTGAAGCGGGAGGTGCGTTCAGCAGCATTATGCTGCCAGGTAATGGGTAATCCTTTACCGGCATATTGTGCGGTGATTATTTTTTCGATGGATTGCGGATCTTCCACATCTGCCGTATAAATGGCGCCTGTGTAGGTCATACGATCCAGGGTATTATTGCTGCTGGCTTTCAGGCCGAAATAATCCAAAGAAAAGGATGGCTTGATGATTTTGAATTCGAAATCAAATGATTTCAGTTCTTTCGGCACTTCCAGGATTTTGCCCAGTTTGAAATTGGCTTCATACTTTTTCCCCGGTTGCAGGTTTTCATCGGGTCTGAATTCGATGGTGGTAGCATCGATCCAGTAGGACTTTCCCTTAATGGAAGGCGAAAATTCAAATACTTCTTTTTCCAGTGGCTCGTTCTGGGTATGCGTCACATTGGTTTGTGACGTCAGGTGAACGCGGATAGCACTTTGTTTGGAAATGATCCCGGCAGTATATGCTTCAATATATCTGGCAAATTCGGGGTTCATTTCTTTCTTCGCCGTACGGCAACCGCTGATAACAAACAGGGCGGCCAGGAAGAAAAAAAATGTTGCTACAGCGTAAAGCCGTTTCTTTGGGTGCATCAGGAAAGCGGATTAGGTGATTAACTATTAGCTGCGAATGTCGGGAATTTTATTCAAACGGGCGAGAGGGGTAACAAAGGGGAGATGAGAGCAGATTTTTTGACTCCCATCTCCCGGGAATTATTTATACCATACGGCCTTTATCAAGCCTGATGAACTGATCCACGCAGGCCGGCAGTTCCTCTACGTAATGTGTTACGAAGATGAGGGTAACCGGCATATGTTCACAAAGTTGTTCTATTACTTTTTTGAAGTGTTCCTTTTGCCGGGCGTCGAGTCCCTGGCAAGGCTCGTCGAAGATCAGCAGGGGCGGGTTTTTAACCAGGGCGCGGGCCAGTAAAGTAAGCCGCTGCGCGCTTTCCGGCACCTGTTTAAAAGGTGTTTTTTCGTGTTGGGCGATATTCAGTACGCTCATCCAGTCGCGGGCAATCTGTTGTTGCTCCTGGGTAGCGGGTTTGGTGCTGCCGATGATATCTGAAAAGCCCGAGCATACTACCTGCAAACAGTTGTCGCGGGAGGTAAAATACTGATGTAGTTCGGGTGATACGAAGCCTATTTTCTTTTTGATATCCCAGATGCTTTCCCCGGAACCGCGTTTGCGGTCGAAGAGCCAGAGTTTATTGGCGTAGGCCTGTGGGTTATCTCCATTTACAAGACTCAGCAGGGTGGATTTGCCGGCGCCATTGGGGCCGAGCAGCGCCCATTTATCATTTGGCTTTACGGTCCAGTTGATACCGTCCAGGATGGTATTTTCCCCATATTTGATGTGGATATCTTCCATCCGGATGATGGTGTCGAATGAAGGTGGTGTGCTGTGCTGCACCAGCGCGGCAATTTTATCTGCTTCCATTTCCGGCAGGTCGATGGTGGCAGGAGCGGGTAAGGGCAGCTGGATAAATTCGCTACGTGTATACTTACCAGTTATAGCGCCATTTTCGAGTGTCAGCACATGGGTAATATGTTCCGGAATTTCGTGGGGGGCAGTGGCCAGCAGTACGGTGGCGCCTCCGGCAATAATTTCGTTGATCATATTGCTGAAGTCTTTCCGCGCTTGCACATCCAGGCCGATGTAGGGATTATCCAGCATCAGTAGTTGCGGTTGCTGCATCAGGGCGCGGGCAATCATGACGCGGCGGGTTTCGCCGTTGGATAATTTGATGAGCCGTTTTTCCATCAGGGGCGCAATACGCAGTGGTTGCAGTAAGGCAGGGACTTCCGTGAGTTCCAGGTACTCCATTACAGTGGGGGAATTATCGGCATCCATGCTGTTGAAGCGTTGCTGATAATAGAAATCTGTAGTGGTGTTGGAGAGATTGCGGAAGGTGTGGTGATGCCCTACCAGCGCCACCAGGTTGCGATAGTTGAACCAGGGATCGGTAATGGTATGCTGACGGCAGTATTCTTCATAAAAATGATAATGAATGCTGCCATTGATGATATTGAATTTACCGAGAATGGCATTTAGCAGGGCAGTTTTGCCGGAGCCACTGGGGCCGGTGATGGCCCATTGCTCGCCTTTAAGAATCTCCCAGTTGAGGGTATCAAATAATGTTTTATCGAGGTACCTGACGGTAATATGTTCCAGTGAGAGGAACGGTGTTTGCTTAGCTGTCATAATTTGGACGATTGGGCTAAATATTCATCTGTCGGATATAAAATTAATCCGATTATTGAAAGCTTCCAGTAAATTTATGGCAAAGTTAGATGGTATGATCTGGAAGATAAAGTCATTTGATGCATTAACCACGCAGGAACTCTATGCTATTCTGCGTTTGCGGGCCGAGGTATTTGTAGTTGAACAAAACTGTGCTTATCAGGATCTTGATAACTCGGATCAGAAGGCGTTGCATTTAATGGGTACGGATGAAGAAGGCCGGTTGCTGGCCTATACGCGTATTTTTGAGCCGGGAATTAAGTTTGCGGAGGCGTCTATCGGCAGGGTGGTCACATCGCCGCTGGCCAGGGGAACCGGTGCCGGAAGGGCATTGATGGAGCAGTCTGTTGCGGAATTGCAGCAGCACTTTGGTGTAATTCCGATCCGCATAGGTGCGCAGCAGTATTTACAGCGGTTTTATACTTCCCTGGGATTTGAGCAAACCAGTGATACTTATATGGAAGATGGGATTCCTCACATTGAAATGCTGAGGCCCTGATATAATAACTTTGGGGAGATGAAAGCGATATAACGGCTTCTATCTCCCCAAATTTTATCAGCAAGCGATCTTATCGCTTGGGTATTTTTTTCGTTTTTACTTCTACCGGACGGGCATGTTCTTTAATACGGTAGAAAGGAATCACGTAGGAAACTGTGTACTGTACGTCGAAAACAGCCCTTTTGGCGCCATTGCCAAAGCCTGGTATGACCAATGGGGTCATATTGTCTGTTTTTACATTATTGATCAGGATCCGTTCGCGGATGTTCCAGCCCATGAAAAAGTTCTTCAGCACTTCTACTTTCAGTCCTACGAGGAGTTCTACCCAATGCGCGTTTACATTTGTTTTAGGTACACTGCCGGAAAGGTTATCGCCCCAGTAGCTGTTTTTTATATTATAGGTAGGTACTGCATAATTAAAGTGTGAAAATCCGTATCTGAAGCCACCATAGAATATATTCTTCTCGGTAACATATTGTCTTTTCAGGAAGTTATAATCTACTCCCAGGGTCACAAACATGCCATTGCCTTTATAGGTATAGTTGGTATCGCTATAGGGAGTGTTGGCATAGCCGCCTTCAAAGGCAACATAGAGATTACTGTTGATGCGGGCGTCTGCTACTACGGTAAATTCTTTCCGGTAAGGGTAATAGATTGCAGAGGCGATGCGGCTGAGATCCACGCCAATGCGTAAGCCGCCCGGAATATACCAGGAGCTGTCTTTGTGAACAAGTACCGCTCCGTGGGCCGAATCGATATGGGCCTTGTGCGTGGTATCTGTCAGGATAAGTTTGTGGGTGGTATCTGCTTTAACGTTAGCCGGCTTGTTCTGAGCAGTGGCGGCAACGCTGAGCAGGATACTACTGATTAAAGAAAAACAAAGTAAGATGCGTGTCATTACTGCTAGTTACGGACTTATTATTAATTACCACCCTATTGATGGTGTGCATGGTAGCGATCACGGTATCTATATTAAAATAGGTACCAAAGCCGCAACCCGGTGATATAAAATGTTGCTGCCGCTGATAGCGGATCTTCAGGGTATCGGCCACCAGTGCAGAATCCACTTTCAGGTAAAAGAGGCTGCTGTCGGCTACAGGCGACAACTGGAAGAACAGGTCTTTCAGTGGCTGACTTTTGTAAATGGAATCCCTTCCCAGGGCGAATGCGGTCACCTTTGGCATAATGGTATCCCTTATAATCCCGGCGCTGTCGCGGGAAAAGTGGATATGATAATCATTACGCAGGGTTTGATCGCATACTTTAGTTTCATTTTCACAGGCGGCGATGCCTGCGAAAATGAAGACCGTTAATAATATCTGATAAATGCTTTTCATTACTTGTTTACGGTTGGCAAGATATTAAATTCCCAGCTCCTTTTTGAGGAATCTGGCTGTATGACTGTCTTTACAGGTAACCACCTGTTCAGGAGTACCGGTACAAAGGATAGTACCGCCACCACCGCCGCCTTCCGGGCCGAGATCTACAATATAGTCGGCCATTTTGATCACATCGAGATTATGCTCTATCACCAGTACGGTATTGCCTCTGTCGACCAGTTTATACAGTACTTTCAGCAACAGCTGGATGTCCTGGAAGTGAAGTCCGGTGGTAGGTTCATCAAGAATGTAAATGGTTTTACCGGTATCTTTCTTGGAAAGTTCGGTAGCCAGTTTTACACGTTGTGCTTCTCCTCCGGAAAGGGTTACCGCTGATTGTCCGAGTGTGATGTAGCCGAGGCCTACGTCCTGTAATGTTTTGATTTTGCGGTAAATCCATGGAACCGGTTGGAAGAATTCTACGGCTTCATCAACAGTCATATCCAGAACATCGGAGATAGATTTGCCTTTGTAGCGTATTTCCAGTGTTTCGCGGTTATAACGGCGACCATTACACTTTTCGCAATGCACATATACATCCGGTAGGAAGTTCATTTCTATGACGCGCATTCCGCCGCCTTCACACACATCACAGCGGCCTGTTTTCACGTTGAACGAGAACCGGCCTGCATTGTAGCCCCTGATTTTTGCTTCCGGTACGGAGGCAAACAGGGTTCTGATGTCGGTGAAAAATCCGCAGTAGGTAGCCGGGTTGCTGCGTGGGGTACGGCCTATGGGGGATTGGTCAATTTCAATCACCTTATCAATAAACTCCAGTCCTTTGATGCTTTTGTAGGGCATGGGGACCATTTTGGAGTCGTACGCATGTTTGGAAAGAATGGGGTACAGTGTTTCGTTGATCAGGGTAGATTTACCGCTGCCGGAAACACCGGTCACACAGATGAAAGTGCCCAGGGGCAGTTTCAGGTTTACATTCTTCAGGTTATTGCCGGAGGCGCCTTTCAGTTCCAGGGAATTACCGTTGCCTTTGCGGCGTTCGGCGGGTAGTTCTGAAGAGGTGTTGCCATTGAGATAGCCGGCAGTAGGTGTATTGAGTTTCAGGATCTGTTTGGGCGTGCCTTGTGCGATGATCTGTCCGCCGTGTACACCGGCGCCGGGGCCAATGTCTACGAGGTGATCGGCATGCAGCATGATATCTTTGTCGTGTTCTACCACGATCACGGTATTCCCCATTTCTTTCAGGTTGCGCAGGGCATCGATCAGCTGCATGTTATCGCGCTGATGCAGGCCTATACTTGGCTCATCGAGAATATAGGTAATCCCCATCAGCTGAGATCCGATCTGGGTGGCCAGCCGGATACGTTGTGACTCGCCTCCGCTGAGAGTCCGGGTAGGACGGTTCAGGGTGAGGTAGTTGAGTCCTACGTTAAGCAGGAATCCAAGTCGTTCGCGGATTTCCTTGAGGATATCTTTGGCAATGGCATTCTGTTTTTTCTCAAGACGGTCTTCGATATTTCCAAACCAGGCCAGGAGTTTATCCAGGTCCATATTTCCGAGTTCGGAGATATTTTTCTCATCGATCTTGAAGAACAGGCTTTCCTTTTTGAGGCGGGCGCCGTTGCATTCGGGGCAGGTGCTGAGTTTCATGAAGCCTTCTGCCCAGCTGCGTACATGATCGGAGGAAGTATCGTTAAAATAGCGGCGTACCATGTTTACCACGCCTTCGTATTCGGTGGCGTATTCTGTGCTGCCGTTGCTTTCCCCGAATTCGAGGTCCACTTCGAGCTTCCCGTTTTCATCGCCAAACAACAATACGTTGAGGGCTTTCTGAGGAATGCTGGAAATAGGGGCTGTTAAGGAAAATTTATACTTTTTGGCGAGTTGTTGTACCTGTTTGAAGGTAAACGTATCGCGGGCTTCTCCTAGTGGTTTTAAGCCGCCATCGGTGATAGATATGTTGTAATCCGGGATTACTTCGTCCATATCTATCTGGTAGATGGTGCCGAGGCCTTTACAACGGGGGCAGGCGCCATAGGGAGAGTTAAAGGAGAAGGTGTTTGGACTGGGCTCTTCGTAAGAGAGACCGGTTTCTTCACACATCAGTTGTTTGCTGTACTGGCTCACTTTGTTGGTGTCGTGGTCCATGATAAACAGCAGTCCTTTGCCCATGGTGAGT
Organism: Chitinophaga arvensicola; assembly: GCF_900110835.1. GTDB lineage: Bacteria > Bacteroidota > Bacteroidia > Chitinophagales > Chitinophagaceae > Chitinophaga > Chitinophaga arvensicola. Next base: position 1,515,503 of record NZ_FOJG01000001.1, read on the forward strand.
GCTTTCTGCACGCTCTGACTGATCCGGGCGCGGGCATCTTCCTGCACCTGGATACGGTCTATTACCAGTTCTATGTCGTGGATTTTGTATCGATCCACCTGCATTCTTTCTTTCAGGTCTTGTATTTCACCGTCTACACGTACTTTGAGGTAGCCTTGTTTGCGTACCTGTTCAAACAGTTCCCGGTAGTGGCCTTTACGTCCGCGTACCAGTGGTGCGAGGATGGCCAGTTTTTTATTTTTATAGTGTTTGAAAAGATGGGCCAGTATTTCCTCTTCAGAGAAGCGGGTCATCGGTTTATTGGTGTTGTAGGAATAGGCGGTTCCGGCGCGTGCGTAGAGCAGGCGGAGGAAGTCGTATATTTCCGTGATGGTACCAACCGTAGACCGTGGGTTTTTATTGGTCGTTTTCTGTTCTATAGAAATAACGGGAGAAAGTCCGGTGATTTTATCTACATCGGGCCTTTCCATATCGCCGATAAACTGGCGGGCATAAGCGGAAAAGCTTTCCATATAGCGGCGTTGTCCTTCTGCATAGATGGTATCGAATGCCAGTGATGATTTACCACTGCCACTGATGCCGGTGATGACTACCAGTTTATTTTTGGGCAACTGCAGGTCCAGGTTTTTCAGGTTATGCTCCCGGGCGCCAAAGATGGCTATCTGTTCATCTGCCGGGGCTTGCGCAACGGAAGTAGCGGGTACATTCTCTTTTTTCTTTGCCATAATATTAAACTACTAAGCTACGGCATAATTAGGAATTTTGAGGACTTGTGTTGCTAAGAATTTTAGCTAAAGGGGGGAGGGATTGTGCTGAGTCGGGCTGATTCAGTGAATTACAGGGATTAATTATTTTTTGATCTTAAAAAGATCCGGGGAGATAAAAGCGGATATGTCCGCTTCTATCTCCCCGGTTATTATTTAGAGCTGTTTATCCATCAGCAGATGGAGATCATTAAGCTGTATATTTTTTGAATACTACGATAGCGTTGTGACCACCGAAGCCAAAAGTGTTGCTCATGGCTACGTTTACGGTACGTTGCTGTGCCTTGCCGAGGGTAAGGTTCAGGTTAGTAGGGATTCCTTCACCAAGAATAGAAGTGTTGATGGTGGGAGGAATGATATCTTCCTGGGTAGCTTTGATACAGGCGATGGCTTCAATAGCACCGGCAGCTCCAAGCAGGTGACCTGTCATGGATTTGGTAGCGCTGATATTGAGTTTTTCCACGTGATCGCCGAAGGCAGATACGATGGCTTTCAGCTCGCTGAGATCTCCTACCGGAGTGGAAGTAGTGTGGGAGTTGATGTAATCCACTGCGGTTGGTTCAATACCGGCATCTTCCAGGGCCTGTTCCATACCTAAACGTGCGCCCATTCCTTCCGGATGGGTAGCAGTGAGGTGATAGGCATCGCAGGTCATGGCGCCGCCAATCATTTCGCCGTAGATGGTAGCACCTCTGGCGATGGCGTGCTCGTATTCTTCCAGGATGATGGCGCCGGCGCCTTCACCCATTACAAAACCATCACGTTCTATATCAAACGGGCGGGAAGCATGGGTAGGATCTTCGTTGCGGGTAGACAATGCTTTGAGGGCATTGAAACCTGCAATACCAGCACGGGTTACAGGAGCTTCAGAGCCACCTGCCACAATTGCGTTGGCTTTACCCAGACGGATGTAGTTGAAAGCATCTACCAGTGCACTGGTAGAGGAAGCACAGGCAGAAACCGTGCAGAAGTTGATACCCATGAAACCGTATTTCATCGCTATCTGACCTGCTGCAATGTCACATATTAATTTAGGAATAAAGAACGGGTTGAATTTAGGCACAAAGTTCTGTTGTGTGAATTCAACGATCTGTTCTTCGAACGTAAGCATCCCGCCGTTGCCGGATGCCCAGATCACACCAACTTTAGTTTTGTCGATCCCTTCTTTGTCGAGGCCAGCATTTACTACTGCTTCCTGGGCAGCCGCCATAGCGTACTGTGTGAAACAATCCATTTTGCGGGCTTCCTTCTTTTCCATATACTTTTCCACCTCAAATCCTTTCACTTCACAGGCGAATTTTGTTTTAAACTCTGTGGTGTCGAATTTAGTGATGGGGCCGGCGCCACTAACGCCTGCCTTCATATTGTTCCAAAAAGTATCTACATCATTCCCGATAGGTGTTAATGCTCCCAAGCCGGTAACCACAACCCTTTTCAGTGTAACAGTACGCATATTTTTTACTTTAATAAAAAAAGTTAGAGCGCAAATTTAGTTACTTATTGTTATGATTAAGCATATTCATTAAGATAATATAATATAACTTTTTGGAATTTACGTCGAAACTCAGTGTGGTGGCTTATTTGTAAGCATGCGATCGCAGGAACTGACAGTTCTCTTACCAATTTCATAACATTTTTAATTTAAAAATGCTGAAATGCAAGCGAATTGTAATCCATAAAAGTAAAGCGCTGCCGGATAACCGGTAATATATTATCAGGCTGCAGCAACGACTGCGGGTACCGGTAATACCGTGATTTTGCGGGTACGTTGTTTAAGGAAAGAAATAATTTCCGCATCTGTCTGGAAGCGGTCGCCGATGTTGACGAAGTGTTTTGCCAGCAGATCATAGCGCTTGCCCATAAGATAGGCCCATACATGGAGGAAGTGAATGCCGTCGAATACAATGGCATCATTGGCGATGTATTCATCCAGTGTTTTGGTAAAATATACGGGATGTTCTGTCCAGTGCATGTTAGGTTTTACGTGATGACTGATATGATAGCCATCGTTCCAGCACTTGTGATTATATTTTGTATTGATACAGGTGATACTGTTTTTGTAGGAATTGTCAGGTTCTTCGGAACAGATAAAGGCGTGTTGGGCCCAGTTTCCGACCATCATGATAACACGGGAAATCATAAAGGGCAATATAAATACAACAAATGTAGCCGGGAAATTGATAAAGGATAAACCAACACATGCGCCAATAAAAAGTACTTCTCCTCTTACCAGTTTTACCATCAGCTTACTTCTTTTCCGCTGTAAATGATAGCGGGCCGTATCATAAACACCAAAAGTGATGAAACTTCCCAGGTATGAAAGAAATCCACGGAAAGAGTCGCGTTGATAGATCATGGTACAACTGTCATCATCCGGCATATTATTTTCCGGATGGTGCATCCCGATGTGGTGAGAGTAGTAGCCTTCCGGTGTTTGTCCGAACAGGGGACCAATCGCCCAGGGCAGGTAGTTATTCCAGAACTGGTATTTTTTTTCAAAGAAGGCGCGGTGGCTGGTGCAATGGAGCATCAGGCCAAACGGGCCTTTGAAGGTAAAGTTATTCAGGAACTGGTATGCGATGGCAGCAGCCCACCAAATCCAGTTGTTCATTCCCGGGATATAGAGGATGATTGCCAGTGGCCAGAGCGTAAAAGTAATTTTAAGGGTAAGGTATACAAAGGGCAAGTCACGTTCATCCCTGATCCAGCTTTTAAAAAGACGGTCAAGAGCAGTTTCATGTGTGGGTTTTATGTAAACTGGGTCTGTGAGTTGAGAAAGTTGCTTCATATGCTCATTGTATGTTTTACTACAGTTGTAATAATGTTGGCAGAAAAGGAGCCGGTGAATTATTATAACGTGGCCCCGGGAGAAATATTATTCCACATAGGTTAACTGAAAGGTAACCATTTTTTTCTTCTCTGGCGGTAATTACGGGTATTTTTGTAATTTCCGTTCGAATGTGTATCTGTCAGAGGCGAACATGACCCTGTAATATTATAACTGTCCGGGTATGTGAAAATGTGCAGGTCGTACCATTTTTATATATGCCAAAACCAATCACTATACATGAAGCGATTAACCCTTAAGGATGTTGCAAAAATGGCGGGAGTAGCGCCTTCCACGGTCTCTTTCGTTTTAAACGGAAAGGGGAAACAAATGCGCATCCGGGATGAGGTAGCCACCAGAATCATGCAGGTAGCGGAAAAGTCCGGCTATGAGCCCCATCGTATGGCGGTTAACCTGCGTACAGGCCAGTCCAAAACTTTGGGACTGATCGTAGAAAGCATTTCCGGAAGCTTTTTTGCCAGTCTGGCTAAAACGATCGAAACCGAAGCGGAGCGCCGGGGATACAATGTGGTATACTGTAGTACCGAGAATAACGCCCAGAAAGGCGGAGAACTGATCCGCATGCTGGGTCGGCAAATGGTAGACGGCTACCTGATTACCCCCGCACCCGGAATGGAAAAGGAGATCCAGCACCTGGTGACACAGCACAAACCAGTAGTACTGATGGATAGCTACTTCCCCGCTATCAAAACACCCTATGTACTGATCAATAACTTTGACGGTGTACAGCAGGGCATGAAACACCTGATCAGTAAAGGGTTTACAAAAATAGCCTTCGTAATGGTAGATGTAAAGCTGATCCAGATCGAAGAACGCCTGCGCGGCTATACCACCGCCCTCAAGGAACACAAGATCCCGGTAAAGAAAAAGTATATCCTCCAGCTGCAATATCACCGGCAGCGGGAAGATTCACTGAATGAACTCCAGGAGTTTATTGAGGCCAATCCTGAACTGGACGCCATCTTCTTCTCCACCAATTACCTGGGTATCCTGGGACTGGAAGTAATTGCCCGAATGGGGTTAAAGATGCCGGAAGACCTGTCTGTAGTTTGTTTTGACGACCACGATATCTTCCGTTTGTATCCTCCCGGTATCTCGGTAATAGAGCAGCCGATAGAAGGAATCGCCAAAACCGCCATAGATCTGTTGATGCACCAACTGGATAAAAACAGTGGCCCGATGAAGAAAACAGCCGTGGAATTACCCGGAAAATTTATCCTGAGAGGATCTGCCTGAGCGGGCAACCACTTGTAAAAAAAGCGTTAAATACTTGCAATTGCTGGAAAAATATTTATACTTTTAGAACTGGCTTTTAAAGTTAAAGAGGAAAGGATTCGTAGAATCTTTTTTTTCTATACCTGTGCTAAATCGATTTTGTTGTAATTTCACGGTAACTTTACACATATTAATGTGTTATTAGCGAAAAGGATCATTTTTGTTGTACATAATATCTAATCATGAAAAAAGTTGGACTGTTAGCAGCCGCTTTGTTATGCCTGCATGGCGCTCATAGCCAGACGGTAAATAAAGTAGCTGAGCCGGCGGAATGGGTAAACACCCTGATGGGCTCTGATTCCAAAGTGAGCTTATCAAACGGAAATACCTATCCTGCCATTGCCCTGCCCTGGGGAATGAACTTCTGGATGCCACAAACCAATACCATGGGCAATGGCTGGGCTTATCAATATACCGCTGATAAGATCAGGGGATTTAAGCAAACGCACCAACCTTCACCCTGGATCAACGACTATGGTCAGTTTGCCATTATGCCCGTTACCGGTACCGTGAAGTTTGATCAGAACAAACGCGCCAGCTGGTTTTCTCATAAATCAGAAGTAGCCAAACCATATTATTACAGCGTATACCTCGCAGACCCTGACGTTACCACAGAAATTACACCTACCGAAAGGGCCGCACAGCTGCGTTTCACCTATCCGGCTACCGACAGTGCCTTCATCGTAGTGGATGCATTCGACAAAGGTTCCTATATTAAAATATTACCGGAAGAAAAGAAGATAATCGGATACACTACCAAAAACAGTGGCGGCGTACCTTCCAACTTCAAGAACTACTTTATTATCAAATTTGATAAGGCATTTACCGTTGCCGATATCTGGCACGACTCCGTGCTGGTGAAAGGTAAACTGGAACTGCAGGCCGATCATACCGGCGCCGTAGTAGGATTCAAAACAAAGAAAGGCGAAAAGGTAGGAATCAAAACTGCTTCTTCCTTTATCAGCTTCGAACAGGCTGAATTGAACCTGCAACGCGAAATCGGACAGGAAAGCTTTGATGTGACCTGCAAAAAAGCAAAAGATATCTGGAATAAAGAATTGGGCAGATTGTCTGTAGAAGGCGGTACCAGCGACCAGGTAAGTACTTTCTACTCCTCCCTGTACCGCACCATGCTGTTCCCGCGCAAGTTCTACGAAATCGACGCGAAGAACGCAATTGTACACTACAGCCCGTTCAATGGCCAGGTATTACCCGGCTATATGTTCACCGACAACGGTTTCTGGGATACTTTCCGCGCAGTACATCCTTTCTTCACCCTGATGTATCCTACGCTGAGTTCACACATCATGGAAGGACTGTCTAACGCCTACACCGAAAGCGGCTGGTTACCAGAGTGGGCAAGCCCCGGTCACCGCGATTGCATGGTGGGTTCCAACTCCGCTTCCCTCATTGCTGACGCATACCTGAAAGGTATCCGTGGCTACGATATCAATAACCTCTACAAAGGTATCCTGAAGAACTCCGAGAACGAAGGTCCGCTGAGTTCTGTAGGCCGCCTGGGTGTGAAATATTATAATGACCTGGGTTATGTGCCTTACGATGTAAACGTAAACGAAAATGCCGCACGTACCCTGGAATATGCTTACGACGACTTCACCATTTACCAGCTGGCAAAAGCGCTGAACCGTCCGAAAAGCGAAATAGACCTGTTTGAAAAACGCTCCCAGAATTACCGGAACCTCTTTGATCCGGAAACTAAACTGATGCGTGGTAAGAACAAGGATGGTAAATTCCAGACACCTTTCAATCCGTTCAAATGGGGAGATGCCTTTACAGAAGGAAACAGCTGGCACTATACCTGGTCTGTATTCCATGACGTACAAGGCTTAGCCAAACTGATGGGCGGCCGCGATATGTTTGTCAATATGCTGGATTCAGTTTTCAACATGCCACCGGTATTTGATGAAAGCTACTACGGTACTGTCATCCACGAGATCCGCGAAATGCAGATCATGAATATGGGCCAGTATGCTCACGGCAACCAGCCTATTCAACACATGATCTATTTATATAACTATGCAGGCCAGCCATGGAAAACACAATACTGGATCCGCCAGGTAATGAGCCGTTTGTACAAAGCCACTCCGGATGGATACTGTGGTGACGAAGACAACGGTCAAACCAGCGCCTGGTACGTGTTCTCCGCTATGGGCTTCTACCCTGTTTGTCCGGGTACACAACAGTATGTACTGGGTACTCCACTGTTCTCCAAACTGACCATGACTTTGGAAGATGGTAAGAAAATGGTGATCAACGCACCGGGCAACAGCGACACCAACCTGTATGTTCAGAAAGCTACTTTAAACGGACAGACCTATACGAAAAACTGGATCAGCCACCAGGACCTGCAGAAAGGCGGTACCCTGGAATTCAAAATGGGCGCCACTCCTGAGAAATCAAGAGGAACCGATCCGGCTGCTTTCCCGTATTCGTATTCTCCTACAGCGAACAAGTAGTATTGCTGTCCGTGAACTATTTTCATTGTTCACTGAAATACTTCGTCCCGACTCTTCGGGATGTACAATTTTAAACTTTCAGCCCTTAGTCATCTGTTGTGTTTTGCTACCACAGGTGACTAATTGCTGATCGCTAAAGGTATACAGCCACAATCTACCACCATGAGAAAAATTCTTCTACCGCTTTTATTCTTTTCCTCCCTGTCGGTATTTGCACAGGAAAACGTCATTCAATATGTGAAGCCGATCACCGGCACACAAAGGATGGGACATACCTACCCCGGCGCTACCGTGCCTTTCGGGATGGTACAACTCAGTCCTGAAACGGATACCATTCCTTACGAAATGAATGGTAAGTATAATCCGGACGTGTATAAGTATTGCGCCGGTTATCAGTATGAAGACAAAACCATCGTAGGTTTCAGTCATACTCACTTCAGCGGCACCGGCCATTCCGATCTGGGCGATTTCCTGATTATGCCCACCGTAGGAACCCTGCAACTGAATCCCGGTACGGCTGATCATCCTGAAAGTGGCTACCGCTCTGCTTTTTCGCATAGCACAGAAGTAGCGGAACCCGCTTATTATAAAGTGAAACTGGAAGATGATAATATACTTGCGGAACTCACTGCCAGCAATCGCGTCGGATTCCATCAGTACACTTTCCCCGGTACCGATCAGGCACATATCATCCTCGATATGATGTCCGGTATCTATAACTACGACAATAAAAACGTGTGGACTTTCATCCGGGTGGAAAACGATACCCTGGTGACCGGCTTCCGCCAGACTAACGGTTGGGCACGTACGAGAATAGAGTATTTTGCGATGACCTTCTCCAAACCATTTGTAGCATACGGACAGCAAAACAATGCCAAAGATGTGTATAAAGGCTTCTGGAGAAAGTTTGACCAGACAAAGAACTTCCCCGAAATGGCCGGCAGACAGGTACGCGCCTATTTCGATTTCAAGACAGCACCCGGTGAAAAGATCAAAATAAAAATGGCCCTGTCTCCGGTGAGTACCGAAGGCGCCCTGAAAAATCTGCGTGCAGAAATTCCAGGATGGGACTTTGACCAGGTAAAACGCGATGGACAGGCATTGTGGACCAAAGAACTGAATAAAATTCATATCGAATCCGGCAGCCGCGAAGAGAAAGAGAATTTCTATACCGCCATGTATCATGCGTTCATCAATCCTACTACTTATATGGATGTAGATGGACAATATCGCGGACTGGATATGAATATCCATACCGCCAACGGATACACGAACTATACTACTTTCTCCCTGTGGGATACCTATCGCGCACTGCACCCGCTGTTTAACGTGATTCAGCCGAAACGCAATGCTGATATGATCCAGTCGATGCTGAACCATTATGACCAGAGTGCGCAACACATGCTGCCTATCTGGTCGCATTATGCCAATGAAAACTGGTGCATGATCGGCTACCACAGCGTATCCGTAATTGCGGATGCCATCATGAAAGGCAACGCTCCTTTCGATGTGAATAAAGCACTGGACGCCTGTGTTACCACCGCCCGCCACCGTACTTACGATGGTCTTAGCTATTACATCGACAGAGGTTATATCCCGGAAGATAAGAATGGATCTTCTGTTTCAAAGACGCTGGAATATGCGTATGACGACTGGTGTATTGCACAGGTGGCAAAGAAATTGGGCAGAACAGATCTCTACGATGAGTTCATTAAACGTTCGCAGAATTATAAGAACGTATACGATAGCAATACCGGCTTCATGCGTCCTAAACTGGATGATGGCACCTTCAAAGCGAACTTTGATGCTTTGCAAACCCATGACCAGGGCTTTATTGAAGGGAATGCCTGGAACTACAGTCTGTATGTACCACATTACCCTGACGAAATGATCGCCATGATGGGGGGGAAGAAACAGTTTACCACGCACCTGGATTCCCTGTTTACGATGGAGCTGCCTGATAAATATTTCGCTGAAACGGAAGATATTACCCGCGATGGCATCATCGGTAATTACGTTCATGGCAATGAGCCTTCCCATCATGTAGCCTATCTCTATAACTGGACCGGCTATCCGTGGAAAACACAGGAACGCGTTCGCATGATCCTGAAGAAGATGTATCATCCCGGACCGGATGGCCTGGGCGGTAACGACGACTGCGGACAAATGAGCGCCTGGTATATCTTTACTACGCTTGGCTTCTACCCTGTATGCCCGGGTTCAGACCAGTATTCACTCGGTAGCCCGGCTATTGATAAGGCTACTTTGCAGCTGGAGAACGGAAAGATTTTTGTAGTGGATGTGAAGAATCAAAGTGATAAAAACGTATATGTACAGAAGGTATTACTCAATGGTACACCGTTGAACCGCTTGTACATTACACACGCAGATATTATGAATGGTGGCAGCATTACGTTTTATATGGGTGCCAAACCGAAGAAATAGTAAGTATTCCAATAAACAGAAAGGGAGTCTCCGGTTATGGAGACTCCCTTTTTGTTTATAAAAGTATTGTTATTATGAACGGAGGTTGAATGACAATATACCTAACTGTACTTTCTGCGCCGCATCAGTGGCTTTGAAACGGAAATACAGGTTATGTTTTTTGCCATCAGCTACCGGGGTAAAGTTGAAGTTTGCCTTGTTCTGCGTTTTAGGTTGTGCACCTGGTCCGATGGTCACTTCACCCAGACGGGTTCCGTTGGCATCATCCAGGAATGCTTCTACTACATAGCCGGCCTGTTGAGGTTCCTGTACCATGTATACCAATTCAATACCGTTGATGTCTGTCAGGTCCAGTTTGTTGTAAACTGCCCAACCTTCTGCATTGGAAGGGATGAGGAATTTCATACCATCTGCAGAGAATACAGCAGCGCCATCGGCTTTGCTGAAATCAGCTGCAATCAGTTTAGGACTGATCAGTTCTGCAGTAGCAGTACCGGTAATTGGTTTGATACCAGGACCACCTTTATCTGTGTAGCTGGCCAGCAGGTACAATACGCCATTGTCTTTGGCTTCACCACCCAGGGTTGGGTTGATGCTGCCGGTAGCTGGCAGGGAAGCAACTTTAGGAGCAGCACCACCAATAGAATAGATGTATTCTATCAGTTGTTTGGCTTCGCCCATGGAGATGCCCGGATGCGCTGACATGGCTGTTTCGCCCCAAACACCGCCACCACCGTTGATGATCTTTTTAGCCAGCATTTCAGGAGCAGCAGGATCGTTTTTATATTTTTCTGCTACCTGTTTGAAAGAAGGTCCAATAGATTTTTCATCTGGCTTGTGACAGGTTTTACAGTCAGATACTTCCATGATGTTTTTACCTGCAATAGCACCGGTAATGATCTGGTGGCCCTGTGGCTGTGCTGCCTTATCGCGTCCCTGGATATAATCTGCCTTTACGAAGATGTTGTTGGCATCCAGTTTACCGTCGGCAGAATTACCATCTTCCTTGTCACTGATGTTCACGGTGTATTTCACTGGTTTACCAGGGAAGTAGAACATCTTGTTTCCGGTGATATCAATCTTCACGTCAGGTGTTTCGTTACCTGCATACAGTTCGATGGATTTACTCTTTGTTTTAGCGCCTTTATCGTCGGCTACTTCTACAAATACCTGGTATTCACCTGCAGTGCTGTAGCTGTATTCAACGGTAGGCTCCTTGGTTTCTTTCTTGGTACCGTTACCGAAATTCCAGAGGTAAGTGAGTTTATCGCCATCGGGATCTTTAGATCCGTCAGCAGTTAAAGTTACCTTGAATGGTAAGCCGCCGGTGGTGCGGTTAGCCTGGATATTGGCTACCGGTGCACGGTTGCCGCCATTGAAATCGATACGGGAAAGACCTGCATCTGCATTTTTACTGAACCATCCGTTACCATATTCCAGGATATACAGACGGCCATCAGGACCCATTTCCATGTCGATCGGCGCATTCAGTTTAGTACCTGGAATGAACTTTTCCATTTTGGAGAAGTCGCCGTTTTTGTCCATCGTAACAGCCATGATCCATCCGCGTATCCAGTCGTAGATAAACAGTTTATCATTGTAGTAATCCGGGAAACGGGTTTCTTTCGGATAGAACTCGCTGTGGTAAACTGGTCCGGCTTCCGCGTTACGGCCGCCGCTACCTACCAGCGGGAATTCGTCTGATTTCGCATAAGGATACCAGATGAAAGCAGAAGTTGCCGGTGGCAGTTCTTTCAGACCGGTATTGTTACGGGAATGATTGATTGGTTTTAACGGATCGTAGTAAGGGCCGCTTTCACCTGTTTCGTAGTTGTATTTACGATAAGGTTTGTTATTGGCAATAAACATCGGATAACCGAAGTTACCTGGCTTTTTGGCCTGGTTAATTTCATCGTATCCTCTTGGTCCGCGCAGGGAGTCGTCGTTATTGGCGTCTGGTCCTACTTCTCCCCAGTATACGTAGCCGGTTTTCTGGTCTACCGACATACGGTAAGGGTTACGGGTACCCATCGCATAAATTTCAGGACGGGTATCTTTTGTGCCCTTAGGGAACAGGTTACCGTCAGGAATAGTGTAAGAACCGTCCGCTTCCACTTTGATACGCAGGATCTTTCCGCGCAGATCGTTGGTGTTGGCAGAACCGCGCAGGTCATCATACTGCAGGTGACCCGGACGGTCATCTGAAGGACCAAAACCTTTGCTTACATATTTCTGTCCTGGTTCATCAAATGGCGTGGTATTATCTCCGGTAGACAAATACAGCAGTCCGCCTGGTCCGAATGCAATAGAACCGCCGGTGTGGCAGCAGATATTACGTTGGGAGTAGAACTGCAGGATTACTTTTTCAGAAGCCATATCCAGTTTGTTGTTTTCAAATTTGAAACGTGACAAACGGTTTACGGACGTATCTGCAGGAGAATACATCGCGTAGATGAAGTGGTTATTTTTAAAGTCGGGATCCGCAGCGAGGCCGAGGAAACCTTCTTCCGCATTTACATTTGGCGTATCGGTATGATGGTATACTTTCAGGAAACCTGCCTGGGAGAGTTTCTTTTCTGCTGCATTGTAAAGCATCAGTTCTCCACGGCGCTGGGCCACCAGGATGTCGAGGTTAGGGAGTATAGCCATTTCCGTTGGTTCGAAGAACTCACCGGATACCAGTACGTTTTTGGTGAAACGGTCTTCTTCCGGAACACGCAGTGTTTTAGCCAGGCTGTAATCCAGTACCTGGTTTTTACCGATAGCATATTTGATACCACCGGCGAGGTGTTTCAGGAAAAGACTGTCTGTGTAAGACTCTTCTGTGTGACCGAGGCCGGTATAGAAAGCGCGGCCGCCGTCATAGTCGTGGTACCAGCTGATCGGGTGATTACCTTTCATGGTACCGCCTTCATAAGATTTCTCGTCTAATTTCAGCAGCACGGTAGTGGTGGTATCCACATCTTTATAATTATACCACTCATCGGTATGTTCCCATTTTTCGGGAAGACCTTCGGTAGCGGGAAAAGATTTTTCAACGACATCAACTATAGCTTTGTGAACGCCCGGAGGATGGTTCTGGAACCATGCGCCGGCGAGGTGGTTATACCAGCCCCATTCGTATTCGGTATCAGCAGCGGCGTGTACACCTACGTAACCACCACCTGCCTGGATATATCTTTCGAAATCGGCTTCCTGGTAGTTATTGAGTACATCACCGGTGGTGTTCAGGAAGATAACAGCGGAATATTGCGCCAGTGTATCTTCATTGAATTTAGCGGCATTTTCTGTAGTGTCTACATCAAATCCGTTTTCCTGTCCCAGTTTCTGTATGGCTTTGATACCATTTGGGATGGAGCTGTGGCGGAAACCGCTGGTTTTACTGAATACCAGTATTTTCGGTTTACCGGGTCGTGATTTTTTACAGGCTGCCAGGCCAACAACAACAAGGGCCAGCAGCAAAAAGATTCTTAGCGTACGTTTCATTATAACAGATTAGTTTTTGGGTTTCCAATTGCCGATGGCGTATTCGATGCCACCCAGCAAATGTTTCAGGTATACGGGATCCTGGTAAGCTTCTTTCACGTGTCCCATTTCAGTGTAGAAAGACCGGCCTCCCTCAAAATCATGATACCAGCACATAGGGTGGTTATCACCGTTTTTACCGCCGGTGTACGAGGTTTCATCAATTTTGATGAGTACATGTACATCGGGGTTCAGATTTTTGAAGTTGTACCATTCGTCTTTACGGATCCACTCATCTGGTAAATCTTTGGTAGCCGGATGGTTATGATCTATCACTTTAAGGGTAGCAGTTTGCTGGTTTGGATGGCTCAGGAACCATGCGCCGGCCAGTTTGTTATACCATGGCCAGTCGTATTCCGTATCCGTAGCTGCGTGGATTCCCATCCAGGCACCGCCTTTGTGGATATAGTTTTCGAAAGCTACCTGTTGGGCGCTATCGAGTACATCGCCGGTGGTGCAACTGAAAATAACGGCAGCGTATTTTTTCAGATTAGAAGAAGTAAAGGCGCTGGCATCTTCCGTAGTGTCTACTTCAAAGCCATTTTCCTTGCCCAGTTGCATGATCGCTAATTTAGAAGCGGGAATGCAATCGTGGCGGAAGCCTTTTGTTTTTGAGAACACGAGAACTCTTTTAGCCTTGTGTTTGTGCTTTGCCTGTACGGATACCGTACCGGCGAGGAGCAAGAGTGCAATAAACGCGGTGAGTGCTTTCATCTTGTTTTACGTGGGAATTGAAATGAATAATTACTGAATAAGTAAAAAGCAAAAAGCTACTGAAGTATCGAGATATGCAAGCGCCCATCTCCGCTTCAGTAGCTTTTGCCTAATGCTGTTAGCTTTATCCGGAAATTAAAGAACTCTTATTTTGATATTGCGGTACCATACGTCATCGCCATGATCCTGCAGGGCGATGTGACCTTTTGCATGTTTACCAAATTCTTTCCAGTCGTGGAATTTGCTTTTTGCTACCAGTGCATCCCATTCAGGAGTGCCCATAGTAGTTTCGGCAGTTTTCACGCCATTGAGCCAGAGGGTCAGGTGACCATCTTTCTTGGATAATTTGGCGCTGTTCCATTCGCCAACAGGTTTTGCTGGTCTGGAAGGTGCTTTGATCAGGTCGTACAGTTCACCTGCATTGTGTTTTGGATTCTTACCATCCGGGTGGCCGGCGTCGTCGATCACCTGCATTTCAGGACCGGACAGGTAAGTCTGGCTTAAGGAAGGATCTTCGTGCACGCTGAAAATCAGACCGCTGTTACCACCTGGAGAAATTTTCCATTCGTAGGTCAGCTCATAGTTTTCGTATTCTGCGTCGGTAACGAGATCACCGCCTGGTGCGCCATTCTTTTTGGCTTCCTGGTTCAGGCCAATTGCGCCATCTGCTACACCCCATGCAGGGCTGGCAGTGGATTTCAGGTAAGTATGCCAGCCTTTGGTAGAAGTACCGTCGAATAACAGTACCCAACCTTGTTTCTTTTCTTTAGCTGACAGGGTATTTAATTTCTGGGCTTTTACAGCAGTAGTACCGAGAACGGCAGCTACCATCAGTGCACCCATGATTAATTTTTTCATTCAGGATGATTGAGTGATGAAAGAATTACTTTTTGCCGATGGATAAGATATACTTAACCATTTCTTTGGCGTCGTCTTTAGAAATCTGTGGGTGAGGCAGCATGGCTACTTCGCCCCAGTTACCGGAACCACCTTTGATGATTTTATCGGCCAGTTTCTCCTCATTTTCAGGAGTGTCAGCGTATTTACCTGCGATGTCTTTCAGGGCAGGTCCTACTACTTTCATTTCTTCTTTATGGCATGTTTTACAGTCACTTTCCGCCATCAGCTTTTCGCCTTTACTTACTGGTTTATCAGCGCTGGGTGATACCATGGAATTATCTGCTGCTGGGCTTTCATGAGTGCTAACGCTGTCAGCATTTTCTGCCTTTTTTTCACCACCTCCGCAAGCTGCAAAGAATAATACACTTAATACGAGCGGCGCCAGATATCTCTTTCTCATTTGTTGATTAGTTTTTATTTGGTTATTGTTTACTACGATCGGTGGATATACGGCAATTATATGCCTAAAATTCTCTTATTGAAAGCATCATCTGTTCCGCCTCCGGCAAAGTCATCAAATGCTTTTTCGGTAACACGGATAATATGATCCTGTATGAAAGGGGCACCTTCTTTAGCGCCATCTTCCGGATGTTTAATACAGCATTCCCACTCCATAACGGCCCAGCCGGCAAAATCGTATTGCGCCATTTTACTGAAGATGGATTTAAAGTCAACCTGTCCGTCGCCCAGAGAGCGGAAACGTCCCGGACGATCGATCCACGACTGGAATCCGCCATATACTCCGGAACGGCCGGTGGCATTGAATTCCGCGTCTTTTACGTGGAAGGCTTTGATTTTTTCGTGGTAAATATCGATATATTCCAGGTAATCCAGGCATTGCAGGAGCAAATGACTTGGATCATACAGCAAATTAGCACGGGTATGATTACCGGTTGCTTCCAGGAAGCGTTCGAAAGTAATACCATCGTGGAGGTCTTCACCCGGGTGAATTTCATAGCAAACGTCTACGCCGTTGGCATCAAATTCATTCAGGATGGGTAGCCAGCGTTTAGCCAGTTCTGCGAAGCCGGTTTCCACCAGTCCTGCAGGGCGTTGCGGCCATGGATACATAGCAGGTGCCCAGAGCAGCGCGCCGCTGAAAGTAGCGTGGGCGTTGAGGCCCAGGTTACGGCTGGCTTTCGCAGCGTATTTCAGCTGGTTCACGGCCCATTCTGTGCGGGCCTGGATATTACCATGATATTGTGCAGGTGCAAATCCGTCGAACATTTCCGTGAAAGCAGGATTTACTGCTACCAGTTGTCCCTGCAGGTGTGTACTCAGTTCGGTGATTTCCAGTCCGGCTGCATTCACGATGCCTTTGATTTCATCTGCATAGGTTTTGCTTTCGGCAGCCTTTTGCAGGTCTATCAGGCGTGTTTCCCAGGTGGGGATCTGTACTCCTTTGAAGCCAATGGAGGCAGCCCACTCACAGATGGATTTCAGATTATTAAAAGGCGCTTCATCTCCCATGAACTGCGCCAGAAAAATACCAGGTCCTTTTATCGTTTTCATACGCTCTTCCGGTTGTTAATACTAGATCTCGAAATTAGTCCATTTAGCATCGCTCTGAGAAGAACGAACTACGTTGTCGATGAACGCCATACCACGTACGCCTTCTTCGGTACCCGGGAAGTCCAGGGATTCCGGAGATGGTTGTACGCCATCAATTTTCGCAGATAAAGTTTGTGCGAAGTTGCGGTACAGGTTACCGAATGCTTCCAGGTATCCTTCCGGATGTCCGCCCGGAGTACGGGTGTTATGGGTCATGTAGGAAGACTGGAAGCTGTATCCGCCGCCTGCGCGATAGATTTCAGTAGGTTTATCCAGCCATTTTACGAGGAGGGTATTAGGTTCGTGCTGTGCCCATTCGAGACCGCCTTTTTCGCCGTATACACGGATTTTCAGGGCGTTTTCTTCACCGGCAGCTACCTGTGAGGCCATCAGTACGCCTGCAGCGCCGTTGTCGAAACGGAGCAGTACAGCGCCATCGTCGTCGAGTGCGCGGCCTGGTACCATGATGTTGAGGTCAGCGCATAACTTTTCAATTTTCGCGCCGCTGATATATTCTGCCAGGTTTGCTGCGTGGGTACCGATGTCGCCCATACAGCCGCTTTTACCGGATTTTTTAGGATCTGTTCTCCAGGCAGCCTGTGCGTTGCCTTCTCTTTCACTGAGTTTGCTCAGCCAGCCTTGTGGGTATTCTACCCATACTTTGCGGATCTTGCCCAGTGCACCGTCTTTCACCATCTGCCTGGCTTGTTTTACCATTGGATAGCCGGTGTAGGTATGTGTGAGCAACAGGGTTAAGCCGGTTGCTTCTACTTTTGCTTTTAATTGTTTTGCTTCGTCCAGGGAAAACGTGATCGGTTTTTCGATAACTACGTTGAAGCCCAGATCCAGTGCCATCATGGCCGGTTCAAAGTGAGCGAAGTTGGGCGTTACGATGGTCACGAAGTCCAGCCTTTTATCAGCAGGCATGGCAGCTTCTTTTTCCAGCATTGTTTTGAAATCGAGGTAAGTACGTTCCGGATCGAGGAACAGCATTTTACCTGATTCCACAGCGATATCGTTATTGATGCTGAGTGCGCCTGCAGTCAGCTCAATCAGTCCGTCCATATTGGCTGCAATCCGGTGAATTGCACCAATGAAGGCGTCCTTACCGCCTCCGATCATTCCCATTCTAAGTTTCCGTGTCATATTTACAATTATCGTTTTATAATTTTATACTATCTGAACCTGTGCTTTTACTACTTTTTTGCGGCTGCGCATATAAAAGAAAAGTCCTGTAAAGGCCACTATCAGTACTACTGGTATTACCAGGGTGGCGTTAATGATTTCCGGACCGGCAACTGCGGTGGCCTGGCTGAAAGCAGTAGCTTCAGCAGAGCCGGGAGCTGCGGAGCGGTAAGCATCCAGGGATGCGCCGGCAGGTAAGTTTTTTACGATGATACTGTCGTAGAAACCACCCATAAAATACATGTAAACAGATACGGCAAACATACCGGCACCGCCCATCAGGTTCATGCCTAAGGCGCCTGATTCAGGGATGTTTTCGGAGATAAATCCGAGCATGGTTGGCCAGAAATAAGTTACGCCCATTCCAAAGATGAAGGCGGCCACAAATACCATGTTGCCTGATACATGGGAAAGTAAATATAAGCCCAAAGCTGATAAAATCGCAGAAATAAGCAAAACGCCGGTAGGAGATATTTTATGAACAACCGGTCCGGCAATGCCTCGGCCCAATACTTGTACACCAGCGGTTAAAGCCAGGATGAGGATGGAGTTTTCGGTCACATTCTTTAATAATACTTCAATCCACTGCCCGGTGAAAAGCTCTGTGATGGCGGTGCCAAACATCAGGATAAACATCACGATGAACAGGGGGCTTAAGATAGATTTGTACATCTGTGCGGAAGAAACACCGGCTGCCACCCTTTCTGTAACGGGGAAGTCGAGTTTCAGAAAAAGATAACCATAGATCAGGGTAGGGATCACCATGGTGGCTACCTGCAGCTGCCAGCTGAGGCCCATTTTGGTGAGCAGGAATACCAGCAGTGTACCTACTACGATACCGCCGGGGAACCACAGGTGAAAGTGATTCAGTTTGGTTGTTTTGTTGTCCGGGAAAATGGTGGCCACCAGTGGATTACACGCTGCTTCCACGGTACCGTTGGCCATACCGATAAACAGGGTGGAAATAAACAGCGACCAGAAACCGTTGGCAAACACCGTCAGCACAATACCCACCAGATGGAGGATAAACGCTGCGAGCAGCAAACGTTTCATGCCTATAGCATCTACAATGAAACCGCCTATGACTACTGCCAGCGGGAATCCCCAGAAAGCAGTACCTGCAATGATGCTTAATTGTTTGGTATCCAGGTGGAACTCAACGCCCAGTCGGCTTAAGATTCCGGCACGGATGCCAAAGGATAATGATGTTACCAGTAGCGCCATACAGCTGGCTACGAACAGTTTTTGCGGCTGAATTGCATTTGCCATAAACGTGGATATTTGTGTAAAAAGTTAAAACGGCTATTAAACCTTTAAATTTATAAAAAGTATTTTCATATTTCCATCTTTTTATATGGACGAAAGGCATTTTTTTTGAAAATTCTCTTTTTCGCCGGGAACGGGCGATCCAGCCGGGAAACGACACTGTTTCGGACGGCTGTCCATGCGGTCATATTTCAGGATAAACGGTTTTGACAGGCCGGGGGCGGAAACGGGGAAATGCATGTTCTCCGGGTATTCTGTCCTGCAATAGTAATCCTGAAACCGGTTTACAGTTCATCCGGATAAAGCCCATCTAAAAGGCTTTTAGCCTGACAACAGGATGCAAACAGCGGAACTTTGCTGCCGGGCGGGAGGCCTGACTACCGGTGAAGCATCAACGAAATACCCGGAAATGAAATTGTAAACCGGTAAAACTTGCCGGTATCCGCCGGTTGGGTGCGGTCCGGGAACGAAATTACCGGTTACGCGAAAATGTCCGGGTATAACCTGACAAAGAAGTGAGTGTACTCAAAAAAATCACTACAGCAACCTGACAGCAGTGCAGGTTCTTTTTTGTGCTCCGACGCCTGGCCGCAGTGAAATGATTTCTTTCCAGAAGGCCTACAACAGTAACTTTCGCGGCAAATATCAACAATATGTTAATTGATTTCTGCAAATTGGAAAATCCCCCCAAAATCCCTCTTGAATCACCGAATTTATTCCTACTTTTACAGGCCTTGCCGGGCAGCTGTAAAACTGACACCTTGACAGTTGGCCTTTAACAAGCACAATATTTGAGTAATCTGGATGCCGTCTATCCAACTGACTAAGCCCGCAGCCTTAGTGCCACAGGCTGGTAAAGCAGGAATTTATCAACTGATATACTCAGCCTGGATGGGGTCAGGTTACAATAAATAGAAATCGTAATTCGTAATTAAACATTTAACATGTTAGGTTTTTTATCAAAGCTATTTGGAGGGAATAAATCAGAAAGGGATATTAAATCCATCTCTCCGGTGGTGCAGCAGATTAATGAGGAGTACGAAAAACTGCAATCCCTGCCTATTGATGAGCTGCGTCGTAAAACGCAGGACTTCCGCGCACGCATCGCTGCACATCTCGCCACTATTGATAAAGAAATAGCGGAGAAACAGACCACAGCAGATGCCGAAGAAGATGTCACTTCAAAAGACACCATATACCAGGAAATAGACCTTCTTAAAAAAGACCGTGATAAACAACTGGAAGTAGTATTGAAAGAAATACTTCCGGAAGCGTTTGCGGTAGTGAAAGAAGCAGCCCGTCGTTTTACCAACAATGTTACCCAGACTGTTACCGCAACAGACCTGGACCGTCAGCTGGCAGTAAGAAAGGATTACGTAACGATCGAAGGCGACAAAGCAATCTGGAAAAACAGCTGGAACGCTGCCGGCAGCATGGTTACCTGGAACATGGTACACTATGACGTGCAGCTGATCGGTGGTACCGTATTACACCAGGGTAAAATTGCCGAAATGGCAACGGGTGAAGGTAAAACCCTCGTATCTACCCTGCCTGCTTACCTCAATGCACTGGCTGGTCAAGGTGTACACATCGTAACGGTGAATGACTACCTGGCCCGTCGTGACTCCGAGTGGAATGGTCCTCTCTTCGAATTCCTCGATATTACAGTAGACTGTATCGATAAACATCAACCCAATACACCTGAACGCCGTAACGCTTACCTGGCGGATATTACCTACGGTACCAACAATGAATTCGGTTTCGACTACCTCCGTGATAACATGGTACACAACCCGGATGAAATGGTACAACGTAAACACCATTACGCCATGGTGGATGAGGTGGATAGTGTACTGGTGGATGATGCCCGTACCCCGCTGATCATTTCCGGTCCTATCCCACGCGGAGAAGAGCAGGAATTCCATGCACTGAAACCACGTATCGAATACCTGGTGGAAATGCAGAAAAAAGCAGCCAACCAATACCTGCAGGAAGCCAAGAAACTGATCGGAGAAGGAAAAGATGATCCAAAAACCGGTGGACTGGCCCTGATGCGCGCCTGGAGAGGCTTGCCAAAGAGCAGTGCGCTGATCAAATATCTCAGCGAACCTGGTAACAGGGTGTTATTACAGAAAGCAGAAAACTACTACCTGGCAGATCAGCAACGCGAAATGCCAAAAGTAGACGAAGGACTGCTGTTTGTAATCGAAGAAAAACAAAACAGTGTAGATCTCACCGATAAAGGTATTCACCTGATCACACAAGGCGGAGAAGATGCGAACTTCTTTATCCTGCCGGATGTGGGTTCAGAACTGGCAGAAATTGAAAAACTGTCAGTGACACCTGAAGAGAAACTGCAGCGCAAAGACGCATTATTGCAGGACTTTGCCGCAAAGTCAGATCGTATCCATTCCGTTCAGCAATTACTGAAAGCCTACACTTTATTTGATAAAGATGTGGAGTATGTGGTAATGGACGGTAAAGTGAAGATTGTAGATGAGCAAACCGGTCGTATCCTCGATGGACGCCGTTACTCTGATGGTTTACACCAGGCTATTGAAGCGAAGGAAAATGTGAAAGTGGAAGCAGCCACCCAGACCTTTGCTACCATCACCCTGCAGAACTTCTTCCGTATGTATCACAAGCTGGCTGGTATGACTGGTACGGCTTCTACTGAAGCAGGTGAACTCTGGGAAATCTACAAACTGGATGTGGTGACTATTCCTACCAACCTTCCGATCTCCCGTGTAGATGCAGAAGACCTGGTATACAAAACAAAGAGAGATAAATACAAAGCTGTTATCGACGAAATCAAGCAATTGCAGGCAAAAGGCCGTCCCGTACTGGTAGGTACTACCTCCGTGGAAGTGTCTGAATTACTGAGCAAGATGCTGACCTTCGATAAAGTTCCTCATAACGTACTGAATGCGAAACAGCACGCCCGTGAAGCACAGATCGTAGCAGAAGCCGGTTTACCCGGTGCTGTGACCATCGCTACCAATATGGCGGGTCGTGGTACGGATATCAAGCTCGGACCCGGCGTGAAAGAAGCAGGTGGTCTGGCTATCATCGGTACAGAAAGACATGAAAGTCGTCGTGTGGATCGCCAGCTGCGCGGTCGTGCCGGTCGTCAGGGTGATCCGGGAACTTCCCAGTTCTTCGTTTCCCTGGAAGATGACCTGATGCGTATGTTCGGTTCAGAACGTATTGCCGGCCTCATGGACCGTATGGGTTATAAAGAAGGAGAAGTGATCCAGCACAGCATGATCACCCGTTCTATCGAAAGAGCACAGAAGAAAGTAGAAGAAAATAACTTTGGTATCCGTAAGCGTTTGCTGGAGTATGATGATGTGATGAACAAGCAGCGTACCGTGATCTACGCAAAACGTAACCACGCCCTGTTTGGCGAACGTCTGGCTATAGATATCGATAACGCCTTCTATGATGTGGCAGAGAACATGGTATCTACCCATAAAGCCAGCGGTGATTATGAAGCATTCAAAATGGATGCTATCATGAACTTCTCTATTGATACAAAGATCACCCGTGAAGAACTGGCGAAGACAGATATTCCAAACCTGGCTTCCAAACTGTATTACGAAGGGAAAGATAATTACACCCGCAAAGTAAATGACCTGATCAGCAATACACTGCCGGTAATTGAGCGCATCCACCAGGAACAGGGACACCAGATCGAAAATATCTCCATACCATTTACTGATGGTAAAAAAGGTATCAACGTACTGGCCAACCTGCAGAAAGTAGTGGAAACCAAGGGGCATGAAACTATGAACGCCCTGGAACGCAGCATCACCCTGGCTTTGATCGATGAATCATGGAAAGAGCACCTGCGTGCCATGGACGACCTGAAACAATCTGTACAGAGTGCCGTATACGAACAGAAAGATCCGTTGCTGATCTACAAGTTCGAAGCGTTCAACCTGTTCAAGGAAATGGATGGTGAAACCAGCCGTGATATCGTTTCCTTCCTGACCAAATGCGGTATCCCCGTAAACAACCAGGAACAGGAAGCTGCACCGGAAATCCGCGAAGGCCGCGAAGAAAAAACCGATATGAGCCGCATGCGTGCTTCTCATGAGGAACTGGCCGAGAACGGTAGTCACCAGAACGGCGCACCGGAATTTCAAACCGCAGAAGAAGTAAAAACAGAACCCGTACGCCACCAGGGCCCACAGATAGGTCGTAATGATCTTTGCCCTTGCGGTAGCGGTAAAAAATACAAACAATGCCACGGTAAGAACGCATAAGCAGAACTACCCGGAAAAATTAATGCAAAACGGATTACGGCAACGTAATCCGTTTTGCATTAATTTCGCTTTGTAATCCAATAAAAGACATGACGATGGAGATTAACCGCTATATAGACCATACCGTATTGAAACCCACCACCACACTGGAAGACATCAAACAGTTGTGTATGCAATGTGTGGAGTACGATTTTGCGGCAGCCTGTGTGCCCCCGTTATATGTGAAACTGGCAAAACAATTCCTGGGAGCTACCAATACCAAAGTGGCTACCGTAATAGGCTTTCCGTTCGGGTATTCCGCTATAGAGGCCAAAGTAGCTGAAACCGTACTGGCCATTGTAGATGGGGCAGATGAGCTGGATGTGGTGATTAATATCTCGGCGATCAAGAACAAAGACTGGGAATACCTGGAAAAGGAAATTGCCAATATCATGTACCTGGTGCGTGAAAAGAAGAAAGTGATCAAGATCATCATCGAAAGTGGCATATTATTGGAAGAAGAGATCGTGCAGTGCTGCCAGTTGTATGCGAAATATGGCGTGGATTTCATGAAAACGTCTACCGGTTATGCAGAAAGAGGCGCTACCGTGGAAGCCGTAAAACTGATGCGTGCAAATTTACCTGCTAACATACAAATAAAAGCTTCCGGCGGGATTCGTACCTTTACCTTTGCGAAAGAGTTGATCGAGGCAGGGGCTACCCGGATCGGCGCCAGTGCCAGCATCAATATTGTGAAGGAGAGCAAAGAAGCACAATAGTAATTATTCATAGTTAATTATACCTTATTCATGCAAAAGTTATTCATCCTGGTATGCTGTCTGTTGGGGAGTAGTTGGGCCATGGCACAGGACAATGCCACCGCTTCCAATGGAAATGTGAGAGTGGTGAAAGATAGTCGTGTGGATGTGCTGATTAAAAAACAGATCTACATTAATACCCTTGCTATCCGCAACCAGTCTGGTTTCCGGGTACAGGTGATCTCCACCAACAAACGGGGCGACGCGAATGAAGCAAAAGCGAAAGTAATGCAGCTCTTCGGCGATTACCGCACCTATCTCGATTACCAGGCACCCTATTTTAAAGTGCGCGTAGGCGATTTCAAATCCCGTGAGGAAGCCGCTGAATTACGGGACAAATTATCCGACCTGTTTTCAGGAGGTGTATTTGTAGTACCCGCTATCATTAACGTGTCACTGGATAAAGAACTATCGAATGAAGAACCGTATTAAAGAGCTGGCGAAAGCGTATGCTCCTGAGTTTACTGCTATCCGGCGGCATTTGCATTCCCATCCGGAATTATCCTTTCAGGAATTTGAAACCACTGCGTTTATACAGCAGCAATTAACTTCCTTTGGTGTTCCCTTCAAGGCAGGTATTGCCGGCACCGGCATTATTGCGCTCATAGAAGGAAAAAATCCCGCTTCCAAAACCATTGCATTGCGTGCAGATATGGACGCATTGCCTATTACAGAAGCCAACGATGTACCCTATAAATCAGTCAACACCGGCGTTATGCACGCCTGTGGACATGATGTACACACTTCCTGTGTATTGGGGGCCACGAAAATATTACACGAGTTAAGAGGAGAATTTGAAGGCACGATCAAGATCCTGTTTCAACCGGGCGAAGAAAAGCACCCGGGTGGAGCAAGCATCATGATAGAAGAAGGCGCCCTCGAAAATCCACGTCCGGACGCTATCCTGGGGCTGCATGTGCATCCTTCCCTGGAAGTGGGCAAGATTGGATTTCACGCCGGTAAATACATGGCCAGCGCCGATGAAATTTATATTACCGTAAAAGGTAAAGGCGGCCATGCCGCGCAACCTCATCTTACAGTAGATACCATCCTGGTAGCGTCTCAACTGGTAGTGAGCTTACAGCAGATCATCTCCCGTAACAACAATCCTTTTTCTCCTTCGGTATTATCTATCTGTGCTTTCAATGGCGGTTTTACTACCAATGTAATCCCAAGCGAAGTGAAGCTGATGGGTACTTTCAGGGCAATGGATGAAACCTGGCGTTTTAAGGCGCATGAACTGATCCGCAAACAGGCAGTAGGTATTGCAGAAGCAATGGGCGCTGAAATAGACATTGAAATATTGGTAGGCTATCCTACTTTGTATAACAACGAGATCATTACTACGAAAGCACGCAGCTTTGCTACAGACTTCCTCGGTGAAGAAGCTGTGGGTGATACGGAGATCCGGATGGGGGCAGAAGATTTTGCCTTTTATTCACAGGTGGTACCGGCTTGTTTTTTCCGGCTGGGTACCGGCAATGTGGCCAGGGGTATTACTTCCGGTGTACACACCCCTACTTTTGACGTAGATGAACACGCCATAGAAATTGGAATGGGCACGATGGCCTACCTGGCTACGCAGTTCTAAAAAGATATAATAACAGAAACGTCCCGATGAAAATCGGGACGTTTTTTTTAACACAAAAATTTGTTTTTTATAAAGCTTGTAAACCGGCTGGACAACCAGTTTGTGTATTGATAGAAATTATTGCTAATTGAATTGTTTTAAGCTCTGGATAGACCTTTCGGCCAGGTTCAACTCTTTCAGGCTATCCACTTTAAACTCCCCGGATTTGTAGGGCGCATAAAAGAACAACGACCCGTTTTTACCCATTTTGATCCGCACAGAATCCAGTTTATTCTCGTCACTTACTTCCAGTTTATTGTTATTTCCACCGGTGTAGGAGAAGGAGTTAATCTCTGTTTTGTAGATGAACGTGCCAACGTCTGACCCTACATTAATTTGCAGCACAGGCGCCTTGGTATCATTCAGATCCAGGCTGTAATTGCTGGTATTGCCGATGTAGCTGATCGTCGGGCAAAACAACACCACATCGCGGGGTTTGCTGACTTCCACATAGAGCGTATCGCCTGATACGTGAAAAGTGGCGTTCTTGTAGAATTCAAAGGCGTAGTCATTCGATTCGCGTATACGGAAAGATGCGCCCTGATCAGCAGGTTGCGGGGAGGTATTGCGTAATACCAGTGCCTTGAAAGCCGGCAGGGTGGTTTTGGTATAATCCGGGTCTACCTGTGGCTGTTGTCTTTCGATATTGGTGATCCCTTTATTGTAGTCTGCTTTCAGGATGATAACAGAGAATAGCATGAATAACACCAGTACACCTGCAAAGCCTAAGAGTAATTTATTGCTGGTTGTCATGTTAATTGAAATTTGATTTTTTGAATTTCTCAAAATGAGGTTTCAGTTCATCGAGATCAAGATCCAGCAGGTACATGCTGCGGAAGAAGCTGGGCAATTCATTGCTGATAAAAGTATCTTTCTTGAATTGTTTTATTTTCTTCATGGCATCTGCGCTGATAAAATAGCCGATCCCTCTTTTATTGTAAATGATTTCCTGTTGTTGCAGGAGCTCGCAGGTGCGCATCACTGTATTGGGATTTACTTCCAGCGAAACCGCCAGTTCCCTTACAGATGGAATACGTTCTTCCGGCTGCCATTTGGTGAGCAATATCTGTTCGCAGATGTAATCGGCGATCTGTATGTATATTGCTTGTGTATCTTTAAATTCCATCTCACAAAGATTTTAAATTTCTTGGTCTTTCAACCGGAAATAGGCTATAGTCCAAAGAATAGGGGCAATCAGGAACTTGAGGGCAAAGTCATAAAAGTGCCGCAACCATTCCGGAATAAGATACACGGTGGTATGCCAGGAAATCGGGCCGCCTTCCAGTTTGTTGACCATAAAGAAGGGAACAGATCTTTTCCAGAATTCATGTTGAAATCCGAAGATACAGGTGACCAGGAATGCATTGACACACCATACTAAGAATGCAAACACGAATACAGAAAGGATCGTTTTAATAAAGCTATACTTATGATAGTAAGTAGCGCCTAATAGAAATGCCGCCTGTAATACAACATAGACATAGTAGAAGTACACTTTCTCTTTTGGATTGTCGAAAAAGTCGTAGTTCATTTCTATTTTTCTATCCAGTGCAGCGAGTTGTACCGATTGTATGATTTTGAAGCTCACATAGCAGCTAAGGTTATAGAATGCAAGAAATCCGATGGTGCTGACCAGGAACAGGGTGACGAATTTTTCAAACTGGGATGCGGGCAGCATAATAAAATCAACTCCTTTTTCTTTACTCCCCAGTTCATTAAAAGACCGGCTGGTAAACAACATGCCGCCGAAAAACAGGCCGATAAAATAAAAGGGAACAAGATCACTTAAACGGTTGAACGGATCGCGGGCCAGTAGAATCATTAACACCCCGAGCACTGTCATGATGCCAAATATAGCGAGCATGCTCATGCTATAGAAGCGGTAGTGATCCGTGATGTGTTTCTGCAGGTAGAACTGCATGCGACGAAGGTTAAATACATTATTTGGTTGCATGGGAAGTATCAGTTGAAGATTTCCTGGATGGGTTTATGATTGGTAAGAATGGCGTTGAACAACAATTCCATATCTATTTTGCTTTGTTCGTTGCCGGCGTTGCGGGTAATGATCGTATGTCCGCGCAGGTTACTGTCTGCAAAGAGGATATCAGTAGATTCTTCTATCCGGCTAACAGTTTTGAAACTTAGTTTATCCGTTACCGTTTGCACATCTTCCCGGAAAATAATTTTATGCCCGTCGATGATCACAATACTATCTATCAGGTTGTCGAGGTCGCGTACCTGGTGGGTAGAGATCACGATACATTTCTCTTCACTCACAGCGGCTGCAATCACTTTCCGGAACTGGCTTTTGGAGGGAATATCGAGCCCATTCGTGGGTTCATCCATGATCAGTACTTTGGTGTTGGTGGCCAGTGCAAAGCTGATGAGTACTTTCTTTTTTTGTCCGTACGACATCTCTGTGAGCTGCTGGTCTTTGGGAATTTCAAATTCTTTGAGGTACTTATAAAAAGCGCCCTCGTCGAAGTTGGGATAAAACGGTGCGTACGTCCCCACATATCTTTTCACGCTTACTTTCGGCAGGTAGAATTCTTCCGGCACCAGGAATATTTCGCGGAGGAAGGCGGGTTGTCGTTTGGCGGAAGGATAGCCCATTACCTCGCAGGTGCCGCTATCCGGGAAAAGCAGGCCTGCCATCTGTTTGAGCAGGGTTGATTTTCCCGCGCCGTTTTTTCCCAGCAAACCATAGATATGTCCTGCTTCCAGGCGCAGCTGTAAGTTTTCGAACAGGGGTTTGTTTTTGCGATAGCTGAATGTCAGGGATTGGATGTTAATCATATCGTGTGATTTAGTGTACTACTTAACTAGTACACTGTAAAGATAGGGGAGTTTTTTGTATTTCAAAATAAAAGGCAAAAAAAAAGCGCAAACCTCAGGTTTGCGCTTTTATATAACTAAATATATGATTACAGCTCAGGATACAGGGAGAACTGCTGCATAAACGTATTTACTTCACCTCTTACTTTGAGGATCAGTCCTTCGTTATCAGCATCCATCAGCAGTGCATCGATCCAGTCAACGATCTGGCCCATATGACTTTCGTTCATGCCACGGGTAGTGATGGCGGGAACACCGATACGGATACCGGAGGTAACGAAAGCAGATTTATCATCGAAAGGCACCATGTTTTTGTTAACAGTGATATCAGCCTTCACCAGTGTTTGTTCGGCTTTTTTACCGGAGATGTTTTTATTACGGAGGTCAATCAGCATCAGGTGATTGTCGGTACCACCGGAAATGATTTCATATCCTTTGCCTACAAAGCTTTTCGCCATTGACTGGGCATTTTTCAGGATCTGGTTGGCGTATACGGTATAGTCGTCAGACAGGATCTCGAAGAAGGAAACGGCTTTAGCAGCAATCACGTGTTCCAGCGGACCACCCTGGATACCAGGGAATACGGCGGTGTCAATGAGAGAGCTCATCAGGCGGGTTTCGCCTTTTGGTGTTTTCAGGCCGAATGGATTTTCGAAATCTGCGCCCATCATGATCATACCGCCACGTGGACCACGGAGGGTTTTGTGGGTGGTAGTAGTTACGAAATGGCAATGTGCAAACGGAGAGTTCAGTAAGCCTTTGGCAATCAGACCTGCCGGGTGTGCAATATCAGCCAGTACAAAAGCACCTACCTGGTCAGCTATTTCGCGGATACGTTTGTAATCCCAGTCACGGCTGTAGGCAGAAGCACCGCAAACAATCAGTTTGGGTTTTTCGCGGTTGGCAATTTCTTCCATTTTATCGTATTCTACCAGGCCTGTTTCTTTGTTAACACCGTAGAAATGAGGTTGATAGAGTTTTCCGGAGTAGTTTACGGAAGAACCATGGGTGAGGTGACCGCCCATGCTCAGATCCAGTCCCAGGATTTTATCGCCTGGCTGGAGAATAGCCAGCATAACAGCTGCATTGGCCTGCGCGCCGGAGTGAGGCTGAACGTTTACATAAGCTGCACCAAATATCTGTTTAGCTCTGTCGATGGCCAGTTGTTCGCTCTGATCCACAATTTCACAGCCTGCATAATATCTTCTGCCAGGATAGCCTTCGGCATATTTATTCGTCATCACGTGTCCCATCGCCTGCATTACCTGTAAGCTGGTAAAGTTTTCAGATGCGATCAACTCAATGCCATGGCGCTGACGCTCCAATTCCTGGCCGATTAAATCAAATATTTGCTGGTCTCTTTGCATGTTGCCTTAAATTTGGTGCAAAAATAAATGAAAGCCAGATCAATTGCAAGCGTAATGCCTTCTGCTTTATGCTTTCCGCTTTTTATGTTAATTTCGCCGCATTCGAGCAGCAATAGCTAATCCTAACTACAACACTAAATGAAGGCAATAATACCCGTGGCAGGGGCCGGCACCAAGCTTCGTCCACATACATATACACAGCCAAAAGCATTAATACCTTTAGCCGGCAGAACCATTCTCAGTATCATTATTGATCAGCTGGTGGACGCAGGTATCACAGAATTCGTTTTTGTGGTGGGTTATCTTGGCGAAAAGATCCAGCATTACGTAGAAAAGAAATATCCGCAACTGACCTGTCACTTTGTTCAGCAGAACAGCCGCGAAGGTACGGGGCATGCGTTATCACTTACCCGCGATGTAGTAGGCAACGACGAAGTATTGATTGTACTGGGAGATACCATCTGCGAATGTGATTTTAAAGAAGTGATTGCCGCGCCCTACTCTATGCTGGGCCTGAAGAAGGTAGACGATCCGCGTAACTTTGGGGTGGCCGAACTGGATGAAACGGGCAGAATTACCCGCGTAGTGGAAAAACCACAGATTCCTAAGTCGAACCTCGCGCTGGTAGGACTTTACAAGATCAAAGAAACGCAGCAGCTGTATGAATGCCTGCAAAGCAATATCGACAACCGTATCAAGTCGCACGATGAGTTCCAGCTGACCGATGCGCTGGAGTGTATGATTGAGCATGGGGTACAGTTCAACGGCTTTAAAGTATCCAATTGGTTCGATTGCGGCCGGAAAGATACCCTGCTGGAAACCAATGCGATCCTGCTGAAGAAATATAAACTGGCCAGCAATCCCGTTTTACCATATGAAAATACGATTATCATCCCACCGGTGAGTATAGGGGAAGGCTGTAATATTAAAAACGCTATCATCGGCCCTAATGTGGCCATTGGTGATAATACGGTGATCAACTACTCTATTGTAAAGGATTCTATCATTGGTTCTTTCAGTAATCTGTATGAAGTGGTGCTGAAGGCTTCCCTGATCGGCAGTGATGCCAATATCCGGGGATTGAGCCAGAGCCTGAACATCGGTGACAACACGGAAATAGACCTGGGATAGCTATATTCGCTTTTATCAAAAAGCTTTGTACATGCAGCGCATTACTTCTCTGTTCAATATTCAGTATCCTGTTATCCAGGCCGGTATGATCTGGGCCAGCGGATGGCGTTTAGCCAGTGCAGTTAGTAATGCCGGCGGATTGGGCCTGATAGGCGCAGGAAGTATGTATCCCGATGTGCTACGGGAACATATTCAGAAATGCAAACAAGCTACTGATAAGCCTTTTGGCGTAAATGTGCCTTTATTATATCCTGATATTGATCAGCTGATAAATATTATCCTGGAAGAAGGAGTACAAATTGTATTTACTTCTGCCGGCAATCCCAAAACCTGGACACCGGTACTGAAAGCTGCCGGTATAAAGGTAGTGCATGTGGTATCCAGTGCTGCATTTGCCCTGAAAAGCGAAGCAGCCGGTGTAGATGCCGTGGTAGCAGAGGGATTCGAAGCAGGCGGCCATAACGGACGGGAAGAAACCACCACCCTGGTGCTGATTCCGGCAGTATGTGAACAGGTAAAAATCCCGGTGATTGCAGCCGGTGGAATAGGCTCCGGTAAGGCCATGGCAGCAGCTTTTGCGCTGGGTGCATCCGGTGTACAGATCGGTAGCCGTTTTGTGGCTACCCCGGAAGCATCTTCCCATATCAACTTTAAAAACGCAGTGGTGAATGCCAAAGAGGGCGATACCATGCTTAGTTTAAAGAAGCTGGCGCCGGTACGGCTCATCAAAAATAATTTCTATCAGGCTGTGCGTGAAGCGGAAGATAACGGTGCAGATGTAACGGCCCTGAAAACATTGCTCGGGCGTGCCCGCGCTAAAGCCGGCATGTTTGAAGGTAACCTCGAAGAAGGGGAACTGGAAATAGGCCAGGTAAGTGCCCTGATCCATGACATAAAGCCTGCAGCGCAGGTGCTGGAGGAAATCTGGACCGAATTTAAAGCGACGATCCGGCAGTTGAACAACCCCGATAGCTGATTGCTTTTAACGGCTGGTTACCGGGATTGGCATCTCCGGTAACCAGGGTACAAAATATTATGGTTTTCTTACCACCCACTTCATTGCCTCTTTCAGCGTAATTTTCTTTCCATACATCAGGATACCGGTGCGGTATATTCTGCCGGCTACCCAGGTAGTACCCATAAAGCCACCAATCAAACATACAAACGACAGGATCAGTTGCCAGTAAGGTACAGTTCCCGGAACGCCGTATGGCAGCCGGGCCATCATTACCATGGGAGATGTGAACGGAATAATACTGCCCCATACCGCCAACGGGCTGCCAGGGTCCTGTACGGCCTTCATCATGATCATAATGCCAATGATAATAGGCACGGTTACCGGAATGGTCAGTTGTTGTATATCGGAGGCGTCTTCATTGGCCAGGCTACCGATAGCGGCATATAAGGACGAGTAGAATAAATAGCCACCAAGGAAATACAGGAGGAAACAAGGCACCAGCAAGGCCCAGTTGATGCTGCCTACTACATCCCTCATCCGGTGAATGATTTCTGCGGTTTGCTGCGGGTCTGCCTGTGTGGTAGCCGCTGCCTGCATACTTTCCGGAGAGAAGAACAATGGCACCAGCATATAGATGCCCGTAACGAGAATACCCCAGATAAAGAACTGCAACAGTCCTACTGCCGCGATGCCGATGATTTTTCCCATCATCAGCTGGAAAGGTTTAACACTCGAGATCATTACTTCTGCAATGCGGCTTACCTTTTCCTCCATCACGCCTCTCATCACAGAGGTACCAAACAGCAACAGGATAAAATAAATGATAAACCCGCTGCCATAGCCTACGCCATAAGCGACCCAGGAATTTCCTTTCTTTTCATCTTTCCCGTTTTTAAAGATCACTTCCACATCAGAACGGATCTCGTCCATTTTCGACTGATCGATGCCCCGCATTTCCATGCGTTTCTTTTCGATGACGCTGTTGATATCCTTGTTGATACTGCTTTCTATGTTGACGCTGGCCTGTCCGCTGCTGTAAAACTCGAAGCCGGAAGGGCGGTTAATATCAAATTCAGGTAAATAGAGTACGCCTTCATAGCCCAGTTCACTATAATGCAGTTTGAGGCTGTCGATATTCTGATGTTGCAGGTATTTGAAATAAACACCTTTGGAATCGGGGATCTTGTTTTCGAACAAGCCGCTTTTATCCACTACCGCAATACGTTTATGTTCCGTGCTGGTGGTAGACAGGATAATGGGGACAATAATCATTGCTGCAAAAGCGAGCGGCACCAGCAGTGTGGTGATGAGGAACGACTTTTTGCGGACACGTGTAAAGAATTCCCGTTTTATAATGAGCCAGATTTTCTCCATAAGTTGCAGGTTGATCAGGCCAGCGGTAAAGCAGCTACGTTGGCGTTGCTGTTTTCAGTTTGCTGTACCTGGGTGATAAATACTTCGTTAATAGACGGCAGGATTTCTTCAAAATAAGTAACAGGAATGTCCTGGCGGATGAAATGAAGAAGAATATCGTTAGTGGTGCTGTCTTCATTCATTTTTACGGTAAACGCCTTATCATGTGTTTGCACAATATTAAAGTGATAAGTAGCCATTTGTGCAGGATTGGGCATGGTACCTAATCCTACTTTGAAGAGACCCTGTTTAAAGTCCTGCTGGATCTGTGCCACGCTGCCATCGAGTATCTTATGGCCTTTGTTGAGCAACATGATATGATCGCATATTTCTTCCACCTGTTCCATGCGGTGGGTAGAGAAGATAATGGTGGTACCCTGCTGACTGAGATTAAATATTTCCTGCTTGATGAGATTGGAGTTGATGGGATCCAATCCGGAGAAAGGTTCATCGAGGATCAGCAGTTTTGGTTGGTGAATAATGGTGGAGATGAACTGTACTTTCTGTTGCATGCCTTTGCTGAGTTCATCTACCCGTTTATTGTACCAGGAATTGATGTCAAATTTATCGAACCAGAATTTGATTTTCTGTACCGCATCTTTCCTGCTGAGTCCTTTGAGTTGGGCGAGGTAGAGGGTTTGTTCTCCTACCATCATTTTTTTATAGAGGCCTCTTTCTTCGGGCATATACCCGATGTGTTGCACATCATTTTCCGGGTCAAATTTTTGTCCGTTGAAGAGGATCTGGCCTTCATCGGGATAGAAGATACCGGTGATCATGCGGAGCAGGGTGGTTTTTCCGGCGCCGTTGGGTCCCAGTAAGCCGAAGATGCTGCCCTGTTCTATACCAAAGCTCACGTCGTCCACTGCTTTGTGGGTTTCGTAGTGTTTTTTCAGGTGTTTGACTTCGAGGAGGTTCATGGTGAAAAATTAGTGATTAATCTGCAATAATTAATCATAATGTCTCCCGATGCGAACTTATTGTAACCTGGCTGCGATCATGGTTGCCACGCGTTCTCCGTCCATTGCAGCGGACACGATACCGCCGGCGTATCCGGCGCCTTCAGCGCAGGGATAGAGCCCGGCCACCTGTGGGTGTTCAAGCGTATCGTTATTGCGGGGAATACGTACGGGTGATGAGGTACGTGATTCGGTAGCTACCAGTACCGCATTTTCTGTATAGTATCCTTTCATTTTGCGGCCAAAGGCTTTGAAAGCGCCTGCGAGGCGCTGGTGTACTACTTTCGGAAGAACGCTGCGCAGATCGGTGCTGTTAAGGCCAGGCACATAAGAGCATTCCGGCAGGGAGGCAGATACTTTTTTATGGACGAAGTCGGTCATTCTCTGTGCAGGTGCCACGAAGTTGCCGCCGCCGGCCTGATAGGCCTGTTTTTCCACTGCCTGTTGAAAATACATGGCTGCGAGTGGGCCATGATGGGCGAATGGTGCAAAGTCGGATTCGTCTACTGTTACCACCATTCCTGAATTGGCGAATGGGTTATTCCGTTTGGAGGGCGACCAGCCGTTGACCACCAGTTCGCCGGGATCGGTAGCCGCAGGAGCAATGATACCACCGGGGCACATACAGAAGGAGAATACGCCGCGACCTTCTACCTGTTCTACGAGGCTATAGCTGGCAGGTGGCAGGTATTCGCCACGTACTTCGCAGTGGTACTGTGCGTTGTCGATCAGTTCCTGTGGATGTTCTACACGAACACCGAGAGCGAAAGGTTTTGCTTCCAGCAAAATGTTTTGCCGGTGGAGCATGATAAATATGTCGCGGGCAGAATGGCCGGTAGCGAGAATGAGTTGTTTGCCATCGAAGATTTCCCCGGTGGCAGTTTGTACGCCGGTCACCGCGCCGTTGCTGATCAGGATATTACTGACTTTTTGTTCAAAGTGTACTTCACCGCCGCTGTTGATGATCTGTTCGCGCATGGCGGTGATGATATGCGGTAGTTTGTTGGTACCGATATGTGGGTGAGCATCGATCATTATTTTATCTTCTGCGCCGAAATGCACGAAGATGTTGAGGATGCGGTTAATATCCCCGCGTTTATTGGAGCGGGTATATAATTTACCATCAGAGTAGGTACCAGCGCCGCCTTCGCCGAAGCAGTAGTTGGAGTCGGGGTTGACGATACCTGTTTTATTGAGTGCGGCCAGATCGCGGCGTCTTGCGCGCACATCTTTTCCGCGTTCGAGTATAATGGGTTTGATACCTGCTTCTATGAGCCGTAGTGCGGCGAAGAGTCCTGCTGGTCCTGCTCCTGCAATCAGTACCCTGGGGGCATTGGCTGGCAGGGAGGGATATACCGGATGGGTATGTTGTTTTTCAGCGAAGGGTTCATTTATGAAAACCTGGATGGTGAGTACAAAGAACACCTGCCTGGAACGTGCGTCAATAGAGCGTTTGAGCAGATTGAATCCGGTGATGTCGGAAGGTTTTACACTGAGTGCAGCAGCGGCGTGCTGTATGATATGTGTATGAGATGCGGCGTCGGCCGGTAGTAATTTGAGAGATATTTGTTGTATCATGTTAGCGGTTAGGTGTTTATCCTAAAACTGCGGCAAAGATAGGGAATACGGGGGAAATGTATAAAACGAGTAAAGCGAAGAGACAGGCGGTTGTACCGCTTTTCTCTTCGCTTTACTGCAATAGCTTTTATACTTTCAGCTTAGAAAGGCAGGTCATCGCCGCCATCTCCACCGCCAGCTGGCATCTGAGGAGTATTGTAGTTAGGCTGGGGATCTGTGCCCGGAGCAGCAGCTGCCATTACAGATTCCATGCGCCATGCATCCAGGTTGGTAATGTAGTTTACTTTACCATCTTTTTCCCATCTGGTGCCTTTGATATTGAAATAAACTTTAACGTTTTCACCTTCATTGAACCGGTCTACAATACCAGTGCGGTCTTGCACCGACTGGAACTTAATATAGTTGTTGATAACACGGCCATTGATGTCGTCGGACTTCTCGATAACGAACTCTCTTGTCTTAAAAGTTTCGCTACGTTGTACCGTGTTGTACTTCACAATCAGCTTTCCGGTAATTTCAAAACTCATAGAAAAATTATTTTAAATTCAGAAGGGTCAAAGATAAGGTATTCGACTTAGTGCGGGCAAATATTTTTTATTAATCCGGTGCGCGCGGATATAAATAAATACTTTCACAATTACTACCCCTGAATACATTTTTTTAAATGGAGATACTAACATAGTTTTGCACCCTCTCCGGGAAAAGTGTGAATATCTCATGTTTTATAAGTGAACGATTTTTTTTGAGAGAGCCGATACAATATTATTTTATCAGTTATATATCCATATTGATGATAAAAAGGAGAATGAGTCAGATAAAAGTGCTGTTAATCAATGGGGTTTATAGTAGTGAAAACCTTGTCACGTCTGGGCTGTAAAGCCACAGCAGTAGTGGAAAAAGGGGTTTTAGTACTCTGTAATCAGGAGAATATAAACAAGGGTAGATAAATTTTTTTTTTCAACATTTTCTACAGATATTCGTCATCCTGTCTGAAAATTTTTCAACATCCTGCGTTGAGGAATTTCGAATTCGAGAACTAAGCATCCTTAATTAAGAAACAACTAATTTTTTTTATCTCAATGAATAAAACTTGCGAACAAGTTTGGGAAAAGTGTCTTAATATAATTAGGGATATAGTAGAATGGCAGCCGTTTAAGACATGGTTTGAACCTATTAAACCCATTAAACTTGAAAACAATGTTTTAACCATCCAGGTCCCCAGCCAATTCTTTTATGAATACCTTGAGGAGCACTATGTGGGATTGTTAGGAAAAACCATCAAAAGAGAATTAGGTAAAGAAGCCAGGCTGGAGTATCGCATTGTAGTAGAGAACGGTACGCCACATCAGCATCCCAGAACAGTAAACATGCCCACGCAGTTTACCAAACCTCAGAAAGACAATGAAGTAGATTTTCCTTTAACGATCCACAACCCGGTTAAGAATCCCTTTGTTATTCCGGGTATCAAAAGGGTACAGATTGACTCGCAGCTCAATCCCAACTATACGTTTGACGCATATGTAGAGGGTGACAGTAACCGTGTGGCAAGACGTGCAGGTAAAACAGTGGCTGAAAAGCCCGGTGGTACCTCCTTTAATCCATTAGTGATATATGGAGGTGTAGGATTGGGGAAAACGCATCTTGCGCAGGCAGTAGGCAATGATGTGAAACGCATACATCCCAACAAAGCAGTGTTGTATGTAAGTGCAGAGAAATTTATCAATCAGTTTATAGATCACTCCAAGAATAATATCATCAACGACTTTATCCACTTTTACCAGTTGATAGATGTGTTGATTGTAGATGATATCCAATTCTTTGCCCGCGCAGAGAAAACACAGGATGCCTTCTTCGCTATCTTTAACCACCTGCACCAATCCGGTAAACAACTGATCCTGACGTCTGATAAGGCGCCTAAAGATCTGGATGGTGTACAGGAAAGATTGCTGAGCCGCTTCCGCTGGGGTCTGAGTGCCGATATTCAGATTCCTGATTTCGAAACCAGGATGGAAATCCTGGAAATGAAAATGCGGAACGATGGATTGGAAATGCCTAAAGAAGTAGTGAAATATGTAGCTTATAATATCCAGACCAACGTACGTGAACTGGAAGGTGCATTAATCTCATTGCTGGCACAATCCTCCTTAAACCGCAAGGAAATAGACCTGGAACTGGCGAAGCGTGTATTGAAATCTTTCGTAAAAACATCTTCCAAAGAAATTACGATTGAGAGCATACAAAAAATGGTATGCGAATATTTTGATGTGCCTTATGATAAATTGCTGCAGAAAACACGTAAACGTGAAATTGTGCAGGCCAGGCAGATCACCATGTATCTCGCAAAATCATTTACCAAGAATTCTTTGAAAACGATCGGTGAACATTTCGGAGGACGGGATCATACAACCGTTATCCATAGCTGTCAGACGGTGAAAGATCTGATGGATACAGACAATAACTTCCGCGACAGCGTAATTGAATTGCAACAGAAAGTACAACTGGCGGCCATGTAAGGCCTGTCATACCCCGATAACCTATTTTAAAAGCCGTGCAAAACCAGCACGGCTTTTTCATTGAAATCCTTTACTGTATTGCGTTCTGGTGGATTCTTATCCATGATGTTTCAAATTTTTTATAAAAAAATTGAAAATGCTTTTGGAGAATATAAAAGATTTCCTATTTTTGCAACCCCTTCAGGGAAATAACGATGGAGAGATGCCTGAGTGGCCGAAAGGAACGGTTTGCTAAACCGTCATACGGGTTAAACTGTATCGAGGGTTCGAATCCCTCTCTCTCCGCAGCATACAAAAAGCCTTCAGATATATCTGAAGGCTTTTTTATTTGGTGTATGATTAGCTTTTGAGAGTTGTTGCGTTATGTGATTCGCAGACGTGCAATCGGAAAGTCTAAAGGGAAGTCATTATCCCAACCATCAGAATTCAGTATCCAATCTTCCACTGGGCATGCCTTTCATACAGCCCGGATAATCCCGCCTTTTATCCCCGATAATCTCTAACTTTAAGATAAAAAATGGAAAACCGAGGGCTGCTTTTTATTCCGGATATCAGTGGCTTTACCCGTTTTGTAAATGAAATCGAGATTGAACACAGCCGGCATATTATCCAGCAATTACTTGAATTATTGATCAACGCCAATGAATCGGAGCTGGAAATCTCCGAGATAGAAGGCGATGCTATCCTGTTTTATAAGTTTGGGCCTCCTCCGGATATAGCGCAAATGTACCAACAGGTAGAAAAGATGTTCTGTGCATTCCATCGCTATCTCATGGCGTATGATCACCGGAAAATCTGCCAGTGTAAAGCTTGTATAACCGCTGTTGATCTTACCTTGAAAGTAATTACCCATTATGGTGAATTCACTACTTACCAGGTAAAGAATTTTAGTAAGCTAATAGGGAAAGATGTGATTGTGGCACATCAGCTACTAAAAAACGATATCCCGCAACATGAGTACTGGCTGGTGACAGACCACCTGTTTCCCGGTGAAGCGCTGTCTGCGCCCGAATGGATCACCTGGGACAGCAGCATTAAACAAACCGAATCCGGTGATGTTCCTTTCCATTACGCCCAGTTGGGAACCCTGAAAGATAATCTTATTCCTGAGCCTGATCCGCAGCTTGAATTGGCAGATAAGGTGAAAGTGCTGTCTGTTTCCCGGGCTTATCAGGTGGATATCAAAACACTGACCTTTACCGTAGTACATTTCGAATTCCGTCACCTGTGGCAGCCGTCTATCCGCAACGTGGAGGAAGTCGAACATTTTCTGCCGGGTGTGGGCAGCCGTCACCGGCATGTATATACGAACGGAACTTCCTCGCTGATGTATACCAGTAGCTTTTCCTATGATCCGGATCGGGTGGTGAGTTTCAGTGAAACAGATCAGAAGAGAAACTGTTCTTATTATTATATCATAGAAAAAACAGGCGAACACAGTGCCAGGTTAACCATAGATTTCTATCTTCATAAAAACTTTTTACAACAATGGCTTTTCAGATGGCGGCAGAAAAAGAAGATGGAGCATGACTTACAAACCGCGCTGGCAAAGCTGGAACCATTGGTGATGAATATTACGTTGCCGCTCGATTTTTAAAAGAAACCTATATCCGTTGTCGTATTTGCTGGTGGCAAAGCCGCTATGGTATACTAACATGCATTATTAAATACTTATCACATTCCATGAAGAACATCGGAGAGCTTTCCGCAGATGGGTATGGATTTGCCATTATATCCACGGATGTATTAACCCAATATTTAAGCGATAAAAAAGTAAAGGCGAAGAAGTTGATTTCTTATCTCGACAAAAATAAACCGATCTTTTATCAAATGATCAAAGACGGAAAGATGGCGCCATTTTATCGTATCTCAGCTTTTGAATATGCAATATTCACCACCCTGAATGAAGATAATTCCCCGCTCCCGGCCGGGTATAAGGAGATATTCCGTTATCCAGGTTTTTATCTTGAAGTGGGTGACCTGGGCCGCATATGTTTTGCCAGCTTTGATTACCTGGAATATCAGCTGGCAGATATTAAAGCAAATATTACGGACAAAATGGATGAAATTCCATCCGGTGCAGCAGGTACACTTGAAAAATATTATCCTGCAATAGGAATGGATCTTCCACGGGGAACCTATTTATTTGACCTGGTGGGATTAAAGAGAGAACAGGAACTGGAACGGGAAAGTAAAAATTATGCCTACCAGCTCTGTTTCAGGGAGGTGGCCAATGCGCACAATGACAATTTTGAAAAGTGCGATAACGATAAGTATTCGTTTGATATTGATGGATATGAAGAATAAAAAAGGATGCTCATTCATGAGCATCCTTTTTTAGTTACCTGCACAGATAATGCACCCATCCATACAACACACTTAACCCGATTACATACAGCATATTCATTTTAAACCGCAATATCAGCACAAGGGAAATAATGATCCATACCAGTGCCAGTATGTCCGGTTGCGTGAAAGGAGCATCTCCCGGAAATAACACATCTTTCCCTAAATACAGGGTAAGATGAAGGATAACGCCTACTACGGCAGCGGTAATTAGTCCGAGAATATTTTCGATGATATGGATGCCGTGTGTTTTCTCAATAATAGGGGCTCCTGCAAAAATCATCAGGAAACAGGGTAAAAACGTAAAGTAAGTGGTAGCGACTAGTCCGGCTGTACCCATCCATAAAGAGCCGTTAAAATGGTTGTATCCGGCCATAAAGCCCACAAAAGATAATACGATGATCAACGGACCGGGAGTTGTTTCTGCCAGCGCAAAGCCGTCGATCATCTGCAGTTTGGTGAGCCAGTTCAGTTTGGTGACACTGAACTGCGCTACATAAGGAAGCACGGTGTAAGAGCCACCCACGGTAACAAAGGCGGTTTGTGTAAAGAACAGGCCCAGGTTTTTCCAAAACGAAAAGTCCCGGAAAAACAGGAAGAATAAGGCGAAGGGAACGAGCCAGAGCAGAAAGGCAATTCCGAGCAATCTGAATAAACGCGCCATGCGAAAGCCGCCGCCTGGCGCTACCGTGTTTCTATGGAGAACATAAGTATGTTCTTCTTCCTCCGCTATATTTCGTTGTTGTTTCCCTGGCAGGGCGTTTGGGTATACCAGTCGCACGAGCATACCAAGAATAACGGTACCTCCGATAATTGCCAGCAGGGAAGTCTTGAAGAAAAAGATACAGATAAATGCCATTGCAGCCACTGCATAATGCAGCGGACCATGCAGGGCTTTCTGCCCGATCCGGACCATGGCAATGAAGATCAGCGCAATGACCGCAGGTTTCAAACCTGCAAACAGGGCCGTTACCCAGGGGATGCTGCCAAATAAAACATAAATGATACTGAGTCCGAGTAAAATGAACATGGAGGGTAATACGAACAGAATGCCTGCCGCAAGCCCTCCTTTTTTACCGTGTAACAGCCATCCGATATAAATGGCCAGTTGCTGTGCTTCCGGGCCGGGTAAGATCATACAATGATTAAGGGCATGCAGGAATTTGCTGTTGCTGATCCATTTTTTGTGATCCACTAAACTATCGTGCATGATGGCAATATGGCCGGCGGTGCCGCCAAAACTGATCCATCCGAGTTTAAACCAGAATTGAAGTGCTTCTTTGAAATCGGGTCGTTGTATTTGTGTTTGTGCTTCCATGCGATTGTTAATGTTCCTCTCCCCTGCTTAGTGGCAATAGTTCTTCTTTCCGTAACGTAAAAGCTACGGGCAAAAAGCAGTGACAGACCACCGGCGTCAAAACCGGTCGAA
Organism: Chitinophaga arvensicola; assembly: GCF_900110835.1. Classification (GTDB taxonomy): domain Bacteria; phylum Bacteroidota; class Bacteroidia; order Chitinophagales; family Chitinophagaceae; genus Chitinophaga; species Chitinophaga arvensicola. The sequence goes on from NZ_FOJG01000001.1 coordinate 1,557,677, forward strand.
TGATTAAAAAGGCAATTGTTTCAGCGTGAAAAAAGACTCTTCTGATGGCTTCCGGAAAGCTGCACGAAGATACGTTAAATGTGCCTTCTGTGCAAGGTTTTGGGCTTTATTTTAGCGGCTAAATAAGGCTCATTTGGGGCGATAAAACAGTTTGTCCGGGATCGTGTTCGAGAGGATGGTGGCAGGGGCTTAAAAGGCATTAAAACGGCGTTTTGCAAAACGCCGTTTTAATGCCTTTTTTTAAGAGGTTATACGCCAAACTGTGTTAAATGATGGTCGAGATGTTTGTAGAACATATTGTTCCACTCCTCATGCGTCAGTTTACCAAATGAATGCGATTCCTTCTGGTTAAAATGAGCGGCACCCAGCTGACTGGTTTTAAGAATATACCGGATCAGCCGTTCCTTTTCTATATCGAATTTGCGTTGGTCTTTGATCAGGAAAGACGAAGCAGTGGGAATGTTTCGCTTATAGGGCGTTTCACTGGTAACCGCCTTCTTTATAAAATTCTTCAGGATCATTTTCATGAAGAAGCCTGGTTGGGGATGTATGTTTTCGTATACCATTTCATAGGTAACATTACAATGCGCCAGCATAGCAGCTACATTCATCTTGCCCCATTGCGGCTGTGAATCGGGTGTCAGTTGTTCTATTCTCCGGATAACGGCTGTTGCCACCGGTTCGGTAAAAATATCAGGTAAGGCCATATTACAGGTATTTTATCAGTTGTAGTGTATGTGATGCCGGTATCACCGTGCTTTAAAAACGCACATTTTATGTATTAATACCGGACATATCTGATTTATTTAGAAATGTAATTTATTAATTTTAAGCCAATAAATTACTGGCATTTTCTTGGTCATGCCGTTAACGTATTAATACCACCCCGTATGTTCAAGAGCTATCTGAAAACAGCATTCCGGCAACTTTTCAGGAACAAGCTGTTTTCAAGTCTCAATATCTTAGGACTGGCTACAGGCATGACCTGCAGCATTCTTATTTTCCTGTGGGTACAGGATGAGCGCAGCTATGATACCTTTAATACCCATGCAAACAACATTTACCGCCTCACCGCCCGTGTAGGGGATATTGAAGCGGCAGTGGTGCCTGTACCGGTAGCCATGGCCATCAGGGAGGCTGTGCCCGGGGTGAAGAATGTAACACGGTTGTCGGCGCTGCAATGCATGGTATCAGTAGGCAGTCAGAAATACGAAGAGAAGAATATCTATTATGCAGATAGTAATTTCCTCCGCATTTTCAGTTACCCGCTTTTACTCGGTGATGCCACGCATCTGCTGGCAGAGCCAAATGGCGCGGTATTAACCGAGAGCGGGGCAAAGAAATACTTCGGCAGCCCCGAAAATGCCATGGGCAAAACCCTGCATATCGACAATGATTACAATGGCAACGATGTACTGATAACAGGTGTGTTAAAGGATCTCCCGACGAACTCACATCTGCAGTTTGATCTGCTGCTCCCTATACAGCTTTACTCAAAAACCATCAACCTGGAGCAGGCATGGGGAAATTTTGATGTATACACGTACGTGCAGATGGAAGATCGCTTCAGTGCAACGCCGGCAGCATTGGCATCTTTGGAACAACAGATCATGGCAGTTTACCGTCGCCTTGATATTTCGAAAACACAGGGCTTTCTTTACGTACAACCGCTGACCGCCGTGCATCTGCATTCCCGCCTGATGCTGGATGTACCCGGTCAGGGGAGTTATCAGCAGGTGAATATCTTTTCCCTCATCGCTATTTTCATCCTGTTGATTGCCGGTATTAACTTCATGAATTTATCTACCGCTTTATCCAGTCAGCGGGCAAAGGAAGTGGGTTTAAGGAAAACGGTGGGTGCGTTCCGGTCACAACTGGTCATACAATTTTTGAGTGAAGCACTGGTGTTGTCTTTTATTTCACTAATTCTGGGCCTCGCCCTGGCGTGGCTATTAATGCCTTTATTCAATGACCTGGCAGGCAAGTCGATCTCCATTAATTTCCTGAGTATAAAATTAATACTAAGCCTGGTGGGTATTGCAGTGGCAGTAGGACTGCTATCCGGTAGTTATCCCGCTTTGTTCCTCTCTTCTTTTAACCCGGTGAAGGTGTTGAAAGGCGTTAAGATGCTGCATGGCCGCAAAACATTTTTCAGAAACAGCCTGATAGTGGTGCAATTTTCCATTGCCGTGATCCTGATGACAGGCACTATCGTAGTGTATAAGCAATTGCAGTTTATCCGTACCATGGATATTGGTTACAATAAACAAAACCTGTTGTACGTGCCGATTCCCCGTTTGGGCGATCTTATACAAAACCAGCAATCATTGAGAAATGTGATGGGGCAGTACCCGGAAATGGATAACTATACTTTTATCAGTCACCTGCCTACGAATATGCCTACAGGTACGAAGTCGGTGAACTGGGAAGGGAAAGATCCAACCTATGAGCCCATATTCCCGCAAATGTGGGTGGATGATCATTTTGTAAACACCTTTGGTATGCAACTGAAGAGTGGGCGGTTTTTTACCCGTGACTTTAAGGAAGATGAGCATAATTATGTGGTCAATGAAACCGCGCTGAAAGTCATGAAGCTGAATCCGGAAAATGCCGTTGGTACTAAAATGAGTATGGATCAACGCAACGGCGTTATTGTGGGAGTAGTGAAGGATTTCAACTTTAAGCCGGTGCAGCAGCCAATACAGCCGCTGATCATCCGGCATGCCAGCAACGGCGATTTCAATGGTAACACAGGATATATTGTACTGCGCACACCTCCTGCCAACGTACAGCGGAGCATTGCAACTATGAAAAAAGTATTCCAGCAGGTATATACCGATTTTCCTTTTTCCTTTGGGTTTGTAAATGATGACCTGTCAAACATGTACGTCACAGAGCAGCGCATGGGCAAGCTGTTCAATATTTTCTCGGTACTTTCAGTGATCGTATCCTGTCTCGGGCTTTTCGGCCTCACTACTTTTGCCACACAGAAACGCATCAAGGAAATTGGTGTAAGAAAAGTGTTAGGCGCCAGTGTGGGAGGTATTGTAGGGATGTTGTCGAAAGACTTTGTAAAGCTGGTGGTATTTGCCTTGCTTATCGCATTCCCGGTTGCATGGTGGGTCATGAACAAATGGTTACAGAACTTCGCTTATCATATCAGCATCCGTTGGTGGTTTTTTGCATTGGCCGGGATGGCGGCGCTTATTATTTCCTTTATCACGGTCAGTTATCAATCCATGAAAGCAGCGCGGACGAACCCGGTGAAGAGCCTGCGATCAGAATAAACGGCTACATTTTTAGAAAAAGGGTAAGCGCTGAAAGTGTTTACAGTAAGGACTTTTGACTTATTTTTCTGAAATTTGTTAAAAAAATTTGTTTTTATGTGAAACAATTTCCTACATTTGCACTCCGCAATTGAAGCAAAGGTATCGCCACAAGGGCAGCCGTTAAAGCAACAAACGCGGACTAAGAAGGGATTTCGGGGCGTAGCGTAGCCCGGTATCGCGCCTGCTTTGGGAGCAGGAGGTCGCAGGTTCGAATCCTGCCGCCCCGACTTAGAAAAAAAGGATAGCATTTATGCTATCCTTTTTTTATTTGCACCAACAGTGCAGATAATAATTTCCTCAGCAATCTTCTTCTGCCACCCCATCATAGTAATCTTCAACAATTGAATGTATTTTAGCGGTTAGTTGTTATGTAACCAGATAAAAAAATGAAAAGAACCCCGGTCTCCATCTTCCTGATAAGTACTTGTTGCATATTTCTATTGGCGTGTAATCCTTTCCCAAAAAAGGATAGACATCCCGAAGTTCCTTTCCTGGCGGATCTTTTAAAAGACACTACGAAATTCATAAAGGTATTTGGTACAGAACAGCTCTCCGAAGTAGCTTTCTTAAAGGACGAAAGGATCTTGTTAAAGCCAGACAACAGCAAGCTGCCATTTAAGATTATCGACATTCGCGGAACAGTGATCATGGAGCATACTTTTGACTGGGAACTACCATTTTATATCGACAAGCAGGGAAATTTGTACTTCAACAGGGAGAAATACGATTATCCTGACTATCAAAAGCAGGAAGCTTTTAAAACAGTTGTTTTTAAAGACAGCATCAATAAAAAGTATGCAGCATTGGATGCCGGGCTGGCAGACAGTGTAAAGTTTAAGCTGATAGATGACTATGAAATCAAACTATTAGAGGCTTACGGCCTGAAGCCATGTGAATACCAGACGGTAAACAGGGAAAAATGTGATGTTTTTGAAGTAAAGAATAACGTATTGCTCGTAAGACAGGACGAGCTGTATAAAAATGACTTTGCTAAATTACCGGTAGCGCCGGAAACCTTCGATGACAAAGTATTGATCCGTTGGCAGAATGGGAAACTTCCTTCTCCGGTTTACCTGGCATATTACCAGGTGACTGGGCATAAGTTTAAGTGTAGTGACATGACACTGCCCGTAGTAATCCGGCTAAAAGGTCAAAATTATTTATTCACCTATTCCTTTGGCCTTTTTTTAATTAAATAGTAGCCGGGAAACCAGTTATTACCACATTCCAAAGTGTCGCTGTGTTAACACTTTGAAGATTTGAAGGAAAGCACCAGACACTTTCCCCTATTTTTAGTACATTCGAATTATTAATAATGTATTAGAATGCCTATCGCCTCTACCTCTTTTCTGAAAGCCCGGATTCCCGGCGCTTCCGTTGCACAACTGCTGAAATTATATGAGCGTGAAATCCTTACCCAGGGAGCAGGACAAACTGCTATCCGCGACAACATGGTGGCCTTTTCCGGCAGCAGTCAGCCGGTAAACCGTCAGGCAAAAAAGTTTGCTGATTATACAGACGGGCGGCTGATTGTGACAGAAACCGACAGCACTTTTGAAGTATGCCTGGAAGCTGAATATCCCGGATGGAAGTTTCTGTTCGATGTATACTTCACGAAGCTCAGGGATGACCTGGAAAAAGAGTTGCAATTAAAGGTAAGCCAGTAGCATCTTTCAGAGGATTGCAAGTCAGGAGGGAACAATCTATTCCCACAAGTGTTATATTGATAAGGAATTACGCTTGATCTCTTTCACTAAAAAAGTACGTAAGATGACAAACCTTATCATCGCTTCTTTCTCAGAAGAAGCGCAGGCAATGAATACTGCAAAGAAATTAACGGAACTGGAAGCCATCGGCGACATTACCATTTATGAAAGTGTGATGATCAGGAAAGATGAAAAAGGAGAAGTAACGGTATTGGAACAGGATACCGCCGAAGGTTCCCGTACCTTAACAGGTATGGCCATTGGTGGTTTGATAGGCGTACTTGGCGGTCCGGTAGGGATGATGGCTGGTATGTTGGTGGGTACGATTACGGGCGCCGCCTGGGAATCTGATCATTACAGCTTCTCACGGGATTTTGCCGGCAAAGTGGCCGATGAATTGCAACCCGGTATGGTAGCTATTATTGCAGAAGTAGACGAAGATAATAAAGTGTTCCTGGATACTTACGTGAATGATGCCTGGGGAAAACTGGTCAGAACAGATGTGGAATATGAGTATGACAAAATCTCCAATGAGCAGTTAGAGGCCATCGACGAAGAGATTGCAGCAGACAGGAACGCGCTGCGGTTGGCATCTCAGGAAGAAAAAGAAAAAATACAGCAAACGATAACTACCCTGAAAGAAAAAAGAAAGGAAAAAATTGCCGCCTTTAAAGCCGCAGCAGATACAACGCTGGCCGAAGAAAAAGGACTGGTAAAAGAAACAAGGGCCGAATTTATTCACAACCGCATTGCCAGGTATCGGGAAAAACTGGCCGCCCTGGAAGAAGAATTGAAAAATATGACGAAGTAAAAATACGGCAGGAACGGAACTCCCGTTCCTGCTGAATAATCTTACTCTCCCAGGGAAGCCTTGCCACTGCCCAATCCCCAGTTAATACCAAAGAGAGAAACAATGCTGTGTTTATCTCCGAAATTTTTTCCAAACGCACCGTTGATATACAAACCATCCCTGATTTTATAACTGATTACACCTACATTCCTGTATTGTTCATCTATTTCATCGAGGAAATAATGGCGGTACATAAATTCATACCCGATAGAAAACTGGTTAAACTCAAAAGCCACCTTTCCGCCTACATCTATATTATTGGATTTTACGAGTCCGCTCTTGGGCGATAGTGCATAACCATCATACATGTAACGGGCATTTACAAGTACATCGAGATAGTTGGTAGTGGGCTTTTTATCACTTGGATTCAAGGGAATGTAACTGGCTACAGTAGTCCATACGCCTGCCCTGCCCGTTTTCCAGGTGCTGTCTCCCACGCCGTAGGTAGCATAGGCGCCTGCAATATCCCAGGAGATGAGGGGTTTTTCTGTCATCAGGTCGGCGATGTTGGCGGCCAGTTGATCAGGGTTTTCCTCCCAGTATTTTGTGATGGCCTGTTTCAGTTCATCGCCGGTTTTGCCGGCGGTGGCTAACACCAGTTTTGCAGGTGGCGGCTGACTGGCCCAATCATTCACCGCTTTATTAAGGCGATCAAAATGTTTGGCCCGGTACCAACGGATGATATTCGCTCTCACACCGGCGGAAAACACTTTTTGCGTAGTGCTGGCGGTATCGGGCAGCATATCTTTGGATGTAAAGGACGCAGACACGGAAGCGAATTTTAATCCGGAGAAAATATCCTGTCCCGTTACCTTTAATGCGCCGGATGGAAGTTTGGTGGTTTTCAGGCCCAGGTATTTATAGGCATTATGATCACCGGATTTTACCCACCAGTACGGGGAGGTTTCCATCGAATAACTTTGCGGCCACCCGGTGCTGCCATCAAATGTTTGCAGGATACCGAGTACCAGCGCTTTCGGCGTGGTAGGGGCTTCAATGTTGGTGGGGGAAAGATCGATCAACTGAAAACCTGGTGACCTGGGTGCGGCAAGATCTTTCGGTTGCACAGGCCCGGCGCTGTTCTGCGCAGCAACTGCCACCGGCAGGGTTAACAATAAAAAAAGAAGCAGGCGTTTCATCGTCAGGGAATTAAAAGGATTTGTTTGGTGACAATCACTTTGGTGTAGTCTTCATTTGGGACCACCTGGTCGGGAAAGAATTTTGTAAATCCCAGTGGCCCACCTTCGAGGTAGTAAAGTGCGGTAAGCCGCTCTGATTCTGTTTTACGTTGGTTCTGATCCGTAAAAATGGCGAGACTTATTTCCGTCAGTACCAGTAATTGCTTACCGGGTAAAGTAGTGGCATCTGTGATGGGCGCCCTGGTAATATCCCCGGATGCATCTGTAGATACTTCTGTCCAGTAAATAGTGGTTCTGCCTTCATCTGTGACCAGCGCACGGGAACGGGCCAGTCCGAAGGTGTTCACATCACACGCAAATTTAACGAGGTCTAAACCTGCCCCAACCTGATAGGAGTCCATATTGATTATAGTTAATGATGATCATAAAAAAGCGCGGGATATAGGGTCAGCGCTACTTTCAGCTTCACAGGAACGATGATGCACAAGATAAAACGAGCTGACAATAAAAACAAATTACGTTGTCCTATTCTTCCCAGTTTGTTAAATACCGCGCGGTGAAATTTACGCCATTGGTATACATGAATTTTTCAATCACAGTGTCCAGATATCCCACATCAAGAGAGCCGTCTGAAGGATTGTAGCGGAGAGAACGGGTATTATTTCCATCTCCTGTATTCAGGTATTTATCAGCAACAGGCAGGTATTTTTTTAACCCGGCTGCGAGAGAAGATAATTCCACAATATTATCCAGGCGGTTGATCGGATTGATGAGTCCATCGAAATCAGAGCCGATGCTCAGGTGATCCCAGGGAGAAGTATCCGGTTGCCAGGCCAGGCCGGTATTACCCACGCGTACCGCATATACGAGATGCAGACACAACAGCATCAGGTGGCGTTCCGCCCTGGAAGGAAGGCTCAGGAAATCAAACAGTCCTTCTGCACCGGGCAGTTGTCCGTCTCTGAACAATTTCTCCCACTCTTCTTTCGCAATGTATTCCGGATCAAAATATTGCGGCCGGCTGCTGTCGATCATCTTTTCCGCTCCAAGGATACGTTGGTCGAGGCTAACGCCGATCAATCCTTTGGAGCCCATGATCTCTATAATTTCTTCATCGAATAGATTGATGGTCCAGGGGTTGCCATAGAGGCCACTGTTGATGGCATCGTTGGTTTTACCGATCTTCCTGTTTTCGGATTCCACTATGCATACAAATGTGCCGTTTTCCATACCGGTGTTGGACCTGAATTGTTTTTTTGCGAGATAATTACTCAACGAGGTAAACGTAAAACCGGTATGAGAAGTGATGATGGGTAACCTGCTCACAGTCGGTATTTCATTGATGAGCGATTCACGGTAGCGGTAGTAATGAAAGCGCGTATACACACTCATATGTTTAATGTCGATGAGAACTGGCCGTGTAGCATGTGTTAAAGCCTGGCGGATTACTTTTTTGCCCAGCTGTGTTAGTCCCAGCCCTGCTTTGGGCATAAAGTCTTCGCTGCTGAAGGCAATCTGTGCCTGTTTGTTCAGTCCCTGTGCAAATCCTCCCAGTGATTGTTCCGGAATATAACTCAGGTGACAAAGGTTGATGCTGATATAATCCAGTTCGCTATTGTCCTGGATCTCTTTCAGGTTAAGTTCCGGTGTTCTGGAAAGTGCAGCGCCACGGATGGGCACATCGGATAAATTATGTCCGCCTTCTATCGAAAAAATGAGGTAACGTGTTTCGTTATCATTTTTCAGGGTATCAATAATTTGCTGGCGGCTTTGATTCAGCCAGTCTTTCCGGCCGGTATACCTGATATGATAGGGTGCGGCAGCCAGGAAATTTTTATTGTCGAGATATAGTTTTACCTGTTGCTTAAACTCCGCATAGTAGTTGGTCTGGCCATCGCGGGTTTTATTGACAATATCCTGGTTCAGCGGCAGTATTCCGGAGAAATCGATGCCCAGTACATGCAGGATGCGGCGGGCAAAAGCATGTTCGAGACTGATAATGGAAGTGACGCCGAGAAACAGCTGACTGTCTTTTACCTGGTTGGGCGATGCCTGGCTGTTAAACGGGCCGCCAAAGAGATCGTTCAGTAAACTGGCCACGCCGCTTGTTTTTATCTGTTCATTGATAGGTGTACCATTGCTGAGATAATGTTTGAACAGCAGGTGAAAATGGAAATCGAAGATCTTGTTTGCCATGGGGTCAATTATTTTGCAGCATTTTCGATGATAGACTGGACGGTATTAAATCGTTGGAGCAGATCCGGGTAAGTGGTGGTGGTGGCGCTTTCATAGGCGCTTACACTCGTTCCGAAAGTGGCGCTTTCCAGTGCGCGTGCGCTGTCCGATAATTGCGTAGCCGGCGCTGCGAGCGATTCCTGGTTGCCTCTTTTGGTGCCGAAGATGGCGTCATGTAATTTGTTCCAGTATGTTTTTACGATTTCGGCATATCCTTGCAGGGAGTTTAAAAAAGCGCTCTCATTCCACCCGTCGTAGGGGTTCTTTAATTTGTTGGCTGCTTTGGGCGGGGTATTTAATAATTTTTCTGCATTGAGAATACCGCTGCCAAATCCTTTCCGGGGTAGCTGATCGCTTTTGCGTGCGGAGTCTTTCAGTGCTTGTCTGAATGCTTCTACTCTTTTCCAGCCGGCATATTCCGGGGCTTTGAGGATGTCCTGGTATTTGGCCAGCCAATAGGCGGCTGCAGCGGCCACGTGTGGGGTGGCATAGCTGGTACCATCGCCATAGGCAAATCCTTCGGGGTGGTCGCTGGTTTCCTGCCAGATGGGGACCAGTACGTCTTCACCGGGAGCGGTAATATCTACGGTATCGCCACGGGAGGAACCGGTCCATTCACGGTCGAGCGGATTAGAGGCTGCTACGGCAATAGTGCCCGGAAATACGGCGGGAGCAACAACGGCCTGCACGCTGTTGCCGGCGGCGCAACACCAGATCACACCGCTTTCATAGGCTTGTCTGGCGAGTTTGGCGGTAGTTAAGGTGGGCGGAATACCCATGCTCATGGTAATGATATCAAAGCCCTGGGCAATCGCCGCATCCAGTGCGGCTGCCAATTGTTGCTGGCGGTTGATGATCACCACCGTTTCGGCTATACGAAACGGAACCAGTTTATAATTGTCGGGTGTGAGTAGTCCACAATTGCCATTACCGGCTGCCGGGGAATACTGATGGCCAATAAGGAGGCTACCCGTGCGGGTGCCGTGACCGGGTTGCTTGCCAAAGGCAACCGTACGGAGGTCGATGGCTACGTCGGTATTGTCGAGGAAGTTGTAGTCATTGTCGGTATCAAAAGAGTCAATGACTTTGGAGTGATCGGTGAAGCCGGTATCGAACTGCACTACGCGGATTCCTTTTTCATGGGGAGATACGGGGGCTTTTTCCGGCGTCAGTATTTTATCAAAGCCGGTGGCCAGCCAGTTCCAGCGGCGGTATTCTTCTTCTTTTTTGCCGGATACAAATTTGCTGATGGCGTTTACAGTATAATTTTTCAGGAAGAGATCTTCATTCGGAGTACCATATCCATCATCAAACAGGAACCCGGATTCCGTAGGCCCGCCGCCTTTCCTGAGCACATTGGCCGTGTCTGCATTGAGATACAAAGGCAGGTCGGCTTCTGCATAAAAAATGCCTGGTATTTTGGCCAGTTCCCGTGCTTCTTCGTGGGCATTGCCACTGAAGTTGACGGTAAAGGTAAAGAGCGCTTCTTTATCGGGTGTTGCGGTGGCCGGCGTGAGTAGCGATAGCTTTACACCCGGTGGATATTTCAGGGACAATACGGCCTCTATCTGCGCTACTGTAGCCGGTTTATTCATGGCTGCAATAATAAAGGGTGTGAGGCTGCTGATCGCATTTGTAGCAGGAGTATCCATGGTGTTTTCTTTGGGAGATGAAGGAATAATGGGCAGGTTCACCGCATCATTTTTATTGGCGGCTGTTACTACCTGGTTAATGCCTTGCCGGATCACGGTTTGATCCGCCAGCGCCTGTTGCAGTTGTGGTGCAATGATATCTGTATCTCTGAGTAGGGCGCTACGGCCATTTTCCATTTCGGCCGACAGAGAGGCTTCGCGTATGGCGCTCACTATTACACTTACTTTAATGCCTTCGTTACCGATCCAGTCGATCTGATCATCCGGTGTATCGGGAGTTGCCAGTTGTCCGTCTCTTGTGAGCACACGGTTTTGGTCGTCTGTACGGGAAAGACCGCTATGATGCAGGGCGATCACTTCACAGGTGCCGAGACCGAAAACCGGGGAGCCGCTGCTGCCGGGCAGTGTATCCGATTCATACACCAGCCGGGTACCAGTTTCAGAGAAGAAATGAATATCTTTCATCACTACTTTTTTGGGTAACCCATTCGGGTGTTGTACAATCACGCAGGCTTCTCCCTTGATGATTTTACCCAGGTTGCCATCCAGCCGGATCGGGGGAAACTGGGATAGCGCTTCTCCGAAATTGCCGGTGGTATTGACACCTATCAGGGTAAAGTCCAGACCTGTATTCAGCGCGGTTTTACTGACTTCCAGGCTGGATGTAAGAAAGAACTTACGGGCGTCCAGCTTAAAGGCAGCGCTTCTTTTCAAGGCTTTGGTGTTGGGATCGACTTCATAATTGAACTCCGCCATCATATCTTCCGCGTCAGCGGCAGATTCAATAACATGGTGATTGGTGAGCAGGATATCCGGGGTAACGAGGAAGCCGGTGCCGATTGGCGCCCCTCCTTTCAGGATACGGCATACTGCCCTCGACATCTCCGAGAGCCGGTCGAGTACGTATTTATCCTGGAAATCGGCAGTGCCGGTAATGCGCTCCAGCGCAGTGGCTACTACGGGTGTGTTTTCACGTGCTACGCGGTATTGCACGCGGGTGGCGTTATCTTCCAGTTGTACTAAAGGTTGATTGGCATTCCGTAAGGCATTCAACTTTCTTTCAGCTGCTTCAAAGTCGGACCGGCGGTTACCAAAACGATTAGCTACTTCCTGGATTACTTTCCAATGAGGTATCATTTCGAGGTTAATTATCTGGGGTAATTGGGGTACTATCTTCTGTAAAGAAAATTAGGAAAAAAAAAGGAGATTTGAAATATTTATATTTAGTACATGTTTAAGAGTAGTCTTTGGCTTATGCCGCTTTTGTTGCTGATATTATGCTGCAGGGAGCCCTTGCGTACTCCTGTTGCTGAACAATCCCCATCAGCAGACAAGTTTGCTGTCAGTATTTCCGGAAAGGCAGCCCCCATTGATATAATTCCCCTGATTAAATTGTTGGGTAAATCAGATACAAGCAGTTTCGTAAAAGATTCTTTTCAGTTGGATAATATCTGTGTTGTCTCCTTAACAGGAAATAATAACCTGAGTTATGTTTTTATACACGAGCAGAGATGGCAACTATTGGATAGTGTGGATGACTGGCTGGATTTCCGGCTGGAAGATGCCAATGGAGATCATATACCGGATGTCATGGCGAGTGGACATCCTGACATACACGGCATGGGGAGTAGTTATATCTATCTGCATCATGCAGATAGTTTTGTGCGTGTATCTATGCCAGGGCGTGTTTGTGCGGCTAAGTATGATAGCGCCAGTCAGGTATTACGCAGCTATTATGTATCCGGTGCGCGTGGTGTTCACAATAAGGAAGAATATCGCTGGAAAGATGATCATTTATTTTTGTTCAGAGGTGTTGAAATGGATATGACGAGAGAAACGGAGATTATTACTACATGGTATCATGCCGTAGGGAATACCATTGTAAATGACAGGAGGCGAAGAGATGGTGAATCATACGATACTGCTTTCTGGCCACTATACAATCCTTAGTCAGCCCCCTCTCACTGTAATTTTTCCCATGCCCCTGATGCACCAGCATCAGCGTCACGCAATTGACGTAATTCATGGTGAAAAAATAATAAATGAATTACAGTTGTATTTCAAATAAACTGGAAGTGCCTCCTTTGTAGTGAGCGGGCAGATCTTCGCTATCAACGGTAGCTACCACACCCAGGTAATTAAAGCCGCAACTGATGTAGTAATTATTCAGTTTATCATTACCACTGCCGGTATCCATCCTGATATATGCTTTACCGTTAGCGGCTGCATATTCCTTTGCCCAGCGCACTATATCATTTACGTAACCTTTACCGCGAAAGTTAGGGTGCGTTGAAATCCGGTGGATGTAAATGGCAGGATCATTGTCTTTTTCTTTCCAGATAAAAGGGTCCTGGAAAGTGATAGAAAATACACAGGCCATCTGGTCATCTTCCATTATTTTCCAGCATCTTTTTTCCCGGATGTCGGTAGCAATCAGTTCCCGGTCAAAGCCCTGCCAGTGCTTTTTAGCTACTATCTTTTGAAGTTCGGTGCCTGCGTCATACAGGCTGAAAATAACATCGATATCTTCCGGGTTGCTATGAATAATGTACCTCATAGCTACAAAATTGAAACATAAAGCGCAAATAAAACAGATTCAGTTTTGTTTATTTTTACCATATCAGATGGCTTATTGTGCTTATCAGTGAGGTGTATGCTAATTATATCTATCTTTATAAAGTAACTAAGATTCTCAGATGAAACTAACGATATCCGGTTATTCTACAGCATTGTTTTCCACCTGGTACTTCCTGGAAGAACTGGGTATTTTAATGGATGCCGGCGATGGACTAACCGCAGCGCTTTTACAGAAAAGCAGGAAGATCAGTCATGTATTTATTTCACATGCCGACAGGGATCATCTCACGGGGTTATTGCAACTGAATCAGCTGAATGCCCGCGAAGGATTGCCGGTCATTTGTTATCCGAGAGACAGCAAATCTTTTCCGGCCATGGAGGAATTTTCAAAAAGATTTGATCCGCATATTCGCGGTACGCAGTGGCAGGCCGTAGGACCGGAAGAGGAGATATGGGTGAAAGATGATGTGGTAGTGGTGCCGGTGCGGAATGAGCATGTTACTACGGAGCCGCACATTATCCGGAGCCTGAGTTATAAAGTGATGCAGGTAAAACAGAAGGTGAAGCCGGAAATTGCAGCGCTTCCGCCAGAAGAAATCCGACAGATCATCCTCGAAAGAGGAAAAGAAAGTACCACTATGGAAGTAAGAACCAACCTGGTGGGGTATTCCGGTGATACGCCGGTGCAAGACCTGGCGCGTTGGGATCAGTCGGGAGTGCTGATCCATGAGGCTACTTTTTTAGCCAGCGAGGGAGATGTGAAACTTGTTGCGCACAAGAATAAACACAGTAAGCTGGAAGAAGTGATGGATATGGTAAGCCATATCCGTGTGGAGCAGCTGGTGCTGGGGCATTTCTCTTCCCGCTATAGTGCGGAGCAGATTGACCGGAGCATTAAAGATCTCTGTGAAAAATATGCGATCAATATCCCGGTGTTCCGGTTATTACCCGGACTAACGGTAAGGGATATACTTTCTACTACACCTGTTAATCAGTAAAAAGGACCGGCAAATATGCCGGTCCTTTTTTATTTGTACTATTACCAACCTTCGTTCTGTTTCATCTTCGGGTTTCTCAGTGTTTCATCCGTGTTGATGGGGATGAGGTACATCGCGTTTCGCCAGAGGCGGTCTTCCACTTTAAATTTCTCGTAACGGTAACCACCGGGAGCGCTTTCATCTGCAATGGGGCGCATACCATAAATTACCTTTTCTGTATTTTCTGCTATTTTCCACCGGCGTACATCCCAGAAGCGATGGTTTTCAAAAGCGAGTTCAATTCTTCTTTCGTTGTGGATGCGCTGGCGCATTTCGGCCTGACCTAATCCAGTAGGGAGTTCCGGCTGTCCGGCGCGGGAGCGTATCAGGTTAATATACCTGGCAATATCTGCATTACCGGGATCGTATTCATTCAGGGCTTCTGCATAGTTGAGGTAGCATTCTGCCAGGCGGAAGAGGATGCCATGTACATCTCTGCCCGGAGCCTGGTTGATGGTAATACTTTCGTCTGCCAGTTTGCGGCAGCTGTAGCCGGTTCTGCTATGATCGGTCTGTGTGCTTTGTTCGTCTTTGCCTCTTTCGAAGGTTTCGATCTTACGGCCTTTCCAGGCAGCGCCATTGTAGGAGATATCGGTATAGAAACGTTTGTCGCGGTTTTCATAAGGTTTAGCCGCATTGTAACCCGAGGCAGGATCTGTGATAGCTTTGCCATTGGCCATTTCATAATCATCGACCAGGTTCTGGGTGGGCGAGCAGCCGGACCAGCCGTTGCTGCCGTATGGAAAGAGGTAGCGGTCGTAGGAATCGTTGGTTTCCTTCATTCTCACCCAGATCACTTCTTTACTGAGGAGGGTGTTATTGGTAAACATATTGAGTCGGTCGGCCAGTGTATTTTCAAGTTTATACTCGGCGCCCTGTGTACCCTGGAGATCGATCACCTCTTTGGCAGCAGCGGCGGCTTTACGCCATTTTTCCGGATCAGTAGCACTGGTGCCGGTGCTGATATCACCCTGGTAGCTGGTTTTGCCGGCGATGGCCCAGAGCGGGCTGGCGCTGAACAGGAGCATCCTGGATTTTAAAGCCATACACGTGCCTTTGGTAACCCTGCCCACCTGTGTAGTAGGGTAGATAACGGGGAGACGTTTGATGGCTTCATCACAATCAGCAACGATCTGTGCCACACATTCATCGTAGGTGTTACGTGGCTGATTCAGTGCTACTTCATCTGATTGATCAATAGTTTTGGTGACGATGATAGCGCCGCCGTATTGACGGATCAGTTCTGCGAGATAATAAGCCCGCAGGAAATATACTTCGCCGATGCGGTTTTGTAAGGCACCGGGATTGTTGGCGTCGTCCGGCGTATTGTATTTTGCCACTCCCTCCAGGATGGCATTTGCCTGGCGGATGGCTACGTAGTTATCTCTCCAGGTGTTGCCGATAGGGTTGTTGGCGCCAGACCAGGAGCCGTTGTTAAAGCTCATGGAGCCCATCCAGGAAGAAGCATCTTTAGCTTCATCGGTGCCGGAAGACATAGAGTAGCCACCGAGATAGGTGTAAGCACCGCGCAGGCGGGAGTACAGGTTGCTGACCACCTGGTCGGTCATGGCGAAACTGGTAAAGATATCTTTGTCCTGTTGTTGTGTGGTGGCGGCTCTGTCGAGAAAGCCTTTTTTACAGGAAGCGATGGAACCCAGTAATACGATACCTAACAGCAGTTTCCACCAACCAGACATTTTTCTATAACGAGCGTACATAATTTTGAATTTAAAAAAGTTAACAGCTGTTTACTTAAAACCTAACATCAATTCCGAAGTTCCAGATCCGTTGGATAGGATACATGGCGCCGTTGCCATCGCCTATTTCCGGGTCTACCTGGTAGTCCTTCAGCTTATCCCAGGTAAGCAGGTTCATACCGTTGGCGTATATACGGAAATAGGAAAGTCCTACCGGTTTGATCCATTTTTTGGGTAATTGATAACCTATCTCCGCATTTTTAAGGCGCAGGTAACTGGCGTCTTTCACCCAGAAGGAAGAGGCCCGGTGATTATTGCCGTTGGTGCTGCTGTGCAGGCGTGGATAAGTGGCAGTAGCCGCTGTTTCAGGTGTCCAGCGGCCAAGGTGGAATGGTTTCACTTTTCCGCCCTGGAAGAATTCGTACACGGCTTCATTTTCCAGGCGCAGATCGGTATGTGTAGCGCCCTGGAATAGCAGGGAGATGTCGAAGCCTTTGTAAGCGGCGCCTAAAGTAGCTCCGAACATGATTTCCGGCGTACGTGCGTAACCGATAGCTGTTTCGTCGAAATTAGACTGTATATAATCGTAGGTATCTCCGGTGAGTTTTTTGTATTTGATATCGCCGGGACCATATTGGGAGAAGTTCTGGAACGGGCTGTTTTTTACATCGTTTTCATCTTTAAAGAATCCGTCGGCTACCAGTCCGAATTTGGTGTTAATCGGGTGACCGGTGCGTTTCATCCAGGGATATGCCTGTGGCACTTCATCCTGGAATACAATATTGTTGCGTGCGAAAGTAACATTGGGTTTGATGAAATAGGTTACGTTGCCGATGCGGTTTTCGTGGCTCAGTTCCAGTTCAAAGCCTTTATTGTCTACGATACCGATATTTTGTGCTTTGATATCCTGGCCAAATACATCAGAGAGAGTGCTACGTCTGATGAGGATCTGACTTCTTCTTTGTTTAAAAACATCCAGCGTGATGCCCAGCAAATTTTTCCAGAGGCGGGCTTCCAGTCCGATATTTGCCTGGCGGCCGCGTTCCCAGGTAACGCCGGGGTTGCCAATGGCGCCTTGTTTCCAGCCGTTTGCCTGGCCGGCGTTGGTACCAAAATAGTAGGGATCGCCACCACCCCAGGAGGTAAACCACAGGAAGCGGTCATCTCCTGCCTGGTCATTACCTACTTCACCATAGGAACCTCGTATTTTCAGGAAGCTGAGGAAGGATACATTGTCTTTGATGAAATTTTCTTCCGAGAGTACCCAGCCGGCAGATACCGATGGGAAGAAGCCATAGCGGCTTTCTTTGGGGAAGTTTTCAGATCCCTGGTAAGAGGCGCTCACTTCCAGCAGGTACTTTTGCATATAGTTGTAAGTACCACGGAACAGGAGCGACTGATACGCTTTAGGAATAGAGGCGCCACTTTCGGTAAGGCGGCGGTTCCAGAGCAACATACCGGTAGCTTCGTGTTTTCCGAATTGCCGGTTCCAGTTCATCACTGCTTCGAGATAAGTGCTGCGGTTAGCACCTCCACCGTTGAAGGAGCCGTTTGGATCTATTTTGGTATCCTGGCCGGATTGTTTGTAGCTGGTAATATTTCCCTGTGCATCGTAGAGCGGCTCAAATACGGCGTAATTGCGGCCATAGGTAGCGCTGGGGGTATTGGTGTTGTCGTAGGAGAAAGACGCTTTTGCAGTCAGATTTTTGGTGATGACATCCAGTTTACGGGTGAGTGCAAATGTTCCCTGAACGGTGTTGTTATAAAAGCGGCGGTATCCTTTCTGTGATAATTCCCCGAAGATATTGGACTGAAAGGTACCATTGCCCCACATAGAACCATTGGGGTTAAAGATGGGATAAATAGGCGCCATGCGGTTGGCGAGGTTCATGATATCGCCGGCGCTGTTGTTACCATCGCGGCGATCGGTCATGATACCGGCAATATCTACGCGGGCAGCCAGGGTAGGGGTAATATCCACGTCTACGTTAGCACGGAGGTTATAACGTTTGATGTTGTTATTGCCGTTATAGCCATCTGCATTTTCTTTGGAGTGCGCGTAAATACCATCCTGTACGTTGTATCCGGCAGAAATGAAGTAGCGGGCGATGTTGTTACCGCCGCTGACGTTCAGGTTGCCCTGGGCTACAGAAGAGGGTTTCATCATGAATTTGTAGTAATCGGTATTGGGGAGGGAGCCGTTTTTGTATCCTTCCAGTTGTTTTTGGTTAAATGCGGGTTCTGCTCCGTCGTTTACGAGTGCTTCATTGTAGAGAGTGGCGTAGTCGTAGGAACCCAGGTATTTCGGTAAGCGGGTGGCTTCGGTGATACCGGTAGAGGCGCGGAAGCTCACAGCAGGAGGGCCGGCTTTACCGCGTTTGGTAGTGATGAGGATAGCCCCGTTGGCGCCACGCATCCCGAGTACGGCGGTAGCCGCTGCATCTTTCAGGATGGTGAGGGTTTCGATGTCGTTGGGATCTACATAGTCCATAGGGCGTTCTATACCATCTACCATGATGATCGGAGAAGCGCCGTTGAGGGTGGCAACGCCCCGGATATAAAGGGAGCTGCCATCTACACCTGGTTCACCACTGCGCTGAGTGGTGATGAGGCCGGGAAGGCGGCCTGCCAGCGCGTTGGTGAGGTTAGATACCGGGCTTTGCACCAGTTCTTTGGTATTGATGGAAGCGATGGCGCCGGTAACGGTTGCTTTTTTCTGTTGGCCGTAAGCCACTACTACCACGTCTTTAAGACCGAAGCTGGCAGGTAGCAGGGTTACGTCTGTTTGATTGGATGCCGTTATTTCCACTTCCTTTGTTTCATATCCGATGAAAGAAAAGACAAGGACTTTCTGATTGGCGGGCACCTGCAGGCTGTAGGTACCATCGCTTTGTGTTTGTGTACCTCTGCTGGTGCCTTTTACCTGCACGGAAACGCCTGGTAGTACGGTGTTGGTTTTATTTTCCACCACAGAACCGATGATGGTGCGCATGGGGGCTGAATTGGTGGCGGCGGGCAGCGGATGAATGGTGGTATCGACGTTGGCGCTGAGTTGTTCTGCCGGACGAAAGATGACGATGATGTTATCGGATTGTTTAAAGTTGAGCTGCGTATCCGCCAGCAATAGTTCCAGTGTTTCTTTCACGCTGCGGGTAGCTTTGGAGAGATTCACATTTTTCCATTTATTGATTTGTTCCGGAGGGTAGGCCATCCGGAATCCGGAGAGGGCTTCTACTTTTCCCAGCGCATTTTTCAGCGTTTCATTTTTCAGTGTGAGTGTGATTTTTTTGGTAGACATGTCCTGTGCTTTCCCGGGAGAAGCCCATAGAACGGATGTCAGCATCAGCATACTCAGCGTCATTAAGGTAATGGTTTTCATCATGAGCCGCACATATTGGCTGATAGCGGGCAATAGACGGGTGCTCAGCTGTATTTGTACAGCTAATGAATTTTGCATAACGGGCAAGGATTTAAAAATTTGGAAATAGGTGGCCTTCACCGCAGTTGTGACGGCTATTTGTCAATGTTTTTTAGTGAATTAAATAGTGACTATTACAAGTTTTTAAGCAATTAATTTTGGTTTCATCGGCTTCCTTTTTTTCTATATTGTTTAACGATCTGGTATACTGTTTTTCGCTAAATTGATTTAGCAAAAAGGGCATGAAAAATCCTTCAAGTGAATAATGGTATTCACTTTTATCTCCTGGATGCAATACCGTTTTTTACTGGTTACATCCTTTTCCTCTGATCAGCACATCATGGCCGTTGTCTATTGTGTATGTTGCATTTCTTACCTGGCAAATGACATCCAATACTTCTTTCAGGGACTCTGTTCCTGTGAAAGAGACGCGTATGGGACATTGCTTCAGGGCTTCATTACTAAACTGTATGTTTACCTGGTAACGTCTGTTCAGGTTGGCAGCAATTGTTTCAAAAGTGGCATTTTCAAATGTCATATCAGTGGTGGTCCAGTTTATTTTTGCGCTGGCATTCACTGTTTGCTGAGCGGCGGTCGCATTTGTTGTATTATAAATAATTTGTTGATCAGGCGTTAATACGGCCAGTACTTTCCGGTCGTCTTCCACTTTTACCTTTCCACGTGTAACCGATACCGTTATTTCGTGTACACCCGGATAGGCCTGTATATTAAAAGCGGTACCCAATACGGTGGTCTTCAGCCTGCCCGTGTTAATGATAAAGGGTTTGAGGCTATCGCGCCGGATATCAAAGTAGGCTTCTCCGGAAAGTGTTACCTCCCTGTTGGTACCCGTAAAGGCCTCCGGGAACTGCAGCTGGCTGCCTGCATGGAGGATAACCGTACTGCCATCGGGCAGGGTGATATAGCGGTTAAAACGGGATGCTTCCATCGCGTAGCCGTTGGTTTGCCTGTTGTCGTGTAACAGGTAATAGCCTGCACCGATAGTGGCGACTACACCGATCCAGATGGCAGCATAGCGGAGCACCTTTTTCCACAGCGGTGTTTTTACCACCTGCATGGCAGCCGGCTGTCCCATACGCGATTTTAGTTCCTGCAGTTTTTGCCGGGTGAGCAATTGTGCCGCATCACTTTCCGGATCGATCACCTGATCCGGGAGTTGCCGGCCAAGCGCCGCATACCAGGCTTCCAGCGCTGCCAGTTCTGTTGCAGTACAGGTGCCCTGACTATATTTTTTTAATAAGTGATACAAGTTTTGATCATCCATAACTGCGATAACGTGGCTAGCTATTATTAAAAACACCAAATTAATCCGTTACCGTTATCTCCCCGGAAATTTTTTTTACAAGAGAACAGGGTTATACAAACCGCTAAAGAAAAAGTGAATTATTATTTAGATTTGATAAAATTTATTCCAATCGGACCAAACACGGAAAATACGGATTCGGCGCTGCTCAGTTTATGGCGGAATGGAGATGAAAGGGCATTTGAGATGATCTACTCCCGTCATTTTATCCGCCTGCTTAACCTGGCCTATAAAAAAACGGGTCATATGGAAGCATCGCAGGAACTGGTGCAGGATGTTTTTTTATCCCTTCACCGGCAGCTGCCCACGTTGCAGGAACACACCGTTCTGGAAAATTACCTCTTCATTGCCACCCGTAACCGCATTTTTAATTATCACCGGCAATTATTATTGCAATTGAAAAAGGAAGCGATGCTCCGGAATCATTTGCCTGTTGAATCCGGCGACAGCCAGGAAACGCTGGAACTAAAGGAACTGGAAACCAGGCTCCGTGCAAAGATCCAGGAACTTCCCCAGCAATGCCGTACAGTGTTCCTCCTGAGCCGCGATGAACAACTCTCCAATAAGGAAGTAGCAGAGCGGTTGCATATTTCCGTGAATACGGTAGAGCAACATATGCGCAAGGCACTCCGCATTCTCAGGGCTTCTTTCAATGATGAATTGTCCCTGATGTTATTACTCCTGCTACTGAAACACGCCACTCTCTGAAATTTTTTTTTGAAGTATTTGTTTTTGTGAATATTTATTTCCTACATTTGCATCCCGCTACACAGAAGTCGGAGACGGGGCGTAGCGTAGCCCGGTATCGCGCCTGCTTTGGGAGCAGGAGGTCGCAGGTTCGAATCCTGCCGCCCCGACTTAGAAAGAAGCCTTGCAGTTTTACTGCGAGGTTTTTTTTTGACCTTTTGTTACTTAGCAAGAATTCAATTGTTTATATACACGTGCCGCCTTAAACGAGCAGCATTTATGTTGACGCTTACAGAAGTACTGCTGGAAGGTGAACAGAAAGAGAAGGGAGCTGATTATACTAAAAGAGCCGTAGCATACATACCATTTGTAAACGGTCAATCTGAACAAATTCGCTTAAAAAACGCTTTCGAAAAACTAATCACCGAAAATTTCGTATAGTCGCCTGACTTGTTGAATTTATCAGAGAAATCAGTGAATTAGAATTATTGGTAAAACTGTTTGAGTCTACCGAGTAACATTTTCGCAAGCGCAGAAAAAGCCATCCAGGCAGGAGAAAGCTATTTGAATTTAGTTAGAGTAAGCGTCTTTTTCCTTTGTTCTTTAGCTACGGTCCAAAACGTATTTAAAGCTGTATTATCCTCCATCATTCGTTTGAGCCTTTCCATTGGAGGCTTGGAAAGCCAGATTTTAAGCTGTAATTGTTTTATATGAGCCGGTGTGTCTGTCATATTTCAAGAAGGTTGAAAGTGTTTATTTTTAGCTTGTCAATCCATGTTTTAATGTAGTCCCAATCTAAATTATCGAGCGAAGCCAGATTTTTGATATCCTCCATTTGTATCGGAGATTGAGAAGTCTGAATCCATATAAGTTTAGAAATAAGCAGATCTTCAACTGAAACTACATAGACAACTTGACCATAAAAATCTATTTGTACTCTTCTGCTGAATTCCATTTGCCTGAATGGATCAGACTTCAAAACAACAAAGTCTGCTTTAAAACCTGATGCATGATCAATAATGTTAAACATGCTTCGGCGATTTATGGCGTCTTGTATGGCATCTTTGTCACAATAATACCCATCTTCAAAATTTGCAATAAATCGATCAATATCTTTTGACTCAAGATGTATGATAAAATCAAAATCTCGTGTTGCTCTAGGTACAATATATAAACTCATTGCCACGCTGCCTGAAAGCATATATGGAATATTGAGTTTATGTAGTATTGCTATTATTTTTTCGAAAAAAGAGACCATATATAATTACAAGTTAGGGATACTCTGTGTGCGAAGCAAATTTTAAAACTAAATAAATGATTTTTATTAATTTATGATATGGTAATTTTCGAAATATCTATATTTCGATTAGGTCGGCAATAAAGAAGTTCGAAATGTGTCCTGCCGCCCCGACTTGACAGGACAAATGAGATTTATGCTCGTTTATCCTGTTTTTATTTAAGGGAAAATCCGGATCAAGTTGAAAAGTTGGGGGATGGTGTAATTTTTAAGCATAAAGTTTAGTTAATCTGTAGAGAAAAAATTCTATATCACGTACACCTCTTAGAGCATTCCTGAAGGATTTTATTTTTAGCATTAAAAGATTCTGCAGCAACATTTGTCACCCTGTTATTGAAGAAGTGGAGAATTTATTCTTGTAAAGGTGTTATCAATTCTTTTCTTTGTAAAAATACCAGGAAGTACTTTATGAAAAAGGCCGTGTCAACCCGATTAATGATTTTGCAAAAAAGCATTTGAACTCATTTATGTCAAAGGTTATCTGACAACGAGTATAGACGACATTATTGCCATAACTCAAGTAACAAAAGGCGCATTTTACTATCATTTTAAAATAAAAGATGAAATGGGCCTTGCTATCATCAACGAAATCCTGAAACCCACACTCACCAGCAGTTTTATTAAACCGTTACAAAGCGTTACAAAATTCATTAAGCGCAATTTATAATCTGATATTTTAAAGTTGAATTGTCCATTTCCACTATTTTTTAGCCCTCTGCTTTTGCTTCATAAAATTCACAAAAAATGAAATTTTCATTAGCATTAAAGGGATATATCCCCTTTAATGATTCGAAAAGGAAAAGGCACAGTAACATGACAGGAGTTGTTGAAAATTAAGGAAAGTCTTACTGTTAAGACGGCAGGTTTTTTTACGCGGCGGGTAATTTTGTAAAGACCTGATTTATAAGAATAACCAGCCACGCTATTGCTGGGCTAATCTTTTTCCTGATTTATCTGTACACGCTGGTGAAAAGAACCGGCAGGGTTGCGCTGCCGGTTCTTCAGTATACTAGAGCGCCGCAGGTACCTTGTCAGCTTTCGAATGACTGGCAGCTACATAGGTAGCCATTTTAGGTATCATATGGCTTAGGCATACACCTATGTTAAATGCTGCAGTAAAGTTCTGTGCAGTTGTTTTTACATTACCCTTTCCATCTTTTCCATTTACATCATCAGCAAAATGCCCTTCCCTATCCGTAATACCGGACATGAAAATAAAAGGTGCTTCACATAGCAGCCGTATTACGCCATGCGTGGTTTCCACCGAGCCTACAGGCTTCTTGTTACCGGTGTTAGCCAATACCTGCAGGCCGGCCTGATCAGAGGTGGCATAATCCGCATAGTTTGTGATATTCACGACGCTTACGCCAATATAGTCTTTGTCATTCATCACCTCAATATTAGGAGATGGATTCAGGTAAGGCTTTAATAAACCAGACTCTATTGCGCCGACTGTTGCTGCATCGAGGAGTTTGAAAAAGTCAGCCGAAATAGCAGATGGCAGCACTTTCTCAAAATGAGCCGGATCATCCCATTTACTTTGCGCGTTTTCGCCGTTAGGATGGAAATTATGGATAAAGATGTTGCTGCCCAGGGTGACACAGCCATTGTTATTGCTGTTATTCAATCCCAGTGCCGCAGTTCCCATAGCCACCACCAGGTCAGGCTGTTCCTTGCGATAGGCCAGCACCTTCGGAAGGCAGGCATGTTTGCCTTCTGAGCTGGATGGGTTCCACTGCGGATCCATAATGTCCTGTATACACCATAGTTCTACCGTAACGTGGGAAAAATTATCCCACACTGCCCTTGGTTTTGCAGTTCCCTGAGGAAAGGTCCAGGGATAGTTTAATTGGCCTGGATTAGGCAACGTTTGCGGACGAATGGTGTTATTCAACAGCGCATTCAATATGGGTTCTACTTCCCATGATTTGTTACCGATTAATACAATACGTTTCATAATGTGAGACTTGAGGGGGATGAATAATGGTTTTTTGAGTAATAGGATTATTGATAACGGCAATTTGCAGGTTAATAACGCAGGGCAGCAACAAAAGGTTTAAAACGGGAGAAATATGAGCATTGCCAAATATATAAGGATTCCTTATCAAATTAGTGCTGAATAAAATATTGAGATGATGAGGGGCCTTAAATATTTTTGAATATAAATATTCAGCTTTTTTTCCAAACGATCCTCTTTTTTCTTCTTGCCGGAATCCCTTTCAGATCTGCAATCCCGGAAAAAGCTTCCTTTGTTTTTGTGAATTGAAATGCCTGATTTTTTCAGCGCATAAATAACCTGTATAACGATGATATGCTGTTCACCGGATGTTACCCCGTCGCTATGATAAAATAATCACCTCCCGGTATCGGTTAATCCGGTTTGCTATGTTTATTTGGAATAATGAAAAAAAATACTAACTTCCTATTCCATATATCTAAATATAGCTGTTGTAACGCTTTATATACCTCAAAATAGATTTTATACCTCAATAACCATTTTCACTTTTAAAAATTAATACACTTATGGAACCTCAAGTAAAATCAGCAGCAATTTCCATTTCTGAAGCCATCTCTATATGCGGATGCGTCGCTATAGCAGTTGGTATTAACAAAAAAGCATCAAAGAACGGAGTAGACCCCGATCCCAATCCTTCCCTGGATGCGTATAAGGATATATGCGCAGACCCTACCTATGCCCTGTTATTAAATCCGGCATTTCTCAAGAGATTCAGGATACTATATAATATACAGATGCCAGAGAAAAGCAACTTTGTAAATGTCTGGTCTTATTTTGGTTTTATCGCACAGAATAAGATGACTAAAGATTATGTGATAGCCATCAGAGGTACGCAAAATCTTTTTGAAACCTTCGCAGATGAAGATATTATTCCAACGCTATTCAGGGAGTATAATAACGAGGCCCGTGTACCACAAGGCTTTTATAAACTTTTTGAAGCAGGCCGGATTGTATCCTTACCTGAAGATACAGACCCCATCACTCCTGTTTCGTTAAGCAAACTTGCCACCGATCCGGGTAAATATATGAACGGAGCGGGCCATCAACGGATAACAGTAACCGGGCATAGTCTGGGTGCTGCCGTGGCTACTTTCTTTGCTGCAGCTGCTACTGTTAAACTAGGGACGAAGTTTAATCTTAGCCTCTGTACTTTTGCGTCGCCTAAGACAGGCAACGAAGCATTTACCTCTCTCGCCAGCAGTACGATCGCCGAATGTCTGCGCATCTATAATGCAGAAGATACAGTTCCTGATCTTCCGGTATGGAAGGAAGCTAACAGCAACCTCTATACACATGTCACCGGAGGTTTCAAAATTGATTCAACAGGTGATCCAAATGTAAACCATGAAGGAGCAGGATGTGCACATCAACTTCCCGTTTACCTGTATCTGCTGGAGAAACTGGATGGCAACGATAACCCCGATATCATCAGCTCCGGAGATGACGCAAGATGCAGAGTCTCGTAATAAAAAAATAAGACCGGTGGCTAAATTTAGCCACCGGTCTTATTGCCTGGTTTATTCAGGTTAAATCAGATGCTTATTACGCGTTAATTTCAAGCTTATAGCCTTTACCCCTTACCACAACAATTTTGCTATCCGGATCGGGTTCAAGTTTTTTCCTGAGTTTTGATATAAACACATCCAGGCTACGACCCACAATAACCCCTTCATCTTCCCATATCTCTTTTTGCAGGCGACGTCTCTCTATGATCTCGTTGGGAGACGATGCGAAAATGAGCAGTAAACGTGTTTCCGTTCCGGTTAGGTCTATGGACTCTTTATTTATGACCAGCTGCCGCTTCTCTACATCAAATAAGACTGCGCCAAAAGTGAGTGTCCCGGTGCGCTGCGCCACTGGTAGAACTTTCGCTGGCTTAACAGATCTCAGAAAAATAAAACACACAAATGCCAGTAACGGTATACTACCCAGCAGATACCTGTTCTTTGCAGTATTTAAACCTGTTGGTTTGAATTTAACATCGATCATATAACATGCCCTGGGTTGCACTCTTCCTTTGCATGCAATAATGTCATCTTTTATGTTTTTGGATATGGCGTAACCGTAAGCTACACTGGCGTTACTACAGTTCAGAACATTCACAACATAATCACGCGCGAGCGGGTCCCGGGCCAACAAGCGCCGGGTAGTATTCACCAGGGAATCCGGTTGAAAAGTAAAATCATTCTCAAACCTGATCTGGTATTCATTTTCGGCGATCTTTTTTACCGGAAGTACCCTTGAGGTGCTGTCGCCCGACTGCAAAAGGACTTCATGTCCTATCCTGCGGAGCAAAACTTCCCTCCTGGCAATATCAAAGTCGTCGTTGCTGGTCATACTGTAAGCCACGCATATGACCGGGATAAACGCGAATAGTATAAATCCGTACAGGTAACTGCGTTTTCCGAAGAGGCGGTTTCGTACGTCAGGCATCATTTTGAGATTTATTACAAAGGTTACATTTTTATTTACAATCCTGATTACCAAGGCCGAAAGATATCAAAGTAATTTCATTGAATCAGCTTTGATATGATATGGAAAAAAAACGCGCTGTACAACCTGATGATCCTGCCGGCGGAAAGAGTACTTTATTTCCCTGCACAAGCTAAGCAAAAACATAACGCGAAGGCAGCTGCAAGGCCCATTGTCACAGAGATAATGTCAGCAGAAGGAATGTTTTTTGGGATTTTAGAAGCGAAGGATGAATGGCAGCCTTTCTTGTTACAACTTTTATAAATGGGGATGAAAGACTGCCTAAGATTACTTCAACCAGTTATAAACCGTCAGTACTGCATCGGCAAATACCTGTGGCGCTTCCTGTGGTACATTGTGACCCGTATCAGCAACGATATGGGTATGCTGACCGATAAACATGCCAGCGTGATCAGCTGTTCCACCTGGCTTAAGCGGGTCATTTGCGCCATCGATCGTTACTGTCGGCACTGTTATCTTCGGCTTTTGCGCCAGCCTGTCTTCAAGGCGCTGTAATGTAGGATCATTCACGGTATGGCCATGCATCCAGCGGTAGGTATGCACTACTACATCTACGAAATCAGGATTGTCAAATGATTTTGCCGTTCGGGCAAAAGTGGCTTCATCGAATTGCCAGTCGGGCGACCATTCGCGCCAGAGCATCCGTGGCAGTTCGTAACGGTTTTCAGCAAGGCATTCACGCCCGCGTTCCGATTGAAAAAGATGCTGATACCAGCAGACACGCTCCAGTGAAGGCGTTGCTGCATGCCGCTGCTGATTCACATCTACAATATCATAGCCGGCATATGATACAAGGCCGCCAATCTGTTCCGGCCACAGTGCCGCCGCTGTGCAGCAAGCATTGCCACCCCAATCAAAACCTGCAACAATTGGTTGTTTCAATTCCAATGCCTGGCAAAGCTGAATAACATCTCTGCCACGGGCACCCTGTTGTCCGCTACGCATCACATCGGCTGAAATGAAACGGGTTTCCCCGAAGCCCCGGGTAAAGGGCGCAATAACTCTTGCTCCTGCCTGTGTCAGAATGGAGGCCACCTCATTGAAAGAATGTGCATCGTAGGGGAATCCATGAGATAGCAGCACCGGCCAACCGTCGCTAGCACCATGTTCCAGGTAGGCGATTTGTAAACTATCGGTCGATATGATCTTAACTGGTTGCGCTGTCATAATCTGATTTTTTGATCGCTGAATGAATGGATGGGTTAATGCTTACCTGATGAACGAAGTTTTCACCATAGTCCGTGATACTTTCAAAATAGTGCCAATTGTTGATTTCCCCGGATAACGATTATATCCACAGTAAAAAAGGAAGTCCGCAGACACCATCTGCGGACTTCCTTTTTTACTGTGGATATAAATCAGCTTACTTTACTTCTTCAAAATCGCCAGGCTTCCAGCCTCCGTTAAAAGCAGCTTCTTCAGGACCATATATCCGGAAGTAGGTAAACCAGCCTTTTCCGGGAATAGTCTTGATCCATTGCTTTTCTTTTCCTGCCGGTGCTGTTGGCCCAAAGTATAAATCGATCGGAGAGGTGGTATTCAGGTCTTTGAGTTCGAATAAGGAACGGAGCGCAGCATATCCCTGATCGGTATTAATCTGGCTACGGGTTTCTGCATCGTATATAGTGACCGACCAGAATAATTTGGCAGGGACTGGTTGCGGAATGGTGAGTTTATATGTTTTGCTTCCATCAACATAATTACCCGATTGGTCATACAATCCAAGCCAGTATAATGAGCCATAGCCTGCCTTTCTTCTGAACATGGCGGGAGAAGCGCCGATAGCCTGATAAAACCATACTTCTCTTGCATCAATATCCACATAGGAAGGCGCATCAAAATCCCCGTTTTCAGGTCTTAATCCTGCCCACTCCCATCGGCGGTCTTTCCACACTACCCTGTCTTCTCTGCGGTCGGCAAAGGATTGTACCCGCATTTGTGCGTTGCCTGTTTTTGCTGCCCGTTCCAGTATTTGTTGCATCCGGGCATCGGGTGTAAATGGTTTTCCTTTTACGATGCCCAGTATGGCGAGTTCTCCATAGTAGGTGCGGTAACCTTCATACACCGGTTCCCGGTCGATTACTTTACTTAATACCTGCCAGTATTTAATATTGGTTTCCCATTCCAATGGGGTTGTATTCTGAGGTTTTCCTGTTAAATCCAGCCATTGAATGGGGGACGCAGCAGCAGATGAATTCAGCGGATAGAATTTTACGGTTTTGACTCTTTCCATGGCTGCTGATACATCACCTCCAATAGGTAAGGATCGTATGCCCACAGTGAGATTGTTGGAAGAAGACTTCCATACATGGTATCCTGCGGGAATATTGCCTTTGTATCCCGGAGGTAAAATCAGGTGTTTGCCACCCTTTCCTTCATCGGGACCGGGAATACCCATGTCGGCCACCCAGCGCTGGTTCACGTCCATTGCTACCACAATCAGCGGGCCGGGTGGCACTTCTATTACCATTGGCCCGCCAACCAGGTCAATCAGGATAGGTCCGTAAGGCGTATCAGAATTTAATGTAAAGCCGATCTGCATCGGCTTGGTATCTAAAGTTCCGGATACCGTATTCGGCTTGATGCCAATAGCAAGATTACCTTGCAGAATAGCCTCTCCGGAAACTGTTGGATAGAAAAATTTATAGGCCTGAACGGCACGATAAAAATCTGCATCATCATAAGCTTTCTGAACAGTTGCTTTTGTAGGATATCCACCGACGAACTCGTATTCAGATGGCAACGCATTTTTTGCAGCAGTAGTGTCATTACCGATATTTTTTTGCGAGGGCGACTGATTACAAGCCGCAAGTAATAATGCAGAAAGAGAAATGATGGAGATGTTCGTCATAACAAGGGTTTTAATAAATTAAAAATCGCCAGGTATGATGATTCATCGGAAATCTCAGGCATAAGACCCGAAGGCTAATTGATGGTTATGCAATAGGAATCGGGGTAACCGGTATCATGATAAGGGCCGGATAAAGGCACTTTTTATACAATGGGAAGTTTGTGTACGTTAAGAAACAAGCTAACCGGAAAAATTGTTCTGTTATTTGCAAATGTAGAACGCGCGGTATTTGTGCTGGGTGATGGTTGGTGTTTTCGGCAATACCCTGATGGCAGGCCGGATTTTAGCGGGTATTCAGTGGAATACAGTTCTGCCTGTTATGACCAACTTGATAAGCCGGAGTTTTTTTATTTTTATACGGTATTGTCCGACCAGGGGTTTAATGCTAGTGGAGTGCTAGTGTCAAGCTAGGTTCACCTGCATATAACTTACCCATAACTTATACTTAAGCCCTCGATATCCCGTACCTGTTAAATACAGGTTATGTAGAGGTAAAAGGCTTGTGCGTGACATTGTATTTAAAGATAAGCTATAGAATTGGTGAACAAATGCCACTGCCGGAAGCCGTGTATACTGAATAGGCATCGTTGAGACATCCTTTTGAGGCGCAAAGTATTTCGTCAGGAAGACTGGTGCAATTCAGGGAACTTGCACCAGTCTGTAAATCATTTCAAAGTTCAGATTTTTTTTTGTCGTTCGCCAGAATAACAGGTATGCTAAGAGCATCCTTTATACCAGCAACCTTATCACGCTTCTGTTCTTTTCTTTGCTTCCTGCGTCAGCGGTGTAAAGAAGTTCACCAGGTTACCATCGGTATCCCTGAATAACAGCGAACGGTTTCCCCAGGGCATGGTAGTGGGTTTTTGCACAATTCCTTCCTCAATATGGCCGGCTATCTGCTGGTAGCTGTTGTCCACATCGGGTACCTGGAATTCAATGATCACAGATCTGTTGCTGGCGGCGCTGGCCACCGCATCACCGCCAAAAAGGGCTAAGGTGCGTGTACTGCCTATTGCAAGGGCGGCAAGTGGTGTCCGTAGTTCGGCGAAATCATCCGTATACCAGGTAAAAGACATACCGGTAGCGGTTTCATAAAAGGCCACGAGGCGTTTAATATCGGCTGTAATAATCCGGACTGAAGAGAGATTCATATACATGTTATTTGTTTACAATAACACAAAGCTATTTCAGCCAAGTGACAGCCCTATGTCAGCAGCGAAAACGGAATATTTTTATTTCTTTCCCGGATTTACTGCGCCACATTCCCCGCCTCTATTCGCTGCTCTATCCGCGTCAATTTCCCATTTCTTGTAATCCCCTCTACCACGATCCTGTAAGCCTTACTATAATCGTTGTTGTAGAAACGTATTTTAACGGGCGCCCCTGCTGAATCTGCCCGTAGCATCGGGTTCCAGTACAAGGTCGTTCTGGCGTCGGGATGCGGATCACTGGCTGGATTACTATGATCAGGGGAATAGAATTCCCGGATAGCAGCATACCCGATGATCATTTCCTGTTTTAAGTTGGAAGGTCTTGGGTTAGTATAATTTTTCCGGCCTTTGGTATAAATGGCAATGGCGCCGCCTTCATCAAGCCCGAAAGGAGGGGTAAATGCCTTTACATAGGCTACCTCTGTAACCGGCAACGACATGAGGCTTTCGGCGTTTGAAATAGCTTCATTGTAATAAATAGCGGGTGGCATATAGCCTTTACCGGGCGCCATGGATCGGTATCCGGTCCATGTTATCTTAGGCGTGTCTGAAGCCGTAAGGGCGGCTTCAATTTTTAAACCGGGAACTTTCATCATCAGGTAAGTGAATATGTTCATGGCCAGATTAGCCTTTGGGTCGTCCTCTACATTTACGCTGTAGCCGAACATATTCCGGAACATCGAGTTTTTACCGGTATATTTTTCTTCCAGTAATTCTGTGCGCGATTTTCCTTTAATGTCTACTGTTTTTAATTGTATGGTTTTATCATCTATTTGCCAGACAACGGGTTGATACATCATATCACCGGGACGACCGGCGATTTTCGGCGCTGTGTTTAAAAGTGCCGGTTTGTAGGCCGGAATGGCTTTATCGAGTCTTTCCGGAATAAAATCTATATCAAATTCACTGAAATTGATGCGTTTGTCGGAAAACTGATAACTCACCTGGAGGTTATCAAAAACCAGTAGATTAGGCATGCTGAAATGTCCATCGCTGGATATGGGCAGGGTGAGCAGCTGCATGAGCGTATCGTATGCCGGTCGTAAGGAGAAGATGATCAGGTGTTTTCTGCTGGAGTCTTTCAATACCTTTTGCAGTGCTTGCAGCCTGTTTTCGGACAGCTGGCCGGAGAAAGAGAGATAGGTAGAATCCATGCCGTATTTTAATACGGGTTGTTCTTCCCGTAATATCTTTTCCCAGTTGTACCTGCGCCAGCCATGTGTAAGCATCAGGAGGTCCAGGTTTTCCTGTGTGTGGCTGGAATTATCTTTGAAATAACAGGACGGGCAGCGGATTGTCCCTTTCAGTTCGCTGCTCAGCAGCAGGTAAGAGATGATATGGTCGCTGTTATCTTTGGTGGTATCTGTACCATCGGTAACGGAAACGGCTAAATCAACCAGTAAGGAATCGGGTATGTTGACAGTGAATACATTGAGTCCTCTTTTATCGTGCGCAAGGGTGTCGGCTTTAAGTGTGGAGGTAAATTGGTATTCACCGTTGTTGATAAAGCCAATGCGTTCGACAAGGGGTTTCCAGCCGGCGTCAAAAATGGTGTAGCGTATGATGCCGCTTGGGAGCGTGGTAACCGGAACTTCTACCTGTGCGGTTGTTTCGTCGTTGAGTGATATGTTTGCTTCGTACACCAGTTCCTGGTTTTGAGTAGCCACCAGGTGTAGTTGCCGGTACGGGAGGGTAGTATCATCTGTTCGCTGGAGTTGCAGTAAATGCTTGCCGGCGCCTATATGCAGATTCATCACTACGCCTGTTTCTCTGGTTGCTGGTAAAGCCGTGTGGTGCTGCTTCCCGTCGGGGGCGGTCCAGTGCGCGCTGTAAGTATCGCCAGGCGTAGGTTGCAGATAAAAGTAGCCCATGCCATCGTGTTTCGACTGGAAGGAATCAATTGTTTCTCCGGAGGATGCGGTAATAATCCCCGACACCTGTACCGGTTGCTGGTAGCGGTCTACGGCCATAAAGGCAATTCTGTTAAACAGGCCCGTGACCATATCTCCACCTTCCGGGAAGAAAAACAGGGTGTCCCGTGGATCTGGCGCGGATGGTATCACCGTATCCTTTTCCTGGAAAATGGGCAGGGTTTTTCTGTAAAGAAATGCGGTATCAAAATTAAGCATCCATTTGGTGTATGCTTGTACATGCAGTGTTTTTCCGGTGTAGGAGGCTGGGACATCGAATTGACCATGGGTAGATGCATTCGCAACAGGGTAAGCATCGTGGGCAACGATGTGGCCACTGTCATCTGACCAGTCTACGTACATGGTTTTGGTAGATGCCGTCGGCATAGTACCCATTAAGCACCAGGCTTTGAACCAGACAGTTTCTCCTGGCTGGTAATAAGGTTTGTCGTATTGCAGGTATATATGCTCAACGGTTTCCTTAAGGGCAAATTTGTTAAGCGCCTGATTTACGGGAGATAGTTGTGAATAAGCGTGTAGCATGGCGGTTGTCAGTAATGACAGCAACAGCACACACTTCCTGAATGACGTGGAATGAGTGACCATAAGTGGGGACGTGGAATATCATAAATAAAGCGCGACCAACATGTACCTTCAGCCGTACACAGCTGACAGACATTATGCGGCCGCTTGCCAATCTATTAAATTATTTTGAATAATTAAATACTGTAACATTGAATACCACTCCCCCACAGCGATTGGCTGGAAATGACATCCATGTAAAGTGATCAAGTAGTGCCGGAATGTTGCTAAGGAGTTACTTTTAAGGAGAGCGCCGGATTTAATATAACTGGTTCCGCAGAATCCGTTTGATCATCTGTATAGTGGTGCGGCTCACATGCCCTTTGTATTTCTGGAGAATATTACTTTCGCTTTCTCCTTCGCTGAGTTCATTCACCACCCGCAGCCATTTGCCCAGGAATTCTGAATTAGGGGTACGGTATCTGAGGAGCCGTCGTACTGTTTCAATGATAGCTTTATGCACGGTGCCCTCGTGCAGTTCAAATACTTCGTCGTTGTTAAGTCCCAGTTTGATATCGTCGGCAATGCGGGAATAATCCTGCAGGTATTTTTCGTTGGCTTCCATTACCTGCAACATGGGATTATCGCTGAAGGTGATATCGGCGTATTTGCGATGCTGCTTCTGTAGGGCATGCAGGGCATAGTTCCGCGCAATGTTGTCGCAGATGATGAGATCGTCTTTACTCAGTTCAAACCATTCCCCTTTAACGCGTTTATGCTGGAAAACAATGTGCAGACTTTCTTCCAGGTCGGTCATGTTCTGGGCCGCGTATTGCCTGATGATGCGGAACATAACGGGCAGGTGTGTATGATAAGCGGCCAGCCGCTTATGCAGATCCTGGGTTTTGCCGATCTTATACAGGTTCTTACCTGTATTCAGGATATACACACATTTACCAACTTGTACTTGCTCCATGAGGTGACTTCGCGCTTGTGAAATTGAGAATTATATTATCAATTTACGACTATGATCGCTATGTACAAAATCAGTGGAGTTTGTCAGCCCTGATGGGGTGGTGTAAAAAGGGCGTCGTCAATTCTTTTTTTCTGCCGGAGATGGTGTCGCATATGCATTTCAGCGAATTGGAGCCATTCGCCGGCGTTGAAGAAGCCGAGTCCGGGGTGCCGGGTTTTTCCGTGTGCATGGGTGAAATCGGCGGTAGAGCCGAGATGATTTATTTCTTCCTTGATCAGCAGCAGCTGTTGTTTTAGCTGGTCTTTGCTGGCAGGTTGCGGGGAGTCGGGATCATTGGCCGGATTAGGCAGACGGGCATCCGGGAAGCGCTGTTGCGCAAAAATAGTGTTGGCATCTGGGTGCATTTGTTGCTCACGGTTGATGTTGCCTGACTGTAAAGCGGTTTTTATCTCCCCGATAAAATACCAGGTATCTGCAATGATATGTTCGTATACCTGACCAAGCGACCAGGTACCAGGGTGAGGTTGCTGGCAGAGCATTGTCAGCGTGTAGTCGTCCAGGTGAGTGATCCATTTGTCGATGGTGTCGTTGAATTGACGAAGTGTATCGGGTGTATTCATAACAGTGACGGATGTGGGTGGAATAACCTGGCAGGAAGATACGATCCGGCCAGGTTATTTTTATTATCCGTAAATGATAAATCCTTTTTCGATAGAATTTATTTTCCGGAATTTCAGGCGGAATACGCCGATGCCGTTGCTGCTGCCATTGGGATTGCTGTTCCCCTCAATGGTTTCGATGAATCCACCACTTACAGCGGTAACAATGCCGGTATGGCCGAAGCCGCCACCGTGATTTTTGATGAAGATGCTGCCGGGTACGATCAGGGAGGGATTATTGATGGCTTTGGCAGTCGTGATTTTTTGGCCCTGGGTATGGTTCCAGTGATCGAGGCAGCCGGCTGTTTTATAAACGGGATTGGGAATGCCCAGGTCGGCAGCAGCTTTCTTGAAGCACCAGTATACGAAAGCGGCGCACCAGTAATTACCGGGGGGTGTGTTGGTGCTGGCAAGATAGGCGTTTACCTGTGTGCCACGATTACTGCCCGGGGGCTCTTCCATCACGCCGATCTGTGTTTCCGCTACCGCAATGGCTTTTGCCAGCAGGGCATTGGGGGCATCGGTGTGCGGTTCAGCCGGCACATCGAAGAGGGCTTCCCAGGTAATGGCGCCTACTTCGCCGTCAACGATCAAAGGGTTGCCGAATTTGTCGCGGTGCAGGGCCTGAAATTGCTTTACGGCGGCTACTGTTTTTGGGCCATAGGTACCTGTACCTTGCAGTGCGCCGATGCCCAGTGCGATGAGTCTTTGTTGAATGGCTTTGACCACCTGGCTATTGGTTTCGCCGGTTTTGATCACTTTGTTGGGGTAATTCATTTGTTTTGTTTTTGAGGTTATATTACTATTTGCGAATGGGGTATGTTTTTGGGGCTACATCAGAGATAACAATCACTCCTAAAAAGTTACGAAAAAGTCTGGGCATTATGCAAAAAAAAGCCACCCCTGTTGGAGGGATGGCCTGTCACCTTCATTAGCTATTCAGCCGGGAAAAACTGTTTGCCCGGAAAAACCGTATCTCCGGTTTTTAGAAGTTGGTGTTGATGATTAAAGTATTGCGGTCGGCCGCGGCAAAGTCCATCGGGATAATACCGTATCTGCCATGTGTATTACTGGTAAAATAGGTATTGATCCGTGGGTTGATGTTGTTGGAAACGGTGGTGATACTGGGAATGCCGAAGATGAGGGATTTGTAGCCGCTGGTGAAATTGATATATAGCACGGACTGGCTACCACTCTGTGCTTCCGTGAACAGGTTGGTGATACCGGTCCATTTGTTGTTATTGTCGGGTACTACATACTGGTCCTGCACTCTCAGGGAGGAGTTGGTATTGTTGATGGAAAAAGTGGTGTTATCTGACCAGTTGGTGGCTTCGATGCCTTTGGGCGTAGCGGAGGCACCGAATCTTCTCAGCAGTACAATTTTACCTCTTACCGATCCGAGATTGGGCACTGCATCTCCGAGGTACCATTTTGAAGGTTGCAGTTGGGTGTAGCTGTCGAACGTTTGTTCAAAGCTGCGGGTGTTGTTGGTGGCGTCATATTCCTCTTTCACGCACATGATGATGGTTTCGGTAGGGTTGGCGGCGAGGAAATTGTAGCAGGCGGTTAATACGTCCGTAAAATTCAGGTTCTGGTAAATAGATCCGTGGTGAATGGCGAAGGCGTCGCCGATGTGACGGCAGCGGATGTCCAGGAAGCGGGTACCGGCATTGAGTTGTTCGCCGATAGTGAGGTTCTGGCATTTGGCCGTGCCGCTCACCGGTTCTACGCGGGCGCCGCTGTCGTGTGTGCCGGGAATAGAGAGGCTGGTGAGGGCGGTGTTGTCTGCTAAGGAGCCCATCCATCCGGTAAGGCTAACACTTAACGTGTTTACAATAGCGGCGTTGTTCACTGTTTCAATGCCTGCGGTGGCATTGGGATTTGTAAGGTCTTTTTTACAGCCAAAGAATGTACAGGTGGCCAGGGCCAGTGAGAGGATTTTCATGTTCATAGTGTGAGAATTTATATTTTATACTAAAAATACATGGGAGCAGTGTTTGGTTCATCGCAGTGAAAATTAATTGTGGGTTAACAAATTGTGGTGGTAAGTGAATGTTTTTGAAAGATGTAAAAGGTGTGATTTTTTATCAGCAAGGGAATACATATCTTTATGCCATCACATCAACCAGATTTTGCTTTTCGGGGAAACGTTTTAAATATATTTTGAATACCGTGCAATTAAATAGTGAACCAGATTTACTATTCAGGGTGTCGCAAGGCGATGAGGCTGCATTCGCGCAGTTGTTTCATACCTATCAGCATCGCCTGGGTGCTTTTGTGATGCAGTTGACCGGCTCCCGGGCACTGGCAGAGGAAATTGTACAGGAGATCTTTATCCGTATCTGGGAGAAGCGGGAGAAGCTGAGCCAGGTGGAGCATTTTCATTCGTACCTGTATGCAGTGGCCCGGAACTACAGTATATCCTTCCTTAAGAAGCTGGGCCGGGAACTGGCGCAGAAGCAGGCCTGGGAAATAAGTGTAGCAGATACGCAGGACCAGGAAGAAGATGCGGTTCTTAAAAACTACCGCCGTATTATAGACCAGGCTATTTCGGAGTTACCTGCGCAACGGCAGAAAGTGTATCTGTTAAGCCGGGACGAAGGTTTGCGGCAGGCGGAAATAGCTGAGCGGATGGCCATCTCCCTGGAAACCGTAAAAAAGCATATGGTACTGGCACTTCGTTCTATCCGGAGCTACGCCATGGCGCACCCGGAAATCAATGTATTATTGCTGATTTTAAGTCATCCTTTCCGGGGCTAAAAAAAATTTTTCTTCCCCATTACCTCTTTTTTTACTTCCTGCTGTCTTAATAGGTAGAATCAATCTATACCGATGGATAATACCAGGTTGCGTTACTTATTAAGCCAATATGCCAACAAGATGCTCACAGCTCCGGAACAGTCCGAGTTAAGTGACTTTTTGAATGCGGCAGATAACCAGACGCAACTGGAGTTATTGATAGAAGAAGCCTGGATACAATCCGGAGAGGAGGCGGATCCCACCTTTCCCTTACCCGAACTGAAGCCCGAACCGGTGGTGATGAAGCCGGTATATCGTCAGCGTTGGGCAGCAGCGGTGTTATTGCTGATTGTTGCCGGGGGCGCCTGGCTGTTAGCTACCAGGGAGCGCAAAACGAGCAAGGTAGCGGGTCCGGTGACCGAAAATAAAAAAGAAGATGTAGCGCCGGGTGGCAACAAAGCGATGCTTACCCTGGCCGATGGGAATACTATTGCACTGGACAGTAATCTAAATGGAGCGCTGACCCCACAAGGGAATGCGAGTCTGCATGCGAGTCCGGGTTTGCTGAAATATGATCCGGGGCATCCTTCTGTGAACAGTGGCGTAGCTTATAATGTACTGAGAACACCCAAAGGGGGGCAATACCGGCTGGAATTGCCGGATGGGTCCCGGGTGTGGCTGAATGCCGCTTCTTCTCTGAAATTTCCCACGGCTTTTGTAGGCAAGGAACGCCGGGTGGAGTTGAATGGCGAAGCTTATTTTGAAGTAGCTAAGAATGCCGGTCAACCTTTTTTTGTATCTGTAAACAAAGCAAATATAGCTGTACTCGGCACCAGTTTTAATGTAATGGCCTATGCCGATGAAGCGGGCATCAGGACCACTTTACTGGAAGGTGCTGTTAAAGTAACCGGAGGAACAGCCTCCAGTTTATTAAAACCCGGAGAGCAATCCCTGCTTGAGCCGGACGGTAAAATACAGGTGATAGAGAAGGCAGATATTGATCTGGCTGTTGCCTGGAAGAATGGGCTGACCTCTTTTAAGAGCGCCGACATCAAAACAATCATGCGACAAGTGGAAAGGTGGTACGATGTAGAGGTAGTATATAACGGAACTATACCGGCACGCAGTTTTACGGGAGATATTCCCCGGGACGCCAATCTGTCTGAATTATTACGATTACTGGAAATCAGCAAGATCCATTTTAAAATGGAGAATCATAGGCTGATCGTAATGCCGTAGCGTCTTTTAAGTTTATATCAACCAAATAATAATGCCTAACAATGAACAAGAGTCCCTAATGGAAGTGTAGGAACCGGCATAAAAAACCAGGAGCGATCTCACCCGCCCCTGGTCATAAACGCCTGGGTCAAAGCTGACATCAATGTTACCAGAAATCAGATTATCTAAACCCAAACACTACAAATGTATGCAATCTAATTGTCATGCAAAGCCCGTCTATGTACCTGGGCTATTATCAACCATCAAAGATCGTGTCCTGGCTGTCCGTCAAGCAGGCGTCCATCTGAAGCTAAAAAAACAACTGATTATGCAAATAAAATTAACAGCTATCCTCCTTACGGTAGTTTGTTTGCAGATCAGCGCCAAAACTCTGTCGCAACAGATAACCTTATCGCAGAAAAATGCGCCGATTCAGAAGGTGTTTGAAGAAATTAAAAAGCAATCAGGTTATAAATTCTGGTATGAAGATGCCATGCTGAAAAAAAGTAAGCCGGTAGATATCTCCATTCAGAATGCTTCTCTGGAAGACGTATTGGCGCTGCTTTTCAAGAATCAGCCTTTCAGCTACGAAGTGATCGGTAAGATCATTGCTGTAAAAGAGAAAGATATAAAACTGGAGAAAGCCATGCCCTTTATCGAGATCCCGGAAGTGGTGATCAGGAAGATAAGCGGGGTGGTAAAAGATAGCACCGGCGCACCTATACCAGGTGTAACCGTACTCGTGAAAGGTACCAAAACCGGTGCTTCTACCGATGTGCAGGGTCGTTTCAGCCTCGATGCTCCGGATGAAAATGTAGTACTGATATTCACTTCCGTAGGATTTGATGCGAAAACAGTAAACGTAGGTACCTCTTCTTTCGTGAATGTAACACTCTCAGCTGCATCCAGCGGATTGAATGAAATGGTGGTAACGGCATTGGGTATCAAACGTCCGAAAGGAACCGTAGGATATGCGATCAGCACCATTAAAGGAGATGAACTGACCAAAGCAGGTACTACGATGAACCCTTTCCTGGCGTTATATGGTAAAGCTGCCGGTGTGGGTGTAAATACAGGTGCTGCTGGTCCTCAGGGTGGTATCAGGATCAATATCCGTGGTGCTGCCAGTATGAACAACGACCAGAATGTGCGGCCTTTGTTTGTGGTAGATGGTGTGATCTTAAGTGACCGTAAAACAAAGATAGGTGGCGACATTGGTCAGGGATTTGATTATGGCGCCGGTATCAACGACATTAACCCGGATGATATCGAGTCAATCGACATCCTCAAAGGTGCAAAAGCAACCGTATTATACGGTAGTGATGCGGCAAACGGTGTAATGCTCATTACCACCAAGAGTGGCCGTAATGCCAAAGGATTTGGTATGACAGGTAACCTGCAGTACAGCGTGGAACAACCGGTATCTTACCTGAAGCTCCAGACAAAATATGGCCTTGGTGATAACCTGTATGATACTACCTATGCTACCATCAACGGTGTAAAAACCAGGCTGCTTCCAAACAAGCGTTTTAGCTTCGGTCCTGCTTTTGACGGTGCAGATGTGATGTTCTACGATAGCTCTATAGTAAAGAATTCCCCGCACGCCGGCAACTTCCTGTCGCTGTTCCGTAATGGTCATTCCAGTACTGCGAACGTAGCTATCGCAGGTAGCAACGAAAAAGGTAGCATGCGTGCTTCTTATACCAACTACAACTACCAGGATATTGCTGCAGAAAATGGTTGGCAGAAGAGAAACTCCTTTAGTTTCAACGGAACTTACAAGGCATCTGAACTGGCTTCCTTTGAAGTAATTTCCAATATCTACAATATCACCACGCAGAATCGCCGTTCCCAGAACGATGGTCCTGTAGCTTGGGGATACCCGGTAGATTACGACTACGATAAAATTTATCCTTACTATACAGATGCTACGGGCTACCAGCGGGATCTTTCCAATGCAAGGGTATCCGATGCATTTACCAGACTGGGTAGTTATATCTGGAACCAGAAGAATAACCGTTACAAGGATGATAAAGTGCATATGATCACTTCTGCCAAAGTAACGCTGAACTTTACCAAGAATCTCTTCCTCGTAGGACAGGCAGGTCTGGATTACGATAATACCAATTATACGACAGAACAAAGCGTAACGAGGATTATTCCTACGGTACAGGGTGGATCTTTCGGCGTAGCCAAAGAAAATTCTACTACCCAGACTTACCAGGCGTTGCTGAACTATAGCAAAAACTTCATGAACAACGATTTGCGGTTGTTTGCATTTGGAGGTGGTGTATATCGTCTGCGTACAGTTGATTACCTGGGAACCAATACTGTTGGCGGTCTTACTTTCCCTGACTGGTACTCTTTCGCTAACCAGCTGGGTACACCCAATGCAGATAATGCTTATCTGCTGAGAAACTATACCCGTGGATCCGATGTATTGTACAGTATGCTGGCATCTGTGGCCTTGTCATGGAAGAACGAAGTGACCCTGGAAGTGCAGGGAAGACAGGACTGGAACTCTACCCTCCCTCCGGAAAATAACAAGTACTTCTATCCTGGTGCGGCTGTTACCTGGAACTATACCGAGCGTTTTGCTATTCCTGCTGTTAACAGCGGACAGCTGAGAGTATCCTGGGCAGATGTGGGTAACGGTACTTCCCGTTATTTCTCCAACAGTCTTTACGGATATAACCGTATTCCGGGTACCGGCGCTAACTCCGTTTCCCCTCCGGGAAACCTGTTGCCAGGTGCATTGAAACCAGAGCGTAAAAGAGAATTTGAAGTAGGTGTGAATAACACTTTCCTGCCACAGGACAGAATCACCCTGGACTTCTCCTTCTATACCAATCACCGTTACAATCAGATTATCAGCCTGCCGATCTCCTCTGCTTCCAGCTCCACTGGTCTGACCGTGAATGCCGGCGATGTGAAAGCGTGGGGCTTTGAACTGGCTTTAACCGGTGCTCCGCTGGTAGGTAAAAACTATCGCTGGAACCTGACGCTGAATGCTGCAAAACAGGCTTCCAAAGTAATTTCCCTCTATCCGGGAGTTATCTACAATCCTTTCCAGAACCTGATCAATGGTTC
The DNA here is from genome assembly GCF_900110835.1 of Chitinophaga arvensicola. Taxonomy (GTDB): domain Bacteria; phylum Bacteroidota; class Bacteroidia; order Chitinophagales; family Chitinophagaceae; genus Chitinophaga; species Chitinophaga arvensicola. The sequence goes on from NZ_FOJG01000001.1 coordinate 1,600,311, forward strand.
AGCTGTGGCGATCCATGCTGACCAGGGACAGCCTTACGGAGAAATCATCACCTACGATTACAAACGCGACGAAGCGGGTAACAAAGTGGTTAACAACAATGGTATCTATGTGCTGGACGATCAGAAAACGATATCAGCAGGTAATGTAATGCCTAAATTATATGGTGGTTTCATTTCCGATTTCCAGTATAAGAACTTCAACTTCCGTATCGGTCTGGATTATAAATATGGTGGTACCATCTTCTCTTACACCAACAACCGTTTAACAGGTGTGGGTCAGCTGGAAAATACCATGAAGTACCGTGATGAAGAAAATGGCGGCTTGGCTTATTATATCAATGCAAACAACCAGAACGTTCCATGGCAGCATGGACAGGCTGCACCAGCCGGATCTAAAGATGGTAAAGTATACCATGATGGTCTGATCCTTCCTGGCGTTAAACTGGATGACAATGGTAAATATGTACCAAACGACATCATGACCAGCGCTTCTTCTTACTACAGCAGTTATGCAAATGACCTGGCTACCTCTTTCCCGCCAGACCGTTTGTTTGAAAATAACTACATCAAAGTAAGGGAAGTTGCTCTTTCCTATACATTACCAGCATCTATGGCTAAAAAAATCAAGATGCAACGGTTAACCGTTACAGCGGCTGCCCGTAACCTTTTCTACCTGTACAAATCCATCCCCAATATTGATCCGGAAGGAGCACTGGGCGCCGATGTATTCGTAGAGAATACCATCTATCCAACACAGCGGACTTATTCCCTGGGATTAAACGTGGCTTTCTAATGTATAAACTGAAAAAAATGAAAAAAGCTTATTTATATACATTGCTGCTGTCAGCGTCATTGTTCGGCGGCTGTAAAAAGGACTTGTCTGACCGTTACTATGACAAAGACAAGCTTACCAGCGGTGGCGGTACAGATGTGGTACCGGGTTTATTCACACAGCTGGTTACCAATAACAAAATTTTCGCGCAGGATTATGGCGAATGGTATTACCTGCTCAACGGCGGTACCAGTATCACCGGCTATGCGCAAATAGCACAGCGTTATGTATCTTATCGCTATGCCTGGTTCTCCGATTATAATGATCTGACCACTGGTAACGGCTTTGATGATTTTCCTATTACCGGACAATCATTTTTCCAAAGCAGCTATACCCGCCTGAAAAACTACGAAGAGCTCACCAATACAGTAGCTGCGCGTACCGGGCAGGATAAACTGGATGCTGATGTTTACCTGAAACTGGCCAGTTTTGTAAAATGCTATCAAAGCGCCAAACTGGTGGATTTCTTTAACAGCATTCCTTACTCCGACGCATTTCAGGGTGCCAAAGGTGGCGCACAATACCTGTTTCCTAAATACGACGATCCTAAAACCGTTTACCAGTCTGTAATCGCAGAAATTGGTACACTGATCGACGCATTACCAGGCGCTTATTCACAGATGTCGGCCTCCGGTCAGGGTATTTTCAAACAACAGGACCTCATTTTTAACGGAGACGTTAATAAATGGGTGGCCTTCATGAACTTTACCCGTCTGAAATTGCTGGTAAGAATTGCCGGTGTGGAAGAAGCATATGCCAAGCCGCTCATTCAGGCTGCATTAGCCAAGCCATTACCACAAACTGATCAGTACTGGTTCTACTGGTACGACATCGTTCCAACCGGTGGTGGTACCTGGATCCGTGGTGTGTATGAAAATACTTTCGCCTCTTTTATTCCTAACATCATCATGAAAAGGCTGAACTACGGTACACCTGCCTATGAAGAAGGAATCGATGATCCACGGCTGCCTGTACTGGCTATGCCTACCAAATACCTCGATTACCGCGGTGTATCTGCCAATATCGAAGCACAGGAAGCCCTGTACAATAGCGGCGAGAAATATTATCCTTATGCGGATAATGTAGTATCTTCTTTTGCACAGAATGCCAAATCAACCTATAACCACGCTACCTTCCACCAGAATGCGAAGATGCCGGTATATATGAGTTCATTGGCCGAACTGGATCTGCTCCTGGCAGAAATTGCCCTCAAAGGATTAGGTAATACAGGTAAATCTGCCGAAGAGCATATTAAAGATGAAGTAACACACTCCATCGCTTTCTGGTATAATATTAATCAGCTGAGCAGCTACGCTAAAACCCAGCTGACACCTGCTCAAATGGCGCTGGTATATCCTGCCAGACCATCTGCTGCCGTAGTAAGCGCATGGGGCGATGTGGTGAAAACCAAATTTACCCTTGCTGCCAGCCAGGATGATAAAATGGAAATTCTGATGCAACAGAAATACCTGCATCTGAACCTCTATCAGCCTTACGAACTGTGGACAGAGCTGAGAAGAACCCGTCACCCTAAGCTGGAACCCTTTACCTGGCATACTTCCGTATGGAAACCAATGCCGGAAAGAGTACGCTACCCAACTATTGAGTTGACCAACAACCCGGACAACTTCAAGAAAGTAGCTCCGGAAAATAATAATACCTCTCCCATTTTCTGGGTACCAGCCGCCGCAAAAGGTAAGGTGCCTTACTGGGATAATTATAATTATCAATAGCAGCGAACAGTGGAATATTGCAGGAAGCCGTCTCTTATAAAGAGACGGCTTCTTCATTTATAGGCATGAAAAAAGGATGTCCTTGTGAGACATCCTTTCGTTATTTATCTTCCCGTAGTATTAAAATTTAAACGCTACGCTTCCCACAAAATTTCTCGGTTTCTGTGGATTTACAGACCAGTAACCGGTATAATACACTTCGTTGGTGATGTTATTCACATTGAAGGATACCCTGAAATGTTTTGCATTGTAAAATACACCGGCATTCAGCAGGGCATAACTGGGCAGGTAAAAGACACCTGTTACACTGTTGTCGATCACTTTATACCTGCTGGCATAGTTACCACCTGCGCCGATACCGCAGTTTTTCAGCGCGCCGTTTACAAATTTATAGGTAGCCCAGAGATTGGCCAGGTTCTGTGGTCCTTGCCCGCCTGGAGCCCTGCCTGGCTGACTGTAAAAGTCATCGCCGTTACCTTCCAGTACTTTTGTATGGTTATAGCTGTAACCGGCAATGATGTTCAGTTCCTGTGTAGGATGAGCATTCAGGTCTATTTCAAATCCACGGCTGCCGAATTTACCACCCTGGGTAGAGTTCATCGGGTTTTTGCTGTCGGGGATTACTTTGTTGCCTACTTTAATATCGTATATAGATAAGGTTCCGTATAATTTATCTGCAAGGATATCTGTTTTGATACCAAATTCTACCTGGTTGGCGTGTTCCGGTTTGAACGACTGGGTACGTTCATAAGTTCCTTCTGTGTTATAAACAGAAGAAGGCGCTACATTCAGAAAGGCATTCATATAACTGGCAAAAACGGATACTTTATCAGGTACGATCTGGTATACCGCGCCAAATTTAGGCGACAGGGCAAACTGTTGGTAACCCTTGTCATCTTTGGCGTTTTTATCTCCTTTTGAATCGAAGTAATCGGCTCTGAGACTCAGCATTACAGACAATGCAGGCGTGATATTCAACACATCGGATACATAGGAGCTGTAGATACTGTTGGTAACGTTGGAGTTGTTACCGTCCGTGCCCGCGAGCAGGCCATATACCGCATCCTTTGTGAGCGGAACGGCCGGGAGTACTTCCTTGGTTTCCGGATTGGTATAATCGGTTACATCACCCTGTGGACTTACGTTTCTGCCGGTTGCCCAGCCGGAGCCCTGATCCACTACGTTGCGGTGGAAGTAGTCCAGCCCGATCAGCAGGCGGTTACGCAAACCACCGATTTTGAAATCGCCGTTGAAGTTTTGTTGTATGTCGAAGGTTTTGGTAGTCTGATTTTCGATGTGGAAATCCTGGCCAAACCATTTATCACCCGGGTCCTGGTCCCAGATATAAGTATAAACACCGTCGGATTTAGTTCTGCTACCGGAGAAAACGGTCTGGGAAGACCAGTTGCCGGAGAGCTTATACAGCATCTGTGCCTGTACGTTGATCCGTGGATTTTTGATGGTGAGTTCGTTGCTGGTGAATGATTCTTTCACATTAAGGTTCAGCTCCTGGATGTTTTTAAAATCGAGCGGAGCTGCGCGGTTGGTGTGAAAGAACACCGGTGGTACCGCTCTTTTTTCCTGGAGTATTTCTGCCATCACATGAAAGGAGAGACGGTCATTTACTTCATATACAAAAGAAGGTGCGATGAAAAGATCTTTCCGGAAACCCGCGTTCTGGAAGGAGTTTTCAGAAGTATAGGCTGCGTTCAGCCTCATCGCAATTTTTTTCTTTTTGCTGAGGAGGGTATTTACATCGGCGGTAACGCGGTTGAGGCCGAAGCTACCGATGCTGTATCCTACTTCTCCACCAAAGCCATAGTAAGGCTTTTTGGTGATGGTGTTGATAATACCGCCGTAGCTCACAAAGCTGGCGCCGAAGAGCGTACCGGAAGGGCCTTTCATGACTTGTACTTCTTCCACATCGGCGGGGTCAAGGTTGCCACTGGTGATGCCGGGCAGGCCGTTAATGAGAGACGGCTGTGCATCGAATCCACGGAGTGCGAAGTAGGAGGCGCCGTCTCCGGATCTGCCGGTAGACTGCCACGTTTGTACAATACCCGGTACATTACGCATTACATCATCGTAGGTGGTAATACCCTGCTGCTTCATGATTTCAGTGGAAACACTGTTATACACCTGCGGATTCTCCAGGTTTTTGAGCGGCATTTTAGCGACTACCTTGCTTTCCCGGTTCATGTTGCGGGAAGAAATAGTGATTTCGTTCAACTGGGCAGCGCTTTCGTTGAGGGTGAAATTTAGTTGCTGCGTTTGTCCGGCAGCCACTGCTACTTCTTTCAGCTGAGTGGCAGAGCCAACGGATGTAATGCGCAGGGTCCAGTTACCTGGTTTGATATTCCTGATGAGATATTCCCCTTTTTCATTGCTGATGCTACCAAGCCTGGTACGTTCTACCGTTATAGTAACATTAATAGCCGGCTGGCCATCACTGGTGGTGACAGTACCACCGATGGTACCGTTCTGGGCGTATACTGCTGCCGAACCGAAGAGGGCGCACAGTATTAATAAGAGTCTGGTCATTTAGATTCACTGGTTGATTGAAAACTTCCGCAAAGGTCCGACGACGAAAAGGGAAAAGTTTACGCAATCGGGAAAATTTTTTGCTGGAAGAGCTGTGCCAGCGCAGGTCTTGCCTGTTTCGGATGACTGTTGAGCCTGCCGTAAAATGTTGATAATGAGTACAACACTTTCCTGGAAGCGGTGTTGGCAGCATTTTTCAGTGCCATACTGCAATAGCCGCCGCTGCTACGGTAACGCCGAGTAAAGTATAGTAGGCGGTCTTCGTAAACGGTTTATTGCTGAACACGCCATTGATCACGGTCACCACGGCAAACAGCCCTGTTTTAGGTATTACTTTGTAATAATTCACATGCGGATACTTTAACGCCACCAGTATTACGCCGGTAACCAGCAGGATAATGCCCAGTATCAGTCCTTTATGATCCCGGAGCTGGGTGTGATAGCTGGACCAGAGCCTGGCCAGTGTAAACAGATAAGCGAGGAAGCATCCGAAATGCAGGAGTAAAACGAGATTAAAGAGCAGCATGAGGTTGTTTTTTAGCAGTGGAAGAAAGGTAATAGATACCCAGTAATAGGGCCAGTACAATGGCTACCAGGTGGGGAATAAGACTGGCGGTTAAATGTGCCGGGTAGTTAAGCACCAGGCTGAAATCCACCACAGGAACCATGGCGCCGGCCAGCATTACTACACCGAGGGCACGGCGTTCGCCGGTCCATAACACGCCCAGTATGACGATACCGGTAAACAGGTCGCGGATGCCTTTGATATAGTGGAAAGAGAAGTTACCATTTACCGGAACGCTAATACCAAAGCCAGTTTCAGCTCCCAATGGGTCCAGGAGGAAGCGGCCGCCGATAAATACCAGGATAAGACCCATAAACAGGGTGCCGTAGAAAGCAATCTTTTTCATTTGTGCATTGTTTAATGATGATGCAACAAAAGTAGACAGCGCTTTCCCGGCGTTCGTTCACCCAGGTTAATAAAAAGCTAAAGCGATAATCTTTTTCTGATCCGGCTTAGAGAAGGAGGTTTTACACCTACAAAAGAAGAAATATAATATTGGGGAACACGTTGTTGCAGATCGGGATAGTCATTTACAAAATGAAGGTATCGTTGCTCCGGCAGATCGGTATAAAGGGAGTTGAGTTTTTTGATGGCCTGCAGGTATAAAAACTCACAGATCAGGCGGCCAAACTTCTGCCCTTCTTTAACTTCGTTATAAATCCGTTGCAGGTTTTCGTACGAGAGCGTTAATATCTCTGTTGGTTCCAGGCATTCTATGTTACGCAGGGAAGGAGAGTGATCGAGGAAGCTTTCATAATTACAGGTCCAGTCGTTTTCTTTTCCGAAATCGAGGGTCACTTCTTCCCCGGAATCTTTGATGTTATAGTAGCGGATCAATCCTTTTTCAATAAACCCTGCTTCCCGGCATACCTGCCCTTCCCGCAGGAAGTGATCATTTTTTTGATATTGTTTGCTGACGAAGAGAGAAGAGATGAATTCTTTTTCTGCTTCATCGAGATGGATCAGGTATCCGAAACTACGGATCAGGTTAGTGTGTATGCTCATCGGGAATGCTATCGATTTGCGCCTGTATGCCCTGTTTTTCAGTGTCTGTTTTGGCCAGTTGCCAGGCCTTCTGAAAATTCAGTCTGGCTTTTTTGTTATCAATATTTTTATACAATTCTCCCAGTAAGATAAAGTAGAAATGATTATTCTCCAGCTTCAATTTTTCAGCTTCTATCAGCGCCGCTGCCTGTCCGTTTGCCTTATATAATGCAAAGGTGCGGTTCAGGGCTACGCTGGGGGAGTAATTGATCATGAGTAATGAATTATACAGCTGCAGGATCTCTTCCCATTTTTCCGGGGTATCTTCTTTCCGGCAGTGCCAGTAGGCAATCCTCGCTTCGAGATGGTAGGAGGTCACTTCGTTGCCGGCAGCAGATAATTGCAGGAAATGAATGCCCTGGTGTATGAGAGACTGATCCCAGAGGGTTTCATCCTGTGCTTCGTAGAGCACCGGTATGCCTTCGGGCGATTGACGGGCATTGAAGCGGGACGCATGAAAACACATCAGTGCGATCAATGCATTTGTTTTAGGCAGATTGGTTTTGTCGTATTCCGTCAGCATCAGCCCCAGGCGCAGGGCTTCTACGCAAAGGTCTTGCCGGAGGATCTCGTTTTGTGTCTGGGAGTAATATCCTTCGCTGAAAAGTAAGTAAATAATATGCAGCACATTATCGAGGCGTTGTGTAATTTCCTGTGCCGGCGGCAATTCCATCTTTATGTTTTCCGTGCGCAGTTTTTCTTTGGCGCGGAACAATCTTTTATTGATGGTTTCCTTATTGGATAGAAAGGCTTCTGCAATTTCATCGATACCAAATCCGCAGAGGATACGCAGTGCCAGTCCGATCTGCGCTTCGCTGGCAATAGCCGGATTGCAGACGGCAAACAGCATCTGTAGCTGACTGTCTTTGATATTTTCCTGTGAGAAGTTCAAGGCATCGGCATCTTCCACGAGTTCGTGCCGGGCGGTTACTTCCGGTCGTACTTTTTCGTCGAAAATTTTATTTCTTCTGAAATGATGGATCGTTTTCTGTTTGGCGACGGTATACAGCCAGGCAGCCGGATTTGGTGGCAGCCCTTTTGTATCCCAGGTTTCAGCGGCTACCAGGAAGGTTTCACTGACTATATCTTCCGCGATTTCAATGTGCTGTAATCCGTACAGCTTACTGATCACCGCCACCATCTTGGAGAATTCCTGTTTGAATAACTGCTTCAGCGATACTGGTTCCTTTTCCATATAACATAGTGAAACCACGCTGGCGCCAGCGTGGTTTTTTTTCGTTGTACCGTGAAGCCCGTATCACGGTACAACGGTTATTGCATGAGTTCTCTTACTTCCACACTGCCGCTGTAGTTTAATGCCGGACAGCCGTGTGCCAGGGTGGTGGCCTCTTCCAGGCTATCGGCCATTACTACGATAAAGCCACCGAGCCGCTCCCGGATCTCCACAAAAGGACCATCCGTGACTACACCACCGGCTTTGAGTACTTTCCCTTCCAATGCCAGGCGGGATCCTTTATTGACGAATTTTCCCTGTGCAGCGATACCGCCTATCCAGTCCTGCCAGTTCTTGTGCAGGTGCTGGTATTCTTCAGCGGAGAGTTTATCGTAGGCGTATTCTGACTGCCGGAATAATAATGCGAATTCTTTCATCTCGGTGTTATTTAAATCGTGCCTGAATATAGGAATTATTAGTTGGCTTTTGCAGCGAACATTCCGGGTTGATAATGGCCACCTGGTGTACGGAAGGCAATGTTGATCCGGTTGTAACTGTTAATGGTAGTTACCGCGATGGTCAGGTCTACAATTTCTTCTTCAGAAAAATGGTTACGCAATTCTTCATACACGGCATCCGGTACTTCATGCTGATGGATGGTGGTCAAGGCTTCTGCCCAGGCAAATGCAGCACGTTCGCGGTCGGTGTACACGATGGCTTCTCTCCAGCCTGCTATCATGTGGAGGCGTTGTTCTGTTTCTCCTTCTGCCCGTGCATCTTTGGCGTGCATATCCAGGCAGAAAGCGCAACCATTGATCTGTGATACACGGAAGTAGATCAGATGCAGCAAAGAGGCTTCTACGGATGCTTTGGCCAGGTAGGCGCCTACAGAAGATAATGCTTTGACTGCTTTTCCACCGGTGGTCATTAAGTTAATTCTTGGTTCCATTTTATTAAGTTTTGTATGTGATGAATTTGTTTGTTTATACCTGAATAAGGATCGGGAAAATCCGGATTGGACATCTGCCGGGAAATATTTTTAAATTTTTTTTCGGGAGAGATGTAAGCTTGATAATCTGGCGCTAATATATCAATTTTATCGACCATGTTTCTGGCCCGCCATTGGAATAAAAGACCGGATCCTTTAAAAGGGATTGATTATTTTAGGGATCTGATGATATTATCAACCCTGTTTGTCGCTTTAAAACTTACACATGAAATTTCTGATCAAAAGGATGTTGTTCCTGCTGTTGCTGGCGCCAGAACTCCTGCTGGCCCAACCGGTGAAAGTACTCACCAATCATATTGGCTACGAATTTAACCTGCCGAAGAAAGCAGTGGTAGTAGCAGACACGAAAGAGAATATTACCGGGTTTGAATTGATAGAAACCGCTACCGGCAAAAAGGTATATACCGGGAAAGTGAATTTCAGCGGACCGGTAGATAAATGGAAACACTGGCTTTTCTGGACCATCGATTTCAGCGGCTATACTACCAAAGGAAATTATTTTCTGCGGGTGAATGTAGCAGGCAAACCCGTGCAGTCCTATCCTTTTTCTATCGATAAAAATGTACTGGAACAGGCTACTATTTCTGATGTGGTATATTATTTCAAAGGGCAGCGCAGCTCCGGATTGCTGGACCAGGCAGATCATCACCTGTTGCTGGCCGGCAAAACAAAGGATACCATAGATGCGCATGGTGGCTGGTATGATGCCACCGGTGACTACGGAAAACACCTGTCTCATTTATCTTTTTCCTCCTATTTCAATCCTCAGCAGGTATCCCTCACGGTATGGAGCCTGCTGAAAACATATGACCTGCTGCAGCAGAAGCCAGGAACCGATTACCGGCAGTACCTGCGCCGGATCCAGGATGAAGCCATGTATGGGGCTGATTACCTGGTGCGGTTGAAGGCGCCCAATGGCTCCTTTTACCGGTCGGTGTCCGCCCCTGGTCCCGGTAAAATGGCGAAAGACCGCGTGATCCGCGCAGAAGATAAAGGCTACCGGATCAAACAGAATAAGGATCAGTCGTACAGCAGCAATTCTTCCGGGGAAGATAACGACTGGCGCAGTTACCAGTCGAGCTACCGTTCCGGGGCAGGACTGTCGATAGCGGCCCTGGCCATTGCTTCCACCTACGATACTTCCGGTGAATTTACCAACAGGGATTACCTGAAAGCTGCAGAGGAAGCCTTTGCTTTCCTGGAAAAAGAAAATGCCCGGATGACCAATGACGGGAAAGAGAATATTGTAGATGATTATTGCGCATTGAGTGCCGCAACCGAGTTATATAAAGCCACGAAGAAGCCGGTATACCTGGCAGCTGCCGGTAAGCGGGCCGCTCAGTTGGCGGACCGGCTGATCAGCAAAGGAAAATATACCAATTACTTCCGGGCAGATGATAAGGATCGTCCTTTCTTTCACCCGTCTGATGCGGGGCTGCCGGTGGTGGCGTTGCTGAACTACTATCCGTTGGCAACGGCGGCTGAGCAGGACAGATTGAAAACAACTATCCGCAAATCGGTACAGTATGAGCTGGCGGTAACAGCAGAAGTAAATAACCCGTTCGGCTATAGCCGGCAATACACAGAAGACACGGCAGGTGTGCGTAAAACGGCTTTCTTCTTCCCGCAGGGCAGTGAGGCATCGCCATGGTGGCAGGGAGAGAATGCCCGGTTGGGTTCCATTGCCACCGCTGCCCGGATGGCGGCTAAATTCTTCAAAACGGAACCTGCACTGAGCGACAGCCTGGAGAACCTGGCGTTGCAGCAGCTCAACTGGATCCTGGGGCTTAATCCTTTTGATGCCTGTATGTTGCAGGGCAGCGGGCATAATAACCCCGCTTATGGCTTCTTTGGCACCTTTGAATATACCAATGCCCCGGGTGGGATCGTGAACGGCATTACCGGCGGACTGACAAGTGAAAATGATATTGATTTCAACGTGTCTTATGCTACTACGGGTAAAGATTACGACTGGCGCTGGGCGGAGCAATGGTTACCCCATGCCGCCTGGTTCCTGCTGGCCGTAGCGGAGAAATAGGCAACTATTTGTAATCACATAATATTTAAGATTTCGTAAACACTTGGAAGGGCTGCAATTTTTTCTTTTGAGGGATGATTCAACTCAATTATCCGCGCAGGAAGAAAATGCTGGCCCTTCTTGTTTTTGCGTTACCTATCCTTACAGTATCCGTAAAAGCCCAGGAAATAAAGCCTTTATACAAGGATTCAATTCCTAACAGCATTGGCAAAATTGCACCTGCCGACGCACCTACCCTCACCATTTATAAGCCTGAAAAGCCCAACGGAGCGGCAGTTATCATCTTTCCCGGCGGTGCCTACGCTTTCCTGGCCTTTGCCGAAGAAGGCACGAAGATAGCAGAAGCGTTTATTACCAAAGGGGTAACAGCATTTGTAGTGAAGTACCGGTTGCCTTCAGATGCCACCATGCGGGATAAAAGTATGGGGCCCCTGCAGGATGCCCAGCAGGCGATCAAAACGGTGCGGATGAATGCCGCTACATGGGGAATTGATCCGCACAAGATAGGAATTGCCGGCTACTCTGCCGGAGGCCACGTAGCTTCTACGCTGGGCACGCACAGCGCCCGCAGCTACATACCCAACAAGGAAAATACAGATCTCCGCCCGGACTTTATGATCCTGGTATACCCGGTGATCAGCATGAATAAGGAACTGACACACCAGGGCTCCAGTATAAACCTGCTTGGTAACGATCCTTCCAAAGAGAAGATCGCTTTCTTTTCCAACGAAGAATGGGTAAATAATAATACACCTCCTGCTTATATCACGCATACCAACGATGATGCCGTGGTGAATGTAAATAACAGCGTCGCTTTTTACCAGGCTATGCAACGGGGAGGTATTCCGGCAGAACTACATCTTTTCCCTACCGGCAATCACGGCTTTACACAACGGTTACCCGTATACGAATGGCTGGATCCTATGCTGTGGTGGATGAAAAGAGGGGGCTGGATTCCCAATACCCCCTGATACTAAATCATGGCATAGCTGTATGAACGGGTGGTGGGGTTGGTGTGGCTGGTTTTGGTGCATGCAGCATCTTGATCAGCGGTCGCTCCACCTTGTAGTAAAAGAAGATACCCACGGCAATAGCCAGCACCATATGCACGATGATAGATACATCTGCATTCATGAAATAACCGGTGCGGGCATAAATCTGCGCAAGCAGGTAAAAGAAGGTATAGTGAGTCAGGTAAATAGAATAAGAGGCATCTCCGATCAGCAGGCCCGGTCGGTTGTTCCATAGCCGGTTCCATACGTCTTTCTTTTCCAGGAAGATACAGCCGGCCAGGATACACGCACTGGGCAAGCCCCATAACCATACCCTTTTCATGCTACCGGTGCCACTGGTCACGCTACCCAGTTCAGAAATATTTCCGAAGCCATGCCAGATGTTATAAATGTAACCACCTACACCCACTGCCAGCAACAGCCACGCAATACCCACCGGCACTTTTGCATGACGGTATAACCAGAAAATAATCACACCGAAAAGGAATTCCAGCATAATAGGATTGGTATAGAATATCAGCCTGAAATCCGTAGGTTTTAATAATACGCCGGCAAGTACCAGCGCAGGAATAACAAGTAACAGCAATAACGTTTTATATTTTGTGCGGAATAAAATCAATACAAAAAACAACATATAAAACCACCACTCATAACTCAGCGACCAGCCCACTACCAGGATAGGCGCCAGCCATTTCTGTGAGTTTAATACGGGCAACATAAAGATGGTATCTCTCCATCCATATAAAATAGCGGTGAGCGGGTAAAACTGATCGTATAAGCAAAACAGTACCATGTAGCATACACTGGCTACATAGTAAATCGGGTTGATCCTCAGAAAACGTTTCTTCAGGAAGTCGGCACCGTCGCGGGCGCCAAAGTAATTACTGGCTACATAGCTGATAATAAAACCAGAGATACCAAAGAACAGGTCTACGCCGATAGCACCGAAGTTTTCCAGGAAAAAAAACTTCTGTTGATGGGAAACAGCGAAGGCTTCCTGCAGATCAATGGCATGAACATGTACCACCAGGATAACTGCTACTGCTCTTAATAACTGTATGCTGTTAATCTTCATAATACGGGATACTGATTGAGGGTAAAGGATGGCAACACCGGTCACTTTTTGTGTATAGCAAGTTATAAAGCCCCGCTGTAATTACACCTCAGTCAGTATCCCTCTTTCAGCTGTGTGATAACAGCCACTTATCCTTACTGATTTCAAACCAGTTATGTAATATCCCGTCTTCGTAAAAAGTGCCGTTCTGCATGAAGCCAACCTTTTCCAGTACGCGCCGGGAGGCGGCGTTGCCGGCATCTGTCATGGCGAAGAGCTGATCCGCTTTCAGTTCGTTAAATCCATACGCCAGTGATGCAATGGCGCATTCCGTGGCATAGCCTTTTCCCCAGTATCTTTTAATAAACCGGTACCCTACATCGTAATAATTAACATGACCATTGACCGGTTCCTTGATGAGTTTCAATCCTGCCCATCCCACAAAATGATTGGTCTCTTTTTCTATAACCGCCCATCTGCCAATGCCATTGTCTTTATACTGCTGCCGGATCATCTCTATCACCGCACTTGATTCAGCGATCGTTTTTACGGGGTTATTGCCCAGGTAAAGATGTACCGCTTCGTCTGAGTCCAGTTCAAACATCCCGGCAGCATCCGCCGGTATAAGCTCCCGCAGTATGAGCTGCGGAGTGGATGTAAAAATCTTCATACAGGTGTGTCTTTGCACCCAATTTAGAATTATTTCCAGTAAGAAATGCCCGGTGTTTGATGAATAAACCTGGAATCGTTCAGTTGTTTCAGCATAAAATCAGCTACATCTGCCCGGGAAACTTTTACAGTGATATTCGGATCTGTGGGCGCAAAACCATACCGGTAGCGGCCTGTCAGTTCTCCATCTGTCAGGTTGCCCGGCCGTACAATCACCCAGTCGAGCGAACTGCCTTTGATATACTGTTCCTGTAACGCATGATCTGCAAATCCTTTCTTTAATATAAAAGGCACGATAATGTATTTGAAAATAAAGGGTGTTCTGTTCAGTACTTCCCGGCTATCGCCATAGCCCAGTGAAGTTTGACAGATAAACCGTTTCAATCCTTTCTTTTCCATGGCACGGATAATATTGCGGGTACCTTCCGAGCGCAATACGCCGGTTTTATTGGCGGGCATGCCGATGGCGGATAACACAGCGTCGTGGCCGGCTATAGCTGGTTCAATGGTATTGTAATCCAGTACGTCGCCTTTTACAATAGTGAGTTGTGGATGTTGCTGTTGCACCAGGGATGGGTTGCGTACAAATGCGGTAACAGTATGTCCCTGCCGGAGTGCCTGGGTAACCAATTCGCGTCCTGTGCCGCCGGTGGCGCCGAAAATAAGTAACTTCATCGTCTTTAATTTTATGATCCAAAATTAGGACGATGCTTACCCCGGAAATAGAACAAAACCGACAGGTGCTCAGGAATTTCTCAGCATGAAGTTGGTGCCGATCTCACTCGATTTTTTCTGGTACTGATAAGGGGAGAAGCCGGTGAATTCTTTGAAAGCCCGGATATAGTGCGACTGATCCGCATAGTCGTTTTCAAAAGCAATATCGGAAAGCTTGGTATAGTTATTACTTTTTAACTGCGCCAATGAGTGCTGAAAGCGGCATATACGCGAAAATAATTTGGGGGAGATGCCAACGCCCTGTTTGAACCGGCGCTCAAAACTTCTTTCCGTTAACTGCAACTCCTGCTGTAAGTCTTTCAACGCAATGCTGCCCCTGGAGGCAATGATCTGCGACAATGCATACTGTGTAACAGTGTCGGTAGTTGTACTGCTTTTATTGATCTGTTGGAACAGGAAGGCGGCAATGATATCGATTTTCCCGGCTAACGACAAGGTATTCCCCAGCTTTTCTGCCAGGTGAAAATCTTTCGTTCTATCCAGTAAGCCGAGGTCTAAGCAGCTATTGGTCAGTTCATCCGCATTTAAGCCAAAAACAGATTTCAGCGCATTGGGATAGCAACATACCCCGATGGCATACACGCCGCCGGTTAATTCAAGTGTAGTGGCTTTAGTGGTTTGCCCATACAGCAACAGATCCGGCAAAGGCTTCTTTTCCTGGTAAAAAATGCCGTCGGCCGATTGCTGGAAAATCAATCCCGGGCATCCATCTGCTACCGGTCCGAAGATATGTGGTGTGGCAGATACACCGCCGCTCTCCAGCGTCCAGAAATAACGGACGTGGTGCTTAAGATAGGATGGCGGTGGTATTTCCTGGTATTTCATTTACTACAGATGAATTAACTTCAAGTTAAGAATTTTTACTGATTTCATAATAATCTACTAAATTTGTAGACTAATCGACTCCCCATGAGAATTGCATTACATCATTTTATCAGCTGCATCGCATTATTGGTTCTTACCAGCACCGGATTTGCTCAAAACAAGATTGTTGTGTTTCAATCGGATTTCGGCCTGAAAGATGGCGCCGTATCCGCCATGAAAGGCGTGGCCTCCGGCGTTTCTTTTGATCTGAAATTATATGATCTGACGCATGAAATACCTGCTTATAATATCTGGGAAGCGGCTTACCGGCTGCAACAAACCGTTCCCTACTGGCCTGCAGGCACCGTGTTTGTATCGGTAGTAGATCCCGGCGTTGGTACCAGCCGTAAATCGGTGGTGCTCAAAACCAACAGCGGCCACTTTATTGTGACGCCCGATAATGGCACCCTTACCCTGATTGCCGCCTCTGAAGGCATCGCGGAAATACGGGAGATCAACGAAGCCGTGAACCGGCGGAAAGACTCCCAGAAATCCTATACGTTCCATGGCCGGGATGTGTATGCCTATACCGGCGCGCGACTGGCAGCCGGTGCTATCACCTTTGACCAGGTAGGACCCGTGCTACCTGCCCAGGTAGTAAAAATTCCTTACCAGGCCCCCGCATTGGAAGGAGGAAAGCTGAAAGGCAACATTTCTATTTTAGATGTGCAGTATGGCAACGTATGGACCAACATCACGGGCGATTTACTGAACCAGCTGCATCCGCAATACGGCGATATCCTGCATGTCACTTTCTTCCATAACGGCAAAAAGGTACACGAAACAGATGCGCCTTACAGCCAAACTTTTGGCGCCGTGGCCGAAGGAAAACCGCTCAGTTACCTCAACAGCCTGCTGCAATTATCGTTTGCACTGAACCAGGGCAACTTTGCCGCCACTTATCATATAGGCAGCGGTAGTGAGTGGAGCGTGGAAGTCACCTTGTCTCCCAAAAAATAAATCCCTACCGATGATAAAATATCTATACCCTGCTTTTATACTTTTCCCCATCAGCATGGCCGCTACGGCGCAAGGCACCGCAGATACCATCCCGGCGCCGGCTGTACGTACCCTGAATGAAGTGGTGACCGTAGGTACCCGCAGCAGCGGGCGCACCAGGTTGAACACAGTAGCACCCGTAGATGTATTCCATCTCTCAAAAATACAGGTACTCACCCCGCAGAACGACCTGAATCAGATCCTGCAATATATTTCCCCGTCGTTCAACTCCAACCGGCAGTCATCTTCCGACGGCAGCGAACATATAGATCCGGCCAGTATCCGGGGCCTCGGACCTGATCAGCTATTGGTGCTGATCAACGGAAAACGCCGTCATACTACATCGCTGGTAAATAACCAGGGAACGGTAGGCAACGGTTCCGTAGGCACCGACCTGAATGCGATTCCCGCAGCAGCGATCGAGCGCATTGAAGTGCTGCGCGACGGCGCCTCTGCACAATACGGCTCCGACGCCATTGCAGGGGTGATCAACATTGTACTGAAACAAAACACGCATCAGCTTTTTGCAGCGTTAACAGGTGGGGTGACTTCCCGTGGCGATGGTGGCCTCGGACAATTGAGTCTTAATTATGGCGCCGGTCTGGGTAAACAGGGCGGTTATATCAATATCACCGGAGAGGCTTACCAACGAGGAAAAACCACCCGTGCGCAAAACAATAACCTGATCATTTTTGACCAGTCGGCCCTCAATAACTTCTTCGCCTACGACTTCACCGATGATCCGGCGGCTTCCCGGAAGTACGACGACGATATGCTGAAACAGAAAGGATTGAAAAGAGATGATTTCAACTTTCAGATAGGTGATGCACAGATAAAAAACGGCGGCGTCTTTTATAATTTATCACTTCCCTTCGGCAATGGGAAAAGCGAATTCTATTCATTTGGCGGTTACAGCTACCGGCAAGGCGAAGGCTTTGGCTTCCGCCGGTTACCCAGCGACCCTACCGTAAATGTATATACGATTTATCCGGATGGTTTTCAGCCAACCACGGATTCCCGGATCCATGACCGCTCCATTGCAGTAGGTGTGAAACATAAACTGGGCGAATGGCAGGCAGATCTGAGTAATACCCTGGGGGATAACCGCTTCGATTATAAAGTAGATCATACGGTGAATGCTTCCCTGGAAAGCGCCTCCCCTACCAGCTTTAAAGCCGGTGGGCATGAATTTTTGCAAAACACCACCAACCTGGATTTCAGCCGTCGTTTTGCAAATGTGGCTGCAGGTCTGAACCTGGCCTTTGGTGCGGAATTTCGGGTCGATGATTATCGCATCCGTAGCGGCGAAGAGGCTTCCTGGAAAAATTATGCATTGGTAGTGGGAAATGATGGCACCGTGACAAATCCATCCGGACTGGCTGGTGGATCGCAGTCTTTTACCGGCTTCTCTCCTGATAATGCCATCCATAAAAACAGGAATAACACGGGTATTTATGTAGATGGGGAACTGGATATTACTTCCCGGTGGTTGATCAGCGCGGCATCGCGACTGGAACACTACAGTGATTTTGGTACCGCATTAAGTGGCAAGTTTGCTACCCGGTATAAAATTTCAGAGGTGTTCAATGTACGCGGCGCTATCAGTAATGGCTTCCGTGCGCCCTCATTGCATCAGCAATACTTTAGTTACGTGAGTACCGATATCCTGCCGGATAACACCCTCGGACAGTCAGGATTTTTTACCAACCAGAGTGCGGTGGCAAAGGCATTGGGCATTCCTAAACTGAAACAGGAAACCTCTGTGAACTATAGCCTTGGCTTTACTGCGCAGGCGGCCCGTAATTTCAGTATTTCGGTAGATGGTTATCTTACGCAGATCAAAAACAGGATCGTATTAACCGGCAGCTTCGGCTTTGATGCCAACGGCAATCCGGTGGAAGCGATACAGAAGATCATCAACCCGCTGGGCGCCAGCTCCGCAAGGTTCTTCAGTAACGGCATCGATACCCGTACAGCGGGTATTGATGTGGTAGCGGATTACAACCTGCGTTCCGGTCCGCATGGCTTTAATGCGTCGCTGGGCTTTAATTACAACAAGAATACCATCACGGGTGATTTACATATCCCGGCCGGTTTAAAAGGACAGGAACAGATCTTCTTTTCGCCAAACGACAGCATCCTGATTACAGAAGGTACACCACGGGTGAAAGCGAATCTGTCGCTTACCTATAGCTATAAGAAATTTAGTGTGCTGTTGCGGAATGTGTATTTCGGAGAAGTATCCCGCAATAGTTTCCCTTTTGGAGAAGTGCAGGTGCATAAGGGGAAAGTGGTAACGGATCTGTCTTTCAGCTACAATTTGCAGCCCTTTACATTTACCGTGGGTGCTAACAATATCCTGGATGTATTCCCGGATGAACAGGTTTATGGTAACAGTTATTTTGGTGTGTTTAAGTATGCATCTGTGCAGATGGGCACATTGGGCTCATTTTATTTTGCACGGGTAGCCGTGAATATCAATCATTAGATTTTCCGGTATAAAAAAGATACAATAAAGTAATGCCATAAATGTCAGCGCGGCGCCGGGTGAAGCTCTTCATGTAAGAACCCTTCAACTCTATGGCGCCGTTCTTCTTTTTGCCCAACCCGATCCTGATACCCGCATTCGCCATGGGTCCTACTGAGTGTTGCATGGTAGAATCTATAAAGGTATTATTTCGTGGGTCCTTATGCGTTACATTCACCGGTCCGTAGTGATAACCAAGTCCTCCACCGGCAAAGAACCCCATACTGTTTTTAGCCGCCCCGGTAGAAAAGGCGCCGAAGTTGAATTGTATCACCAACGGAATATCCACCATGGCGCGCGCCTTTGTAAAAGGGCCTTCTTCATCTTCATCCGTGGCGTAATAGATCATATTGCCATCCAGATCATAATACCAATCTGTTTTTTTGCCCGGACTGTGCCCTGATCCGCCAAAGGAAAATGGAATGCCCAGTGAAAGTGACATGTTTTCCCTCTCCACCACATTGTAGCGGATGGAATACGTAAGCCCTACGCTGGTTACACTTTTGGAAGAAGTACGGTCTATAAAAACAGGGAATCCCAGCGAATGGAAGAAGCGTTGTGGAAATGCATGGAGTCCAACCATACAGGCAATTGCTAACAGAACAATTTTTTTCATACAGCGGTGGCGGGATTAAAGGTGGTGACATAAAGGTAAAGTAAAAAGCTATTGAAACAGCGCAGTGCTTTGATCGCTTTTTGCCTTCTTATCTTGTGCTGTCGTAATAGGGTGGTTTACTCCCTGCAACTGGTTGGCAGCGGGTTTTATCAGCTACAATAACGTTACTTCCTCTCAGCATTACACCCCTAATATTTTGAACAGGGAATCCTTGTAATGATTCCCGATAGGGATATCCTGCTGGCCGATGTAGATGCAATTACCTTGTATGTGTGAAATCTTGTTTTTGTGGATCATAAACGACCGGTGTACGCGGAGAAAGAGCGCCGGTGGCAGCGTGGCTTCCAGTTGGGAAAAGGAGATGTTGGAAACAATCACCTGTTGGGAAGTAACTACCCTGGTATAGTTGCCCCGGGCTTCCGCATACAGGATATCATCGTATTGCACCTGGTATATTTTCCCGGCAGCTTTCAGGAAGATATGTTGTCCGGCGGATTGTATTTTCTGCCTGGCTTTATCTACCGCTACTATAAACCGTTCCAGTGAAAATGGTTTTACCAGGTAGTCGCAGGCGGCCAGGTCAAAGGCATCCGTGGCGTATTCCTTATACGCAGTGGTGAATATGACGGCGGGTACTTCTTTCAATGTTCTCAAAAAACTGATGCCATTCAGCACCGGCATATTGATATCTAAGAACAACAGTTGTACGGGAATGGTTTCCAATATACTTTTCGCTTCCAGTGCGTCGCCGCAGCTTCCTGCTATATGTAAAAAAGGAAGATGACTGCAATAGGCTGCTACTATTTCCCGCGCAATGGGTGCATCATCGATGATCAGGCAGTTTATCATTACTGTGGCGTATTAAGTGTTAAGGTGGCAGTATAATTACCATCAGTGATGGTCGTGTGATATTCATAGCCGTTGTTATACAGCAACTCCATGCGTTTGAGTGTGTTGGCCAGTCCTACGCCGCCATTTTTACCAGGCATGGACGCTTCTTTTTCCCCGAAGGAATTTTTAACAGTAAAGCATATACGTTTATTGGTGATGCTTAAACGGATATCTATGTATATGTTTTTGGCTGTGGTATTAACGGCATGCTTAAAGGCGTTTTCCACGAATACAATTAACAGCATAGGGGCTATTTTGATGTGGGTATCTGTAACGGGCGCTATGCTGGTATGCAGCACTAATCTGCTGCCAATATTGGTTCTGGCCAGTTCAATATAGTTATCGATATAGGCGAGTTCGGCTGTAAGCGGTACAAAGGTTTGTTTGGCGTCATATACGGAATAACGTAACAGGTCCGATAATTTGAGGATCATTTCGGGCATGCGTTCGTGCTTTGTCAGCGACAGTCCGTAGAGATTATTTAATGTGTTAAAAAGGAAATGGGGACTTAGCTGTGATAGCAACAGATCAAGTTCACTTTTTTGTTGTGTAGCAGTGGCATATTGTTCCCGGAGGGTATGCCGGAGTAGTTTCAGGAATACGCCCATGCAAAAGCCGATGAAGATTACCGGGGCAATAGCTATCATCGTCAGTACCCTGGATCCCTGGTAGCGGATATGATATACAAGATCGAAAACGGTACCATGAGCAATCGTAATAATGCTCCAGCAGAGTAAAAAAGAAAGGGTAAAGAATATCGGCTTTCCTGTCAGCAGATATTTTCCACACAAATACCTGCCGAAGTAAATAAAGAACAGAAAATGAAGTACAGTGAAGTACCAGAACTGCGCGTCTCCTCCACGTGGGTTGCCGGTATAAAAAACGATGGCGATAAAGCCACAGATCCAGAAGCCGGCGAGGAAGAGCAGATGCAGTGCTTTGTTTTGACTGGTAAGCGCTGCCAGCAGGCGGTTGCCAGGAATAATGTCTCCTGTTGCGATGAAGGTGGCGGATGTATTTTTCATGTTTCGAATGTCACAAACTATCCGCAACAAGGTAAATCAATAGGATGTATATTCCATTTATCTGGATGGAAAGGTGTTTTGAAGGGACAAAATAATCAGCGACTCAGCTCCTCTACTGTTTGGCGGATATGTTTTATCCGGCCACGCCAGATCTTCCAGTTGGCATATACCTGCATTGCCATAATGAGTGCCAGTGCGAACAGCGTAGCATATTTAGACCCGTTCCATTGAATGCCGGCCAGCAGGAAAGTCATGACGCCTGCAAATCCCAGTACTTTTGTGCAGATGGCCCATGCTGCGTATATCCTGATTGCCCGCAGTTTTTGCCGCATATGATCCAGTAAATTATTTTCCTCTCCGGGATGGGTGGCCATTCTATAGCCGATAACGTTATTGGCCAGCATGCAGGCTACGGAAAATACCAGCAGGGCATTGAGATAGAAAGGCTTTTTGTCGCCGTCGAAAAAGTCATAGTATACCAACAGAAAGGCTACATAACCGATGGCTTCAATGATCATTTGCGTCCGGATTCTTTTTAGTACCGGTGAAGTGTGTTTTCGGATGATGCCCTGCAGGTCGGTAATGGTCCGGTGGGGGGCGGGAGTAGCGTCCCAGGCTGCTTTTAAAGGATCCATGTGGTTATAATTTTAGCATGTTTTTGATCTTGCTTTTAATCCGGTTGAGTTTAACGCCTACATAGTTTTCATCGATACCGGTGATCTCTGCAATTTCCTGGTAGCTCATATCTTCGAGGTACAGGGCGATGATGGCCTTTTCTGCATCGTTGAGCCGTTTCAGTGCGGCAAACAGTTGATCCTGTTGCGGACTGGTGCCGCCGTGGCTACCTGTGGGTAGTTCCGGTAACTGGTCGGTATAGGTAATGTGTGGCTTCTTCCGGCGGAAGTCTGCCAGTGCGGTATTCAGTGCAATCCGGTATATCCAGGTGCTGATCCTGGCATGGCCCTGAAAGGAGGAATAGGACTTCCATAACTGGTAGATCATTTCCTGGAAAAGGTCTTCCCTGTCTTCCCGGGTATCGCGGTACAGGCGGCACAACTTATGCAGGATGCCCTGGTGCTGCTGTATTGTATCGAGAAATGCGGGTTGGTCCATGAAAGGGTATTTATCAGGGTTAGTTGTAATCGGAGGCAAAAACTTACAGGCAGGCAGAAATATTTTTGTGCCGGTAGCGGAAGATAGTGATCATCCGGATATCAACTTTCCTTTGTATGTTTGTTTTATCATGCACTATCTACAAATCATCCACAAATTATACAACTTACCGGAAGATGTCAATCACGGTTATGACGAAGCTGAAATTGCCCTGTTGGAGCGCCGTTTACAGGTACAATTACCTGCGTCGCTGCGCCAGTATTATCTTTCAGTAGGTAAGAATAAAATGGTGAACGACAGTTTTAACCGGTTAACCTCTCTGGGGGAAATTGGTTTTTCGGAAGATGATCACCTGGTTTTTTATGAGGAGAATCAGGCAGTGGTGTTATGGGGTATTGCGAAAGCAGACCTGCCGGCTCCCAATCCGCCGGTGTATGGCACTTACGATAGTGCACGCCAGGAATGGTTTATGGATGCTGATACCACGGAACATTTTTTATTGTCGATGGCCTGGTGGAACGGCGCCCTGGGCGGACTTACCCATACCGCTTTTACGGACCTGGAAGAAGACCTGACCCCGGAGCGCATCGCTGCTGTTACCGCCAACTGGCAGGAGCAACCGGGTGTATCCAACCAATTGTTGCGATTCTTTACCAACGATTTTGAAGATATCCTGGTGTTTTCCACGGAGCAAAACGGGCAGGTAAATGGCGTATATGCAGGCACCAACCGCCAGGAAAAATATAAAGCTATGCTGCATACACTGCAGATGGAATGGTGCTATCGTTCAGACCGGGACGAATAATAGCGGTACCAGCCTACCGTGAATAGCAGTCCGTAGAAAACGCCGCCCAGCGCTACGGCGAGATAATCCATTCCTTTGCAGGGAATGTGATGGACGTATTCATTAACAATCAATACCACTCCGCTTATAACAGTTACCATCGTCCAGAAAAAGGCCTGCTGAGCAGTACTTTTTTTCGGGAGACTGTTTACCCGTGGGATCTTCAGAAAAAAGTACAGCAGGATCAGTAATCCGGCAACGGAGCTGAGGTACTGCATGAGATACCACATTTTCATCGGATGCTGTACCACTATGATATCCTTTTGGAGGAACGCAAGGTGGGTAACAAATCCGCCTTCTCCATGTGTAAACGCATCCAGAAAGAAATGGGTGAGTACGCCAAGTATAATAGAAGATAGCACTACCCAGTAATGCTGACGGAAATAACTGTTCCAGTTGAATGTGCGGAACAGCTGTAGCCTCGTACCTGCCCATGCCGGCAGGTAAGGCAGCAGCATAGGTTTTACCACCTGGTGGTATAGCCAGGCCAGTAGCAGTGCTAACGGTATATCATATACGAAAATTCCCCACCACTGATGGCCGCTGTTAAAATAGGGATTCAGTAAAATAAAATAGTAGAAGTCCGGTACCATGCTGCCGATAATCAGACCGGTGGCAGAAAGGTATTGCCGGGAGGTATTGGTAAAGGGAACAACTATCGCTGCGTGTGATATTGTGAATGGCATCTTCTAATGGTAATTGTACATAAATTTAAATTAATTATAATAATTTATGTGGGTATTATAAAGAAATGTTAATGTTACAATCGTCCATCATTTCCGGTAAAATGTCCAACGCAAGTGAACGGGTTTACACTTACTTTTATAAGGTCTTTGAAAACATAAAAAACAATGTGCTATGGCAAACTGGAAAATTGATGAATCACACAGTGAAATAGGATTCAAAGTTAAACATCTCATGATTACAAACGTGAGTGGATATTTTACCCGTTTCACCGGGACGATCCAGACGGACAGCGACGACTTTCATGACGCTACTATTTCTTTTGAAGCAGCGGCAGATAGTATCGATACGCAGAACAGGCAGCGCGATGAACATCTGCGCAATGGCGAATTTTTTGACGCAGCGAATCACCCCAAGATCAGCTTTGTCTCCAAAAGAGTAAAAAAGATCGATGACGAACAGTATAAATTACTGGGTGATCTGACGATTAAAGGAGAAACACATCCTATTGAACTGGAAGTGACACATGGCGGTGTTACCGTGGATCCCTACGGACAAACGAAAGCAGGTTTTGCCCTCAAAGGCCGCCTCCATCGCGCCGATTATGGCCTGCGCTGGAATGCCACCACCGAAGCAGGTGGTATTGTACTCAGCGATGAGGTGAAGCTGAATATGGAAATACAACTGGTGAAAGAATAGCTTTCCCACAGATAAAGTATAAATGCGGCGGAGCAGAAAGGACATCCTTCTTGTTCCGCCGCATTTTGTTAAAGAAGGAAAGCTTGCTGCTATTGGCTATCTTTGTGGCTGCTAATGAAGTCACATGAAATTTGAACAATATAATATCTCCTCAGAAATAAAGGAAAGCCTGGAAGAAATGGGCTTTAAAAAGCCTACGGATATACAATTCAAGGCGATTCCCTCTATCCTGAACGGAGACGATGTAATGGCGATTGCGCAGACAGGTACCGGTAAAACCGCCGCTTTTGCCATTCCCATCCTGCACCGCCTGCAGAAGGAGGATCGCCGCTACCGTAAAGATAAATACGAAGTAAAATGCCTGGTAATGGTGCCCACCCGGGAACTGGCCATCCAGATTGCAGAAGTGTTTCAGTCGATCGCCCAGTACACCGACCTGAGCATCCTTGCTCTTGTAGGCGGGGTGGATCAGGGACCGCAGATCAAAGTACTGGAGAAAGGCGTAGACGTACTGATTGCCACTCCTGGCCGTATGTTCGACCAGATCAACCAGGGACATATTGACCTGAGCCAGGTGAGCACCCTTGTGCTCGATGAAGCGGATCATATGCTGGATCTCGGTTTTATCCGCGATATCCGCGATGTGATCAAACATATTCCCCGCGAGCATCAGACGCTGTTTTTTTCCGCCACCCTGAACAAAGACATTAAGGACCTGGCCTATTCTGTTGTGAATAATCCTATCCGCATACAGATATCTCCCAAAGATCCGGTGGCTAAAAACGTTAGTCACGCCGTGGCCTTTGTGGAAATGGACGATAAACGCTTTTTCCTGGAACGCCTGATCAAGGAATTCCCTGAAAGTAAAATTCTTGTATTTGTACGTACCAAAGTGCGCGCAGAACGTGTGATGGCCGCCATGGCCCGTATTGGCATCAAATCCCTCACCATGCACGGTGGCAAGGAACAGGGCGATCGCCTGGATGTAATGGATATCTTTAAAAAGGGAGAAATCAAAGTACTGGTGACCACCGATGTAAATGCAAGAGGAATCGACATCCCTAACGTAGACTACGTGGTGAACTACGATTTGCCGGATGTACCTGAAAATTATGTTCACCGGGTGGGTCGTACCGGCCGTGGTGTGCAGAAAGGACAGGCAGTTTCCTTCTGCAGCACGGAAGAAAAACCGGTGCTGGAAGAAATCCAGAAATTCCTGGGTAAGCCGATCACGGAAATGAAGATCAATAAAGATGATTACCGTGAAACAATCAGTTTCTCTGAAGATGTACCCAACGATAACTGGCAGCTGCTGCTCGATGAACATAATAAAGAGATGGCGGAGCTGGAGAAGAAAGTGAAGAAAAGAGCGGCGGCGAATGTGAAGAAGAAAGCGAAGAAGAAATAAAATGATTGAAGGATATAAAAGGCTGTTCCATCAGGAATGGCCTTTTTTAATGCGATAAAGTTGGCAAAAAATGCCAATTTATTTGTAATTTCAAGGATGAAGATCATAGCAAAATCATCAGGAGTATCTATAGATGTTTTAGTTCAATTGGTTTTATGAGCCAGAAGAAATCAAAAATTCAGAAATCTAAGGATGAGTTGGAAGCGTCTTTTGTTTTTCCGGTAAAGCTCTCTCAACAGCATAAGAAAGAAGCGGCGCTGCTGCTGGCGGAGGCAAGGAAGAAGCGGCGACAGGAAGCCTCGGATAAGGACAAGCTGATCAGTGGTCTGTTAAGCCTCCGTTTCCAATTGGAAGACTATATCAATGGAAATACCTTTAATCCGGATTTGTCATTTGGCTATTTTTTGAGTGAATATGTGAGTTTATTGGAGAAGAAAAGGAAAGTATTTGCAGAAGAGATCAGCATAGATGAAACACTGTTAAGCCAGTTAATTAATTTAAAACGTGACCCGCCTGATTATGTAACAGTCAGATTGGAGTTGCATTCCAATCGTGCTATCCCGGCCGATTACTGGTATCGGCTGGTGGAGAAAAGGAGGGAACATTTTATTAGAACAGATAAGTCGATCAGGAAAAAAGAAAAGCAGTTTGTACAGAACAAACTTAATGTTCACATCAGTTAGATAAAATAAAAAACGGTCCCGGCTTACACCGGGACCGACACTCAAAACACTATCTAATCTGTAACTATTGCTTTACTGCTTCTAAGTTCACCGTGATATCAACAGTAGGAGCTACTGCCCACACACCGGAAGGTAATTTGTCTGCATATTTTACACCGAAATCAAGACGGTTAATAGTCGCTTTAGCGGTGAACCCTGCTCTTCTTAAACCCCATGGATCTTTAATTACACCGTTGTAAGTAACGTCGAAGGTTACACGTTTTGTAGTGTTGCGGATAGTAAGATCTGCTAACAGTACATATTTGTCGCCTGCTACTTTCTTAAAGGAAACACTTTTCAGGGTGAGAGAAGGATATTCTGCCACATTGAAGAAGTCGTCTGTTTTCAGGTGACCATCACGCTGATCTACACCAGTGGAGATGCTGGTAGCATCTACGGTGAAGTCTATTTTTGCATTCTGGAAATTAGTGCTGTCGGCGGTTTCAATGGTGCCATTGAATTTGGTGAAATGGCCTTGTACATAGCTCAGTCCAAGGTGTTTTACACCAAAGTTGATGCTGGTATGCGCAGGATCCGCATTCCATTTTACCTGTGCAAAAGTGACGATACTGGCTAAAACCAGGAGGGTGGTGAAAAAGAAACTTTTCTTCATGATTGCTTTTTTATTGAGTTGAATAAATTGTTATCTGGAAAGTTGACGGTCGGCAGACCAGCGGCCGGCGCCTTTAATGATCAGGGCGATGTTGATACCGATCACCAGCAGGTGATATTCAAATCCCTCTCCTGCCTGTGTGCCGCCCCAGTTCATAAAGAACCCGTTAGCTGAATGTATGTTCATGGCCACCAGCATAATCACGGTGAGCATGGCTGCCCAGATCCTGGTGGTAAAGCCGAAGAGGATCAGCAGGGAGCCGATGCTTTCAGTGAATATTACCAGGAACGCCAGGATAGCAGGTGTTCCCTGTGAGGTGAAATAGCCCATGGTGGCTTTAAAACCATAGCCTCCGAATAAGCCCAGTAATTTCTGTGCGCCATGTGGTAACATCACCAATGCTACGGTGATACGAACTATAAACGAAGTAAGGTTGTCGTCTGTTCGAAGTAATCGTTTAAACATAAGGGTATATTTATTGTCGTTTGTACCTTTATTGTATATACAACAGTTGAGGCAAAAAAAATCAACTACGGAGTTTGTCCAGCAATTCGCTGATGGTAGCCACTTCTTCCGGGGTCAGTTTTTTGGTAATTTCCCGGTGATTCTTCTCCATAATAGGATCCAATTCGCGTAATAAAGCCTTGCCCTTTTCTGTGATCTCAATTTCTACTTTACGACGGTTGCTGTCGCACTGCTCACGGGTCAATAATCCTTTCTGGCGTAATTTCTCCACCAGCCTGGTGGCATTGCTCATTTTGTCCATCATACGCTCCTGGATATCCAGCAGGTTTAATGCGCGGGGACTGCTCCCGCGAAGTATCCGTAATACATTGAATTGCTGGGCAGACAGGTCATACTGCTTCAACGCCTGATTAGCGCTTACCTCCAGCCAATTACCGGTAAAGATGATATTGAGCATGGCTTTTTGGTATTCGTCCTTAAATCTCGTTTGTTTCAGTTCCTCTTCCAGTTTCATAATTACATTTACAACTGTTGTTTATACAACAAAGGTAGTTGTATTTTTCATTCTGCCAAATTTTTCCATATAAAAGAGGAAAGGGGAGGATCATTGATCTTCCCCTTTCCTTTTATGATGTAAGTGGTTTAGCTGTTTAATCCGCCGTCGATAGTAAGGGCAGAACCATTGATATAGCCGCTTTCCGGACCAGCCAGGAAACTCACCAGGTCGGCCACATCTGTTGCCTGGCCATAATGTCCCAGGGCGATATGCTGCCGCTGGAAGTCGGAATGGGGGCCGTCGGCCGGATTCATGTCCGTATCTACCGGTCCTGGCTGTACCAGGTTGGTAGTAATACCTCTTGCACCAAGATCGCGGGCCAGGCCTTTGTTAAAGGCGGTAAGAGCCGATTTACTCATGCTGTACAGGGTGCCATAAGGGCCTACAACCCGATCCGCCATGCAACTGCCGATAGTAATGATCCTTCCTCCTTTCTCCATGTGTTTGGTGGCGGCCTGGGTGGCTACGAAAACAGCGCGGGTATTAACAGCCATGGTTTGTTCGTAATCTTCCAGGGTATAATCCGAAAACGGTTTCATAACAGCGACACCGGCATTGTTAACGAGTATGTCTATGCGGCCGTGCGTAGTGATAGTATGATCCACTGCGGCGACAACTGCATTTACATCGGCACTGTCGGCCGCTATAGCGGAGGCTTTCTCTCCTTTGGCACTTAATTCTTCCACCAGCGTATTGGCTGCGGTGGCTCCTTTTACATAGGTAAACACAACGGTGGCACCCTCTCCCGCCAGGCGCTTTACAATGGCGGCGCCCATACCCCTGCTTCCTCCTGTTACCAGGGCTATTTTGTTTTCCAGACGTTTCATAATGAATGATTTTATGCTGGCAAAACTAGTGGCGGCAAGGGAGCTAAAGAAGAGGAGTAGAAATTGTTAACTACTAACTTCCATGTTAGAATTGTGCTGGAAGTACCTTTCCCGGAGTATATTAAAATGATGTACCTGGTGGCCGATAATGGTAAACCCAAGTGCGAGTACAGACATTTCTGTTTTCCAGCTCATACCCGTTCTTAGCAGCGCAGCCGCAGAGAAGTTATGAAACTGCGTGATAGTGGCGCTGCGTACGGCCTTCAGTTCGGCCAGTATTTCGGCAACACTGCGGTGATCTATCTCCGCGTTGGCGGCATAGTCGTCCTGTTCCATAGTAGGTGGAAACTGGCCATCTTTCCGGGCAAACAGCAACGCACGGTAAGAGAAAATCCGTTCGGTATCCGTAATATGTTCCAGTACATTTTTTAATGTCCATTTCCCCTCAGCATAGGCATAGTTACCCAATGGTTCCAGCGCTCGTGCATCCAGTTCGTTCAGGGCGTTTAATGACCATTCCAAAGCAGCGTGAATAGCCAGATCCGGCACCAGGCTGATATATCGGGTATAATATCCGGGATCGGGCTGGATAGCATTTTTCTTCATCGGTGGGTATTTTTAGGGAGATGAATATACGAACATTTTTTCCGGGGCTACAGGCGGTTACCTGCGTCAACTTATCTTATTAATAATTTTAATATATTTGTAGGGAATATCCTGACTACCTACAATCCTTATGCTATGAAATATCTGCTGCAATGCCTGTTGCTGCCGGCACTCCTGGGTTTTACCCTTATGGGGGCCGCGCAGGACGCTCCGGCGCATAATCCCGCCCAATGGGATGCCCGCTGGATTGCGGACCAGAATGCTGTTCCGGCCGCCTATGGCGTATATCTTTTCCGTAAAGAATTTCAGTTGCTCAATTATTCGGGACCATTTATCATTCATCTCTCAGCCGACAACCATTACCGTTTATATGTAAACGGGCAATTTGCCGGAACGGGACCGGCCCGCTCAGACCCGGCCAACTGGTATTACGAAACCATCGATATTGGTCCGCAACTGAAATATGGCGCCAATGTGATCGCTGTAGAAGTAACCAACGCGGGCCCCTATAAACCCCGTGGACAATTCAGTCAGGGTACAGCCTTGCTGATACAAGGCCATAGTTCCCGCGAAGCCGCTATTATCAACACCGGATCTACCTCCTGGCGTGTACTGGAAGATGAGTCGGTACATCCGCTGCCGGTGAAAAGTACCTCCTTTTACGGTGCCGCTCCCGGCGATAGCGTGATGGCACAATACCATCCCTGGGGATGGGAACAGCCGGCGTATAAAGACAGTGCCTGGGCAACGGCTGTGGTGGTATCGCAGCCGTTATTGCAGGGTCGCAGCGCCAATGGCTGGCGTTTACTGACACCTTCTCCCCTGGGTGGATTGCAACAGGAGCGGCAGTCTTTCCATAGCCTCGTAACAACGCAGGGCATCACCCCGGAAGCGACCTGGCTGAAAGGAACAGCGCCGCTAACCATTCCGGCTAAACGAAAAGTACATCTTGTGCTGGATGCCGGACAACAAACCACCGGGTTCCCGGAAATGTTGATCAGCGGAGGACTCGACGCAGGAATTAAAATAAGTTATCAGCCGGCCTATACCAGCAGTACGATAGTGCAGGATGTGATCCGTCCCGATGGTGGCTTGCGCCGCAAATTCCGCTCCGGTGGCTATCGCAGCTTCCGGTATGTACAACTGGATATTGAAACAGGAAAAGCGCCATTGGTATTGCACGATTACTATAACGTATATACGCAGTACGGGTTGCAGGATAAATCTTCCTTTACCGCCACCCCGGCTACCGACTCGCTGTGGGCTGCCGGTAAGAGAGCTGCCCTCACGGGCGCACAGGACAACTTATACAATGATCCTTTCCAGGAGCAGCTGCAATATATACAGGACGCGCGTATCCAGGGGCTTGCCCTTACTTATTTTTCCGGAGATGATCACCTGCTGAGAAATGCATTGGTGCAAACAGATCAGTCGCGCATCCCGGAAGGACTGATGCGCTCCCGTTATCCGTCGGACGACCGGATGGTATCGGTGACAGATGCACTGAGCTGGATCGGGGCGGTACAGGATTACTTGTTGTATAAAGCCGATAAATCACTGGCGAAGCAGTTTTACCCCGGTATCCGGAGTATCCTCGACTGGGTAGACCGCTACCAGGACCCGGCAACGGGCCTGCCGGGCAGTATGCCTTACAGTGATAGTACTGCTTTGTCACCCATCACCGGGGAATATCTCTACGCATTGCGACAGGCAGCGTTGATAGCCGGTTATTGTGATAAATCCGCAGATTCGCTGATATACGCCCGTACAGCCGATAAATTAAGAGAAGTATGGTATCAGCAGTGCTATGACGCCGCAAAGGGATTATATGCGGAAACACCTGCCCGGAAATCGTTTTCCCGCTATACAAATGCGATGGCTGTATTGGCACAGGCAGTTCCGCCCAGGCAGGTGAAAAATGTAATGCAGAGATTAGTCAGTGAAAAAGCGCCGCCGTACGAATCGCTGCGGGCAAAGTATTATATTTTCAAAGCCATGCAGGAAACCGGGGTCACTGAAACGTTCCCGGCGGAATTAAAGGTGCTTACCTCTTTGCTGGAACAAAACCAGACGGCTGCCTACCAATCTTCCGCCGCTGTGGCTAATCTGTTCCTGTTGGGTATCACAGCCGGCATCCAATCCACTTCCTATGGTTTCAAAACAGTATTGATTGCACCCGATCCCGGTGCCGCACCAACAGTGAATGCGGTGATGGTACATCCCGATGGTGAGTTGATAGTGGTCCGGCTTGTCTTTAAAAATAATCGTGTAAGTGGTACTGTGAGGCTTCCGTTTGGGGTTACCGGAAAATTCCGCTGGCGGGGCAGGGAAATCACCCTGCATGGTGGTCCGCAGGAGGTGAGTTTATAAGTAAAACGGAAGTATCAAAAGTCCGTACTCCACGGAGAAGGGATTTTTGATACTTCCTCTTTTTTATTATGCACGTTTTCTTTTCGAGTAAAAATAATTTATCCCTAATGCGGCTATACAAATGAACAATCCAAAGAACTCCCGTGTTTCTTCAATCCAGGGCTTGGTTGCTTTCATGGTTTCCGCAAGGTTCTCTGCGTTATGTTTGGTGAACCAGTCTTCCACCCCGTTCTGATCAAAGAATTTATAGGTAGCATACACCAGGTAAACCAGTATACCGGCAAGATACGACTTCGGATAAAAACGGTTACCGGCAGCCATACCGCAAAGTAATGCGGAATACAGGTAAATGGGCATCCATACATAAGGATCAGGATCATTGTACTGCAATCCCGCAAACAGGATGAACATCAGGCAAAACACAACATTCAATACTTTCATGACGCTAAAAAATTAAGGCTTAAACATACACAAAAGAATTTCAAAAGTATATTCCTTGTATTATTTTATCCGGTGAGTGTGGAATAGTGGAATGACAACCTGTAATTTTGTCACTTTTAAAGAAAATGTTAAAAGAGCACTTGTCTGTGCTAAAATAATGTCATATATTCGAATTATTACGTCATTCCACGTGAGAACCAAAATCTGAGATTAGAGCAATGTTTGTTACAAGCGTTAAAATGATTCTCACTTATTTTTTTTTGTAACAGTTTTTATTTTATTAACCAGCAAATCCATCGTTAAACACAAATTTTTAAACATCAACCTTATGATCTAAAATCGTTTGATCAATAGTGTTTGTTTTATAGTCTTATTCATTATTCAGTAGTTTTTACTCAACTGTTGAACAGGCACTCTTATTCCTTTTTCTCACCCGTGTAGCGCATCATGCACGAGTGCTGGAGAACTAATGCTTTGTATTTTATGAAAATTGACCTGCCGCAAAAAATCAGCGTAGCGGGAACGGATTCTGTATGCAAGGTAGTGACTGTTCAATAAGAAGATTAGAATAGATAGGAATCCTTATTTTCTAACAATTTTTCTTAAACGTTTCCCTTAAATCACGTTATGAAAAAGCAATTTTACCAGGCACTCGCTGCGCTATGCAGCATCTTGCTGCTATTGGCCAGCAGTAATGTCTCCGCTCAAACAAAAGTTACGGGTAAAGTAACTGACAAAGCATCAGGCAATGCGCTGCCGGGCGTTACCGTGTTTGTAAAAGGTACCAACAGGGGTACCGCCACAGATCCCGCCGGCACATTTAATGTATTGTCTAAACCAGGGGAAACACTGGTGTTCTCGTTTGTAGGCTACGACCCACTGGAAGTAGTGGTGGGCAATGGTCCTATGACGGTATTACTCAGTGAAAAAGTAGGCTCGCTGGAAGAAGTAGTCGTAACCGGCTATGCCAGCCAGAAAAAGAAAGATCTCACCGGTGCGGTATCCATTGTAAAGGTGGATAACCTCGTAAAACAACCTACTTCCCAGATTGCCAACCAGCTGCAGGGACAGGTTTCCGGTGTTACCATTCTCGGTTCCGGCCAGCCAGGTCAGGAACCCCAGGTAAAGATCCGTGGGGTGAATACCTTCGGTAACAACACGCCGCTCTATGTAGTGGATGGAGTACCGATTTCTAACCTCACAGACGTAAACCCCAACGATGTGCAGACCATGCAGGTGTTGAAAGACGCCGGCGCCGCCTCTATCTATGGTGCACGTGCCGCCAATGGCGTAATCGTTATCACCACTAAAAGAGGTACCAACAAAGTAAAGGTGTCCTATGATGGTTATTATGGTACACAACGTCCTAAAGGCGGAAATGTATGGAATATCCTCAGTCCGCAGGAACAGGCCAACCTGAAATGGATGGCCATCGCCAATACTACGCCTAACCCTACTTATAATGACGAACAATATGGCTCCGGTGCTACTCCCCGCCTGCCGGATTATATCGCCCCGCAGGGCGCCATGGAAGGTGATCCGGGCACAGACCCATCTACCTACTATGTAAATCCTAATTACAAGGTAGCCAGTGATGTGGACGGTTTTCACCGCATCGTAAAAGCTAATAAATCAGGTACCGACTGGTTCCATGAAATATTCAAACCTGCACCTATCACCAGTCACAACGTATCCGTTGCAGGTGGTGGCGATATCGGCAGCTACTTTTTCTCTTTCTACTATTTCAACCAGGAAGGTACTTTGAAAAATACCTACAATAAACGTTATGCCGTTCGTGCCAACAGCACCTACAACGTAACGGATCATATCCGTGTGGGAGAAAACATGGAGTATTCCCTGATCAATAACCCGCAGATCGCTTCCCTCACAGAAGGTAGCGGTATTGGTATGGCATTCCGCGAAATGCCGATCATCCCGGTATATGATATCAAAGGAAATTATGCCGGTAGCTTTGGTAAAGGTTTAGGTAATGCCCGTAACCCGGTTGCTATCCAGGATCGCTTTGGTACTACTAAAACACTGGCCAACCGCTTATTGGGTAACGTATTTGCAGAAGCAGACATCCTCCGGCATTTCACGCTCCGTACCAGCTTCGGTGGTGAAATCTACTCTTTCAATAATCACTCCTTTACGTTACCTGAATACGAAAACGCCGAAAATAACAAGGTGAACTCGTATACAGAAAACGCCGGAAGCGGCTACGACTGGACCTGGACAAATACCCTGACCTATCATCAGAATTTCAACCAGGTGCACGATGTAAAAGTATTGATCGGTACAGAAGCCTTCGATAACCAGGGCCGTACCGTTGGTGGTTCTACTCCTGATTACTTCTCTTTTAATCCTGACTTCACCAATCTTAGTACTGGTGGCGGTACCCCTACCAACTACAGTGGAAGGTTTACCGATGGATTATTTTCACTGTTTGCGAGGGTAGATTATTCCTTTAAAGATCGCTACCTGCTGGGTGCTCTGATCCGCCGTGATGGATCTTCCCGCTTCGGTTCCTCCAACAGATATGGTAACTTCCCTGCGGTAAGCGCCGCCTGGCGTATTTCCCAGGAAAGTTTCATGAAGAACGTCAGCTGGATTTCCGATTTGAAAATCCGTGGTGGCTGGGGTATCATGGGTAACCAGATTAACGTGGATCCCCAGAACTCCTTCACCGTTTATGGATTTGATAAAGGAAACTCTTTCTATGATCTGAAAGGTACCGGCAACAGCATTTTACAAGGCTTCTACCGCACCCGTATCGGTAACGCCGATGCGAAATGGGAAAGTAACGTAAACAGTAACATCGGTATCGATGCAACCCTGTTTAAAGGCGTACTGGAAATCACCGCAGACTACTACCGCAAAACAGTAAAGGATCTGCTGTATAACCCTGAATTACCAGGTGTTTACGGTATTGCCGCTGCTCCTTATGTGAACGTGGCACAAATGAAGAACAAAGGGTTCGACTTCTCCGCTACCGGAAACATTAATATCACCAAAGATCTGAAACTGGACCTGAACGGTAACTTCACGACTTATAACAACGAGATCGTTAAAATATCAGACGCTGCTCCTTACTTCGATCAGGAACAACGCAGGTTCAATGGTACGTTTATCATCCGTAACGCTATCGGGCAATCTATCAGTGAATTCTTCGGGTACAAAGTAGATGGCTTCTGGAACAGCCAGGCAGAAATAGATGCTGCCAACAAATCTACCCGGGATAAATTCAAAGACAATTCACTGGTGTATCAGACAGATACCAAACCAGGCCGTTTTAAATATGCAGACGTAAACGGTGATGGCAGAATTACAGAAGCAGACCGTACTTATCTCGGTAATCCGAATCCTAAATTCAGCTACGGTTTGAACATTGGTCTTACTTACAAAGCATGGGATTTCAGCATGTTCCTGTATGGTGTACAGGGAAACAAAATCTGGAACCAGGTGAAATGGTGGACAGACTTCTATCCTTCCTTTGAAGGTGCGAAGAGCAAAACAGCCTTGTATGATTCCTGGTTGCCTACCCGCCAGAATGCAACAGCTCCTATCCAGGAAACTTCTCCGTCTTTCAGTACTTCCAACGTGCCTAACTCTTATTTCGTTGAAAATGGTTCTTACCTGCGTGCAAAAAATATCATGCTCGGTTATACTATCCCCAGCCAGGTGTTAAAAAGAGCCGGTATCAGCAAGATCAGGGTATATGGACAGGCAGCAAACCTGTTTACCATTACCAAATACTCAGGTATTGATCCTGAAATTACCGGTGGTACCAGCAATTTCGGTGTGGATGAAGGAGCATATCCTAATCAGCGCCAGTATCTGCTCGGTTTGAATGTAACCTTCTGATAATTTTTTCCTGAAAAGCAAAATTGAGAAAAATGAAAACATTACGATATTTAAGTGTCATTCTTGCGTTGGCAGCAGGAATCAGTGCTTGCAGCAAAAGCTTCCTGGAACGTGGACCGCTCGGCTCTCTCAGTGAAGAAATCGTAGCCAATAAGGCAGGTGTCAATTATTTACTGATAGGCGCATATGCCTCCCTCGACGGACAACAGACCGCGCAGGCCGCACTCGGCGGTGGTGGCCCATGGGAAGCCTCTCCCACCAACTGGATTTATGGCAGCGTTGCCGGTGGCGATGCACATAAGGGCAGTTTCAGTGGTGACCAACCCGCTATCGATCCTATCGCAAAGTTCACCGTGGATCCTTCCAATGGATTCTTTAATACCAAATGGAGAGCAGTATACGAAGGGGTGATCCGTTGTAATACCGTGCTGTCGAAAATGGCACAGGCAACTGATATGAGCGCAGCGGAAAAAAAGGAAGTGGAAGCAGAAGCCCGTTTCCTCCGTGGTCACTACTATTTTGAACTGAAAAAGATGTTCAATAAAGTACCTTATATCACAGATACCACCCTGAATCCACGTATTAAAAACGATAAGGACATCTGGCCGTTTATTGAAGATGATTTCAAATTTGCAGCAGCGAATCTTCCGCCTACACAGCCGGATGTGGCACGTGCCAATAAATGGGCCGCGCAGATTTATCTCGCCAAGACTTACCTCTACCAGCACAAATTCACAGAAGCGATGCCGCTGTTCGACGACGCCATTGCCTCAGGTGTAACCACCAATGGTTTGAAGTATGACCTGGTGCCTAATTATTCTGATAACTTTAACGCCGCTACCAAGAATAATGCAGAATCTGTGTTTGCCATCCAGATGACAGCAAACGATGGTACCAATACCATTGCCAATGCCAACCAGGGTGAAATGCTGAACTTCCCGTATAACAGCCCGTTTGGTTGCTGCGGATTTTACCAGCCTACACAGGATCTTGTGAATTCTTACCGCACAGATGCTACTACCGGTTTACCTAACCTGGATACCTACAACTCAGATCCGGTAAAGAACGACCAGGGTATCGTGTCTACTACGCCGTTTACACCAGAAACAGGTACACTGGATCCACGTCTCGACTGGACCGTTGGCCGCCGTGGTATTCCTTACCACGACTGGGGCAATCACCCGGGTGCAAACTGGATCAGGGACCAGAAATATGCCGGCCCTTATGCGCCAAAGAAAACAGTTTACTGGCAGGCTAACCAGGACAAGTACAAAGATGCGCACTCCTGGGCGCCGGGATCTGCTATCAATGTATTGCTGATCCGTTTTGCAGATGTACTCCTGATGGCAGCAGAATGCCATGCACAGAACGGCGACGTTCCCGGTGCATTGAAACTGGTAAACCGTGTTCGCCACAGAATGATCGATAATCCTCAGTTCTGGCTGCATAAATACAAAGTAGATACGCTGCCTTTACAGGGCTTTGATCCTACTAAAATGGCGGCCAACTATAAAATCAGTGAATACGCTTCTTTCAGTGGTAAAGATGAGGCGCTGAAGGCTATTTATTTCGAACGTAAGCTGGAACTGGCTACAGAAGGTCACCGCTTCTTCGACCTGGTACGCTGGGGCATTGCAGACGTATCACTGAATGCGTTTATCAAATATGAATCCGCTATTACCGATGACCTGAAAGGAGGTAGCTTTACCAAAGGTAAAAATGAATACTTCCCGATTCCTCAACGTCAGATAGATATCACGATGGTAGGAGGGACCAGGGTCCTTGATCAGAATCCGAATTATTAGCATCCCTGATCTGTCGCTTTTATAACTTAACGAATGCAGCGGAATCTTTTTCGCTGCATTCGTTTTTTTATGCAACAATTCAGTACTTTACAATGCCCGTTAAAATCATTCACTGATGCGCATTCAACCAATTCCGAACCGGTATTATCTTGCCGCACTTTTTTTACTCACTGCCTGCTTTGTTGTTACCATCAGTTGTCATACACCCACTAAAGAAGAACAGGGAGCGGCACTGGCCGAGAAATATTGCTCCAGCTGTCATTTGCCGGTATCTCCTGCACTTCTGGATAAGGAAACCTGGGTAAAGCACGTATTGCCTGCTATGGCCCCCAAATTGGGCATCAGGGTATGGGGGGAGCATGAGTATTACCCACCGATGCCGGGCGAGAAACCTGGCCTTATTTCTATCCAGGACTGGGAATTACTGGTAGCCTACTATCAGCATGCAGCGCCGGATAAACTGGCACCTGCAAAAGTGCCGCAGCCATTGCAGCGCGACTGGTCTTTTTTTACTGCAAAATATCCGCAGGTGACAGATAGTTCACCTGTGGGGACAACACTGGTGGCTTTTAATCCGGACAACGGAAGCCTGGTGACCAGTGATGCACTGTCCAGTACACTAACGCAATGGGACAGCAGTTTCCGCAAAATAAACACCCGGAAATTGCCATCTCCCGCTGTTGATATCATTTTTTCGAAAGACAGCGCCGGGCAGCAACAGGGAATTGTTACAGAGATAGGTAATATGCGTGCATTGGATGTGTCTGCTGGTATTATTACCAGCATTGCGCTGGATCAACCCGACAGCCGGCAGAAAGACCTCATGGCTTTTCTGAAACGTCCGGTACAAACTGTTCCTGCAGATTTTAACAATGATGGATTGACCGATCTGCTGGTGTGTGCCTTCGGACATAACCAGGGCGGATTGTACTGGTTAAAACAATTGCCCGGTCATACGTATCAGCAGATTCCTATCCGCGAAGTACCAGGGGCGATTCATGCAGTTACCGGCGATTTTAACCATGACGGCTATACGGACTTTATGGTATTGTTTGCCGCAGGTGATGAAGGCATCTGGTTATATGAGAATGATAAAAAGGGCGGCTTTACTTCTGTGAACCTGCTGAGATTCCCGCCCCTGTACGGTTCTACGAGTTTTCAGGTGGCCGATTTTAATGGCGATGGTCAACCCGATATACTTTATACCAGCGGAGATAATGCAGATTTTTCTATGATCCTTAAACCTTACCACGGTTTGTACGTCTATGTAAACAAGGGAAACAATAAATACACACTGGATTGGCACTATCCGGTGAATGGCTGTACAAAAGCAATAGCCGCAGATTTCAACGGTGATGGCCGGATAGATATCGCATCTATCGCCTTCTTCGCTGATTTCCGTGGCCGGCCGGGCGAGCAGTTTATCTTCTTCGAAGGAGGAAATAAACCGCTTTCTTTTGTTCCACATTCACCACCTCTGGAGAAAGAAGGGCGGTGGATTTGTATGGATGCAAAAGATTATGATCACGATGGAGACCTGGATATCGTACTAGGAAACTATGCGCAGGGATTTATGATACTCGATGACTATAAGCCTGACTGGAAAGAATATCAGCCGTTTATAATATTACAGAACAATTCTGTACGTTAAATGCAACGTAAAAAACGTTTGTTTATTTGGAATGAAAGCAGAAATATGTATCTTACGGCCGTATTTATTGCTACGTGCACAATTACTTTATTTCGGGTCTTAATTTTGAAGAGTACATTACTCATATATTACAGATCTCTAAAGTACCATCGTTCTTGATCAGCGTTTTCCCAACATATACCTTATTGCACTATGTCCGTCGTCAGGGGCATGGTGATGTAAAGATATCCTGATGTATAATCAGGTTTTAGAATGGCGGAAGGAGAGGCAGTAATGCCTCTCTTTTATTTTGGGTATACCGCTCGTTCAACAGCTGATGTGAGCGCTTTCATCGCTATTTTTTGCCATCTATCATAAAAAAGTGTCAGAATTAAGAGAATCCCATTATTACGGGTTAATTTTATTGGGAAATCAGCATTATTAGTTTAAACAGGATATGTCAGTGGCTGAATATGTATACGATCAGGATAAAGTGAGCAAGCTGCTTAGTACGATCATCAGGAACAACGGTAACGAAAAAGCAAATACCTGGCTGCAACAGCGATTGCAATTACAGCAGCAAACCGGTGCCATCCCGCAGTTCAATCAGACTTTCACAGCTATTCCACGCTTCACAGGTAAGGAGATTATAAAAGTTTCCGCAGAGGAAAATGAATTGCTTCAACAACTACTTCCTTCATTTTTCGTACATGGGTGGACGTTAGACCGGCTCGTAAGGGTCTGGTGGTTATTGCAATTACCCGTTACAGATAAATCCGCATACCTCGGGGTATTGGAGAACCTGTTTAATGCTGCCGAAATGAATGAGCTGGCGGCTTTGTACAGTGCGCTTCCATTGCTGCCATGGCCGGAAGAATGGACAGGCCGTACTTCAGAAGGCATCAGGTCCAATATCGGGATTGTACAGGAAGCCATCATGCTCCATAACCCATATCCGGCAAAATACCTCAGTGAACCTGCCTGGAACCAGCTGGTGATGAAGGCCATTTTCACGGATAAACCGCTGCATCTCATCACCGGACTGGATGAAAGAGCCAATGCAGCCCTGGTAGCTATCCTGGTGGATTTTGCCCATGAACGCTGGGCCGCCGGAAGA
This sequence comes from Chitinophaga arvensicola, assembly GCF_900110835.1. GTDB lineage: Bacteria > Bacteroidota > Bacteroidia > Chitinophagales > Chitinophagaceae > Chitinophaga > Chitinophaga arvensicola. The sequence continues at coordinate 1,641,404 of NZ_FOJG01000001.1, forward strand.
ACCCTGGATCCCATGCAATGGCGCATCCTTGTGAATTTTGTAAACGACGATAACTTTGCAGATATCACCCGCATCTGGCACTCTTTAAACAGTGTGGAAAAAGAAGCGGCAGCACTGGTATGCGCACAATGCAATTATGCGCCTGCCAAAGCTTTGCTGGCCACTTCACCGGAACTGCAGGCAGAAACAGAGAATGGCCGGCTGACCTGGGAAGTACTGGCACAGAAAATAATTAAATAATTTTCATTAATAAATTGATCAGATATGTGCGGAATCCACGATTTAACGGAAAAAGACCTCCAACCACTCACCTATAGCCCCGCTTATCTTAATAAAATTAAGGGCATGCGCTTCTTCGATCCGCATGTGCATATGACCGCCCGTACCACGGACGATTACCAGGCGATGGCCGATGCCGGCGTTGTAGCCATTATCGAACCCGCATTCTGGTTAGGACAGCCAAGAACCGGCGTAGATACCTTCCGGGATTACTTCAGCAGCCTGTTGGGCTGGGAACGCTTCCGTGCCTCCCAGTTCGGTATTAAGCACTACTGCACCATTGGCCTCAATTCAAAAGAAGCCAATAACGAAAAGCTCGCAGAAGCTGTGATGGAAATACTGCCACAGTTCATCTATAAAGAAGGCGTAGTAGGCGTCGGCGAAATCGGTTTCGATGACCAGACCCCGCTGGAAGAAAAATATTACCGCGCACAACTGGAACTGGCAAAGGAAGCCGGTTTACCTGTACAGATACACACTCCCCACCGCGATAAGAAAAAAGGTACCCAACGTAGCATGGATATCGCACTCGAGCATGGGTTGGAACCTCACATGATCATTGTAGACCATAATAACGAAGAAACAGTGAAAGAAGTGCTGGATCGTGGCTTCTGGGCTGCATTTACCATCTATCCGTTTACCAAAATGGGCAATGAACGCATGGTAGCCGTGGTAAAACAGTACGGAAGTGAGCGTATTATGGTGAATTCCGCTGCAGACTGGGGTATCAGCGATCCCCTGGCTGTTCCTAAGACCGCCGCTTTAATGCACGAAAGTGGTATTGACTTGAATGACATTCATTTGGTAACTTACACCAATGCTGTAAAAGCCTTTGCTCAGAGCGGCCAGATTAATGAAGCGGATTTTGATGTAGCAGCAAATATTGATCAAAGTGAGAAATTTAACGGAAGCTCTATTTTACGCGGAGGCCAACAGCCCCGAATTGATAAAAACACGACCATCATCCGGTAATGGCCTGACAGATTCGTCTCTGCTGGCAATGAACCATGAAAACCTAATTACACGGTGAGTTATATTGTTAGCAAATTGATCGGATATCTGCGCCTGATGCGACCAGCCAATATCGTTACTGCCATTGCAGATATATTGGCAGGCGTTGCTGTTTCAGGGTATTTTATAAATGTTTCGCTTAGTACTGTCACACTGGATTTTTCCCTTCCGGTGGTATGTCTCTGCCTCGCTACTATCGGCTTATATGGCGGCGGCGTTGTATTCAATGATGTATTTGATGCCACACTGGATAGCACCGAGCGCCCCGAAAGGCCCATTCCCAGTGGCGTTATTTCAAAAACACAGGCTATTATACTGGGCAGTTACCTGCTGCTGGTAGGCATTCTCGCCGCATTTTCAGTAGGACGCCTCACCGGCTATGCCGGCTGGCTGGCCATCGGTGTAGCCGCCAGTGCATTGATCTACGATAAATGGGGAAAACACCAGGAGTTCCTGGGGCCTTTTAACATGGGACTTTGCCGGGGCCTTAATCTGCTTCTCGGCATCAGTATTGTGCCGGAAGTATTACAAACACACTGGTGGATGGGTTTCATCCCTATCCTCTACATTGCTGCAGTAACCAACATCAGCAGAGGTGAAGTACATGGAGGTAGTGTGAAAAGTCTGCGCCTTACTGCCCTTTGCTACGCGGCCGTATACATTACCATGGGCGTAATGGCTTACCTGCATCACCGGATCTGGCTGGCATTGCCATTTATCGCGTTGTTTATCATCATGATCAATGTGCCCCTGTTCCGGGCCATGAAAAATCCTTCCGGACCCAATATCGGGAAAGCCGTGAAAGGAGGCATCATTGCGCTGATTGCCATGAATGCCGCATGGGTGGCTGCTTTTGCCACACTGCCCTTTGCGATTGCCGTTATCTTACTTTTACCTATCTCGATGGTACTTGGGAAACTCTTCCCGGTAACATAGTATACTTTTATCATTGGCTTCCTGGCTGAATCTGCGAGGGAAGCCAATGATGTCTTTCAGACAATACCTCTTTTCATTGCTTCCTTTACTAGTCCTGCGGTATTTTTTACCGCCAGTTTTTGCGTGAGATTCAACCGGTGTGTTTCCACGGTGCGTAAACTGATGAACAGTTGCTCCGCAATTTCCTGGTTGGAATGCTCTTCTGCAATCAGTTTCAGGATTTCTTTTTCTCTGCGGGTGAGTGGAATTTCAAATACGGTGCGCTTTTGCCCGGTGATTACTTCGTTCAGCAGCTGTTGCTGGATCACATCATCGAGAAACTGTTCCCCGGCATGTACCCGCTCTATAGCACGGATCAGCTTTTCCGGATCGGTGTTTTTGAGCAGGTAGCCGGTAGCGCCGTTACGCAGCATCTGTTTGATGTAATGAGATTCCATAAAGCTGCTCAGCGCAATGATCCGGATACCCGGGTGCGCTTTGCTGACCTGTTTGCAGAGTGAGATGCCGTCGATTTCCGGCATCTGTATATCCAGCAGTAATACATCCGGTTGCACCAGCGGCAGCGCTGCCATCAGTTCGGCCGCCACATTATTTTCATACACCACGGAGATGTGCGGATAAGGCGCCAGCATGGCTTTGAGTCCGCTGATCACAAGCAGGTGATCGTCCGTTATAGCCAGTTTGATATGCATATGAGGTAAAATTAAAAGACGGCTTCCATTTCCGTTAGCTGCATAATGGCAATATTGAATTCAATGTATGCCGTGGTGCCGCATCCGGGAGTGGCCGTCAGTGTTAAATGTCCGTTTAATGATTTGATCCGGGCGCGCAGGTTTTTTAATCCCATCCCGGCGGTATTATGGGCGCTGTTTTCAAACCCCACCCCATTATCTTCTACGGTAATGGTAAGTAGTTGCTCATGCCCGGTGAGTTGTACCAGGGCTGTTGTGGCATGTGCATGTTTGATAATGTTGTTGATCAGTTCCTGTACGATCCTGTATACGGTCAGTTCAAAATTACCCCTGAACCGTTGGATATCACCGGAAGTATAAAAGCTGATATTTAGTTTCCGGGAATGACTCACATTCCGGCAGAATAATTCCAGTGCGCCTGCTAAGCCCATCCGGGAAAGGATGTCGGGCATCAGGTTATGCGCGGTTTTGCGTACTTCGCCGATGGCGTCGTCCAGCATACCCAGGGCATGATGAAAGCCTTTATCCTGCTGCAGAAATGTAAGTTCATATTTCAGCGCGCAGAAATGCATTTTCACAGCCGATAATAATCCACCTACGCCATCGTGCAGGTCTTTCGACAAACGGGTTCGCTCTTTTTCTTCTCCCTGCATCATGGCTTCCAGCACCTGCAATGTTTTTTCTATTTCCATGGTTTGCAGCTGCTGTTCCTGCAAATGATGGCGATGTATGAGTTTCTGCCATACCAGGAAGGACGCGATGAGCAGCATTACCACACCCGTGAGGAAGAAACCGATCCATTTATTTTTCCGTTGCAGCAGCAGGTCTTTCTGGATCAGCTCCAGTTTTTTTTCGGCCAGATCCCTGTCTTTTTTCTCCGACTGGTATTGCATTTCCAGTTGTTGTACGTTGCTGCGGGTGGCATCGCCTACCAGGGAATCGTTTAGCTGTTCATAAGCTTTACGCAGCTGGAAGGCCTGCCGGTACTGGTGTTGGGCCGCCTGGTTGTCTGATGCGGCCAGGTAGGCGCGTCGGAGGAAATCTCCCGAAAAATACAGGCGGGCGAGGGCAATAGTTTTACGCAGGTAGATATCGGCCGCTGCATATTTTCCGTCCTGGTAAAGTGCTTTTGCATAGCCCATGTAAAGCTGCATCCGGTTCTCCGGCCCGGGGTCATCCACGGAAATCAGGAGTGCTTTTTCATAGGTGCGCAATGATTGTTCGGACTGGGACAGATCGGCATAGGCGCGGCCGGTGGCGGTGAGCGCATTCAGTACCAGCAGGCTGTCGCCCTTTTCCCTGCCCAGTTCCAGGGCGCGTTTAAAATACCTGCTGGCGGCAGATGGGTTCCCCTGCTGGCTTTTGCATTCTCCCAGGTTCAGCAGTGCGGTGGCCATCAGGGAAGTATGTTGCAGCTGGCGGCCATATTCATAAGCCTGTGCCGCATAGGTGGTTCCTTTTTTTACATCTCCCAGGGAGATAAAAACAGCAGAAAGGTAATGAAGGATCATACCGGCGCCGATGCTGTCTTTCACGGCTTCGGCCAGCTTCAGTGCTTCAAGGTAGGCGCTGGCGGCCGCAGGGAAATTGGCCATCTGCTGGTATTCCATCCCGCAGTAACTAAGTGCCCTCGACTGGTTGAGCGTATCTTTCAGGGAGGTATAAATGAGCACGGCCTGCTGCAGCATGAACAAGGACTGGCGGTACTCGCCCCGCATATCCTGGATATACATATAATAGCAGGCAAAATCGGCCACGCCTTTATGATAGTTCAGCTGCCGGCTGATACGTAAAGCGCGCATGAAAACAGCTGCCGACTTATCCAGTTGATACGGAAACAACTGACAGCCATAGCTGATCAAAGCCTTTACCTGGTTACTGTCTGGCGGCTGCCGGTTAATCGTCTGTAAGACACTATCGGCTGCCAAAGAACGTTCTGCCTTTAAAGCGCCGGTACCGGAAATCGAAATACAACAAACAAAAAGTAATATTCTCAACATTTCTGATACACTTTTACAACCCTGCGGTTGTCTTGTTAATAATCCCGTGTTTATTGGTCTGCACAACAATGAATAGCCCGGCCGGCAATAGCCTATATAGCTATAACCCGCCATCGCAGCGCGTGACAAATGCTCAGCATGCAACAAAAGATGTGGAAAACCACCGATGTTACAGGGGTAACAGCAGGGGAAGGCGCCCCGCTTTTTTGGTCAAACAATTTATTTTCTGGCTGAAAAAGGAACGCTCCTTTTTTCAGTGATATAAAGTTCTGCATTTCTGTTTTAATACGCAACCCGGTATGGGATGAACGGAAAGGAAAAGGAGTTCCCGGTAGAGGAAGATGCGTTGAAATATTGATTGGTAAAGCATTTGTAGACGAACGGTATCTGTCAGTAGAACTACGCAAAATGTAAAATAGCGGTTTATACCGTAGTATAAATCCCGGAAAACAGGTTCCTTTGCATACCGATAAATTGATTCTACAGTCTAACCCCAAAAAAACAGGCTCCGTTCACGGAGCCTTTTTAATGTGAAAAATCACGTTTTTCTATGTACTTTTAAAGGCTATAGTTTTTTTAAGTTTAGATGATGCGGATTTAGCCATGGAATATATTCAACAAAATTTCAATGTCAACTTTTCTTACGGTGTTTTCTTCAGCAGTAATTTATTCGATCCTGCCAACACCTGTTTAGCTACCTTCCTGGAATCAAAAGCAGAGGATGCATACGTTAAGAAATTATTAGTTATTCTGGATGGTGGTGTGGCGGCACATCACCCGCAACTGACCCAACAGATCAGCCGTTATTTTGAGCAGGTGCGCGGTTTTCAGCTGGCGCCTGAAATTATTACCATTCCCGGAGGCGAGGGTGTGAAAAACGATCTGCCCCTGCTTTTTAGCCTGGTGGATGCCATTGATAAATATGGTATCGACCGCCATTCCTATGTGATTGGTGTAGGCGGAGGATCTCTCCTGGACCTGGTAGGATTTGCAGCCGCTATTTCCCACCGGGGGGTAAAACACATCCGGATTCCTACTACCGTGCTTTCACAGAATGATTCCGGTGTAGGGGTAAAAAACGGCGTAAACTATAAGGGGAAGAAAAATTTCCTGGGTTCCTTTGCGCCGCCGGCCGCCGTGTTCAACGACCCGGTATTTCTGACCACCCTTGATTCGCGCGACTGGCGCTCCGGGATGGTGGAAGCAGTGAAAGTAGCCCTCATTAAAGACGCTGCTTTCTTTAACCGGATCGAAGCTGATTCGGTGGCACTCACCGCAGGTGATATGGCCGCTATGCACTACCTGATTTACCGTTGTGCAGAATTACATGTGCAACACATCGGAGGCGCCGGAGATCCGTTTGAAAGCGGCTCTTCCCGTCCGCTCGATTTTGGTCACTGGAGCGCGCATAAACTGGAACAACTCACCAACTTCGAACTACGTCATGGAGAGGCGGTGTCTATCGGCATCGCAGTAGACAGCGTATATTCCTACCTGTTAGGATGGCTATCTGAATCCGATATGCAGCGGATCCTCACCGTATTGAAAAATATGCAGTTGCCGGTATGGCATCCATTGCTGGAAAAGCAGAACGGACAACCTTCTCCCGTGGTAGCAGGACTGGAAGAATTCCGCGAACATCTCGGCGGAAGATTAACTATTTCGCTGTTACGCGAAGTAGGTAAAGGAGAAGAAGTACACGAAATGGACCTGGATCTTTTATACAAAGCGGTAGAGATCTGCAAAAATAATCAGTAATGAAAACAGCTGTAGGACATCTTACGTACTGTACAAATATTCATTCCGGCGAAAACTGGAACGATCATTTTGCACAGCTCAAAAAGTTTATACCTGCCATTAAGCAACAGGTATCACCGGATCAGCCTTTTGGCATCGGGCTCCGGCTCGCGAATACTGCCAGCCTGGAACTGAGTAAGGAAGAAAACCTGAAAGCATTTCAGCAATGGCTGAAAGCAGAAGATTGCTATGTATTTACCATGAATGGTTTCCCTTATGGTGGATTCCATAACGTAGTGGTAAAAGACCAGGTACATGCACCCGACTGGACCAGCGCCGACCGTGTAGCATATTCTATCCGTTTATTCAGGATACTGGCGGCCTTACTGCCGGAAGGTATGGAAGGCGGTATTTCCACCAATCCGCTCGGATACAAACATTGGTGCAACCGTTGTGAAGCAGATAAAAACGCCTATACGGAAACCGCTACGCTGAATATGTTGCAGGTACTGGAACAACTGGTACGCACCCATCGCAGCGGCGGTCCGTTGATGCACCTCGATATAGAACCGGAACCGGATGGAATGATGGAAAATACCAGTGAATATATCAGCTGGTATTTCGATAACTTATTACCCGCAGGTATTCCGTTTATAAAAGATAAATTTAACATTGCCGACGACCAGGAAGCTGCTGATATCATCAAATCGCATATTCAGTTGTGCTACGATGTTTGTCACTTTGCACTGGTATACGAAGCGCCGCAGCGTGTTATTGAACGTATGCAGCATCACGGGCTGAAGATCGGCAAACTGCAGATCAGCGCCGCGTTGAAAGCCGATATGCCGGCAGATCTTTCCACACGCCGCGAGGTAACAGACGCCTTCCGTAAGTTCAATGAACCGGTATACCTGCACCAGGTGATCGCCAAAAAGAACGACGGTACTTTTATCCATTATCCGGATTTGCCGGAAGCATTGGCAGATGAGGAAAATGCAGCTGTCAACGAATGGCGCTCACATTTCCATGTGCCCGTTTTTTTGGATAAATTTGGGGTATTACAATCTACACAGGAAGATATTAAACAAGTGCTTGCCTTACAGCGGCAAGCGCCTTTTACAGCACATATGGAAGCGGAAACATACACCTGGGACGTATTACCACCTGCCCTGAAGCAGGAAATGTCCTTATCCGTTTCCCGTGAACTGAATTGGATAAAGGAACAGTTGTAAGCTTTTGAGGAGTTGGTCTTTAGCGGATGGGGATATACACCATAAACACAAATAGCGAAAGACCAGCTACCAAAAGCCGTCTTGGAATTGTCCACCCGGTATTATAGCTTTATGCCGGAAATAGTAACGGCGATAGAATCTATGAGAAAGACAGTAGTAATTGATGTAGTAGGGCTCTCCTCTTCTTTGCTGGAGCACCTGCCTTTTATAAAGGCTTACACCGCACAGCGGCACCTGGCTACGGTAACGCCTATGTTACCGGCGTTGACCACTTCGGTACAGAGTACCTATCTTACCGGCGAATGGCCCAGTGAGCATGGTGTTGTAGGCAATGGCTGGTACGACAGAACAGATGCGGAAATCAAATTCTGGAAGCAATCCAACCGTTTGGTGGATGCCCCCAAAATATGGGACCGTGCCCGGAAACTGGATCCTTCTTTTACCTGCTCGCAGATGTGTTGGTGGTATAATATGTACGCCAACGTAGATTACTCCCTGACTCCCCGTCCGAACTATCTTTCCGACGGCCGTAAAGTGCCGGACTGCTATACTTCTCCGTCTTCCCTCCGGGACTACCTGACGGAGCAACTGGGTAAGTTTCCGCTCTTTAATTATTGGGGGCCTACTGCCAGCATCAAATCATCTCAATGGATAGCCGACGCGTCTATCCTTACCGATAAATTATACGACCCTACCCTTACGTTTATTTACCTGCCTCACCTGGATTACTGCCTGCAGAAATTCGGACAGGACCCGGTAAAGAATGCCAAAGAGCTGAGCGAAATTGATGGTGTGGTGAAACAACTGGTGACTTACTACCAGCAAAAGAACTGTGATCCGATCATATTGTCTGAGTATGGGATCACGAATGTGAATAACCCGATTCATCTCAACCGCCTGTTAAGAGAAGCAGGGTTACTGACCCTCCGTGTGGAAAACGGGCTGGAACTGCTGGATGCGGGGGCTTCCAAAGCCTTTGCCGTTGCAGATCACCAGATAGCGCACATCTATATCAACGATCCTTCCTGTTACAAAAAAGTACGCGCCCTCCTGGAAAGTGTGCCCGGTGTAGATCAGGTACTCGACCGGGAAGGTAAGCGGGAAAATAACCTGCATCACGGCCGTAGCGGTGATCTGATAGCCGTAGCGGATGCTGATAGCTGGTTTACCTACTACTACTGGCTCGACGACGCCAAAGCGCCTGATTTTGCCCGGATTGTGGACATCTTCCGTAAACCGGGATATGATCCGGTAGAGATGTTTATGAATCCTGCCGATCCTTTCATCAAACTGAAAGCCGCTGGCAAACTCCTGAAAAAGAAACTTGGTTTCCGGTACCTGATGAATGTGATCCCCCTGGATGCAACACTAATCAAAGGTTCTCACGGCCGGCTGGAAGAAAACCCGGCATTTCACCCGGTAGTGATCAGTCCGGAGCCTATCACCAAAACCCAGTTGCAGGCAACTGACGTATATGGGGTGATATGGAACCAGTTAACAGGAAAATAAATCTCCTTATGTATAAATTTTGTGGCGCACTGATCATCACACTGCTGGTGGCGGTGCGGTTGCCTGCGCAGGATAACGCCGGTTTCGGGCAGCTGTTGCCGGCAACGGGGGCGTACCCTGGCGCTTTAACTTCCGTGGAACAGCTGCCGGTAACTACGCAGGTTGGCAGCCAGCAACAGCTGCCTACGGCCGCCGCATCGCTAAAAACAATTCCCACCCCGGCATCTTCCGGTATCAGGATGCTTCCGCCAACGCCGGGCAGCGACACATTCAATCTTCAAACCTTCAACCAGCAACGGATGCACACCACCCAAACCGCCATGATCGTGCTGGGAGGCTGGGCAGTAGCTAATATAGCGACAGGCCTGGTGGCGATGGGGCAAACCAGTGGTGAAGCAAAATACTTCCACCAGATGAATGCCATCTGGAATGTGGTAAACCTGGGGATCGCTACTGCCGGTTATTTCGGTAGCCGCAAACTCAATGGCACCTCCTGGAATATGTCCGGCAGCATCAAAGAGCAAAACAAAATTGAAAAGATATATCTCGTGAACGGCGCGCTCGACGTAGCTTATATCCTCGGCGGTTTATATGCCCGCGAATATGGTAAAAACCAATCGGGTAAGGAACAGGACCGCTGGAAAGGATACGGTTCTTCCATTATCCTGCAGGGTGGTTTCCTGCTGCTATACGACGCTGTGAATCTTACGATACATCACCGTCATGGAAAAGGATTGTATCAGCGGTTTGAAAATGTACAGGTATCTTTTTCACCAGGGCGTGTAGTGGCCGGGGTTACTTTTTAGAATTTTTGGTGCTTCGGGGTCTATTCTGATTGCGCTTCATGGATAGTGTTGTTGCTTCATAGTTGCTTATCCGCGTCGCAGCCCGCGCCATCTCTCCTCATACACGTCACCTTTATTGTTCGCCCGCAGTGTTCTTCACGGTTGCTTATTTGCGTCGCACCCGGCGCTATCTCTCCTCATTCGCATCCCCTATCGTCGCTCCGTGCATCCTTCCTCATCCGCATCGCTTCATAGCAGTCCCTGGTGCATTTGTAAATCGCTTCCCCACCTCTCATCAAAAAAACTAAACATCCCAGATTTATTTTTCTACATTCATGCAACCGATTGTTTTTTGCCATCACTCATATAAAACGCGTAATAATAAAAACCGTTATGAAAAGAAGAGATTTTCTTAAAACCGGTAGCATGGCCGGTTTAGGAGCAGGGTTAACGATCCTTAATTTCCCTGTATTCGGGAAAAATGCCCCGAGCAACAAGTTGGTGCTGGGTGTGATGGGGGTTAATTCCCGGGGCAACTGGCTGGCCCAGTGCGCCGCTAAACTGCCAGGAGCAGAAATAGGCTACGTATGTGATGTGGAAGACGGCGCCATCGCCAAAGGCCTTAAAGCCATTGCAGGCGCCCAGGATCGCAAGCCGGAAGTAATAAAAGATATCCGCAAACTGCTGGAACGGAAAGATTTTGATGCGTTGCTGGTTGCTGCACCTGACCATTGGCATGCGCCTGCAGCCATTATGGCGACTGCCGCCGGTAAGCATGTATATGTGGAAAAGCCTTGCGCACATAATCCACGGGAGGGAGAAATCCTGGTAGCAGCTGCCAAAAAATACAACCGCCTTGTTCAGATGGGTAATCAGCGCCGTTCCTGGCCCAACCTGCAACAAGCCGTAAAAGAAGTAAAAGAGCAGCAGGTATTGGGCAAAGTGTATTATGGCCGGGGATGGTATGTGAATAACCGGGCGCCGATTGGTACCGGCAAAAAAATTCCGGTACCTTCCACGCTGGATTGGGATCTCTGGCAGGGCCCAGCTCCGCGCCGCGATTACCTGGATAATATTGTGCACTACAACTGGCATTGGCGCTGGAACTGGGGTACCTCTGAAACCTGTAACAATGCCACCCATGAACTGGATTGCTTACGCTGGTTCATGGATGTGGAATTCCCTACCAAAGTAACTTCGGCGGGTGGCCGTTATGCCTATCCGAAAGATGACTGGGAAACTCCTGATACACAAACACTCAACTTTGAATTTGAAGGCAATAAAGCCATTGCCTGGGAAGGTCGCAGCTGTAGTCCGTTTGAACTGGAAAACAGTGGTCGTGGTTTTGCCCTGTTTGGCGAAAACGGCAGTCTGTATAACTCCGGCGGCGACAGCTACAAGCTGATCGATACGAAAGGCAAGGTGATTAAGGAAGTGAAACAGGCATCCAATCCTAATCAGAGTGTAACCAACACCGTTAGTCCTGCCGGCGAATTTTATGACGCAGTACATATCAACAACTTCCTGGAAAGCATCCGTGGCAAGGCTACCCTCAATTCAGAAATCAACATCGGTTACCGCAGTACACTCCTGTGCCTGTTGGGTAATATTGCCCAGCGCACCGGCCGTATTTTACATACCGATCCATCCAATGGCCACATCCTGAACGACAAGGAAGCCATGAAGATGTGGGAGCGGGAATATGAAAAAGGCTGGGCGCCCAAAGCTTAAAATAATGTCCGGATTCCGGGTAAAAAGCACAAGAAAAATGTTTGCAATTTTACCCGGAATTCTTATCTTTACATCGCTATAAACCCTTTCTCCTATTGGGTTTATAGGCTAACAATAAATATAATAAGTTGTTATCCCCCATAACTTTTTGTTATCACCATTATTAATAATGATCCCCTACTTTTGGCCTTCCTGTAATTTTTTATAACCAACCACACCAACCACGAAGTTGCGCGTTCCCCGGAGGGATGAATTGAATGGAATTTTTACAACAATCTGAATACCTGTCAGTATTGCTGATAGGCTTAGTAGTAGGCTATTTGTCCGGTTTATTAGGAAAAGGAGGCAGTGCTATCAGCACCCCCGCCCTGCAGATCTTTGCTGGCGTAAATCCGTTTTTTGCACTGGCATCACCTTTACCGGCGTCTATTACCAGCACTTTATCTGCCACGGCAGTATACAGCAAGGAAAAACTGTTTAATAAACGGGTGATCCTGCTGGGAGCAGCCTTTGGTGTGCCTGCTACCATCCTGGGATCCTGGCTCAGCAGCTATCTGCCCGGAAAATCACTGATGATCATGACGGCATTGTTCATCATGGCTACCGGTGTAAACCTGATGATTTCTTTCCTGAAGGCCAAACCGGCAGGGGAAGTGAAAGTAAACGGGGAAGACGTGCCTGCAGGCAAACTGATGGCAGCCGCTTTGTTTATTGGCTTTTTATCCGGGTTACTGGCCAACGCGGGAGGAATATTGTTCAGCTCCTTTTTTATCAAGAAATTAAAAATGCCCATTAAACAGGCACTGGCCTGTGCGGTAGTGTTATCGGCTATCTTATCGATACCCGGTGCGTTAACACATTGGTGGCTGGGACATATAGACTGGAATATTGCACTTCTGCTCTCACTCACGGCGTTTCCGGCTTCTTACCTCGGGGCTAAAACGGCGGTAAAAATGAAAACACCCACCCTGGAAAAATTATTTGCACTGACCCTTATCGTATTCGGTGTATACGATATCTTCTTTACGATCTGGAAATAATCAGGCGTGTGCTTTCATCTTATGGATGGCTTCCTGCTCAAATGGGGGCAGGGAGCTGACAATGATTTCATAGGCATTCTGCAGAAAGTTGTCCAACTCCGTTGAAGGCAGCATATCTTCCTGTTTCAACTGTACCCAGTGATACCGCGCCAGGTGAGGTGCCGGCACAATTCCCGGCCTCGAAATCAATTGATGAAACTGATGCTGACTGCATTTAAATGACACCCGGTGAGGCGGCTCCAGGGAAATCATGCAGAATAATTTTTCGCCTACATAAAAGCGTAATTCATTGTCCCACTTTTTTTCAGTGATGACAGCCGGAAGTGACCGGCACAGATCAAGGGTGTGATCAAACATAGCAGCAGGTTTTAAAGAATATTATATAGGGTCGTTTTTTCAGGACGACTCGTGTCAATAATTTACATGCACAGACTAACATATTAAAATATGAAGTATGTGTGGTTAACGTAAATCTAAGCTGTAAATAGTGAATGAAACTGCTCTATAAAAATAGGAAATAAAATGCAATCATGAATGTTAAAAAGATTTTTAAGAAAGTGCTGCACCGGTGAATACCACCGCCAGTAAGTATTTGAAGGCACTATGCTTTTTTTTCTTAATCGAAATTTAATCCACCGGGTGCAGTGCTTAAAAAGAGATACCAGCCTCACTTAAGGTATCTGATGCAAAAGAAAGGCCGACCCGAAGCCGGGTCAGCCAGTGAATAAATTGCCCAATATGCGGTAGATACTTACAAGTCGTTTTGTATTGTACTTTTCCGGCTGTTGCATTCCGCAGCAGGAAAGTTACCACCATTGGTTAATGTTGTGTCGCCGCCCAGCGCGCCATCTTCTGTTCCAGCACTGATAATGGTACGCAACCATCTTTCAGCAACTCATCATGGAAAGAAGGCAAGCTGAACTTGCTTCCTAACGACTGGGTATACTGGTTCCGCAAGCCACGGATCCTGAGTTCGCCAATTTTATAAGATAGCGCCTGACCGGGGATCGCCATGTAGCGCTCAATTTCGGCCGTAGCTTCCTGGGTGGATACGGGTTCATTGTCCATCATGTATTTGATGGCCTGTTCGCGGGTCCAGCCTTTTGTATGCAGGCCTACATCCACTACCAGACGGATGGCCCGGTGTATTTCATCCGTTAAGCGGCCGAAGTACATATACGGATTGGTATACAGTCCCAGTTCCTTACCCAGGCTCTCGCAATAGAGGGCGTATCCTTCGCCATAGGCGCCGATCCAGGAGAAACGACGGAATTTGGGAAGGGAGTCATTTTCCTGTTGCAGGGAAATCTGGAAATGGTGACCGGGAATGGCTTCATGTAAAAACAGGCACTCCATACCGGTGTAAGAAAAGCTGGTGGCATCCAGGATGGGTACATAAAATACCCCGGGTCTGGTGCCATCGGCGCTACCCTGCATGTATTCTGCAGAAGCGGAGGCCGCACGATAGGCTTCCGTCTGGCGGATCTCAAATTTTGTTTTTGGAAGATGCCCGTACATTTTTTTAACGCCGGGCATGATCTTGTCCTCGATAGCTTTGAAAGAATCGAGGATCGCTGCCGGCGTTTTAAAGATGCGCAGTTTTTTATCGCTGCGAACGGAGGCGAAGAAAGCCGGCAGATCGCCTTTGAAGCCGGTACTGTTTTTTACCGCTTCCATTTCTCCCCGGATGCGGGCTACCTCTTTTTCTCCCAGGGCATAAATTTCTTCCGGGGAGAGATTGGTGGTGGTCCAGCTTTTTATGAGAAACGCATAATAGGCCTTGCCATCGGGAATATCGCCAATGCCGCTGGTGTTGCGGGCTTTGGGCAGGTATTCCTGTTGCATGAAGTCACGCAGCTTTGCAAAGGAAGGCAATATGTATGTTTCGATAGCGCTTGTATAATCCTTGATCAGCGTGGCTTTGGTGGCCGCATCCAGTGAATCGGGAATCATTTTCAGTGGCCCGTAGAATATATTGTTGGCGGTATCCTTCTTTGCAAGATCGGTTACCTGCGGAATTACCTTTACCACCAGGCTTTTGGGCAGCACATAGCCGGTGGCCATGCCCCGGCGCATATTGGCGATGGCGGTGTCGGTCCATATGGCAAAACGTTCCATACGGCGCATGAAGTTATGATAGTCGCTGACGGTTTTAAAAGGTTGTGCAGAAGAGCCGGAGCCCAGCTGGGTAAGGGTGAGCGGCAGGCAGGTAAATTGCTGCACCGGCATCAGGTGGTCATGAAAAGTAAGTCCTTCCCGGTTAATGCTGAATTCCCTTTCCAGCATATCGTAGGTGATGCGGTCGTTGCCCGAGAGTACAGCAGTATCAATGCCTTTGATGGCCTGCTGGTAGCTGGCATAGAAGGAGTCTGCTTTTACGCGGTATGCTTCACTGATGTCTATGGGCAGCTGGTCGTTGTACTGGTTTTCCCCGTTCTGCGTGGCCTGTAGCGGGTTCAGGGCCATGCTCTCGTCGTAGTAACGGGCTGCCAGGTGATGCAGGGAATCGGCCGTGGCCTGGGGGCTGCTATGATGGCTTTGCTGTTGACAAGCGCCTGCCAGCAGGGTGCCCAGCAGGAGCAGGTAGCCTTTTTGTTGTAACATTTTCATATTGAAGGGTTGTGAACGAACCCTAATTTACCGTTTTCTCCAAGAAAAAAAGCATTCCGAAGAATCGGAATGCTTATTTAGAACAGTGAACAATGAAAAAAAAGATAAAAAATATTATTTAAGTGTCTTTATTCGGATGCTTTTGAACGAAACTTCGTTGCCATGATCTTGTAAAAGAATGTGTCCTTCTGGCCAGAGACCAAAATTTTTCCAGTCTTTATACTTGCTGATCGCCACTAAATCCTTGAAAGCCTGGGATCCACGCTCATATTCCAGCACTTTGAAACCATTTAACCAGTGTTCTACGTGATTATTTGGATACACAATAATACGACCTTTGTTCCATTCTCCAATAGGGTTGATGGCACGTTTTTCCTGTTTTCTTGTCATGAGGTCGTAAAGACTTGCCAGAGTGCGGTTTCCGTCGCGTCCTAATTTGGCATCCGGATGCTTTTCGTCGTCCAGTACCTGGTACTCCAGTCCGATGGCCGACTTACCCCCTGTTTCATAGGTTTCGCTGACAAAGTATTTTACCCCGCTATTCGCTCCTGGCGTGAGTTTGAAGGTGAACTCCAGTTCAAAAGCGGAGTATTGTTTTTCGGTAACAATGTCGCCGCCGCTGCCTTCTTCATCCCCGTTGGAATGACCGATAGTCAGCAAACCGTCCTTCATGGTCCAGCCAGTAGTAGGGAATGTCTTTTTGTATACGCCCCTCCAGCCTTTGCTGGTTTTTCCGTCCCATAACAGGGTGAAGCCGTTTTTCTTTTCCTGGCCGGAAATGGTGTTATCCACATTATTCACCACGTAGATATTATCGTAGGCAGAATATTGGGAGGCTGCCGGATTCTCTATGATCCGGACGTTTTTCCAGTAGATGTTTTTATTATCGTCGGCAGCATTTTTACCGATGCCATGTACCTGTAATGCGATGAAACCCTTTGGCAGTGCGGTATCTACCAGGTGAGCGGTAGGAACACCATTTACCCAGGTACGCATTTCATTACCCCGGCACTCGATGCGGTATTTGTTCCAGCCGTCTTTTTTAAAGGCATTTTGTCCGGCAGGATTCAGTTCCATCGGATATTGCCAGCCCCTGCGGCCTTCTTCATAAATCCCTCCGCTCCATTTACGGTCCGACGGGTCAATTTCCATCTGGTAGCCGAATACACGGCCATTCTGGTAATCCGCCCTGCTCTGGCTGCGGAACTGGATACCAGAGTTAAACTCTTTACCCAGCTTGAATTCCAGCTCCAGGATAAAGTCGCCATACTCCTTGTCCGTTGCCAGGAAAGAGTTCGGCGTATTCAATACGGTGGTGCCCACTATCTCACCATTCTGGACATTATATTTTGCTTCACCCCCCAGTTGCTTCCAGCCTTTCAGATCTTTACCGTTGAAAAGTTGCTGCCATTGGGCTTTCTGGGCGAAAAGGCTACCATACATGCACAGCAGGGAGCCACATAAAAGGATCGTCTTTTTCATAACTTAAACGGAATAAGGTGTCCAAAATAAACAATGAAAATGATTTTTACAACCGATTGCAAAAGATTGACACTATTTTTTATTTTTTAAAGAGATGATAATCTGATCAATAGCGGGTTTGCCCGAAATTGGAATAAAAATATTTCTGCAAACGATTGCAGGAATGTAAAAATATCTTATTTTGTTCCCCAAGTAAGCAACTTGTAGCAACAGCCAAAATCAGAGGAAATACTCTTTATCTACAATCACTATAAACTACGTTATGAAAAAGGTTTTTTCACGTCTTATCTGTATGATAGCATGTCTGCTATTCTACCAACTCACCCAGGCACAAAATACTCCCATTACCGTGGAAGGTAATATACGGGACGCCCAGAAGCTACCATTGGTGGGCGTAACTATTTCTGTCAAAGGAAAAAATACAGGCACCCAGTCGGATGCCAACGGACATTTTAAACTGCAGGTGAAAGATGCCGCCAACGCAGTACTTGTTTTTACCTATGTTGGATTTACCAGTCATGAAGAACCTGTGAAAGGTCGTGCAATCGTTTCCGTAATTTTGGAAGAAGACCGGAAAAAGCTGGAAGAAATTGTGGTAGTCGGTTATGGCGCCCAGAAGAAAAAAGATGTAACCGGCGCTATTTCGTCCGTAGGCACCAAAGCCATCCAGGATGTACCGGTAACTAACCCGCAGCAGGCTTTACAGGGCCGCGCTCCCGGTGTGGAAGTTATCAACAACAGCAGCAAACCCGGCGATGAACCACAGGTTCGTATCCGTGGCAGCCGCTCCCTCTCCGCCGGCAACGACCCCCTCTATGTGGTAGATGGGATCCCTTACGGAGGTAACCTCAGCGATATCGGCACTGGAGTAATACAATCGATGGATATTTTGAAAGATGCCTCAGCCACAGCGATTTATGGATCCAGGGGCGCCAACGGCGTTGTACTGATTACTACCCAGCGCGGCAAGGTCGGAAAACCTGTGGTTTCCTATAGCGGCTCCTACGGATATGTAAAGCAGCTGGGCCAGACAGACATGATGAATGCGGCCAAATACATTGAAATGCGCCGCGAAGCCAACCGCACCGGTGGCAAATACGACGATGCCAACCAGGACGCATCCGACAAGAAAATATTCAACGCGGTTGAATATGCCAATATCAAGAAAGGAACAGACGTAAACTGGCAGGATCTCATGCTCTCCCCCGGATACCAGACCAATCATGGTATTACCGTAGCCGGTGGTTCCGAAAAAACAAAGTATACCGTGGGCTTTGGCTACTTCAAAGACCAGGGCGTCCTGAAATTACAGAGCTACGAACGTTATAACGTTAACATCGGCCTGGATCAGCAGATCGGGGAAAGAGTGCGCGTAGGGGCGTCCCTGTTAGGCGCCTATAGCCTCCGGAATGGCGAAACCTATAACGGTATCGACAATGCGCTGAAAATGCTGCCCATCGCCGCTCCATATGATGATAAAGGCAACCTGATTACCTTCCCTACGGGAGATAGCCAACAGCCCAACCCATTACTCGACTACGTAAACAATAACAGGGTAGAGTTAATGAAACGTTTCCGCATTTTCGCCAGCTTATTTGCTGAAGTGGAAATTACAGATGGTCTGAAATATCGCCTCAACGTAGGACCAGATATTCAGAACTACAACTATGGCCTCTTCCAGGGTAAAAACAATACCAACCTCCTGATCGGTGGCGGTGATGCAACGGCTTCTAAAGGTAACGCCCAAACGCTGGCCTACACCGTGGAAAACGTAGTGACTTACAATAAAACATTTAAGAAACACACCATCGGCGCTACCGGCTTGTACAGCGTACAACGCCAGAATGTAGACCTTTCTACTACCAACGTAAGAGGTATCCCGGTGGAAACACAACAATACTATAACCTCGGCCAGGCGCTGAATGTAACCGGTGTAACCAGCAGCCTCAGCTCCTGGACAATCCTTTCTTACATGGGCCGCCTCAACTATGGCTTCGACGACCGCTACCTCCTCACCCTCACCCTGCGTGCAGATGGTTCCTCCCGTTTTGCACCCGGTAAGAAATGGGGCTATTTCCCGTCTGTTGCCGCTGCATGGAACATCACCAGCGAATCCTGGGCGAAAAACAACCGCATCCTGGATAACCTGAAACTCCGCGCCAGCTACGGACGTATCGGTAATACAGGTATCAACCCATATGCTACGCAAGGCCTGCTCACCAGGATCCCTTACTCCTTCTCCAATAAAGGCGCCCTGGGTTTTGTACCAGGCGATCTGCGTAATCCAAACCTGACCTGGGAAACTACTACCTCCTCCGATATCGGTGTTGATTTCGGTTTGTTCAATGGCCGTATCACCGGTGTGATCGAATGGTATAACCAGAAAACCACCGACCTGCTCATGCCTCACCTGCTCCCATACAGCAACGGCTTTAACCAGGTACTGGAAAACCTCGGTAGCTCCCGCAACAGGGGCTGGGAAGTTGGTTTGAGCGGTACCGTAATCGACAATCCCAAAGGATTCAGCTGGAAAATGGATGTTAACTTCTTCCGTAACCGCTCCGAAATCCTGTCTATCGGTAATGGCAGAACAGCAGACGTTGGTAACGGCTGGTTTGTAGGTCAGCCTACCTATGTATACTATGACTACAAAAAAACAGGCATCTGGCAGGTAGAAGACGCGAAAATTGCCGCTAAATACAACGCCAAGCCGGGAGAGATCCGCCTCGAAGATATCAACGGTGACAGCACCATTGATGCGAAAGACCGCCAGATCTTAGGTTCGCCGCAACCTAAATGGTCGGCCGGTACCACCCAGCGCTTCTCTTACAAAGGATGGGAACTGTCCATCGTAGCCTTCGCCCGCATGGGTAGCACGATCAAAAGTGATTTCTATCAGAACTATAACACCCTCTTCGGCCGTTATAACAACCTGAATATTGATTACAACACACCTTCCAATCCTACCAACGATTTTCCACGTCCGAACGTGAACCAGGAAAGACCGAACAACTACCAGTCGCTCAGCTATTTCGACGGCTCCTTCTTTAAAATCAGGAATATTTCCCTGGCGTATGCCTTCCCGGATGCATGGGTGAAAAACATGCACATGGCCGACTTCCGCGTAAACGTAGGGGTGAAACAACCATTGATCCTCGCGCCTTACCGCCAGACCTGGAAAGGTGTAGACCCTGAAGATGTAAACGTGATCGGTATTGATGCACCCGCCACCTGGATGCTGCAGTTCGGTATAAATGCGAAGTTTTAATTATGGAAAGACCTGAAAAATCTTTAAAAGAAAACGTTATGAAATATACTATTCCCATCATACTGCTGCTGGCTGTTGCAGCAACATCCTGTAATAAAATGCTGGATGAGAAAGTTGTAACCAACGTAACAGATGAGTTCTATAATACCAAGGCGGGCTTTCAAACCGCTGTTACCGGTTCTTACGTATCCATGCGTGTTTTTTATAGTACGGAACGCGGCATGACTTTAACCGAAACAGGAACAGACATTTATACCAACGGTTCTGACGGCGACTTCAAATTTACCAGTCAGTATACCTCCCAGCTGGATTCCCGCTATGCACATACCCGGGAAATATGGAACAGTTTTTATCAAACCATCAATACCTGTAACGTAGTGGTAGACCGTGCCACCAAAATTACAGACCTCGATGAGCCCACCAGGATCAAAGGGGTGGCAGAAGCGAAGTTCTGCCGGGCACATTACCATTTTATCCTGATGGAAATGTTTGGCGCCATACCTTTACGCCTGAACGAAAACACCGCAATCGTCACTGAAGCACACCGGGATTCCGTATCCGCTATTTATGATGCGGTGATTGCGGATCTGCAGGCGGCTGAAAAAGACCTGCCTAATACACAGTCTGAGTGGGGCCGTGCTACCAAACCAGCTGCAGAACACCTGCTGGCAAGGGTATTCCTAACCCGTGCCTCTTCTCCGCAGGCCAAGCCTACGGATTATGCAGATGCTGCCAAATATGCGGATATGGTGATCAAAAATTACAGTTTCCAGTTGCTCGACGATCCTGGAAAAATATGGGCACAAGGCAACGAGAACAACGCAGAAACTATTTTCGCCGCCCAGTATACCACTGATCCTTTGTATGGTTATGCAGATAATAACGCCTGCCGTTTCTTCCTGATGCAGTATGATGTACTCAAAGGCATGAAACGCGATTTGCCCAACGGTACGCCCTGGAAACGCTTCCGCCCTACAAAATTCCTGATCGATACCCTGTATAAAGACCGCATCCATGACGTGCGTTACGATAAATTCTATACTACCACCTGGTTTACCAATGCGCCGATCGACAACCTGAAAAGTGGAGATACGGCTGTATATCTGCCTGGTTACGACGTAACAGATGCGCAGATTGCAGCTAAACCGTACCTGCTGGTGCCGCCAAGACTGTATACCGAAAAGCTGTATCCGTCGCTGAACAAGTTTGCGGATGCACTGCGTCCGGATAACCAGGCTTCCGGTGTAAGACCTTTCATCGCTTTCCGCCTGGCAGAAACTTATCTTATCAAGGCAGAGGCATTGATGATGACCGGCGACAAGCAAGGCGCAGCAGATGCCATCAATGTGGTACGTATGAGAGCAGCCCGTACTGGCGCTACTCCTGCGGAAACACTGGCTAACCGCGAAGCCATGAAAGCCACAGCAGCGGATATGACCATCGACTATGTGCTGGATGAAAGAGGCCGCGAACTGGTAGGTGAACAATTACGCTGGTTTGACCTGAGCCGTACCAAAAAACTGGTAGAAAGGGTACAGTTGCATAATGAGCAGGCAAGGGCTAATATCAAGGCTACACATATGCTGCGCCCTATTCCACAAGATCAGATAGACCGTTCTTCAAATCCATTCCCGCAGAACCCGGGTTACTAACAGGATATGTTAAAAAAGCAACGGAGACCATACTATATGGTCTCCGTTGCTTTTTTTAGCAGTCATGATTGCTTATATTTAGCAACATAAAAATTTCAATCCTATGGCACAGAAGAAGATATTGTTACTGACAGGAGATTATGCAGAAGATTATGAAACCATGGTTCCTTTTCAGATGCTGCAAATGATCGGACATGAAGTACATGCGGTTTGTCCGGATAAGGCAGCAGGTGAAAAGATCAAGACCGCCATCCATGATTTTGAAGGCGACCAGACTTACAGCGAAAAGCCCGGTCATGGTTTTGTGCTCAATGCAACATTCAATGATATCGCCGGTGCAGACTATGATGCACTGGTAATAGCCGGCGGCCGGGCTCCGGAATATCTGCGGCTGAATAAAAACGTACTGGAACTGGTAAAGCACTTCTTCCTGGAAGATAAACCGGTGGCAGCTGTTTGTCATGGTATCCAGATCCTCACGGCTGCGGATGTGGTACGTGGAAAGAAACTAACCGCTTACCCGGCAGTAGCGCCGGAGGTAACGGCTTCAGGCGGCACCTATATGGCGGTAGCAGTACATGAGGCGGTAGTAGATGGCAAACTGGTAACAGCACCCGCATGGCCGGCCCATCCGCAATGGATCGCCGCCTTCCTGCAGGTACTGGGAACCAGCATTACCCTGTAGTTGTTGTATATGTATAAATGATTGATTATGAGTTAAGGAAAGAAAGTTTAAATTATCTTTCCCCGGATTTTCAAATTAAACTGCCATTGCTTACCTTTGCAGCCAAATTCAGGAGGCTATCCCTGCGTTGGCAAATTGATAATTCGTAATTCGTAATTGATTTTTATATATGTCCGGACAGCTTAAAGAAGTTCGTAACCGAATCAAGTCTATTCAATCTGGTCAGCAGATCACGAAAGCCATGAAAATGGTGAGTGCTGCTAAATTAAGGCGTGCCCAGGATGCTATCATGCTGATGCGTCCATATGCCGTAAAGCTCCAGGAAATGTTACAGAATATTGTTTCCAACAGCGAAGGCAATATCGATACACCACTGGCGGCACAGCGTGAGGTTGAAAAAGTACTGGTTGTGGTGATCACTTCAGACAGAGGTTTGTGCGGCGCCTTCAACTCCAACCTGATCAAAACTGCTAAACGCGTTATCCGCGAGAAGTATAATGAGCAGTTTGAGCAGGGCAAGGTAGACATCTTACCAATTGGTAAAAAAGGATATGATCACTTTGTACAGAACGGTTATAAAGTAAATGACAAGTTCTGGCAGCTGTTTGCCAACCTCAATTTCGATCACGTGAAAGAGGCGGCCGCAGTAGCTATGCAAGGATTTATCGATGGAACCTATGATGCAGTTGAAATCGTTTACAGCGAATTTAAAAACGCAGCCACCCAGGTATTTGTAGCAGAACAATTCCTGCCGATTGCCAAGGTAGAAAATTCCGACAAAGGTGGTCTGAAAGCAGACTTCATCTTCGAACCGGAAAAAGATACCCTGATCGCAGAACTGATGCCTAAAATCCTGAACACACAGTTCTTCAAAGCAGTACTGGATTCTCATGCTTCTGAGCATGGCGCCCGTATGACCGCAATGGATAAGGCAACAGAAAACGCCAGCGAAATACTCCGTTCCCTGAAGATCTCTTACAACCGTGCCCGTCAGGCAGCCATCACCACCGAGCTGACAGAAATCGTGAGCGGTGCAGCAGCATTGGCTGGCTAAGCTTTGTAAGGCATTATTAAGACTAAGTCAACAACTGAATTAATATTTTCAGATTAGGGTCAAAGACTGTATTTTCGGTCTTTGACCTTTTTTGTAAATCCACATCTCCTGTTAACGTATGGAAATATCACAGATCATCCCGCACGTGGAAGCATTAATATTTGCCGCCGACAGGCCGTTGCCTTTGCTGGAAATAGTGGATCTGCTTAATAACGCATTGGCCTTCCTGGAAGACCGTACCAACCTGGACCAGGTGGAAGCCGCCATGGAAGCTATCAGGGAGAAATACAGCTCTGAGTTTTATGCTTTTGAAGTCCGCAGCAGCGGCGGGGGCTATCAGTTCCTCACCAAAAAAGAATATTACCAGACCGTTGCCCAGCTCAATGGCGATAAATTCCTGAAAAGATTATCTACCGCCGCCCTGGAAACACTGGCTATCATTGCCTACCGGCAGCCTATTTCCAAAGGGGAAATTGAATACATCCGTGGGGTGAGTACCGATTACTCTATTCAGAAATTACTGGAAAAAGAACTGATCGTGATCACCGGCCGTAGCGAAGATCAACCCGGTAAGCCATTGCTGTATGCCGTTTCCCGCTCCTTTATGGACTATTTCGGGCTGGCCTCTATGGCCGATCTGCCAAAGCTGAAGGAATTGTTTGATGAAGAAATCATACAACCTACCCTCATCAACGACGATACTGCTACCCTGGGTCGCGGCGAACATAGCACCCATACCGCTGAAACCGCCCACTCTCTGATGGTATCGGAAGATGGCGAACTGCTGGACCCCGACCATAAACTGGATGATCTCACCACTGCCCAGCCATCCGAAGAGGAGCCACCAGCTTCCGAAGATGAAGAAGTAGAACCGGATGACGAAATCGTTCGCTTTGATGATATCATCGAAGAAGTAAACGAAGAATTCAATAACCGGGAAGACGACGAAGACGAAGTAGGAGAAGATACCGCTTACGGAACTACTCCCACAGCAGCGCAGGAAGACGAAAAAGACGAAGATCCGGATGATATTATCGAGGACAGCATCTCCGGAAAAGAAAACAACGAAGTCGCTATAGAAGAAGCCGCAGATGAAGAAGACGAGGAAGAAGATGATGATGAGGAGGAGGACGACGAGGATGAAGATGACGAAGATGCTGACGGCATCGTAGAAGACGACATCATGGGTGAAAAGCTGTTATCAGTGGGAGGCAATGATGACCAAGAAGAAGAGGAAGAAGAAACAGAAGAAGAAGAGGAAAATGAAGATGAAGACAAGAAAGATGACAAAGAAGCCGAAGACGATGATGACGACGAAGGATTCTGGAAATAGTATACTTTATATAAAGAGCGGCTGTACCTGACTGGTGCAGCCGCTCTTGTTTTATAACTACTTATAAAGCCGCCACCACGGTAGCAAAAAGGCTGCTCAGGCGTTTATCCGCCTTACCCGCTACGGCAATAATTTCTTCAATAGATACCGGATGCAGATTATCGGGATCGCATTCATCGGTTACCACAGACACCGCTGCGCAAGGGAGTTGCAGCTGATTAGCCACAATTACTTCCGGTACAGTGCTCATTCCTACCAGGTCGGCACCTATCATGCGCAGAAAACGGTATTCCGCCCGGGTTTCCAGGTTAGGCCCCATTACAGATACATAAATACCTTTTTTCAGCGGATGGCCCATAGCGGTGGCTGTTTGCTGTAATTTTTCTCCCAGCACCGTATCATACGGGCAGCTCATATCCGGGAAACGGGGACCATAAGCCGGTGAATTGAGCCCGCGTAACGGGTTTTCCGGCTGCATATTGATATGATCATCCAGTAAAATCAGGTCGCCCTTTTTAAAATCGGGGTTCATACCGCCGGCGGCATTGCTCAGCAGCAGCTGTTGAATGCCCAGCGCTTTCATGACGCGCACCGGGAAAGTGATCTGCTGCATCGTATAGCCTTCATAGTAATGAAAGCGGCCCTGCATAGCTACTACCGGTGTATCGTTGATATGTCCGAGGATCAGGTGTCCTTTATGTGATTCTACGGTAGATTCCGGGAAATGAGGAATCTGCTGGTAAGGAATGGAATGGGCTATTTTAATATGATTGACCAGTTCTCCGAGACCGGTACCCAGTACTACACCCACGCGTGGGGTTTCAAAGGAAAAAGATTGCAGATAAGTGGTAGCCGCAGCTATTTGTTGCAGTAACAGGTCCATATGCGCTTAAAATTTGCTGCAAATTAATTCCCTTTGCGCGCAATCACATAAAACAGGGGTGGAAAATATCTTTTGAACCACAGCAGGATCTTTTCTTCCCTTGCGATGAGCACTACTTTTTTTCGTTTACGCATGGCAGTGAGGATGCGGCGGGCGCAGAATGCTACTGACAGTCCTTTTTCCTGGTGCGGGTCCATTTTACCATAAGGAGAGCCGTCGGCAGTGATGGCCGAGTAAGTGATGGGCGTATGGATACGGCCCGGGCAAATGAGGGTGGTATATAAGCGGGGAATGGGTTGCTCCGTTTGCAGTGTTTCAAAATATCCCTGCAACGCGTGTTTGGAAGCATTGTAACCGGAGCGCCAGGGGTAACCCATTAATCCGGCCATGCTGCTGATCACGATGATCTGTCCGCCGCCCTGTTGTTTGAAATGAGGTAGCAGGGCCTGGGTAAGCATAACAGCGCCAAAGAAATTCACTTCCATCAGCTGGCGTACAGCTGCAACGGAGGTGTCTATCAGTTTGGACCGCTGGGTAACGCCGGCGTTATTTACCAGTATATCTATTTTTCCGAAGAAGCTGATGGCGTGTTGCGCACCTTGCTGCACCTGGTTTTCGTCGGTAACGTCCATCAGGAGTATTTCACAGTGCGGTGTATACAGCCGGCATTCGTTGCGCACGGCTTCCAGGGCGGCCTGGTTCCTGGCAGCGAGTATGAGCCTGGCTTTTTCTTTTGCCAGCAAAAGCGCCAGCTCATGGCCTATACCCGAGCTGGCGCCTGTAATAAGGATCACTTTATCCGTAAAGTGCATTCGATGCGGTTATTTACGATTTTAAAGGTACCAGCTTGATGTTTTTCCATCTTACCTTGATACCACCACCGGAGTGGATCTGCAGGGCTATCTGGCCATTGGCAGCACCGATTTTATCGTCTTTCAGGGTAATCATTTCATGACCATTCAGCCAGGTGGTAACATTGTCGCCCTGTACCCGTACTTTCATGGTGTTCCATTCTCCCATCTTCAGGTATTTTTCTTTTTCTTTATCCGGTTGGATCAGCCATCCACGGCCGTAAGACTCATAGATACCGCCGGTGTGCATATTGGGCGGCGCTACTTCTGCCTGCCAGCCACTGATTTTGGTACCATCCAGGGAAGAGTGGAAGAATACGCCACTGTTACCATCGGCTTCCTGTTTGAATTGTACGGTAAGTTCAAAATCTTTGTACTGACCATCGGTAGCCAGGTAGCCGTATTCTTTATCCGGACCGCTTTCACAGATCAGCTCTCCTTTATCTACATACCACTTTTCGGTACCATGTATTTTCCAGCCGTCGAGGTTTTTGCCGTTGAATAAAGACTGTGCTTTCTGCGCATATGCGCCGGTTCCCATTAACAGGGCGGTGCCCAGCAAGCAATTGAATAAGGTTTTTTTCATAACACTGCTAATATTTAGTGATTTTTCAAATGAATGAATGACAATTCTGATGGATAAAAAAAGTCCCCCGTTATCAACGGAGGACCCTAATATAATGTGTAATTCGTAAATTTTTACATCAGAAAACTATCTTGCAATGTTCACTGCTCTTTTTTCACGGATTACGGTTACTTTAATCTGGCCAGGATACTGCATTTCTGTCTGTATCTTATTGGCAATTTCGAAAGATAAACGGTCTGCATCTCCATCAGATACTTTATCACTTTCTACAATAATACGTAATTCTCTACCGGCCTGGATAGCGTAGGCTTTTTCCACACCATCATGTGCCAGGGCCAGGTTTTCCAGGTCCTTGATACGTTGCAGGTAGCTTTGCATGATTTCACGGCGGGCGCCAGGACGGGCGCCGCTGATGGCATCACAGGCCTGTACGATCGGGGAAATCACATATTGCATTTCCATTTCATCGTGGTGGGCGCCGATCGCATTTACTACTGCGGCGTGTTCACCATATTTCTCCGCGAGCTTGGCGCCGAGTAAGGCGTGGCTCAGTTCAGTTTCTTCATCAGGTACTTTACCGATATCGTGCAGTAAGCCGGCACGTTTGGCAAGTTTAGGGTTCAGTCCCAGTTCAGCCGCCATTACCGCGCAAAGGTTAGCGGTTTCTTTAGAGTGCATGAGCAGGTTCTGACCGTAGGAAGAGCGGAAACGCATTTTACCTACGAGACGGACAAGTTCTTTATGCAGGCCATGGATACCCAGTTCTATCACGGTTCTCTCACCGATGTCCATTACCTGTTCTTCCAGTTGTTTCTTTGTCTTTTCTACCACTTCTTCAATACGGGCAGGGTGGATACGTCCGTCCTGTACCAGTCGTTGCAGCGATAAACGCGCAATTTCACGACGCAACGGATCGAAGGAAGACAGTACAATTGCTTCCGGGGTATCGTCTACAATCAGATCCACACCGGTAGCGGCTTCAATAGCACGGATGTTACGGCCTTCACGTCCAATGATCTGACCTTTGATTTCATCGCTTTCCAGGGTAAACACCGTGATGGTATTTTCAATGGTTTGCTCTGCAGCAGTACGCTGGATGGATTGTATAATGATTTTCTTGGCTTCCTTGTTCGCTTTTAATTTAGCGTCTTCAATGATTTCCTGGATATGAGAGAGGGCCTGTGAGCGGGCTTCTTCTTTCAGACTTTCTACCAGTTGGTGTTTCGCTTCTTCTGCGGTTAAGCCGGCTACTTTTTCAAGGCGGCGGATATGCTCTTCCTGGTGTTTTTCCAGTTCAGTACGTTTGATGGTGACGAGTTCCATCTGACGGTTCAGGCCATCTTTAATGGCTTCGTTTTCGTTTAACTGTTTCTGGAGTTGCTCGTTCTTCTGATTTACACCCTGCTCTTTCTGTTTGATCCGGTTTTCTGATTCTCCCAGTTTCTGGTTACGTTGCAATACCTCTTTCTCATATTCGCTCTTCAGCTGCAGGTATTTTTCTTTGGCTTCCAGGAGCCTGTCTTTTTTCAGGGTTTCTGCACTGATTTGTGCATCTGCAATGATCTTCTTAGCCTGTAGTTCAGCTTCGTCTATTTTATGCTGCGTATTTTTGGCAAAAATCACCTTTCCCAGCACAATTCCTATGATTAATGCTAATACGGCAGCTATTGTTAGTGTAACATCCATATGAATTATTTATACTTGATTTATGTAGTATTCTCATACCCAGATCGCTGCTAAAACACGACAGGGGCGAGAACTGACCCGCGAAAATACAAAAAAATAGCAGTTAAAGCGTCTTTGATACGTGATAATTAGCCAATTAGCTAATTCATTGTTAAGCAACGGGTAACGTGGTTAACCCAGTGCCTGGTTGATAATTTCTTCCAGCTTTTCCAGCTTTTCCTGCAAGAAAGGCGCAGTGCTCGCCTGTGCTTTGCCGCCGCTGGTTACAGGGTGTGTGGCGTACATGATAAGGGCCATAGCAATATAGTCCTGCAGGTCTTTTCCTGCATAGGAGGTCTTAAAATCGACGATCTTCTCATTCACTTCCTTCATAATACGGCGTACCTCCGCTTCTTCTTCCGGTTTGATCTTGATCCGGTAAGAGCGGTCGGCTACGATGATATTAACGGGAATGAGTTGTTCCATGATGTATGATTTTAGATCAGCTGTTCAGTAATGCGATGCAGCGGTCAATTTCTTTGATGTAATCATTGATTTTGCCACGGATCTCCTTTCTGAACGCGTCGTCTTCTGCTGCTATGGTGGTACCTCCCTGGGCGGTGGATGCAATTTTCATGAGTTGCAGCCTTTCCTCCAGTCCCTGTACCGCCTGCTGCTGCTGTTGCAGCGCCTGTTGCTGTATGGTTACTTCTTCTTTCAGCAATACATTCTCCGCCTGTACCTGCTGGAGCTTTTTTACCAGCAGGTGCAGTTTCTCTTCTACGCGTTGAATGTATTGCTCCAGAACCATTTAATATACTATTTTCTTATCTCCGCCTGTAACTGCGTTTCAAACGTTTTGATAAGTTTGTCCATTACACTGTCAATTTCCTTGTCTGTCAATGTTTTCTGAGGATCCAGGAAGGTGAAGCTTACGGCGTAAGACTTCTTATTCGCTCCCAATTTTTCGCTCTCGAACACATCAAACAGGTTTACCTGTTGTAACAGGCTGGATTTTACGCTGCGGGTAGCCGCTTCCACGGCAGCAAACTTCACTGACTTGTCCAGTACGAGTGCCAGATCCCTGCGAACTGCCTGGAATTTCGGAATTTCCTTGTAAAAGTTATCACTTTTTTGCAAGAGTCCCAGTATTTTATCCCAGTTGAAGGTAGCGAACCATACGGCCTGTTTGATATCGAACTGCTTCAGCTTGGCTGCAGGCACGCCTCCCAGCGTTACTACCACCTGGTTCTTCACCTTGATATCCCAGGCAGGCTGTAAGCCCGCTTCTGTGTTTTCTGCCCAGACAAACTGTTTGTAACCCAGTTGTTTAAGGATATTGATCACAAAACCTTTCAGGAAGTAAAAGTCGACCGGGCTGGATTTATGCAGCCAGGTTTCCGCTGTTTGCTTACCGGTCAGGTATAATACCAGGTGATTATTTTCGCCATAGCCTTTTTCCAGTACCTGGTAAGTTTTACCGAATTCAAAGAACAGGAGGTCTTCGTTTTTGCGGTTCAGGTTGTGGGCTACGCTTTCAAGGCCGGTTTCCAGCATGGATGGGCGCATGATATCCAGTTCTACGGTGAGGCTGTTCATCATTTTTACCGCCGTTTCCAGCACTTCCGGTGTGTAGTACTTGCTGTTGGTGATGGAATTGGTAAATATTTCATTGAAGCCATTGGCAGCCAGGTAGTCGGCCACTTTTTCCTTTACGCTTTCTGCATCCGGTTGGGCAGACAGCGCCGGGGAGATGGTTATTTTGGAAGGTATTTCAATGTTATCGAGCCCGTCGATGCGCATTACTTCTTCCACCAGGTCGGCCGGCAGGCTGATATCCGGTTTGCTGAACGGCACGGATACGCGGAATCCTTCGGCAGTTTCAGCCAAAAGCTCGAAGCCCAGGCTGCGCAGGATGTTTTTGATTTTATCATCCGGGTAGTTACCGCCGCTGAGCTTACGGATGTAGTTATAAGTGGTTTCTACCTGTGTTTTTACTTTTACGGAAGGGTATACATCGATGATATCAGATGCTGCTTTACCGCCGCTCAGTTCACAGATGAGACTGGCAGCGCGTTGCAGGGCGAATACCACGTTGGAGATATCCACACCTTTTTCAAAGCGGGTGGCAGCATCAGTGCGTAAACCATGGCGGAAAGAAGTGGTACGGATACCACCGGCGCTGAAAAAGGCGCTTTCCAGGAAAATGTTGTGGGTATTGTCGGATACGCCGGAATGGGCGCCACCGAATACACCTGCTATACACATGCCTTCGCCTGCGCCGTTGCAGATCATGAGATCAGCGGCATCAAGTTTACGTTCTTTATCATCCAGGGTCACGAAAGGCGTACCGGCAGGGAGGTTTTTCACTACCACTGCATTGTCTTTCACCGCTGCTGCGTCGAAAGCGTGCAGGGGCTGCCCGGTTTCATGCAGGATGAAGTTGGTGATATCCACGATATTGTTGATAGGGCGTACGCCGATGGCGGTGAGCCTGGCTTTCAGCCACTCTGGGGACGGCGCTACCTGGACGCCGGTAATGGAAATACCGCTGTACCGGGGGCAGGCATCTGTATTTTCGATGGTAACGCTGATGGATAAAGGAGCGTCTGCTTTGGGCAGGGCCTTGATTTCCGGCAGTTGTACCTGGTATTTATGGGTTTGTTCTATGTTGTTGAGAAATGCGCAAACGTCTTTCGCCACGCCGATATGGCTCATGGCATCCATGCGGTTAGGGGTAAGTCCTATTTCGAAGATGTAGTCCTGTGCGGGTTTAAATACTTCGCTGGCAGGGGTACCGGGTTGCAGGGAGGCGTCGAGTACCATGATGCCGTCGTGACTGTTGCCCAGCCCGATTTCATCTTCTGCGCAGATCATGCCCTGGCTTTCTTCGCCACGGATCTTTGCTTTCTTCATGGTCAGCGGTTCGCCGTCCAGCGGGTAGATGGTGGTACCGATGGGAGCTACCACTACTTTTTGTCCTACGGCTACGTTTGGAGCGCCGCAAACGATGTGCAGGGGCTCACCGTTGCCGGTGTTCACGGTGGTGAGTCTCAGTTTATCCGCATTGGGGTGCTTTTCAGCCGTCAGTACTTCTCCGATCACTAATCCAGCCAGACTTCCCTTTACTGCTTCAAATTTCTCCAGGCTTTCTACCTCCAGGCCTATTCTGGTTAAAATGGTAGATAGTTCCTCCGGTGTAGGCTTCACCGGTAAATAATCACATAGCCAGTTGTATGAAATCGTCATTTATCTGCTCGGTTTATATAAGTGGCGTAAAGTTAACAACAATAGCGGAAAAAGCGGACGTCAGAAAGCAAAAAGCGGCGAGGGTGCAGGGAGCAGGGGAAATAGCAGAATGGTAAAGGGCCAGCGGATTGGGTTCCGGCTGTTTCTGGCCGGGGTTTTTAACTCCAATCCGGCCATGGCAAAGCATCTGCGTTGCATGTGGAAAATCTTTTTACACAATGTGTGTGAATAATCGGACCTTTGCATGGGAATTTCTGGTGTTTTAGTGGATAACCATATACCTGTCAGTGGATAACTGACATTTTGTATGTGTATAACCTGTGTATGGAGCTTAATAAATATAATAACTAAAGAGAGGGTATTAATCGGAAAAATGCCTTTACCTTAGTTTGTACGGCTTGAAAAAGTTTACAATTTCTTAAAGTAGCTATACCCCTGATGAATGCGGGAAAAATGCATAAATCGATTGTAAAAACAACTGGAAAGGCCCATTGACAGTAACCTTTTATTAACTTTTTTTAATACACTAACCATAAATGGATCTCAATCTTAAGAAGGACCGCAATGTGCGCAGAAAACCGTCCATTGATGTGTCATCCTTGGTGTATGGCAAGATACCACCACAGGCTAAAGAATTGGAAGAAGCTGTTTTGGGAGCCGTAATGCTGGAAAAAGGTGCATTCGACACCGTTATTGAGATATTGAAAGGGGAGTGTTTTTATGTAGAAGCTCACCAGATTATTTTTAGTGCGATGACCCGCCTGGCAGGCAAATCTATGCCGGTGGATATCCTTACCGTAACAGAAGAGCTGAAATCCATGGGCTCACTGGAACAGATCGGCGGACCATTTACCGTTATGAAGCTCACCAACATGGTGGTGTCTTCCGCAAATATCGAAGCACATGCCCGTATTATCCTTCAAAAATTTATTCAGCGTGAACTGATCCGTATTTCGGGTGAAATTCTCACCGAGTCTTATGAAGACACGGCCGATGTATTCGACCTGCTGGACAGCGCCGAGTCTAAATTGTTTGAAGTAACCAATAATCACCTCCGTAAAAACTACGATTCCATCGACCGCGTACTGGTAAACACCATGAAGCGTATCGAGGACCTGCGTAACAAGGGAGATGATATCACCGGGGTGCCTTCGGGCTTCCCTTCACTGGATAAGGTAACCTATGGCTGGCAGTCTACGGATCTGATCATCATAGCGGCCCGTCCTTCTGTGGGT
This sequence comes from Chitinophaga arvensicola, assembly GCF_900110835.1. Classification (GTDB taxonomy): domain Bacteria; phylum Bacteroidota; class Bacteroidia; order Chitinophagales; family Chitinophagaceae; genus Chitinophaga; species Chitinophaga arvensicola. The sequence continues at coordinate 1,674,909 of NZ_FOJG01000001.1, forward strand.
AAAACCGCCTTCGCGCTGAACCTGGCGCGTAATGCGGCCCTTCACCCCCGCTTCCCGAAAGGTGCAGCGGTATTCTCTTTGGAAATGTCCTCCGGCCAGATTGTACAACGTATCCTCTCGGCCGAGTCGGAAATAAAGCTGGAAAAGATCTCCCGTGGTAAACTGGAGGAATATGAAATGAAGAAGCTGATGACCCACGGTATCGAACGCCTGGCAAAAGCACCCATCTTCATCGATGATACCCCGGCCCTCAACATCTTTGAATTACGCGCCAAATGCCGTCGACTGGTTCACAATCACGGTGTAGGCGTTATCATCATCGACTACCTCCAGCTCATGAGCGGCAGCAGCGATGGTAAAGGGTCCAACCGTGAACAGGAGATCAGTAAGATTTCCCGCGACCTGAAAGGACTGGCAAAGGAGTTACAGGTACCGGTGATCGCCCTCTCACAGTTGAGCCGTGATGTGGAAAAACGTAAGGACGGTAACAAGATGCCGCAGCTGAGTGACCTCCGTGAATCGGGCGCCATCGAGCAGGATGCGGACATGGTAATGTTCCTGTATCGTCCTGAGTATTATGAAATCAACACCAATGAAATGGGCGAATCCAATAAAGGTGAAACCCACGTTCGTATAGCCAAGCACCGTAATGGTCAGCTGGATACCATCCGATTAAGAGCCGTACTGGAATTCCAGCGTTTTGAAGATGATGGCAGTATCGATAACCCTGGTGGCGGCAACAGTTATTCCGCAGGGATCACCCGGCCACAGCAAGGCGGCGGCGGCAATGACGAAGCGAAACTGTACATACAGAAGGGATCCAAGATGAACGACATGAACTTCGACGAAGGATTTGAAGATGCTCCATTTTAGCACATAAAAGATATTAGCTAAAGCCGGCATCGCAAAGATCGCCGGCTTTTTTTATGGGTTTTTGTAAGATGAAAACCCCGCAAACACCAAATAATAGCGCAATCAATGAAACAACTGTATTTAAAATACAAAGGTCATTACAAAGACAATTTCAGCTTAGCCTATCCTGTAGTTATTTCCCAGCTGGGACATACCTTAGTAGCATTATCGGATAGTATTATTATCGGCCATACCGGGAAAGTACCCCTCGCCGCCGTGTCACTGGGGAACGGGTTGTTCTCCGTATTCATGGTGGCCGGTATCGGGATGTCGTATGGGCTAACCCCGCTTATTGCACAGGAAAACGGACGCGGTAACAAGGGGGCTATCGGGCACCTGCTCAGTCACAGCCTGATCATTAATATGGTGGTAGGTATATTGTTATCTGCCGTTATTTATGTGGGCAGCAGTCATTTGTCGTTCCTGCACCAGGAGGGCGATGTAGGAGATCAGGCCCGCCCCTTCCTGCGTTACCTTGGTTTTTCCTTTATCCCCTTGATGTTGTTCCTCTCCTTCAAGCAGTTTGCAGAAGGACTCGGCTTCACCCGTCAGGCCATGAACATCAGTATTGTTGGTAATCTCCTGAATATTGCGATCGGTATCACGCTGGTATATGGTTTATTCGGTATGCCCAAAATGGGGGTGATCGGGGTGGGTATTGCCACCTTTACCGACCGGTTGATCATGGGGATCACCATGGCATTTTATGTGCTCCGGGCTCCCCGCTTCAAGCCTTACCTGCAGTCGTTCGGCTTCAGGAACCTGAAAGCAGCGGCCATTAAAAAAATACTGGGTATCGGTACGCCGGTGGCCATGCAATACCTGTTTGAAGTGAGCGCTTTCAGTGGCGCCGCCGTAATGGTAGGCTGGATGGGCGCCGCAGAACTGGCCGCACACCAGATTGCACTCAGCCTGGCGGCTATGACCTATATGATGGCCAGTGGTATTTCCGCCGCAGCCGGCATCAAAAGCGGTAATAACTTTGGTAAAAAGAACTTCGGGGAATTGCGTTTGTCGGCCATCGCCAGCTACCACATGGTGCTGTTGCTGATGGGGGGCGCGGCCTTGTTGTTCACCCTGGGCAATCACCTGCTGCCCTCCTTCTATATCCAGGATCCACAGGTGATCCTGATCGCTTCCCGCCTGCTGATCATTGCTGCCTTCTTCCAGTTGTTTGACGGAATGCAGGTAGTAGGATTAGGCATCCTGCGCGGATTGGGCGATGTGCGCGTACCTACCGTGATCACCCTGCTGGCATATTGGGTACTGGGTATTCCTTTGGGCTATTTCCTGGGTATTACCCTCGGCTATGGCGTAGAAGGCGTATGGTGGGCGCTGTTGCTCGGTTTGCTGACCGCTTCCGTACTGCTGTTTGTGCGTTTTCATATCAAAACAAAAAAGTTATCCGCACAGCAATACATTAACGAAGATGAGGACACCGCTTCTTATCTTCGCAAATCAATATCATCAAAAGAATAGTATGGATTTGCCAGTTTTTTTTGCGCCGGATCTGCTCACCGACGCTCCTGCATATACGATGAATGAGGATACATCCAAATACTGTATCCAGGTACTTCGTCATGAAAAGGGCGATAAAGTACTGCTGGCAGATGGGCGTGGGCATAAGTTCACCACAGAGATTACAGACGATAACCGCAAGAAATGTGTGGTGAAAATATTATCCGTGGAAACAATGCCCGCGCCGGAGCGCTCGCTCCGCATTGCCATTGCCTTTACCAAAAATGCTTCCCGTATAGAATGGTTCCTGGAAAAGGCCACTGAAATCGGGATTCAGACTATCATTCCACTGGTGAGCCAGCGTACGGAAAAGGAGAAGATCAAGGCAGAAAGATTGCAGAATATCCTGGTATCGGCCATGCTGCAATCGCAGCAGTTTTATTTACCGGAATTGCAGGAGCCACAGGCATTTGATAAGCTGGTGAAAAATAACAGAGATGCACAACGGCTTATTGCGCACTGCTTACCGGAGCAGAAAAGTCCGTTGCAGGAAACCATGCAACCTGGAAAGGATACCCTGATACTGATTGGGCCGGAAGGCGATTTTACACCTGATGAAATAAAACTGGCGCTGGAACAGGGTTTTATACCCGTTTCACTGGGTAATACCCGTCTGCGTACAGAAACAGCCGGAATGGTGGCTGTTACCCTGATGAATACCATCTGATCATTATCTCCCGATATAAAAAAAAACAGGTAAACGCACAATGCGTTTACCTGTTTTTTTATGTCCCCTGGCCGGCCGGGAGGTAGAGCCCCGCCCTATATAAGCCATATCTAAAATATAGTTCAGCGCCATATACCCCATACCTATAAGATAGCTGTTATCTATATCTTGGATACTGGAATAGGTTGTCTTGTCCTGGGATAGATTTACTGGTTGGTTAAATGCTCTTGTGTGAACCATTGGTTACCCTGATAGGGGTTTATAATCAGGCTTTTCTCGTCTTTTTCATGGTGATGGCAGTATTCGATTTTTTGTGATCAGGTAATTATTGGCGGTAACGCATAAAAAAAGGCCGGAACATCTTCCGGCCTTTTCCTTTTATATTTTTTACAGGAGTTATTGACGTAATCCTGCGCAGATCTGCTTTACGATAGTGGGGCCTTCGTAGATGAAACCGGTATATACCTGTACCAGTGAAGCACCGGCATCCAGTTTCTCCTGGGCATCTTCTGCCGTGAAAATACCGCCCACTGCAATAATGGGAATACTGCCCTGGCTGTGGGTATGGATATAGCGGATCACTTCTGTGGCTTTCCTTTTTACGGGCAAGCCGCTGAGGCCACCGGCGCCGATATCGGTGATGGTGGCGGCAGGGGTTTTTAGTCCCGCGCGGCTGATGGTGGTATTGGTAGCTACAATACCGGCCAGCTTCGTTTCCCGTACAATTTCGATGATATCATCGAGTTGTTCGGTAGTGAGGTCTGGCGCTATTTTGAGTAAGATGGGTTTTGGTTTTACTTTCTGCGAGTTCAGTACCTGCAGGTGGTGCAGCAGTTGCTTTAACGGCTCTTTTTCCTGGAGGGCGCGCAGGTTGGGGGTATTGGGAGAACTTACGTTCACTACGAAATAGTCTACCACGTCGTACAGGGCGTGAAAGCATTTTTCGTAGTCGCTCACAGCATCTTCGTTCGGGGTCAGTTTATTTTTCCCGATGTTACCACCTACGATGATATTGGATTTTTTGCGTTGTAATCTTTTGGCAGCGGCGGCAGCACCTTCATTGTTAAAACCCATCCGGTTGATGAGGGCTTTGTCTTCCGGCAGACGAAAGAGGCGTGGCAGCTCATTACCGGCTTGTGCCAGGGGAGTAACCGTCCCGATTTCCACAAATCCGAAACCCAGGCAGGCCAGTTCATCAATGTATTTGGCGTCTTTATCGAAACCGGCGGCCAATCCTACCGGATTGGAGAATTTCAGTCCGAATATTTCGCGTTCCAGTCCTTTTGTTTTTACGCCGCAGAAGGCGTTCAGAACATTCTTGCCCAGTGGCAGGGAATAAATTGTCTTCATTCCACGCATAACGCTGTGGTGAATACTTTCCGGCGGATAGCGGAAAAGGAAGTTTTTGATCAGGTTGTACATTGCGGGGCAAAGATAAGCATTACCCGATTGGGAGCAAAGCTGGTGGCCTTTTTAAAAATCAAAAAAGTTAAAATCGCTGTTATCGGCATAATCCGCCGTATTCGGGGCAAGACAAAGGCTGCCGGAATAAAAAACCTTATTATATTTGCGGCTCATCATGCTGGAGCTCCAAACATTTGAAGCATTATTTAAGGAAAACCATGCGCATTGCCTGGCCTTTGCTACCCACTACACGGGCGATTCCCATGTAGCGGAGGAGATCGTACAACAGGTGTTCCTGCGGTTGTGGGAAAAACGGGAAACGATTACCATCACAGGGCCGGTGAAAGCATACCTGTTTTCTGCCATCCGTAATACCGCCATTAGCCAATGGCGCAAGGATGTTGTGCGCTCAGAAAAGGAGACCGGTTACAGCAAGGTAAAGGATACGACGATCAGCGCAGGGGAAGAAGTAAAGGAACTGGAGCAGCTGTACCGTCAGGCACTTGAAAGGTTGCCGGAGCGCTGCCGCGAAGTATTTGTGCTCAGCCGCCAGCAGCATATGAAGTACGCGGAAATCGCGGAAGCGATGAATATTTCCGTTAAAACGGTGGAAAACCAGATGGGCAAGGCCCTGAAGATCCTCCACCAGGAATTGAAAGAATACCTGCCACTGCTGACAGGCTTCTTATTTTAAAAATATTTACGGTCGCATAGGGGCTTCATTATTTCCCATGCGTCTTATTACTATATTGCCGCCCACGAGGGCGATGACTGTAAAAACTTACAACAACTGATGACACCATCTTTTCCCAACGAGGCAATGCCCGATGAGGCACTGTATACCTTGCTCTGCAAGTATCTGCTGGATGAAGCAGATACGGAAGAGCGTGCGTGGGTGGAAACATGGAAAGAAGCAGATCCCGGTAATATGGCCCTGCTGGTTTCACTGGGGAAAGTACTGGATACTGCTGCCGCCAATGAAAAAACGGTAGCCGCAGATACTCCGTATGCCTGGTCGCAGTTGCAGGAAAAAATGGACGACAAACCGGCATTGATTGCTATCCGGTCCAAACCACGCTTTACCTGGCTGAAAATTGCCGCCGTACTGCTGATCGCTTTGGGCGCCGGATGGTGGTTCCTGTTGGGCAACAAGCCCCAGGAAGTTTATGCAGGTCCGGTACATACCACCTTAACCGATGGTAGTAACGTGCAGTTGTCTGATGGTGCGAAACTTGAAGTGGCCAGGGGCTTTAATGAAAAGAACCGGAAAGTGACGCTGACAGGTACCGCTTCTTTTGATGTAAAAGGCAGTGCTGCCAATCCATTTGTGATCACCCTGGGGCACAACGAAGTAAAAGTACTCGGTACCCGCTTTATGATCGACTACCAACCCGGCGCCGCTACACTCAAAGTGCATGTGAGCAATGGTAAAGTAATGGTGATAGATCATGATAAGCAGGATAGCGTGCTGCTCACAGACGGAATGCTGCTGCAGAAAGATAATGACAGACCCGCCTTCCGCATTGCGTCTCACGTAACGGATATGGGAAAAAGATCTTTGTCTTTCCAGGATACCCCGCTGGAAGAAGTATTACATACCATCACAGAAGTATACGATATCAAAGTGGAAGTAATGGATACGGATCTGCTGAAATTGCCTGTCCGTGCCGACTTTACCGGTGAATCAACAGAAGATGTGATGAAGTCGCTCGCGCTCATGTTGAATGCACACTACGAGAAAGTAAACGACCGTCAATACAAATTAAAATAGCTTTTAAGCGTTGCACGCTTAAAGGGATGCTCACACTTTCAATTTAAGAATACTATGTCGTTAGCCTTAAAACTGCTGACGGGAATATTTATATTATGTTTCCCCCTGCAGGCTTTCGGGTGGGACTGGCAAACAAAGGTAACGGTAGTAGTGAAGGACCAGCCTTTAGAGGTGGTATGTGGAATACTGGAAAAAGAATATGGCATTCATTTTTCCTATAGCCGGGAACTGGTCAATCTGTCCCGCAAGGTTACGTTAACAGCCCATCAGCAACGCCTGAAAAAATTACTGGACGAACTGTTTTCCCCCGACGATATCCGGTTTACCCGCGTGGGTGAACAGATCGTGCTGTTGCCTGCCGAACGCAGCACCCGTACCATCAGCGGGTATATCAAAGATGCCAGCAGCGGCGAAAATCTTATTGGTGCTACCGTATATGCGCCTGCACTCAAACAGGGTACTACCACCAATCAATATGGTTTCTTTAGTTTAACCACAGTGAAAGATACCAACAGCCTGGTAGTGTCTTACGTCGGCTATCAGCCACATTTGCAGCGGGTGCCCGACAAAGGGGATCATCTGCTGAATGTTACGCTTCAGCCACTTGGCAGCCTGAAAGAGGTGGTGATCAGTGCGAAAGAAAACAGTAAGCTCCAGGAACAGACGCAGATGAGCAAGGTAAAGCTGAATGCATCGGAAGTGCAGTCTATGCCCCGCTTACTCGGGGAAGTGGATGTGATGCGTACGTTGCAATCGCTGCCTGGTGTAAGCGGAGGCTCCGATGGCGCCGGTGGCTTGTATGTACGGGGTGGCGGGCCGGATCAGAACCTGGTGCTGATAGATGGTACGCCGGTATTTAATTTCTCTCACTTTTTTGGTGTGTACTCCTTACTGAATGCCAATGTGGTAAAAACTACGGACCTGTATAAAGGCGCTTTCCCGGCGCGTTTCGGCGGAAGAATATCTTCCGTGGTAGATATTGCCATGAAGGAAGGCGATATGAAGGAATACCATGGCGATGCCTCTATCGGGCTTATCGCCGCCAAGTTTAATATAGAAGGGCCTATTGTCAAAGATAAAACATCGTTCATGCTATCTGCCCGCCGCTCTTACCCGGATCTGTTGTTGAATGCAGCGTTGCAGTCGGATAATTCACTGGGCGTGGGCGGCGATTTTCAGGCTTATTTTTATGATGTCAATGCAAAAGTAAACCACATTTTTTCGCCGAAGGACCGCGTGTTCCTGAGTTTTTACAGAGGGGAAGATAACCTGTCGATTAAACAGACGGTAGATGACAGTACCTATGTGCATAATCCCGGGCAGTATCTTGGTGAAAGCAGCAAGTTTCAGCTGGGCTGGGGCAACACTATTGCGGCTATACGATGGAATCATATTTATGGTCCGCGTTTGTTTTCCAATATCTCCCTGAATTTTTCACAATATGAATTTTTCACAGAGTATGAGCATAAGTATGTGCTGCCAACTTCCGGGGAGAAATCGGATATGTATGGCACATATAATTCTGTGATGACGAACAGCGGAGGCAGGATAGATTTTGATTTCCGGCCCAATCCACGGCATTCTGTGCGTTTTGGGGCAATTACCACCATGCATAATTTTAAACCCGGTAATGCCTCTTTTGAAGATAAAGACAGCCCGGTAACGCCGCTGGATACGTTGGATGCGTCGTTGCGGGTAAGAGGACTGGAGTTGTCGTTGTATGCAGAGGATGACTGGCAGATAAAGCCGGATCTTTTTGCGAGCATTGGTGTGCATGCTTCCGGCTTCCTGGTGGAGGGCCGTTTTTATTATTCGCTGCAACCCAGGCTGGGACTACGTTATGTATTGCCCCGCAATTGGGCGGTGAAGGCGGCTTACACGCATATGAACCAGTATATCCACTTGTTGTCGAGCAATGGAAATACGTTGCCTACGGATATCTGGGTGCCTTCTACGCAGCGGGTAGCGCCTTTGTTTTCCAAACAGATTGCATTGGGCGTGGGTAAGACTTCTTCCAACCTGAAATATGAATTTACATTGGAGGGCTATTACAAGTCGATGTCCAATATGATTGAAAATAAAGAAACGAATGGTATTATCAGTCCGCTGGGCTCCCGCTGGGATGAGAATGTAACTGTTGGGAAAGGTTGGAGTTATGGTGCAGAAGTGATGTTGCAAAAGAAAAAGGGAAGCACTACCGGGTGGATCGGGTATACGTTGTCGTGGTCTGAGCGCCGTTTCCCCGGCATCAACAATGGTGAAATCTATCCTTACAAGTATGATCACCGGCATGATATAGAATTTGTACTGGTACAACAGTTAGGGCGGCATTGGGAATTTTCCGCTTCCTGGCATTTTAACAGCGGAACGCCGATTACTTTGCCGGTGGCGAGTTATGCGGGTGGCGGGAATGCTTCTCCCTGGGATCCTTCGCCTGGTACGCCTGGTGTAGATCGTTTTGATAACTGGAACAACTACCGGGGACAGGCGGTACACCGGATGGATGTGGGTATTACCTGGAATAAGCAGAAGAAGCGTTGGTCCAGGAGCTGGAACCTGAGTGTGTTTAATGTGTATAACAGGAAGAATCCGTTTTTATATTTAATCAGTGAAGATGCGGAAGCGCAGAAAAGGTACCTGTCGAAATTGACGATTCTGCCAATTCTGCCAAGTATCACTTATTCTATTAAATTTTAGCGAGATGAGGAAGAGCTATTTTATCGTAGGTGCGTTCGGGTTATCCATGCTTTTGAATGCATGTGAGAAAAAGGTAGAAATCCAGTTGCCTTATGAAGGCGATAAGATTGTAGTGAACAGCCTGATTCAGCCGGATAGTGTGGTGTACATCCGGGTAACGCGCAGTGTGCCCTCGAAGGTATTTGATGATGCGGGGTATAAGGATATTCCGGATGCAGCAGTGAGTCTTACTGCCAATGGTGTATCACTTCCTTTGCAGTTACAGACGATTAAAGGACTCTCTTACTATGTTTCCGGTGAGAAGGCAGTGCTGGGGCAACAATACCGGGTAGCCGTTACCGCACCGGGATTAAAGCCGGTAACGGGTACGGATACACTGGTAGCTGCTCCGCTGGCGAATGCTGCTACTGCGCAACGTAATAGTAACCGGGTGCAGTTTACGTTGAAAGACCGCGCAGCTTCCGCCGATTATTACCGGATCAGGATCTACAGAACGGATGCTGGCAGCGGACAGGTAACCTTCCTGCTTTTCAGGCTGGATCCTGCTTTTAATAACAACCTGGTAGACTTCTTTTCCAAGGGTAACTACAACAGCCTGATCATGAGCGATGAGCGCTTTAATGGTAAACCTGTCAACTTCGTACTGCAAACTGCTGATCCCCTTACGGGGGATGGTGACATTACCGTAGAAGTAAGTGCCCTCACCCGCAGTAGCTACTTATATTTCAATACACTGGCGGCCCAGAAGGAATCCGGGAATGCGCTCGTGGGTAACCCTGCCCGTGTATTTACCAATATTACAGATGGCTACGGTATTGTAGGCGGCATTAATACGAAGAGAATGACGTTTAAAATAGAATAATAGGCTGCTTAAAGGAAAAAATCATCTTTTTCCTGTCCGCCAACGGCATTATTGATATCTACCGACATTTTAATGGAATGCCCGATAATGGCGCTGTCCAGCGCCTTGTGTATAGCTGGTGTGGCTTTACGGAGTTCCGGATAGTTTTCTTCTGCCAGTTTCCGGGCGGCTGCAATCAGCCCGTCCTGTAAGTTTACAATTCTAGTTTGTTCCTGCATAGTGTCTTTAAATATTGGCGATAGTGGGTCCAGTAGCTCATCCCAATCCATGAAAAATAAATTTAACTGCACTTACAAACACGCAAACGGACATTTAGTTGAACAACGAACTAATTTATTTTTAGAATTTCCCGATTTGTCATAAAATTTCCCGATTTGATTATTTGGTTACAATTTTATGACGTAAGTTTGTTTCAGCAAATAATTACTCCGCTAAAAGTTATTGCATAGACGCTTCATGACCCATGATGTAGTCTGTGTTTTCATCACCTTATTAATCATTCTCGTTAAAGATATTGGCAGGCGCCTTAAGCAACGCACCTGTCAGAAGGGATCATTGTGTCCTTTCAAAATTAACCTTCGGGAACATGGCGGAGTAAAGATTGTTCCTGCGGGCCGTGGTTGCCCTATCCCGGGTAGGGCAACCATTTTTTTACGTATCAGTTTACCACACAAGAAGCCCATTCGCTACTCTTAAAAAATACACTTATTTATGCAACTCAAGTTACGGTGGAGCACCGTATTGCTCCTGCTATGCTTTCATATAAGCGTAAGCGTTAGTGCGCAATCAACAGCCGCTAAAAGGATTGTATCACTGAATGGTACCGTTACAGAAATCCTGTGCGACCTTGGTTTTCAGCAGCAGATTGTAGGCGTGGATGTAACCAGTACCTGGCCTGCTGCTATGGATAAAGTGCCTAAAGTAGGACACAACCGCAACATCACTGCTGAGCCTGTGCTGGCGCTGCAACCCGATATGATTATTTCCACCACCAACTTTCTCAGCCCGGCAGTATTGTCACAGTTTGAAAACGTAGGGATCAAACACCTGATCGTGGAACAGGAATATTCGGTGGCCGGTACCAAAAAACTGATCACCCAGATTGCTGCTGCTTTAAAGGTGGCGGACAAGGGCGCACAGCTGTGCAAACAACTGGATCAGCAACAGGCGGCCCTGAAAATAGTACCACAAAATAAAAAGGTATTATTCATTTATGCCCGTGGTGCAGGTACCATGATGGTAGCCGGGGAAGCTACTCCGATGGATAAAATGATTGCCCTGGCCGGTGCAAAAAATGCCGCCAACGGGTTCAATGATTTCAAGCCACTTACCGCAGAAGCCCTCGTAGCCGCCAATCCGGATGTGATCCTGTTGTTTGATACCGGACTGCAAAGCCTGGGTGGGGTAGACGGCCTGCTGAAAGTGCCGGGCGTAGCACAAACCAGCGCCGGAAAAAATAAGAAAGTGATTGTAATGGACGGGCAGTTGCTGACCGGATTCAGTCCGCGTGTAATAACGGCGGTAAAGGAACTTTCACAAAAGATCAGCGGATAAATACAACACTTTGAAGAAAATAATGAAGCACGCCGGTGCTGTCGGACTGCTGGCACTACTCTTAATCATGGTAGTGCTGGTGGCTACCGGTACCGGCGCTATGCATATTCCGCCGCTGCAGGTATTGGCCATCCTGTTGCAGAAAGCCGGTATTACGTTGCCGGTAAGCTACGACAGCAGCACAGCCGCTGTGTTACTGGTGATCCGGCTGCCAAGAGTAGTGCTGGCCGTACTGATCGGTGCTGGCCTGTCGATGGCCGGCGCCGCCTTACAGGGATTATTCCGCAACCCGATGGCAGATCCGGGGCTGATCGGTATCAGCTCCGGCGCTTCTGTAGGCGCGGTACTAATCATTGTATTCCAGGCATCGTTGCCGCTCTGGCTGAACACGGGATGGGTACATTATTACGCGATGAATATAGCGGCCTTTTGCGGCGCGTTTATCGCTGCCTGGCTCATCATCCGGATTGCACATACCAGCAACGGTGCTATCGTGTCTATGATGCTGCTGGGCGGGATTGCGCTCAATGCCCTGTGTATGTCTTTTACGTGGCTGATGGCGTATGTGTCGACCAATGAACAGATGCGCAGTATTATTTTCTGGACCATGGGAAGTTTGGGTGGCGCTACGTGGCAAACGGTATTGGCGGTAACGCCTTTTATTGTATTGCCCTTGTTGTTGTTGCCGCGCCTGGCGGGTGCACTCGATGTGTTTGCACTGGGGGAAAATGAAGCGAAGCACACCGGTGTAAATGTATCGGCACTTAAAATGAAATTATTGCTGCTCTCTACTATGGTGGTGGCGGCAAGTGTGGCCGTAGCCGGTGTGATTGGTTTTGTGGGATTGGTGATCCCGCATATCGTCCGGCAGTTTACAGGGCCGTCTTACCGGCTGTTGTTTCCATGTGCGGCTTTGTCCGGCGCAATTTTATTAACGGTGGCAGATCTTTTCAGCAGAACGATTGCAGCGCCGGCGGAATTGCCGGTAGGTATTATTACCGCTATGCTGGGGGCGCCCTTTTTTATATGGCTCATCTTAAAAGAAAAAAGATCCTTACTGCTATGATGCTGGATGTACAAGAACTGTCGCTGTCGCTGGGCGGTCACCGGATTCTTCACCAGGTGAGTTTCCAGGCGAAAGCCGGGGAATGCTGCGTGATCATGGGTGCCAACGGCGCAGGAAAATCTACGTTGCTGAAAGTACTGGCCGGGGAATACCCGCATTATACCGGTAGCGTATTGCTAGGCGGGAATCCTTTGCGGGAGCTGACTACCGCAGAACAGGCCCGGCAACGGGCGGTATTATCGCAGCGTATTCAGCTGCATTTACCTTTTACGGTAAGTGAACTGGTGAAAATGGGGCGGTATGTATATGGAGAAAAGGAGACGGTGGATAAGGCGATAGTGGACTATGCCATGCATACCCTCCAGGTGTATGAACTGCGTGACCGTGCCTGGACTACCCTTTCCGGTGGTCAGCAACAGCGTGTGCATATGGCCCGTGTATTGGCGCAACTACTGGAAGCGCCGCAGCTGGACGGTGGCGTTGATGGCAAAATATTACTACTCGATGAACCGGTAACGGGAATGGACATACGTCATCAGCAGCTGGCGTTGCAACTGGCTGCGGAACTGGCGGAGCATGGTGTACTGGTAGTAGCGGTGCTCCATGATTTTCACCTGGCCGCTGCCTGGGCAGATCGCATTTTTATGCTGCATAAAGGCAGTATTTACGCGGCAGGAACAACGGAGGTGGTACTCACTGCTGCCAATATCCGCCACTGCTTTGATATAGATGTACAGGTATTGGAACATCCTGCCTGTGATCATCCCATCATTATGACACTCAATCACACTCATCTCTCAAAAAAAATAACAGAAAATGGAAGCAATTATTTCTCCGCTTAAAACACAATGGCTGGCCTACCAGCAGGAACATCCAAAAGTGCGCATACGTGATGCCGCCAAAGCACTGAAAGTGAGCGAAGCCCAGCTGGTGGCTTCCTGTACGGGGCCGCAGGTGAAACATCTGCAAAATGATTACCGTTCCCTGTTGCTGAAAATGCCTGCACTTGGAAGGGTGATGGTGTTAACACGCAACGAAAGCTGTGTGATAGAACGGAAGGGCATTTTTGAAAATGTAAGTACAGATAATAAACATGTAGGTATTGTATTAGGAAAAGATATTGATCTGCGGATGTTTATCAATAAATGGACATATGGCTTTGCACTGGATGAGGATGCCGCTACCGGTTTTAAGAAGTCGCTGCAGGTGTTTGACAGCGCCGGGGATGCGATCATTAAGATCTATGCACAGCCGGAAACAGATGTGGAGGCATGGGATGCGCTGGTAGCGGAGTTTATAGCTACCGAACAACCGGATGAGATAACGGTAACGCCTGCGCCGGCACCGCCTCCCACAGCAACGCACATCGATAAAGAGAAATTTCTGGCCGACTGGGCAGCCCTGAAAGATACCCACGATTTTTTCCCCATGCTGATGAAGCACCGCGCAGGGCGATTACAGGCCGTAGAGGCAGCGGAAGGCACCTATACGCGCAAGGTAGATAACAATAGTGTGAAAGTAATCCTGGAAGATGCGGCTGCTACCGGTTTAGAGATCATGGTGTTTGTAGGGAATCATGGTAATATCGAAATACATACCGGTGCGGTACAAAAGATACTGGAAATTCCGGGTTGGATCAATGTGATGGATCCTGATTTTAACCTGCATCTCAAAACAACAGATATCGCACATTGCTGGGTGGTAGACAAGCCAGCAGAGGGCGGAGTAACTTCCCTGGAGGTATTTGATGCTGCCGGAGAAATGATTGTACAATTTTTCGGAAAGCGTAAACCAGGCATTCCTGAACTTCCTGAATGGCGTAAACTATTGACAAAGTTGTCGTTACAAAAAGGATAATATTTTTTCCCGATCCGATCTGCTTATTTCGTTTCCGACATTTATTTTTGCATTGCTTATTCATACTCCGCCCGTAAACAAACCCGAAATAAGTATTTAATTTTTTAATCAATTACTGATAGCTGCTCCGCAAAGACGGGCGGAGCCCCCTTATTCCAGAATTTAACAATAACGACTATACGAAAATGAAAATCGGTATATCAACTATTAAATCGCTGATGTTATGTGCAGCGGGTAGTGCTTTGTTGCATGCCTGTAAGAAAACGGAAGATGCTCCGCCGTTGCCGGAAAACCGGATACTGCAATTTGCTGTGACCAATGCGGCAGATGGTCCTGTGCAAGGTGTGATCAATCATAAGGATGCCACAATCGTCCTGTATATCCCTTACTATACCGCACTGTTGTCGCTGCAGCCGGAAATCAAAATTCCTGCCGGCGCTACCGTTACACCTGCCAGTAATACATTTATCCAGAACTGGGCGGTTAAGCAAGCCATGGATAGCGCGATGACATATACTGTGAAAGCAAAAGACGGTAGTACTGCTAACTATAAGTTACGGATAGATGGCCAACAACCGGAAATTACTGTAAATGAAATTACCACCGATCCTGCGAAACCGTTTACCCTCACGCATAAGCATAAGTCGGAAAGCGAAATCATCGGGGTAGCAGGTGATAACCTGATCCCGAATTTCAAAACTAATTTTATTACACTCGTGAATGAGCAGGGGAAAGGATTTACGCTGGAAACAAAATCGTATAATCCTATTGGCTATAAAAACTTTACCGGTTCTATTCCTCCGGATTCCAACGCCTTGCCATCCGGTAAGTATGCTGTCAGGGTAACCTGTTTCAGCAAAACGGTGAAGCTGAAAAACCCTGTCTTCATCAAACAGATACCCTAAGATCCATAGTGCCTGCATCGGCCTGTCCGTATCAGCATTTTATCATAAATAAATTCCTTGAAAACATGACTAGTTTATTGAAAAAAGTAGCAGCTGTTGCATTGGTTGCCCTCATAGCCACTGCCTGCCGGAAAGAAAACGCAGATCAATCCCTGCAGCAACTTTCCAATAGCAATCTGTCCAAACAAGAAATCGGCGGCGGTGTAACCCTGGCCCGCGCTGTAGGCGCCGGCGATACTGCACAGGTGCGTAACCTTAAAAGCGATAGTATTATTCCTCCGTCTACTCCGGCGCCATTTTATTACAGCCTCAGTACGGAGTCCATTGTTGGCGCTACGAGTTCTTCACGTGCGTTACAGTTCAATGGCTATTTTAACGCGGATATCAATGGTATAAACGGATTCACACTGAAGTATGTAGATGCTGCAACTGCCACCTATGCCAGTATCACTGCTCTCAATGCCGTGTCTGTTTCCAGTGCCGTAACAGCTAACAAAGTAGGTTACAACAATGGTACTACCATCGGTTGGTACAACTACTTCTTCAACGATAATCATAAAGTATTACCAGTAGCAGGCAGAACGATCATTGCCTACAAAACAGTGGGTACTACCGTTACAGAAATCTACAAGATAAAGATGCTCAGTATCTATAAAGATATGCCTGCCAGTCCTACCGGTACAGAGCCTATTCCTTATCTGTCATTCGATTACGAACGGTTACAATAAAAAAAGTACCGGCCCTTCTCACTTCATCGCACCCTCGGAAAGTGTAATGTAATGCAGGCCGGTACAGGTATTATGGATAAAATTATTATAAAATGAATACTTTGAACAAATATTTTTTTGCGGGTTGTCTGTTGCTGCTAAGTGCCTGTACAAAAGAGAATGCAAAACTCCCCTATAGCGAAATCACTTCCTTTAATATTCCTTATGGCAATGGTCAGTCATTGAGCGCTGCCATCGACGGACAGGATATCATCGTATACTGGCCCTTTGAACAGCAAATGCCCACCGAAATAACGCCCCAGATCACCGTATCTGACCAGGCGGCCGTAAAGCCTGCCAGTGGCGCGAAAGTGGCCTTAAGCAGCGCTACCTCCTACACGGTTACCGCACAGGATGGATCAACTGTTATCTATAAAATCCGCATTGTTTCCGTACAACCCACCCCTGTTGTAACGGCCCTGCAAAATGACTGGTACAGCTTTATTGGCCCCGGTTATAAAGATAAACTGGATGCCCTGTACGTGATCAGGGACAGCAGCCGTACCCACTTATCTGTTATTTCAGGCGCCGGGAAAAAAGTACCCCTCATTATTGATTCCATTACCCGCGAAAGGATTTATTATACGATGCCGGCAGTACTTGATACCGGTAAATACAGGATGTTCCTGGAAACAGGCAGCTTCAGTTTCACCGGTAAAACGGATCTGTACTACCGCGAGCATGAACCGGAGCTGGAAGATTATGGTAACCTCACGCTGAAACGTGGCCAGACCTTTACCCTGAAAGGAAAATATTTAAACAAGGTAACAGCTGCCCTGATCATGCCGGATTTTGTGAACCAGTTCGATCTGGAGGTGATCAGCAATACCGCTACATCCGTGACGCTGCGCTTACCCGCCAGTGTGCCCGCAGGTACGTACGCAGGAGGTATCGCGATAGAAGATCTGTACTACCGTTATTCGAATTACTACAGTATAGAATCGCCGATCATTGTCACTGAATAAAATTAATGCACTCCGGGAATGTTTTATCGTCCACTCATTTTTATCTGTATAGGTTGTTGTGCCTGCCTGCTGGCAAAAGCACAGACCGACAGCAGCAAAGCACCGCATAATCTGCGCAGTGTGGAAGTAACTGCCACTAAAGCAGCCGCAGAAAGCCTGGTGAGTAAAGCCGCCATGCCGGTGACTATCATCGACCGCAAAGCCATCGATATGATGGGCAGCCGCCGCCTCGATGAAGTATTGCGGGAGCAAACGGGACTTGCTGTTGTAAACGATATTAAAGGTGGATCCAGGGCCGTAGGATTACAGATGCAGGGATTCAGTTCTGCCTATACCATGATCCTGATCGATGGGCAACCCATGATAGGACGTAATGCCGGCGACTTTGACCTGTCGCGCATCACTGTTTCCGATATAGAAAGAATTGAAATCGTTAAAGGCGCTTCCTCCAGTTTATTTGGAAGTGAAGCGCTGGCCGGCGTTATTAATATTGTTACCCGTCAAAGTATTCAGAAGGCGCAGGCACTGGCTGCCTTCCGCTATGGCTCCATGAATAATGCAGATGCTACACTGGAAGGCGAAACACCTATCAACAAAGGGAAGGGCGCCGCTTACCTGTCTGCCAACTATTATCATACGGATGGCTTCAGCGTAAATCCTTATCTCACCCGGGGCGCTACCGCGCCGCCCTACAACAGTTTTTCCCTGCAGGGACGCGCGCGTTACGCCCTCAGTCCTGCTTCAACGCTCAGCTTTTCCGGTCGTTATGCTCACCGCCGTTCCGTTTCTGTAAACAGCTTTGGTAAAGACGATCTGCATACCAGCCGTGATGTACTCGATGAAGGCGATATGAATGCTTCCCTGTTGCTGAACACCCATTTCAAGGGCGGCACGAGAATGAAAACGCAGTATTACCTGACCCGTTACAGTTCCGATCAGCAAACCACACTCACAGAAGCAGGTGTACTGAACGCACAGAATGTATTTACCCAATACCTGCACCGTGCGGAAGTGCAGGTGGCGAAAGAACTGTTACATGCCTGGTCGCTGACTGCGGGCGCCGGGGGCACCCTGGAAACGATGAACAATGTGAATTACCGTGACGTTGGCAATATGACCGGCGCATTTGGTTATACACAGCTCGACTGGAAACCACGGGACAACTTTAGTGCATTGGCAGGTGTGAGATATGATCATCATAATAATTTTGGCGGGCGCCTGAATCCAAGTATTGGTTTAAGGTATACACCTGTAGCACGTATTACGCTGAAAGCCTCCCTGGGTACAGGTTTTAAAACACCTGATTTTAAAGAGCGGTACCAGATATTTACCAATCCGCAGCAGGGATATACCGTACTGGGAGCCACGGTGCTGGCATCCGCGCTGAAGGATATGCAGAAAGCAGGTCAGATCAGCGAGATCAGGCCGGTGGCAGATCTGATTGCCCAACAATTAAAGGCAGAAACATCCGTGTCTTATAACGTAGGCGTTACCGTTAGTTTACCTGCGGCTATCCGGCTGGATGTGAATGGCTTTTACCACGATGTACACAACCTGATCAATACTATACAGGTAGCTACCAAAACCAATTACCAGCAGGTATTTTCCTATATGAACCTGGACCGGGCGTATATGACGGGCCTGGAAGCCAGCATCGGCTGGAAGCCGCTGGAAGGGCTGGATGTAAGCGCCGGTTACCAGTTGCTCTATGCAAAGGACCGGAGCGTAACAGCTGCTATCAAAGCAGGTACCTGGCCTTATAATACCATCCGGAATAACAATACCGGAGAGTCGCGCCCCTCTGTGGTATCCGATTATTTCGGCCTGGAGAACCGTTCCCGGCATATGATGAACCTGCGGGTATTCTATGAATATGCGCCCTGGGGCATTACGGCATCCTGCAGGATGAATTACCGTGGCAAATACGGATTTGATGATGCCAATGGTAACCGGTTTATTGATCGCTACGATACGTTTGTGGAAGGCTACTATCTATTGTTTGCTTCCCTGGAAAAGAAACTTTTTAACCGGCATCTATCGGTACAGATTACCGCTGATAACGTGCTGGGCTATACGGATATGCTGATGCCTGCCCAGCCGGGACGGATCATCATGGCAGGCATTTCCTGGCGTTTTTTTAAGTAATTAAAACATCATCACCATGAAATTAAGAGTAGTAGCCATTGTGGCCCTGATCGCAGGAATGGCGGCGTGTAAAAAAGACGATAATAACACTCCGAAGAAGAATTATGAAGATGGAAAAAGCACCGTGATCTATGATATGGCGGGCGATACCCGGGCTTCCGTAGGCGATGGGATAGATGGCAAAGAGAAAAAGCCGTTTGCCACTTTTCTTTTCAGTTTTAAAACGGGGAGACAATCATGGGATACTTCACTGGCTAACCGCCAGAGTAATAGCTGGGACCTGGCATTTACAGACCTGTATAATTCGCTGGTGATTGTAAATAATGGTACCAAAAACAGGAGTCCCGGTAAAGGTGGCAGTGGAGTGGGCGCCATCGTATTATACGACAAGCCCTACGCAGATGTTTCCACAGCGCCGGACGACGAATATTTTAAATCAAACGACCTGGTGAGCATTGGTTGGGATGGCTATCCGTTACCATCCGATAAGGGCTGGTATTTTTACAGTCTTACTACGCATCTCGCCCGGGCTATGCCTAACCGCACCTTCGTAGTGCGTACTGCTGATGGTAAGTTTGCCAAGCTGGAATTAATCAGCATGTACAAGGGTAACCCGCCTGCTGTTACAGATCTGCTCTGGCCGGCGCCTTATTTTACCATCCGTTATTTTTTACAGGAAGATGGCAGCCGGAACCTGGCTACTCCTGCCAATTAAACTCATGCTCAAAACTGAATTCATATGAAATTTACTTTTCCGATAGCCGTTGCCGTAGTATGCCTGTTGGCAGCCTGCTCTAAAAGCAATGATGATAAAACACCTCCGGAGGTGAATCCTCCTGCCGGAGAAGTAGTGAAAACCGGTGTGTACACTATCAATAACATGGTGGCAGATACTTCCGCCACTTCTGCTATTAATGCTGCTACTATTTATTATAGCCTGGAGTATAATAAGATCATCCCGGCGTCGCAGGCGCAAACGGCGAACTGGGACATTGCTTTCACGGGCATCTATAACAGCAGCATTGCACCCAATAACGGGAAAGCGCCTAACAGTCCCGGTTTCGGTGGTCCTGGTCAGGGAGCCGTGTACCTGGTGCTGGATAAAGATGCGGAAGCCGCTTTTGATCCCGTGAAGCTGCAGCCGGTGAAGATCCCTATTGCTGCGAACCTGTTTGACGTATCTTTTAACGCGGTGAAAACGGTGACCATTCCGGAAACGGATTTTGTAAGTAATGATTATATAGGACTGGATCATTTCATGGGGACGGGTAACGGCTATGCTTACTACGATTTTTATGGCGCCCTGTTTCCCGGCAACACCAAAAAAACGCATATTGTATACACGCTACCCCGTACCGTGCTGGTGAAAACAGCCAAAGGCAAATACGCCAAACTGCAAATCACCAGTGTTTATAAAGACAGTCCGGCCGACCCTAACCGGGACAATAAGACAGGCTATATGTCTTTCCGTTATGCCATCCAGATGGACGGTTCAAAGCAACTTGATATCAGTAAATAAGATAATATAACAATTAGGATACTTACGGCTTAAAGAAACGTGCTTTCTTTAAGCCTTATATTAATACTTCGCTATATTTTTGTTACCCCGTTTTTTCTTTTAAAAACCTGCTCTATTTTTAGGCCATATACTTTTATATGCCTGAACAATTCCCCGTTGATCTTATTCATCGGCTACGTACTGGTGATTTTAAATTATTTGAGCTGATTTTCAACACTTACTGGGAGGAACTGTACACCTATGCGGCAAAAGTAACCGGGAGTGAAGAGGATGCACAGGATATTATTCAAGATTTGTTTGCCAGCATCTGGGAGCGCAGGGCCCGGCTGGAATTGCATACCCATATCCGTTATTACCTGTTTAGCGCTGTAAGGAAACAGATCCTGTGTAAATTCCGTGATGACGGATTAAAAGAGAAGCACCTGGAGAAATTCATTACCCATAGTGAACTCCGTTCGGAACTGACCCTCAATTCCCTGATTCATAAAGACCTGCTGAACCAATTGCAGCAAGACCTGCAGCATTTACCTGAAAAAGAGCGCCAGGTATTTGAATGGTATCATTTTGATGAACTGAGCATCCGCGAAATAGCGATGATGCATGGTACGGCCGAGCAAACGGTGCGTAACCAACTGGGCAATGCCTATAAAAAAGCCCGTCCTATGCTGAACCGGCTGCTGATGTTCCTCTGATTTTTCCCCCTCCAGTGTTACCTTAATGTTAAGCCGGGTATCCGGATAGTTAAAATGGAAGAGGTGTGCAACTTAGTCATAAACACCACACCTTGATCCGGTCAAAAATAAAAGCACTCATCAATAAGTACCTGGATAGCAAAGCTACCCCGGAAGAAGAGCAATTGCTCCATAACTGGCTGGATGTATTGGCCGAAGATGCCCGTCCTGGTGCAGAAAGGGATGCCCAAAGCAGGGAGCAGCTGCGCCTGGAAATCCTGGCCGCTATTAAACAGCGGACCGGACAAACCACAAAGGTGTTCCCTATCTGGAAAAAATGGTCGGCTGCCGCTGCTGTTTTAGTAATGCTGGGAGCTGGCAGCTGGTGGATGCTGAATAGCTGGTCTTCCCGGAAAATCGCCTGGCTGGAAATGCGCACCGCCATCGGGGAGAAAAAAATGCTGTTGCTGCCGGATAGTAGCCGGATCTGGCTGGGAGCCAATGCTGTGTTGAAATATCCGGATCATTTTACATCCACACGGCAGGTAGAACTGGTATCGGGAGAAGCATTTTTTGATATTGCTCCCGCCACCAACCAACCTTTCAGCGTAAGCACCGATAGTTTGGAGGTGCAGGTACTGGGTACTTCCTTCCATATCAGGGCATATCCGCATCAGTTAATGGAAATAGGGGTAAGCACGGGGAAAATAAGTGTGAGTAAAAATAAAGAAGTGTTAGGATTATTAACGGCTAATCAATTATTGCAGATTAACAGAAACGGCTATACTTTTTCACAATCTACCGTGTCGTTCGCAGATAGCAATGGCTGGAAACAGGACAAAATCGTATTTGATAACATGCCTGTAGCCGATGCCCTGTTGTTGCTGGAGAATTACTATCCGGTGAAGTTCCACGTTAAGAAGCCACTGTACAGGCAAATCACCGGGTCGCTCTCCATGCATTTAACGATTACGCAGATCATCAATGTCCTGGACGATCTAACGGATCATCAGCTGAAAATTAAACCTGCGGGTGCAGGAAATTACACCATAGACCAATAAATATTTATTCCCTGAACTGAAATTAAAAAACATCTGGTTATGAATGTACGTAGTACTCATCTGCGTACAAGGATTTCTGTGAAACAGATATTCCTTGTAGCGCTCATGCTATCCCTATGTGGTAGCGTTAAAGCCCAGCAAAAAGCAAGGATCGTGCAGGAACTGCATGTTACCGCAGGTCCGCTGGCAGACGCCCTGAAAATGCTGCAAAAACAAAGCAGCGCCGATATTGTTTTTGATGCGGCATTAATCAAAAACCTGACAGTAAAAGCACAGGACTTCCGTTCACAGTCGGTGGAAGAAGTACTGCGTACTTTACTGAAAGGAAGCGGGTTCCAGTTTTCCGCTACAGAAGGGGTTTACATCATTAAAAAGGAAAAAGTAAAAACCACTGTCAACGGTACCGTTACCGATGAAGAAACCGGCGCCGCCTTACCTGGCGTAAGTGTGGTGGTAAAAGGAAATACACAGGGCAGCATCACCAATGCACAGGGTGGATTCTCCCTGCAGGCCGATGTTTCAGGAGATACCCTCGTGCTTTCTTCTCTCGGATATAAAGCTGTTCGCCTGGTACTGAATGGCCAGCAACAACTGCGTATAAAACTAAAATCAGATGCGAGCCTGTTGAACAGCGTGGTGGTGGTAGGTTACGGCCAAACTACCAAAGGCGATCTCACTGGCGCGGTATCCCATGTAGGTGCAGAAAACTTTAACTCTGGTGTATTCAACTCTCCCGAACAGCTGTTACAGGGTAAAGTACCCGGTCTGAATATTACCCGCAGCGGTGATCCCAATGCCACACCAGCGGTGATACTCAGGGGACCATCCACTTTCCGCGACGGGGAAGCACAGCAACCTTTCTATGTTATCGACGGAGTACCCGGCGCCAACATTCAGCTGGTATCGCCTTCAGACATCGTATCGATGGATGTACTCAAAGATGCGGCTTCCACGGCTATCTACGGTGCCCGTGCTGCCAACGGGGTGATCATGATCACTACCAAACGCGCCAAAGCCGGACAAAGCTGGGTAAGCTATAACGCTTACGCCGCTACGGAGCATATCTCCAACGCCATTCAAATGATGTCCGGTGATGAGCTCACGGCCTATCTGAAAGATAATGGAAAAGCCATCACACCTGCTTACGATGATAAAGCGAATAACGACTGGCAAAAGCTGGTGACCCGCAACGGTTTATCGCATAGCCATAACATTTCCTTCGGTGGTGGTAACGAAAAAACAGTATTCGATGGTAGTGTGAATTACCTGCAGAATAATGGTATCATGCAGAAATCATCTCTCGAAAGACTCAACGTAAGAGCCAACCTTGAGCAACGTGCCTTCAACGACCTGTTAAAGCTGAACCTGTCTATCAGCAACAGTTTAAGCACACAGAACCAGATCCCGGAACTGGTATTTATGAATATGCTGAATTACATGCCTACCGTGAATATCTTTAACCCGGATGGCACCTATAAAGAAGATTTCTCCCGTACACGTAATTACCTGAATCCGTTATCTCTCATCAATAATAACAGCGACCGCACCAAAAACAAAATCATGTTGGGAAATGCCCGCGCTGAATTGAAACTGCTGCCAGGACTGCGTTATACGCTGAACCTTTCCATGCAGGATGAGCAGATCAACCGCGATATTTACAACAACCGCGCTTCCGGTCTGGCACAGGGCGTAAAAGGACGTGCTACCCGCAGCGCCTATACGAATACCCGGAAAGTACTGGAAAATTACTTCAACTACGACGTATTGTTCGGCAGACATGACCTGCGTTTACTGGCAGGTTATTCCTGGCAGGAAGACCGTCGTGGCGACGGATTCCAGACCTCCAACCAGGGATTTGTGTCTGATGCTACCCAGGGTGACAACCTCGGACTTGGCAGCCCGGATGGTACCTTCCAGCCAAATTTTGGTAGTACCCGTATCCAGACCCTGCGCTTCATCTCCTTCTATGCAAGGGCGAATTACCAGTTCAACGATAAGTATCTCTTTATGGCCTCTGTAAGAAGAGACGGTTCTTCTGCCTTTGGTGCCAACAACCGCTGGGGTATCTTCCCCGCTGCTTCCGCTGCGTGGAAAATCAGTAAGGAAAACTTCCTCTCCGGTGTTTCCTGGATAGAAGACCTGAAACTGCGTGCAGGCTACGGCGTTACCGGTAACTCACTGGGCTTCGATCCGCTCATCGCTACACTGCGCTACGACATCACCGGTAAATTCTACAACGACGGCAGATTGATCAACGCTATCGGACCTGTGCAGAATGACAACCCGAACCTGAAATGGGAACGTACCGGCATGGCTAACATCGGTGTGGATTTCACCACCATGAAAGGACGTTTGAGCATGGCATTGGATTACTACGACAAACGCACCACCGATCTGATTTACTCTTATAACGTACCGGCTACACAATACTTTGTGGGTACCATGCTGGCAAACGTAGGTTCTATGAGCAATAAAGGTATTGAGTTCCAGGTGAACGCAGTGCCTGTAAAAACCGCTCATTTTACCTGGAATACCTCTGCCAACATCGCACATAATAAAAATAGGGTGCTGTCACTTTCCAACGATATTTTCTCCCTGAATTTTATTGAAACAGCAGAACTGGGCGGAAGAGGACAAACCAATAATAAATCACAACGTGTAGAAGCCGGTTATGCACTGGGTTCCTTCTACCTGTGGCAGTATGCCGACAAGAATGCGACCGGCATTTCCCAGTTCAAAAATGCGAAGGGCGAACTGGTAACCGGCCCTGTGGCGGCAGACCGTATATACAGTGGAGATGCTCAACCGGCCTTTACCTACGGCTGGAGCAACAGCTTCACCTGGCATAATTTCGACGCCAACATTTTTGTACGTGGCGTATCCGGTAATAAAATCCTGAATGCCACCCTGGCTAACCTGAATGCACCGAATGAAGCAGAGGGGATCAATCTTCCTAAGTCTTCCAAAACGGAGTCCATGAAAGATTTGAATGCACCTTATATTTCCAGCCGTTACCTCGAAAATGGTTCTTACTTACGATTGGATAATGCCACCATCGGTTACACAGTACCAATGGAAAATAAGTATATCAAAAAATTACGTGTATACGTATCCGGTAATAACCTGTTCGTGATTACGAAGTATAAGGGGATAGATCCGGAAATCAATATGGGCGGACTTACACCAGGTATAGATAACAACAATTTCTATCCTAAAACCCGTTCTTTCCTTTTTGGTTTAAATGCAACATTCTAAAAACTGACGTTAAAAAATCGCGACATGAAAAATATTTATCTCACTGGAATAGCGATCGGTTTTACTTTACTTTCCGCATGTACCAAGCTGGATGTAAAGGTGGAATCTGAGTACGTAAAGGAAAATTTTCCTACTACCGCAGATGGGTTTAACGCTGCATCCGGTCCTATCTATACACAACTGAGCGGAGGCTATGCAGTAGATTACTGGCGTATGCAGGAGCTTTCTACAGACGAAGCCATTATCCCTGCCCGTGGTGGTAACTACGTGGATGGTGGTCAGTATGCGCAGTTACACCGGCACAACTGGACACCGGATCATCCTACCGTAAAAAGTGTATGGCGTTGGGCATTTGGAGGCGTTAGTACCTGTAACCGTATCCTGTTACTTTTTGAAAAAGCGCCTGAAAGCAGTTCTAAAAAACTGGCAGTAGCAGAAGGGCGGGCCATGCGTGCGTTGTATTATTTCTACCTGATGGACCTGTATGGTAAAGTTCCTATTGTCACTACTTTTGGTGATCCAACACCACCGGAGCAATCCAGCCGTGAGCAGGTATTCAACTTTATAGAAAAGGAACTGAAAGAAGTAATACCATCACTCAGAACAGAAGTGGCGCAGGTAACTTACTCCAAGCCTACCAAATGGTTTGCATTTACCTTGCTGACAAAAATGTATCTCAACTCCGTGGTATATACCGGTAAGCCCAGATTTGCAGAAACCGTAGCCATGGCCGATAGCGTGCTGGTATCAAAGAAATATAGCCTGGATGATAGTTTTACCAGCATCTTTATGCCGGACAATGGTCCTCAGATTAAAGAAACCATTTTTGCCATTCCGTATGACGGTAACGTGATCAAAGGCAACCAGTTTTCCCGCTTTGGCTTACACACCAGCCTTGTGGTGAAATTCTCCCTGCCTTTCCGCCCAAGTATTGCGATGAGCACCATCGGTTCTTTCTATGATAAGTTCAATTTAGCAGGAGATGTGCGTAATACTACCTGGCTGGAAGGACCACAGGTGAATCCTGATGGCTCGCCTATTATGATCTCTACCACGAATAAAGGGCTGAACGACAGGTATACTGGTAGTGAGCCGGAGAAGAAGATCAACTGGCAACTCTCCTTCTCAAAGGAAATGGTATTACGTGATGTGCCCAGTATGGACATTGGTAATGATGAGCTGGCGAAGGCTGCCGGTGTACGTTCTATCAAATATTATCCTGATAAGAATACAGAGCCGTCTGAGCGTAATTCCAATAATGATGTGCCCGTTTTCAGGCTGGCAGATGTGATGCTGATGAAGGCAGAAGCCATTCTCCGGGGAGCAGCGGCTACAGCGGTAAACGGCGAGTTGCAAACACCGGATGTACTGGTGAATAAAATCCGTACCCGTGCACATGCACCACAGATCAGCAATACCACTGAGAATGATTTGCTGGAGGAACGTGCGCGTGAACTCGCCTGGGAAACCTGGCGCAGAAATGACCTGATCCGCTTTAAACAATTCGAAAATAGCTGGGGCTTTAAATCGGATGCAAACGTACTGCACCAGATCTATCCCATTCCTTTCGAAGAGATTACCCTCAATCCTAAGCTGCAGCAGAATCCAGGATATTAGTAAATAATAGTATCTGAATAAAAAGCGGTGATTTTCTTATCCATGGATAAGAAAATCACCGCTTTTTCCTTATTGCGTAAGTCGTTTTCCTGATCCGAGCATTCCCCCCGGATTTACTCCTTTACTTTTGTGTCATGTAATTAATACCCCGGCGTTATTAGCTATACATAGTAAATGCATCCGTTGTTTGCACCACCATATTTGAGTAGTAAAGAGTGATGAATTAAGTCCTGACAGCGGCCCTGATACGGCCGCTGGAGGCACAAACCATAGATAGCCCATGTGTAATTACCAGACATTATATCACGGCGCTGCAGGATACGTCATCCGCTGCCCGCATTGCAAAGGTCTTCAGCTCGCATTCGGTACTACCGTTGTTAACCTGGATATCACCGAATTTGAATGTTTTAAAAAAATGGTCACTCGGTTATCGGATGACCACTATCATTCAGCGGAGAATGAAAAAATGATTTGTTTGCCTTTACCGGCAGATCATGTGATGATGCTGGTAACACCTGCGGAAATAGTAGATCTGGCAGAAATGACGGCCGAAGTGCAGGCTTTGCTCGATACCTACCAGATCCTGGAAACTTCTTCCGGCGTGGGTAGCGCCGACTAGTGATGGAAACCGCCGCTTTCCTGCTGTGTCAGCGGCTTTCTCACCGGGTTCTCTTCAAAGTATTTTACGCAACGGGTGTAATCCTGGATCAGCATGTCTGCCATATCCCGGCTGAAGCCGTGACGGATCAGCACACGTTGTACTACAATATCATTCGCAGCGCCGGTAAGCGGATAAGAAGCTATCTGCCAGCCACGGGAGCGGATCTTGTCGGAAATATCATATAACGTAAAGCCGTGATCACCAGGCTTTAAAGTCCAGCAAGCCCCTGGCAGCCCTCCCTGACCATTGTAAAGAATATCAAAATGCCCCAGTTTTCCTATCGCCTCTGCTATATAATGCGCATGATCCAGGCAGGACTGTTGTAACTTCGTATAGCCTTCCCTGCCATGACGCAATAAGTTGTAATACTGTGCTACAATTTGTCCGCCAGGCCTGGAGAAATTCAACGCAAACGTAGGCATATCACCCCCCAGGTAATCTACCCGGAAAATCAGTTCTTCCGGCAGGTCCTCTTTCTCCCGCCAGATTACCCAACCCACACCTAACGGACTTAAACCATATTTATGTCCGGAAGCATTGATGGATTTTACACGGGGAATGCGGAAATCCCATACGAGATCAGGGGTAACAAAAGGTGAAATGAATGCACCACTGGCGCCATCCACATGAATAGGAATATCCCAGCCTTTTTCTTTCTGTAGTTTATCCAAAGCTTTCGCAATTTCTGCTACCGGCTCGTACATCAGGGTGAAGGTAACGCCAAAGGTAGGTACTACGCCAATCGTGTTTTCATCGGCCAGTTCCAGTACTTTTTCCGGCGTAAGATTATAACGGCCATGTTCCATGCCTACTTCCCGTAATTCCACGTCAAAGTAACGGGCAAATTTATGCCAGCATACCTGTACCGCCCCGCAAATCAGGTTGGGTTTGTCGGTGGATTTTCCTTCTTTCTGCCTTTTTTTCCGCCATTGCCATTTCAGGGCAAGACCGCCCAGCATGGCTGCCTCACTGGAACCGGTGGTGCTGCAACCCATGGTGCTGGCACTGTCTGGCGCATTAAACAGATCGGCGAGAATATGTACACACCTGTTTTCAATTTCAGCAGTTTGTGGATATTCATCTTTGTCGATCATGTTTTTATCCAGGCACTCATCCATTAATTTATGTACATATTCATCCAGCCATGTCTGGCAAAAAGTGGCGAGGTTCATCCTCGAATTGCCATCCAGCATTAATTCATCATGTACCAGGTGATATACAGTACGCATATCCTGCGCCTCCTCAGGTATCTTGTATTTCGGAATACTTTCCCTGCTGTCTGCGGATGCGTATAACCCTAAGCGGGAATTCTCATTCTCCTTTTTCTTGATAAATAATGGCATAACAATGTGGGCTTAATTGTTAGGAAATTCGTTTTGTTGTCTAACAACCGGATGAACCACTTGTTCAGCCCTTATCAAAATTCATATCTGGTGAACAAATAGGGAATGACCTGTGTTACCTATTACGACTGAAATTATGACCATTTTCTTCTTCTTATAATCCAGATATAAATGAATTGGTTACATCATACCTTCCAGGAATATCCTGAATTGGCCATTTTTCTCACACTGGCTGCAGGTTTTTTTATTGGCAGTATCCGTGTCGGTAAATTTTCGTTAGGATCCGTAACTGGTGTGCTGTTGATGGGCGTGATCGTTGGGCAGATGGATATACAGGTGTCTGCAAATGTGAAGTCAGTTTTTTTCCTGATGTTTCTTTTTGCAGTAGGCTACAGCGTAGGGCCGCAGTTTTTTCGTGGCCTGAAAAAGGATGGTTTGCCACAGGTGTTATTCGCCGCACTCATGTGCGTGGTATGCCTCATAGCCCCCTGGCTGTTATCAGTAGCGGTAGGCTATAACGTGGGGCAGGCGGCTGGTTTGATTGCCGGCTCACAAACCATATCGGCCGTGATGGGAGTAGCGGCAGATACAATTAACCAGGTTAATCTCAGTGCAGAGCAAAAGCAGGTAATGATCAATGCCATGCCGGTTTGTTATGCAGTGACCTATATCTTTGGTACCGCAGGTTCTGCATGGCTGTTGTCCAGCATCGCCCCGATGATGATGGGCGGTATTGATAAAGTAAGAGCTGCCTGCAAAGAACTGGAGAAAACCATGGGAGCCGGTGATCCTACGCAGGATCCGGGCATGCGTTCCGCTTTTATTCCGGTTACTTTCCGTGCCTATGCAATTGATGCCTCTTCCATTGCAGCCGGCAAATCGGTACAGCAACTGGAGCTGGAATTAGGGCAACGCGATCATCGTTTATTTGTAGAGCGTATCCGTCAGCAGGATAAGAAAATAGTTGATCCCACACCGGAGTATATTATTAATCCGGGAGATGAGATTGTGCTGAGTGGCCGCCGGGAGTTCATACTGGGCGAAGAACACAGTATTGGTACGGAGATCGTAGATGTGGAACTGCTGAATTTTCCGGTGGAGAATGTGCAGGTATTTGTGATGAACAAAGGCGTGGTGGGTAAAACGGTGAAAGAATTACGCGCCATGGATTATATGCATGGTATACCGGTACAGAGTATAAGACGTGCGGGTATTGCCATGCCGGTGTACCCCGAAGCGGTGCTGGAAAGCGGCGATCATGTGGAGCTGGTGGGGTATAAAAAAGATATGGACAAAGCGGCGAAAGCCATTGGGTATGCCGATATTCCAACAGAAAAAACAGACATGATATACGTAGGGCTGGGCATCGTGCTGGGTGGTTTGGTGGGGGCTATGAGCATCCGCATAGGTGGGGTGCCGCTGAGCTTAAGTACCAGTGGTGGTGCGCTCATTGCCGGATTGATCTTCGGTTGGTTACGCGGACAGCATCCTGCTTTTGGCAAAATTCCGGAACCGGCTTTGTGGGTGATGAACAATGTAGGATTAAACACCTTCATCGCGGTGGTGGGTATCACTGCAGGTCCGAGTTTCGTGGCAGGCTTTAAGGAAGTAGGCTGGGGACTTTTCCTGGTGGGCATTGCCGCTACCTCTATTCCGCTGCTGGTGGGCGTGTTGATGGCCAAATACATTTTTAAATTTCATCCGGCGCTGGTGCTGGGTTGTACCGCCGGTGCAAGAACTACCACTGCGGCATTATCTGCTATACAGGAAGAAGTACAAAGTAACCTGCCCGCATTGGGATATACGATTACCTACGCGGTGGGCAATACCTTGCTCATCATCTGGGGAGTGGTCATCGTACTGCTGATGACCTGATTGGTTGTGATTAACTATTCATCATAAATGAGATATATCGTGATAGCAAGATCTACCCGTTGCTCCCGTGTGTACTTAAGTGTAGCCTTTACCGTAGTATTACTGTATATAATGACGACTCGTGTATCAGCACAAACAGATACCGCAGAAAATGGCAGGGGGCTGACCCGTAATATGATTGAAGGAGGAAAAACGCAGGGTTTTCTCTTTACCGATGTAAAGGGCATCCGCCTGCAATTCAGCGGATATGTACAGGCCGATTTTATTCACGATTTCAAGGAAATTGGCAATATACACGCCATGCAGCCGTCTACCATCCCGGTGCCTTCACTGAGTGATGGTAATACAGCCTTCACCGTCCGGCAGTCCCGTTTTGCTTTTACCGCCTTTGGCGCTCCCGATGCAAAAGGACGCGCCCTGAAAGCGGTCCTGGAATTTGATCTCTGGGGAAGTTTATCCGGCGCACCAAGATTGCGTCACGCGTACATTCAACATGGAAAATGGACCTTCGGCCAGTACTGGAGCAACTTTATGGATGATGACAACTGGCCGAACATCATGGATTACTGGGGGCCCAATTCCTACGTATGGACCCGACAGGTGCAGTTACGGTTTACACAACAGTTATCGCCCTCCATGAAGTTTTCCGTATCAGCAGAACAGCCAGGCGGCGATGTGTCTATTCCTGCCAGCTGGAGCAACCGCACGGTATATCCGGATGTTACTGCCGCCTTTCAGAAAAATTTCGGGAAGAACAATATCAGCCATATCCGCCTGGCGGGATTATTACATCCCATCGATTACAGGAATGCGGATAGTACGAAGAAGACAAGTATTGGGGCGGCCTTTAATCTCTCCGGTAACATTACCCTTTCCAAAAATGATGATATCAAGTTCCAGTTTGCCTATGGCACCGGTTACGGAAAGTACAGTGAAGACATCAGCGGGGAAGGGCTGGATGGATACGCTGGTGTGAATGATAAGAGCATTACCAATATCAATATGCTGGCTACCTGGCTGTACTACGATCACTTCTGGACAAAGAGCCTGGGCTCTACTATCGGTTACGGCTATCTGAAATTAAATACCGCAGATCTTAATATGCCTGCAGGCACATTGAAAGCCACACATTACGCATCTTTCAATACAACGTATTACTTTACATCCTTCTTTAAAATTGCAGGTGAAGTATTGTATGGAAAGCGGGAAAATACCGATGATAAATCCGGAGATGATATCCGGGCGCAGTTCAGTGCTTTCTTCAAATTCTGATCATCTGCATAAAATTAAAAAGCTATGAAAATTGTAATAACGCTGCTTGTGCTGCTAACGATGGGTATCACGGAAGTGAACGCCCAGAAAAAAGCAAAGCCCATTGATTTTAACGCAGTCATCAACGAAGCCTACAGCCTGTTCAAAAATGAAAAAGGCGGAAAGAATGCAGATTATATCCCGTTCCTCGACAAAGTGAACTCAGATATGTACGGCATTGTGATCGTTACAAAAGAAGGACAGGTGTACCAGGTTGGAGAAAATAAGTTTGAATTCGGTATAGAATCTATCGAAAAAGTATTTACGCTTTGTATGGCTATGGAAATATACGGCGACAGTGTAATCCTGGATAAGATAGGCGCCA
Organism: Chitinophaga arvensicola; assembly: GCF_900110835.1. GTDB lineage: Bacteria > Bacteroidota > Bacteroidia > Chitinophagales > Chitinophagaceae > Chitinophaga > Chitinophaga arvensicola. The sequence continues at coordinate 1,707,637 of NZ_FOJG01000001.1, forward strand.
ATCAAACCGGGCTGCCTTTCAATTCTGTGCCGGCGATAGAGCTGGATGGCAAAAGGCCGTCCAATCCCCTGGTGAATGCCGGCGCTATGGCCACTACGAGCCTGCTCACCAGTCACTTTGGCCACGCCGAAGCATGGGACAAGGTAAATGCCTATTTCGCAAAATTTGCGGGGCGTAACCTGACGGTGCTGGATGAACTGTATAAATCGGAGGCCGCTACCAATGCACATAACCAGGCGATTGCCATGTTGTTGAAATCTTACGGCTATATGTACGATGATCCGTTATATGCCTGCGATTTCTACACCAAACAATGTTCTTATGGGGTCAATACCCGCGACCTCGGTATTATGGCGGGTACACTGGCGAACGGCGGCGTAAACCCGGTAACGAAGGAACGCCTGATCAAAGAAAAGTATGTGCCTAAGGTACTGGCTATTATGGGTACTACCGGCCTGTACGAAACCACGGGCGAGTGGATGTTTAAGGTAGGATTGCCCAGCAAAAGCGGTGTAGGCGGCGGCATTATATCCGTAGTGCCCGGCAGATATGCCATTGCGGTGTTCTCTCCCCCGCTGGATAAAGCCGGCAACAGCGTACGCGCCCAGATGGCGATCCAGTATATTTCTGATAAACTGGATGCTAATATTTATTCAGATAAATAGTCCATTTGTATGCCAGCCTGAATTGGTGAACGGTACCGGTGCGCCGGACACTGTTCACCAATTAGTTTTCATGGTTAATTCGTAAATTCATAAAACAAGTTATCACCTTAACATGTTTTAGAGCTATGGACGTAAAGGATTATTATAAGATACTGGGAGTAGAGAAAACGGCAACAGCTGAGCAGATTAAGAAAGCCTACCGTAAACTCGCGGTGAAGTATCATCCGGATAAGAATCCCGATAATAAAGCCGCTGAAGATAAATTTAAAGAGATCAATGAAGCCTACGAGGTACTGAGCGACGCAGACAAGCGTAAGAAATATGACCAGTTCGGGGAAAACTACAAATACTACGAACAGCATGGCGGCCGGCCGGAAGATTATGACTGGGGCCAGTATGGCGGTGGTGGTGCAGGCGGACAGCGGCATACCTATTCCTATGGCGGTGGCAATATGGATGATATGTTTGGCGGCGCCGGTGGGGATGGTAATTTCTCAGATTTCTTTGAACAGCTTTTTGGCAGCCGCTTTTCCGGTGGCAGTCGCCGGCAGCAAGGGCCCGGCAAAGGGCGCGATGTGCAGGCCACCATGGAAGTATCCCTGGAAGATGCCTATACCGGCGCCACCAGGCAGGTGGAAGTGGGCGGCAGCAGGCTTAATATCAAGCTGAAACCAGGCTTGTATGAAGGGCAGGTAATCCGGTTGAAGGGAAAAGGCAATCCCGGCCGCAGCGGCGGCGAAAGCGGCGATCTCCTCATTACCATACACCTGGCGCCACATCCGCAGTATGAATTGAAAGGACAGGATATCCACACAGAACTGGCTTTGCCTTTGTATACAGCGGTGTTGGGCGGCAAAATAACGGTGAACACACCGGGCGCCTCCCTGAACATGAATATTCCGGCCGGTACCGACAGCGGCAAGGTATTCCGTTTAAAAGGAAAAGGAATGCCGGCCTATAACAACACTGGATCGGCAGGCGATTTGTACATCAAGGCAATGGTACATATACCAACAAATCTTTCCGACAAGGAAAAAGAATTGTTTCAGCAACTTTCACAATTAAATGAGAATGGGCATGCTTAAACTTTTTGATTATCTGGAAGAGGTGATTTCCACGGAGCGAATTTCACAGCTGAATAACCCAAGGCTGTTGTATACCGCCAGCGAGATTATGCAGGAACTGGGTTATGGTCAGTCCGGTATGGAGCAGGAACCGCTGGACAGGGCCATGCATGCCTGCGCTGCCCTGAACATCCCGGTGGATTTCAACTTTAAGAAAGTATACTGCTTCAGGGATGGTGAACTCACCACTGACTGGCAATTGTCTGAACTGGCTACCTACCTGTTCATGATCAACTGCAATCCGCTGAATCCCTTCGTGGCAAAGGCGCAACTGATATTTATGATGAAAGACCGGGTATGAGAGATATCAACCGGACAGGCATCCTGATAGTGGTCATTATGGGCACTACGATGGCCGGCATAGACTCAAGCATCGTCAATATATCCCTTCCCGTTATGAGCAAGCAGTTTAACTGTACGCTCGACGAAATAGAATGGGTAATTACGGTATATATGCTCAGTTTTTCCGTGCTGATGCCGCTCACCAACTGGCTCAAAAACAGGATCGGCTTTTTCAATCTTTATATCGGTGCCATTTCCCTTTTTACCTTAGGCTCCCTGATGTGTGCATTGTCTACCAGCCTGGATTCCCTGCTGGTGGCCCGTGTGATACAGGCATTGGGCGGCGGTGCCATGGCGCCTACGTCTATGGCCATTATCTCCTATGTGTTTCCTGCCAGGGTACGTGGTACCGTGCTCGGATGGTGGGGACTGGGCAACCTGGTGGGGCCGGCAATGGGACCAACTTTAGGTGGTATTCTCACGGAAAAATTCGGCTGGCCTTCTATTTTCTATATCAACCTGCCCATTGGGATTATCACGGTTATACTGGCTTACCGTTACCTGGATGTGCTGCGTAAACAGCCTAAATTGAAGCTGCCATTCGATCTTACCGGTTTTGTGGCCCTGACCATATTCCTGGTTTGCCTGCAATACGGCATTGCCAGGGCAGAAGTAATAGGCATCACTTCCCCTGAAATACTGGTGACCCTGAGTGTGGCGCTGATAGCGTTTGCGGGTTTTATCTGGATAGATAAACATAAACAGGAACCTATTATGAACCTGGATCTGTTCACCAATTATTCCTTTGTGAGTTGTATCCTCGTCACTATTTCCAGGGCAGCCGCCCTGTTTGGCGGCCTCTTTCTCATGCCATTCCTGTTGCAGGAGCAGATGGGTTTTTCAGAAGGCATGTCCGGCTTGCTCATATTACCCAATTCAGTATTTATGGCGGTGCTGATGCCTTTTGCCGGCAAATGGTCCGATAAACATGGCTCCCGGGAGATCTCCATGATGGGAATTACTCTGCTGGCCGTATCGATGTATCTTTTTGCGCTGCTGGATAAAGGCAGCACTATCCCGGAGGTGATCATTGCCATGACCGTAAGGGGGCTGGGAATGGGATTGCTGCTGGCGCCGCTGAATGCCGCTACACTCAGTTCTGTGCGCCCCAGTGAGGTGACGATGGCTTCTTCTATCAGCACCCTGATGCAACAGGTAGGAGGCGCTATCGGTATTGCCGTGCTGGCTATTGTAACGCAGGCCGCCTACAATAAACATGTATTGTCCGGCAAAGAAGGACATTATGCACATCACCTTGCCCTGAAACAGGGTTTTCATATCTCGCTGTTTATCCTGCTGGTGACGCTTATTCCTGCCTGGTTCCTGCCTCGCAGGAACGTGGTGCTGAAAGATACCGAAGCCCATATCGACACCTGATTATTTTAGTGCATGATTATTGGTAAGGATAGGGTAACTTTTCCGGCACTTATGGCAACAAATGGCAAGAAGCATATCCTGATGATCGATGATGATGAAGATGATTTTTTCCTCGTTAATTCACTGCTACAGGATATTTCACCCGATCAATATGTATTACAATGGGTATCCTCCTATAAAGAAGGATTACTGGCAATAGAAACACGTGCACACGATCTTTACCTGGTGGATTATCGCCTCGGTGCTTACACCGGTATAGATGTGTTGCATCATTTCCGCAACCTGGGATATAAAGCCCCCGTTATCCTGTTTACCGGGAAAGGCGATTATGTGATAGACCGGGAAGCCATGCAGGCAGGAGCATCTGATTATCTTGTTAAAAGTGAAATCAATGCAGCGTTGCTGGAAAGGGCCATCCGTTATACCCTCGATAAATTCAGCCATCTCCAGGCGATAGAAAAAAGTGAAAAACGTTATTTCAGCATCTTTGAGAAATCCAATGACCTGATCCTGCTGGCGGATTGCGAGCATAAGATCGTGGCTGCTAACCCGGCTGCTCTCAGTGTACTGAAGTATGACGAAGAGGAGCTGTATAACAGCCACCTGCAGGGATTATTTGCGGAAGAAGCTGTGATCAAGGATTTCCTGGATCAGCTCTGTACAGAAGAAGGGGTGGTGCAGAAGGAATATGTATTCTGCAGCAAATCAGGGCAGCAGCTGGATGTAATGATCAACGCTTCCCTGCTCGATGAGAAGAAGCAATTATACCTCTGCATTATCCAGGATATTACTGCCCGCAAGCGTAAGGAAAGGGAAAAGCAGCAACAGGAGAAATTCGCTATTACTGGCCGTATTGCCCGCCTGATTGCACATGAGGTCCGCAATCCGCTGACAAATATCCTGCTGGCCGTTTCCCAGATCAAAGCGGAGCCGGTGGCCGAAACAGAAGATGCGCAGCTCTATCTCGATATTATGGAGCGTAACTGTCACCGGATTAATCACCTGGTTACCGAATTGCTGCAATCCACCCGTATGTCGGAGCTGAATATGCTGCCGATGGGGTTGAATGCACTGGTGGAAAAAGCGCTGAGCCTTGCCGCCGATCGCTCCCAGCTGAACAATATTGCGGTTATTAAAGAATTGTGCGCGCCGGATTGTAATATCCTGGCGGATGAGGATAAGATTATCATTGCCTTCCTCAATATCATTATCAATGGTATTGAAGCAATGAAGCCGGGAGAGGGCCGTTTAACCATTAAATCCTGGCAGGAAGCCGGTAAAGTGTTTATTCGTATATCCGATAACGGTAGTGGAATTTCTCCACAGAACCTGGCTAAATTGTTTGAGCCTTTCTTTACCAATAAAACAAAGGGAACGGGTCTTGGGTTAACTGCCACACAGAACATCATATTGCAGCATAAAGGTACTATTGCCGTGGAAAGCACACTGGGAGAAGGTACCAGTTTCCTGATTACTTTCCCGATTGCAGGAGCAGAGGAGCCCGACAAGGAATAAAACAGCTGGTGAGTAAATGCGGATAATGCATTTACTCACCGTTCCGGTTATACGTTTTCTTCTGCTTTGATACCTGTTTGGGTAAATACAATTTTCCGTTGTTTGTAAAGGCTGCCAATGGTCATTTTGAACGTTTTCTTGCTCATACCAAAGAACTCCTGTATTTCTTCCGGGGAGGATTTATCGTGATAAGGCAGGTAGCCATCATTTTCCTGCAGGAGACGCAGGATTTTTTCAGACTCATCTTCTACCCTGTTAAAGCCCGGTTTACCGAGGATTACATCAATTTTATCACCTTTGATCTGACGGATAAATCCGGTCAGTTTGTCTCCGATTTCTATAGAGCGGAATAGTTCGTTGTGGTGTAAAATACCGGTGTGCAGGTTGTTGATGATCACTACATAGCCAATATCGGTACGGCGGTACACTACCAGGTTTACCTGGTCCTTTTCCTGTACGGTGAGATTTTCGTTGCTCAGGTACCTGTCCAGCTTTTCGGTGGCAGCCAGGCGCCCCGTCATTTCATCGATATATATTTTCACCAGGTATTCCTGTCCGGGCGCCATGCGGGTGAGCTGTTGGGAAGAAGCCACAAACAGATCTTTCATCAGGCCCCAATCCAGGAATGCGCCCTGGTTGGTAACGCTTACGGTTTTCAGCAGCACAATATCCCCTGCAATGCCGAACGGCCGCTGGGTAGTGGCAATCAGGCGGTTTTCAGAATCATGGTAAAGAAATACTTCCAGTTCATCGCCTACACGGGTACCATCGGGCACAAATCGGGTGGGTAACAGGATTTCCTGATCTACGCCTTCGAGGTACACACCAAAATCAGCTTCTTTTTTTACCCTTAACAGGTTGTATTCACCCACCTTTATCATAAAAAACGATTAATTGTCAGGGTGCAAGTTACTTATAGATTGCCGGATTGCGAGAATCATATTCTGCTTACTTTTGTAAATAGCGGATATCAGGCGCTTTGTAATTCCCCGGTATCCGCTCTAAAAAACCAACCAAACCATCTTATGACGATTTTATCATTTACCCTGATCCTCCTCTGCGGGGCCTTTTTGGCTGGCCTGCTGGGGTCGCTGACCGGCTTAGGCGGCGGCGTTGTGATCATTCCTTTGCTCACCCTTGTATTTCATGCCGATATCCGGTATGCTATCGGCACTGCATTGGTGGCGTCTATTGCCACTTCTTCCGGATCAGCTTCAGCGTATGTAAAGGAGGGCATCACCAATATCCGGCTGGGTATGTTCCTGGAAATAGCTACTACCACAGGGGCTGTTGTGGGGGCGCTCATTGCGGTGTACATGCCTACCAATGTGGTGGCCATTATTTTCGGACTGGTGCTTATTTTCTCTTCTTTGATGTCTTTCCGGAAGAAAATGGAATTTCCGGCCGACAAAGGAGATAGTAAACTGGCGGAACAGTTGCGGCTCAACGGGAGTTATCCGACTACCGAATCGGGCGTGGTGAGTTATAAAGTGCACCATGTACCAGGTGGTTATTTCATGATGACCTTTGCCGGTGTGATGTCGGGCTTGCTGGGTATTGGGTCCGGTGCGCTGAAGGTGCTGGCCATGGATAATATCATGCGCATTCCTTTTAAGGTGTCTACCACCACCAGCAATTTCATGATCGGAGTTACGGCAGCTGCCAGTGCTGTGGTATACCTGCAACGCGGGTATATTTCTCCCGGCCTGTGTATGCCGGTGGTACTGGGTGTGCTGGCGGGTGCATTTGCCGGTTCCCGGTTACTGACCCGTGCCAACGTGAAAGGATTACGTATAGTCTTTAGCGTTGTTATCGGGTTTCTCGCGTTGCAAATGATCTATAATGGTTTCACCGGAAAACTATAAACAATGAAACAGGTATTTTCTAAGTATTTCCGGGACAAGGATATTCAACAGCTGATTGGTAAGCAACTACGTATAGGCGTTATTGTTTCCAGTGTTATGGTTTTTATTGGTGGTGTGATCTACCTGATCCGTCACGGGCATGAACAGCCTTCCTATGGCGACTTTACCGGTGTACGGGAAGGGCTCGCCGATCTGCCGGGAATCTGGCAGGGGGTGTTGGAAAACAAGGGCATGAATATTATTCAATTGGGTATTGTGTTGCTGATTGCCACACCTATTATTCGTATTGCCTTTTCAGTGATTGCTTTCTTGTTGGAGAAAGATTATTTGTATGTAGGTATTACGCTCCTGGTATTAGGCATCATTGTATTTAGTATGATGGGAGGCCTGGCGGGGTAGGTGATTATCTGGTATAATTTTCAGGGATATTAAAAAAATCGGGGAGATAGAAGTGGATATAACCGCTTTTGTCTCCCCGAAATATTAAACAACAGTATCGCCATTGATTTAATGCTATTCCGTTTACAGAGCACAAGTTAAAGACGAACCGCAATGACTGCATCAATCAGATCCGGCGCTGCAGCGGGAACATTGATCACCAGTTCATCCCCATTGCTGGTGGCTTTCAGCTGTTTGCCATTCGCCAGCAGGCGTACATTTTTCACTTTACCGGTTATGCCGGGAACATGTAGTTGTCCGTCTGTTGGCCAGTTGAATACGTGCAGGTACAGGGTGGTGTCTGTGCCAGTTGTTTTCCTGGTGCACCGGCCCCAGGAGAGGGGTGGCAGCGGACTGCCCTGTGTAGCGTAGATGGATTCACCGTTTACTTTCATCCACTGGCCGATGCCTTTCAGGGCGGTAAGACTTCCATCCGGGAATTGTCCCAGGGCGTCAGGTCCTACATTCAGCAGGTAGTTACCGTTCTTGGAGGCGATATCTGCCAGGTTTCGTATAAGCGTTTCCGTACTTTTCCATTTATGGTCATAATCTTTGTAGCCCCAGGTGCCGTTCATGGTCATGCAGGTTTCCCAATCGGCGCCATCCAGTTCTGCTGCGCCGGGAATTTTCTGTTCCGGTGTTTTATAATCGCCTGCAAAATTGGGTCTTTTTAAGCGGTCGTTGGTAATAATGTTGGGTTGCAATTGCAATGCGTCCTGCAGCTTCTGGGCATATTCGTCTGTCATGTTGGTAGGCGTGTCCCACCAGAGCACGGCCACTTCGCCGTAATTGGTGAGTAGTTCTTTTACCTGCGGCACGGCTACTTTATCTATGTATTCAGACATGGAGGCACTGGTTTGCAACGGATCCCAGTGGCCGGTATGTGCCTGTGTATAGGCGTCGATTTGTGTGGAATCCGGATTGGGCCAGCCTTCTGTGGCTATTTTACGTGCAGCGGCGCCGCCGGGATTATTCCAGTCCTGCGCCTGTGAATAATAAAAGCCGAGTTTGATACCATATTTCTTACAGGCAGCGGACAGTGGGGCGAGTACATCTTTACCGTAAGGAGTGGCGTCTACGATGTTCCATTTGCTGGCGGCGGATTTAAACATGGCGAATCCGTCGTGGTGCTTGGCGGTGATGACAATATATTTCATACCGGCATCCCGGGCGGTTTTTACCCAGGCATCTGCATTGTATTTAACCGGGTTGAATTGTTTGGCAAATTGCTGATATTCAAGAACGGGGATTTTGCCCCGGTTCATGATCCATTCGCCGCCCCGGCCCACCTGGTGACCTTTGTAATTGCCGGCCAGCTGGGCATAGTCGCCCCAGTGGATAAACATGCCAAAACGGGCGTCCCGCCACCATTGCATACGCTGGTCGCGTGTAGGGGTTTGCTGGGCGTGAAGAAGGGCTGCGGGTAATAGCAGCAGGAAGAGGAATAGCTTTTTCATAACCTTATTGTGGATAAAGCATATAATGCAATCGTTTGCATAATGCGGGTAAAAAATAAGCGCTGTTGCGCTGATCTTTCTCAATTCACAATAAATATCTGCAAAAACAATGAATCAGAATGGGCTGATTTTATCGTAGTCTGGTGTTTTTTTATTGGGCTGCCATGTTTCGGCAGCCCAATAAAAAATATAGTTATGCCATTTCCATTTCGCGCAGTTCCAGCACCTGTGTGGTCCATGTACGCAGCTCATCGCAGAGTGCAGGATTATTCAGGAGTGATTGCCCGTAGGAAGGGATCATTTTTTTCAGTTTGATCTGCCATGCTTCTGTTTCCACTTCGTCTTTAAAGCAGCGTTTCAGCAGGTTCAGCATAATGGATACAGCGGTAGATGCACCCGGAGAAGCTCCCAGCAGTGCGGCGATGGAGCCATCGGCAGCGCTTACTACTTCTGTACCGAATTCCAGGATACCGCCATGTTCAGGATCTTTCTTGATTACCTGTACACGCTGACCGGCAATTTCCAGTTCCCAGTCTTCCATTTTGGCTTCCGGGAAATATTCACGCAAGGCTTCGAGGCGGTCTTCCGGTTTCTGTCTTACCTGTGCAATCAGGTATTTGGTCAGCGGGATGTTATCCAGTCCGGCAGATACCATTGGCCGGATGTTATTGGCTTTGATGGAGAGCGGCAGGTCCATAAAGGAGCCGTTCTTCAGGAATTTAGTGGAGAATCCGGCATAAGGTCCGAACAGCAGGGCTTTCTGGCCATCTATCATGCGGGTATCCAGGTGGGGAACCGACATAGGAGGCGCACCCACAGAGGCTTTACCATATACCTTTGCACGGTGTTGTGCAATGATTTCCGGGTTATTGCAACGCAGCCACTGACCGCTTACCGGGAAGCCACCAAAACCTTTTCCTTCCGGAATGTCTGATTTTTCCAGTAATGGCAGGGATCCGCCACCAGCGCCAATGAATACGAATTTTGTTTTGATGGTTTGTTTTTCGCGCGTTTCGCGGTTCTTTACCTTGATCAGCCAGCTGCCATCTTCGTCCTTTTTAAAGTCACGCACATCATGGTTGAAATGCATGCTTACTCCGTCCATTTTCTCCAGATGGTTAAAAAGTGCACGGCTTAATGCGCCAAAGTTCACGTCTGTACCCATTTCCATGTGGGTAGCAGCTACTTTCTGGGCGGCATCGCGACCTTGCATCACCAGGGGCATCCAGGCTTTCAACTTTTCCTGATCCTCAGAATACTCCATGGTTTTGAACAGATGACACTGTTGAAGGGCTTTGTAGCGCTTTTTGAGATAATCCACGTTCTCTTCTCCCCAAACAAAACTCATGTGGGGAACAGATTGTATAAACTCGTGCGGATTAGAAATGATGTTATTTTCTACCAGGTAGGACCAGAACTGACGGGACACTTCAAATTGCTCTGCAATGTTCACCGCTTTTTTAATGTCTACTGATCCGTCCTGCTTCTGTGGTGTGTAGTTCAACTCACAAAAAGCGGAGTGTCCTGTGCCCGCATTATTCCATGCATCGGAACTTTCTGCTGCTGCCACATCCAGTCTTTCGAAAATTGCTATGGTTAACCCGGGTTCCAGCTCTTTCAGGAGCATTCCAAGTGTGGCGCTCATGATTCCGGCGCCGATTAAAACCACATCCGGACCTGTTCCAGCTGTACTCTTGCTTCTAAACATAACCCCATTTTTATTCGAGGTGCAAAGTTACAATCAAAACACTTATGCAGGGAGAATAAATTGGTCATTTTACACACTTTAACAATACTATTACAATTCTTTCTGAATGGATTGAAAGTTTTGAATTTATCAGAGCGGATATATAATTTTATCTTTTGGTTAAGCATTTGGGAATGAAATAATTGACTATCCGGAAAGTTTATTTTTATTTTTATGATGAACAGACGTACTTTTTTTAAGGGAGTTTCCGCTGCGGTAGTCATCTCCGCCTGCGGTAAATTAGTGAACGCTGTTGCTCCCCGGCATTTCGATAGTAAAACCATTTATCGCTTTGCGGTAGGGTCCGACTGGCACTATGGAGAGCCTAAAACACCGTACGATCAATACTTTCAGGACCTGCAATCTGCTTTTAACCAATATCAGCAACAGTATCCCTGCGAATTTTTTGTGCTCAACGGAGATGTGATCCACAATGATCCTGCCCTGTTGCTACCCGCTGCTGCCAAATTGAAACAATTACATCCCAAATTGCTGGTTACACGCGGAAATCATGATATGGTGACCCCGGCTGCCTGGGAAAACGCCTGGGGCATGCCCTTGAATCATGATGTGGTAATCGGCAACCAGGTTATCCTGCTCGGCGACACTGCCGATGAAAAAGGCAAATACCTGTGCCCCGATATCAGCTGGTTTACCCGTAAACTGGACCAATACAAGAACGCCTCCAATATATTTATCTTCTTACATATTACTCCCGTAAAATGGACCGATAATGGGCTGGATTGTACCGAGTTCCATGCACTTATTAAAAAGTATCCGAATATCCGGGCGGTATTCAACGGACATGACCACGACCAGGACGGCGTGAAAATGCTGGAGAATACTAACATCCCCTTCCTGTTCGACGGACATATCGGCGGCAGCTGGGGTGTAGGCTATCATGGTTTCCGCGTAGTGGAACTAAAGGAAGACGGCAGCCTTCTTTCCTTTATTATGAATCCGCTGAAAAGACAGAACGAAAGGGTTTTTCCGAAAGTTTAGCTATTTTGCCGGTACATTCGGGATGCTAAATGATTATCTATGCTGGAGGAACTTGAAAAAGACTACGGATTCACCTATCCAACGCTTTACAAACAATTATATAAAGATGGTATGCTGAACTGGGGTGAGTTTGGAGAAGATTGGCTGGATAAGGTGTATCCCGCCATCAAAACTGCTCCACCATTACTCCTGTATGCCAGCGACCTGGAAATAATGGACCTGCCCACCGTGGACGAAGAAATGGACGAAGGATTGCTGTTTGCAGATCCCGTACACCAGTTCGTGCCCTTTGCCATGAGCGGCGCCGGCGACTGGTTTGCCTTCTATTACAACCTGCAAAATGGAGATGATGTACCGGTAGTGCAGGTATTTCATGACTCCAATGAGGCTTGTATACTGGCCAAAAATCTGCAGGACTTTATCTTCCTGCAAATGCTGGAAGCCGTGACAGACCTCGATCCGAAGTATTCCCCACTGATCATGCACGGAAATATGAAGGAGAATTGCCGTAATTTTTTACGCACACATGCACCCTATCTGACACCACATCAGGCGCAGATCGTAGAAGCTGTATATGATTTCGGGAGACTGACGAATGTGGCGCTGCATGAAATTGTGGAGAAGGAAATGAGTTTTGAATGGCTGGATAGCAGCTTTCCTTATCAGACGAGAGGGTAATATAGCTGACTAAAAATGGATCTCATTTTTAGTCAGCCTTTTATATTAATCCTTATAAAAATCAATCAACGAACCAAAATACTGTTCATTCCATCCCGCAATAATATCCTCATAGGCTTCATCGGGAATATTCACATGCTTCAGTTCCACATCTGTACCTTTGGGCGACGGATGCAGTTTGATAGTGACTACAGATGGCGTTTCTTCTTCCTCTTCTTCATCATCCATGAAATACCATTGCTGCACAATTTTTTTGTCCTGCTCAAATTCCAGGTTCCTGCCTACAATGCTTCCTTCCCATAATGCGAATTCTGAGCCCGGTTCGGTAGACATTTCTGCCACTTCACCTGTCCACAGCTGAATGGTAGCGGGATTGGTAAGCGCAGCATACACTTCTTCCGGAGGTGCAGCCAGTATAAAATGTTTTTTGTAATCTTTCATGGTTTCAAAGCTACTGAATTGATGAATTATTATTTACTTTTCTATAAAATTTGAGCATATGCAATTAACCAAACTGATCCCGAATATATTTTATTCTGATATGAAAGTGGGTTTACAGCTATTTGTGGATACACTGGGTTTTGCCGAAGCTTACAGGGATGACAGCGGGGAACAACCCTTCTGTATCATCAAACGGGATACCCTCGTTATTCACCTCATAGAAAGCCATGAATGGGCCATCAAAGACCGCCCGGAAATACGCCTGGAAACAGATGATATCAACGCCGCCTTTGAACTGGTGAAAGGAAGTCACCCGGAATTATTGCACCCCAACCTGCCGGAAATAAAGCTGCAACCCTGGGGGACGCTGGAATTCGCCCTGAGAGACGCAGAAGATGTATGTGTGATCATCCAGCAACCTGCGTGATTGTTCGTTTCCGGTCAACGGCTGTTCATTTATGAACATAATGCTGGTTTTGTTTCCGCTGTAATCCTTTGTGGTAAAGGCCATGCAACTATGGCTGTTTTCTTGTGTCCTTACACCATTCAGCTGTCTAAATCCCGTTGCCATGATCAAAAATTACCTGAAAATAGCCTTCAGGAACCTCTTGAAGAATAAAGGAACTTCTTTTATTAACATCTTTGGTCTGTCTGCCGGTATGGCGGTGACCATGTTGATCGGTCTCTGGATCTGGAATGAATTGTCGTACGACAAATATTACCAGCATTACGACCGCATTGCAGAAGTATGGCAACGGCACACTTTCGGAACGGAAGCAGGCGCTTTTAACTCTATGCCTATTCCCCTGGCGGCCACACTGAAAAGTGCTTACCCGGAAGATTTTAAACATGTTATCCTCGCATCTGACGGTACTCATACTTTGTCTGCCGGCGACCAGAAATTTACCCGCACCGGTACTTTTGCAGAACCGGAAAGTACCGATATGTTTTCCCTGAAAATGCTGAAAGGCACCCGTGGCGGCCTGAAAGAACCAGCTTCCATCCTGTTGTCTGCCAGTCTTGCTACCGCTTTATTCGGTGATAAAGATCCCATGGACCAACTGGTAAAACTGGATAATAGCCGCGAGCTGACGCTTAAAGTTACCGGTATCTACGAAGATTTTCCTGATAATACTTCCTTTGCAGGAACCGATTATATAGCGCCATGGCAGCTGTTTGTAAATCACTGGGACTGGATCCGTAATATGAAAGATAAGTGGGACTTCAATTGTACCCACATATTTGTGCAGATCGCCGATAATGCCGAGATGGATAAAGTGTCCCGCAAAATCAGTAAAGTCATTGCGCAATACACCAAAGCAGATCCCGGCATTACTAAAGAACTGTTCCTGCACCCGATGAGCAGATGGCACCTGTATTCTTCATTTGAAAATGGGGTGAGCAGCGGCGGTCAGATACGTTATGTGCAACTCTTCGGTCTTATCGGCCTGTTTGTACTTATATTGGCCTGTATCAACTTTATGAACCTCAGCACCGCCCGGTCTGAGAAGCGGGCAAAAGAAGTAGGTATCCGTAAAGCCATTGGTTCGATGCGTCGTCAGCTGATCTGGCAGTTCCTCAGCGAATCGATATTGATTGCACTTTTCTCGTTTGTATTGTCTGTTCTTTTTGTGCTTTTCATCCTGCCCTGGTTTAACCAGGTAGCGGATAAACATCTGCATGTGTTGTGGGCCAATCCCGTGTTCTGGCTGATAGGGCTGGGCTTCAGCCTGTTGACCGGTTTGCTGGCCGGCAGCTATCCCGCGTTATATCTTTCTTCCTTCCAACCGCTCAGGGTGTTAAAAGGAACGTTTCATGCGGGCCGTTTTGCGGCAGTACCCCGCAAAGCTTTGATCATCGTACAGTTTACCGTGTCCGTTTTTCTGATCATTGGTACGGTGGTGATTTACCGGCAGATACAATTTGCCAAAGACCGCCCCGTTGGCTATACACGTAACGGTTTACTATCTATACAAATGACTACTCCGGAAATTTACCGTAACTACAACGCTATCCGTGAAACACTGACGGGAAGCGGTATGGTGACGGCAGTGGCAGAGTCGCAGGGCCCCATCACGGATATATGGACCAGTGAAGGAGGATACGACTGGAAAGGCCGGCTTCCGGATCAGCAGGATGGTTTTAATGTGATCGGTGGAAGAATGGACTATGGTAAAACTATCGGCTGGCATTTTAAAGAAGGACGTGACTTCTCTCCGCAGTTTGCCTCGGATTCCATGGGACTGGTACTGAATGAAGCCGCCGCAAAGTATATGGGTTTCGAACATCCGGTAGGAGAAATTATCCGTAAGAACAACGAAGAATATCATGTACTCGGTGTGGTACAGAATATGATTATGCTGTCGCCCTATGAAGAAGTAAGACCTGCTATTTACTATCTTTTAAAGGAAGGTGGCAACTTTGTCAACATCCGTATCAATCCTGATGTGAGCACCGCCAAAGCCATGGCTACTATCCAGTCGGTGATGCAGCAGTATAACCCGGCAGCTCCCTTTGAATACAAATTTGCGGACCAGGAGTACGCGAAGAAATTTGGGGTAGAAGAACGCATCGGTCAGTTATCAACCTTCTTTGCTATCCTGGCTATTTTGATCAGCTGCCTCGGTTTATTCGGATTGGCCTCTTATCTGGCAGAGCAACGTACCAAAGAAATTGGTATCCGTAAAGTAATGGGTGCTTCTGTTTTCCAGCTATGGAAAATGTTGTCGAAAGATTTTGTAGTGCTGGTTTCTATCTCCTGCTGCATTGCGATCCCGGTGGCCTGGTATTGCCTGAACAAATGGTTGCTCCAATATACTTACCACACTACTATCGTATGGCAGATTTTTGCGTGTACCATGCTGGGCGCTTTGCTGATAGCATTGATCACAGTGAGCTATCAGGCAGCAAAAGCAGCCCTGGCTAATCCTGTAAAGAGCCTGCGCGCCGAGTAAGATTTCTTTTTCAGAGCTGCGGTAAAATGGGTATTTTTATAGATACCCATTGAATAATGAAAATTACCCTGCTGGTCATTACATTACTCGGACTGTATATATTCGGTCAGGCAGAGCCACCGGCCGCCTGCATCCGTATTAATCAGCTGGGATATCTTCCCGCTGGTGTTAAAGCGGCAGTATGGGGCGGCAAAAATACAACGCCTCCGCAGCGCTTTCAACTGATTGCGGCAGCTACCGGTAAAGTAGTTTTTACCGGTAGCACCGGTAAGCTGTTTGGTGCATACGGCCCGTTCAGTCAAACCTGCCGGCTGGATTTTTCCGCTTTCACCTCTCCCGGAAATTACTACCTGAAAACAGACAGTATTGTTTCTCCTGCTTTTCGTATAGACGATGACGTTTATGCCGGTACCCCTGATTTTCTGCTCCGTTATATGCGGCAGCAAAGAAGCGGTTTTAACCCGGTACTGAAAGATTCCTGCCACACCCACGATGGATACACCATGTACGGCCCTATGCCCGACAGCACACATATCGACGTAGTGGGCGGATGGCATGATGCGACCGATTATCTCCAGTATGTCACCACTTCCGCCAATGCTACCTTTCATCTGCTGGCGGCTTACCGCGATTTTCAGGGAGTTTTTGGAGATGAATATGCAGCTAATGGCCTTTCCGGCAGCAATCATATCAAAGATGTGCTGGATGAAGCAAAATGGGGCCTTGACTGGCTGCTGAAAATGCATCCTGCTGCGACGATCATGTTTAACCAGATTGCAGATGACCGGGATCATCATGGACTGCGCTTACCCGGTGAAGATAATTTCTATGGAAAAGGTTTTGAACGGCCGGTATACTTTTGCACAGGACTCCCGCAGGGACTAGGGAAATACAAAAATAAGACTACCGGTGTCGCCTCTACGGCAGGGAAATTTTCCAGCGCCTTTGCACTTGGATATACGTTGCTGCAGCATAGCGATAGCAATTATGCACAACTGCTGAAAACAAGGGCATTGTCGGCCTGGCAAATGGGAATACAGCAACCCGGTGTTTGTCAGACTGCCTCTGTATTATCGCCTTACATTTATGCAGAAGACAACTGGACAGATGATATGGAGCTGGCGGCCGCTGCTTTATTACAGGTTACGGAGAATGAAGAGTATCGCCGGGCTGCCGGCAAGTATGCTGCCTCTGAAAAAGTAACACCCTGGCTGGGCGCAGATACGGCTCATCACTACCAGTGGTATCCCTTCATTAACCTGGGCCATTATGAACTGGCGCGCCAAAGCAAGGGCGCTGAAAGAGCCGAGCTGACAGGATATTACGAAACCGGTATTGAGCGCGTGTGGAATAAGGCCCGTCAGAATGCTTTTTACAGAGGCATTCCGTTTATCTGGTGCAGTAATAATCTCACTACTTCCTTTGCTATTCAGTGCTACTGGTACCGGCAACTCAGCGGAAAAAATACCTTTGCCGCATTGGAGCAGGCAAACATTGACTGGCTCTTTGGCTGCAATCCGTGGGGTACCAGTATGGTGTATGGTTTGCCTGCATCCGGTGATGCGCCTACGGATCCGCACGCGGCCTTTTCTGCCGTTGGGCATTATCGGGTGGATGGCGGACTGGTGGATGGTCCCGTGTATACCAATATCTATAAAAATCTGATCGGTATCCGTTTGTCGAAACCCGATGTGTATGCAGATTTTCAGAGTGACCTGGCCGTTTACCACGATGATGTGGGCGATTACAGCACCAATGAACCTACTATGGATGGCACAGCTTCCCTCGTATACCTGCTGGCGGCTAAAGCCCAGGAAGGCGCCGGAAAACGGCAATATGATCATGGCGGTATTGTCCGGGGAGATAGTAGTAAAAAGCAACTCACGCTTGTTTTTACGGGAGATGAATTTGCGGACGGGGGACCTTTGATCCGTAAAACATTGCAACAATTGCAGGTAAAAGCAGCGTTCTTTTTTACCGGGAAATTTTATCAGCAGCCCGCTAACCGGGTGCTCCTTCGCCAATTGAAAGCAGACGGGCATTACCTTGGCGCACATGGTGATCAGCATCTGTTGTATTGCGACTGGCAAAACAGGGATAGTTTGCTGGTGAGCAAACAACAGTTTCTTGATGACCTGCGGGCGAATTATGAAAAGATGGCTGCGGCTGGTATCAGTGCAACAGCGGCGCCGTTCTTTTTACCTGCCTACGAATGGTATAATGATAGCATCGCTGCATGGACTGCCGGCGTGGGTTTACAACTCGTCAATTTTACGCCCGGTACCCGCTCCAATGCCGATTACACCTATCCATCTATGGGAAAACAATATCGTAGCTCCAATACGATTTATGAATCGATACTGGCGTATGAAGAGAATCGTCCGGCAGGACTTAATGGTTTCCTGCTCCTGATGCACATCGGTACCGATCCCCGTCGTACCGACAAGTTTTATCAACAACTACCGGCATTGATCGGGGCATTGAAAAAGCGGGGTTATCATTTCACTTCATTAAACACTTTACTCCGGTAACCTTATTTGGCTACCTATCTTTTTTTAGCGAAATTAAAGCAATGAAAATCATATAACGGAGAACCAAAAATCATTTAAACGACCAAGATCATGAGCTGGCAATAATCACCATCTGGCAATAATCAACCCTGTCTTAAACCCGCTAAACTTGCTATATGAACATTTTTCTATTCTTGAAAATGGCTAAGGGCCGTTCCTTTTTGTTATTCCTGTGCATAAATTTCCTGGCGGTTGCGGCCTATGCACAGGTGAAAATATCCGGTCAGGTAACCGACAACCAGCAATCGCCTATTCCAGGTATTACGGTCGTCGTCAAGAACACGAAGCTGGGCGCCAAAACCGATCCGGACGGGCGTTACACGATCACCGGTACTTTGTCGCCCGGCAACTATACGCTGGCTTATTCAGGAATTGGTTTTGCGGTCAGTGAAAGGGTGCTGGTCATCAGCACCGGCTCCAACGCCTATACGCAGAATATCCAGCTGAACGCGGAGGTTTCCAAACTGGATGAGATTGTAGTGACCGGTACTTCCGAAGGTACTACCCGGCGACAACTCGGTAACTACATCAGTACAGTAAAAGCGGATGAACTCAGCAAAAGCGGCTCGGGCAATGTGCTGGCGGCATTGCAGGGAAAAACAGCCGGCGCACAGATTTCCCAGAACTCGGGTGATCCTGCGGGTGGCATCTCCGTAAAACTCAGGGGGATCAGTACTATCTCCGGTTCTACAGAACCATTGTATATTGTAGATGGCGTTATCATCGATAACTCCACTACGCGTGTTACCAACGCAGATCCCAGCTATGGCACCGGATCTACGGGCGATAACTTTGTGGGTAGCGTTGGACAAAGCCGTATTTCTGATATTAACCCGGCAGATATTGAACGCATAGAAGTACTGAATGGTGCAGCTGCTGCGGCGATCTATGGCTCCCGCGCCAATGCCGGCGTGGTACAGATCTTTACCAAAAGAGGCAGCACCGGCGCACCGGTGGTGAGTTTCTCCACTAATTTTTCGGTGAACCAGCTCCGTAAAAAACTGGATGTGAATCAGGCGCCGCTTAAGTTTGGTGGCTCCCCTGACGACTCTACCCAGAATATCCTTACCCCTGCGATTGTAAGTACCACGCCAGTCAAGCGATACGATTACCAGGATTATATTTTCCGCACGGGTGTTGGAACAGATAACAATATATCCGTAGCCGGTGGAAAAGACAAAACAAAATATTATGCTTCCGGCAGCTATTTTTATAACCAGGGGATCATCAATCATACGGATTACAGCCGGTTTAGTTTCCGCCTCAACCTCGACCAGGAGCTGACCAGCTGGGCCAGTTTTAATGCCAGCCTGAACTACGTATACAGTAAATCAGATGAAAAACCGGATGGTAACACTTTCTATTCCCCCATGAATGCGGTGACGATTATTGGTAACTACTACGATATCCAGCAACGCAATGCCTTAGGTCAACTCATGAAAGTAGGGGAACGTGGACGTGTAAACCCCGTTTCCGTAATGGAAGATTTCAAACAACAACAACATGTTGGAAGGGTGATTGCCGGCGCCGGTATTAAATTGCGGCCCATCAAAAACCTCACGGTTGACTATCGCCTTGGTATCGATAATTACAACCAGGAAGGCACTACTTTTATGCCCGCTTTTGCTTACTTCGTAAGTCCGGGTTTCTACGGCGGCGGCCCCACACTGGACCCTACACAGAATGGCTATGCCAGTGCGGGTAACAACAATTCCTTCATGATCAACCACGATCTGAATGCTACTTATAACTGGGATATCAATGATAAACTCAGTTCCGTTACACAGGTAGGCTATTCAGTACAATACCAGCGAATGCACTATACCCTGGAACAGGGACGCGGTCTGCCTCCGTTTGTACAAACCGCAGACAAAGCCACTACCATCATTCCTGGCGCAGATCAGCGTACAGAGTTATCTATCTCCGGAGAATATATCCAGCAGAATTTCAAATACCGCAACCAACTGTTTATTACTGGTGCATTGCGCATGGATGGATCTTCCGTGTTTGGTGTTGATGAACGCAATCAGTTGTATGCAAAGTTGAGCGGTAGTTATGTGATCTCCGGTACTGATTTCTGGGAAAAATCATCCGTATCCAAATGGTGGAACCTGTTGAAGATCCGCGCTGCATACGGTGAATCCGGTAACCTCACTGGTATCCCGGCGTATGGTAGATACAACACTTATACAGCCACTGCTTTTATTGGTGCTTCTGCTTTTCAATCGCCTGGCACTTACACCAATCCGAATGTAAAGCCGGAAAAACAGAAAGAACTGGAAATAGGTACCGATCTGTCGTTTCTTGATAATCGTATAGGGGTTTCCGTTAACTACTACCGTAAGCGTGTGGAGGATCTGCTGATCAGTCGCGCAATAGCACCTACCAAAGGCTATTCTTTCTACCAGGATAATATCGGTACCCTGCAGAACACCGGTGTGGAAGTGGTATTGAACGTTGTGCCCGTGAAAACGACCAACTTCAACTGGAGCCTCACCGCAATCTATAACCGTAACCGCAACAAAGCAGTAGACATCGGACAGGCTCTGATCCTGTATAATACGGTAGGTGGCGCACCGGTGGGTATTGCCAATGGAGAGCCGATCGGGTTTTTCTATGGAACATTCTTCGCCAGGGATAATAACGGCAACATGCTGAAAACGCCTGCCGGTATCCCGGTTACAGAAGCTGGTACCCAAACCGGGCCACTAACGTATACGGTTGCACGTGATCCTGCTACCGGGTTACCTCCGGCCAACGCTACTGCATTGAATACAAAGATCGGAGATCCCAATCCGGATTACACAGGAACACTCACCAACGATTTTCAGTACAAAAAGCTTGGTCTGCATATACAGCTGGATGCAGTACAGGGTGTAGATATCTTCAATGCTGATTTCAGAACCCGGCAGGGAGTTGACAACGGAAAAGTAGCAGAGATGGAAGACCGGGGCCAGCTACCACGTGGCTTTATAGCCGGCAACTATAACATCCAGGAATGGCGTATTGATGACGGCTCATTTGTAAAATTGCGCGAAGTAGCATTCAGTTATACTTTCGGTAAACTGAAGGGATTTAGTGATCTCACTGTTGGTATAGGTGGCCGAAATCTTATTTCGTGGGATAACTATAAAGGATATGATCCGGAGTTAAATGCAGCAGGACAAAGCACTGTTCTTCGCGGAATTGATTTTGGTTCCGTGCCTATTCCGCGTAGTTATAACATCTCTGTCCGTGCAAAATTTTAACCACTAAACAAAGCTATTATGAAACGATATATGCAATATAGTATCCTCGCTATCGCCTTTCTTTGCACGTTTGCCGCATGTAAGAAGGATTACCAGGATCCATCGGGTCCTTCGTCTGAACAGGCTTACAGTTCACCTACCACACTGGCCAACGTAGCCGTTGGGTTGCAGGCCTGGTATAGCCGTGACCGTGTTGGATTGTTATATACCACCGTCACTTCCGGGAGCTTACTCACGGGGGAAACATTTGTAACTAACCCGGGTAATACCGATGAGGCACAGATTGGCGCCGGCGGCAATAAAATTCTCAATACCAATGCAGTAGTAACTGGGATGTGGAATGTATCGAATAAGATCCGCTATGAAGCCGACAGCGTGTTGCGCCGCACCGGCACTATTGTTCCGGATAAAGGCTTTGCCAGTGGTCTCATCGCCTATGCCACTATCTTTAAAGCCCTCGCGATCGGCATCCAGGCGAACTTCTGGGAGCAGATACCGGAAAATACCAGTACCCCGGCGTTGGCTAACGGCGGCGTAACATTTATTCCCGGCAAACAAGGATATGCACTGGCGGTGACAGCACTCGATAATGCTATTAATACAGTAACGGCTACACCGGTCAGCACCAGTTTCCTGAGTAATATACCTGCCAGTATAGATATCCTCAATACACTGTACGCCTTAAAAGCCAGGTATGCCTTGTACGCGGGCGATTACACGGCAGCCATGGCGGCAGCTGATAAGGTAAATCTCAGTGTACAATCTAATTTGTCTTTTAACGCCCAGATCACCAATCCGATCTTTTTCCTGGTGACCGCTACCAATAACATCTATAACGTGGTCGACTCTACGATGGGATTGCCCGTTCCTATTCAGCCGGATCTGGCAGATCAGCGGATTCCGTTCTACATCGCCCGTCCGGTTAAACCAAGGTTTAACATCAGCGGCTTCTTCAAAAGCAATTTAACGGCAGTTCCGATCTATTTGCCGGGAGAAATACTGCTGATAAAGGCAGAGTGCTATGCCCGTCAGCATGATGTAACCAATGGGTTAATTTACCTGAATAAAGTAGTTACCAAAACACCTTCCGGAGATGCCTATGGCCTCGGTGCCTCTCTGTCACCCGTATCAGCAGGAAGTGAACCCGAATTACTGGGACTCATCTATAAGCACCGCCGCATTGAGCTGTTTATGGGCGCCCAGGAACTGGAGGATAGCCGCCGTTTCGGAAGACCGGTAGCTGAACGGAAAAGGAATTATTTCCCGTATCCGTTTGTAGAGCGGAATGATAATCCGAATACGCCGCAGGATCCGGCGTTTTAGAGGAAATTTACACAAGAGAAGTAGCTATATAATGGCTACTTCTCTTGTATAATTATAGGCTTGATGCTATGCAGAAATTGTTGTTACTTTGAATCCCCTGCATATGAATATATACACAACGCTAGGAATAGGTGCCTACCATCTCAATTATTGCGAAGATTATCTCTTCTTCGATCACATCGATAACAACAGGATTATTTGTGCCGTAATGGACGGATGTACCATGGGAAAGGATAGCTATTTTATCGCTACACTGGTAGGAAAGCTATTGAGAAAAATCTGTAAAGCCTTCAGCTATAAAGCATTTTATTCAAAAGAGTTGCTTTCCATATCATTGGATGAATATTTGAAATTGATACTAAAAGAGTTGTTTTCAGAGTTGAAAATGCTGAAGAATCAGCTTCAGCTGGAAAAAGAAGAGTTGTTGACAACCCTGACCATTCTATTGGCTGATATCAGCGCAGATAAGGGCCTGTTATTGGTGATAGGCGATGGGGTAGTCAGCATCAACGGCGCAATCGTTTCTTTTGACCAGGACAATAAGCCGGATTATCTCGGGTATCATCTGTCTGCAGATTTTGATGCCTGGTATGAAGATCAGGGACAGAAAATATTTATCTCTCATCTCGAAGATATCAGCATTGCCACGGATGGTATCGAAACATTTACCCGGGTAGCGGCGCCGGAAAATTCCGATGCTGTAGATCCCATCAGTTTTCTTTTAAATGATATGACAGGCGCCGGAAATGAGGAGATGTTGAACATGAAATTGAAGCTGCTGGAGCATAAGTATGGACTGAACCATACAGATGATCTGGCGATTGTAAGAATAATGAAATAGAAACTATGCCGTTAAAACTGATACTATTCACCATTTGCTTACTGGCGGCCATTTCTGCAAATGCCCAGCGTGCTAAAGTATACTCATTTGTAACGCAACCTCCATCCTTCCCCGGAGGGGAAGTTGCATTGGCAGCTTATCTTACAAAAAATATAAAATATAAAGTTTCGGAAAGTGAAATAGTAGGCACTGCCACTGTGCAGTTTATTATTGATACACTCGGTTGTGTGTATAATATCAAACCAAGAGATACCACGAAAACAGATTGGTTACATCAGGAGTTAATAAGAGTAGTGAGCATGATGCCTGCCTGGAATCCCGGGATGCACAACGGGAGAAAAGTAGCGGTACAGTACTATTTGCCTCTTTACATTTGTCTTCCTATGGAATAATAAAATACTACGAATACAGGTCTTTTTAAAATCCAACAATATGTTTATCCCTATCCGCCTGGCAATTGTTCTGGTGATATTGCAAACTGCGATTGCCTGTAACACTGCTGCTGTTCATTCCACTGTTTTTACCGGTGAAACTGGTTTGATCAGGCAGAAAGACGGCCTGAAACTATTGCTGGCAAATGGTCTTACAGATACGACAGGAGGCCGCATGGATTTGACGAATGAGCAGGATACCATTGGCCGGTACTTTAAGATGGACGATTCTCCTGATTACATCTGCTGTATCATGGATCGCTTCCGGAAAGATGCTTTCGAAGCAAACTGGTTATTGGAAATTTCACCGGCAGGGCGTATTGTAAAGAAAGCCCGCTTCCTGCATTTTAATTACCCATGTTGCTGGAAGAACGCCTATGAAGGATTCAAAAGATTTGGTAATTATTACGGCTTCATTCAATGTAATACCGGATCAGGATATTGTGCGAGTTACGTGTATCTTTTTAAGGAAATTACATCGCAGGAAGAACAGGCCAGGATCTTATTGGCGTATAATTTTGAAGGCTTTGAAAGTACCGAGCACCTGACTTCATCTATCGATATAAAAAACGATACTGTTACCGTTTCCTATCAATTACGGAATGAAATCCCTGAGGCGCTTACAGATGAAATAGTGGAAGAAAAAACAAGATTTGAAGTGCAATACCGGCTGGCCGGAAAAAAATGGTACGCCATAGACAGCTCCCAGATGAACTGGAATCCCATTGCCGACTTATAGACGTGTTAAGCAGACACAGCATCTCTTTATGGTGTAGTTTTTGGTTGCTCAGTTATTTGTTAACGGACAGCACATTATCACTTAAAAACTACTCTTATGAACAAGAACAGGCTTTCCTCCACGCTACAAAACGGACTCAACAAACAGATGACCCAGGAAGCACTGGCTGCACAGATTTACTTGTCTTTTGGCGCATGGGCATCTGGTGAAGGATATGGTGGAATTGCTAATTTCCTTTTCAGGCATGCCAATGAGGAGCGTAATCACATGACTAAATTCCTGGAGTATATCCTGGAAAGAGGTGGTAAAGCAGACATAGAAGCAATCCCAAAACCACCGGCAGATCCTACCAGTGTGCAGAATTGCTTTGAGCAGGTTTTTCAACAGGAAATAAACAATACAACCGGCATCTATAAACTGGTAAAGATGAGTTTTGATGAGGAAGACTGGGCTACCTGGAACTTCCTGCAGTGGTTCGTCAGAGAACAGACAGAAGAAGAAACACTGGCGCTGAATTTATTGGATAAAATTAAAGTGGCTGGTGGAGAAAAGGCGACGGGAGAAGCGTTGTATGCACTGGATCGCGACCTGGAAAAAGAGCCGGATGAAGCTACGTTGGCCGAAACCAAAACAGCGGAGAATCCGTGAGCTAAGTCGCACTTTGTTTAGAAATTTCCCCATTTGTGGATCATATAAGCAGGGGCCGATATTTTTTCAGCCCCTGCTTTATTTATTACTGCACTTTGCAGGAAGACATTTTATCATTCGCATTTGGACTCAGCACTGTGAAATCTGGTGTATCACTGGTACGGGTCCAGGAAGTGCCGGCGAAATTATCATCGGCATACATGATCAACGTACGTCCGGCAGGGACTTTCACGGAAGAGGCCCAATCGTTGGGAACGCCGAGTGCGGCCAGTTGTGCTATAGTGTAAGTACCCACCGGTAATACCTGACTGGCAGTACCAGCGTAGTTGATACTCTGATAAAAGGTGACGCCGCTGCTGCTGATCGTATGCGGTGTTGGATGTGTCCAGGCCAATGGAGTTTGTCCTTTAATCATTTTAGCACCGTCCTGGGTGAGGCGCAGATAGAAATCAGCTGAAACATGAACGCCATCTGCATCCAATGTCAGAAAATACTGATTGGTAGGCGCCATGGAAGCATCTTCTGCGGCTTTGGCAATAGCAGTGGCTTCATCGTATTCATCAAACATGCCTACATATACACTGGGTATTCCCTGGTTCCTGATATTGGCAAACTGTTGCCAGAGGAAATCTCCGTGTAATCTTGGGATCTGGTTGGGAGCGCCTCCTTTCCAGTTCGACCAGGAAAAGCCAGGGAAGGCTTCGGCCTGATAGTCGATACCATTGTTGTTACAGTAGGCAAAATCGGCAGCGATCGTAGATACGTAATTGTTAGCCCCAGCTATATCTCCGAAGGTACCGGTAGCCCAGGGCATGATCATGTTACTGGCATTGAAGGCAGGAAGATTAGCGGTTTGGGTACGCCAGTTCCGTGGACCACCCACAATAACATAGCAACCCTGCGCTTTAAACCAATTGATTACATCCGTCCAGGAGGTTACATCACCCGGGCGATTGCTGACACCAACTCCCCAGATACATACCACCGGTTTGTTGTTCTGAATGGCATAAGCGGAAGAAGAAGTGAGGTGCAGCGTGTTAACGATCACATTTGTCCAGTCGGTTTTTATTTCAGTCTGGAAATTTGTCCATCCTGAAATATCATACATCACATAAAACTTACGGCCATAGGTTTGTGCGGCCGCCATTACCTTATTGGCAATACCATCTTTCTGCGGACTGCTTTTTCCAAACCGCTGCATGGCAGCACAATCAATTCCATACTGCTGCATCCAGGAAAAATGGGTATTTACCGTTTGATCTGTCCAGGAAGAAAATAGTTTAGCGGATTGACCATTGCCCAGATTTGCATAGCCGGTTTGGAAAGTAGTGGTATACTCCCGTGTATCGGGCCACAGTTCAAATGTTTGGTTACCCGGAGAAGGTGGCAGGCCACCGGGTGTGCTACCCCAGTGTATCCAGTTGTTGGAAGGAGAACCATCATTCTTACAGGAAAACCATCCCTGGTAGCCTACTACGAGTTTTCCTACCACGTCACCTGGCGGTGAGACGGCCAACGCAGTAACACCTTCTTTAAGGCCGGTATTTAAACCGGTATCAGATTTTTTCAATAGCTCCTTATTGGAGCAACTGGCCATACCAGCCAATATCAGACAATGGTACCCTGCCTTTTTTACGCCGCCGGACAAACGGAAGGAAAGGGTTTTAAAGAAATTCATGTGTTGCATGAGGGCGATTTTGATGATGGTTATAAGTGGAATTTTTTCACGTGAAGTTTTGATAGAACAGGCCTGTTTTTCGGGAGCGAAAATTAAGTGTAGATAAGCGGGAGGCCTAAAAATATAAAGGAAAAATTTTCTTGTGAGAAGGTATTTGCGCGATGGGAAACGAAATAATGAAGAAATATAAATTTCTGATATATAAACGTTTTTCAGCCGGAAAAAGGCATTATCAGGTTTGTTAATAACACTGTTAGTTTGTTTATTAATCTGCAGGCATCGCCGGTGATCCGCAATACAGCTTTACAATAGGGAAGTAATGTGAAATCCGCACCACTATCTTCTGTAGTGTGAAGTCGTACCTGATTGTATAAAAGTGGTCAATATTGTTTCATCGTTTCCCGTATACCCGCCAGATGATGATCATCATGCTCCGCTACGAAATACGCCAGGTCTATGATCCGCATCGGCGTTTTCAGTCTCGGATGTAAGGAAGATGACAATAACTGCGAAGGGGTCACTTGAGATAACCGGTCTACAAACACTTTCCGTTGTTCGCTGAACTTTTGCAATAATACATCGATGTTGTTATCATTATGATTGGCGCGATGAGTAGCCTGATTTGTTAAATCAGCTATTCTTAATTCCGCTGATCCATTAATGAGATCTTCCAGTCTGCCCAGCCACAATGGTTCCATATCAGAAAGGTGGCCTGCTTCTTCCTGTATACTCCATTTTTCCGTTGGTTTCGAAGTTAACAGGGATGTAGGTACGTTGTGCAGCATGGATTTTATTCTTACCGGTGTGCCGTTTAAACGTTCAATGATGGCGGGTAGTATACCATTGTCTTCAATGATGGGAAATGTTCTGTTAAACCATTCCGTTCTTTTCATCATCAGTTTTTTATTCAATATTAATGAAAAACAAAAGGAGCCAATGGCTCCCTTTTTTGTATAAAGCTGAGTTGACCGGTATTATCAGTTAATATTCTCAATGATACCTGCAATGCCTTGTCCGCCGCCAACACAGGCGGTAACAATGCCATACTTTTTATTTAATCTCTTCAGATCGCCCAATAACTGAACGGTCAGTTTAGCGCCGGTGCATCCTAATGGATGTCCCAATGCAATAGCACCGCCATTGATATTCACAATATCGGGGTTAATACCCAGTTCACGGATCACGGCAATAGATTGTGATGCAAAGGCTTCATTCAGTTCTACGAGATCGATATCCTGCAATGATTTGCCAGCGCGCTGCAATACTTTGGGGATAGCCGCTACCGGGCCTATTCCCATAATGCGGGGATGTACACCGGCAGATACACAACCTACAAGTCGGCCGATAGGTTTCAGTCCGAGTTCATTGACCATGCGCTCGCTCATTACTACCACAAATGCGGCGCCATCGGAGGTTTGAGACGAGTTGCCTGCTGTAACAGAGCCACCGGCAGCAAAAACTGGTTTCAGTTTTCCAAGTGCTTCCAATGAAGTATCTGCACGAGGTCCCTCATCTGTATCCACCACATAAGAGCGTTTTTGCTTTTTTCCTCTTTCATCTACATACACTTCTTCCACAGAAACGGGCAGAATACCAGGTTTAAAATAACCATTCTGAATAGCATTCAATGCTTTCTGATGTGATTTATAAGAGAACTCATCCTGGTCCTGGCGGCTTACTTTGAATTCATTAGCCACTGCTTCAGCGGTGAGTCCCATACCGATATAATAATCAGGGTTGGTGCTGGCTACAGTATAGTTGGGTACTGTTTTCCAACCGGCCACCGGCACCAGGCTCATACTTTCTGTGCCTCCGGCGATGATACAATCCGCCATACCAGTCTGAATTTTGGCAGTGGCAATGGCGATTGTTTCCAATCCGGATGCGCAATAACGGTTTACCGTCATGCCTGGTACATCAATGCCCAGGGCTCTTACAGAAATCATGCGGCCGATCTGTAAACCTTGTTCTGCTTCCGGTACCGCATTTCCTACAATCAGGTCATCTACCCGCTTAGGATCCAGTTGGGGCAAGGATTTCAGTAATCCGGTGATGACGTCTACGGCCAGGTCATCTGGTCTGTAAAAGCGAAATCCCCCTCTTTTGGATTTTCCCACTGCGGTGCGGTATCCGGCTACGATATAAGCTTCTTGCATGAAAAAAAATTTTATAATGAGCTAACGGTTAGATTATCAACATAATGGATATTTATCCACATTTGGTCCTTCTTCTCAAATTTAATTAAATAAAGTACACGAATATTCAGAAGAACCGTTAAATTTGCGCTCACGTTTTTTAACAAAGAATGCGAAATGACTCCCTAGCTCAGTTGGTTAGAGCTACTGACTCTTAATCAGTAGGTCCTGGGTTCGAGCCCCAGGGGGGTCACTTTAAACTTAATTCACCCAATCTTAGTTTTACTAGGGTTGGGTGTTTTCTTTTACTGGTGGCCCGTTTCAGCAGAAAGAGAAAGAAAGGGAGAAAAAGAAAGATTAACTTTTCGTATACCCCAACGTGTACCCCAAGAAAGTTGGGGTATAGACCCGACTCAAAATTTGTTAACCTTATAACCCGGTACTCATTACTCATGGACATTCAATTCTATTTAAAAAGGCCGGATGCCAAAGCGCATACCAGCATCTTTGCCCGCATTACCTATGAGGCAGGCACCTGTAAATTTTATACGACAGAAAGCATCAACCCGGTATATTGGAACCCGGACACACATCAGGCAGCCCAAACAAGGAAATTTCCAGAATACCCGGAATTTAACGCCCGGCTGGAAAATATCAGGCAGATTATCAAAACAACATATAGAAAATATCTGAACGATAATGAGAGCCAAATACCTACCCCTGGTATCTTGAAAGATCTTTTGGATATAATTTTCGGAAAAAAGGCGGATGCTACAATTAGAGAATTTTTTGAATATTATAAGGATTTTAATAAAAGATCAAAGCAAGGAGAGCGATTAAGCCCTAAAACCAAGAAAGCTACAAAAGTCAGTACCAATAAAGGTTTTATAACTACCTTAAACCACCTGGAAGCTTTTCAAAAAACATACAAGCGTAGGATAAACTTTGATTCGATTGATATACAATTCCATAGTGACTACATTAACTATCTCACCAATACGGCTAAGCTAGGACTTAATGCTATAGGAGATCATATAAAGCGCATTAAAACGGTACTGGGCGAGGCCAAAATACGCGGTGTAAAGGTAAACCCTGCTTATGAAAGCCCTTACTTTTTTAAACCTCAGGAACAATCAGATAGTATCTATCTGAATAGTAGCGAATTGCAGAAAATGGAAGCCCTGGATCTAAGCGAAAACCCTAAACTTGATCGGGTACGCGATCTGTTCTTAATTGGCTGTTATACAGGTTTGCGTTACTCAGATTACTCAATATTAAATGCGGCCAATATACAGGACGGCTTTTTTGAAGTAGAACAATCAAAGACGGAAAAAACAATTACAATACCTATACACCTTGTAGTAAAAAGGATATTTGATAAGTATAACAGCCAGTTACCTCAATTTATCAGTAATCAGAAATCAAATGAATATCTAAAGGAAATAGGAGAGAAACTGCCGGAATTAAAGGTACCGGTTACCATTACTTATACCAAAGGGGGAGAAAAAATAACAGAGACGCACGCTAAATGGGTGCTGCTAACAACTCATACGGCGCGTAGAAGCTTTGCAACTAATGAATACCTTGCCGGTACGCCGAGTATTACTATTATGGCGGTTACAGGGCATACAACAGAAAGTTCTTTCTTGAAGTATATTAAATTAACTCCGAACGAACACGCTAAAATATTAAAGGGGTTGTGGGAGAAAAGGAATATGCTAAAAGCTGTGTGAGTACGCAAATTCACCACGTAGCGCTCTTTTAACTTAAGTGAACTACTTATATAGCTATTAACTAAGTTAAGATGGAGCAGATTTTAGTTGACAAATTCTTAAAAGAGGGCCTTATTATCACTAGTGAGCAATTTGGGTCAAATCCCTATCACTGCTTTAGTAATGAGTTCGGAGAGTACTTTATTATACACTGTAATGATAACTGCTTTTATATCTCCGAAACCTACAACAATGAAATCTGTAAAGTGTTGGAGTTTTACATAAAAAGTCGGGTCGGATTCAGTGTATATAGCTATGAGATTGAATTAAATAACAAATTATCTCTGGAGCCGACTCTTACCGATGATCGATTGTCACTTTTGTATGGGGAATTACAATATTTAAAAGAAAATATCCTCATAGAAGAGAACCTAAAGTATTACTATGATCTAACGGAGTTAGCAAAAATACATATACATGGTTTCGTGGCTAAGTATATTGAAGATTGGTTAATACATTGGGAGGAAAAGAAGCACATTGAATTTGAAAACATTACATCAATTGACACGCAAAGATTCCATAAAGAAGTGGATACGCTATGTTTTATTGAAAGAAGCAAAATCGTAAGTTATAGGATTGATTCCATCATTAGTAAGAAACCGACTCAGCCCGTAAAGCAAGAAGATAATAGTCAGATTGCAAAACTTACCTGGAAAGGTACGCCAGCCCATTTAGCATTGATCATTGATTTGTTGATAGAAAAAGGGTATCTGCACAAGCCAACGCCTTTCGCCGAAAGAACGGCTGAAATACTATTGAATATTTTTGACTTCTCCGAACATAGGCCAACAAAAGAAAGCCTGGGAAAGCTTCTCCATAAAGATAGATTTCCGATAAATGACAAAACCGTTATAGATCGCTTTGAGAGAATCCCACACAGAAGTGAGTTAAAGAGATAAAGTACCGACAATAACAGAGAGTTTGCCGACAGTAAAAAGAGGCAAGAGAACCCAACTTTGTGTCAAATAAAAACTGATACAATGGATAATGTGTTATTGACGGTACTACCAATAGAACAACTCAGAACGTTTATTTCCGAAGCTGTAGGATGTGAATTTTCCAAACGTTTTGCCGATGTACAACCAGAAAACCAGTCACCAGAACTATTAACAAGAAAAGAAGCTGCCAAATTATTAAGTATTTCCCTCCCGACCCTACTCGATTTCACTAAATCGGGTAAGATTACCGGTTATCGTCTCGGTACAAGGGTAAGATACAAGCGCTCTGAGTTGGAACAATCTTTAACGCAAATACAATCAGTTAAAAGTAAAGGAGGGAATCATGGAACAAGATAACCTTGCTTTGAATACCGGCTGTTTGTCAAATATTGATTTCTCTGAACAGGATCAGCTATTTGTTAGTAATAAGCTAACACCTGTCGGAATACTTGACCATAGTAAAGAATTACTAAAATCGGGAGAAGCCCTTCCCCATGCCCAAGTATTGAATAACTTACTACAGAAGATTGAGCCGGTAGATTTTCAGCTACAAGCATTCCCCGGAGTTGCCAATCTGCGTATTGATTTGATGACGATAGAACAGCAGCTGGTCAATAAAGACGGTACTTTCAAAGATGATCCAGCAATTAGGGAAAAAATAAAACTGATACAAACCCAAATTGATAAAAGCAGACCCAAGCAACCCCAATACCTGATTATCTGCATTGAGGAAATATTGCGGCTTGCGAAAGCGAACAATTGGGGTATTTGCCGGAATCATGATTTTATCTACCTGTATAACGGGGCCTACTGGAGCGCGTTGGATATGGAAGAACTAAAAAGCTTTTTAGGCACTGGGGCTGAAGTTATGGGCCTTGATAAATACAAAGGCCGGTTTTACATTTTCCGTGACCATCTTTATAAACAGTTTCTGGCACTGGCCAACCTTCCTAAACCGGCCCCACCGGCAAATACTGTATTGGTGAACCTGCTCAATGGAACATTTGAGATTGTACCAGATGGCACCAGGCTAAGGCACTTTAAACGGGAAGATTTTATTACCTACCAGTTACCATTTGCTTACGATAGCACAGCTGACGCGCCGTTATTCATCAGATACCTAAACACTGTGCTACCGGATATACAGCGCCAAAATGTATTAGCTGAGTTTATGGGCTACGTGTTTATCCACCCCGATACCCTAAAACTAGAAAAAGCGTTGTTGCTATATGGTACTGGGGCTAATGGTAAATCAGTATTCTTTGAAGTCATTAACGCGCTTTTAGGCAGCGAAAACGTGTGTAGTTATTCATTGCAAAGCCTTACTGATAATACCGGCTACTATAGGGCCAAACTTGCAAATAAGCTGGTCAATTACGCCAGTGAGATAAACGGTAACCTGGAGGCATCTATCTTTAAGCAGCTGGCCAGCGGAGAACCGGTAGAGGCCCGTCAGCCATACGGACAGGCTTTTAACCTGGTACATTACGCAAAGCTGATATTTAACTGCAACGAGTTACCGCGCGATGTAGAGCATACCAACGCCTATTTCCGGCGCTTTCTTATCATTCCCTTTGATGTTACCATACCAGAAGCGGAACAGGATAAAGAGTTGTCAAAAAAGATCATTGCTAACGAACTATCGGGCGTTTTTAACTGGATACTGGAAGGATTACACCGGCTGCTGGTACAAAAAAGATTTTCTGATTGTGACGCAGCCCGCCAACAGGTAGAACAATATAAAAAGCAATCTGACAGCGTCCTTATATTTCTGGAGGATGAGGAATACCAAATATCCATCATTGGTAGCAAACCGCTGAAAGACCTCTTTAGTGAATACCGGATGTATTGTTCCGACAGCGGTTACCGGCCCTGTTCTACGAAGACATTCAGTGAAAGGCTGAAACAATATGGTTTTACATTAGAACGCAAAGCACGGGGAATGATCATCTACATTGAAAAATAACTATTGTTTGAAGCTACATATCCTACACATCCTACATGAGGTAATTTTTTCGGGAAGTGATTCTACGTAGGATGTGTAGGGCATTTAGGCCCAAAGAAAAAGTTTTATGAGTGAGTATAGATACATATTAGAGAAAGGGAATAAGAAACAGGTTTGCCCTCAGTGTGGAAAGAAACGATTTGTCCGCTTCATTGATACCTGCACCGGGGAATATTTACCAGGAGATTACGGGCGTTGCGACAGGGAGGTAAACTGCGGCTATTTTCATAAACCGGATACTGCAGCAATACACTCACCATCGGATATAAAACGGATATACACGGCTACAAAGCCGGCTTTTAGACGCCTTCCGGTAAAACAGGCCGCTTATATCCCGTTTAATATTCTAAAGCAAAGCAGGAAAGGGTATGAAGACAATACCTTTGTACAGTATCTTCTGCGTCTTTTCGGATCGGCGATAACAGAAAACCTTATTAAATCCTATCAGATAGGCAGCTCTAACAGCCGATGGCCGGGAGCCTGCATCTTTTGGTTTATTGATGTTTCAGCTAATGTCAGGGCTGGACAGGTTAAATTATTTGATGATAACGGGCATACGGCTAGATATTCAACTAGCGAAGGCGAGAAACGATCCTGTACCACCTGGTTACATAGCATCTTGAAATATAACCATGAATTGAGGGGGGAACTATTCCCGGAATGGCTGACTACTTACCTGAACCAGGGCGGCAACTACGCCGATTGCCTTTACGGTGAACATCTGTTGCAGAAAGATAGCATTAAGCCGGTGGCTATTGTGGAGGCTCCAGCAACGGCAATAGTAGCCAGCGTTTATTTACCGGCTTTTACGTGGCTGGCAGCCGGTAGCCTGTCATATTTAACAGCGGACAGATGTAAGGTTTTATCAGGGAGACAAGTGTATCTTTTCCCCGATCTTTCAAAGAATAGCACAGCCTATAGCCTATGGAGCAGGAAGGCAAAAGAACTGGCTGGTATCACCACGTTTACTGTATCCAATCTTTTAGAAAAGAATGCAACAGCAATAGATAGATTGAACGGGCTGGATTTACGGGATTATTTAACCCGGTTTGATCACAAGCTATTCGGCATAAATCAGAAAGAGACAAACACGCTCCCCCCGTCAGATAACGGGCCTGTCTATATGCTTTCTGTGAATGGTGAGCAGCTGGCCATTGTTCGGTTCATTTCTCAGTCATTGTTAGGCCCCCGGTTTAATGATTACATCATCGGAACGTTTATGCTAAGTAATGCTAAGGTTTGCGATCTGCTATTTGATGAATCAGGGAGTACAATACCGATGAATGATGATTTTTTAGAGACCATACGCGGGCGTATAGGAAAAGACTTTATACCGGCTAAATTGGATGGCAATAACTGCCTGGTGCATGTTAATAAATGTTAAGGTTGGGGAAGAGTTTTCTGACATATAAAAAGAGAGACGGACTTTCGGATTCTAAACATAACGTTTGTCACTGGGAGATCCTGTGAGGCCAAACATACCGGGGACCTTTGGGTCCTCCCGGCCTTAACACAATGTGGCTACCCGGAGCCGCGAAAACTCAACAGTTACATACATGTTTTAAGTACGCACCGGGTACGCACTTTTGGTACGCACTATACAAAAGACGTGTCATTATATGACACTAAATAGGATGATTATTTAGCGCTATGTCAAGTAAGAATCAATACCAGCATGATAATAAATAAATCTTATGTCCCATTCTGAACCGGAATAGTGACATAAAATGCGGAAAATGAAGATTAAATACACACATTCCCTAATAATTTCGGTTTGTATAATAAAAAGATATGGCAAGACCAGGCAATTACCCCACCACATACGAGGAAAGAAAACCTATATCCATTACCGATTTACGTAAAGGAAGCTACCTATTGCCGGACACCTGGCGAAGTGGTACTATCTCATGGAGCCGCAACGGTATAGTTAATAGCTCCGTCAGCATAGTGGTAGATATGACGGTTGCTTCTCCATATCTGGAATTAAACTATAAATGGCAGGAGCAAACCCGGAAATACAGAGTTCCATTAATACAAGTCCTTAGTAATCTGGGAACGGGTAATATATGGTACTTCCTTTGCCAACTGACTAATAAGCGGTGCCGGAAACTATATCTCATTGACGGCTACTTCCAGCATAGGGAAGCAATAAAGGGGTATTATGAAAAGCAAATACAGTCGAAGCACTACCGGTATTTGGAAAAGGTTTACGGGCCAGTATTCAAGGTGGATGAATTATATAGACAACTGAGTTCCCTGCATTTCAGGAAGTTCTATAATGGCAAACCAACAAAGCGGTATTTGAAGATTATAGAACAGATAAAAGCGGCAAAGTCTTTGAATGAACGCGATCTTGTTAGTATGCTCGTTAAGGGAAAATAACATTTGAAACGAGGCGCAATAATTAACAGGTATATTATTAAAACATCAGTATGGGGAATAATAAAAAGACTGGGTTGTTATTATAGTTGTCTTCTCCCCAACCTTAAACTTAAAACTTATGTTTTCATCACTTACATCCGGATTGGCCGATTCTCCGTTAGCGAAATATGTGGCAGTAAGTCGAAGAACCATAGCTGAACCAGGATTAACAGAAACCACATCCAACGGCTTTCGAGAATCATCTCCAGTATACCTTACAGTAAACACAGCAGTGTTATTTGAACAAGTTTCTGTACAAAGCAGAAGAAATGTTTTTAGAATTGTTGAATTATTATAAAGATAAATTGTGAAATCACAGTGTAAATCATCATAAGCAGACATTGGGTAGCTGAATCCCATTTTACTAATTTCTACATATAGTGGCTTGCGTCTATTATAAATTTCCTTCAAATTCGGCAGAGCAAAACCGGCAATAACTCCGATTAGGGTACCGATAATGCCAAAATACGCTTGATTCATCAGGGTTATTTTACTTAACAATCAAAAAAAACGCAGGGCTTTACTTTTAATGCCTCCGCTAAATTCTCCAAAGTAATAGCGGTAGGACTTATTTGTCCAATCTCAATTCTATGTATCTGGCTATAATCAGTATCCGCAAGGGCGGCAAGTTCACGAAGGCTAAGATCCCTCTCGTCCCTTAATTTACGCAGCTTTTCACCTAAACTCTTTTTTCTTACTTCTGTATCCATTCATGAAAATTCCGGTATTGCAGAAATTTTTTGTCGGCATATTTGCCGACATTGATAATTATTTATTATCTTGGATTAATATTGCAGCATTAAAATATTAGAAGCTGCTTCTTGATTCTCTTCCGGTGGACCTCGGAAATTCAAATGGAATGGGGATGATAGGAGAAAGGCTCACGTTTAAAAGCGTGGGCTCTTCTTTGTCGTTTCCAGCCCTCCGAGGGGCCACCGGCGGCATCGCAAGAGTTCCGCGCTTTTTTTATTACCCAAAAGCCCAGATACTCCACTTTAAATATATCTCAAACATTTATGCCTTTTTTCGGGGGGTGTTACTCTCATGTCTATATGAAAGCGATCCCCTATCGGCTAATGGTTTTAAAAAGATCAATCAAAATAAAACACTATAAAACCTTTATTATGGCAGAAGAAAACAATAAAACTAAAAATCCCAGCGATGAAAAAGCTACTTCATCAAAATTAATAAAGCTATCAGATGCCCAACTTGAATATAGGGAAATGCTGAAGAAAGAGGCAAAGGCCCGACACGGCTCCGGTATAAGAATAATAAATAATCAAGATAATATGCTTTGGGTAGCCCATAACCATCTAACGAATTTACCCATACGTCTTAGAGATGCTATAATTAATGATTGTGGTCTATCCTTGCCAACATATTACAGATATATGCGTCCTTCAACTAAGCTAGAAAAGGGCGTCGAAACACGAGTTCCGCATACGCTCACGATAGCCGAAAAGTATATGATCAAAAAGAATTTTGACGTCCTTTTTAAAGAAATGGTCAAGTTTCATAGTGACTTTATGAAATTAACGTAGAGGCATGTACCTAATCAAGGGTTCCAAGGACAAAAATAGAATCCCCCCGGCTATTTCTGGCTGGGGTTTTCTTTATCCGACTGTTGCAAATACCCAAAAATGTAGGATGTGTAGGATATGTAGCTTGAAACAATAAGTTTTTTAAATTGTATTCTAATCACTAAAACAATTCTGGCGTACCCCTAGGTGTACCCCAATATTCATAACTAAATAATAATTAACATATTATGATACAAAAAACTAGCCCCAGGGGGGTCACTTGAAAGGACATTTCGGTAGAATTACTGGAATGTCCTTTTTTTATTTCTTCAAAAGCCTCGTCCAGACTACATATCAGCCGAACAGCTTCGTTGATTCTAGGAGTTCGATAATTCAAACCGTCAAAAGTCAATTTTTCGGGATAGATCGAACTCACGATCAAACGCTTTTCTGCTATAGTTCCATTTTCATAAAGGCAATCGAGCTTGGAAACGTTATCCACGGGCTTGTTAATCAAGTCATCAATCTTATTGGAGGGGGTTGCATAGTTCGATACTTGTGCCTCTAAGGAATTAATTTCAGGTTGATATTCTGCTTTTATTTCGCGGTACTCGGAAGGTGTAATTTCTTCATTCAACATCAGCCGTCTTGCTTTTGCCAGTTGTTTGTTCAATTCTTCCGGTCGCTCTAACAATAACCTGCGGCCATTCATGTGGTCTTTATTCTGGCTGTTATACTCGCTAATCATGGCTAATTTATAAATCTCTATCATACCCGGATGCGGCACCAGCTTTCTCAACTCAACTGTGAATAGTTTGTTGACCGCATCTGTTCTAAACCGGCTGCCACAAGATGAAGAACAATGGTAGTAATGATAATACCTGTATTTTCCCTTAGATGCGCTGCCAGTTAACACCCTTCCGCAAGGAGGACAGACAAGGAAACCACAAAGCGGCAGATTTTCATCTACTTCAATTTGCAATCGTTGTTTTTTCTTTCTGCCGTCTAATACATCCTGTACTTCATAAAAGAGCGCTTCCGATATCATCGGCTCGTGCTGCCCTTTCACAAAATGAGCTTCTTCCTCTTTGTACTTAGGAATAAAAATCTTTCCACAATAGACCGGGTTACGCACCAGTACCCAAAAGCCGTTCTTACAAATACGCAGCCCTTTTGCTTTCGCTTGTTTCCAAACCTGTTCCGTAGTAAATATGCCTTTAGCGATTGTTTCAAATACCCATTGGATAATTTCAGTGTGCGGATGTTTAGGGGTAATATATTTCTTTCCGACCTCTGTCACCTTGTTGGCATAACCGAAGGGCGCTGATCCCATCCAGCGTCCTTCCTTCTTTGCGCGGCGCATAACTGAAAAGGTATTCAAAGCCCTCCGATCATTCTCTACCTCTGGCGCTGCGAGATAAAACGCCAGCATCATTTTGTTTTCCGGAACAGATAAATCTAAAGGCTGCTCAATGGCCTGCGGTTCAACTCCGACTTTCCTTAACTGGCTAATCATCTGGTAGGCATCGCCGGCGTTCCGGCTAAATCTATCCCACTTTGTAAACAGGACTAAATCCGTTTTCCCACTATGTTTACGCAAATCAGCCAGTAGCTTCTGCCATTCAGGACGATTAAATGTTTTGGCAGAATGGTCCTCGTAGATAATCCTGCGTACCTGCATAGCATTCAATTCGCAGTACTTGCGAAGCATCTCTTCCTGACTACGTTGGCTATACCCCTTCTCCGCCTGTTCGTCTGTACTCACCCGAATGTATAAGTCTGCTGTTTTCATCCCGTAAACATTGAGCTACAGCGATTTCCGCCATAGTGTAAACAAATTCTAAAATCAATACGGCCTGTTCCCTGCTTACCTGTAAACCATGCCTTTGCAGTATCTCTACTGCCGTGTCCGGCTTCATTCTTTCCATAACCCACCTTCATTTTCACGTTACCAATCAGCACAATTCCCTTACGGGCATGGCTAGGAATACTAATTTAATAAAAGTTTTGATAAAAAACAAATTTTGGTAAAACTTTTTTCTTAAATTCGTGTAACAATGTAAAATGAGGTAAGTATTGGCAAAGACATATAAAGTCACTTATAAACCGTACTTCAACGAACGGATTAAGCCGGTCCGGTTTCATGGCAAGGATGTTCATCCCTTGTACATGCAGGTTACCTTTGACCGGAAATCTATATTCTTTAAAAGCTACTACTTTGATCTATTCTCCCGTCCCAAATACGCTGAACTGGAAACAAGTATAGAACAGATTAAGGAACAGGAAAGCCGCCTGATTGAGTATATTGTTGATAAAAATACTGATGCCTTCTCTCTTGAAGAGTTTGCCAAAGAATACAAGTATTTGGCTACAGATCTATTGGAGCCAATGGATGAGCGTTTTAAAGACTACCTTGTAGACTTCTTTATGGACGAAGGTATTCCAAGATATGCCGGGATAGTACGAGCCATATATGATAGCTTAACAGCAATGCAGATCGTTGATACTTTCAAAACAAGTTTCAAACCCGAACTGTATGATAAAATGATCGAACATGCTATCTACTACGCTCCTCCATATATTCCCTTAGTGGACTTTATCCGACAACAGCGTCCCAATGGTTTAATCAGCTTTCCTGTTTTTGAATGGAAGCAGCCAGGAACTGCAGCAACGCTGGAGAAATTCCTAGCCACTTCCTTTCCTGAATATAAAATCAGCGAGGTAAAAAAGAGTATCGAACGATATATAGAACGTATATAGTCCTTCCCACGGAGAGTCCCTCCGCAAGTATCCTATTTTCAATATGTCAAAGAACTCTCGCTACTCCCCTTTATGGGAATAGTATTATTAACAAAATCTTGCTTTGGAAATCACCAATTGGCGCGACGGTACTTATCCTGGCTCTCTGCAATGCCCGTAATCACATCGGCGAATATTTCCGCTATCTTTTCCTTTTCAGCATTGCTCAGGCCTGTAATTAGCCGCTGTTTGCGGTAAAAAGTAGGTGTACTCCACCCGCATTCCTCCTCTACCTTCTCACGAAAGTTGCAGGACAATGCAAGCAGTTTGGAATAAATTTCACCTAGTATATTATCCGGTTGTGGTCCTATCATCCGTTTCATAAAGAGAAAGTTGGTGTTTAGACAATAGTTGACCACTGCGCAAAAAAATAGCGCAGAACTCAACTTGTGGTACCTGTACGCCTTCGGAAGCCCAAGTAACCAACAAGCGAGCCTGCGCCAATATGGTGCAGGCACCGCCCTACTCGATTCCCTGGCTTCCGAAGGCGTAAGAGAATGAGAACGATGGCAATGCGGATATTCATTTAAGAAGCCCCGCAAAGCTAATAATTTTATCAGTTATGCCTAAAATGGTGTTTCAGGCCTGCCTTATAACACCACAAAGATAGGGAACATTTCAAATGAAATGCTACTAATGATAATCAATTTGATAATTAAAATTAAACAAATTGATTACCATTAATAATCATTTCATTATGCTTTAGAACATTTTTTGCTACTTTAAATGTATGGCGAAAGATAAACGGTATAATGCGATCAAAGAATTGATAGAACGCGGTGGCATTACGGATTTCAACAAAATCTTTGATATTATGCCACCGTCAACGATGGCCAGGCACCTGGGCATTAATTATAATAATTTTACGAAAAGGCAGGCGGATTGTAGCAGGTTTACGGTGAAGGAGATAATGAAGATGGCTGAATTGATTGGGGTGGAGGACACTCTTATAGCGTCCCTATTAATCAAAGCTACTAAAGCTCAATACAATAAAAAAGCCCGATCAATTAAAGGCTAAATAATAATCACGCTGTTAGTTTTACTTAGAATAGCAAAATAATCATGGAAACAATAGTAAGTGTAGGTTTCAGTTTCCCCTCAGATGAAGACGATTATATCCACTTTAATAGTAAAAGTTCGTTGTCCGATGGTGATATTATCATCTTCAACCCCTATCTCAGTAATTGTGGCTATGAATTGGATTATCGAAACAACTTTAAAGGAAAACCTTTTTATAACTCCCATTCGTCCTTCCTTATACTGGATCATCTAGCCCATTGGCAAAATGAGATAATAACGGGCCTAAATTCAGGAAAAACGATCTTCATAATATTAACTGAGAAAAATGAATTCTATATTCATACAGGCAAAAACAATACAGTAGATTTATGTCATAATTATCAATTTCTGCCATCAAGCAATTTTAGCCTCATTTCCGCGACGGGAAAAGCCATCTACCCGTACTCTGAAATAGTTACTAACCTATTTAAACACTGCAAAGACCTATTCAAATACGAAATTTACATTAAATCCCAAGAACATATAAAGGCTCCTCTATTCGCTACAAAAAGTAAAGACAAAATCCTAGGTCATACAATAAAAATTGGGAAAGGGAACCTTGTTTTAATTCCATCGATTTTTTTTCCTGATGATTTCTATGACAACGATGAGGACTGGACCAAAGAAGCCTTAATTTGGGGAAAGAGATTTAAGCAGATATTAGCTGAAATAAGTAAATCTCTAAAATCCGAAAAAAAGAAAACACCTACTCCTGATTGGACATTCAATGAAACATATTATCTAACAAACGTTACATCAACAAAAAATGCGATACTTAAAAACGAAGAAAAGATATTTAAAATACAAAAAGACATCGCTATTTTAGAAAAGAGTCTGACGGAACAAGAAGTAATAAAAGATTTACTTTTTGAATCAGGTGAGGCTTTGGAATATGCTGTAAGAAAGTCGTTAAAGATATTGGGATACTCTGCAGAGGGGTATGATGATGGAAAGCTAGAGCTGGATCAAATAATTCTTTCTCCAGAAGGTGATCGTTTTATTGGAGAATGCGAAGGAAAAGATTTAAGTCACGTTGATATTTCGAAATTCAGACAACTACAAGATTCTTTGCATGAAGACTTTGCCCGAGAGGAGGTTGATGAAAAAGCATTTGGAATCTTATTTGGTAACCCACAAAGGCTTATTGATCCTGCCAAAAGAACTTTGGATTTTACTGACAAATGCAGACGTGGCGCAGAGAGAGAAAAAATCGCGTTAATAAAAACAGCAGACTTATTTAATATTACGCGGTATGTTCAGGAGTCTGGCGATGAGAATTTTAAAGTTGAATGCAGAAAGGCTATTAAAGAACAACTTGGTCGTGTAGTGCAATTCCCTCCGTTACCAATGTGACCTCTATTGAACTTTTCTATCCCCAAATGTAATGCACTGTAATGAAAAAAACTGTCTTTAATCTCGAAACAATTTTCTCAGAAATATGTACCAGTTCTACTCCTTACGAATGGGATGAGAACCATGTTTCCTTTCTACTGATGAAAGAGTTAAGAAAACTATTTAGTAGACGTGTAATATCCTTTAACAGTTGGTCCAAAATTGTGGATTGGCATTCCTTTAAAAACAAAGGAAAACAGGAAACAAACTATGGCGACATTGCATTGATTGTATCTGTTCAATTTACAAGTGGGGAAATACTCAAGGGAATTGCCTGTATAGAGGCAAAGAGAAGCTATCAGTCTGGGAACTTTGAGTCAACAAGTATTGCACAATTAGATCGTATTTTTACGAAATTGCCATACTCACACTTATTACTTTACAATCAGAACAAGCAATCTCTACAGCAAAAATTCCCTGATGAATCAACATGG
Organism: Chitinophaga arvensicola; assembly: GCF_900110835.1. Taxonomy (GTDB): domain Bacteria; phylum Bacteroidota; class Bacteroidia; order Chitinophagales; family Chitinophagaceae; genus Chitinophaga; species Chitinophaga arvensicola. The sequence goes on from NZ_FOJG01000001.1 coordinate 1,751,195, forward strand.
TCAAGCCATTTCTGGATTTCACCAATTAACACGGCCAGACAGCTATTAACTCAGATATCTCCTGGCGATAACTGGAAAATATTGAGAACGTCCTTCCCATTCTCCATGTTTCTGACTGCAAGAATTTTTTGGGGAATTGATTTAGACTTTAGGGAAGAAATACTAAATGATATTCTGAGTGGGGAAAACAAAATCATCGATCCATCTTTTCTAGGTATAGTAAACGTTTACTATGACCATCAGAAACCTATAAACTCTATTTTAACTGATAAATGGGAAGAAATCTAAACCTTCATTATTATATAAAATAATAAGCTTGGTACATCCACAGTCCAACCCAGTGGAGTCCCTTTAAAAATAGCCCAATCCAATCAAATGAAGAAAGCCCGACAACCACAATGAAAAGTATGAAAATGAAAGATAGCCACATCAAAGAATAATATTTCTTCTTCTCTTTAATAAATCTTACATCTTCTTTATGTTCTTTATCCTTGTTAAGGATTCGCTCAATATCTTCTTTTGTTAATAAATCTTCGTTTCTAACTTTCATGTTTCTATATGCCTCAATAAAGCGTTTCTCCTGCTCTTTAATTTCCCACCAAGAGACAAGAAAATAGATAAACGAAAAACCTAAAAACGTAAATGATAGTACTCCAGCTTCAAAACTAAAAACATTCTTTGGCTCGCGACTTGTCAATACTTTTGAAACAATAATTGTAGAAAATAATGAAATTAAAACTAACGCCGACTTCTGAAAACTACTTGCAAATGAGTCCACAATTTTACTTGCTTTCTCATTAAATGAAATAATTTGGTCCGACATCTTATTCCTTAGCTCTATGTATTGTTTTACATTTTGCTTTTCATAGGCTTTATATCCAGAAATAATAGGAATAAATGTTTCACTTACTAATGAGTAGCTGTCAGAAGGATCAATATTTAGTGAGATTAGATTTCTAGCTAACCCAATTTTATCAAAAATTCCTCCATCTGAAACAACCCATTGATATATTTTATAATATTGATCTAAGCTGCGAGTATTTACTTTATCTAATTCAATCTCTGTACTAAATGACCTATACCCATTGAGTCTTAAAGTAATCTTCTTTTCGTCAATAACTGAAAAATCAAATAATGTCGCCAAGCAAAGCAAGATAGATACTTTGGCAAATTTATCTCTTAGCGCAGTTGGACAAGATCGACTTGGATTATCTATCAACAAAAAATCACTAGGTAAGCTGACACATTGATTAAGTCCCGTAAAATGGCTCACGCTTTTCAGTTTGTCCCAAACCTTGTTTCGTACTACAGCTTCTACTTTTACTTCTTCCTTTGGAATTGACTTAATAAACTTAATTGTGTTTGATTCCAATGTATAATTTAACTCAGGAGAAACCAAGTGTATTACATCCCCCTTTTTGAACAATTCGTTAAACAGCGCTAAAAAATCATTTAAGGAAAGTAACTCTAGATATTTGCTAAAAGTATTAAGATCATAAATATTAATTATGCCTAAATCATGTGGCTTTTTTGTTACTCGAAATGTAAATTTTATATTTTCATCTTCTTTAGATGTGTCTGGAGGTAATGCTTTCCAAGCAGCCCAAAATTCAGATGCTTTTAAATTATCAGAATTACAGGACACAACGTCGTCTTCCCCATTCTCAATAATTATTTTAACACTATCATTATTGGAAGTAGTGACAATTAAATTTATTAAACTATCAGGATCAACAGTTTTCGGTACAAAACCCTCTACTTCAAGGCTAAAAGAGTCGATAGTTTCCTTAATGGCTACACTCTTCTTTTCTTGAAAAAATAGGGATAATATATCAGCTGTAGTGAACAATTTATTGTGTTATTTTTTTAAAATGATCGTATCCATTATCTGTCTTAATTTTAATGTATTTTTCTCCCATTTCTGTAAACGCTACAACTTCATTATCCCAATTGATATTATCTCTTATTTCAAGGCTTAATTCGGCAGTTAACCGAACTTTAGTAACTATTCTCTTTTTTAACTCCTCAGGCCTCAACTTAAAACGGGAATCAAAATCTTCTTTTTCAGGTAGCTCAAGAACGATTTGACTAAATTTCTCCATATTAAGCGCAGGGTTCTCAGGTTGATAGTTTACCCAAATTGCTCTAACATAGTCTTCTAAAACAAACTCCTTATTTGCTCTAAAATATTGTATTGTCGCATTTCGCAGACATAGTGCATCTGACGGAGATGTCTTTTTTATTTTATTAAATACCTTCTTTTCGAGGGCGTCAAAAGAAACTTGAGTATTGTATGTATCACTATGCTCTTCTGCCAATTCTAAAAAATCGCTCCACCAATAAGTAGAAATTTGGGTCTTAGAATCTCCTACCATTGCATAATCTGGCTCATCATCTGTATTTAAATAACCACAGAATGATTTGAACACCTTCTTTTTTATCGGTAACCCTTTAGCTTTCTTATTATCTTCTTCATTTAAAAAGTCGAGGTGTTCAGCTTTTGCTATTATATAAATTTTTGTATCGTTATGTTCAACTAGGGCCTGTAATAATATACCTTTTTGAATTTCGCGCTCTAAACGCTCAATCTTATCTTGTGTTTTTTTCTCTATCTTAAGTAATCGTTTGGCTGCCGCCATTGTTGCCCCATCTATGTCACCCCCCAAGGCATCTGAAATTTCCTTTTTAACTGCAGTATCTTCAGCGGGAAACATATACTTCTTGCTTCTTTTGTCCATTACAATGTCATGAACTAACTCATCTAAATACGAATTAAAATCATCTTTTTCATTCGAAATAGGAACAATTTCTACTTTTGAAGTATCAAAATTGAAACGAAAGCATCGCTTAAAATGAATAATCATGCTTGAAAGGTTAAATTTAAGGAAAATACTAATAATTTTAGCATGTAAATAAAACTATAGTACAATTAGTTGATTGTCAATGGGGACATTCTACAAAAAATACACTTCACATATTATACACGTTATTTGCCAGGGATATACTAGCCCTGAATATAAATAAAAAAAACACATATGCCAACAAACGACTCATTACCAGTACATTAAAGTATGTCTTTCATTAACGATGCTGTGCCTTTCTTTTTTCTTTCTTTTTCCTTCTTTGATATCCTTCCGCGGTTAATTCATAAGGCAATAAATTAAAAGAAACCTCCGGTCTCAAAAGCTCATTTAAAACACTAGCGATTTGTATTATAATAGGAACTAAAGGCGAACATACCATCAAGGCATGAACCCTGTTATCTAATAACAACTTTTGTGTAGCTATAACTGGCTTCCTCCTTATGTCGCGTTCTATGTCCTGTTTATAAATTTCCAGTTCTTTTACATTGGTTTCCAACTTCTGTTTCAGATTGAGTATATGCTCAATCCTTGATAAAGAAAATCCTACTTCGCTACCTTTAATCTTCACTTTCTTACTGTCTATAAAGGCAATACCACGGCTTTTTAGGACAGTATAACCCAATTCTTTCATCCTCTCTGTAAACTGATCAAAGCTATTAACGTCAATCAAAGTTTGGCGTATATCCTTCTGTAATTGGATTCTTCGTGAATCATTCCGAGGTAATAACCGCTCATTCGGAGCTAAAAAGGCCCTTGGACTTAGCACTTCCCGTAACTGGTATTGCTTCTCCAACCTCCGGCAAAGAGCCGCCATCCGCTTATAACTATTACTATCACTAGCTGCCTTTCCATCAAGACCAACACGATTAGCCACTATATGTATATGCTGTTCGCTCGTATCTTTATGCAAAACACAGATATATTGGTTATCTGCTACTCTAAACTCCTTTGCACATTCATACCCAATTTCCTCTAATTGATTGCGGCTAAGCGATTCACCAGGGGCCAGCCGAAGCGAAAAATGGAATACGGGTTTCTCTACTCTCTTACTCAATTTAGCCACATCTCTGAATTGCTGAGCCAACTCTTGGGGGGTACCAAAACACTGATTGTAGGATAGAATTTCTGCCCGGCCATGGTGTTGCAATCCGTCTTTCTGTGAAAGATCCGCTTTCTGTTTATTGGAAAGTTCCTTTTTATCATTGAGGCAATATTGAATACAACCCAGGAAGGAACTTCCCGTTCCTATGTAACCGATCATTGGAAATATGCTTTAATCTGTTCCGCCAAGTTCTTCAAATCACCTGACCGTGTTTTCAATTCCGATAGTTCTTTTAGGGACAATTGCTCCATCCCATTCCTTATTCTGGCAATTTGATTGAGGTTAGCTGCAAGGTGATTTAGCATACCAGTTAGCTCTAATACCTCTTTGGGAAACACCTTTTCCCGCCTGTCAATTTTTCCGGCAACACCTATTTTTCGCAGATATTCTGATATGGTAAGGTTGGAAGCCTTGGCCTTAGCTTCGATAATAGACCGTTCCCACTGATTACATTTGATAGCCAGGAATTGATCTTTTTTGATTTCTTTACGGGGGCGGCCGCTCCTATTTTTTGTTTGTTTATTCTCCTGCGTCATAGTCAACTTCACTTTAGATTTTTGAATGCGATAGCATGAAAAAAGCTACTCACTGAATGCGGTAGCATGAGGTGAGCAAGTAGTTTTGGTTTTACCAAAACATAGCTGGCTACCTAAGCGATTTAAAGCCGTTTGCTTCTTCGCTGGGTTTCCTTCGGGTTTTGATGGTGGCTAATTAGCCAGTCGTTTAAATCCTTATGGCCTTGGAAAAAATCACTGTGATCTACATATCGGCTACTATCCCATTTCAGGGCCCATTGGGTATGATTGATCCCGGCGGTATCCCGATCTAAAAACAATTGAACAGTCTGGTGTTGCTCCATAAGAGGGCGGCTCCTTTCGAAAAAAGAAAGGGAGTTAAGAACAAGACAATTTGACGGTAATATTGCGCGATCACTGGCCGCGAAAAAGGAAAGGAAGCTGAAGAAGCCTTCAAATACGGATACATGCTCCGTGTGGCTATTAATAAAGGTCACATCTTTTGAAGAGCTGCTACCTTTAAAATGTTCATTTCTCAGCTCATAGCCACCGGCATTATTGCGGAATCCAATTACGGTATACTTCTTACCATATAAAAGAAAATCTACTTCCTCACAAAAATGGCGGGCAACCTCCAAGGGTATATGCCGTTTCTGAATATAGGCCAATAAGGCGGAGCTATTTAGCTGGCGGGTGGTCAGCAGTACAATTTTGTCCTCTTTCTTTTCATCGGCAGAAACAGTAGGCTGGTGAAAAGAAAAATCCGGGGTTGCCCGTAAGGCCAAACGGTGTAAAAGATCGGAAACGGAGCAACTAAAATATAGCACCCCAAAATCGATGAGATTCCCTCCTTTGCCAATGCCATGGTCATACCAGCTATTCAGCCGGCGATTAATCTTAAAAGAAGGTGTTCGCTCCGTCCTCAGTGGGGATAAATACCAATAATCCTGATTACTGATCCCTTGGGGATGATGGCCGAGGGAGGCCAGATAATCAACCAGGTCTAACTGCCTGGCTTCTTTACATGATAACTTTAACATACTGCACAATTTTCAGGTTCACAAATGATCATATACAGAAAAGGCCCGCAGGCAGGGCGGTTTATTAAACCACCATGCTTGCGAGCCTCTTTAAATCTTCCATAAAAAAGTTCGAAAAATGTACCTTAGGGGTCACTTGAAAGGGGCAAGCATAGCTTGTCCCTTTTTTATGCCCGCTATTTTCCTTTGGAAACGTCCTGCTGACCTGTAACAAACATCTTCTTTGCAGAAAAGGACTTCATACACTGATAGATGTTCCGCTGTACTCAGAATCATCCATGATAATGTCAGAATCATCCATTTTTCACGAACGATTGCCACGCCATCTTTGCGGTCGATAATAATTTATTAAATACAGAGATAAAGATGTCCGTTAATAATCTATTCGAGCCGCTCATGCTACTGCATGGCCCGGCAATGAGAAATCGTTTTATGATGGCGCCACTGACCAGCCAGCAAAGTGAACATGACGGTACTGCTTCCGAATTTGACCATTTATGGATCGAACAATTGGCGGAAAGCGGTTACGCATTCATCCAGACCGGCGCTGCTACTGTGGAAGCCGGCGGCATCGCTTTTGAACGCCAGATGGGAATTCACAGTGATGATCATTTGCCTGGTCTGACCAGGATGGCTGCTGCCATCCGAAGGCAAGGCGGACTGTCTGCTGTACAGCTACATCATGCCGGGCACCGCGCGAAGCCTTTACTGGGGGGCATACCTGCTCCCGCTTCGGGCAATACGGTACCAGGCATTAAGGCAATTACAACGGAGGAGGTGGAGCGGATCCGCGACAGCTTTATTGCAGCTGCTAAAAGAGCGCAACGGGCAGGGTTCGATGGCGTTTCGGTACATGGTGCCTTCGGATGGATTCTTTCAGAGTTCATGTCTCCGCATTTAAACGACCGTAAGGATAAGTATGGTGGCAGCCTTGAAAATCGCGCACGATTCACTGTTGAGGTTATCGAAGGTATTCGTAGGGTTTGTGGTCCTGATTTCCAGATCGGCTGGCGGCTGTCTGTTGAGCGCCACGGGCTGCGCCTGGAGGAGATGCGTGACATCACGGCTGATTTCTTTGATCGCGAATTGATCGATTATCTTGACCTGGCGTTATGGGATGCTGCTCAGGTTGTCCGCGAGGGGACGTACCAGGGAAAGACTTTGCTCAGCATCTTCACCGGGCTTCCCCGCAAAGGGGTACGCTTAGGCGCAGCCGGAAAAATAATGAGTGCCCGGCGTGCCGCAGAATTGCTGGAGGAAGGCTGCGATTTTGTACTGATTGCACGGGCGGGTATTCTTCAGCGCGACTTCCCACTTCAGGTAAAGGCAAACCCACTGTTCGATAGCGCTCAGCTGCCCGTTACGGCCGAATACCTGCGCCAGGGGGGCCTAAGCGAGCGCTTTATCAATACCATGCGTGGATGGCAAACCTTCGTGAAACCAGGCTCCTTGTAAGATTATTCGGCTATTCATATGACGAAATAATCCAACCACTTTAATGAACGAAGCGGGCCTGCTTATGCAGGCCCGCTTCGCGTGTTGTTGTATTTCTCCGGATTGCTGAAAAAATCCTCCATGAGATTGCAAGAATCCTCCATTCTTCCCCAGCTGTTACCAGCGCACCTTTGCAGTACAAAACAAGTTATTGATATGAGCAAAACAGCCATCATTATTCTTTCTGATCCCAAAGCAGGTTCAGAAGAAGCATTAGGACGCGTATTCAACGCTTTAGCATCGGCCTATGAATTCAAACATGCGGGAGAGGAGGTGAAGATTATTTTCCAGGGTACAGGCATCAGGTGGCCTGAACAACTGGAGAAACCCGAACATCCGGTAAATGGACTTTATCTGGAAGTAAAGGATCATGTTCATGGTCTTTCTCAAGGCTGCGTTGCAGTCTTTGGTACGGAAGTATCCGGTTATGATCTGTTAAATGATAATGCCGTGCCGGGAACGCCGGGGCTGCCAAGTTTACTTAACCTCAGAAATGATGGTTATGCTATTTTGATTTTTTGATCTGGCTTCCTTAACTATCCTCTGGTTTTACCGGAGGATAGTGTTTATGCTGAAATCATAAAATGTAAATATGTCCGGCCTTTTGATACCAGTTGCCATTCATTAGCAACTGCTATTATTTGAGTATCTTGGTATACACCTAAATAAGAAGCGATCGTTATTTAATGGGCTGCTCGCTTCCAGCCGATAACATGGAAATTGAAAGAAGCTGTGGAAGATAAATATAGAAATTATATGCTCCAATGCCTGAGCCTCGCCAGGATCGCTCTGGAGGCCGGTAATCCTCCGGTAGGAGCACTGATCGTGCATGAAGGAAAAGTAATTGGCAAAGGAATTGAATCCGGACGATCAACAGGAGATATCACCAACCATGCAGAAATACTGGCGGTCCGGGATGCTATTGCGAACGGTTACAGGGATGTGTTGCCCCAGGCATGTATGTACACTACGCATGAACCCTGTATCACGTGCGCTTATCTGATCAGGCACCACAGGATACCTGATATCGTTTATGGCATTGCAGTTCCAACTCTTGGTGGGGCAACTTCACAGTTCCCGGTCCTTTCCACAACGGAGGTGCCTCAATGGGGCAATCCACCCAGGGTGACAGGGGATGTTTGCCCGGAGGAGTGCCATGTTTTAAATGAAGCATTCCAGCGATTGCTTAAAAAATCTTAGTTATGTTAGCGCAATCAGTATACACGCTGGTGAATCAACAGAACGGAAACCTTTCTTTCAAGGTATTCGAGTTCGATAACAACAGTTATTTTGATCACATACAACGGAATAATTATTTCACCCTGATTATCATTACCTCGGGTGAAGGAATAGCTACCGTTGATCTGGCAGAATACCCATTTAAAGAAAATACCCTGTTTGCTTTTTATCCTTATCAGCCGTATATGCTACAATCGAAAGGCCCGCTGATGGGCGTTGCCATCCAGTTCCATCACGACTTTTTCTGTATATACAGACATCATAAGGAAATTGCGAGCAACGGTATCCTGTTCAATAATATCTATCAGCAACCTTTTATCCACCTGGACGAAAATGCAAGGAAGACGCTGTTGAACTTTGTAAGCGAAATTACCGGTGAGCTTAAAACGGAAGGTTTGAGAAGGGATGAGGTGATTGTTTCTTACCTGAAGATCTTTCTGGTATTGGCCACCAGGATGAAGCTGGAACAGCAGACCGTTTTACTGGCCAGTGACCCGGGAGGAAAACAATTGATGATCATCCAGCACTTACGTAATGCTATCGAGGAAAATTTCAGGACGAAACATTCTGCAAGTGATTATGCCGGTATGCTCCATCTTACACCAAATTCACTGGCCCGTATAGCCAGGATGCACTTCAATAAAACTTTGTCTGACCTGATCGCAGACAGAATCATTATCGAAGCAAAAAGAGAGCTTTACCTGACAGAGAAAACTATCAAGGAAATTGCCTACGAACTCGGCTACGAAGATGAATATTATTTTAGCAGATTTTTTAAAAGCAAAACTGATGTATCACCACAGGCTTATCGTGATACCGTCGGTTTTAACAGAGGCGCTGTCTGTTGATTCCACATATGCTCGGGTTGGGCTGTTAACACGTCTGATAAGGCTCATTCGCCATGCATTCCTGGTGCCGGATAAAAAAGTTCAACCCTGACGATTTTCCTCATCCCACACCTAAATAATAATTCCTTAACAGTGGTTATGTAGCTTCACAGCCGTAAAAGAGTCATTCCATGAAGTACATTATTCTGTTAGGGGCTTTCCAGGCATTGGTAGTATTCAGTATTTTCATTATTAATAATAAAAGAACATCAGCTGATAAAACATTAAGTTGGTTTTTGATATGGGTTTTTATTCACCTGGGCAGCGCTTTCCTGCTACATGTTATTTTCCCGGATGCACAAATCCACAAACAGTTCTACACTTTTATCAGCCTTATTTATACGCCGCTGTTCTGGAGCTACACGGTGCAGCTCTCCGGACGCTATCAACAGATAAAAAATAAAGTATATCTGCTTTTTCTGCCGGCATTGATGGCGGCGATTGTATATTTTGCCATCGCTGGTTATGTGATTACACATGGCGGCGACACGCCTCCGGTCATTATTTCCTATAATAAGATAACCGGCTACGCATTGATCGTTTCCAGCCTGGTATATGGAACGCTGTTCCTGGTCGAATCCCGCCATATACCAACCTTCTGGCAATCCGAGCGGCAGCTGGTGCAGTTCACGGGTGTCGCATCGCTGATCACAGGCTTTTTTATGCTGTGGCTCACCGTTAATAAAATGTTGCCTGATGCTTCCCAGGTAATGCTGGATAGCCATCTATGGGGAAGAATTGTTACCTATATCTCTCTGTTGAGTATTTGTCTGGCTATCGGACGGGTGAAAGTCTTATCGCTGATTTACACAGATACGCAGGTGCCCCTGCTGGAATCCGCCAGGGATGTGCTGGAAACAGTGATCGATACGCCAACGGCATTTATTGAAAACGAAGTCTCAGAAATGGCAACACCTGATCCTGCTGGTTCAAACAGGAAGTCGCTGTTGTCTGCCGATCAGCAATCCGGTATTGCCCGGGACATCAAACGCTGGATGGAAGAGAAAGGGGTATATAAAGAGCCGGGACTGACACTGGATAACCTGGCCGCTATGATGGAAATATCCCGCCATCATCTTTCAGAAACGCTGAATCAATACCTGGGAAAGTCTTTTTACCAGTTTGTCAATGAATACAGAATCAGGGAAGTGGTAAGATTGATTGATGAAAACAGGGCTAATAAAATTACACCCAATCTCCTGTCTCTTGCTTTTGACGCCGGCTTTCATTCCAAGTCATCTTTCAACCAATACTTCAAAAAAGTAACAGGTAATACGCCGTCTGCTTACCTGAAAAGTACGCATCCTGCTGGTTCCCGGTACACAAAAATCTCAGTCAACAACGATAATTCAACCGCTTTTTATCAGCCTTAACAATATGGTAATGTGTGGTAATGTGTTGATTGTCAGATGTTAGTGGCCTGTTCTGTCTTCTCTGATCTATACGGTCGTCCGGGTTTATCCAGAAGGACGACTTCCTGGAGCGGCCCATTCAACTTTGCGGAAAAATGATTTCGCTCATGATTCGCCGACTTTTATTATTGTTCTTACTCTTTCCCTTTTTCTGCTCGGCACAGCAGATCAGGGGAAGTATTTTATCTAAAGAAGGACCACTGCCGGCTGCCACTATCGTTATTGATGGAACTGGCACGCAGACGGATCTTTCCGGAGTTTTTGATATTGCCGTCAGGAAAACCGGGAAAATAACGCTTAGAATTAATTACGTAGGCTTTGCCACTAAAACAGTGGAAGTTGATGTCAAACCAGGAATAAATCAGCTGGGTGCGATACTGATGGAGCCTGCCAATGATGTTTTGGGAGAAGTGGTAGTAAAAGGTGCCTCTGCCGGATCACAGGTACGCGCCATCAGCATAAAAAAGAATGCTTCCGGAATTATGGAAGTACTGGCCGCCGATGCTATCGGCAAGCTTCCTGATCGTAACGCCGCTGAAGCAGTACAACGTATCCAGGGGGTATCTATCGAAAGAGACCAGGGCGAAGGCCGCTATGTATCGGTACGTGGCACACCTATCCAGTGGAGTGCTACCCTGCTCAATGGCAACCGTCTGCCAACTGCAAGCCTGGATTATACAGACCGTCGTATTCAGATGGATATTTTCCCTTCGGAGCTGATAGAATATGTACAGCTGTCAAAAGCAATTACACCAGACATAGAGGGAGATGCCATCGGTGGCTCTATCAATTTTATCACCAAAGCCGCCCCGCTGGCCCGCACGCTGAGGATAAATGCAGCAGGTGGTTACGGTGACCAGGCGCATAAAGGCTCCTATAACGCCTCTGTGGTGTATGGCGACCGGCTGCTGAAAGATAAGCTTGGTTTTGTACTCTCTGCAGTAGTGTGGGACCGGACTTCTGCCCAGGACCGCTATAATATGAACTATGATTTTACCAACACCAATCCCAAACAATCTTATTCTATTACTGATCTCCAGTTGAGGGATTACATCGCACACCGCAGAACAACAGGCTTAAACGCCGGTCTGGAATATAAATTCAATGACAGGCATAAGATCCAGTTCAAAGGTATTTATAGCGAATTTATGGATGGACAGATGGTAAGGGAGACGTATTTTTATTTCAATGCTAAAAATGCCACCATCACTTCCAGGGCTTCCAACTACCATACTAACCTGTATTCCGGTGCATTGAGCGGACAGTCCTTACTATCGGGTAAACTGAGCCTCGACTGGGAAGCAAGTATAGATAAATCGAAGTTCCAGTTTAAAGATCCGGGAGGCTATCCGGTGGCTACTTTCCAACAGGTCGCCACCTACGAGGGACTCGCGGCAGATGGCAAAAAATATCTTGCTATGGATGCACCCGATGGGAAAGGAGATGTTATTGATGCTGTGTTGCCACATTTATCGGCAGCTACCCCCATCAGCAGCACCGCTATGAAACTCTCTCAGGTAGTAATGTTACGTAGTACCAACTGGGAAGAAAACAAACGTTTCAGTTTTAATTTCAAATACTCGCCCAATAATAAATTCCATCTGAAAACAGGTGGTAAGTTCATTCATAAGGATAAAGTAGTGCAAACACCTTATAGTGTTTACCTGGGCGGTATTCTGGGTGCTGCGCCTACCATGGCCAGTTTTGGTAGTGAGCCATTCCCTTATAATGGTGGTTTCCTTACTGAGATCGGTTCTCCTTACAACAACGTCATCATCGATCAGATGCCGCTCAGCCAGGTGAAAACATTGGTAACACCGGAAAGTATCGCTAACAACAAACTGCTTCCTTTCCAGATAGATTCTGCTACCAATGCATCCGGAGCTACCAAATATTTTACCGGTGTGGAAAACGTATATGCGCTATATGTGATGGGAGAATACAAAGTATCAGAACAACTCACACTGACAGGTGGTATCCGCAATGAATACAATAAAGTCATCTTCAATGGCAGTAAAGTTACCACTGGTGCAGGTGGTAAACAGGTAACCGCACTTACGCAGGACAACAGCTATAATGCTTTTCTGCCCATGCTGCACATGAAGTATACGATTACCGATAAAGATATTCTTCGCCTGGCTTATACGCGCAGTTTTGCCCGTGCCGACTTCAATAACCTGAATCCCGGTACTACACAGGACGATATCAACAAAGTGATCACCAGGGGGAATGCCAGTCTTAAACCGACTTTCGCCAGTAACTTCGACCTGATGGCCGAACATTATTTCGGTGGAATTGGTATGGTCAATTTTGGTGCGTTCTATAAAAAGCTGACCGATCTTATCTATACGAATCAATCATCCGCATCAGTCAACGGGGTACAATACCTGGTGAGTGAACCGGATAACCTGCAACATGCATGGCTGGCCGGTTTTGAAGCCGGTTTCGTAAAAAGATTTACCGGTCTCCCGGGTATCTGGAAAGGTTTCGGTATCGATGCCAATTATACTTTTACCGATTCCCGCGTGAAAATCCCCCGCTTTGTGGGCGACCAGAAAATGGAAGATGCCAGCGTAATTCCCAAACAAGCCAAACATATCTTCAACGCATCGTTGATGTATGAATATGGTAAATTCATGGCGAGAGTTGCCGGTAATTATAAAGGCAAATATCTCGATGTCATCCGACAGGCTGCTGGCCCTGACCACTATCGCTGGTATGCACAGAACTTCACGGTCGACTTTTCCGCTTCTTATGCCATTACTCCAAAGATCAGGACGTTCCTGGAGCTGAATAATCTCACCAATGCGCCGGTACGCTACTACCATGGCACCTTTGACCGTGTGGAACAGGCCGAATGGTATTCCATCAGGGGACAAATCGGTGTGAGCGCTAAAATCTTCTAACTACAAAAAAACAATCATGCAGAAAATTATTACCAGCGCTTTTGGAGCGATGCTGATGGCATGTGCAACGATCATTTGCAGTGCGCAATCTTCAAAAATAAACAACCTGAAAATAAACCAGGTACAGGTACTCGGTACACACAACAGCTACGCGAAGCCGGTGGATACCGCCGTACTGGCTTATATTGATCCCATCATTGAAAAAATGTCGAAAGGCTATTTTATGGGTATGTCGAAAGAACAAGCCGCCGCTTTTCATGAATTTCATCCCAATGGGATGAAGATGAGCGAAGGACTTAAATATGATCATCCGCCCTTTGATGTACAACTGGATGCAGGTATACGCAGTCTGGAGATTGATGTGCATTACGATCCAACGGGTAATCGCTTTAATGATCCTGCGGCTTACCGGGAATTGAAAAAGAAAGGATACGATCATCTTGCTCCCTTTGAAACAACAGATCTGGATAAACCGGGTTTTAAAGTATTGCATATGGCCGATCTCGATTTTCGTACGCACTATACAACTTTCAAATCTGCGCTGACGGCGCTCCGGTCATGGTCTGACGCACATCCGGATCACTTCCCGATCTTCATCATGATAGAAGCTAAAGATAAAGGCCTGCCGCTTTTCCCGGATCCGGCAAAAGTATTGCCCTTTGATGGAAAAGCTTTCGACGAGCTGGATGAAGAAGTGGTAGCTGTACTCGGAAAAAATAAACTGATTACACCGGATGAAGTAAGAGGGAAATTCCCGACGCTGCGGGAGGCTGTTCTGGCGAAGAACTGGCCTACTGTTAAAGCTGCACGGGGTAAGTTTGTATTCCTGTTACTACCTTCCACAGCGGGTATGAACCTGGTATCAGATTATGCTAAAGACAAACCTAACCTGGAAGGCCGTGTAATGTTTATGCAATCACTTCCACAGGATACGTATGCTGCTTTTTTCCTGCTGGATAATGCCCTTGTGCGTCAGAAGGAAATACAGCAGTATGTGAAGCAGGGCTTCCTGGTAAGAACCCGCGCGGATATTGAAACGTATGAAGCAAAAGTAAATGATCATACACGGGCCAATGCGGCTTTTGAAAGCGGGGCCCAGATCATTTCCACCGATTTTTTCCGCAAAGGAAACGGATATGATACGCCTTATTTTGTAACACTGCCGGGAGGAGGAGAAGCAAGGCCTGATCCGGTTAATAAATAATGTTGATAAATCAGGATACCGAAACATATGTAATCTGCATAGCAAAATACAGGTCGCTGATATCAGCGACCTGTATTTATTTAAGCCTTATTCCTCTTTTCCCTCCCGGATCTCCAGGCCACTCAGATAAGCATATACGGCCGGTGGTACCTTATCCGTTTCCTTAAATACAATTTTGTGAAAATCCGGAGGTTGCCGGAGATCAATGCCATATAATTCCAGTATCCGGTCACAGAAAAAATTACTTGCGCTGCGTTCTCCTCTTTCATAAGTGCCAAAACATTCCCGCGTGATTCCGATAATTGCACCGAGTTCTTCTTGTGTCAGTTTTAGCGAGTGGCGTATTATTCTGATAAATCTCCTGTTATATTGAAGCATTGGAAATCAATTTGATAAGTGATAAAAATGTGCTACTGTAACAATTATTAGCTATATTTGTATTGTAATGTGTAAGCGCTTGTTGTTAAGGGTTTTAAATTGACATTAACGGCAAATTTTTGATAAATAGATTGTCATATTGAGCAATAGATACCCGTTACCGGTCTTACCGGTAAAAAAACAGGACAAACAATTACACATACCTGTTTAGCTGCTAACAAGTATTACAATAGCCGGGTAGAAGAGGAGGAAGAGAATGGAAGAAGAAACCTGAGCGTAAGTGGCGCGCCACCAAATTTTTAAAAATCATGTAAGATTTTTTTGTTTACTGAAACAAAAAACCAAAGGGGCTGTCTTTCTTTGCACGACGGGCAGCTCCCTTTTGGCTATCTGCACTTTTTACAGACGATCCAAAATTAAGGTTTTTTTCCTGCGCAGGCAAATAAAAAATGATGTAAATGATTGATTTAAAATGATATAAGGATATGTAAAATGATAATTTAATTATCACTTTGATATAGATTGAATCATTTTGATCACGCTGTCTTAGAATCATTTCTTCGATTCTTATAATTATTTTATTCTTCTCATTAATATAATATCACTTTCTCTTTAATTAGATTAAAGTTTTTGTTAATTTGGCGGTATAATCGGCCCCCTAAGCCATCAACCATATCGCCTTATGGATCGCAGACAATTCCTAACCTTATCGCCAGACCGCCATCAAACGCGGACGACGAACACTATTGCCCGTACCGCCACTGGTATTACTCCCTACACCGGTACATGGGACACCCTGCAACGCATTCATCTGCTGAAACGTACACTGTTCGGCGTAACACCCGCCAATATCAATACTTTCAACAGTCTCAGCATGCAACAGGCCGTGGATACCCTGCTCACCACGCAGCCCGATCCCACGCCTCCCGTGAATAACTATGGTATCGATGATACCGGCGTTACGCCCGGCGCTACCTGGGTGAAAGCTCCACTTGGTGATGAAATGCTGGAAAGAAAAAGAATCGCCTCCTACAAGGCCTGGTGGACCGGCCAGATGATTAACCAACAGTCAAGCATACACGAAAAAATGGTGCTCTTCTGGCATAATCATTTTGTCACAGAAACCAGTATGGTAAACGATAGCCGGTTTATCTACCAGTATAATGTAACATTGCGTAAACATGCGCTCGGCAATTTCAGGGACCTCACAAAGGCCATCACGCTGGATCCCGGCATGCTCGTGTATCTCAACGGATACCTCAATTCTAAAGGCGCCGCCGATGAAAACTATGCCCGCGAATTGCATGAACTCTTTACCGTAGGTAAAGGGCCTGATTCCCATTATACGGAAGATGATGTTCGCGCTACTGCCCGCGTACTCACCGGTTTTCGCGTCGACAGAACCAATATCGTCAGCCTGTTTGACACCACACAGCACGATCTTACCAACAAACAATTCTCTGATTTTTATTCGAATAAAGTCATCTCCGGAAAAACAGGCACAGAAGGCGCTACAGAACTCGACGACCTCCTGAAAATCATCTTCCTGCAACCCGAAGTGGCCAAGTTTATCTGCCGCAAACTATACCGCTTTTTTGTATACTATGATATAGATGCCGCCACAGAGCAAAATGTAATTACGCCCCTGGCAGATATTTTCCGCAGCAGTGGCTATGATATAAAAACTACGCTCAACGCACTCTTTACCAGCGAACATTTTTTTGATCCGCTGAACATGGCTTGCCTGATTAAAAGTCCGGCCGATTTCTGTGTTGGCGTATGCCGCGAATACGGTGTTCCGTTTGCCTCCGACTATACCAACCAGTACAAAGGCTGGGCAGTGGTACACGACAGAGCAGCTTCCATGCTGCAGAACTTCGGCGATCCTCCACTGGTGGCCGGTTGGGATGCTTACTATCAGGCGCCCTCCTTTCACGAACTGTGGATCAATACCGATACACTGCCCAAACGCAACCGCTTCACCGACGGCCTGGTCAGCGCCGGCGGATTCAACGGATTAAAGATAGATACACTCGCCTTTGCCAATCAGCTACCACATCCCGAAGATCCTGTGGCACTGATCGCCGACTCCCTCGATATATTATATCGTGTAGGCGTTTCCGATAAAGTGAAAGATTTTCTGAAAAATACCATCCTCCTCAGCGGACAAGCAGCCGATAGCAACTACTACTGGACGCAAGCCTGGCAAGCCTGGAAAGCATCACCCGGTGACGCTACCCTGAAAGATAACGTGGAAAGCCGCCTCCAGGCACTGTATAAATACATTATGGACCTGTCTGAATATCAATTATCCTGATAGCAGAAAAACCTTTTTATGAAAAGAAGAGACTTCCTGAAATATACAGCGCCAGCTGCTATCCTCCCTACCATGATCAATGGCTTTTCTATTAAAGCCTTTGCCTCATCACCTATGCTGGATGCACTCACCGCTGCAGCCGACAATGACCATGTACTCGTCATGATCCAGATGACCGGTGGTAACGATGGCCTCAACATGGTCATCCCGCTGGATGTTTATGGTAAATACCAGGCCGCCCGTTCCAACATCGCCATCCAGGAGGGAAAAGTACTCCGCCTCGATAACTACCTGAAATCAGGTCTGCACCCGTCTATGACAGGGATACAGAAACTCTATAACGATGGTAAAGTGAGCATCGTGCAAAGTGTGGGATATCCTTCGCCCAACTTCTCCCACTTCCGCGCCACTGATATCTGGCTCACCGGCTCCAATTCCAACGAAGTACTTACCACTGGTTGGGCAGGCCGATACCTCGGTACCCAATACCCATCCTTCCCGGATGGTTTCCCAAATGCAGATGCGCCCGATCCGCTCGCCGTACAGATAGGATCTATTGTATCACCCGCATTCCAGGGACCCAACGCCAGCATGGGTATTGCCATCACCAGCGCCACCGATTTTTATAACCTGATTGATGGGATAACAGATCCCGTTCCGAATACCAAATGGGGGAAAGAACTGGAATATATCCGCCTCATCGCCAAACAAACCAACAGCTATGAACAGGCCATCACAGCTGCCGCTAAAAAGGTGACTTCTCAGGGCCCTTATCCCGCCAATAACAGCCTCGCAGAGCAGTTGAAGATCGTTGCCCGCCTCGTGGCCGGCGGCCTCAAAACAAAGCTCTATATGGTGAGCACTGGCGGTTTCGATACACATGCCAATCAGACGGAAGGCGGCGACACCAGCAAAGGCGGCCACGCCAACCTGCTCGGCGGCGTATCCGATGCCATCAAAGCTTTTATGGACGACCTGAAAGGCCTGCATGCTTCCCGCCGGGTAGTGGGCATGACTTTCTCCGAATTCGGCCGCCGTATCAAATCCAATTACAGCATGGGTACGGATCACGGTGCTGCCGCGCCTATCATCATTTTCGGCGACTATGTAAACCAGGGCGTGCTGGGTAATTCTCCTGCATTACCGGATAGCTCGTCTGTGATCGATAATATCCCGATGCAATACGATTTCAGGTCTATCTATGCCTCTATCCTGGAGCAATGGTTCTGCGTGGACCAGACCGTACTGAAATCCATCCTCCGGGACGATTACCAGCGCCTGCCCCTCGTTAGCGGCGTAGCCTGCGGCACGATCACCAATTTGCCTGACCTGAACACGGATGACAAAAAGCTCATCACCAATTCACCGAATCCATTTACCAACTATACGACTATTAAATATGTGACCGGCAGCGGCAACACGCTCATACAAATCTTTGATACTACCGGCCGCCTCATTGGGGTGCCTGTTAACAAAGTACATTCGCCGGGTACCTATTCCTTTACTTTCGATGCGCATAACCTGCCAAATGGTATCTACTATGCCCGCTTCCAGAACGGACCCATACAACAGGTAAGGCCTATGCTTAAAGTAAACTAAACTTATAATTTGATTAAATTCGTGCAACGCCGTTGCAAATAGCTGAATTTTGCTACCTTTGCCTCCGTGTATAAACGCTATCTCCATAAAATATTAGCGATAATTCTCCTGGGTGTATTTGCCATAAATACCATCCCACGGGAGTTTATACACGAATTTGCCGGTCACCACGATACGGACGATGTGATCCATCACCACGATGGACTCACCTTCTCCGAGCATCACCAGCACTGCGATTTCCTGCAGATAGGCATTGAGCCTTACGACCTGGTTGTTACTACTTACATAGCACCGGTGCAACCCGTGATCTGGGTATTTCTCCCGCTTACGTTACCGGAAACCTCTCACGTCGCATACTTTAATCTCACTCCCAGAGCGCCACCCGCCATACTGGCCTGATTCCTTTATTTGTACTGCCACGTGACCAACCAATTCACGCTGGCTATCATTGATTATTGATTATTTATTTTTTAGATATGCATTATTTGCGTGTATTTATACTCGGTCTCTGGAGTGTAATGTTATTGGCGTTACCTGCTGCCTATGCCGGTACCAACCCGGAAGAAGGGGTGTATTCAAACTCATTATCAGGTAAAGTGGTGGACAAATTAACGCATACGCCTTTGCCCGGCGCCACCGTATACCTGCCGGATCTCAGGGTCGGTGCAGCGGCTGATGCACAGGGTAACTACGTCATTAAAAATCTCCCGAAAGGAAAATATGTGGTAGATGTACACTACATCGGTTATGCCGCTTTTAGCGCACCTGTAGCCATTTCCGGCGCTACTACCCAGGATTTTGAACTCGGTGAAACACTGATTGAAAAAAATGAAATCGTGATCACCGGCGCTAACCTCGCCACTTCCGTAAAGAAAACACCCACGCCTATCAGCGTGATCCGCCGCGATTACCTCGATGATAATATTTCTACCAATATCATAGATGCCATTGCGAAAGTTCCAGGTGTAACACAACTCTCCACCGGCCCCGCTATCTCCAAACCATTTATCCGTGGTCTCGGCTACAACCGTGTTGTGGTAGTAGGCGACGGTATCCGCCAGGAAGGCCAGCAATGGGGCGATGAACATGGTATCGAAATAGACGATTACAATGTAAGCAGGATCGAAGTCCTCAAAGGACCCGCATCCCTCATTTATGGCTCGGATGCATTGGCTGGTGTAGTCAATATCGTACCACCGGCGCCGTTACCACTCGGCCAGATCAAAGGCAACGTGGAAGCCAATTACCAGACCAACAACGGTCTGATGGCCTATCACGCCGATATCGCCGGAAATAACAACGGCTTCAGCTGGGGCGCTTATGTAACCCAGAAACAGGCCCACGACTACAAAAACAAGTACGACGACTACGTATTTAATTCCCGCTTTAATAACACCAACTACGGCGCTACTATCGGGATCAATAAACAATGGGGCTACTCCCACCTGAGCTTCTCTTCCTTTAACCAGCACCTCGGACTGGTAGAAGGTGACCGCGACAGCACCGGTGGATTTGTGAAACAAATCAATAATAACGGCACCGCAGAAGAAGTACCTGTTACGGGTAGCGATAATAAGTCCTACAGCATGACTGTTCCCAAACAACAGATCAACCATCAGAAAATTGTATGGGACAATAGTCTGTACCTGCACAATGGTGGCCGTCTGGGACTTACACTCGGTTATCAGCTGAACCAGCGCCGGGAATTCGGTGATCCGGTAAATCCTAATACACCCGGATTATACTTGCACCTGCAAACATTCAACTACGCACTGAAATATTACCTGCCCGAAATGAACGGCTGGCAAACAACGGTAGGCGTGAATGGTATGCAACAGAAAAATGAAAACAAAGGAGAAGAATTCCTGATCCCTGCATATGATCTGTTTGATTTCGGCGCCTTCGCCGTAACCAGCAAAACGTTTAATAAGCTCACCCTGAGCGGTGGATTACGCTTCGATAACCGTTCCATGAACTCCAAATCATTGTTCCTGGATGCAAATGGTAAACCTGCCAATACCGGTGATAGTAAATTTGATGCCTTTAAACGCAATTTCAATAACGTATCCGGTAGCGTAGGCCTCAGCTATGAAGCCAGCGATCGCGTAGTACTGAAAGTGAATGCTGCCAGAGGGTTCCGCGCTCCGAATATCGCAGAACTGTCTGCCAACGGTGTACACGAAGGAACCATCAAGTATGAATATGGTAACCAGGATCTGAAACCCGAAGTAAGTACGCAGGTAGATGCAGGCATCGATTTCAATACCGAGCATGTGTCTTTATCGGCCAGCCTGTTTTACAATCATATCAATAACTTTATCTTCTCTCGCAAGCTGTTTAATGCAGCAGGCTCAGATTCTATTCCTGCCACAGATAACGACGAAGGATTCTCTGCTTTCAAATACCAGCAGACAGATGCCAACCTGTATGGTGGGGAAGTGATGCTGGATATACATCCGCATCCGATCGACTGGCTGCATTTTGAGAATACTTTCTCTTATGTACGGGCTACTACCAGTAACAGCAGCGACTCTACGAAATATCTTCCCAATATTCCGCCTGCCCGCTGGCTGTCTGAGTTGAAAGGAAGATTTAAAAAGGTAGGTAACAGTCCTTTGCGCAATGCCTATATCGGTGTGCAGATGGACCTGAATTTCGCACAGAATGACGTGTTTGCTGCTTACCAAACAGAAACTACTACTTCCGGTTATACTTTGTTTAATGCCGGTTTAGGTTCTGATTTTGTAAATAAGAAGAACAGAACATTGTTCTCCCTGCATTTCGCTGTCAATAACTTCACCGATGTTGCTTACCAGAATCACCTGAGCAGGTTGAAGTATGCGGCTATCAATGACGTGACGGGCAGATCAGGCGTTTATAACGTCGGCCGGAATTTCAGTGTCAAACTGGCTATTCCGATCGATTTCAAATAGTGTTAGTTAGTGTTACTTTAAAAGGCTCCTGCGTCTGCAGGGGCTTTTTTTATGGAATCAGCTACCACGGGGCCGTCCACTTTCGTGTAGGTAGCCCTGTTATCTTTTATTTTAAAAAGGATTTTATTGGTATTGAAACCAACTGCTGTATCCGTGCCCGTTATGATCAGCTGAGGTACCGGAATGGCGGTTGCATTGGAGTCGATAGCCCGCATATAGTTAATCAGCCGCTTACCTTCCCGGGTAATATGAATCGTCTGAATGCCGTTTGCTGCATTGGCGATGGAAGCGGTGATCCCTGCTGCTTCAAATACAGCACTGTCGCTGTCAGTTTTACCGCTTATCAGGCGGAAAGGTTCGGGTTTCGCGTTCGCAATGGAGGTCGCTGCCGTGGTTTTGTCGGCTGCAGATCTGGATGCCGGCTGTGTACAGCCAATGAATAAAACAGCAAGCAGTAATAAGGTTCTTTGCACGATGAGTAACTATTTGAAATGATAAAGCTATTGAATTTTACGGAACTGATCATGATCCCGTACTATTATATAAAGGTTACTTATATATTATTATTTGTATTAACATTAAAGTATTTACTAATTTATATAAATTTGTTGCAACATCGTTAAATCCAGTCCTGACGGGGCTTGATAAGTAAAAACGATTTTACAGTATAAATCCGACATGTTTTGCCATTGATGTAAATATTTACTTGAATTATAGAGAGATTTTGTAGTTTAGGGGTTCATTATGTATGTGAAGATCGGATGTCCTGCCAGGAGGAGTAAACAGTTTCCCTCAGTTTTTCAAAAAAATTGGTTTTTGTAATTAAGATTTTTCTGACCACCATTGGTTCAGATTTTGGTTGAAAAAGAAAGGGGCTGTTTTTACAGCCCCATATTTTTTTCAACTATTTTTTAGTGTTGATGTGTTGGTTTTTCCAGCTTCGCAGTGTCTTCATCATAATACACAAAGAAGTAAAGATAGATGGCTCTTGACAATCGCATCAGCCAGGGCTGGATAAGTACAAGTAATACACCGTTTACACCCAGCCAGACAAAAATGCTGTTATCTCTCCAGGTTAATCCGAAAAATAACCAGAACCAGATCAGGTTAAATACACTGAAAGCCACTGATAAAGCGTAACTCACATAGCCTGTCCCAAACCAGAAGCCGGTTTCCAGCTCATATTTCTGTCCACATACCGGGCAATTATCATACATGTTAAAGATCTTCGAGAATTTCAAATGAAACGGGTTCTGATCTTTGAACATATCTCCTTTCCGGCATCTTGGACATTTCATTGTCAGCATGCTGACAAAATAGTTCGGGCGCTTAGGCTGTTGTGTACTCATGTTACAAAAATAATCAATTACTTCTTAGTATCCCCTTGCTAAACCGCTTCCACCTTGCGCTCGCCGATCTGTTGTCTCCACATCGCATAGTAAAGACCCTTCTCTTCCACGAGATCTGCATGCTTACCCACTTCCACGATCTGTCCTTTTTCCAGTACATAGATCCGGTCTGCGTGCATAATCGTACTTAAACGATGCGCAATCATCACGGTAATATGTTGTTTGCTGGACGTCACTTCGCGGACGGTCTTCGTAATTTCTTCTTCTGTAATGGAGTCCAGTGCAGAAGTAGCTTCATCGAATACCAGCAAACGCGGCTTACGTAGCAATGCCCTGGCAATGGATAAACGTTGTTTTTCTCCGCCGGAAATTTTAATACCTCCTTCACCGATCACCGTCTCCAGGCCTTTATCTGCCCTTGCCAGCAGCGAATAACAGGAGGCTTTGTCCAGCGCTTCCATTACATCGGCATCACTGGCCCCCGGGTTTACAAACAACAGGTTCTCCCGGATTGTTCCCGCAAAAAGTTGGGTATCTTGTGTTACAAACCCTACCTGGTGCCGCAAATCTTCCATATCTACCGCATTGGCATCTACGCCGTTGTAGAAAATATGTCCTTCGTTGGGTTTGTATAATCCTACCAATAGCTTTACCAGCGTGGTTTTCCCGGAACCTGAAGGTCCTACAAAAGCAATCGTTTCTCCTACATTCACGGAGAAGTTTACCTTATCCAGCGCTTTGGTGGCGGCTGTGAGGTGCTTAAACCCAACCTGTTTGAATTGCAGTTCATCAATATGCGATACCCGTACCGGGTTAGCCGGCATTTCTTCTACCGGCGTATTCAGGATGCTCTGGAAATTCAACAGCGATACCTGCGCCTCCCGATAGTTCAGGATAATGTTACCCAATTCCTGCAAGGGCCCGAAAATGAAGAAGGAGTACAGCTGTAAAGTCATCAGTTGCCCGATACTCACCACATCGCGGTAAATGTAGAACAGCAGCAGGAACAGGATGGCAGAACGCATCAGGTTCACAAAAGTACCCTGTACAAAACTGATACTGCGGATGCTCCGCACTTTCTTCAGTTCCAGCATCAGGATCTTCATAGTGGTAGAGTTCAACCGCCTGATTTCCTGGTTGGAAAGGCCCAAACTCTTTACCAGCTCAATGTTACGGAGCGATTCGGTAGTAGATCCCGCCAGTGCGGTGGTTTCTTTTACAATTGTTTTCTGGATTACCTTAATCTTTCTGCTCAGTAAACTCATGAGAATCGTGAGCAGCACACAGCCGGTCAGATACACAAAAGGAAGACTCCAGTGCACGGTAGTCGCATAAATCATCACAAATACCACCCCGATCAACGATACAAAAAGCACGTTTACAAAGGCTGTAATGAATTTTTCGCAGTCTACCCGTACTTTCTGCAGTATGGCCAGTGTTTCGCCGCTGCGCTGATCTTCAAATTGCTGATAAGGTAGCCTGAGCGAGTGTTTAAGCCCATCAGTGTACACCTGCGCCCCGAATTTCTGAACAATCACGTTCACAAAATAGTCCTGGAAAGCCTTCGCAATCCTCGATACCATGGCCACGCCAATGGCAGCGCCAACCAGCAGCAGTACCCCTGTCAGGTACTCATTCTCCGGCCGAAATATAGTGCCACCCTTAAATGTTTTTGGATGAGATGCAAACCTGTCAATGATCCAGCCAAAGATCATCGGGTCCATCAGTGAGAAAAGCTGGTTAATACTGGCCAGAGCCATTGCTAATACGACCAACCATTTATATCTCTTCAAATAATGCAGTAATAGTTTCATATGTCCGTTTTCCTGAGGTGCAAAGTTACTGCATGTTGTCACATATTGTGGGGAAAAGTACTGGCTATTTTAGTCAAAAAACGTTAACTTAATAGTAAGTTCTTTGTAAAGGCACAGGTGATTAACTATTATCTAAATAAATCTCCACATATGAAGACGTATGATGACAAACATATCAAAAACATCGTACTGTTAGGTGCACCCAAAAGCGGCAAAACTACCCTCTCTGAAACCATGTTATTCGAAGCCGGCATCATCAGTAAAAGAGGTACCATTGAAGAGAAAAATACCGTGTCCGACTACCACGATATTGAGCATGAACGCGGTAATTCCGTATATGCGACCCTGATGCACACGGAATGGAAAGATTACAAAATCAACATTATTGATACACCCGGACTGGAAGATTTTATCGGGGAAGTGATTGCAGCAATCCGCGTGTCCGATACGGCGGTACTCCTGCTCAACGCCCAGTATGGCGTGGAAGTAGGCACTGAACTCGTATGGGATTATGTCGATAAATATCAGAAACCTACCATATTAGCCGTTAACCAGCTGGATGCAGAACTGGCCAACTTCAATAAAGCCGTGGAAGACGCCGCACGTGTATTCGGACAGCCCGTTACCGTAATGCAATATCCCGTGAACCAAGGCCCCGGATTCAATGCCATCATAGATCTCCTGAAAATGACCATGTACCGTTTCCCGGAAAATGGCGGCAAACCCGAAAAACTGCCCATTCCCGACAACGAAAAGGAAAGAGCCGATCAACTTCACAACGAACTGGTGGAAAAAGCAGCAGAAAATGACGATACCCTCATGGAGTTGTATTTTGAGAAAGGAAGTCTGGATGAAGATGAACTGCGGCAGGGTATCAAAATCGGCATGCTCAATCACCATGTCTTCCCCCTGTTCTGTTTATCCGCCAGAAAAAATATGGGCAGCGGCCGCCTCATGGGATTCATCGATAATGTAGCCCCCAGCGCAGTGGAAATGCCCGCCGAAACCACTACCGGCGGCAAATCAGTTCCCTGCAATCCTGCCGGCCCGGCGGGATTATTTGTTTTTAAAACATTACAGGAACCACATATCGGCAGACTCACCTATTTTAAAGTGATGTCGGGAGAAGTGAAAAGCGGTATGGAACTGATCAACGAACAAGGCAATACCACCGAACGTATCAGCCAGCTGTTTATAGCAGACGGCAAAAACCGCAATAACGTAGAGCGGCTGCAGGCCGGCGACATCGGCTGTACCCTCAAAATGAAAAATACCCTTACCAATCACACCCTGGCAGAAAAAAACTTCCCCGGACAAATTACTCCCATCGACTTCCCCACACCCAAAGTAAGGGTAGCCATCGAAGCCAAAAACAAAGGTGACGATGAAAAACTCAGCGAAGTACTCGCAGAAATTCACATGGAAGATCCCACCCTCCTGGTGGAATTTAACCGCGAACTCAAACAGGTGATCCTGCACGGACAAGGGGAACTACACTTACTCGTCACCAAATGGCGGCTGGAAAATGTGTATAAGATGCAGGTGGCTTTTCACGCCGCAAAAATTCCTTACCGAGAAACCATCCAGAAGCCCGCACAGGCTTCCTATCGCCATAAGAAGCAATCCGGCGGCGCCGGACAATTCGGAGAGGTATTCATGAAAATAGAACCCTGGTATGAGGGAATGCCGCCTTACAAGGAACATAGCGTGCGCGACTCAGAAGAAATAGCACTGAACTGGGGCGGCAAACTGGTATTCAATAACTGTATAGTCGGCGGCGCCATCGACAACCGTTTCCTGCCTTCCATTCTCAAAGGTGTCATGGAAAAAATGCAGGAAGGACCCCTAACCGGATCATATGTGCGCGATATCCGGGTAAGTGTATACGATGGCAAAATGCATCCGGTAGACAGTAACGACATCTCTTTCAAAATTGCCGGTATGATGGCTTTCCGTGAGGCGTTCCACCAGGCAGCCCCACAGTTGCTCGAGCCCGTATTCGATCTCGAAGCCATCGCACCGGATGTAATGATGGGAGATATTATGAGCGAACTGCAAAGTCATCGCAGCATCATAACCGGGATGGATACACTGAATGGCTACCAGGTGATCAAAGCACGTACCCCACAGGCGGAAATAGATAAACTCTTCGCGGCCCTGCGCAACGTCACCCAGGGTAAAGCTAAACTGAAATCACAGTTTGCGGAATACGCCCCTGTTCCTGCAGAGATGCAGAAGAAACTCAGTGAAAGCTATAAAGAAGACCTGGGGATTTGAAGATGCTTCACTACCAGCCGCTATCTGTCTGAAACTGGCTCTGCACCGCATTCCATGAGTATTTCCCATGAGCATGATTTCCGTTTGAAAGCACCGTTAAGCATCAGATGACTACCAGGGAATTTCACCACCGTCTTTGAAGAATTTCCCAGTGATAGCGCGGTCTGTTAACAGGGCCAGTGCTACAATAGGTTTTACTCCTTCTTCAACAGACTTAAAACCCTTAAACTGATTGAGGTCTGTGGCAGTATAACCTGGTGTAACGCTATTTACCACTATGTTTTCCTCCCGCAGTTCATTGGCCAGCATCACTGTAAATGCATTTAATGCTGTTTTGGTAGATCCGTATGCAGAAAACTCACTCCAGTTCGGACGTCTGTCGGCAGACATATTCATCGATAAAGATCCCACTTCACTGGAGATATTAATGATGGCCGCTGCAGCAGATTTTCTTAACAGCGCTAACATCACCTGTGTGGTTTGAACAGCACCAAAATAGTTCGTCTCAAATAAGCTGCGGATCGTTTCCATATTGCATGTAGAAAGCTGTTGCGGCTGCCCGCCTGAAATACCGGCATTATTGATCAGCAGATCAAGGGAATCAATCTGGCTGTCAAGTTCCGCTTTCGCTTTCCTGATTGAATCAATATCGGTAACATCGATTTGAATGGCTGCTACATTAGCAATGCCGGCAGCTTTCAGCTGATCTGCGGCCTGTTGCCCGTTAACAATATCCCTGCTGCCCAGGTAAACAAAATTTCCCAGCTGTGCCAGTTGCCTGGCGGTTTCCAGGCCTACACCCTTGTTCGCACCGGTGATCAGAACTGTTCTCATAAAATGTATCTAATAAAATTTAAAAATTTTCGGACGGAGAAATGGTGATCAGTGCATGCGTGCCAGCAACAGGCTTTTTAGTCTGATTACATTTACCGGCAGGTTGGAATTGCATGCCGTTACATTCCTGCATGTGCCATTTCCATCCGCTTTAAACCAAAGCAAAGTCATTGCAAATGTCCTGCTGTTTAGGCAGATACCTGTAGCCATATTTCCCTGCTTTGTAGCCAAATGTCCGGTTAATCCTATAGTCCGGCTGCACTCAATTCCCCCAGTTCTCGCGATCCAGGCTGCGGTACTGTATGGCTTCTGCCATATGCGCGGGTTCTACACTACGGCTCCCTTCCAGGTCTGCAATGGTTCTGCTGACTTTCAGTATCCGGTCGTACGCCCTGGCAGACAGCTTTAATTTCTGCATGGCCTGCCCCAGTTGTTCCCGGCAGCGATCACTGATCACACATACCGATGTCAGCAAACGGCTGTGCATCTGTGCATTGCAATAAATGTTTTCATAGGCAGCAAATCGTTCCGCCTGGATGGCGCGTGCAGCCATCACACGCTCACGGATACACGAACTTTTTTCCGCTGCCTGTGTGGAAGATAAATCTGCAAACTCCACCGGCGTAACTTGTACATGCAGATCGATGCGATCGAGCAACGGGCCGGATACTTTATTGAGATACTCCTGCACCTGTCCTGGGGGACACGAACATTGCCTCGATGGATGATTGAAAAAGCCGCACTTGCATGGATTCATGGCGGCGAGCAAAACGAAGCTGGCCGGGAAGTCTACGGAATTTTTTGTTCTGGAAATCGTTACTTTTCTTTCTTCTATCGGTTGTCGCATTACCTCCAATACTTTCCGTTTAAACTCCGGTAATTCATCCAGGAATAATACACCATGATGTGCGAGGGAAATTTCTCCGGGTTGCGGAATGCTGCCACCACCCACCAATGCAGCATCGCTGATGGTATGATGCGGAGAACGGAACGGCCGCTGAAGAATCAATGAAGTATGTTCCGGGAGCTTGCCGGCAACGGAATGAATCTTTGTAGTCTCAAGTGCCTCCTGCAGGGTGAGCGGTGGAAGTATAGTCGGCAAACGCTTCGCCAGCATGGTTTTTCCGGCTCCCGGCGGACCGATCAGGATCGCATTGTGCCCACCTGCCGCCGCAATTTCCAATGCACGTTTGATGTGTTGTTGTCCTTTTACTTCGCTGAAATCAAGTCCGGAATGATCGATGGCGGTATAGCATTCACTGGTGGCTGGCGTTACCGGTGTCAGGCTGCCCGGATCATTGAAAAATTGGATGGCTTCGGCAATATGGGAAATGCCATATATGCTCAAATCGCTCACCATAGCAGCTTCCAGCGCATTCTGTTTAGGAAGGATAAATCCTTTGAAACCATCCTGCCAGGCCTGCATGGCTATAGGCAAAGCGCCTTTAATTGGTTGAATGGTACCATCCAGTGATAGTTCTCCCATCATCAGGTAATGTTCCAGGTGAAGGGGAGATAGCTGACCGGAAGCTGCCATAATACCCGTAGCAATAGGAAGATCGTAGGCTGCACCCGCCTTGCGGATAGCTGCGGGCGCCATGTTCACCACGGTCCTGGTTCTGGGCATACGAAGTCCCATACACTGAATCGTAGATTCAATACGCCGCTCACTTTCTTTGACCGCATTGTCCGGCAGTCCTACGATAAATAATTTATTGCCTTTGGAAGATACATTTACCTCTATGGTAATCGTAATGGCATTCACGCCCTGGATGGCGCTGCCGAAGGTTTTAACAATCATATGGATATCCGGGTTAACGGATACGAATATAACAAATTAGCGGCTAGCCTGCAAAAGCTAACCGCTGATTTATTACTTTATTTGTGTGAGTAATTCCAGTACTTTCTCCCGTTTTAATATCAGGTAACCTATTTTTTCTTTGGCGATACCATCTTTGAGCAGGTAAGTGAAATGAAGATCATCATCTATCACGGTGGATTCAAAATATTTAAACTGAATTCTTGGTTCTGTCCGTAATTCTTCTGCCACTTCATACAGGTGTGTAGAGAGGATGAACAGGCAGTTGGTGCTTTGCAGGAACCCACGGATGACCGCCAGTGAACAGTTCCGGGCATCTTCCACATTGGTGCCTTTAAACATTTCATCGATCAGTACCAGCCAGTTTTTACCATTGCTGATTTGCAGAATAGTGTTTTTGATACGCTGCACTTCACTATAGAAATAACTCTCTCCCTTGAAAATATTGTCCTGTACCTGTATGTTACTGAAGATACCATGGAAGAAACTCATTTCCATTTTTTCAGCTGGTACCCCCATGCCTATATGTGCCAGGAATACTGCTACGCCAACGGCTTTGATAAAGGTAGTTTTACCCGCCATGTTGGCGCCGGTGAGAAACATAAAATGCGAAGTTTCATCCAGCTTCACATCATACGCTACCGGTTCGTTCAGGATGATATGGTACAGTTGTGTCGCTTTGATCACAGGCCTGTCGCTGCCTGCAAACACAGGGAAATGCAGGTTGTAATGCCGGATGGCTTTCGCCATAGCGTAATACGCATCCAGTTGCTGGTAGAGTGTCACCAGTTCCTGTATTACTTTCCGGTGTCTTTTCCGGATGTAATTATCATACCGGAGAATTTCAATGAAATTCAGTTTCCCTTCTTCATCCAGTCGCAGTATCTCGTAAAATTCCTTTTTGGTGAGTAGTTGTTGTGCTCTGTCCAGCAACACTTTCAGCACCATAGGTGTTTCGTCCGAATTGAAAGCATTGATAAATGAACGGAATCCTTTCAGCAGTATCACCAGCTGCGTGAAGGAGAATTTGATATAACCAAAATCCGGTGCGTACAATGTTTTATTCAGTGCGGCATGAAGATACAGGGGCAGTCCTTCGGTGCTGGAAATAGGCTCAATCTGCGCATCCATATAGTTCTCTACTACTACGATCGTACCATTGGAGATAATGGACGGCCAGTTGTTTTCCTGGTCCAGGATATACTGCAATGCACGCTGTCTGTTCTGGATCGTTGGAATATCTTGTAAGGGATTGCTGAAAAGTTGCCGTAGGTATTCGCGTCCACCGGCAGTGGTGGTGAAATCGAGCCGGTGAAACAGGGAGAATTCTTCATCCCGGTTAAAAATAGACAGGTCGTAATAGGATGTTTTGTCCAGTTGCATGCAGCATCTTTTTTGGTGAATCTACGGTGTAGATGCAAGGATAGAGAAATTCCATAAGATTTGAAAGGCTGCGCTGGCATTTTGGTAAATGCAGCAGGAGTGCTGCATTTACCAAAATAAGCAACTATCGGCTGAATGCCAGTCGATGGCCCAGTACATTTTCATTGAAAACACCATCGGCATACGCCAGGTGCCCACTTACAAAAGTATGTGTAACGGCCGCCGGGAAGGTATGTCCTTCAAACGGACTCCAGGCGCATTTATAATAGATATTCTCTTTCTTTACATTGGTCTGGCCATTCAGATCTACAATCACACAATCCGCATAATATCCTTCTCTCAGAAATCCTCTTTCCTTTACCTGGAAACAGATGGCAGGCGCATGGCTCATTTTTTCGACTACCTTTTCAATGGTGATATCACCCTGACGGGCATGTTCCAGCATCAGCAGCAGGCTGTGTTGTACCAATGGAACACCGGATGGCGCCTGTATATAGGGAAGTTGTTTTTCTTCCCAGGTATGCGGAGCGTGGTCGGTGGCAATGATGTCCAGGCGGTCGTCCAAGAGGCCTTGCCAGAGCGCGGCTTTATTGTCGGGCGACTTGATCGCCGGGTTGCATTTAATCAGGTTGCCATATTGTGCATAGTCATCTGCTGTGAAATGAAGATGATGTACGCATACTTCTGCAGTGATCCTTTTTTCTGCCAGCGGCAGCATGTTGCTGAACAGCTGTAATTCCCTGGCGGTGGAAATATGCAGGATATGCAGGCGGGCGTTGTGTTTCTGTGCAAACTGGATGGCTACCAGCGACGACTCGAAACAGGCTTCCACATTGCGTATCAGCGGATGATCCGCCGCAGTGAGCTGATCTCCTTTTTCCCGCTGAAATGCTTCCATATTGGCGCGGATGATCTTCTCATCTTCACAGTGGGTGGCGATCAGCAGTTCGCTGTTGGAAAATACCGTGTCGAGGGTCAGGTAATTATCTACCAGCATATTACCGGTAGAAGAGCCCATGAATATTTTTACGCCGCAAACACTTTCTTTCTTGGCGTTCGTTTTTAATATTTCTTCCACGTTATCATTGGCAGCTCCCATAAAAAAGGAGTAGTTCGCCAGGGAGTGGTGTTGTCCGATGGTATATTTATCTTCCAGCAGCTCCTGGGTCAGGGCAGCAGGTTTAGTGTTGGGCATTTCCATGAAGCTGGTGGTGCCGCCGGCTACTGCCGCACGTGCTTCGGTGTAAATAGTGGCCTTCTGGGTCAGTCCCGGTTCGCGGAAATGTACCTGGTCATCTATAACGCCCGGCAGTAAGTGCTTGCCTTCTCCGTTAATTTCTGTGTAGTTACCGCTGATGGTGATATGAGGCGCTATTTTTTCAATGCGGTGGCCTTTGATCCATACATCCTGTACCGTGGTGCGACCTTCGTTGACCACGGCTATATTCCTGATGAGGTAGTTTTGCATGGCGCAAAGGTAGAAAATTTACAGGAGGCAGGGAAGGGTAAACCATACAGATTCCCGGTAGATTTATCCTTCCAGGTGTATCGAAAATACGATCATTCTCGATTGCAGCTTCTCCACCACATTAGAGTACCGCAGGTTGGGATCTTTAACGTGTACATTGCCGAAACCATTACTGATCTTGAATTCCGGGGCAAAAATGAAGCTTTCAAAATAGAATTCAAAACCAGCGCCTACTTCATAACCATAGTCGCTTTTCTTGATCTTCACCAGGTCTTCCGCCCGGCGTAAGCGGGCGCTGGAGGCCAGGTCATAATCGTATTTCAAACCGGCAATGGTGTATACACGCATGTTGCCGATACGGTCCGACTTAAATTTTATCTGCAGCGGGAAGCTTAATAGAATGGATTCGATCTTTTTTTCCGTATCCTGGGGTTTGGGATAAGTATCCCGGTAGTACAGATTTTTGGAGGCAAAAATGAGCTGCGGATTAAAACGCAGGTCAAAATGCTCGGTCAGCCTCGCATTGGCCAGCAACCCCAGGTTGAACCCCATGGTCTTCAGCGGTTCGGCTACCATAATAGAATCGGTAGCCAGGAAAGCGGGTGAATGCTCCAGTTTGAAATACGACTGGTTTGCAGCCAGCGTAATACCAAAGTAATAGGGTTTTGCATCGTGTTCCAACATATTCATCTGGGTTTGCGCCCTGGCAGGAAGCACCCCGAATACAATGAATATCAGCGCGTAGCGCAGTAAATGGAACATATGCCGAATGTTAGCGTTTTGCATGTAACGGCCTGGAAACGGGTATTGGTTAAAATAGTTCGCATTGCTTCACCCTGTGGAAACGCTTTCACAGATTCCGGCAAATAGCTGTAGGCCGCCTGGCTTTTGGCTATCCATTTCCCGATCAGAGGTGTGATATAACGAAAATACGAATTATATAATTGTTTAATAGGAAAAACTGTGGGATTCGAAAATTCTAGGATCACTAATTTGCCCCCCGGCTTCAATACCCGGTACATTTCAGACAACCCTTTTTCCAGGTGCTCAAAATTGCGTACACCGAAAGCCACCGTTATCGCATCAAACGTCTGGTCCGGAAAACTTATTGTCTCGCTATCGCCGCTTTGCAGGGTAATTTTATCGCCCAAACCAAGTTTCTCGATCTTTTCCCGTCCATGAGCCAGCATTCCTTCAGAAATATCAATACCCACTATTTTATCCGGATGAAGGCGCTTTTCTGCCATAATCGCAAAATCACCGGTGCCTGTGGCCACGTCCAGCATGAGTTTCGGCTGTATTGATTTCAGGTATCCCAGCGCTTTCTTACGCCAGATAATGTCGATTCCAAGCGACATAAAGTGATTAAGAAAGTCATAGCGATAAGCAATATCATCAAACATGGTCGCTATCTGCTCCTTCTTGCTTAATTTTGACCCTTCAAAGGGAACGATCTTCTGAACATTTGCATTTTCTGACATAGTGCGCAAAGTTAAAGAAATGTAGTCATGTGGCAGTATGCAAATATGGAGATACGGGATTTTTAATGGAACAAAGCAATATCATTATGGTTATTAAATCAGCAGAATATCTTATCAGTAGCCCCGATTGGGAAAAATGCCCGGTGCCGAACCTGCCGGAATACGCATTTATTGGCCGGTCTAACGTAGGTAAGTCTTCTTTGATCAATATTCTGGCTAATAATGAAAAATTAGCCAAAACGTCCGGTACCCCCGGTAAAACACAGCTGATTAATCATTTTGTCATCAATAAAGCCTGGTACCTGGTAGATTTACCCGGCTACGGATTCGCAAAGAGAAGCATGTCTCAACGCCGCCAGTGGCAACAGATGATCGAAAATTACCTGCGTAAGCGCCCCAACCTGGTCAGTGTATTTGTGCTGATCGACAGCCGCCATTCACCACAACAGATAGATATTGATTTTATTACCGACCTGGGCACATGGAATATCCCTTTCAGCCTTGTATTCACCAAAGCCGATAAAAGCACGCAGGCGGAAGTAAGTAAGAATGTAAAAGCTTTCCTTAATAAAATGAGAGAAACCTGGCAATTCCTCCCTCCCAACTTTGTGACTTCTACCGTGAAGAAGTCCGGCAGGGATGCGATTCTGAATTATATCGATGAACTGAACGCACAGTTCCGGGCCATCGCCTGATCCATCGTTCAAATAGAAAAAGAACCCCGGCTAATAGCCGGGGTTCTTTTTTTATTTGACTTTTCTAAAGGTCTGTGTATACATTTCCGGATTGGGGTTGTAGAGTACAAGCAGGTTACCGGTGAAGCTGGCGATATTTACCGAGTTCCAGCCATCATGGATCGTCAGCTTCCACGTTTTGTCATCTATCGGCACAAATTCGTAAGTCGAGGTTACCATCAACGTATCGTTGAAATAATAACGGTATTCGTTGTTTTGAAAATTGGCGATCACCTTATCCTTTATCTCTACCCTGGCCCCTGCAAAGCCTCCAACGGACTCGATCAGTTGCCACTTACCTTCAATAGAGGTAATATGGGGTGTTTCTTTTTTATTACAACCGGTGCCAACAAATAATAACAGTGACAGTATAACAAATTGAAAATGAATTTTCATGACGGGAGTTTTATCATGTGAACGATTTTGGTATCCCTTTATCCAGGGTATTGATTGCCTGTATAGCGTAAAAGCAATACTAAAAGTTACACATTTTCCCATGAAAATACCAGCCGTATCGCCCACTGACAACAGATAGCAGTGCAAGTTATTTATGGCTGCACTCTTACATAAATGAGTGCATTCTCTTCGTCGTCATCCGTCCTGTTGATATACAAACTATCATTCACAATTTGTACGTAAGACATCTGCGAATTTGCCGTAATGATTTTCCATTTCTTCCCCGTTATCGTTTCCGTCAGTTCCATACGATAGGTAGTCGCATTCAGTTGCAGATCGTTCACCAGGATCCGGTAGTCCTGTTGCTGAAAGATCGCAATCTGTGTATCCCTGATTTCGCTGTTCACGCCAGGGGTAGTGCTTTTAGCAGCTACCAGCCGCCATTGCCCTTCCAGTAAGGGTTGCTGTGGTTGCACATCTCTTTTTTTACAGGAATACAGGGAGAGCAGTAAAAAAACTATAAACTTCAGGTTCGTGTTAATGATCAATTGAATATTTTATTGTTGCTGATTGTTTGATTGATTTGTTGTTGAAAAGCCTTGATATAGGAAGGATTTTCGCTCGGCAGATCCAGGTAGATGACAGTGGAATCGCCGGTATTTTCCTGGATATAGGTGAAGCCTACAAAAGGAGCGTCTGCGGCGCCTCTGTAGGAATAATTAAGCACGTTGGAATCTGCTTTTACCGCTTCACGTGGAAAGCTGCTCAGATACGGCTTCAGACTGTCGTGCAGGGCATCAGAAAGTTTTTTGGTAGTCACCCCGCTGCTGTTTTGGGTAACCAGGTAGCTGCTATCCGGCGTAATCTGAAGTTTGGAGGAAGAACCAGTTGCTTCATGGTACCCGTTATCGTAAGACACTACAAGACAAGGTGCAGGGTGTGCTCCTCCGGACTTTTCCGTACAGGCAATTGCACTGCAGATAGCCATTAAACATAGTGCTACAAAGGATTTTGGTACAGTCATGGTAAATGATATTTTAATGACTGTATAGCGGGGATTGACAAAAAAAGTTACAGGAAAATAGGAAGATAATATAGCTTGATAAGGGGAGAAACAGCCACCTGACGTGGTATCACGTCAAAAAAATTGAGAGAGGTACAAAAAAACGGGGCGCCTTAGTTCACGATCTTATTGGCGCAACTGCTGCTGGCAAAGGCTTCCGGTTTGGCTTTAAAAGCAAAGCCCATTCCCAGTATATAGCCCATTGCTTCCCGCAAAGCCAGGTTGCTCTTGAACTGAGGGTTAGTATTGATATCGGCATGCACTTCCATATCTACATCATATTCTGTAAACAGGTCGCACAATTCATACGCAATTTCAATACTCTTCGCTACTTCTACCAGCATACGTTCTTTGATAGAATAGCGGTCTTTGGTTTTTTCATTGTGGATAAACATAAATCCGCCATGACCTTCCCGCAGGAATACAATCACTGTAGCGAATTCCGTATCTACTCCTTTTACCTGTGAGTCAGTACCGATGCACACTTTCAGCCGAAACCCGTTTGCGGTTTCGCGAACGATGGCTTGCCGTACCTCTTCCTTCACCGGAAGGTGGATAACCTCTCCATTAAATCTTCTCCATTGCATAAATGTATATTAAAGGGTGAACATGCTTATGGGTTATGCTATAATGCCTGCCTGCTGAAGTAATGCCATGCGCTTATGGGTCAACAATATGGGATGCGTTCATTGGGGGTCAACAGCAATATATACGAATATACGAAAAAGCTGTTAGCAATAGCTAACAGCTTTACATTAAAAAAATAAGAAGTTTACAGGGTTTGCAAGCGGCTAAAACTGTCCCGTACTAAGCATTACAAGGGTACAGGCTTCCACGGGTTGAATATTATGTTCGCGGGCTATCTGCTCCAGTTCTTCGTTTTCCGCACCAGGATTAAAGATGATGCGCCGTGGCTGCAATTGCAGGATATAATCATAATATTCTTTCTGTGCCAGCGGATTCAGGTACATGGTAACCGTATCCACTTTTTCCAGGGAAGGATGATCTGTAATCACCGGTGTATCGCCGATGGTGGCGGCGCGCTTGCCAATGGCTACTACCGGGTGGCCTTTTGCCTTCAACCGGTTCACGGCCATATTGCTATATCTTTCCGGGTTGGGTGATGCACCCAGCACCACTGTCAGTTTTTTATCGTTGCTGGTTTCCATACAGCTAATTTACGAAAATCAAAACAAGTGATAAGCTGTCCGGGGCAGATGCGTCAGTATATCGGTAAAAGCATCCGGAAGCAATGGAAACCTGAAAGAAAATCCTTCCTGCAAAGCCCGGGAAGGCAGCACCCACCTGCTTTTCAGGAGTAGTTCTGTTTCCGTACCAATCAATGCTGCACCCAGCGTTAATAAGGCCGCCGGAGCCGGCAGACCGAAATGATGACCAGTTTTGAGCCGCAGCG
Source organism: Chitinophaga arvensicola (assembly GCF_900110835.1). Lineage (GTDB taxonomy): Bacteria > Bacteroidota > Bacteroidia > Chitinophagales > Chitinophagaceae > Chitinophaga > Chitinophaga arvensicola. The sequence continues at coordinate 1,789,117 of NZ_FOJG01000001.1, forward strand.
TTTTCATAAACACTTTATTCGTAACCGGGTTGGGCGCCGTGCAATTAAACACCCCGCTTAAAGCAGGCGTTTCGGATAACCAGTCTATCATACGGCAAACATCAGTAATGTGGATCCAGGTAAACATTTGGCGGCCGTTGCCCTGGTGGCCGCCTAAGCCGGTTTTTACGAGGTTCAGGTAGGGGTGCATCACCCCGCCGGTTTGCCAGCCTAAAGTAACGCCTATACGAAGTATTATTTTACGTGTATGCGGCAGCGTAATATCATTGAAAGATTGTTCCCATGCCTTACACACCTGTACGGAAAAATCATCGCCCATCTCCCCGTTAATTTCATCCATGGGCCGGTCTTCCGCATGCCGGTAAATAGTAGCACTCCCTGCATTGATCCATAATTTCGGCGGATGCTGCAAAGTGAGTATCGCAGCTCCCAATGCTTGGGTGGCGTTTACCCGGCTATCCATGATCAGCTTTTTATTGGCGGCAGTATACCTGCAGTTGACACTTTTTCCTGTGAGATTGATGAGCAGGTCGGCCCCCTCCAATGCGGCACACCACGCGCCGGGATGTTTGCCATCCCATTGTACATAAGTGACGCGATCATGCGGAGCTTTCGGTTGCCGGGTAAGGATCACCAGGTCGTTATCTTCTCCAAAAAATGCTACGAGACTTTTACCTATAAAGCCGGTACCTGCTGCTATAACGATACGTTTGTTTTGCATGATTTATATGTTTCAGAAGTATCAGTAAGTATTGAAACTTAATGGTAAAAAAAAGCCGCTGATAAGGGCAGCTGTGATAAACAGTCTGCGGAAAGAAAAGATGCTGACAAGGAGCATCATCAAGGGTAAAGCAATCAGGAGGTCCACATAAACTACGGTGCCATACAGGTCGCTCCATACGCCGTTCATGCGAATATTGCATACGTTGGCTAATAGCAGCATGGCGGCTATTGACGCAGATACGCCGAGAAATCCCAGGTGAAGGATATGCAACCAGCTGTTGTACCGGATCTTTTTATACTGCCCCACCTGTAGAAAGGCGCTGAACAGCTGCCAGCCGGCCAGGGCATAAAAAGAATAAATAACAGGAAAGAATACCGGGAGATGAAGTGGGTAACTAAGGGTGCCTGCAATACAACTGAGGCCCAGAATGCCCTGTATAACGCCATCCGCGATGTAAAAGGATCTCATTTTTTATTTTTTTAAATTCGGAATTTTCAGAAAAGATTGAAAGTATGCTCCAAAAAAAATTATTTGATGAGTTTTATCAGGCTGCTATAGAACCAGTTTTCTTCTGATTTAATAAATGCACTGATGGTTTTATCCGTCTGTTGGGCAAACTTGGTAATGTTGGAGATAGAATCCTTAAAAGCTTTCATTTCCTTGTCTTTAGGATCGCCTTCGGCCTGCTGGAGTTGCAGCAACACTTTCATAATAGGATCAAGTTCGCGTTTCTTTCTTTCACGGGCTATATATGTGGCTACTTTCCAGATATCTTTTTCTGCTACGAAAAATTCTTTTCTTTCACCGGGAATGAGGATACGTTCTACCAGGCCCCAGTTAATCAGTTCGCGCACATTCATATTGGTATTTCCGCGCGAAATATTCAGTTCCTCCATGATATCATCGGCACTTAAGGGATCCGGCATTACCAGCAATAAGGCGTGAATCTGGGCCATCGTACGGTTAATACCCCATTGGGCGCCTAAGGAGCCCCATGTCTGGATAAACTGTGCTTTTGCTTCCACTAAGTTCATGTAGGTCGTTATTTTTTTATAGCGTTTGACAATTTACAAGGTCAAATGTATATCAAGTTTTTGAACTTTCAAAAGCTAATGAAACATTTTACGGGACAATGACGTGTACTAAACCTACCCGGATACATGGATTTCTTCTGTTTTTTCATAAAAAAAGGCGGAGTGTATACACTCCGCCTTTCGTATAGCTATTTTATTAAATTATACCAGCATGGTTACCGGATTTTCCAGGAACCCTTTCAGGGTAGCCAGGAACCGGGCGCCTACCGCTCCATCCACACTTCTGTGGTCGCAGCTCAGGGTCAGTTTCATGATATTAGCCGTTTTGATCTGGCCTTTTTCCACTACCGCAGTTTCCCTGATATTACCTACAGCCAGGATAGCTGAATCCGGCGGGTTGATGATAGCAGTGAATTCGTCGATACCCAGCATACCGAGGTTGGAGATACTGAAGGTATTACCGCTGAATTCCTGTGGTTGCAGTTTTTTGTTTTTGGCTTTGTCGTACAGGCCTTTTGCATCCGCAGCAATCTGGCTCAGTGTTTTCTGATCAGCAAAGCGGATTACCGGTACAATCAGACCATCTTCAATAGCTACCGCAGAACCGATGTGTACATGCTGGTTCTGACGGATAAAGTCGCCCATCCAGCTGCTGTTTACATCCGGGTGCAGACGCAGTGCCATCGCCGAAGCTTTGATCACCATGTCATTGAAGGAAATCTTAACAGGAGAAATTTCGTTGATGGATTTACGTGCTTCCATGGCTTTATCCATGTTCACATCTATTTTCAGGTAGAAGTGAGGAGCAGTAAATTTGCTTTCGCTGAGGCGTCTGGCAATAACCTGGCGCATTTTGGTCAGCGGAATATCGGTGAAGCCTTCCTGGCCGGCTGGTACAAAGGCCGGAGCAGCAGGTGCTGCTGCGCTGCTTTGTGCAGCTGGAGCCGCCGCTTTGGCAGCAGGAACATAGCTATCTACGTCTTTTTTGATGATACGGCCACCATCACCGGAACCAGGAACCTGGCTGATGTCGATGCCTTTTTCTTCTGCCAGTTTCTTCGCCAGCGGAGATGCTTTCACACGACCGTCGGTGCCGGAAGTAGCAGCAGGAGCCGCTGCAGGGGCAGCAGTGCCATTCTGTGCAGGAGCAGCAGTTTCAGCTGGTGCAGATGCTGCCGGCGCCGCAGGAGCAGCTCCTTCAGCAGCCAGTATCGCGTCTACACTGGTACCCGCCTTACCTACAATCGCAATGATGCCGTTTACTTTGGCAGCATCGCCTTCTTTCACACCTATATATAATAAAGTACCGTCGGCATAACCCATTACTTCCATGGTCGCTTTATCCGTTTCCACTTCAGCCAGTACATCGTCATTCTTCACAACGTCGCCTACTTTTTTATTCCAGGCTACTATTTTGCCTTCTGTCATGGTATCGCTCAGGAGCGGCATACGGATAACAGTCGCATTTTTCAGTGCTTCTTTTAATGCAGCATCATCAGCCGGTGCAGCAGCAGGAGCTGGTGCAGCCTGTGGTGCAGGTGCAGCGGCGGCAGCCTGTGCAGGAGCAGCAGCAGGAGCCTCATTATTACCTTCCAGCAGAGATTTGTAGTCTTCTCCCGGTTTACCTACAATGGCAATAATTCCGTTTACTTTAGCTGCTTTCCCTTTTTCAACACCTATATAAAGGAGGGTTCCTTCTGCGTAACCCATCACTTCCATAGTGGCCTTGTCTGTTTCCACTTCAGCTATAACATCGTCTGCCTTTACTGTATCGCCCACCTTTTTATGCCATTCCGCAATCACCCCTTCCGTCATCGTATCACTCAAAAGGGGCATTCTGATAACTTCTGCCATAGTGCTTTATTCAAAATTTTGTTCAAACCTACATGTTTTTGCGCAAAAACGCAAAGAAGGAAGTGTAAACTGTTTAAAAATGTCTATCTATCGTTAAAATTTGATCAGCGCAATTCCGCTAGAAATCCAGCTCCATATTCAGTCTGTCTTTCAGCTCTTTTACTATCGGGTATTTTTCTGCCATGTGCTGAAACTGTTCCCTGCTGGAAAGTGGCGCCGGACCTATATCCTGCGTCTGCTGGCTCTCATCCAGCTGCAGGGTCAGTACAATGGTCGGATTGTTAAATTTCTTCTTTAAAAACTCCGCAATCACCAGTTTTTCCTCTTCCATGAAACGGAACTGTACAATGTTCCGGCTCACAATTCCTACCTCTGTTGTACCGAGCAATTTCAGTTGCGCCAGCTGGAGATTGCTCACCACAGTCATTTTGTTGGCCTGCCGGTACAGATCTATAAATTCTTCCCAGTACACATGGATAGCACCCATGGTCAGTGGAATTGATTGCACAGGCGCAGCATTCTGCTGTTTAGCCGCCATGGCTTCTTTCATTGCCGCCAGGCCGGTCAGCTTACTTGCCGCCGAAGCATTGGTGGCCGTATTCCCGCCATTGGCGCCAGTTGCCGCTGGTGTTGTTACCTGTGCTGCCACTGGTGCAGTAACTGTCTGTGTTGGCGTTGGTGCTGCTGGAGTAGCTACCGCGGCAGGTGCGGTAACCGGTTGTGCAGGTGTGGCCGGTCCTGTAACTGCCGCAGGCGGTACTGGTGTACTCGCCGGCTGTGAAGGTATCGCCGTAGCCGCAGCTGTTGCCGGTTGAGAAGGTATCGCCGGCGCCACAGTGTTTGCAGGAGCCGCAGCAGGCGCGGTGCCCGCCATTCCACCGTTGGCCGGAGCCGGAGGCGCAGTCACTGGCGGTGTATCTACCGTTAAACGGGGACCAGCGCCTATACTTTCTGTAGTAGCCGGATTGGCGGTAACCGTTTTAGCCGTTACCGGTTGCGCACCCGGCGCCCGCAGTTTCTGCGGAACTGAGCCGTCAGCTACCAGTTTTTTTTTGGATACTTCCCCGGTGCTGTCATCGCTGACCAGCGTAACTGCCTGTTGCAGGAAGCACAATTTAATAAGGGCCATCTCCACATGTAAACGCTTGTTACGTGCCATGCGGTAGTTGATCTCTGTTTCATTGAGCAGGTGCAGGGCCGTAATCAGGTAAGCAGGACTTATCTGACCGGACAACTGCCTGTAACGTTCCTTCAGGTTACCGGATACTTCTACCAGGTGAAGGGCCTTATCTTCTTTACATAATAAAAGGTTACGCAGAAATTCTGCCCATCCGTTCAGGAAGTTGTCGCCCTCAAAACCTTTCTGTAAAATTTCATCAAATATGAGCAGGGCATTGGCAACGTCCTGTTGCAGGACAGAGGTCATCACCCTGAAAAAATAATCGTAATCAAGTATGTTCAGGTGTTCCAGGGTATTCTGGTAAGTAAGATGGCCGCTGGTAAAGCTCACAATCTTATCCAGTGTACTCAGGGAATCCCGCATACAGCCGTCTGTTTTCTGCGCTACCAGGTGCAGGGCATCTGTTTCAGCCTGGATATGCTCTTTGGTGCATATCTCCTGCAGGTGATCTACGGTATCCTGGATGGTAATACGCTTGAAATCGAAGATCTGGCAACGGCTCAGGATAGTAGGCAGGATCTTATGCTTTTCGGTAGTGGCCAGGATGAAGATCGCATAGGAAGGCGGCTCCTCCAGGGTTTTCAGAAAAGCATTGAATGCCGAGGAACTGAGCATGTGTACCTCATCTATGATATAGATCTTGTACTTGCCGGCCTGTGGTGCAAAACGCACCTGTTCCACCAGGGTACGGATATCATCTACCGAGTTGTTCGATGCCGCATCCAGTTCATGGATGTTGAAGGAACTACCCTCGTTGAACGATTTACAGGAATGACACTCGTTACAGGCTTCCCCATCCGGCTGCAGATTTTCGCAGTTAATGGTTTTAGCCAGGATACGCGCACAGGTGGTTTTTCCTACTCCACGTGGTCCGCAAAACAGGAAGGCATGCGCCAGCTGGTTATTGCGGATGGCATTTTTGAGAGTGGTGGTAATATGTGCCTGTCCTACTACAGTTGAAAAGTTCTGTGGACGGTATTTACGGGCTGAAACGATAAAATTCTCCATATGACTGCTACGCTTTCGCGAGCGCCGAAAATACGCACAAATTCAGTAAGAGAAAAATGCACAGCAGGAACGGCGCTTTCATCCGGTATTATTCTCCCGGTTCTAAAGTTAAAAGAAACTCCAAATATGCCTTTTTTAATAATATAACGCCATTATTAAAATGTTCCATCATTACCGAACTGATCTCGTGCAGCTCCTGGATGGCCACATAATCCGGGATCATATCCTGCATAAAGGTGCAGTCGTGCTCGCGGAACCGTTGCAATTTTTCGGTCATGCCCGGTGGCAGGTTGTTAAACAGAGCGGCCTGGTTAATATTTTCCATCATCATCCGGAAACCCCAGCATTCAGCCGACAATTCATCAAAAAGTGCCGGCATGGATTCCATTTCTTCTTCCCCGGAATTAAACAACAGGCTGATACAATGAATGATCCGGATCACCTGTTCATTCAGCTGATGCCCGGTTTGCTGGTACTGAAGAATCTGGGTGTATTTTTCTTTGAGCAGGGCCGCCACCGCAGGGCTGTGCTGCATGGCAACGGTATAGTGATAGCGGAATGCCTGCTGGTCATGCGTTTTCAGCCATTCCTGCTCATTGGCTACTTCCGCGGATAACATGCGGGCCAGCTGTTTGGCGCGTGCCGCACTATATTTATGGCCGTCAAATTCAAAATAATTCGTCTGGAACTGGCCGCAACTAATCGCCTGTAAAGTTTCTGCATCCTGACGGTCACGGTAAAAAGCCCGCATCCGCACGATATTATCCGGGTGATAAATCTCCCGTAAACTGCCCTCCATTTCTTCCGGAGATAACAAACGGGTAAACTCCCCATTCATATCCGCGAATGGCCGGTTGTCATAATAATCGTTGAATGCCTTGGGATATTCGTACAACCGGTGCCGTTGAGACAATTCATCAATATAGGCAGCCGGGGTGATTTCTGTGAAGGTTTCTGCGCCTGCATGTACGGTGAAATTATATACCAGGGAAGTCATGTACTCCTGGAGATGCTCCGGCTCATTAAACAGGGTCCAGGCACTATCTGTAAACTGCTTACATGAAATGCCTGCCTGTAAATAATGTGTTTCCCGCGCTTCCCTCGACAAATGAGCAGTCCATTGTTCCCGTAATTGTACCCTGCTTTTCAGGAAGGTGTGGAAATAATGATCGGTAATTACCGGGAGGCCGCTTTCATCCAGCGCAAGATGATTCTGCGAAGCATAGTAACGGATCATCGCCCGCTGTGCAGTGAAGATATTGGGAAACCGCAGTGTTCTTTCTGCAAGATCCGGTAATTTATGAAAACAATGATCCAGGCAATAGCCCCCCATTTCCACGCGGCGTAAACTGCTGATGGCAGTGTCGGTACTGGTGAGCCCTACCGCCACCGTATCTGCGTAATATTCCATTTCCCGGCTCAGTTCAAGGTATTGCCGGTTGATAATCGCATAGATCTTTCTCAGCACAAACTGCATGGCATTCAGTATCCGGGTAGTGATATGCGCAAAGAAACTTAGCAAGCTGCTGCCGCGGCTCCAGCGCACTTCAATCTCGTTCCACCGGTCATTTTCATATAGCATATTATACAGCATCTTGTTTAATGCGTATATATAACTGCCCAGTTTCATACTGCGTTGAGAGAAGTGTGCAAACTCATGCGTCAACAGCATTTTGAATTCGCTGATATTCACGCTATTGATCAGTCCCAACCCGATCTCCAGGTTTTTCCCCGCCGGCCAGAAAAGACTTAAAAAGCTGGAATGATAGAATACGGTTGCATTCATATCCGGCACTATAAATATCTTTTTGGGAAAACTGATTCGGGTGTCTTTTACCAATTGGGTGATGAAGTCGAATAAGAGAGGATGATGATCCGCAAAGATCTGCGTACGATAAGGATTAACAGCCGGGCGTTTATTGAAAAGGAATTTGATGAGAAAAAATATTACCATCACTCCCAGTAAAATAAGACTGAGACTGATAATGCTGGTGGTCCAGGCCGGATAAGCACGAAACAGTGCCACCCCTCCTGATACAAAAGCAATAGCCAGGGCAACGGCTGTAAATAAGAGTACCACGTATAAAATAAAGAACAACACAACACAGCTGACGGCTTTCATTATCTGTTGCCTAAATAGTAACGTGGGTTCAATGAATGCCAGATCCGCGTTCTCCGGACACTCAGGGTATAAGTTGGTCATAACAAAACATCAGGTTAGATACGATCGTAACAGCAAAAGGGATTTAAATGTATATAATATTCAGAAACTTATATACTCCCGGTTGGTTATCGTATATTGATATGATAGGTGTATATGTAATACAGCAGCGGCTTGACAGGGATTATCTTTTTGTATTTTTTTTTGTATTATATATTATAGCTGATATATTTAGGGGTATTTTGTATAAAAAGATACCTGATTTCTGCACAACCAGGTGTCTTTTTATTGTTATCCATACATTTATTTTATTATCATCCAACCATCGGATGTCTCTTATATGGAGCAGTCCTATCAAATAAATAGCGATAAGTAGTTAACTGCCGGGTAGGAATAGCTCCAAGCGCTTCCGCTACATTCTGCATCCTTGGATTGAAGTCGCCGATCCATTGCATTTCATAATCGACGTAATGCGACATACCACTCTGGATTAACTTAGCGCCTTCTACGATCATATACGCATCAATTCCTTTGCCCTGGAATTCAGGAATAATTCCGAAGATGATCCCCACCATTTTTTTGCAGGCGCCGGTTTGCTTCAGCCACAGGAATTTCAGTTTTTGCAGCAGACCAAATTTTCCGTTCATGTGTTTGATGTACTGATTCAGATCCGGTAAATTTAACCAGATAGCAATCGGCTCATCGTTGTGATAAACAAACCAGGCGATCTTTTCATCCAGCAGTGGTTTCATCTGTTTGAAAAGTGCCAGTGCCTGTGCTTTCCCCATTTCCTTACCGCCGGCATGCTGTGCCCAGGCTTTGTTGTATACGATGCTGAAAGCTTCTGCAAACCGTGGCAGATCATTTTTGCGGATATGTATTGCCTTAAAAGCCGGATCCGCTTCAATGGCCGCGTGACGGGCAAAGAATTTAGGTTGCAGCTGATCGCTCACCTTCATGCCATAGCAAATCTGGTTGAAGAAAAGCTGGAAACCATATTGTTCAAATAAGCGGATGTAATAGGGCGGATTAAAATTCATGCAATACAGCGGTTCGTGAAATCCCTGTGTAAGTAACCCCCACCAGTTGTTCCGTTCCCCAAAGTTAATAGGGCCATCCATTGCTCCCATGCCTTTTTCCTGCAGCCATTTTTTAGCAGTGTCCAGCAATAAATTGGCTGCTTCCTGCTGATCAATACAGTCAAAGAAACCAACGCCGCCAACGAGGCATTCGTCTCCTTTGGTTTTATATTTTTTGTTCACAAAAGCCGCTATCCTGCCGGATAATCTGCCCTTGTCATCTTTTAAAATCCATCTGATACACTCCCCATGACGGAATGCCTTATTTTTTTCCGGATCAAAAACCGCTTCTATATCCTTATCCAGCGGCCTTATCCAGCCGGGTACATCTTTGTTGAGTGTTACATGTACATCGATAAATTGCCTGGCTGTTTGTTCATCATTTACAATAATCAGTTGCATGGAGACCATTTGTACAAATGTAATAAAAACTGCATTGGCATTATTTTTTCTCTTCTCCGGGTATGAAAAGACACTACGTTTATCCCGCTATCCTGTTATTATTGATCGTGGTATTCAGCCTGGGCTACTGCCAGCAACAGCGGTATGTCCGTAAAGTACTCTCTGAAAACCAGCGCCTGTGGAACGAAAACCGCGATTTACGCAAAAGCCTGGACCAGTCCGGGGCAGTATCACAGCAAATTACCAATCACCAGGAATTACAGCAAAGAGTAGCCGGGCAGTTTATCGAGCGCCGTGCCTACTACCGCCGCAACTGGCAGCAATTTATTGCAGTGAGTGCCGGAGATTACCGTACCGGCCTGCTGGGAGGCATCAAAAACCTGAATATCATTGTGAAAAATCAAACGGAATATGCCCTGGATAACGTGGTAGTGAAAGTGTCGTACATGCGTAACAATGATGAAGTTTTTAAAACAGAACAATATACCATCAGCAATATTCCGGAGAAAGGCATCCGCAGTATTCCGGCCTCCAACAGCCGCAAAGGAAGCAAGGTGGCCGTTAAACTGATCAGCATTACCAGTCAGCCGATGAACTTCTGCTGGGCAGCAGATAAACCCGTTCCCACCGGTAACCCCGACCCATTTGAATGTGTGCCGTCTGCGAAACAGAATCCCTAACTTTGCAGGATGATTGAGTTAATACCCGTCAACATCGTGGAAGATGCAGTAAAAACACTTTACGAAGATGCTTTTCCCCTGGAAGAAAGAAGACCCTGGGACCAGCAACTGGCGCTCGTTGCCACCGGAAAACTACAACTATTACGCATTAACCGCGATCATGATTATGCCGGATTTATCTTTTACTGGTCGCTGCCGGCATTCAGTTTTATTGAACATTTTGCCATTCATCCGGATAAAAGAGGTGGAGGCGCCGGTACACAGGTGATGCAGGTAATGGAAGCACGGTTGAAACAGATTGTACTGGAAGTAGAACCGCCAATAACGGAGCAGGCTATACGTAGAATAAAATTTTATGAGCGGCTGGGGTACCAGACTTTCCCCGAACCTTATCAGCAACCAGCCTATTATCCGCAGTTTGCACCCCTGGATCTCCACCTGATGCAGAAAGGATTATCGCCGGCTGCGGCAGATTTTATCAGCATCCGGGATCAGTTATACAAATACGTATATAACAAATAAAAAAAGTACGAATGAAACAACAGACGTAAATGATGTTATCTCACAAAACATCGTCGTCGCTGTTCCCATTCGTACTTTCTTTTCTTATCACTGGCCGGTTATCCTACTCGTGAAGGACGATCCGGTTGTGGCTGTTGTTGTCTTTGTTGTTGTTCCTGTTGTCTTTGCTGCTGCTCCTGTTGTCTCTGCTGTTGCTGCTGCTGTTGTTGTTCTCTCTGTACGCGTTGCTGTTGTTCCTGTTGTTGTCTCTGTTGCTGTTGCTGTTGTTGTTGCTGCTCTCTCTGTACGCGTTGCTGTTGTTCCTGTTGTTGTCTCTGCTGCTGTTGTTGCTGTTGCTGCATACGCTGTTGTTGTTGCTGCTGTTGCTGTTGTTCTCTCTGTACGCGTTGCTGTTGTTCCTGTTGTTGTCTTTGCTGCTGTTGTTGCTGTGCCTGAACGCGTTGTGCCTGTTGCTGCTGCTGCTGTTGTTGTTGCTGTTGAATCCTCTGTTGTTGCTGCTGTAACTGTTGCTGTTGTTCTGCACTCCTGTCTGGTGTTACTCTCGATGGTCTGTTAAAATTACCGGGATTATTATTCACCGGATTTGCCGGATTCACCGGTTGTGTGGTACCCTGTCTTACTCTTCCGTTATTATTATTCGAAGGAATATTACCAGGATTATTATTTACCGGCTGATTGGGATTGATGTTACCAGGTCTTACCCTGCCGTTGTCATTCCCGCTGTTTCCCGGAAAATTGCCGTTGTTATTGGGCTGAGTCACCTCGCCGGGTCTTACTATCCTGCCACCGCCATTGTTAACCGGGTTGGTACCTGGTTGCGGATTGGTGTTGTTGTTACCAGGGGTAATACGACCGGGGCGGTTATTGTTGTTATTATCAACAGACTGCACGGGTCTGGTACGATCCGCATCACGGCCACGCTGGATAGCGGTAGCATCCGGACGGTAAATACGCAACTGGTTGTTCTCTACCCGTCCACCACCTGGTCTGTTGGTATTTTCTATCCTTACAGGTCTTACCACTTCACCGGAATAACGCTGTACATCTCTGGCACTAGGTCCGGCATACACCCGGTTACCGCCGTAATTGCTGGTGTTGTTGATAATGGTGGTATTGTTGATGATCGTTACGTTCCGGCTGTTATTTATATAGTAATTGTTGATGCGTGGATTACCGATATACTGTCTTGGTACAAACGCCCAGTAATTGGCAGGTGCGTTGTAAGAGTACTGTGGTCCCATTGGCGCCCAACCGTAGTAATCGCCACCGGTTCTCCAGCTTACCCATGCCGGACCCCAGTCGTAACCCGGTACCCACATCCAGCCCTGGAAATCGTCATACAACCAGCGACCGTAGTGGAAAGCTGCCCAACCCCATGAATAATCAGACATCCAGGTCCAGCCGTAATCGGTATATACCCAGTGTCCGTTTGTATAATATGGTCTGAAGTCCCTGCCTGCATTAGGTATCCATACCCGGTCGTATCCGGGATAACTTACCCAGCGGCCGTAAGGACTTAATTCGTCATAAAATGAAATAGAACCGCTCACCTGTACCTGCGGACCACCGCCATAGGAAGAGCCGTACTGATCATCATAACCTGCAGGAGCATACGTAGATGCACAACTGCTGACGAAGAAGGCTATAAATAAAAGTGATATTCCGGTATGTTTGATTAATCTGTTCATAACTCCTGTTTTTTAGTCCTGATAGGTTGTTAAGTAGACTCTGAAGAGATAATGAATGCTGTGTAAAATTGTCTTTCTGTCAACAAGCATTTTTAATGGTCTGGGAATAAAGTATAGATGGCGGAATCATGTTGAATTGTTAAAGGATTATGTTAAAAATTTTATAACGTTTATGCTATTGCTACTGCATTACATAGGCTATAAGACAAAAATGATTCCAAATTCGTAATCGCTGTAAGCGCTTGCATTACAGCGGATAACAGAACAGTATCGGGAATAATAAAACATTCCTGTAATATTGTAGCAGCAGATTTAAATTTAATGATGGACTTTTTCAGCATTCAGCACATTTTCTTTACCGCGTTAGGGTATCCCGTTAGCTATGTGGAATTTATCGGAACATTAACCGGGCTTTTGTGCGTGGTGCTGGCCGCCAGGGATCATATCCTGACCTGGCCGGTAGGGTTGGTGAATGTAAGTTGCTTTTTTGTGTTGTTCTGGCAATTGCAGTTATATGCAGATATGTTTCTGCAGGTTTATTTCTTTGCTACAGGCGTTTACGGCTGGCTTTTCTGGTACCGGAAAAAGCCGGAGCAGGAGCCGGTGTACGCATTGCGCCGTATACAACGTTGGTGGTTAGGCGTAGCCGCCATATTGCTGTCTGCCGCAACCGGCTTTGTTATCAGCCGCCTGCACATCTGGTGGCCCCGCGTATTTCAACATCCGGCGGCGTGGCCCTACACCGATTCCATCGTTGCCGTGCTGAGTGTAATCGCGAATATCCTGCTGGCAAAAAGAATCTGGGAAAACTGGTTATTGTGGGTTACGGTAGATGTAATCGCCACCTATATTTATTTCCAGAAAGATGTAAAATTTCTGGGAATACAGTACTTTATTTTACTCATTATCGCCGCCATGGGACTCATAAAATGGTGGAAAACCTATCGTCAGCAAACCCTTACTGTTAAATAAACCCTATGCGTACTACAAAGCAACAGATTCGTCGTATAGCCATTGCTTTTATGGCTGTATTTGTATTGATGTTTATCTTCCGGATCATTTATGGCTATACCTACAAAGGGCGCCGTTATGATGAACTGGGGAGCAGCAGCTTTTTATCCGGTATCAGAACACATCAGAAAAACTATGCTTCCGAAAAAGTGAAGGGATATAACCTCCCGGATGCCGGCTCCCCGCGCCTTTACGGTGGACAGAAGTATGAGAAAATAGCCGATGTGTCCAGTAAGTCCACTCATTTTTCAGAAGATGAAAAGTTATTGCAGGGGACTATAAAAAAGTTCGATGCCATTGTACAGTACCAGCAGGAATCAGGTAATAGAGGCAACCGTCAGTTACAGCTGCTGATCGGGGTGTCGCCGGAAAAGTTTGATTCATTTTACGTAGCGGTACAGGGCATTGGTACGATCCGGTCTATGGAAGTCACGAAGAAAGACAAAACCAACGAATACCGTAAACTCAATGCACAAAGAATTTCACTGGAAAAATCGCTGGCCTCTTTCAACGATCTGAAAGCAAAGGATGGCCGGATTGAAGATTTTATACAGCTGCATAACAAGATCTACGAAGTGGAAACTGAATTGCAGGGATTGGGCGTTGAACTTGGCAACTTTGATTCGGAGAATGAGTTTTGTACAGTACAGTTTTCTATGTACGAAGGAGCAGCGGAGAAAGCCATCAGCATGGTAACCCGGCTGAAAGTAGCGTTGGAATGGACGATCAAGTACTACGCTGTATTGGTTGCCAGCGCTTTCTTTGTACTGGCGGCGGCATGGATACTGGTGAAGTTATTGTTGCTGGTAAATGCTTTCATCGCAGCCAATAAAAAGGAGTAAGAAATATAATTATATATAAAAGCCGGACATCGCCATCGACTGATAGGCGCTATGTCCGGCTTTTTTTTGCTACTGCGGCGTCCGGCAGGTAGGAATTAGCCGTAGTTCAGCCCTATCTCCCCCCTATTAAAGGCCCTTGTAAGCTGCACCTATAAGAGAGGGCTTATAGGGAGGTCACGGATGTTTCAAACATCGGTATATATTATGAAATACTTTTCTGGATATGGGAGGCAGGAAAATAAAATGCCGGAGTCCCCACTCCGGCATTTTGTACTTACACGGTGTATTCACCCACTTTTGTTCCGTCGTCTCTCAGCATGGTGAGTACCAGTTTATGCTGATCCGCTTTTATCTGAATGATGGTTCGGTTGCCGTCTTTCGGGCCGCCGCCGATGATCAGCGGATATTCGTGCTCCCCTTTCACGGGAGCATATACGCCATACTTATGTGTATGCCCGCAAATTAAGATGTCGATTTTATGCTTGTTGAACAGGCCGCCGAACAGTTCGCGGCAGTGCATAACGCCATGCCAGTCGCCGGAGTGGTAATGCGGAATGTGCATCATGACAACTTTATGTTTTGCTTTTCTGAAAGCCGGGCTTTGCAGCTGTTTTTCCAGCCACCGGGCCTGTTCCTCGCGGTAGTGGTCGAAATCTGCAATGCCTGCATACACAGGATGTTCATCTGCTTTATCTTCTCCCGTATCCAGTACAATAGCGGATACCGGACCGATGTTAAACGTAAAATAGTTGTTGTAGCCGGGGTTATCGAAGTATTGATGCCATTCCCGGGCGTACTTGCCACGGGTTTCATGGTTGCCCCGTACATACATGAAGGGGGTTTGGGTAGAGAAGGTATCGCCGCAGGCGGTGAGCATATGGTCAATGATCTGTTGCTCGTCGGACTGGTAATCAAACACATCTCCGTTAAAGAATACAAAATCGTAGGGATTATCGCCGTTCATTTTCATCAGGTGCGGAATGGATTCCGGGCGATCGTGGATATCGTTGATGATGAGCCAGGACACGGTGTCCGACTTGGGATCGGGAGCGGTAAAAGTGTACACATCGCTTTCTATGGTGTTGCCATAGGTAAGCTTATACGGTTCAAACGAAACGATGTCTTTGGAGCACACTTTATAGCTATATTTTTTGCCGGGTTCGAGGGCATCCAGTTCTATGCGGTGGAGGCGGTTGTTGGCTTCCACGAGTCCGTGGGAAACGCGGTGCGCTTTCTTATCCAGTTGTCCGTTCAGGCCGTATTCTACCCAGCTGTAGCAGGGGCGGGCGGTGAGCCATCTTACAGAAAGGGTATTTGGGCCGGGATACTGGAGGTAGGGTTTGCAAAGGAACTGGTGTTCGGGGGCGGCGGGGGCTGACAGGATGCCAGTTCTGGCAGCGGCCGGTACGATGCCGGTGATGCCAAGTAATCCTGCTTTGGAAAGGTTGCCGAGGAAAGACCTGCGGGATTGTTCACTGTTTGAATTTATCATATGTATATATTATATATATCAGGATAGCGCTTAAAAATAGCAAAGGAATCAGGAAAAGGAAGCTATTTTTATATGAATGGCTGTGGGCTGGCAATGGTAATTTATAGATAATAAAAAACCGTAATTTGACAGACTACGCTTTACATTGCCGGGTTATAAAACTTTATTAATGATAAAATCGGCGAAAAATGCGGCGGGAAAAGGATTTTTTTCGTCGTTAGCGTTTTGATTTTCATCCATTAACTCTTACCTTTGCGGCAAATTTTGGAAACTGTATGCAATGCAATTTGATACGGTTTTTGGAACAGTAACATTTTAGTATTTTTATAAACCTCTTTAAAAATATGCCTAACACAGGTAAGATCAAACAAATTATCGGTCCCGTGGTGGACGTGCACTTTGATGACAAACTGCCCGAAATCTACAGCGCATTGGAAATTACCCGCGAAAATGGTCAGAAGGTAGTACTGGAAGTACAGCAGCACCTGGGTGAAGACAGTGTTCGTACAGTGGCGATGGACTCCACAGACGGTATGGTTCGTGGCATGGCTGTAGTTGATAAAGGCGCGCCTATTAAGATGCCAGTTGGCGACCAGGTTAAAGGACGTTTGTTCAATGTGGTAGGTGAGGCGATTGACGGTTTAGGTGATATTGATGCTTCAAACGGTTATCCTATTCACCGTGAGCCGCCTAAATTTGAGGATCTGGCTACTGAAACCGAAGTACTGTTTACCGGTATTAAGGTAATTGACCTGATCGAACCATATGCAAAAGGTGGTAAGATCGGTTTGTTTGGTGGTGCCGGTGTGGGTAAAACGGTATTGATCCAGGAGCTGATCAACAACATTGCAAAAGGTTACGAAGGTTTATCCGTATTCGCCGGTGTAGGTGAGCGTACCCGTGAAGGGAACGATCTGATGCGTGAAATGATCGAAGCGAACATCGTGAAATACGGTGATAAATTTAAAGAATCAATGGAACACGGTGACTGGGATGTTACCGCTGTAGATAAAGAATTACTGAAACAATCACAGGCTACGTTTGTGTTTGGTCAGATGAACGAACCACCGGGAGCACGTGCGCGTGTAGCCTTGTCTGGTTTGACCCTGGCAGAATATTTCCGTGATGGAGATGGTACTGCAGGTGGTGGTAAGGATATCCTGTTCTTCGTAGATAACATCTTCCGTTTCACCCAGGCAGGTTCTGAAGTATCCGCGCTGTTAGGCCGTATGCCTTCTGCGGTGGGTTACCAGCCAACACTGGCTACTGAAATGGGTCTGATGCAGGAACGTATCACTTCCACTAAAAATGGTTCCATCACTTCCGTACAGGCGGTTTACGTACCTGCGGATGACTTGACGGATCCGGCTCCGGCAACAACTTTCTCCCACCTGGATGCTACCACCGTACTGGATCGTAAGATCTCCGATCTTGGTATCTACCCGGCTGTGAGCCCGCTGGAATCAACTTCCCGTATCCTGTCTCCGGCTATCGTGGGTGAAGCTCACTATAACTGTGCACAGCGCGTGAAAATGATCCTGCAACGCTACAAGGAACTGCAGGATATCATTGCGATCCTCGGTCTGGATGAATTGAGCGACGAAGATAAGCTGACAGTATCCCGTGCACGTCGTGTACAACGTTTCCTGTCTCAGCCTTTCCACGTAGCAGAACAGTTCACCGGTCTGAAAGGTGTACTGGTACCTATCGAAGAAACTATCCGTGGCTTTAACATGATCATGGACGGTGAAGTAGATGAGTATCCTGAAGCCGCTTTCAACCTCGTAGGTAACATCGAAGCAGCTATTGAAAAAGGTAAGAAATTACTGGAAGCAGCGAATAACTAATTAAGTCGATGATCCCGGTTCTGCCGGGATCATTACCCTTCACCATTTACGATCATAACATGCTATTAGAAGTATTAACACCAGAAAGAAAATTATATGCCGGAGAAGTGTACGGAGTACAACTGCCGGGCATTGACGGTTCTTTTGAAATACTGGATAAACATGCGCCATTAATTGCAGCTCTCGGAAATGGTAAAATGAAAGTGCTGAAAGATAAAGCAACTGTTGAGTTCTTTACTATCAGCGGCGGATTCGTGGAAGTGTTGCGCAATAAGGCTACCGTACTCGTAGAAGGCGCTGTAGCAGTGGAAAAATAAGCATACCAGCAAATTATAATAACCAGGCCGGGTAAGATTACCCGGCCTTCGTTTTGTCCTAACTATTCCAATCTTAGATGACCCGGAGAATAACAGGAATGCTGACCGGGATTTCCTCTCTATTCATTATGTACAATACATTACCTGTACGGCTATACGAGATATCCGCAGTAACTACCTGTACATCAATAGACAGCCTTATCAAGGGCTGTGTATATTACCTAATGAATATGCCTTTGACGATAATTTGTTAGTGTTCAGGTAAAATCTGGTATCGGTCTATGGAAGGATCAAAAATTTTTCATAGGTTTTGCCTTCATAGGTGTATTCTTATCGGTTATTTTACTTACCTGAAAACGGGTTATGTAATTGGTATGATGTATCAATTACTTTAGCAAGATATTTAATTTGTTTTAAATAAACAGCATTCCCGCTGTTCATTTTTAGCTTAAAATGACAGGCTCGGCCGATCTCCTTCTCTTTCAGAATATTAGCGTTAATTTAAGGAGGGATCTATGGGATAATTTGCCATCATGGCAAAGGTACTGCCAAGGTTTTTGAGAGATTGCTGCCATATTTGCTGCTCCTGGTGTTCAAATATAAGCCCGGCTTCCGTTTGTGAAAGGATCCAGGATTTCTCCTTTACCTCGGCCTCCAGCTGCCCGTCTGTCCACCCGGAATAACCGATAAAGAACTTCACCCGGTCTGGCGCTAATAAGCCCTTATTAATGGCGTTTACCACTTCATCGAACCTGCCACCCCAGAAAATACCAGGCATGATCTCCTGGCCCCCGCTGATCAGCGACGGCTCCCGGTGCACAAAATGGATCGTATCCATCTGAACCGGGCCTCCATAATATACCGGGATATTTCCCAATAATACTTCCGGTACCAGGTCGCTCAACGTCTGGTCAAATAACTTATTGATTACAAAGCCAAAACTGCCTTTTTCCTCGTGTTCACAAAGAAGTACAACCGTGCGGGAGAAGTTTGGATCTTTCAGGAATGGATCAGCTATCAGCAAAATGCCGGGCGACAAAGTTACCATAGACATACAATTTTATAGCTGATCAAATTTAACTAAATGATTGAATAATAAAGGAGAAAAGAAAAAAGAAGGGAGAAAGTAAAGAAAATAAAAAAAGGAGGCTAGAAAACCTCCTTACCATTTTATCAACCAAAATCTAAATCGCTTATGGAACGAATCCACATCGATGTATGTAGAAAGTTTAATTACTTTGTTATGATCCTGAACTAATCAAATTTAGTACCAAGATTCTGAAGCAAAGGTAAGGAAAGAAGCACTAATAAATTCAGCAGTGCCCAGTTAAAATTACGTTAAAGTGATATTGTATTGCAGACCTAACGCGGAGAGCCGTTCTACAGTCTTTAATTTCGTATCATAGTTGCTATAGCAATGATCTTTTTTAACATATTTTAGTATTTCCCAGAGCTTATCTTTGAGATAATTAAAGCCTGACAAATTTTACATGATACCACTGAAAAAAATTTTCCCCGTCATCGTTGTACTGATCTCTTTATCCTTGCTGGGAATCATCTACATTCAGATAAGCTGGATCAAAAGTGCTTTGCTGATTAAACAGGAACAACTGTTTCAGCGGGCCATCAACATGACACAGGATGTGTACAATGATATGATGTCACGTCGCCAGGCGGCTATCATGTTTAAAATTGATGGTAAGGAACCCGCAACTTCCAAAGGATTCAATCTCGATATCAGCCGCGTACCCTACCAGGCGCCCGCAGCGAGCGATTTTTTCACAGTACAGGAAGTAAAACGTTGCATTCAGGCCAATATGAGGAAAAATCGCCTCGATTCCACCAATTTTGAATTCGCCATCCTCGGTATCGTACCCGGTTCAGACCTTGCTACCATTAAGATGCAGTCGGCCGGATTCGTGAAAATGTACCAGAAAAGCCAGGAAGACAGTCTCAAAAATATCAACGACTATAAAGTACAGGTAATTCCCCTCACTGAACAGAACGATTACAGTCCACGCGTAGAACGGCTGATGATTGTAATGCCCACCGACGACTCCATCGCCAAACAACTTGGCTTCATGATCTCCGGCGGGGTGCTGTTTACCATTATCATTATCACGGCGTTCGCCCTCACCATCCGTACCCTGCTGAACCAGAAGAAACTCTCGGAAATAAAATCGGACTTTATCAATAACATGACCCATGAACTGAAAACACCGCTGGCCACTATTTCACTGGCCATAGATGCGATCAGGAATGAGAAAGTGATGTCCAAACCGGAAAAAATCCAGTATTTCTCCGGGATCATCAAAGAAGAAAACAAACGGATGAACAAACAGGTGGAAAGCATCCTGCAATCTGCCCTCCTGGAGAAAGATGAAATAGCGCTCAAACTCCAGGTGATGGACGTGCATCATGTCATTGAAAGTACCACTAACAATCTGCAGTTACAGCTGGCCGCCAAAAACGGTGTGGTAGATCTGCAACTCGATGCCATTAACCCGGTGATCATGGCAGACGATGTGCATTTCTCCAACCTGATCTTCAACCTGATGGATAATGCTATCAAGTATTCCAACGATAACCTGGAGATAAAAATACAAACATACAATACCCGCAAAAGCCTGTTCATCGTGATTGCAGACAACGGTATTGGCATGAGCCGCGATACAATTTCACGTATCTTTGAAAAGTTCTATCGCGCCCATACTGGTAATGTGCATAATGTAAAAGGGTTTGGCCTTGGTCTTACCTATGTAAAGGCCATTGTAGATGCGCATAAAGGAAAGATTAAAGTGGAAAGCGCCATCGGCAAGGGAAGTAAATTTACCCTCGAATTTCCACAGGAACTAGCTAAAGGATAAGCATATGATACTGAGTGAAAAAGAAATACAGCATTTCAAAAATCCTATTGCCGTTCCTGGCTTAGGTATCACCATGCAGGAAAAGCTGAAAGAAGCCCGCGTTCTCGTAGTAGGCGCCGGCGGATTGGGCAGTCCTGTGATACAATACCTCAGCGCCAGCGGTGTAGGTGTGATCGGGATCGCCGACTATGGTGTGATCAACGATGAAGATATGCATCGTCAGCCGATCTACCAGATGCAGGATATCCGCAAACACAAAGCAAAAATGGCTGCCAGCAGATTGTGGGCAGTGAACCCATACACCAAGCATTACCCGATACTGATGCAGGTGAAGCCGGAAACCATCAACATGATGCTGGTGGGGTTCGACCTGGTAATTGATTGCTCGCAGCATTTACCTACCCACCTGGTGGTCAATGATGCCTGCCTGGTGCATAATAAGCCTTACATCACCGGAGAAGTACATAACTGGATGGCCTGGTTTGCAGGCTTCAATATGCCACTGGCAGATGGTACCAACTCTGCTACCTACCGTTGCGCCTTACCGCTCACGGAAGAGTACCGCAATTTCGATGCAGGGGCATTGGGCGCCACGCACGGAGCACTTGGTACCCAGATCGTTTGCGAAGTGATCAAATACCTCATCGGTGTGCCATTGGGTATTGCCGGTAAGTTTTATGGAATAGATTATCTGCATAACCAGACCCAGGTGCTCGATCTGCAACCGGATCATGCTTTGATAGAGAGTATCCGTACTGCCGGTGTGCTCACTGCGGAGGAATACGGACTGGAGATTGTGCCCGATGTGGAGGATTAATAACGGGTAAATGATTTTTTGGAAGATGCGGCAGAACAGGCCGTTCTATCGCATCTTCCAAAAACTATATTTCTGACAGCACTGTTTTAGCGCCTATCTTCAACTCATGTTTTATGCCCAGCTTCAGGGAGTAGTTGGCCGCCTGGTGGCCACTCGGAAACCCAAAGCAAACCGGGTATTCATAATCCTTCACCAGGTTGCTGATAATTTCATATTCTGTCTGACCAAAAGGCGTATCGGTTTCCTTGCCGTCTGTAAAGGCCCCTACTACCAGTCCCGCCAGCTTATCGAGCCAGCCCGCACGCTTCAGGTTATACATCATCCGGTCGATGTTGTACCGGTATTCACCGATGTCTTCCAGCAGCAGGATTTTTCCCTTGGTATTGATCTGGGAAGGAGTGCCGGAAAGATTGGCCAGCATGGATAAGTTGCCGCCTACGAGTATGCCGGAAGTTTTGCCTTCCTTGTTCAGCGGATGTGCCGGCGCCGTGTAGCGGTAGGTTTTCCCTTTCAGGGCTGCCGCCAGGCTTTCCGTATATTCGTTATCGAAAGTATCGGGTGTAATACCGCTGCACATCATGGAATGCAGGGTGGCAATACCGAAATGCCGCTGTACATGGGAGTGCAGGGTGGTAATATCACTGTAGCCACACAGCCACTTGGGTTGTTTGCGGAAACGGGTGAAATCCAGTTTATCGATGATACACACCATTCCATAGCCCCCACGGCCAAATACGATGGCTTTTATCTCGGGATCATCCAGCATGTCCTGCAATTCTTCCAGTCGCAGTTCATCCGGTGCGGAGAAATTATGAAAGCTGGTTCCTACGGTGATGCCGAGGTGTACACGGTAACCCCAGGAGGTGAGTACGCCACGCGCATACTCTGCAGCCTGCAGGTCCATTTTGCTGCTGGAGCAGGTAATTCCGATCAGATCACCTTTTTTCAAATATGGCGGAATTTTTACCATTGTTCCTTTTGTTTACCTTTGCAGATTAGTTAGCGTAAATTCATTCTTTATTCGCTGACTAAGGTGATAAATTGTTATGGTGATTCCAAAAACAATCACTGATTTAAAGTTTATTTAAGCATTCTTTAAGAGAATATGGCAAAATTTAATAGATATTTAATAACTGCGGCATTACCGTATGCCAACGGCCCGGTGCACATCGGACACCTTGCCGGCTGCTATCTGCCCGCAGATATTTATGTACGTTATTTACGTGCAAAAAAGGCAGATGTAAAATTTGTTTGCGGCACAGATGAACATGGTGTTCCCATCACCATCAAAGCAATGAAGGAAGGTGTGAGCCCGCAGGACGTGGTAGATAAGTACCACAAAATCATTGGCGACAGCTTCGCCGCTATGGGTATTTCCTTCGATATCTTTGCCCGTACCAGTGATCCGGTACATCATAAAACTTCCCAGGATTTTTTCCTGAAGATGTATAACGATGGCCTGTTTGAAGAAAAAGAAAGTGAGCAATATTTTGACCCGGAAAAAGAAATGTTCCTGGCCGACCGGTATATTGTTGGTACCTGCCCTAACTGCGGTAACGACAAAGCCTATGGCGACCAGTGCGAACGCTGTGGCAGAACCTTAAGCCCGGATGAACTGATCAATCCTCATTCTGCATTAAGCAATGCTCCCCTGGTGAAGAAGAAAACCAAGCATTGGTACATGCCTTTGCAGAACTACGAACCCTGGCTGAAAGAATATATCATCGACGGTCATAAAGAGTGGAAAAACAACGTATACGGTCAGTGTAAAAGCTGGCTGGATAGTGGTTTACAAAGCCGCGCCATGACCCGCGACAGCAACTGGGGTATCAAAGTACCGCTGCCGGATGCAGAAGGTAAAGTGCTGTACGTATGGTTCGATGCGCCGATCGGTTATATCTCTGCTACCAAGCAGCTCACCGAAAACTGGGCCGACTACTGGTGTAAAGACGATACCAAACTGGTACATTTTATTGGTAAGGACAACATCGTTTTCCACTGTATCATTTTCCCCGCGATGCTGAAAGCACACGGTGATTTTGTAGTTCCGGACAACGTACCTGCCAATGAGTTTCTGAATATAGAAGGTGAGAAGGTATCTACTTCCCGTAACTGGGCCGTGTGGGTAAATGATTATATCCAGGACTTCCCGGATCAGCAGGATGTGCTGCGTTATGTACTCTGCGCTACTGCCCCGGAAACCAAAGACAATGACTTCACCTGGAAAGACTTCCAGGACCGCAATAACAGTGAACTGGTAGCCGTTTTCGGCAACTTCGTGAATCGCGCTATGGTGCTGATGCATAAGTTGTGCGGCGGTAAGGTGCCCGCACTGCATCCTGAATTCATGAACGATGGCGATAAAGATATCCTGAAAGAATTCGGACTGGCAAAAGAGAAGATTGAAAACAGCATCGAAACTTACCGGTTCCGCGAAGCGTTATCAGAAGTGATTGAATTTGCCAGGAAGGGTAACCAGTATCTGCAGAAGAACGAACCCTGGATTTTAGCCAGTGTGCTGGAAAAACTGAAGGCAGGTGAACAACATCCGAAGTATCCGCAGTACGAAGAAAAGGACATCGCATTTTTACAGGCCCGCATCGATATCTGTCTGCATATTTCATTGCAGATGACAGCGAACCTGGCGATCTTCTCTCATCCGTTCCTGCCGTTTACCGCGAAGCGTATCTGTCATATGCTGAAAGTGGTGGACCGTATGCTGGAATGGGATAATGCCGGCAGCGATAAACTGCTGAGCGTGGGTTATACCCTGCGTCCGCCTGAACTGTTATTCAAACAGGTGGAAAACGAACAGGTAACTGCCCAGATCGAAAAACTGCACGCCGGTCTGAAACAGGCGATGGATGCTGCAGCAGCCAATGCACCGGCAGTGGAAGAAGCGCCCGTAGCTCCTCCTAAACCGGAAATTCAATACGATGATTTCGCGAAACTGGATCTGCGCGTAGGTACCATCCTGCAGGCGGAGAAAGTGGCGAAAGCAGATAAATTACTGAAACTGCTGGTAGATATTGGTACGGAGCAACGTACTGTTGTTTCCGGTATCGCCATGCATTTTAACCCGGAAGACATTGTAGGCAAACAGGTAACCCTGGTAGCCAACCTGGCTCCCCGTAAAATGCGCGGTATCGAAAGCCAGGGCATGATCCTGATGGCCGAAGATAATGGCAAACTGATCTTTGTAAATCCTGCTGAAGCAGTGAAGCCGGGTAGCGGCGTGAGCTGAGGTAAGGATAACAACTTTCTATAAGAATAAAGCCGATACAATTTTGTATCGGCTTTATTCTTATATGTAGATTCATATATGTTTATCTGGCTGCATCTGAAATATCCCCCAAATTGTTAAGCTCCAGCCAATTTATCCTGCCTTTACAAAAAAGTATTATAGAAATCGCTTTCCGCTGATGGTAGAACTCTAAAAAATGCTAAATTCAAGGATCGGTAAATTTAAGTTACAAATGCTGGCGGCTCCGCGTAAAGAATAAAAGCTGACAGCTAAAAGCCAAAGCTATGAGACACATCAACAAAGTAGCCGTATTAGGCTCGGGCGTAATGGGATCAAGAATAGCCTGTCATTTTGCAGGTATAGGCGTTCAGGTACTGCTGCTGGATATAGCGCCAAAGGAACTGAACGATGCGGAAAAGAAAAAGAACCTGACCCTTGACCATCCCGCTGTGAAGAACCGGATAGTGAATGATGCCCTGCAGGCCGCGATTAAATCAAATCCGTCGCCCGTTTTTACAAAGGATGTGATTAAACGCATCAAGACCGGCAACTTTACAGATGACATGAAACGGCTGGCAGATGTAGACTGGATAATAGAAGTGGTGGTAGAAAACCTGGATGTGAAGAAAACCGTGTTTACCCAGGTAGAGCAGTTCCGTAAACCAGGCACGCTCATCACTTCCAATACATCCGGTATTCCTATCCACCTGATGACAGAAGGCCGCAGCGAAGATTTCCAGAAACATTTCTGCGGTACCCACTTCTTTAACCCTCCCCGTTATCTCCGTTTACTCGAAATAATACCTACTCCACATACAGACCCTGCCATCGTTGATTTCCTGATGCATTACGGGGATCTGTTCCTGGGCAAAACCACGGTGCTGTGTAAAGACACGCCGGCGTTTATTGCCAACAGGGTTGGTGTATTTTCTATCATGGCCATTTTCCACATCATGCAGGAAATGGGACTGGGCATCGATGAGGTAGACGCCCTCACCGGGCCGGTGATCGGCCGTCCTAAATCGGCTACCTTCCGTACCGCCGATGTGGTAGGGATTGATACGCTGGTGAGAGTAGCCAAAGGCGTAATGGACAACTGTCCGCAGGATGAAGCCTTGCCTATTTTCAAGATTCCTCCTTTCCTCCAGAAAGTAGTGGAAAATAACTGGCTGGGAGATAAAACTGGTCAGGGCTTCTA
The DNA here is from genome assembly GCF_900110835.1 of Chitinophaga arvensicola. Taxonomy (GTDB): domain Bacteria; phylum Bacteroidota; class Bacteroidia; order Chitinophagales; family Chitinophagaceae; genus Chitinophaga; species Chitinophaga arvensicola. The sequence continues at coordinate 1,815,084 of NZ_FOJG01000001.1, forward strand.
CAAGAAAACGAAAGGCGAAGGCGGTAGCAAGGAAATACTGACGCTGAACCTGCAAACTATGGAATATGGTCCCAAACAGCGGGCGAAGTTTGCCAGCATTGACGCCGCCAAACCGATAGAAGACCTGAAACAGCGCATCAAAGCGCTGGCAGGAGCTACCGATAAAGCAGGTGAGTTCTACAAACAATTCCATGCTTTCCTGTTCTCTTATATATCACACCGCATTCCTGAAATAGCAGATGATCTCTATAAAGTAGACGATGCCATGAAAGCCGGCTTCGGTTGGGAAATTGGTCCGTTCGAAACCTGGGACCTGCTGGGAGTGGAAGCCTCTGTGAAACTGGTAGAAGAGAAAGGTCTCACCGTAGCACAATGGGTAAAAGATATGCTGGCCAAAGGCATCAGCACTTTCTATAAAGTAGATAATGGTAAGAAATTCTATTACGATGTAACCAGTCAGGCATACAAAACATTACCGGGAGAAGGACAATTCATTATCCTGGAAAACTTCTCCAAAAATGTAGTGTGGAAAAACAGCGCCTGCAACCTGATTGATATTGGTGATGGCGTGGTTTGCTTCGACTGGAAAACAAAAATGAATACCATCGGCGGAGAAGTGCTGGAAGGATTGAATAAGGCGATAGACCGTGCAGAGAAGGATTTCCGGGGACTGGTAGTGGGCAATGAAGGTACTAATTTTTCAGCCGGCGCCAATGTGGGTATGATCTTCATGCTGGCGGCAGAGCAGGAGTTTGACGAGCTGGATATGGCGGTACGCCTGTTCCAGCGCAGCACGATGCGCCTGCGTTATTCATCCGTGCCGGTAGTGGTAGCGCCACATGCCCTGACATTGGGTGGTGGTTGCGAAATGTGTTTGCATGCCGACAAAGTGCAGGCAGCTGCTGAAACCTACATAGGACTGGTGGAATTGGGCGTAGGTCTGATCCCTGGCGGTGGCGGAACAAAAGAAATGACCCTTCGCGCCAGCCTGGAATACAAGGAAGGCCGCATTGAGGAAGAACCACTGAAAGATTTCTTCATGACCGTAGCTACCGCCAAAGTAGCAACTTCCGGTTTTGAAGGCTTTGATATGGGCGTGTTAAAGAAAGGTCATGATGAGATTACGATGAACCTGAGCCGGTTAATTGCAGACGCGAAACGCAGCGTTATTGCACTGGCAGATGAAGGATATACCCGCCCGGTAGAAAGAACGGATATCAAAGTAATGGGCCGTGGTGCACTGGGCGCATTGCTGGCCGGTGTGTATGCCATGAAGTTTGGTAATTATATTTCAGAACACGATCAGAAAGTAGCGAATAAACTGGCGTATGTAATGTGTGGAGGCGATCTGACAGAAGCCTCCTATGTGAGTGAACAATACCTGCTGGACCTCGAAAGGGAGGCCTTCCTGAGTTTATGCGGAGAGCGCAAAACGCTGGAACGCCTGCAGAGCGTCATCAAAACGGGAAAGCCCGTACGAAATTAAAAACTGTTATTTTAATGTATGGGAAATGTAGTGAAGATTAGCCATAAGATCATTCGCTGCATTTCCCTTTTTATTTTCATCATTTTAGATTAATTCCCGTGCCAATTCTATCCTTACAAAACATTTCCAAAAGATATGGGGCTGTACAGGCACTATCCGGTGTATCCTTTGAGGTGCCTGCCGGTAGTGTATTTGGTGTGCTGGGCCCTAACGGTAGCGGCAAAACGACGTTGCTCGGTATTGTTACCGACGTATTAAAAGCAGATACCGGCAGCTTTTCGCTGTTCGATAAAACGCCCACCGCGCGTGAACGGCGGCAGATAGGTACTTTGCTGGAAACGCCCAATTTCTATCATTATCTCAGCGGGTATAAAAACCTGGAAATCTCTGCGGCTATCAAACAGCGGGGGAAAGACGATATCGCACGGGTGCTGGAGATCTGCGGTCTTACGGCCAGGCAGCATTCTGCTTTTAAAACCTATTCGCTGGGGATGAAGCAACGGCTGGCCATTGCAGCGGTGCTGCTCGGAGATCCGGAGGTACTGATACTGGATGAACCTACCAATGGACTTGACCCTTCCGGTATTGCAGAAGTACGCGGCCTGGTGCGTAAACTGGCGGATAGCGGTAAAACCATTATCCTGGCCAGTCACCTGCTGGACGAAGTGGAAAAGGTATGTACCCATGTGGCCATTTTGCGCAGCGGCAAGTTATTGTTGTCTGGTGCAGTGAATGCGGTGATCAGCCGGAATGATTTCGTGGAGTTATCGGCTGCCGATAATGCGCAGTTACAGGCAGCAATGCTGCGGTACCCGGGCTGCACGGGGGCGGATATACAGGGCGGCCTTATCCGTGCATCGTTCGACGCGTCTCCCGATGCGGCTGCGATCAACAGCTACTGCGCGCAGCAGGGTATCTGGCTGAACCACCTGCAGCTCCGTCAGAAAAGTCTTGAAACCGCATTCCTGGAAATTACTAACATCCCCGCCAAATGAAACAGATCATCTATACCGAATGGCTTAAAGTAAAGAACTACCGCACCTTCTGGGTGATGCTGCTGCTTGCGCTGGTGATTATACCGGCAGGAAATTTTATGGTAGCCGATAAGCTCAGTGATCAGAACTTCCGGCAGGTAGGCAAGTTACTGGGGAATCCTTTTAGTTTCCCGGATGTATGGCTTACGCTGGCTTCACTGAACAGCTATATCTCCGCCCTGTTTGGCCTGTTGCTGATTATACTGGTCACCAATGAATATACGTACCGTACCAACCGCCAGAATGTAATTGACGGCTGGGAACGTAAAGAGTTTGTATATGCGAAATTATTCTGGCTGGTGGCCATCTCCCTGACTACCCTGATAGTGGCTACACTCAGCGCCACCTTGGTAGGAATGATTTATGGCGAGAAGCCTTTCAGCTTTGAAGGATACCACTACATGCTGTATTACTTCCTGCAATTCAATGTGATGCTCACTATTGCACTGCTCATCGGGGTGCTGGTAAAACGGGCGGGGCTGGGCATTGTACTCTTTGTGGCTTATAATATGATGCTGGATCAGCTGTTGTCGTTTATATTGAAAAGGTATGTGGGATTGCCGGGTGGCTTGCTGCCATTGCAAAGCGGCGATGAACTGTTGCCTTTTCCGCTGGTGGGAAAGATGGTTTCTGCCGGTGATCAATATGAGCCTTATGTATATGTGACTGCGATGATCGGGTATATCGCCGTAGGCATCTACCTGGTTTTCAGGAAAATATTAAAATCCGATCTGTAGAAATATCCATATATTTCACATTCTTTTAAAGCGAAATGTTTGGGAGAGAGCTTAAATTTGTTGTGCAAAGTTAAAAGGTGAATTATGGCAAAACAAGAGCGGGTTATTTTAGTGACAAATGATGACGGTATTACCGCACCGGGTATACGTGCCCTGATAGAAGCGGTGAAGCCATTGGGAAAAGTAGTGGTAGTAGCGCCGGATAGTCCTCAGTCGGGCAAAGGCCATGCTATTACAATTGGGGTTCCTTTGCGTTTGAACCAGGTAGACATCTTTGAAGGGATAGAGGCATGGCAGTGTTCCGGTACTCCGGTAGATTGTGTGAAGCTGGCCCGCGACAAAATCCTGCATGGTAAGCCGGATATCTGTGTGAGTGGCATTAACCACGGCGCCAATCATTCTATCAATGTAATTTATTCCGGTACCATGTCTGCCGCCATGGAAGCAGCGATAGAAGGTATTCCTTCTGTAGGGTTTTCTTTCCTGGAATACAGCTACGATGCGGATTTCTCGCTGCCCAAGAAGGTAGCGCATGAAGTGACGAAGAGAATGCTGGCATCCGATCTGCCTGCTGGTACGCTGTTTAACGTGAATATTCCTATCGTCAGCGAAAAGGATTACAAAGGACTGAAGATCAGCCGTCAGGCAGATGCCAAATGGGTAGAGGAGTTTGACGAACGCCGCGATCCGCATGGTAAAAAATACTACTGGCTCACGGGAGAATTTAAAAACCGCGATAACGGACAGGATACAGATGTGTGGGCTCTGGAAAATAATTATGCTTCGCTCGTTCCGGTGCAGTTCGACCTGACTAACTATTCGTTGAAGAAGAAGCTGGAAGAGGATTGGAAAGACCTGTAAGCATTCGTTATATCGCCATTATAATAGCAGTATGTTAAAAAAAGACAATCTTCCATTAGGGATTTTACTGGGGTTTTTAACACCCCTGATTGCGTTTTTCCTGTATTACTTTTTCGTCATCAGACCACATAATAATGTTGGACTGGGGCAGTTCCTGGGTATCCTGAAAGACAACAGACAGATGATTCCAAAACTGACCAGTATCTGCCTGTTACTGAACGGGCTGGTATTTTTCCTGTATACGAGAAAGCGACTGGATATTACCGCCAAAGGTATTTTCCTGATGACGATGCTGTACGCTATTGGCATATTGTTGCTCAAACTGATCAGATAATTTTTAATCTACACAATATTGAAATATTACATTATTGCAGGAGAAGCGTCAGGTGATTTGCATGGCAGCAATCTTGTAAAACAATTAAGGCAGCTGGACACGTCGGCGGATATACGTAGTTGGGGAGGTGATCTGATGGAAGCTGCCGGTGCACATGTAGTGAAGCATTACAAAGAACTGGCCTTTATGGGCTTTGTAGAAGTGGTGATGAACCTGCGTACTATTTTAAAAAATATTGATGTCTGTAAGAAAGACATTGCCGCCTGGAAACCGGATGTACTGGTGCTGGTAGATTATCCCGGGTTCAATATGCGCATTGCCGAATGGGGCAAGCAACAGGGATTTAAAATAGTGTATTACATTTCTCCGCAGGTATGGGCCTGGAAAGAGAACCGCGTGAAAAAGCTGAAACAGTATGTTGATAAAATGCTGTGTATCCTGCCTTTTGAACCGGAGTTCTATCATAAATGGAATTACGATACCGAATACGTAGGACATCCGCTGGTAGAAGTGATTAAAGCAGCGAAAGAACAGCCAGCCGACGCACCTTTATCAGATAAGCCGGTAATCGCCGTATTGCCAGGCAGCCGTAAGCAGGAAGTAAGCGTAAAGCTGCCCATCATGCTTACCATGGCCAAGCATTTCCCGCAGTACCAGTTTGTAGTGGCACAGGCGCCTAGCCTGGATGATCACTTCCTGGAAGAACTGACCGGTCAGCATGCCAACGTATCCATGGTAAAAGGCCAGACCTATAAATTATTGCGTCAGGCGAAAGCCGCGCTGGTAACGTCTGGTACGGCTACACTGGAAACAGCCCTCTTCGGGGTACCGGAAGTGGTATGTTATAAAGGGAATCCGATTTCCTATTTCTTCGCAAAGCACCTCATCAAAGTAAAATATATCTCCCTGGTAAATCTTGTGATGGACAAGCTGGTGGTAAAGGAATTGATTCAGCACGACCTCACAGAAGAAAACCTGTTGAAAGAACTGAATGCTTTACTGAATGACGAAGCCACCAGGAGCCGGGTAAAGAAAGATTACGCGGAACTGTGGCATAAACTGGGAGAGAAGGACGCTTCCCGTCGTGCAGCAGAAGTGATCTATGAATATGCGATCGCTTAGTGTTTTCTGATCAGCCTGATCACCATAATAATCACCGCTATTATAAAAAGTAACAGGGAAATCCTGTTCATCCCATGCATCATTGCCACGTAACGTGTCTTTGGTGCATTGGGGTCCTTTTTGCCTATATAGAGATACCTCAATATTTGTTGCCAGATACTTTTCATTTCTCAAAGATCGTAAATCAGTGCTATTTTTGGTCCTTCTGAAAATTTAGGACATGAAATATTTATTGTTGACAGTGAGCTGCCTGCTGGCACTATTTACCAACGTAATAGCGCAGGACCGTGTATTGTCGGATGGCTGGGAGTTTTCCCGCGTAGATGAGGGTATCTGGCGTCCGGCCACTGTTCCGGGCACCGTGCATACAGATCTGCTGGCTTTGCATTTGATTCCTGATCCTTTTGTGGGAACCAATGAAAAGGCCGTGCAATGGGTCGATAAAAAAGACTGGCAATACCGGAAGAAGTGGACGATGAAAAAGCAGGAACTGAATGTTGATGTAATAGAACTGGAGTTCAAAGGGTTGGATACTTATGCAGATGTGTACCTCAACAATCATTTAATCCTGCAATCCGTCAACATGTTTGTTTCCCATACGGTAAACGTAAAAGAATGGCTGGTAGCAGGTGACAACGAATTACGTATCCTGTTTAAAAGTCCCGTTAAAACAGATATGCCTAAATTTCTGCAGGATAGTATCATCTATCCGGCGGGTAATGATGCCAGTGATATTCCTTTGAGTATTTATGCCCGTAAAGCGCCCTATCACTATGGCTGGGATTGGGGCCCACGGCTGGTAACGTCGGGGATCTTTCGTCCGGTGTACCTGCATAGCTGGAATAAAGCTGTGATCCGTGATGTGTACTGGCAGCAGTTGCAGGTGGATAGCACAAAAGCTGATTTGCAGGCAGCGGTGACCATAGAAGCGGCTGCCGCCGGAGATTATACCTTGTTGCTACAGGAAAAACGCCCGCATGGCGTGGCGCCTGAACTGGCGAAACAACCCGTAAGTCTGCAGGCCGGAATCAATGTGATTAAAATACCGGTTTCAATTAAAAAGCCTTCGCTGTGGTGGCCTAACGGCATGGGAAATCCTTTCCGGTATGAATTGCAGGCAAGTTTACTGAGTAATAAAAAGGCGATAGCTGTTAATAACACACTGATTGGTTTACGCAGTATTGAAGTAGTGAATCAACCCGATAGCCTGGGCGAATCTTTTTACGTGAAAGTGAATGGCCGCCCGGTATTTATGAAAGGCGCCAATTATATTCCGCAGGATAATTTCTTACCGCGTGTGAGTAAAGAGAAACAGGCAAAGTTGTTTGATGATATGGTGACTTCTCATTTCAACATGGTGCGTGTGTGGGGCGGTGGTGTATATGAAGATGATAACTTCTACCAGCTGGCCGATGAGAAAGGTATCCTGGTGTGGCAGGATTTTATGTTTGCCTGTACGTTGTATCCTTCAGATCCGGCATTCCTGGAGAATGTAAAAGCGGAAGCAGCTGATAACATCAGCAGGTTGCGCAATCATCCTTCACTGGCGTTGTGGTGTGGAAATAATGAAGTAGCAGTAGCCATCAAAAACTGGGGCTGGCAAAGCGGGTATGCCTATACGGATACGCAGTGGCAAAGCCTGTTGCAGGGTTATGATAAATTGTTTAAAGAAGTGTTGCCGCAACAGGTGGCTACTTATCAGCCGGGAGCTTTTTATTTTCATTCTTCCCCCATCAGCAACTGGGGCAAGCCGGAAGATTTTACCAAAGGAGATAACCACTACTGGGGCGTATGGCATGGCATGGAGTGGTTTGAAGCATTCAATACGCATATCCCCCGTTTTATGAGTGAATATGGTTTCCAGTCCTTCCCATCTATGGAAACGATCCGCACATTTGCTACCAGGGCCGATTATGATATTTTTTCCAACGTGATGCAGGCGCATCAGAAAAGTCCGGCGAAAGGAAATACCGCCATTAAAACGTATATGCTGCATTACTATCGTGAGCCAAAAGATTTTCCCTCTTTTGTGTACCTGAGCCAGGTGTTACAGGCGGAAGGTATGAAAGTAGCGATAGAAGCGCATCGGAGGGGCATGCCGTATTGTATGGGAACGTTGTACTGGCAGCTGAATGATTGCTGGCCGGGTGCATCGTGGTCAGGCCGTGATTATGATGGCCGTTGGAAAGCGTTGCAGTATTATGTAAAAGATGCGTTTAGTCCGCGCCTGGTATCTAATGTGATGGAGCAGGGACAGTTATCTACCTATGTGGTAACGGATGAATATAAAGGAAAGGCCGACCTGGTGATGAAGGCGATGGATATCAGCGGGAAGCTGATCTGGGAGAAGGAAATAAAGGATATTTCCCTGGAAGGCAATACCAGCAAAAAACTACATAGTATCGATACCGCTGCCATTTTGCAGGGGAGTAGTGCATCAAGGGTAATATTCTATTCACAACTGCGAATAGACAATAAGGATATGGAGCGGAATATCTTTTACTTTGCTGCTGCGAAGGACATGAACCTGGAAGTGCCGCACCTGGACATCGTAACCAGCAAAGCACCGAAAGATAAAGGCGTGGTGTATATCCGGGTAAAAACGGATAAACTGGCCAGGAATGTTTACCTGTCACTGGACAATGCGAATGCCTCCGATCATTTTGAGGATAATTATTTCGACTTATTACCGGGAGAAACCAGGACCATCCGCTTGCAGACCGGTCAGTTGCCGGAGTTGATTCAACAGGCTTTGAAAGTAACCACATTAGTATCTTCTTATAAAAACTGACAATGAAAAAAAAGTACCTGATCTTATTGGGATTTGCACTGCTGGGCTTTAACGGCATCCAGGCACAGAGCGAAGAGCCGCCATATGTACCGGAAACAGATCCGGCGGTGGTAAAGAAACTCGACGAATGGCAGGATTGGAAATTCGGCATGATCATGCACTGGGGGCCTTATTCCCAATGGGGAGTGGTGGAATCCTGGAGCATCTGCCCGGAAGATGAAGGCTGGACACAACGCAAGCCTGCAGGAGTACCTTATTACGATTATCTGAAGAAATATGAGGCATTGGGGAAATCCTTTAATCCTGTACACTTTAACCCGGAGAAATGGGCCAAAGCAGCAAAGGATGCAGGGATGAAGTACCTGGTATTTACTACCAAGCACCATGATGGCTTCTGTATGTTTGATACCAAACAGACTGATTATAAAATTACGGCGGCAGACGGGGCTTTCAGTAAGAACCCGCGCGCCAATCTTGCGAAAGAAGTGTTCCAGGCTTTCCGCCAGGAAGGGATTCATGCCGGTGCCTACTTTTCAAAACCCGATTGGCATACTGAATACTATTGGTGGAATTATTTCCCGCCAAAGGATCGCAACCCGAATTACGATCTGAAGAAATACCCGGAAAGATGGAACCAGTTCAAGCAGTATACCTATAACCAGATTGAAGAGCTGATGACAGGTTACGGCAAGCTGGATATTCTGTGGCTCGATGGAGGCTGGGTGCGTCCATTGAAGCAGCAGACCAAGGAATCGCTTTCCTGGAGTCAGACGGCGCCGCAGGATCAGGACATTGACATGGGCAAAATTGCCACCATGGCCCGTAGTCACCAGCCCGGACTGATAGTGGTAGACCGTAGTGTACATGGACCGTATGAAAACTACCGTACGCCGGAACAGCAGATCCCTGACAAGCCGCTGAGCTATCCGTGGGAAACCTGTATGACCATGGGCAGTTCCTGGTCTTATGTGCCGGACGACAAGTACAAAACCGTGAATGTGCTGATTCATAACCTGGTGGACATTGTGGCCAAGGGTGGGAACTACCTGTTGAATGTGGCTCCTGGTCCGGATGGAGAGCTGCACAATGATGCCTATACCACCATGAAGCATATTGGCGAGTGGATCCATATTAATGGGGACGCTATTTACGGTACCCGTGCAGTGGCACCTTACAAGGATGGCAAAGTTTGCTTTACCCGCAAGCAGGATGGCAGTGTATATGCGATCTATTTACTGGATGAGCAGGAGCAGTTGCCGGCGGTGATTACCTTTAAGGGGTTAACACCTGCCAAAGGGGCCCGTTTAACCCTGTTGGGGGCGAATAATAAGCTGGTGTGGAAAACTACAGCCGCCGGTGTGGAAGTACAGATTCCTGCAGCGCTGCGTAGCAAAGGGTTTCAACATGCAGTAGCCATTAAAATACCCATTGTGGAAAAGCTGTGATTGTGATGTGAATTAATGTGAATTAGTGTTGATAAATAAAAAAAAGAGAGGGACGCTTACCCGCGTTCCTCTCTTTCTTGTTTTATAGTCGAACTGATCACAAATGGTAGCTATATGAACAGAAACCCAAAAGTCTTGCTTGTTGAAGATGATAAAGCATTCGGTGGTATCGTTAAGCAGCACCTGGAGCAGGCCGGCTACAATGTAGAGCATTGTTTTGACGGCGTGGATGCCTGGAACCTTTACTCGAGAACCAAATACGATATCTGCCTTATCGACATTGTTCTTCCGAAGATGAACGGATTTGAACTGGCAAAAGAAATCCGGAATGCTACCATGCTGACACCCATATTTTTCCTGTCTGCGGAAAAAACGAAAGATGAAGACCGTATCAGTGGTTTTCAGCTGGGAGGCGATGGTTACCTGGTAAAGCCGTTTAGTTTTGAAGAGCTGGTGAAGCGGATGAAGGTGATCCTGAAATGGACCCGGCCCAACCGCACGGAGTTGCTGGTGGGGCATACAGTGGGGCCTTACACCTTCCATTACCGGAAGCTGAAGATCTATGAAACGGGCACGAAGCAGGCCAAGGGGAAGATTTCTCCTATAGAGGCGAAGATGCTGCGTTATTTCCTCAGCCGGCCCAATATTATTGTGCAGAAAGATGAGGTGCTGCTGCGGGTCTGGGGGAAAGAGGATTTTTATGCAAGTCGTAGTATGGATGTGTTTATTGGCCGTATCCGCAGAATCCTGAAACTGTTGCCGACCATAGAGCTGGAAACGGTATACAATGTGGGGCTGCGGCTGAATGTGCCGGAAAACCTCACACCGATCAAGATTACAGTGCCTTTGTACTGATTTTACTGAATACCCCTGCTGAATAATCAACCTGTCCGCCCTTTCCCGGTATTATACCAGGAAAGGGTGGCTGTTTTGCGTCAAACACTGCTTTTTATACCTGCTTTTCTTTCAGATTATATTAAATCGTAACTTTATTGCAATGGAAACAGTGGTTGTACAAAAATATAATTTAGACGAAGAGCAGGAAAAGAAGGAAATCGTTCGGCATTACCGTGCTTTATTAAGGGCGTTGAAACCCCGTTTGAAAAAAGGCGACAGGGAGCTGGTACGTACTGCTTTTGAAATGGCAGCAGATGCACACAAGGAAATGCGGCGTAAATCCGGTGAGCCTTATATATTGCATCCGCTGGCTGTATCGCAGATCTGTGTGGAAGAAATAGGCCTGGGTGTGCGTTCCGCCATCTGTGCCTTATTGCACGATACCGTGGAAGATACCGAGGTGACGCTGGAAGATGTGTCCCGTGAATTCGGGAATGAGATCGCTCATATTGTGGACGGTCTCACAAAAATATCTACCGTAATAGACTCCAGTACCAGCACGGCACAGGCAGAAAACTTCAAGAAAATATTACTGACCCTGGCAGATGATCCCCGGGTAATCCTGATCAAGCTGGCAGACAGGTTGCACAATATGCGCACCCTGGATAGCATGAGCCGGGAAAAACAGTTGAAAATTGCTTCTGAAACCGTATTTATTTATGCGCCCCTGGCCCACCGTCTCGGCTTGTACAATATCAAGTCCGAAATGGAAGACCTGGCCATGAAATATACCGAGCAGCAAACCTACCGGGAAATTGCCAAACGGCTCAAGGAAACGAAACGTGAGCGGACCCGCTATATCAACGAATTTATCAAACCTATCAAGGAGGTTCTCCAGGAAGAAGGGTTTGAATTCGAGATCTATGGCCGCCCTAAATCGATCCATTCGATCCATAACAAGATCAAAACCAAAGGCGTAGCCTTTGAAGAAGTATACGATCTTTTCGCCATCCGTATTATCCTGGATTCTGCGATAGACAAGGAAAAAGCGGATTGCTGGAAGGTATATTCCATTATCACCGACTTTTACCATCCCAGCCCGGAAAGGACCCGCGACTGGCTCAGTAACCCCAAATCCAATGGATATGAGGCGTTACACGTTACCGTGATGGGGCCCAGCGGAAAATGGGTAGAGGTGCAGATCCGCTCCAAACGCATGAACGACTATGCGGAAAAAGGGGTAGCGGCGCACTGGCGGTATAAGGAAGGCAGTGGCGCTTCGGCGCAGCAGGAATCCAAATTTGATCAATGGTTTACCCAGATCCGGGAAATCCTTAGCAACCCGGATTCCAATACGCTCGACTTCCTGGCTGATTTTAAGAGCAACCTGTTTACGGAAGAAATCTATGTGTATACCCCCAAAGGGGATCTGAAGATATTACCGGTAAACTCCACGGCACTCGATTTCGCTTATTCCATCCATAGTGCGGTGGGAAATAAGTGTATCGGCGCCAAGGTGAATTATAAACTGGTGCCACTGAGCCATAAGCTGCGCAGCGGGGACCAGGTAGAGATTATTACTTCCAATAAGCAGAAGCCTTCGGAAGACTGGCTCAATTTTGTGCTGACAGCCAAAGCAAAATCCAAGATCAAGGATGCGCTGAAGGAAGAAAAGCGGAAAGTGGCCATGGACGGAAAGGCAGCGCTGGAACGGAAGTTATCTCACATGAATATTTCTTTCAGCCAGCATAATATCAATGAGCTGGTACAATTCTATAAACAGCCCTCCCCGCTGGACCTGTATTACCAGGTAGCGGTGAAAAATATAGACCTGAAAGAGCTGAAACAGTTTTCTGTACTGGGTGATAAGCTGGAACCGCCTAAACCGGTGAAAGTGCCGGAACACGTGTCGGAAGAGCATGTGAAGCATCAACTGCCTTCCAAAAAGGATGCGGAGCTGATTATTTTCGGAGAAAGTTCTGATAAGATTGCCTATAAGCTGGCAAACTGTTGCCGCCCGATCCCGGGAGACGACGTATTTGGCTTTATTACAGCCAGTGAAGGATTGAAGATACATCGAACCAACTGTCCAAACGCAGCGCAGTTACTGGCCAATTACGGGCACCGTGTGGTAAAGACCAAGTGGGTGAAAAACCGTGAAATTTCCTTCCTGACCGGTTTACGCATCATTGGAATGGATGATGTGGGTGTGATTCATAAGATCACCAATATTATTTCCGGTGAATTAAAGATTAATATCTCCGCCCTCAGCATTGAGTCGAAAGAGGGCTTATTTGAGGGGCTGATCAAAGTTTATGTACACGATAAGGAAGAACTGGACGAGCTGGTAGAAAGGCTTAAAAAGCTGGATGGAATTCAATCTATCCAGCGGCTGGAAGAATCCTGATACCGGTGATCTGTCATTGGTTTTTTCTATACTGATAAATGCGGCGGGGACGAGGTCATATTCATCTCCGCTGCATTTGTGAATGGCTGTTGGGTAAAAGCTAAAAGCCATCAAAATTTGTATTTGTTAATATTCGCCTTAATTTTGCGACTTCTTTTAAAGCAACAACCTCCGATATTTAATTAAATCATTATGGTAGACGTTTTGTTAGGCCTGCAATGGGGCGACGAAGGCAAGGGTAAGATTGTGGACTATTTCGCCGGCAGGTACGACGTGATTGCCCGTTTTCAGGGTGGACCGAACGCAGGTCACACGTTATATGTAAACGGACAGAAAGTAGTATTACGTACTATCCCCTCCGGTGTATTCCACGATAAAACCATCAACCTTATCGGTAATGGCGTAGTGCTGGATCCAGTGGCTTTCAAAAAAGAAAGCGAAGATATTTCAGCGCTGGGTGTGGATCTGACAAAAAATCTGTTTATTGCGGAAAAAACCCATATCATTGTTCCTACGCACAGAGCGCTGGATAAAGCCTCCGAAATAGCCAAAGGCAATGATAAGATCGGTTCTACGTTAAAGGGTATAGGTCCTGCCTACATGGACAAAACCGGCAGAAATGGTTTACGCGTAGGTGATGTGATCTCCAAAGATTTTAAAGCACTGTATGAGAAACTGAAGCAGAAACACCTGCAGTTGTTGTCTCAGTACGATATAAATGAATTTTCAGAAGATATTGCCAACTGGGAAGCTGAGTTCTTCGAAGCGATTCCTTTCCTGCAGAAAATGAATGTGGTAAGTGGCGAATATTTCCTGAACGAGAAACTGAAAGCCGGTAAGAAAGTATTGGCCGAAGGCGCCCAGGGAAGTATGCTGGATGTGGATTTCGGTACTTATCCTTTCGTTACTTCTTCCAACACGATTTCTGCTGGCGTATGTACCGGTTTGGGTATTGCTCCGCAGTGGATCAAGGAAGTAATCGGTGTTACCAAAGCTTATTGCACCCGTGTTGGTAGCGGACCTTTCCCTACTGAACTGCATGATGCTACCGGTGAGCTGCTGCGTAAAGCAGGTCACGAATTTGGTGCTGTAACCGGCCGTCCACGCCGTTGTGGCTGGATTGACCTGGTAGCACTGAACTATACCTGCATGCTGAGCGGCGTTACTCAACTGGTGATGACAAAAAGCGATGTACTGGATGAATTTGATGAGGTACTGGCCTGCACCGCTTACGAAATTGACGGAAAGCAAACAAAGCAATTGCCTTTCCAGTTAACCGGTCTGGACATTAAACCAGTGTGGGAAACATTTAAAGGATGGAGCGACAAAACTTCTACTTCTCAGCAGTTCAACGAGTTACCAGCAGAGATGAAAGCGTTTGTTGATGCAGTGGATAGTTATCTGGGCGTTCCTGTGAAATACGTTTCCAACGGACCTGGACGCGATCAGATCCTTGAAAAGTAGAAGCAAAAAAGTAAGGAAAAAAAACAGCAAAAAAAATTTGGCGAATAAAAAAAACTATTAAAACTTTACGGCAAAGAAATAAGGTAACCTATTATGAAATCAAAATCTGATAAAGAGAAAGAGACCAAAAAAACTACTTCTCCTAAGACTGCAAAAGAAGCTCCAAAAGCTGCGGCCAAGCCTAAGAAAGAGGTGGATGATGATGATGAGGAGGAAGATGATGAAGATGTGAAACCTTCCAAATCTGCCTCAAAGAAATCAGATAAGCCCGCTTCAAAATCCAAGCGTAAAGACGACGACGAGGATGATGAAGATGGTGAGGATGGAGATGACGATGTAGATGATGCGTGGGAAAAGGGAGAAGATGATGATTACGACCCTGATTTTGAAGAATTTGACATGCCTAAGTCAAAAGGTAAACGCGGCCGTCCCAGCACTGGCAGCAAGAAAGCCGATGACGATGACGACCTGGGCATCGATGATGAATTCAAAGATATGGATCTGTTCAACGATCGTTTTGATGATGATGATGATGATTTTTAAGCACTAAACACGATTGTTATCAGGATATTCCACACTTTTCCGGTTGATAATCAGAAAATATTTAAGCAACAAATGTTGGATTGGGGAAACCAGTTCAACATTTGTTGTTTTTTAGACAATAATAATTACGATTCTCCCTGGCACCAGTTTGAGGCTGTTCTCGCAGCAGACGCCTCGCATACCCTCGAAGTAAACGCCGGTAATGCCTTTTCCGCTTTACAGGAGTTCCATCACACACATGCCGATTGGCTCTTTGGTCACCTGGCTTATGATCTCAAAAACGAGACCGTACCGGGCCTGGAGTCCCAACATGCCGATGGCATCGGCTTTCCCGATCTGTGCTTCTTTGTACCACGTGTGCTGATGCAGCTGGAAAAGGAACAGGTACATATTGGTGGCGTGTCTTTCACCTTAGCCGAGGCTACTGCGATATACGAGGC
Organism: Chitinophaga arvensicola; assembly: GCF_900110835.1. Lineage (GTDB taxonomy): Bacteria > Bacteroidota > Bacteroidia > Chitinophagales > Chitinophagaceae > Chitinophaga > Chitinophaga arvensicola. Next base: position 1,830,585 of record NZ_FOJG01000001.1, read on the forward strand.
TGTTTTACGTATGCCCGTATACGTGACTTCCGGCGGTGAGCAGCCCGCTGTTATCCCAACCGGGTACCGCTATGTAGTGAACTCTCCACTGCCACCCCTGCAAAGCCGTTTGGACCATCACCGCTATATAGCCGCAGTAAAAGCATTGCAGCAGCATATTTTGCAGGGCGATTGCTATGAAGTCAATTTCTGCCGGGATAACTTCCTGGAAAATGTGACGATTGATCCGCCAGCGTTGTTTGCACAGCTCAATGCGTTGTCGCCTTCTCCCTTTGCCGCCTATTACCGGTTGGGGCACCGTTACCTGGCCAGTTCCAGCCCGGAGCGCTTTATGCAGAAACAGGGCAATACCGTGATTTCCCAACCCATCAAAGGCACCAGCCGCAAAGATGCTGATCCGGCGAAAGACCGCCGGCTGCAGCAGGAACTGCTGGGTAGTGCCAAAGAAAGGGCGGAAAACGTGATGGTAGTAGACCTGGTGCGGAACGACCTCTCTCACACTGCCTTACAGGGTACAGTAGAAGTAACGGAACTGTTTGGGATCTATTCCTTTGCGCATGTGCATCACATGATTTCCACCATCTCCGCACAGTTATCTCCGCAAACACCTTTTACAGCAGTATTACGCACGGCTTTCCCGATGGGATCCATGACGGGGGCGCCGAAGATAAGGGTGATGCAGCTGATTGAACAGTATGAGCAAACCCGCCGGGGACTTTACTCCGGAGCCATAGGTTATATTACGCCGGCAGGTGATTTCGATTTTAATGTGGTGATCCGCAGCGTGTTGTACAATGCCAACAACAAATACCTTTCCTTCCAGACCGGTTCAGCGATCACTTTTTACAGTGATCCCGAAAAGGAATGGGAAGAATGTTTACTGAAAGCAGCTGCCATGGAAAAAACCATTACTGGCTGAACAACTGCTCCATTGCCTCGTTGATGGTAGGATAAGAAAACTGGAAACCGGTTTGCTGTATTTTAGCAGAGGAGGCCTTCACACTTTTTAATACTTCCACACTCATTTCTCCCAGTGCCAGTTTAAGGGCAAAAGAAGGCACATAGGTGGTCATAAAACTGCGTCCTTTTACAATACGCGCCATGCTGAGGATTAACTCCTTATTGGTAACCGGGTTGGGGCTTACGGCATTGTAGGTGCCTTCCAGTTTGTCGTTGACAATAGCGTTGAAGTATAAACGAACAATATCATGAATATGTATCCAGGGAACGAACTGCTCGCCGGAACCCAGTACGGTGGCGAATCCGAACCGCAATGGTTTGTAGAATTCCTTTAACGCGCCGCCTTCACGGCCCAGTACAATACCAGTACGGAAGATCACCAGCTTTTTGCCGAGTGTAGTTACTTTGGAGATGCTTTGTTCCCAGGCCAGGGTAGTAGTGGCGAGGTAGTCGGTAGCCGGCGGATCGGTTTCAGTAAAGACATGGTCGGTATAGTCGCCATAGTAGCCTGTTGCCGATGCACTGATCACTTTTTTCACCTTGTTGGGAAAGTCCCGGAGTGCGGTGAACAACAGTTCACTGCTTTTTGTACGGCTGTCGATGATTTCCTGTTTACGCGCTTCTGTCCAGCGTTTTTCGCCTACATTGGCGCCTGCCAGGTGTATAATATAATCTGCCTGTTGAATGGCTTCTTTATCTATGGTTTGGGCGTCCACATTCCAGTGGGCATAAGTTACTGCGTTGTTAGCGCCTTTATCGGGGCGTCTGCTGAGAATAATGACCTTATAGCCGCGCTCCAGCAGCAGCCGGGATAATGCCGTCCCTATGAGTCCTGTTCCACCGGTTATAATAACGGTTTCCATTCAGTAATAGCTGCTTTTTTAAAATAATTTAATAAAAATACACAATAAATCGGGCCTTTTGGAATTTATGTAAAAGCAGAACTTACCGGCGTTAAATTGACAACTTAATTTCTGAATTTTAATGTAAGTTTGAAAATGGCACCTATAATTGTGCCATCTGCATTATCATCATACAATATCTGAAATCTATATTACCGCATGCATACGCTATACCGCTTACCCTTATTATTGTTGCTGCTTTTCGCCAGCACAGCAGCAATGGCGCAGAAAATAACCTATTCCGAACCGGAGAAGGATGATTATAAAAGCACCGAGTTTGAAATTATTGGCAAAGTAGCAGGCAATATACTGGTATACAAGACAGATCGCGGTGATTATGTGGTATCGGTATATGACAATACCATGCAGCTGAAAGAAAGGGTAAAACTGGACTTTCTGCCACGTAAGGTGATCAGCATGGACTTTGTGGCTTATCCCGATAAAGTGCTGATGATCTACCAGTTTCAGCGTAAAGATGCGGTATTCAGCTTTTGCGCCACCATGTCGCCGGATGCGAAGTTTTCTGAGGCGCCTATCCTGATCGATTCTACCCGTATCGGTATTTATTCAAAGGAGAATAAGGTATATTCTGTAGAGGTATCGGAAGATAAGAACCGCATCATGGTGTATAAGATCAACCAGGACAACGAGAACAACAATGTGTTTTATACCTTCCTGTACGACAGCGCAATGGCCCTGGTAAACAACAGCCGTTTGTCTATGCCGATGCAGAAGAAGCAGTTCCTCAGCAATTTTAACCTCACCAATACAGGCGACTTTATCTTCAATAAACTGGAACGCACGTCTAACCGGGATTACGTGATCAGCGGCAGCCTGGTGGTAAAACGTTCGCTGGTAGACAGTTTTGAAACGTCGCAGATGGCGTTTAAAGCCCAGTTGCTGGATGAAGTAAAGATGAAGCTTGATAATAATAAGCAGACCGCGCTGGTAACCGCGTTTTACTATAAGCAGAAAAGAGGCAATGTAGAAGGCTTATATCTCTACAAGTACGATTATGGTAATTACAAGACGTTATATGAGAAGTCGCAGGTATTTCCGGACGATCTGAAAGCCAATGCACGTGGGGAATCAAGCACCAATGCGGCTTTCAATGATTACTTTATCCGCAAAATCATTAACACCGCCAACGGCGGGTTCCTGCTCACGGCAGAATCGTTTTCCACTTCTTCCCGCTACCAGCCCTGGAACCGCTGGAATTACATGTATGGCAGCCCGTATAGCGGTATGTACGCGCCTTACTACTATTCCCCTTACTCTTCCATGTATTACAACCCGTATTACTGGAACAATTCGCAGGGACTCCGTTATCACTACGATAACGTAGCGGTATTGTCTTTCGATGACGAAGGCAACATGCAATGGAACAACTTCGTACACAAGAGCCAGTTTGATGATAACGCCGATCTGTACCTGTCTTACCTGATGGTAAACGTAGGTAGCGAATTACGTTTTCTGTATAATGAACTGGACAGAAGAAACTATATGTTAACAGATGTAAGTCTGGCCCCGGGAGGTAAAGTAAACCGCATGCCTACGCTGCGCAACCTGGATAAGGGTTTCACCTGGATGCCTAGGTACGGCAAACAGATCAGTGGCCGTACGGTGGTGATACCATGTATCTACAGGAATTATATTTGCTTTGCTAAAATTGACTTTTAATCACACCTTTGTATTGTGATAAGATTTTTCCGATCAGGCAATCCTTTAACGGTATTGCTGCTACTGATATACACGCTGCTCGTTAAGTTTTACTATCTGCTCCATCCGTCTACCTTTATGGCAGATGGTTCAGAAGGGCTATTGTACCACCTGCTGGTCACCTGGATGCAGCGTTTTACCGGAAACAGCCCGCTGATATACTCGTCGCTGGCCGTTTTGCTGTTATTCCTGCAATCTTTGCTGTTTACACGCATTATTAATCATCACCGGTTGTTTCCCCGGCCTACTTATTTGCCGGCCATGTGTTACCTGCTGTTTACATCGATGCTGCAGAGCTGGAACGTGTTTTCGCCGGCATTGATTGTAAACCTGATTATGTTATGGGTATTCACCAGTATAACGGAGTTGTATACACGCACATCCGCCCGGGATGTGGTATTTAATATAGGTTTTGCTTTGGGGGTCAGTGGATTGTTCTACTTCCCTTCTGTGATCTTTTGTGTATTGCTGCTGGCGAGTATGCTCATTATGCGTGCTTTCCGCCTGGCGGAGTGGATCATTGCCCTGCTGGGACTGATCTGTCCCTTGTACCTGATGGGCACCTACCTGTTCCTGACGGGGCAGATGACCTTGCTGCGGAAGATTCCGAATATCGGCTTTTCGCTGCCAATGATCCATGATTATAAGGTGTGGGGAGCGATGGTAGCTACTTTACTGTTTTTTGTAATAGGATGGCTGTTGTTGCAGCGTCCGCTCAAGAAAATGCTCATACAGGGCCGCAAGATATGGGCGGCTTTAGTAATATATGTAGTGGTAGCCACGCTGGTACCTTTCTTCAATGTACACTTTACGGCCGCCTATTGGGTACTGGCCGTTTTGCCGGTATCTATGTTTGCCGGTAACGTATTCTGGTCGGTTACCAACGATACATTTGCCAATATTATCCACTTCATTACGCTGGCATATGTAATTGTTATGCAATATTTCAGCTGATTTCCTCATTTCAAGGGGCTGATTACCAGTAATTTGTTAAATCAGGACAAACGGCAATGGAAAATTGCGAACGGCGAAGTAATTTTGTCCTTTCCCAGTAGCTTTGTTACCAGTAAAAAATGGTGACAGAAGCGGGACTAAAAAAACGTTTTTAAAGCATTATTTACACATAAACACAAAACATTTTCAGATGAAATTTGGCGTTGTCACCTTTCCCGGTTCTAATTGTGATCATGATATGATTGATTCCCTGCGTAACGACCTGGGACAGGAAGTTATAGAACTGTGGCATAAGGATAAAGACCTGAGCGCATTCAGCACAGAAGACTGTATCGTATTACCGGGTGGTTTTTCTTTTGGTGATTACCTGCGCTGCGGTGCTATTGCGAAGTTTAGTCCAATGATGCAGAGTGTGATTGAATTTGCCAACAAAGGTGGCCGTGTAATTGGTGTTTGTAATGGTTTCCAGGTATTATGCGAAGCAGGACTGCTGCCAGGCGTATTATTACAGAACCAGCATCAGCAGTTCATCTGCAAAAACGTATACCTGAAAAGTGAAAATACCACTGCTTCCCTGACAAAAGATGTAGCCGGCAGACCGCTGATGATTCCTATTGCTCATGGAGAAGGCCGTTACTATGCAGACGATGCTACCCTGGATGAACTGTTTAAGAACAACCAGGTATTATTCCGCTACTGCGATGAATTTGGCAACATTATTGAAACTGCTAACCATAACGGCGCCATCCGTAACATAGCAGGCATCTGTAACAAAGCAAGAAATGTTTTTGGTATGATGCCTCACCCAGAAAGAGCTACCAGCCTCGCTTTGGGTAATACTGATGGTCAGCTGATTTTACAAAGTCTGATCAATAACAATTAATAGATTAAATCAACCAACCAATTAAAAAGAAAAGCATGAAAAAATTATTAACAGCACTGGCTTTATTCGCCTTGCCCATTCTGGCAAGTGCGCAGATAGAGAATCCGGTAAAATGGAGCTTTACCGCTAAGAAAGTGAATGCCACTACCTACGAAGTACACGCTACTGCTACTATTGATGCAGGCTGGCATGTATACGCACAGGAAGCTGGAGAAGGCCCGGTACCAACTGCCTTCAAATTCACCAAAAATCCACTCGCGGTAACTACCGGCAAAGTGGAAGAAGTAGGTAAACTGCATAAGTCATTCGACAAGAACTTCAACTCAGAACTGAAATACTACGAGAACACCGTAAATTTTGTGCAGAAAGTAACCGTAAAAGGTAAAGCTGCTACAAAAGTGAAAGGTAGCGTAGAATACATGGTGTGCGATGATCACCAGTGTTTGCCTCCTAAAGAAGTGGAATTTGCAGTAAGTGTTGGAGGAAAATAAATTGAATCCGGTAACTGATAACAATACTCGCAAAACGAGTTCCTCAAAAGGAACTCGTTTCTTGTTTTCTCAGATTTATATTATTTAAAGCCTATTGACTATATGAAGCATTTGCTTTCATTTTTAATACCCGTCTTTGCCCTGTTTGCATTGAAAGCAACCGCGCAGGACGCCGGCCCTAACCATGTGAAATGGGAGTTTTCAGCTGACAAAAAAAGTGAGCAGGAATATGTACTGCACCTGAAGGGTACGATAGCAAAAAACTGGTTGATCTTTTCCACTACCATGGGAAATGATGATCCTAATACAAGGGTAGCACTCGACAGTACCGTTAAAGCAACGATTACCGGTATCCAGGAAAATGGTAAACTGGAAAATCGTAAGGAGCCTTTATTCGATAACCTGGAGATTAAGTACTTTAAGAACGAAGTAGAATTACTGGCTGATGTAAAAGTAACCGGACCTGTTGAGAAACTGAAGGGTACCATTACTTACATGGTGCTGAAAGGTGAAGACGCGGTTCCTGAAGAAACTACTTTCAGTGTTACTATCGGAGACCCGGTGCCTGCCGAAACAGCGAAAACTGAAGCCGCAGCTCCTGCGCCAGGCGCTGATGTAAAGAATGATGTAGCAGATGATGACGCCTCTAACAAGTCGTTATGGTGGATCTTCATCGCCAGCTTTGGTGGTGGTTTCATTGCATTGATTACACCCTGCGTGTTCTCCATGATTCCTATTACCGTGAGCTTCTTTACCAAGCGTAGCCAGACCAGGGCACAAGGTATCAAGAATGCGTTTATGTATTCCTTGTCTATCATTGTGATCTATACCTTGCTGGGTTTCATCATTACTAAAGTATTTGGTGCGAGTGCATTGAATTCGCTGGCCAGCAATGGTATCGCCAATATGATCTTCTTTATCATCTTCCTGTTGTTCGGGTTCTCCTTCCTGGGAGCCTTTGAAATCAGCTTACCCAGCTCCTGGGCGAATGTATCTGATTCCAAAGCCGGCATGGGCAGCATGGTGGGGATCTTCTTTATGGCGCTTACACTGGCTATTGTGTCTTTCTCCTGCACTGGTCCTATTTTGGGTAACCTGCTGGTACTGGCGGCCAAAGGAGGTAACTCCGGACCGCTGGTAGGTATGTTTGGTTTCTCGCTGGCACTGGCTATACCATTCTCCTTATTTGCCTTGTTCCCAAGTTTGCTGAATAAGATCGGTAAATCCGGTGGCTGGCTCAACGCAGTGAAGGTAACCCTCGGTTTCCTGGAACTGGCGCTGGCGCTGAAATTCCTCTCCAATGTGGATATGGCTTATCACTGGAACCTGCTGGACAGAGAGATCTTCCTGGCACTCTGGATCGCCATCTTTGCTTTACTCACGCTGTACCTGATAGGTAAGCTGAAGTTGAGCCACGACAGTGATGTACCTTTCTTAACCGTAACAAGGCTCTGTTTTGCCATTGCTACATTCACTTTTGTGGTGTACATGGTGCCTGGTATGTGGGGCGCGCCGTTGAAAGGAATCAGCGGATTCCTGCCACACGAAGGTTCCCAGGACTTTAACCTGAATAAATCACTGATCAATATCCAGGCTTCACTGGAAAGTGGCGGCGGCGGTGGTAATGCTGGTAATGGTGCCGGCAATGCCAATACCATAAAGCCCAAGAAGCTGGTGGATATCCTGCATTCGGAAATCCCGGGTGTGGAGAACGTTTTCTTTGATTATGAAGAAGCACTGGCTGCAGCTAAAGAAGCAAAGAAACCACTCATGCTCGATTTCACAGGACATACCTGCGTTAACTGCCGTAAGTTTGAAAAATCAGTGTTATCTGCTCCGGAAGTAATGAAGATCCTGCGTAATGATTTTATCGTGGCGTCTCTTTATACCGATGAGAAAACACTGCTGGCAGACACCGCACAATATGTGTCTAAAACTACCGGTGAAAAAGTAAAGAATATCGGTAACCTGAACCAGGATATTGAGATCACTCATTTTAACCGTAATTCCCAGCCTTATTATATTCCGGTTGACCTGGAAGGCAAAGCACTGGTGAATAAAGGTTATGGCTATGATCCGAAGGAGAACGTAGATGCGTTCGTGAAATACCTGGAAGAAGCAAAAGCGGAGTTTGCTAAACGTCACGCGAAGTAAATAAACAGATATCATACGAAAGGGCTGATCAACATACAGTTGATCAGCCCTTTTTCGTTACTATATCTTGCTAATGAAGACTTTAGACAAGAGCAACTCCCTGGGGACCACTGTTATGGCCATACGACTATGCATACCTTATTTTCCCTTCGCTTCTTTATTACCCAAAAAAGTAAAAATGACAATTATTGCCGTTTGCGATAGAAAATTTGAAAATAATTGTAAATGGTACATTTATTTTTAGAAAATAATTAACTGTTTTGTAGATAACTTACATTCATTGAATACCCGTTAGACGTTATGTAAAAATTCCTGAAAACTGAAAAACTAAATCACAACTATTGCTGATAGCTTAATCGTATCTGTGGCCTTGTGTGTTAACAAAATAAGAACAAGAAAAAAGCTAATCAAATCTAACATCGAATCAATAAACACAAAGTATCAATGACCAGCTCACGCGTACTGGCATTGGTTGTAACCTGTTGCTTTAAATTCTAAACTAAGAACATGAAAATCTAGTCTAGCCGAAACTATATTAATAAACCAAAATCACTTGTAGCATGAACCCACGTTATGCAAAGGCATTGCTATTGCTATGTCTGTTTGCAACCAACACGAACTTTGCTTCTGCCAGCGCCCCCATGCCCGGCATTTGGCAACAAAATAATATTACTGTTAAGGGTAAAGTAAAAGATGCCAACGGCAATCCGTTACCCGGCGTAACTGTACGCGTTAAAGATACTCCGAAAGGCGCTGCCACAGATGCCAGCGGCAATTATGTTCTCACAGATGTAAAGAAAGATGCCGTACTGATATTCCAGTACATCGGCTTCGATAGCCAGGAAGTGAAGCTGGAGGGAAAAACCAGTCTTAATCTAACAATGGGCGAAAGCCAGAAAGTGCTGGATGAATATGTGGTAGTAGGTTATGGTACACAGAAGAAAGTCACAAAAACCGGCGCGGTTTCTTCCGTAAAAGGCGCCGAACTACAGCAATCTCCCAACGTAAACGTTTCAAATGCCCTGGTAGGGCGTGTCCCCGGGGTGATTGCCATCAACAACAGCGGTGAACCCGGAAATGATAACTCCCGAATTTTTGTTCGTGGCCGGAGTACATTGGGCAACAATAATCCACTGGTTGTTATCGATGGTTTCCCCCGCGTTGGCTTTGAACGTATCAATGGTAACGACATCGAAAGCGTTTCCGTATTGAAAGATGCCGCTGCGGCCATCTACGGTTCCCGCGCGGCCAACGGTGTTATTCTCATCAACACAAAAAGAGGTAAAATAGGTAAGCCCACTGTGACGTACGGCTTTAACCAGTCGTTTGTAACACCTACCCGTTTACCCAAAATGGCAGACGCGCAAACCTATGCCCAGGTAGTGAATGAGATCAATGCATACGGTGGACAACCGGCTAAATACACGCCGGAAGAAATCAAGAAATTCGGAGATGGCTCCGATCCATGGCTCTACCCCAATACCGACTGGTACGATGCCGCCATAAAGAAAATCTCCCTGCAAAACAGGCACGACTTATCACTCAGCGGTGGTAATGAAAAAATGCTCTATTATGTATCTATTGGTACCCTCTTCCAGGACGGGATCTATAAAAGCAGCGCCAATAAATACAAGCAACAAAGCGTGCGGGCTAACCTCGATGCAAATGTGAACGACAATATCAAACTGAAGTTTAACCTCGCAGGACGCCTTGAAAACCGTAACTATCCGCCACGTAGCGCAGGATCTATCTTCAGATCCCTGATGCGCGGCCGTCCTACAGAAAATGCGATCTGGCCCAATGGATTACCCGGTCCGGATATCGAATACGGAGATAACCCGGTGGTAACGGGTACTAACGCTATTGGATATACGAATGATAAAAACTATGTGATCAATACTGATGTAGCGGCTATTGTAAACATACCATGGGTAACTGGTTTGTCGGTAGATGGAAGCTTTGCCTATGACCAGAATTTTGATGTCTATAAATCATTTATCAAGCCCTGGACATTATACACACTGGCAGATGTGAATGATCCCAGCCATAAACTGAATCCGGGTTCCAGGGGCGTTAGCGCACCTGAGTTTACACAGAACTTTAACTCAGTACAACAGCTCACGTATAACGTGAAACTGAATTATGTACGTTCTTTTGGTAAACACAACCTCAGCACCTTTGTAGCCTTTGAACAGGCATCGATGAGAGCAGATACATTCGGCGCCTTCCGCAAGTATTATATCAGTGATAAACTGGACCTGCTTAATCTCGGTGGTGATAAAGAAAAAAATAACAACGGTACCGCCGCAGAATTTTATCGTCGTAATTACTTCGGGCGTATATCGTATAATTTTAAAGAAACGTACCTGTTCGACTTCAACCTGCGTTACGACGGCTCGCAGAATTTTCCTGCCGGACGTAGAATGGGCGCCTTCCCCGGAGCTTCTGCCGGTTGGGTATTGTCTAATGAGAACTTCTGGAAACAAAGCATCCGCGCTGTTAATTATTTCAAGATTCGTGCAGCATGGGGACAAATGGGTAATGACCAGATCGATCCCTTCCAGTACCTGAGTACCTATGGTTTCAGTGCACAGGGAGTGATGCTGGGCGGCGATCTGAACAAGGCGATTTATCAGTTACGTTCCCCGAATCCGCAAATTACCTGGGAAGTAGCGAATAACTATGATGTGGGTATTGAGGCCGGATTGCTGGGAGATAAGTTAACCTTCGAAGGTGACTACTTCCTGACCCGCCGTTCCAACATCCTTGTAAGTCGCAGTCTTTCTGTACCTGCTTATACCGGTATGACGCTTCCACAGGAAAACATCGGCCGCGTAGAAAATAAAGGATTCGAACTGGTACTGCGTCATAAAAATGATATCCGCAAGTTCCATTACGAAGTAACCGGTACCGTTACCCATGCGCAGAACAGGATCCTGTATTGGGATGAAACGCCTAATGTACCGGCCTGGCAGCAATCTACCGGCAAACAGATTGATGCACCTTTATACTACCAGGCAATTGGTATTTATAAAGATGCAGAACAGGTGAAGAATACACCGCACCTCAATGAAGCAAGACCAGGAGATATTATTTTCGCGGATGTTAACGGTGACGGAAAGATAGATGACCTGGATAAAATCCGCGTGAACCGTACAGAAAATCCAACCTGGATCTATGGTTTAACCCTCAATGCCAAATACAGCAACTTTGATATCACTATGCTGTGGCAGGGCGCCGGTGGCGCCAGTCAGTACCTGCGTACAGAATCCGGATTGATCGGCAACTTCCCGATGGCGTATGTAGAAGATCGCTGGACAGAAAAGAATACCAGTGCTTCCTGGCCCCGTGCATTTGACCGCGATAGAGAATATTGGGTAGGCCGTCAGAATACCTTTTGGTTCTGGAACACCAGTTATGTGCGTCTGAAAACACTGGATCTTGGTTACAATGTGCCGGAAACATTATGCAGACGTTATGGATTACAAAACCTGCGCGTGTATGTGAGCGGACAAAATCTGCTGACATTCGACAAAGTGAAAATCTTTGATCCGGAAGCGCCACAGGGCAGCGGTCAGTTCTATCCACAAACCAAGATTTACAATGTGGGCGTAAAAGTTACCTTCTAATTTAACAGCCATGAGAAAAAAAATCGTATTTAAATATATAGCCGGCGCTTTCCTGTTATGTGCAGCGTCCGCCTGCAATAAGGATTTCCTGGAAAGAAAACCACTGACTTCCTACGAAGAATCAGATGTATGGAAGGACAAAGGATTGATACAGGCATTTGTGAATGACCTGTATGTACAAACGCGTTCGGGGTTTGAAGAAACAATGTTGTCTTCCATGTCGGATGAAAGCCAGTTTATCCATGATAAAAACACTTCCAGGGTAGTAAACGGTAATATGACCCCGGAAGATCTGGGGGCATTGAATGATTTCTCCCGCTGGGACAATCACTATAAGGAAATCCGTAACTGTAACCTGTTCCTGGAAAAGATCAAGGATGTAGACATCGCCCAGGATCTGCGCGACCGTTTAACAGGAGAAGTGCATTTTATGCGTGCCTGGTATTATCATATGCTGGTGAGATATTATGGCGGGGTGCCGTTAATCACCAAAACGTTTGCCGTTAAAGGCGATGAGCAGGAAATCCTCAGCATAAAGCGGGCTACTTTCGAAGAATGTGTCAATTTCATCGCTAAAGAATGTGATGATGCTGCGCAACTGCTGCCTGTTACTTACTCAGATGCCGCCAGCAATGGCCGTGTTACCAAAGGTGCGGCGCTGGCGCTGAAGTCCAGGATCTTACTGTTTGCCGCCAGTGATTTATTTGATGGCGTGAGCAATGAGCTGATAGGATATAAGACCGCCGGTCAGCAGGCACGTATGACGCTCGCTAAAAATGCTGCGAAGGCGGTGATGGATATGAAACAGTATGAACTGCATCATCCTACAGACTCCGCGGCAGAAAACTATTCCCGCGTATTCCTCGACAAAGGTAACAAGGAGCTTATTTTCATCAAGCAGTACGACAAAGCATTGCAGGGTACGCAGCACGATAAGTACAACGGGCCTAACGGTTATCATAACTGGGGTGGAAATGTACCATTGGAAAACTTTGTGACCGGTTACCAGATGAAAGATGGTTCTGAATTTTCCTGGAGTAATGCGGCAGAAGCAAAGGCGCCTTATCTGAACCGTGATCCGCGTTTCTACGCCACCATTCTGTATGATGGTGCCAAATGGAAAGCCCGTCCTTCTGATGCGGCACAGGTGGATCCTATTGGCCTTATTCAGACCGGTAAATACGAAGTGCCCGGTAAAGACAGCATCGACGGATTGGATACGCGCAAGAGCACTATTGAAAACTGGAATGGTACTTTCTCCGGTTACTATCTGCGGAAGTTCATGGACATCAATCTGGATGCGCAGTTCTTCAATGGCGATCAGAGCTGGGTATTTATGCGTTATGCAGAAGTATTGCTCAACTATGCAGAAGCCAGTATCTGGTCGGGCGATGAAAGTGGCGGCAGGGATGTGTTGAATATGGTACGTACCCGTGCGGGGATGCCTGAAATAACGGTTTCCGGTGCTGCTTTAAAAGCTGCATTGAAGTATGAAAGGAGATATGAACTGGCTTATGAAGAGCATCGTTTCTTTGATGCCCGCCGTTGGAAAGATGCGCCCGTAGTATTCGGAAGCAATGCAATCGGGATTGAAGTACGTGGTTCTACTGTAGCGGGGCATCCTTTTAAATATAGCCCGATCAGTATCCAGGAGCGTTCTTTCCCGGTGAAACAATATTTTGCGCCGCTACCGGCAGCAGAAATACGGAAGAATCCAAATCTGTTGCAGCAACCGGGGTATTAAACTATTCTGTTGGTGTGCATAAAAAAAGCGTGATGCCTCAGGGCGTCACGCTTTTTTTATGAAGTAGTTTTTTTATCAGAAAGTATAATTCACCAGGGCATCAGCGGGGATCTTTTCCTGCTTTCCTGTCGTGAGATTTTTAACGCTTACCAGTCCTTCCTGCAGTTCAGACTCTCCCAGGATGATGACGAATGGAATGGCCCGTTTGTCGGCATATTTCATTTGCTTATCCATTTTGGCTGATTCATGAAATAACTCGGCAGGGATTCCCTGTGCGCGTAATTGCATCATATAGCCAAAAGCAGCGCGGGCGCTGGCTTCACCGAGGTTCAGGAATAATACGCGGGTAGACTGCTGGGCAGTTTGCGGGAATAATTTCAGTTCTTCGAGTACGTCGTAGATGCGGTCTACACCGAAGGAGATACCTACGCCGGAAATACCAGGCAGGCCAAAGAGGCCGGTGAGGTCATCGTATCGTCCGCCGCCGCCGATGCTGCCCATTTTCACGGAGGCAGGGGCTTTTACTTCGACGATCAGTCCCGTGTAATAATTGAGCCCACGTGCCAGCGTAAGATCGAGAATAGGAGTGGTGTTGAATGAGGTATACCCGGAATGCAGTACAAAATCCAGTTCTTCAATTCCTTTTTTGCCAGTTTCGGAGGCTGCAAACAGTTGGCGCAGCTGTTCCAATACGGATTTGTTATCGCCCTGGATTCCGAGAAAGTTTTCAATGATGGTAATATCAGCTTCGGACAAGCCCCGGTCCCGCAGCTCTCCCTTAACACCGTCCATTCCAATCTTATCCAGTTTGTCGATGGAAATAGTGATATCTGTGAGCAGTTCGGGTTTTCCTACCAATTCTGCCAATGCGGCCAGTATCTTCCGGTTATTGATGCGGAGTTCATAACCCTGCATCCCTAATTTGGTAAATACGGTATCGTAGATGAGTAACAGTTCTACTTCATTTAATAAAGAATTGCTGCCTACCACGTCTGCATCGCACTGGTAAAACTCGCGATAACGTCCTTTTGCAGGTCTGTCGCCTCTCCAAACCGGTTGCATCTGGTATCTTTTGAAGGGTAATGCCAGTTCATGCTGGTTCATTACTACGTATCTGGCAAAAGGAATGGTGAGGTCATAACGTAACGCTTTCTCACTGATAAGAGAAGCAAGTTCCCGGCTGTCTTTTGCCTGCTGGGCGCGTTCAAAGATTTCTCCGTTATCCAGGATCTTAAAGATCAGTTTATCCCCTTCTTCCCCGTATTTCCCGGTCAGTGTGGATAAATTCTCCATGGCGGGTGTTTCCAGTGGTTGGAAACCGAATACTTCAAAGGTTTCGCGGATGGTCTGGAAGATATAATTACGTTTTCTGACTACCACGGGGCCAAAATCGCGGGTACCTTTAGGAATGCCGGGCTTTATCATCTCAAAAAATTATTAAAAGTTTTACAGTGGCTGGTCTGCGATGTTTTCACAGGCCTCAAAAATCATTTTATAGACGGGTGTAAACAGGGCGTCATCAAACCAGGGGTCTGGTACTTCCTGTTGTTCCGGGAGCAGGTAATGCACTTTGGCTTTATCTGCTGCGTTGCGGGCCTGTCTGATTACGTCGGCGTAATTGTTCCGGTCCATGACGTAGATGCGGTCGAACGCATCAAAATCGGCGACCTGAAATTGCCGGCCGCGTAACCCAGAGATATCGACACCGTTTTTCCTGGCTTCTTTTACAGAGCGGTGGTCCGGTGCGTGGCCTACATGCCAGTTGCCGGTACCGGCGGAGTCAATTTCCCAGTTGAGTCCCCTTGTTGCTGCCAGGTGCCTCATAATCCCTTCTGCGAGGGGAGAGCGGCAAATATTGCCCAGGCAAACCATCAATATCTTCATGCGGATGAATATTTCAATATCAGGCCGCAAACCTACAAGATATTATGGAAATGTGCACCCATTTGCATCTTTTAATGCAAATGGGAGGGAAAAAGTGGGTATTTTTTACTTATAAAGGAGTATTTGCCGCAAATTATAAGATGCAGTAAATGACGAAATTTTAAATCAAAAAATAACAACATGTTGAAAAAATGCCTCAAATTGCGGCTGGACAAGCAAAAGAGTGCGGTTTTAGGTCAGTTTTTTAACAATCCTCTAAAATTCTCTTTACCCGATTAAAAAATTATTTTTTGTATAATTGTAATTCGCAACATGGAAACACACGAAGAACAAACCAGCAGACGACAGGAAAACAGGTATCGGCCAATGGGTGAGCTGATCAGGGGAGTATTCTTTATTCTTTTCGGCTTATTCGCAATTTTTGCGGAAAAGCTCGGATTCGGGGAATTCAGGATTTCACCACAGATGATGAGTATTGTTGGTGCGGTTTTAATAGCCTACGGCCTCTTTAGGGTTTACAATGGAATCAGGAAACTTTTTTTTAACAGGAACTAAAGAGGTGTGATATGTTTTTCAGTTTGAAAAAAATGAATGCTGTATATTTATCAGCAATTACTTTGATGATGGCCGCTTGCGGCGACAATCCAAATGCGAAAAAACTGGATACAGCCACAGAGGGCACCATCCACATCAGTGTGGATGAAACGTATAAGCCACTGATGGATTCGGAAATAAAGGTTTTTCAATCACTGTACCCGAAAACGCATATCATTCCTACCTACAAACCGGAGGCTGATTGCTTTAAAGATCTTTTAAATGATAGTGCCCGTTTGGTGATCGTTACCCGCGATTTCAACCAGCAGGAGCGTGAATACTTCAAGCAGATTAAAATTACGCCTAACAGCCTTTTACTTGCCTGGGATGCACTTGCTCTGGTGGTAAACAAGAGCAACCCGGATTCTGTACTGAATATGGAACAGGTACGCGGTATCATGGACGGCACGAACAAAGACAGGAAATGGCAACTGGTGTTTGACAATGCCAACTCAAGCACGGTGCGATATATCATGGACTCCATCAACAAGGGAAAGCCTCTGCCAACAAACACAATGGCTGCTAAAACCAACCCGGAAGTGGTGGATTACGTAACAAAAAACAAAGACGCGATTGGTGTGATAGGTGTTAGCTGGATCTCTGATCCTAATGATTCATTGTCTATGGCATTTACAAATCAGGTATCTGTGGTAAGACTAAGGGCAGACAATGGTTCAGAATTTGTTAAACCATACCAGGCATATATTGGTATTGGCACCTATCCGTTAAAACGTGGCTTCTTTTATTGCCTGAAAGAGCCATATCATGGTCTTGGCAGCGGATTTGCCACATTCCTCGGAAGTTATGAAGGGCAGCTTGTAATGAAGCAGTTCCGTTTATTCCCGGCGAGATTGAATGTAGTATTCAGAGAAGCCAACCTTAAGTAGTAAAAAAACACAACTAAAACTAAAAAACCAGATTGCATGAACAAACGGAAAAGTTTAATCGTAGCATTGCTTTGCGCCGCCTCCAGCGGTGTGATGGCCCAATCTGTGGAGGACGGACTGAAAGACCTGTATTATGGTAAGTATCTGTCTGCCAAGCAGAATTTAGAGAAAGTGATCGCAGCAAAGCCTACGGAAGACAAAGCGTATTATTACCTCGGTATAGCACAGCTCGGACTGGATGATGCTGCAGGCGCTGCTGCTACCTTCCAGAAAGGTTTACAGGCAGTACCTACCTCTGCTTTACTGCAGGTTGGTATGGGCCGTATTGATCTGATCAACGGCAACGCCGCCGCTGCCAAACAGAAATTTGAAGCCGCCAGCGCTGCCACTCAGGGCCGCGATGGTGATGTTGCCCGCGCTATCGCTGACGCAAGCAGCGAAATCAAAGGTGGCGACCGCGCTTACGCACTCACTGTGATGGAAAAACTCCTGAACAACGAAGGCCGTAAGAAAAAAGAACAATATACTCCTATTGCTGCCGATTATATCGAGTTGGGAGATGCCTACCGCTTCTTAGGTGGTGAAAATGGTGGTAAAGCCATTACTACCTATGAAAAGGCGCTGGAACTGGACGCCAACAATGCTGAAGCAGTAATGAAACAAGGTTTGGTGAACTACAACGCCAGACTGAAAGCAGAAGCAGTGGCCGACTATACCAAGGCTACCAACATGGATCCTAACTATGGTCCTGCTTACTACGAGCTGTTTAACTTCTATATTACGCCTAAAAAAGATCAGTTATCCTGGGATAACGCCGCTACTTACCTGGAAAAATACATGGCAGTAGCAGATCCGGCAGATAAAACCAAGACCCAGTACCTGTCCGCTTACATCTCTTTCTTTAAGAAAGACTATGACAACGCGATCAGCAAAGGTCAGGCTACCCTGCCAGGCGCCAACGAATTCTATCAGAATAAGCTGAGCCTCCTCATTGGTGATGCTTACCTGCAGAAAGGTGATTCCCTGAATGCACAGAAGGTAATGGATGAATATGCGGCTAAAGCGGGTGAGTCCAAACTGGATTCCAACGACTACAAGCTGTTGAGCACCATCTACATGCGTCTGAAATCCAGCGATTCTGCCACGCAAAACCAATACAGTACCAAAGCACTGGCTTACCTGGAAAAATATGCCGGTTCTATTACCGCTAAAGATCCGGAAACCTTTATCCAGATTGCTGATCAGTTGAAAGCAGCTAAAAATTACACTGCTGCTGCTGAATGGTATTCAAAAGCAAATGATGTAAGCCTCGCCAATAAAGAGCAACTGCAGGCAATTGACTACTTCAACGTAGGTATCAACTATTACTACGGTGCTGTAACGGTTAAACCTATCGATACTACCCTGTTGAACAGAGCGGACAGCGCGTTCCAGAAGGTAATCGAAGTGAAACCAGACCTTGGAACCGGTTACTACTGGAGAGGTCAGAGCAATTTTGCGAAAGACCAGCAGGCCCAGGCCGGTGTGGCTAAGCCATTCTATGACAAATACATAGAAATGTCAGAAGGTGATGTTGCCAAAAACAGAACTACATTGATCAACGCTTACACTTACGAGCTGTTATACTACTATTTCAAGGAAGATAAAGCAAATGTTAAGGTTTATGCAGATAAACTGACTGCTATCGATCCTAATAATATCTCTGTGAAGCAGATCACCGAAAATATGGCTGCCCGTGACAAACCAGCTAAACCAGCTGCCAAACCGGCTCAGAACAAGAAATAATCGCTGAAAAGCGTCTTCTTATCAAGAACCTCCTGTACCAACAGGAGGTTTTTTAGTTTCCGGTTGGTGAAAAAAGATAATATTTTACCTCCTAATAGATTTGATATTTGGCCAACTTACAGTATTTTTGCGCATTCGGACAACGTTTTTATCGGGAAGCTTATGTATACAGAAACGGTATTTTTGTCAGCAACGACTACTCCTTTTAGCTATTTCCCTATAGTACTGCAATTAATTGCTGCTCTAGGTTTCGTTGGGATCACGATGTTAGCTACTCACTTTTTAGGTCCTAAACGCAAAACCAGCGATAAGCTTATTAACTTTGAAAGTGGTATCGAGCAAAAGGGCAATGCCCGCCAGCCGGTAGCCATTAAGTACTTTCTGACCGCTATTCTTTTCGTGTTATTTGATGTGGAAGTAATCTTTTTCTACCCTTATGCTGTTAATTTCAGAGAATTGGGTTGGGAAGGATTTATGGCTGTGCTGATGTTTGTGGGCTTCTTTTTGTGTGGATTTATCTACATCACGAAGAAAGGTGCATTAAAGTGGGAAGATTAATATTAACTCTTTAAAACAGATCCAATGGCTCGTCCGGTTCAATATAATAATAAGGTGAAGATGGTGGAGATCCCTGAGGGATATTCCGGTGAAGGATTTTATGCCACCTCTTTTGATAAGGTAATAGGCCTGGCGCGTAAAAACTCCATCTGGCCTTTACCATTTGCTACCTCCTGCTGTGGTATTGAGTTCATGGCTACGATGGCGGCTACCTACGATATGGCCCGTTTCGGGGCAGAACGTATGGCTTTTACGCCCCGTCAGTGTGATTTGCTCATGGTAATGGGTACCATCTCCAAGAAAATGGGGCCTATTGTACGCCAGGTATATCTGCAGATGGCAGAACCACGCTGGGTAATGGCTGTAGGTGCCTGCGCTTCCAGCGGTGGTATTTTTGATACTTATTCTGTATTACAGGGTATTGACCAGGTAATTCCGGTAGATGTGTATGTGCCTGGATGTCCTCCAAGACCAGAAGGTATCATCGATGGCTTTATGAAAATACAGGCCCTGGTAGGCCAGGAAAGTCTCCGCCGCCGTAACTCCGACAGGTATCAAGAACTGATGGAGTCTTACGGTATCAAGTAAGGAGGGTGAATGGTTAATTGTAAATCGTAAATTTCAAATTGTTAATGTCTTTAACAAACGAACGCATACAGCAACGCCTGACGGAGAAGTTTGGAGATGTGCTAACCGGCTTTGAGGAGCCGTTTGGGCTGCTTACCCTCACCGCTCAGAAAGATTATAACCTGAAAGTAATGCAATTCCTGTTTGATGATGAGGAGTTGCGTTTTCGTTTTTTAACGGATATCACTGCGGTGCATTATCCTGAAAGAAAAAACGAAGAACTGGCAGTAGTATATCACCTGCATAACCTGCAGGACAATATCAGGCTCCGTCTGAAAGTTTTCGCACCAGTAGCCCAACCGGATGTTTTTACTGCTACCAAGCTGTATGAATCCGCCAACTGGATGGAACGCGAAACTTACGACTTCTTTGGGATCAACTTTGTAGGACATCCCAACCTGATACGCGTACTGAATGTGGATGAAATGACCTATTTCCCGATGAGAAAGGAATTCCCGCTGGAAGATTCTATGCGTATTGATAAAGATGACGAGATGTTTGGAAGGGGAGGAAACGTTTAATACAACCAGGTTATGTTAGATCAGAAACAACATATAAAACTGCCGGAAGGCTCTATAGAAAAAGATACGACCACGCTCAACCTGGGTCCTACTCACCCGGCCACACATGGCGTATTTCAGAACATTCTGGAAATCGATGGCGAACGTATTGTGAGCGCTGTTTCTACCGTAGGGTATATTCACCGTGCTTTTGAGAAGATCGCAGAGCGCCGTCCTTATTACCAGATTACACCACTGACAGATCGTCTGAACTACTGCTCCGCCCCTATCAATAATATGGGCTGGATACTGACCGTAGAGAAACTCCTGGGCCTGGAAATGCCTAAAAGAGTGGATTACCTGCGTGTTATTATCATGGAGCTGGCGCGTAT
The DNA here is from genome assembly GCF_900110835.1 of Chitinophaga arvensicola. Classification (GTDB taxonomy): domain Bacteria; phylum Bacteroidota; class Bacteroidia; order Chitinophagales; family Chitinophagaceae; genus Chitinophaga; species Chitinophaga arvensicola. Next base: position 1,851,248 of record NZ_FOJG01000001.1, read on the forward strand.
TGCGGATCACCTGATCTGTAGCTCCGTAATGGGAGTAGATACCGGTGCATTAACCGGTTTCGTGTACGTGATGACCTACCGTGAACTTATCTACGAAATATACGAGGAAATCTGCGGCTCCCGTCTGACCACCAATATTGGTCGTATCGGTGGTTTTGAAAGAAATTTCACGCCTGCTGCTTTTGCGAAAATTGAGCGTTTCCTCAATGAGTATCCTGCTGTACTGAAAGAGTTTGAAACCCTGCTTACACGTAACCGTATCTTTATGGAACGTACCCAGGGCGTAGGTGCTATCTCTGCAGAAAGAGCGCTCAGCTACGGTTTCACTGGTCCTAACCTGCGCGCAGCTGGTGTGGATTACGATGTACGCGTAGCCAATCCTTATTCTTCTTACCAGGATTTCGACTTCTCCATTCCGGTAGGTACTACCGGCGATAGTTACGACCGTTTCCAGGTGCGTAACGCTGAAATGTGGGAAAGTCTCAGCATTATCCGTCAGGCGATGGATAAGCTGAAAAGCCTGCCTGCGGATGTTTATCACGCAGATGTACCTGCTTATTACCTGCCTGAAAAACAGGATGTTTATACAAAAATGGAAGCACTCATTTATCACTTTAAAATAGTGATGGGTGAAGCGGATATGCTGCCGGGTGAAGTGTACAACGCTGTAGAAGGCGCGAACGGAGAGCTTGGTTTTTACCTGATCAGCGATGGTGGCCGTAGTCCTTACAGACTGCATTTCCGTCGTCCCTGCTTCATTTACTACCAGGCATATGCAGAACTGGTACAGGGCGGCATGCTGAGTGATGCGATTGTGTGTATGAGTAGCCTGAACCTGATTGCTGGTGAGCTGGATGCTTAAGTCGCATCTATTGAATATTACGAAGATTAAAGCTGAATAAAATAATGGCTGTGGTTCAATTTTCTGAAGAGAAACTGAATAAAGTAAAAGAAATCATTGCACGCTACCCGGAAGGGAAGCAGAAGAGTGCTTTGATACCGGTGTTGCACCTGGCTCAGGAAGCATTTGGTGGATGGCTGAGTGCAGAAACAATGGACTACGTAGCGTCTTTGCTGCAACTGAAATCCATTGAAGTGTACGAAGTAGCTACTTTCTATAGCATGTTTAACCTGAAACCAGTGGGTACCTACTTATTCGAGGTATGCCAGACAGGCCCATGCATGGTGAGTGGTTCTGATCAGATCATTGATTACATAAAAAACAAACTGGGTATTGGCGTAGGTGAAACTACCGCTGATGGGCTGTTTACCCTTAAAACGGTAGAGTGCCTCGGTGCCTGTGGTTATGCTCCGATGATGCAATTGGGCAAGCATTACCGCGAACACCTGACACCAGCGAAAGTAGATGAAATCATCGCAGAATGCAGATCTAAAGCAAACGCAAACTGATGCATCCGAAAAACAATCTGATGATACGTTTAAGGGAAATGTATCAACGCCACAAACTACAGATCGTGGAAGGCATGTTGCTGATGGGGTTACTCACAGCTATATGGGGAGTTGATAACTGGTTTGTTTCCTTTATTTGTGGTGTTAGTGCCGGCATCCTGTTTTACAGACTGGCAGAACGCATTTCGCAACACGGCATACGTAAGGCATAAAAGATATACACAAAAATCTGATAATGGGACCGGGTATCCCGGTAACATTACACCATAAGGAAGACAATGGGACGCAAATTACTGTTAGATAAAGCACATATTGAAGGCATCCGGTATTATGATACCTACCGGAGCAACGGCGGTTATGCTGCAGCTGAAAAAGCGCTGAAAACCCTCGGACCGGAAGGCGTACTGGATGAAGTGAAGAAGAGCGGCCTGAGAGGTCGTGGCGGTGCGGGTTTCCCTACCGGTTTAAAATGGAGTTTCATTGCCAAACCGGAAGGCGTTCCGCGCTACCTGGTTTGTAATGCGGATGAATCCGAACCAGGTACGTTCAAAGACCGCTACCTGATGGAATTTATCCCCCACCTCCTCATAGAAGGATTACTCATCTCCAGTTTTACGCTCGGCGCTAACAGTTGCTACATCTACATCCGTGGTGAATACGCCTGGATTCCGGAAATCCTGGAACAGGCTATTGCAGAAGCAAAAAATAAAGGCTGGCTGGGAAAAAATATCCTGGGTACCGGCTTCGACCTCGAAATATATGTACAACGCGGTGCAGGCGCTTATATCTGTGGTGAAGAAACAGCCCTGATAGAATCGCTGGAAGGCAAACGCGGTAATCCACGTATCAAGCCACCATTCCCGGCGGTAAAAGGATTATGGCAGTCTCCTACCGTGGTAAACAACGTAGAAACACTCGCAGCTGTAGTACCTATCGTGAACATCGGCGGCGACGAATATATTAAATATGGTACCGGCAAATCTACCGGCACCAAACTGATCTCTGCCTGCGGTAACATCAACAAACCGGGTGTGTACGAGATCGAAATGAACATCTCCGTAGAAGAATTTATTTATTCCGACGAATATTGCGGAGGTATCAAAAATAACAAACGTCTTAAAGCCTGTATCCCCGGCGGTTCTTCCGTTCCGGTGTTACCGGCTAACCTGTTGCTGAAAACGGCAAAAGGGGAAACCCGTATGATGACCTATGAAAGCTTAGCTGATGGCGGCTTTGCAACAGGTTCTATGCTGGGTTCCGGTGGCTTTATCGTGATGGATGAAGACCAGTGTATTGTTCGTAATACCCTCACTTTCGCACGCTTCTACCACCACGAAAGCTGTGGTCAGTGCAGCCCTTGCCGTGAAGGTACTGGTTGGATGAAGAAAGTATTGCAGAACATCGAGAACGGTAAAGGTAAAATGAGCGACATCGATTTACTGTGGGATATTCAGCGTAAGATAGAAGGAAACACGATCTGCCCGCTCGGCGATGCCGCTGCATGGCCGGTTGCTGCTGCGATCCGTCACTTCCGCGATGAATTCGAATGGCACGTGGCTAATCCGCAGGAATCACAGACCCGTAACTTTGGTCTGGCTCACTACGCAGACCCATTACCAGCACCGGCTCCTGCCGCAGTGTAACGGGAACGCATATACTGAATTAACGAATCAATATATAAAATAAACGTTGCTCCCCGCGAGCACAAAAGATATTAAGATGGCGGAGGAAATAAAATTATTTAAGGTTAAAATCGATAACATCTCTGTAGAGGTGGAACCCGGTACAACCATACTGAATGCGGCCCGGAAGATAGGAGGAGAGGTAGTGCCGCCGGCCATGTGTTACTATTCCAAACTGCAGGGTAGCGGTGGTAAATGCCGTACCTGCCTGGTAAAAGTATCCAAAGGTTCCGATGCCGATCCGCGCCCGATGCCTAAACTGGTAGCCAGCTGCCGTACTACCGTGATGGATGGTATGGAAGTAGCCAACATCACTTCTCCGGAAGTGCTGGACGCACGTAAAGGCGTGGTGGAATTCCTGCTGCTCAATCACCCGCTGGATTGCCCGGTTTGTGATCAGGCCGGAGAATGCCACCTGCAGGATCTGAGCTATGAGCACGGCGCCGACAGTACCCGTTACGAATTCAAACGCAGAACTTTTGATAAAGTAGATCTCGGTGATCATATCAAGCTGCACATGACGCGCTGCATCCTTTGCTACCGCTGCGTGTACACAGCTGATCAGCTCACAGAGAAACGCGAACATGGTATGCTGGGCCGTGGTGATGCTTCTGAAATCAGCACTTACATTTCCCAGTCGCTCGACAACGACTTCATTGGTAACGTCATCGATGTTTGCCCGGTAGGCGCTTTAACCGATCAGACCTTCCGTTTCAAAAACCGTGTATGGTTCCTGAAACCGGTAGATGCGCACCGCGACTGTGAAAATCCCAAATGCTGCGGTAAAACCGTATTGTGGATGCGCGGTGATGAAGTATTCCGCGTAACTGCCCGCAAGGACAAATACGGTGAAGTGGAAAACTTTATCTGTGATACCTGCCGCTTTGAAAAGAAAGAAGCGAAAGACTGGATCATCGAAGGACCACGCAAAATTGAACGTAACAGCGTTATTTCCCAGGGTCATTACGTGAATACCGTAAAACCTAAAGATCCGCTGGTTGATGTATTAGACGGAAGACAGCCAAGACTGTTGTTTGATATTCACACGGAAAGCCAGGTAAACAGACCTGAAATAGATCTGTCGAAGATCGACGGCCCGGCTCACTCTGATGATTTTAAGAAGTAACATTCGTAATTACGTGTAAGTATGACCTTATTAAGCATAGATTGGTTTTTTATAATTGAAAAGGTACTCCTGATATCAGGTGTATTGGTACTTTCATTGGTAGTAGCCATGTATTCCACCTGGGGTGAAAGAAAGGTGGCCGCGTGGATCCAGGATCGTTTCGGTCCCAACCGCGCCGGTTTCATGGGCTTACTGCAACCGCTGGCAGATGGTGGTAAACTCTTCTTTAAAGAAGAGATCATTCCTTCTACTTCCAACCGTTTCCTTTTTATTCTCGGTCCTTCCATCGCGATGTTGGTAGCCTGTATGACCAGCGCCGTTATCCCATGGGGTGATACCCTGGTAATTGCCGGCCGTCCTGTGTCGCTCCAGATTGCAGATGTGAACATCGGGATCCTCTTCATTTTCGGTGTAGTGAGTATGGGTGTGTATGGAATTATGATCGGTGGCTGGGCTTCGAATAACAAATTCTCCCTGCTGGCTTCTGTGCGTGCAGCTTCCCAGATCATTTCCTACGAATTGCCAATGGGACTGGCCCTGATCGCATTACTGATGCTGACCGGTTCCCTGAGCCTGAAAGATATCGTGGAGCAGCAACGCCATGGTTTATGGAACGTAGTATATCAGCCATTAGGCTTTTTTATCTTCCTGATATGCGCTTTTGCAGAATGTAACCGTGCCCCGTTCGACTTACCGGAAGCGGAGAATGAGTTGAATGGTGGTTATCACCTGGAGTATTCTTCCATGAAACTGGGTTTCTTCCTGTTCGCGGAGTATATCAATATGTTTATCAGTTCTGCTCTGATCGCTACCATGTATTTCGGTGGTTATGCTTTCCCGTGGATGGATAGTCTCGGACTGGATCCGAACATCGTAACTATCCTCGGATTCCTGGCCTTGTTTATTAAAACGCTGTTCTTCATATTCTTCTTTATGTGGGTACGTTGGACAGTTCCGAGATTCCGTTATGATCAGCTGATGCGTCTGGGTTGGAAAATTATGATTCCATTGGCATTGTTCAATATGCTGATCACAGGAGCATTAATACTGGCTCGTCAACAATAATTATTATCTGATTACATACACACAGAACGTGTGCATTAATATAAAGCATTCATTATGCAAGCATTAACTAACAGGGCAAAAGCAGTAGACCGCCGGCCGATGACACTCGCTGAGAAGATGTACATCCCTGCTATTGCAAAAGGTATGGGTATCACTTTCAAGCACCTCTTTCAAAAGAAAGCCACCATTGCTTTTCCTGAAAAGAAGCGTGATTTCAGTCCGGTTTTCCGTGGATTACATGTACTGAACCGGGATGAAGAAGGACGTGAAAGATGTACTGCCTGCGGATTGTGCGCAGTTGCCTGTCCTGCTGAAGCCATTACCATGGAAGCGGCAGAAAGGAAAGAAGGAGAAGAAAACCTGTACAGGGAAGAAAAATACGCAGCGAAATACGAGATCAATATGCTCCGTTGCATTTTCTGTGGTTTTTGTGAAGAAGCTTGTCCTAAAGATGCGGTGTATATGTCTGAAACATTTGCTCCGGCAAACTATCAGCGTAAGGGCTTCATCTACGGAAAAGATGATCTGCTGATTCCTCATCCGAAAGAGGGTAAATAATATTATTCACAGCGCACATTTAGCTAAAAATATAATAGTCAAACATAGCAGAGATGGGAATGAGTATACAACAAATAATTTTCATGGTGTTGTCGGTCGTGGCGCTGGTATCAGCGTTGGGAGTGGTATTGAGTAAGAATCCTGTGACGAGCGTTCTGTGCCTGATCATCACCTTCTTTACCATAGCCGGGCATTATATCATGATGAACGCCCAGTTCCTGGCGGTAGTACATATCATTGTGTACGCAGGTGCTATCATGGTATTGTTCCTGTACGTGCTGATGCTGATGAACCTGAATGCGGAGCTGGAACCGCAGAAACGCAACTGGTTGAAGTATGCGGGAGCGATCAGCGGAGGTGCTTTACTGGTGGTATTGGTGGCTGCCCTCCGGGATGCCAGCATGCCTGCTTTGAGTGCAGAATCGACTGATATCGGGTTGATCAAAAACCTGGGTATGCTTTTATTCAAACAATATGTGGTGCCTTTTGAGGTGAGCAGCATCCTGTTCCTCAGTGCAATGGTGGGCGCCGTAGTAATTGGTAAAAAAGACTAGCAAATACGTATCGCGGGGTAAATCTCTGATCCGTAATTCGTAATTCCTAATTCGTAATTTATTTTATGCCTGTTCAATATTACATATTCCTGAGTATCGCCTTGTTTTGCATAGGTGTGATGGGTGTACTGATGCGCAGAAATGCGATCATTATTTTTATGTGCATAGAGCTGATGCTGAATGCGGTAAACCTGTTGATGGTATCATTTTCCAAAATGTGGGCTGATGCAGGAAGAGTAGATGCCGGATCGGCTCAACTCTTTGTATTCTTTATTATGGTGGTAGCGGCTGCGGAAGTAGCGGTAGGACTGGCTATAATTACTATGGTCTACAGAAACACACACTCAGTAGATATTAACATTCTTAACAGGCTGAAAAATTAATAATTCTGCTTTCTTAATTATTAACTTTTTCGACGTCGTAAATAGAATTGATAAATGATTAATCTAGTTTGGCTGGTACCATTTTTACCATTATTGGGTTTCCTGGTGAATGGATTGGGACGCAGATTTTTATCCAAGTCCCTGGTAGGATTTGTTGGAAGCGGCGCAGTACTGGCGTCCTTTGTGATTAGCTTATTAATATTCCTGGAAGTAAAAGCTCCGGGATTTTCCGCACAGACGGTACACCTGTTTGATTTTATATCTGTTGGTTCCCTGCAGATTCCTTTCGCCTTCCAGGTAGATCAGTTAAGTGCCTTATTCCTGCTGGTGATCACCGGCGTAGGTACCCTGATCCATATCTACTCTACTTCTTACATGCATGATGAAAGTGATGAGAGCTTCGCGAGATATTTCGCTTACCTCAACCTGTTCATCTTTTCCATGCTGATCCTGGTGCTGGGCGCTAACTACGTAATGATGTTTATCGGTTGGGAAGGTGTTGGACTCTGTTCTTATCTCCTCATCGGTTTCTGGTTTAAAAATACCAGCTATAACAACGCTGCCAAGAAAGCATTTGTGATGAACCGTATCGGTGACCTCGGTTTCCTGATTGCGATCTTCTTCATGATCATGCAGTTTGGCACGGTTACTTTCCCTGAAGTATTTGCGAAAGCAGCGCCACTGGGCATGAACAACGGCATCATCACTGCGATTGCGATGCTGATGTTTGTAGGTGCGATGGGTAAATCTGCACAGATTCCTTTATACACCTGGTTACCGGATGCGATGGCGGGTCCTACCCCGGTATCAGCCCTGATCCACGCGGCTACGATGGTAACTGCCGGTATTTACATGATTGCACGCAGTAACGTGATCTATACACTGGCGCCGCATATCCAAACCGTGATTGCGATCATTGGTCTGGCTACTGCGCTGTTTGCCGCCTCTATTGCTTTAAAACAGAATGATATTAAAAAGGTACTGGCTTATTCTACTGTGAGCCAGTTAGGTTATATGTTCCTCGCCCTGGGTGTAGGCGCTTACGGAGCGGCTGTGTTTCACGTAATGACGCACGCTTTCTTCAAAGCCCTGTTGTTCCTGGGTTCCGGTTCTGTAATCCACGCAATGGGTGGTGAGCAGGATATCCGGAAAATGGGTGGCCTGAAAAAATTCATGCCTACTACGGCGTGGACTTTCCTGGTAGGCTGTCTGGCGATTGCGGGTATTCCTGGTTTCTCTGGTTTCTTTTCTAAAGATGAGATCCTGGCAAATGCCTTTGCTAACAACCCTGTGTTGTATGTACTGGGGCTGGCAGGTGCACTCATGACGGCGTTCTACATGTTCCGCTTATACTACATCACTTTCTCCGGTAAGTTCCGTGGTACACACGAACAGGAACATCACCTGCATGAAAGTCCTTCTGCCATCACTATTCCATTGGTGATCCTGGCTGTATTGTCTGTATTTGGTGGTTATATCGGTTTACCGGAAGTATTTGGAACGAAGAACCTGCTGGCAGATTACCTGGCGCCGGTTTTTGCACCCTCTGCTCCTTTCGCGGTAGAACATCACCTGTCGCATGGTACTGAGTGGTTGCTGATGGGTGTGAGCAGTGTACTGGTTATCGTATTTATCCTGCTGGCACGTCAGAAATTTGCGAACTATGAAGATGCAGGTACTGAAAGCACCGGTTTTGGAAAAGTACTCGAAAACAAATGGTATATAGATGAACTGTATGATACTATTATCGTGAAACCATTGTACGAATTATCCCGTTTCTTCCGCGATACCGTGGAAAAGGCAGGTATCGACAAACTGGTGAACGGTGTAGGCCGTGGTGTACAACTGGGAGGACAACGTATCCGCCTGGTACAGAACGGACAGGTAGGTTTTTACATCTTTGCCATGGTCATCGGTATGATCGTATTATTTGTGATCGGATTCTTATTATAAACCAATAGCAGAAGTTACAAGCGCAGATAAATTATGTTGACAGTTTTATTAATATTGATTCCTTTCATAGCGGGCCTTATTGCATTTGGTCTGAAGGGGTCCGGGCCAAAGGTACTGGGCATGATTTCATCGCTGGCAACAGTGGTGATCGCAATAGGAACGTGGTGTACCTTTCGCACTACGCCTGACAGTCTGAACTTTGTTGCCAACTGGATTCCACAGCTGGGAAGTCAATTCCGTGTTGGATTAGATGGAATGGGGGTGATGCTTTGCTTATTAACAGCAATAGCTTCTCTGCTTGTTTTCATAACAATTTATAACCGCAACTACGAGAAAGCGAATGCTTTTTATGGTTTGATGTTGTTATCGCAGGCTGGCTTAACCGGTGTATTCACCGCTTTTGACGCCCTGCAGTTTTACATATTCTGGGAACTGGCCCTGATACCTGTTTACTTCCTCTGCTCTTTCTGGGGTGGTGAAAAACGTATCGCTGTTACCTTTAAATTCTTTGTGTACACATTCCTGGGTTCGCTGCTGATGCTGGTAGGTATCATTTATATCTACTTCCAGACGCCGGATCATTCCTTCAGTTTCGCTTCCTTTACAGGTGCAAACCTGAACCCGGAAGATCAGAAATGGTTGTTCTGGCTGTTCTTTGTAGCATTTGCTATCAAGATGCCGGTATTTCCGTTTCACACCTGGCAGCCTGACACTTATGAGCAGTCGCCTACGCCTGTTACCATGATCCTTTCCGGGGTGATGGTGAAAATGGGTTTATTCGGTGTGATCCGCTGGTTACTGCCGGTAATTCCACAGGGTGCGGCCATGTGGTCTGATGTAGCTATTGTATTGTGCATTATAGGTATTGTTTATGCTTCCTGCATCGCCATGGTGCAGAATGATCTGAAACGTTTGATAGCTTATTCTTCTATTGCCCACATCGGTTTGATGTGTGCAGCGATATTTGCCAACAACGAACAGAGTCTCCAGGGGGTATTGGTACAGATGTTTAACCACGGTATCAACATCATTGGTTTGTGGATCATCGTAGAAGTTATCCAGAACCGCCTGGGTGTAAAGAACCTGGATCAGATGGGTGGTATGGCACAGAAAGCGCCGCGTATGGCTATCTTCCTCGTTATTATCAGTCTGGCGAACATCGGTTTACCTCTGACCAATGGTTTCATTGGTGAGTTCCTGATGTTCAGCGGATTGTTCCAATATAATCACTGGTTTATGGCATTTGCCGGATTGGGTATTATCCTTTCTGCAGTATATACCCTGGGTATGATACAGAAGGTGATTTTCGGTCAGGGAAATGAATTAACCGAAACTACAACAGATCTGCAGCCGGGTGAAACACTGGCATTGAGCCTGGTAGTGATCATGGTACTGGTATTGGGCGTTTATCCCAAACCTATGCTGGATCTGGTGAGCGGCACATCTGAAGTGGTAAGTAAATTATTCTGATCTTCCTGAATATGGACAATCGGAATGGAAAATTTGTAACGGGGTTTTGTAACGCAAAAATATGAATGCACTAATTTCTACTGCTTTATCGGGCGTTGTACTGATGTTTGTTGGTTTATTTGTACGCAATAAGCAGCATATTAAATTTTATGCCATCGCGGCCATCCTCATAGCATTTATTGCTAACCTGGCGCAGTATCCTGCTGTGGAACACGGCGGATATATCATGTATGGCATGATTGAAGTGACCAAATTTGGGGTGTTGTTCAACGCAGTAGCATTGGGCGCCGCCTTGTTATATTTCCTGTTATCTGGCAGTGAGTTTGAAAAGGTAGGGGAACATGTGGCTGATTATTTCGCCCTGGTATTCTTTATCCTGTCGGGTATTATGCTGGCGGCTTCTTTCAGCAACCTGCTGATGTTGTTCCTGGCCATTGAAATCATGTCTATTCCCCAGTATATCCTGGCGGGAGCGGATAAGAAAAGCCTGAAGAGCAATGAAGCTTCCCTGAAGTATTTCCTGATGGGCTCTTTCTCTACCGGTATCCTGCTGATGGGTATTACCCTGATCTACGGTGCTGCCGGTACTTTCGAAATTTCCGGCCTGGGCCTGGGAGCAGAAAGCGTGCATCCATTGGCGTTGTGCGGTATCATCCTGATGGTATTCGCCCTGTCCTTTAAAGTATCTGCGGTACCATTTCATTTCTGGACACCCGATGTATACGATGGTTCCCCTACCGTGTTCACTTCGTTTATGTCGACCGTAGTAAAAGCAGGTGGATTCATCGCTTTCCTGCGGATGTTCCATACCAGCTTCGCCGGTGGCAATATCAGCGAACACTGGACACTGATCCTTTCTATTATTACAGCAGTAACGCTCATACTTGGTAACTTCAGCGCTGTATTCCAGCAGAGCGTAAAACGTATGCTGGCATACTCCAGTATTGCACAGGCGGGCTTTATGCTGTTTGCAGTAGTAGCCATGAACAACATGGGTGCGCAGGGTATTATCCTGTATTCAGCAGCTTATAGCATTGCTACGATCGGTGTGTTTGCCGTACTGATGAAGCTGAAAGATTACACCTTTGAAGGCTTCAACGGACTGGCAAAGAAAGAACCTTTGCTGGCTGCCGCAGTGGCCGTGTTCCTGTTTTCACTGGCAGGTATTCCGGTAACAGCCGGTTTCTTCGCAAAATACTTTGTACTGTCTGCAGCTATCCAGCACGGACATATCCTGTGGTTGGTAATTATAGCGGTGTTGTGTGCAGCGATCAGCGTATACTATTATTTCCGTGTGATCATCGCCATGTATTTCAAACAGGGCGAACCGGAAGTAGAACCTGTATCCGGTGGCTTTAAAGCTGCTTTGATCCTGGCCGTATTGCTGGTACTGGCTTTAGGATTATTCCCGAACCTGTTATTATGCTGGATGTAATTATCTCCAGTTCTTAAAATAAAGCAGAAGACCGAAGCGATTTCAATGATCCGCTTCGGTCTTCTCTTTTACGGGAATCGTTGTTAGCCGCCGTTCATCCCAAATTGAATGGTTAAAATAGCTATATTACGTTAACTTTATAGGTAACCCTTTATTATGCAATCAAGAGATATTTTTTCACTGGCATATCGTTCTGTAACCAGCAATAAATTGCGCACAGGCCTGACTGTGTCTATTATCGCGCTTGGTATTACGGTACTGGTAGGTATTCTTACAGCGATAGACAGCATGAAGAGCAGTATCTACAGCAGCTTTGCGAGTATGGGTGCTAACAGCTTTTCTATCCGCAACCGTGGTATGCAGGTGCATATCGGCGACGATAATGGTAATAAAGCTTCCAAAGGCAACAAGAATATTAAGAAGGTTAAGAAATCCAATAGTAATAAAATTATCCGCTACCAGGAGGCGGTTGCATTCCGCGACAGGTATCATTTTCCGGCGCAGGTGAGTGTATCTTTCCAGGCCACCGGTATTGCTACTGTGTATAAGGATGACAAGAAAACAAATCCCAATGTGCAGGTGATAGGAGGAGATGAAAACTACCTGGCGATTTCCAATTACGAAATTTCGCAGGGGAGGGACTTTAACCAGCTGGATGTGCAGTCGGGCCGTAATGTGGCCATTCTGGGCGTAGATGTGGCGGAGAAGCTATTTGGAAAGCAGTTAAAAAATGTGGTGAATAACACCATCCGTGTAGGCGACATCCGTTACCGCGTAGTAGGCGTGCTGGCTTCCAAAGGGAGCAGCAAAATGATGAGTGCCGATAACGTGGTCATTACCACCGTAAATAATACCAGGAGGGTATTTAACCGCCCAAATGCCAGTTACCAGATCGCTGTGGCCGTGAAAGATATCAAACAGATGGATGCTGCACAGGGAGAGGCCATCGGGCTATTCCGTATTATCCGGGGATTGAACATTAATGAAGAAGATAACTTTGAAATAAGTAAGAGTGATAGTATAGCAGAGATGCTTTTTGCCAGTCTTGGAAAAGTAAATCTCTTTGCTATTGCGATTGCCTTTATCACCCTTTTTGGTTCGGCGATCGGGCTGATGAACATCATGTTGGTGTCTGTAGCAGAACGTACCCGCGAAATAGGCGTTACCAAAGCATTGGGCGCTACCAGTCATGTGATCCGCACCCAGTTTTTATATGAATCCATCATTATCAGTGTAATGGGAGGGATCATTGGGGTAATCATGGGAATGCTGCTTGGAAATATTGTTTCCGTATTGCTGTCATCTGCCTTCCTGGTGCCCTGGCTCTGGATTATTATCGGGGTTACGATCTGTGCTGCCGTGGGATTGGTTTCCGGTATTTATCCGGCCTATAAGGCTTCTAAATTAGATCCCATCATTGCCTTGAGATACGAGTAATATTTTATTATCTTGTTGTTTTCCATGTTCATGTAAAACAATAAGCGATATGCCTTTATTAATCGTTATTGCGGCCATTCTTCTACTGGTGATCCTGGTCACCTGGTTACGTTTAAATACTTTTCTTTCCTTCCTGATAGTGTCCCTGCTGATGGGGCTGGCGTTGCATATGAATGTAACGGACATTACCCAGTCTATTCAAACGGGTATTGGCAAAACACTGGGTTCCCTGATTGTGGTGATTGTTTTTGGCAGTATGCTGGGAAAGCTGGTGGCCGAAAGTGGTGCCGGGCAGAAGATTGCCGGTGGTCTTATGAATCTTTTCGGACCTAAATATGTGCAATGGTCGTTGATGCTGACGGGCTTTATTGTTGGCATTCCATTGTTTTACAATATCGGATTTGTGCTGATGGTGCCTTTGATTTTTACCGTGGCGGCACGCACAAAACTGCCGGTGGTATACCTGGGTATCCCGATGTTGGCCTCTTTGTCGGTAACGCATGGTTACTTACCGCCGCATCCTTCTCCTACTGCACTGATACAGCAGTTTCACGCTAATATGGGACTTACTTTACTGTATGGCATTCTGGTGGCTATTCCGGCTATTATCCTCGCTGGACCGGTGTTTTCGCGTTTTCTGAAACATTATACCAATCCTCCCGGAAAGATGTTTGTGTCGGCGCCGATTCCGGACGAGCAGTTACCGGGTATGTTTGTAAGCTTGTTCGCTGCGTTGTTGCCAGTATTTTTACTGGCAGTGACGGCATTGGTGAAGATTGCAGTGAAAGAAGATACACCATTATATCATGTGGCAAACTGGCTGGGAGAGCCGTTAATAGTGATGTTGCTGGCAGTACTGAACGGGATGTATTTATTGGGATTGCGAAGGGGAATGCCGGCAAAGAAAGTAATGGGTGTAATGGATGATGCGGTACGCGATGTGGCAGTCATCATCCTGGTAATAGGCGGCTCGGGGGCACTCACGCAGCTACTGCACGATAGTAAGGTAAGCAGTTATATTGCTACTACTTTACAGGATATGCACCTGCATCCGTTGTTACTGGCCTGGGGCATTGCGGCGATTATCCGGGTATGTATAGGATCAGCTACCGTAGCGGGTTTAACTACCGCTGGTATTGTGGCGCCTATGATTGCTGCATCTGGTGTGGACGCCAACCTGATGGTGCTGGCAACCGGTGCGGGTAGCCTGATGTTTTCACATGTAAATGATGCCGGTTTCTGGATGTTCAAGGAATACTTTAACTTGTCTGTGAAAGACACGATTAAAACCTGGTCGGTGATGGAAACCATTGTATCGATAACCGGTTTGATCGGATGTTTGCTGCTAAGTTTGTTTATATAACGCAGAAGCATATACGTAAAGAAATTAAAATTATTTCCGCATGGAATGGTATGAGCTTACAAATGCCGGCCAGATAGATTCTCCGGCGATTGTTGTATATAAAGACCGGGTAAAGGAGAATATTTCTCTGTTGAAAACGATGATCGATGACGTGCAAAGGTTACGTCCGCATGTTAAGACGAGTAAGATTGCCGAAGTGGTGCAAATGATTCAGGAGGCGGGTATTCAGCAGTTTAAATTTGCTACTGTTGCGGAAGGGGAGATGCTGGGAATGGTAGGCGCCAAAGATGCGCTGATGGCTTATCAGCCGGTGGGACCAAAAGTAGTGAGACTGCTGGCACTGGTACAGAAATATCCACAGACCAGTTTTTCATGTGTAGTGGATCATCCGGAGGCGGCCTTTGCGATCAGCGAAATTTTTGCTGCGCAGGGAAGGCGTTTACCCGTGTATGTAGACCTGAATGTAGGCATGAACCGGACAGGTATAAAACCGGGTCCTGCGGCATTGGAGCTATACCGTTACCTGGATACGTTAGAAGGTGTTCAGCCGGTTGGGTTGCATGCTTACGACGGGCACCTGCATGATACGGAGATGGCTATACGTAAAGAGCGTTGTGATGCCGCTTATGCACCAGTAGAAGCTCTGGCTGCAGACATTGCCGCCATGGGGCTTCCGGCACCGGTCATTGTGGCTGGTGGTACACCAACCTTTCCGATACACGCAACAAGAAAAGATATTTCCTGTAGTCCGGGCACCTTTGTATTCTGGGATTTCGGCTATGCCGACAACCTGCCGGAACAGCCTTTTCAATGGGCGGCATTGGTGATCAGCCGTGTGATTTCTATCATTGATGCGCAACATATCTGCCTGGATCTGGGGCATAAATCAGTAGCGGCGGAGAATCCACAACCGCGCGTTCAATTTCTGAATGCGCCGGCAGCGGAACTGATATCACAAAGTGAAGAACACCTGGTGCTGAAAGTGAAGGATTCGTCGTTATATCCTGTGGGGACGGTGTTTTACGGAGTACCTAAACATATTTGCCCGACTATAGCTTTATATGAAAAAGTATATGTGGCTGCTGAGAATGCGGTATCTGCCAACTGGCGTGTTATAGCACGCGACCGGCAGATTATTGTGTAGGAGCGCTCAAAAGAGAAAAGCCATTGTAGCGATGCTGCAATGGCTTTTCTGTGTATACTCAGTAATATAAATGAGAGAGGACATTTGTTTCATCGAACGACTTCGGCTTGAGCCCAAGGTATTCGGTGTATTGTGTAAGGGTGAGCAATGGTTTCAATTTTGCCTGTAAACCGTTCTGCATACTGTTCATCTTCGTCGTATATGCTTTCAGGTTACTTTG
The DNA here is from genome assembly GCF_900110835.1 of Chitinophaga arvensicola. Lineage (GTDB taxonomy): Bacteria > Bacteroidota > Bacteroidia > Chitinophagales > Chitinophagaceae > Chitinophaga > Chitinophaga arvensicola. Next base: position 1,867,048 of record NZ_FOJG01000001.1, read on the forward strand.
CTGTAATGGCTGAATGGCAATTTTTTGTTTTAAATAACCCGTCACAATACCTAATAACTTCGGCTTCTGCGTATCTGTCAGTATCAATGATTTATCCAGTTTGCTGACAATAGAGCTGGCAGTACCATCTACATTCATGGTAGGCGCCTGGAACATACTATTGACGCGGGGATGCGCAATGATCATGGTATAGCAACAGGTAAGTGCTATCAATAATCCTGAAGTGAACAGTTTTTTCATGAGTAGCGTGGATTTGATGTGGGTGATTGCTCTCTTAAATATACTAAATACTGTTATTGCATCACCATTTTTACATAGCGTATTTGTGTGTTTCCTTCCTCATCAATGGTAATATATTCAGACAGCAGTGTTTTGTTATTGATCCATTGTACCAGGCCTGGTCCCCAGTCGTCGAGACTTGCTTCACCTACTGCTTTGATATCGTTGCCTTCTATGCTAAACAGTTGAAAACCATTAGGGTCGAAAGCGGCCACCAGGTCCATGGAGGCAGTGATCACATATTTTTTATCCGGAGAAACGGAGGGAGCAGACCAGGTCATCATTGAATCGCCATTAACGGTATTCACCAGTTCAAAAGCGCTGCCTTCATAATAGGTAACGAAAAAGCCTTTTCTTTTAATGGTGGGATAGTTACCGGCAAAGGTATATCCGATGTAGTCTTCGCCATCGCTGTTGTTATTGGCCATTACCCGTTGTTTCCCGTTGGAGAGCTGGATAGTCAGTTTGCTGCCATCTCTTTTTACGGATGTATCTTTTGCGAGTACACCTGTTTCATTGGAGTCGGCAACAGGGAGCGGGAATTTATCAAAGTCTGCTTTTTGAATAAAGTAAACTAAAAAGGTTTTATTGCCAAGCTGAACAGTGTCATCTGGTGTGTTATTAATGGCAGGTGGCGTGGAATCGTTGGCAGCCGTATGGGTTTTATCTGCTGTTTTATTTTTGCAGCTCAATACCATGATTGTGCATGCACACAGCAGGAACCATAACTTATTCATCATCTTTTTGTCGCATTTAAGTGTACAAATGTAAGTATTTAGAACTTTGGAAGTAGATCAGCAGGAGAGTCTTTCTCCATCTGCTTTAGTCAGCGTAAAATAGAACAGGTATCCGATGAGGACACCACTTAAAAAGCCGGCCAGGTGTGCCGCGTTGTCAACTCCCTGTGAAACAGCGGCAGCTATTACATTTAATGCGATGAATAAACCGATATAAGCAAGAAAAGCCTTTCGTATTTCCACCGGGAATAATTGGGTGGTGAGCAGTGCCAGGAATACACCGAAAATACCAAAGATAGCTCCTGAAGCCCCTACGCCTACTGCGCTTTTATGATACCAGATGCTTGCGTAATCGGATATTAATCCGGTGGTGATATAAGCAAAAGCGTACCGGAAGCTACGCAATACCGGTTCCAGGAACATACCACCAATCAGTAATCCCAGCATATTGGTGAAAAGGTGCCCGAGACCTGCATGGAGAAACATACTGGTCAACAGGCGCCAGTATTCCTGGTGTGTGATGGTAAGTGACCAATAGTTGGCGCCTGCATGTAGCAGATGATTACCATCTGCCCACCAGATATCCATACCTGTAGCTGCGGTATAACCGAATGCCAGCACGTTTATGCCTATCAGCACCAGTGTAACCGGAATAGCCTTTAGTCGGTCTGTGACTTTCATCTCCTAAAAGTTAATGAAAAAACACGAATTCCAGGCTATTCGTATTGATATTCAAGTTGAAATTGCGTGTCGTACCCGAGTTTAGTGAACCCTTCGCTGTGCAGATGAATGCTGGCGCCGGATGGGTAGAGTTGTCCGCTTTTAAAGGAATAGGCATATTGAAGGGTGGTAGACCGTTCAAAGTGCTGTACGCGTTGCTGACAAATTGCTTTCTCTTTTTCTGTCATCTTGATAAGAAAAGGATTGTTGGGACTCAGATGTAAGAAAGCTGTGGATAGATCGCCGCTGGGCGCCAGATAAATCACCGGGGCTATGGCATGGCTCAGCAGCAGTTGGTTAACCATGGGTAGTAATGGATTCAGAGAATCACCATATTCGTACCGGATGGTCCTCAGGGTGATCATTGAATCCTCTTTTTTCCCGGGGAAGCTGTCTTTGCAAATGTCTTTTCTGATGGGATAATCTCCGTCATAATTCCAGCTGATGGCCTGTGTGGAGTCAGAGAATTTCATCGCGGAGGGAAGGCCGTCCTTCCAACGTACGCTGGCGGTGCGTAGCAGGCGTTTTTTGTCATCAAAGTACTCGATGGTGGTGATGTTGCCTTCATCGTCCCAGGCGGTCACCCTGGCCTCTTCCTGCACGGAAGTGGCGTTGTATTGCTGATTGGCGTATACCATACCGGTAATACGGTGGGAGCTGTCGTAAGTGAAGGTGCTGATATTGGTATCGTTGGATTGTTTGTGATGCACCAGTTCGATGAGATTACCCTGAGGATCATACCGGAAGGTATACTGCGGGATCTTTTCACCGCTCAGCGCAATGGCGGAGAGGCGGGAAGCGGTGGGTTTATGCCTGGTGTTGCAGGCGGAAACAGCGATAACGATAATCAGACAGTAGATAACATTTTTCATACTCATGGCGGAATATGGTATGAAAATACTAATAAGATCTGAGTTTTTCGGTGGTGGATTTGCTAAGGCTCCGAAAGCAGGAAATGATGTGATCCTTTAGGGCGTTTTCAATATGGAGAATGAGAGAACAATGTATTTCAACATCTTCCGTGATAATGGATTCGTTATATTTTTCGAGGAAGCTGTTTTTATACTGCAGGCACCAGTGTTCAAAGATTTTCATTCTTGCTTTCCCTCTGCTATCTGCGCTATCACAAACGAAAAACAGCACCTTGTTCTGGTTTTCAGTGAAGAAATTGATAACGTGATGAGTAATAGTCAACCGGATCTTTAGATCAGTACCACACTTATGAGCGGGGGTAATAATTCTGTCGAATCCAAATGTCATTACATCACTTGAAAATTCCGGGAAATCCTGAAAATAAGATAAGCTATCTTCAAAGTATACATTATAAACAACCTGTTGGTCAGTTGTAAATTGATATAACCCGGTTTTTAGTTGGGAGAGTTTATATGGGCTGAACAAACTTAATACCTTTAGATTTTAATTCAGATAAATCACGACCATTCGTAATGTAATCATGAATCAATTTCTTATCCTCAATCATCTTTTTCAGGATGGTGATGACTTTCGGATTCGGTGTTGATATGTTTTTTTCTTGTTTCATTGCAGTTACATTACAAATATAACCAAATCTACCCACATCCCCGCTGCCATTCGTTAATGAAACACAAATACAATCATACTGATACAAAAAAAATCCCGGGCTGATTCAGCCCGGGACTTTCTTCTTTCCAACAAGTTGGAATATTACTCTGCTACTACTTCGAATTCCAGTTCGGTTTCGTTGCCTTTACCGAAATCGAGGCGAGCTTTGTATGTACCAAGTTCTTTTACATCATCCAGGATGTGGATGCGGCGACGGTCAATTTCATAACCTTTCTGTTCTTTAATTGCACGTGCAATCTGAACACCAGTTACGCTACCGAAGATCTTACCGGAAGTACCGGTTTTAGCGCCAATTTTAACAGGAGAAGCTTTCAACACTTCTACTACCTTCGCAATTTCAGCCAGCAGTTTCTCTTCTTTCACTTTCTGCACCTTCAGGCGTTCCTGCAGTTGCTTCATGTTAGAAGGGCTTGCTTCCACCGCAAATTTCTGAGGAATCAGAAAATTCCTGGCGTAACCATTTTTTACGCTAACCAGTTCATTCTTCTGACCCAGGTTATCTACGTCTTGTATTAAGATAATTTGCATAACTTCTTACTTTAAAAGGTCAGTAACATAAGGCAATAAAGCCATTTGACGAGCTTTCTTAATAGCCTGGGCTACTTTACGCTGAAATTTCAGGGAGTTACCCGTAATACGACGTGGCAACATTTTGCCCTGATCGTTCAAAAATTTCTTCAAAAACTCCGCGTCTTTGTAATCTACGTACTTGATGCCCAACTTCTTGAAACGGCAGTATTTCTTCTGACGTTTCTCGGTTTTTACGGCCGTTAAGTACTTGATTTCTTGTTTCGGTTTAACTGCCATAGTTTTAAGCTTCAGTGGTTTTAGATTCAGCATTTACGCCATGTCTTTTGCGACCGTTGTAAGTAACAGCGTGCTTATCCAGCGCAGTAATCATGTGACGTAATACATTTTCATCGCGATTCAGCTGGATTTTCAGCTTCTCATTGAGGTCGGATGGCGCATTGTACTCCAGAACAACATACATTCCTGTAGTTTTCTTCCGGATAGGATACGCCAGTGATCTTAATCCCCAGGGATTTTCGTGCGTGATTTCTCCGCCGTTATCTTTAATGATATCAGCGAATTTCTTTTGGGCGGCTTTGTAGTCGTCCTCAGAAAGCACAGGGGTAAAGATCACCATCAATTCGTAGTTCATAATTCCCTGTTTTAAATGGTTTAATAAAAAAAATTAGGACCGCAAAGATACAGAACTATTCCTGATTTCCACACTGTATGGGCGGATTTCCTGAAATATCTTGCGTTTTAAAGGAATTAATGTATAACCATCTGATTACCACATCTATAATTGTTGCCAACACTTCCTGGTAAGGCCTAAAAAAGCCGCCCCGGGTCAGGGGCGGCGTCTCGTTTGCATGGTTTTATCAAAAAAGATCAGTGGTTAACGAGAATCTTACTCACCTGCACCTGACTACCCGACTGTACCCTCAGGAAATATATACCCGACGGTAACTGATCAATATCTATTGTTCGGTAATTCCGGCCTTTCTGTAAAGTAGTTCTGCCCTGGTAGCGTATACGCCCCTGCACATCCATCAACTCCACATTCGCGTCCCCACTCCGTGGCCAGTCCAGCCAATACTGCAACTGACGGCCAAATATACACCATAAAAGCTTTAACCAAAGATCTTTATCCGTCACAAATACCATCTTAACCGGGCTGTACCTCACACTGCCATCTAGCCCCATTATTTTCAGCCGGTAGGCCGAAAATCCCAGCCACGGTTTTTCATCGTAAGAGAGGTAATCCGCCGGCAACACAGCACTGCCCCGGGCAGACAAGGTGTCTACCGGTTCGTAAGACTGGAAGTTCCTGGAACGCTCCACCACAAAGCTCCGGCTGTTAATCTCATAAGGCATATGCCAGCTTACCTGTACCTTGCTGCCATCCGGTCTTGCATCAAAGCTTTCCAGCGGCAGCGGATTCGCCAGAATGTGCAGGTTATACCGGCTTAATACCGGGTAGTGATCTGTGGTAGTGCTGCCATAACTGTTTACCAGCTTTTCCACCTGTGTCTGTATCCGCGCAGATGCCGGTAAATAGGCCACCCCGATCTCATCTGAACCAATCACATTATCGATCACAGATGGATAGCTGATCGTGGAACGCTGGCCTGATAGACTCAATGGCAGCGTTAACGGCCGGTAATGTACGCTGTCATTCATGAAGTCGATATAAGAAGTCGTGGTATCCGGCAACAGTTCCGTGGTAATGGTTTTGGACAGATCGTCATTAAAATCTCCCAACATAATAATATTACTGTACGGATACTGCTTGTCCAGCGTATCTTTCAGCTCTTTCAATCCATCTTTGCGCCGGTTCCAGGAAGCAATTTTTTCCGGCTTCGTACCGGTATTGGCTTTGGCGTGCAGCAACACAAACTGGATACGCGCGGAATCATTGCCCAGCTTCGCGGTTGCCTCCATTCCATAAGGGAAACGGCCGGATGACCAGTTATAATAAGCTGTGCTGCTACCTCCCTGTCTTAATATACCGTAAGACCGGATCTGCCTGATGACGGCTGTTTTATAGACAAATGCCAGTTTCTGTGCCGACACATAATCTACGTCGGTTACGCTATCTGCGTAGGAGCCAAAGTCTGAGAGCACATAGCTATAACCCGGTAGCTGGTTCACCACAGCCCGGAAACGGGCAGTATCCACTACTTCGGCCAATGCAAAAATGTCTGCATCCAGTTTTTTGAGTATGGTCGTTACATTCGCCTGCTGCAAACTGTCGTTCGCCGGGTTCTGCACCGGGCTGCCGAACCATTCTATATTCCAGTTCACCACTTTTAAGGACCGGAGAGAAGTGCCACTGAGTGCGATGCTACGGCCACTGAAGCCGCTGGCACTGAAGGTCAGGTTGCCGCTGTAAGACTGATCGGCTGCAGCCGGCACAAATTTTACATACACGTCCAATGGTCCGCTACTTAATGCAGTGGTTGAAAAAGTGATACTACTGCTATAGTTGCTGTTGTCTTGTGATACCTTGAAACCTGCGGGGGCACTGATTTTCAGATCTCCCGTAAAATCATTGGCCCAGAAATGCACACTTTGTGCGGTGGATGTTTGTCCTGCTTTAACATAGTCAAAATCCAATGCGGCAGGATCGCTGCTCAGGCTGGGGGCGGGTGCGGCTGTGGTATCCGTGAGCCTGAAATCATCAATGGTCCAGCGGGAAGCCTGTACATCAGGCCCCGAAGTATACACAAAGGCAATATATACGTTGGCCTGTTTCCATGCCGCCAGGTTGATATTGGAAGAGAGATTCCAGGCATCGCTGCCGGTTGCGGGAAAACGTCCATTCAGCGCTGTCCACGTGGCATTGCGGGGATCGCCGGTACCGCTGTAATTGGTAGAAACACGCAAACTGAGTGAAGGACCGGCAAAGGCAGTCCGGCTGCTGAATTGCAACACTGGAAATTGCAAACCTGTCAGGTCGAATACCGGCGAAATCAGCCAGTCTTCATTCTCCACCGGGCCACCGGAATAGCCGTTGATCTGCACGCCATTCGTGTTTTGCTGGCCGAAGTTGGTACAGCCCCAAAGTTGGGCGCCGCTCACGCTATATTGTGTAAAACCGCCGCTTAGCTGATTACTGCCTACCGGCGTGCAGTCGTTGAAGTTATAGTTCAATTCCTGGTTACCCGTAGCGAAATGCCATTGTGTACTATCGGCAATACCTGCAAATACATTATCTGACAGGTCCCTGACGGCGCCGCTGTCCAGCGTGATATAGTATTGACGGTGAGGTTGCAGGACCAGCTGTAGCGTCAGCGTATTATTACTGATACGGACTTGGTTTCCTGTCACGGAAAAGCTGTCTGTAACACCGGTACTGCTGTTGTGCAGCCTGATATACCCGTTGCCTGCCTGTATATTTTCTGAGAAAATAATTTCGGGAGATGTGACAGGCGATATGGCTGTTGATGCGTTGGCCGGTGTCAGGAGTTGCACTAAAGGTGGAGTGGTATCCCGGCCGCTGCCGGCTGCGGTGATATTGTCGATCGCAAACCCTGGCCGGGAGCCGCCTCCGCTGATCTGCCGGTTTACCCACCGTAATTGTACCACTGGCTGATTGTTACAGGCGGGAGGCAATATAATAGCAGTATTTACAGGATGTTGCGGAATCGTAACGCCTGTGCCGGTTTGCTGGATCGTATCATTCTGATAAGCTGTTTCAACGATACTGGTAAAACTACCGGTATTGCCTACACGATATTGTAGTACAACTTCATTGATTCTTGTATTGGAAGTTCCATCGTAAGGATTCCTGATGGTCATGGCATCATAGCTGAATTGTATATTCTGTTGACCGCTGGTGTTTACAGAAAGTACCAGTGCATTGTCTGCGCTGCCACTGTTCAGAAAGCCCGGTTTCCCATTGTAATTATACACGCCATTTGCAGTGGAAGAGGCACTGCCATTGGCTGTCAGTGGCTTGTCTGCAGAAGGCGCTGCTGTATTGAAGTTGCCGGAAGGCGCTCCGCTCAGCAGCCATCCCTGCCATCCTTCCGGATAGGTAACTGCTGTTGCAGGTAAAGCATCGAAGTGTTGTGAATAAGGCAAGGTTTGTGCCGCCGGATTCGTTTGTGCCCGTACGTTACTACAAACAAAAAGCCCAATAAATAATAAAGAGAATAGAGGTTTTTCCATAGTATGTTTTTAAAATTGGGGGTTTCAGATTTCGGTATAATAAATCTACTGAATAAACGGAGATACAGCGTCTTTTTAATATGACTATTTTGTTAATTTGAAAGTGTATTTCAAAAGGCCTTCTTCTTAGAATATCTGTTCTGCGGATAATTTTTAACGCTGACAATAAAAAAGGCGCGTATATTCACTTCCCACAGTGTTAATATTTTATATTTTCTTAATCTGTGCTTGTCATCTTGTCAGCTATAACCCTGCTGGCATACACTTTGAAAAAGTTTACTAAAAAAAATCAGATAACCAATGCAAAAAGGTGCCATACGTGTTCAAACGGAGAACATTTTCCCGATTATTAAAAAATTCCTGTATTCAGACCATGAAATTTTTATCCGCGAGCTGGTAAGTAATGCCGTGGATGCGACTCAGAAATTGAAAACGTTAGCCAGTGTAGGAGAGTTTAAAGGCGAGCTGGGCGACATTGCTATCGACGTTAGAGTAGACAAGGAAAAGAAAACCATCACGATTGCAGATCATGGTATAGGTATGACTGCAGAAGAGGTGGATAAATATATTAACCAGGTGGCGTTTTCAGGTGCGGAAGAATTCCTGAAAAAATATAAAGGCCAGGAAAACGGTACCAACATTATCGGACATTTTGGTCTTGGTTTTTATTCTTCCTTTATGGTCAGCAGCAAAGTGGAAATTTTTTCAAAATCATGGAAGGAAGAAGCACCGGCCGTTCGCTGGGAATGTGATGGCAGCCCTGAATATGAACTGGAAGAAGTAACCAAAGCAGACAGAGGTACTGAAATCGTAATGCACATCAACGAGGAAAGCGAAGAATTCCTGGAAGATGGCCGTATCCGCAGCATCCTGGAAAAATTCTGTAAGTTCCTCCCGGTTCCAGTAACTTTTGAAGGCACACAGATTAATAACACCAATCCTGCCTGGACAAAGAAGCCAAGTGAACTGACTACGGAAGATTATCAGAATTTTTATAAGGAATTATATCCTTACGCAGAAGCGCCGTTGTTCTGGATTCACCTGAATGTAGACTATCCTTTCAATCTCACCGGTATCCTGTATTTTCCAAAGATCAACAAGAGTTATGAGATGCAGAAAGATAAGATCAATCTGTACTCCAACCAGGTATACGTAACCGATGAGGTAAAAGATATCGTTCCGGAATTCCTGATGTTGCTGCATGGCGTGATCGATAGCCCGGATATCCCGCTGAACGTAAGTCGCAGCTACCTGCAGGGTGATCCGAATGTGAAGAAAATCAATGCGCATATCACTAAGAAAGTAGCGGATAAACTGGATGAAATATTCCGTAATGATCGTGCTTCTTTTGAAGATAAATGGGATTCTATCGGGCTGTTCGTGAAATACGGTATGATGACCGACGATAAGTTCCTGGAGAAAGCCAATAAATTCCTGTTACTGGAAGATGTGGAAGGTGGTAAATTCTACACCCAGGAAGAGTACCGCACAGAAGCTGCTGCCCTGCAAACCAATAAGGATGGCAAACTGGTGGTATTATATGCTACGAATCCGATACAGCAGGACAGCTACGTACAGGCTGCAAAGAACAAAGGATTCAAAGTGGTGAAGATGGAAACCATGGTGGATGCTGCGTTTATCAATAACATGGAAATGAAATGGGACAACGTTTCCTTCACCCGTGTGGATGCTGATATCGCAGATAACCTGATTGATGTGGAAGAGAATACTACTACCGTATTATCGCAGGAGCAGGAAGGCACATTGAAGGAACTGTTTGGCGCGCAGGTGACCCAGCCCAATATCAAAGTAGATATGAAAGGACTCAGTGCAGAAGCACAGCCGGTAATTGTAACGCGTCCGGAGTTAATGCGTCGTATGAAAGATATGGCAGCTATGGGCGGCGGTGGAATGAACTGGTACGCGAATATGCCTGATGAAATAAATATGACCATCAATGCCAATCATCCGGTGTATACACAAATTCTGAAAGAAGGAGATAACGCATTGCAACAGAAGCAGATAAAGAATCTGGCGGACTTAGCATTGTTGTCCCAGAATCTCTTGACTGGCGCGGATCTCACCGCATTTGTGAACAGAAGTGTTGAACTGATGGGAGAAAAGAAATAAGTGACACTGCACAATAAAAAAAAGTTGGTATTTCTCCTTTTTAGTTTTTATTTGCAGCCGTTCCCGATGACCTGAAATAAAAATCTTTAGAGGAAAAATATTGTAAAACCTGTCCCCCGGCTGAATGCCGGGGGACTTTTAGTTTGTAGTAGTTATATGAAAAAAAGAGCAATTAAAATTTTAAGCCATGTCTTCGTGTTGAGCGCGCTCGCACTTTTTTCCTGTTCAAAAACGGAAACCTCCTTACCGGTGGAAGTCAAGCCACCTGTAAAAGACACACCTGTAGTGGTGCCACCGCCGCCACCGAAAGATACCGTGAAGTCGCAGACACCGGGTATTACAGCTGTTAAGCTGGACAATCAGTCGGGCACCATCAAGAATTATCAGTTGTTTATTCCGGCGGATTATAACAACAAAAAGGACACTAAATGGCCGGTGGTGTTTTTTCTGCATGGAGTAGGGGAACGGGGTACAGACATCAACCAGGTAAAGAACGTAGGTATCATGAAAGTGGCCTCCGGCAAGCCTTTTTTGATTATCGCGCCGCAGTGTCCATCTGATGAATGGTGGAACCTGAAATCATTGGAGATACTGTATAAAGAAGTGATGGCCAAATACAACGTGGATGTAAACCGGGTATATCTTACCGGTCTGAGCATGGGTGGTTTTGGTGTATGGGACTGGAGCGCTGCCTATCCTGAAAAATTTGCCGCAACGATTCCCATCTGTGGTGGCGGTAATGCCAGCTATGCTACCAAGCTGAAAGACATGCCTATCTGGGATTTCCATTGTGCAGACGATCCAACTGTAAATGTGAGCAATTCCCGTGATATGGTAAAAGCGTTAAAAGCAGTAGGCAGCAAAATTCTGTATACAGAGTACCCAACAGGCGGACACGATGCCTGGACGCGGACTTATGCAAATGCGGAAGTATACACCTGGTTGTTACAGCAGCATAAATAAACTTATAAAAAGGCATATGTTTCCGTGGGAAGCATATGCCTTTTTAAAATCAGTTATTGCCGGATCGGATATCAATTACTTTGAGTTGCAGGGAAGTTTGTCCGTTCCATTCGTTTTCATCCAGGGTAAACACCATATCGAACGGTTTTTTGCCAGCCATTAACGGAAATTTTTCCGCCATGTAGAATCCGATTCCGGACATAGTGGGGCCATATCTTCCCTGTTTAACAGAGAATTTGATATGTTCATCTTTTACAATCTTTGAATAGCCGTTATCTACAAGATTTCTGGCCAGGAAAACCGGGCGCAGATTTTCAGGACCCAGTGGTTCAAATTGCCGGAGGATATTATAGAATGCGGGGTTGATATCAGAAAAATAAATTTCTGAATCGATTACTATTTCGGGTACCAGCTGATCCGGGTGGATTGTTCTGGCTACCACTTCCTCAAAGCGTTCCTGGAAGGCTTTGACATTCTCCGTTTTCAGGGTCATCCCTGCTGCGTAAAAATGACCTCCATAATTTTCCAGGAGATCCTTACACTGGTGAATGGCCTCGTATACGTTGAATCCCATTACAGAACGGGCAGATCCGGCTACCTTATCATTCGATTGGGTGAGAATAATAGTGGGACGGTAATAATATTTATCTATGAGCCGGGATGCCACAATACCCACCACACCTTTGTGCCAGTGTGCCTGGTAAAGTACGGTAGATTTTCTGCTGGCGATATCCACGTCATTTTGCAGGAGAAGAATAGCTTCCTGTGTGATGGTGCTGTCAATTTCTTTTCTGTCGAAGTTGTCGGCATGCAGTACTGCAGCGATGGCAGCGGCTTTTTCCACGTCGTTTTCGATAAAAAGGTTCACTGCTTTCCTGGCGTCATCCATTCTGCCGGCGGCATTGACTCTCGGAGCAATCACAAATACGAGGTTGGCGATGGTGAGTTTTTCCTTCAGGGCGCTGAGAGTGATCAGTGCTTTGATACCGGGAAGTGGTTCTTCATTTACTTTGATGAGACCGTGGAAGGCCAGTATCCTGTTTTCGCCGGTCATCGGAACAATATCTGCTGCAATGCTGGTGGCTACCAGGTCTAGGTATTTATTGGCCTCAGACTGTGGCAATCCTCTTTTTTGGGCGAAGGCACAGATCAGTTTATAGCCGATCCCGCATCCGCTGAGTTCTTTATAAGGATAGGGGCAGTCGTGTTGTTTAGGATTGAGTATGGCCACTGCCGGCGGTAATATGGCATCTGGTAAATGGTGATCACAGATGATAAAGTCGATGCCCCATTCTTTGGCGGTGGTAATGTGTTCGATTGATTTAATGCCGCAGTCCAGTGCAATGATCAGGCTGAAGTCGTTATCCCGTGCATATTCAATGCCTTGCATGGAAATACCGTATCCTTCCCGGTAGCGGTGTGGGATATAGAATTCAATATTGGTATAAAGTTTCTGTAGAAAAGCATACACGGTTGCCACAGCGGTGGTGCCATCTACGTCATAATCTCCGTAAATCAGTATTTTTTCATGCTGGAAGAATGCCAGTTCAATCCTGGATATGGCTTTATCCATATCCTTCATTTTCCAGGGATCGTGGAGATCTTCCAGCGTGGGGCGAAAAAATTGCCGGGCAGCCTCATAGTTGGTTACATTGCGTTGTACCAGTAACCGGCATAGCAAAGGGTGTATGCGTAATGATGACTGTAGTAACTGTTCCTGATTTGGTTGATATGCCTTTACTGTCCAGCGTTTTTGCATTATTATATTTTAAAGGCTTAAGCTTTTCGCTTCTTCCGCATATTACATTATTTTTTATTCTTACTAAAATGTTCTGTCAGTTGTAAATCTTACCAGGGATTCCAGGCCGTTTCTGACAGCGTTTTCAGGGAATTTATTTAAGATGGCAAGGGCTTCGTCGCGGTATTCGAACATTTTTTGCCGGGTATAATCAATGCCGCCGGATGCTTTTACCAGCCGGATGACTTCTTCCACGCGATCTTTTTCGGTATTGTGATTTTTTACGATATTAATAATCTTTCTTCTGGTTTCGGTATTGGCATGTTCCAGGGTATAGATGAGCGGGAGGGTCATTTTTTTCTCCCGGATATCGATACCGGTTGGTTTGCCGATCTTGGCGGAGCCATAATCGAACAGATCATCTTTTATCTGGAAGGCAATACCCACTTTTTCTCCGAAAAGACGCATCTGTTCTGTGGTGTGATCATCATTACTGCTGCTCCATGCGCCGGCAGCGCAGGCTGAGGCCAGCAGGGAAGCGGTTTTACGGCGTATAATTTCGAAGTAGATATCTTCCTTGATGTTCAGTTTACGGGTTTTTTCGATCTGCAGCAGTTCTCCTTCACTCATTTCCTTTACCGCTTCCGATAATATCTGCAAAGTTCGGAAGTCGTTGTTGTTGAGGGACAGCAGTAGTCCTTTCGACAGCAGATAATCGCCTACCAGTACGGCTATTTTGTTTTTCCAGAGTGCATTGATGGAAAATAATCCCCTGCGTTCATTGGCGTCATCCACCACATCGTCGTGCACCAGGGTGGCAGTGTGCAATAATTCCACCAGTGCAGCAGCCCGGTAGGTGCTTTCCTGAATATTGTCACTGAAAAGTTTTGCGGATAATAAAACAAACATGGGCCTGATCTGCTTCCCTTTACGCTTTACAATGTAATGCATGATCCGGTCCAGCAATGGCACATGACTTTTTACTGAATCTGCGAATTTACTTTCAAAATCCTGTAATTCTTTACCTATCAGGTGTTTAATATCGTCCATGTATTAAATAAAAAAGGATTGCTAAGCTAGCTTTTATAAATCACATTTTAACATTTTGGCCTTTTATTTGTATATGGAGTATAACATTCCTTTAACACGATTGAAGGAATCCTTTAACACGAGGTATGCATATCTTTAACTTAACTGGATTTAAGGTATATAAATACTTTCATTTAAGCTCTAATTTTGAAGGACTTATCAATGAAAATAATATTGCAAGAAAAATTTGTATATTCATTTATGATATTTACCTTTGCTAGGTAAAAAACGGGTTATTAGTAAATTTTTAACAGTTTTTAATAAAAAAAACAATTATGGCAAGCAAAAAGTACTTATTACTGGCAGGCGCTGTGGGTTTACTATCAGCATCTACTAGTTTTGCACAGGTTCAACCAACCGGCTACGATGCTCTGGATAGCTCCAAAGTGTCTAGCAAGCGTATGGTACAACAAAATAACTTCACGAACCACCAATCAAATTTCCCGGCGAAACCGAGAGATATGTGGGAACTGGGTTTTAGTGGTGGTTTACACCTGATCAGCGGAACCGTTCCTCCTCAACCAGGTTTTGGTGGTGGTATCTCCCTGAGAAAAGCACTGGGTCACACCTTCTCCCTGAGAGCTGAGTACATCGGTTCCATCGATAAAGGTCAGGATTACAGACTGCGTCCTAACAGTCCTGCAGGTGGTATCAATCCATGGGCAAAAACAGCTGCTTTAAACGGTGGTATGATTGTTCCTAACTACAAATCTCAGAACCATCAGCTGTCTTTGGACGTGATCGCTTCCCTGAGCAATATCCTGTTCTACAGAGCTGAACCTAAAGTTAACTGGTACTTACTGGCTGGTTACTCTATCGTAATGGCTGATGTTGACGTGGATGCATTGGATGCAAATGGCAATGGTTACAACTATTCCAGCATTAACTTTGGTGCAAAACGTAGCGATATCAGAAAACAACTGAACGATCTGAGAGATAAGAAGTATGAATCAAATGCTCCTTCTCAGGGTAACAGGGTTACTATCGGTCGTAACGATGACAACCAATTACTCCGTCACGCACTGGATCTCGGTACTGGTGTAGCGTTTAAAGTTTCTAAGCGTTTCAACATCGGTATTGAAGAAAAAATCACCATGCCTTTTGATGCTTACCTGGATGGTTATTCTAACCCAGGTGGTTCTACAAAAGATTTCTACTCTTACACCAGCCTTCGCCTGAACTTCAACCTGGGTAACCCAGCTAAACGCGTACAGCCATTATGGTGGATCAACCCACTGGAATATGCTTACAGCGAGCTGAGCAACCCACGTCACATGAAGATCCCAGCTCCGGTTCTGCCTGATGCTGACGGTGATGGTGTAACTGACCAATTCGATCGTGAACCTAACACCCCAGCAGGTGCACCAGTTGATTCTCACGGTGTAGCTAAAGATACTGATGGTGATGGCGTTCCTGATTACAAAGACAAACAACTGATCACTCCTACTTACTGCCAGCCAGTTGATGCTGATGGTGTTGGTAAATGCCCAGATCCAGAATGCTGCAAAAACGGTCCTGCCGTAACTTGCTCTAACCTGGTTCTGCCTAGCGTTTCTTTCAAAGGAAGCACTACCAAAGTTGGTAAAGATCAGGAAGCTATCCTGGCTTCTGTTGCAGCTACCCTGAAATCTAACCCATCTTGCAACGTCCTGGTAACAGGTCACGCAGGTGCTAAAGGTAAAAAAGGTGGTGTTGATCTGAGCAGCCGTCGTGTTGATGCAGTTATCGACTACCTGGCTGACAAACAAGGAATCGACCGTGGTCGTTTCATCAAACAAAACACTCCTGGTGAGTCCGGCACTGTTGATTTAGCTCCAGCTAACTAATCAGTATCACTCATTAAGATGATAACTAAAAAGTCCTCTCCCGTTCATTCGGGGGAGGATTTTTTTATGTAGCAAACACTCCCTTATGAATAATTGTTGGAGTGTCAATATTTACCCCTAATTTTGGAGGCTTTTTTAATAAACTTATTATTACGTGGGAATTAACATTAACAGGGTATCCCTGGCAGGCCTGGTAGTAGCACTCGGTATTATCTATGGCGACATCGGAACATCTCCACTCTATGTTTTCAAAGCCATCGTAGGAGGGAACCCCATCAGCGATCTGCTGGTGATCGGAGGTATTTCCTGTATCATCTGGACACTTACCCTCCAAACCACCGTTAAATATGTTATCCTGACCCTACGGGCAGATAATAAAGGAGAAGGAGGTATCTTTTCACTCTATGCCCTCGTCAGACGTCACGCCAGATGGACCGTTATATTCGGTATGATCGGCGGCGCCGCCCTCCTCGCAGATGGTATTATTACCCCTCCTATCACTGTTACCTCCGCGATCGAAGGTCTCCGGACACTGGAAGTCTTTAAAGACCTGGGCCAGATGACCATCGTAAAAATTGTACTCACCATTATCACAGGCCTCTTTGTTATGCAACAGTTCGGTACCGTTTCTATCGGCCGGATGTTCGGGCCTATCATGGTCCTGTGGTTCTCCATGCTCGGCATTCTCGGTATTTCACATATTGCGGATGATTTGAGCATTTTCAAAGCATTCAGCCCGCACTACGCCATTGAACTGTTAACAACTTATCCCAAAGGATTCCTGATACTCGGCGCCGTATTTCTCTGTACTACGGGAGCAGAAGCCCTATATTCTGACCTCGGTCACTGCGGTAAGGGTAACATCAGGGTATCCTGGGTATTCGTTAAAACCTGCCTTATTTTGAACTACCTGGGACAAGGCGCCTGGTTACTGACCCAGAAAGGTCAGATCCTGCCGAAAGACCAGAATCCGTTCTTTACCATTATGCCGGAATGGTTTATCATTTTCGGTGTATTGATAGCAACCCTGGCCTCTGTTATCGCCAGCCAGGCACTCATATCCGGATCTTTCACGTTGATCGCGGAAGCAATGCGCCTGAATCTCTGGCCTAAAATGCGGGTAAATTACCCTACAGAAATGAGAGGTCAGCTGTATATTCCCGGCATCAACACCATGCTGTTTGTAGGCTGCGTGTCTATTGTACTTATTTTCCAGGAATCGTCGAATATGGAAGCCGCCTATGGCCTGTCCATCACTATCTGTATGCTCATGACCTCCTGCCTCTTTGCCTTCTACCTATATACAAAACGGGTATGGGTCGGGTGGATCCTCTTATACCTGATTGTTTACTTTACGATAGAATTCTCCTTCCTCTTCGCCAATGTGGTGAAATTTATGCACGGTGGGTATGTAACAGTTATTGTTGCAGGTGCCCTCTTCCTGGTGATGATTGTATGGTTTAAATCACGTAAGATTAAGAACCGGTATGTGGAATTCGTACGACTGGAAGATTATCTTCCTATCATTCAGGAACTAAGCAACGATACTTCCATTCCGAAGTATGCTACGCACCTGGTATATATGAGCAGTGCAGATAATCCTAAGGAGATAGAACATAAAATTATCTACTCTATTCTTAATAAGAAGCCCAAACGCGCCGATATCTATTGGTTTGTGCACGTAGATGTAGTGGATGAGCCTTATCTGAGTGAATACTCCGTACAAACCATTATTCCCAATGAAGTGATCCGCGTGGAATTCCGGCTCGGTTTCAAAGTGGAGCAGCGTATTAACCTCATGTTCAGAATGGTGGTGGAAGATATGGTACGTAACAAGGAAGTAAATATTACCAGCCGTTATGAGTCATTGAGTAAGAACAATGTAGTGGGAGACTTCCAGTTTATAGTGATGGAGAAATTCCTGTCGCATGATAACGATCTGCCTTTGTATGAGAGAATGGTGATGAAGATGTATTTCTTCCTGAAAAAGATCAGTTTGTCGGAAGAAAGAGGCTTTGGTCTGGACTCCAGTTATGTGACCATCGAGAAATATCCGCTGGTGGTAGCACCGGTAACCAATCTGCAGCTCAAGCGGATTGTACATTAAATAAATACTTTCAGATAAGAGAGCCGGATCTTTATAGGATCCGGCTCTTTCGTTTTGTGTTCAACTGGTCATTGGTTTCCGTTCACCCTGTAAAAAGGAAAAATCCCACTTTTTTTATAGATATTGAGGTTTCCGGAAGACGGAGATGCCGTTATTCCGATATCTGAAAACGCTAAATTTTAGTATGGTGAACAAATTTTTTGGCGTGCTGGTAATGCTGGCACTGCAACAAAACGTATGGGCGCAAGTATCTCCTGCCGCAGCTTACAGGGACCTGCCCGATCCCAAACCCGTTAATAAAGCTTCCTGGGACGCTGTTAATGACACCCGGCTTCACGTAGCATTCGGTACTGCAGATACCCGTTATGAAAAAAGAAATGCACCTGATAAGAATGGATTAACGCCTACCTGGACTGCGAAAGCCTGGAAAGGGGAAAAAATCCATACCCAACTGGTGATCTGGTCCAACGCCCCACAGCCGGCATTGAGTATTCAGTCTTCTTCCTTAAAGGATAAGAAGGGAAATACTATCGCTGCTAATGCTGTGAGTACCGGTTTTGTGAGATATGTGCTGACCGATGGTCTCAATAAAGACGGTGGTGGCTGCGGATACCGTAACCCGAAAGATTTCGATTCTTCTCTGGTAGCTGATGGTATTGATATCATCAATCAGAGCAGCATGGCTGCCCGCTCTACACAGCCGGTATGGCTGAGCATCCAGGTACCGGCGGGTACACCTGCAGGTGCGTACAAAGGTGCTATCAACGTAAAATCCGGCGCTACAGTAGTAAATATGCCCTATGAAATTACAGTGCTGGATCATACATTGCCTGCCGCGAAAGACTGGCAGTTCCACCTGGATCTGTGGCAAAGCCCGGATGCCATTGCGCACATGTATGGTGTGAAAAAATGGAGTGATGCACACTTCAAAGCCATGAAGCCTTACATGAAAATGTTGGCGGATGCAGGGCAGAAAGTGATCACCGCCACCATTATTTATGATCCGTGGAACAGCCAGACAGAAGATGTTTACGGCACCATGGTAAAATGGACAAAAAAGAAAAATGGTAGCTGGAATTATGATTACAGCATCTTTGATAAATGGGTGCAATTCATGATGGATCAAGGAATCCGTAAAGAGATCAATTGCTACAGCATGATCCCCTGGAACCTGAAATTTTACTACTATGATGAAGCGGCGGCAAAAGATACCTTTATCGTGGCAAAGCCAGGCTCACCGGAATATTCCGCGCACTGGCAGCCTATGCTGAATGACTTTGTAAAGCATCTGAAAGCAAAGGGATGGTTTGGTATTACTGCCATCGCTATGGATGAACGCCCGATGGAAGATATGCTGCAGGCCATGAAAGTGATCCGTACTGCCGACAAGGATTTTAAATTATCACTGGCAGGTAGCTATCATGCACCACTGGCCAATGAAATACATGATTATTGTATTGCGCTGAGAGAATCGTTTCCTGCTGATGTAATGAAAGCCCGGTTGGCCAAAGGTTTACCGACTACTTTTTACACCTGCTGTACAGAAGGATTCCCTAATACATTTACTTTTTCTCCACCTGCAGAAGCTGCCTTTATGGGCTGGCATGCTGCGCTGAAAGGGTACAACGGTTACTTGCGCTGGGCATATAATTGCTGGGTAAGTGATCCGCTGCACGACTCCCGTTTCCGTACGTGGTCGGCAGGCGACACCTATTTCGTATATCCGGGGCCGAGATCTTCCATCCGTTATGAAAGACTGATAGAAGGTATCCAGGATTACGAGAAGATAAGAATACTGCGGGAATCATTCACAAAAAGTAATCAGACCGATAAGCTGAATAAGCTGGATAATCTGTTACAACCTTTTGAAGAAGCAACGCTGAAAACTACACCGGCAGCGGAAATACTGAAAGTGGCCAAAGTGGGATTAAATGAATTTTAACCTGTTGTAAAAAGCAAAAAAAAGTCCTCCGGAGAACCGGAGGACTTTTTTTTTAACACAACTAAAAAACAATCAAATGTGTTCATCAATCGGGCTTTTTCCCATCTAAAAAGGTATTGATTGTATTAATTTCTGTATGATTATTAGGTCCCTGATCACCACTCACCGTGTAATTGGAGTAGAAGTGTTCAGCAGATCCGGCACCATTGTCCAGGTTTACATTTCTACGCAGGTAAGCAGGTACGTTTTCCAGTTCCGCGTTATTGTCCATGTTTTTCACATTGAAACTGATGCTGCGTAATTTGGCTACTCTTTCTGCCTGTTTGCGTTTTTGTTCTTCCAGGTCTTCATAAGCCTGCTGCATAGGCACTTCCGGAGGAGCTGGTGGTACGTTTACCGCATCATCTTCCTCTTTATATACCATTTTCATTTCCGGAGCAGGCGTGCTGCCTGGTTCTACGTAAATGTGTGCAGGTCTGTTTAAGTAACTGCCGCCGGCATTACCGGTTTGTGGTTGTATAATATTTACACCCGGCTGCTGCGTGTGAGCAGGAGGCACCTGCTGAACAGGCTGCATCTGCTGTTGTTGCATTTGCTGCATCTGTTGTTGCTGGGCCTGTTGGGCTTGTTGCATCTGTTGTTGAATCTGCTGCGGGTCAGGCTGTTGTGGCTGTGCAGGTGGTACCTGCTGGATATTCAGCACATAGTTCTGACGTGCAGGAGCAATAGGCGCCTGTTGTTGCGGTTGTGGCGGTGTGTATGCCATTACCGGCTCAGGATGTGTAATTACCGGTTCCATCAGGCGTGGCGCCATCAGGTCTTGTGGTTCCTGGAACAACGTGCCCTGTGCCTGTTGTATGCTCATTTTTTTTTCATCACCATCTTTCCCTAACTGCATTACAATTTTGGGTTCTACACGCTCTGTGTTGGAGGGTGTGATTTTTTGCTGTGTGATGGGTTTTTGTTCAAAACCGGTGGCAATGATAGTAACGCCCAGTTGTCTGTCGAGTGTCTGGTCGTAGCCCACACCGAGGATCACATCGCAATCCTCGCCGGCCTGGCTTTGTACATATGCCTGGATGATATCCATTTCATCGAGGGTGTGTTCGAATTCACCTTCGGAAGAAGAGATATTGATAAGGATCCATTTAGCACCGCGAATATCGTTGTCGTTCAGCAATGGAGAAGTCAGTGCATCTTCAATGGCTCTCTGTGCACGGTTATCGCCTTCTGCCAGTGCAGCACCGAGGATAGCCACGCCACCGTTACGCATAACGGTGCAAACGTCGGCGAAATCCACGTTGATCTGACCGGTAGAGTTAATAACATCGGTAATACATTTGGCGGCGGTAGCCAGTACGTTATCTGCTTTTTCAAAGGCAGCTTTGAATTTCAGATCACCGAATTTCTGACGTAATTTATCGTTGGAGATGATCAGCAGGGTATCTACATACTCTTTCAGGCGGGAAACGCCTTCATCTGCCTGCAACATTCTCTTTTTTCCTTCATAAGAAAACGGGGTGGTAACAATACCTACGGTCAGAATACCCAGTTCCTTGCATATCTTGGCGATAATAGGGGCGCCACCGGTTCCGGTACCACCGCCCATACCGGCAGTTATGAAGGCCATTTTGGTATTTACCTCCAGTATTTTTTTGATTTCTTCAAAGGATTCTTCTGTCGCCTGTTTACCGATTTCAGGATTCGCACCGGCTCCGAGTCCCTGCGTGAGATGGGGACCCAGCTGTATTTTATTGGGAACGGGACTGTTAGCAATAGCTTGTGCATCGGTATTGCAAATAATGAAATTTACCCCGTCAATGCGCTGGCTATACATATGATTCACCGCATTACTCCCACCACCACCTATGCCGATGACCTTGATGATAGAAGATTTTTCCTTAGGAAGATCAAAATGTATCATGACTCTATACTTTTATGGGTTAGTACGAATAATTAATAATGAACTATTAAGAATTAAGTGCGTGTATGCTTGTATGTTATTACTATGGTTCATTTGTCCTGTCATTATTAATTATCGTTCTTAATTCTTATTATATTAAACGTTTGCTTTTTGCAACAATTGCGCCATTTAACTTTTAAAGTTTTGCATCTTCTTCTTCTGTAAACATGTCAATGATTTTTGTTTTCATTTTGTCTAAGAAGTTCTTCAATGAGGCGTTTCTTTCTTTTGCTTTCCGGTCTTGTATTTCCTGGCTACTTGGGGTTTCTTCTTCTATCCAGTCCTCGGGTGGAGCCACCGACTGAGCAGCCTGTTCTTTGGCCAGATAGCTGGTATTAATTTTTACATAATTTTCTTCCAGTGCTTTGCGATCGTTCTCAAAATCGTTGTAGCCTTTCAGGATCAGGCCCACGCAGGTAGCATACATAGGTTTGGTTAACTCGTCTATGTGGCCGCTGGCGAGGTGCTCGTTGGGGAATCCTATACGGGCGCTTGCACCGGTGGTGTATTCTGTCAGCTGTATGAGGTGCTTCAGTTGGGAACCGCCACCAGTAAGGATGATACCACCATTCAGCATCTTATTATCCATGCCGATCTGTTTGAGATGATATACTACGAAATCGAGTATTTCACTCATACGGGCCTGAATGATATGTGCCAGGTTCTTCACGGAGATCTCTTTGGGGCTCTGACCTCTTAATCCGGGGATCGTGATATAGGCATTGCTTTTGGCTTCATCCGCCAGGGCATAACCAAACTGTACTTTCATCTGTTCTGCCTGTGTTTTTAATACACCCAGGCCGTTCTTGATGTCGTTGGTAATGTTTTCACCTCCGTACGGAATAACGGCGGTGTGTTTCAATATACCCTCATAAAATACTGCCAGATCGGTGGTACCACCACCAATATCTACAATGGCAACACCTGCTTCGAAATCCATGTCGCACATTACTGCGGCAGCGGAAGCCAGTGGTTGAAGAACCAGGTCACGGATCTTCAGGCCGGATTTCTCCACGCTGCGGTTAATGTTGCGGATAGCGTTCTTGTCGCCGGTAATGATATGGAAGTTCGCACCCACCTTTACCCCGGACATACCAATGGGGTAAGTGATATTCTGCAGACTGTCCACTATATATTGCTGCGGGATCACATCAATGATCTGATCACTCGCGGGAATAACTGTTTTGTACTGATCGTTGATCAGCTGATCGATATCTTTCTGGGATATTTCCGCATCAGTGTCGTTGCGTACAATATCTCCACGGGTTTGCAAACTTTTTATATGATGACCAGCTATACCGACATATACTTCGTTAATCTCCAGGTTAGGGTTGGATGCATAACAATTTTCGAGTGCTTGCCTGATAGCCTTAATCGTTTGATCGATGTTCAGCACCATACCGTGCTGTACACCAAACGATGTAGCTTTTCCGAATCCCAGGATTTCCAGTTTCCCGTATTCATTCTTCCGTCCTGCAATGGCAGCAATCTTCGTAGTACCTATGTCGAGTCCTACAATGATGGGAGCTTCCTGATTCATGGCGTTTTT
This sequence comes from Chitinophaga arvensicola, assembly GCF_900110835.1. Lineage (GTDB taxonomy): Bacteria > Bacteroidota > Bacteroidia > Chitinophagales > Chitinophagaceae > Chitinophaga > Chitinophaga arvensicola. Next base: position 1,890,376 of record NZ_FOJG01000001.1, read on the forward strand.
TGTTTTTTTGATGTGTTAACAGATTTATTCCCTGGCTTATACACTGCTTTAGGTTGTTGTTTGGCCGGCGCGGCTGCTTTTTCTTTTTTCACTTTTTCTTTCTGCGCTTTGGCCTTTTCTTTTACTGCGGGCGCCGGTTTTGCTGCCGGTTTTTCCCTTTCCGTATGTACCGGTTTTACTGCTGCCGGTACATGCGCGGTGGAATCTTCACTATCCGCAATAGGTGGTTCATCTGGCACAAACAGTTTTGCACTGTCGGTTTTGATGACTGGTTGCAAAGGTACAACACCATCTTTACGGGTGCACACCACTTCGTTTTCAAATGCGATGTTGATGCGCGTATAGTTATTCCAGCCTACTTTGTTCAATCCTTCTTTATAAAAAGCCAACAGTTTAGTGAACTTTTTATCTATATCCACTCCTTCTCCAAAGGCGATTACCTGGTCGCCCAGTTTAGGTATAAACTCAAATCTGCGGTCGGCCGTGATCATGAGTTGTTCTACCTGTGCCATCCAGAAAGGATCATTTCCGATGTAGGTGCCCAGATCCACGATCTGTACGGTTAACAGGCTATCCGCTTTCTGCAGCTTTTCTGCATCAGTGGGGAAACCCGTAAATACCGGCACCCTGGCTGCATAACGACTGGATACCGGTATATGCTCACCCGCTCCGTCGACATAAAAGCTGTTGCCGGAAAAAGTAAAGATCCTTGCTACGGGCTCGCGTTGCGTTACTTTAATATTCAGTTGCTGACTGTTATCAAAATAGATCTCTGCGTTTTTTACCCATGGATCCTGGTCTACAATTGCTTCCAGCTGTGCGATATTAATATCCCCGATACGCTTTCCGATCGGGTTCAGATTTTTATCTTTCGTGATCAAAGATTTGATATCCTTGGATTCAATAAAGAAATTATCATCTTTCCCTTCAAACTTCACCTGGATGCTCTTGCATTTACCAGCGTCTTTATCTTGTATAGCCGCTACCAGCAGTACTACAAAACCCGACAATACCATTCCCCAGAGAACGGCTATGCCCAGTCGTTTTAATATCGTGGTAGTTTTAGACAAGTGTGACGTTATTAATAATGTTATGTTGTTTTGTTTTTAAGAAGATGACCTACCGGTTCTTTTAACTGATCGATATCTCCTGCACCGGCCGTGATCAGCAGTGGTACATCCTGTTTCTCCAGGTATCCCACTACTTCCTCTTTCGGTAATATTTTTACGGGTACTGTTATTTTTGCAGCAATCATTTCACTGGTCACACCGGGTATAGGGAGTTCCCTTGCCGGGTAGATAGGGAGCAGTATTACTTCATCTGCCAGGGAAAGACTTTCAGCAAAACCATCTGCCAGGTCACGTGTCCGGGTAAATAAGTGCGGCTGGAAAATCACCGTACATTTTTTGCCTGGAAACAATGCTTTTGCACTGGTGATCAATGCACGCAATTCTTCCGGATGGTGTGCATAATCATCGATGTATACCTGGTTATCTGTTTTTACCACATATTCAAATCTGCGCCTGATTCCTTTGAAACTGGCGATGGCAGCCCGGATTTTACCTGCGTCTATTCCCAGGAGATGCGCTACCGTGATGGCGGCTACCGCATTTTCCACATTGTGCATACCGCCAATGTGCATGGAAATATTATCGATCATCCAGTCCTGCTGCATTACATCAAACTCATATCCGCCGTTGATCATGCGGATGTTGGCGGCGTAAGCGTTGGCAGCATCGTTCTGTAAACTGTACAACAATTTGTTGGTGGCATTCAGTTCATTGTTGCGATGCAGGCCGAACCTAGCAATCAGCGTGCCATTGGGCTTAATATTGTGCGTATATTGAATAAAAGCATCTTCCATTGCCTCCGGAGTGCCGTAAATATCGAGGTGATCTGCATCCATGGCAGTCAGTACCGCGATATCCGGACTTAATTTCAGGAAGGAACGGTCATATTCGTCTGCTTCAATGACGGCTACCTGTTTATCACTGCTCCAGAAATTTTTGTTATAGTTCACGCTGATACCACCCAGGAAGGCATTGCAGCCATAACCACTGTCGGTGAGCAGGTGCGCAATCATGGTAGACACGGTTGTTTTACCATGCGTACCGGCCACGGTGATTGCAAACAGCGAGCGGGTAATTTCCTGCAGCACGTCGCTGCGTTTTACTACTTCAAAGCTATTGTCGCGGTACCACTGCAGCTCGGTGTGTGCCGCCGGGATGGCCGGCGTATATACGACCAGGTTAGTGGTTTTGTCGAGTAAACTGATATCGTCTGTATAATGGATTTGCATACCTTCTGCTTCCAGCTGCTTTGTGAGCGCTGTGGAGGTACGGTCATAACCGCTTACCTGCACCCCTTTCTCATTGAAAAAGCGTGCAATGGCGCTCATGCCAATACCACCGATACCGATGAAATAAACCCTTTGTATGTTGTTCAAATCCATATATTCTTCTAAAAATCGCTGCTAAATAATTCCTAAAACCTGGTTGGCAATGGTCACATCTGCATGTGGATTGCCCAGTTGTCCGATATTGTTTTCCAGTTGCTGCATCAGTGCCTTGTTTTGTAAAAGACTGAACAGCACGTTGCTTAACTGGTTTTGTACTTCTTCATCTTTAATGATCAAACCCGCATGTTTGTTCACCAGGTTCATCGCATTTGATGTCTGATGATCTTCTGCTGCAAACGGGTAAGGCACAAATATCACCGGCTTTTTCACCACACATAATTCTGCGATGGCCAGCGCACCTGCTCTTGATAATACCACGTCGGCGGCTTTGTAGGCGAAGTCCATCACGTTGATGAAGTCGTATACCTTGATATGCGAAGCATACGGCGCAGCCGCTGCTTTGGCTGTTTCGTAAAACGGCTTTCCCGTTTGCCAGATCAGCTGAATATCTTTTGCCACTATCTCCTGCAACAAAGGCTGTAAACCTTCATTAATTGATTTAGCTCCCAAACTGCCGCCAACGGCGAAAATGGTTTGTTTGGCGGTGCTTAAACCGAAATGCTGCAGGGCATCTTCCCGGGTAACGGCCGACTGGGAAATACTATTTCTCACCGGGTTGCCCGTCATTATCAGTTTATCTGCCGGAAAGAATTTTTCCATACCATCGTATGCCACACAGATCTTTTTCGCTTTCTTTCCGAGTATTTTATTTGTTTTTCCTGCAAAGGAATTCTGTTCCTGGATCAGGGTGGGTGTTCCATTTTTCTGTGCCCTGTTGAGCATCGGAAAACTGGCATATCCACCTACACCTACTACCACATCTGGCTGAAAGCTTTGCAGGATGGCCTTCGCGCGGCGAAGACTTTTCCAGATTTTAAAAGGCAGCAGGATATTCTTGAAAATATTGCTGCGATTAAAACCGGCGATTTCCAGTCCTTCGATCGGATAACCTGCCTGTGGTACTTTCTCCATTTCCATTTTCCCGGTGGCACCTACAAAAAGGATGTTGATGTCCGGTTCGATTTTCTTCAACGCATTTGCGATCGCTATCGCCGGGAAGATATGTCCCCCGGTACCGCCTCCTGCTATGATCACTTTGCGTTGCATGTTATATTCTGATACAATTGATGTTATAGATACGTATTAAGCGACGGCAGCGTTTTCTGTTTGCGCCATTACTCTTTCCAACCGTTCTTTTTCTGCCTGTTTACCTTCCATTTCTTCTACATTTCTCGACACACTCAGGATGATACCGATGGCCATACTGGTGAATAAAACCGAAGATCCGCCCATACTCACTAACGGAAGCGGTAACCCTGTAACCGGGAACAGCTGCACGTTTACGGCCATATTGGTCAGTGCCTGTATCACCAATGTGACACTGAGTCCCACTGCCAGGAAGGCGCCGAATGCATACGGACATCTTTTATAGATCCTGATACTTCTCAGTAACAAAATCATATAGGCCGCCAATATCAGGAACGCGCCAAACAGGCCATATTCTTCTATGATGGTAGCATAGATGTAATCAGAATAGGCGTGTGGCAGAAAGTTCCGTTGGGTACTGTTGCCGGGTCCTTTACCTAAAATGCCTCCACCTGCAATCGCGATGTTGGCTTGTTGTACCTGGTACGGCATATCGGAATGATCTCCATGCAGGAAATTATCGATACGTTTTTCCCAGGTTTTCGTACGCATTTCCATGGGTGTCAGTTTGGCCACCATGAAAAGCAATACCACCAGTACAGTGCCTGCGGCTACCATGGAAGCCAGGAACCGGATGGGTACCCTGCCGATGAAGCAGAGCAGCATACAGCTGGCGCCCAGTAACAGGGCTGTACTCATATTGGCCGGCATGATCAGTGCGCAGATAATTCCTACCGGTATAATGATGGGCAGAAATCCTTTTTTGAAATCGTTGATCAGATTCTGCCTTCTTGATAATTGTCTGCTTACATACATGAAGATGGCGAGTTTCGCCACATCCGATGTCTGGAAGGTGAGGTTGATGATCGGAAGCCGGATCCATCTGCTGGCATCATTGATATGCGAACCAAAGGCCAGGGTGTACATCAGCAACGGTATGGATACCAGGAACCCGATCTGTGCCACACGGGAGTAAATCGTATAATTTACGCGGTGGGCAAAGTAAATGATCAGTAAGCCCATCACCAGTACCGTGAGCTGCTTCAGGAGATAATACTCCGTATGGCCGCCCCTTTCGCGGTAGGCGAGTGAGCCGGTGGCGCTGTATACAGCGAGCAGGCTAACCAGCGATAGAAAAAATACTACCGTCCAGATAACTTTATCGCCTTTGGTTCTATAGAGCAGTCCTCCTGACATTAACTTCTCACTTTTTGTTTTTATTATTCAGATAGATGTTACTATATATGTTGATCAATGCTGCGATTACAGCGCCTTTACCTCATCTTTAAACTTCCTGCCCCTGTCTTCGTAATTTTTGAAAAGGTCGAAGCTGGCGCAGGCGGGCGACAATAAAACGATGTCTCCTTTCGTGGCCTGTTTAAATGCTTCCTGCACGGCATCATGCATACTGGCAGTGTTGATCATCACCGGTGTATCTTTTGATAACGCGGTAATGATGGGGGTGTTGTCCACACCCATACAAATAATTGCTTTCACCTTCTCCTTCACCAGGTCGCGGATGGCATCGTAGTCGTTGCCTTTATCCACACCGCCCATGATGAGTACGATGGGTTTATCAAAGCTTTCCAGTGCAAACCATACGGAGTTTACATTGGTGGCTTTGCTGTCGTTGATAAAATCCACGCCGCGAACCGTTGTTACGTATTCCATGCGGTGTTCGAGGCTCTCGAATGAGGCGAGGCTTTCGCGGATTTTTTCATTTCTTATATCCATGGTCCTGCCTGCAATTGCTGCTGCCATTGAATTATACAGATTGTGTTTTCCCTTTAATGACAGGTCATACATGGACATGATAACCGGATCTCCGTTGACATCGATGTTCAACTGGTCGTTGGCAATAAAGCCGCCTTCTTTCAGTGGTTTCATGATGGTAAAAGGTATTGATGCTGAATAAATGGGTTGCTGCGCTAAATGTCGCATGATCTCAGGATCGTCCATGCAGTAGATGAAGTAGTCTTCCGCTGTCTGGTTCATGGCAATTCTGAATTTGGACGCTACATAATTTTCCATTTTGTAATCGTAGCGGTCCAGGTGATCAGGCGTAATGTTCAGCAGGATGGCCACATTGGGTTTGAAGTCCTTAATGTCATCCAGCTGGAAGCTGCTGATTTCAATCACATAATACTCCGCTGGTGCGGTTGCCACCTGCCTTGCGTAGCTCAGACCAATATTCCCTACCATGGCTACATCCAAACCTGCGTTTTTAAAGATGTGATAGGTGAGGGCGGTGGTGGTGCTTTTGCCGTTGCTGCCGGTGATGGCAATGATCTTTTTACCTGTCGAGAAACGGTAGGCCAGCTCTATCTCGGAGATCACGGGAACGCCTTTTTCGCGTACCTTTTTCATCAGTTCCGATTTTTCAGGGATACCGGGGCTTTTAACGATTTCGTCTGCCTCCAGTATGAGATCCCAGGAATGATGTCCTTCTTCAAAAGAGATCTGGTTTACCGCCAGTTCCTGTTTATAGTTGTCTTTTATTGTTCCTCCATCTGATACAAATACATCATACCCTTGCTGTTTTCCCAGCAATGCTGCGCCAATACCGCTTTCTCCTGCTCCTAATATGATGAGTTTATGTGCCATTTATTTTTTTGAATACTGAGTGAATTTATTTTTTATCTCATTTTCAGAGTGGCGATGGCGAATACTACACACATGATAGTAACGATCCAGAACCGCACTGATATTTTACTTTCGTGATAACCGATTTTCTGATAGTGGTGATGCAGGGGCGACATTTTCAGAATGCGTCTGCCTTCGCCGTATTTCTTCTTGGTGTACTTGAAGTAGGAAACCTGTAACATCACAGATAATAACTCTACCAGGAATACACCGCAGAAGATAGGTATCAGTAATTCTTTTCTTACAATGATGGCGAGGGAAGCAATGATGCCGCCCAGGGCCAGGCTGCCGGTGTCTCCCATGAATACCTGCGCCGGGTAAGCATTGTACCAGAGGAACCCGATACATCCGCCCACAAATGCCGCGATAAATATGGATAACTCTCCCAGGTTGGGGATATACATGATGTTCAGGTATTCCGCAAACTGGATGTTACCGGATACGTACGCAAAGATCCCCAGGCCGATGCCGATGATCCCTGAAACGCCTGTTGCCAGGCCATCCAGCCCATCTGTCAGGTTAGCGCCATTCGATACGGCGGTAATAATGAAGATGACAATCAGGATGTAGAGTACGAACGTATATTTTTCTGCTCCCGGAATCCAGGAAATCAGTTTGGAATAATTGAATTCGTGATTCTTTACAAACGGAATGGTGGTAATCGGTGTTTTTACATCAACAAAGCGGTGTCCGTCGCGGGTTACGCGCTCCGGGTGATTGGTAACTTGTCTTTCATAAGGTGCCAGTTTCTTTGCGCCCATTACTTCGCGTGATACAACAACATCATTGTTGAAGTATAAAGTACAACCAACAATCAAACCAAGTCCTACCTGCCCCATGATCTTGAAACGTCCGGCCAGTCCTTCTTTGTTCTTTTTGAATACTTTGATGTAATCATCCAGGAAGCCGATGAGTCCTAACCAGATGGTAGAAAGCAGGATTAACCAGATATATACATTCCCGATCTGTGCAAAAAGTAAAGTTGGAATCACGATGGCGGAGAGGATGATCAATCCACCCATAGTCGGGGTTCCCTTTTTGGAGTTTTCTCCCTGCAGGCCCAGTTCACGGATCGTTTCGCCAATTTGTTTTTTCTGTAAAAACTTAATAATCCTTTTACCGAACAGCAAAGAAATAATCAGCGATAGCAATAATGCCATCGTTACACGGAAAGTGATATACTGAAACATACCACCGCCGATGACGCTGATCTTAAATTCTGTTTTCAGGTAATTTAAAAAATAATATAACATATGTTTTAGTCGTAACCTGCCCACGCTGTTCGGGGTGGACAAGCTTTTAAGTCATTGGATTATTAAGTATTCTATCTTTCGTTTTAGTTTATTTCTCCAGGGTTTTCATCAGCTCCAGCAGCACTTCCTTATCATCGAAGTGGTGTTTTACGCCTTTGATTTCCTGGTATTTTTCATGTCCTTTACCGGCTACCAGGATAATGTCTTCCGGGTTAGCCAGTGAAAGCGCCGTTTTAATGGCTTCTTTCCTGTCGGTAATGGAAATGGTTTTCTTTTTCAGGTGAACAGGGATACCTGCTTCCATTTCCCGGATGATCTCCGCCGGGTCTTCCGAGCGGGGATTATCAGAGGTCAGGATTACACGGTCGCTGTTTTCTGCGGCTACATCTCCCATCACAGGGCGTTTGGTGGTATCTCTGTCGCCACCGCAGCCTACCACGGTGATCACCTGTTCATTGCCTTTACGCAGATTTTTAATGGTAGCCAGTACATTTTTCAATGCATCCGGCGTGTGTGCGTAATCCACAATGGCGATGATCTGTTCCTTATCTGAAATGATATAGTCAAATCTGCCCTCTGCACCGGTGGTGTCGCTCAAAGCCTGTAGCACTTTGGCTTTATCAATGCCCAGTAATACAGCGGCACCGTAAACGGCCAGCAGGTTGTAGGCATTGAATTCACCGATCAGGCGGAAGTGTACTTCTGTATCACCTACCAGCATCACTAATCCTGTGAGATTATTTTCCAGGATTTTGCCTTTGAAATCCGCCAGGGTGCGCAGACTGTACGTAGCTTTTTTTGCTTTTGTATTCTGCAGCATCACCATTCCTCTTTTATCATCGAGATTGGTGATGGCAAACGCACCTGTGGGCAGGTTGTCAAAGAATGATTTCTTTACCCGGATATATTCATCGAATGTTTTATGATAATCCAGGTGATCATGTGTGATGTTGCTGAAGATGCCTCCCGCGAATTTCAACCCGGCAATACGTTGCTGGTGGATGGCGTGGGAGCTTACCTCCATAAATACATACAGGCATCCGTCTGCCACCATCTGTGCAAGTAATGCATTCAGGTTGATGGGATCCGGTGTGGTATGTGTGGCCGGTATAACGGTGTCGCCTATCTGATTTTGTACCGTAGATAATAGTCCACAGTGATATCCCAGTTTGGTAAATAAGCGGAACAACAGCGTCGCGATGGTCGTTTTGCCATTGGTGCCGGTTACGCCAACCAGTTGTATTTTATGAGAGGGGTTATCATAGAAGTTACCTGCCATGATCCCGCTGCTGTTAGCGCTGTTGGCTACCTGTACATAGCATACATTTTCTGCCAGTTGTTCGGGTAGTGTTTCACAGATCACTGCAGCTGCGCCCAATGCAATTGCTTTTTCAATGTACACGTGTCCGTCTACGTGTACGCCTTTCACTGCAATGAAAGCATCTCCGGATCCTACGGACCTGGAGTCAGTCGTCAGGGCGTGAATGGCAATATCTGTGTTGCCATGCACCGCCTGGATGCTTACATTATACAATATGTCTCGCAGCGTCTTCATCTAGCTCAGTTCTATTACGATGGTTTGTTCGTTTCCAATTTTAGTTCCGCCGGGGAGTGATTGTATTTTCACTTTACCGGCACCTTTAACTACTACGCGTAGTCCGGCGTTTTCGAGCAGGTAGAGGGCATCTTTCAATCCCATTCCGGTTACATCAGGCACTGCGCCTTTTGTCTGGTTTACCTGCTGGAAGGCAATTTTACGGTCTGTCACTTTTGCGCTTACCCAGCTATTGTTGGCTGGAGTGCTGCTGACAGGCAGTTGTAATTTCCCCAGGATTTGTTTCCATTCACTGCCTTTGCCATTTTTCAGTGACAGCAGGGTATCCAGTTGCATGGTAGCCTGCATGGGTTTTTGTCTTTCTACCGCGATTGCGTACAGTTTATCTGCCACTTCTCTAAACACGGGACCCGCAACGTTTGCACCATAGAAGCGCAAAGCATGCGGTTTATTTTTTATCACTACTACACAGGTATACTGTGGGTCATTTGCAGGAAAGTAGCCCGCAAACGACGATTGATAGATTTTATCTGCGTATCCACGGTTGCCATTGGCCACAAGTGCGGTACCTGTTTTAGCTGCAATGGTGTAATAGGGGCTCCGCAGTTTTTTTGCAGTGCCGTCTATAGGTACTCCTTCCAGCATGGCTTGTACCTGTTTCAATGTGTTTTGAGAACAGATGCTGTCCAGCAATACAGTAGGTTCAAATTGTTTTTCTACCTGGCCATATTCCTGTATAGAATTGACGAGGTAGGGTTTCATCATTTTACCATTGTTGGCCACTGCATTATACAACATGCATGTTTGCAGTGGGCTGATCAGTACTTCGTATCCGAATGCCATCCATGGCAGGGAAGTAGCGCTCCAGGTTTTGGAGGCGGTGGTTTTAATCACCGGTCTTCCTTCACCGATCAGATCTATTCCTGTGAACTGATCCAGTCTTAACCTTTTCAGGTGGCCAACGAATTTATTCGGTTGGCGGTTATAGTACTGGTAGGCAATTTTCGCCATTCCCACATTGGAACTCAGTTCAAATGCGTGTTTGATGGTAACGTTTTGCGGGCCGGGATGCGGTTCGGAATCGAATACCGTTCTGCGACCTACCTGCCAGTGACCACCATCCATGTTCACCATGGAGTTCATGGTGGCATATTTATCTTCCAGCACAGCGATAACGGTAGCCAGTTTAAAAGTGGAACCGGGTTCCGCTACCTGCAGTGCATAATTCATATCTTCCCAGTAGCCGTTGCCATCGGGTTGTTTACCGAGATTGGCAATAGCTTTTATTTTGCCTGTTTTCACTTCCATGAGAATGCAGGTGCCGTGATCGGCTTCATTCTGCACCATCATGTTCATGAGGGCGGTTTCCACGATATCCTGCATATTCACATCGATGGTGGTAACAACATCGCGGCCATTTTCCGGTTCAATATCGTATCCATCTACGGGTACATAGGTACCTCCGGCGATGCGGCGCATCAGTCTTTTACCGGTAACGCCTTTCAGGTAATCGTTGTAGGTTCTTTCGAGACCTACGCTCTGTGAGTTTTCGCGGGCCAGCCCGATGGTTCTGTTGGCGAGCAGTTTAAAGGGATTGATGCGCTTACTTTTTGATTCAGCGATCATACCACCTTTGTTTTTGCCGAGGCGAAACATCGGGAAGGAGCGTAACTCCTGGTATTGGTTAAAGGGCACGTCTCTTTTCAGTAAAAAGTAACGGTCCTTTGTTTTGTATCCTTCCTGCAGCATGGTTTTGTAGGCTGCTTTGCTACGGTCGCCGAAAGTTTGGGAAAGCGCATAGGAAAGAGAGTCGAGGTTTTCCTTGAACACTTTTCCATTTTTATCCCGGAGTCCATCGGCGGCGAAATCTATCCGGATGTCAAAATAGGGAATAGAGGTAGACAGCATTCTGCCTTCCTCCGAGTAGATGGTACCTCTTTCAGCGTCGAGTGCAACATAACCGGTGTGCAGGCTGTCTGCCATGCTACGCCAGTAGTTGCCCTGTACATTCTGGATATAGAATACTTTCACCAGGATGGCCACGCTAAAGAGCGCCATGCCGATGAGGCACAGATACACTCTCCACAATATGTCCTTTTTTACATCCACGATGTTATTTTAGCTTTTGACTATCCGCTTTTAGCTGTTAACCTTCTGCGTTGTGCAAAAGGCTAACAGCTAGCAGCTAAGAGCTTATAAGAAGATACCTGACACTGGCTGCATTTGTAATTGAGATGCTTGCCATTGATTTGATTTACCAGCATCCCCGACCTGAGTTCTGGGTCAGGCGGGCAGCGTCAGGCATCAGTATTAAATTCATTTTTCTGTTTCCTTTTTCAGCACAATCTTCTGTGGAGGGGAGCTGAGTTGTTTAAGGCCCAGCGGCTCTACGGACTTGCTGACTTCACTCATTTTGCTTCGAAACATGAGCTCACTTTTCACATTGATGTACTCCCACTTCAGCTCTTTAATTTCTTTGCCCAGTTTGTTGATACGTCTGATCTTTTTCTCGGCGAGGTGGCTGTTGGCGATATAGACCAGTGCCAGCACTGCCAGGAAGCCGATAAAGGGCATGTTTTGCACCAACGCTCTGTAGTTGATGCGCAAACGCCATTCTTTACGTTCCGGTGGGGTATTAATTTCTTCCGCCGGACTTTCCTGGATGGTATCTATATCTTCTTCCTGCAACACGCTCTATGCCTTTTTAAAAATTGACAATATAAACCTGAACGCAAACCAAAACAGATGTGTATAGGATAGGGTAGGATGTGGTGCGCGGTTAAATCCACGTCACGCTTGTTTTTCGGCCACCCGCAGTTTTGCACTTCTGGATCTTCCATTAAGTTTCAATTCTGCATCGCTGGCGGTAACCGGTTTTTTTGTGATTAATCTGAACAATTTAGGGGGTGTTTCTTTTGCAAACGGATCTTCCGGTGCTTCTTCAAAACTTCCAGTCTTCATAAAATTTTTCACCATCCTGTCTTCCAGCGAGTGGAAAGTAATGACGGCGAGTCTTCCTCCCGGTTTCAGCACGTTGGTAGCTTGCTCCAGTAAATCTTTCAGTGCGCCCAGTTCATCGTTTACGGCGATACGCAAAGCCTGGAAAACCTGCGCCAGGTATTTTTGCGGGTTGCCTTTTACGATAGGCTGGATCACTGATTTAAATTCAGTGATGGTGCGCATGGGGTGTGTTTTGCGCTGCTTTACGATTGTCTGTGCGAGGGTTTTGGCGTTGGTTACTTCTCCGTATTCCTGGAAAATCAGTTGTAACCTGGCTTCGCCCCATGTTGCCAGCAATTGTGCGGCAGTAAATTCAGTTCTTGTATCCATCCGCATATCCAGATCGCCATCGAAGCGAATACTGAAGCCTCTTTCTGCTGTATCGAACTGGTGCGATGAAACGCCCAGATCCGCCAGTACACCGTCTACCTGTTCTGCTTTATGTAACTTCAGAAAGCGTTGCAGATGACGGAAATTTTGTTGTACAAAAGTGACACGTTCGTCTATGATCCTGTTCCGGTAAGCGTCTTCATCCTGATCAAATACTATCAGCCGTCCTTTTTCACCCAGTTTCTCCAATATGGCTCTTGAATGTCCTCCGCCTCCAAACGTGGCGTCTACATAAATCCCATCGGGATTGATCTGTAAAAGCTCCGTTGTTTCCTGCAGCAGAACGGGTAAATGATATTGTTGTTCGCCCATATGCTCCCCTCTTTAAATTGAAATGTTGTTATCTCCTCCTCCCATTACCTGTTGTGCCAGATCACTGAACGCTCCTGGTGAGAAATTTTCAAAGAACTCCTGGTATTTACCTTTATCCCAGATCTCGATTTTATTGGATGCTGCTGCCAGCACAATATCTTTTTCCAGATTGGCGTACGACAGCAGGTTTTTCGGTACCAGCAGTCTTCCTGCGCTGTCTAACTCCAGAATGGTCGCCCCGTTTAAGAAGTACCGCCTGAATTCCCTTACTTTTGGATCAAAGTCATTCAACTTGCTGATACGCTCGAAAATAGGCTGCCATTCATTCATGGGATACAGGGACAAGCATTTTTCAAACCCTCGGTTAATCACAAACTGTCCTCCGGCCCCGTCTGTTAACTGCTTTTTGAATCCGGCAGGTAACAGAAAGCGTCCTTTTGCGTCCAGCGTCGATTCATATTCACCGAGAAATCCTGTCATACCATGGGGCAAAGTCCTTGAAAATCCATTTTCTAACACAAAATAACACTTTTTCCCACTTTTTAACGAAAAAATACTTTATAAATTTTTTCCACAGATGCAAGCGCCTGCATCATAGGCCTTTCGCTATCATTTATGCACGGATATGGTGCATTAAATCATAATGCATGTGTAAAATGTGTGCATAACGCATGTTTGATTGTGAATATCGTGTTAGTAGCCCATGGGGTGCGTCCTTCCAAAAAATGATAGCGGGTGGGAAAATGATGCGTTTTAATATTTATGCGTAAGTAAATTTTATAATTTGAGGTCTTTTTTTGCGTTTTCAATGCCAGGAAATTCAATTTTCCACACCCTGGTGGGAAAAATGTCAGCAACTCCCGCGATAGTGGAAAACCCAGCATTCGGCGATTTAATTCCCCCTTTTGCAAAATTTTAACAGCAATGAAAATCTCTCTGCCTTACATTTACATTTAATTCTTAATTTTGCCACTCTTTTATGCGGAAATTTTTATTGTACATCAGTGTTCTTGCCGTAATCGTAACTACCTCCTGTAACAACCAGTTGCGGAGGATAGAGAAAAGCAACAACTTTGAAAAGAAGTTGGATTACGCCAACCAGCTGTTCCAAAAGAAAAAATACAATACGGCCATCACGCTCTATACAGACCTCGTACAGGTGTACAAGGGTACTGATAAGTTTGAGCCTATGTATTACAATTTCGCATATTGCTCTTACTATGTAAAGGATTATGTACAGGCAGCATTCCAGTTTAAGAATTACCTGGACCTCTTCCCGAACAGCCCCAGAGCCGTGGAGATAGATTATATGCAGGCTTACTGCTATTACAAACAGTCACCTAAGGTATCCCTGGATCAGACCAATACCATGAAGGCCATTGCTGCCATGCAAACCTTCATCAATAACTATCCAACCGCCGAAAAAGTGTCAGAAGCGAACCTCGTAATCGAGTTGTGCAGAAGAAAGCTGGAAAAGAAAGAGTTCTCCAGCGCCGAATTGTATTATAACCTGGGCTTCTTCAAAGCCGCCGGTATTGCCTTCAAAAACCTGATGCGCAATTACCCCGACTCTGATAAAAGCGATGGCTACAAAGTAATGGCCATCAGATCCTACTATAATTATGCTAAAAACAGTATTCCCGAGAGACAAAAAGAGCGCTACGCCACTGTTCTCGACGAATACCTGGACTTCGCGGATCACTACCCGAACAGCAAATTAAAGCCGGATGCCGAAAAATTTTATACCTTAGCACAAAACAACATAAAATCACTGGATAATGAGCAAATTAAAGCGAAGTCTAACCAGTAGCCTTAATCCCTGGGTAGAAACCAAAAATACTACCGATATTAAGAACAGAACTGGTAATTTATATGAGTCTATTGCCGTGATAGCCAAACGCGCCAATCAGATCAATATTTCCGTGAAAGAGGAGCTCCATTCCAAACTGGAAGAGTTTGCCAGTCATACTGACAATCTTGAAGAAGTGCATGAGAACAAGGAGCAGATCGAAATTTCCCGGTTTTATGAAAGACTGGCAAATCCTGCGATCCAGGCTACACAGGAGTTCCTGGACAGCAAAATTTATTTCCGCAAGAACGATGACGATTTGTTTAGCTAATCGCCCGCACTTTATTTTGTGTGGCGCGTGATTGCGAAAAATAAAAATATTAATTTCATGGCGGCAGAATGATTTCTGCCGCTTTTGTTTTTGTATATGTCCATGGACGCTATCAAAATGCTACAAGGAAAGAAAATCCTCCTGGGAGTGAGCGGCAGCATTGCCGCCTACAAGGCTGCTACCCTCATACGCCTGCTGGTAAAGGAAGGCGCCGAAGTGAAAGTCGTAATGACCAACGCTGCCACCGGTTTCATTACTCCCCTTACCCTGGCCACCCTCTCTAAAAACGAGGTTCCCCTGAACATCAGTGATCACGACAGCTGGAATAACCATGTGAGGCTGGGCCGCTGGGCCGATGTCATGCTCATTGCCCCCGCTTCTGCCAATACCATCGCCAAAATGGCGCTCGGGCTCTGTGATAACCTCCTGCTGGCGGTATATCTCTCCGCTACCTGCCCGGTGATGTTTGCCCCTGCCATGGATGAAGACATGTGGCATCATCCTGCCACCCGCAGCAATGTGGATAAACTCATCTCCTACGGTCATCAGCAAATTCCGATCGCTACCGGTGAACTGGCCAGTGGCCTCTTCGGAGAAGGACGGATGGCGGAACCGGAACAGATAGTTGCTTTCCTGAAAACGCATTTTCAGCAGAAAAACGGAAATAAACCACTAAACGGCACCACCGCCATTGTAACGGCTGGTCCAACTATCGAACATATAGACCCGGTTCGCTATATCAGCAACCATTCCAGCGGGAAAATGGGTATCGCCATCGCGGAAGCCCTGGCTGATGCCGGCGCCAACGTTCAACTGGTGCTGGGTCCCACTTCCCAGCAAACCTCCCATACTGGTATCACTACTATCAAGGTGCAAACCGCTCAGGAGATGTTTGAAGCCGTAACCACCAGGTTTCCGCATGCCGGAATTGTAGTAGCCGCCGCCGCAGTAGCAGATTACCGCCCCGCAAATGTGGCCGACCGGAAAATCAAGAAGGGAGAAGCGCAATTGCACATCGACCTGGAAAAAACACCCGACATCCTCCGTTCATTGGGCGATAGCAAAGGACCACAGCAATTGCTGGTAGGCTTCTCCCTGGAAACAAACAATGAAAAGGAATATGCACTGAAAAAGCTGCGTGAAAAACACCTGGACCTGATCGTCATGAATTCCCTGGCAGATGCCGGTGCCGGCTTTAACTATGATACCAACAAAGTAACCCTGTTTGATAAAAACGGCCAGGAACGTAGCTTCCCCCTCAAATCCAAACAGGAAGTGGCTCAGGATATTGTTTCCGCTATAATCGAATTGCAACATGCATAATCGTTTCCCGTTGATCCTGCTGCTGGCAGGTATTTTTTTATTTATCTGCGTTCATCCCGCCAGGGCCCAGGAAATCAGGGCCAATGTATCGGTAGTTGCCCAACAGGTACAGGGGGTCGACAAAAAAATATTTACCACCCTGCAGAATTCTATCCGGGAATTCCTGAATAACCGGCATTGGGCGAATGATGCCTTTACACCCGCAGAGCGGATAGAATGCAACTTCCTCCTGAATATCACAGGTACCTCCGGGCCTGATACCTATAAGGGAACACTTACCATTCAGGCCACCAGACCGGTGTTCAACAGCGGTTATGTGACCAGTCTCCTGAATATCCAGGACCCCAACATCGTGTTCCGGTATGTGGAATTCCAGCAACTGGAATTCAGCGATACCCGCATTGTGGGAAATGACCCGCTGGCGTCCAACCTGACGGCTGTTCTGGCCTATTATGTGAATATCATCCTGGGGCTCGACTATGACTCCTTTGCACCGCGCGGAGGAGATATGTATTATAAGAAAGCACTGAATATTGTGAATAATGCACCGGATGGAAAAGACATTTCCGGCTGGAAAGCTTTTGAAGGTAACCGCAACCGCTATTGGCTACAGGACAACCTGTTGAACGCGAAGTTTCTGCAGTTTCATGATGTGATGTACCAGTATCACCGGCTTGGACTGGATGTGATGTATGATGATGTGGCAAAAGGCCGTGCAGCAATCCTTAACTGCCTGAATATGCTGTATTCCATTCACCAGGACATCCCCAACTCCATGCTGATGCAAACTTTTTACAGTGCGAAAGGAGAAGAATTATTGAAAATATTCTCGAAGGCAACACCACAGGAAAAAAGTCGTGCTGCGGAATTGCTGTCCCAGATGGATATTCCCAATGCGCAGAAGTATCAACAAATGAAATAACAGCAGTCTGCTGCAAAAAGATATTATAACGAGTATGATGATGAAATACACCACCCTGGCTTTGCTGGTACTGTTTTTATTCGCCTGCGGTGATGGTGACAATGTGCCGCGTAAATACATTTCAAAAGATGAGATGACCGCTATCCTGGTAGATATGTCCCTGGCAGACGCCTATAGCAATGAACAGCAGGTGGATATCAATTTTACACCGATGACCGACTCCCTGCGGCAGCAGCGGGTGAAGATCTTCTATAAACAAATCCTGGACCTGCATAAAGTAAGTGTGAAGGAATTCATGGAGAGTTACAAATATTATGAAAGTCACCCGAACAGGCTGAAGGAAGTTTTTCAGCAGGTACAGGCAGATATCGCCAACAGAAAGCAACGCCTGGGCAATCCGATTGATGAAAACGCCCCGGTGAGATTCCGTCTGAAAAGCATTTTCCCGTATGCAGACAGTGTGCTGTTGCTGCCAAGAGTCGATACTATCCGGCCTTTTGTGAAGCGGCACCTCTAATCTATAAAACACCAAAACATGAACAAAGTAGTAGCAAATGCCGACGATGCCATACAAGATATCCGGGATGGAGCGGTTCTGATGCTGGGAGGATTTGGTTTGTGTGGAATTCCGGAAAACTGTATTACAGCCCTTGTAAAGAATGGGGTAAAGGACCTTACCTGTATTTCCAATAATGCAGGTGTAGATGATTTTGGCCTGGGTTTGTTATTGAAAACCAGGCAGATCAGGAAAATGATGTCTTCATATGTAGGCGAAAACGCAGAATTTGAAAGACAATTGCTGGCGGGAGAACTGGAGGTAGACCTGATCCCACAGGGTACCCTGGCCACCCGTATCCAGATGGCCGGTATGGGTATTCCTGCTTTTTTTACCCCGGCTGGTTACGGTACCGAGATTGCCGAAGGAAAAGAAGTAAGGGTATTTAATGGCAAGCCACACCTGATGGAACTGGCATTACACGCTGATTACGCGATTGTAAAAGCCTGGAAAGGGGATACACTGGGCAACCTGGTGTTCCGTAAAACCACGCGTAATTTCAGTACCTCCATGGCCAGAGCAGGGCAAATCACCATTGCGGAAGTGGAGGAGCTTGTACAACCGGGAGAACTGGATCCGGATCACATACACGTGCCGGGAATCTATGTCCACCGCATCTTCCAGGGCAGTGATTATGAAAAAAGAATTGAACGCAGAACCGTTAAGATCTAGTTCAACACATTCTCCACTCTTCAAATCTGATTTTTATGCCTCTCGATAAATATGGTATAGCCAAAAGAATTGCACAGGAACTACAGGATGGTATGTATGTGAACCTGGGCATCGGTATTCCTACACTGGTATCTAACTATATCCCCGCCGGTGTTTCCATTATGCTGCAATCTGAAAACGGAATATTAGGAATGGGACCTTATCCTGTTGCAGAAGATATTGACGCAGACCTGATCAATGCAGGTAAAGAAACAGTTACCCTGCTTCCGGGCGGCAGCTTTTTCGATTCTGCGGAAAGCTTCGGAATGATCCGCGCCGGTAAAGTGGATCTCACCGTACTCGGCGCCATGGAGGTGTCTGACAAAGGAGACATCGCCAACTGGAAAATTCCCGGAAAAATGGTGAAAGGCATGGGCGGTGCGATGGACCTCGTTGCCTCTGCCAGGAACATCATTGTTGCGATGATGCACACCAATCCCAAAGGAGAAAGCAAATTACTGCCGGCATGCACCTTGCCACTCACGGGTGTAAATTGTGTGAAGAAGATTGTTACTGAACTGGCCATGCTGGATGTAACCCCTGATGGGTTCAAACTCCTGGAGCGCGCCCCCGGCGTAACGGTGGACGAAATCCGTTCAAAAACTGCCGGTAAACTGATTGTAGAAGGAGAAATTCCTGAAATGCAGTTTTAACCGATAACCTCGTATATACTTTACCGTGCCCTGCGCTCCATCACCGGAAAGCAGGGCTTTTTTATTTAGAAAGTTGTCGTGTTTATACTATATGATTAATTTAAATAAATATATTTTTGCATATCTAAGTTGTTAATCTCTTTTATTCCTAACCTATAATAGTCACTATGAAAAGGATTTTTACATCCGCATTATTGTTGTGTTGCGCACTTTACTCCCAGGCCCAGGATCTGCCAGGCTTCAGGACCAGTAATTATGCAGGCGTTACCAGCGTATTTTCTAACCCGGCGAATATAGCCGACAGTCGTTTCCGCTGGGATGTAAACCTGGTAGGCGTAAACATCGGCGTTTCGAACAATCAGCTGAAGTATAAACTGAGTAATGCCGGTTCTTCTTTTGGTGAAGACACTATCAAGAGTCAGTTGTTTGGACAAAGTAAAGGCGCCACCAAAGCCCTGGTAAATCTCGGTGTACTCGCGCCTTCTGTGATGTTTAACGTAGGAAAGTTTTCTTTTGCAGTGAGCACCCGCGCCCGCATTGTAGCCAATGTAACGGACCTCGACGGCAAACTGGCGGATAAGATCATGAATGATCTTTCTTCTACGGCGAATCTCCCTTACAATATTGCCTCCAATAGCAACATGCGCATCAGCGTAAATGCCTGGACGGAATATGGTGTGTCTGTTGCACGGGAAGTGATTACCGCAGGTCCCCATTTCCTGAAAGCAGGTGTGAGCCTCAAATACCTGGCAGGTTCCATGAACGGGTCGGTCAACATCGATAAACTGCATGCCACTATGAACGTAGATGAAGGTCAGCAGGATGCTTATCTGACCAATGCAGCTGGTAAAATAGGCATGAACTTCTCCGGTATGAACCTCTCTGATTTTGAAGCGTCAGATGCTACTAAAACAACCGGTCACGGTATTGGCGCCGAGCTGGGAGTAGTGTATGAATATCGTCCTGCCAGTGAAAACAACAGCAGTAAAGGCAGTAACAAATACAAATTCCGTTTCGGCCTCTCTCTCATGGATATCGGTAAAATAAAGTATGAGCGTGATGTAACCCGTAGCGGAACCTTTACCATCGGTATACCGACAGGTCAGCAGTTTTCTATGAAAAACCTGCAGGATGTAAAACTGGACAACTACAAAACTGAGCTGGGTAAATACCCGCAATATTTTACGCCTGCTGCCGATAACAATAGTGCGAAGTATGCGGTTAGTCTGCCTACCACTTTACAACTGGACGGTGATTACCATATTCACAACAACTTTTACGTAAATGCAAATGTGCAGCTGGCTTTAACCGGTGGTGAAAAGAAACCTTACAATACACAATATTACAGTGGCTTCAGCATCACACCACGTTATGATGGCCGTATATTCGGATTCTTTCTGCCGGTGAGCTACAATGGCTTGTCGAAGCTGAATGCAGGAGCCAGTTTCCGTGTAGGTCCGTTATATGTAGGTTCCGGCAGTGTACTGAGCGCGCTGATGGGCTCTGCTCATCAGCTGGATGGCTTTGTGGGCATCCGTTTCGGGCATTTGCAGAAACGTAAATAATTTCCCGGCTTTATAAAGAGATTTAGATATTTTGTTTTTAGAATACATACTTACCTGAAACAAAATGTCTAAATCTCTAAACTTATAAATCCCTAAATAATTGGTACCTTTCAACTTGCTAAAATAGTTCGAGGTGCAAGTTGGATTTCTTTGTTATAACGGTAAATATATTCCTGCAGCCGACCCGATTTTTACGGCAGACAATCGATCTTTCAGATACGGGGATGGCTTTTTTGAAACCCTGAAAGTCTACCAGGGAAAAGTGCTGCTGGCCGACCTGCACTTTGAGCGGCTACTCGCCAGTTTGCACCTGCTTCATTTTGATATTCCTGCGCATTTCACCAGAGATTTTTTTGTAAAACAGATACTCGAACTTTGTAATAAAAACAACGTGGCACAGATGGCCCGTGTACGTGTAGCTGTGTTCCGCTCTGATGGCGGTTTGTACGATCCCATCAATAATTTACCCAATTACCTGATCCAATGCTGGGAACTGAGCAGAACCGTGCTGGAACTGAATCAGAACGGATTGGTAACGGATGTGTTTCCGGACGTGAAAAAGAGCTGTGATAAACTATCTTCCCTGAAATCCAACAACTGTTTACCTTATGTAATGGCTGCCATGTATGCCAAACAACACCGGCTCAATGAGGCCATCCTGCTCAATCCATACGGACGGGTGGCCGACAGTACCATTGCCAATGTATTCATCGTAAGAGATAAAATCCTGTATACACCCCCTCTCTCGGAAGGCGGTGTATGTGGCGTGATGCGCAAATACCTGCTCAGAACAGAACTGCCATTTAAGGTAGAAGAAAAACCACTGAGTATAGAAGACCTGGAAAATGCAGACGAAATATTTTTAACCAATGCGATCTACGGAATCCGCTGGGTAGGCCTCTTCCGCGACAGTAGCTATGGAAATGCCACTGCTGCGATCTTACACGAGGTATTGCATGAAGGAATGCTGTAAAAATTAATGGATGAAAATGGAACAGACAGTCAGTTTATGCTGGTTACGCCGTGATCTGCGGCTGGAAGACCAGGCAGCACTTTATTATGCGTTGCGCGCCGGAAACCCGGTAGTGCCTGTGTTTGTATTTGATACCAATATTCTCGATGACCTGGAAGACAAACAGGACCGGCGGCTTACATTTATTCATGCGGTACTGGAAGAAATGCAGGCACAATTGCAACAGAAAGGCGCTTCTCTGGATGTGTTTCATGGCACGCCGGAAGCAGCGTTTACACACTGGACGAGCAAATACAACGTAACCGCTGTATATACTAATCATGATTACGAACCTTATGCAAAACAACGCGATGCCCTGATAGCAAAGCAACTCAGTAAAAAAGATATTTCATTTCATAGTTATAAAGACCAGGTAATCCTGGAAAAGAATGAGGTGTTGAAAGATAACGGTGAACCATATACGATATTTACACCGTATAGCCGTAAGTGGTATGATACCCTCACCTTTTTTCATCTGAAACCCTATCCGGTTAAAAAGTATGAACAACATCTTTTTAAACAATCACCGGTGAAAATTCCCTCACTGAAAACGATGGGTTTTACTGCAGGTGAAAAACATTTTCCTGCAAAGGAATTACAGGAAGCACTGATCAAACATTACGATACTACCCGTGATTTTCCCGCTGTAGAAGGCACTTCCAGGCTCGGTTTACATCTTCGGTTTGGTACCATCAGTATTCGCGCATTAATGCAGCAGGCGATGCAGCTCAATGCTACCTTTGCGAAAGAATTAATCTGGCGGGAATTTTACCAGATGATCCTCTGGCATTTTCCACATGTGGTAGGACACGCTTTTAAGAAAGAATACGATAAAATTGAATGGCGGAATAATACAAAGGAATTTGATAAATGGTGTAAAGGCGAAACTGGTTATCCTATTGTGGATGCAGGTATGCGGGAGTTAAATACTACTGGCTTTATGCACAACCGCGTGCGAATGATTACCGCCAGTTTTCTCACTAAACATTTATTGATCGACTGGCGCTGGGGAGAGGCTTATTTTGCCGCCAAACTGCTCGATTATGACCTGGCCGCCAACAACGGGGGCTGGCAATGGGCGGCGGGGTCAGGGTGCGATGCGGCGCCTTATTTCCGTGTGTTTAATCCAACGCTTCAAACACAGAAGTTCGATAAGGACCTTCAATATATCCGCAAATGGGTGCCTGAATTTGAAGGATTCGATTACGCAAAGCCAGTAGTAGTGCATGAAGAAGCACGCAAACGTGCCCTGGAAGTATATGGTAAAGCGCTAAAAAAATAAAGGCGGTATCACTGCTGTGATACCGCCTTGTGGTTGGTTTTTTATTATTACGGCAAAACTGATTTCAGCTTCGCATCCAGCGCTTCATGTTCTTCACCACCGCCGCCATAACGGGCTATGATCACACCTTTCGGGTCTACCAATATCTGGGTGGGCAAAGAATGAATACCAAAATGATCACTTACATCTTCCGGGTTAGGTTCGTTCTTCATACGTTTGTTCATGTCGAGGCCACGCAGCACATGTTTCCACACACCAATACCATCTTTTTCCACTGCTTTTTTCCATGCATCATGATTGCGGTCGTCGTCTGATACGCTGATTACTTCAAAGCCTTTGTCTTTGTACTGTTTGTACAGTTCCAGCAGATGTGGATTACCCGCGCGGCAGGGTACACACCAGCTGGCCCAGAAATCCAGCAGTACATATTTTCCTTTAAAATCGGATAAGCTGAGTGGCTGCCCGTTGATATCCGGTTTGCTGAAATTAAATGCTACACTGCCGGGGGAGCCTGCTTCCAGGCTTTTTATTTCTTTCCCTATTTCCTGTCCGTCTTTACTTTTTTGTAAAGCAGCACTGAGACTGTTATAGTAATACTTTGCAGAATCCAGTGTCATGCTGCCTACTTCAAAGCGCATCAGGTAGAGGCTCAGGTAGGAGTTGTGATGTTCCCGGATGAATTTCCGGGATAACTGACTGTTAATATTGAAATACGGTGTCAGCTGTTCCCGGATGGCTGCTGATTTATCGTGATCTTTTTCATTGCGTAATGCTTCCAGCAATGGTTTGTATTGTACAGTGGCTGCTTCTTTTGCCTTCTCCAGTTGTACATTATCTTCATTACTCACAGATCCTTTTAATACAATGGTAGAAAGATCGCCATTTTTGATGTTGATGGTCATGGGAGCGGGCTCCAGGAACAAGTAGGCCTGTTCTTTTTTATTTCCTGTCATGTTGTTGCTCAGGGCAGCAGAGAACATTCCCGGAGTGGTTTGTGCCAATGTACCGGTAAAACGGAAGCTGCCGTTTTTTACGATGGCGCTGTCGGTGATACGCTTCGTACCATCGCTGTATTGCAGGTAGTATTTGGCGGGTGCATCTCCCGTAACAGTACCGGATATACTGAATTTTTGCTGTGCAGATACCAGTTGCGAAAAGGCTAACGGTAATGATAGTACGCAGATTATTTTCTTCATAATACTATTGTTCATTTTGTGTAAGATTAGGATTGAGTATAATTTCTTCCTGCGGGATGCGCAGTAATATTTTCGGATTGGTGGCCGTTATATTCATAGCACCACTACTGGCAGAGGTATAGTCTCTCACCATTGGTAAGCCATTTCTGAAATAGTCAAAGCCGTTATGTCCTTCAAAGGCCAGTTCCAGCCGGCGTTGCAGCATTATCTCATCGAAAAGCGCCTGCCCGGAAAGATCAACGGAAGTCAGTCCTGCCCGGTTACGGATGATGTTCAGATCAGCCAGCGCAGCATCTTTTTTACCCAGCTTGGCATTGGCTTCTGCGCGATTGAGATATACTTCTGCCAGGCGCACGAAGCGGAAAGGCGACTTACTGTAAATAGCGGTATACTGATACATATATTTTACCGTGGCGATGCTGTCGTTCGGAAAACCTGGCGTTATATTTATTTTATAATGAGAACTGCGCAGATCTGTTTTAGAAATGCGTGACAGCAGGTCTGGTGATGGGCGGTAATAGCCACCGGTATAGTTGATCTGTGGCGGATAAGCATATTGCTGGCTGATGGAGGAGCTACCAAAGTCAATATTGCCGGCAAATATATCTTCTTTGTTCGCCGCGTTGCTGCTATTATAGTAAGCACGGTAGTCATTATCTTTCAGCAATGTATACTTGTTACTGTTGATCACCTGGTCTGCATAGGTGATTACCTTCTGGTTAAACGTTGCATCCGGTTGCTGAAAGGTACCGCCCATATAGAGGTATACCCGCGATAACAATGCAGCAGCGGCCATTTTTCCGGAGAAGCTGTTGGACTTTTCCTGGTTGAATAACGGGATCGCTGTTTCGAGATCGGATATCACCTGTTCGTATACGGCTTTGGCGCTTGCCCGGGCCGGTTTATAATCGGTGCTGTTGGCGGCAGTGGTAATCAGCATCACACCGGGTGAACCGGCGGCATCCTGGTAATAAGGCTTTGCGTAAAAGCGTACCAGGTTAAAATATACAAAAGCTCTTACAAATAACGCCTCTGCTTTAGCCTGAAGTATAACGGGGTTCTGTTCTCCTTTGGCCACATTATCCAGTAGTTTATTGGCGTGCAGGATAATGAAGTAGCTGCCCCTCCACAGGGAATAAGTCCAGCTGTGATCTTTATCCGGTGAATTGATATAGTCAAACGCGTCGGCGTATTTGTTAGGACCGAGATCGTTGCTGCGGATATTATTACCATGTGTTTCTGAGAGGAACATGGTAATATCTCCATATCCAAAGGAACTGTTTTCCATAGCTACACCGGTGGTGAGCATCGGATACAGCCCCAGTGCTGCCTGGGCGAAGCCGTTAGGTGTACTGAATTGCGCATCTTCATTGATAACGTTGTGCGGACGTAATTCATCCAGTTGTTTATTGCAGGCGCTTAGTGTGATAAGGCTGATAAAGGCTATTGTGATGGAACGCTTCATGTTTGCAGTAGTTTAGAATGTGACATTAAGACCGGCTGTGATACGTCTTGGATTGGCATTTCCGATACCAACGCCGCCATAGGAGGTGGAGGTGCCAATAGAGGCGCCTTCAGGATCTGCCCCTACATAGTCTTTGTGCTTGATAACAAAAACATTGTCCATACTAACGAAAACGCCTGCACGCTGTGCGTGGATTTTTGTCAGTGTTTTTGGGGATAGATCATACCCTAACCGGATATTGCGCATGCGGATATGACTGGCATTGCCATATACCAGGGAAGAGCGGCTGTCGAATGCTCTCCAGGTATCCATTTTACTGCTGTATACATTCGGGTAATTGGCATTTTTATCACCGGGTTGCTGCCATATTTTTTGAGAAGACTGCCAGTTGACGTTGTTCCTGCCGAGGAAAGGTGCGGTAGGATCCTGGAAGTTATTGATGAGGCTCATTGCGGTATAGTTGCCTACCTGGAACCACATTTCAGCACTTACGGAAAATTGTTTATAAGTGAAGGTATTGGTAAACCCGCCAAAGAACTTCGGTGTAGCAGAACCAACGGACTGGTAGTTCCGGATATTGGCAAAATTGCCAATCCCTTCTACCACCTGCTTCTTGCCGGAGGCGTCAAAATTCTCAAACAACGGTGCGCCATTGTCGGGATTCACGCCTACGTAACGAACTGCTTTGATGGTATTCAGATCTTCTCCTTTGTAACGGTAATAAGCCCGGTTGTAATTGTCCAGCAGTGAATCGCCATAGAGTTTCTGAATGGTATTTTTATTAAAGCTTACATTCAGATTGGTGGTCCAGCTGAAATTGCGGGTCTCGATATTGCGGGTATTCAGCATCAGTTCCAGGCCTTTATTCAATACTTCTCCCACGTTCTGGTATTGCTGGAAGGAGCCTTGTGCGGAACCTACGAATACCTGTTGGAGCAGATTCTTACTCAGCTTGGAATATAGATCTGCAGAGAGTTCTACGCGCTTCCATAAACTAAGGTCAATTCCTGCGGTATTGTTGATGGTGGTTTCCCAGCTGATATCAGGATTTTCTAATTGTGTAATGGCGGAGCCGATATTGTTGATATTATCATAAGTATAGTTGGGATTGGCCGCATACAGTGTCTGGTTCAGATAGCCATCACCCACATCCCTGCCGGATGTACCGTGCACCACTCTCAGCTTTAAAACATCTATTGCTTTTACATCTGCCAGGAAAGCTTCTTTATTGATCAGCCATCCACCACTGATGGCGTAGAAGGTACCATATCTTTTGTTGCGGCCAAAGTTGGTGAAGGCATCTGTCCGAACGGAAGCAGCGGCATAATATTTAGCCAGGTAGTTATAGTTTAACTCGCTGAATGCAGAGAAGCTGGCGCGCTCTGTGTAAGAGCCGGAAGGACGATAAGGTGTGCCGTAAGCGACATTGATCACACTACCGAAATTTTTGGCAGCACCCATATTTCTTTCTCCCGCCAGTACGTTGTACATGTCTATACTGTTGGCGTCGTTGGTACGTTTGGCCCATTCTGTTCCCGCCAGGAAATTCAGGTTATGTTTTCCGAATTGTTTCGACGCACTCAGGGTGTTGGTAGAAATAAAATTCACAAAACGGGTGTCGGCAATGGTCAGCGTACCATTTGGTATCGCAGCCGAGGAGGAGGAGAACAGGTAAGGATAACCACCGTACTTTCCGGAGAAGCTGCGTGGATCGAGATAGGAATTTCTGTGCGTATTGATGTAATCTATGGTATTGGTAGTTTTAAGGCTTAACCAGGGGAGTACGCGATAGCTGATCCAGGCGGTGCCGGTGAAATGCTGGTTATCTGTTACCGAGGTATTATCGTATTTTTTTTCGCCCAGGAAGTTTTGCGTCCAGGTATTATAAGGCATGCCAAAATTATTGGATTGCTTTACGGGCATACTGTCGGCCATTGAGCCATCTGCATTGTAGGGCGTTACAAAGGGCTGTGTGGAATAGAGTGCTGGTAAGCCATTCCGGGAGATGGTTTTATCAATAATAGCACTGGTATTCAATCCGGCACTGACCTTTTTTGAAAAATTCTGTACCAGGTTGAAACGAAAATTGCGACGATCGAACGTATTTCCAACATTGATACCTTTTTCTTTGTACCAGTCTACGCCTGCATATATCATCGTTTTTTCGCTGCCGCTGTTGATACCGAGACTTATATCCGAGAAATTGCCGTCGTCGAACAAAGCTTTTTCCCAGTCGTAATTTTTGTTTTTATCATCGTCTGTATATATTCTTCTTTTCTGGATGAAATCTGCTGCAGTAGGGAACTGTTGCTGGAGCGACGGCGTTTCCTGCCATCTTTGCTGCATCACTTTATCCATCAGGGAGGTTACTTCGGTGGTGTTCATCATATGGATAGCGCGGTTCTGTTTAATAGCACCGTAGCGGGTATCCAGTGTTATATGCACACCACTGTTGCTGGCCGCTCTTTTGGTGGTCACTACAATGACACCCTGTGCGGCACGGGAACCATAGATGGCGGTGGAGGCAGCATCTTTCAGGATGGTAATGCTTTCCACATCAGCCGGACTTACCACATCCTGTAAATTCTGGGAGTTAGAGATCACACCATCTACTACGATCAACGGACCAAAATAAGCGCTGGTACCGGATGGCAGAGAAGACTCGCCGCGTAATAATACCTGTCCCTTTGCACCCGCATCAGCAGTGGGTTCCACGATATACATTCCTGTGGTTTTGGCTTTTAACATAGACAGGATATTGGCGGAGGAAACGGAGCTACGGAGTTGATCGCCGGAAATTTTCTGTACGGCGCCGGTTAGTTCTGCGGCCTGTTTGTTGGTGTATCCCATCACTACTACGCCACCAAGACTGGTAGCATCTTCTTCCATCGCAATATGTGGTTCTTTGCCGGATACTATCTGTGTTTGCTGACGGTAACCAATACTGCTGATCAGCAACGGATGGCCTTCTTCGGCTGCTACGATGAAAATACCGTTGGCATCTGTTACGCCGCCTTTGCCTGTAATAATATCGCGGATAGTAGTACCGGGCAATGGTTGTCCTTTGCGGTCGGTAACTCTTCCCCGGATAACTGGTATGGGTTGACTTACTCCCATTGGGTTATAAGGCTTAATCACACCAATCATATTGCCACTGATCCTGAATTGCAGCCCAGAGGCTGATTCCAGATCTGCCAGTACTTCCCGTATACTACGGGCGCGGGAGGAAAGGGTAATATGTTTCACCGGTAAAGTACCGGTAGCATAAAAGAATTTTACCTGGTAGGTGTTTTCTATTTTTTTGAAAGCGCCGGGGATGGTCATATCGGAAAGTGCAATTACTTTCTTTTGCTGCCCGTACGATTGTACAGCGGTCATCAGCATTAAGAACACCAAAAGTGGGAACTGCCATTTTACTGCAGTGCTTAACGGCGCACGCAAGCGCGCATAATTAAAAGTCATGCATCAGAATTTAAAATGTAATGGTTGATGTGGTCACTACAGGCGCCGGCAGCCTGCATATGATCCCGATTTCAGCGATTTTGGTGGAAACGCTTTTATTGTTAAAATTGAATCAGCACTTTGTCCGGTTGTATTTGAAAATTACATCCGGCTGTAAAACAAAAGATGTTCAAAACTTTCTCTAATTTATCGTTGTCGAAGGCTCCTGAGAACCGTTTGGCATGCATCATATTTCCTTTAAACTCAAACTGGATACCGTACCAGCTTTCCAGTTGCCGTATCACTTCGAAGGCAGTGGCATTATTGAATACCAGCTTGCCTGATTGCCAGGTGCGTAGGGCAACGGTATCAAACGGTAGCCTGCTCATACTCCGGGTGGTTTCATTCCAGAGAGCCTGCTCTCCGGGAGCTAGTGTAACACCTTCTTTTGTACTCATTTTTTCTGTCACCTTTACTTTTCCGCTGAGCAGCGAAACGGTAGCCTGTGGCTCAAAAGGAGAAGATTTTATGAGAAAGGAGGTACCCAGTACCGTTGTTTGAATTTTTTTGCTGGTCACCGTGAATGGATCATCCGGAAAACTTTTTACATCAAACAGGGCGGCGCCTTTTATCAGTTCCACGTGCCGGTGTTTGTTGCTATAATCGGAAGGAATCCTTACAGTTGTGTTGGCATTCAGGATCACAGAAGATCCATCCGGCAAGGTGAGCAGTTTACGTTGTCCCCATTCACTGGAATATACCAGGAAGGTATTGGGCTCACCGGCCGGGTTACCTGTTTTTTCTTTAGGCCATAGCAGGGAGATGCCGGCGGCCAGTACCAGTATGGCAGCGGCCGCGCGCCAGGTAATCTGCCGCCAGTTGATACGGCGTATGATGACAGGTTGCTGTCTTTTGATGGACTTTTGCAGCCTGGCTAATTGTGTCGCCTTATCTTTTTCAGCTTCACTGTTATTGATGTTATAATACAATGCCACTGCTGCTGCCACCGTATCCGTTATTTCCGGATGCTGATGCACATACGTTTCCCACTTTGCAATAGCCGCTTCATTGTTGCGTCGGATATATTGCAGAAAGGTATCGTCGAGTAACAAGTCTAATTCAGTCAGGTCCTTTGGCAGCATTCCCCATCCATTTTTAAAGTAGAGCGACAATCGGTTTCCTTTTACCAGGTATGGACCGGTAAAAATTCAGATTTTGATAATTTTTATTTTAAAGTGGCTTTATTGAAAATAATCTAACAGGGAGTTCTATAGGGGAAGTAACAGCAGTAGTGTTCTCAGATGCAGTTTGCCTGATTTAAGATCCTGTTCCAGTGATTGTTTGAGCGATTTCAGCGCTTCATACAAGTGATTATAGACCGTGCGGTGTGTGAGCCCGGTGAGGTCTGTTATTTCGTCGTAGCTCCGTCCTTCATAGAAGCGGAGGTTAATTAATTCCTTTTGTCTCGGACTGAGTAAAGATATGGCTTCCTGGATACGTCCGATGGCTTCCTTGCTTTGTTGTTGCTGTACCAGCAGTTGCTCCACAGAGGGGATGCTGTCGCCGTTTTCGGCGTCCATCCAGACCGACAGCAGGCCATTGTTCTTTTTTTCCTGCTGTAGATGTAGTAACAGTCTGCGTTTGAAAGAGGTGATGAGGTAACTGCGTACATTGCTTACCTCATCCAGGCCTTCTTTTTTCTCCCAGAGATAAAGAAACACCTGTTGGATACAGTCCTTCACCGTTTCGCTTCTCGCGCATATTTTAAGGCCCAGGAAAAGGAGCAGGTGATAATATTGCTCATACAAGGTATATAGCGCCTGTTCCTCTCCTTGCCGAAACCTGTTCCACAGGTCTGTATCCTTATTTTCGATCATACCGCAACAAAAGAACGAAAAAATCGGCTGCTTTAGGAGCGGATTTTTTCGGCCGCTTCCATGAGCGCAGCCACGGCGGCTTTCCCTTCATTGCCGAGATCAAGACTGAAATCGTTTACATACAGATCAATATGCTGGCGCATCACCGATTCATCCATTTCCTGTGCATGTGACTTCACATACTCAGATAGCTGTGGATAACTGGTGTAGCTGTTCTGCAAACTCTGATGAATGAGTGAATCCAGTTGGGCACGGCTGGCTTCCGGCACATCTTTACGTATAAAAATGCCGCCCAGCGGAATCGGGTTGCCAGTGGTTTGTTCCCAGTATTCGCCCATATCCATCAGTTTTACCAGGCCTTTCAGCTGATAGGTAAACCTGTTTTCATGAATGATCACACCCGCGTCTACATCACCATTCAGTACCGCATTTTCAATTTCTGAAAACAGCATTACTTTTTTGTTGGTGGCTTCGGGGAATGCGATGGAGAAAAGCAGGTTGGCAGTAGTATTTTCTCCGGGAATGGCGATGGTCAGATTTTTAATTTCTTCCCGGGGGATGTCTTTCTTCGCGATCAGTAAAGGGCCGCAACCTCTGCCCAGGGCGCTTCCGCTATTGAGCAGTTCGTATTGGTCTTTCACTTTCAGGTATACGGCAAAGCTGAGCTTTGTAACGGCCAGTTTGCCCTGCAATGCCCAGTTGTTGAGCGTTTCCACATCTTCCAGGTGTGTATCAAAGGTAAATTCCTTTGTGTCTATTTTGTTGTTTACCAGTGCATCAAAAATGAAGGTATCATTCGGGCAAGGTGAAAAACCTAAAGATAAATGCATATACTATCCTTATTTTATTGTCTGTTGTTAAATTCCTGCCAGTGTTTCCACGGTTTTTATCAGTGTTTCGTTGAGTGTTTTTACAGCCAATGGAATCTTCCATTTACTTTTATCCCTGATTTCCACATAGTTAGAAATGCTACGCAGCTGAATGAAAGGAATTTCTTCCAGCAGGCAGGCGTAATGGAAAGCGGCGCCCTCCATGCTTTCCACATCTGGGGCGTATTTGCTCACCAGTTTCTGTATGGTGGGTTCGCTGCCGCTAACCAGGTTCACCGTAATCCCGGTAGCGGTTGGCAGGGGCGGTACTTCCGGTAACCCGGCAAAGGTATTATCCAGGAAGGTGCCGGTAAATGGCGCCTGTGAGGGCTGCCAGAGACCTATATCAAATAAATCTTTAAACTGATCATTATCCTCAGCTCCCAGATCGGCCAGGGACTCACGTTTCACCAGTACTACCTGCCCCAGTTCCCAATCGTGCCGGAAGGCGCCACCAATACCGGCCTGTATGGCGATATCGGGTTTATTCACCACCAGGTGCCTGCCCAGGCTGAAAGCCGTGTGCATCATGCCGATACCGGCAATAAGTACATCTATCTGGCAATGGGCGGCTTTCAGGGCCGGAATATGCTGGTCGAGATACTGTAAGAATGGCTGTATTTCCAGTGTGGTAGCCGCAGTCACCAATATTTTCATAGGGTAAAAATACGGCAAAAATGATTGTTCCCCGTGTAAAACAATTGACAGGAATTAGGATAAATTGGCACTACTCACTTAATAGTGGTATTTTTGCAAAAATTTTTTGCAATAATGATTTATTTAACGCGAGTAGAAAACTTCAATGCAGCGCATAAGTTATCTAACCCGGGCTGGAGCAAAGAAAAGAACGAGGAAGTTTTTGGTAAATGCGCCAACGAAAACTGGCATGGTCATAATTACGAACTGCATGTCACTATAAAAGGTAATCCTGATCCGGAAACGGGTTTTGTATTTAATGCCAAGACTTTAGGTGTAATTATCCGGGATGCTGTCATAGAAAAAATTGATCACCGTAACCTGAATATGGATGTTGATTTCATGAAGGATAAATTCACTTCCGCTGAAAATCTGTCTATTGCTATCTGGGATCAGCTGGCTAAACACCTGCCGGCAGAAGTACAGTTGCATTGTATCAAGTTATATGAAACCCCACGCATATACGTAGAGTATTACGGAGGAAAATAGTGAAGAGAGAGACGTGTAGGTCTGCCTTTGAAATTGTTTAAATCATATAAGAATGGCGTATAATAAGATTGAAAGTTACGATGATAAGATCACGTCCGGTCTTGTAGAAAACTATAAAGAATGCCTTCATCTTCTCGGGGAAGATCCGGAAAGGGAAGGGTTGCAGAAAACCCCGGAGCGGGTAGCGAAAGCTATGCAGTTCCTTACGCAGGGTTATCAGCAGGACGCAAAAGAAATACTGGAAGGCGCAAAGTTTACAGAGGCATACAGCGAAATGGTGATCGTGAAAGATATAGAACTGTACTCCATGTGTGAGCATCATATGCTTCCCTTCTTCGGAAAGGCTCATGTTGCTTATATTCCAAACGGGTATATCACCGGTTTGAGCAAAATAGCCAGGGTAGTGGATGTATTTGCCCGCCGTTTACAGGTGCAGGAACGCTTAACGCATCAGATCCTGGACGCTATACAGGAAACCCTGCAACCACAGGGAGTAGCAGTAGTTATCGAAGCACAGCACCTGTGTATGATGATGCGCGGCGTACAGAAACAGAATTCGCTGACCACCACCTCCGCTTTCAGCGGACAGTTTGAACATGGTACCACCCGGGCCGAATTCATGAAACTGATTGCCAAATAAAAATACTTTCATTACAATTACGGATTTATAGGTAGATGCCGACGGTAGATTTTTACATGTACCCTCTACCTGTAAATCCGTAATTCTTTTTTATATTTGAAAAAATATTAATTTATATCCACATGAAGCATGCTTACGTATTTCCCGGACAAGGTTCCCAGTTTCCGGGTATGGGCAAAAATCTGTACGACACCAACGCAAAAGCAAAAGAACTTTTTGAGCAAGCCAATGAAATTTTAGGTTTCCGTATCTCTGATATCATGTTCAATGGTACAGAAGAAGACCTGAAGCAAACCAAGGTGACACAGCCGGCGGTATTCCTGCATGCAGTGATCGCTTTCCTGTGTACAGAACATTCACAACCGGAAATGGTGGCTGGCCACTCCCTCGGTGAATTTTCCGCCCTGGTAGCCAACGGTGTATTATCCTTCGAATCAGCCCTGAAACTGGTTGCTATCCGCGCAAATGCCATGCAGAAAGCCTGTGAGCTGCAACCATCTACCATGGCTGCCGTACTGGCCCTTGATGATGCAAAGGTGGAAGAAATATGCGCTGCTGTTACTGCCGAAACCGGCGAGGTAGTAGTACCTGCTAACTACAATTGCCCTGGCCAGCTCGTGATTTCCGGTACCCTCAAAGGTGTGGAAGTGGCCTGCGAAAGAATGAAAGCTGCAGGTGCCAAAAGAGCCCTGATCCTCCCGGTAGGTGGCGCGTTTCACTCTCCTTTAATGGCTCCTGCCAAAGAAGAATTACAGGCAGCTATCAACGACGCTGTTTTCAATACTCCTTCCTGCCCTGTATACCAGAACGTGGTAGCAGTAGCGGTAACAGATCCTGCACAGATCAAACAAAACCTGATCGATCAGTTAACCGGCGCGGTAAGATGGACACAGTCCGTACAGGCCATGGTTGCCGACGGTGGACATGAATTCACCGAAGTAGGCCCCGGTAAAGTTTTACAGGGACTCGTTCAGAAGATTAATAAAGAAACCGTGGTGAATGGTATCAACTAACTGATCCCATCAGCCTATAAACAACAAAGCAGCGGAGTAATTCGCTGCTTTATTGTTTATAGCTCTATTTCCATTTCATACTGCGACAGATAACGCATTAATCCTGCCTGCTGCAGGAACTGATCTATCTCCGGGAAATGCTCATCGATATTGATAATACTCAACGGGCCTTTTAATTGATCTGCCGCATACTGCAACAGTGCGCTTCCTATTCCTTTCCGGCGGAACTGCGGATGTATGGCCATGCTCCTGATCCTCCGGGTATCTTTATGCACACTGATATACCCGGCTGTCTGACCATCCACCACAGCCTCCCAGGTGACCGTATAAGGGCCTTCGCGCTGAATGCTGGTCATGGTGTTGGACCAGGTAGGTACCATGTCCATGAACGACGCCAACAGCGACCAATCCGGTGTTTTGTTTTCTTTCAGGGAGATGCCCACCGGGGTTTTATGTGTTTGCACCGTTCCTTTAAAGGAATGGATCGTCCGGGTTTTATGAAAACCTGTATTCGTATAGGCCTTGATGGCAGGTAGATTGGTGCTGATCACCTCCAGCACAATTTTTCGGATGCCTTTATCCTGGTAAACGGGAATGAACTGATCGTACATTTTTTGCACGAGGTGTTGCCCCCGGTACGCAGGAATAATACCTGTACCGCCGTTATACAGCACAGTCGGGTGCTCCTTGTTGTCTACCGCATGCAGGATGAAGCCGCCTAACTGCTGACCGGCAAAAGCGCCGATAGAATAATCCCGCAGGAGATTTTCTCCCTGCATTTTCTGTTCAAGTATAGAAGGGGTGAGGTGCAGTGGAACGATATAGTCGCTGAATGCTGCGTTAAAGGTGTTGCAGAGGTCGGGTGTAGTTACCTGCTGCAGGGTCCGGAAGTCCTGTATAAAAACCATAAGTGGAATGATATGTCTTCAATATTAATGAGGATTGATGACATACCATTCCGGAATTTTATGAGCGGAAAAATTATTGTAATTCTATGCTGACATTGATCCACTCCGGATCAAATTTGTCAGTATATTTCTTATAGAAATTAATCGCGGGCGTATTCCATTCAAGCACCTGGAACACAATACCACTGAACTTTTGCTCATTGGCTTCTATTACCAGTTGGTCAAAGAGTAACTTACCGATGCCTTTGCCGCGCCATCTTTCTGTAACGAGAATATCCTCCAGGTACATCCGGCAACCTTTCCAGGTAGAGTAGCGGGTGTAATACAAGGCAAATCCATGTATCACCTCCTGTCCGTTGATGATGGTGGAGGCTACAAATGCTTTCCATACCGGGTTTGCTCCGAATCCGGCTTCTTCAAAATGTTCCAGGGTAACGGTTACCTGCTCCGGTGCTTTTTCATATTCCGCCAGTTCACGGATCAGTTCCATCAACCGTGGACAATCTTCTTTTCGTGCAACCCTTAACGTTATATCTTCCATGTGTCTGTTGATTAATCAAGTGAATCGGCGATTTGTTTCAGCACACCGGGCCACCAGTCTATTTTGCCCCAATGCTTCCCGAAACGTACTATCACCGCCTGTTTGCGCGGACAAATGTAAATGAACTGTCCCTTTGCGCCCAATGCAAAATAATCAAAATTATGTGGATCTATCCTGTACCCCCACCACAGATATTTATAGTAGCCTGCGGCACTACCTGCCCATCTGCAGAGGGGCGGCGAAAGCCGGGATTTGTATTTTTCTGTATCCGCCGGTTGTTCCGGAGGAGATACCGACTCCTGTATCCAGGCTGCGGGCACCACCTGCCGGCCATTCACCCGGCCATTGTCCAGGCACAAAGCCCCAAACCGCAGGAAGTCCATGGCGGTGGCATTGAAACCGCTTTCCATTTTGGCAAAACCAGCATCCCGGCTATCCATGCTCCAGGATGCGTTTGCCGCAGCACCGGTATATTGCCATAGCTTCTCCCGGAAATAATCAGGCACCGGCTGCCCGGTAGCTTTTTCCAGTATCATTCCCAGCAACAAAAGATTGTAGTTATTGTAGTGGTAAGTACTGCCCGGTGTTTCGATCAGCTTTGCTTTCAGCGCCTGTTGCCGCAATGCGGTGCCATAGTAGATCCGGGCATCATCAGACCAGGGCGTTATGCCCTCCCTGTATTCAAGCCCGGAGCACATCTGCAGCAACTGTGCAATCGTGATATCCCTGAATCCCGCGCTGTCGAAGAAAGGAATATAGCTGGCCACGGTATCCTGTATACTCCCCACAGCGCCTTCTTCCAGCGCAACGCCCATCAATACTGATGTCATGGATTTAGCCACTGAAAAGGAAGTGTTGATAGCATCGGCAGTATAACCATTGAAATAGGATTCCAGCAGTATCCGGTCCCGTTGCATCACGATACAGGCCGTAGAACCAGTTTTTGCCAGCAAAGCAGACAGGGCTACTTCCTGCGACTGTCCCCGCCAGGAGGAGGTGAGCATCCGGTCTTTCCACCCGGAACGGGCATCTTCAAAGTGGCGTACAGCAGCTCCTTTAGAGATGACAGCATTGGGGAAATGACGGTAGTCGGTGATTTGCGGGACATTCCTGATCAGGCAGCGGCTCCAGTAGGCGAGTGAATTCATGATGGCAAGGTTAAGGGCAACGCAAATATCGTATGCTAAAATGAAAAACAATATTGTAATTTGTAGGATGTTTATCGTGGATCAGGATTAATCTCTTTCTTACATGAAAAATATGCTTGGGCATTATACTGCTTACAATTACTGGGCTAACCAGGAACTGTCAAAGGGGTTATTAAAATTAAAGGATGAACAACTTGACCAGGAACTGGGCGGGCATATTTCCACAGTACGTAACGCCGTGTATCACCTCTGGTACCAGGAAAGCCTCTGGTATCAGCGGTTGCAACTAGCGGAAAAAACAACGGATCCCACAGCCGGTTTCAGCGGCAGTTTCGCTGCAGCTTGTGCTGCCTGGCTCACACAGTCGCTGCAACTCCACGAATGGGTAGAGAAAGCGCAGCCTGTGAAGCTGAATCATACCATCGCCTACACGCTGAAAAAGAGCGAGCACTACAAAATAGGAGTGCAGGATGTGATTATAGAAGCGTGTAACAGTAGTACCTTTTACCGGGGACAACTGGTATATATGTTAGGGATACTCGGGATTACCCGGATACCTGTAACAGCTTACAGTCGTTTTAAGCCGAAAAAGTAGGCTGATTTTATTATTTTTACCGGATTATCTGCCTTTAAAATTCCTATATGAATGCTGCTTCTTTTTATGCAAAAGCCCCGAAACACCTGGTGGCAGTAGATTGTATCATCTTCGGTTTTGATGAAGGCCGTCTGAAATTATTGATTATGCAGCGCAAAGTGGCGCCAATGGCCGGCGAATGGTCGCTGGTAGGCGGCTTTGTACAGGAAGCGGAAAGCACCGACGAAGCGGCCGCCCGTGTACTCGAGCACACCACCGGGCTGGATGACATTTATATGAATCAGCTGCACTGCTATGGCAATGTGGGCCGTGATACAGGCGCCCGGGTAATTTCCGTGGCCTATTATGCGCTGATCCGCATCAAAAACCACGATAAGCCGCTGGCCCGCGAACATGGTGCACACTGGCTGGAACTCCACGAAATACCGGAACTGATCTTTGATCACGCTAAAATGATTGAAGATGCACTGGCTGCACTGCGTAACAATGCTCAGTTTCATCCTATCGGTTTTGAACTGCTGCCGGAGAAATTTACGCTCTCTCAACTGAGAAGCCTCTACGAAGAGATATATCAGAAAACACTGGATAAACGCAATTTCCGCAAGAAAATCCTCTCGCTCGATGTGATGGAAAAACTGGAAGAAAAAGATAAGACCTCTTCCAAGAAAGGAGCACATCTCTACCGGTTTGATCCCGAAAAGTACGAAGCCCTGAGACGCAAAGGCCTGGTATTCGAAATCTAGCGGAAAATGAACAAAATGGATGAAAGCAGACAGGGTAAATACAATTACTTTACGGCCTGTTGATTCCCATTTATGTCATGTTTGCGCGGCGCAGGCCTTTGGTTCCTGCTTCTCATTTCGCAGGCATTGTGCGCCCAGCACAATGAAATTGCAACGATTAAGAATGCGTTACCACAAATAACGGACAGTGCAACATACACCGACGCGCTGAACAGGCTGGCGTTGCTCTATCTGGCAAGACAGCTGGATAGCAGCGGTGATTACGCCCGGAAAGCCAACGATCTGGCTACCCGTATTCACTACGACAAAGGACAACGAAATGCCCTGCTCGGAATGGGTAGGTACTATGCGCTTCGCCCTCACCGTTATCTGTCCTATCTTTTTTATGATAACGCATTGACCGCTTCCCGCGCAGCCGGCGATTCTGCCGGAGCCGCCACCGCACTAATGAACATCGGCACCTACTTCCAGTATCAGCAAAATCATACCGCTGCACAAAGCTATCTCAACAAAGCCCTTAAGGCTGCCTGGGATGCAGGTCTCGACTCGCTCCGCGCCTGGGTGCTGGTGAGCTTTTATACCGTGAATGAATCAGATAGTGCGATGCTTCCCACCGCGCAGAAAGCCCTGCAACAGGCGGCGACAATCATTGAGCGGTATCACGATGTGTCTGGTAGTTTATACACGAAACTATTTCTTGCCCACGAAAAACTCCGGGAAGGGAACGTCAAAAAAGCAGAAGAGGAACTGAAAAGCGTGATCTCCGCCGCTGACAGCCTCGGGCTAAACTATCTTTCCATGTATGCCAGTATGCAATTAACCGGTTATCGCATCTGGCAAAAACAACCGGATTCCTTACTATATCAGCAGCAGGCCGTTCATTACGCTGTAGCTGGCGGATACGCCGGTCTGCTGTTGCCACTGATCAATGATTTGTATCACCAATATCAGCAAACAGGCGATTCCATGCAGGCGGCCTCTTATAGCCGGCTGGCATTAGGCGTGCTGCAACAGCAACAGGAGGATATGCAGGCCGGAGAAGCAGATTATTTGTCCTATGCCTTCGGCGACGAATGGCTCGATTCTCTCCGGAAGCAAAACTATACCCGGAAAGCACAACTGGCCTTTAACAGGTCTGCCAATAGTTTCTGGTATTATCAGCTTGGGATTATTACAGCTATCGTGGTTTTACTGATCATCCTGCTCATTTACTTTATCCGGGCATACCGGCTTTCGAAAAAGAATACCGCCAGCATGGCGCTCCTGCAGGAAGAAATCCGCATCGGAAACAGTGCATTGCAGGATAGCGACGATTTTAAGAATAAGTTGATCTCCATGATTGCTCATGATTTCAGAACACCGCTGTATAATATCGTGAACATCACCGGGTTCATTGATGATAAAGCCCTGACCGTTGCTGATGCCGCCAGCATGATCCTTGAAGTGGAACAGACGGCTGCCGCCACACTCAGCATCTTTGACGAAATTCTGCGATGGATCAGGACACAATTATCCGGCTTTATTTACCGTCCTAAAATATTGTTGCTGGAAGAGATGATAGATACAACTGTCAATAGCCTGCAACACCTGCTTACCGCAAAAGAAATCCAACTGAGGATAGATATTCCTGCCGGTACGAGCATCATTGCCGATTATGAAATGCTGCAATTTATTCACCGGAATTTTTTGCACAATGCGATCAAGTTTTCACCGGATTATGGAATAATAACAGTGAAGGCTACACGTAGTGATAGATGGATAACTGTTTCATTTACGGACGAGGGCGCGGGCATCGATGTAAGTGTATTACCTCACCTGTTTCAATGGAACAACGGTACCTATGAACAGGAGCGTGCCGGTAAAGGTGCAGGGCTGGCCCTGATTATCTGTAAAGATTTTATGGACAAAATGAGCGGCCGGATTAAGGCGGAAAACAATACAGAAGAAGGCAGTACTTTTTACTACCAGCTGCCGGAATCATTGAAAACAGTATGACAGGCTACCTACCTTGTTACCGTAGTAGAAAACGCATAGCTGCCATCTGGCTGGCTATCGGATTGTTGTGCTGCGGAAAACCGGCCCTGGCCCAACAGCTGCACACTGGAAAAACCGCCCTGGCCCGTGAACAGCATGGCGTTGCGCCAGAAATACCCCGGGAACCACAACTGCCTCAATTGTTACGCGAATTATCGGCCCCGCAGGATAGTATCGCTTATATTCAGACACTTGGTAAGATAGGCGCATTATACCTGTTGATCAATCTTGACAGCAGTTTCACCTACGCCGTGAGAGAACAGGAAATGTCGCAAAGATGGGAGTATAAAAATGGGTTGGCAGATGCTTATGATGTGATGAGTTACTGCTATGCGCTGAGAACAGATTTTAATATAGCTGCTATCTATGGCTACAAGGCATTACAGCTGCATAAAGCATTGTCTGATAGCGCGCGTATGGCCAAAACACTCAGCAATCTGTATCTCTATTACAGGAATATGGGACGGCCGGCAGATGCAGGGAACTACTTTTATGAAGCTTTCGGACTGGCCGGCAGACTTCCTGCCGGGGATGATTCGATTTATAGCATCCTGCTGGTAAACTATGCCATGCGTTTTTATAAAGACAGTACGCGGCAGGACTCTGTGCAATGGGCCTGGCGCCGGGCAGCACAGATCAGCGTAAAATATCCATATAGCAGGTTGCCGCTGTACATAACAGCTTATGCCGCAGACACCCTGGTAAAGCAGGGCCGAGGAAAAGAAGCTGAAGCTATCATTAATGAGCTGGCGGCTGCTGCACTGAAAAGTGGCTGGCCCTATGTAGCGATGGACATCTACAACCACCTGGAAGATTATGGCCGGATGGGCTACCAGGTGGATAGCACCCATTACCGGGAACTGTCTTATGAGTTGGCCAGAAAGGCCGGCTGTATTGAGTTAAATCTTGCTACACTGGCCGGTTTATTTGATGATTTCCGGAAGCGGAACGACATGGCTAAAATGAGCTATTACAGTAAGGAAATAATGCGGCTGGCAACACAACCCCGCTATCAGCCGGAACGGGATAAGATCAACTATATCGCTTTTTTTTTAAAAGAGCAAGCGCTGCAACTGCTTACCCGTAGCAACCAGCAGCAATTACTGGAACTGGAAAAAGTGCAAACCTGCAGAAAGCAGGCCCAGTTTGTGATAGCCGGCCTGTTTGTCATTGTTATCCTGCTGTTTATCCTGCTCTTTAGCCGCTACCGGCAATACATCCGGTGGAAGGAGCAGGAGCGCCGGCTTTCCGATAGCTACACCCGCATTTCGTTGAAGAATGTGTCGCTAAGGGCCAATGATGAGTTCAAAAATAAGTTGATCACCATTATCGCGAACGATTTCCGGGCTCCGCTGCACTATATTTCCACCGTTGCAACACAGCTCAGAAACCGGCAGACAGATACCGCAGAGATGGCGGTGTTAATAAAAAAGATTGCTGCCGTTTCGGGCAGTACCCTATGTGTTTTTGATAATATTTTAAAATGGATCCGCATGCAGTTGTCTGGTTTTGTTTACCGGGGGATGCCCTGTAAACTCCATGACATCACAGGGGGTGTATTAAAACATACGGCGGGCGCAATAGAAGAGAAGGGATTGGTTGTCATGAACCGGGTACCGGTGGGTTATTCCATAACGGCGGATCCGGAGATGCTCCGGGTGGCTTTACTGCAGCTGGTAAGGCTCTCCGCCCGTTATGCACAACAGGATAGTTTGCTGATCCTGTCTGCCTGGTATAGTGAGGGAAGGGCTAACATCCGTCTCATTGCAGATGCGGGGTATGAGGCAGATCGTATCGTAACACATCTGGAGAACTGGCATCATGATATGTATGCGCTCAGTTTTGCCATTACCGGTGATTTTTTTAGCAAGATGAAAGGCAGTGTAAAGGCGACGGTAAGTGATGGTAAATACCTGGTGTTTACGGGTATGCTGAATACAGGGAAGGAAGAGAAATGACAAGGGATAACAACTGCGGGTGAATACTGCGCAGCTGTTATCCCTTGAGATAAAGATATTTTTATTTACCGTATTGGTCGCCGTCGTATGCCCAACGGATGTAGTTAGCACCCCAGGTGAATCCGCCGCCAAAGGCTGCCATCATGATGTTGTCGCCTTTTTTCAGTTTTTTCTCGTAATCCCACAGGCACAAAGGAATAGTACCGGCAGTGGTATTACCATAGCGGTGAATATTCATCATCACTTTTTCTTCCGGTACTTCGATATACTGGGAGGTAGAGGCGATGATACGTTTGTTGGCCTGGTGAGGTACCAGCCATGCAATATCGTCGGCAGTGAGTTTATTACGTTGCATTACGTCCCTGGCTGCTTCTGCCATGTTGGAAACGGCATATTTAAATACCATCTTTCCTTCCTGGTATACATAATGTTCGCGGGCATTTACTGTTTCGAGGGTAGCTGGTTTTACGGAACCACCTGCTTTCATATGCAGGTATTCGCGGCCATGACCGTCGCTTTTCAGGATGCTGTCGATGATGCCGTATCCTTCGGTATTAGGTTCGAGCAGTACGCCACCAGCGCCATCACCAAAGATGATACAGGTAGTTCTGTCGGTATAGTCAATGATAGAGCTCATTTTATCCGCTCCGATGATCATTACTTTCTGATAACGGCCACTTTCGATGAACCGGGCGCCTGTATCCAGTGCGTATAAAAAGCCGGAGCAGGCGGCACTGATATCAAAGCCAAAGGCATTTTTAGCGCCGATTTTGTCGGTTACCACATTGGCAGTAGCCGGGAAAGTCATGTCCGGGGTTACAGTGGCCACAATTAACAGATCAATTTCTTCCGGAGAAATCCCTCTTTTTTTGCAGATTTCCAGGGCAACCGGTACACACAGATCAGAGGTTCCTTTCCCTTCTCCCTTC
The DNA here is from genome assembly GCF_900110835.1 of Chitinophaga arvensicola. GTDB lineage: Bacteria > Bacteroidota > Bacteroidia > Chitinophagales > Chitinophagaceae > Chitinophaga > Chitinophaga arvensicola. The sequence continues at coordinate 1,933,819 of NZ_FOJG01000001.1, forward strand.
AAAATCCTTCTCTCTGAAATGCCCGTCCGGGTTAATATCCAGTCGTTCGTTGTATCTACTAATTTTTCTAATTCCTGGTTGGTTAGCACGTAATCCGGAACATACCCACCCACCGCTGTAATAGCGGCCGTTATTTTATTCATATAAACTAAATATGTGTTTAAAACGAGGCGTAAAAATACGATATAAACGTATATTTCCTAAAAAAGTCGAATATGACAAATATTAAGGGTTGACAATCGGTTAAAAGTTAGCATCTTTGCCCCGGTTTTCCCGAATACATTATTAATCAATTTCCAAAAGTTTAATTAAATTACTGAACCTTTACCTTGTATGATTGCTTATCTGAATGGAAAATTAGCATATAAGTCCCCTGCTCTTGTTCATATGGATGTGAATGGAATCGGTTATGAAGTACAGATTAGCCTCAACACATATTCCCGGATACAGAATATGGAAAGCTGTAAACTGTTAACCTTCCTCCAGATTAAAGAAGATGCACATACCTTATATGGTTTTTTTGAAGAGGCAGAAAGAAGCCTTTTTCTCCTGTTGATCAGCGTTTCAGGGGTCGGTGCCAGCACCGCGCGCATGATGTTGTCTTCTTTACAACCAGAAGATGTACAACGTGCCATTATGATGGAAAATGAGAAAATGCTGGAAAGTGTAAAGGGAATAGGTGCGAAAACAGCCAAAAGAATTATACTGGAGCTCAAGGACAAAATGATCAAGCACAAAGATACCGGTCTACATTTATCTTCAGCGGTAAACAATACAATTCATGAAGATGCGTTAAATGCTCTGATAACTCTGGGTATAGCCCGGAACATGGCAGATTCGGCGATACAAAAGGTTATGAAAAGTGAGCCACTATTGCAAAACTTGGAAGAGCTCATAAAGAAGGCCCTGAAAAGTTTATAATAAATAATAAAATCCTCTATAAAACCTATTTTTCTTGGCAAGAAAGACATACTATGGTGCATTTGCAGTCATAGCAATTGTATCCTTTATCATTGTTGATACTGCCGCTAGGGATCGTTCTGGGAATCTGAAATTATCGAGAAGGAGATGGATGCCGGATACCACCATTACAGGTCAAACCAAAATCGATACTACCGGGAAAAAAGATACCTTGAAATACCCCCTTCAGGACAGACGCGGCCCCAAAATAACGGATCAGGGGTCAGGGAATGCTATTGACCTGAAAGATCCTTCAAATATCAACAAATCAGTAGAGTACGATCCGGTTACCAAACAATACACCGTTACCGAAAAAATCGGTAACCAGTATTATCGTAACCCTACTTATATGAACTTCGACGAGTTCTATAAATTACAATCCAAACAAAGCGAACAAGACTACTGGCAGAAAAGGGCCAGCGCACTCGGTAACCTCAACCAGCGCGCCAACGGACCTACCCTGTACAATGGCAATAACCTCTTCGATCGCATCTTCGGTGGCAGTAAGGTAGATATCCGCCCACAAGGTAGCCTGGACCTCACTTTCGGCTACCAGGGACAAAATATCAAAAACCCCGTTCTGGTAGAACAAGCCAGGAAAAACGGCGGCTTCAACTTTGATATGGGTATTAACATGAACGTGGTAGGGAAGATCGGAGATAAACTGAAACTGATTACCAACTATAATACCCAGTCACAGTTCGACTTTGAGAACCAGGTGAAACTGGAATATACCGGCTACAGCGATGAAATTATCAAGAAAATAGAAGCCGGTAACGTAAGCTTCCCCCTGCGTAGCTCCCTCATCTCCGGGATCCAGTCGCTCTTCGGGGTGAAAACACAGTTGCAGTTCGGACGCTTAACCGTTACCAGCGTTCTCTCTAACCAGAAGTCACAGAAGCAGAACCTCATGCTCAAAGGCGGTACCCAGGTACAGGATTACAACCTGAGAGCCGATGAATATGAAGATAACCGCCACTTCCTGCTGGCGCAATACTTCCGTAATAACTTCAACACCGCCATGTCGAACCTGCCGGTGATCAAGTCGCTGGTAAATATCACCCGGCTGGAAGTGTGGGTCACCAATAAAACCGGCGCCACCACGCAAACCCGCGACATCGTGGGGTTAATGGATCTGGCCGAACAGGAACCCTACAATACGGCACACGTAAAACCGCTCACCAGCTCCAAACTACCGGACAGAGCAACGAACGATCTCTATACAAACCTGATCAGCGATCCTGCCAGCCGGAACACCGGAACTGTGGTAAGCCGCTTACTGAACCTGGGCCTGCAGCCGGTGTCAGAGTTTGAAAAAACATTTGCCCGTAAGCTCGATTCCACCGAGTATATCTATAACAAACAGCTGGGCTTCATCTCCCTGAACCAGCAACTGCAACCGGATGAAGTACTGGCCGTTGCCTATCAGTATACCTACAACGGAAGGGTATACCAGGTGGGTGAATTTTCCCAGGATGTTCCCCCGGATCAGAATAACAGCGCCAATCAGCCTGTATTGTTCCTGAAATTACTGAAAGCCACATCTGCCCGTCCTACCCTCCCGGTATGGGACCTGATGATGAAAAATATATACGCCACCGGCGCCTTCCAGGTAAATAAGGAAGATTTCCGCATGGATGTTTACTATAAAGATCCCGGCGCTGAAGGAAGACCACCCAGTGACAAAAGATATATCCCCGATGCAAAAGGTGACTACGCAGGTGCTCCGATTATTACCATCCTGAATCTCGACCGGCTTAACAACCAGCTGGATCCGCAACCGGATGGCGTGTTCGATTATGTGGAAGGATATACCATCAATTCCCTGAACGGTAAAATCATGTTTCCCGTGCTGGAACCTTTTGCCGATGGCTTGAAGAAAGCTTTTAATGGGGATGCCGCACTCGAAAAACAATACCTCTACAACGTATTATACGATTCCATTAAAGTAGTGGCCCAGCAGTTCCCGCAACTGAACCGCTATGTGATCCGGGGATCCTATAAATCTGCCAGCACCTCGGAAATTAATCTCGGCTCCGGTACCACCATCCCGCCAGGATCCGTTGTGGTAACAGCCGGCGGTCAGCAACTCCGGGAAAATGTGGATTATATCATCGACTATAACCTCGGCCGGTTGAAAATTATCAATGGTGGCGTACTCAACTCCGGTGTACCTATCAATGTGCAGTTTGAAAATAACTCCCTGTTCGGGCAACAGGTCCGTAACTATTTTGGTACCCGCCTGGATTACCTGGTCAATGATAAGTTAAGTCTCGGTGGTACGGTAGTCCGCATGAGCGAAAGACCTTACTACCAGAAAGTAAACTATGGGGAAGATCCTATCAAAAATACCATGGTAGGTTTCGATGCGAACTATGCCTCTGAATGGAAAGGACTGAACCGCTTCCTGGATAAATTGCCCAACTATAACAGTACTACTCCTTCCAATATCCTCTTCACCGGTGAGGTAGCCCGCTTATTCCCGGGGCACAGTAAACTGGTGAATGAGCCAGGCAGCAAAAGCGGTACAGCTTATATAGATGACTTTGAAGGAGTGAAAAGTGGATACGACCTGAAATTCCCGGCCACCAGCTGGGCCCTGGCCTCTACGCCGAAAGGCGCCACCGATGCCAGCGGAAGGGTGATGTTCCCGGAAGCAGATCTTAATAATATACTGGATTACGGAAAAAACAGGGCAAAACTGGCCTGGTACATTATCGAGCCTACCCTGCAATTGCCTAAATCACCAAATCTGCCAGCCGGTATTTCTGTGGATGATCAGTCAGATCCCCGTGTAAGGCTGGTGTATCAGAAAGAAGTATTTAAAAACAGATCTACCGACTTCGGTCAGAGCCAGTTAAGTACCCTCGATCTGGCTTACTACCCAACCGAAAAAGGGCCATACAACTTTACCAACACGCTCGGCGCCATGGATCGTGATGGTCACCTGGCAAGGCCCCAGGCCAAATGGGGGGGCATCATGAGAGCGATCGATAACAGTGACTTCGAAACTGCTAACATAGAATACATCGAATTCTGGATCCAGGATCCGTTTATCAAACAGCCTAACAGCACAGGCGGTTCCCTGTATTTCAACCTTGGTAACGTTTCGGAAGATATCCTCAAGGATTCCAAGAAATTCTTTGAGAATGGAATGCCGAATCCCACCCAGGACCCGAATAAAATCGACTCTTCCAAATGGGGCCGTGTTCCTAAATTCCAGCAACAGATCACCCAGGCCTTCGATAATGACCCCAATATCCGGGCTTACCAGGATGTGGGTTACGACGGTTTAAGATCTCAGGATGAAGCTGCCTTCTATAAAGGATACATGGATACATTGCGCCAGAATTTTGGTGGTAGTCCCGTATACAACCGTGCAGTACAGGATCCGGCAAATGATGATTATAAGCATTATCGCGATCCGGTATATAACGGACTTACCATTCTGCAACGCTATAAAAACATCAGCAACCCCGAAGGTAACTCCCCGGTGTCTGATCCGAAATCGCAGTTTTCTTCCGCTGCCACCAATATTCCCGAATCAGAAGACCTGAACCGGGATAATACCATGAATGAAACAGAAGAATACTTCCAGTACCGGGTTGATCTGAAACCCAATATGGCAGTAGGCTCCAACTTCATTGTGGATAAAATTGAGGCAGATGTTACTTTACCAAACAACCAGAAAACGACAGAAACCTGGTATCAGTTTAAAGTGCCTTTGAACCAGTTCAACGCAAAAGTGGGTAACATCCCGGATTTCAAATCCATCCGCTTCATGCGTATGTTCCTCACCAACTTCAATGACTCCATTGTAGTACGTTTCGCCAAACTGGAACTGGTACGTAACCAATGGCGCCGTTACATGTATGAACTGCGTCCCGGAGATCCGATTCCTTTGGATAACTCCACTACGTTCAATTCTTCTGCTGTAAATATTGAAGAAAACTCTTCCCGCACACCTATTCCATATGTGCTGCCTCCGGGAGTAGTAAGACAAAATACCATCAGCACCAATAATACCACCCTGCAGCTGAATGAACAATCACTTTCCGTGCAGCTGTGTAACCTGAAAGATGGTGAAATACGCGCCCTGTATAAAACCCTGAACATGGATCTGCGTCAGTACAAGAGAATGCAGATGTATATCCACGCAGAAGCAGTAGGCGCAGCCACTGCCCTGAAAGATGGACAGGTACAGGCAGTGATCCGTATTGGTAGCGATTTCGTGAGCAACTATTACGAATACCGTATTCCACTGAAAGTAACGGATTGGAACGGACCTAAAACAGCACTCGACATCTGGCCGGAACGTAATAATCTCGACCTGATGATGGCGCAACTCAGCTCCCTGAAACAGAAACGTAATATGTGCGATTCCTGTTCCCCGCTGCTGCCTTACCCGGCTAATCCGGTTGCCGATCAGTATGGAAACTTTATGACGGTCATCGGTAACCCGAGCCTGGGTGATGCGCGTACCATGATGATCGGTATCCTGAATCCTAAAGACGACGGACAGCCCCGCTGTGCTGAAGTATGGCTAGATGAACTCCGCCTCTCTGATTTTGATGAGAAAGGAGGATATGCCGCATTGGCCCGTGTAGATGTACAACTCTCAGATCTGGGATCGATCTCGGTTTCGGGTAACATGCACACCGCCGGCTTCGGTAACATCGACCAGCGTGTAAATGAACGTTTCAGGGATAACTTCCTGCAATATGATGCTGCGGCTAATCTCGACCTCGGTAAATTATTGCCGAAAAAAGCCGGTATCTCTATTCCTGTATACGCCGGCTACTCACAGTCTGCCAGCAACCCCGAATATGATCCTTATGACCTGGATATAAAACTGAAAGATAAAATAGCCCTCGCCCGAAACCGGCGGGAGAAAGATTCTATCCGGCGGGATGCGCAGGACTTCACCTCTATCAAGAGCCTGAATTTTACCAACGTCCGGAAACTGAACCTGGGCGCCGGTGGTAAACGACACCTTTGGGATATAGAAAACTTTGATCTCAGCTATTCCTTCTCCCAGATCACGCGGCATAACCCGCTGATTGAAAGTGACCTCCTCACCAAACACCGTGGAGGCCTGGGATACAATTATGCCGGTCAGCCACATTACCTTGAGCCATTCAAAAAACTGATCAAAAGTAAAACGCACTGGCTCGACCTGATCCGCGATTTCAATATCAACTATGTACCGTCTATCCTGAGTTTCAGGGCAGATATCTCCAGGCAGTTTGGGGCCACCCGCGTGCGCAACGTAGGCGGTGACGTGAAATACCAACTCCCGGAAACCTATAACAAGTACTTTACGTTTGATCGTTATTATACGGTGAAGTGGGATCTTTCCCGTAGTATCAACTTTGAGTTCAATGCGGTGAACAACGCCCGCATCGATGAACCCAACGGACGTATCGATAACGGCGCCAAAAAAGATACTGTAAGGAAGAACTTCTTTAAAGGTGGCCGTAATACCAACTACATGCACAACGCCAACTTCACGTATACTTTGCCTACGTCGAAGTTCCCGGCGCTCAGCTGGACGAATATCGCCTTCGGGTACAGCACGGAATACCGCTGGACCGGCGCTTCACAGCTAGCATTATACCTCGGAAACGCGATCGAAAACTCCCAGCAGAAAACGCTGACAGCGGAATTCAAATTCGTGGAACTCTATAATAAATCGAAGTTCCTGCGAGAGATCAATGCCCGAAAACCGCAAAGCAATAACAATCAGAATAGTAATAATAAAAACGCCAACGGCAGCCAGCAGCCGAATCAGAACCAGACAGCTTCCAACAGCGAAATATCGCCATGGGTCAAAGGCTTGCTGAAACCACTGATGATGCTGAAACGGATAGGGTTCAACTACAACGAAAACGCGGGTACCCGTTTGCCGGGTTACATCGACAGTACCAAGATTATTGGGATGAACTGGGCCACCATGGCGCCGGGACTGAACTTCGTATTCGGTTATCAGCCAGACAGAAAATGGCTCGACCGCTTTGCACAGAAAGGATTGATCACACCGGATACCCTGTTCAATATCCAGGCACAACAACAGTTTACACAAAGATGGGATTTACAGGCCCAGCTGGAACCCGTGAACGATCTGCGTATCGATCTGACCATGACCAAGTCGTTTACCAAAACGCATACGGAATTGTTCAAAAACCTGACGGATCCTTCCAACTTCCAGCACCTGAGCCCATACGATGCCGGTGGTTTTGAGATTACCTATATCGCTATCAAAACCATGTTCGGAAAGATCAATACGTCAGATGGTGTTTCACAGACCTTCCGCAATTTTGAATCTTACCGGAATACTATCTCGAAACGACTGGGCGCGGTCAACCCTTACAATAAAGACGCGGGCATCCCATCCACAGATCCCAAAGATCCTACATATGCGTACGGCTATACCCGTTATGCACAGGATGTGCTGATACCAGCCTTCCTGGCGGCATACACCGGTACCAGCCCGGATAAGGTGTCGCTGCTGAAACAGGGAAATGATAATGTGAAGAGCAACCCTTTCAGTAACTATATTCCGAAACCGAACTGGAGCCTGACTTACAACGGCCTTACCAAGCTGGAGCCATTCCGTTCGTTCCTGACCAATTTCACCATCAGGCACGCTTACACCGGAACGCTGAGCATGAACTCCTATAATACTTCCATGTATTTCGAAGATCCGCGCCTCACCGGCTTCCCGGCGTTCAGAGATACTGTATCCGGAAATTATTATCCTTATTTCCTGGTACCGAACCTCACGCTGACAGAATCATTCTCTCCATTACTCGGAGTAGACATGACCTTCGTGAACAGCCTTAACGCCAGGGTGGAATTCAGAAAGAGCCGCTCCCTCAGTTTGAGTCTGATCGATTATCAGCTCACCGAAGTGCGTTCCAGCGAGATTATCATCGGTGCCGGTTACCGCGTAAGAGGCGTACAGATGCCGTTCTCACTGAACAAAAATGGTGGCAAGAAACTCCAGAACGATATGAACTTCAGGCTGGACCTGAGCTTCCGGGACGATAAAACAGCCAATAACCGTTTAGATGCCGACCTGTCTATCCCAACCAGCGGGCAGAAGGTAATAGGCATTTCCCCTTCCATTGACTATGTGGTCAATAACAGGCTGAACTTACGTTTCTTCTACGACAGAAGACAAACCATACCAGTGATCTCTACCGCTTACCCGATTACCAGTACCAGCGGTGGTATTACCTTCCGGTTTGTATTGTCGCAGTAAGGAATAAATATATATAACGGATTTGTAGTTAGATGGAAAACGCCACTAAGTGTCACGTTTATCTAATTACAAATCCGTTTTTCTTAACCCGGGATTCGTAATTATTTGCTAGGTTTGCGGCGTGAAACTGTTCGGGGTCATATGCATCTTTCTCGGTTTGCTGTTACAAAATTTCAGCAGAAGCGTAATCGTTATGCAGTTTAAGGCCAACCAGTCTTATATCGCCAGTGTATTGTGTGAAAATAAGAACAAGCCCGAAATGCATTGTAATGGTCGTTGCCATCTTAAAAAAGAACTCGACCGCGACGCACAACAGGATAAAAATACCAGCAGCGGAAAGGATAAATATGAAGTGATGTTCATCGATGCCTTACAATCTTTTCAAACTGCTCCACCAGCTGATCAACTGATTTTCATTTCTTATTATAAGGCGCCCAGCCTGGATACCCTTATCCCATCCATCTTCCATCCGCCGCAGTGGTCAGTAGCTTAATGTGATTACTTATACTACCTGACTAACCCTGTTCGCCAATGGCGGACAGTCAATGATGTACATACATGAAACAATGTTGTTTACTCCTCATTGCCTGCATGGCTGTTGCCAACAGTTATGCACAGCAGATACGTGGGCGTGTGGCAGATGCACAAACGAAAGAAGCATTGCCGGGTGTTAATATAAGGCTGCTTCATGCTGCCACCGGATGCAATACCAACGCACAGGGGAAATATGAAATAGCCGCTACCACGGCAGACTCGATAGAAGTATCCTACATTGGATACGTATCAAAACAACTACCGGCAAATGCTGTAGAAAAGATGCCGGTGATTTACCTGCAGCAAAGTACTACCAGCCTGAATGAGATCATCGTATCTTCTTCCCGCGATAAACAGCAGCGCTCAGAAGCGCCCATCGCCATCAGCACCATTTCTGCGCAAACGCTGAATGAAACCAAAGCGACTACGCTCGATAAAGTGCTGAATAAAGTGAGCGGTGTATACATGGTAGACCTGGGCAATGAACAGCACACCATGGCTATCCGCCAGCCGATTGGTTATAAAAGCCTGTTCCTGTACCTGGAAGATGGTATTCCGATCAGAACCATCGGCGACTTTAACCACAATGCATTGATCGAAATAAATATGGCTGCGCTGAAATCAGTGGAAGTGATCCGTGGCCCGGCTTCTTCCTTATATGGCAGCGAAGCGGTAGGCGGTGCGGTGAACTTTATTACGGCTTCCCCCACTTTAGTCCCTACCGCCAAAGTACAACTGGAAGCCAGTAACTGGGGCTATAAAAGAACCGATTTCAGTATATCCAATACCGTGAAGAAAGTGGGTTTCGCCGTTAGCGGCTACTATGCTAACCAAACCAACGGTTACATGGATCACAGCGATTTTCATAAACTGGCACTCACAGCAAAAGTAGATTACCAGATCAATGAAAAAAATAAATGGACCAATGCAGCTACCCTGATCAATTATAAAACAGATCAAACCGGCGGCCTCGATAGCACACATTTCTTTGCAAAAGATTACCGCAATTTTCAGACGTTTACTTATCGCGAAGTAAAAGCGCTGCGGGTAAGAAGTACCCTGGAACACGAGTGGGATAACAGTAACCACACCACTTTTACCGCCTTCTTCCGTAATAATACTATCGGGCAGAATCCTTTTTATGCGATCCAGGATATCAGGGGTATATCAAAAGCAAATGGGCAGATTAACAGTGATGGCTTTAACAGCTATGGCATCATTGCACAGCATAAGAAACAGTTCAACTGGAAACAGGCAGCCTTAATAGCTGGTGTCAGCGCGGATTACAGCCCTGCTACCTATGTGGCCAACTACATTGATATTACGAAAGATGCAGGTGGATATTATGCCAGTTACAGGAATACAGATTCCCTGCTTACAGATTATCGCGTAGGTTTGCTGAACAGCGCCCTGTATACGCAGTTTGAATTTTCTCCTTTGCCGGAAATGAGGGTAGTAGCTGCTTTGCGCTACGACCGCATGGACTATAATTTTGAAAATCACCTTACGCCTTCTGCTTATACCGGCGCACCCAGCGAACGGAATAATTTCAATGCGCTCACGCCAAAGCTGGGACTGACTTACAACCTGGCCCGCAACCGTGGATTGTATGCGAACTACAGCGTAGGTTTTGCACCGCCTAATATTTCAGAATTATATACCGGTGTAAAAGTACCTGTGCTGAAATCTGCCACCTATCAGAATTACGAGGCCGGCGGCTGGTTTGCATTTGCGCATGAAAAAGGATACGCGGATCTGAGTATCTACCGCATGAATGGCAGTAACGAAATTATCAGCGTCCGTAATGCAGACGGTATCTATGAAAACCGCAATACGGGTGCCACTACACACAGTGGGGTAGAATGGAATATAAAATACACCCCGTTGAAGAGCGTGTTTATCCGCACCAGTGGTACTTATGCATCGCATATTTTCAAAGCTTATTCCGATGGCAGCAAAGTATATAACAACAACCAGATGAGTGGTGCACCCAAGTGGATCACCAATACAGAGATCACCTGGAAACCTTTGCTGCTGAATGGTTTCAGGATAGGAGCGGAGTGGCAGCATATCAGTAAGTACTACATGGATCCCGCCAATACCTCGCTGTACAATGGTTATGATCTGTTTAATGCAAGGGCAGGATATGCCTTTAAAGGATTTGAATGCTGGTTGAACTGTATGAATATAGGAGATAAATTGTATGCAACCACTGCGGAGAAATCTGCCTATGGCAAAACATACAGGGTGGGCCCGCGTCAGACATTTAACGTAGGCGTGGCGTATACATTTACCGGAAAAAAATAAAAAGATGAAACAAGCAGTTGTATGGATCGCGATGTTGCTATGGATGAGTGCCTGTCGCCCGGGTATGGTGTCACCGGATAAGCCGTTGGTGGTATCGCATATAGGTAAAGATGCTTCTTGTCCGTTTCTCACCAAAGATGCGAGTGGCCGCCCTGTTATCAGCTGGGTGGAAAAAGATAGCAGCGCGGATACCGGGTTGATGTACTATGCGGTATCTAACGATAACGGGCATACGTTTTCCGAACCTGTTGCTATACCTGCTTCCAGCGGTGTATATCCGCATGATGAGAATTTGCCAAAGTTACTGTTTAAACCAGATGGCTCTGTGATAGCGCTTTTCGGAGTAGAGGCCAATGACGCCCGGAATAAATATGCCGGTAAAGTACTGTATACCCAATCTTTCGATGGCGGTAAAACCTGGCAGAACGCGGTACCGCTGGTAACAGATACGGCCGGCTACGACCAGCGTTATTTTGATATGTCGTTGCTGCCGGGTGGAGAAGCAGCGGCCATCTGGCTGGACAATCGCAAGGATACCGATGCGGAAGGTTCTACGCTTTACTTTGCTGTAACATCGGGGCGTCAAGGTTTTCAGGCTGCTACGCCTGTGGCATCTACCATCTGCCAGTGTTGTCGCACTAAAATGTACATAGCGGATAATGGAGATATTCATCTCGCTTACCGCGACATAATCAATGATTCCATCCGTGATATGGTACACCAGGTATCTGTGGATGGAGGCCATACCTTTTCTAAACCGGTACGCATCAGCGCCGATAACTGGGTGGTAAGAGGCTGCCCGCATACAGGCCCTACTCTTACGGCCAACAGTACTGGTCTGCATTTCGCCTGGTTTACGATGGGTGGCGGACAAGGCGCTTTTTACTGCCGATCTGTAGATAACGGGAACACCTATACGCAGAAGGAATCATTGAGTAAGTCGCCCATGGCCAAGCATCCGCAGATGAGTACCATCAATGATCATATTTTGGTGTTGTGGGATGAGCCGGTAAAGTGGAAAGATGATTTTAACAGCAGGATTGGTTTTCAATATAAAGCGGCTGATGGAAAAACAATTCAGGCAGGCCTCCTGACGTCCGACAGCACCTACGCTAATTTTCCGGTAATCAGCGCGTTAAAGGAGAATAAAGCATTGATTGCTTATAAGAGAAGAACGGGTAATCAGAGTGAAATAGTGGTAAACGCATTACAACTGCCATAAAAAAATTGGGATGTAGCTATCTGTTCCGGAAGCAATAATGGAATCAGAGAACTACATCCCAATAATAACTTGTTTCAGCTGTAACCCAGAGAGAAGCCTTTTTGTCCGGCCCAATCTTTTCCTGTTGCCCAACGGCCATAATTACCTTTCCGGGAGTTACCGAAATAGAAGCGCCATCCTTCTTTCCACTTGGGATAGTACAGACGCAGCAAATACATAGTGATAAATGTAAGCATAGGGATATGGTTTCATGATTAGGATAGTCTTCTTAGTCTAGTCTGTTTAGTCTTAGTCTGTTCGCTCGGGCATAATTTTTTGCGGCTGACAGTATAGGCACAAAAAATATATAAATGTTTCCAAATATAAAGACTATCGGCTTCCCATGAAATCACATCTATGTGTTATTTTTTATCTATGTAATAAGCATTGGCCTGTTGCAATGGCGTCATTACCAGGTCATTGATACAAACATGCGGCGGCAGCGATGTGCAGTAATATACCACGTCTGCCACATCCTGCGCTGTTAAAGGAATAAATCCTTTGTACACATCTTTCGCTTTATCTTCATCTCCTTTAAATCTCACCAGCGAAAATTCTGTTTCTGCCGCACCCGGATGAATAGCCGTTACTTTGATCCGGTAAGGCAGCAGGTCGATCCGCATACCCTGGGAAATGGCATCTACTGCGGCTTTGGTAGCACAGTATACATTGCCTTTGGCATATACCAGCTTGGCTGCCGTGGAGCCGATATTGATGATATGTCCCATCGTCCGGGAACGCATCCAGGGTATAACGGTACGGGACACATACAGTAAGCCTTTTACATTGGTGTCTATCATGGCATCCCAGTCGTCCGTATTTCCTTCGTCTATAGTGCTTAAACCGGCGGCAAGACCAGCATTGTTCACCAGCACATCAATTTTCCGCCATTCTTCCGGAATAGTGCCTAAAACGGCTTTTACTTCGTCTTCTTTTCTTACATCAAAATTCAGTGCCAGTACATTAATGCCAAATTCCTGCGTTAAGCGGGTCTGCAGCGCATCCAGTCTCTCTTTCCGGCGTCCGGTGATGATCACATCGAATCCTTTGCCGGCATAGGTAGTCGCGCATGCCTCGCCAAAACCGGCTGTAGCACCGGTGATAAGAACAATTCCCATGAGACGTTATTTTTTATGCAATTTACAAAGGATCAGCGGACCAACGTCACCGTTCCTCTTTTAAGGATGTCTTTACCATTCAGATCTGTTCCTTCCAGGATCCAGATATAGGTATCCACCGGCGCGGGAGCGCCCTTGAAAGTACCATCCCATCCGCCCCGGAAGTCGGTAGACGAATATATTTCTGTTCCCCAGCGGTTAAAGATCCGGAAGAACTTATAGGTAACGATCCCCACGGGGATAAAGCGGAAATAATCGTTCAGCCCGTCGCCGTTAGGAGAAAATGCGTTGGGCACATATATTTCAGGACCTGTATAATATTTCACCTGCACAGAATCATATCCCACACATCCCTGTTGATTGGATACCCGCAGTGAATAGGAGATATCCTTATTGTAATTGAGGGTAGGCTGGGCAATGTTGGGATCACTCAGTCCATCCGTTGGAGACCAGGAGTAAAATTCTCCCCCGCTGCCCTGCATGACCATCTGCTGTCCTTTTGCCAGGATAGTATCATTACCTGCATAGGGATTTACTTCGTATACCCGGAGATTTTTAGTGACGGTTTTCTCACAGTGTTTATCCGTTTGCAAAGTAAGTGATACCGTATATACATCGCCTTTATGAAAGGTATACTGCAATGATCGTTGCGGCCCCGGCGTAATTACACTGTCCAGCGTGCCCATGTCCCAGGTATGACTGGTAATATTGCCATATTGGTAGGAAGAGGTATCATTAAAGGTAATGGGATCGCCCTTACAGAAACCGTTGGTTGTAAAGCCTGCCCTTAATCCCGGATAGTTGAATACTTCTCCCACGGTACTATCAGTACAGGCCAGTCCCGGGTTTACCACCATCTTCACCTTGTATACACCCGTATCCGGATATTGGTGATAGAACATGGTTCTGCTATTGGTAAGTGTATCGGTACCATCCCCGAAGTTCCAGTAATAGGTAGATGTAAATCCGGAAACGCTGGAATTGGTGATAGGAACGTGTAAGGCAGCATCCTCTGTACAGTTGTTCAGCACGGATGGAAAACCGGCCGTTATTTTTGTCTGACAATTGAAAACAGTCAGCAGGATATCTTTACTATGTGTGCCCAGGAGTTGCTTCGTCACCGGGTCATATTCATTTACACATACCGTGACCACATATTTCCCCGGTAGATTAGGCGTGCAGGTAAGCAATCCTTTGGCGGATATCGCAATCCCCGGGCTACCTCCCATCGGGTTGCTCCCCGAATAAGGAGCAATATAGCTGACCATTGAATTATAAGGTGGTGGGGTGGTTGAATTACTTTCGTTGGCACTGGAACCATCTGTCAACGCATTACAAAGATTATAGGTCAGGCTGTCGCCGTCTTCATCATAAGCGGCATAGTCCAGCGTAAAGGGCATGGAGTTGCAGATAATGATGGCCGTATCCTTGTCGAAATAAGCGCTGTTGTTATTGGGCCTGCTTTCCGTGCCCGGAATAGTAGTATAATAAGTGGAACCTTCGTGCTCGGAATCGTGGATGTTGGCGAGTTTTTCTCCCCGGCAACAGCGCTGCGACGCCACATAATAACCACCGGGAATAGGTGGTAACTCGATAGTAGCTGTATAAAATGCCACCTCCAGGTGTTGCGCCTGAGGCGCCAGGCAAGGATTTTTCAGTGTATCTATCAGTGGTCGTGTAGCCGTAATGTAGAGATATACAGAAGATAAAACACGGGAACCGTTGGAAGTAAATACGTTAGCGGTAACAGGGTTCTCAAATCGATCGATACAACCTTGACGGTCGCCACAGGTAAAATCTGCGTCGCGGTACAACTTGAGAGTGATGAGATAACGGTAGCGGGTATTATCTCCATTCATTCCTAATGTCTTATAAAAAATTTCGCCACCAATGATATGGTATCCAGCTGCAAAAACAGGGAACAAACAGCAGCTCAATACCAGTAAAACTGCGCTCTTCATGATGGGGATTACTGCTCTCTGAATTTAACACAAAAAGAGCAGATACGGTTCATTCCGGCCAACTTTATCTTACAAGTGTGACCGTCCCCTTACGTTGTACCGTTTCATTGTTAATATCTTTTCCCTGTACTACCCAAACATAGGTACCTACTGCGGCAATATTGCCGTTAACCGTACCATCCCATCCTTTCATATAAGTAGTGGTAGAATACATCAGTTTGCCCCAACGGTCAAATACCCGGAAGAATTCTATCTGCACAATACCCACCGGCAAAGGACGGAAAACATCATTTAAGCCATCTCCGTTGGGAGAGAAGGCGTTAGGTATATAAATGTCCGGACCTTTGATAAAGCGGACAAAAATGTCGTCTGTGCCGGTACATCCTTCCTGCGTATAGGCGGTAACGGTATATGTGATATCATGGTTATACGTAGTAACCGGATTGTAAATGTTGCGGCTGTTCAAACCGTCCGGGGGCGACCAGGTGTAACGCACCCCTCCGGTAGCATTCATCTGAAATGGTGTGTTCAGCATGATAATGGTATCGTTACCTGCAAAGGCATTTACCTTTGGCACCACTTTCACCAACGCAGTAGCTGTTACCGGTTTCGGGCATCCCAGTGTATCCGTTACGGTTACGGTAAATAAAGTGGTATCCACGGGGTGAGCCAGGGTAACAGGTGAGCTGGACTTATCCACATAATAGGCTGGCGTCCAGCGGTAATAGGCGCCGCCGGTAGCTCTTAGTGTAACAGGTACACCAAAACAAAGTGTGGTATCCGGTGCAGCGGTAGCTTTAGGAGGATCTACCACCTTAAGACTAACGGTATCGGCCGAACGACATTTTCCCAGGGATACCTCTATGGCATAGCTTTGCCGTGGCGGAGCCGGTGTAACATAAGCATCCGGCGTTTGCGATACCACCTGCCCCGTACTCAGTTCTATCCAGCGATAGGCATACAGGCCATCTGAATACGACGGCAAATGTACCTGGTCACTGGTACACACGGTGCTGTCGGCAATCGTTCTCACATGGATAGTATCCCTTACATCTACCTTTATATCCTTTGAATTGGTACAGCCCTGGGAATCCGTAAACACTACTTTATAGGTAGCAGATTTCGGCGGAAACACAATCGGATCAGGTGTATTGGGTCTGAGGATAAAGTAGTTGGCCGGCGTCCAGGCATAGGTACCGGTTAAGGTGCTGCCAGCCCGCATATGCAAACTATCTTTCGCACAGAGCAACGTATCATTGGTAGCAGTAAAAGGTGGATTGGCGTAAATAGTAATCGGATGGGTGACTGTTTGTTCACAGCCTTTAGCATTCCGTGCATACAGTTTTACGTCGTAAGTTCCGGGTGTGGTGTAGGTATGCGAAAGATTACCGGCAAGATTGGAAGTATCTCCATCCCCGAATTCCCACTTATGATATACAACTGCGCCGGCATCAGAACGGGTCGGCGTGATGGCATTGAATTTTGTCTCTTTATTAATACACGCGCCTGCACTGGTAAAATCGGGTTTGAATACCGGGTACGCATATACGATAGCCGTAGCGCTATCACCGCAATTACTGGTTTTATCTACATACAGCTTTACGGTGTAAGTGCCTTCCCTGGCATAAGTATACTGGAAAGGTTCCGCGCTGGTGGTTTCTTTGATATTGCCATCGCCAAAGTCCCAGTAGTAAGGCTTCCCGAGGGTACTGTTATTAGTGAAGGTGACGGTTAAACTGGAGCAATCCGCATATTTCTCCGGCATGGCGGCAGTTACCTGTTTCACACAGGAAGTGATGTTGATATGGAAGTCTTTCCGCAACGTACCAATACGTTTACCATTGCGGGATTCATGCACGCACACTGTTACTACGTACTTACCGGCAGCCGGCGCCGTACCCGAAATGATACCGGTTTTTGGATCTATCGTAACGGTGAGTCCTAATGGGCTGCCGCCGCTGAAAGGCGACTTATACTGCACATAATTATAGGGGGGGGCAAAGGCGGGAGGAGGTACCTGGCCGTCACTGGTTAATCCGCCTTTATAAGCGTCGCAAAATTCATACGTGAGTTCATCGTTATCCGGATCCGTAGCGGAGAAATCGTATGTGAATTTTTTATCTGAGCAAACGAGTGTGGCTTCTTCTTTATTAAATACCGGGCTGGAGTTATTGGGATACCCGATTGTACTACCGGGAATATCTGCAAAATAGGTAGCGCCGGTACCCAGGTCACCGGGACGGCCGCCTGGAATGGGTTCCGCTATGATGTTCTCCATATAGGGATCACGGCAGCAGCTCTGAAACGCAATCGTATACCCTTCAGCGTTAGCCGGAAGTTCAATGTTAGTCGTATAGGTACCCATCTGGTAGCAGATTACCGGTGGGTTCACAATACAGGGATCTATCTTAGCCTGATCTTTTACTTCAAAAGCGGTCTGGGTGATGAGATATTGTCCTGTTCGCCGGTAATCACTTTTATCAAAAGCAGAAAGGTAAACAGCGGTAGGCATTTTGGCAATCCGCTCACCATCGCCGCAGATACGGTATAACTTCAGGGTAATGGAATACTTGAGATTGGTTCCATTGGTGCCAAGATATTTATAGTATACCTGTCCACCTATAATATGACTGGCTTGCGCCATATGGGCACACACCATGCATAGCAGGATGACAAGAAATTTTTTCACAACAAGCGTATTTAAAGATTATAGTTGACAAAAGGCTATAAACTGTTCCAATATCACATTGCTTTTCGCGGGAATTTCCCACATGCCCATATGGCCTACGTTTTCAAAAATATGTATACTGCTGATGCGGGGTAAGGTTATCTGAGGAAGCACATTTTCAAGCGGCACGGCATTGTCATCTTTCCCGATCATAAATAATACCGGCACCTTTAACGCGGTTAGTACTGCGGTCCGGTCCGGTCTTGCTGCCATTGCTTCATAATACGCTACCAGCGCAGGAAGCTGACATTCTATGCCCATTTTTACATAGGCTTCCACGAGTTCATTCCGGTTTTCTTTTGTAGCGGGACTAAACATATTCGGCAATGTTTGCCGTAAAAATGTGTCGGCCCCGTATTGTTCCATCAGTTTGATGGACTTGCGTCTTCCTTCCTTTTTCTCTTCACTGTCAGCTTTCGCGGTAGAATGAAAGAGGCCCAGTCCTTTTATGAGTGACGGGTATTTTTCCGCCAGCGCCAGTGCTATATAACCCCCCATAGAGTGACCGATAACCACTGCTTCGCTGATATTTTCTGCTAACAGGATAGCATATACGTACTCCGCCATGGATTCAATGGTGAGCGGCGTATGAAGTGGCGATGATGCGGTTCCCGGTAAATCAGGAACAATGAGACGGTAATGCTCCTTCAATAGGGTAGTCTGTTTGTCCCAGATGGTGGCATTTTCTGAAAAACCGTGTATGAGCACTATCGTTGCACCTTTGCCTTCGTCGAGCCAGGTGATGTTTCCGTTATTGATTGATTTCCGCATGTTTTAAGCCGGGAATAAATCGTGAAAGTAAAGCATGTACCACCAACAAGATACAAAATATTAGTGCTGCTTTCGAAACGAGATCACCATTTTTTACATAGAACGTAATACCTGCCTCCGGTGTTACAGTTGTTTTTAAAACAGCCTGTTTCCAATAGGGTTGCGGGTCATGCACGTTTCCGGCGGGGTCAATTACTGCCGATATACCCGTATTGGCACAACGGGCGATCCATCTCCGCGTTTCAATGGCACGGATCCGGGCATACTGCAGATGCTGCCGGTGTCCTTCTGTATTTCCCCACCATCCGTCATTTGTGATAATGACTAATAAATTAGCACCAGGTTTAATATGGGTAGCCATATAATTACTGAATACCGATTCATAACAGATCACCGGGAATACATTGATGCTGTCTGCCGGGTTGGTAAACATTTCCACACCGGGCATCCTGCCATAACTGCCGGTGATGCCGCCAAAATCCAGCGCCACACTCTGCATAAATGATAAGTAGCCTACATAAGGTACCAGTTCTGCACCCGGTACCAGTTCATATTTATGGTAAATCTGGATATTTCTCGACGTATCTATCTGAACAGCACTGTTATACGCATCCCAGCGGCTGCCGTCATTCAGGGTGCGGGCGGTCATCGGTATTTCCTCTGTAGCGGTATAACGCTTAAAGGTAGCGGCGCCGCTGATCAGTTTTGCTTTGGGATATTTGCGCAGCATTTCCCTGATGGCGATCACCTCCGGCTGATAATTCAGTTCATGCTCCCAGGCTCCCTGCGGGAATAAAGCAGTTTCAGGCCAGATAATGTAGCGGGTATTGCTGTCTGTTTTTTCTTCCGTGAGATGTAAAAACTTTGCGAGTTGATCCATCGCCGCACCTGCGCTGAACTTCTCATCGTAGGGATCTATATTCGGCTGCACAATCACCACTTCGGTGCTGCGTGCAGGATCATCCGGGGGCGGGGAGATCAGGGAGGAAATTACCAGCGGAATACCAATAGCCAGCAATGGTTTCCAGCTTTCTCCCAGCAGGATCTGCTTAGCGGTAAAATCGTATAGGCGCGCGCGTTTCCATACATTGTAAATCACAATGTTCACCAATAGTACCCATAAGGTTCCTCCACTTGTGCCGGTATATTCGTACCACTGTATCCATCCCGGTCTTAACGCAAAGGCATGCCCGAGTACCAGCCAGGGCCAGCTGAACTCCCAGGTCTGATGTATGTATTCAAACGTTAACCAATAAACGATCAGCGAGAGATAAGCTACGCGTTCCGGCAATTTTCGCTTCGTGTTTTTGAACCCCAGCCACGGGATACTCATCAGCAATGCATTGAAACAGTTGGCAAAAACACCGCTCAGCGGAAGGGTGGTATTACCCACCCACCAGGTGGAGGCTACATTCCACACCAGGAAAGAAAGGAACAGCAATCCGAAATATTTCCAGCGGTGCTGCACTTTATCGCTGATATACAGCAAAGGAGTAAACGCTATAAAAATAAGCGGGGTAAGCGGCATGGTGGGCCACGCCAGCCAGCAGATCACTCCACTTAATATACTCAATAACAGGTAAGGCTTTTTCATGTAGCACTAATAGTTACAAATGACGATTCTGGACGAAGATAAGTGGGGAATAACGGAAAACAAAAACGCCCGGCACTTTCGTGCCAGGCGTTATATCTAAAGTGTTGCTTATCTGCTGTAGTTAGGTGCCTCTTTGGTGATCACCACATCATGCGGGTGATTTTCTTTTACGGTAGCCGCGGTGATTTTTACAAACTGTGCTGCCTGTAAGGTTTTCACATCTTTGGAACCGGTAAGCCCCATACCTGCCCGAAGTCCACCAACAAATTGCTGTACAATTTCAGACAGCATGCCTTTGTAAGGAACACGGCCTACGATACCTTCCGGTACCAGTTTTTTGATATCGTCTTCGTCCTGGAAGTAACGGTCTTTGCTGCCTTCCTGCATCGCTTCGATAGAACCCATACCACGATAGGATTTGAACTTACGTCCTTCGTAGATGATAGTTTCCCCGGGGCTTTCTTCCACACCTGCAAAGATAGATCCTGCCATGATGGTAGAAGCGCCTGCTGCCAGTGCTTTCACCATATCGCCGGTATAACGGATACCACCATCTGCAATTACCGGAATACCCAGTTTCTTTAACGCGTCTGCTGCTTCCATTACTGCGGAGAGTTGTGGGAAACCTGCACCGGTTACGATACGGGTAGTACAGATAGAACCAGGTCCTACACCGACTTTCACCGCATCTGCTCCAGCCTGTGCCAGTGCCAGTGCACCTTCTGCGGTAGCTACGTTACCGGCAATCACCTGCAGCTTAGGAAATGCTTTCTTTAATTTCTTCAGATTGTTTAATACCGCAATGGAATGACCATGGGAACTATCCAGGCAAACCACATCCACACCTACATTGATCAGTGCCTGTGCGCGGTCCAGCAGATCTGCCGTAATACCAAGTGCTGCACCTACCAGTAAACGACCAAATTCGTCTTTTACAGCGTTAGGATAGCTGGTCAGCTGCAGGATATCACGGTAAGTGATCAGTCCTGCCAGTTTACCCTGCTTGTTAACAACCGGTAATTTTTCAATCTTATATTGCTGGAGAATTTTTTCTGCCTTTTTCAGGTCAGTGCCTTCCGGAGCAGTGATCAGGTTTTCGCTGGTCATCACTTCTTTTACAAGGCGTTTTTTATTTTTTTCAAAGCGTAAGTCCCTGTTGGTCAGGATACCTACCAGCTTGTTGTTGTCGTCTACAATAGGAATACCACCGATACCGTTTTCTTTCATCAGCCTCAATGCTTCACCGATAGTGGCGTCTACTTTCAGTGTAACGGGATCTATGATCATTCCGCTTTCACTGCGTTTTACGCGTCTCACCATTTCAGCCTGGCGTTCGATGCTCATGTTTTTGTGGAGAATACCAATTCCACCTTCTCTCGCTAATGCAATAGCCAGCGTAGCTTCTGTAACAGTATCCATCGCTGCAGATACCATTGGTATATTCAGACGTATGTTTTTTGTTAATTGCGTAGAGAGATTTACTTCTTTAGGCAGAACTTCAGAGTAGGCCGGTACCAGGAGCACATCATCAAATGTAAGTCCGTCAGCTACAAATTTGGGTTTAGATTTTCCCGCAGGCATGATGCAACTATTAATCAGTTAAAAAATAATTGCACGCAAATGTACACCTATTTACCCAATAAATAAAATAATCACTCTCCGGCCCCCTGGTTTGGTTGTTAATTAATCATTAACAACTCCCCGGAGGGAATGCCCGCCCGGAGGGTGGGAGCGCAGATAACAGCTATAGCAGTACTGGAAGGCCCGGACCTATCCCCGTTTCCCCTTACCTCCCGGTTGATAAAGCGCTTCGGCAATCGCCCCTGGTTACTCCGCCTATACCAGCTCATACAGCTGCCCCGGCAGGCTCCTGAGCACACTTTGCATTTCCAGGTTGAATACCGCCGTAGCCACCTGGCTGCCTGTCAACTGGGTTTGCAGGTACAGCTCCTCCAGATGCCGCTGCGATTTTTCCCGGAAAAGCGACAGAATCAACTGTTCATCTCCACTCAGTTCAGGAAACAAGCCCGGTTGTACTACCGGAGGCGCTACCAGACCGGACTTTTCGTCCCAGCCCATCATATTCAGCAGGTCGGCTGCTCCCGCCAGCAACGCGGCTTTATTCTGTTTGATCAGGTAATTACAGCCGGCAGATTGCGGATCATGGAGCCTGCCCGGAATACAGAATACATCCCGGTGATACCCGCTGGCCAGATCCGCCGTGATCAGCGAACCACCGCGTAACCCGCTCTCTATCACAATAGTAGCATCGCAGATACCTGCCACAATCCGGTTCCGCTTTGGGAAATTCTGCCGGTCCGGTTGCGTGCCACTCGGAAAATCAGTCAGCAAACCTCCCTGCTCCAGCATCTCCACCGCAATTTGCTTATGCGCCGGCGGATAGATCCGGTCCAGCCCATGTGCCAGTACACCAATGGTTGGTATACCCGCTTTTAAAGCCGTTTTGTGCGCTATAATGTCAACGCCGTAGGCCAGCCCGCTCACCACCGTGATGCCGGCATCGCTGAGCTCCTGTACCAATGTTTCGCAAACTGCGCGCCCATAAGGTGTAGGGTGCCGTGTACCCACAATGCTAACCATCCTCGGCGTATTCAGCGATGCCGTACCCTTGTAATACAGCATTGCAGGACTATCATAACATTGAAGCAGCCGCTGCGGGTAGGCCGGATCGGTACAAAACAAAGGCTGAATCCTGTATTTCTCCAGGAACCGGATCTCCTGCTCCATTTGCTCAAAATCGCGGAAACTGTGCAGCGCAGCCGCCCGGATACTTCCCACCGTATCTATACGCTCCAGTTCGTGCTTGCGCGCGTGAAAAATATTACCGGCACTGCCGAAATGCTCCAGCAGTTTTTTTACAATCACATCGCCAATCAGGGGAATACGGGTTAACGCCAGTTGATATATTAACTCCTGGGACATAACAAACAATATTTCACCATAATTTACAATTTTCCTGCGGCACTTTTTGTGCATCACAAGATTTATTTTTGCACTTACCAACGGATATTTTTATGAAGATGAAATGGATATTGACAAGTGTAATGGTAGCAGGATTATTTGCCTGTAAAACTACGCGTCCGGCAGTGGAAAAAACAGCCGATACCCAGTTACTGCCGGGTGGTCCGGCCTGGGCAGCTCTCTGGCAGCAACGATCCGGAGAATATAAAGCACTCTGCCTCCAGGCATATCAACTGGCAGCGCTCCGCCTCGATCAGTACGTAGCCGCCAAAGGCAATAAAGCACTGGCCGTAGTAACGGATATCGACGAAACCGTGCTGGACAACAGCCCCTACTCCGTTCACCAGGCGCTCGCCGGCAAATCATACGATGATAAAAGCTGGATGGAATGGACCGCCAAAGCAGCCGCAGATACCGTTCCCGGCGCTCCTTCCTTTTTTAAATATGCCGCATCAAAAGGTGTCGCTGTATTTTATATCACTAACCGCGCAGAAAGCGAAAGAGCCGCTACCCTCAAAAACCTGCAACAATACCAGTTTCCCGATGCAGACGATCAGCATCTCCTGCTGAAATCCACTACCTCCGGGAAAGAACCACGCAGACAACAGGTAATGAAAGATTATGAAATAGTGATGCTGTTCGGGGATAACCTGGGCGACTTCGCCGCCACTTTCGATAAAAAACCTTTTGAGGAAAGAAATGCCGCCGCCCTGAAAGCCGCTCCCAACTTCGGCAGCAGGTATATCGTATTGCCTAATCCCATGTATGGCGACTGGGAAGGCGCATTGTATAATTCCAGTATAAGTTAACTACCCCACAGAAAGATTCCATTCTGAAAAGTACTTTACGTAATTACTGAGTTAACAGCTGTTTTCTGATAATTTAATATGTCCTTTGGGCAATATAATGTTATTGATTGTTCCAATTAATACTTAATATTGCCCATCTCCGTGTTATATAACCTATTGCCAAAATCGTCAACCAATTCTCTAAATTAGCTCATGGGGTTAAGGAGTATAGACAATGAAAAGGAAATTCTGATGGAAATCGCTGGCGGCTGTGAACAGGCGTTTGCGAAGCTTTTTCATGGTTATGTACACCAGGCTGGCCATATTATTCATCCTATCATAGGCTCCAGGGAACAAACAGAGGAAATCCTGCAGGACATCTTTGTAAAGTTGTGGAATGACCGGGAAAAACTGGTCCACATAAAACAATTTAACGCCTACTTTTTCATCCTGTTACGTAATTATACCCTGAATTACCTGTCAGTTCTGGTAGCAGAAAGAAAAAAACAACAGCAATACCGTTTATTCGCAGAAACGCAGGATGATAAGGAAACACCTGTCGCTTACAAACATGCTGATATATTGGATAAAGCCATTGAAGCACTCCCCATGCAGCAAAAAACGGTTTTCCTCCTACGTGCGCAAGGATATAAAAATCCGGAAATCGCCAGCCGGATGCATTTAAGCACTGATTCCGTAAAGAAATATAACCAGCTGGCGCTTAAATTTATTTACCGTTATATCAA
This sequence comes from Chitinophaga arvensicola, assembly GCF_900110835.1. Classification (GTDB taxonomy): domain Bacteria; phylum Bacteroidota; class Bacteroidia; order Chitinophagales; family Chitinophagaceae; genus Chitinophaga; species Chitinophaga arvensicola. The sequence goes on from NZ_FOJG01000001.1 coordinate 1,958,833, forward strand.
GGTAAAAGAAACGATGTTGTTGTCTGTGGTGGTTTTGCGTTTATTTAAATAATTTTTTTCTTCCTCCATATCTCCTTTTTACCCCCTTTTACTGTCTTATATAGTAGACGAAGACTTTAAGCCGCTACTATGCAGGAAAACAAGTTAATATCCCTATATCATAAAGCTGTTAATGGTAATATCTCGGACGAGGAACGTGAGGAGTTATTTACCTTACTGTCAGATCCTGAAGCGAGGGAACTTTATGAGAGCTTGTTTAAATGGGGCGCTACCAAAACAAATACAGATGAACAACAGGACTTCTTTACCAGGTCACAGGCCAGCGCTTTACTGGAAAGAATCCGGCAGGAAAGCCATCAGCAACAAGACCCTCAGCCAGCTCCTGTTGTAAAACTGAAGGTATTACTGGCCTGGACCGCCGCAGCGGTTATTTTAGTGTTGCTATCCGCAGGCACTTACTTATTGTGGAACAAACCATTGCCTGCAGAAACGGAAAAAGTGTTTGCCCTACAGGCGCCCGCTTCATTACCCGCAGCAAAAACAAATAATGTAATGCTCACCTTGTCGGACGGCAGACAGGTAGCATTGGATAGCATATCTCCTGCACAAATAATTGAAGAGAAAGGTAGCAGGGCAGTGAACAGTGAAAAAGGGGCGCTCACCTATATGAGTGAACCGGTTAACGCAGCTCCGGAAGTTGCTTTTAATACCCTTTCCACTCCCCGGGGAAAGTACTATAAGTTGGTACTGCCGGATGGTACCAGGGTATATTTAAACGCAGCCTCTTCCCTGCGGTATCCTACCAGCTTTACCAAAGACCAACGTAAAGTGGAACTAACCGGTGAGGCCTATTTTGAAGTAATAAAAGATGCGGATAAGCCATTTCTCGTGATCACAGGTAAACAGTCTTTATCCGTATTAGGCACTTCCTTTAACGTGAAGGCATATACAGATGAGCCTTATACCAGAACAACGCTGGTAGAAGGGAGCATCAAAATAGATCCGAAAAATGGATCAGCAGCCAGGATACTGCAGCCTGGAGAACAAGCCACTGTGGAAGGCAGTAAAATAATAGTAAAGAGAACAGATGTAAAGGAAGATATTTCCTGGATGTCCGATATGTTTTATTTTTCAAACACCGACCTGCAGGATGTGGCACATCAACTTCAACGTTGGTATGATATTGAAGTGGATTACGCTTCTCTTCCGGACGCACATTTATACGGACAGTTACCACGCAGCACACCACTGCCATTACTATTGAAAGCGATCGGGAAAACAAGTAATATAAAACTTAACTTAAGCAAAAACCAGTTACTGTTAGAGCACTAAAATTCTGAGTATTATCAACCAACAATCCATTCTTTAAAAATTACATTTATGGAAACTAAATGTGGCCACCTCGCGGGCCATTGGAAGCGCTATGCCTGCATTTTATTACTTGCGGGCTTCTATTCCCTGGCAACAGCCGCTACCGTTTTTTCACAGCAGGTAAATCTGCATGTTACGGATGCACGGCTTGAACAGGTACTTGCTACCATCCGCGCGCAAACAAATTATGCCTTTATATTCGATGCCCGGTTTGCACGGAACGCAGTCCCCGTTACCGTTAATATTAAAGATGAGGCACTTCCAAAGGCATTGGAAGAAGTGTTTAAAGACCAGCCGTTCACCTTTGAAATTAACGATAAAATTGTGACCGTACTTGCTACCCGGCAACTGGCAACTGTATCATTATCCGGCAGAATAATAAGCCCCGATAATCAGCCTATTATTGGCGCTACCATTATGGTGCAGGGCTCAAGACAAGGAGCCAATGCAGATGAAAATGGCAAATTTACGCTCAACGGTGTGCCGGAGAATGCCAACATCATTATCTCCTCTATCGGCTTCAATACTTTACAACTGCACCTGAACGATGGTAAACTGACTACCACTGGCAAAGAATTTAAAAATCAGCTCGTCAGAAGTAATGCCGACAATCTGCTGATCACCTTACAGCCCTCTTCTTCCCAGTTACAGGAAGTAAATGTAACAGTGGGCTATGGTACGCAGAAAAGAAGGGAAACTACCTCCGCTATCTCCACGATCAAAGGATCACAGTTACAAAACAAACCAAGTGGCTCTATTGAAGGATTATTACAGGGCCTCGCACCAGGACTGGTGGTACAAAATAATTCCGGTATGCCCGGTGGCAGAAGCATGGTCCAGATAAGAGGGCTTGCTTCCTTTTCCAACTCCGCCAATTCAGGCGTGGTAAGTACACCGTTATTTATCATCGATGGAGTACCGCTGGAACAGGATGTTTTCAACCCTTCCGATCCCCGGCAGGCTATCACCAGCGTACTTGCTGGCTTTAGCCCTTTTGACCTCGAATCGGTAGATGTATTAAAAGACGCATCTGCCACCGCAATTTATGGTTCAAGAGGCGCTAATGGAGTGATCATCATTAATACCAAACGCGGAAAAATGGGTAAACCTATTGTGTCTTTAAACACACAATATGGACTCAGTTATTATCCTTCTCTTCGTAAAACATTAGGGGGAAGAGCAGAGCGCGATTTCAAAATTGCATTATACAATCAGTATAAATCATCCAAAGTAGGCGGTGGGTACACAGATATGCCCATTGAATTATCAGATAGTCTGAATACTTTCTATAATAACTCTACCGACTGGCAGAAATTATATTTCCGGGATGCTGATCTGAAGAATATCAACCTTGGCATCAGCGGTGCAACGGAAAATGCCAGCTACCGCCTTGGGGTTGATTATTACAAGGAAAAAGGTATTGTACTGGGCTCCGGTTTCTCCCGGTTTGCACTCACTTACAATGGTGTATTTAAACCTTCTTCCAAATTGACAATTACCGGTAGGGCAAATCTTAGCCAGACAGATGCGAGCCAGAAAAGAGGAGATACCTACAATGCTGCAGTAGTAGGTAACAATTTTTCCTCCTCTTTCCGTCCGGGGCCCAGCAGCGGTTTCTTCGATGCTTTTCTTGAATCCTATAATAAAGGTGTGAACATCGATCTTACCCGCAGAGCGCTGGCACAGCTGGAAGTAAGCTACGACGTGTTTAAATTTTTAAACATTACCTCCCGTGGATCAGGCAACTATGAATTTTACAGGACCCGGTCTTTTCAGCCTTCTGCTACCAGGAACGATAATAAAGCAGCAGCATCTTATTATTCACAGGAAAAAGTAAACCTGCTCAGTGAAACATTCCTGAGACTGTATCATACCATCAACAAACATTCGGTAGATCTGGTGGCGGGTAATACCATCAATACGAGTGAAAATAACAATATCTATGGCGCTGCCACAGGCGGCCCCAGTGATGCACAGCAGGTAATTCAGGGCTATCCTCAGGCTAACCTGAAACTGGAAACACACAATCTCCAATATGGCTTACTTTCCTATTACTCCAGGTTATCTTACAACTACGACAAGAAGTATATTATCCAGGGTGTAGTGCGTGCCGATGGATCTTCCAAGTTCGGAAAGGATAATCAATGGGGCTATTTCCCTTCTGCCTCTGCGGGATGGGTATTTACAGAAGAGAAATTTGTGCGTAAAAATATCGGTCGCTGGCTGAACTTCGGTAAAATCAGGGCCAGCATGGGTAAATCCGGTACACAGTACGAAGATTATTACCTGGCTGTAGGCGCTTATCTTACTAAAAGCGGTGACAATGCCACTTATAATGGCACCCCGTTGTTGTCGCCAAGTTATAAAGAGGGAAATGGTATTGCATTGCCTAACCTGACATGGCAGACTACAAAGGATAAAGGTGTTGGATTAGATCTCGAATTCTTCAATAGCAGGATCACTGCCACATTGGATTATTATGATAAGCATACCGATGGGTTCCTGTTCCCGGATGCAGTAAACGGTACCAGCGGATACGCAAAGAGATATATCAATAGCGGTGCGGTTCGTAACTATGGTTATGAAGCTGCCATCACTGCCTATATCACGAAGCCCGGCAGAAATTTCCAGTATTCACTTACTTTAATCGGTGCCCTCAATAGAAATGAACTAACCAAGCTGCCGGATTTCGGAAGAAGCGTATCCAGGTCTGATTATGCGGTGGGACAACCTTACCTGGAAATCGGACGTCCGCTCAACGGTTTTTACCTGATGAAATATTTAGGCGTATATCCGGATGATGCTTCGGTACCAGTGAATAAGTACACCGGTAAAAAGTTGTATCCGAATGTAAGCGGCTTCGCTTCCCAGGATCCTTACCGTGCAGGGGATATCCGGATTCTGGATGTGAATGGCGATGGAAGAATTGGCGTACTCGATAATTCCGACCGGGTATACAGTGGCGATCCTAATCCCAAATTCACCGGTAGCGTATCACATAGTTTCAGCTATAAGTTTAAAAACAACTCCACGCTGCAACTCGATATGTTCTTTAACTATTCTGTCGGCAATAAAGTTTTCAATAAGGTAAAGGCAGACCGTATCCGTGGTGTGAGCTGGACAGCCAGCGAAAACGTGAATTATCCTGGTGGTCAAAGAAACCTGCTCGACGTCTCCGACCTGGATTTCTGGACACCGGAACATACCAATGCCAAATACCCTGTACTGAATCCATGGAGGTATTATGGATTATCCAGCTATGATTTTATTGGTAACTATGAGATCAATACAGATATGTTCCTGGAAGATGGCAGCTTTATCCGTTTGAACAACGTAAACCTGAGCTACGACTTTTCCTCTGCTTTACTGAGTAAGGTACATATCAGGAGACTGCGGGTGTACGGCGGTATGAGCAATGTGTTCATCCTTACAAAGTATAGTGGCGTAGATCCCGAAAACGTGGATACATATGGGTATGACCTCGGTAATGGCTATCCCATTCCTTACAAATTTAACTGTGGCTTTAACTTCGAATTCTAAGCATATGAGAATAATAACTACCCGAAAAAACAGCATTGCAGGCGTGTTCCTGGTCGCCATCGCATTATTATTTTCCTGTAAAAAAATATTGGATCCAACTATCATTGAACTGCCTACCGCAGAAAATGCGATTACCACTTCATCCGATGTGGAGAAAGGTGTGGCAGCTGCTTATTCTTTCCTCCGCACAGTAGTGCCTGATAAAGTTTTCCTGATGGGAGATATGCGGGCGGATGTATTTTCCAGTTACTCGCAGAGTGTGAACGTACGGCAGGAAACAGGTATTGCTACTAATACAGCAGCAGCGCTGTTTAACAATGGGGGTGGTAACTGGAACCAGTTTTACACAGTGATCGCTCAATGTAACCTCCTGCTGGAAAAAATTCCGCAAATTAATCTGTATGATGACGCAGTAAGAAAAAGACATATTGGTGAAGCCAGTTTTCTGAGAGCGCTCACCTATTTTTACCTCGCCCGTTTTTGGGGAGATGTACCACTGACTTTAAAAGGGGTGAACATTGATAACCTCGCAAGAGCGCCTCAGGAAGAAGTATTTAAGCAGATTAAAGCAGACCTGGATGTAGCTATTAATAACCTGGAACTCGATTATGGTGATGGCGACAGGGCCGTAAGAGCTACCAAAGGCGCAGCCTGGGCCATTAAAGCGCATGTACTGGGATGGTTGCAGGATTTTTCCGGCTGTGAGAAATTATGTGATAGCGTCATCACAAAAGGGCCATACAGCCTGGTAACAGATACTACTAATCTACTCAGCATTTTTGTTGGTAAATCGCGGGAAGGTATTTTCGAATTGAACTTTGATGCCAACTTACGGGAGTTACAACAGAACAAAGTGTATAACAGAACGCTTGGCATGCCCTGGTATAAAGACCAATCAGATGGAGGTGGCGGCGACGACCGTTATTTACTCTGTCCTACCAGGGATCAGATTAACCGGATGTTTACACCTGGTGCAAGGGATGCCCGTTTATTTACCTGGTTTATCCGCGAAACCTATTTGCAGGGTGTACGGGAAGACCGCATTTTCCTTGGTAAATACAGAACACTGCAGTTGAAGGGAGATACCTCCACGCAGAATATTAATGAATCCAATATTATCATTACCCGCCTGCCGGATATTATGCTGTTAAGAGCAGAAGCGCTGGCCAGTACAGCTGTAGGCAGACCGGCCGAAGCAGCATTGCTGTTGAATAAAGTAAGAGCACGTGCCTATGCAACTCCATATACCGGCGGAGGAAATATCCAGGACACTATCCTGTTGGAGCGCAGGAAAGAATTACTTGGAGAAGGGCAATATTTCTTTGATCTCGTTAGAACAAGAAAGCTGGATAAAGATTCAAAAATAACAATGGCCGACTGGTACCAGAGAGGCGCCTGGTTACTACCCATAGATCAGGGAATTATCGCGAAAAGCAACTTCATGATCACACAAAATGAATACTGGAAATAAATCGTCCTGTTTATTTTATAAAAGATATTATATGAGCAAAATTATTTCATTAAAAAAGCTGCTCCTTGCAGCGGCAGGTATTATTGTGATGCTGGCGGCTTGCAGGAAGGATGATTATTACGTAGATGGTGGTTTATCTCATCAATCAAGAGAAGAACAGAATATGCCGGTATATGATTTTCTGGCAAGCAGATCAAATCATATGTTTGATTCACTGATCAAAATTATTGATCTGACAGGTACAAAATCACTGGTAAATCAGGCTGGTATTACCTTTTTTGCAGTGCCTAATCCTGGTGTGATGCGCTTGCAGATGAACTATAATCCGGACGACAGACAGGCGCTCAGACCATTGGCCAGTATTGGTAAAGATACGTTGGTGAAGCTGCTCAACAGGTTTATTATTACCGGCGCAAAAATTTCACTGGAAACGGCATTAAATGATAAAGTCAGATACTACAAAGACTTAAATGGGGATAGTTTGATGATCAGTGGAAAAGGTGGTGGCGTAAATGCTGGAAGTTCTGTCCAGACATCCGCATTCTACCTGGAATATGTGCATGTAAAAATTCCAGGAACCGATACTATCAGGTTTACCGGTAATATGCAGACACATAACCTCATCACTGCCAACGCAATTGTTCACGTACTTAATAACAGTTCCAGCTTTGCAGCCGGATTTAAATTAAAGTATTTCAGATAATCCTAATTTTCTTTATCATGAAAATATCGACTAAAATAAATGGCATACTATGGCTGGCCGTAATGGTGTTTGCCATTTCCTGCACAAAAGATAATGATAACGGTTTTTTAAGTCCGGCGCTCAAGTATACAAATCCCTCTATCAAAGTAGCAGTAGGTGCATCGCTCATCCAGTCTGGCGCCATGGTTACCGATGAGTCAACAAAACCGTTGGTATTCACCATTGAGGCCATTCGTACTGCCGATGGTAAACTGGCAGAAGGAGTTATGAATTATAAAGTGGATACTTATTTCTGGGATGCAGAATATACAGGCAAAGAAAAAACAGTGCAGGAGCTGGATACAAAGCGTAAAAAAGTGAACCGCCCGGCTATCGATATTAATCCCGAAAATGGCAACATTGTCATTTATCCGGAGGCATCTGATACACTTCAACTCCCTAAAGGCAAGTATACGATTGATGTAAGAGTGAAGAATAGCTCTGGTGAAATGCTCATCGCTACCGCACTTACCGTGGAGGTCAGCTATGCTTTGCCCTATTCTTATGCTTTCAGAGGCGTTGATGGAAAACTTACCGGTATTGATGTGAAGTTCGAAAGACAGGCGACCACCGAGAATAAGATCGTCGTGTATACGCTGAAGAAAGACGGTACACCGGTTGATCCTAAACTACTGATCGGGTACGACTATTCCACCACTCCTGGCGTCACTGATTTAAAAGACTGGCACAATCTCGGTTTGAATAATCCAACAAAATACACTGAATTCCCGGATCACCTGGAACTTGAAATAGCGGGCTTTCCATTGCCTTTTGTAGCAGGACAGGTATTGAGAGTAGATATGTACAACAACGGAGAAGTAAATGGAGATTATTTTAACTATTGGTTCGATATGGCCATCCTCAAAGAAGGTATCTGGAAAGTTACTATCCAATTAAAATACAACTAAGCGAATGTAAAAGCGGGTTGCTTCTATAAGGAAACAACCCGCTTTTTTAGTGTTTAATCTTTTTATAACTACAAACTGATAATCCGGAAAACCGTACGCCGGTTGGCCGCTCTTCCTTCCTCCGTATCGTTTGTGGCCACAGGACTACTTTCTCCGTAACCCTTTGCTGTAAGGCGATTCGCTGTAATACCTTTTTCTGTCAGGTAAGTCACCACCGCTTTCGCACGGTTCTGTGACAACAATAAATTGTCTTTGTCTGAACCCACATTATCCGTATAACCGGCAATCTCAATTTTTACGCCGGGGTTATCCTGCAACAGGTTTACCAGTTTACTGAGTTCTGTAACAGACTCGGGTTTCAGCTGATATTGTTTGCTGTCGAAAAAGATGTTATGGAGTACAATGCTGGCATTTGCAGCCAATGGTTGTAACGGGATATTCTTCTCAAAAGGAACGCCCGGATTATGATCTTTCAACGAAAAGTTATCAGAATAGAAAAGGTATCCTTTTCTGTTTACATGCAACGCATAATCTTTGCCTACCGGCAATGGCGCCAGGTAATCCCCGTTGTCGTTGGTTTTAACGGTGGCAATATTATAGCCGCCCTGCAGATCAATCACGTCAATATTAGTGGCTAAACGTGCCTGAGTGAGCGAGTCATACACATATCCTTTTACGTACAAGGTTTGCAGGGGTCTTGCTTCCGGGTACAGTTCAAAACGGTAAATATCGAGTGCGCCACGGGTATCCGACCGGTCGGACGCAAAGTAGGCGGTTTTGGCATCAGCTTCTACTACCAGCGATGCGTCTTCATCGATGGTGTTGATCGGGTAGCCAAGATTGGTCGCTGGTCCCCAGCTGCCATCGGCCTGCCGCCGCGAATAGAAGATATCCAGACCGCCATAGCCGGGATGCCCGTCGGAGGCGAAATACAGTGTTTGTCCATCGGCATGGATAAAGGGAGTGGTTTCCCTGCCACTGGTATTGATATTGGGCCCCATGGCCTCCGGAACGCTCCATTGTCCGTTTGGCAGCCGCCTGGTTACAAATATATCTGCACCATGATTTGGTGTTTCACGTGCAAAATAAAGTGTTTGTTTGTCGGCGCTGAGGCAGGGTTGTGATTCCCAGTCGCGGGTGTTGATGGGGGCTCCCATATTCTTTGGGGCGGTCCAGCCCGAAGCGGTTTTTTCCGAGTAGTAAAGATCGCAGCTGCCTTTACCTTCCGGAAATTCGCAGCCGGTGAATACCAGCATGGTACCATCTTGTGAAATGTTTTGTGCGCCTTCATTGAAAGAGGAGTTTACAGGTTCACCCATGTTTTGTGCCGTTGACCAGATATTGTTGTTCCGGTACGTAATATAAAAATCTTCATTGCGGCCGTTTACCCGTCTGGTGAAGATCAATGTTTTACTGTCAATAGTTAATGAGGGGAAGTATTCCGGATCTTTACTGTTTACCGGATCACCCAGGTTTTCCGGGTGGAATGGCACGGTCTGACGCTTGTTGTTTACTGCAAATTCATAATTCACTTTCAGCTTTTCCGCATTCGCACTTTTCGATTTGGAAGCCGCAATATATTGATTGATTAACTGTAATGCCCCTACGAAATTTCCGGTACCGGCCATCGCCCTGGAGTACGGCACCATCACAGGTCTTAATCCGCTGCTATCTAATTGCTTTAATTTTTCAAAAGCATTGTTCGCAGCGGCATAGTCTTTCAGTTCCACATAACATAAACCCATTTGTCCGTATGCATCAGTAAAATTGGGCGCTGCTTTCAGAGCATCCTGTAAAAATCCGATGGCGGCTTTGGTCTGGTAAGTTCTTACTGCATCGATGGCACGGTCAAAACTGGCTTTGGCTTTCTTTGGAGCGGTTTCATAGGTAACTGACTGGGCTTGCACATGCAGTCCTAAGCCCAACAGGCAACCAAGTATTAACAGGGAGGTCTTTTTCATAGTTTGTATTCGCAGTGTAATTAACGAAAATACTGCCAGAAATAGTGCGGCGGAGATATTTTATGTAACGGATCGTCTTCGGCGATTGTCTGTGGCAGGATTGGGGGAATTGAATTATGTTGTTAAATATTTTGGGGAGATGAAAGCGGATATATCCGCTTTCATCTCCCCAAATCTTTTTAAAATCCTGTAAAATCAAATCAGGAAAATCAATATCATCAGTCTGTTTCTTTGCTAAGGAACATTGATATACTTATGTATCTGCAAAGACATGGTCCATTCCGGATGGTCTTTGATATACTCCGTAATCAGCGGAGTCATTTCTGCACTGCGTTCCCATTCAGGTTGCAGGTACAGCTTACAGTGCTTGCCGGCTAACGCTGCATATTTCTCTGCCCAGGCAAAATCTGTTTTATTAAAAATAACCACTTTCAGTTCATGTGCTACCTTACAGATTTCCGGTAAGGGGGCTTTGAATTTTTTGGGCGATAAAGTAATCCAGTCCCATTTTCCGCTGAGCGGGGAGGAACCGGAAGTTTCGATATGCGTTTGAAAACCCTGTTTATGCAGGGTGCGCGTCAGGCTATCGAGGTTATGCAGCAGCGGTTCTCCTCCGGTGATGACGGCAATGCGGCCCGGATATGCAGCAGCTTCCGATACCATATCGGCTACTGCTACCTGCGGGTGCTTATCGGCATCCCAGCTATCTTTTACGTCGCACCATACACATCCCACATCACAGCCGCCCAGTCTGATGAAATAGGCAGCCCTGCCCTGATGATAGCCTTCACCCTGGATAGTGTAAAAGCGCTCCATCAATGGGAGGGTATCGGTGTTGATATTTTTTGTTAATACAGACATGACTTACTTCACAAAGGTCCGGTTTTTTTAGATCCGGTCACATTTAATTCATACTTCCTTTCAAACCGATAGTGGCATGATAGGTATTTTTTAATAATGCGGCAATGGTCATCGGACCTACGCCACCCGGTACCGGGCTGATATAGCTGCATTTAGGAGCCACTTCATCAAATTTTACATCCCCTTTCAGGCGGAAACCGCTTTTACGGGTAGCATCTTCTACCCGGTTAATACCTACGTCCACAATCACGGCGCCTTCTTTCACCATATCGGCAGTTACAAAATCAGGCCGGCCGATGGCTGCGATAATAATATCCGCCTGGCGGCAGATCTCTGCCAGGTTATGTGTATGGGAGTGGGTAAGTGTTACGGTGCAATTGCCGGGATTGGTATTGCGGCTCAGCAGGATGCTCATGGGAGTACCCACAATATGACTGCGGCCTATCACTACGGCATGCTTGCCTTTTGTCGGAATATTGTAGTGTTCCAGCAACAGCATAATGCCATAAGGTGTAGCCGGGATGAAGGCAGGCAGGCCACTCACCATTTTACCAACGTTCATAGGATGGAAGCCATCCACATCTTTGCTTGGATCAATGGTATTGATCACCAGCTCTTCATTAATATGTTTGGGTAAAGGTAATTGTACCAGGATACCATCTACATCCGGATTCTCATTCAGCAGAATGATCTGATCCAGCAGATGTTTTTCAGAGATCTGCGCATCAAACCGCAGCAGGGTAGAGTTATAACCGCATTCCGCACATGATTTTACCTTGGATGCGACGTAGGTTTCACTTGCCGGATTATTACCTACCAGGATGGCTGCCAGGTGAGGAACCTTTTTACCAGCGGCCTTCAATTCAGCCACCTGAGCGGCTAATTGGGCTTTTATAGCCTCAGAAACGAGTTTACCGTCTAAAATTTGCATGTGCAAAGGTAAGGAAAACTGGGATTTCCGTAACTAAATAGATAAAGTGAAATGGAAGCAGGGGCCGGTTTGTGGAGTAGCTACAGTTATTTTCATCTTCCGAAGGTCCAGCAAAACAAGCCCCTGTAAAGGAACTTGTTTTGCTCAGGCATTGCGCCTGTCAGGATCTTACGAGTGGTTCAGTGGAAATTATAAGGCAAAACTTAAATATAAATCTTCTTGTTGATATGCAACGGGAAGAATCAGATCACAGTAAGAGTATTAAATTTTAGGCGCTGCAGCCAGTATTTCTGGTGCTGCTGCGTCGGCATATTTTTCGAAATTACGGATAAACTGTCCTGCCAGGTCTTTTACCTGTGCATCGTACGCTGCTTTATCCGCCCATGTATTCTTCGGATCCAGTATCTCGGATGGTACACCGGCGCATTGGTCCGGGATTTCCACACCAAATACCGGGTGTGCACGAAAGGCGGCTTTATCCAGCGAGCCATTCAAGGCTGCGGTAATCATAGCACGCGTGTAAGACAGTTTGATACGGTTGCCGGTGCCATAGGCGCCGCCTGTCCAACCGGTATTGATCAGCCATACATTTACATCGTAGGTACGCATTCTTTCGCCCAGCATCTCCGCATACTGCGCCGGATGCAATGGCAGGAAAGGCGCGCCGAAACATGCACTGAAGGTAGATTTAGGCTCCGTGATGCCTGCTTCTGTACCCGCTACTTTTGCCGTGTACCCGGAAATAAACTGGTACATTGCCTGACCGGGCGTTAACCGCGACACAGGTGGCAATACACCATATGCATCACAGGTGAGGAAAAATATATTCTTTGGAATGCCTCCCACGGAAGGTTCCAGGGCATTGTCGATATAAGGCAGCGGATAAGATACCCGTGTATTTTCCGTAATGGAACCATCTGCATAATTCACCGTCTGCGTTCCCGGAAAAAAGGTGATATTCTCCAGCAGGGCGCCTTCGCGTACTGCATGAAATATCTGTGGTTCTTTTTCTTCAGAAAGATCAATGCATTTTGCATAACAACCGCCTTCAAAATTAAAGACGCCGGTGGTGGTCCAGCCATGCTCATCATCGCCGATCAGCTTACGGGAAGGATCAGCACTCAGCGTGGTTTTACCGGTACCGCTCAAACCAAAGAATACGGCAGTGTCACCCTCTTCGCCCATGTTGGCGGAGCAGTGCATGCTCAGTACGTTTTTGTTATGTGGTAATACATAATTCAGAATAGTGAAAATACCTTTCTTGATTTCACCAGTATATGCACTGCCGCCGATGATGATCATCTTCTTCGTAAAATTCACGACAGAGAAGTTCTCCTGACGGGTACCATCTGCAGCAGGATCTGCCAGGCAGCCGGGGGCCTGGATCACGGTCCATTCCGGATGCAGGTAATCCAGCTCTTCTTCCGAAGGACGCAGGAACATGTTGTAGGCAAACAGACTAGACCAGGGAAGTTCGGTGATTACTTTGATGTTGACCCGGTAATCCTGGTCAGCACAAGCATAGCAGTCACGTACCCACACGTCTTTCCCGCCGAAATAACGGGTAATTTTGCTGTATAGGCGATCAAAATGTTCTTCAGAAATAGGGAGGTTGAAGTCGTTCCAGTTAACAGTGTCGGCAGTGATGTTGTCTTTTACAATGAATTTGTCTTTAGGCGAGCGGCCGGTAAATGCACCGGTGTTCACCGCCAGTGCGCCGCTGTCGGCATATACTCCCTGTTTACGGGCGACCGTCTGCTCCGCCAGTTTTTCGGGTGAAAGTTGGTAATAGACGTTCGTTACGTTCTCTATGCCAAGTCCCCGTAAGTCAGCAATAGGATTCCTTACGCTACTCATTTGCATAAAAGCAAGATTGTTTTGGTGTAAAAGCAAAGCTAGGGATTTTTTGATATTATCAAATTTTACCGGTGTTGGACCATTGAAATTTAGAAATTAATCACCTGTTTTGGGGTAGTTGTTGCGATATATTCAAAATGTCTACTTTTCGCTACTAATTTATCTAACTGTTTTCCGGGGAATATAGCATTAAGTAAGCGCAAAGAAATATTAGTACGATTTTGTCATTTAATGTTGCAGATATTGACCGATTTGCTAATTCAACGCATTTTCACATTTCTACCTCCCGAATTTTACCTACGTTTGAAGCCTCATTTGAAATTAAGAAGATATGAAGAATCTGCCCTTGGATCCGCAGCTGTTTATAAAGAACCGCCAGCGTTTTGTGGCTAAAATGAAGCCGCAGTCTATCGCTATTATCAACTCCAATGATGAACTGCCCACCAATGGTGACGCCTTGTATAAGTTTAAACAGAACTCAGATCTGTATTGGCTCACAGGCATTGATCAGGAAGACACGATGGTGGTATTGTTTCCAGATAACCCGGATCCGAAATACCGCGAAGTATTAGTATTGGTGCGACCTAACGAGTTAAAAGAAAAGTGGGATGGTCACAGGTTGCGTAAAGATGAAGCATTTGCTGTTTCCGGTATGTCTACCGTAGTATGGCTGGATAGTCTCGATGCCCTGCTGCAGCAGTGGGTGAACGATGCAGCCAACATCTACCTGAATACCAACGAAAATAACCGTAAATCAAACCTGGTTCCCGTAAGAGACTACCGTTATGCACAGGAAATGAAAGAGCGTTACCCGCTCCACCACTACCTGCGCGCTGCTGTACTGTTTAAGGAACTCCGTGCAGTAAAAACACCGGAAGAAATAAAAGTGATGCAGGAAGCGATGGATATTACCGAAAAAGCTTTCCGCCGTATCCTGAAATTTATAAAACCTGGTGTATGGGAACACGAAATTCATGCAGAAATCCTGCACGAATTCCTGCGCAACCGTTCTGCCGGTGAAGCATATGGGTCTATCATCGCTTCCGGCGACCGCGCACGTACGCTCCACTACATTTCCAATAACCAGGAATGTAAAGACGGAGAAGTGATCCTCATGGATTTCGGCGCGGAATACGGTGGATATAACGCAGATCTTACCCGCTCCGTTCCGGTAAATGGTAAGTTTTCGCCACGTCAGCGCCAGGTGTATGATGCCTGTCTGCACCTGCATAACTACGCCAAATCTATCCTGCGTCCGGGTATAACCATCGCGAAGTATCATGAAATGGTAGGTCTGGAAGCAACTAAAGAATTTATCAAACTGGGATTGATCACTGAAGAACAGGTGAAAAACCAGGATCCGGAAACACCGGCATACCGCAAATACCTGTACCATGGCATTTCCCATCATCTTGGTGTGGATGTTCATGACCTCGGTCCTTCTTTCCATCAGCCTATTCCGGTAGGTGCGGTGATGACCATCGAACCAGGTATTTATATTGAAGAAGAACAACTGGGTATCCGCATCGAAAACAATATCTGGCTCACTGAGTCCGGTAATGTGGACCTGATGAAGAATATTCCTATCACGGCAGATGAAATCGAAGCCCTGATGGCAGCAAAGTAAGCATGTTTTTTTAAGATGGTCCTGGTGAACAAAGATTAAAATATAGATGATATAATATAATTATCAATATTCTATCTTCGCTCATCAGGATCATCTTAAAAATCATTATAATCGCTGTCAATGAAACAAATACCGAATATTCTTACCCTATGTAACCTCTTTTGCGGGGCATTGGCCATTATCTGCATCCTCCATGCACCTGAATACCGCGCCGAAATTAACGGTACCGACTATACGATTATCAGCCCTGAACCGGTATACTGGGCATCCGCACTGGTAGTGATTGCCGGCATTTTCGATTTTTTTGATGGCATGGTAGCCCGCCTCCTGAAGGTATCCGGCCCTATGGGTAAGGAACTGGATTCACTCGCCGATGTGGTAACTTTTGGTGTAGTACCCGGTATGATGCTCTACCGCCTGCTTCGCAGCGCTTATTTCCAGCAACCTGATGTATTCGATGTATCTATCATCAACCTGGCTCCGGCCTTACTGGTGCCATGTTTCGCCGCTTACCGCCTTGCGAAGTTTAATATAGATACCCGTCAGTCGGAAAATTTTATCGGCGTACCTACACCTGCTGTGGCACTGTTGGTGGCTTCTTTCCCGCTTATTCTGCTGTTCAATCCCTTTAACCTGGCCCATTGGTTCCAGAATATCTGGGTGCTTTATATCACCATTGCATTGCTCTGCTATCTGATGATCGCGGAAATTCCGATGATCAGCCTGAAGTTCAAAAGTAAGCGCCTGGCCGACAACTGGACCCGCTTCCTACTCATCTTCTTAACCATTGCCAGCATACCTTTCCTGAAGTTTGCCACCGTTCCTTTTATATTTATTTGTTACGTAATATTATCCATCGCCGTACCACCGAAAATAGAAGCGGTTTAACATTCTGGATTTTTTGATGTAGGTTTGCGGCAAAATTTCTAACACAATGACTTTTACTGCACATATCAATGTGATGCCACTGAAAGAATTATTAGATCCGCAAGGTAAAGCGGTGATGAGTGGTCTCAAAAATCTCGGCCTCGGCCAGGTACAGGATGTACGTATTGGTAAACACATTACGCTGCAAATTGAAGCTGCCAGCCAGGAAGAAGCAAGAACGATTGCTGAAAACGCTTGCCAGAAACTGTTGGCAAACCAGGTCATGGAATCTTTTGAAGTACAAATACAATAATTAATTGCGAATTACGGATAACGGAGTTGTGGGGAAGATGACCAATGAGGTCTCCGGACTGCATCTCCCCACAAATTCGTAGTTCGTAATTCGTAACTAATTATGAAATTATATCTCGTTCCATCTCCCATCGGCAACCTGGCCGATATTACCTACCGGGCTGTAAAAGTACTCGAAGAAGCAGACCTGATCCTGGCGGAAGATACCCGCACGTCCAGCGTACTGCTCCGGCATTATCAGATCAACAAGCCCGTTACCCCCTACCATCAGCATAATGAGCATAAAATAGTTCAACACCTCCTGCAGCAGCTGCAAGGCGGTAAAACTATGGCCATGCTCACCGATGCAGGTACGCCCGGCGTATCGGATCCGGGTTTCCTGCTTGTCAGGGAATGCACCCGCACCGGTGTACCCGTAGAATGCCTCCCTGGCGCCACCGCTTTTGTACCCGCACTGGTCAACAGCGGCATCCCCATGACTCGCTTCGCCTTTGAAGGATTCTTTCCTCATAAAAAAGGCAGACATACCCTCTTCACCAAACTCGCTACCGAAGAACGGACCATCGTTTTTTACGAATCTCCCATGCGCCTGCTCAGAACCCTGACTGATCTTATTCAGTACTTCGGACCAGACCGCCAATGCTGCGTAAGCCGCGAACTCACCAAAATGTTTGAAGAAAACAAACGCGGTACCCTCCAGGAAGTACATGACTACTTCGCGGAAAAAGGCGTGAAAGGCGAGATCGTAGTGGTTGTTCAGGGTGTTGAATAATTATTTTATCTTCCGGATCGGGTCCTGACATACCGTTGTCACACAACGGTGGTTATTTTGTAGCATAAATCATTCAGCCATGACCGTTACCGATATCGCTGCACTCCGGCTTCAGCATCAGCAGTTAATCAAAACTTCCATCAGGAAACCGGAAGACATCGTGTCGTTCTTCGGCGCCATGCAGGCCCAGGAATACGGCAATAGCAAATGGGGTATCGGTGTACGGCTTCCCGGCAGTAAAGACAGCGACATCGAAAAAGCACTGGCCAGCAAAGCCATTATCCGTACCACCGCCTTCAGAGGAACACTGCACCTCATCGCAGCCGCCGATGTACGCTGGGTCATCCAGATCATTGCACCCGCCGTAAAAACCCGTATGGGAAGCCTGCTGCGCAAACTGGAAATGAATGATGCCTTCCTGCAAAACACCAACCAGCTGATCACCAAAGCCCTGGCCGGTGGCAATTACCAGACCCGGAAAGACCTCACCACACTGCTGCAGAGCAAAGGCGTCAATACAGACGATCACCGCATGGACCATATCATTTACCACGCAGCTGTAGATGGCCTCATCTGCAATGGCCCCTGGCAAGGCAAACAACCCACCTTTGCCCTGCTCGATGAATGGCTGCCCGGAAAAGTCGCCTTCACCCGCGACCAGTCGCTCGTGATCCTGGCCCAACGTTTTTTTATCAGCCACGGCCCCGCCACAGTACCCGACTTTGCCCAATGGGCCGGTATTACCCTCACCGATGCCAAAGCCGGACTGGAAGGCACAAAAGCCACCCTGAAATCATTGGTGCTCAATGATGTGACTTACTGGATGGGCCCTCAAAAAAAACAGCCCACACCCGATACCGCCTTGCTACTCCCTGCATTCGATGAATACTTTATCGGCTACAAGGACCGCAGCACCCTGATCGACATGGCCTTCTCCAAAAAGGTAATTACTCCCAACGGCATTTTCAGCCCTATTCTTGTGCGCAACGGGCAAGTAATAGGCACCTGGAAACGGACCATTAAAAAGGACAGCGTTACCATTGCCGTGGATCTGTTTAAGCCACTCAAAAAGGCAGATCTTAAAGCCTTTGAACCGGCCGCATTACAATACGCGGAATTCATGGAACTGAGCTTCAATGGATTCTCCTGATTTACGCAAAAACAACTGCTCACTCATCAATTATCAACAGCAAATCGCCAAATGATCCTTATTTTAGCTGTTTAAACAAAAAGAAACGGAATGAAGTATCGGGTTACAACAGGTAGCTGTCTTGCCATCGCTTTGCTGGCGGGCAGTTGGTTACAGGGAAGCGCTCAGTCTGACCGCTGGCAGCAGAGAGTAAAGTACACCATGGATGTGAAGGTGGATGCACCTGCCAATCAGTTCAAGGGACAACAACATCTTGAATATTACAATAACTCTCCCGATACCTTAAAGAAAGTCTTTTACCACCTCTACTGGAACGCGTTTCAGCCCGGTAGCATGATGGATGTACGCAGCCGTGAACTGGGGAAAATTGTGATCGGAAAAGATAAGAAAGGCAACGAACGCCGCGACTGGGACGGCCGTGTACGCGACCGTATCTCTCAGCTGAAACCGGATGAAATAGGCTATCAGAAAATTATTTCCCTGAAAAGAGATGGGAAACCACAGGACTTCAAAGTAGTGGAAACCATCCTGGAAGTGCCTCTGGATAAGCCTATCCTACCACATTCAAAAGCCGTATTCGACATGGAATTTGCTTCACAGGTGCCGGTACAGATCCGTCGCAGTGGCCGCAATAACTCCGAAGGCGTTGACTTCTCCATGGCGCAATGGTATCCTAAAATGTGTGAATATGATTACGAAGGATGGCATGCCACCCCGTACATTGCACGTGAATTCTACGGCGTATGGGGCGACTATGACGTAAAAATCACCATCGATAAAAAGTATACCATCGGCGGTACCGGCTACCTGCAAAACCCTGACCAGATTGGTCATGGCTATGAGAAGCCCGGCACCAAAGTAATACCACCTGCCGGTAACACCCTTACCTGGCATTTCATTGCTCCCAATGTACACGATTTCATGTGGGCGGCTGATACCGAATATAAACACATCACCCAGAAAGTAGATGGTTTTACGGCGCACTTCTTTTATATCGAAAACGAGTATACCCGTGATACCTGGCCACAGCTGGCGAAGATGATCCCTGCTGCTTACGCATACATTAAAGCACACTATGGCGCTTATCCATATGAGCAGTACTCTTTCGTACAAGGCGGCGACGGTGGCATGGAATACCCGATGGCAACCCTCATCATGGGCAACGGTAAAATGGATGGCCTCTACAACGTAGCCATGCATGAATGGATGCACAGCTGGTACCAGGGAATGCTGGCCACCAATGAAAGTCTTTATCCATGGATGGATGAAGGCTTTACCACTTTCGCAGAAAACAATGTGATCTATAACACCATCGATTCCCTGAAAGGCCTGAATGCACAGGAAGATTCCTATGGCGGTTACTTTGCATTGGTAAGAAGTCCGTTCGAAGAACCAGCTACCACGCACTCCGATCATTACAATACCAACTATGGCTACAGCCTTACTGCTTACTCCAAAGGAGCCGTATTCCTGGAACAACTGGGGTATGTAATCGGTGCAAAGAACCGCGATGCAGGTTTGTTACGCTACTACAATGAATGGCGTTTCAAACACCCGAATGTGAATGATTTTGTAAGAGTGATGGAGAAAGAAAGTGGTATTGCACTCGACTGGTATAAACAATACTTTATCAATTCCGTAAAGCATATCGATTACGGTATCGACAGTGTGTTTGCAAAAGGTAATAAAACGGTGGTACGCTTACGCAGAGTGGGTTACATGCCAATGCCAATCGACTTCCTGGTAACAGATAAAAGCGGTAATAAAGTGATGCACTATATTCCGCTGTCGATCATGTACGGCGAAAAACCAAATGAGGATCCAAACGTAAAACGTATAGTCGAGAACGTTTGGTACTGGACCAACCCGGTATATGAAGTGGAACTGGATACGCCACTGAAAGATATTAAAGAACTGGAGATAGATCCGAGCCAGCGTATGGCCGATGTAGACAGAAGTAATAACAAGGCGGTATCTTAAGATCCGCTGCCGGATATGGAACGGGATGTTGTGCAAAACAGCATCCCGTTTTTTTATGAAGATGAATGAAGCACTTCCCTGGCCTGCTCTTCTCCTGCCGCCATCATCTCTTGCATCACCTGCGGTATAAATTCGAGGCCGCCCATATGCACGTCCAGTTCATGTTTGGGACGGATTACATGCAGGTTTACCATTCTCTTTCCCTGTAGGAAGGCTCCTGCCGGCACATCGAAATAGTCGTCAATGGTGGCAGCGGGAACACCAGCCTGTTTCATTTTTTCTTTTACAGCGTCCAGGTAGGTGAGCGTATGGTTGAGGAGGTGGGTGGACTGCAGTTCTGTGGCAGCTATCCCATTGTGGTGCTGATCCACTTCTTTTTCCAGTATATCCAGCAGGTTTTTAAATACAATATCATGCTGTCCTGCCACCTCCGGTGTTGTAAGGATAACATATACATCGGTGGCGCCTTTTTCTATCGCGAGTTGCACGGGGTGATAAGAAGCGCCACCACCATCACTGAATTGCTGCACCTGATCGGGCAGGGAGGCCACTTCCACCGGTGGCATAAATACCGGCATACTGCAGGAGGCCAGTACCGCTTCGCGGAAAGTATAATTATCGTGCAGGGAAATAACATCGTAGTCTTTCTTCACCATATCCGTACTGGCAGGGGAGAAGTAGGTAACCCGGCTGTTTTGCAGGCAACGGCCGGCTACAAACACTTCTTTGTTCAATTGTTGCAGGGCTCGAAAACGTTGATCCGTAAAGATATTCGTCACTTTATGAGAAAGGGCGGTGGCGTTGTAAAGGGAATTGCTTTGCGGGAAGCGTTGCAGCATGCTGCTGGTGCTGATGATGTCCGCTGTAGTGTTACTGGTGAAAAGTTTTTCCAGCAGGTTAATTTCCCCGAGTGCTGCCAGCGGGGCAATCAATGCACTGATACCGGTGCCGCAGAAGAAGTCGAAGTTAATGTCGGGATGTTGTGAATAGAGATATTTCAGGGCGCCAACAGCAAAAGCTGCCCGGGAGCCGCCACCGCTGATGACTAACGCAGTTGTAGCCATTTTGATTTTTTAGATAACATCAAGTTAACTAAAAAATTAAAATATTAACTGCTGGAGTTGGTTCTGCCAGGTATGACCCTGTAGCTCCTGGTCCTTTAATTTGCTAAGATGGTGTTCGTTATGGTGCGCAATGTAATATAACATCTCGCGGATGTTAATCTTTCCGAGAAGGGGATGCGGCAGCCGGTAGCGGTCAAGTTCATTTTCAGACCAGGCCTGGAGTTTATCTGTCAGTTTTTTCTTCTGGAGAAGAAAACCTTGTACCAGTGCTGTTCGCTGCGCCGGGTAAATCACACCTGGCTGATAGGCCCTGGTAGCTTTTGCGCCATTATTCAATACCCGCTGATAGTCGGTCACCAGTTGGTCGTAAGACCTGGATGGTATGGCGCTGGTACCAAAATAGCGCAGGGTGATTTTTGGAAATCCGAGGGCGCTGCTAACAGGCCTGATGGATTTGGTGAGATGATCCAGTTGTTGACCAGCCGACCATTTACCATAAGGAGATGCGGTAAAACGTATATCCGGCAACGTATTCACAAAGTCTACGAAGTTGTCGAAACTGGTGTCTAAGCGAGATCGGATCTCGTGCTGGTTCAGGTACATAGGAAATAAAATTTAGAGGGTTCAAAAACACATTACCTGGCATGCTAAACAATATACCCGGGCCACTGCATTCTCTTTGAAGTTACGCCAGATTTGCGAGCCGGCCAATAGCTTATTACATATAAAATAATTTTATGTATAATAAATCCGCCATCTGGCCCGGGAATATTGGTGTGCTGTTAAAGAAATCTTAAATTATTCCAGTACAGCGCATTCAAAACCTTGTTTCTGAACGAATTCTACAATAATATTCTCTTCTACCTGTAAGTCGGCAATACGTAATACCTTGTCACAATCGTCCAGGTCTACATGACAGGACCCAACGGGAAAGCTGGATGCAATGGCCTGGATCATCTGCCTACGCTCTTCCAGGCTACCTATATTGGTTTTGAATATGCCTATCATCGCATTATACTTTTTAAAGTGATTCTTTTTCTTCGTTCTTCGGCTGATCGGTATCCCGGTTGCCCTGCTCGCGTCTCCATCCACCAAAGCCGGTTCCGCATCTGTTACGGAAGTGTTCTCTCATCTTTTCCTGTTCTTCCGGTGTCATATTGGACAGCTTTTCTTTCATGCGGGCTTTCCATTCCCGGCCCCGGTTGAATTTATCGTGGTGGCTGTTCCAGCCAAAAAGCAGCTTACCCAGTAACAACAGTCCCAATGCCTGCCAGAAAGTAATCACCGGTCCGTGAAACAGTTCCGGGATGAGGCAGTTCCATAATGTCATGGTCACAAAACCCACTGCTACTACGAAGACAGCACCCAACAGGATAAATTTAAGTACGTGGGCGCCTTTTCTTCTGCCAAATTCGTTTCTCATATTTTTAATAAATTAAGTTAGTCGTTTAATAATTCGCTGTACAGTTCTGCCAGGCGTTCCCGCAGGAATAGCACCGCATAACGTTTGCGTGACAGGAGGGTATTCACACCCACACCTGTTTCTTCACTCATCTGTTTAAAGGATTTTCCTTCCAGTTCATGTTGCAGGAATACTTGCCGCTGATCATCCGGCAGCTCGCTGATAGCCTCCATGATGGCTTCCGACATAATCTTTTTTGCCATGGGGGTATCTGCTTCCTGGTTCTTGTCGGAAAGGAGTTCGGGGAGAAATAACACTTCTTCGCCTTCTATCTCGCGCGTGAAATCAGAAAAAGGAGTTTCTTTCTTCTTACGGAACCAATCGGTAATCTTATTCCGGGTTACGGCAAACAGCCAGCCGGTAATGGAATCTACCTGGCTGCCAAGGCGCAGGTATTCTGTAAACTGATAGAAAACATCCTGTAAAATATCCTCCGCATCGGACGCATTGTTTACCCGTTGCCGGATAAAGTGCAGCAATCGCTTGCGCTCCTGCTTCACAGTTGCCTGTATGCGTTCGTTTTGCTCTATGGCCATAATGCTATTTGTAAGGACCAGCTGTTTCATCTTAATAAGGATGACGAAGCAGCGAAGCGGATATTTTATAAAGACAAAAAAAAGTCGGAGATAGGTTATGTCAGGCAGTATCAGGGGTAGAATAGTACATCGGCGGAATAAAAAGGAACTTCGCCAAAAGGGTAACACAGATCAGGTTTGGCTTTGGGCAGCCAGGGCTGCAATACAGGGTGCTACGGACTTAGCATTCCGGCCTGCCGTTATATTTTGTATGACTGGCTGCCCAAAGCGGGGGAGCCGGCTAACTTTTTGCCAGCACCACAAATTTCTCCTGGAAGCTTTCTTCCGGAAAAATATCATACACCTTCACCAGGCGGGGCTTTAAGCCACTTTCAGAAATTTCCTGGGCCAGATCGCCCCCTTTCAGACAGATCAATCCCTTTTCAAACTGCTTGCCCGGAACAGTGGATTTTTTCATTACATGTTTGCTCCAGCGCCAGAGATCTCCCAGGGGGGCCACGGCACGGGATACCACTATATCAAACTTCCGGTTTTTAATATCTTCCACCCGGCTGTGCGCCGCAGTTACGTTTTTCAGTTGTAAGGCTTCGGCTACTCCTTCCACTACCTTGATCTTTTTACCGATAGAATCTACCAGGTGAAACTGTACTTCCGGGAAAAAGATCGCCAGGGGAATACCCGGAAACCCGCCGCCCGTACCCAGGTCGAGGATCTGGGTGCCAGGTTGGAAATCCGCTATGGCGGCTATGCTAAGTGAATGTAATACGTGCTTTTCATACAAGGCGTCTATATCTTTACGGGAGATCACATTGATCTTTTCGTTCCACTCCTGGTATAATCCCTGCAGCGCCTCAAACTGCGACAGCTGTTCTGGTGTAAAGTCGCTGAAATACTTTAAAATAATTTCCATGCGGCAAAAATAGCTATTCTTACCATTTATTGGTCTTTGCTTTGAACATCAAAGCAGGTGTAAGCAGAATGTAATAGAGCACCATGAAGATATCCATCAGCCAGCTGAACTTAAAGAGATCGCTTTCATCCAGTCTGCGCATGGCAGCATAAGTGATCACGGACTGTATCAGTACTTTACCGCCAAAAATACCCAGTACATACCAGAGCATCGGAGGCGGGAAAAACAACGCGAAAATAAAGGCAGGATAAAAAAGGAAATGCGTCAGTGAAAATAAGCCCAGCACAAACTTATGGCCAAAACGGTAATGCTTGCCTGTAGACATATGCCTGGTTTTCTGGCGAAACCAGCTTTTCCAGCTCTGCTTCGGTTCTGAATAGGTGAAGGCCTGTTTATCGATCACTACGCCCACATTCTTACGATTGGCGGCCGTGTTTACAAACAGGTCGTCGTCGCCGCTGGCAATATGCTGGTGGCTTGTAAAGCCTTTATGTTTAAAGAACAATTCCCTTTTGTAAGCCAGGTTGCGGCCCACACCCATGTAAGGCATACCGCTCATGGCAAAGGAAAGATGCTGTAATGCGCTGAAGAAAGTTTCATACCGGATGATCTTATTCAGAAAACCAGGTTTTTTATGGTACGCGCCATAGCCCAGTACAATTTCTTTCTGGTCCGTAAAGCCCTGGCTCATGAGCGACAACCAGTAAGTACTTCCAGGTTTGCAATCAGCATCCGTGAGCAGTACTTTTTCAAACTGGGCGCCTTTCAGGCCGATAGACAGCGGGTATTTCTTACCGGGAATGAACTTGGCAGCCTGCTTGATCTCAATATGACGGTAATGTGGATAACCCGGCTCGATAGAGCGCAGGTAGTATTTGGTGTCGTCTTCAGAGTTATCGTTTACCACAATCACCTCATACTCAGGCTTCATGTGCTGATGATAACGTTGTTGCAATACGCCCGGCAGATTTTTCTGCAGGTTCAATTCTTCATCCTTGGCACAGATGATGACTGAAAAAGGCCCGTCCGGTGTGTGGTCCAGGTCAAATTTACGTCTATAGAAAGCTACCCGGGAAAAGATAAAAAGAAAATATATGATCTGTATCCCTGCTACGGCAGCAAAAAAGTATAAGGCAATTTCACCTAGATGGTCCAGCATAATGCCCGCAAAAATATAATATTTTTATTATCTGTAAAAGAATTAATTATGAACAGGCAGCCGAACGCCTTCCGTTCCCCGCCGATCTTCACTTCATTTCAATATCTTTGCGGCCTGAAATATTAAAGCGTGAATTTTGAACTGATTACAACAGATAGTGGCAGCAATGCCAGGGCCGGAAAGATCACTACCGACCACGGAGAAATCGAAACCCCCATTTTTATGCCGGTGGGTACCGTGGGCAGCGTAAAGGCCGTTACGCAGGAACAACTGCGCGACGCCGTACAGGCGCAGATCATCCTGGGCAATACCTATCATTTATATTTAAGACCCGGACTGGAAGTATTATCCATGGCCGGTGGTTTACATAAATTCAACGGTTGGGACCGGCCTATTCTTACCGATAGCGGCGGGTACCAGGTGTTTTCCCTCGCAGCCAACCGCAAAATCAAGGAAGAAGGCGTGGTGTTCCAGTCGCATATCGACGGCTCCCGTCATCTTTTCACGCCCGAAAATGTAATGGACATCCAGCGCACCATCGGCGCCGATATTATCATGGCCTTTGATGAATGCCCGCCTTATCCATCTGAATACCGCTACGCCCGTAAGTCAATGGAGCTTACGCACCGCTGGCTCGACCGCTGCATCCAGCGACTTGGCGAAACGCAACCCGCCTACGGTCACGAACAAACCCTGTTCCCGATCGTACAGGGCAGCACCTATAAAGATCTCCGTAAAGCCTCTGCCGAATACATTGCCTCCCGCAACTGCGCCGGCAACGCCATCGGGGGCCTCAGTGTAGGAGAGCCGGAAAATGAAATGTATGAAATGTGCGGACACGTATGTGAAGTACTCCCGGCAGATAAACCCCGTTACCTCATGGGCGTAGGTACTCCCTGGAATATCCTGGAAAACATCGCCCTGGGTATCGATATGTTCGATTGCGTAATGCCTACCCGCAACGGCCGTAACGGTATGCTCTTTACCTGGAACGGTGTAATCAACATCCGTAACAAGAAATGGGCAACTGATTTTAGTCCGGTTGATGCCAATAGCCCCTGCTTCGCCACCAGTCAGTATTCAAGGGCTTATCTCCGCCACCTGTTTGTAGCCGGGGAAATTTTGGGCATGACATTAGCCAGTATTCACAACCTTGCTTTTTACCTCGAACTGGTGAAAGAAGCCCGTAAACAAATACTGGCCGGAACTTTCGCTACCTGGAAAACCAGCATGGTTAATCAGCTGAAAACACGCCTGTAAAAGTTCGGACTATAAAATAAACTAATATCTTTGGAGTCATGATGACTAAAATTGACTGGTACATTTTACGCAAGCTCATAGGTACTTTCATTTACTCCCTGATGATATTCCTATTGATTTCTGTGGTGATCGACACCACGGAAAAGGTGGACGACTTCATGAAGCACCACCTGTCCCTGCATGAAATCATAGTGGATTATTACTTTGGTTTTATTCCGCACATCCTGGCTTTATTATTTCCGCTGTTTATATTCCTGTCGGTGATTTTTTTTACCTCCAAGATGGCCTACCGCTCGGAGATCATCGCCATCCTCGCATCCGGCGTCAGTTTCCGCCGCTTTTTGCGTCCCTACTGGTATGGCGCCATCCTGTTCGGAGGTATTCTCTGGCTGGCCAACTACTGGGTGGTACCCAATGCGAACCGCATCCGTACCGGCTTTGAAAATAAATACCTGCATAGTCACGACGACGAAAAATCACAATACGACCGTACTACCCGTATCGATAGCTTTACCTACGTTACTTTCGGTACCTACGATCCCAACTATAAAAGTGGCAGCAGCTTCGTACTGAGCGTAGTGGATAAACAAAACATGACGTTCAAAATGAAGGCTGATCGTATCAGCTGGGACTCCACCGCCAAAAAGTGGAAGCTCGATTACGTGACCATGCGCACCATGAACGGTCTCAAAGAAGTCTGGAGCAGCAAACAGGATACCCTCCTGAAACTACCCCTGGTACCAAAAGACCTCGTGGAAGAAAAGAACCTGCAGGAAGCCATGACCACCCCCGACCTGAGAAGATACATTCAAAGAGAAAGTATCAGGGGCGCAGAAGGATTGAACACCTATTGGGTAGAATACTACCGGAGAACTTCCGCCGCATTTGCGGTAGTCATCCTCACCCTCATTGGCGGTATCATTGCCGCGAAAAAGGTAAGAGGAGGCAGTGGGTTGCACCTGGCAGTGGGGATCGTGATCAGTGCCAGCTACATTATATTCCTGCAATTTGCCACCGTGTTCTCTGTAAAAGCCGATCTGAATCCTTTGCTGGCAGTGTGGATCCCGAATATTTTATTCGGTTTACTGGCACTTTACCTGTATCGCAGGGCACCGAAATGAGTTGTGAATAAGATAACTTCGTATATAGTAACGCCTTTTTTTCTGCAAGGAAAGAAAGGCGTTACTGCTTTTGTTATCGATTGCTCCTTCACAAAAACGCCTGTTTCTCTTACGCACAAAGAAAAATCAGCAGATTTTTCTTTCAATATTTTCAATTCATTCTGAAAATTTTACATTTCTTTAACGTCTGTATAAATACGTATTATTTTAATAATGTAAGATGTTTGTTATTATATAGTTATAAGGCATCAATGCAACACTGTCGCATTGTATTTCCTTTGGAAAGTCGTTGTTAATTTGGCATTAAATACCACTAAAGGGTGGTAACTTCGTTAACAAATCATTACTTTTGACTATTGATCGATTTTGTTTTCATTCATAACAATAGCAGTAAAATGGGGTACATAAAAGAGAAATTCAAGGTTAAAGCAGATGAACTTAACATTGAAGTAAAAGACTTAATTAAGAATCACGGCAACAAAAAAATTGAGGACGTTACACTGGCACAGGTTTATCAGGGTATGCGCGGTATTACCGGCCTGGTAACCGAAACATCCCTGCTGGATGCCAATGAAGGTATCCGCTTCCGTGGATATTCCATTCCGGAATTAAGGGAACATTTACCAAAAGCACCCGGTGGTGCAGAACCATTACCGGAAGGTTTATTTTACCTGATGCTGATCGGAGAGTTACCTACAGAAGCAGATGTGCAGTATCTGTCCAGCATGTGGGGTCGTCGTTCTCATGTACCCAATCACGTATTTGATGCTATTGAAGCATTACCGATCACTGCTCACCCGATGACCATGTTCAACGTGGGTATCATGGCGCTGCAAACCGAATCATCTTTCGCACACGCTTACTCAGAAGGTATCAATAAAAAAGATTACTGGAGCTATACTTACGAGGACACCATGAACCTCATCGCCCGTCTGCCACGTATCGCAGCTTATGTTTACCGCCGCAAATATAAAGGTGGTCAGCATATCCAGCCTAACGGCATGCTCGACTGGGCAGGTAACTTCGCACACATGCTGGGTTACTCCGATGAAGGCTTCAAAGAACTGATGCGCCTCTATATGGTGATTCACGCTGACCACGAAGGTGGTAACGTGAGCGCACATACGACTCACCTGGTAGGTTCCGCCCTGAGCGATGCTTACCTGTCATTCGCCGCTGGTATGAACGGTCTGGCTGGTCCTTTACACGGCCTCGCTAACCAGGAAGTAATCAAGTGGATCCTCCAGATGCGCGAAGAACTGGGTGGTGGTGTTCCTACCAAAGAACAGATCGAAGCATACGTACGCAAAACCTTATCAGAAGGTAAAGTAGTACCGGGTTACGGTCACGCCGTTTTACGTAAAACAGATCCACGCTTCACCGCACAGATGGAGTTTGCAAAGAAACACCTGCCAAACGATGAACTGGTTAAGATTGTATGGATGGTATACGAAACCGTTCCGCCAATCCTGCAGGACCTCGGTAAGGTGAAAAACCCATGGCCTAACGTAGACGCACATTCCGGCGCATTGCTGGTTCATTACGGCCTGGTAGAATATGAATTCTACACCGTATTGTTTGGTGTGTCACGCGCATTAGGCGTACTGGCTTCCCTGTGCTGGGACAGAGCTTTGGGCCTTTCCCTGGAAAGACCAAAATCTGTTACTACCGAATGGATGAAGCAGTTCGTGGAAGGAAAAGTAGATGCTGTCGCCGAATAGTATATAATTGTTTTTTACTAAAACAGGCAAGTGGTGATTTTTTACCACTTGCCTGTTTTATTTTTGTCCTTCATAAAAACTGGAATAGCCATTTCTACTTTTACTGCCATATTATCCAACCCGATAGAATACCTGAAAGGCGTAGGCCCACAGAAAGGGGAACTGCTGCGCAAAGAGCTCAAAGTATATACCTTTGGCGATCTGCTGCAATATTTTCCTTTCCGCTATGTAGACCGTACCAAGATTGATAAAATCGCCTCTCTCAGCGGGTACGAAGACTTTGTACAGATTCGTGGGAAAATTGTGAATATGGTAGTAATGGGGGAGAACCGCTCCAAACGGCTGGTGGCTACCTTCAAAGACGAAACCGGTACCATCGACCTGGTATGGTTCCAGGGCTGGCAATGGATGCAGAAATCGCTGCGCGAAAATACCGGCTACCTGGTATTTGGCCGCATCTCCGTATTCAATGGTGTTACCCAGCTCGCTCATCCGGAACTGGATCTGCTTACAGAGGAAATTGCCACCGGCAAACAATTCCTCGAACCAGTGTATTACACCACTGAAAAACTAAAGGCACGCGGACTAACGGCAAAGGCTATAGGAAAACTTACAAAGAACTTACTGGAACAATTATCCCCCCTTGAAATCAGGGAAAATATTCCGCTGGATGTGTTGCAGCAGTATCGCCTCATGCCCAGGTCTATGGCTTATTTCAGGATCCATATGCCTGCCAGTGAAGATGATGCGCGACTGGCGCAACGGCGCCTGAAATTCGAAGAATTGTTTATCGCCCAGATCCGTATCTGCCGCCTGAAACTCAAAAGACATAAGCAATCGCATGGCTTTGTGTTCGGCGCCGTAGGCGAATCCTTTAATGAATTCTACAATCATCATCTCCCTTTTGCTTTAACAGGCGCACAAAAAAGGGTGTTGAAGGAAATAAGAACAGATACTGTTCATGGCCGGCAAATGAATCGCCTGCTACAAGGGGACGTAGGAAGTGGCAAAACCATGGTGGCGCTGCTCTCGATGCTGCTGGCAAAAGATAACGGTTTCCAGGCCTGCCTCATGGCGCCCACGGAAATCCTCTCCCAGCAACATTTTAAAGGCATTTCCGAATTACTGGAGAAAACGGAAGTAAAGGTGGCGCTGCTCACCGGCAGTATCAAAGGAAAAGCCCGCAAACAAATACTGGCCGGCGTGCTCGATGGCAGCATCGATATCCTCGTGGGTACACATGCCTTGCTGGAAAAGGAAGTGGAATTCAAAAACCTCGGTATGGCCATCGTAGATGAGCAACACCGTTTCGGCGTGGCACAACGGGCACGCCTATGGGAAAAAAATACCATACCACCTCATATCCTGGTGATGACGGCAACGCCTATACCGAGAACACTGGCTATGACCATCTACGGCGACCTCGATGTATCAGTCATAGATGAAATGCCGCCCGGCCGTAAACCAATTACCACCGTTCACCGCACGGAATACCAACGTCCGCAGGTAATGGATTTTATAAAGGAAGAAGTAAAGAAAGGCCGTCAGGCTTACATCGTATATCCACTGATTGAAGACTCCGAAAAACTGGACTACGAAAACCTGATGAAAGGATATGAAGAAGTAAAGGCCTTTTTCCCGGAACCCAGGTTTTATATCAGTATGGTTCATGGCCGGCAACCCGCAGAACAAAGGCAAACCAATATGCAGCGCTTCGTGTCTGGTGATACCCAGATCATGGTAGCCACCACTGTGATTGAAGTAGGCGTTAACGTTCCTAATGCCTCCGTGATGGTGATAGAAAGCACCGAGCGCTTCGGCCTTTCCCAGCTTCACCAGCTGAGAGGAAGGGTAGGTCGCGGTGCAGAACAATCCTTTTGCGTACTCATGACCGGCAATAAACTCAGCCAGGATTCCCGGGAACGCATCAACGTAATGGTGCAAACCAACGACGGCTTCCTTATTTCTGAAAAAGATATGGAACTGAGAGGCCCGGGTGATATTGAAGGTACCCGCCAGAGCGGGGTGCTGGACTTCAAACTGGCCGACATTATCGCTGATAAACCCATCCTTGATGCTGCCCGCGCCAGCGCTGAAAAGATCCTGGAAGAAGACACCGATTTGCTGTTGCCTGAAAATCAGGCACTAAAAGAATTTTTGGCCGCCCAGCGAAGTAAATCTATCTGGAGTAAAATTTCCTGATGATTTTTACGTTTATTAATTGATGAACGAATTAATAAAGTATAAAAGCTACTGAAGCTCAGATATACCTTGTTTCCCATTTAACCTGTTTACACTTAGTTCAGAAGTTTTTGTGCTTTTCCCGGCCGTAACAATTTGACAGGCTTCTGCGTTTATAGTATTATATTAGTTTTTACGAATAAAATAAATCTGATCCCGTTGAAATTTACCTTCCCGACTGGCCTTATTGGATGGATGATTTGCCTTTTGCTCCCCGGACTCCAGGTCCAGGCGCAGCAATCGCGCACCAACTTCACACCGTTGAATTTTATTGAGAACAAAGGTCAATGGGATAGGGACGTCATTTACAAAACAGAATTGGATGGCGCCGCTATCTTCCTCAAAAAAACAGGGTTTACTTTCCTGATGATGAGCCAGGAAGACCTGTGGAACCTCAATGAATATGTGCACGGCCATTCACACCGCAGTGATACCGCCGTGTTTATTCCTAAAACGGCTTTTAAGCCTGGTGCGCCAAAACCCGGAGATCCCGGTAATGGCCAGCCTCCTCCAAGACCCGGTAAAATTCCCGATGTACGCGGACATGCCTATAACGTTACGTTTGTCAACGCCAATCCAAATGTAGAGATAGTACCGGAAAAGGAACAGGAAGCCAAAAGCAATTACTTCATCGGGAATGACCGTACCAAATGGGCTTCCAACGTGAGCACTTTCCAGGGTATTAATTACAATTCCCTGTACAGCGGCATCGACGCTCATATCTACTCAGAAGGCTCACAGCTGAAATACGACCTGATCGTACATCCCGGCGCCAATCCGGATAATATCCAGATGGTATATGAAGGCGCCACCGGCATGGAATTAAAAAAAGGACAGTTATATGTTCATACCACCGTTGGAGATGTGATCGAACAATTACCCTTTGCTTACCAGTATATCAACAATCAGCGTATAACCGTAAAAGTAGCTTACCGGCTTAACGGGAATAAGCTCGGTTTTAAAATTTCGGGAGATTACAACGCTGCATACCCACTGGTCATAGATCCCATTTACGTGTTCTCGACCGTATCTGGATCCCGCTCCGACAACTGGGGATTCACCGCTACCTATGATGCTGCCGGTAATTTATACGGCGGTGGTATTGTGTTCGGTTCCGGCTATCCGGTAACAACGGGCGCTGTACAAAGCGTATATGGCGGCGGAACATTTGATATTGCCATTTCTAAATTCAATCCCAATGGTACCAGGCTCGTATATGCCACCTATATCGGCGGAAACGGCCAGGAACAACCCCATAGCTTATTTGTAGACCAGCAGGGCAACCTGGTTATATCCGGCAGAACCACTTCCAGCGATTATCCCAGCACTGCAGTGAAGGGAACCCGCGGCGGATGGGATATTGTTGTGACTAAATTAAATGCCCTTGGCAGTGGGATCATCGGCTCACTCATCATTGCCGGTACCGGCGACGATGGCGTAAATATGAGAACAGATCGTCAGGGCGGCGATTGGATACTGCTACGCAACTACGGCGACGACGCCCGCAGTGAAGTAGTGGTGGATGATGCCGGCTATATTTACGTGGCCAGCTGTACCCGCTCTACCGACTTCCCCGTAACCGCCGGCGTATTCCAGGCCGCCAACAAAGGCTCCCAGGATGGCGTGGTCATGAAAATAAATCCACTCTGCCAGGACATCGTATGGGCCAGTTACCTGGGCGGCTCTAAAGAAGATGCCGCATATGTGATTGCATTAAATGGTCTCAGTACCTTGTACGTAGCCGGTGGTACCGCCAGCGACGACTTCCCCGCAACTGCCGGTAGCCTCAATCCAAAGTATACCGGTGGCATATGCGATGGTTTCGTTGTACACATTACCAATGATGGTAAATCCATCCTGCAGGGAACCTATCTCGGCTCCGATAACGGTAAAGCCGACCAGGTATATGGTATTCAGCTGGATAAAAAAGGTTTTGTATATGTAATGGGCACCACCGAAGGTGCCTGGCCCATACAGCTCCTCAGCGCCGACGGCTACAATGAAAATGGCCTCCAGTTTATCTCCAAGTTACAACCAGACCTGACGAAGTTTGTGTATTCTACCACTTTTGGTAAAAACAGGAACAGTGTTACCTCTCCAAATATTTCTCCCACCGCTTTCCTGGTCGACCGTTGCGAAAACGTATACGTGTCCGGATGGGGCGGAGGTATCAATATCGGCCTGAAATACCCCAATTCCGGTACCTGGGGCATGACTACCTCCACAGATGCACTGCAACGCAGCACTGACGGATGGGATTTTTATTTTTATGTGCTCCAGCGGGATGCCGTACGCTTCAGTCCTACACAGGGTCCTTTGTACGGTAGCTACTTCGGTGGAAACGGATTGTATGAACACGTAGACGGCGGTACCAGCCGCTTCGACCGGAACGGAATTATTTACCAGGGCATCTGTGCCTGGTGTAATGTGAGCAGCAACGGCTCTAAACCCCGTTATCCCACTACGCCTGGTGCTTATTCCAGCACGCCACCTGCTTCCTGCAACTTTGGCGCGCTGAAAATTGCCTTCAACCTGGATGGGGTAAAAGCAGGTGTAAAAACCAAAGACCGCCGCACTAACTACTGCGCACCGGAAAGGATCTACTTTGAAGATACTACCCATCTGCCGGCACAACGGTATGAATGGTTTTTTGATGATAATACGCCCATCATTACTACCGGCCCCGGAGGAGACACTATTTCCCACTACTTCACGCAGGTAGGTACTTACCGGGTACGCATGGTGAAGTTTGATGATAAAAGTTGTAATGGTTCAGACACTGCCTATGTAACTGTGAAGCTGGGTAACAATGAAGCAAAACTTCAGTTTGAAGCAAAACGTGTAGGTGCCTGTGAAGACCTGCTGTATGAATTCACCAATGAATCAACACCTGCTGCGCAGTTCCGCGACAGCTCTTTTATTCTCGACTATGGAGATGGTACGCCGCCTTTCTATACAGGTATAGATACTTTCCCGCTAAGGCATGCGTACAAAGCAGCCGGCATTTATAACGCCACCCTTACATTGGTGGATACCAATTTCTGTAACGCCCCGCAAACCATCAGTTATACCCTGCGTGTGGCCAAAGACGTAGTGGCCAGTTTTACAGATCCGGGAACTATCTGTGTGGGCACAGAAATACAGATGGAAAATACCACACTGGGTGGTGAAACTTTCCTCTGGACTTTCAGTGATGATAACTCTACCTCTACTGATCCTTACCCGATCCATAAATTTAATGTGGCAGGTCCTGTAACAGTTAAACTGGTCGTGAATGACCCGAATACCTGCAACAAGAAAGATAGTTTTACAGTGGTGGTGAATGTAGCCCCCTTGCCGGTAGCTGCTTTTACTTTCTCACCAACTAAAGCGGTAGAAAATACCCCATTGCAGTTTGATAGCAGGGACTCAAAGAATGCCGTGCATTACCTGTGGAACTTTGGCGATGGGGATACCACTTCTCAGGTAAATCCAAGTCACCAATACCTGAGAACCGGCACCTATAACGTATGCCTGACTGTTACTAACAGTGACGGATGTACGGATACCAAGTGCCAGGAAGTAAGTGCCGTAGTAGTACCATTGTTTGATGTACCCAATGCCTTCGCACCAAACGGAAAAAACAACACGTTTTATGTGAAAGCTTTCGGAGCGACCAAATTCAATCTTAAAATATTTAACCGCTGGGGTCAGTTGATCTTTGAAAGTTCAGATCCCCAGATCGGATGGGATGGCCGGTTTAAAGGAGAAGTTCAACCTATGGACGTCTACGCATATATCGTAAATCTTGAATTTACGGATGGCACCAAAGGCAACAGATCAGGAAGTGTAACCTTGTTAAGATGATGAGCCATGAATCAGATTGTTAAGTTATCAACATGTCTGGCAGTTTTATTAATTGTTTCCATGAGTAGCGGGTTGGCCCAGGACCTCCACTTCTCACAGTTTTTTAATTCGCCATTGACAACTAACCCAGCCAATACCGGCTTTATTCCTGACGGGAACTACCGGCTTGGTATTAATTACCGCGATCAGTGGACCAGTGTTCCGGTGCCTTACCGGACTATGTCGGCATATGGCGACTTTCAACTCTTCCGCGACCAGCTGGAATATGGTTGGGTGGGCATTGGTGGCGTATTGCTACGTGATGTGGCCGGCGCCGGTAATCTTACATCTACCAAAGGATACGCTTCTATCGCGTATCACCAGTTGCTTGGGTTCAGCAGCTTATTATCCGCCGGATTTAACGTAGGTTCTGCCGGTAAACGTGTAGATATTACCAAGCTCACTTTCGCCGATCAGTGGAACGGGAAGTTCTTCGATTCACAGATCCCCACCGGGGAGCCAATCACATCCAGCAGCGTGAATTATTTTGACCTGCAGGCAGGTTTGAACTACGCATATTTCCCTAACGATAATATCTATGTAAACGCCGGCTTTTCGGTGCAGCACATCAATACGCCCCGCGAAACATTTTTCGATGGCAACAACACCGTACCCCGCAGGTATATCGGATTTTTAAATGCCAGCCTGAAAATGAGCGATAAGGTAATCCTCAATCCGGCGGCTTATTATGCTACACAGGCCGGTGCAAGGGAATTGATGCTGGGCGCGAATGCAGCCTATAATCTTTCCGGTGATGGTGTACAGCAGTTGTATGGCGGGTTGTATTACCGCGCCAATGATGCCGCTATTTTCCTGGTGGGATACCAGATAAACGCTATTAAACTCATGTTTAACTACGATATCACCACTTCCAGTTTATCGGCCGCCAATAACCGGCGGGGTGCTTATGAGCTGGGCGTTGTATTCACGGGGCTTTACAGCAACCGTAGTTTCAACAACGCCAGGAGATCTACGATCTGCCCATCTTTTTAACCCGCCGGATATTACCACCTAACCGGCTTTATGATTATTTTTGTTTCATGACAACGTTTAATAAAGTAACTGCCGCTCACATAGCGGCATTACGCGAAATAGCCGGCACACAATACGTATTGGCCGACGAAGAAAGCATGGCCCGTTATGCACAGGATGAAACTGAGGACCTGCATTATCTCCCGGAAGTAGTGGTAAAACCGGATACCACCGAACAGGTAAGTCGTATTATGCGCCTGTGTAGCCAGGAATTACTACCCGTAACTCCCCGTGGCGGCGGTACTGGCCTCAGCGGTGGTGCACTGGCCCAGTTTGGTGGCGTACTTATCTCCATGGAACGGTTTAACCGGATTACCCACATCGACGAAAGAAATCTCCAGGTAATAACAGAACCAGGCGTGATCACCGAGGAATTACAAAACGCTGTAAAAGAAAAAGGCCTGTTTTATCCACCGGATCCGAGCAGCCGTGGCACCTGTTTTATTGGCGGTAACATCGCAGAAAACTCAGGTGGCCCGAAAGCCGTGAAATATGGTGTGGTAAAGGATTATGTGCTGAACCTGGAAATGGTGTTGCCTGATGGAGAAATCATCTGGACCGGCGCCAATGTGCTGAAAAACGCCACTGGTTACAATCTCACCCAGTTGGTAGTAGGCAGCGAAGGTACTCTGGGCATTGTCACCAAAATAGTATTACGCCTGATCCCCCTGCCTAAAAATGACCTGCTGATGCTGGTGCCTTTCCGCTCCGCTGAAAGTGCCTGTGAGGCAGTCAGCGCTATTTTCAGGGCTGGCTATACTCCTTCCGCTATGGAATTTATGGAAAGGGATGCGATCGACTGGGTATCCCAGTACGTGCAAAGCAGCGCTGTTAAGATAGAAGACGACATACAGGCCCACCTGCTCATAGAAGTAGACGGTAATTACCCGGAAGTACTTATGCAGGAAATGGAAGGAATCGCTGGTGTCGTAGAGGGTTTTGATATCGGGGAGATCCTGTTTGCGGAAGATTCCCAACAGAAAGATGAACTATGGAAACTGCGCCGCCGGGTAGCAGAGGCGGTAAAAGCCAATTCCGTTTATAAAGAAGAAGATACCGTAGTGCCCCGTGCAGAATTGCCGTTATTATTGAAGGGCGTGAAAGAAATCGGTCAGAAATATGGCTTCCATTCGGTTTGTTATGGTCATGCCGGCGATGGGAATCTCCATGTAAACATTATTCGCGGCACCCTCACGGAAGAACAGTGGAATGGTACCCTCACGGAAGGTATACGTGAAATTTTTCAACTGGTGAAAAAACTGGGTGGCACCATCTCCGGTGAGCATGGTATTGGCCTTGTGCAGAAGAATTACATGGATATCATTTTTGATCAGACCTCCATGCAGCTCATGAAGCAAATAAAGCAGATCTTTGATCCGAAGAATATATTAAACCGGGGTAAAATTTTTGATTGTTAAACCTTTCTCCGGGTAAATAGTTAAACTTAATAAATCTGACCATGAAACGTTTATTGATATGTTTTCTCTTTCTGGCCACGGCACAACTGGTGCATGCCCAGTATTATAAAACAGACACGATGACCCATAAGGGCTTTGATCCTTCCCGCCTGGTGCTGGGAGGCTCTTTAGGGATGGTGTTTGGCGATTATACCAATGTGGATATCTCCCCGTTGGTGGGTTATCGCTTCTCCGACTATATCGCGGCGGGTGTCAATATAAACGCGCAGTACGGCCAGTTTAAATCACGTGACTATTATACCGGTAATACTATTCAGCGGGATAAATACACCATTTTCGGTGGTGGTATCTGGGGCCGGGTTTATCCGTTCTCAATGGTGTTTATACATATCCAGCCGGAGTATAATTTTGTGACACAGAATTCTACCTATTACCTGGACAATAACCAGAAACAAACCTTTAAAACCAACTATGGTGTGCCCAGCCTGCTGGTAGGCGCAGGTTATACCCAGAGCGTTGGCGGCAGGGTTGGTATAGGTATTTCTGTTCTTTATGATGTGATCCAGGATAACCGTTCTCCTTACAACAACAGCCTGATTTACCGGGTTGGAGCAGGACTTGGTTTCTAAATAATTTTTTCGGAAGATATCGACCGGATCATCTGCAAAGGTGATCCGGTTTTTTGTTCGTGTATTATCCGCATGTTAAATGTTTATAAATGCTAAACATTGTTTTACTAAGTACTTAACTTTGCGGCATATTAATACACAGGAATAATGGAAATAGCATTAGTTGTTTTTGACATTGCAGGTACTACACTGCACGATGAATCCAATGTAGCAAAGGTTTTGCAGCAAACCATCCAATGGGCGGGCGTATCTGTAACCCTGGAGCAGGTAAACGAAGTAATGGGATATGCCAAGCCATACGCCATCCGCTATCTTTTACAGCAACAGAAAGATAGCCGCTACTCCGATGAGACCTTTATCCAGGAGCTGCATGCCCGCTTTGTGACAGACATGAAAGCGCATTATGCCAACCATCCCGCTATACGGGAGAAAGAGGGCGTTTCTGCCGTTTTTGCTGCATTAAAGGCAAAAGGCATCAAAATAGCACTGGATACCGGCTTCGACAGGGCCATTACCAACGTGATCCTGGAAAGGGTAGGATGGAAGCAGCAGGGATTAATTGATGCCGTTGCTACCAGCGACCAGGTTGCCTTTGGCCGTCCGTATCCTTATATGATTTACAGGATCATGGAAGAGCTGGAAATCCGCAGTATCCAGTCTGTAGCGAAAGTAGGCGACACCATCTCCGACCTGGAAGAAGGTACCAACGCCGGATGCCGCTATGTAATTGGTGTAACCACCGGCGCATATACCCGCGAAGAACTGGAAAAAGGGCCGCATACCCACCTGGTAGCTTCCCTGGACGAATTACTATCTATCTTCTAATTTTTATATCATGCAACAGCAACAGGCAGATGTAGCAGTAATAGGTGCGGGCATAGTAGGATTGGCTATGGCTTATCAGCTCGCATCAAAAGGAAGGAAAGTTGTTTTATTTGAACGGAATAGTAAAGCCATCAGTGCTTCTATCCGTAATTTCGGACTGGTATGGCCAGTAGGGCAAACCGCCGGAAAAATGTATGACCGCGCCATGCGCAGCCGTAGAACCTGGAAAACACTGGCCGCAGCTACCGGGCTGCAGTGCCAGGAAACAGGTTCTCTGCATCTCGCCTACGCCCATGATGAACTGGCTGTGCTGGAAGAATTTGCACAGGGCGCACTTGGCAACGGTTACACCGCAGAACTGATCACACCCGCACAGATAGGAAAATATACACAGGCAGTGAAAACAAACGGACTGCTCGGCGCATTATGGAGTCCTACCGAAATGACGGTAAACCCACGCCAGGCCAGTGCTGCGATTGCCAAACACCTGGAAGAAAATATGCAGGTAACCATGCGTTTTGGTACCGCAGTAAATGGCATCAGCATGCCTTACATCGAAACAAAAGACGAACGCTGGAAAGTGGAAGAAGTGTTTGTATGCAGCGGCGCAGACTTTGAAACCCTGTACCCTGCTGAGTTTGCGGCTGCTCCACTGAAAAAGTGCAAACTGCAGATGATGCGCACTATTCCGCAACCAGGCAACTGGCAGCTGGGACCCGCGTTGTGCGCAGGTCTTACCCTCGCTCACTATGCCGCTTTCGATAGCTGCAAAACGCTGGAACCACTGAAACAGCGCTTCGCACAGGAAATGCCGGATTATGTGAAATGGGGTATTCACCTGCTGATCTCTCAGAATGGCGCCGGTGAATTGACGATCGGTGACTCACATGAATATGGTCCGGATTTCGAACCATTTGACAAAGCATTTATCAATGATCTCATTCTGCAGTATATGCACACATTTCTGCAGGCGCCGGAATACACTATTCAGGAACAATGGCATGGCATTTATCCTAAACTGACGAATGGCAAAACAGACCTGGTATTCTCTCCTGAAAAAAATGTAACGATCGTTAACGGTCTCGGCGGAGCCGGTATGACACTGTCTTTCGGGTTGGCAGAAGAAGTAGTGAACAACGTACAGGCCTTTGCGTAACCTCGATAAATATAAATTAGGTTATTGCTTAAATAATTTATAAATTAATGGAGGTTAAGCGTTATGAGAATTCCTGTTGATAAAAAACGATAGTACTATCTAAAGAATTTTCAACATCATTTATTTTTTTGATTGCCAGCATTAGCAATGTTTCTGCAGCGATGTTTATTAAACATCGCTGCACGTTCATAACGTGTTAAATGTAAAGCAGGTTTCTATATAGTTACCTGCTTTTTTTGTGCCGGATGCCGTCGCTTTAAGCCAATTATTATATAAATTACATTGTTCCACGTGCTTGCGTGGATAAGTGTTTTATAGCATAATAAAAAAGCAGTCGCATGAACAGTAGTATAAAGAATCTAAAAGAAAGAGACTGGACGGAAACAAGAGCGCATTCCAGCTGGCAGATATTCAAGATTATGGCGGAGTTTGTTGAAGGGTTTGAGAAGCTGGCTAAAATAGGACCCTGCATCTCTATATTTGGTTCTGCACGCACCAAGCCAGGCAATAAATATTACGACCTGGCCCTGGAAATATCTACCAAACTGGCTGAAGAAGGTTTTGGTATTATTACTGGTGGTGGCCCGGGCGTAATGGAAGCCGCCAACAAGGGGGCCCAGGCCGCACATGGTAAATCAGTGGGTGCTAATATTACCCTGCCACATGAGCAGCATCCCAATGTATATATCGATCCGGAAAATAACCTGAATTTCGACTACTTCTTTGTCCGCAAGGTCATGTTCACCAAATACTCCCAGGGTTTTGTGATGATGCCCGGTGGCTTTGGTACTATGGACGAATTCTTTGAAGTAGCCACCCTGATCCAGACCAAAAAAATGGAAGAAACACCGATGGTACTGGTAGGCCGTGAATACTGGAGTGGCCTCCTGGACTGGATCCGCAATGTGATGATGGAAAAAGAGAGCAATATCAATCCACAGGACCTCGACCTGCTGCAGTTATTTGACACAGCAGAAGAAGTGGTGGAGTATTTCCGCGTTTTCTATACCACCAATAAATTAAGACCGAATTTCTGATAATTCAGCCCCAGGGCCGGAAAAGCGGATATACGTGAACGTACCGCCGGAGAGAATAAAACCCGGTGAAATAACGTTTATGGATATATCCGCTTTTTCCGTTGAAAGCAGTAGGCTGACAGTTAGCCGCTTTTCCTTAGCTTTGCAGAAATTTTATATATGGAGCTTATACCGGCAGCAGTAGAGGCCTATTCAGAAAAATATACCACTCCGGAGAGTGAATTGATGTATCAGCTGAACCGGGAAACGCATCTGAAAGTGGAGCTGCCGCATATGCTGAGCGGACAGGTACAGGGACAGTTTCTGAGCATGATCAGTCATATGATCCGGCCACGGCGCATCCTGGAACTGGGCACCTACACCGGCTACTCCGCTATTTACCTGGCTGCAGGTCTCACGCCCGACGGCATCCTGCATACGGTAGATATCAACGAAGAACTGGAAACCCTTTGTCAGCGCTATTTCTCGGCAAGCGGGAATGCGGACAAAATAAAAATGCATATCGGTAAAGCCGCTGATGTTATCGCACAACTGGACGAAGTATTCGACCTGGTGTTCATTGACGCGGACAAATCCGGTTACGAACAATATTATGACCTGGTATGGGAGAAATTGCGTCCTGGCGGTTTTATCCTGGCAGATAATGTCCTGTATCACGGACAGGTGCTGGATCCGGAGAATGAACAGGGACGACAGGCAAAAGCCATGGTCCGGTTTTGTGAAAAAGTGCTGGCAGACGACCGCGCCGAACAGGTGTTAG
This sequence comes from Chitinophaga arvensicola, assembly GCF_900110835.1. Classification (GTDB taxonomy): domain Bacteria; phylum Bacteroidota; class Bacteroidia; order Chitinophagales; family Chitinophagaceae; genus Chitinophaga; species Chitinophaga arvensicola. Next base: position 2,001,399 of record NZ_FOJG01000001.1, read on the forward strand.
TGACCATCCGTGATGGTGTATTGATGATCAGGAAGAAATAATCGCCCATTAAATCCGAACATACATGCAAGTAAGAAAATTCTTATTGACAGTCAGTTTTCTTATTGGCTTAGTTACCGTACTGCACGCACAGAACATTACGACCCAGCAGTACATTGCTACCTATAAAAACTTAGCCATCGAGGAAATGCGCCGCTCAGGCGTGCCTGCCGCCATCAAGCTGGCGCAGGGAATTGTAGAAACACAATCCGGCAACGGTACCCTGTGTTTGCAGTCAAATAACCACTTCGGTATTAAATGTAAAAATACCTGGACCGGTAAAACCATCAAATACGACGATGACGCTGCCCAGGAATGTTTCCGGGTATATGAAACCGCCCGCGATTCTTACCGCGACCACTCCGATTTCCTCCACGCCAATCCACGCTATTCCTTTCTTTTCCAGTTCGATGGAGATGACTATAAATCATGGGCATTTGGGCTCAAACAGGCAGGATATGCTACCAATAAAACATATCCCCAACAGCTCATCAAAGTAATTGAGGACTATAACCTCCAGCAATATACCCTCATTGCCATGGGGAAAGATCCTTCCGATGGCGGCGCTGCTACCGATAAAACACAGTATGCAGAAGTAACGGAGAAAGAAACAAGAACATCTCCCGGAAGAAAAAATCATAATACCACTACTACTACCAAACAAACGCCCGGCAGTTTCCCTAAAGGAATCTTTGAAATCAACGGCCGTAAAGCGGTATACGTAAAAGCAGGTACTTCCCTCATCCAGCTGGCCGACCAGCGCAATATGCGTTTGCGTAAACTGGTGCGTTTCAACGACCTGGAAAATGACAATCCTCCTAAAAAGGATATGATCGTTTTCCTGCAAAAGAAAAGCAAAAGAGGCAGCAAGGAATTCCACCCGGTTGTAAACGGGGAAACCATGCACGATGTAGCCCAGGCAGAAGGGGTGCAGTTAAGATGGTTACGCCGTCGTAATAAAATGAATGAAGGCGAGGAACCCGCTGCAGGTCAGCGTTTAACACTCGATGGTTTTGCTTCCTCCGCTCCCCGCCTGGCAAAAAATACCCGGGTGCTGAAAGAAGAAGACCAGGAACCACCGGAAGATTTCTCCCCGCGCAAAGCACTGGATGGCATCAAGGAAGAAGTAGCCAAAAATACCACTGGCGGCACTGCCGTACCGGAAATAAAGCCTGCTCCGCAAGGCGGCGTACCGGTAGCTATGATAGAAGACCTGAAAAAAGCAGGTACGGTGACTACCTCCGGTGGCACTGCAGGCACGCCAAAAGCGTCTATGCCGCAGCCACAATCACAACCAGCTACGCCTAAACCCGCGCCGGCACAACGGTCTAATACGCAATACCACGATGTACAGCCAAAGGAAACACTGTATGGCATTGCTAAAATGTATAACCAGTCTGTTACACAGTTACAGGAATGGAATAACCTCCAGGGCTTCGATATCAAAATCGGTCAGCGCCTGCTGGTAAGTAAATAAGCAGCGATCTTTTTTTGCTGATAATTGTTAAATAAGGAAATGTAGAAGTATTATGTCAGTGATCAAGGTGCATGACAAAGCGTTCCAGCCTTATATCGGTGAAGCAGAACTGCAGCAGCGGATTAAGGAAATGGCGGAACAGATTAACACAGATCTGAAGGGAGAGCGCCCTTTATTTATCGCCATTCTCAACGGCTCCTTTATGTTTGCCGCAGATATGTTTAAATACCTCACTATTGAGGCGGAGATCTCATTTATTAAACTGGCCTCTTATAAAGGCATGAAATCTACCGGCAATATCATTCAGGCCATCGGTCTGGACGAAGATCTCTTCGGCCGTACCGTGGTGATTCTGGAAGATATTGTAGATACAGGCAAAACTTTGAGCCAGTTCCTGCCTCAACTGGAGCATCAGCAACCTAAGAAATTAATCGTGGCTTCCCTGCTCACCAAGCCGGATGCCATGGTACACCCTATTAAAATAGACTACCTCGGCTTTTCCGTTCCCAATAAGTTCCTGTTAGGATACGGTCTGGATTACGACGGCCTGGGAAGAAACCTGCCAGCGATCTACCAGCTGGTGGAATCTGAGCAGTAATTATTTTTTCCGGGCGCTTGCCCGGAAAAAATCTTAACTTAATATATGCTCAAGTACCTTTTACTCTTACTTTTTTGGGGTGGAGGGCTGCAGGCGCAAACAATCTGGGTTTCGGGAGCGGTAGAAGACAGTTTATCCCACCGCCCCATTTCAGGAGTACTGGTGAAGGTGATAGATGACACCCCCCACGTGGTGACAAACGCTTTCGGTCTTTTTAAAATTGTAATCCCCAAGGCATCTGCCAGACTATTGCTTACACAGCATGGTTATCACCCCAAAGAGATAACCGCCAGCAAATACGAGCGTCTTTTAATAACGTTATCGCCCCTACGAAAAGATACGGACCCGGTGGCACTCGCCAAAGCCAGGTCGAAGATGCTGCATAGCAGTAATCCCAATTACGGCAACACCGGCATGGGCACCTCTTCTTTTTACAATGAAACTTATGGCGCTACTTATGAAAATAAGTTTGTACACACCGCCGCTCACCCGGTATCTACCTTCGCGATAGACGTGGACAGGGCCGCCTACAGCAACATCCGCCGCTTCCTGCGACTGAAAGAACATGTACCGGTAGATGCTGTCCGCATCGAGGAAATGATCAATTATTTCCATTACGATTATCCGTTACCGGTAGCTGGCAACACCATGGCGCTGTATCATCATTATACTACCTGCCCCTGGGAAACCAGTCACCGGTTATTACAGATCGCTATCCGCGCGCGCGCCCTGGAAACAGATAGTTTTCCGGCCAGCAACCTGGTGTTCCTGCTGGATGTTTCCGGATCTATGGGCAGTCCCAATAAATTACCATTGCTGCAGGCCGCCTTCCGTATCCTGGTAAATAACCTGCGTCCGGTAGATAAAGTGGCTATTGTAACCTATGCCGGCGAACCCGGCGTCATACTGCCCGCTACGCCCGGTGACCAGAAAGAAAAAATTCTCAATGCCATCGACAATCTCAGTGCAGGTGGCAGCACCGCCGGAGAAGCCGCTATTAAAATGGCTTACCGCATTGCGGCAGATCAATATATCCCCGACGGCAACAACCGTGTGATACTGGCTACCGATGGGGATTTCAATGTAGGCCTCAGCAGCGATGAAGAAATGGAACAGCTGATCATTCAGCAGAAAGAAAGTGGGGTATTACTGACCTGCCTGGGTTTCGGTATGAAAAATTATAAAGACTCCAAGCTGCAATCCCTTGCCAGTAAAGGAAATGGTAATTTTGCGTATATAGATGACCTGGAAGAAGCGAATAAAATATTTGCCCGTGAATTCGGGAGTACCCTGTTTACTATTGCCCGCGATGTGCAATCGGAAGTGTGGTTTAATCCTGCGTTGGTAAAGTCGTATAGGCTTATTGGTTATGAGAACAAAATACTCCCTGCAGATACCACCATGACCAGTGAGTTCAATGGCGGCATCATCGGCAGCGGGCATTGTTCGGTAGCGCTGTATGAAATTGTTCCTGTGCCGGAAGTGGCTACCTCTGATACAGTGCTGGCGCAGGTAAAAATATCGTATCGTCATCCGCAGGATACCACTGTGCAATGTTTGCGGGGGGGGATCCCTGCGGAACTGACCCTATTTAAAGATGCTTCGAATGATTGCCGCTTCGCTGCAGCAGTAGCGTTATTCGGCATGACTTTACGCAAATCCTCCTATTGCGGAAAAGGCGACCTCGATATGGTCAGCGACATCGCCCGCCAGGCGCTGGGCGCCGATAAGGGCAACTATCGCCGGGAGTTTCTGAAAATGATAAAGATGGTGCGTAAAGGAAAGTAATGGCGCATTTACTTGATCAGGCGGTAACACTTCCGGATCATCTTCTGCTGAAAATCAAAAGGTAACGTTTGATTGGTGATATCCTTGATACTGGAGGCTGTGATCTTTTCTGTGTCCATCACAAAGCGGCGATAGTTATTACTGAAATAAACGATCCCGTCTTTTTTAGTGGCCAGCAACACCTTATTCAACATATCGGCGTGATCTCTTTGTACATCCAGGAAATCCTTCATACGCTTGCTGTTGGAGAAGGTAGGAGGATCGATGATCACCAGGTCGTAGGTATTCAACTTCAGGGTATCGAGGTATTGCAACACATCGGCATGTACGAAAGTATGTTTCGGGCTGTCGAATCCGTTGAGCTTCATATTTTCTTCGGCCCAGGCCAGGTAGGTTTTGGAAAGGTCTACAGATGTCACTTCTGCGGCGCCACCAGCAGCGGCGTACACGGAAAAAGAGCCTGTATAGCAGAAGAGGTTCAGTACTTTTTTATCTTTCACTTCCTCCCGGACCATACTGCGGGTAATGCGGTGATCAAGAAATAATCCGGTATCGAGGTAATCGGAGAGATTTACTTTGAACTGCAGACCGGCTTCATAGGCGGTCATGATATGACTTTCCAGGCTTAGCTTTTCATACTGACTTTTCCTGTTTTCCTTGCGTTGCCGTTGCTTTACCCAGATTTTGTTGGGGGCTACATCCAGTACTTTGCTGATCATTTCCAGGCAGGTATCCAGCCATTCTTCGTGTGCATCCTCTTCCATACCGTGTTTACGGTGATATTCGGCGATGTACACATGGTCTTCATACATTTCAATGCTGAAGGGAAATTCGGGAATATCATCATCGTACACCCGGTAACAGGTGATGTTTTGTCGTCTGGCGAGTTTGGAAGTATGCCGGAAAACTTTCGTCAGCCGGTTTTCGAACATCTGCAGTTTTTGTTCCATGGTGCGGTATTAAAAGAGAGGGGAAGGCCTGCGTGCAGTAAGCCTTCCCCATCTTTTTATTCATTAAATCCTCAACTAAAAATGTCTCTTACCTTTTCGAAGAATCCTTTTTCGGATTTTTCGGGGTTGGGTTTAAAGTTATCGGATGATTGTAATTTATCGAGCATTTCTTTTTCTTCAGCAGATACGGTTTGCGGCGTCCATACATTCACATGAATCAGCTGATCGCCTTTTTCATAAGAATTAACGGAAGGGAAACCTTTGCCTTTCAGGCGGAAGATTTTACCGCTTTGTGTACCTGCCGGTATTTTAATTTTTGCTTTACCGTCGATAGTGGGTACTTCCAGGGAGGTACCGTATACCGCGTCAGGGAAGGAGATGTGCAGATCGTAAGCCACATTGAGTCCGTCGCGTTGCAATTCCGGATGTGGTTCTTCTTCAATCAGGATGAGCAGATCACCAGGAGCGCCGCCTCTTTCGCCGGCATTACCTTTTCCGCTCATGCTCAGCTGCATGCCTTCCTGTACGCCTGCCGGGATGTCGATACTCACCATTTCTTCACCATACATACGGCCTTCACCTTTACAGTGACCGCATTTGCTGGTAATGATCTGGCCTTCACCATGACAGGTAGGACAGGTAGTAACGGTTTGCATCTGTCCGAGGAAAGTCTGGGTGACTTTTCTTACCTGGCCGGAACCGCCGCAGGTATTACAGGACTGGAATGCGTTTTTATCTTTTGCGCCCAGGCCACCGCAGTGCTGGCAGGGTACATATTTCTTTACTTTGATTTTTTTGTTGGCGCCTTTGGCGATTTCCTCATAGGTGAGACGAATCTTTACCCGGAGGTTGGAACCACGGGTGCCGCGTCCACGGCGGTTTCCACCACCACGTGCACCGCCGCCTCCGAAGAAGCTGCCGAAAATGTCTTCGTTACCAAAAATGTCACCGAAGTTGGAGAAGATGTCATCCATGTTCATGCCACCACCGCCATATCCACCACCACCGCGGTTGCCATTCATACCGGCATGGCCAAAACGGTCGTATTGCGCCCTTTTATCAGGGTCGCTTAATACTTCATAAGCTTCAGCTGCTTCCTTGAATTTTTCTTCCGCCTCTTTGTTGTTCGGGTTGCGGTCAGGGTGAAACTGCATGGCCACCTTACGGTAGGCCTTTTTAATTTCATCCTGGGAGGAAGATTTGGCAACAACCAGTATTTCGTAATAATCTCTCTTGGTAGACATTATAAAAATCACTTAATGCCGGTGCAAAGCACCAGCTTTTGTTTCAGTAAAAAATATTGCTTTACGTCAGCTTCAGCATAGGTATTCATTGAAATTATGCCACATCGTCATTCTACTTACCTACAATTACCTTCGCATGACGGATTAATTTGTCATTCAGGTAATAGCCAGGTTGCAGCACATCTACTACTTTTCCTTCTAAATCCGGTGTAGGTGCAGGGATTTCAGTAATTGCCTCCTGCAGATCCGGATCAAATGAGGTATGAATACTCTCCATTGGCTTCAGTCCTCTCGCCTGGAGAGTGTTTCTTAACTTATTGAATACCAGCATTACTCCATCTTTCACGGCAGTAACATCTGTGGCACTCTCCAATTGCTTTACGGCTCTGTCTGTATCGTCCAGTACATCCAGCAAAGATATGATAACATCTTTACTAGCGGTTTGCATCAGTTCTATACGCTCTTTGGCAGTACGTTTACGGTAGTTGTCAAACTCCGCTTGTAACCGGAGATATTTATCGCGGATTTCACTTACTTCCTGTTCTTTCTTCTCCAGTTCAGTCGCTTCGGCTGCTCCGTCATTCGTATTTGAACTATTGCTTATATTTTCTTCTGGCATGCCTTTTTCGTTTTCGCTACCAGTGCTAGCCTGACCGTTTGTCTGCATGTCTTTTTCGTTTTCTGTCATAATAAGTAATAATTGTCTGCGGAGGTATGCAGTCAATTTCTTTGCCAACAGCGGTTTTGCCGACAAAAAGGCAGAATTGGCGCCCTTTAACCGCCAGCAGCCAACCTGTTAGTTAATACCAAGATGCTAACCGCTAAATAGCTACCTTTGCCCCTCGAAATACAATAAATGACTAAAGTTTTTCTAAAAAAGCAGATACAAAACAGGGTATTACAAGGGCATCCCTGGATTTTTGGCAATGAAGTGGCCGAAATAAAAGGAGATGTAAATGCCGGTGATATCGTAGATGTGTATACGCATAAGGGCTTTTTCCTGGGTCGTGGTTATATCAATCCGCAATCCCAGATCCTCGTACGACTTCTGACACGTGATAAGAATGAAGAAATAAATCCTGAATTCTTCTACCGCCGTATCCTGAAATGCTGGGAATACCGGCAAAAACTGGGCTATGTGGAAAACTGCCGCCTCGTATACGGAGAAGCAGATGATATGCCCGCACTGGTAATCGATAAATTCAATGATTACTTCGTATTACAGACATTGGCGCTGGGTATGGAAAAATGGAAAGATGCCATCGTGGATGCCATCAACCGTATTTTCTCTCCTAAAGGAATCTATGAAAGAAACGATGTGCCGGTAAGGGAACTGGAGGGTATGACACAACAGAAAGGCTTCCTGAGCGCACCTTTCGATACCAACCTGGTGATCAATGAAAACGGACTCCGGTTTCATGTGGATGTGGTAAATGGTCAGAAAACCGGCTATTTCCTCGATCAGCAGGACAACCGCCGTGAGATCAAACATATTGTAAAAGGCGCCGATGTAATGGAAGCTTTTTGCTATACCGGTACTTTTTCCTGCCATGCTGGTTTCTATGGCGCCAAAAGCGTACTGGGACTGGATATTTCGGAAACAGCCGTAGCTACTGCCCGGAAAAATGCGGAGTTGAATAACCTGCAGGATATCTGCCAGTTTCAGGCAGTGAACGCTTTTGATCAATTGAAACAGTGGACAAAGGAAGAGAAGAAGTTCGATGTGGTGATCCTCGATCCGCCGGCTTTCACCAAAAGCCGTGAGAATATCCAGAAAGCCGTTACCGGTTACAAGGAGATCAATCTGCGTGGGATGAAGCTGCTGAAACCGGGTGGATTCCTGGTAACTGCTTCCTGCACCAACCTGGTATCGCCGGACCTGTTCCTGCAAACCATTGATGCTGCTGCGAGGGACGCGAAAAAGAGACTGCGCCAGGTAACTTTTCAGACCCAGGCACAGGATCATCCGATTCTGAGAAATATTGAAAACACCACTTATCTGAAATTCCTGATTGTAGAAGTTTCCTGATAACAGATATCATAAAAAAGGAAAGTCACGATGTGAATCGTGACTTTCCTTTTTATTTTGATGCCAGATATATCTACTTGACTACATTGAATTTCCCCGACTCTACCAGGTTTCCCCGCTGATCTCTCAATTGAAAAATATACAGCCCGTTGTAATAGTTATCCAGACTTACAGTAGTCCGGGAACTGATACCTTTCAGCTGATCAATTTTCTTTCCCAGGAAATTATATACAATAAGATCGTACAAGCGGTCGTTATTATGTTGTTGAACTTCAAATGTTATGATAGTGGTAGCTGGATTGGGATATAGCTTCACGATTTTGCTACCCCCCTCCGGATTTGGTTGGGATTTATCGCTTTGAGCCTTACCTATGCTGGTAAAAAGGCTGAAAACCATTATGAGAATCAGGGTAGAGGTTTTCCACATAGTATTATAAAAATAAAGTTTTTATCAAATATTTCCTAATTTTTGTTTGATGAATTCAGCTCATTCGAGCGCCATTGTTTCTACATAAAATTAACAAACCACAGGCCATTTTGTTAGCAGTTTCTCCTTTTTTATGTAAATTTTAACGCTTGATAAATAATATTTCTAACAAGCTGATTTCTATCTACTTAGAATCTAGGACAGTTTACGCTTTCTAATGTTGAGTTCCGGCTGTTTAAAAATCCTTTAAAAACGAGAGAGATTTCGAAGCCTCCGAAGGTCTGACTTGCCGTTCTGAGCTTGGAGATATTCGTATCGTAACTCATTCCAATTTCATATTTATCCATATCAATTTTTATAGTGGGAATAATGGCATCGTTCCATCTGAGGAAGAGCCCGCCATAAATAGCCTTCGTTGATTCCAGTCCCTGGTCCATCAGTCCGTAACCGATTAATGCGCCGCCGATATACTCCGAATAAGTGCCCTGGTGCAACTGGTTATAGTGCGCGATCACTTTTACGCGTTCATCTACCGGAATGGTAATACCTGCATTAAACGTGATCTTCGGAAGCAATTCAATATTCTTATCGCCATAGAAGGATATTTTCGCCCGGTTGAAGTGATAGTAACCGGCACCGATAAAGTAATTCACATCTTCCCCGATTACACTGTTGTAACTCAGGCCCACACCTGCGTCCAGGTAACTATAGCCTTTCAGTGCCAGCTTTCCTTCTTCGCCAGTAGCACTCGCCGGATCAAAACGGCCGTTTGTATACTGGTTGTTAAAGGTCATGTTGGTAGGATCAAACTGCCGTTGTACAAGGCCTCCCATGAAACCTAAAGACAAAAAACTGCTCTTGTCTTCATTGAGCGATTTATGATAGTTGATCGCCGGGAAGATCTGTGTAGACTGCAATTTGGAAGTACCTGCGCGATCATAGGTAAGTTGCAGACCGGTAGTCACGTAGTCGTTGCTGCGGCCTACGGGAAATTTTATTTCCCCGCTGACCGTTCCTGTCTGGTAAGGAATGGTAACGCTGTTCCACTGGTTGCGATATACTGCCTGAACACGCACATCTCCGTTGAAAATGCCGATCAGTGCGGGATTACGCAGGATCGGTGTTTCATAGAACTGCGACAGATGTATATCCTGCGCATACAAGGGAGTGGCGCCTGTTATGCAAACTATCGCCAGTAATACGCGGTATATGGTTTTCATGTTAGCCAGGTTAAAATAATTATCTGAGTAATGTTACATTGCCTTTCAGCTGGAAAAATTCATTGGTATCACAGTAAGCTTCGAGGAAGTAAATGTATACGTCCGAAGGCTGCGGCTTTCCGTTGAATGAGCCATTCCATCCTGCGCTGATATCGTCTATGTTGATTTTTTCACGGTGATATACTTCCTGTCCCCAGCGGTTAAAAATCCGGAAGGATTTGATCATGCTCACACCTTTACCACGGGGATAGAAGACGTCGTTTTGCCCGTCGCCGTTGGGACTGAAAGTATTAGGAATAAATACCACGTCGGTATTACAGACGAGGTCTATATTTACGATGTCGCTTTTCGAGCAGCCGAACTGGTTAGTACCGGTGATGCTGTAGGTAATCGGTTTGCGTACAGCTGCTGTTACGTATACCGAATTAGGATTATCCAGGTAATCTTCCGGACTCCATTTCCATTTTATCACATCTGGACTTCCGCTCGCCATCAATTTTACAATATCGCCTACCATCACAGTCTGGTCTTTCCCGGCGTCTACCTGTGGTACCGGCTTTACGGCTACTTTAACAGAGAGTGGTGCGCTCATCGGACAAATGGGATCGTTCGTCCCTGTTACCTGGTAAGTGATATCTGCTATGGGCGTGGTAACGGGGTTGGCGATGGTGTTATTGGTTAAGCCGGTTACCGGAGTCCAGTTATAGGTAGTGGCGCCTGCTGCTCTCAGTTGCACGATGAGCCATAACAGGCGAATGTATCATTGCTTACGGAAAGATTTACCTTGGGTACTACTGCTACATCAACAGAATCCAATACCGTGCATCCGTGTACGTTAGATGCCTGTACGCGGTAGCGGGTGTTTACCAGTGGGGTAGCTACTGCATCGTTGCAGAATACACAACTGATAGTACTGCTGGTGAGCCATTGTACGGTGCCGTCTGACAAGGCATTCAGGTTTACGCTGTTGCCTTCGCAGATTTTCGGCTGACTGGCAGAAGCGGTAACTACCGGTGTAGGATGGATGATGATGATTTTGCTGACAGAGTCGCGGCAGTTGCGGGCATCTGTAATCACCAGTTTTATGGCTTGTCCGCCCGAAGTGGTGTACTTCATGCCGGGCGGCGTTTTTGCGGTGGAAGTTTGTCCGTTGCCCAGATCCCAGTACCAGTCGGCGATAGGGATGTTGGGAGAAGTAATGGTGGTATTTATAAAGCTCACAGGTTGTCCTGCGCAGGTAACCGGCCCCGTAGTGAAATCGGCTTGTGGCGCCATGATCGTGATATCCGCAGGTTTATACACAATATCGTCGCAGTAGGCGGGATCTTTATAGTGAATCGTCAGCTGGTTGTCGAAGGAGCCGGCGGTAGCCCATGTTTTTATATAGGTCTGATTGGTGGTGGTGAATACTTCTCCGTCACCGAACCGCCAGGAGTAGCTGGCCACCAGTCCCAGTGGTACATTCAGCACTTCATAGGTTGCCTTGCTGCTTCTGCAGATGGTATTAACACCGGCAGTAAAATCTGCCCGGAAATAATAAACGGTCTGAAAGCTGCTATGGCTGCAGTTATTGCCAATTTCACCGATGGTTAGACGAACCGTGTAGTTACCCGGAGTGGTATAATTATGCACGGCATCGCGGGTATTTACCAGGGGGGAATTGTCGCCAAAGTCCCACTGGTAGGTAGAATTCACACTTGTGCCAATAGAATTATTGGTAAAGATAAATTTACTTTTATCGGAGCAATCGCGTACCGCGCTGAATTTTGATACAGGCCCGGTAACGTTTACTGTGGCGGATGGCGCATTGGTGAAACATCCGTTGCTGCCTGCTTTCATTTTCACGGTAAGGGTGCCATTGGCATTGAAGGTATGCCGGATATCATTGTTGCTGCCGGTAGCGGTTTCTCCATCGCCGAAATCCCAGGTGTAGGTATCTGCGAAGCTGGCATTGGCCAGCAATCTTACCGGGTCGCCTACGCAGGTACTGTTGGGGGATACCGTGAAACTCACGTTGGACGGCGGGTTTCCGGCATGTACGAATTTATCAAAAGTAGTAGTCACCACACATTGATTTTGTGTAGTAACGGTAACGGCTACGTTGTAAGTTCCCGTTTGCGTGTAGACGTGGGTGGTGGACCCGCTATTCGTGCTGCTGGTGTTACCATCGCCAAAATTCCAGGCCCAGGAAATGACTGGATCACTGATGCCGTTGGTAGAAGTGGCGTTGAAGACAGCATTAAAAGGAACGCAACCGGCCTGAGGATCAGACATCACGATTTCCGGCAGGGAGATATCGATATAAGCGGCTTTCTTCAATGTACCCGTGCAGCCGTTGCTGTTAGTAACGGTAAGGGTTACATCATATTTACCCGCGCGGGTATATTGATGTGGCGTATATGCGTTGCTGGTAGTGATTACAGTACCATCTCCAAAATCCCACGTACGACTGGCCGCGCCTGGAGTGGCATCGGTGAAATTAGCGGTGAATACTTTGCAACTTTTAGTGACATCTGCCGAGAAATTCACAACAGGGGTAGTGCCAACAACCAAATCACGCCAGTAGGTACTGGTAGTAGTGCCGCCGGTTACTTTGTATACTGCTTCCAGTGTGATTTTTACGGGGCCGCCACTGGTAAAGGTAACCTGTGGATTGGCATCATGAGAGGTTCTGCCATCCCCGAAATCCCAGTTATAACTTAATGGAGTACCGGTACTTGTGTTTTTTAGTGTAAGCGTTACCGGTGTACACAGGTTTCCCGGTGAGGCGGTATAGGTGAAGTCCGCCTTCTGTGCCAGTAAGCTATTCGCCTGCAAAAGGGAGAGGAACAGGAAGATCCATAAACTCTTTGCGGGTAGGTATTTCATAGGTACACAGGGTTTTCCATTACTAAAAGACACCACAAATTAATAAAAATAACATATATAAATTTTTTGATTTTCGGAAATGATGATACCGGGAACGATGAAAACCAGCGTAATGGCTGCAAATCAATAAGATCCGGTATCAAAATTTCCATTTGAGTTCTTTTTCAGCGACTTAGTGTTATCGGATAAGTGTCACATTCCCTTTCAGGAGGTTGACAGCTCCTTTATCGCAAACCAGTTCTACATAATAAACAAATACATCCGGGTTGAGTATCACGCCTTTAAAACGGCCATCCCAGCCTTTTGAAGGATCGTTGGTACTGGACCCGGTGCGTTCAAATACCAGCTGTCCCCAACGGTTGAAGATCCTGAAAACACGGATGGTTTGCATGCCTTGTCCCCTGATGTAGAAAATATCGTTCTGCCCATCGCCGTTAGGTGAAAAAGTATTGGGAATGAATACATTGCCCTCATTGCACACCAGTTTGATGGTAATATCATCACTGCTCTCACAGCCAAACTGGTTGGTAACCTTTACGTGATAGGTAATATCATCTGTAGGGGTAGCCGTAGGGGTTAGACAGTCGTAACAACTGAGGCCTTTTACCGGCGTCCATTCTGTTTTGATGATGTCTGCACTGCCGGTTACCGGTAAAGGGATAACCGAACCAGTGGCAATGACCATATCCGGTCCGGCATTTACTACCGGTGCGGAACGTACGTATACCCTGGCCAGCGCAGTATCTGTAAAGCAGTTACTGTTGTCGTAACCAACTACCTGGTAAGTGATATTGCCATCCGGGGTGGATGTGGGGCGTTGTATGTCTGCCCGGTTCAAGCCCCTGGCAGGAATCCATTGGTAGCGCAATGCGCCGCCTGCGTTCATTTGTACACTTTCACCCGCACATATTTCTGCGTCCTGGGCATATACATGGAATGGTTGCGTGACAGATACCCTCACTTCCCCTTTATTCGTGCAACCGTATTCGTTAGTTGCCGTGACTTTATACACCGTATCGATATCAGGTTTTACCTGCGGCGATACGCTGGCCGGATCAGAAATATTATAGTTCGTCCAGTCTACCATTACATTAGTGGTAGTATTGGCCTGTAGCTGTAGTACAGTCCCCCGGCAGATTTTAGACTCCATCGGAGATGGGTTTAATATCGGGGAAGGATTGATTACCATGTTTGCCGTGGTCACGGAAGGGCAGGAACCATCGGCGTTGGTGATGGTTAATGTTACCGGCACAGTACCCGGGCTGTTCAATGCTATTTCCGGAGGTACCCGGTCAGTATAGGTTTTATCGGTTCCCACCTGCCATAACCATTTGGTGCCGGTGAGGTTCCTGGTGTCGCTGCCTGATAACTGAAACTTGCCCGATACACAAAGTGGGAGTATCGGTGCGATCACTGCCACAGGTTGTGGAGGAATAACTACAGGGAGTATTTTTTCATCAATACAGCCATAAGCGCTGGTCACGGTGAGCTTCACATTGGTAGTTCCCGGTTGCGGATAATTGAATGAGCCGTTGAATGTAGTGGCGTTATTATCAGGATTACCGGGTACCCCAAAATCCCAGGCATTGGTGAAGTCGAGCGCAAGGGAATCTTTAGTTAATGTTTTACTCTTGTTGGTAAAGGTAACCAGTCCGCCGCCACATACCTGGAAATCGTCGGTAGTGAAGTCTGCAGTGGTTTTGTCTACAATGATTTTGTCATTTCCATCTGCCTTTACCACACATCCCTGGTCATCCAATAAGGATACACGCGGATAATAGATACCGGATTTTACGTAGGTATGTGCGGGTGACACCGGTGTTTTGGAAGTCAGTACGGTACCATCGTCAAAGTCCCACATGTAGGTGTCTGTTTTGGTAGAAGTGGCGGTGACGCTAACGGTTAGTGGTACACAACCTTGTGTAGGCGTGGTTTTCATGGTGCCGTCGGGGCCTTTGATCGTAATAGGCAGGGTAGTAGTGCTGGAGCAGCCACCTTCTGCGTATACGGTCAATATTACATCGTATGTTTTTGCGCGGGCGTAGATGTGTACATCCGGATCATTCTTCGATGAAGTGCCGTTATCTCCAAAATCCCAGTGGGAGTTTACAAAATCTGTAGAAGTGTTGGTGAATAATACTTTTACCGGCGGACACAGATCCAGGTTAGCGGGAATGGTGAATGAGGCTTTAGGATCCGGTACGGTGATGAGATTTGTTTTCGTGATTTCATCGGTACATCCTGCTGCAGTTATTACTTTGAGCACTACATTATATTTGCCGGGAGCGCTGTACACTTTCACCGGTTGGTTGCCGGTACCGGTAGTTTTATCGCCAAAGTCCCAGGTGTAGCTGGTTACATTGCCTTCCGACTGGTCTACGAAAGTGAACGATTTATCGAGGCAGGCCACATTGGACGGCACTATAAAATCCGCTTTTACCCGGTCGAAACGGATTACCTGCGTGGCTTTCGCTACGCAACTAAATTTGTCTGTTACAGTAAGTACAACCGTATAGTCGTTTGCGTTAGTATAGGTATGTTTGATACCGACGGGTTGTGTCGTGTAATTTTCTTTTGCCGTTTGATCACCGAAATCCCATTCCCAGTTCAATATCTGGTTACCTGCGCTGGCGGTTGATTTGTCTGTAAAGCTGAAGATTTCATCTTTACATCTCTTCCCGGTAAAATCAAAATCAGGGTCCGTACCGTTTACGTCGATGCTGATAGGTGGTGCGTCGCGCGTACAGCTGTTTTTATCGGTGATAGACAGCTTGATAGTGAACGTACCTGTTTTATTGTAGGTATGGGAAATGCCTTTGGTGGGATCAAAGTTGTAGGCAGGAATATTTTGCACGGGGCTTCCATCTCCCCAGTCCCAGTTGTATTCATTGACATTGGCGTTGTTGATAGGACCTAATGAAATGTTGATGGCTTCTCCTTTACAGATCCTTGGTTTGTCGGAACTGATGACAGGTTTCTCGTCAATGATGTTAACAGATTGCGTGGTGGTAGAAGTGCAGATTCCATTATCGATGGTGAGTCTTACCTGTTTCAATCCGGTAGTCAGGTAAGTGAAGTCCGGATTTTGATCCGTGGAAGTGGCGCCATTTTCACCGAATTCCCAGAGCCAGGTTTTCACTGGTGTTGGAATTGGACCGAATGTAGAATTGTCGGTAAACTTGCGGTGATAAGGATTCACACAATCCGGAGCAGTTTCAAAACGTGCGATGGGTGGAATGATCTGTATATAATTCCGTTTAATCAATTGTTCCACGCAGCCGTTGTTGTTTACTTCGAGGATGATATCGTGGTTACCGATTTCATTAAAAGTGTGATTAGGATTTTCATCGGTACTGGTGCTGTTGTCCTGCACAAAAATCCAGGTCCAGGAAGTACCGCGTGGAACGGAGAGATTGGTAAATTGCACCGGATCTTTAGCACAGGATTTCAGTGGTGTAGCCACGAAATCTACTACAGGTTTGGTGCCCGCCATGATAATGGTAGTACCGGTAGCCGTACATCCACCTGCGGTAGTCACCGTAATAGAAACGGTGTAAGTACCCTGTGCCGTGAAAACATGATGAGGTCTGGCATCGGTAGAAGTGGCGCCATCTCCGAAATTCCATGCGTAACTCACAATAGGATCGGTGATGTCCAGTTCCACGTAGAAGTCTACCGGTAAAGGAATACAGCCTTCCTGTATACTGCGGTAGATACTCAGGTTAGGTTTGGCAATGCTGATGTAACGTGGTTTATTGACTGTTTTACTACATCCTGAAGCATTGGTAGCTACGAGACTGATATCATAAATACCTTCCCGTGTATAAGTATGCGAGGGGTTTTCCAGCATAGACGTTGTGCCGTCTCCGAAATTCCATAGCCAGCTGGTGGCGCCGGTTGATTGTGCATTGAACTGTGTGGTAAAAGGTGTGTTACAGGCACTGATTGGCGTAGCTACGGGGTCAATCTGCGGAGATGGATTTACATGAATGGTTTGTTGTATTTCTTCCATACAGGTGCCTAAAGTGGCCTGCATCTTCACAATATAGTCGCCCGGTGCAGAGAATTGTTTCACTGCATCTGTGCTTGTTTGTGTGGTACCATCCGGAAAAGCCCATGTAACCTGGTCTGGTGTAGGTTGAGTGGTATTGGTAAAAGTAACCGGTTGATCAACGCACAGCGAAGAATAAGTGAATGCCGGTTTTACTTTTTCGATAATGATATACTCTGTTTTAACCAGTGGGGTGGAGCAGCCGCCGGGAGTAGTAGCTGTGAGTTTTACGGTATAGCGTCCTTCCTTCGTGTAGGTGTGTTGGTTAGTTTGCCCGGTGCTGCCGTCTCCGTAATCCCAGGTGTAAGTAACCGGATCAGGAGAGTTGTTGACGGTGTTATTAAAAAAATTAACAGTAAACGGAGTAACGCAGCTTTGTGTTTTATCTGCAGAAAAAACAGGTGTGGGTGCTTTTTCTACCTTAATAGGTACCGGGCCTTTGAAGTTAGTACAGCCGTAGGAGTTAGTAACGGCGCTGATAACATTGTTGGTACCTGCATTTGTATATACATGTGTCACATTGGGACCGGTAGCGCCGCTACCATCGCCAAAGTCCCAGGTAATATCCCTGATGGTGCCATCGCCGGGGGTAGACTGATCCTGGAAAGTGCTGCTGAACGGTGCGCATCCGGTAAGGCCTCCCATGGTGAAATTAACAGTGGGCTTGTTGTACACCTGAATGTCAATTTGCCTGACGATTACATTGCCTGGTCCGTATGTAGCGGTGAGTTTTACGTGATAAATGCCGGGATCCTGGAAAGTTTTGGAGGGGGCCAGGTCATTGGTAATATTGGCGCCCAGTCCGAAGTCCCATTCCATTTTCTGGTATCCTGCATCCAGCGTAGCGGTGAAGTTTACCAGGAAAGGTGGGCATCCTGCCCGTTTATCGGCATTAATGGTAACTGATTGTGCATGCGCAGACATGGCCAGGGCCATCACCGGCAGCAAACCATAGAAAATATGTCTTATGACAATCCGTAAATAATACTGTAGGCTTTTCATGGCATAGGTTGGCGTTAAGGCCGGTCATAGGTGTATTCAAAGCATAAAAATAGTGATAATGTTTGGAAATGCGATGCATTTATCTATATGGCTGAATGGCCGTAACTTAGCAAAAAAAGAATGTCAGATATGGATAGTCAGTACTGGAACAACAGGTATGTGAATGGGGATACAGGCTGGGATATGGGCGCTGTTTCTCCTCCGTTAAAGGAATATATTGATCAACTGGTGGATAGGGATATTCGTATACTCATTCCCGGTGGCGGCAACAGCTATGAGGCGGCATATCTGGCAGGACTGGCTTTTAGCGATATCACCGTATTGGATATCGCGCCTGTGTTAGTAGAACAACTACAGGAGAAATTTGCACGCACCCGTGTAAAAGTATTAGAGGAAGATTTTTTTAATCATACCGGCACTTACGACCTGGTATTGGAGCAAACTTTTTTCTGCGCCATAGATCCCTCACGGAGAGCAGATTATGTAAAACATATGCATTCGCTGATTGCACCGGACGGGCATCTGGCAGGTGTGTTGTTTAATCGTCATTTCACACAGGAAGGGCCACCATTCGGCGGTACAGAGCAAGAGTACCGCGATTTATTCTCCCGGTGGTTTGATATAAAAACGTTACAGACCTGTTATAATTCTCACCCTGCCAGACAGGGATATGAATTGTTTGTTAATTTTATGCCGAAAATAAGGAAGATATGGGACGTTTTTTATTAGCTGTATTACTGTTGTGCTCCGGCATAGCGGCCATGGCGCAACAGAAGGTAGATGCTGGCGAATTTGATAAGGATATCAAACAGAAGGATGCACAGGTTTTTGATGTGCGTACCACCGGTGAATTTAATACCGGACATCTTCCGAATGCCCTACAGGCTGATTATACTAAGAAAGAAGAATTTAAGGACCGTGTTCAATATCTCGACAAACACAGAACCGTTTATATTTACTGCCTGAGTGGTGGCCGTAGTACTGCCGCTGCCAAATGGATGAGAGAAAATGGTTTCAATGACGTAGTAGAACTGGAAGGTGGTATCAACGCCTGGAAACAGGCCGGCAAACCACTGGATGGTGAAGCTTCAAAGCAACCGGAATTGAGCGTAGCTGATTATAACAAAGCCGTAAAGGTGAAGGGATATGTGCTCACTGATGTAGGCGCAACCTGGTGTCCACCGTGTAAGCAGATGGAACCTGTGCTCGTGCAATTCTTTCAAAAGCATTCGCAGGTGAAGAAGGTTATGGTAGATGGTGGAAAAGATGAGCAAGTGATGAAATCAGTCAATGCTACGAAGTTGCCTACGTTTATTGTTTATAAAGATGGTAAAGAGATTGCGAGGAAGGAAGGTGTGATGGAATTGAAAGAGTTGGAGAAACTGGTTGGATTGTAACTTGTAATTGTTAACCTCATGATCATAAATTATATCACAGGCGATGCTCTTAAGCCTGTTGGCGAAGGAAATAAAATCATTGTACATGTATGCAATGATATCGGCGCCTGGGGAAAAGGTTTTGTGTTGCCGCTTGCGAAAAAATGGCCCAGAACAAAAGCCGTTTATCTTGATGCATTTAAATCCGCTACCCCTCCTCAATTAGGAGATATTCAATTGATTAATGTTGAACAAAATATGTGGGTCGTCAATATGATTGGCCAGCATAAAATAACTACCCGTCAGACGAAAGGAGGTATTCCTCCTGTAAGGTATGAAGCGATTCTCGCAGCTTTGCGGCAGGTGGCTGTTATTGCAACAGAACTATCGGCGGCTGTACATATGCCCCGGATTGGCTGCGGATTGGCAGGTGGTACCTGGGATAAGATTGAACCGCTTATCCAGGATGCGTTTTCACCGGTGGAAGTGGGAGTGTATGTGTATGATCTGGCGGAGTAATATTATTTGCCAGGACTGGGGAAGCGGAGGGTTTTTTTATGAAGTCATTATGATAAAGTAGGAGGATATTCAGAGAAATCAAAAAACTCCGCAAAGAAATTAACCTGCAAAAGAAAAGGGCCTCCTGAAAAAAATTGGGAGATAAGTGCCTATCCATCCGGCCCTTATCTCCCAAAAGTAAAAATCAGTTTAATCAATTAAAACCCATAGATCCCGCCATACTTCCCATGCGCATATCCGAGGAAATCTCTGAATGCCAGCGGCTTTCCGGTTACCTTTTCACATAACTCATTCGAAGTGTAAAATCTTCCAAAAGGATGAATATTGGTGCGCAACCATTCCAGCAGTGGTTGATAGTTACCACTGGCGATGCTGGCATCCAGGCCGGGTACCTGTTTTTGTGCAGCGGTAAAGAATTGCGCTGCATAGAAGCTGCCGAGGGAATAAGTCGGGAAATAGCCAAAGCTACCGTGCGACCAGTGAATATCCTGCAATACGCCTTGTACATCATCCGGCACGGTTACGTGCAGGTATTGACGGTAGTATTCATTCCAGGTTTCTTTCAGGTCTTTAACGGCGATGCTGCCATCGATGAGTCCTTTTTCAATTTCATAACGGATCATGATATGAAAATGATAGGTCAGTTCATCCGCTTCGGTGCGGATCAGCGAAGGTTGTACTTTGTTGATTGCTTTATAAAACGCATCCAGGGATACCTGTCCGAGATTTTCGGGAAAAAGTTGCTGGAGGCGTGGATAGTGATGTTGCCAGAAGATCAGGCTGCGGCCTACGTTATTTTCCCAGAGGCGGGATTGTGATTCGTGTATACCCAGACTGGTGGCTTCTCCACAGGGCAGGCCATATTGCTCGGTGGGAAGTCCCTGTTCATAGAGCGCGTGACCGCCTTCATGGATGCAGCTCCAGGTCATGTTGCCGAAATCATTTTCATCGATGCGGGTGGTAACTCTTACGTCCTGCGGGTTGAAGCTGGTAGTGAAGGGGTGCTCTGAAATGTCCTGGCGACCTGCTTTCAGGTCGTATCCCATATTTTTCAGGATACCTATACCGAATTTCCATTGGGCATCGCGGTTGTAGTGGAGATGCAGAAAATCTTTATCTACGGGTGGTTGTTGTTCAATCTGGGCGAGGAGCGGCGACAGGGCAGTTTTCACTTCATTGAAAATAGTATCCAGCATGCCGGTGTTGGCTCCTTTTTCGTATTCGTTCAGCAGGGCGTTGTAGGGATGGCCTTCATAGCCGAGGATATCTGTTTCCTGCCTTTTCAGTTCAATCATCCGGCCAAGGGCAGGGGCAAAGATGCTGTAATCATTGGCTTTACGGGCTTTGATCCAGGCATGATAACTTTCGTTGGTAACTTTCGACATTTCCGCCACAAAGGCTGCGGGATATTTCTTATTCTTTTCAAAATCTTCTGTGGAGAGGAGGATGTTTTTCTGTTCTACCGGATCCAGGGTGGTATTGCCTTTGATGGCCTGGAGAATGTTATCCAGTTCAGGAGCGGTAAACAGTTCATGGGCGATGGTGCTGAGGGTGGTGATCTGCTGGCCACGGAAACCGGCGCCTTTTTCAGGAAGGTAGGTTTCCTGGTCCCAGCCCAGTACGGCCAGGGCATTTCTTACGTCTGCAATTTTTTGCATTTTTATTTTGTAATCCGCATATTGTTCTGCTGTAGATTTGCTTCCGGGCATAAAATATAATTTTTTGCAAATTTAGTAGATGCCGGTAAGAACCATTAATTTTTGCAGATATGAAAATAAAAGAGATCATTCAGGCAATTGAGCAGTTTGCGCCTTTGCAATACCAGGAGAGCTACGACAATGCAGGGCTCATTTTCGGTCGGGCCGATGTGGAGGTCACGAATGCTCTACTGACACTGGATGCAACGGAGGCGGTCGTTGATGAGGCCATTGAGAAGGGTTGTAACCTGGTGATTGCCCATCATCCGATTGTTTTTGGAGGATTGAAAAAGATCAATGGCAACAATTATGTGGAGCGGGTGGCGATTAAGGCCATCAAGCATGACATAGCGGTGTATGCGGCGCATACCAACCTGGATAACGTACGGAACGGGGTTTGTGCGCAGATGGCGGGCAAGCTGGGACTGGAACAGACCCGGGTATTACAGCCAAAGAAGGGGTTGCTGAAAAAGTTATTCACATTTGTGCCTTCGGCAGATGTGGAAACGGTAAGGGCTGCTTTGTTTGAAGCGGGCGCGGGCCATATCGGCAATTATAGCGAATGTAGTTTTAATGCCACCGGCGAGGGCAGCTTTAAGGGGGCGGAAGGCACTGATCCTTATGTAGGTACGCCGGGAAAAAGACATTTTGAGGCCGAAATAAAGTTAGAAGTAATTTTTCCGGTATATTTGGAAGGTAAAATTTTACAGGCGTTACTGAGCAGCCATCCATATGAAGAGGTGGCTTATGATGTGGTAAGCCTGGATAATGCTTATCAGCAGGTAGGTTCAGGTCTGGTAGGGATCTTACCGGAAGCGATGGAAGAGCTGGAGTTTCTGCAGTTTGTAAAGGAGCAGTTCCGGACCGGTTGTGTGAAATATACTCCTTTAAGGGGGCGTTCTGTAAAAAAAGTGGCGTTATGTGGAGGGGCAGGCAGTTTCCTGTTAAAACAGGCGATTTCGGCTGGTGCAGATGCCTACATATCATCAGATTTCAAATATCACGAATTTTTTGACGCTGATAATCAATTAATTATAGCAGATGTCGGACATTTTGAGAGTGAGCAGTTCACAGTGGAATTATTTTATCATATATTGACTGAAAAATTCCGTAATTTTGCGCCTCTTAAATCTACGATTAAAACAAACCCGGTAAATTATTTATAATACATGGCAACCGTAAAAGAATACTCCGTTGAAGAAAAATTAGCGTCTGTACTCAGATTGCAAAAGATTGATTCCAAGCTGGATGGGATCCAGGTGCTGAAAGGGGAGTTGCCGATGGAGGTAAAAGACCTGGAAGACGAGATCGAAGGCTTGAATACACGTCAGTCTCACATTGAGAATGAAATGAAAGGTATACAGGACTTTGTTGCCAGCAAGAAAAACGCTATCAAAGAAGCGGAAGCGCTGATCAAGAAGTACGAGAAGCAGCAGGATAATGTGAAGAACAACCGTGAGTTTGAAGCCATCACCAAAGAAATGGAGATGCAGGCGCTGGAAATCAAACTGGCAGAGAAGCATATCAAGGATGCTAACGAAGAGATCAAAGAGAAGAGCCGCGTCCTGGAAATGGCTAAGAAAGCTGTTGCAGATAAGGAAGCGAACCTGAAGCATAAGAAAGGTGAACTGGAAAAGATCATCGGTGAAACAGATAAAGAAGAGAAAGCTTTCTACAAGGAAAGTGAAGAAGCTAAATCAAAGGTAGATCCACGTTTACTGCAGGCTTACGAGAAAATCCGTAAGAACTACCGTAACGGTCTGGCTGTGGTAACAGTAGAGCGTGATTCCTGCGGTGGTTGCTTCAATGCGATCCCTCCTCAGCGTCAGGCAGAAATCCGTCAGCACAAAAAGATCATCGTATGTGAGCACTGTGGCCGTATCCTGGTAGACAACGACCTGGAAGCGACAGTTACCATCTAATATCGCACTGATCACTTATATTATTAAAAGGACATCCTGAGGATGTCCTTTTTTTATGTGCCTATGTGCATAAAAAAATATACTAATTTATTTAGTTTTGTTTTACTAATTATATTAGCTTTGTGATCATTGCGGTTGCGCAAGTACCTTGCGTAGTAGTTCTTTTATTTTGTGGCAGGGAATTCGCTGAAACAGGTCAACATTTAAAAAATGTGAAATGTTATTTGGGATTTGGAAGATGATATGAGAGATTTGGCCTTTAATTCTGGAATTTTTCCCCGTATGCGTATTATTTTTTCGTTGTTGTTATTGTTGAGTGTTGGATTTAACGTGAGCGCCAGGCAGAAGGAATTTGACTTTAATACCCGCTGTGAGCAGGCATATGATGCCATCATGCAGTTGAGGTTAAGTACTGGCAGGGCTTTGCTGGAGGCAGAGAAAAAAGAGCACCCGGATAACCTGGCGCCTTATTTCCTGGAGAATTACGCGGACTTTTTCCCGCTCTTCTTTAATGAAGATCCGGCTGAGTACTCCAAAAAAAGGAGTCTGAGGTCTTTCCGGCTCAATAAAATGGCCGAAGGTTCCCCTGACTCTCCCTACTATCTGTACACACAGGCAGCGATCAAATTTCAATGGGCACTCATCAAAATCAAGTTCGATGAAAAATGGGACGCAACCTGGGAAATCCGGAAAGCTTACATGATGCTGAAAGAAAACCAGCAACGGTTTCCCAACTTCGTTCCAAATAACCTGCTGCTGGGAGCCATGCAAACCGTATTCGGCACCATCCCGGAAGGGTATAAGTGGATTACAAATATCCTGGGCCTCAAGGGCAGCATGAAGGAAGGAATGGCGAATGTGAACAAGTTCATTGAGAGCAATGCACCGGAAGCGAAGATGTTCCGGGAAGAATCTTACTACTACTATTGCTACCTGATGTTGTTTATTGTGAATAAACCGGAAGAAACGTGGGATTTCCTCCAACGGAAACAGCTGGACACCAAAAACAATTACCTGTTTGCACTCATGGTAGCCAACCTGTCACTTAATAACCAGAAAGCAGCTACCGGCATAAAAGTATTACAGGAACGCAATGACACTGCGGAATACGCTGAGATGCAGTATTTCAATTATGTCATGGGCCTCCTGAAATTAACCCGGCTCGACCCGGATGCACATACCTACCTGGAAAAGTTTGTCAATAACTTCAAAGGCAAGTTCTATGTGAAAGAATGTTTGCAGCGACTGAGCTGGTATTATTACCTGGAAGGAAACCAGGCCATGGCCGATAAATACCGCGCCATGATCCTGACCAAAGGCGGACTGGAAACAGATGCAGACAAACAGGCGCTGAAAGAAGCCAAAACCGGCAAGTGGCCCAATCCCTTTTTGCTCAGGGTAAGGTTACTGAGCGATGGCGGCTACTTTAACAAAGCCCTGGCTCTGCTGCTGACAAAGAAAGCCGCTGAATTCCCCGCCATGGAAGATAAACTGGAGTATGCCTACCGGCTGGGCCGCATCTATGACGAAAGCGGACAAGACGATCAGGCCATCGCCATGTACGAAGTAACCGTGAAAGTGGGCGCCAACAGGCCGGAATATTATGCGGCCAGAGCTTCCCTCCAAATGGGTTACATTTACGAAAAGAGAAATGAAAAAGCCAAAGCCATAGAATGTTATCAGCATTGCCTGAACATGAAAGGCCACGATTATAAAAATTCCCTTGATCAGCGAGCCAAAGCAGGCATACAGCGGATCAACGGAACCTGAGCTTTCAACATCATAAAGGAATTTCCTTACTTATGTTACAGCGATTAACGATCAAGAATTACGCAATTATCGATCACCTGGAAGTTGACTTCTCAGGGAACCTGAATGTGATCACCGGTGAAACCGGCGCAGGTAAATCTATCTTACTGGGAGCCCTTTCCCTTATCCTGGGTGAAAGAGCAGATCCCGGTGTACTATTCGATAAAACCGGCAAATGTATCATAGAAGGACTCTTTAAAGTAAAGAAATCCCAGGTCGCCGCTTTCTTCCAGGAACATGAACTCGACCTGGAAGATCAGCTCATCATCAGAAGAGAAGTAAGCGCCACCGGCAAATCCAGGGCTTTTGTCAATGATACGCCTGTAAACATCTCCCAGCTGTCTGAACTCAGTGGCTACCTGGTAGACCTGCATCAGCAATTTGATACCCTGGCACTTGGTAATGCCGATTTCCAGCGGGAGGTCATCGATGCCCTGGTCAACAAGCCGAACGAACTGCAGCAATATCATCAGCTGTTTATTCAGTATCAACAGGTACAGAAAAAATATAAACAACTTCACGATAACCGCGACAACGCCAACAAAGAGCTGGATTACAACCGCTTTCTGCTGGATGAACTCTCGGAAGCCGGCTTCAACGCCAATGAAATAGAGGACCTGGAAACAGAACTCCAGACCTTGAGCCATGCCGAAGAAATCAAGAATACCCTCAACAGAGTGTATTTTCAGCTGAAAGAAGACGAACAACCGATCTTACAACAGTTGAAACAACTGCAATCTTCCCTGCAGGGGCTCGCCGCTTTTCATAAAGACATGCCCGCCCTGTCTGAACGTCTGTTATCCGTGTACCTGGAATTACAGGATATCGCCGGAGAAGTGGAAACCATCAATGATCACGTGCAGTACGATGCACAACGCATTGAACTGGTCAATGAAAGAATGGCACTCGGATACCGCCTGTTTAAAAAACATGCGGTACAAACCACCGGCGAACTGCTGGCCATTAAAGACGAACTGACACAGAAAGTGGACAACGTCCTGAACCTCGATGAACAACTGGCCTCGCTGGAACTGGAACAGGCCCGCCTGAAAGAAACCCTGGAGAAAGCCGCCGCCATCATTACAGAACAACGCCTGGAGCAGTCTGCTCCTTTTGAAAAACACGTCAACACCCTACTGGCACAGGTAGGTATGCCTAATGCCCGCCTGAAAGTAGCCATCATAGCTGGCGAACTGAATCCTTACGGACAGGACACCATCGACTTCCTCTTTGATGCCAACAAGAGTAACCAGTTTGCACCTGTAGGTAAAGTTGCCTCCGGTGGTGAATTGAGCCGTATCATGCTTTGCATCAAATCACTGGTAGCCCAGTCCGTAGCGCTGCCTACGCTCATTTTTGATGAAATCGATACCGGTATTTCGGGAGAAGCCGCCCGCCAGGTAGGCGTTATTCTGAAAGATCTGGCCAAATCACACCAGATCATTGTGATCACCCACCAGCCACAGATTGCCGGAAAAGCGGATGCACACTACTTCGTATACAAAGACGCGAAAGCAGATAAAGTAACGACCAGCGTACGTTTGCTGACCAATGAAGAAAGGGTCAACAAGATTGCCCAAATGCTGAGTGGCGAGCGCCCTACAGCAGCCGCACTCGAGAATGCCCGGGAAATGCTGACAGTGCATTAATAACAGCTTTTTTTTTCAACTATAACGACTATTTTTGCCGAAATTAATTTTTGACCAAATGGCTCATAACTTATTAAAAGGGAAGAAAGGTATCATCTTCGGCGCACTGGACGAAAAATCTATTGCCTGGAGAACTGCACTGCGTTGTGTGGAAGAAGGCGCTGAAATTGTGCTTACCAATGCCCCTATTGCCCTGCGTATGGGTGAGATCAACAAACTGGCGGAAACCTGCAAAGCACCTGTTATTCCGGCGGATGTAACCAATATGGACGATCTGGCCAACCTGTTCAACAAATCCATGGAGCACTTTGGTGGCAAGATCGATTTCGTGCTGCACTCTGTAGCAATGGGTATGAATATCCGTAAAGGCAGAAGCTATACTGATCTGGATTACGATTTTAATCACAAAACTTTTGATATCTCTGCGATGTCACTGCACCGCGTATTGCAAACAGCCTACAAACTGGATGCACTGAACGAATGGGCTTCCGTAATTGCATTGTCTTATATCGCGTCTCAGCGTGTATTCCCTGACTATGGTGAAATGGCTGATGCCAAAGCACTCCTGGAATCTATCGCCCGCAGCTTCGGCTACCACTATGGTACTGCTAAGAAAGTGCGCGTAAACACCATCTCCCAGTCTCCTGTTAAAACAACTGCAGGTGGTGGCGTAAAAGGCTTCGACGGCTTCATGACTTATGCAGATGCTATGAGCCCGCTGGGTAACGCTACTGCTGACGAATGCGCTAACTACGCCGTAGCCATGTTCTCCGACCTCACCAAAATGGTGACTATGCAGAACCTGTTCCACGATGGTGGTTTCTCCTTCACCGGTGTTTCCAAACCAGTGATCGACCAGATGGAAAAATAAATTACAGGCTGAATGAAAAGATTTCTTTTCATTCAGCCCTGGAAGATACCAAAATAAAAGCCGCTTCCCTTATCAGGAGCGGCTTAGTAATTATTTGTCATAGTTGATGGGAGGCGCTGTCAGCGATAATGGCTAATACTCATCCTCATTAAAGAAGAAGTCATCCTGCGACGGATAATCAGACCAGATATCTTCAATCCCCTCATAAATTTCTCCCTCATCCTCCAGCTCCTGAAGGTTCTCGATTACTTCGATCGGTGCACCGGAACGAATGGCGTAGTCGATAAGTTCGTCTTTAGTAGCTGGCCATGGAGCGTCCTCCAGGTATGAAGCTAATTCTAATGTCCAGTACATCTTATTAAAATTTTTACTTTTTAATTTTTCGCAAAAGTATTATTTAATTTGAAATAAACAACTTTTACTATTTTATCGGTTAATTACTTTTCTTTGGGTTATGCTAACCGCTCGCAATGTTACCAAAAATTATTCCAAATTACCCATATTAAAAGGGGTGGACATTACTGTCAGTAAGGGGGAGATTGTTACTATCGTTGGTTCCTCCGGAGCCGGCAAGAGTACCCTGCTCCATATCCTTGGAACGCTGGATACGCCCACTGATGGCGAAATCTGGCTGAATGATGTCAATCTGACGGGTTTAAAGGGGAACGCCCTGGCGGATTTCCGGAACCGTCATATTGGCTTTATTTTCCAGTTCCATCACCTGCTGCCGGAATTCACCGCCCTCGAAAATGTTTGTATTCCTGGCTACATCGCCGGCACCCGGAAAAGCCAGGTAAAGGAAAAAGCGGTCTTCCTCCTGGAAACACTTGGCCTGAAAGACCGACTGGAGCATAAACCCAATGCCCTTTCCGGTGGAGAACAGCAAAGAGTAGCCGTGGCCCGCGCGTTGATCAACAACCCGGATGTAGTGATGGCAGACGAACCCACCGGTAACCTCGACTCCCGTAATGCCCGCGAACTACACCACCTGTTCATGGAATTGCGCGATAAACTGCAGCAAACCTTTATCATCGTGACTCACAACGAAGAACTGGCCCCCATGAGCGATCGCCAGCTGGTAATGAAGGACGGGAAAATTATTTAAGGAACTTATCCATAGATCCTGATACCCGCCTTAAACGTCTGGCAATGTGCATTTACAATATCCCGGATATGTGTGGAGTAACCACCACCCATCGCCACCGCACATGGGATGTTATGCTTTCTCAGCCAGTGGAAAACCATTTCATCCCGCTCCAGGCAGCCCTGTGGCGTTACTTTTAGCTTTCCAAACTTATCGGTTTCCAGGATATCCACACCGGACAGGTAAAACACCAGGTCTGGCTTCACCCGGTTAATCAGCACAGGAAGCGCTTCTTCCAGTAACCCGAGATAGGTGCCGTTATCCATGCCGTCTGTTAATGGAATATCCCAGTCAGACACTTCTTTATGAAACGGGTAGTTATGCGCCCCATGCATACTGAACGTATATACATCGGGGTTATCCGCAAACAACGCGGCGGTGCCATTGCCCTGGTGTACATCCAGGTCGATGATCAGCGCCTTGCGGATGCGCCGCTTATGCAGCAGGTAATTGGCGGCCATTGCAAAATCATTCAACAGGCAGAAACCTTCCCCATGATCTGCAAAGGCATGATGGGTACCACCGGCCACATTGAAGCCAATACCATGTTCCAGGGCGTGTAAGGCAATGTCTGCAGTGCCTTGCGCAATCACAATTTCCCGCATGGTCAGTTCCGGCGATTGGGGAAACCCTATTTTCCGCTGTTCCCGGGGTGTCAGCGTCTGATCTCTCAGCTGATGCCAGTAGGCAGCCGTATGTGTTAACAGGATATTGTCTTCGCTGGCAGGCTGCGGCGCAAACAACTGCTCCGGTGTAATTACGCCTTCCCTAAGCAACTGAGCGGGGATCAGCTCATACTTCAGCATCGGAAAACGATGATCTGCCGGCAAAGGATGGGCATATATGTCGTGAAAGGCAATTTTCATTGTGCGCGTATAATCGATTTTCCGGCGATTACAAACACCGGATCGCGTTCGTCGGGGTCAAGGGTGGCGAAGCCGGTAAAGTCGCCGAATGCGGGTAAAATGCCGCAATGCCGGCCAAAATAGAAGCAGGGTAAACGCAGCCGTTGCCGGCCGGCCCCGTACATCACAAATGCCGGGTGCAGGTGCCCGGAAAAAGTATAGGCAAAGCCATTGCTGTCTTCACAAGGCTCATGGATAAAATGGATATCGCGCAAAGTAAGCGAAGGATGTACCCGGATAGCCAGTTGTTCATACACTTCTTCCGCCATAATATCGTGGTTACCTTTTACCAGGTCGAAGATGATCTGCGGAAACTGCTGCCGCCACAACCGGAAATATTGTACTTCATTATTTTCCCGGCTATGAAACATATCACCTACTATGATGATCCGCTCCGGCAGGTAATGTGTAATCAGTTGCTGTAAACGGAAAAGGTCTTCCTGTACAATTCCCGCCGGCACGGCAATACCGGCTTTACGGAAATGCGCCGCCTTGCCCAGGTGCAGATCTGAAAGGATCAGCGCTTTTTCTTCTTCCCAGAAAATAGCCCGCTGGGGCGATAAATGCCAATGCTGTTGCTGAAAGTGAAATATTTCCCCGACCACTGAATCAAACGTTTTTTTATGAGGTGCAAATTATAAATTTCTTAACCGTTCACCGTGATCAATTTTTTGATCCGGTCTTCCAGCTTCTCACTGGTCATGGTATCACGAAGACTGTCTACTTTAATCGGGAAACAGAAGGGTGTCAGCTTTTCCGGATTCGTTATTACAATGCGGCTCACGGCGATCCGCTCCAGCGTTTCGCGTAACCTCGCTTCTTCCATCTGGTAGAAAAAAGCTTCGTTGAAAGCCTGCTTCAACAGGAGATTCGACGGATCGTAGTCGCCGAATACATTGAACAGCAGCGAAGCAGACGACTGCAAATGCCGGTTGGCTTTATGTTTACCGGGGTATCCCTGGAAGATGAGGCCTGCAATCACCGCAATGTCGCGGAATTTGCGCCGGGCCATTTCGGTAGAATTGACGCTGGTCTGCAGTTCTGTGAGCAGGTTTTCGGTAGAAAATAACTGCTTCGCGTTGTCTGCTGTCAGCGGAATAGGCTGGTCAGACAGCAGTTCAAAGCCATAATCATTCATGGCAATGGAAAAGGTGATAGGCTGGATCCGGCTGATCCGGTAGGCCAGCAAAGCCGCCATCACTTCGTGTACCAGCCGGCCCTCGAAAGGATATACGAAGAGATGATAACCGTCTTTTGTTGTTATATGCTCAATCAGCAATTCGTTGTCTTTGGGAATGTGTGATAACTCTTCCTGCAGGTTGAACAGCGGTTGCAACGCAATCAGTTCCGGGTCTTTTGTATTCCGGGATAAGGCCTCATTAAATTTTTGCCGCAGCATCCGGCCCAGATTGGACGATAACGGGATACGGCCGCCCTGGTAACTGGGAACAATAGACCGTTTGGAATTTGATTTACGCACGAGTACTGTCATATCCTTGATCAGCACGAATTCCAGGTTGCGGCCAGCCAGTGTGAAAGCATCTCCGGGGGATAACCGGGAAATAAAACTTTCTTCAATGACGCCGATATAACCGCCACTCATGAACTTTACTTTCAGCATGGCGTCACTCACGATGGTGCCTATATGCAAGCGGTGGCGCATAGCCATCATCCGGCTGCGGCAGATATAGAAATCGCCTTCCCGCTCTACTTTTTTGAATTCATCATAGCTGCCAAGGGCATCGCCTCCGGTGGTGAGGAAGGAGAGGAGCCATTGCCAGTCATCTTCCGTAATATGCTGATAGCAGAAGGTATGACTTACTTCTTCCCAGATCTCTGCGCCATAGAATCCATCCGATACGGCCAGTGTCATGAGGTATTGCAGCAACACATCATAGGCGAGTAACACCGGCATGCGGCTCTCTATCAGATCCTGCTCCATCGCTGCTTTCAACGCGGCAGCTTCTACCAGTTCCAGCGCATGGGTGGGCAAAAAGAAGATCTTGCTGATAGCGCCTGGTTGGTGACCGCTACGTCCGGCCCTTTGGAGGAAACGCGCCACGCCTTTCGGGCTGCCCACCTGGATCACACTGTCTACCGGCCGGAAATCCACGCCCAGATCAAGACTTGCCGTGCATACCACCGCTTTCAGGATACCATTGTGCAGGGCCTCTTCCACCCATATACGAAGCTCCATGTCAATGGAGCCGTGGTGTAATGCCAGGGCGCCTGCCAGCATGGGGTCTTCCCGCAGCAGGGCCTGGTACCATAATTCTGACTGGGAACGGGTATTGGTAAAGATCAGTGTAGTCTGGCTGTCGTGGATAATGGGCAATGCCTGCGGCAGCATTTTAATACCCAGGTGCCCGGCCCAGGGATAGTTTTCTATCTCGTGAGGAATCACACTTTTAAGCGCGATATTTTTTTTCAGTTTGGCCCGGATAATCAGGCCATTGGAATGGTAAGGCCCTAGCAACACTTCCATGGCTTCATCAAGATTGCCGATGGTAGCGGAAATGCCCCATACTTTCAGTTTCTCTTTACGCAATCCTCTCAACCGGCTCAGACCGAGTTCCACCATCACGCCACGTTTGCTGCCTATCAGCTCATGCCACTCGTCTACTACTACTGTTTGCAGATGTTTGAACAAAACAGGATATTCCTTCTGCGCCAGCAGCAGGTGCAGGCTTTCCGGTGTGATGATCAATACTTCCGGCATCTGTTTTTTCTGGGCGGCCCGAGTAGCCACGGGCGTATCACCACTGCGGATACCTACCTGCCAGGGAACATTCAGTTCCTGCAAAGCGCTTTCCATGGCCCTGCCCAGGTCTTTGGCCAATGCCCGCAAAGGCGTGACCCATAATAGCTGTAAACCGTTTTTTGTTTTTTGGGTATAGTCTTTCGGATGCGCATCTATCCATGCGATAACGGCTCCGAGAAACAATGAGAAGGTTTTCCCGAAGCCGGTAGGTGCATTCACAATCCCTGATTTATCCTGCAGATAAGCCTTCCAGGCATCTTCCTGGAATTTAAAGGGCTTCAGCTCTTTTTCGCCCAACCATGTAGTAATCACTTTCCATCCACCCGAACGTTGTTGCATAGAATGAAATTAGGACAAAATGATAAATCGTGAAACGCTTATTTTTGCAGCATGCTCGCAAAATTTTTCCGGCTCTCCGAACATCAGACTACAGTAAAGAAAGAAGTACTGGCAGGGTTAACTACCTTTTCCACCATGGCGTATATCCTGGCGGTGAATCCCAGTATCCTGTCCCGCACCGGCATGGACTTTAACGCCCTGATCACCGCTACCGCCCTGGCAGCCGCCATTGGTACGCTGGTAATGGCATTATATGCAAGATTACCCATCGGCGTGGCGCCGGGTATGGGACTCAATGCTTTTTTTGCCTATACCATTGTGTCGTCCATGGGTTATAGCTGGCAGTTTGCGCTCACGGCTGTATTCCTGGAAGGGATCATCTTCATTATTCTATCGATGTTCAGGATCCGGGAGGCCATTATCAACAGTATTCCGGAGAATCTGAAACATGCGATTTCGGTGGGGATCGGGTTATTGATCGCGTTGATAGGTATGGCCAATGCGGGCATTATTGAAACAGGGATGCATCATGTAGGTGATGGAAAACTCGATGGGGTTATCCTGAAAATGGGAGATGTGACGAGTATCGGGCCTTTGATTGCGCTGATCGGGCTGATTATAAGTGCCGTGCTCATGTATAAAAATGTAAACGCGGCCTTGCTGATAGGTATCCTGGCGGCTACGGTAGTGGGGATTCCACTCGGCATTACTCATTTCCCGGAAAATGGGCACCTGGTGAGTTTACCGCCTTCGCTGGCGCCGATTGCGTTTAAACTGGAGTTCAATAAAATATTCACCATGGACATGGTGATGATCCTTTTCACGCTGCTGATGGTGAACCTGTTTGATACGGTAGGTACGCTGATTGGTCTGTGTAATAAAGCCGGTCTGCTGGATGAAAACGGCCGTATTCCCCGCGCAAAGCAGGCGCTGATGGCCGATGCTATTGGTACTACTGCTGCAGGTTTATTAGGTACCAGTGTGGTCACCGCTTATGTGGAAAGCGCCAGTGGTATTGCCGCCGGTGGTAAAACCGGTTTAACCTCCTTCACGGTAGCCATCATGTTTTTGTTGTCCCTCTTTTTTGCACCCGTATTTGCCATGATTCCCCAGGCCGCTACAGCGCCGGCTTTGATCATAGTAGGTATGCTCATGATGGGAGCTGTTACGAAAATTGATTTCAACGATGTTACAGAAGCCATCCCCGCTTTCCTGGCCATTGTGATGATGCCTTACAGCTACAGCATTGCAGAAGGAATTGTGTTTGGTATGTTGTCTTATGTGCTGCTGAAGGTACTCACTGGCCAGTATAAACGTATCAGTCCGGTGATGTATATACTGGCGGTGCTGTTTATCATCACCTTCTTTGTGAAGTAATTATTCTTTCAGGGTCACAGCGTCATCGCCTACATACAGGGAGTGCATCATGCCGCATTTCAGGGCATAATTATTTTTCTGATGTCCTACGGGAAAATTGAAACATACCGGGTAGCTGAATTCTTTCACTTTTTCCATTACCATATCGTATACGGTACGGCCAAATTCTTCGCCGGGATCATCCGGTTTGATGCGGTTAAAGCCACCAATGATGAGGCCTGCGAGGTTATCCAGTTTGTGCGAACGCTGCAGGGTGCCCAGCATACGGTCGAGGCTATACGGATATTCCCCTACCTCTTCGAGGAACAGGATCTTTCCGTTGGTGTCAATTTCGGAATCGGTACCGGACATACTCTGAATGATCGACAGATTGCCGCCGGTGAGTACACCCCTTGCTTTCCCTTTTCGGTTGCGCGTATCGGGTTGTGTGCTGTATTGCATTTTTTTGCCGGTGAGCGCCTGGTAGACGGACATGATGGTGT
The DNA here is from genome assembly GCF_900110835.1 of Chitinophaga arvensicola. Classification (GTDB taxonomy): domain Bacteria; phylum Bacteroidota; class Bacteroidia; order Chitinophagales; family Chitinophagaceae; genus Chitinophaga; species Chitinophaga arvensicola. Next base: position 2,035,943 of record NZ_FOJG01000001.1, read on the forward strand.
CCTGTACAATAGGCTCTGCTTTGCGGAAATCGTCGGGGAAGCTGTTGCACATTTTGGAGTGCAGGGAAGCAATGCCGAAGTGCCTGCTGATATGACAATGCAAGACCGTTGCATCGCTGAAACCAATCACCCATTTGGGTTTGCGTTGAAAGCGGGAGAAATCAAGTTTATCCACAATCCTGGCAGTGCCATATCCGCCGCGTCCGCACATAATGGCCTTAATGTCTTCATCATTCAGCATCGCTTGCAGGTCTGCCAATCTTTCTGCATCTGTGCCGCCAAAGCTATAGTCGCGGTCGCCAACGGTTTTGCCTATACGAATATTAAATCCCCAGCTTTCCATTATACGGATAGCGGGTTGTATTTCATCTCTGCTGATATATCCTGCGGGGCAGGTGATACCGATAATATCACCGGGCTTCAGATAAGGAGGAACGAGTGGCTCCTTCTTATCTGAAGGAATAGGTAATCCAATGCCAGCCAGCGTTTGCAGTGCAGGTAATCCTGCACCGGTGGCAACAAGAGCAGACAAAAAGTGCTTGCGGTTCATACGCTTAAAATAAGCATATTTCAGCAAATAACTATAAGGTGATCATTTCACGGATAGACCAGTGGGCTTTGTAAAGGCCGTCTTTCAGCTGTACAATATCAATGATCCGCAAGGTTGCTTTTTTACCGGTGGCGGCATGTCCCATGAAAGGTCCGCTGAGCGTGCCTGTAAAGGCCTTATGGGTTACTACTTTATCATCTTCCGCTATCATATCAAAAATTTCCAATTGAAGATCCGGCATAGCCGGATGTAATAACTGCAGAATAAAATCACGGGTAGCAATACGATCGCCATTGCCATTTGGTGCAGTGTGATTAATAAAATCGGGGGCTACAATTTCCTCAAAGGCGGTCAGATCTTTTTTTACCAAAAATTCTTCATTGAATCGTCTTACTACGGCTTTGTTTTTTTCTGATAGTGTTTGCATGTCATTCTTTTTTATGACTACAAAATTACCAGGGAATAGTTGCCGCCAGTAACGGGAAAAGCTCAGATAATTGCTTTTTTGGCTCTGATATGGCTGGGCGTGATGCCATAGGTCTGTTTAAAGATGCGGATAAAATGGGAACTGCTCTCAAACCCGCAGTTCATGGCTATTTCCGCTACTTGCTGCGAAGTGGTTTCCAGTAATGTGCGTGCGTAGGATAGCCGTTGTTCGTTGATCCAGCGGCGGGGTGACGACTGGTATTGCTGTTGAAAATCGCGCTTGAATGATGCCAGGCTGCGTCCGGATAATTTGGCCATTTCTGCCAGCGTCAGCGGCTGGAATAAATGTTGTTTTACAATGAAAGCAATGTCCTGTGGCTGCGCATATACTATCTGTTGCAGGAAAGCGAGTACGGTATTACGTTGCGGACTGGCCAGCAGTAAAAGAAATACTTCATACAATTTTACAGACAGTAAAGCCCCCAGGTTAACCGGTTCCTGCGAAAAGTAAGAAAGATATTGCTCCCGGAAAGCTTCCAGCAACGGGGTAATAGGCAGGGTGAGATAATCAGCTGTAGCGCCTTGTACAGGCGTGGTATAATTGAATTTATGAAGGAACCTGCGCAGTTGTTCATCTGAAAAATATAACAACAGACTTTTAAACTGCAGGCCATCTTCCACAAAGTCAGACATGATATAAAAGCCCCGCTTCATCAGTAGCAGGGAGCCTGCTTCTACTTTTACGGTACCACCATCGAAGTGCAACAGCTTGTACCCCGACAACACAAATATCATCACATTCTCTTTCAGAAACAGGGTACGTTTATCCGCCTTATTGCGCTGTTTCAGCATAGCGAAATGCGTATTGCCGGATTTCAATATATGCTGTCCGTCCTGATCTATGGGGAATTTGAGTAACATGAGTGTAAAGTTACAGCATTTGTAACATCCGTAAAAGGGTATTCCCCTTGCGGTGCCAACCGGAAGGGGAATAGAACAATGGGGAAAAGCCGGGCTATGCCAGTGCCCCTGCTGTAAAGGGAGGCGTAAATAATAGCGTTGTTTTCATGCGTAAAAAGTTAGTGTGAAATGTTACAGTTTTTATGTTGCTACAATAGGTCTTACGAAGTAAATTTATACGCCCAAATGTTAAGGAAATCCTTATAGATTCATTTTCGCATCTTTTTAACTTTTATATGTTTGAAATGTTAGTGTTAGTGGCAGTATTTTTGGAATACCGTCTTAAAACCTGATACGATGCGTTTACTTATAGTTTTCTTGATATTGATAACGGGTACTTCCCTGGCAAGTGCACAGCAAAATGCCTGGCTCATTGTACCTGGAAAATCCATCGGGCAGATCAAACTGGAATCGCCGGCGCAAAGCCTCGCGGTGTTAGGAAAACCGGATGGCGGAGATGCTGCTATGATGAAAGCCTGGCGGATCTGGTATAGCCGTAAAAAGGATAAGCGCATAGATTCTTCACACATGCTGGCGGTATTCACCGCGATGCGTACGCAGGATACCCAGTATGTGAAACAGATCAGGGTCAATTCTCCTAAATTCAGAACAGCCAAAGGGGTAGGACCCGGAAGTACGATCGCAACTATAAAAAAGGCTTATCCGGATATCCAACGGGTACAGGCATACGAATCTGCCAACAAAGCCAGGAAAATAGTAGTCTTCCAGGATACTAAACAGGGGATAGCTTTTGAAACCGTTAATTCACGGAGTAAAAAGCCGGTTTGTTCCATGGTTGTTGTTTTTGATCCGGGAGAATCAGCCGCCGGGGTACTCGATTTTCATGCAGGCTTTGACCTCATGACACCGGTAGCGCCGTAGGTGTGCTTTTCTTTTTATTCCGTCTTTCCTGGTATTGTTCCCATTTTCTTTTTCGCTCTTCCTGCTTCAGGTTGCGATAATATTCTTTGCTATGCTTAAAATGTTTTGGTGGATGCGGACCATAAATAGGTACGCCGATGTTGTAAAGTAAGGCCATGGTGAAAATACCTTTTACATCGGGGTTATTGTTGCTGAAATTAAACATATAGGAAGAATGAAGGCTCCAGGAAGAATTGCCAATGGGAAAATTAATGCGGCCATCGAGCACAAGGCCGTGGGCGTGCAACTCGGCGCTGTCTAAGCCGGGAGCATAATCTGTTACACGGGAGGCATTATGTGTGCCATACCCAACCCCGGCGGAATAGCCCATGTATCTCCGGCTGCCAGGGGTGGCAGCATTGCCAAAAGTATAATTTACCGTTACGGGAATGTTCATCATCCAGCTTATTTTCATTGGGCCGCGCCGGTCAACAAATTTGCTTTCGCGGTAATCCCATTGTCCACAGGGGCCCATAGCCATGCAGGCGCCGATAGAAAGACTTTCATGCGGGGAAAACGTATAGAAATTGAACCTGGGTTCAAAGGTAAAGGCGAATGCACTGTGACGGTAAGCACCTATGCCACCAAGACCAACAGCGCTCTGGAAAGATTGTTGCTGGGCGCTGGCAATCAGGGAAGTATGCAGGCAAACAACGAGCGTCAGATAGAGATACTTCATACGAATAAGATAGTTTGGGCAACGAGCCTTTTGAGGAATATAGTATTTAAAATATTTTACAGGGTGCTATCAGCTGGTATCCCCTTTCTTTTATTCCGTCTTTCCTGGTACTGTTCCCACTTTCTCTTCCGTGCTTCCTGGTTAAGATCCTTGTAGTATTGTTTGCTATGCCGGAAGGGTGGTGGTTCTTTCGGAACATTGACATGGACACCGATATTGTAGAGCAACGACATCCCGAAAATACCTTTCACATCTTTATTGAGCCGGCCGAAATTGAACATGTAGGATGGCTTGAGACTCCAGGAAGAATTTCCCACCGGAAAATTGAACAGCGCATGGAGGACCAGTCCGTGCGCCTGTAAGTAAAGACTATCCTGGCCGGGTAACGGATCTGTTTTCCGCACGGCCCGATGAGATCCGTAACCGATACCCAGTGTATATCCAAAATGTTGATAGCTTTTAGGGGTAGCAGCGTTGCCGTAGCTGTAGTTGATAGCAGCAACAGCATCCATCATCCAGGGAAAGGAAAGCAATTCACGGTACTTTGGCTGCTGGGTGCGGTAGTCGTCGTTAATGGAAGGGCCCATAGTCCAGCTACCGGTTAGCGACAAAGCAGACTTTTCAGAAAACTGATGAAAATTGAACCTGGGCTCATAAGTGAATCCCAGGGCACTGTGGTGATAGCCACTAAAATAGCCGGTACCAACAGCGGATTGAAAAGACATTTTCTGGGCGGTAACAGTAAGGGTAGTATGTAGGCATACTATCAGGGTGAGGTAGAGATATTTCATGTAAATGAAACGGACAAAACCGATAACAGGTTACATGAAACGAAAATAAACAAATGCCATATTTTAAACATTTTTATCTAGTGCGTCTGATCCTCACACCTATGTTGTAGTCGATACCAAAACTGGCGATGCCATGAATATCAGGATTAAAGTGGTTGTTGTTAAACAGATAACTGAACCGGAGACCGAAGGAACTGTTAGCCACAGGAAACCGGAGACCTGTGCTGATGGCCATGCCAGATACGTGGACCTGGTTCGTGGTTACTTCTTCGTCATCTATGTATTCCACGCCGCGACTGGCATTCTGAAAACCATAACCTGCGGCTGCAAAAAAGCCCCAATTCGTATAGGCGTTGTTGTTGGCAGCATTCCCGTAATTCCAGGCAAGTAGAACAGGTACATTGATCATGAAAATACTGGTTGAATTACCACCGGTATTGCTGTTGTAATTGTCCTTGATAGAAGTACCCAGACCAATCTGAGTGCCCAATGACAGGGTAGATTTGTCGGAAAAATGATAGTAATTCAAACGGGGCGAATACACCAATGCGCCACCAAAGTAATTATGACCTGAATATAATCCCCCTCCTATGGCATGCGAAAATAGCCGTGATTGAGCGCTGGCGTTGGTCATCAAAACAAAAAAGCAAGCTGCACACAATAATGTGTATAGTCTGGACATAGGTACTGGAAAACGTTTAAAGATAAATCAGCATCCCGCCTAAAATACTACCTGGTGCGTAGTTTTAATCACGGAGATCACAAATATACTTTGTGTATGGCTTAGATTGTCCATCTCCCCCAGTTTATTTACATAAAATTCACGGTATTCATCCATATCCTTTACTTGTACCTTAATCATAAAATCAAATTCACCGGAAATATTTAGGCATTCCGTTACTTCTGTAAAATGGAGGATCTCCTGGATGAACTTTTTACCACATTTTTTATTGTGTTCCTTCAGTGTGATGTAACACAAAACGGTGAGACTTTTATTGATTTTCCGGGGATCCACGATAGCGGCATATTGTTTAATCACACCTGCCTGTTCCATTTTCCGGATCCGCTCATACACGGGAGTGGTGCTTAGGTTCAGCTGCCCGGCAATATCGCGGATTGTCATTTTCGCATCCTGCTGTAATAATTTCAGGATCCCGAGGTCTTTTTCATCCAGGTTCACGGCAGCATCCGTATGATTTTCTTTTTTGGTGATCATGGGTTTTGGTGTTTGGAACAAATATCTATTTTTTGTGGTTATTCCGGGTATTTGTTCTGAATTTTTTGGAAATAAATTCTGCTTGGAATGATTTTATAAGTTTGTACCGTGAAAAAGGAACGAATAATTTTAACCGTAGCCTGTATGGCGATCTTCTTTGAAGCACTGGATGTATCGGTGCTTAACATGGCAATTCCGCAAATGGAATCATTTTTTCATTTTGGTACGGATGCTATTCAATGGGTGCAAACCGTGTATGTTTTATGTTATGCCGGGCTCGTATTACTGGGCGGCCGCCTCGCAGATTCCATCGGGAAGAAAAAGGTATTTGTGGCCGGCGCCTGCTGCTTTGTATTGGCATCCCTGGCTGCCGGTTTTTCCCTCACCTTTACCTGGCTGCTCTTATGCCGTGCTTTACAGGGCGTTGGCGTAGCGATGGCTATTCCCGCTGCCATGGCCATTATCACCAATACTTTTACAGTACCGGCAGAAAGGAACCGTGCCTTTGGCATCTTTGGAGCTACCGCAGGCATTGGCTTTGCTACAGGACTGGCCATAGGAGGATTGATCAGCAATTACCTCGGCTGGCAGTGGGTATTCTTTATCAATGTACCGGTAATAAGTGTGGCGGTTTTGTTAGCTGTTATTTATATTCCGGGAGATGAGAAAGCAGTAACCAAACCGGTGAATAATATTGTAAGCGCGTTGCTCATTACCGGCCTGATGATGCTGGCTGCCTGGCTGATCCACGATCTTGGTAATATAGCCCAACATTATACGGCATATGGATTATGGCTGATACTATTCCTGGTGGCCGGTGTGTTCTTTATCCGGCGCGAGCGCGTACATTCGTCTCCGTTAGTTGATTTCCGTTTGTTCCGCCTGCATGGTGTGATCACCGGAAACATAGGCGCCATCCTGCTTGGCGGTGTTTTCCTGAGCTATATTTTTATGTTGACCATCTATCTGCAGGAGGATCTCCATTTCAGTGCTTCCCGGGCCGGATTGCTGTTATTCCCTTTCAGCATCCTGTCGGGTATTATTTCAAAATTTGTATTACCTCATTTATTTCAAAAGCTTGGTGTTATCAGAACGGGGATGTTGGGCAATGCTTTTATGCTGGCGGGTATCCTGTTTTTTATCGCCAGTTATTTTTCTTCTTACACCTTCCTCTTTATACTTTGCGCGGTGTGTTGTATCAATTCATTTGGAATGGCGATCACTTTTCCATGTGTAACAATCCTGGCAGTACAATCGGTGCCGGAACAGCAACAGGGGCTCGCTTCCGGGATCAATGGCACCGCTAATTCCATGGGTGGCGGACTTGGATTGTCGTTGGTCGGACTGGTGATGCAACTGTCAGAAACTAAAGGCTGGAGCGGATATGGGGCGGGCCTTGGTATGCTGGCCGTGTTAGCCCTGGCGGCTATAATACAACTGGTAGTGTTCTACCGGAGAAGTCAGCCGGCAGATGTGGCGGTAGCTTAATGCGGTAGGAGGTATCAGCTATTGCCTTGTTGTCCATTCACCCGTAATAATTCTTTCAGGTCTTCGATGGTATTGATTTCTGCTACCGGTTTATCTTTCCGCCACCGGTTAATACGCGGGAAACGCAGCGCCACACCGGATTTATGACGGTTCGATGCGGCAATACCCTCGAAGGCTATTTCAAACACCAGTTGTGGTTCTACCGTTCGTACCGGCCCGAATTTTTCCAGCGAATGCCGTTTTATCCAGTTATCTACTTCGGCTATTTCTTTATCGGTTAGCCCGGAATAGGCTTTGGTAAAGGGTACCAGCTTTTCGCCGTCTTTCACAGCAAAAGTATAATCGGTGTATAAGTTGGAGCGCCGGCCATGCCCTTTTTGCGCATAAATCATCACAGCATCGATGGTGAGCGGATCTATTTTCCACTTCCACCAATCGCCCCGTTTACGGCCCACCTGGTAGGCGGCGTTTCTTTTTTTGAGCATCAGGCCTTCGCTGCCTTTATCGCGCGATTGCAAACGTAAGCCGGTCAACTGTTCCCAGCTGTCGAACATAATTTCAGGCGATAATTGCAATACCGGCAATCCGGTACTTTGTACCAGTGATTCCAGCAGCGCACGGCGTTCCGCCAACGGCTTCTCCCGGATATCTGCGCCTTCCCATTCCAGCAGATCATAAGCAAGAAAAATAACCGGTGCTTCCTGTAGCTGTTTGCGTGTTACATTTTTACGGCCTATCCGGGTTTGCAGGGTTTGAAAAGGAAGCGGAAGCCCATTGGTAAAAGTGAGGATCTCTCCATCCAGCACAGCGCCATCCGGCAATGCAGTATTTAATGAAGTAAACTCAGGGAATTTATCCGTGATCAGTTCTTCTCCCCGCGACCATACAAATAGCTGTCCTTCGCGTTTGATAATTTGTCCACGGATCCCGTCCCATTTCCATTCCGCCTGCCAGTCTTTCTCTGAGCCCAGTGTTTCCGGCAGGCCTTCCAGCGCGTAAGCCAGGTAAAACGGATATGGGCGTGATGCATCGGCGCCGGTAGTATGCTGGTGCAACAATTCTTCAATGGTAACATTATGCGGATCCCAGTTGCCGCTGATCATATGAGACAGCGTAGCAGGTACAATCTGGTAGGTTTTTGCCAGTGCGTTTACCATCATCTTCTGAGATACACCAATACGGAAGCCGCCGGTGATGAGCTTATTAAACACAAACCTTTCTCCGCCGTCGAGCGCATCCCAGGCCTGGAGGATAAAGGCCTGTTTCGTTTCTTCAGGCGCCTTTTCCAGCTGCTGTAGCTGTTCCAGCCAGTAATGCAATGGTGCAGCTACAGGTGTAGTGCGTGGAGGGAGCAGCAGCGCAATGGTTTCTGCAAGATCACCAACGGTATGATAACATTCTTCAAACAGCCAGTCAGACATCCCGGTAACCTGCATGCACCAGGTTTTCAGCTGTGTGCTGTTCACCGTACGTTTGGGACGCCGGCCGGAAAACAAAGCCAGTACCCATGTTTTATCCTTATCCGGTGCGGTGGCAAAGTACTGGCTCAGCGCCTCCAGCTTTTCGTTGGTTTTGGTGCTGTTGCTTAATAATTGTACCAGTTCAGCGAATTGTTGCACGGCTTAAGATTCAGGGTTAGTAATAATGTCCTCGTCTCCGTAAGAAGTAGTGACCTCTTTTGCTGCAATGCCCTTTTCTGTAAGATACCGGGCAAACACGCTGCTGAAGCCATGTGTGGCGTATACCTGCTCTGCACCGGTGGCGGCTACTGCTTCCAGCAGGCCTGCCCAGTCGGCATGATCCGATAATACAAACCCGGCATCTGCATTGCGCCGGCGCATGTTACCACGTACCTGCATCCAGCCACTGCACACGCCCAGCGAATACGGCTGGAACCTGCGCATCCACGCATTATCTTCTGCCGAAGGCGGCGCAATAATCACGGCATTTTTAAAAGCTGTTTTAGGCGTATCCGGCGTAATTCTTTCTATGGGCGGCAGCGGCCAGCCTTCCTGTAGCAATACTTCATGTGGAATGGCAATAGCGCCATGTGCCAGGAAATGATCCACTTTATCTTTTAAATGATAGAGTAACCGTTGTGCTTTACCAAGGCTGTAAGCCAGTAATACACTTGCTTTGCCGGCCTGCTGGTTTTCGTATATCCATTGGGTGATGCCGTCAAAGATCTGTTGCTGCGGCGCCCAGCGGTAAATGGGTAAACCAAAAGTAGATTCGGTAATAAAAGTATGACAGCGCACAGGTTCAAACGGCGCAGATAAGCCATCGTTCTCCAGTTTGTAATCACCGCTGGCTACCCATACTTCACCGTCCTGTTCCACCCTGACTTGCGCAGATCCTATAATATGACCGGCCGGATGCAACGATACTTTCACACTGTTAAAATAGATAGTTTCCCCATAAGGAATGCCCTGTACCTGGATGTCGTTGCCGAGCCGTAACCGCAGCAAGGGAACGCTGGCATTTTCACATAAGTAGTATTGATTTCCCCAACGGGCATGGTCAGAATGGGCATGTGTGATGACCGCTCGCTTCACGGGTTTCCAGGGATCGATGTAGAAATCGCCTGCAGGACAGTAAATGCCGTTGTCAGTAAATTGCAGCACATTCATATAAGGAATATACGCAAAAAAAATCGTGCCACGACAACCGTCGCGGCACGATGCAATATGAGTGGCGGTGCGCCTATTTATTCATTCTGATATCTACGCTATCGCCCTTCTGGATGATGTAGATATTCTTATTTTCAAAGTAGGAAGGTGTGTTTTCGCCGTCTTTCAGGTACACCGGCAGGAAGTTATAGTTGGTGATCACTTTGGGGGATTCCGCCACCATACCATTGAAGTATACACCATTGGTATAAAGCAGTTTTACAAAGTAGTAGGTCAGGTCAAAACCTTTATAGGCCATATCAGACGGACGAGCTTTGTATGTTTTACGGAAATAATCAGCAATATAACGGCTATAGCTGTCTGTTTTGTCGTTGTAGTAAGGAGAGGAGTAATACACCTGTAGTCCTTTAAACTCGGGTTCTTTCAGCTTGATCACATCCCAGGTTGGCATTCCAAAAATCTGCAGGGGATAGGTAGCGGCAGAAACGCTCAGCTTGCGCAGGAGGTTTTTGGCGCCCGCTTCGTCGAGGGCCGTTACCAGGATCACGTTGGTACGGTCTGCCAGCAGGTATTTGGAGATCTCTTCCGGGGTAGTGGCATCACTCCATACTACTTCCCGGATACGGGATTTCTTTGTGTTCTCCAGTTTGTCATAGGAGGCTTTGAAATCCGCTGCCAGTCTTGTTTCAAAGGCAGTGTTCCTACGGAACAGCACAATATTTTTGGTAGCGAAGGCATCTTGTACATAATTCTGCAGGGCTTCGCAATGCGTTTTCAGGGTGCTGTTGGAGATGTAAAGGAAGGGATTGTCGCTGATACCGCCATCGTTAGGGAAGGTACCGGACACGAAATTAATTTCTTTGTTTTTGGCGAAATCGCTGAGTTCCTTCAGTTCAGGGTTGCTCACAGAACCGAGGATCAGGTCTGTATTGTCGAGCGCCTTGCTGCGGATGAGTGATCCTACGCTTTGCCTGGCTTTGCTGTCGTACACGGTCACTTTCAGGTTATATCCCTGTTGTTGCAGTGTATCGAGCGCCAGTTGTGCACCTTCGTAGAATTCAAGTCCGGGGAGCACATACCGGGGCATGGTGCGGCCGGGAATATCGTTGCTGTTGGCAAAAACGGAGTCGAGATATAAAGGAGCAAAGAAAGCGATGTTATAGGAAGCTTTTTTTACTTCCTTGCCAAATGCAGGTACATTAAAAGGTGCTTTGGCGGCTTCTTTTTTATTTTCCTCCGGTTTTTTAGCCGGTGAGGGTTTGCTCAAAGAAGGCGGTGGACCGTCTACCTTACTGGTACTTCTTCGGGAAGATGAGCAGGCGCTGATCAACACCAATAAGGCCAATCCGGATAACAGGTGTTTAAAAGAAACTATATGGTTCATAATTGGCGCTAATTTACAAAAATCATTCCGGGGAATGTGAAATAAAGCATTACGGAGTTATGGATAGAAGAAATTATCTGTCTATCCACAACTCCGTAACTATAGCTCAGTATTTTTTGGCTCTTTTTATTCCCACTCAATCGTAGCAGGAGGCTTGGAGCTGATATCGTATACTACGCGGTTGATACCTTTTACCTTGTTAATGATGTCGTTAGACATTTTAGCGAGGAATTCATAAGGCAGATGCGCCCAATCGGCAGTCATACCATCTACGGAAGTTACTGCGCGTAAAGCCACTGTAAATTCGTAGGTACGTTCGTCGCCCATTACGCCTACGCTCTGTACCGGCAGCAGGATGGTGCCCGCCTGCCATACTTTGTCGTACAGGCCGGCTTCTTTCAGTCCTTCTACATATACATGATCCGCTTCCTGCAGCATGTTCACTTTTTCCGGGGTGATAGCGCCGAGGATACGGATCGCCAGACCAGGACCGGGGAAAGGATGACGGCCCAGGAAGATGTCGCTGATACCGATTTCACGGCCTACACGGCGTACTTCGTCTTTGAAGAGGAAGCGCAGTGGTTCTACCAGCTGCATATTCATCTTTTCCGGTAACCCGCCTACGTTGTGGTGCGATTTGATGGTAACAGAAGGGCCGTTCACAGAAACGGATTCAATTACATCGGGGTAAATGGTACCCTGACCCAGGAAAGAGATATCGGTGAGATGGGTGGCTTCCTGCTGGAATACATCGATGAACAGGCCGCCAATGATTTTGCGTTTTTGTTCCGGATCGGAAACATCTTTCAGCTTGCCGTAGAAGAGATCTTTTGCATTGATCCCTTTTACGTTCAGTCCCATGTGTTTATAGGATTCCAGTACGGTTTCAAATTCGTCTTTTCTCAGCAAGCCGTTGTCTACGAATATGCAGAACAGGTTTTTGCCGATGGCTTTGTGGATCAGTTCCGCTGCTACAGTAGAATCAACGCCACCGCTGAGGGCCATTACCACTCTTTTATCGCCCACCTGCGCTTTGATTTTTTCCACTGTTTCGTGAACAAAAGCAGCTGGTGTCCAGTCCTGGCTGCAATTACAGATGTGCAGGAGGAAGTTGCGCAGGATGAGTTTACCTTCCAGGGAGTGTGTTACTTCCGGGTGGAACTGTAAGCCGAACATCGGGTTGGCTGCCAGTGTCGTATTTTTAAATGCGGCTACAGGGATATTTTCTGTAGTGGCAATGATGTCGAAACCTTCAGGAATACGTTTAATGCTATCTGCGTGGCTCATCCATACCTGGCTTTTTGCAGAGATATCATATAGTAATTTTTCCTCTTTGTCATTGTGCTCCATAAAGGCGCGGCCATATTCGCGGAGGTTGCTCTTGGCTACTTCGCCGCCAAAAACTTTGGCCATCATCTGAGCGCCGTAGCAGATGCCGAGAACGGGCACTTTTGCAGCAATGGCTGCAATGTCAATGATAGGCGCATTTTCGTCATTCACCGAAAAAGGACTGCCTGATAATATAACACCTTTGATAGTTTCATCCCAGGCAATGGGCTGAAGACAAGGTTTGATTTCGCAATAAACATTCAGTTCACGGATGCTGCGTGCTATCAGCTGTGTATACTGTGAACCGAAATCGAGGATGAGTATCTTTTCTGTCATGGTGGTGCAAAGATAAAGTCCTTCTACGAATTTCGGATTTGGAAATTCAAAATTCGGAAATCTGGTGTACCTTTCTCCCTTAATCCAAACCCATGACATCAACAAAATCGCTCCTATGTCAGGCCATAGTGGCCTTTTCAGCTTCAACACTCCTCTTTTCCTGCGACGTCACCGGACAAAACCGTGTAGAAGGAAATGGTCACGTTATCAAGGAAGACAGACAGGTTCCCGCTTTTCATAAATTAAAGGTGCTGGGCAGTATGAATGTATACCTGTCTCAGGGGCCGGCTAAAGCGGCGGTGATTGAGGCGGAAGACAATATCGCCCCGCTGATTGAGCTGAGACAGGAAGACGACCGCCTGGTGGTGACTTTTAAAAAGGGTGTTTCTATCAGAAGTCATAAAGAGTTAAATGTATATCTCACAACACCGGAAATAGACGAAGCCAGTCTGGCTGGTTCCGGGGACCTGAAGCTGGATGGTAAGTTCAATACCCGTTCAGATGCAAAATTCAGCCTGTCCGGTTCCGGTAACCTGAAAGGAAATATCAATGCACCATCGGTAAAGGCCTCCATTGCAGGCTCTGGAAATATGAAGCTGGAAGGGGAAACCAAGGATGTAAAGCTGAGTATTGCCGGTAGTGGCAACTTTGATGGAGATGAATTACTGGCAGAGAATGCATCTGTTAATATTTCCGGCAGCGGCGATGCCGATGTTTATGCCAGCGTAAAATTAGATGCAAAAATTGCCGGTTCCGGTAATGTAAATTATAAGGGTAGTCCCCAAATATCCTCTTCTGTAGCGGGTTCAGGCACTATTCGTAAAAAATAAGCGCTAACATTTACAAATTTTTAACATTTTCAATATCATATTTGAGGGTGTTAAGGAGTTTATAGTGTTGTTTTGAAGAAAACATATTCAAGTCCTTGAGTCCAGGTACAGCATTCGCTACATTAACCCGCTGATGCTGTACCTGGCTGGGGCACAAGCCTTTACCCCTTTTGTAATACCCCGATCCATCAACATTTCGCGTCAAATTATCATTAAATCACATGAATCATTGCTGTTTTTTTGTATGTTTACGGCTTGAATTGTAGATTTTACCATTTGAATTGTTGATTTACGTTTTGAATTGTTGAACTCCTATTCCTTTTATGAACGAAAGACCGAAGATCCTGGTGGTATATTATACCCAGACAGGGCAATTGAAAAGGATTATTGATCATGTGCTGGCTCCGTTGGAAGGCAAGGCAGATATAACTTTTGAGCAACTGGTACCCGTAACGCCGTTTCCTTTTCCATGGGGAAAACAGGAATTTTACGATACCATGCCGGAAACTATCCAGGCAACGCCGCGCGGTATACAGCCATTGAAAGTGGACATGAATGCACATTTCGACCTGGTTATACTGGCTTATCAGCCCTGGTTCCTGTCTCCTTCACAGCCTGTTGCCGCTTTCCTGCAGAGTGAAAGCGGAAAACAACTGCTGAAAGGAAACAAGGTGCTTACCCTTGTTGGTAGCCGTAATATGTGGCTGAATGCACAGGAAAAAGTAAAGACTTACCTGCATAACGCAGGTGCTACGCTGGTAGGCAATATTGTACTGGTAGATAAATCACCTAACCTGATTTCCGTTATCACCATTCTGCGCTGGGCTTTCAAAGGAAAGAAAGAAGCTACCCGCTTTTTACCACAGGCCGGCGTACAGGAAAATGAGATCATTACTTCCAGTCGTTTCGCCGGACCTATCTCGGAAGCATTACAGAAAAAACAGTGGGATGACCTTCATCCGGAGCTGATGAAGCTGGATGCGGTGGAATTGATCCCCAACCTGGTGGTTTTGGAAGGAAAAGGACACCGTGCCTTTAAATTCTGGGCCAAATTTATTAGCGCCAAAGGTGGACCGGGCGCCGCTTCCCGTCAGGGACGGGTGTCCATGTACCGGGGTTTGCTGCTGGTGGGCATTTTTGTGTTAACACCGATCTCCCTGATCACTTCCATTATACAGCTGAACCTGAAAAAAGCCAAGCTGCGCCGTGAAGTGGATTATTATAAAGGTATTGCCCTGCGTTAATACAGATCAAGTCCACCTCAACTGTACCTCAAGAGAGGTCAGAGGCAGGTACAAAGCATGCGCGATGCAATCTTTGTCCAATGGCGTGATACTTGTAATTCCAATTAGAATTCTATATTTACGTCTGTATACAACGTATATAAAATTAAAATATGTTTTTCACTGTGAATCGGCTGGCAAGGCAAGGCGGTTCTGACCAGGTTTTACATGTAGCCTTAAAAGACGAATAATAATTCAGATGAAGGAAGTTTATATTACCAGGCTGTCTAAATTTTTACCAAACAAGCCTGTAGAAAATGAGGAAATGGAGAGCATTCTCGGCATGGTAGATGGAAAGGCTTCCCGTGCACGTTTGAAGATACTTGGTAACAATAAAATCAAAACGCGTTACTACTCTTTGGACAAGGAAGGGAAATCCACGCATTCCAATGCAGAGATGACAGCCACGGCTGTGAACCAGTTGTTCGATGAGCAGTTTCCAATCAGCAAATTACAGTTACTGGCCTGTGGTACTACATCTCCGGATCAACTGCTGCCTAATCATGCTGCCATGGTACATGGCATCCTGAAGTGTCAGCCGGTAGAACTGATCGCTGCTACAGGCGCCTGCGCGGCAGGTATGCAGGCGTTTAAATATGCCTGGATGTCTATCCGTTGCGGCAATACCTCCAACGCTGTAAGTACTGGCTCGGAGAAATTCTCCGCCTGGATGCTGGCACAGAAGTTTCAACCGGAAGCAGAAAACCTGAAAAGCCTGGATGAAAATCCCATCATCGCTTTTGAAAAGGATTTTCTCCGCTGGATGTTATCTGATGGCGCGAGTGCAGCCCTTTTCCAGGATAAACCCAATGAAGAAGGTTTATCGCTGCGGGTAGACTGGGTAGAAATACTCTCTTACGCCAATGAGCTGGAAACCTGTATGTATGCAGGTGCTATCAAACAGCCGGATGGAACCACCACCGGATGGATTGATATGACCCCGGAAGAATGGGCACAGCACAGCGTATTCTCCTTTAAACAAGATACCCGTTTACTCGGCAAAAATATTGTTCCTTCCGGAGCACAGATGTGGAAAGAGCTGGTAGAGCGTCACAACATCAACCTGGATGAAATTGATTTCTTCCTGCCTCACCTGTCTTCTGAATTCTTCAGATTAAAGATCGATGAGGAAATTACCCGCTTAGGCGTACCTATTCCTTTGGAAAAATGGTTTACGAACTTAGCCAATGTGGGTAACGTAGGTACGGCTTCTCCTTACCTGATGCTGGAAGAACTGATGAACTCCGGCCGCTTTAAGAAAGGACAGAAAGTGGTGATGATGGTGCCGGAAAGCGCACGTTTTTCATATGCTTATGCCCACATCACGGTGGTATAGGTAGTCACTTCTAAAACTGCTATCATGAAAAAAGAGGAAGTACCACAGGATAGTGATAACCTGCATGAAGGTACATTCAAGCAGATTATGTACGCGGTGGATAATTCCGGCAATTATGTGCAGGTGCAGAGTGCAGGCTGGGAGCCGGAAAATATAGCACTGGACCAGGCCTGGGAAGAAGTAAATGAAAGAGTAAAACAGGCACGCGCCCGGGTAGAAGCCGGTGAAATAAGTCCCGTGGCTTATTACATGGAGAAAAACCTGATGGACCTGCCGCTGCTGGCCAGTTATGTGGGTAAGTTCCAATGGCAGGTAAAGCGGCATATGAAGCCCGGTGTATTCAAAGGGCTCAGCCCTAAGCTGCTGCAACGCTATGCAGATGCCTTCAAAGTGAGTTTAACAGATCTTCTGCAGATCAAATAGCATTACGAATGACGAATCAGCAATAACGGATTTGTGGGTAGATGATATCCGATGATCTCCCCGCAAATCCGTTATTTGTAATGCTGCTACAAATAATATTATGACTAATTCTTTTTTCCAACACAAGCAAACGGCACATTGCGAAAGTGGTGTAATATCAAACCTGCTGGGACATTATGGTTTACAGATCAGTGAACCCATGGCTTTTGGTATTGGTGCAGGCATTTTCTTCGGTCACCTGCCCTTTGTAAAAGTGAATGGCGTGCCGGGCACCACCTACCGCATATGGCCCGGTGCTATTTTCCAGCGCGTTTGTAAACGCCTGGGTGTGAGAATGGAATCTGAAAAGTTTTCCACACCGGAAAAGGGAATGGCAGCACTGGATAAAGTCATTGAAGCGGGTATTCCTGTAGGACTCCAATCCAGTGTATACTACCTGCCCTATTTTCCGGCTTCCTACCGTTTTCATTTCAATGCACATAACCTCGTGGTTTACGGCAAACAGGACGGACAATACCTGGTGAGCGATCCCGTAATGGATACTGTTACCACTATTGACCCGGAAAGCCTCACCCAGGCCCGTTTTGCAAAAGGCTTCCCGGCGCCGAAAGGAAAAATGTACTATCCGGTACATGTACCTCCTACTGCGTCGTTTGAGAAGCCCATCAAAGCAGGGATTGAACAGGCCTGTCACTTTATGCTGAAAGTGCCTATTCCGATGTTCGGGGTAAAAGGCATCCGCTTTCTATCCAAAAGGGTACGCAACTATGCAGAGAATCCTGGCGATCGTAAAGCCACATTGTACCTGGGAAATATTATCCGGATGCAGGAAGAAATAGGTACCGGTGGCGCCGGTTTCCGTTTCCTGTATGCCGCATTTTTACAGGAAGCAGCGGTAATGCTGAATAAAGATGAACTGAGTAAACTGGCAGGAGAACTCACCAAAACGGGTGACCTGTGGCGTAACTTTGCTTTTGCGGCAGGGCGCGTGTGTAAGAGCAGATCTGCTGATAACGTCTCTTACAAAGAACTCAGTGATATGTTACTGGAATGTGCCGCTTCAGAAGAAGTTTTCTTTAAGAAGCTGGCGCAGGTGAAACTGTAATTAAAAGATCCAAATGAATTATGTCCGGCATATCTGTTAAGGAGCTATATAAAACCTACAAGGGAAGCGCAGAGCCCACACTGAAAGGACTTACATTTCAGTTTGGAGAGGGAAGGATTGCGGGTTTGCTGGGACCTAACGGAGCAGGTAAAACTACCACCATCTCCATTTTATGCGGCATTGTGAGGGGCGATAGCGGAGAAGTAAAGATCCATGGCTTAAAGCAACAGGCATCGCACCGGGAAACGATCAAACATATTATCGGGATTGTTCCCCAACAGATAGCGCTATATCCGCAGCTGTCGGCGGTAGAAAACCTTACTTATTTCGGTAACCTCTATGGGTTTAAGGGAAAGGCACTGCAGGAAAAGATTATGCATTACCTGGAGTTGTTCGGACTGGAAAAAAGCGCACATAAAGAGATTCATAAATATTCCGGCGGTATGAAGCGACGGGCCAACATTATCGCAGCCATCCTGCATGACCCCAAATTACTGGTGCTGGATGAACCTACCGCAGGTGTGGATGTACAGTCGCGCAGCATGATTTTACAGTTCCTGCGCGATTATAACCGCCAGGGCGCCAGCATCCTCTATACTTCCCACTTGCTGGAAGAGGCGCAGTCTTTATGCGAAGAGGTGGTGATCATGGACGAAGGCAGGATGATCGTACAGGGCAATCCCCTGACGCTGATCCATCAGCATCCCGACTGTAATAACCTGGAAGACGTATTCCTGCATTTTACCGGGAATGCGCTCAGGGATTAACTATAACGAATTCAAAAAGCTACTGATAAGGGGCGAAAAGCTATGTTAAGATTACTGGCAACCATCAGGAAAGAGTGGCAATTGCTATTGCGTGATAAAACAGGAATCATTCTCCTGTTTGTGATGCCAGTGGTGTTGATTACTGTTATGGCACTCATCCAGGATGCACCGTTCAAGGATTACCAGGATGTGAAGTTCGATATCTTAACGGTAGATAATGACCATGGCCGCCTGGGACGTTATGTAAAAGAAGGGCTGGCCAGCGGCGGTCAATTCAACATCATTGACTCCCTGGAAGGGAAGCCGGTGACTGCGGAACGTGCCAAAGAACTTGTTAATGACGGAAGATACAAGATCAGTATTATCATCCCGGAAGGGGCTACAGCCTCGATTGTCAGCAATGCCAACCGGATTGTAAACGATATCACCCATCGCATGGGCATGTCGGTGTCTTTGCCGGTGAAGAAGGTGCCGGATTCACTGAATGTGACCATTTATTTTGATCCTGCGGCAAAGAAGGCATTTAAAGGAGCTATTCATCAATCGGTGGATAACTTCCTGACACAGGTAGAAACAGATATGTTGCTGGATCGCATTAAGCACCAGTTGCGGAGTAAGGATAGTACGGTCAGCGATACAGATACCCTCGCCATCCGGCTGCAGGCAGTAGGTTTGAAGGAACAGAGCACAGGCTCCGGTAAACAGCTGGATGTTATTTCCAATTCGGTGCAGCATAATGTACCGGCCTGGAGCATTTTCGCCATGTTTTTCATCGTAATACCGATTGCCGGGAATATGATCAGGGAACGGGAAGATGGGAGCTTGCTGCGGATGAAGCTGATACCAGGATCTTATCTGGCGATTCTTGCCGGTAAGATGTTGTTTTTTGTGGGCGTTTGTGTGCTGCAATTTTACCTGATGATGCTCGTCGGTATTTATGTGCTTCCTTTGCTGGATCTGCCACAGCTGGTGATGGGACAACATCCGGGCGCCACGCTGCTGGTAGCTGGTGGAATAGGACTGGCGGCCACCGCTTATGGTATCCTGATTGGCACGGTATTTAAAACACCAAACCAGGCGCTCAACTTCGGTGCTATCTCTATTGTGATCCTGTCTGCCATAGGCGGTATCTGGATTCCACTGGAGGTAATGCCTGCAAAGATGCAGCTGTTAGGGCATTTATCGCCTTTAAGCTGGGGGCTGGACGCCATCAATGATATATATCTGCGTAACGGCGATATTGAATTCGTGTGGAAGAATGTGTTGAGATTAATACTCACCGGATTGGCTATGCTGGCCATAGCCGGCTGGGTCGAAAAAAGAAGAATGAACTGATAAATGTTTTCAAAACAATAGTAAAACTGTATTTTTACTCCCCACAAGGGCATTCGCCTGTTGTGAACAACAGGTGATAAACCTACAACATTATGGAAGAATTAAAAAAGAAACTGAAAGAACAAATCATCGAAGCACTCAATCTTCAGGATACGAAGCCGGAAGACATTGATGACAATGCTGCCTTATTTGGTGAAGGATTGGGACTTGATAGTATCGACTCACTCGAACTGATGGTATTACTGGAAAGACAATATCATATCAAAGTAGAAGATCCCCGTGAAGGCCGTAAGATCTTACAGTCTGTTCAGTCTATGGCAGAATTTATCCAATCAAAACAACCGGCATAAGTAAACTGGCTACATGGCGGAAAGAGTGTTTATAACAGGGATAGGAATGATCACCGCCATTGGTGATAATGTAGCCGGAAACTTGCATCACCTGCGATTGCAGCACAGTGGGCTGGGTTACAGTCAATATATCGATACAATTTACAAAGATGTATTGCCGGTAGCAGAAGTAAAACATGCGAGCGAATCGTTGTTCCCATTAGCCGGTATACCGGTAAAGGAAGGGTACACCCGTACCACTTTACTCGGATTGGCAGCTATGCGGGAAGCGTTGCAACATGCAGGCATCACAGATGTACAATCAGCTCCTACGGGCTTTATCAATGCCAGTACGGTAGGCGGAATGTGTGATACGGAAAAACTCTATTTTGATATTATCAATCCTGAAAAAAACGGGTCCTTTCTGCAATATATCGACACGCTGGATTGTGCGGATTGTACACAGCGTGTAGCCGACATCGTTGGGTTCAGTGAACATATTGCTACCATCAGCACCGCCTGTTCCTCGTCTGCCAACGCATTGATGTTTGGTGCGCGAATGATCAAACAGGGCCTTTTGCCACGGATGGTTTGTGGCGGTACAGAAGCCCTCACGCGTTTCACGCTGAACGGATTCAACTCGCTGAAAAATGTGGATAAGCAATTCTGCCGTCCTTTTGATCAGCAACGCACGGGACTGAATCTGGGCGAAGGAGCTGCTTACCTTGTGCTGGAAGGCGAGTCCTTTGCCAGGGCCAATAATAGCCGCATCCTCGCAGAGTTAAGCGGATATTGCAATACCAACGAAGCATTTCACCCTACTTCTCCCTCACCAGACGGAGATGGCGCCTATGAAGCCATGAAAATGGCCCTGGCGATGAGTGGACATTCACTGGAAGAAGTATCCTATATCAACGTACATGGTACTGCTACACTCAACAACGACGTATCTGAAGGAAAAGCACTGGAGCGCTTATTCGGGGAGAATGTTCCTTTATTCAGCTCTACCAAACCTTTCACCGGACATACACTAGCAGCGGCAGGCGCCATAGAAGCCATCTATTCTATACTGGCTATTCAACACGGGTTAATATTCCCTAATCTCAATTTTTCGGAAAGAATGGAAGAATTGAACATCAGCCCGGTAACGACACTGATGGAAGGATACCCCGTTAATCATGTTATTTCAAACTCATTCGGCTTTGGAGGAAACAATGCCTCCCTGGTGATCAGCAAATATGAAGGGTAAGTGTTACATACAAGGAATGGCGGCTATCTCTCCGCAATCAACATTTGAGGGGGATATTTTTTCTGCGCCGATGGTACATACAGATAGTAACCTGCTTTCCTGTATAGAACCGGATTATAAACCGTTTATTCCCGGCAACAGCCTGCGTCGTATGACACGAGTACTTAAAATAGGACTGACCACCGCACTCAAATGCATCCAGGACAGTGGCATTACCACACCTGGCCCTATTGTTACCGGCACTGGTAAAGGGAGTTTACAGGATACGGAAAAATTCATCAAGGAAATTGCTGAATACAAGGAAACAGCCTTGAATCCTACGCCTTTTATTCAATCTACTTACAACTCTGTCAATGGTTTAATTGCGCTGCAACAAAAATGTACGGCGTACAACAACACTTTTGTACATCGCGGTTTCTCTTTTGAAAATGCGTTGCTGGACAGTATGATGCTGTTGCAGGAAGGCGCCTCCCATACGCTGACCGGCGCTTTTGAAGAAATCACGAAAGAGCATTTCTATATTAAAAGCCGCATCGGCTTCTGGAAAGAACAACCTACCGACAGCCGTGCTTTGTATACCCATTTCTCTCCTGGTACGATAGCCGGCGAAGGCGCCACTTTCTTCACACTTACCGGAACGCCTTCATCAGACAGTTATGCCGCTATTACGGGATTTAAAATGCTGTATAAACCAACTGCGGAAAAATTGTCCGTTGCCCTGAAAGACTTTACCACAGCGCCGGATCTGATCATCAGTGGTCGCAATGGCGACAGTACTTATGAACATTACTATGAAACATTGGATCAATGTTTTCAAGGCATACCACAACTGCCTTTCAAACATCTCTGCGGAGAGTATGATACAGCAGGCGCTTTCGGTTTATGGCTGGCAGGGCAGATGCTGAAAGCACAGCAAATACCGCAACAATGGTTTCCTTTTTCAACAGAACATTTGCCGGCGAATTTTAATTCTATTCTTTTTTACAATCATTTTTATGGGGAGCAGCATGTGATGCTGAAGCTGGAGAGAGTTTAGTAGTCGCATCTTCTTAATTCATTTGCAAGGAACTGCTGTAGTTGTTCCCTGCGATGATGTTAGAGAGAGGCTATCCTCATGATCACAGCATTTTACCCAGTGCCTCTGCATCAGGTAAAAACTCTTTCATATTGTCTGGGATATTGTCGGTTTGATAATGAGTGTATGTTCCTACGCTCAGGGCTTTATCAATGGATTTAATGGCATAGTCCACTACCATATTATCTTTTTGCTTGCAGAGTACAATACCGATACTTGGGTTTTCGTGTGGTAATTTTACTTTATCATCCAGCACGTTTAAATAGAAATTGAGTTGTCCGGCATATTCCGGTTTGAATTTTTTTCTTTTGAGTTCAATCGCTACGAGGCATTGCAGGTGCCGGTTATAGAAAAGCAGATCTACAAAGAATTCATTATTGTTGACTTCCAGTTTATATTGATTACCAATGAATGAATATCCTTTTCCCATGCTCATAATGAACTTCCGGATATTGTTTACTATTTCATTTTCAAGTATTCCTTCATCATCTTCATCATTGATATTGAGAAAATCGATGAGGTATTCGTCTTTAAATACTTCCAGCGCTTTGGATTTGATATTTTCGGGTAATGTTTTATTGAAGTTATGAGGCATGTTACCCTGGTGTTTGAAGAGATTAGCTGAAAGATGATGTTCCAATTCTCTGACTGACCAGAATTGTTCTGCTGCCTGAGTTATATAAAATAGTCGTTCATTTTCAATTTGACATTTCTCCAGAATGCGATTGTGGTGCGTAAAGCTTATGCTATAGAAATGATTTTGTAATTGGCCCATCACTGATGGGCCAATTACAACTTTGCCATAAACATCATAAAATTGGCGCATTCTTTTTAAGCTACTAGCCGAGAATCCCTTCAGGCCGGGAAGTTGTTGCTGTAAATCAAATGCTATTTGTTCAACTACTTTAGCTCCCCAATTTTCAGTAACTATTTTTTCAGAAAACATCTGCCCTAACAGAAAACATAGTTTTAATTGTTCCTGATTCGCAAGTCTGGCTGCTGTGTATCGGCTGCGAACAATACTTCGCTTTAAATCCTGTACGAATTCCTTGTAAGACATATTTTGATATTTAATTGATAAATAAAATGCTGAATATGTTGTTTGGTTTTTTGACGTTACTAGGCCATATTTTTTGATTATTACATGTTTATAATTTTACCGTTATTGATGGCCAGATTAAAATATTAATAAAGCCTTTATCCCCCCGCATTAACAATACACCTTACGCTCAAAAAATAAAGGGAAGGACTCTGGTAAGCATTCATGTCGATATGGTTTTGTTACAGCAAGATTTCGGCAATTTCATCTCTCTAAAAAATGTTAACAAACAACTATACGGGCCATAAAATTAAAGCACGCCAACAACAGCATTCTGTTCATTTTATTCATTGACAAAATGATCTGTTCATTGTTAAAATGAAAAGCGCAGACATAAGCTGTGCCTATGTCTGCGCTTTAGTAAAAATATGAAATCAGTTTATTCTATACACCGGGTAACGCATGTATTCCGGCTCTGCATAGGGAGAGTTTTTAAACACAAAATTCAGTTGTGCATCTGCGCTGTTTGCAAACACGGTATCTGTCGCTTTTTTCTTTGCTAATGCTTCCTGTAACTCCGGATGTTGTTGTAAATATTCCGCGCCGGTATCTTCAAAAACATAAGGAGAATAGCCTTCTTTTTGTCCGAGGATAGCATCGAAAAAGTTCCATGCAAAAAAGGAATCTCCGGCGGTAGGTTCCAGTGTTTCCATGAGAAAACGATTGGCATTCTGATTCATCGGAATGTAATAGTCTCCTTTCCTGAAGCGGATAGAATCTTTGCTGCTGGTGACTTTTATGTTGGTATGCAGGTAATGTTTTTCGAATGGTTTGGTATAACTCTGGAAGTCCGCGATGTGGTATACTTCTACCTGGATGATAGTATCGCGTGATAATAGCTGCATTTTAACCTGGTTATTTTTCAGCAGGTTAATAACTGTCCACCAGCCCTGGGGAATGATGTAGGCGGTTGGTTTGTCTACAAAGTTTTCGGCGTTGGCGTAATTATAGAATTTTATTTCACGTGTGTAAGGTTTACTGCGGTCGTAGTAAAGCCTGGGTAAGCCTGAAATAGCGCTGGGTTTATGTCCGGAGGCAAAGCCACGGAAGGTGATTCTGCTGTATTTCGTCATATCAAAACGCCAGGAGAGCGGGAAACTTTTTTGGGTTAGGGCGGTTTGCCGGGCCTGCTCGCGCAGTTGTTTGATTGCATCACTATGCGTGGCGGTAAACTGGATAAAGCACTCCATCAAAGCGTAGGTAGCTTTTACACGTTGAGGGTAAGGTTTCAGCATATGCGTTTCGGGTACAAATCCGAAGGTGTGAAACAGGGTGGTGTAGCCGGTAGAGTAACGGGGTACGTCTGCAAATTCCACCCAGCCGCTATCCGGTGTTTCTCCGAAATGATTTACGTAAGGAACCAGGTCGTAGCCTTTTTCTTTCATGAGGGCATACAATCCGGGTTCGAACGTATTGTGCATAAACTCGCCCATGGGACCGCCCAGTTTATTGTGCTGGGTGGTGAGCAGGGTCATGATATGCTGATAGTCTGCGCCGTTGCTGACGTGGTTATCCACAAATACGTCGGGATCTGTGAGATGATAGATCTGTTGAAAAGCCAGGGCATTTTTAGAGTCGGCTTTGATGAAGTCGCGGTTAAGATCCAGGTTCTGGGCATTGCCCCTTGAGCCAAAGGCGTCAGGGCCATTTTGATCTACCCGGTACCAGGGGGAGCGGTTCAGCATACCCCCGATATTGTAAACGGGGATCACGGCCAGGATAATATTTTCCGGGAGATGGATTTTGCCCTGGGCAAGATCGCGTAACAGCATCATGCTGGCGTCGATGCCATCTGGTTCGCCGGGATGGATACCGTTATTGATAAGTATGATGCGTTTATTCTTTTTATGCAGGCTTTTAAAGTCGAAATCCCTTTGTGGCGAGTAAGTGATGAGGTGCAGGGGAAATCCGGCGTCTGTACTGCCGATTGTCTGCATATGAAGCGTGGAATACCGTTTGGTGAGTTGTTGGTAGTATTGGATGACTTCGGGGTAAGTCGCTGTTTCTTTGCCACTGGTTTTTTCATACCGGGTGGTAAAGTCCTGGGCCTGCGATAAAAAGGGAAGCAGGTAGGATAGGAGGAGAAGGATCTTTTTCATGTTCTGCTTGATGAATAGAAAAACAAAAAGCCCTTCCTTTGAGAGGAAGAGCTATAAATATTGTTACTGAAGCAATTAAGCCAGAGCTTGTACTCTCTTAGCCAGCTTGCTTTTCAGATTTGCAGCTTTGTTCTTGTGAATAACGTTACGTTTAGCCAGCTTATCGAGCATAGAAGCCACCTCAGTTAAATCTTTCTCCGCTACTGCTTTATCGGTAACTGCTTTCAGGTCACGGATGGCGTTACGGGTAGTTTTACCATAGTAACGGTTACGCTCATTACGCTTTCTGCTTTGACGTACGTCTTTTTTTGTTGCTTTATGGTTTGCCATTTTTCAAATTTCAAGTTTCGGACGGCAAAGGTAGCATTATTACCTTTACAAAACAAACTAAATGTAGTTTTTCCGGTGAACTGCAAATATAAGCAGCTTTTATCACAGATAATCACTTGATTTTTTCTCATTTTTTCCAACCGGCGTATCGAAAAACGAGCGATATTTGCAATCCCATATATTAATATATTGGGACCAACAGAAAAGTATTTGAACTGAAGATCAGCAAAACTCGTTGTAAATGAAGGACTTCTCATTCGTCACCAACTCACATCCTGCTTACATTGAATCGTTATACCAGGATTTCCGCAAAGATCCCAACTCTGTAGACCCGGATTGGGTTAAATTTTTCGAAGGATTTGATTTTGCAGTATCCAATGTTAACGGTAAGGCAGCAGTAGCAGCGCCAGTAGCAGGAGGCAGCACTTCGTTGCCTGTGAGCGACGACCAGTTGGCGAAAGAACTGGGCGTATACCGTCTGATACAGGCGTATCGCAAAAAAGGCCACCTGATTGCCAAAACCAACCCCATCCGTGAAAGAAAAGACCGCAAGGCCAACCTGGATCTTGCCAGTTTCGGATTAGGGGACGCTGATCTTAAAACTGAATTCTTTGCAGGCACCACCATCGGTGTCGGTAAAGCTACCCTCGAAAAGATCGTTGCCTATCTGCAACAGATCTATGCCGGTTCCGTAGGATTGCAATATACCTACATCAACGACCGGGTAAAGGCGAAGTGGATGGAGAAGGAATATGAAGCGATGATGGCACAGCCTTTATCACTGGAACAGCGCAAGCGCATTCTGCAGAAGCTGAACCAGGGCGTTATTTTTGAAAAATTTCTCCACACAAAATATATCGGACAGAAGCGTTTCGGACTGGAAGGTGGTGAATCCACCATTCCTGCACTGGATGCTATCATCAACGTAGCTGCGGAATATGGTGTTCAGGAATCTGTGATCGGCATGGCACACCGTGGCCGTTTAAATGTACTGGCAAACATCCTGGGTAAAACCTATGAGCAGATCTTCAACGAATTTGAAGGCCTCGCCGTACCGGATATGACTATGGGCAGCGGCGACGTGAAATATCACCTCGGCTTCCGTTCCCAGGTAACCACGCCTACCGGCAAACCGGTAAACCTGCAACTGATGCCAAACCCTTCCCACCTGGAAGTGGTAGATCCGATCGTGATCGGTTTCTCGCGCAGCAAAGCAGATGTAATCTACAACAGCGATTACGATAAAATACTGCCTATCCTCATTCACGGTGACGCGGCTGTTGCCGGTCAGGGTATCGTGTATGAAGTAGAGCAGATGAGCAAACTGAAAGGATACTACGTAGGTGGTTCCATTCACTTTGTGATCAATAACCAGATCGGTTTTACGACCGATTTCGATGATGCCCGCTCGTCAGACTACTGCACCAGCGTAGCATCTATCGTACAGGCGCCGGTATTCCATGTGAACGGCGACGATGCAGAAGCAGTGGTGAAAGTATCCCAGCTGGCTGCCCGTTACCGCCAGGAGTTCAACGAAGATGTGTTTATCGACATGGTTTGCTACCGCAAACATGGCCATAACGAAGGTGATGAGCCTAAGTTTACACAGCCAAGCCTCTATGCACTGATTGAAAAACACGCCAATCCGCGTGAAGTATATACCCAGTTCCTCCTGAAAAATGGTGAATCCGATGCGCAGGCATTGGCCAAGGAAATGGAAAAAGGCTTCTGGGATGAACTGCAGGCCCGCCTGGATGAAGTAAAACAACATCCGCTGCCTTATGCCAACCAGAAACCGGAACAGTGGTGGCAAGCCCTTCGCAAGGCTACCCCACAGGATTTTGAATCTTCCCCGGTTACAGCTATCAAGGAAGAAGATTTCAAACGCCTGTTTGAAGGTCTGATGAAATGGCCGGAAAACTTCGTTCCACTGCGTAAAGTGAGCAAGCTGCTGCAGGATAAAATAAAACTGTACCAGGAAGAAGGAAAGGTGGATTGGGCAACCGGTGAGCTGCTGGCCTATGCCAGTCTCCTGATCGAAGGAAAAGATGTAAGAATGAGCGGGGAAGACGTGAAACGCGGTACTTTCTCCCATCGTCACGCAGTATTGTTTGATGAAAATACCAATGAGACCTATAACCGTCTCAGTCATTTCCAGGACAACCAGGGTAAATTCAGAATTTATAACTCTTTATTGAGCGAATACGGTGTATTGGGCTTTGAATATGGTTACGCCATGGCCAATCCGAATAACCTGGTGTTGTGGGAAGCACAGTACGGCGACTTTGTAAACGGTGCACAAACAGTGATTGACCAGTACATCTCCAGCGCAGAACAGAAATGGACAACGCAGAATGGCCTGGTAATGTTGCTGCCGCATGGTTATGAAGGCGGTGGACCGGATCACTCCAATGCCCGTCCGGAGCGCTTCTTACAACAGTGTGCAGAAGAAAATATGGTGATCACCAATATTACTACTGCCGCGAACTTCTTCCATGCGTTACGCCGCCAGTTGACCTGGCAGTTCCGCAAACCACTCATCAACTTCTCTCCGAAAGCGAATCTGCGCCACGTGGGTGCTTATTCTGCCATGGAAGAATTTACACAGGGTGGCTTTAAGGAAGTACTGGATGATCCGTTTATCGACGACGCCTCCGTGGTGAAGAAGGTATTACTGTGTTCCGGTAAAATGTATTTTGATCTGAGTGATAAACAGGGTAAAGACGATCGCAAAGATGTGGCGATTGTCCGCCTGGAACAACTGTATCCGCTGCCGGTAAAACAACTCGAAGCGATTGCACAGAAGTATAAAGGAGCTACCTTCTTCTGGGTACAGGAAGAACCACTGAATATGGGCGCTGCAGCATTCCTGCAGATGAACCTCAAACAGATCAATTATGGTGTTATCAGCCGCAATCCGAGCGCTTCCACAGCTACCGGTTATGCGAAAGTGCATGCCCGCGAGCAGCAACAGATCATTGACACGGCTTTTAACATCTAAAAAAATTCAAAGTATAAACAGAATAACCAGGTTTTACGTTAAGCTAAAAGCGATACGCTGAAAGCTAAAATTAATCTGGTATCACCATCAACTGATTAAATATGGTTATCGAAATCAAAGTCCCTACGGTAGGAGAATCTATTAGCGAGGTAACAATTGCAAAGTGGTTGAAGAAAGACGGAGATTATGTTCAGCAGGACGAGGTATTGTGTGAAATGGAATCTGAGAAGGCGACTTTCGAACTGAATGCAGAAAAGGCGGGCGTTCTGAAGATTGCCCCCGCAGCTCAGGAAGGAGCTACTTTGAAGATTGGTGATGTAGCCTGTACAATCGATACAGATGCCGCTGCACCTGCCCAGGCCAGCGCACCAGCAGCTGCTCCCGCAGCGCCTGCAGCTGCCGCAACTGAAGCAGCACCGGCAACACCGGCAGCACCAGCGGTGAACAAAGGCACAATTGAAATGAAAGTGCCTACAGTAGGAGAATCTATCAGTGAAGTAACATTGGTAAAGTGGCTGAAGAATAATGGTGATTATGTAGAGCGTGATGAAGTGGTATGTGAACTGGAATCAGAGAAAGCTACCTTCGAACTCAATGCAGAAGAAGCCGGCGCCCTGATCACAGTAGCAAAAGAAGGAGATACCTTAAAAATTGGTGATGTTGCCTGTAAAATAGATACCAGTGTAGGCAGACCAGCAGGTAAAGCCGCACCGGCAGCAGCTCCGGCCGCCCAGGCAGCCAAAGCCGCTCCACAACCACAACAGGCGCCTGTAACCAGCATTCCGAACGATGTGAAAGCATCTCCGGTTGCGGCAGCAGTGATCGCCGACAAACACGTGGACCCATCCAGCATCAAAGGTTCCGGCGCCCATGGCAAGATCATGAAAGACGATGTACTGGCCGCCCTGCAAAATCCAGGTGTGGCAATCGGTCAGGAATTGTTCTCCCGCCAGGAACGCCGCGAAAAAATGAGCAACCTGCGTAAAACAGTTTCCCGCCGCCTGGTGGAAGCCAAAAATACAACGGCTATGCTCACTACCTTCAACGAGGTAGATATGACCGAAATAATGGCGCTGCGTGCCAAGTACAAAGAAGTATTCAAAAAACAGCATGAGGTGAACCTCGGCTTTATGAGCTTCTTTACCAAAGCATGCTGCTTCGCTTTACAGGAATTCCCTTCCGTAAATGCTTATATCGACGGAGAAGAACTGGTGTACCACGATTACTGCGATATCTCTATCGCGGTATCTGCTCCGAAAGGACTGGTAGTACCGGTGATCCGCAACGCAGAAAGCCTGGATATGGCTGGTATCGAGAAAGCAGTGGTGGAACTGGCTACCAAAGCCCGTGACAACAAATTAACAATGCCTGAAATGACTGGTGGTACTTTCACCATCACCAATGGTGGTGTATTTGGTTCACTGATGAGCACACCGATCATCAACATCCCGCAATCTGCTATCCTGGGTATGCACAAAATCCAGGATCGTCCGATGGCGATCAATGGTCAGGTAGTAATCCGTCCGATGATGTACCTGGCGCTGAGCTACGATCACCGTATCATCGATGGCCGTGAATCAGTAAGCTTCCTCGTAAGAGTGAAGGAAATGCTGGAAAATCCGGAACAACTCCTGTTCGGTAAAGATCCACTGAAAGCATTACTGAAACTCTAGTTTCAGTTGATAACATAAAATGAGAAAGCCGGTCTGCATGCAGACCGGCTTTCTCATTTTATGTTGCCGCAGCGTCAATATTAGCCCTTATCTTCGCGTATGACCCGTTGGGAAAATTATTTAGCATCAGCAGAAAAAATTATCGGCGCCTATCAGGGCAGCCTGCCATTACATCATTTTCTGAAATCCTTTTTCAAAGAGCATCCCTATATGGGAGGGCGCGACCGGCGCTGGATTTCACAACTGGTGTATCACTACTTCCGTTTGGGGAACTGGGGGAAAAACTTGTCCGTGAGCGACCGGATTATTGCCGGTACTTTCCTCTGTGAAAATACCCCCAACGATTTTCTCTCCGCTATACGCCCAGCCTGGAATCAGCAGGTGGCATTGCCGTTGGCAGATAAAGCCACGTTGTTGCCTGAAGCCGTAACACCGGAGGCATTATTCCCTTTCTTACCGGAGTTGTCGGAGGGTATTGATCCTAACGTATACGCCTATACTATTTTGAAGCAGCCAAGGTTGTTTATCCGGGTACGCAATAACAAACTGGATAAAGTATTACAGCTATTGGATAAAGCCGGCATTACCTATGAAGTATTCGCCAATCGGACTACGGTGGCATTGCCTAACGGTACCAAAATAGAAGTGATTGTACCCGAGAAAAGCTGGTACGAAGTACAGGATGCTTCCAGCCAGCAAACCGGCGAATTATTTCATCCGAAGCAGCAGCAGCGCTGGTGGGACTGCTGCGCAGCCAGTGGCGGGAAATCTATCCTGTTGAAAGATCAGCAGCCGGGTGTACAGTTATTGGTATCCGATGTAAGAAGGTCCATCCTGGAAAACCTGCAACAGCGCTTTGCCGCAGCCGGCGTGAAGAATTTTGAGGCCCGGGTGGCAGATCTTACCGCAGAAAATTTCCCGGCCTCCATGGGGCGGCAGGAATTTGACGGTATTATCCTGGATGCGCCGTGCAGTGGCTCCGGCACCTGGGGCCGCACACCGGAAAGCATCTCCTTCTTTAAACAACCAGAGATCTTAAAATACCAGGAATTACAAAAGAAAATTGCGCACAACGTGGTGCCCTTTGTGAAGAAAGGTGGTTCGTTGATATACATTACCTGTTCCGTGTTTAAACAGGAGAATGAAGAGGTGGTGAAGTATATTGAATCGATCAGTGAGTTGAGGCGGCAGGAAGGCGGCGTGATTGCGGGGTATGATAAAGGCGCGGATACCATGTATGCCGTGAGATTCTCCCGATAAAAAACAAAGGGTGAGAAGATCGCTCTTCCCACCCTTTGTTTTTTTATCTATCCTATGAAATTAATGCATATGTCGCTGGATAATACCACCGCCGATCACATCGTCGCCTTCATAAAAAACGGCGGACTGACCCGGAGCAATACCCTTTACACTTTCATAAAAGTTTACTTTCACCTGTCCGTTTTCATTGTACAGGTTACTGAGTGCGCCTTTGTCTTTATAGCGGATCTTGGTAACAGCTTCCATTCCTTCCGAGATGGTTTCGTATTTACCCATATTGATACCGCTTACAAACATTTCACTTTTCTGTAATTCGTCTTCGTTGCCTAAAACCACCGTATTTGTTTCCGGGATGATCTCTGTTACGAACACCGGGCGTCCAAGGGCAATATCGAGCCCTTTACGCTGTCCGACAGTATAAAAGGGGTAACCCTTGTGATGACCCACGATCGTGCCGTCTGCCAGCACAAAATTGCCTCCGTTTACCCTTTCTTCCAGTCCCTCTACCTTTCTCTTCAGGAATCCGCGGTAATCATTGTCCGGCACAAAGCATATTTCATAGCTTTCTGCCTTTTTCGCCAGTTCCGGGTAGCCGAAGTCAAAGGCCATCTGGCGGATCTGTGTTTTGCGGTATTGGCCAAGCGGGAGAATAGTACGGGCGAGTACATCCTGCTGGATGCCCCACAGTACATAACTCTGGTCTTTGGTTTCATCCAGGCCCTTGCTGATTACATAACGGCCGTTGTCGTGCTGCCGTATCTGTCCGTAGTGACCGGTAGCAATAAATTCACAATCCATCGCGTCGGCACGTTTCATCAGTGCACGCCATTTTATATGTGTATTGCACAGCACACACGGATTAGGCGTACGTCCTGCAATGTATTCCTCGACAAAGTTATTGACTACAAAATCCCCAAATTCATCGCGGATGTCCAGCACAAAGTGCGGAAATCCGTGGTGCACCGCCGCAGCGCGTGCATCGTTAAAAGAATCCAGGTTACAGCAGCCGGTTTCCTTTTTACTGGAACCAGCAGATGCATAATCCCAGGTTTTCATGGTGATACCCACCACTTCATACCCCTGTTCATGCAACATCAGCGCTGTAACAGTACTGTCTATACCACCGCTCATGGCTACCAGCACTTTACCATGCTTGCTCATTTATAAAAGTTTAGAACCACAAAATTACTTAAATTTAAGCCAACAGCCATCTGCGCTTTATTGATCCTGACAATAGGCGGATTGATTCTGACTATACTATTGTAGGATTTTATCCTGTTTTACCGTTTATTTCCCCAAACATTATAATTTGTTAATTGTGAATTATATATTTATTAGTTTTAGCCACCTTTTGGCATAAATTAGTCGTGATGCTACCTATATTAAACAAAGACTTTATATTAAAGCAGCTTGATTCCGGCGTTCATGAAAAAACTTTCACCTTCCCGGAAAAGATTCTTCAATTTGGTACCGGCGTGCTGTTGCGCGGTCTGGTCGACTACCTGGTCGATAAAGCCAACCGGCAGGGCATCTACGAAGGAAGGATTGTTGTCGTGAAATCCACAGATGGAGATACGGCTGATTTTTCCAACCAGGATAGCCTGTTTACCACGCACATCAAAGGTGTTTCCCAGGGAGAACTGGTAGATCAGGTGCTGATCAACGCAGCTATTAGCCGTGTTTTGCAATCGAATGCAGAGTGGGAGGAGATTTTAGCTGCTGTGCATCAGCCTGCTCTTCAAACTATCATTTCCAATACTACGGAAGTCGGTATACAGTATGTACCGGAAAAAATTGCCGATGGTGTGCCGGCTTCTTATCCAGGGAAACTACTCGCCATCCTCTGGGAGCGGTTTTCTTACTTCAAAGGAGGCGATCATACCGGTTTTGTAATTGTACCTACCGAGCTGGTAGTCAACAATGGCCATTTACTGAGAGATATTGTACTGCAACTGGCCACCTATAATGAACTTCCTGCGGCGTTTATCACCTGGATCAGGGAAGACAATCATTTCTGCAATTCCCTGGTAGACCGGATTGTTCCCGGCAAACCGCGCAATCTCGCTGAAATAGAACAACAGGTTGGATATACCGATAAATTATGGATAGAAGTAGAACCGTACCTGTTATGGGCCATAGAAGGTAATGAACATATCCGTTCTGTGTTATCTTTTTATCAGGCAGATGACAGAATGCTCATTGAACCCAGCATCACCCCGTTCCGTGAGCAGAAGCTGCGGTTACTGAATGGTAGTCATACTGCCGCAGTACCACTGGCTTTCCTGTCGGGACTGAACACCGTATATGAAAGTATGCAGGATGAATACATGAGTCATTTTTTCCGGGAAGTGGTATTACGCGAGATCCTGCCTACTATTGAAGAAAGTTGTCCTACCGCCACAGCATTTGCGCCGGCAGTACTGGATCGTTTCGCCAATCCGTTTATAGCGCATAAGCTCATCAGCATTACTTTCCAGGAAAGTTCCAAGATGAACGCCCGCAACGTGCGCACGCTGCAACGTTACTACGAAAAGTACCAGGCGTTGCCACCGCATCTGTGCCTGGGGTTTGCCGCTATGCTCCTGTTCCTGCAGCCTGCGCGGGAAGAAGGCGGTAAATATTATGGCAACAGGGGAGATGAAGAATATCTGATTACCGATGATAACGCTCCGGTTTTTGCAGCCTGGTGGCGCGATCACATCGACATAAAAGAAATGGTAACCGGTATCTGCAGTGATAAACGGTTATGGGAAACAGACCTGACGGCCATTCCGGGTTTTGCCGGAGAGGTAGCGGATCTGTTAAGTATCCTGAAAAATAAAGGGGTAAAAGCATTTATTCAATCGCAGCTGCTCAAAAATTAATCACGTTATGAAGGAATTCCTGTCTGAAGATTTTTTGTTACAAACAGAAACGGCTAAACGATTATACTTCGATTTTGCGGCTGCTATGCCTGTGATCGATTACCATAATCACCTGCCGCCGGATGAAATTGCCAGCAACAAAACATTTGAAAACCTGTATGCCATCTGGCTGAAGGGAGATCACTATAAATGGCGTGCCATGCGTGCCAATGGAGTGGCAGAAGAGTTTATCACCGGTGCAGCAGATGACTACACAAAGTTCCGTCATTGGGCGGCTACTGCGCCTTATACCATGCGTAATCCTTTATATCACTGGTCACACATGGAATTGAAGAATCCGTTTGGTGTAACAGACCTGTTGAGTGAAAAAACAGCGGAGAAAATATACCACGACTGTAATGCGCAATTACCCCGGTTATCCACACAGGCGCTGTTGCAGCATTACAAAGTAGATACCCTCTGCACAACGGATGATCCGGTGGATTCGCTGGAGCATCACCGCACTATTGCCAACAAACCCTTTGGTACAAAAGTATTGCCTACTTTCCGTCCGGACAGGGCCATGGCAGTTGATAATCCGGAAGTGTTCAATCAGTTTGTACAGCAGCTGGGCGTGGTCACCAACAAAGAAATCACCACCTACGAAAATTTGCTGGAAGCGCTGCATAGCCGTCATACCTATTTTCATGAAGCTGGTGGCCGGTTGAGTGACCATGGTCTCAATACGTTTTACTTTACTCCTGCTACCTCGCGGGAGCTGGATACTATTTTCAGCAATGCCCGTAACCACCGTGCAGCAACGCCGTATGAAAATGCGCAGTTTAAAACGGCTGTTCTGCTGGCGGTTTGCGAATGGAATCATGAGAGAGAATGGACACAGCAGTTCCACGTAGGTGCTATCAGGAATAACAATTCCCGCCTGCTGCAGCGCCTCGGAGCAGATGCCGGTGTAGACTCCATCGGTGACTGGCGCGTAGCGGAAGCCATGAGCGGATTTTTTGACACACTGGATAAGAAAGACAAGCTGGCCAAAACCATCGTTTATAATCTGAATCCTTCTTACAATGAAGTATTCGCCACCATGGCGGGAAACTTCCAGGATGGCAGCATTCCGGGTAAGATCCAGTATGGTTCCGGCTGGTGGTTCCTGGATCAGAAAGATGGCATGGAGAAGCAGATGAACGTGCTAAGTAACATGGGACTGCTGAGCCGCTTTGTGGGAATGTTAACAGATTCCAGAAGTTTTCTATCTTATTCCCGACATGAATATTTTCGCCGTATTTTGTGCAACCTGATCGGCAATGATGTAGAAAATGGCGAGTTACCGAATGATATTGCCTGGTTGGAGAAAATGGTACAGGACATCTGTTATTATAACGCAAAAGCATATTTTGGATTCTAATGAAGCCGGTAAAAGTCATCACATTCGGAGAGATATTATTACGCCTGTCGCCGCAACTGGCACAGCACACTGCCGCCATTTATGTAGGAGGGGCAGAAGCCAACGTAGCAGCGGCATTGGCCAACTGGGGAACGGAAGTAGCCTACATCAGCAAGGTACCTGAGAATGGATTATCAAAGGATGTGCTGGCGCAACTGAGCAACCGTGGTATTCATACCGACCGGGTATTATGGGGCGGTGCGCGTATCGGTATCTATTACCTGGCGCAGGGCAGTGACCTGAAACATGCTGAGGTTGTATATGACCGCGCCTGGTCTTCTTTCAGCCAGATACAGCCTGGAACGGTTGACTGGGATGCATTGCTCGGTGATGCAGAATGGTTTCACTGGAGCGCCATTACACCTGCGCTAAATCCGGATGCGGTGGAAATCTGCAAAGAAGTGTTGCAGGCGGCTACCCGTAAAGGTATGACCATCTCTACGGATCTGAACTACCGCAGTAAATTGTGGCAGTATGGTAAAAAGCCGGTGGAGGTGATGCCGGAGCTGGTACAATATTGCGATGTGATCATGGGTAATATCTGGGCGGCCAACAATATGCTGGATACCGCACTGGATACCGATGCATTGGAAGCTAATACCAAAGACGTTTACCTGCAGCAGGCAGAGAAAGTAGCGGAAGAAATAACAACAACCTATAAACGCTGTAAACGGGTGGCTTTTACATTCCGCTTCAGTAATTCGGCTACGCATAACCTGTATTACGCATTTTACTATAACGAAGGACAGATGAGTATTTCCCGGGAATACGATACCAACGAAGTAGTAGACCGGGTGGGTAGCGGAGATTGTTTTATGGCGGGACTGATACATGCACAGTTGCAGGGATTGGATGATCAGCAGATCATTTCTTTTGCTGCTGCGGCCGCGTATTCCAAATTTTTTGTGAAAGGAGATTTTAATACCACTTCTGAAAAAGACATAATAAAACTGATATAGCATATGGCACCGAGTTCTGAGATCATTATCGCTGCATTTGAGCAAAGTGGGATCATTCCTGTTTTCTATCATGACGATGCAGCTGTTTGCCTGGATGTACTGCAAGCCTGTTATGATGGCGGATTGCGCGTATTTGAATTTACCAGCAGGGGAGAAAATGCACGTAAGAACTTCGCTGCGATGCGCGATAGAAAAGTAGCGACGATGCCTGACCTGTTCCTGGGAATCGGTACGATTAAAAACGCTGCTGATGCCGCTGTGTATGCAGGTATGGGCGCCGACTTTATTGTATGCCCGGTTACAGATCCTGAAACGGCGGCCTATTGCCAGTCGGCTCAGATCACCTGGATTCCCGGCTGTATGACGCCAACTGAAATATCTGTAGCAGAGAAGAACGGGGCACAACTGGTGAAATTATTCCCTGGAAATGTACTGGGACCAGGTTATGTAAAATCAATAAAACCGTTGTTTCCGCAACTCAAATTTATGCCAACCGGTGGGGTAGAACCTACTCAGCTCAGCATGGATGCCTGGTTTGATGCAGGCGTGGTGTGCGTGGGTATGGGATCTAACCTGCTGTCTAAATCCCTGATTGAAAGTAAAGACTGGGGAGGACTGAAAGAGAAAATAATGCAAACGTTTGCAATTCTCAAGGCGATGAAGTAACTTATACACTTTATAAATTCCAAACAGACCGTAATGAATTCCACAACTTTAGGTAAGTATCGCTGGCGGGTATGCGCACTCTTATTTGTAGCCACCACTATCAATTATATAGACAGACAGATTTTAGGATTGCTCAAAACGGATCTTTCATCTGAATTCAACTGGTCAGAAACTGATTATAGTAACCTGGTGATGGCGTTTTCTGCGTCTTATGCTATAGGTCTGCTGTTTTTCGGTGCACTGGTGGATAAAATCGGATCAAAGCTGGGCTATGCCGTATCTATTGTGGTATGGAGCCTTTCAGCAATGGCGCACGGACTGGTGCGTTCTACACTGGGTTTCGGCGTGGTGAGGTCTATCCTGGGGGTGAGTGAAGCGGGCAACTTTCCGGCGGCTATTAAGGCTACGGCGGAATGGTTTCCCAAGAAAGAGCGGGCATTTGCTACCGGCATTTTTAATTCCGGTTCCAATATCGCGGCAGTGGTTGGTCCGGTGATGGTATACTGGCTGGCCAACAATCATGGCTGGAGAAATGCTTTTGTATGGACAGGCGCCATCGGCTTTATCTGGCTGATTTTCTGGTGGATTTATTACGAAGTACCCAGTCGTCATAAAAAATTATCTAAGGCAGAATTTGACCATATTCATTCTGACCAGGAAATAGAAGAAG
This sequence comes from Chitinophaga arvensicola, assembly GCF_900110835.1. GTDB lineage: Bacteria > Bacteroidota > Bacteroidia > Chitinophagales > Chitinophagaceae > Chitinophaga > Chitinophaga arvensicola. The sequence goes on from NZ_FOJG01000001.1 coordinate 2,074,447, forward strand.
AGAAGCCCAAACCGGTGAAATGGGGAAAACTGTTGGGAATCAGACAAACGTGGGCTTTCATTTTTGGTAAATTACTGACAGATCCGGTGTGGTGGTTTTTCCTGTTCTGGCTGCCCGGCTACCTGGAATCTATCTTCCATGTGAATATGAAAGAAAGTCTGGGTCTCCCTGTTATCATTATCTACTCTGTAACCAGCTTCGGAAGCATTGGTGGTGGCTGGTTATCTTCCCATCTGATCAAATCCGGCTGGCCGGTTTTCAAGGCGCGTAAAGTGTCTATGCTGATCTTTGCACTTTGTGTGGTACCTATTATGCTCATACAATATTCCAACAGTTTATGGCTGGCGATCGCGTTGATTAGTCTGGCTACTGCGGCCCACCAGGCCTGGTCTGCCACTATTTTCACAACAGCTTCCGATATGTTCCCTAAACGGGCAGTAAGTTCTGTGGTAGGACTTGGAGGAATGGCGGGTTCTATTGGTGGTACGCTATTCCCGATCGTGATCGGGGGGATGTTGGATCACTATAAACTGATCGGCAACATCGGTATCGGGTACAATGTGCTCTTTACTATTTGCGGTGTAGCTTACCTGGTGGCGTGGAGTGTGATGCACTTCTTTGCACCTAAAATGGAGCAGGTGAAACTGGATTAAATAAGCGAATATTTTTTGATACTCATAAGTTAAAAACAAACGTCCGGACTTCTGCCCGGACGTTTTCTATTTGTATGAGTTGTGTATTGCTGGCTTACAGGGAAACGCCTCTTTTCCAGGGAATAAAATCATCCTGGTTTAACTGTTCTGCTTTGGTATGTACTTCACCGCTGGCGGTTTTGATTACGTATTCCAGGATTTCTTCGCCCATGCCGGCAATGCTTTGTTCTCCACTGATAATAGTACCGGTATTGATATCGATAATATCTTTCATGCGGGTAGCCAGTTTGGTATTGGTAGCCAGTTTCACTACCGGGGCAATCGGATTGCCGGTAGGGGTGCCGAGGCCGGTGGTAAACAATACTACATTGGCGCCGGATCCTACTTCAGCGGAAGTGGATTCCACATCGTTGCCGGGAGTACATAAGAGATTCAGCCCGGGTTTGGTTACATATTCCGTGTAATCCAGGACATCTGTAACCGGGGAAGTACCGCCTTTTTTGGCTGCTCCGGCAGATTTGATCGCATCGGTAATGAGACCGTCTTTGATATTTCCGGGAGAAGGATTCATATAAAAACCTGATCCTACAGACTGGGCCTGGTTTTCATACGCACGCATGATACGGATGAATTTATCGGAAGTTTCTTCTGTCTGGCAACGGTTGATCAGTTCCTGTTCCACACCACAGAGTTCAGGGAACTCGGAGAGAATGGAGGTACCACCCAATGCCACCAGCAGATCGGAGGTATGTCCTACCGCCGGGTTGGCAGAGATACCGGAGAAGCCGTCGGAGCCACCGCATTCCAGTCCGATGACCAGTTTGGAAAGCGGGCTTGGCTGGCGATTGAGCTTATTTGCTTCTACCAGCGCCAGGAAAGTATCCTTGATGGCGGCGGAAAGCATGGCAAATTCAGACGCACTTTTTTGTTGTTCGTATACCAGTACCGGCTTATTGAAGGCCGGGTTCAGTTTTTTCAATGATTCCTGCAGGATAGACACCTGTGCATGCTGACAGCCAAGGCTCAGGATAGTAGCACCCGCCACGTTGGAGTGGTGGATATAGCCGGCCAGGAGAGCGCATAAAGCGTCGGAGTCCTGGCGGGTGCCGCCACAACCGCCTTCATGCGTGAGGAACTTAATACCATCAATATTCGGGAAAACAATATTGCGTTTATTCGTTTCCGTTAGCGCACCTGCTTCATAGTTTTGGATAGCTTCCAGGTCACCATTTTTATAGAGGGCAACCAGGTCTGCTACCTGTTCATTATATACTTCGGCCGGAGAAAAACCCAGTCCTTTTTCAAAGGCGGTTTTTATTACGCTGACATTCCTGTTTTCGCAGAAAACCAATGGAATAACCAGCCAGTAGTTGCGGGTACCTACCTGTCCATCTGCACGCTGGTAGCCCATAAAGGTGCGATCAGCCCATTTGCTCACATCAGGTGCCTGCCATTCCAATGAAGCATCTTTTTCATGAAAGGCATTCGCATCATGAATCACATTTTCAGTGGTAATGGTTTCCCCTTTACCGATGTTTTTGCTGGCTTTTCCTACCAGTACGCCATACATCGTGATAGGGTCGCCTTCCTGTATATCGTTGATCAGGAATTTATGTTTAGCAGAAATATTTTGCTGAAGTTGAATGTTATGTCCGTTGAATGATATATCAGTTCCTACTGGCAGATCCTGTAAGGCTACCAGCACATTATCGTCCTGATGAATTTGTAAGTAAGCGTTCATAGCCACTAAAGTAGTAAATAACTGCTCCGGCTGGTGATAGTAAAATGTTAATCCATGATAAGATTTTGACTATTTGATTATAGTGCTCAAATAGCAGGTGGTAGCATGTTAGGAATGAATTATAAATTGTTAATCTGCTATCAGACAGGGCCAGGGGAGGGAAACACTTTCCGCTGTAAATATTTATGCAAACGTTTGAAATTATAGAATAATTCAATATTTTTGGTTGGATCAGCAGGATTTCCCGGGCTGATACCGTAATTCCATGTTATGAGGGAGCAGCTCCCTCATAAAGTTTTCCTTGCCACCGGAAGCGTCACCATTTCGGACAGCAGGCTGTGATCATGAACTCATAAAGTATATGTAAAGCAGCTTTTTACATCCATAAACAAGTTAGTTTCTGACCGGATTTCCGGTTCTTTTTTAATGATTATCTCATCTCTGTTTTCTATCTTATTAAAATAAATGTCAAATGAACATTAAAAATCTGGTCTATGCCGTTTTGCTTATTGTCCTACCGAATAGCGTAACAGCACAGGCGGGCGATACCACCAGGAATTACCTGTATAAGGAATACCAGCGTGGTGGCGGGGATGCTGCTTTCAGCGAAGTCGCCCAATGGAAGAAAGAACGGTATAAATCGATTACGGATAAAGCAACGGCCTTGCCGGTCGCCAGCAAAAATCTGTTGCTCCGGGAAGCAGATAAAGCGATGAGTTTTAACTGGCCTTCCCTGCCGGCTACCTTGTACCTCGAATACCGTGATAATGGTAACCGGGTAAATTTTGAAAATGCCCAGTTTGAACGCCGGAAAGTATTGGCGGCGCTGGTGGCAGGGGAACTGGCGGGAGGTAACGGAAAGTACCTCCCGCAAATTGTCAATGGCCTGTGGCTGATCCTGGAAGAAAGCACCTGGGTCTTGCCGGCGCACATCGGGGCGCAGAAAGCGGGCAGTGACCTGCCCGATCCTACAGAACCGGTGGTAGACCTGTTTGCCGGGGAAACCGCCGCCACCGTCAGCTGGGCTCAATTTTTATTACATGATCAGCTGGATAAGTTTTCACCGATCGTGAACAAACGTATTACTTATGAACTGCAACAACGGATTATAACACCTTACCTGAAGCGGAAGGATTTCTGGTGGATGGGATGGACCGGCCGCAGCGTGAATAACTGGAATATCTGGATTAATACCAATGTTTTGCAAACTGCTTTATTGTGTGTAAATGAGACGGATATACGAAATAAGGTCATTGAAAAAACGATCCGCAGTGCCGATAATTTCGTGAATGGTTATCCCAACGATGGCGGCTGCGACGAAGGACCCACCTACTGGGGCCACGCCGGTGGTAAGCTGGCGGAGTTTATTGATCTGCTCAACAGCGCTTCTGCCCACCGGTTAAACTGGAGTAACAATGAATTGATTCACCGCATCGGCGCCTATATTTACAAAATGCATGTGGATAGCAGCCGGTTTGTGAATTTTGCAGATGCTTCTGCCAGTACCATTCCGCCGGCACATACGGTATACCTGTATGGCACTACTTTTAATGATCCGCTGCTGATCAACTTCGCGGCTTATCTGTCGCGCCTGGAAAACCCCGACACTAACCGGGTAAAAGCGCCCTCTCTCGCATTTTTTGTTTACAACGTGGAATACCGGGCTGCCCTGCTGGCAGCTAAAGCCGCTGCACCTTATACCCCGGAGAACTGGTTACCGGATTTGCAGGTTTTATCCCTGCGCTCCCAGTCGGGTGTATCAAAAGGCTTATTCTTCGCGGCGCAGGGAGGTCACAATGCCGAAAGCCATAATCACAATGACGTAGGAAATTTCGTACTGTACATGGATGGCAAGCCCGCACTAATCGATGTAGGAGTAGGCACGTATACCAAACAAACCTTTAGTCCCGATCGTTATAAGCTGTGGTTTATGCAGTCGCAATGGCATAACTGCCCTACTATAAACGGGGTGCAACAGCAGGATGGACGCAGGTTCCAGGCAAACGCAGTGCAGTACAGCCACAATAATTTAAGCATGGATATCGCTGCAGCTTATCCGGAAGCAGCCATGGTAAAGTCGTGGAAACGTACTTTCCGCTTTAATCCGGACAAGACAACGCTGCAATTGTCAGAAGCTTATCAGCTGACTGCCTGGAAGGCCCCGTTCCTGTTGCATTTTATGACTTGTTTGCCTGCAGATACAGCAGTTCCTGGCAAGGTAGTATTGAAAGGCGAAACTGCTAACCTTCTGCTGACTTATGATCCGGCGTTATTTCAAGTAGTGCTGGAACAGCAGCCGGTAGAAGACGCCCGCTTGTCGCCCGTATGGGGCCGGCAGGTTACCCGGATCAGCCTGAAATCAAGAGGGCAGGCACTTACGGGGAAACATACGGTTGGATTTGTGATGAGCCGGAAGTGAGGTTAGTTGAAAAATATTAATAAAGCAGGTTTATGCAAACCACTTATAAAGCATTAACAAGGCAATACATGATCATCTATCAACAAGATGATCGGTCAAAAGGCGGATGTTACTCCCTTTTTTAAGAAAATGCTTGATTATTGCAAACGTTTGCATTACTTTAGAGTTTTCAGGGTCTGGCAGGAGGCAGCATAGCGATATGCTCCTATACCCCGGTATGGCAATAAGTGAACAAGGGGAAAATTACAGGATTATCTTACCAGACAAAGAAAAAATAGCCATCATTTTAAACAATCTGATATCATATGAGCACCACGTTCGAATCAAGGTACGCCAGCAGTCCGGTGGAGGTAAAGCAAATGGATACTGCACAACTGAGACAGGCATTTTTAATGGAGAACATCTTCAATGCTGACCATATTGCCTGGACGCATACGCATTATGACCGCTACCTCACTGGTGGAGCAATGCCGGTGAAGGGCCCCGTAACACTGGACACCATAGATCTGCTGAAAGCGGAGTACTTTCTGGAAAGAAGGGAACTGGGAATGATCAATGTAGGTGGCGACGGCATCGTGGAAGTAGACGGCGAAAAGTTTGAACTGGCTTACAAAGAAGCGTTATACATCGGCAGGGGAAAACAACAGGTGATCTTTCATAGCAAAAACGCACAGACGCCTGCTAAATTTTATCTGAATTCCACGCCGGCACATCATAGCTACCCAACCCGCAAAGTGTCTAAAAACGAGGCAGAAGTGGTGAAGTTAGGCACGCTGGAAACTTCCAATCACCGTACCATCAACAAACTGCTGGTAAACAGTGTACTGGAAACCTGCCAGCTGCAGATGGGAATGACAGAACTGCAACCAGGCAGCGTATGGAATACCATGCCCGCGCATACACACGACAGGAGAATGGAAGTGTATTTTTATTTCGAAGTACCTGAAGGTCAGTCTGTTTGCCACTTTATGGGACAACCGCAGGAAACCCGCCACGTATGGATCCAGAATGAACAGGCGATAATTTCTCCGCCCTGGTCTGTACACTCAGGCGCCGGAACCAGCAACTATACCTTTATCTGGGGAATGGCCGGTGAGAACCTGGACTATGGTGATATGGATTTCTGTAAGATCACGGAACTACGTTAATGAACTGATAATTAGCTGCTATCATGATGATGAAAAAAATTATCGCAGGAAGCTTGCTGAGCTTGACTTTCCTGCATGCCGGCTTACCGGTGCAGGCCACCGGACCTGTAACCCGACAGCATGCCGCCGTTTTTACCGATGCCTATACCGCTGCTGCAGTACGTGCACAAATGGAGAAAGTGGGTTCCTGGCAATGGCGTCATATTACCGCCAATGGCTGGAATCACGCCCCTACCGACTGGACCAATGGCGCCATGTACGCCGGTATGATGTCGCTGGCCCAGGTAACATCCAATCCCTTTTTTGTGGACAGGCTGGTGCAGGTAGGAAAAGACAATAGCTGGAATACAGGACCAGACCGTTTCTTCGCAGATGAATACTGCGTAGGACAACTGTATTCACAGCTCTACAGCGTATATAAGCAACCCGTGATGATAGATAAATTCCGTCAGCTGGCAGATAGTATTGTAGCGGCGCCGCATACGGAATCACTCGAATGGAAGAATGGTATTCACCACCGCGAGTGGGCATGGTGCGATGCCTTGTTTATGGGACCTCCGGCCCTGGCTTACTTAAGCACCGCTACCGGAGATGCCCGCTACCTCGAAACGGCGGATAAGTTGTGGTGGAAAACCACCGACTTCCTCTATAACAAACAGGATAGTCTTTACTACCGCGATGGCAGTTATATCGGTAAGAAGGAAAAGAATGGCACCAATGTATACTGGAGTCGTGGCAACGGCTGGGTCATGGGCGGCCTGGTTCGTATGCTGGATAATATGCCCACCGGCTATGCCGGGAAAGCACGTTTCCAGGATCTGTATAAACAAATGGCCTATAAAATAGCCGCGTTACAAACCGCAGACGGCACCTGGCACGCAAGCTTACTGGACCCGGATAGCTACCCGGCAAAGGAAACAAGCGGCACCGGTTTCTACGTATATGCATTAATGTGGGGTGTGAATAATGGGCTGTTACCCGAGAAAACATTTTTGCCGGTCATACAGAAAGGATGGCAGGCATTGACAGGCTGCGTGCAACCCAATGGCAAACTGGGTTTTGTACAGGAAATAGGTGCTGCACCAGGAAAGGCTACAGCCAACGATACAGAAGTATATGGCGTAGGGGCGTTCCTGTTAGCGGGATCAGAACTGATCAAGTATGACCTGCGTAAAAACACGCCGGCCCCGGTAGTCATCTCCAATAACACTGGTATTAACAGGATAGATGAAATTGTAGAAATCCCTTACGGAACATTTGCTGCCAGGTTATCCAAACAAACCCAGAAGCAGTTTAAAATAGTAGACGTATTAAGCGGAGAAGAAATTGCTTACCAGCTGCTCTATGAAGGTGGTAAAACCGCGAAGAAAATATTGTTGCAGGTAACTGTGCCCGCAGCGGCCACCTTACGTGCCAATGTGGTAGAAGGCGCGCCTGCACCGGTAAAGGCAAAGGCGTACGGCCGTTATGTACCGGAGCGTAAAGATGATTATGCCTGGGAGAATGACCGCATGGCTTACCGCATGTATGGCAAAGCCCTGGAACAGGTGCCAAAGGAAATGGCCTTTGGTATTGATGTGTGGGCGAAACGTACTACCGATATGGTGATTGATACCTGGTATAAACTGGACAATTATCATCATGACAACGGACAAGGCCTGGATTATTATAGCGTTGGTTTAACCCTGGGAGCAGGCGATACCGCGCCATCCGGCAAAGACACCATCTACTTCCCGAAGAACTACCGGCAGTCGAAAACCCTGGACAATGGTCCGCTCCGTACTACTTTCAGCCTCACCTATGATAGCTGGCAGGCAGGAAATACAGCGGTCACGGTTACCAAAACCATTTCCCTGGATGCCGGATCACAGCTCAATAAAATGCAGTTGCAATACAGCTTTAAAGGGAAAGAGATCCCCGTAGTCACCGGTATTGTAAGACGCAAAGAACCAGGTACCGTACTACTGGATGAGAAAACCGGCGTGATGGGTTACTGGGAACCGGCACATGGAGAAGATGGCACCATCGGCACCGGCTGCGTTTTTGCCCGGGAAGTTCCCGGTATGAAAACAGACGCAGTACATTTGCTGAGTCCGGGTACAGCCGGCAATCAACAGCCTTATGAATACTATTTTGGAGCGGCCTGGAATAAAGGCGGCAGGATCACCTCCGCAGAAGAGTGGTTCAGCTACCTCGAAACATTTGCACAAAAGATCAGACAACCTTTACAGGTAACTATTCAGTAACTTTTTCCGCAGGCTATTTATGGTCTGCGGAAAGATCCAAATATATTGCTCATGGATTTATTTCAATTAAAGGGAAAAACGGCACTGGTAACAGGTTGCAAGCGTGGTATCGGAAAAGCGATGGCCTTGGCCCTGGCATCTGCAGGAGCGGATATAATCGGCGTGTCGGCTTCGCTGGAGTTGAGCGGGAGCGACGTAGAGAAAGCCGTGAAAGCCCTGGGCCGTGATTTTAAGGCATATCAATGTGATTTTTCCAGTCGCCCCGCTTTATATGCCTTTATACAACAACTGGAAAAAGAGGTGCCGGTGATTGATATCCTGGTGAACAATGCCGGTACCATTCTCCGGAAACCGGCGGCAGAACATCCGGATGAATACTGGGATGAGGTGATCAACATCAACCTGAACGCCCAATTTATCCTGACCCGGGAAATTGGAAAAGGAATGATTGCCCGTGGAAGCGGAAAAGTTATCTTTACAGCGTCTTTACTTACCTTCCAGGGCGGTATTAATGTACCGGGATATGCGGCGAGTAAGGGAGCCGTAGGTTCGCTGGTGAAGGCATTTGCCAACGAATGGGCTTCCAAAGGCGTCAATGTGAATGCAATAGCACCGGGATATATCGCCACGGACAATACAGCAGCACTCAGAGCGGATCAGCAGCGCAGCAGCGCTATACTGGACCGTATTCCGGCAGGCAGATGGGGAGAACCGGAAGATTTTGCCGGACCCGCCATATTCCTGGCCTCCAGAGCGGCTGACTATGTACACGGAACTATCCTTACAGTGGATGGTGGCTGGATGGGAAGGTAACAGCACACTTACAGCTAATTGTCACACTACATGAGCAAACGTACTGAAAAAACGATTGTGGACATTGCAGAGGAGCTGAAACTCTCTGTATCCACGGTATCACGGGCCCTGAATGATAATCCTAACATCAGTGCACGTACGAAAGATAAGGTGAAGAAGATGGCCCGCAAACTGGGCTATCGTCCAAATGCGTTAGCCGCCGGTTTGCGTAATAACAAAAGCAAAACCATCGGGCTCATTGTACCCCGTATCTCGATGTTCTTTCCTGCTGCTATCAGCACCATCGTGCAGAATAAACTGCAGGAGCACGGTTACAACCTGATCATCTGCCAGTCGAACGATTCCTATGAACAGGAAATAACCCTGGTAAATACTTTGTATTCCGCCAGGGTGGATGGTCTGGTAGTTTCTACCACGTTATATACCACCGACTTTTCTCATTTTGATGTATTTAAAGACAACAATATTCCGCTTATCTTTTTTGATCGTGTACCCAAAGATTACAACGTAAAAGTGATCAAGGGAGATGACTACGTAGGTGGCTATACGGCAACCACCCATCTGATTGAGAAAGGCTGTAAGGATATTGTACATATATCCGGTCCGCTGAGTTGTAATCTATATGTGGAAAGGGTTTCGGGATATAAGAATGCGTTGCAGGAGTTTAAACTGCCCTTCAAAAAATCGCGCGTCTTCTACCACGAACTGACACGCGATAATGCCTGGCAGACCTGCGAGAAAATATTTGCACAGACACCTTACCCGGATGGCATTTTTGCCTCCAACGATACTACGGCCATCACTATCATGGAGTATTGCCGCAAAATCAATGTGCGGGTGCCGGAAGACCTGAAAATAGTAGGGTATTCCAATGATCCGCGTACCGAAATTGTGACGCCGCCGGTGACCAGCGTAGACCAGTATCCCGTTATGATGGGCGAAAGAATTGTAGCCGCCCTGATGGAACTGATTCATACCGCTCCATCCAATGTACCACGTTATTCACAGGAAATAATACCTATTCAACTGATAGCCCGCGAGTCTTCTGCTGGTACAGCAAAGAGCAGCGGAAAAAAGAAATGAACCTTCTATAATCACGTTATTATGAAAAAGAACCTGTTCTTTACCCTCCTGTTATTGCCTGCTTTGTTGATGCAAACGTATGCACAATCCGGTAAAGCCGATAAAGCTTTGCTGACAAAGGCAGATGCCGCCCTGCAATTTGCCGCCCGTCAGTATAAAGGAATGATGGCGCATGTGCCGGACAGCGTATTGCCACGCTCTACCAATAAAGACGGCAGCCTGATGACGTCCAACTCTACCTGGTGGACATCCGGTTTTTATCCCGGTACCAACTGGTATCTTTTTGAGTATACAAAGGATCCGGCATTTAAAAATGAAGCCCTGAAACGGATGGCGCTCGTGAAAAAAGAGCAATACAATACTCACACCCATGACCTGGGTTTTATGATGTATTGTCCTTTTGGCAACGCCCTGCGCATTACAAAGGATACCGCTTATACATCCATTTTGCTGACCAGCGCCAAATCGCTGTCTACCCGTTTTAATCCCACTATCGGCTGTATTAAATCATGGGATCATGGTACCTGGAAATTTCCGGTGATCATCGACAATATGATGAACCTGGAATTGCTAAATTGGGCTACCCGTGAAAGCGGCGACAAGCGATTTGCAGAGATCGCAAGGATACACGCCAACACGACGATGAAGAACCATTTTCGCCCGGACTATAGTTCTTATCACGTCATAGATTATGATCCGGCTACCGGCAAAGTACTGGAGCGCAGAACACACCAGGGCCTGGCCGACAGCTCTGCCTGGTCGCGTGGCCAGGCCTGGGGACTCTATGGCTATACCCTCATGTACCGCGATACAAAAGATAAAACTTACCTGGAAGAAGCCCGTCATATTGCCGATTTTATCCTGAATAATCCGCATATGCCGGCTGATCTTGTGCCTTACTGGGATTACGATGCGCCAGATATTCCGAATGCATTGCGCGATGTATCTGCCGCAGCAGTTACCGCGTCCGCATTACTGGAACTAAGCCGTTATACCAGCAAAGCAGATGGCAAACGTTACTGGAACGCCGCAGAAAAAATGCTGACCAGTCTTTGCAGCCCCGCTTACCTGGCGAAAGAAGGAGAAAACAATCATTTTATACTCATGCACAGCGTAGGATCTTTACCACATAAATCTGAAGTGGATGTACCGCTCACCTATGCTGATTATTATTTTGTAGAAGCATTGCTGCGGTATAAGCAATGGGCGAAATAACGCCGCAAATATTTTTCCATGGACAGACGTTTTTTTATCAAAGCTATTCCCATGGCGGGAGTAGCCAGCACTATCGGTTCGGAGAAAGGACTGCTGCATGCGATGGCAACAGAGAAATCAGCACCGGACGACCGGCGCTATAACCTGGATCTGATGCTTCGTATATGCCGCCCCGTTATCCAGCAGTTGAGTGAAGGAAAACTGAAGGCCACTATGCCTACCGAAGTAGCCCCCAATTATGCCAAGCCCGTGGATAAAGTTACTTACCTGGAAGCCTTTGGGAGAACGCTGGCAGGGATAGCACCATGGCTCGAACTAGGCCCCGATAACACCATGGAAGGCAGCCGGCGCATCGACATGCTGGAAATGACACGGAAGGCCGTGGCCATGGCGGTAGACCCGGCATCGCCCGACTATATGAACTTCACAGGTAAATTTGATGCACAACCTTTGGTAGACGGTGCTTTCCTGGCGCATGGATTACTCCGCGCACCCAGGGAAGTATGGGGGAAATTACCTGCGCAAACACAGCAACAGGTAATAGCCGCATTGACCAGCCTGCGGAGTATCAAAGCATTTACGAATAACTGGGTGTTATTCTCTGCCATCATTGAAGCGATGCTGCTGAAATTCGGCGCCGACTGGGACCGCAAGCCCATTGATCTCGCTGTACAGAAAATCATGGAGTGGTATAAAGGCGATAGCATGTACGGTGATGGCGCTCACTTCCATTACGATTATTACAACTCTTTCGTGATCCAGCCAATGCTGGTGGATGTGCTGAAAGTAATGGCAGAAAAAGACGAGGCCAGCAAAGCTAACTATGAACTGGCATTGAAACGGATGCAACGGTATGCGGATATTCTCGAAAGACAAATATCACCGGAAGGAACCTTCCCGGTAGTGGGCCGGTCTATGCCCTACCGCAATGCGGCTTTTCAGGCATTGGCACAGATCGCACTGGAGGATAAACTGCCACCGGCAATATCTCCGGCACAAGTCAGAGGCGCACTAACGGCAGTGAATAAACGAATATTTGAAGCGGCCGGCACTTTTGATAAAAAAGGATGGCTGCAAATCGGTTTCTGTGGCCATCAGCCGGAAATAGCGGATGTGTATACTTCCACGGGCAGCCTGTACTTGTGCAGTACCGGTTTCCTGGCATTGGGACTGCCTGCGTCGCATCCTTTCTGGTCTGCCCCGGCACAACCATGGACTTCGAAGAAAGTATACAGCGGTGCGGCTGTACAGAAAGATCATGCAATTGATTATTGATATTGTCCCCTGGAAGTCTTGCTACTGCAGCATTTCTTTCAACGTTAAAATACCCGGTTCTGCAATAATTGTTTTTAAGACGGCGGGAGAAGATATATAACTGAATATATTTTCTGCCGCTGTTTTATATCCGGGATGTCCGTACCGGGAGAGTTGCACCAGCGTTTTCCCTGCATCTATATTCTCACTCAATACCACATCCGGTGGCAGGTATTTGTTGTTGTTGCTGAAGCTGAAAAGTGCTTTATTTTTTCCTGTGAAATGTGCCAGCATATAATCTGCTATTTCGTTAGCGGTTTTAAGGGATGCCGCGTCACGGGTAAGCTGGTAATGATGCGCCCATGCCTGGCAAAGATATAGCTGGTCTGCGAGAGCAATGCTGCCCGTAAAGGCGCGGTCATGCACATAACCGCCATCCGGCTGCCGGAATGCCTGGAGGCTTTGCAATATATTTTTTGCCTTTGCTAGGTATTTTTCTTCTTTCGTCGCTTCATAACGATACAGGAAAGCATCTGCCAACTGCGCATTTTCTTTGGCGTAACTGGTGCTGTCTATCCGTGGAATACCTTGCTGATAGCGTTCTTTGGAAGGAAGCGCAAAATAACCGCCTGCATGTTCTCCTGCTTTCAGATCGGCATCCTGTGAATTGTAATACAGTTGTTGTCCGCTGTAAAGAAAAGTGTTGAGATAAGCGATGATCTGATCTGCCTGCCGCAGCGCGCTGCTGTCCTTTGTAGCGATGAAATACTGTGTATATATTTTGATATAGCGGGATTGTATACTTAGTATTTTTTCAAAGTGCGGATGGTTCCAGTCGCCATTGGTAGAGTACTGGTATACACCACCCCACACTGGGTCATTGATGAGATAGGACCCATGTATAGTGAGCGGCAGCCAGCGTTTCAGCTGAGCGTCCGTTTTAGCATGACGCAGTGCATATTCAATCCCATCGTATTCCAGGAAGTGTTGTTGCATATCATAGCCTCCGTCTACCATATCGAGGTATTCGTAAAAATTATGCTTTACAAAGTTCGCGGTAGCGGCCGACCATTTACCGGGTACTATTTTATTTTCTACTGATTTTTTGAGTGGCTCTATATAACGGTAACCATTGTACGTTTTTTGCAGCAATGGCAAAAAGTCGGCGGGCGAGAAATAACCTGCTTCTTTTAACAATTCTCTGCCATCTTCATGAAAGATAATGGTGGCAGGCCAGCCATAGTCTTTGTATTTCGCATACAAGTCCGGTCTTTTATCCTGGTTGGCTTTTATGCAGATATAATTTTGGGAGAGATAGCTGATTACGGCGGGATTCTCATAGGTAGAATCATCCATCACATGGCACCAGTGGCACCAGCTGGCACCCAGATCGAGCAGTACCGGTTTGTGCTGCTCACTGGCCAGGTCAAATGCGGCCTTGCCAAATTCCTGCCAGGCAATACTTTGAGCGGAAGCGGACAGGTACCAGCTGCCAATGATCAGTAAAAATAAATGTTTTAGCACGATACCATTTTACCAGCATATACGGGGATGGGTAAATATTGGTTTCCCGGTTATCTGGTGGTATTTGCATCCGGCGGAGAAGGGAACAGAGGGAGTGGCTTCTTTCCGTCGGGTGTGAGCCATTTTTCATAAACCAGCCGTACGGGTTCATACGCTTTGGCGGCGAGGAATTGTTGCATACGATGGTTGTTCGCGAGGGTATATCGTACAATTCTGCGAATGCCTTTTTCTACGTATATCCGTTCCAGTTCTTCGTTCATCTCCCGGTAAATACCTTGCCGCCGGAATTCATTGGCCACATAGCCATCCGACACGTAAAGCGTGTCACCGGTATAATCTTCGATGCGGCTTTCATCCGCTTCTTCGATATAAGCAAAGATGAATCCTGCCGGCGTATGATCCACATACGCCAGCAGGCAGATCCCATCGCAGGTTTCCTGCATTTCCATTACATGTTGCATGTAGTTGGCGGCAATGCTCTCCCAGCTGGCTGTTTTCAGGAAAAATGTCTTTTCCGAGAGATGTAACTGCTCCATCATGCTGCTGATAAGATCGTAGTGATCGCGTATCTGTATGGACTGGATCGTCATCATTTTCGTATATGCTGCCAGGTTATTCCGGTTTCACCGGGCTACCGGTCCAGCTGGTACCTGATTGTAATTTTTCTCCTTTCATTAAAAGCGACAATGGCGCAATGTTTACATCGTCGCCTACCTCACTGTCGTACAGGATAATAGACCTTGCGCCGATGCTGCTTCTGCTGCCTATTTTAATCGGACCTACTTTCATGACCCTGTCTTCGAACAGGTGTGTCTGCGGACCGCTATCTTCGTTTAAAACGCTGTCCGTGCCGATTTCCACCATATCAAACTCAGTGATGTCTGCGGTATTCAGGATCACACGATGACCTGTTTTAACGCCCAGTAAGCGCAGTAGTACCGGCAACCAGGGCGTGCCTTTCAGGTATTCCAGCAGAAAAGGAATAGAGAGCGCTTCATAGGTGGAAGTAATCGCTTCACTGCGCCAAACTTTGGAGGTCCACATCGGGCTTTGCAGCGGTTTGTAGGTACCTGTCAGGATCCACTTAAGCAGCACGGTAAACAGGAAGGCCGGCAATCCCAGGAAAAAGAGATAATAGAAAGGGAATTGCAGGAGTACCACCCACCAGGGCTTTTCCGTCACCAGGTCGTGAGCGTAGGCGATGAAGAGGATACTGCAACAGATCACCACTGTTTCTGGAATCAGTATGCGGATAAACTCTACTGTAGCCCGGGCCAGCTTGCGTTGCGGTGATGGGTGAGTGGTGAGTTCCGGTGGAAAGAAATGACTTTCCTGGCGGCGTGGCAGCGCAATCGCCGGAGAACCAAACCAGTCGCGGGCATTACTGCCAGCCAGTTGTTCTTTCGACGGCGGTGTGGATAATACACCTATCAGCATATTTTCCGGTAACTCATATCCCTGTGGAATCAGGGCGCTGTTGCCTACGAAACTGGTATTGTGAATGATTGTTTTTTCGAGGATCAGTTGTTGCCCGCGTACATCCGATTCGCCGAGTGTTACGGCATCCGCAATGAAGGCGCCATCGCCTATTTCAAGCAGTGGATGCGTTACGCTGCTGGCGGTAGATACTTCGGTATTGCGGCCGATCTTTGCACCCAGCGCGCGGAACAGCGAAGAGATATACACCGTTGCAAAGATGGGATGGATCACGATCAGGGATAAAGACATCAGCTGGTCGGCAAACCATTTGCGTGCATAGAAGGCGCTGTAAATCGGATAGGTACCTGGTTTGATGCCCCATTGCAGCAAGCGTGTAAGCAATACCGTTTGCCCGGTAAATAAAATAATATAGCTCAATGCCAGTGCCGGGGTGATCACCATGTAGTTGAAGTTATAGTCCGGTGCCGCATTATCCATCTGGTTTAACGTGATGATAGTAGGCAGCAGTGGTAACAACACGGTGAACGGGAATACCAGCAGGAACAGGGAAAAGATCACACTGTATTTAAAGCGGGTCGCTTTTGACACTGGTAATGGCTGTGGCAGTTCGCTGATGCTTTTGGTGACTTTCAGGGTGGCAGGGCTACCTTGCCATACTTCACCGGTTTTCACGGTAGTATTGGCGGGGAGGAAGCTCAGATCCTGTAGTTCGCTCCAGGGTTCCATTACGGTATCGCCGCCAATGATGGCGCTACTGCCGATGTATGCGTGATCGC
The DNA here is from genome assembly GCF_900110835.1 of Chitinophaga arvensicola. GTDB lineage: Bacteria > Bacteroidota > Bacteroidia > Chitinophagales > Chitinophagaceae > Chitinophaga > Chitinophaga arvensicola. Next base: position 2,090,759 of record NZ_FOJG01000001.1, read on the forward strand.
CGAGATGAACGGTGCGTAATTTCAGCCATCCGTCTTCGATAAAGGCGTTGTTGATCACTGCCTGCGAACTGATGCTCACATCGCTGCCGATGGTGACCAGGTCTTCAGCGCCAATGGTAACAGCGCCGAGTTGTGCATCCGGAGCTATTTTCACACCAAGGGTGCGGAGGTAGGCCGGGTACAGTGGGGTGCCATTCAGGAATTGTGAAGGCATGAGTCGTTGTACGGTTTTCACGAGCCACCAGCGGAAATAGTAGGTGCCCCATACCGGGTAATCGCCTGCTTTCATTTTTCCGATCACAAGCCATTTGGTGCTGATGATGAGGATAGAAAAGACGGGCGGGAGCAGGCAGAACATCGCGAGTGCGGTCAGTATGGCGTATCCGAGGTGACTGGTATCCTGTTCTACATAGTAGTAGCCGAGGTATGGTAGGAAGATCTGCATGGCGAACAATCCATAGATCACCAGTATGGCGATGGTTTGAGCGATCCAGCAACTGAGGTGACGCCACCAGGGAACTTTATTGAAAACGCGGGGTGGTTTTTGTGTTTGTTGTGGTTGGGCAGCCCAAACATCTACCAATGCCTGCAGTGGGCGGTGAATATAAATGTCTTTGAGAGATGCCTGCGGCACATTGGCTTCCCGGCGCAACCTGGATACAAAGGCCGCTGCCAGCAGGGAGTGGCCACCCAGGTCGGTAAAGAAATCCTGTTGGAGATCGATGGTGCGGTCGGGAAATACTTTTGACAGGATGGCGGTAATGCGTTCAGCAACCGGGGCGTCCGGATCAATAGCTTCGTGGGTGGTAACCTGTGTAAAAGCCAGGGGTAAGGGTAATGCTTTACGGTTTATTTTACCACTTGGCAGGCGGGGCATGTCTTCCAATGCTACAATAATCCCGGGCACCATGTAGGGAGGCAGTACTTTTGCCAGTTTGTTCCGGAGAATGGTTTCGTCAAATGGCGATTCATTTTCCGATACGATATAACCTACCAGCTGATCCTGGTCGTTGCTATCTTTTTTCACGGCTACGGCGGCGGCGGCAATACCGGGGATGGCATGCAGCTGGTTTTCAATTTCACCGAGTTCAATGCGATAGCCGCGTAACTTGATCTGGTCATCGAGGCGGCCCTGGAAATCGATGCTGCCATCGGGTAAGATGATAGCGGCGTCGCCGGTACGGTATAGGCGGGTACCGGGCATTTCTGTCATGGTAGCCGGTTTATCCACGAATTTTTCCCGGGTCAGTTCGGGCCGGTCTATATAACCTGCGCCGACGCCGGGACCGGAGATCACGAGTTCTCCACGTTCCCCGAGGGGTAAAATATCGAGTTTTTCATCTACCACGGCCATGTTGTAATTGGGCAGTGGTTGACCAATGGTGATATAATCGCCGGGTTTCAGTGCCGCAAAGGTGGCGCTCACGGTTGTTTCCGTGGGGCCGTAACTGTTATAGAAGCTGCGTGGCGGGATGGCCCACCTGGACAATACCTGTGGCGTACACGCTTCCCCGCCGGCATTAATCAGGCGGAGGGAGGGGATGTTGTCGTCCATAATAGCAAGGAGACTGGGAACAGCATGCAGCACCGTGATTTTCTCACGGCGTAGCACATCTCCCAGTTCATCGATAGCTTTAGCGGTAGTGGCATCTGCCACCCAGAGGGTAGCGCCGGCAAAGTAGCTGAGCCAGGTTTCTTCGCACCACATATCGAAGGATACGGAGAAGCCCTGGTATACTTTATCGGTGGCCCGGATATTCAGCACTGTTTGTTCTGCCCGGATCAGGTGGCAGATCTGCTGATGGCTGATCGGAATACCTTTAGGTTTACCGGTACTGCCGGAAGTATATAAAACGTAGGCAAAGTTTTCGGGTTGCGGACCGGCGTTAAGGGTAAAGGTGTCGGTACTGTCAGGAACAGCGGGTACTTTTAAAACAGGTGCGGCTATCTGCAAGGGAATTTCGCTGAAGCAGGCGGCGGCTTTTACTTCGTTGAGTACGCCTTCTACCCTTTCTGCGGGCATTTCCCGGTCGAGCGGCACATAGGCAGCCCCAGCTTTAATGATACCAAGGATGGCAGCATGGAGTTCCAGTCCGCGTGGCCACCAGATACCGACCACGCTTCCCGGGCCAATGCCATTGGCTTGCAGGAAAGCGGCAACAGCATCGCTCCAGTGATCCAGTTGCTGATAGGTAAGAGTTTGCTGCTGGAATATCAGTGCGGTATGATGGGCATGTTCCCGTACAGCCTGAGAAAAGATATCCGCCAGTGTTTCATGATGAAGCAGATCTGGCTGTTGGGGCCCTTTTACTATACTATAGACATTCATAAGTTCGCGTTCCCGTAGGTTCTTTGGTGTTTACTGGTTCAAAGTTAGGGTTAAGAATCGGTGTGCAGGCTTATAATACGCTTAAAAAATAATTGATTGTTTGGTAAAATTTACGTATAATCTTGATAGTGGAAATGTTCCCTATTGCGCTGCAGATAGTTGTTTTCACGTAACGGAGGTGGCTATACGGGAAGTGTATTGGCCGCCTGTGTGTTGTTTGTTTTGCGGGTTAAAACCACCGCGCTCAGCCGGAGTTTCATGTATGCCTTGCTACAGGAATAAGTACAGTTATAGTAGTGGGGCCATATGTTCTATCCGATGAATTCACCGATGGTATCCAGTACTTTTTTCCAGGCAGTATTTCTGTCTGTTCTCTCTCTGGCGTCTTTCAGCCATTCCTGGTGAAAGGCGATAGTGGTTTTTCCTTTATTGGGAATAACCCTTATCTGTAGGGTAGAGATATTTGTATCCGGGGCCTGTTGCCATTTCATTCGAATCACTTTACCGGTGGTGACAGACGTTACATGGATGGTGATACCGGATGCCGTGGTATAGGTATCTCCTTTTTCAAAGGCGATATCGGCTTTATTATCCAGCCAGGCACCAAGGATAGGTTGTGTAAACACCAGTTCCCACGCCTGGTCCGGAGCAACATTGAATGTGCGGCGAATGCCTGTTTCCCAGCCCTGGGAAGCGGTTGGTCCGATAGCTATTTTTCCGGAGGTCATGTTTTTAATGGAAAGATAAGAAAACCCCAGATATTGGCATATGTAAAAGCTTGATAATAAAGAGCGATATTTTAAATGGGCTTCCGCTGTTATGATCACGAAATTTATATATGAAAATGTCAAATAATTTTTTATTTTTAAGGTAACCTATAAAAATAGTGAGCATCTGCAAAGATGTTTTTTTAGCAACCAAAATCTGAATAAACGGAATTATCAACGATAATACTGATTGATTAACATCTAAACCGGCGCTGATCTTTCTTGGGAGAATAATACTCATGCCTATTGGTGTGTGGTTTACATTCATTACAATGGTGATACATAACTGTCTAGCAAAATTTTTTTTCCTCGTCTAACCGGCAGGCACTTTTGAGTGCTGGTCCTTTTTTTCATAAGCAAAAACGGGGCTGTCCTACACAAGCGGGCAGCCCTTTATTATTTGGTACAGCAGATGAGTTGGGTGGTTGCAGCGTATAACCTGGTGGATCTGATCAGGGAATGAGTAGCTGATAACATGCTTATAAGGTGCACCTGGTCAGGGAATGCCTCCCGATAGAATGAAGTATTTCTTCCTATATCTCCCAACTATCGTTATCTCCTTTTTTGGCGGCTTCCCAGCCTATCATGGCGCTTTTGCGGGTGCTTCCCCAATGATATTGCCCGGTGTCTCCGGAGGCTTTGATGACGCGGTGACAAGGAATCAAAAATGCGACCGGATTTTGTGCTACTGCGGAGCCCACGGCTCTGGAGGCATTCGGGTTTTCCAGGGAAGCGGCTAACTGGGAATAGGTGGTGAGTTTGCCGAGCGGAATTTTCAGCAGTGCTTCCCATACTTTCAGTTGAAATTCTGTGCCTTTCAGGTGTAGTTTTATTTCAGACAGCCGGTTCCAGTCCTGTGTAAACAGGTAGAGTGTGTTTTGCTGGATGAGGTCCACCATCTGGGTAAACTGTGCATGTGGAAACTGCGTGGTGAGTTCCTGGAGCGCCTGTTGCGGATCGTCTGCGAAAGCCATGTGGCAGATGCCTTTAGGTGTGGATGCCACGAGAATATTGCCAAACGGACTTTCCGCAAAGCTGTAATTGATGTGCAGGGCTTTTCCACCGTTTTTATATTCGCCGGGTGTCATGCTTTCGATATTGATAAAGAGGTCGTGTAAACGGCCGGTACCCGACAGTCCTGCTTCGAACGCCGCATCAAATACGGTCACTTTTTCCTGTCTCAGTATCCCCTTTGCATAGTCGAGTGTAAGGTATTGCAGGAATTTTTTGGGTGTAACGCCTGCCCATTCAGAGAATACCCGTTGAAAATGAAATGGGCTCATATGCACTGCGGCGGCCATTTCCTGCAGGTCGGGTTGTGTTTTGAAATGCTCCCTGATATAGTCTATTGCCGTGGCAATGGTGTTGTAATGATTCATGACTTTCCTGTTTTAAAGCAAAGGTAGCCTCGTGAATATCGGCAAAAAACCCGGTTATTGCGGAATCGAAAAAACGGCTGATTATACATTAGTTACTGAAAACGTATGCATTCTGCTTTTTAAACCAGATTTTTTCTGAAAAAGTAAAAATTTTATCTAATTTAGGCATCCGGAATCACTACAATCGATTGTATTGCAGAGTTCTGGATTCCAGTTAAATTATTCCAATTAAATTATTTACCACATATGCTGTAATCTGTTAGTCAGGCTGTTTTTAGAGTAATATATGCAAACGTTTGCAAGTTCTCTCTTAGTTGCCGTGAAATACGGCCAGCAGGGTTTTCCAGCTTCCATCAAACATTACGTGATGTTAAAATATTTGCCACGTTATTTGTCATCTTGTCCTGTGCGTATCTGGTGTGTCTGCATCTTTTACCAACAACAGGTTTGTACCAGTCCGTTGTGCTTTTTCCCCGGGATACCACCCGGAACAGGTTGATCAGCGGCGTAGTCACCGGTGAGCAACAGCGGGAATTTCCGTTGTCACTATCGTCCTGAAAGGTAACAACGATAAGCTATCCGGCCCCAACTGAAAATATGTGCCATTTATCAGTTCCTATTACTTTTATACACCTTTTTTAATTTCCACGTTATTATGAAAAAACTGTTATCCTTTCTTTATTGCTGTCTGCTAACATGGTGTTGCTTATCTGCCACCGCTCAATCAAAACCTTTTTCGCATCCGGGTATGAATCAGAGCCGCGCCGATCTTGATTATATGAAACAACAGGTGCGCAGCGGTGCAGAGCCATGGAAAAGTGCCTTTGAAAGACTAAAGGCAGCCACCGATCTGCAATATAACATACAAGCCTATACGCACGTGCTGAGAGGGCCATTTGGAAAGCCAAATATCGGTGGTGGGGAATTGTCGAAAGGGGCAGACCTGGCATATGATTGCGCCGTGTTGTGGTATATTACCGGCGAACAGGTATACGCTGATAAAGCAATAGCGATCATAAATACCTGGTCTGCACAGTTATGGGATTTCGATTACAATGATGCCAAGTTGCTCGCTGCCTGGACCGGTCACGTATTCTGCAACGCCGCAGAGATTATCCGTTGCACCCCTGCCGGATGGAAACAGCCGGATGTGGAACGTTTTACGCATATGCTGATGACGGTATACTATCCGCTGATGCGTTATTACTTCCCGCAGGCCAATGGTAACTGGGATGGTGCAATTATTCATTCTATTATTGCCATCGCGGTGTTTACTGATAACCGGGAGATGTTTAACAATGCAGTAGATCATTTTTTACATGCACCTGTCAATGGTAGCCTGTTTAAATATATTTATCCTAACGGACAGTGCCAGGAAAGCCGCCGGGATCAGGGACATGTGCAACTTGGCTTGGGTGAATTTGCAGGCGCCGCACAAATTGCCTATACGCAGGGAACTGATCTGTTTTCTATTGCCAATAACAGGATAGCGCTGGGTTACGAATATACTGCCGGCTACCTGTTGGGCGATACGCCTTATTGTTATGGCGGAGAAATTTCCACGCGGGTAATGGGGCTGAGAGACGACTATGAGTATGTGTACCGGCACTATGCCGCGCAGGGCATCTATCTTCCGAAAACAACAAGGGCAGCAGACTCCGTGCGTGGGAAAGCTACCCGTAGTATTTTAACTTCCATGCGTTTACCGGCGAAAGGTATAACGACAGCGGGTACACGAAATGGAAAACTGTTAAATAAGAAAGATGGCGGTAATATATCTGCTGCTGCTTCTACGCCAATGCCCGATACCACCGCTTATATCGCAGGTGCTGGTGCACCCGTGAAACAGGCCATCCCTGCGGATGCGATCTATGTATTACCCGGAGCTTCTTTACAGGACGCCCTGAATACGGCGGCCGGTAGTTCCCGTTGGGTAGTAGCAGCGAAGGGCATACATACTTTACCAGCTTCTCTGAAAATGCCTTCCGGTGTAACCCTGGCTGGAGAAGGACTGGGCACGGTGTTGTTCCTTGACCCGGCATCGGGCGCACGCGATGCTATTGTAAATGCTGCTGATGATCTGCATGATGTAACTATCCGTGACCTGGTACTGGAAGGCGCTTTGAAAACAGATCCGGGTACAGATCCCAACAGCAACCGTTCTTTTCGTGCAGCCGCCAACAGGGGCGGGATTATTTTTCTGGCGCAACAGGCCGGCGGGATTAAACGTTTGCAATTTATCCGGGTCACTGTACAGGGATGTACTTTCAATGGACTGCAACTTGCCGGTGCAAACGATGTGACGATTGAGCGTTGTGATTTTAATGAAAACGGATCCAGTGTAATACCCGGGCCTCGTTTGCAACACAACGTGCTGCTGACACATTGCAGCGATGTACGGATTCGTAACAGCCGCCTGGATACTTCGCCTTTTGGCAGTGGTATTGCACTGAGTGAATGCCGTAATGTGAAGATCGCAGGCAATGAAATAGCACGCAATGCCTGGTATGGCGTTACGATAGCAGGCAGTGAAAAGGTGAGCATCCACGATAATTTTGTAGAAGCCAATGATAGGGGAGGCTTGCTGCTGGAATATCTGCAGACAGGAAATAAGGACGTAGATATCCGGCGTAACCGGGTGCATTATAATGCCGGTTTGGGTGTTACAGCCTATGGCATGATCAATAGCGTGGTAACGCAGAATATATATGTCGGCAATGGAAACGCAACACAGCAGGAACTGATCAGTGCTGCCAGAAAAGTTATCATGGAATAATTAAAAATGACCACCAATGAAAATCTTCCGTACTGTTTTCGTTGTAATGACGGGGCTGTCCTTTTCTGCAATGGCGCAACAGGCACCTCCCACTTTTCTGCTTGATGGTGCTACGCTGGCTGCCAGCAAAGCCGCTATTGCGCAACATGATCCGGTAAAGGAGCAGGCGCTGAAAGCTTTGCTGGTGGCAGCCGACCGTGCATTGACCAACGGACCTTATGCAGTTACCTTTAAAAGTAAGTTGCCTCCCAGCGGTGATAAACATGATTACATGAGTGTGGGTCCTTACTGGTGGCCCGATTCCACTAAAGCAAATGGATTGCCTTATATCCGCAGGGATGGCGTAGTGAACCCGGAACGTTACTCGATCAAGGATGATGCATTTTATAATTCATTATGCCGCGATGTGCAAACGTTAGGACTGGCCTGGTATTTTACTGGTGATAAAAAGTATGCGGACAAGGCAGCTGCATTGCTGCGTACCTGGTTCCTGGACCCTGCAACCCGTATGAACCCTCATCTGAACTACGGGCAGGCCATACCAGGGATCACAGAAGGAAGGGGTATCGGGTTGATAGACACACATATCATCACTTCACTGATAGATGGAATTCAATTGCTGAAAGGATCGCCTGCGCTTACTGCGGACACTTATGAAGGCATCCAGCAGTGGTACCGTAGTTTCCTGAGCTGGATGCGTACCAGCCCGATTGGAAAAGATGAAGCAGATGAAAAGAATAATCATGGTACCTGGTACGACGTGCAGGCAGTGGCCATCGCGTTGTTTACACAGCAACCCGATCTTGCCCGTCAGATGCTGAAAGAGCAGACGCAGGAACGCATCCGTTCCCAGTTTGCCGCTGATGGCAGCCAGCCGCTTGAACTGGCGCGTACGCTGTCATGGAACTATTCCTATTTTAACCTCGAAGCATTTTTTGAATTGGCCATGATGGCGGAGAAGGTGCAGGTAGATCTATGGCATTATGAAAGTACAGACAAGAGAAGTATCCGTCAGGCTTTTGCGTGGATGCTTCCTTTTGCTACGGGTAGCCGTACCTGGGAGCATCAGCAGATCAAGCCGATACACATAGGTGAGTACGCCGCATTGGCCATTGTTGCAGAAAAGAAATATCCTGAACTGGATCTGGCGCCGCTCTGGAAGCTGTATCCTAAAACCCCCGGCTATGCTTGTATCCTCACCGGATGGGGTGAGTAAGCATGCCTTACTATGTACTGCTGCCGGCGACTGCAGCCCGGCAGCAGCAAAACATATTTATCTCTCCCGAAAAAAAATTACCGGAATAGTAAAATTTATTTATTTTTAAGTGATCCGTAAAAGGACACTATAGAGGTACTGTGCATTTTTTTACGATAGTAGCAACCAAGAACCTGAACTAAACCTATTTTTTTTAATCACTACAACTGTAAATCTAAACTGACTATCAGCCGTAAATCCAGCTGATACTTCAGCATCAATATTTTTTTGGCATTGCGATTCGGTCTCCGGAACCGGAAAGGGATGTCTATTTCCAAAATCTGAACCACCACCATTGTAATTATTTGATTCACCCACATTAAATCTAAACTGACATGAGGAAAATTCTACTCGTGCTGGCAGGTATGCTATTGGTTGCACACTCGCTGCTGGCACAGACTACCCACACTGTTAAAGGGAAGGTAACGGACGACAACAGTAATGGATTACCCGGTGTTTCCGTAAGTGTGCCCGGTGGTAAAAGCGGCACTGTTACCGATGGAAAAGGAGAATTCTCTTTTTCCGTACCGGATAATACAAAATCATTGAAGGTATCTTTTATCGGATACGAATCGAAGACCGTCGTTATCCAGGGCAATGATGCCGGCACTATTGTGCTGCTGGCCGATTCAAAAGCTATTTCGGAAGTAGTGGTGGTGGGTTATGGTACCCAACGGAAGAAAGATGTAACCGGTAGCATCGTATCTGTGAAAGGCGGTGCCATCGCAGAGTTGCCGGTACAGAGCTTTGAAGCTGGTCTTGGTGGACGTGCCGCCGGTGTACAGATCACTGTCCCGAATGGTATTGTGAATAACCCGCCGGTATTCCGTATCCGTGGTTCCAACTCCATTTCTATGAGCGCCTATCCATTGATTGTAATTGACGGTGTACCCGCGTTCTCCGGCGATGTGGGCGCCACTATTTCCAACTCCCCGCTGAACCCACTGGCAAGTATTAATCCCGCTGATATCGCGTCTATTGATATCGCTAAAGATGCTGCTGCTACTGCTATTTATGGTAGCCGCGCTGCCAACGGCGTTGTATTTGTAACCACAAAAAAAGGAAAGGCAGGCCGGCCCAGGGTTGCTTATGATGGATGGGTAGGTACAACTAAACCTACCCGTTTGCCGGAAGTGCTGAACAGCGCACAATTCCTGGAAATAAAAAATGAAGCCCTGAAAAATGCAGGTAGTACGGATCGTTATGTACTGAATGAAGATGCTAACGGGAAACCGATTGATACCAAATGGATGGATGTGGTGTACCGTGACCAAACAGTTTCCCAGAATCATAATGTAAACGTGTCCGGTGGTACCGAAAGTACCAGCTATTATTTCTCTGCCGGCTATACGAAACAACAGGGTATTTTGAAACGCAATGATTTTGCACGTAAAAGTTTATTGTTCAGCATTGACCAACAACTGGGAAAAGCTTTCTCTATTGGTTCCCGCATGTCGTATTCCAATGAACAAAGCCTGATCTCCGGTTCTTCCGGCTCACTGGAAGGAGAGGCTTTTAACTCCGGAGGACTTGCCCGTCTTGCGTTCCTGACTTCTCCACTGGTGTCTCCCTATAACAACGATGGTAGTTATAATCTGAGTGGTTCCGGCATGAGCGGTGGAAAGAATACGCTGCCAGTAGCTATTTATAATCCACAGGTATTGCTGGACAAAGATCATTCAAATACAGAGGCCAGTCATATCCAGGGGAATGTGTATCTCCAGTTGAAGCCTACAGACTGGATCACACTGAAAACACAGTATGGTGTAGACTATATTCTCATGAACAATGACATTTACCTCAACAACCTTTCCGGCGATGGCGTGTCATCCAACGGGGATGTGATGAGTATTTATACACAGAATAAGCGCTGGGTATGGTCCAATACTTTGCAGCTGGATCGTTCTTTTGGTAAGCATAACCTTAGCCTGCTGGGAGGTTTTGAACAGCAGCGGGATTCAAGGGAACGTTATGGCCTGCGCCGGCAGAAACAGATGGATAATTATTTCAACAACAGTGAAGGTGGTTGGTTAACGGATTTGTCGCGCTATTTGCTGCGCAGGGAAAATTATTTGCTGTCTGCCTTCTCCCGTTTAAATTATAATTATAACGAGAAATATTTTATCAGTGCCAACGTAAGACAGGATCAGTATTCTGCATTTGGTCCCAACTATAAAAAAGGTCTTTTCTACGGCTTCTCTGCGGGCTGGGAAATTACGAAAGAAAGCTTCTGGACCAATGCCGGTCTGGATCATGTATTCAGCAGTTTCAAGATCAGGGCCAGTCATGGTAAAGTGGGTAACTTCGCTGGTTTGGGCGATTATGATGCGTTGTCTTTGTACAAGCCTTCTCCTTATGGCGGCAATCCTTCCATTTATTTTAACCAGGCGGGAAATCCGGATCTGAACTGGGAAACCAGTAAGAAAACAGATATCGGTTTTACCTATGGATTATTGAACAACAGGATCAGTGGAGAGTTTTCTTACTACTATAATGATATAAACGGGTTAATCCTGTTTGTGCCGCAAATGCCATCTGCGGGTATTCCTATTACCAATATCAATGCTACGATTGCCACTATTCCTACGAATGTAGGCAGTATGTATAATAAGGGCGTGGAATTCAGTGTGAATGCAGTAGCGGTAGATAAGGCAAACTTTTCCTGGAATGTAGGTTTTAACATTGCGTACAATAAAAACCAGATCACATCGCTGGCCGGTGATATCACCACTATTCCTTTTGTCACCAGCAGCCTGGAGCAAACCAGTGTGAATAAAGTAGGGCATCCCGCGAGCATGTTATATGTAGTGCGCACCGATGGGGTAGATCCTGCAACCGGCAGAAGAATCTTTATCAATGCGAATGGAGACCGGGTTTTCTTTAATAATGCGGATGCCGTAAAGTATAAGTACGAAGATGGGAAAACTGCGCCTACAGTAGGTGTGAAAGATGCCGTGGCTTATAAAAATACCAATCCCAAATTCCTGGGCGGCCTCGAAAATACTTTCCGTTACAAGGCTTTTGAGCTGAATGTATTACTGACCTATCAAACCGGTTTCTATGTGTATTATGGCAGTAATGCCGGTTTGAGGGATCAGCGTTACTGGAACAACAGCACCGATGTGCTGAACCGCTGGCAGAAAGCTAGTGATCAGACAGATATGCCACGTGTGGTGTATGGTGATAATATTTCCAATGGATCTTCTTTTGCGATTGCCGCGAATGTATTCAAAGGTGATTTTGTGAAACTGAATACGGTAGGACTGAGTTACACGGTGCCGGAGAAAGCAGCGAAGGCTATCAGGCTGCAAGGTGCGCGGGTGTATGTAAGAGGACAGAACCTGGCACTGATCACGAAGTATCCCGGACCAGATCCGGAAGTATCTTCCAATGGTAACAATGCTTCCGGTCAGGGAGTGGATCGTAATACTATCGGGAACGGCAGAACGCTGACGGTAGGTCTTAATGTTAATTTCTAAACTGCAACGAAGATGAAAAAATACTGTGTATCTATATTAGCGTTTGGTATCATTGGTTTAGCGGCTTGTCAGAAAGGTTTGCTGGATCCTGTACCTTCTACGGATATTCCTGACTTCAAGGCTTTTGAAACAAAGGAGCGTATTGCCAGTCAGGCGAATGGTTTATATTCTGTGATGAAGCATGGCAAGTTTCTCGGTGGAAAATTTGCGATAGCCAATGAGGTAAGGGGAGAAGATTTTGTGAATGAGAAAGCGAACAACGTTACCCTGAACGCCACGTGGAGAATGGTACCTACGGGTGAAACGCAGGAAGTAAAAGAAGTGTGGTCGCAGGGATATGCCACGATCAACAACGTAAATGTTTTCCTGAGCGGTATGAATGCCGTAGGTAATAAAGTGGTGGGTGATTCTATTGCGAAAATATATGCAGCGGAGGCGAAGTTTGTGCGCGGGGTGAGTTACTTTTCGCTGCTGCAATTATATGCACGTCCGCATTGGGATGGGGCTGGTGCAAAGCCGGGGCTGATCCTTCACTGGGAGGCACATACGAAAATCGGCAACTATGCCCGTGCGCGCAGTACGGTGAATGACACTTATGCACAGATCATCCGTGACCTGGATTCTGCAGAAACCATACTGCCTAAACCTGCGGCAGGTTCCTTGTCGGCCGTTACACATGCCAATGCTTATAGTGCTATTGCCTATAAAACCCGTGTGTACCTGTACCTGGAACAATACGACAAAGTGATAGCAGAAGCCGCGAAGCTGGTATCTGCGGGAGCGCCATTTGTATCGCCGGGTGGTCATGCCCTGGAACCGGATGTGCAGAAGGTATTTACGGCGCCTTACATTACAAAGGAGTCGATCTTTTCGTTGCCGTTTACCGGTTCTACAGATGATTTCCCGCAAACACAGACCCAGCTGGGATATTATTTCACGCCGTCTGCCGCGCCTTATACCGGCAATGGGGAGTATTCGATGCATCCCAATGGGGTGATTGCAGATGCATCCTGGAAGGTAGATACGGATGCACGCCGGAAATTTATCCTGAAATCGGGTACTAAGAATTACTGGATCAAGTTCCCTACACCAAGTCCGTTTACGGATTATATCCCGGTGATCCGGTATGCGGAAGTGTTGCTTAACCTGGCGGAAGCAAGGGTGCGGCAAACGAACAGTGTGGATATAACAGCAGTGGCGTTGTTATCGGCAGTGAGGCATCGTTCCGATGCGACTATTACCTATACGCCGGCAGATTTCCCGACAGTAGCGGCGTTGTTGTCTGCTATTGCGCAGGAGAAGCATATAGAGTTGCTGGGAGAAGGTTTCCGGAGCATGGAAATCACCCGGCTGGGTCTTTCTTTCCCGTCTAAGAGCAGTACAGTGCCGGTGATTGCACCTACGGCTTCGCAGTATATCTGGCCTGTCTCTTCTGATGAGCTGATCTATAATAAGCTTTGTGTTGATAACTGATTCATTTCCTGAGTATGCAACACCCCGTGGCCGGAAGGCTGCGGGGTGTTTCTTTTTTTGGGATATGGCATGTAAATAGCTGTCATCCGGGCAGGGAATGATACTACAGGGGAAAATCTACAACGTATGATTCTTTTTTGTAGATTCCCTTTCTGAAGGAAGCTTTTATATACTTATTTAAACCCATGGACATGAAAATCAGGAAAAGTTTCATAGTGGTGGCGGCATTAATGGCGGCCGGTACCCTATGCTCACTCGCACTACCCCAGGAGCCGGAAAAGGCGACCAATCTGAAAGTATTACCAAAGAACATCAGCCATGAAGAGCTGATTACCGTGATGCGTGGCTTTAATGCGGCATTAGGTGTAAAATGTAACTACTGTCATGAGCCACGGAAAGATGATCCGAAGAAACTGGATTTTGCCAGCGATGCCAATGAGCACAAAGGAACCGCAAGGGAGATGCTGAAAATGACCAAGCGTATCAACAAGAAGTTCTTTAAAGGCAGTGAAGTGATGGCAGTTACCTGTTATACCTGTCACCACGGTAATGAAGAGCCAAAGACCAAGCCCGATGCAGCGCCGGCACCAGCAGGAGCACCCGCCAAGTAATTTCTCAAAGCCGCTGCAAAGCGGCTTTGCTGTTTCTACTTTCCCCAAACAGTCATTTTATTCCCTTTCATATGTTATTTTTTTAATTTATCAGCATTGGGACTGGAAATTCAGTATCTTTGCTTCCGTCTGTTGAGTTAAAAGCATAAAGCACAGAAATATCTATTCTCTCCAGTCCGGAAATCTTTTCTTTACTGCTCTCCTCAATTGTGATAACGCTAAAGATGAAGAAGCGTTATTTTATATTTATTACATCAGATATATCAACATGTTATTTGAGCAATTAGGGCTTATTGAGCCCATTTTAAAAGCAGTTAAAAGCGAAGGGTACACCACACCTACTCCTATACAATTGCAATCTATTCCTATTGTATTGGAAGGTAAAGACCTCCTTGGCTGCGCGCAAACAGGCACCGGTAAGACGGCTGCGTTTGCTATCCCCATTTTACAGTTATTACATAACAGTACACCGGCCAAACCTGGCTTTAAACATATCAGAACACTGATCCTCACACCAACCAGGGAACTGGCGGTACAGATCGATGAAAGCTTTGCTGCTTATGGCAAGCACACCGGTCTGAAACATGATGTGATCTTTGGTGGCGTTCCTCAGCACCGGCAAACTATTGCCCTGCGCAACGGAACAGATATTCTCATTGCTACACCGGGTCGTTTACTCGACCTGATGAACCAGGGGTACATCTACCTCAATCATCTCGAAATATTTGTGCTGGATGAGGCTGACCGTATGCTGGACATGGGTTTTATCAATGATATCAAAAAGGTGATCAGAGAACTGCCGCAACAGCGCCAGACTTTGTTCTTCTCGGCTACCATGCCGCCAAGCATTGCCCAGCTGGCTAATTCATTGCTGTATAAACCGGAGAAGGTGACCATTACACCGGTATCTTCTACGGCAGAAAGGATTGAGCAGTCGGTATACTTTGTAAAGAAGAAAGACAAACAATCCCTGCTGGAAACGATCCTGAGAGATCAGCGTATCGAGCGTACCATTGTATTTACACAAACCAAGCATGGTGCAGACAGGATCGCCAAGAACCTGAAAAAGCGCAACATCAATGCAGATGCGTTGCATGGTGATAAATCACAAGCTTCCCGTCAGAATACCCTGAACAACTTTAAAAATGGCCGCCTGCGTGTGCTGGTAGCTACCGATATTGCTGCGAGAGGTATTGATGTGGATTCACTGGAACATGTGATCAACTACGATCTGCCGAATGTTTCTGAAACTTACGTACATCGTATAGGCAGAACCGGTAGAGCGGGTGCAGCGGGTTATGCGCTTTCCTTCTGTGATACAGAAGAAAGACCATTCCTGCACAGTATCAATAAACTGATCCGTCAAACGATTCCATCTGTGTCGCATCCGTTTGAAGAAGCGGCCATCATGGAAGCCAACAGTGCCAATCCTGAAATGCCAAAGGCGCTGCCCAGAAGGCCGAAGCCACATAACAGGAGAGGAAAGGTAGACAAACGTGATAAAACGTTTTAGAAGATAGTCATTATGACGCCGGGGATGTTGTAGAACAACATCCCTTTTTATTTTCCTGCCGGCGCCGGTACCGGCAATTTTCCTGCTTTAATTGCTTTGAGGAATTCCCCGTAATCTTTCTCTGTCTGGTCGGCATAGGCCACCGCAAATTTGCCGATCGCTTCATCCATTATATCCGCTTTGCCCATATAGCTGCTGATCAGCATACCGGAGCCTGTTTTGGCGTGTGCACGGGCCAGCACTTTTCCACACAATCCTGCATACGCAGCCAGTATTTCCTTATCAAAATGTTCCACATCGGGCGCAATTTTGCGGTCTCTCAGTTGACGCAGGTAATAGTGTCGGTTATCCGCATCTGTGCTCCAGCCGAGGAAGATATCGCTGGCGGCTTGTACGAGGCGTTGTCCCTGTACAATACGTTCGCCGTTGTGGGCGTATTTAGATTTTTCAGTGTAAGCTTCCAGCACGCTGGTACGGGCTTCCTTAACCTGGAGAAAAAGCGGTTCTTCTTTTGCATTCATGAGCAGGGCCACCAGGCAACGGGTGCCTACACTGCCCACGCCTACTACTTTCAAGGCAATGTCGATGATGTTGTATTGACTGAACAGATACCGCCGGTCGTCCTGTAAAGTATTTTTATAAAAGGTGAGAAAAGAATGTACCTTCTTTTTTTCTTTTTCCAGGTCGATGGGATGATAAACCAGTGGGTGCTGATCTGCGATTTCAAAGTTACCCAATACACTTTGCGTGATCTTATAGAATACAGAGGAGTGGGAGGTTTTTTCCGCTTTATCCATCGCCTCTTTCAGCATTATTCTTACCCGTTCGCTCCGGGTCTTGTTCATGAGCTCATGCATTTCAAATTTCATATACCAGAGATCCAGTGTATTCATTTGTGCATATTCCGCCATGGCGGTGCGGTAAGACATGGCCATATCAATGGCCATTTGCCGGGCATCGGATTCCCGCATGTTGTTGTGCCGTGCGGCCAATACGAAGCTGGTAGCGAGCCTCTTTACATCCCATTCCCAGGGGGCGGGTAATGTTTCATCAAAGTCGTTGGCATCGAAGATCAGATTGCGTTCAGGGGTGGCAAACCCGCCGAAGTTCATGAGATGGCAATCGCCCATAGCCTGTACGTGTATATTGGTATGTGGCAAGGAGGCAAGATCGCGCGCCATGATATCTGCAGTGCCTCTGTAAAATGCAAAGGGCGAAACACTCATCCTGCTCATCCGGATAGGAATCAGGTCTTTTACCCGGTCGTAGTTGGAACTATTGATGGCCGCCAGTATGGTAGGGCGTTTGGGCGGAAGCTGAAATATTCCCTGGGAGGTGCGGGGAACTTTATCCCTGATCTTTTTGCCGGAGTTGTCGATGGAGTCTGTCATAATAAATTGCTTACTACTCAAAACGTCAGAAATACGTCTGTTGTTTTTATAACAGGAAGATAAATTCTTATTCACATGAACGCTTCTCATTGCCGGCAACTTTTTCTATTTTGATGGAAGTTTATATTTCCACGTATGGCAAGCAGCAGAAGACATTTTATCAAAGCCGGAACAGCCGGATTACTCGGCGCCTGTTATGCCGGCAACAGCCTCACGCTTTTTTCCCCCACTCCCGCTAATGAGCTGCAAACGCTCAGTGAATCCTTATCCGCTACCTGGGGAAAAACCCTGCTTGATTTACAGGTATGGGACAGCCGGGATAAAAACTATGGTACCATTATCTATCCAAAGGAAAATGTGGTGCATGGAAGGATGGGTGATACTTTTTATCCTTTTCTGCACCTGGCGGCGCGTACGGGCAACAGTGCTTACCTGGATGCAGCCATCTTGCTTTACCGCTGGATGGACAGCACCGTGAGCCAGGAAGATGGTTCCTGGTTAAATGAGCCGAAGGCGGGCTCCTGGAAAGGCACCACCGTTTTTTCGGCGATTGCACTGGCAGAGGCGGTAAAACAGCATGGACATTTGCTGGACAACAATTTCAAACAACAGCTGCTGGATCGTTTGCGTAAGAGCGGGAACTATATTTACGATCATTTCACTTTGCAATATGGCAATATCAATTACCCCATTACCGCTACTTACGGGTTATCGTTGTTGGGTGAATTGCTGGATGAACCAAAATTCATCAGGAAGGGCAGAGCGCTGGCACATGAGGTGCTGCCCTACTTCACGAAAAAGGACCGTTTGCTCAGTGGTGAAGGCGGCCCTTTGGATATCAGCAGTCCGAAAGGATGCTTCTCGGTAGACCTGGGATATAATGTGGAAGAGTCGTTGCCTTCCCTGGTGATGTATGGTTTGTTGACAAAAGATAGTACCGTACTGGAAACGGTGACGGCTTCCATGCAATCACATCTGGCGTTTATGCTACCGGATGGTGGCTGGGACAATAGCTGGGGAACCCGCAACTATAAATGGACCTACTGGGGCAGCCGTACTTCCGATGGTTGTCAGCCGGCCTATGCATTGATGGCGGCGAAACAACCTGTCTTTTACAAGGCGGCGCTGCGCAATACGCAGCTACTGGCGTCCTGTACCAGGGAGGGCCTGTTGTATGGCGGGCCGCATTATGTATCACATGGGGTAACTGCCAGTCTCCATCATACCTTTTGCCACTTAAAGGCATTGGTTACAATACTGGACCATGGTATCCCCGTTCCTCCCGTATCTCCCGAAAAAATAAGCCTGCCCCGGGAGAAATCCTATGGCAGCCGGTTTTTTCCGGATATTCAGACCGGGTTGATTGCACTGGGTAAATACAGGGCAACGGTTACGGGCTACGATCGCAACTACAAAGAATTCCGGGGAGGGCATACATCAGGTGGCGCGCTTTCTATGCTCTGGCATGAAGTGGCGGGGTTGATCATTACTGCCAGTATGAATGAATACCAGCTGTTTGAGGCGGGGAACATGCAGGTAGACGATGATCCGCATTCAATTCCACTTACTCCCCGTATTTTAATGGAAGATAACGGGCAGGCGTACACGAATATCCAGGATTTTGGCGCTAAGATCACCGTAACGAAGGAGAAAGGGGGCATTACCGTGCATACAGCTTCCCGGCTGGTAAACAGCCGGCAGGAGTCGCCTGCTGCGGGGCCGCAGTCCTGTGAGGTTATCTACCGCTTTACCCCTGATAAAGTAAGCCTGCATTTTAAAATGAATACGGCCGGGACGGGAGAAGTCCGTATAGTCGTCCCGGTGATATCGCCTTCCACAGAAACATGGACGGCTGTTACTCCGCGGCGAGTGCTGATCAGCAGGAATGGCGGCCATTTGCAGGTGCAGGCCGACCAGGATTTGCAGGTACTACCGGTAACGGGTACACGGGTATTCAATTTTGTTCCCGGCCTGGAGGCCATCCCTTTTTACTTCACCGCTTCGGAAGCCAGGGTCGAAATCAGTTTTACATCATGAGGCGCTGCTATTAAAATATTATCTATATTTGCCATACTAGGAAAAATCTACGCTCTGGTTTTATACGTAAATACCGGAGAGTCAATCCATTTATAAGAACCCTTTAACCACATTCCTATGGACGAGCAGCACTATATGGAGCAGTACTGGCAACAACTGCGCGATATGGGCCTCCCTGAAGAAGCGATAGCCATGTACAAGCAACAGTTTCAGCAAACTGCCGGCGCCTCACTTAACTGGCCGGAGCAGATGAATCTGTTGGAAGAGAATATCCATCAGTTTAATCAATTATTTTCCGGTGACGATGCCGATGTAAATGATACGGATGAAGATCCGCTGGTGATCTGTCTGAATCCGGACAGCGGGTTGAACATTGCGCAGCAATGGGGCGTTGCCTGTGGGGCTGATATTGCTTTTGTAAACCGTCAGTACCTGAATGATGTGACTACAGGGTTGGGAACGCAGGATTGCCGCGATCTGTTATCTGAGTGGTGGGATATAGAAAGTACTGCTGCTTTAAAGAGCACACTGGGCTGGCTCCGGGAAAGTGGCCACCGGATAGAATATGATATGATCTGGCAGGCGATTAACATGGTGTCTTTGAAAGAAAGTAAAGCTTTTTTAAGAGAATATATTGCTACCAATGAGCTGGAGGAAGCCATCGTGATGGAGCGGTTGCGCAATACCCGTGAGGCGTTGGAGCTGTTCCGGGAAAGAAGGCTGATAGATAAAGCACTCCAACCCGATATGCTGATCTGGGATTTTGGCCGCATTATTAACCTGAGCCGGTCCGGTTATGACGCTGGCTATATCAGTGAAGCGGAAGCCTTGGAATATATTCATGCCTGTGTACCCCTGATAAAAAGAACCTATACTTCCTGGAAGCATCTTTCTGTTTCCTACCAGTTTGCCCGTTGTGTATGGAATGGCGTGGAAATGGGAGGGTTTGAGGCACTGCAGCGTAATATGGAATATCTGCTGATGGCGCCGGAGAGCCCCTGGAAAAAACTAAGCTTTTAGATTTAATGTTGCATGATCCTGTTCTGCTCACTGTCTTTCAGGTGCAGGAGGATATGTTTGGGTAGTAACGGACTATCGAAGGCAAGGTCTACAGATGTTTTCTCAAAGTCCTTTAGTTTTGCCACCCGGTGAAATATTTCATATAACGCAATGGGTTCTTCATTGAAGCTGACACAGGTACTTACGAAGTTCAGTTCATTAATCACATATCCCGGCCTTTTCATATTGTCTTCCACGTCTTTCAGTCGGCCGATAAAATGACGTTGACGGATAAACGTAGTGCTGTTCATGATGATAAAAATGTAGTTGGCGTAAGAGGTTATTTTGCCATAGTACATGTGATTGTCTCTCCCGGTGCGTTCTACCAGGTATTCTTCTCCCGATTTATATATTTCCAGTGAAGACCGCCAGATCCGTTCGGCGGCTTTTTTGCCTGATTTAAAGGGCAGGTTGCGGTTATAACAATACCAGTATCCTACGAGGTGGTCCAGCAAGGGCTGGTTTACTGTGGCCAGTGGTACATTGATTTTGAGTTCATGAAAGGGGTATACTTCGGTAGAGTTATTGATGAAGTCGATATAGCTGCCAAAGCCCAATGCTACTGCTATGACGTTGAGTTTTGAGAAATTGGGGCTGCCGAGTGAGTGCAGCGCGCTGTTGTTTTTCGCGGCTTTCAGTTTGCGGATGATGAGGTGTTCATAGAAATAATTATCTCCAAAAAGGGAAGGTGCAGCGCTGATTTTCCTGGAGCGTTGTTGTTTTTCTATGATGGCATTGAATTCGTGGACAATGTAAGTCCATTCGGTTTTCGAAACGTCCTCCCAGCTTATCTTTTTCAGGTATTGATAGGCTACATAATTCATTAACCGTTCGAGGTTCAGTAATTCTTCCCTGCTCATAATAATACGATTATAATACGGAAATAGGTCTCTCTAAGATACGTACAAGACTTTAGTATTCTGTATTTATTTCATCTTGGTAGTAACAAAAAAAATTAAAACTATGATGATGAAAAACAATGAATTTGTCGCCTTATCACCAGGTAATTTGCTCTGGGAGCGTATTAGCAGTTTCAGGCTGGATGACCCGGATGCCCGGATACCGTTTTCGAAAAAACTTGCCCGGGAGCAGAAATGGGATGAAGCCTTTACCCGGCGCGCCATAGAGGAGTACAAGCGTTTCATTTATCTCTGCTGTATTTCGCCGACGGGTGCTTCTCCTTCGGAGGTAGTAGATGAAGTATGGCACCAGCACCTGCTTTACACGGAAAACTACTGGGATGCTTTTTGCGGAACCACGCTGGGCAAAAAGATCCACCACTATCCTTCTTCAGGTGGCGCCGCAGAGCGAAAGAAATATGCAGACTGGCAGGAGGATACCGGGGAGCTTTACCGGCGATGTTTTGGGGAGGATCCGCCGCCTGCTTTCTGGAAAAATGAAAAACCCCGTCTTTCCACGTTGTTCAAACGTTTTACCGCCTTCCCCCGGCGATGGTTAACGCCCCTTCTTTTCTTTTTCTTCTTTCTTTTTACTGGTTGCGCAGGCAACAATGGTTCCTTCTCCTTCATAATACTGGTGTTGTTGTCAATTGGATGGTTGCTGACGCCGGATCACCGCAACGGAAAAGATAAAAACAAAAAGTCTGACGATAGCTCCGGTGGTTGCGGTAGCAGTGATAGTAGCTGCGGCAGCAGTTGTGGCAGCAGTTGTGGAAGCGGATGCGGCGGAGGCTGTGGTGGATGCGGATCCTGAGATGTAAAAAACTGATCGTATGAAAAATGAAAATACCCCGGCCAGATGGCCTTATCTCCTGCTCTTTATTCCCTTCTTTTTTCTTCCTTTATGGTATGTTCATGAGGTGTCTGGTCAATGGAATCCCTTTGCTATCAACGGAAAGCAGTTTCTTTGGTTCTATGGTTACGCCATTATGCTGGGTTATGCGCCGGTATTGTTATGGAGGGATAGCCGTCTTTTTCCGTCGATGAAAAGAGTGGTCGCTTACCTGCTGATAATAGGTGTATGCCGGCTGTGTCAGGGATGGTATCATGGAAAACCTGTAGGCTTCCTGGTGCTTATGCTGATTGGTTTGCTGGTGCTGTGGCTATTTACGTGGAGCTGGTATATGAAAAAGAGATAGACGATGGTCTATCTCTTTAGAGCTGTAGGGGACATTCATAGTGTTTCCATAGAATAGAATGATATTAGCAGGTAGAGCTGTTCATACCTCAGCTATAGTCTTTTTTTGGAGTGAACAAGGACAAAATACGCTAGGTTTTCTGACCAGATTAGTGTAATATTATTAATAATTATATGTCAATCTTTTTCTTAAAGTGACAATGGTAACAACAATGGATGAAAGTATCTTAGGTGCATTTTAGTGCACATCTTCATCCTTGTTTTGTAGAATTTGTAACGGCAAAGAGCTTAGCCAGTATTATTTTCAGGCTTGTATTTCAAAAGTCAGCAATAAATGGCAGGCTATTAAACTTATTAGATGAAGTGACTAATAAACGCGATGAAAATGCGGTTGTGCCCAACATTGTATACATTTGAGGGTTTTAGAAGGCATTAGTAATGTGTAAGTTATAGGCGGAAAAGCCTCTTTGTATAACATGAAATAGTTATATGATAAAAGAAAAACAGATTGCTAAAGTATTTTTATCTTACTTGCTTCTGCTTAGTGTTAATATTTATATACAGGGATCGCAATGCTAGCTTTTTTTAGAAGTAGAACCAGTGGAGAACCGCCTGATATCAGCAGGAAGCTCATGGAATGGTTTTCATTCTTTTTATCTGATAAGTACTACAAAACCAGGATCCGGGTATGGTCGCATATACTCATGTGGGGATGCATGGCTGTATTATATTCTCTTTTGATGAGTTCAAGTTTTGAGGTATCTGTCAGTGCGAGCGTTGTCTTTGTGTTGCGCAATATGTTGGGGGCGACTTTCTTTTTCTACTTCGTTTTTTATTTTATTGTCCCTAAAGTGTTGCTGCGCGGCTATATTTTTCTAACGCTTGTATGTCTGATGATCCCGTTACTGTTCTGGTCCATCATCAATTATCTTTTTTCATTGTATGCCGTTGTTTTTCTGGAAATCCGGGACAATGGCCTGCGGGAGTTTCTGGAGCGCGTGGTAAATGCTGGCTGGGCGGATACTTTTTCCCCTAATCATCTGTTGAAGATTTTTCTCCCGGTGTTGATGACGATTGCGCCACCGGTATCCCTGAAGCTGCTCCTGGATATTATCCGGGCTTCTACCCGCACATTGCGGCTGGAGCGAGATAACCTGAACCTGGAGGTTGATTTTCTCCGTTCCCAGCTGAATCCGCATTTTCTTTTCAATACGCTGAATAATATTTACTCCTTGTCGATCAGAAACGACCCGATGG
Organism: Chitinophaga arvensicola; assembly: GCF_900110835.1. GTDB lineage: Bacteria > Bacteroidota > Bacteroidia > Chitinophagales > Chitinophagaceae > Chitinophaga > Chitinophaga arvensicola. The sequence continues at coordinate 2,114,182 of NZ_FOJG01000001.1, forward strand.
CTTCTGATCTGATCATGCACCTGTCTGAAATGATGCGTTATACGCTGTATGATTCGAATACGGAAAAGGTGCCTTTACATATGGAGGCAGAATTTTTGAAGAATTACGTGGAACTGGAAAGTGTACGCTACGGAAAGAACGCCAGTATTCAGTTTGAATGCGATACAGAAGCAATGGGAGAATACCAGATAGCGCCTTTGCTGATGTTTCCTTTTGTTGAAAATGCATTTAAGTATTCACATAGCACTACCTCCAATAAATGCTGGATCCATGCTTCTATGGAAGTAACGGGCGATCAGCTCAGATTTGAAATTTCAAACAGCAAAGGAGAGTTACCGGAAGGGAAAAATGTACCCGGTGGCATTGGGTTGAGCAATACTCATAAAAGATTAAATCTGTTATATCCGGATCAACACACTTTATTTATTGAAAATAATCCCGAATATTACAAAGTTGTCTTGACACTAACGTTGAACTAGAAAAATATGGATCAAGTAATTACCTGCCTCGTAGTTGATGATGAGCCGTTTGCGAGGGATCTGATGGAAAATTACATTGGACGGGTGCCTTATCTGCAACCTGTAGCTTTTTGTGAGAATGCCTTTGATGCAATGAATGAATTGCAGCGTCAGCCTGTAGACCTGCTGTTTTCTGATATCCAGATGCCTAATATCAACGGCATAGAAATGATCCGCTCCCTGAGCAATCCTCCTTTTGTCATCTTTACTACCGCTTCAAAAGACCATGCGATTGCCGGTTTTGAACTGGATGCGGTAGATTACCTGGTAAAGCCGATTTCCTTTGAGCGGTTCCTGAAAGCGGTGAACAAGGCCCGCGGTCATATCAGTCAACGCCTGGTGCCTGTAGTACCCGCCGAACCCGTCCGACCTAAAACCAGTCCAGCCAACCATCTTTTTGTCAAGGATAATAACAAGTTGACCAAGATCCTTTTCGAAGATATCTACTATGTGGAAGGCATGAAGGATTATATTAAAATTGTTTGCCGGGAGAAGAATATTATTACGTATATGCGTATGAAAGCGATCGAAGATATTTTGCCTCCCGATCAGTTTATGCGCATTCATAAATCCTATATTGTCCGCCTGCAATCCATTAAATCCATCATGGGAAATACAGTGGAAGTGGTGAACGGACAGTCGGTTATTATCTCCAAAGCATCCAGGCAGGAGCTAAAGCGTTTACTTGGCATTGCTAACTATAATGACGATGAAGAATAATTATGGATGGGCAGATTCGATCTTTCGTCGAAAAAATGGGTAATTATGTCTAATAAAATATGATAATTGAGAACATTGGGCGAGTTTCGATCCTGATATAAATATCCATTTACTTTTAAAATATGTAAATATGGAAAAAAACATGTCTGTGAATAACCGCCCGATGTTAACCTTAGAAAAGGAAATTATTTCAAAAGCTGATACGCGCACGATTGAGAATATGAAGGCATCCAACAGTAGTGATACTGCTATGATGTATTCCAGTATACCCACTATTCCCACAACAACAGGATCTGTTTTTACACTGGGAGCCTAACTGAATTTGTTTACTATTCCTCATTGATTAACCCCTTTGGTCAAATGCAATACAGATGTGCCATAGTAGATGACGAGCCTCTGGCATTAGATATTCTGGAAAGCTATATCCAACGAACTTCCTATTTAAAACTTGTAAAAAAAGCATCAGAGCTGCACACCGTGGAAGATCTGATAGCGGAAAGAAAAGTGGACGTTGTTTTTCTGGATGTGAATTTAAGAGGCAATACAAAAGACATTATAGCGCAGTTCCTGAAGAAGGACTGCGTTTTTATTCTTGTTACTGCATATTCCAGCCGCGAAGTACAGCACCTTTGCCTGAAAGGTGGACAAGGCTATCTGGGGAAGCCAGCCAGCTACAAGAAATTTGTAGATGAAATGGAAAGGGTTATTCCCGGCGTTAAAATAGCTGTGACCTGAGATCCCGAAAACACTTTATCTTTATCTAGGCATACGTAACCGGAAAGCATACGCTTTTCACTAAAGTTAGTATGCGGATTGTCATGTCCCTGCTTAGCACCTGCGATTTCTTTTTATTAAGAATGCCACTATTGTCATTTGAAGAAGTGCTGCGAATGCATCGTAGTGCCCATAATGACCAGGATTCTTTTGTCGCCGCTATCCGGAGATTATATAGCTCTCCATTGCTGCAGGAAGCCGTGTTCCTGGCCAGCCCGGCTTTACATGCCCAGATGATGAAATGGCTGTCCTCCTCAGATCTTTCCCTGAAATTGCCATTGGCACTTTACAGGTATTTCCTGAGGATGAGTACCCGGTGTACCCCGTATGGATTATTTGCAGGATGTGTCACTGGCAGGATTGTTCCCGGAGCCACACAACTGCCCGTTCCCGGTGAGCATCCCTATCAACCCGTGGCAAGGCTCGACATGGAATACCTGTCCGAGTTAATAAATGAATTGGTACAAAGGCCCGAAATAGGTAAACAGCTTACTTTTTATCCTAATAATAGTTTATATACCGCCGGTACCACCTGGCGGTATTTCGAATATCAGTTGCGCGAAAAAAAACGCCATTACTTCCTCAGCGCTTTTTCAAGGGATACCTATCTCGACGCCCTGCTGACTGCCGCCACTAACGGGGCTACCCTTTCATCACTGACCACATTGCTGACCCGTAAAGGGGTATCCGGGGAGGAAGCCGATACTTTCCTGGATACACTGATCCGTAATCAGATCCTCGTTGCCGGCTTATCCGCCGAAATCACCGGAATAGACCAGCTGGAGCAGCTGATCCGCAGTCTGACTGCACTCGATCCTGCACCTGCGTTTATCCCTGCGCTACAACAGATCCGGCAGCTGCTGATGTCAGACTCCCGCGGCGTTACACGTTACCAGGAGATACAGAAAATACTGATGACACATTTTCCGGAAATTGTGGTCAAAGATCCGGTACAGGTGGATCTTTTTTTTATGCCTGGTACGACGCATCTCTCAGCCGCAGTCACGGACCTGTTGCTACGCCGGTTGGAACGGTTGTCTGTATTGGGCGATGCCGGAGCCAGCGCAGACCTGCGGCAGTTTAAAACCCGTTTTATCCAGCAATACGATCAGCGGGAGGTGCCGCTGATGATGGCGCTCGACAGTGAGTCTGGTATCGGGTATGGTGTTGTCAGCGGAGATCATGCGAGTTATACGCCGCTGATCGACGACCTGGTGATGCCCACCCATCAAGAGAATGGCACTGTTAACTGGAACGTGCAAACGAAATTCATACTCAAACATTTCCTTGCATCCAGGAGTAGTGGCGCAACAGTGATTTCACTCACAGATGAGGATCTCGACGATCTGGCCGAAGATGGGCATACACCTGCTATGCCATCTTCCTTAGGCCTGATGGGTTCACTGTTGGCTGCTTCGGCTAGTTCGCTGGACAAAGGCGAATTTCAATTTCTTCTGAAGGCCTGTAATGGCCCCAATGCTTTGTCTTTGCTGGGTCGCTTTGCAACCGGTCAGGAAGAACTGGAAAAATTACTCCGTGATTTTGCGCGGGAGGAGCAGGTTGTTGAAAAGGACCGGATACTCGCAGAAATAGTACATCTGCCGGAAGGGCGTACCGGTAATGTGCTCTTACGTCCATCGCTATACGAATATGAAATTCCTTTCCTGGGGAAAAGCAGTTTGCCGCAAGAAAAGCAGCTTCCCGTCAGTGATCTGTGGATATCGGTGCGCAATGGCCGCGTGATATTGCGGTCGCGGCAACTAGGAAAGGAAGTCCTGCCCAGGTTAACCAGCGCACATAATTTCATACGTGGTCTGGCTGTCTACAAGTTCCTGTGCGACCTGCAACAGCAGGACGCGCTTTCCATACAATGGAACTGGGGAATTTTACTGGATCAGCCTTTTCTGCCAAGAGTGGTGTACCAGGAAATAATACTGGCAAGGGCAAGATGGCGGCTGTCACATAGCCGCTTTGAATCGTTACTGGCATCTCATACTCCCGATGCAGCGTTGCTGCGGTTGAAAGAAGAATGCCAGTTGCCCGATGATGTACTTTTATCGGAAGGAGATAATGACCTGTTGATAGACTTTACGAGTGTATTCGCGCGCATGTTGTTGACCGATAAACTAAAAAAGGGGAGTGTAATTTTATACGAGAACCTGTTTAGTTCTGCAACACGTTTACCTGGCACCGAACAGGGGGCTTTCTGTAATGAGATTATACTCCCTTTGCGTAATACGCGCTGGCAGCCACCGGCAGCTGTTGAAGAGCAGCCCGAAACGCTGCCGCTTCCCCGCAGCTTTGTACCGGGCAGCGAATGGTTGTATGCGAAGATTTATTGTGGTTTTAAATGGATGGATAAGCTGTTACTGAAAGAGTTGCTTCCGTTAACAGCGTCGTTGCAATCTTCCGGAATAACGGATAGCTGGTTTTTTATCCGCTACCAGGACCCGGAGCCGCATATCCGGATCCGTTTTCATCTGCCGCAATACCAGGCGCATAGCCAGGTTGTGATACAGCAACTGCAGGACATACTGGCGCCCTATCTGCGCAACGATATTGTTCAGAAGCTGCAGTTTGATACCTATATCCGGGAGTTGGAGCGATATGGTGCAGTGCTGATGGAATATAGTGAAGCATTTTTCTTTCATGACAGCGAAGCGGTATTGCGGCTGTTGCAGACCATTGGTGGAGGAGAAACGGAGGAGCGTTGGCTGATAGCGTTGAAAGGGGCCGATGAATTGTTGAACGGTTTCGGCTATACGCCGTTGATGAAGAGCCGGCTGCTCGAGGAGCTACAGCAGCAGTTTTTTAAAGAACACCATGGCAATGCCGCGCTGATGCTGCAATTGAACAATAAGTACCGTCTGTATAGCCGGAAGATTGCAGCAGTGCTGTCTGATAACGTATATAATTATACGTTGTCAGACAGCACTGAGATCAGGCGATCCGCTTACGGGAGTGCTGCATTTTATACCGGTACACCAGGTGCTTTGCCTGTAGAGGTGCGGGAGATATTCGGCGCCCGCGCCGGCGCCCTGGAAAAGGTTATCCGGGAACTGCGGCTCATACAACCCGATGCGGTAACAAGATTGCCGCCACATTACCTGCACATGTTCCTGAACCGTATGTTTACCGCAAATGCCCGTTTACAGGAACTGGTGATATATCATTACCTGATGAAGTATTACGCATCGGTGGTAGCGCGGGGATAATGTGGCTGTTATCGGTGCGACCAGGATTTTTTTTGTAGATGCCCGTAAAATTATCCCGAGGGCCAGGATAGCGGTCACTTCACTATTTCCGTGGTACTGCCCGCCATTCATCCATAAATTGCAGAATCCATAAAATCCTTGTTATTTTTACAGGGTAAGTTTAAAGTTCCCCTCATCAATTATTGAAAACTAAGTAACATGAAAACAAGAATCGCTCTCCTGGGATGTTTGTCCGTGATGACCTTGTTATCGGTGCAAAGCAGGGCCAATAATGGCGACAGTAGTGTTATTCGTCCTATGGTGGCAGATCCGGCCAATGCAGGATTGAAACTGCCTACCGGCTTTAAGGCACAGGCCATTGCAGAGAACCTGGGCGCCGCCCGTCACATCGCAGTAACGCCGCTGGGGGATGTCTATGTAAAAATTCAGACTTCCAAACCAGGCAAAGCTATTGCCGTTATACATGGCAATGAAGTAAAAACCTTTGGTACTTACCGGGGCACGGGTATGGTGATCAAAGGCAATTACCTGTATACATCTTCCGATGAAGAAGTATATCGTTATGCCCTCAATGATAAATTTGAGGTGATCAATCCGGATCAGCCCGAGAAGCTGGTGACAGGTTTGATTAACCGGCATCAGCATGAAGCAAAAGCGCTGACGCTGGATAATGAAGGGAACATTTATGTAAATATCGGTGCCTATTCTAATTCCTGCCAGGTGCAGGACCGTGCGAAAGGATCCAAAGGAATAGAAGGCTGCCCGATCCGTGATTCAGCGGCGGGTATCTGGCAGTTCCGGGCAGATAAGCAAAACCAGACCTATGGCGATGGTACGCGTTATGCCAGCGGGTTGCGTAATGTAGTGGGGCTCGACTGGAATACAGCAGACAATCAATTGTTCGTGATGCAACATGGCCGGGATGGTTTGTTTGATATGTTTCCGGAATACTACAACCTGCAACAGGGAAATGAGTTGCCTGCTGAATGTATGTATGCGTTGAAGAAAGGAGATGATGCAGGCTGGCCGTACATTTATTACGACGGAGAGCAACATAAGAAAATACTGGCGCCGGAATACGGTGGCGATGGTAAGAAAAAAGGAGGTGAAAATGCCATTGATCCGGCTATTGCTTTCCCTGCACATATGGCGCCTAATGGTTTGTTGTTTTATACCGGTAACCAGTTTCCTGCAAAGTACAAGAACGGTGCGTTCGTTGCTTTTCATGGTTCCTGGAACCGCCAGAAAGGACAGAAGGGTTATTTTGTAGCGTTTGTACCATTTAAAGATGGTAAACCAACCGGAAAATGGGAGATTTTTGCAGATGATTTTGCAGGCGTAGAAAACATTCAGTCACCGGGTCAGGCAAAACATCGTCCTTGCGGATTGGCTCAAGGACCCGATGGTTCCCTGTATGTAACGGATGATGTAAAAGGAACAGTTTATAAAATCACCTATGGTGGTAAATAATGATCTTGTATGAAGAAAATCATATTAACAGGTGTTGCACTCAGTGCAGCACTTTCTTTTTTAGCTGCGCAAACAAAAAAGCCGGTGGCAGGTTCATCGGTCGCCAGAGGTAAAAAGGTGTACGAGCAATACTGTCTTACCTGTCACCAGGTGGATGGCAGTGGTGTTCCGCATTTAAACCCGCCACTGATCAAAACAACTTTTGTGTTGGGAGAGAAACCGGCGCTGGTACAGGTGATATTAAAGGGAATGCAGTCGTCTGTGCCGATAGATGACGAATATTATTCGAACAATATGCCACCGCATAATTTTCTGAAAGACCAGGAGATTGCGGATGTGTTGACTTATGTAAGAAATAATTTTGGCAACAAGGCGGGTGCGGTAACAGCAGCGGAGGTGAAGGCCATCCGTGCGAAGAATTAACGGATTAAATGATCATTATACAAAAGGGGCTGACCATATGGTCAGCCCCTTTTGTATCTGACAACAGTATCATGAACATGATGTGTAGTCTTCTTTTTATTTCAAGGTAAAGGGACGGGTTTTTAGTCCTTTTCGGTTAAAAGGATGGCCATGATGGCGCTGTCATTTGCGCCGCCCCTGCCTTCCAGTTGCATCACGATTTCTCCTGCGACAGGACTTACATTCAACATTTCGATATGGAACAAAGTGTTATAGTTGTCGTCGTGCGTGAAGATGGTATTGCCGCCGATAGTGGCTTTGAAACCAAATTCCGCTGAAGTGTTGTCCGTTTTGTAGCAATACAGGAAACGGATATCGTATTTCTTACTGTTGTTGGCACCTTGAATGCGCCAGTCGTTGAATCCATACAATCTTCTTCCGTCGGCGTATACAAAGGTTGGCAGGCCTTTGTAGGAAGCTGCCAGTCCCGGCATCAGTGTATCCCACTGGGTACTCTGCGGTTTGAAGGAAAGACCGGTAACAGCACCGGTTGCATCGATCAGGCCAGTCGTGGCAGCGCCGTTGTTGGCGGTGTTGGTGATCTTATTGAAGTTGCCGGTTACGGGTTGGGCGGAACTGCCGAAGTCGAGCCATACTCTCCTGGTGCCTGCCGGTGTGATGTTGGTGTATACGGTGGCCAGCCTTGTCTGCAGTGCTGTTTTAGTGCTGCTTGCAGTCAGGTTACCTACTACACGTACTGCTTCCAGGTAATCATTGTAATCGCTGCTGGTTTCTGCACGTACCACAAAGAAGGTCGCTTCCTGTTCTTTGTTTTTACTATGCATTTGCAGGATGTCTTTCTCGAAGTCAAACCCGGCAGTGGCTTTATTATAGAGTTTACCATTCCAAAGTTCGGCGTTGTGACCACCTCCAAACACCAGGCGTGTTAATGGCGGGAAGAAGGGTTGTTGTGCGACCAGGGCATCAATTGGTGCAATGTTACTTCCCTGTACGCCGATCTGTGTATCGGCGAGGCCTACTACTATCATACCCGGGATATCTTTTATAGTGGCTGCATTGGCGACCATGTTATTGGCCGGGATGGAGCTGAGTATATAAGACGTGAGGAGGGAAGGATAAGCAATGATAAATGTGGCGATACCACCTGCTCCGCTGGATAAACCGGTGCCGCTGATCCTGTTGGGATCTACGTTGAAATTGGCCAGCAGGTAATCGTAGGCTTTCTTTACCGAGGCGGCTGTGTGTTCGAAAGCTGCCTGTGGACAGATCACTACGCTGTTCATTGCCTGTCCGGCGTTGATCAGTTGTGGTAAACCTGTTTCCAGGACATTGTTGATGTCTGTTCCCATGCCACCGTCGCCGTGCAGGAAGATGATAGCAGGTAATTTCTCTGCTGCTGCCGGGTCGTATCCGGCTGGCAGGTAGATCCAGCATTTGCTGTTGGTGGCCGTGTCGTACACGTTGTTGTTTGGGCCACCGGAGCTGAACCACTGAGATGCGGTGACGGCTTGTTTGGTGATTTGTACCGTATCGCTGGCAGTTTGTCCGATGCTGTCGGTAACGGTTAACCTGAACACATATACGCCGGTAGTTAAGCCCGTAACGGTGGTACTTACTGCAGTTGCGTTGGTAATAACACCTGCGGCAGGACCGGAAACTTTTTCCCAGAGGTAAGATTGTATGGTACCGTTGGGGGTGGTAGATCCGGCGCCGTTGAGCGTTACAGTAGTGCTGCCGGTGGTTTGATCCACGCCGGCGTTGGCGGTTGGGGGTACTATTACCACCGCGTCATTTACCACTACATTTACAGTGTCGCTGGCAGGGCTGCCGGTTGATGGAGTGCCAGTTACCTTGAAGGTATAGGTGCCTTTTATGAGGCCGGTTACTGCAGTGTTCTGGCTATTGGGAGAAACGATAACAGCGCCGGTATTGCTGCCGATGCCAATGATCTCCGTACCGATCCTGAATCCGTTTACTCCACTGGCAGGCAGGTAGTAGTTATTCACATCCAGCCCGGTGAGTGTAGCTTGTTCCGTGTTGGCGTTAGCGTTAGTACCTTCAGTTACGGCGCCACCGTTTTCCACGTATACAGCACGTACGTTCTGCCATTTCGCGAGGATATTCCGGTTCAGCAATACTGGTGCGGTACCGCCCCGGAAGCCATTTACACGTACGCAGCTGGAGTGTACATCAGCGATGGTGTTATCTTCAATGGTAACGGTTTGCGGGCCTTCCACACGCAGGCTGATGCCTTCATTCTGGCCGCGTACCAGCAGGTTATTTTTAATAACACCGGAGCTGCTGGCATAACATTGCAGTAAATCGCCCCAGCTGTCGTGGATATAGTTGTTGGTGATTTCCCAGTTGGTAACACCACCCCAGATGATACCGCCGTTATCGGACCATACATTACGGGATGCATGGTTGCGGATTTCGTTATTGTAGATTTTTACATCATCTGAACCGGCTACCTGGATACCATCGCCACCGATATTGTACAACAGGCAGTGATGAATGCGTACATTATTGATACGTATAGGCACTTTGTATCTTACCGGATCTGGCACTTCGCCCACGTTGGGATAATAGGGTGCGCCCGTGCCGGGAGCCTGTGTATCCCAGTAAGGAGCCGTATGGCCGATGTACATCCCTTCATTGTAGTTGTCGTGGATGATACAGTTGTCGATGCGGATATTTTCCAGTCTCTTACTGGTTCCCCAGCTGTTGGTATCTGCCAGTACTACTTCTTTTTTACACCAGATGGGTGTACCACCACCGGTGGAGGTGAGGTAGGCGATGCGGACATTATCTGTATACATTTCGCAGATAATGTTTTTATAGGCTTCGCGGGCGGGAACGGCCAGGGAACCTTTCAGCAGGAAGGAATTTACATCTGTGCCCCACACGATCATGTGTTTACAGTTGGACAGATTTAAGGCTGCCGCATAAGAGCCGCCGTTCCAGCTTTCTTCTCCGATAGTAACCACTTCACCTTCTACGTTCTGCACAAAAATGGGATTGGCAAGGGTACCCTGGAAGTTTTCAAATCCAACTGATTTGAAGGTTCCTTTTAACAGGATCAGGTCACCAGGTTGATAGCCGCCACTGGTAAAGTTTAACAGTGCCCTGCCCTGTGCATCCGGCAGGATGGTGAATGTTCTGGCAGGATTATGCGTGTAGCTGAGCCGGTCGTAGTTAACGCCATTGTTGATCGGGCCGGTTACCTGCTCCCAGAGCCAGGAATTGGCGATTCCCTGTACGGCAGTAGCCGTTAAATTGGTATTGCTTACCGGCAGGTTGATCGCCTGGTCTGCGCCGGCGCTCACAATCAGGGTGGCTGGTGCCGGGGCCAGGGCATCAATTTGTTGCTGTAAACCGGTGAGCACATTCTGAAGGCCGATGATATCCGCGATCACGTGGGTGTGATTAGCGGCTGCCTTGCCATTCAGCGCGGTCTGTGTAGCCGTGCTTACCGGTTTGGCGGCGTCGCTGGTGTTGTCTACCTGGCTTAGGCCGACTGCATTCTTGTCTAAAGTTTGCCAGGTCTCATCTCCTCTCCAGTACTGGTCTGGTGTGCCAGCTGCAAGGAGTGCTTTTGATTCATTTTCGGGCATAAGATTTCATTTGAGGAATTCATCATTCCTGATTAAGAATAAAAAAGGGTAACAAATAGTCCGGTAGGAAAGGACGCTCAAAACGTAGTGATAGCTACAGTACTAAAAGGTTAACATAATAGAGTGTTCAGGTGTTATTATAGTTACTAAACAAATATCCTGCATGACTGCGCTTTGGATTTGCGTGGGGAAAAATAGTCATCAATTAACGTTGTCCTAATCGTATTTTTAAAGTATGAAGATTCTCTGGAACTATTTAAAACCACATCAATGGCTGGTGATTTTATCCTTACTACTGGCGGGAGTAAGCCAGGTGCTGGTGATGACAGATCCTTTAATTTTCGGTAAGATTATCGATGATTACGCAGGGAAAGCATCTGATATGCCGGAACAGGCGCTGGTGAAAGGCGTATTGTTCTGGTTAGGCGTGGCAGTAGTGATTGCTTTGCTCGCCCGACTGGCAAAATCTTTCCAGGAATATTTCCTGCGGCTGGTAGTGCAGAAATTCGGGATGCAGGTATTCAATGATGGATTGAAACAAACGCTCCGCTTATCGTTTGAAGAATACGAAGAACAGCGTAGTGGTGAAACACTGGCCATATTACAAAAAGTAAGAACCGATACGGAAAGATTTATCACTGCCTTTATCAACATCCTGTTTACCTCGCTTGTAGGGATGGGATTTCTCATCTGGTATGCCATTACTAAGCATTGGGCATTGATTCCCGTATTTGTGATCGGTATTATTTTCCTGGGAGGCCTGACCGGTTTACTCAGTAAAAAAATGAAAACAGTACAACGGGCCATCAACCGGGAAACCCTGCAATTGTCTGGCGCTATTACAGAGTCGTTGCGAAATATAGAACTGGTGAAAAGCCTGGGCTTAACTTTCCCGGAAATCAGGCGGTTAAAAACATTTACCAGGGAAATTTTTGACCTGGAAATGGAGAAGACCCGGCAGGTAAGAACTTTATCTTTTTTACAGGGTACTACGCTGAATGTATTGAAGCAATCGATCCTTTTTATTCTGCTGTGGCTTATTTTCCGGAATATACTGACTACGGGAGAATTGATCACCATGCAGTTTATCACCACCGCGATTTTTGTGCCGTTGCAGGACCTGGGCAATATTATTATCCAGTACCGGGAAGCAGAAGCATCGCTGCAATTATTTCATAAACTCATGCAACGCCCGGTGGAAGAGCGTCCGGAGGAACCGGTGGAGATAGGCGAGTTACAACAGTTGCGATTTGATAACGTAGTATTCCGGCATAAAACCGCTACCTCCAATGCCATCGATCATATTTCATTTTCAGTGGAAACCGGCGATACAATTGCATTTGTGGGACCCTCCGGTTCCGGAAAATCTACCCTGGTAAAACTATTGGTAGGTTTATACAAACCAGTAGCAGGAGAAATATATTTCAATGATGTGCCTTCCGGCGATATCCGGTATAATGCTTTACGGAGACAGATCGGCTTTGTTACACAGGATACTCAGCTGTTTGCAGGGACCATTAAGGAAAACCTGTTGTTTGTGAAATCGGATGCCACAGACGCAGAAGTAATTGACGCCCTGGAAAAGGCCTCCTGTACTGCATTACTGGCACGTTCAGAAAAAGGGATCTATACTAAACTGGGAGAAGGTGGCGTAAAATTATCCGGTGGGGAAAAACAACGTATCTCCATCGCCCGGGCATTGATCCGGCACCCGCGCCTGCTGATTTTTGATGAAGCCACTTCTGCGCTGGATTCTATTACAGAAGAAGCCATTACCGATACCGTCAGAAGTATTTCTGCCCGCAGGGAACAGATCACCGTACTCATTGCGCACCGCTTGTCGACCATTATGCATGCCGACCGGATTATTGTACTGGAACGGGGTAAGATCGCAGAAACCGGCACACACGCCGAACTGGTGGAACACAAAGGATTATATTATGCCATGTGGCGGCAGCAGATCGGAGAAAGGAGAACACCGGGATTGCCGGTCAGTGCGAAGGGAACGGGAGATGAGGAGGGGGAAGAGGAAGAATGGGATGCTTTATAGGTAATTACAATGTGGGGATAGTGGCTGGTTTTACCCGGATTCCTGTTTATTTTACATGCTTTGTGTACCGTCAGCACCGCTATTCCCGCTAAAAGCAAATAGCCGGAATTTTAAGATTGTCTATTAAATCCTGTATAAACTTATATTTTTGTGCTCCAAACCGATACATGGCAGGCATTATAAATAACAATTCCGTGGGCAAAAAATATTATATCATTGATTTTGACAGCACCTTTACACAGGTGGAAGCATTGGATGAATTAGCACGTATTTCCTTGCAGGAGCATCCGGATAGGGAGCAGATCTACAGGAAAATTGAAGATCTCACCAACCTGGCCATGGAAGGAAAGCTATCTTTCCGGGAAAGCCTGGCGGCCAGGGTACAGCTGCTCGAAGCCAATAAAGACCATCTGAAGTTATTGGTAAAACACCTGAAAAAGCTAGTCTCTACCTCTTTTTCGCGGAATAAGAATTTTTTCAAGCATCATGCAGATGATGTATTGATTGTATCAGGTGGATTTAAAGAATTTATTACGCCGGTAGTACTGCCTTTTCATATCAAGAAAGAAAATATATACGCCAATACTTTTTTGTTTAACGACGAAGGGAAAATAGTGGGCTACGATGAAGCCAACCCGCTTTCGAACGAAGGGGGCAAAGTGAAGCTGCTAAAGGAATTGCAGTTGCAGGGCGAAATACATGGTATCGGCGACGGATATTCTGATTTCCAGTTGAAGGAATTCGGGATGATCAAGAAGTTCTATGCCTTCACGGAGAATATAGAACGTAAATCAGTCACCGAAAAAGCGGATCATATTACCCCGAGCCTGGATGAATTCCTGTATGTGAATAACCTGCCTTCGGCCATCTCCTACCCGAAGAACCGTATTCTTTGCCAGGTGGCGGGCGAGGTACCGGATGTAGCAGTGAAATATCTCAGGAAAGATGGCTTCGCCGTAAAGCACGCCGGTGTGGACGACAAGCTGTTGTCTGATGCCGGGATCCTGCTGCTGGGAGAAGGAGAGAAGATAACTGCGGATCAGCTCCGGAAGGCAACTAAGCTGAAAGTAATCGGGTACCTGGGTAACAGTAAGAAGCATATTCCTGCGGAACTCTGTACGGAGATGGGGATTGTTATTTTTGATAATATCCGTAAGCCGGAATCAGTTGCTAAGAGGATTGCCCGGTTTATCAATAACGGTGATTCGTTCAAAAGCAGTAATTTCCCGAATATCCAGTTACCAACGGTTAAGAATGCCCATCGCTTTATTCATATCCACCACAACGTTCCCGGTGTGATGGCCAAAGTAAACCAGGTGCTGGCGGATAATAAGATCAACATTGTATCACAGTTCCTGATGACGAATACCGCCATCGGTTATGTGATTACAGATATCAGCAGTGAGTATGATAAAAAAGTATTGAAAGAACTGAAGAAGATAAAACACAGCATCAGCTTCCGGGTGTTATACTAGGTCGCAGATGTATACAACATAAGAGCCGTATCGTTCCAAACGATGCGGCTCTTATGCTTTATCCCAACCTGGCGCCCAGTCGCTGTACCTGTTGCAGCCATTTCGTCCGCTTATCCGGACCGGCGGTTTTGATGATGCCGATATAGGTTACCCTGACAGGCTTTACCCCGCAGAATTCCAGCGTGCTTTTCTTTAACTGATGCACACTGGGGTTGCGATAGAATAACTTATAATACCAGGCCGGCTGGTCGATGGTGGTAATGATCCTGGCGGTTTTGCCGGTTAGTAGTTTATCCCACCAGAGGGAGTTGTCGCGGTATTGATAAGTAATACCCGGGAGAAACAGCCGGTCAATAAATCCTTTCATCAAAGCCGGGAGTCCACCCCACCACACCGGGTGGATCCACACAACATGATCGGCGCGTTTTATTTTTTCGAGGCTGCTGAGTAAATCCGGTTCCAGGTCCATTCGTTTGGTGTAGCCGTATTGCAGGTTCGGATTAAAGGATAGTGTTCCTATATTGATTTCTTCCACTATAGCACCTGATTGTAAGGCACCTTCGCGATATGCGCTGGCCAGTGCTGCGTTAAAACTATCGGGATTGGGATGGCCGTTGATCAGAAGAATATGCTGCATGAAGTCCTTTTTTAGTCCGGACAAAGGTATCTGCCCGGTCTTTCTTCTTACAGGACATTTGTCTATAAAAGTATTTCCTTCCTCAAACGGCTCAGGTGACGTGCGGTGATACCCAGATAGGAAGCCAGGTATTGTAAAGGAATCTGACGGATGTAATCCGGTTGATGGGTTAGCAGATCCTGGTAGCGTTTCCGGGCTTTTTCTTTCTGAAAAAGCAGTAATCGTTTTTCCAGTTCAATGTATTGTTGTTCCGCCATTATTTTAAGAAAGGTGATCCAGTTCACACTGGATTGTGTGAGGGCGGTAAGCGGCGCCTTGGGGATCACCAGCAATTCCACGGCAGTAATGGCCTGTATGTTTTCTACTGTGGGCTGTGCGGTGATGTAGGAGGAATAGGCGGTGAGCAGTGCGCCCGGGAAAGTGATACAATAGGTCACTTCTTCGCCTGATTCCTGTGTGAAAAAAGTTCTTACAATACCGCTGTTGACGAATGCCACTTCACGACAGATCTTTCCTTCCTGTATGAAAAAATCTCCTTTGTTCATTTCCCGTGGTGTACATAGTGCGAGAAAGTCATCGATCTCTGAAGAGGTCAGTATATTAAACGATTGCAGGTATTCTCTGATCATGACGGAAATGTACAGCTAAATATCTCTGCAAGAAAATTTGGTGCATTTAATATTACAGAGAATGCGTATTTCATGTTAATTTCATACCATGAAGAAACTGGCCTTATTCCTTTTGTTAGTTGTATTGGCGGGTCTTGTAAAAGGCCAGACAATACGTTCCAACAATTATGGTACGATCGCGAAAATCAGCAGCGATGGAACGATTAAGAACGGCAGTTATGTTACTATTGGTTACATCCGGGATGGGAAAGTGCAGAACAGCGCCCATGTTACAATTGGCTATGTAGGCAGTGACGGAAAGGTGCAGGATGCCGGGCATTCTACTGTGGGGTATGTAAAAGAGGATGGTAAAGTAGTCAGCAGCAGTTACACCACTCTGGGATATATCAGGAAAGACGGAAAGGTGGTGAATGCCAGCTACACTACCCTCGGTTATGCCGGTAGCGTGCCGAAAGAGTGGGCGGCATTGATATTTTTCTTTTTTCATTTTGAGTAAACGACTCAGACGATCGTCACTTTTACGCCCATATCTTCCATCTTTTTTACTACATGTTCACCGATACCGTGATCGGTAATTACTTCATCAATATCTTCCAGTCCACAGATACGACCGAATCCTCTTTTGCCAAATTTGCTGGAATCTGCCAGCACAATGGTTTTTTGGGCAGTGGCCATCATCTTTTGATTCAGATGTGCTTCCATAATGTTGGTGGTAGTAAGACCAAACTCCAGGTCGATTCCATCTACGCCGAGGAATAGTTTACTGCAGGAGAAATCTTCCAGTATTTTTTCTGCATAAGAACCGGTAACAGAAGTAGAACTGTTACGGAGATGCCCACCGAGTTGTATGACTTCAATCTCCGGGCGGCGCAGCAATTCCAGCGCTACATTGAGTGCGCCGGTAATAACGGTGAGGTGTCCTTTGGGTTGGATATTTTTTGCCAGTGCCTGAACGGAAGTGCCGGAGGCGATAATGATGGCGTCGTTTGGAACAATGAGCGCAGCTGCAGCCAGACCAATATTATGCTTTTCTTCGCGACGGATATTTTCCTTTTCATTGACCGGTTTATCGATCGTGTAAGGATTATGTACGGTGGCGCCGCCATGTGAGCGGAATAACAGTGATTTATCTTCCAGCAGTTTCAGGTCTTTTCGTATAGTCACTCCCGATACATCCAGCTCTTTACAGAGTTCCAATACATTGACATATCCTTTCTCCTGTAGTTTACCGAGAATAAACTTATGACGTTCTGCGATATTGATCATAGACATATCGGATAAAATTAACGTATTAAAATGTGTTATCACGGGATGCGGTGTAAAATTTTGCCTCCCCGGCAAATATCCGTCGATTTACTTTCAATTGCTTATTTATGGTTGCATATTAATGAAATTATAACGTTCTCATCATTTTAAAATAATAAAAATTGAAATAAAAAGTAAATTTTTTAAACTTTAGTAAGATGTGTTGTTATATGTAATTTACTAATATACAATATATTAATAAATTTCCTTTTGTTTCTTTTCCGTTTATCCCACTGATTGTTTCTTTTTTCATTTTATTTTCTAATTTGGTTTCAAATTATTTCTTTTTGTTTTTATTAGTATTGCAGGCGATATAAATGAAACTATTTAAAAGTCATTGAACCATAAAATGAAA
This sequence comes from Chitinophaga arvensicola, assembly GCF_900110835.1. Taxonomy (GTDB): domain Bacteria; phylum Bacteroidota; class Bacteroidia; order Chitinophagales; family Chitinophagaceae; genus Chitinophaga; species Chitinophaga arvensicola. Next base: position 2,131,367 of record NZ_FOJG01000001.1, read on the forward strand.
AGAATTGAATCAATCAGGCAGTTAAGGGAAGCGGGTAAACAGCCATGGGATCTTATCATCATCGGCGGCGGCGCCACGGGTCTTGGTATAGCCATGGATGCAGCTACCAGGAATTACCGGACCTTGTTACTGGAGCAGGCGGATTTTGCCAAAGGAACATCCAGCCGCAGCACAAAGCTGGTGCATGGTGGTGTAAGATACCTGGCACAGGGAGATATTGCCCTGGTACGGGAAGCCCTGTACGAAAGAGGACTCTTACTGAACAATGCACCACACCTCGCCCACAATCAGCAGTTCATTATTCCGCAGTACAACTGGTGGCAGGGACCTTTTTATACCATCGGCCTGAAAATATATGATCTTCTTTCCGGTAAACTGAGCCTGGGCCGCTCCCGGCATATCAGCCGCACAGAAGTAATGAACCGGTTGCCCACCATCCGCAAGGAAGGATTGAAAGGCGGTATCGTTTATCACGACGGGCAGTTTGATGATGCCCGTCTTGCCGTGAACATTGCACAAACCGCCGTAGAAAACGGTGCGGTACTGCTGAACTACTTTAAAGTAAACGGGCTGCTGAAAAACAGCAACGGTAAAATCAATGGTGTTCGTACCACGGACCTGGAAACCAATGAAACATTTGAACTGACAGCCAGAACAGTGATCAATGCCACCGGGGTTTTTGTAGATGAAGTATTGCAACTCGATAATCCCGCTGCACCGAATATGGTAAAACCCAGTCAGGGGGTACATGTGGTGCTGGAATCTTCTTTCCTGAACAGCAACAGCGCTATCATGATTCCTAAAACGGACGATGGCCGTGTATTGTTTGCCGTGCCATGGCACAACAAAGTATTATTAGGCACTACAGATACACCGCTGGATGCGCATAGCCTGGAACCCATTGCCCTGGAAGAAGAGATCCGTTTCATCCTGCATACCGCCGGTAAGTACCTGTCGCGCCCACCCGCACGCACTGATGTACTCAGTGTATTCGCCGGGTTACGTCCGCTCGCGGCACCTCAAAAAGAAACCGGCAGCACCAAGGAAATTTCCCGTAGTCATAAAATACTGGTAGCGCCTTCCGGCCTGATCACCATCACGGGGGGGAAATGGACCACCTTCCGCAGGATGGCAGAAGACACCGTGGAGCAGGCCATCAAAACCGGTGGACTGGTACCGGCGGTATGCAAAACAAAATCACTGCGTATTTACGGCTATCAGCAACAACCATCTGCACCAGCTCCGCTGGATGTATATGGCAGCGATGCCGCCCGGATACAGGCATATGTATCGTTGCACCCGGAAATGAAAGGACAGTTGCATCCCCGTTTGCCTTACATCAAGGCGCAGGTGATCTGGGCGGTACAGCAGGAAATGGCGCAAACCGTAGAAGATGTACTGGCGAGACGCTTACGTGCCTTATTCCTCGATGCACAGGCCGCCATAGAAATGGCGCCGTTAACCGCCGGTATCATGGCCGTGGAAATGGGAAAGGACCTCGCATGGCAACAACAACAGGTAGCAGATTTTTTACAGGTAGCAAAACACTATGTACTGGCAAACGGTACTACCCATCAGCAATTGAAAGTAACGGCATAGTATAAACGAATATCAAACCACACTAACATCCACGTAGAAAAAAGAAAGACATGATCAAATACGTTATGGCGATGGATCAGGGCACGACCAGCTCAAGAGCCATTATTTTCGACCATGAGGGCGCCATTATTTCCACAGCGCAGAAAGAATTTACCCAGCTTTTTCCACAGCCCGGATGGGTAGAACATGATCCGGTAGAGATCTGGAGCAGCCAGATCGGCGTTGCCACGGAAGCCATGGCCAAGGTAGGCCTGGAAGGTGGCAACATTGCGGCTATTGGTATTACCAATCAACGCGAAACCACGATTGTATGGGACCGCGAAACCGGCAAGCCGGTGTACAACGCCATCGTATGGCAGGACAGGAGAACCGCCGATTATTGCGACACGCTCAAAGCCAGCGGTATGGAAAACAGCGTACGCGAAAAAACGGGTCTGGTGATCGATGCGTATTTCTCCGGTACAAAAGTAAAATGGATCCTGGATCATGTACCCGGGGCACGGGAACGGGCCAACGAAGGCAAACTGGCCTTTGGCACCGTGGATTCGTGGCTGGTATGGAACCTTACCCACGGCGCTGTGCATGCCACTGATATTACCAATGCTTCCCGCACCATGCTGTTTAATATCCATACCCAGGAGTGGGATGCAGAGTTGCTTACCCTGCTGGATATTCCTGCATCGTTGTTGCCCGAAGTAAAACAATCGAGCGAGGTATGCGGGGAAACGGCCCCCGGCGTTTTCGCTGTGCAGATTCCCATTGCCGGCATCGCGGGCGATCAGCATGCCGCGCTTTTCGGACAGATGTGTACTGCACCGGGCATGGTGAAAAATACCTATGGTACGGGTTGTTTTATGCTCATGAATATTGGCAGCACGCCCATTATCAGTAAAAATAACCTGCTTACTACCGTGGCCTGGAAGGTAAACGGACAGATACAATACGCACTGGAAGGCAGCATCTTTATTGCGGGCGCCATTGTACAATGGTTGCGTGACGGGCTTGGTATTATCCGTTCCTCTTCAGAAGTGGAAGCGCTGGCGGCGAGCGTGGCACAAAATGATGGTGTATACCTGGTGCCCGCATTTGCAGGGCTTGGAGCGCCTCATTGGGACCAGCACGCACGTGGTACGCTGGTAGGACTTACGCGTGGCTCTTCCGCAGCGCATATTGCCCGTGCTGCGTTGGAAAGCATCGCTTATCAGACCAGGGATGTATTGAAAGCGATGGAGGCAGACGCTAATATCAGCATCAAAGAATTAAGGGTAGATGGAGGCGCTACGGGTAACAATCTCCTGATGCAATTCCAGGCGGATATCCTGCAAACGAAAGTGGTACGTCCGGGTATTACGGAAACTACAGCGCTGGGCGCCGCTTACCTGGCGGGTTTGGCAACGGGTTACTGGAAGGATCTGGAAGAAATCAGCCGTCAGTGGAAACAGGAAAAATGTTTCTCTCCCGAGCTGCCGGCAGCGCAGCGGGAAGAATGGATCAACGGATGGAACAGGGCAGTGAATGCCGCTAAATCATGGGCTCAACAATAAAATCTATGCATATGTCTCCTTATTTAGCTGAATTAATGGGTACTGCATTGTTGCTGTTGCTGGGCAACGGCGTAGTGGCGAATGTGGTACTGCATCATACCAAAGGTAACAACAGCGGCTGGATCGTGATCACCACCGGCTGGGCGCTGGCGGTGTTTGTAGGCGTAGTGCTGGCCGGTCCTTACAGTGGTGCACACCTGAATCCTGCGGTAACGATTGCTCTGGCTACTGCCGGTAAATTTAACTGGGCAGAAGTACCGCTTTTTATTGCCATGCAGATGCTGGGCGCCATGCTCGGTACTTTCCTGGTATGGCTTAATTACAAAGATCATCTGAACAACACACCTGACACAGGTTTGCAGCGTGCGGTATTTTGTACGGAACCGGCTATACGAAATGTGGGCAGGAATTTTATCTGTGAAGCCACCGGCACTTTTGTCTTACTCTTTACCATCTTTTATTTCACCAATGCAGAAGTAGGTGCGGAGAAAACACCGATTGGTCTTGGTTCACTGGGTGCATTGCCGGTAGCTTTCCTGGTATGGTCTATCGGATTGTCGCTGGGTGGCACCACCGGTTATGCTATCAATCCTGCCAGGGATCTGGGGCCGCGCATCATGTATGCGCTGTTGCCAATCAAAGGAAAGGGGCATAGCGACTGGAGCTATGCGTGGGTACCTGTACTGGGCCCTATAGCAGGTGCTGCGCTGGCTGCTTTATTATTCCTGTCACTCAAATAGGTTTTACTATTCCTGTTATTCAGGGAGATAACGTGCACGGGTGTACGTTATTTATCACACGTTATAAAAAACACAATGAAAAAACAGATCAACCTCCGTCTAATCGGCTGTGCCGCAGCAATAGCGGCAGCCGGCCTCTTCAATGCCTGTAAAACATCTAAGTCTGCTACCGCTCATAATGGTTATCCCTCTTTTTACAAAGTAGGGCATCGCGGTACCCGTGGCCTGATGCCGGAGAATACCATTCCTGCGATGTATCACGGCCTGGAAACCGGTGCCAACACCATTGAATTTGATGTGCATATTACCAAAGACGGACAGGTGGTTGTATATCACGACGCGTCTTTTACACCCTCCTATACCACTACGCCGGAAGGAAAAGATATTCCGGCTGAGAAGCGTGCGGACTATACTTTTTACCAGATGAACTACGCAGATATCCGTCCGTTTATTATCGGTGAGAAGCCTTATCCGGCTTATCCCGAGCAGCAGCGGATGCGTTCTTACGCGCCGCTGTTGTCTGAAATGATCGACTCCGTAGAAGCCTATACGAAGGTCCATCATCTGCCGAAGGCGTACTACCTGCTGGAAATAAAATCATCTGCCAAAACGGATGGTAAAGAACAACCGGCGCCGGAAGAGTATATCGATAAACTGATGGCGGTGAAACAACTGCAGCCGCTGGGGAAACGCCTGCTGATACAGTCGTTCGATATGCGCCCCTTACAGGTAATACAGCGCAGGTATCCCGCTATCAAACTGGGATTTCTGACAGATGATAAAAAGAACGGTTTTGAACAACACCTCGATCAACTCGGCTTTACCCCGTTCTTCTATAATCCTTCCTATAAGCTGGTAACGCCGGAACTGATAAAGAAATGCCACGATAAGAATATTCAGATTGTTCCATGGACCGTAGACGATGTCAGTGAAATGAAAAAGCTGAAAGCGCTGGGAGTAGACGGTATTATCACCGATTACCCGAACAGGCTGCAGGAGGCAGGTATATGACCATTACTAATCAACCAGAAAACTAACAAAAACAAACACACGTATGAAAATCTTTTCACGATTCCACGGGTTGAAACCGGCCGCCGTCCTGTTGCTATGCATAGGGATCATCGGTCTTGCCAGCCTGTCCGTTCAGGCACAGGATATTCCCGTTACTGGAAGGGTAACCGCTGCTAACGGTACACCGCTGCCAGGCGTAAATGTGCAGCTCGCAGGTACCAGTAAAGGCGCTGCTACTGATTTGGAAGGCGCATTTAAACTCACCGTGCCTTCCGGCGCCACCCTTAAATTTACTTTCATTGGTTATCTGCCAAAAGAAGTGAAGGTAAAGGCGCCGCAGGTACTGGTGGTATTACAGGAAGATATCCAGAAACTCAATGATGTAGTGGTAGTAGGATATGGCACCCAAAAGAAAGCGACGCTTACCGGCGCTATCACCACGGTGCAAATGAGCGACAAAGCCGGACAACCACTCACCAACGTAAGTAATGCGCTGCATGGTGTACCGGGCGTATTTGCCAACTTGAGTAACAGTCAGCCGGGAGTAGACCGCAGCACGATCCGTATCAGGGGCGTAAACACTTTTGGCAGCAGTGATGCCAGGGCCAACGAACCCATGGTACTCGTGGATGGTATTGAATATTCTATGGATGAACTCAATCCGAATGATATTGAAACCATCACCGTACTGAAAGATGCGGCCGCTGCTATTTACGGTTCCCGTGGCTCCAATGGCGTTATCCTCGTTACCACCAAAAAAGGGCGCGGCGCTTCCCGTGTGAATTACAGCTATTATTACGGTCAGCAGAAAGCTACCTTCCTGCCGGATGTAATCACGGATCCTATTGCTTACATGAAATTGAAAAATCAGGCGCTTGCCAATGAAGGAAAAGCACAGGAATATGCAGATGCAGATATCGCAGAGTATCAGCAGGGAATGAAGTCTGATCCTTTCACTTATCCTGCAAACGATTGGTATAAAATTGCGTTGAAAAATGGTGTGATCCAGAAGCATGACCTGAGCATTTCAGGTAGTGCGGAAAAGTACCAGTATCGTTTATCACTGGGTTACCTCGACAGAAACGGTATTCTCTTTGGACCGGGCAACCATGAAAAGAAATATTCTGTTGGATTGAATGCCTCTATGGATGTGAGCAAACGGTTGCGTGCAGGTATTACCCTGGATGGTTATTACCGCAATTATACCACGCCGTTTTATACCGATACCTGGTCGTACCTGGCGCGTACTTTACCCATCCTGACCGATACCTTGCCGGATGGCCGCTATGGTAATTCCTGGCTTCGTACCGCTGGCCGTAACAACTGGGAAAACCCGCGTATGCTGGCTTACAATGGTCTGCAGACGAAAGTGGTACAACGTTTCCTGGCTACTGTTTTTGCAGAATACAAACTGCCTTTTGATATCAATTACAACATCAAATTCGGGGTGGATAAATATGATGGTATGCTGAGTGGCTTCACACCACGTATGCAAACGTTTAATCCGAAAACCGGCGCTGCGATCAACTGGAATAGTCCTGCCACGGCTCCCAGATCGGCGAAGGCGGATTACAATGATATGAACATCCACTTCTACAATACACTGGACTGGAAACGTTCTTTCAAAGAGAAACACAATCTCTCCGTAATGCTGGGTGCCAGCTATGATAATTTTGATTCCGATTCCTGGGGAACCAGTATGTATGGTTACCTCGATGGTACACTGGATGCACTGAACGCCGGTACCACCTGGAATGCTACCAACGGCAATTATACACGTGATGTACTGGAATCTTATTTTGGTCGTCTTAACTACGACTATGATGGCCGTTACCTGCTGGAAGCAACATTCCGTTATGATGGCTCCAGCCGCCTCGGTAAACAAAGCCGCTGGGCAGCTTTCCCATCCGTATCTGCCGGATGGCGTATCGATAAGGAAGCATTTTTCCACTCTGATTTTGTGAATGTACTGAAACTCCGTGCATCTGCTGGTGGACTGGGTAACCAGGCGGTGCCGCTTTACAGCACACAGGCATCTGTGATCCTGGGAGAAGACTACAGCTTTGGTGGTGCATTGAACTCCGGTGCGGCCAAAACAGCCGATGCGGATTCATCGCTCAGATGGGAAACTACCAACGCTTATAATATAGGCGCTGACGTTAACTTCTGGAAAAATCGTATAGGCCTTACTGTTGATGCGTATAAGAAACGGACCAATGGTATTCTTCGTACCGTAGGACTTCCTTCGCAGGTGGGCAACCTGGCCGGCGCCAAACAGAACGTAGGTGTGGTGGACAATACCGGTATAGAAGCTACCGTGCAGTATCGCGACCAGTTTGGAGGTGTGGAACTGAATGTATACGGAAGTATGGCGTACAATAAAAATGAAGTAGTGGATCTGCGTGGGGAAATTATTTACGGCACCGGTACGATCACAAAGGCGGGATCTCCCATAGACGCTTATTACCTCTTACAGGCAGAAGGCATTTTCCAGTCGAAGGAAGAAGTGGATAACAGTGCCAAACAATCTGCCAACACGAAACCGGGTTACATCAAGTATAAAGATGTGAATAAAGATGGTGTTATTAACGGAGATGACCGTGTGATCGTTAACAGTTCTTCGTCGGTACCTAAATACACGTATGCCTTTGGTTTTAACGTAGGTTACAAAGGATTTAGCCTGAATGCCGCTTTCCAGGGTATTGCCGGTATCAAGGCATTGCCTACGGCCAACCTGGCATATCCGTTCAACAACGGCGCCAATGCTACCAAAGAGTGGCTGACGGATGCCTGGACACCGGATAACAGGAACGCACGTTTGCCTATTGTTACGACAAGTACTGGTAGCATCGATAATTTCCAGCGCTCTACTTTCTGGTTAAGAGATAACTCTTATTTAAGATTAAAGAATATACAGCTGGGCTATGCGTTGCCTCAGCAATGGTTGTCGAAAGTGAAGATCCAGAAAGTGAATGTGTTTATTAATGCGGAGAACTTACTGACGTTCTCCCGTTATAAGGATTTTGATCCGGAATCTGTACTGGATGCCACTACACTGTACACTTATCCTATGTTGAAAACTTTCAACGGCGGTATTAACGTTACGTTCTAAACATCAAATGAAAAGCAATATGAAAAAGATATATCTCTTACTTTCCTGCGCAGGTCTCCTGGCTGCGGGTTGCAACAAAAGCTTGCTGGACACGTCGCCGCACGACCGTTATACAGAAGAAACTTTCTGGAAAACACCGGAAGCTGCCAATGCAGGACTGGTGGGTTGTTACTCTGTATTACGCAATGCCGGTGTATATGGTGGTAAAACATCCAACAATGCTACGGCACTCTGGGAAGAAACACTTTCCCCCAATGCCTATAACCAGACCGATGCGCTGAGTTTCAATTCAATTGCGCGTGGTACACAGATGTCGAATACCGGTGGCATTGTGACAGGGCGTTATTCAGATTGTTACAGTGGTATTGGCCGTTGTAATACCTTCCTGGCAAAAGTAGACGAAGTAACTGTGCTGGATGAGGCCAGCAGACGTAAAATGAAAGGGGAGGCTTATTTCCTGCGTGCCTTGTATTATTTTATGCTGCAGAATTATTATGGTGCGGTACCATTGATCCTGGATCCACCGGATAAGACCACACAGGCGCAATTGCCACGTACACCACGTGCAGAAGTGGTGGCCCGGGTGCTGATTGACCTGGACAGTGCTACGGCTATACTGCCGGTTAAGTTTACAGGTACTGATCTGGGACGTGCTACCAAAGGTGCGGCCATGGCGCTGAAAGCAAGGGTATTGCTATATGAGGCAAGTCCGTTACTGAATACCGCTAATGATCCGGCTAAATGGAAAGCCGCTGCAGATGCTGCCAAGGCGGTGATGAACCTGGGAGGTACCGGATATGATCTGTTTGCCAATTACCGGGGATTATTTTTACAGGCCAATGAAAATAACAAGGAAGTTATTTTTGATGTGCAGTATATTTTCCCGCAACAGGGTAGTTCGTTTGATCTGATTTGTACGCAGTATAACACCAATGCACCGTTGCTGGATCTGGCGAAAACCTATTACACCACCAAAGGATTGCCTATTACAGATCCGGCTTCCGGATACAAGGCAGATAGCCCGTATATCCGCCGTGATCCGCGTTTATATGGCACCTTTACTTACCCGGGAGATATGTATCGCGGCGCTGTGATCAATGCCACGCGCTTTGCCATCACCGGTTATGGTATGAAGAAATATAGTCTTTACGACAGTGCCGCGCCGCCGAAGGACAAGTCCGATCTGAAAGATGGTCAGTCGGATATTAATTTCATTGTGTTGCGGTATGCGGATGTGCTGATGATGTATGCAGAGGCGCAGAATGAAGTGAGTGGCCCGGACGCTACCATTTTTGCTGCGCTCAACCGGATCCGTGATCGGGTGGGCATGCCTCATTTTTCTGAAACGTTAACAAAGGAAGCGTTGCGCGAGGAAATCCGTCATGAAAGAAGGGTGGAGTTTGCCGGAGAGGGATTGTATTACAATGATATCCGTCGCTGGAAAACAGCCGAAACCGTCATGAATGCAAGTATTCAGGGGTATAATGCGAAGAATATTGAAACCCGTACATTCGATAAGAACAGGGATTACTGGTGGCCTATTCCGTTGGGGGAAAAGGATCTGAATCCGAACCTGGAACAGAACAAAGGGTATTAAAAAGAACGCCGCATTTTTAAAATGCGGCGTTCTTTTTTTATTTCGTTACAACGGTGATATTCCCGCCATTTTTAAACAGGTCGTGCGATACAAAGTAGCCTTTATTGGTTTTGCCATTTACTTTGATACCGGTGAGGTTTCTGCTTTTTCCTTGTTTGGTGATGGTGATGAGTTTACCGCTGGAAGTATGCCATTTTACTTCATCAAACTGTGGCACGGTGACCAGGTATTCCGGATCAGTAGCAGAGAAGGTGTAAAGGCCGGCTGCACTGAGTATATACCAGGCAGACATTTCACCGGCATCGTCCATGCCGCAGAGTGCGAGTCCATCGTCTCCTATGCCGTAGAGATGGTTTAAGATATAGTCCAGTATTTTCTGTGATTTTTCCGGCTTATCTATAAAATAATAAGCGAAAGGGGCTTCATGATCCGGCTGATTACCGTGGCAATACTGGCCAATCATGGTTTCCACATTCCTTGCAATGTAGCTTGGGTTCCAGGGAACGGTAAAGAGGGAATCCAGTTTTGATTCAAAATTCTTTTTGCCGCCATACAGGTTGATGAGGCCTTTCATGTCGTGTGGTGCAAAGAAAGACACCTGCCACGCGTTGGCTTCCCGGTACATGTATTCGTAATAAGGATACTGCGGATTAAAGTGTTGGATCCAGCTGCCATCAGCCAGCTTCCCTCTCATAAACCGGATGGATGGATCAAACATGTTTTTATAGTTCTTTGATCTGGCCATCAGGATCCGGTAGTTGGCGGTATCGCCTAGCTTTTTGGCCAGTTGTGCCAGGGAATAGTCGTCGTATGAATATTCCAGGGTTTTAGAAACGCCTGCTTTCGCTTTTGTTTCTACATGCGGATTGGCCACATCGGGATCAGAGATAAAACCTTTTTCTATGTATTCTTTGATGTAAGGACGGGCGCCGCCTTCTACGTTTGCATTTCTCAGCAGCAGTTCGTAGGTACGTTTTACATCAAAATTATCGATACCCCTGAGATAGGCGCCCACAATGGAAGATGCGCCATGATCGCCGTGGAAGAAAGTGGGGATAAAGCCTGTTTTCTCTCCCACATCTTTCATGGATTTGATCACATCGAGGGTGACACCCGGGGAAATCAATCCCAGCAGCACATCTTTATTGCGGTAGGTATCCCACAGGGATGGTTCTGTGTAATAGTTAAAATCAGCTTTTACCACATTCTTTTTAGCATCCGTATACTGGCCGTTTACATCGCTGCGGAGGGCGGGCCAGAGGAAGGAGCGGTAAAGACAGGAATAGAACATTTGCTTTTGTTTGTCGGTGCCTCCGGTTACCTGGATGGTAGATAACAATGTTTCCCATTTGCTGGTGGCCTCGTTGCGGATATCGGCAAATGATTTATTCCCGATTTCTGTTTCCAGGTTTTGTTTTGCATTTTCCACACTCACGAAAGACAAGCCTATCTTCAGTTCTACGGGAGTGTTGGCACCATCAGCGATGTGTACTATTGCAAAGCCATTACGCTGGCCTTCTGCTGTTTTTTCGAGTTTTGCAACGGGCGTATTGAGGGTGGCGTAAAAGAAGATCTTTTCGCCGGTTTGCTGGTAGCCTTGCAGCACATTATTGCCTACCTGCTCAATACTCCAGTTGGATACATGGTTATTGGCTTTTGCGAGATCAAACAGGATCTGCCGGTCGCTGTTGTTTTTGTATTCATATTGGTGATATCCGCAGCGGAGCGTAGAGGTGAGCCGTACATCCACGTTGTAATCGTCCAGGTATACCTGGTAAAATCCAGGTGCCGCACTTTCTTTTTTATGGGAGAAGCGGGAGCCAAATTTTTCACCGGGTTGGGAAAGTGGCAGCAATGGAATATTACAGAGGTTCCAGTGGCCTTTGTTGGTATGTGTAAATCCGTAGATGATCGAGTCTTCATATTCATATCCCGCGCCGGAGCCATATTCGGTTATGGGGCTAAGTTGTACCATGGCATTGGGGAGAGAGCTGCCGGGAAAGGTAAGTCCTGCCCATGATCTCCAGCCTTTAGGCAATTCATAGCCCAGTATTTTCGGATCCGTTAGCGGGGCAGTGCCGATAAATGTGTTGACATACTTTGTATAGGTGGCGCCTGTCTGCGCTTTAGCTGAACTGGCGCCTAGTGAAAGGATTAATAAAAAACCGGAAAGGCTTTTCAATGCATGATTCATCATCGTTAATTGTTTCATTGTTGGAATTTCGTGCCGGGTTTAATTGACAATATGCGAAACAAAATCGATTTTTCACAGGGAAGAGCAGACAATTGGGATAAGTGGTAAATGATATGAAATTTTTTTAAAAAGGAGGTTGGATAGGTGTTATCGAAAGGAAGAATTGGCTAGAGTTTATCTATCACATCTTTATATCCTCTTCCTATGGGTATCGAATTGCCTTTTATTTCCACTATTTCTGCGGTATAGGCATCGATCTGGGGAATGGATACAATGAACGACCGGTGTATACGTTTGAACTGGTGAGTGGGCAGTACTTCCTCGATCTCATTTGTACTCATCTTTGAGATGAACGCTCCCCGATTGGTAACAATTTTGATGTACTCACGCTGGCTTTCGATATATAGTATTTCAGAGAACAGGATCTTTACTTTCCGCTTTTGTACATTCACGAAAATGAAATCCCTTGTTTCTCCGATGGCTTTCTTTTGTTCGGTATTCACTTTATTGACGGCAGTTAAAAATCGCTCAAACTCAATAGGTTTCAGCAGATAATCGGTTACATTCAGGTTGAAGCCCTCCACTGCATATTGATGATAGGCAGTGGTAACGATTACGGAGGGAGGATTGACCAGCGTTTTCAGGAAAGCCATCCCCTTTAATCTGGGCAGATGGATATCCAGGAAAATCAGATCTATATCGTGATGTAATAGGAATTCGGAAGCGAGGATGGCGTCCCTGAATACTTTTTGCAATTCCAGGAATGGTACTTCTGCGATGTAATCGCTCAGCACTTTTGCCGCCAGCGGCTCGTCTTCTATGATAATACAGGTTATTTTAGGCATGGCTTGCAAGGTTTATCTGCAGGGTAGCAGTGAAGATATAATCGCCTGGCAGTACTTTCAGCTGATAGTCGGTATACAGCAGCTGGAGTTGTCGCCGCAGGTTGGACAGGCCTATATTTTCTTTCGTATTTGTTTCCCCGGCCCTGTCGCCGGTCGAATTTTTTACTATAAAAAGTAATTGCCTGTTTTTAATAGAAAGGTGAATATCTACAAAAGGTTGCTCTCTTGTTTCTGATACGCCATGTTTAAACGCATTCTCCACCAGTGGAATAAGGAGCAGCGGCGGCAAAGACTGTTTCATATCTTCCAGGTCGTAGTTGAAATTGATGCGCAGGGAATCATCATACCGCAGCTTTTCCAGTGCTACATAGTCTTCGATTATTTTAAGATCCTGTTCCACAGCGGTATACGGACTGCTGGTTTCATACAGCATGTACCGCAGGATCTTTGACAGGCGCAGGATCGATTCCGGCGCCAGGTCGGATTTGTCTCTTGCCAGTGAATAGATATTGTTCAGCGTATTAAACAGGAAATGCGGATTGGTTTGTGATTTGAGATAGTTCAGCTCTGCCTGCTGGCTGGCGATACGTAATTGCTGTGTATCCTGTTTCAGTTTTATATAATTATAGATATGCCGGATAATTCCGAAGAATGCCACCGATTTTAAACTATAGCCGATCAGTATACCTATTCTCTGTTCCATAGAGACAGGAGTGCCCAGGGCCGAAAAAATGTGCAGAGAAAGCCCGATATATCTCCAGATATAAAAACCCAGCGAAAAAATAAATACATACAGGAAGAGTCGCAGGAACGAAGAAACGAATCTTTTCCAGCTCAGTTTAGGCAACGTATATTCGAGCAGGTAGTAATTCACCACCGACAGGTAACTGACTAACCATATTTCATTGACCACTCTCCTGGGGAAATCGGTACGGTCATCTATTACATCTGCTACCAGGTTTAATAACAGAAAAGCGGGTACGAGCCATATGTATAGCTGGTATCGCTTTATGTCTGATAGTTTTTTCATGTGGGTGTTTAGTAAGATAAATGTCGATAAATATTTTTCTTTCTCCTAAAGAATTTCGACGGTTGACTTTACCTCGCTGTTTGTTTACCAGGATCTGCTGTTCGTTGACAACGGGGTATCGTAATAAGCCTGATTTATTATTCTTGCAGCACAACCAAATATTACAGATATGAAACTGATTCAATTTGGCGAAATAGTAGCCGGGTATGATGTTCCTGTACTTAATGAAAGAGAAATAAGAGCTGCAGCCGGCATCCTGTTTTTAGCCACCTATACCTCCCTGATGTTTATCCTCTTTAATGGCAATTTTGTGTTGATAAAATATGTCATCTCCATCTTTCTGCTTGATTTACTGATAAGGGTATTTATCAATCCCCGGTTTTCGCCGGTGATGATACTGGGGCGTTTGATGGTGCGTAACCAGGCGCCGGAATATGTGGGCGCAAAGCAAAAAAGATTTGCCTGGAGTATTGGTATTGTTTTGTCGTCGGTGATGGGCTATCTTTTTTTGATCGTGAATGCATACAGTCCCATCACGGGTTTGATTTGCCTGGTTTGCCTGGTATTCCTGTTTTTTGAGGCGGCTTTCGGGATCTGTCTGGGTTGCCTGTTTTATCCACTGTTTTTTAAGGATAAAGCGCAGCTTTGTGCCGGAGAAGTATGTGAAGCGCCGTCTAAACAACCTATTCAGAAAATTTCACGCGCACAAATTATTATCCTGGTTTTCTTCATCTCATCCGTTTTCGTTGCCACACGTGTACTCCGGGAGCAGTTTAGCAGGCAACCACATGATTTCTTTAAAACCGCTGCTTCCAGATGAATACGCACACCCTTGAAATCGGATTAGAGCATTACTTTGCTGTTTACCGTAACAAAATTATCGGTCAGCATCAATATTTTGATGGCCCTGTTGGCTCCCGGAAAATTATTTATGCCGACTGGACCGCCAGCGGACGCGCCTATGGCCCTATTGAGCAATGCATACAGCAGGAGGTGCTTCCCTTCACCGGGAATACGCATACGGGTACTACCATTACCGGGACATTGATGTCTGAAGCCTATGAAGCAGCTAAACAAATAGTGAAATCGCATGTACATGCCAGTGAAGAAGACCGGTTGCTTTTTTGCGGCAGCGGTATGACAAGTGCTGTCAACAAGTTGCAAAGAATATTGGGAATGCGGGTGCCGGAGCAATTTGCAGTATCCATCCCGGAGGAATTAAGACCAGTTGTTTTCGTGACACATATGGAGCACCACAGCAATTACCTGAGCTGGCTGGAAACTATCGCCACCGTAGAAATGATCGGCTGTGATGACAGCGGTAATGCAGACATGATGCATTTCAAATTATTACTGGAGCAATTCGCGCAGCGGCCTTGCAAGATAGCTGCCGTCACTGCCTGTTCCAATGTGACCGGCATACAAACGCCTTATCACGATATCGCGAAACTGATCCATGCATATGACGGATACTGTTTTGTAGACTTTGCCTGTTCTGCACCTTACTGCACTATTGATATGCATCCACCGGAAAGTGATACACACCTGGATGCCATTTATTTTTCTATGCATAAATTTCTCGGAGGCCCGGGTACACCGGGGGTATTGATTTTTAATAAAGCACTTTACAGGAATGGGGTACCTGACCAGCCAGGTGGTGGTACAGTGAGATACAGCAATCCCTGGAAAGTACGCGAATACGTTACTGATATTGAACAACGGGAAGATGGTGGTACCCCGCCTTTTTTGCAGGGAATAAAAGCGGCGATGTGTATCCGGTTGAAGGAAGAGATGGGTGTTGCCAATATTCAGCGCCGTGAAGAAGAGCTGTTGGCCATTGTTTTCCCCCGGTTGGCAAAGGTAAAGGGAGTGCAGGTCCTGGAAGCAGGTATTACCAGAAGATTAGGTGTGGTCTCTTTCATTGTGGAAGATGCACCTTATAACCTGATCGTTAAACTGCTGAATGACCGCTTTGGGGTGCAGATGCGGGGAGGCTGTTCCTGCGCAGGTACTTATGGACACTTATTGTTGCAGGTAGATCAGCTACAGTCATATGCTATCAGGGATGCCATTCTTTCCGGGGATTTGTCGGCGAAGCCCGGCTGGATCCGTTTATCGCTGCATCCTGTGATGACGGATGCAGAGATCGGGTTCATCCTCGATGCCATTGAAGCTACTGTTTTAAACTGGAGACACTGGGCGGGTGATTATGCTTATGATCCTCATTCAAATGAATATTTCTTCAACGGCGGGGTAGGGGATACGAGGCGGCAGGTAGAGGGCTGGTTTGATATTAGTGAATGGTAATACAAGCGAATTTATTCCCGTAAACCATTTTTTTATGGATGAACAAGTGTTTTCCTGATTTTTTTATAAAAAAGGCGATATACGGTTTCCCGTAAAATTCTACACTTTTCATCCTCTATTTTTGTTACGTAATCAGTAACTATCCATTCATTATGAGTTTGACTTACTACGTATCAAAAATTCAGCAATCCACCGGAGAGCATGAAGTGCATGATGAAACCTGCAGTGTGCTTCCCAGACCCGAAAACAGAATTGAGTTAGGCAAATTTTCCGGTTGTTGGCCGGCTGTCAGCGCAGCTAGAAAAATCTATTTAACGGCTGATGGTTGTAAGATATGTTCTGCGGGGTGCCATACAAGGTAGTCAAGATAATAAACAGATACATTTACTTTTCCTTCCGCTATTTTATCCGTTACATTTCATGCTGTAAACCTGTAATTTTTTTTAAGATAAAAATATTGCCGTCGTCATACTGTCTTTGAGATTTTATGAGATTGATAATGATACAGGTGTACATGTCCTCAGTAGCAGAAATATCTTAAGACCTATTGCAGAGAGCCGGCAAAACAACATTGAAGAACGCCATGAGGAGTCATCATACGCTTTGGGAATGGGAGCGGCGTTCTTCAAAATTTTTCTTGTTGTTAGCTTACCACTGAGGTTAATTTCTTTCTCAATTATTACCCGAATACACTACTTCATTTCATTTACCAAAATTTGAATCATTAATTATGGGTTGGTCATATCGTAAATCAGTCAGTGCCGGGCCGTTCAGGATAAATTTTTCAAAAAAGGGAATCAGTTATTCAATGGGAGTAAAAGGCGCACGTGTTAACTTTGGACCCAGTGGCACACATGTCAGCTTAAGTGCGCATGGTATCAGTTACCGGAAAAAAATATCAGGTCCTGTTTCTCCCTCACCTCTCCGTATCCCGGCAACAGCCGTCATCGAAACACAAAATAATATCGCGTCTGCCACTGTAGAAGAATTAACAGATAGTGATTCCCACGCGTTTATTACTGAATTGAACGAGAAGTGCAAAAAGGTTTCGTATACGAAAGTTGCAAGAACGCTATTCGTAACTATTCTCTTAATGATATTGTTCTTTTCTTATGGAAAAAGGGAAATAATAATAAGGCCGGCAACAGATAACACTATTGTGAGAATAGTTGCATTTAAGGGTGCTCATATCAGAAAGGAACCTGATGTGAAATCCCGGATTTTAAAAACTGTGGCTTATGATCAGCAATTCAAGTTACTGGACAGCGCTGATCAAAAATGGTTTAAAGTAGAGTTGCTGGATTCGTCCGGGTATGTTAACCGCGAATTGGCGGCAACAGAACATTTGTTTTCTGAAGCAATAAAGGAAAAAGAAACTTACCTGGTAAATGAGTATCTCATACCTGAAATATTGTTGTGTATCATCCTTTTTATTCCATTGATCTTTTGGCTGCGAAAGCAGGATAAGAAGCGATTTAGTATGAATCTGCAGTATGATATAGATGATAACTATCAGCAGGTTTACCAGCAGTTCAAAACGCATTTTGTTACTTTCTCAAGGTCGGCCAGAGTCTGGCAATATGTGCATGCAGAAGGTACTGCAGATTACAAGCGAAATGCAGGTGCAGGCAAATTGATAAAAAGGGTAAGGGTACGGGCGTTATCAGAAAATAAAGTGCCGATGCCTTATTTTATTACAAACGTGGCCATTCCGTTTATCGCACTCAATAATATGGAGTTATACTTTTTGCCTGAGCGATTGCTTATAAAGCGCGGGAATACCTTCGCGGCGGTATTTTACAGGAATTTACGCATAACGGGCAGCATCAGCGAATTTATTGAATCAGAGAGCTTGCCGCATGATGCAAGAGTAATCGACTATACCTGGCGTTATGTCAATAAATCCGGCGGCCCCGACAAGCGCTTTAATGATAATCGTCGGATTCCTGTATGTGCTTACTCCCAGTATACCTTTACATCAGGTACCGGTATTTTTGAAATCATTGCCACATCAAAGCCCTCGGCCATGGATAATTTTGCTGAATTTGTTATGAAGATAGGTGCATTGCAAAACAGGATGGGTACTTGTTATCAGTGAGGATGACATGATTACGGTTATATTATGCTGGCGTATAGTTATTCAACAATTTAAGGACTGCCGTATTAACTTATCCAAGGGAGAACATTTAAGAAACATATATGAAGTGATGCACTTTGTCATGTATAAAAAAGTGAATTATCTCTATCCGATATTCACCTCATGTATAATTTCTATGTATGAAACCTGATAAGCCATTTAATGATCTTATTCACTGCCTCTACAAAGAGCGATTATAACCCTGCCTATATTAAGGCAATTGGTTAATTTCTAAGTGGCTTTAAGTCTTTAAGCCAGTTTGATTTTATTTTATTACATCTGAATCAAGTTTTAAAACTTTAGCATCCCATTCCAGATTATTTTCCAGGCAAAAGTCATATAGCTGTTTGAGCCTTTGTTTATTATCATATCTGAAGTTCCAGAATAATTTCTTTTGACATTCGGAACAAAGGCGGTTACTTGATAGATCTGTTTCCTGTAAACTGTTACTGCCATTCATAACACACATTGCAAACGTGCAATGTTGAATAGACATCATGTGGCCTATTTCGTGAGAAGAAATATTTACCAGTCTTCTTAAGAATAACCCGAAATTGACGGTATCCAGCTGTTTGTTTTGTAGTCTGTAAATCGAGGATACGCCAACTCTCCTGGTATAAGATGCCAGTCCGAATACATAATTCCAATCATTTTTTGGATACAGGTCTTTCGCACTGATGGCCAGTAATGCAATGCCATCTCTGGGTGTTTTTTCCCAGAGTAAGCTATCCAGAACATAAGGAGCCAGCAATTGTATGTTGTTGTTTCCTTTCTGTCGGATGGCATATGGAGGAACTGTTTTGTCTGTTACCTTCTTCAGTAATATTGTTTTTAACTGAAAGAAAATTTCTACATAATCCCTTGTCAGCTTCAAACCTTTCTCCTGAAGTGGGGTGAAGTCGCCGATAGGCATTAAATAAATTACTGCTTTGTGAGATGTGGGTCTTATCGGTTTACTTCCTTTGTATGCTTCAAAAGTTTGTCCTTTTTCTTTATGTTCAAAAAGCCATTCACCTGCTTTGGGGGTTTTCAGTTTTACATCATTTTCGCCAATGGCCCTGAAGTATTCGGATTGTGCCAGCATGACGGGATCTTTCTCTTTCCTGTTATTACAGGATAAAAGAACAAGTGTTATCGCAATGATGATGGTTCTCATGAAATTGTTGTTGGTAGTTTGGGATGAATCAGGTCCGGGATTTTGGCTAAAGTAATTAATTATATTGGCCTTGCCGTGTTGGGAGGTTGGTAACAAGGGTATAGATCAACTATAAAAAAGAAGCCTGCTCACTGAGCAGGCTTCTCCGAGATTTTCCGCGGACCGGACGGGACTCGAACCCGCGACCTCCGCCGTGACAGGGCGGCATTCTAACCAACTGAACTACCGATCCATTCCATCTGCCAGCTTTTCAGCCGTTAGATATTCCCCGTTTGGGGTTGCAAATATATAAATTATAATTCCAATTCTCCAAATATTTTTATCATACATTCTTTTTATAGTCCAGCAGGGCCAGGCGACCGTAGTGATCTGCCAGACGCGTTGTTTCCGGTAAACGATATTGTGTACACAGTTGCAGCACCTGTGCAGTGGCGGTGGCCAGGGAAATTTTATGCCCGGTGGAAACAAATACCGGGTTGATACCTTTTTGTGTTCTCAGGGCGTTGCCGATATGCTCTCCATTTTCTATCAGGGGAGCGATGCTGCCCCTTTCTTCTTCCAGGTCATGGTATTCACCGCATAGCCGGGTTTTGCCGCAGCCGATTACCGGTTTATGGATAGTAACCCCGAAATGACAGGCCATTCCAAAACGACGTTGATGTGCCTGGCCCTGGCTGTCGCAGACAATCAGATCCGGTTGAAAGGGCAATTTTTCCCAGGCCTTTAATAAAGGAGGCATTTCCCGGAAGGAGAATAATCCAGGTATATAAGGAAAGGTAACTTCCATTACATGTGTGGCAACAGCTATCACCTGCAGCGTACCGGCGTCCAGCAACACAATGCTGCCGGCAATGAGATCACTGTCTTTATCGTATTCCACATCGGTGCCGGCAATAATCTGAATTTGCGCCGGCAATTCATCTGTTGTGATCACCTGTTGCCGTAATTCTTTCTGTATCGCTATCGCTTCTTCTTCCGTCAATATATCCATAGTGCTTTATGAAACAGGTAGAAAGATAAGATATAGGAACGTAAGATGTACGCTTTATAAATATTCTCAACAAAATCTTTACGGTTTGAAAAAGTAAATTTATATTTGGATGAGACCTATCAGTCCAACTTAATTTTCAATCAAAGCACAGTAACAACTTAATTTTCACGGATGAACAGAACAGGTGATATGCACCTTTCACTTGTATGGCTTTGCTAAATCGATTTTGAAGAGAACATAGCAAAAAATATCAACCTTAATATCTACGTAATATTAGACAATTACTTTTGTAGGGACTGTTATATTCCAATTATGTCTGCGCTTAAGAAAATATCTTACCAACATACCTCCTGTACTTCCGCACAGGCGGACTACGAAGCCGTGGTAGCTATCTACTGGGATAAGTTACTGGGTATCGCGTCTGCCAAAACAAATCCACATGATGCTTTTGACATTGTACAGGATGTACTCATGAGTTTATGGGTAAAATGGGAAGAAGTACCTAAAGATGAAACGCTGGAATTTTACCTCCTCCATGCACTGAAACTGCGCGTATTCAATTACTACCGTACCAACGGCCGCTATCAGGCACACCTGAAAAGACTGGAAGTGGTATTAAATGATACACTCGAATCATCCGACGCCCTCGTACCGGATGTACTCCATGAACTGAAAGATGCTATTGTCAGCGAAGCACTGGATATTCTTTCTCCAAGCCAGCGACAATTATTTATTCTCCGGGTTAACTACCATTATTCTTACCGTAAAATTGCAGAGCAACTGGGTATAGATGCCGCATCAGCAAGGGTTTTATATAGCCGCGCCCTCAAACAGGTGAAGGCTCATATTAAATCAAATCCAGCTTTATCCGCCAGCCTTATCTCCTCCCTGATGGTGTTTACAATTTCTTAACCTTGACCTGAGTTAACATTTTTTGTGTTGCGGTTATTCATTAACAGATGGCAACACAAAGATATCCAAGGGCTGAAGCCTTACTGAGAAAATTTCATGCTGGAAAATGCACGCAGGAAGAGTTGGCATTATTGGACAACTGGTATGACGGACTGAATAACGACGCTACTTTATCAGCGATCGAATCTCATCTCCTCAAACAGCAATTCCTGACCAACTTCCGCAGTACACTGCCAGCCGCTCCGGTGGCATGGTGGAAACGTCGTTCCCTGCAATGGTCGGTCGCTGCCAGCCTGTTATTACTGGCCGGCGCCGTATGGATGTGGAATAACCAGACTACTCCGCCCAATACCCGCATAGCAGAACTGAAATCATTTGTGGTGACCAACGAAACCAGTAACATCAAACTCGTGGTATTACCGGATAGTTCCCGCATCTGGCTGAATACGGCCGCCTCCCTGCGTTGGAAAGAAGACTTCAACCGCCAACGCCGCAACGTACAACTTACCGGAGAAGGATTTTTTGAAGTACAGGGCAATAAAGACAAACCATTTGTTATTCATACACGCGACCTCGCCATCCAGGTACTCGGTACAAAGTTTAACGTAGAAGCCTATGCCGGCGAAGGATTAACACGCGTATCACTGGTGCAGGGTAAAGTGAAAGTAAATGCCAAAAAAGACAGCACCATTTTAAAACCTGGTTTTGCTGCCTCCTTTAATAATGGAGATAAAGGCCTGAACATTGCCGCTACCGAAGCCGGTAAAGTGGCTGCCTGGAAAGAAGGCGCCTTCAGCGCTACAGACCTGCCTTTCAAAGATGCCGTGATGCGCCTGTGTACACACAACGGATACCAGGTGAAATGGGAAAATACACAAGGCATCGATAAAAATATTTCTGTGCTGTTCAAAAAAGACAGCTTCACCAAAATGCTGGCAAATCTATGCTACATCAGCCGTAAACAATTCCGAATTTCCGACAGACAGGTGACCATTTATTAAACAACACGTGAACGCTCCTGAAAACATTTAACTCATGAAAATGACATTTACTCCTGCAGCGCAGCAAACCCGCAGAAGCGGGCCGGCTGTGTCCCGCATCAAACAATTCCTCCTATTGGGATGCTCCCTGCTGCCGGCCACCATGGGGTACGCCAGGCAAGCCGGGTTGACAGAAAAAGTGAAACTGGATATCTCCAGCGCTTCTCTTTCCCAGGTACTGAACGCATTAGGACACCAGAGCAGTTTTACTTTTAATTATGTAAAACAGGACTTCGACAAAATCATTGTACGGGACTATAAACCCGACAATATTACCCTGAATGAAGCCCTGAACCTGCTCCGGAACAAATCAGGTATCGAATACAGTGTAAGTGATAAAGCAATTCTCCTCAGAAAAGCAGAGAAAGACCCTACCACACAAACTACCCAGGCAGTAGCCCGCAAAATCAGCGGCCGTGTTACCACCGAAACAAAAGAACCTATTCCCGGTGTATCCGTTTGGGTAAAAGGCACGAAGAACAGAACCGTAACAGATGCAGACGGTAAGTTCGACATCACCCTGGAAAATGAAAAAGCCATACTCAGCTTCAGCTATGTAGGCTATGAAACAGTAGACATGGCAGTGGGCAGTTCAGATATTATTAATCTGTCGCTCAAGCTGAGCAACAATGCCCTCAACGAGGTGGTAGTACTCGGTTATGGTACCGCGAAAAAAGGAGACCTCTCCGCAGCGGTATCCGTTGTTCCTGATATGAAACAGATCAAGGAACGCCCGGTACTGGATGTTGCGAATATGATCCAGGGTAAAGTACCCGGTATCACCGTAGTAAGCAATGGTGGTCATACCAGCAACGCCAATAAAGTAACTATCCGTGGAGTAGGCTCGGCAAACAGTGAAAACGTTTTGTATGTAGTGGATGGTGTACCCGGTGCCCCTTACAATCCTGCTGATGTAGAATCTATCACGGTACTGAAAGATGCGGCTTCTGCGGCTATTTACGGTGCGTTCTCCGGTTCGGCAGGTGTTATCCTTGTTACCACCCGCCAGGCAGCCAAAGGAGTACCCAGTGTACAATATACCGGCTTCGTGGGCGCTAAACAGGCATGGCGTACCTTGCAATCCCTTTCTGCTGAACAACAGGGCCAGGTATCTGACCTCGCGCAAAAAAATGCAGGTCTCGCACCACTGGATGGATGGAATCCTGCCAAAAATCCGGATGGCCTGGTTACCCGCACCAACTGGATGGATGAAATTTTCCGCACCGGCCTCGTACAAAGACATAACATCAGCGTAAATGCCGGTACTGATAAATTTTCTACCCTCTTCCAGGCACGTTATGAAAAGGAAGAAGGTACCCTGATCAATACCTATAATAAAAATATTTCCCTGAGATTTAATGCTAATTACGAGTTCACCAAAAAAGTGAAACTCCGCCAGGACATCTTCTGGAATAATAACGATAACCGTGATGCGGAAACGGCCAGCGGCTATAGTGGCGCTATCCTTTCCGCCCTGTATATGCCCCGCTCTGCTACCCCTTACTATGCGGATGGCTCCTTCGGCGGTGTAGGCCCGAGAGGCGGACAATACAACGGGATCTATGGCGACGTGATCAACCCGGTAGCCACCCTGTTGAGAAACAAACCTTATAACAAAAGCAATGACTTACAGTCGGTAACTGAACTGACCGTATCAGATATTATTCCCGGGTTATCTTACCTGTCCCGTTTCTCTTATCGTGCACAAAACTCCTTGTGGAAAAACTTTGAGCCAAGAAGAACAGAACCAGGAAAGCCTAACGACCAGAATAAGCTCACCTATGAAACCAATAAAGGTTACAACTGGATCTGGGAAAATACACTCAACTACAATAAGATCATCAACCGCCACAACATAGGCGCTATGGTGTCTATGACCGGACAGGAATCCGCTAACCGTAAATATAATGCGGCAGCCATGGGTTTTGAGAACGAAGCCGACTGGGCACAGTTTTTTACCAATGCCACTATCTTTGATCGCACCCAGCCGGAAGACGAAGAATGGAAAGACAGGGTGGTTTCTTATGTAGGAAGATTATCCTATAGCTGGGCTGACCGCTATTTTTTAACGGCAAGTTACCGTAACGATGTTGCCGGCCGGTTGGCAGAAGGCTATCGTTCCAAAGGTTTCCCTGGTGTAACAGGTGCCTGGAAAATCAGTTCAGAATCTTTCATGGATAATGCAAAGTGGCTGGACCTGCTGAAAGTGAGAGCCAGCTGGGGTAAAATTGGTAATATCGGAAGTATTGAGCACTACTATGGATATGCCAAACTTACACCGGATTATACCTATCAGATCGGAGATGGCGCACCCAGAAGTAATTCACTGGCGATGACCAAAGCCTTTAATCCTACCCTCTCCTGGGAAACATCCAAACAAACAGACATCGGTATTGATATCAGCATCCTGAAACAACGCCTGTCTATTACCGCTGATTATTTTGATAAACTGACCTACGACCTCATTCAGGTACAGGCATCCGGATTTCCAAATACCTTCGGTCTGGAAGCTCCTTTAATCAACAAAGGTGAAATCGGCAACAAAGGTTTTGAAGTAGCCGTATCCTGGAATGATCATGTGGGCCAGGTAGGTTACAACCTGAGCGCCAATATCGCTACCCTGAAAAACACAGTAGAATATGTGGATACAGATCCTAAAGCGGTAATGATTCATACAGACGCATTCAGGCAGGTGCTGACACCTTTCCGCTCTACCGCCGGACAACCATTTTATTCCTACTGGCTGATTAAAACCGCAGGTATCTTCCAATCGGATGATGAAGCAAAAAATTATCAGAAAGATGGCAAAATGATCCAGCCGAACGCAAAGGCAGGGGATCTGAAATTTGTGGATCAGAATGGCGATGGTAAAATTAATGATGCCGACCGTGTTTACATGGGCAACGCATTCCCAAAACTGACCTACGGATTTACCGCCAGCTTTACCTGGAAGAATTTCGACCTGAGCCTGTTTATGCAGGGTGTAGGCGGGGTAAAACTGTTCAATGCCTTCAAGATGACCACCCTCGGTGGTTCCGAACAGGGCTACAACCGTTGGGATAAAATACTCGATGCATGGTCTGTGGATAATAAAGGTTCCAATATTCCCCGCATCTCCGCCAATGATCCTAACAAAAACTTCCAGACCAACTCCGACTGGTACCTGGAAAACGGTAACTACCTGAGATTAAAAAACCTCCTGATCGGCTATACGTTTAAGAAAATGAGCTGGAACCAGGGATTGCGTGTATACTTCAGCGGCGACAACCTCCTCACCTTTACCAAATACACCGGTATGGATCCGGAAGTGGGTGGTTTCGGTCTTGATGGCGGCCAGTTCCCGGTATCACGTGTGTTCTCTGTTGGTGCAAACATTAAATTCTGATCAAACCAAACATTATCATGAAAACGAATTTCAAACATATACTGCTCCTGGGATCACTGCTGGTGGGTGCAAGCGCGTGTAATAAATGGGTGGATACCAAACCAAACGGCGCCCCTACCACCGCCTATTTCTGGCAGAGTGACGCCGACCTGAAGAAAGCTACCACCGACATGTACGTAGCTATGCGTAATGAATCTACCTGGGGCCGCGATCTGTTCTGGGTACAGGATGCCAGCGATGACCTCATTGTAGGCCGCGCAAAGGCAGATGGCGAAAACATCAAGAACTTTATTCCAAGCGGCCGTGAAGGCTACCTGACCAGCGGATGGGGTGATCTGTATAAAATGATCAACCGCGCCAACCAGGTGATCCAGAATGTGCCGACTTCAAAAAATACTACAGAAGCTGCGCGTAACCAGGCATTGGGTGAAGCTTACTTTATGCGCGGGTTTGCTCATTTCTGGGTAGCCTACCTCTGGGGACACAAAGACCAGGGCGTTCCATTCGACGGACCTGAAAACCCGGAATTTGGTAAACGTATTCCTCCACAACTGCCTTCTGTAACAGACAACTACGCGCAGATCATCAGCGATATGCAGAAAGCAGCCGACCTGCTGCCTATGTTTGAAACCTACGGCGCTTCCGATCGGGGTAAAGCACATAAGGTGGCCGCATGGGGATACATGGTAAAAGTATACGCTTACTGGGCACAATACGATGCTTCCAAATGGACACTGATTCCTGCGTTGTGCGATAAAATCCGTGATGAAGGACATCGCTCCCTCGTTAAAGGAAAAGAAAACAGCCAGGCGAATTACCGCGCCGTGTTCACCATCGCCAACAACTGGAGTTCTGAATATATCTGGTCTGTTACTTCCGGTGTACAGGGTGGTTCTGAGTTCCCGGGCGTGGTACTGGAAAATACCGGTTGGGCTATCTTCAACGGCTGGGGTTATTTCCAACCTACCGAAGAGCTGTATGATGAATACGAAAACGGTGATCCGAGACGCGAAGTAACCATCCTGAAATTTGGTGATAAATTCACTTTCTTCGGCCTGGAGCGTTCCTACTATTCTACCAACAGCTTGTCCGGTTTCCAGATGAATAAATATATGGAACCTTATTCCTATGGTAAAGACGGCGATAAATCCACCAATACCGTTATTAATCAGAGCCCCGATTATCCTACTACTTCACTCAATTTACCATTGATGCGGTATGCAGAGATCCTGCTCTTCAAAGCAGAAGCGCTGATTAAAACAGGTAAAAGCGGTGATGCCGCAGGTCCGCTGAATGAAGTACGCAACCGGGTTGGATTAACAGGCATTCCTAATCCTACTATGGACGATCTGAAACATGAACGCCGGGTGGAACTGGCCTGCGAATGGACCGACCGTCTGCAGGATCTGAAAAGATGGGGCGATTATGCAAAGATCAATGCACCTCTGCACGGACGTATTCACGCTGATAAGGTGAATCCTTTGTCGCCATATGAAATCAAACAGGTATGGCCAGCAAGAACGTTTGATCCGAATAAACATATGGCATGGCCAATGAATCCGGATGTAATTGCACAAAGTAACGGCGCCTACAAGCAGGTACCAGGCTGGAGATAATAACAGCATACAGCGAACATTGATAAGGCGATGGCAGGAGCGGAGATATTTATATATCTTCGTTCCTGCCATTCGCCGTTTTTGTTTCACGCCAAATGTTGGACTATGCCACGAAATTATTTCCTGCCCGCGCTGCTTTTCTTTGCTGTTTCCCTTAACAGTTGCATACATCACGCCAAACCTTCTACGCACATCGCGGTAGATACCATCCCAGCAGGCCCCCGCCCTTTATTTAAAGATTTTATGGGACTCAATGGTCATCTTTCCTTTAAGCCGGACCTGTATAAACAGGTATGCCGCCTGGTACGTAATTATCATAATATCAGCTGGGATGTGAAAGCGCCGGGTGATGCCATTACCATTCCACGTACGGTAAACGGGATCAACTGGAAACAGGACGCGTATGGCCCCTGGAAGAAAGCGGGTTTTGAAACAGATATTTGTATGCAGTTTCAGGGCGTAGGACTGGGTAATCCGAATTACCGGAAATTATGGGCAGGCCGTGAACAATGGGCATATGATTATGGAAAAGCGATGGCTACTTACTATGGTCCTTCCGGAGCAGAACAGCTTTGTACATCTGTGGAAATTGACAATGAGCCGGGCTCCCGCTTTGATCCCGATTTATATAAAACCCTTTTTACAAAGATGACGCAGGGCGTACGTGCCGGTGATCCCCGGTTGAAGATCGTAACACCTGCTGTGGTGGCTGGCAAAGCAGACCCTTACTCCCAGGCGTTGGATAATATGTATGGAGATGCTGCTATTTTACCCCTCTATGATGTGATCAATATCCATACTTATCCTACCATTGAAAA
Source organism: Chitinophaga arvensicola (assembly GCF_900110835.1). Lineage (GTDB taxonomy): Bacteria > Bacteroidota > Bacteroidia > Chitinophagales > Chitinophagaceae > Chitinophaga > Chitinophaga arvensicola. The sequence continues at coordinate 2,159,401 of NZ_FOJG01000001.1, forward strand.
ATCAGCGACCAGCGAAAATAACTGGAACCGCAGTTACCCGGAAGATAATTCCCTGAAATATCTCAAAGTCATTGAAGATGCCATCGACTGGCGCAATACCCATGCAAAGGATAAAGAAGTGTGGGTAACGGAATTCGGTTATGATGCGTGTACTCCGGCGGCTATGGCCAAACGGAAGGACTGGGCGCTGAAACTCAACTGGCAGGGCGCCAGCGATCTTCAACAGGCGCAGTACCTGGTAAGATCGTTCCTGCTGTTTTCCGCGCTGGATATACAACGGGCCTATCTCTACTATTACAATGATGAAGACGAAGCCTCTTTTCATGCCGCTTCGGGCATTACACGCAACTTCACACCGAAGCAGTCGTTCTGGGCGTTAAAGCAACTATACCAAACCCTGGGAGACTACCGCTTCCGCCGTGTTGTGAAAAAAGAAACAGATTCACTGTATGTATTTGAGTTTGTAAAGGGAGACGATCCAAAGTCGCTGGTATGGGTGGCCTGGTCGCCTACCGGCGCCAGAACGCATGAACAAACAGGGTATCAGCCACACGTGGCATCAGTGACACTTGATAAGCTGCCGGGAGTGCCGGTGAGTGCTACATCCATGATTACCACAGATGCACCTGCAGCACAGGTAACCTGGGATAAAGCCGGGGAAACCGGCATGCGCCTGCAGATCGGAGAGAGCCCTGTTTACATTTCCTTTCAGGCAGGTAAATAGCTGGTCTGAACAGTAAAGTACACCTTCCGGACAGGGGAAAAAATGCCGACCTGTTTTTTTATATTAGCCGGATGAACGATACGATAGCCCAAACATCCCTGAAGCGACCTTTTGTTTTATCTGGCGGCGGCGCCAGGGGCTATGCCCACCTGGGTGTTTTAAAAGCCTTTTCTGAGCATGGTGTTTATCCCGAAGCCATAGCGGCTACCAGCGCCGGTTCTATAGCAGCTGCCTTTATCTGCGACGGATACAGCACCGACGAAGTGAGAGAAATATTTCAGCGACATAAACTCGGTCTGTCAATGCAATGGCGGAACTGGCGTGCCGGTTTTCTATCTCTCAAAAAAGTAGCAAAAGTACTGAAACAAACCTTACGGCATCAGACCTTTGAATCACTGGATACACCTTTGTATGTAACGGCCACCAACTTCGTAACCGGCAACCAGCAGATTTTCAGTGAAGGCGCGTTAATTCCTGCTATCCTGGCGGCATCTTCAGTGCCATTGCTGTTTCCTCCGGTAGAAATCAACGGATCCCAGTATGTTGATGGCGGTCTTTCCGGTAACCTGCCGGTAGAACCCTTACTGGCCGAATACCGCGACATTATCGGCGTACACGTAAACCCGCTCACACCTTACAACCCTGCAGAAGGCTTCCTGGCCAATGTGGAAAGAACCCTTCATCTGGCCATCCGGGAACCGGTGTTAAAGAATAAATTATTGTGCAGTTATTTTATTGAGCCGGAAGATCTGGGCAAGTACGGTATGTTTGAATTCAACCGCCTGGAGGCTATTTATACATCCGGGCTGGAATACACACGCCGGCAGTTGCAACAGCAGCCGGTGATATAACCCCCGACATCTTTTAAATACGATCTATATGCGAACCCTTTTCCTCCTATTGATGAGTTTGTCCTGTTTCGGACAAACTGTTTCGTTACCCGTACTCCACCACTTAACCAGAGATACTGCTGCCAATGATTACTGGAATTGTTTTACCGCCGATGGCAAACAGGTGGTATTCAGCCGAAGTATAAACGGTAGTATCCGTAAATTATACCAGGTGCCGGTATCCGGCGGAATTGCCACCCGTTTCCTGCCTCACATGAATGATAGCACAATGGGAGAAACCCGGCCCAATACTGCCAGCGATGGAAGGATTGCATTTACCGGTATCTCCGGAAACAAACCGCCTACCATCTGGCTCACCGGTGCCACTGGCGACACTGCTACCCAGGTGAAAACAGTACGCATTCATGGCAATCCTTCTTATCCCTGCTGGTATCCTGATAATAAGCAACTGATGGTGGTAGCTTATCTCAAAAATGACGGTGGTATACTAACGTCTGTGGATATCCGTACAGGAGAAACTATCGGGTTAACACAGCCGGATAGTATCAACTGCGGTATGCCTAATCTCTCCCCGGATGGCAAACGGGTTGTTTTTGCCGGGCAGCTGCCGGTAAAGGGATTGACTTATGATCAGGAAAAGAATAACATCTGGATAGCTACAGTCGGGAAACAAAAATTATCGGATGTTCAGCCACTGGACACCTGCCAGGGACGCGCTCCTTCCTGGTCGCCCGACGGGCAATGGGTCGCTTTTGAATCCACTTTCGGCGGCGGTAACAGATATGCCGTGTTCGTCATGAATGTAAAAACAAAGCAGAAACTACGGCTCACTGATTATAACTCGAATGCCAATCACCCGGTATGGTCGCCCGATGGTAACAGTATGGTGATGTCGGTGGTGCAACCAGGGCATCCGGGAAAAACGTGTATGGCGGTGATCACCGATCTGAAGAAATGGCTGAAGCAGAAAGCACCCCGTAAATAGAGCGGTGTCGCAAATCCTCCGCTATTTTGTCGTATTTGACCATCCCACGTGTTGGATAGTCGTGCTATGTTTGCATTAACAAAAATGATAAACATTTAAATCTTATAAAGATGAGTAACGCAAATAACACAACTATCACTGTCGGCACCACCGTAAATGCACCTGTAGCAAAAGTATGGGAAGTCTGGAGTTCACCGGAGCATATTGTGAAATGGAGCACCCCATCTCCCGACTGGCACACCACAACAGCAGAAAATGACCTGCGCACCGGTGGTAAATTCTCTTCCCGTATGGAAGCAAAGGACGGCAGTTTTGGATTTGATTTCGCCGGAGAATATGACGAAGTAAAAGAACATGCACTGATGGCCTACACCCTGGGCGATGGCCGCAAAGTAAATATTGTTTTTTCCACGGATGGTGATACCACTACCGTTACAGAAACCTTTGATCCGGAAAATATCAATCCGCTTGAAATGCAACGTGGCGGCTGGCAGGCGATCATCGATAACTTCAAGACATATACAGAATCATTATAGGGGCTGATCCGCTTTTCCTGCAATAATTTTTCCGGTAAATATTTTAATAAAAAGGGCTTCTGTTGTGAAGCCCTTTTTTGTTGTGCAAACAAGTTATACTTTCAGGTCAAATACTGCACCTATGCATATCAGTTTCGTGGAGTTATTACTATTGATCACCCTGGTGGCTTCGGCGCTCATGGCAGGACTTTTTTTCGCCTACGCCTGTTCTGTGAATCCGGGATTGGGAAGATTAGCAGACAGAGGCTATCTTTCCGCCATGCAGTCTATTAACCGGGCTATCCTGAACCCGGTATTTTTTGCTCCTTTCATGGGTTCGCTGGTGTTACTACCGCTTGCTACCTGGGCCGCCTGGAGCAGTGGTGGCGGGTGGTTACTGGCAGCAACAGGAATGTATTTTGCCGGTGTTTTTGGCGTAACCATCGCGGGCAATGTACCCCTGAATAATGCGCTGGATAAACTGGAGTTGCAGGCAGCTTCCGAAGAACAGCTGGCGCAGTACCGCGCAAACTTTGAGAAAAGATGGAACCGGCTGAACCTGGTACGAACAGTGTGTGCTGTGCTTACCCTCGCACTGGTGGGAACTGCCTGTATCTGTCAGGATTGAAGTAATAAGGAGTTAAGAAGAAGAAGAAAGAACACCGGTATTTCTATTAAGCGCTTTTAGTATGATACATCGTTTAGACATTCGCGTTATTGCTACTGATGAGAAAAGTACAAAATTCGACTTCTTTGTTGATGAAGAGCAACTGGATAGCCGCTTTGGGATCAACCGGCTGACCAACATAGCATTCACTGATTTTGACCTTGATCTGTTTGAAGTGGATGCAGTGCGTTTCCCCGGCTACAACCGGCTCGAAATAGTAAAGCGGGCAATCAATATATTCCTTGGTAAGGAACCGGCCAGCAATCAGTTGGAAACAGGCAGAGTAGTGCTGTATCGCTGTCATTGCGGAAGCGATTACTGTGGCGTTATTTCATTTCAACTAAAGATAGAGGAAGACTATATTTACTGGATAGATATACGGCATGAGATCGATGGAACCTGGGGACCAGATGATCTTGACATAACGGTTATACCGGAATTAAAATTTGAACGGCCGGCGTATGAGCGGTTGTTGAACGCGTTTGCGGAGAAGTATTGTTTTTGAATGAATCAACATTACCGCTACAGAAAATAATATATTATGGAAAAAAGCAGCATAGATCAGATAAAAGCGGCATTATTCGGATTGGCGGTAGGAGATGCACTTGGCGTACCGGTGGAATTCAGGGAAAGAGAAGGACTCCAGCTACATCCGGTGACGGATATGATGGCCTATGGCACACATCATCAACCGGCAGGTACCTGGTCAGACGACAGCTCCCTGGCTTTTTGTCTTGCAGAAGCGCTTACAAATCGTTTCAGCCTGCCGTTGATAGCACAGTATTTTATAGACTGGCGATATAAAAACTTTTGGACCCCTCATGGAACAGTGTTCGATATAGGTATCACTACCCAGGAAGCAATAGAACGATTGGCGAAAGGAATAGAGCCTGTACTTGCCGGAGGATTTTATGAAGATGAAAATGGTAATGGTTCCCTGATGCGAATATTGCCCTTACTTTTTTATGTGAAAGATAAACCAGTAACAGAACGGTTTGAACTCACAAAAGCGGTGTCATCTCTTACCCATGGGCATATCCGGGCTATCATAGCCTGTTTTTATTATCTTGAATTTGCCCGTTTGCTATTGGAGCGGCCCGATAAAATGAAGGCTTTCTATTCTCTGCAGCAAACAGTGCCCCTTTTTCTAAAAGAATATGGCATTCCTTCAAAAGAGGTAGTGTTGTTCAACCGTTTGCTGCAGGAAGATTTGCAGTATGTATCTGCTGCCACTATTCAAAGTGGGGGCTATGTATTGCATACACTGGAAGCAAGTATCTGGTGTATTTTAACCACTGATAACTATGCGGATGCCGTATTGCAGGCGGTGAATCTCGGGCGTGATACAGATACTACTGCAGCCGTAACAGGTGGTCTGGCCGGATTGCTGTACGGCCAGGAAGCTATTCCTGGGAGATGGATATCTGTATTGGCACGTAAAGAGGATATCGAAGACCTGGCAGTGCGAATGAATACACTTAAAAGTTATCTATGAATCATTTTTCGAAAATTACCTGGATAGTCCCTGTCCTGATTACCCTTTTTGGATGTCAGCCACGCGATAAAAAGAACAACCATCAGACTCCTGATCTCTCCGCTGTTTGTCCGGAATCGGATAACATTCAATCCATTACCAGATACCTGTTCTTTGTTGATGTGAAAGACCTGAGTAATGACAGTTGTATGAATCACCACTATCGTTGTGTGAAAGGAACCGGCGAAGAAGAGGGCGTTGAGTGGTTATCATTTTCCTACTACAAAGATAAAGACCTGGCGTTTGTTGCGGAAACAGATTGGGTTGATACCACCAGGATTGCAAGGATCACCTTTTTATCAGCTAACTTTCAACTCAGGAACGGACTGCCAGCCGTAGCCACTTTTAAGGAAATTAAAAATGAATTGGATACATTGAAAAGAAAAAATTATCCTGATGGATCACTGGAATTTTATCTGAAGGGAGATACCAGTGTGATTTTTACTTTTGATGTAACGAACAATGAGACGTTATACTATGGATACCAGGCTATCAATGAAATTCCGGATACTTTACGAGCCACATCTGTTGTTGTGTTTAGATGAGGACGATAAACACAAATCCCATCCCCGGTTTAGCCTATGTAAACTTATTATTAACTTAACCCTCCCTCCGGCAGATGATTCCCGACTTAATCTATTTTTACATTCCTTAATAGGAAGTAATGAAAATTATCAGAAAACAAACCGATAGCAGTATTGGTAATTGGGATAAAGAGCATTTTCAGCTCCTGTTCAGTGAATATTACCCGGTCACCTGTAAATATATTTACAGCATTATCAATAATGCAGAACAGGCCAAAGACCTCAGCGCAGAGCTGTTCTGCAACCTATGGCAACAGGATCCCGCCTCCATTCATACCAGTTTTAAAAACTACCTGCTGGTATGCGCCAGAAGAAGTGCCAACCGTTATCTGCAACAGTTGTCCCGCGAAAGAAACCGGCAGGAAGAAGTACAGCAACTGATAGACCTGGCCGATGAACAAACGCCGGATCAGCACCAGCAACTGGTAAACCGGGAATTAAAACAACAACTGGAAAAGATCTTACAAACCATGTCTCCCATCCGGAGGGAAATCATTGAATTAAAACTCCTCGGACTCAACAATAAAGAAATAGCGGTAGTGATGCAGCTATCCTATAAGAAAGTGGAATACCAGCTGAAATCAGCCATCAGAGAGCTACAGGAAGAAATCAGACTTCACCCCGATCTGGTATTCCTGCTGCTGCCACTACTCACTGCACTCTCTTAACAGTTTGTTAATATAGTTTTTGCGGAACAACGACCAGCTATTTGCTCCTGTATTAAATCATCATCGTGAATTGGGAACTGCTGGTAAAAATAATCCGGGAAGAAGCTACTCCTGCTGAACAGGCCGCCTTTGGTAACTGGCTGGAATCTGCTGTGGAAAACAGGAATACCTACGAAGCCGTGAAGGCCCGCTACCACACTATCGAACAGATCATCGCAAAAGATACGGTCCAGGAAGAGTGGGAGAAGGTAATGCCCCGTTTAGCCTCGCCCGCACCTGTTGCTCCTGCCAACCGGTGGTATTGGTTACGCTACGCTGCTGCAGCGGCGGTAGTAGTACTGATAGGGGTTTCAGCGGCCTGGTTCCTGCGTGAATCACAGCCCCCAGCCAGTGTTGTGACGCCGCAACTGGTCACTATTCAGGCCACCCGGCAGGAAAAGAAAATGGTAGTGTTGCCCGACAGCAGTGTGATCTGGCTGCATTACAACGCCAGTGTTCAATACGATCTTCACACCTTTAATAAAACTTCCCGGCAACTGCAATTAACAGGAGAAGCATTCTTTGACGTGATGCCCGCCGTGAACAAGCCTTTTACCGTACAAACATCCCATCTGAAAATTACCGTACTGGGTACCTCTTTTCACATCATGACCGGCGCCGGTGATGTGGAAGAAGTGACCGTAGCTACCGGTAAAGTAAATGTGCATGGCACACATATCCATGCCGATGTATTACCACTGCAAAAGCTCACCTATCATCCGGAAATAGGCGTAGCTGTAATAGGTAGCAGCACACTGGCCAATGCTACTGCCCTGAAAGATAACCAGCTTATTTTTTATAAAGATAATGCCGGCAGCATGACAGCAAAAATAGAACAGTGGTACCATCGTAAAGTAGTGGTGCAGGGCGATTTTCATCATAAAGTAGCATTGACCGGCAGCATCACCGATAACGGCATCCGCGAAGTATTGAACGGACTGGGTTACCAGGCAGGGTTTACCTATAAGATGACAACCGACAGCATATTTATTTATCCTGAATAAACGCTTAAAAACATCATTCCAGTAACACCATAAAATTTCTTGAAGTGAAAAAAATACTTATACTTATGTACTGCTGCTTTGCCGGCCTGGGACTGTACGCCCAGGTAGCAGGTAAGGTGATTCAATTGGGCAAAAAAGACCTCACGTTCGGGGAAATCATGACCATCTTACAAAAGAAGGAAAAACTGTCTGTATTGTATGATGAAAATATTTCCGCCCGGCAGAAAATACATGTATCCGCCGCATCTGTAACACTGAACGATCTGCTGAAACAGATCAGCACACAAACAGGACTGGATACAAAGATCATGAATGACAATATCTACATTCATAGCCCTGCCAAAGAAAAATCAAATGCCACCCTCGACGTAAAAGGCAGTGTAATGGATGCCACCAGCAAAGAATTTTTGCCCGGTGTGAGCATTGTTACCACCGAAGGCAAAGCATTAGGCATCACCGACACCAAAGGCCAATGGCGCGTAAACGTAGCTCCCGGAACCATCCTCGTATTTTCATCTATCGGATATGAACCTGCCCGTCAGACGATTCGCACGGCAGAAGAACCACTGCTGGTTTCCCTTTCAACGGATCTGCGCAAGCTGGATCAGGTTGTAGTTACCGCGCTGGGTATTACCCAGGAAAAGAAATCACTGGGCTACGCTGTACAGCAGATAAAAGGCGAATCATTGAATGAAGCACGCGATAATAACTTTATCAATTCGCTGTCCGGTAAGGTAGCTGGTGTAAATATTATTTCCAGTGGTGCAGTAGGTAGCAGCGCGCGCATTACCATCCGGGGAGAACATTCCCTGAACTATGGCGCCAATCAGCCGCTCATTGTGATAGATGGTATGCCTGCTTCCAACACCGGCTCTTCTGCTACAGAAGGCGCCGACTATGGCAACGCAGCAGGAGAGTTAAACCCCGCAGATATATCTTCCGTAAACGTATTAAAAGGCCCCGCCGCCTCCGCTCTCTATGGCTCCAGGGCTGCCAATGGAGTGATCGTGATTACCACCAAAAATGGGAAAGACAGAAAAGGCATGGGCGTTAACTATACCACCGGCTACACCTGGGATACCCCCCTGCGTTTACCAAAGTTTCAGAATTCTTTTGGGCGCGGTGACAATGGTGAATATGTAGGCTCCAATTTCGGATACAGCAACAACGGGCTTTATCCGAATGGTGTAAATGATGGTAATGATGAAAGCTGGGGCCCGCGATTCGATGGCTCTTTGAAGAACCAGTTCAATTCCCCTACCACCAATGGTTTCAGAGGGGGAGATGTGTACCTGCCCAATCGCGGCGATATCATCCCAACACCCTGGGTCGCGCATCCCAATAGTATCCGCGACTTTTTTGAAACAGGACATACCCGGTTCAACAGTCTTTCTCTCAGCGGTAATAACGATGTAGCTAACTACCGCTTCGCCTATACGAATAATGAAGAGAAGGGGATTGTGCCCAACAACAATCTTACCCGTAATTTCTTTAGCCTCAATGCAGGATATAAGTTAAGCAAACAGCTGCAGGCAGAAACCTCTATCAGCTATACCACTACCAAAAGCAGCAACCGCCCGGCACTCGGATACGGCAGAAATACGCCTATGTATTTCCTGCTGTGGATGACCCGCGATGTGGATATTAACAGCCTGCGCAACTACTGGCAGCCCGGTCTTGAAGGGATCCAGCAGTTCCAGCATAACTACGGTGAAGACCACAACAATCCCTTCTTTTATCAATACGAGAATACTAACGGACAAGAAAAAAGCCAGATCCGTGGTATGGCCAAACTCACTTACAATATCCTCGATAACCTGAGCGTAATGGTAAGAGGCGGAACAGATCAGATCAACGATTTTAGACCGATCCGTTTGGCTGTAAGTACGGTAGATGCCCGTAAAGGCAGTTATAGCGAAAGCACAGGTACCGCCAGGGAAACCAACTTCGACTTCCTCGTCAATTATAAGAATCAACTCGGTAAAATAGCATGGAATATTTCCGGTGGTGGTAATACCATGGAAACTATGGCCCGTGGTGTATATGGCAACAGCGGTCAGCTGCTCATTCCCGGCATCTATAACCTGGGCAATAGCGGCAGCACGCAAAGTGTTTCCAACAGCTATAGTAAATCGAAGATCAATAGCTTCTATGGCTTCTTCCAGGCCAACTATGAAAACAAAGTATACCTGGACGTAACCGGAAGAAATGAGTGGTCCAGTACACTGCCTATGCAGCATAATTCCTATTTCTATCCGTCTGTGAGCACCAGTGTGCTGATCAATGAAATTGCGCATATGTCGCCGTCGATCGATCTGTTAAAACTGCGCCTCGCCTACGCGGAAGTAGGAAATGGTACAGCTGCTTACCAGATCAATGCGTATTACAACTCACAGCCTTTATACAACGGTACGCCCTCGCTGGTGGAGGAAGGCGGCCTGAAAGGCGGACAAACACTGAAACCGGAGAGAACCGGTTCTGTAGAAGTGGGCGCAGAACTGATGCTGTTTAAGAACCGCCTCGGCCTGGATGTTACCTATTATAAATCCACTTCCCGCGATCAGATCGTGGGCTTGCAGTTACCTATTTCTTCCGGTTACAACAGCAGGTTGATTAACGCCGGTCAAATTTCCAACAAAGGCGTGGAAGTAGTATTAAGCACTGTTCCGGTAAAACTGAAAAATTCCTTTCAATGGAACCTGAATGTCAACTTCGCCCGTAATGTAAGCCGCGTTGAAAAACTGGCGCCCGGTGTTGATAAATTAGTGCAGGCCGCTCCTGGTGAAGATGCCACTATTGAAGCACGGGTAGGAGAAAGAATGGGTACCCTGTATGGCCCCGGTTTCCAGCGTGTGGAAAGTGGTGACCTGAAAGGCGAAATTATTATCGGTTCCAATGGCCGCCCGGTGATCACCGATAATCCTATACACCTGGGAAATATTAACCCCGACTGGACCGCCGGTGTGATGAACCGTTTTGCCTTCAGGGGCGTATACCTCGAAACACTGCTGGATATCAGCTATGGCGGCGTGATCATTTCCCGCTTTTTGAATAAAGCCATGGGCGACGGGCAGCTGGCAGAAACGGCAGAAGCGCGCCTAAGCCGCGAAGCCGGTCACGAATACGATGCTGATAAACCTTACTTCCGCGATGGCGCCGCCCAGATGCCGGATGGTAAATACCAGCGCAACCTGCAGATTTTTGATGGCACCTACAGCAAAGGTATTTATGGCGCCGGTGTTCGTGATTTTTATAAACGCTACTATGACCACAATTCAGAAGCGCAACTGCTGGATCGTTCCTATATCAAGTTAAGGGAACTAAAAGCCGGTTATAATTTTCCGAAACGGATGTTCCGCCGGATACCTATCCAGGGATTGAATTTCTCGGTGGTAGCGCGTAATCTGTTCCTATGGACAAAGAATCCGCATTTCGATCCTGAAACAGGCGCTTCTACACCGGATGGACTGGTAGGTGGTTTTGAGAACCTCAGCGTTCCCACTACCCGCAGTTTTGGTTTTAACCTCAACGTTAATTTTTAATGTTATTAAAGTCTGACACCATGAAATCACATATGCTTATAAGTATCTTTGTAGCAGGCCTGTTACTGGTAACAGGTTGTACAAAGGATTTTGATGAGATCAATACCAATCCGAATTCATCCCAGCAGGTAGATCAGCCGCAACTGTTGCTGCCGGCTATCCTGAAAAATTCGGTGCGCAATTATTTTTACTCCTCCACCACCCGTGGAAATATCGTAGGTGATTATTACGCCAACCAGTATGTAAGTGGTTTTGACAATGCCTGGGCGCCCAGTGAAGTACAGGGTTATTTTCTGTGGGATAATTTCAGTCAGCTCAGAGATGTGGAAAACTTACTGGTATTAAGCCGTAAAAAACAGTTGCAGAATTTTGAAGGCGTGGGGCTGGTAATAAAAGCCTGGCTGTTCCAGGTAATGACGGATATTTATGGGGACATCCCTTTCAAAGAAGCTACCGGCGCTAAAGTAAACGGTGTTTTTTTACCGGTATTTGATACCCAGGAAGATGTATACTACGGCATGCTGGATATGCTGAAAACTGCCAACACGTTACTCACAAACGGCAAAGATGGTTTGTCCGGTGATATTATGCTGGAAAACAAACCCCTTCGCTGGCGCATGTTTGCCAATAGTTTGCGTTTACGTTTGCTGATGCGCATATCCGGTAAAAGCAACCTGAAAATAAATGTGGGTACGGAAATCAATGCAATTATCAGTGATCCCGTACAGTTTCCCATTTTTACTTCTCATGAAAACCAGGCGGCCTTTACCTTTCTGAATGATGTGGGTTTTGAAATTCCGGGGTTCAATGATGCACCGCTCAATGATATTCATTTATCCGTTACCATGGAAAAATACCTGAAAGCATTGAATGATCCGCGTATCGGTTATTATGCAAGTCCTACGCCTGCTGGTATCCGTGACGGGAAGAAAGTATTTGCCGGTGTGCCTAATGGCATCGCTGCCGGTGCAGAAGCAGTGTATAATGGCGGCCGCGATTTTCAATCTTCTGTATCTCCGGCATTATTACCCCTCGCATCTTTCCCACAGGCATCCAGAACAGCTGCACAGGGCTTACTGATGACCTATGCCGAAGTACAGTTTATTCTCGCAGAAGCACGGGAACGCGGATTAATCAGCAGCGGAGATGCAGCTACCTATTATGCCAACGGCATAAAAGATCAGTTTGCCTACCTGGCAGAACGTATCGCCGGTAAATTTGATTATCCGAAAGCAGCAGATATTACTCCGGCCGACAGCTATTACACACAAACAGGCGTAGCGTATACCGGTACGCCGGCGGAGAAGTTGAATAAGATCCGTATACAGAAATGGTTCGCATTGTTTAACAATGGTTTTGAAGGCTGGTCGGAGTGGAGAAGAACCGGTGTGCCTGCCGACATCAAAACAGGCCCTAACAGCGCCATTACGGTATGGCCGCGTCGTGCACGTTATCCGATCTCCGAACAACGCTTAAATCAGCAGCATTACCAGGAAGCGGTGAGCCGGCAGGGAGCCGATGATATGCTTACCCGTATCTGGTGGGATAAATAATAAAAACAGTAACGACTATGCGAAAAACAATTGTAACCGGCTGTCTGGCCCTGTTAACAGGTGTAGCAGTTACCGCACAGGTAAAGGAACGCTACCCGGAAGGTATTGCGCACGTAGTGGTGATAGGGATAGATGGATTAAGCCCTGATGGCATCCGGAAAGCCAATACGCCGGTAATGCACCGGATGATAGACAGCGGCGCCGTGAAATGGAATGTACGTACCGTACTTCCTTCCAGCAGCAGCCCCAACTGGGCCTCTATGATTATGGGCGCCGGCGTGGAGCAGCACGGTGTTCAGGATAATGACTGGGAGAAGGGAGAATCTTCTTTACCGGCGGTTACTACGGGAGAAGAAGGACTTTTTCCTACTATTTTCGGCGTGGTAAGGCAGGCCAGGCCAACTGCAGAAATTGGCGCGGTGTATCATTGGGATGGCTTTGGCCGCCTGTTTGAAAAGAAAGCAGTCAACTACGATCATCACTTCGAAACAGAAGGGGCGAGCACAGACAGCTTTGCCACTTACCTCGTGAACAGGAAGCCATTGTTTGCCTTTCTGCACATGGATCATGTAGATGCTGCCGGCCATGAATACGGCCACGGTACCGCCGCCTATTTCCAGGCGGTATCAAGAGCAGATTCTTTGATTGGCCAGGTACTCACCGCTATCAGACAAGCCGGCATGGAAAAAAATACGCTGGTGATTGTAACGGCAGACCATGGGGGAGTGGGTACCGGTCATGGCGGCGCTACCATAGAAGAAGCGGAAATAGCGATGATCCTGTATGGAAAAGGCATAAAGAAAGGCTATAAAATACAACAGCAGATGGCCACCTATGACCTGGCGGCCACCATTGCTTTTGCTTTGAAAATAGTGCCGCCGTATGTATGGACCGGGCGTCCGGCGAAACCCGCTTTCACGGGTTTCACTGAGCCGGCTAATTTGTGGTTGGGTAAATCCCTGCTGCCTGCACCGGTGATCTATCCGGAGCGGCAGTTGTACGAACAGGCCGGTGGCTTGTTTGTAGACCAGACGCCTACTGTGAAAATGCTGCCGGTAGCAGAGAAGAGCAGTATCCGCTATACACTCGATGGAAGCGAACCAGGGATCAGCGCCACTCTTTACCAGCAACCGTTTAACCTCGCCCAAACAACCGTAGTCAAAGCACGTTCCTTTGATGAGAAAGGAAATGAGAGTACTACCAGCAGTGCTTATTTCCGCGTGCTGCACGCCGCCCAGGGTCATGGATTACAGGTACAATATTATCCGGGGAGTAACTGGAAATACCTGCCTGTTTTCAGCAGGTTAAAGTCTACGCAACAATGGGAAAGCCTCGAATTCCATCTGGATAAAAATAAGATCCTTCCATTGCTGGATAAGGATCACAGCACCTTCGGTATCGTCTTCAAAGGATACATTGAAATAACTACGCCTGGGAAATATGTTTTTTATACCCGCTCGGATGATGGCAGCCAGTTATTTATTAACGACGAAGAAGTGGTGACGAACGACGGCGATCATGGCGTAATAGAACGCGGAGGTACCATAGAACTAACGAAAGGCCGGCATCCCGTACGGTTGGAGTATTTCAACAGCAATGGCGGATTCTGGCTGGAAACCTGGTACAAAGGGCCAGGTATTACAAAGCAGATCGTTCCGGCGGATATATTGTTTCTGAATAAAGATTAAAAGTAACAGTGATGACAACACAGCAAAAGATAGATACCCTGTTTGAATTATACACCACTTACGGTCACCTGGATTACGGAGAAGGGGTTACGCAGTTGATGCACATGGTACAGGCGGCAAAACTGGCACATAAAGAAGGATATGAAGAGGAAGTAATACTGGCGGCCTTTTTTCACGATATCGGTCATTTCCTGGAAGAAGGAGAAGAGATGGGCATCTATGGTAAACATGACCATGACCGCATGGGTGGCGAATACCTGGTATCCCTTGGGTTTACGGAGAAGATGGCAAAGCTGGTAGCAAGCCATGTGGCCGCAAAGCGTTACCTGACTTATAAAATTCCCGGTTACTACGAACAGTTATCAGATGCCAGCAAAAAAACGCTGGGCTTCCAGGGTGGACCTATGGAAGCTGCCGCAGCTAAAGCATTTGAAGAAGATCCACTTTTTGAATTGTACCTGAAAATGCGCTACTGGGACGATCTGGCAAAAGAAACAGACCAGGCGGTAGTGCCGGAGGATGTGCAATGGATGAAGGAAATGGGTACACGGTTTTTACAACAGCAGGCAGCTGAATAAACAAACGAACAGCTGTTGCCCTTAAAAGCAACAGCTGTTTTTATTTTATCCGAAGTATTGTTGCTTCCATGCATCAAAAGCCGCCTGGTGTTTTTCCTGTGCTTTAGTGATAATGTGGGTGGTATCCTCTACAGGCTCCAGTTTGAATTGTCTTAATAACCATTCTTTATAGGCATCAATGTATTCGCTGGGCTCATCGTCCTCATCTTTATAAAAAGTGATTTCCTCATAAATCATAGGTTCACTGTCGAATGTGATCAGTTGCAGTAACCCGGTAATATTTTCTGCAATAACAAATTCCCCGCCCTCATCTCCGAATACTACTACCGGCAGTTCACTGAAATCGGTGGTATCATCATACTGCCATAAAGCATAAAAAGAACCGGAACCATTTGCCTGTGCAAATGGATACAGCCGGGCCAGGAAATCGGGGTGGTCGGACCATCCATGCTGTAGCCCGGATTTATCATCGTGTAGCAGTCCGAATCCTTCGGAGTAGCTTTCAAAGCCGGTGGCCTCCTGGAATTTCAGCAACTGTTGCAAGGCTTCCGGAACCGGGTGTGCACCAAAGTTTTTTGCAAATTCGGGTGTAGTTGTCATATACTCGGCTTTTTTATACCGATCCTAAATATAAGACAAGCCAGTGTTCAGCGTATTTGAATATTCTGTTAATTTTTTCTGATGCACTTTTCGTTTTACATATAAACATTAGTAAAAAATATAATTAAAAATGTTAATCATGTAGTAATATTGACTTGATATATTTGTCCGGTCAACGGGAGGAGCGGTAATTACCTGCCCCTCCCGTTTTATTATCTATAATCCGATATGTAAATGGAAAGAAGATCGCTTTTTAAAAAGATGGGAGGGCTGTTACTCGTGCCCGCTGTTCCCTTTTCTAATCTCCTGCCCAAAGAGAAGCCTGTGCTGCGGGTAGCCCATCTGACAGATATTCACCTGAAGAATGATTTTGATGCGCCAAAGCATTTCCGTGATTGCTTACATCATGTACAGCAGCAAACGCCTAAAGTAGATTTTATTCTCAATGGCGGCGACGTGGTATTTGATATGAACAAGGAAAAAAAACAGACTATCGACGACCAATGGCAGCTGGTACAATCTATCATGTCGGCAGAATGCAGCATTCCTTCTCACTATGTATTGGGTAATCATGATATCTGGTGGGAAGAGCAGAATAAAACTTCTTCCCTGTATGGCAAGCAGTATGCACTGGACCAGTTGAAATTATCTTCTCCGTATTACAGCTTCGTGAAAAATGGCTGGAAATTTATCTGCCTCGACAGTGTACACCTGGATGTAGATGGCACCTGGTACATCGGTAAACTGGGCGCTGCACAGTTCCAGTGGCTGGAAAATGAATTAAAACAAACAGACGCCAAAATGCCGGTATGCGTACTTTCGCATATTCCTATTCTCACAGCTACCCTGATGATTGAAGATGATATCGTGAACAGATGGGAAATGCTGGGCGGCGATATGCACACAGATACCTCCGCGATTATTAAATTGTTTTATCAGCATCCTAATGTAAAATTGTGCCTGAGCGGGCATATTCATTTGAGGGATAAAGTGGTGTATAACAACGTCACTTACTTATGTAACGGCGCTGTAAGTGGTGCCTGGTGGAAAGGTAATAAGCGGGAAACTGCACCTGGATATGGATTGATTGATTTTTATAAAGATGGAAGCTTTGAAGAAAGATATGTAAATTATTAATGTTGATCACAGGACCTGCCTTCCAGGTCCTGTGATCACTTATATCAGTGGTGTTCCGCCTGTGTCTTCAGGGCAGCCAGCCACTTGTCAAGCGATGTATCAAGTCCTTCCTGGAATTTATGCGACAGCAATGTCACCAGCCATCCTTCCATACTTTCTTCCACATCTACCCGGGTACTACCATCCGGCAAACCCGTAAAGTGCCAGTTGTGAATGGCAAATGCGCCGAAGGCAGGGCCAGACCAGCCAATAGCAGAGAAAGGTATGGCCGTATGTATCGTGGAACGGATATTTAAACCACCACTTTCCCAGGTAAAGGAATTTCCCGCCTCAAAGTTTCCGGTCAGCTTTGGATGTTTAATATCCTGTTGCCAGGTGGCCCATTGATTAACCCCGCTCATGATAGTCCATACTTTTTCCGGAGACGCATGTATGATTATCGATTTTCTTGTTTGAACCGGTGCCTCCAGATGAATATGGGTGGAGGGCGTATAACGGCTGAACAGTTCTAAACCGGCAACAGTGAGGCCGGCAACCAGTATAAGAGCAATGAAGGAGTAAAGCAGCTTTTTCATGATAATGTATTTTTATATACCAAAATTATCACGGGAAGCCTCCTTAAAATTGTAAGAAAACGAAAAACAAAGTTACATCACCAGTAGCAGATATACCATTCCGTATACCTGCTCCTGGTTTTTATCACAGGGAGATTTATAACAGCGGGTTCAATTGCGCTGCGGAATAATTCACCGATTTCAGCGTCTTGTTGTCCGACTTCCGGTATACCAGGTAAAGATCATCTACCTGTGTATAGTAGCACTCCGTATTGGCGGTAGTATTATAATGTGCAATGGTTTGTTCTGCTTCCTCCACCGACTTACAGGCTTTACTCATATTGGATCTGTGTACCTCGTTAAAAAGCGCGTTGAATTTCCCGCCAAGGCCAAATTCCAGGATGGCACCGGATAACACATATTGAAGATCACAAAGCGCATCTGCCACTTCCACCATATTGTTGCCGGCAATGGCTTCTTTCAGTTCGTTTAATTCCTCCTGGATCAGGGATACGCGTAAATCGCATCTTTGCTGACTGGGAATGACAGGGCTGGGTTCAATAGGATGCCTGAATGTACTATGAAATTCGGCAACACTGCTCAGGGCTTTTACGTCTTCCATGATTGAATTTGATTTATAAGGTACGAAATACCTAAAGTAAGTATTATTTAGTATTTTAGTCCCGGTACCGCTATTCAAATCTCTGTGTTTATACAAACTGACGAAATAACGTTGATGGAAAGGATGTCTAAGGATGACCGGAAAGCATTCGAGACCGTCTATAACCGTTATTTTGTGCAGGTATATCATCTCTCCATGAAATTTGTGGCAGACAGGGAAGCGGCAGAAGATATCACTTTAGAGACTTTTGTAAAATTGTGGGACAGGCGTAGTGCCATGGAGAGCGATTCCAAAATAGGGCCGTATCTCTGCACCATTGCCAGGAATGCTTGTCTGAATTACCTGCGCGACCGCCAACGGATGACTGCCAGGCATCAGGAGCTGGCATTGCTGGAATCCAATAATCAACTCAGCTTTGAAGCTTTTGCAGATCCGGAATCCGAAATCTATCGCCGGCTGTACCTGGAAATAGAGCAACTGCCAGGGAAAAGCGCCGCCGTTATAAAGTTTAGTCTCCAGGGAATGAAAAATGAAGAAATCGCACGCCAGCTGAATATAAATGAAAAAACAGTCAGGAATCTGAAAACAGCAGCCATTAAGCAACTCCGACTCACCTTATTAAAGGTGGATTTTATGCTTTTGCTGGTCTTGCTTTCCAGGTAAAAAAATATTTCAAAAAATCTCGGGACATTTTTGCGGGTCCGGTGTTTATATAGTGAAGTGAACAAAAAATCCCATGTAGATGTCTCTGCCACTGGAAAGAATTGTCATATTAGTCCTTAAGCATCTTCACGGTGAATTGAATGCGGAAGAGCAACTGGAATTGGAACAATGGATGTCTGCATCGCCTGAAAACAGTGCGATGGTGGAAGCTTTTTTTGATGAAGAGAACGTACAGCGTCAGCTGCAACAGCTAACAGAAGTGGATACCAGGATCTGGAATAAGCTGGAAGTCCACACCGGCGCCAGGGTAAAACCAATTATTCCTTACCACCGTTATTTGCTCTATGCTGCCTGTATCAGTGCATTCCTGATGACATTGGCCGCACTGATAAAATTCAATACACATCCATCTTTGCCGGTAGCCACCACTACCCGGCCGGTCATGGATATAGCAGCACCCGACAGCACCAGGGCATTTATTACACTGGGCAATGGCAAAAAACTGTACCTCGATAGCGTAAGAAATGGTACTTCCCTATTACCCGGCAACCAGCTGGGACAGAAATTGAGCGGAAGTAGTATTTCCTATCACGGCAGTGTTACCAACGCAGCTCCGGAACTGAACACCATCACAGTTCCCAAAGGAAGCAAACCACTGCTCATATCCCTGCCCGACGGCTCCAGCCTGTTGCTCAATGTAGCTTCTACCGCTTCATTCTATGTTCCGTTTCCCCCTAATGAAAGAGTGGTGCAGGTATCGGGTGAAGCTTATTTCGATGTAGCCAGAAACGCACAGCAACCATTTATTGTAAAGAGTAAAGACCAGGTAATTAAAGTACTGGGCACCGCATTTAATATAAATTCCTACAACGATGAAGCAACAATTAAAACAACCCTCGTGGAAGGGAAATTACAGGTCAGCCAGGTAAAATCAAATGCCAGCAGACTGTTGTCAGCCGGCCAGCAGCTAACATTAAATACAGCCGGGGATTTTCAGCTGAATACCGATGCCGATACCGATGAAGCTACCGCCTGGAAACAAAATATTTTCCAGTTTAAGCAAACAGAGTTACACATCATCATGCGGCAACTATCAAGATGGTATAATGTAGATATAGTATACACAGGAACAATGAAAGAACGCTTTTTTACCGCCACCTTTTCCAGGGATAAAAGTCTGACTGCCGTTCTTAAAATTATGGAGCTGAACGGAATCAACTGTAGCCTCCATAACAGGACCATTACGATTATGCAATAGAACAGATTACAGCTTACGAAACTCAACCAAGATGAATCGGTCCAACCACCATGGGCCATTATTAACATGCCTAAATCTCAAATTTATGATTCATTTGTATTCCTATTACCAACGGGGATTCAAGCCTTATTTTCTATCAAAAAAGCTGTTGTGCATGAAGCTGACAGCACTTGTTTTTCTGACCATATGCCTGCAACTGTCGGCCAAAACACAAGGACAAAATGTAAGCGTCAACGTAAAAAATACACCGCTGGAAAAAGTACTGAATACTTTCCGGAAACAAAGCGGGTACGACTTCTGGTTCGATAGCCAGCTGTTATCCAAAGGAAATAATGTTAATCTCTCTTTACAGAATATGCCGGTGGAAAAGGCGTTGGACGCCTGTTTCGCAGGTCAGCCTTTTGAATACGAGGTAGTGGATAAAACAATTATCATCCGCGAGAAAAAAGTAGTGCGTGAGAAGGCCACGCCGCTGCCTGTTGATTTTACCATTACCGGGAAAATTACAGATGCCGGCGGTATTCCACTGGTAGGCGCTACGGTGGTATTGAAAGGCAGCAACAAAGGCACCGCTGCCGATGCTGCCGGTCATTTTTCCCTGCATATTCCTGATAATACCGGTGTGCTGGTAATCACCTTTATTGGTTATGAAACCATGGAAATACCTGTGCCCAGGTCCGGGAAACTGGAGGTGGTGCTGCAGTTAAAAGATAAAAAAATAGATGAGATAGTAGTAGTGGGCTACGGCAGCCAAAAGAAAGCCAATCTGACCAGCGCCGTGAACACCGTGAAAATGGATGACATTGCGGCCAACAGACCTACCAGCACCACTGGTACGCTGCTTCAGGGAATTGTACCTGGCTTGCAGATCACTTCCGGCACCGGGGAACCAGGCGGCGGATTTACGTTTAATATCCGTGGTACCACCAGTATCAATGGTGGTGGTCCATTGATTTTGGTAGACAATATCCCGTTCAACGGCCCTATGAACATGATCAATCCCAACGATATTGAAACGGTTACTGTTTTGAAAGATGCCGGCGCAGCAGCTATTTATGGCGCACGCGCAGCCTTTGGCGTCATTCTCATTACTTCAAAAAAAGGAGCAAAGAACGGTAAGATTAAATTCGACTACAGTAATAACTTCACTTTTTCCACTCCCAGTTCTATTCCAAAGAAAGCCAGTCCGCTGGCTACCGTACAGGCTTACAAAGACATGGGCTATGGCGCTTACTGGACCGGTCAGAACGTGGATAAATGGCTGCAGTTCCTGAACGACTACAACGCAGATCCTTCCAAATATCCGCAGGGTTATACCATGGACGCCGGACTAAGATACCAGCTCGCCGAATCAGATGTGATCGGGCAGTTGTTCGACCGCTCCGGTAAACAACAGATGCACGACCTGGCTATCAGTGGCGGGTCCGACAAAACCGCTTACCGCATCTCCCTGGGTACCGTTAATGAAGATGGTATCATGGTTACCAATGCTGATTCCTATAAACGGTACAACCTCAAATCCTACTTCAGCGCCGATGTGACGAAATGGCTTACCACACAACTGGATGTTGGTTATTACAGCTCTACCAAATCAGATCCTAACAGCAGCTGGTTGTGGAACACCGCCAGTAACAGCCCTTCCTATGTACCACTGGCCGATACCATGACGATCAACGGAATACTGTATCCTACCGGTACGCCTAAAAACCTGTTGCTGAATGCTGTGCCTACAAAAGATCGTCTAAATGACATCAGGCTGTTGGGTAAAGTCATTGCAAAACCCGTGAAAGACCTGACGATTACGGGAGAATACCTTTATGATAATCTCCGCGAAATCTACACCAGTTATAACAAATCATTCGACTACGCCGATATCTCCGAGTTCGTGAGGAAAACCACGGTACCGGTGAATAATGCAGCGTATTATAATTTTAACCAGATGGATGAGCGGCGTACCATGAATATCTACGCCAACTATCTCCGGTCCTTTGGTAAGCACAATTTCACCCTGATGGCGGGTTACAACCAGGATCAGTTTCACCGGGAAAGTATTAATGTGAATAAAACACAGATGATCTCGGCAGATCTGCCTTCTATCTCCACCGCCGTAGGCGATCTGACAGCCGGTGATGCCTTTTCTGAATGGAGCGTAATGGGCTTCTTCGGCCGCCTGAACTACGACTACAAAGGCAAATACCTCTTTGAAATAAATGGCCGCGCAGATGGTTCTTCCAAGTTCCCCGAGAACCACCGCTGGGGCTATTTCCCCTCAGCTTCTGTGGGATGGCGCGTATCAGAAGAAAACTTTATGCAACGGCTCAAACCCGTGTTGTCGGAATTAAAGCTGCGTGCTTCTTACGGAGAAGTAGGGAACCAGGATATTGATCCCTATAAATTTATGGACGCTATGAGTCCCTATCTCACCGGATGGCTGGCAAACAGTACCAGGCCTACCACGCTCACTGCACCCGGATTGGTAAGCCCTAATTTTACCTGGGAAACCGTGCGCACCCTGAACCTCGGAATGAATACCGAATTGTTTGCAAATCGCCTCAGCGTATCGGTCGACTGGTACAGAAGGCAGACCCTGAACATGCTCACCAGCGCCATTCAGCTGCCCGCTGTACTCGGCACCGGCGCACCATTGCAAAATGCTGCCAATCTGCAATCGCAGGGATATGAAATTGTGATCGGCTGGAAAGACAAAATCGGTGACCTCGAATACCAGATCTCCGGTAACCTGTACGACTTCCGCTCAAAGATCACCAAGTTCGATAACAACAAAGCAGGATCACTCAGCACCTATTACGTAGGAAGTGATTTCAATGAAATATGGGGCTACACTACAGACCGGTTGTACCAGTCGTCTGATTTCAACAATGGCGTGATCAAAGGTGGTATTCCGGGTCAGATCAGAAACGGTTCCAGCATTGTAACACCCAATCCCGGTGATGTATTGTATAAAGACAGAGATGGCAACGGCGTTATTTCCAACGGGCAGAATACGCTGGCTGATCACGGCGATCTGTCGATCATCGGCAACAACCGGCTGGCCCTGCAATATGGCATCAACGGCGCTGTAGGATATAAAAACTGGAGCTTCTCTTTTGTATTGGCAGGTGTGGGCAAACGCGACCTGTGGTTAAGCAATAACCTGACGTTCCCCTACAACTATGAGTTTGGTACCATCTACGCGAATCAACTGGATTACTGGACGCCCAATAATCCGGACGCACACTTTGCGAGAATTTATGCCAAAGCTGCGGGTAATTCAGCTGTGAATAAACTGGTGCAGTCCAGGTACCTGACCAACGCCGCTTACCTGCGGGTGAAAAGTATTGGCCTGAGCTATGGCCTGCCACGGGAATTATTGCAGAAAGCCGGTTTCAGCAGGCTCCAGGTGTTCTTTAGTGGAGAAAATCTTTTCACATTCAGTAAGTTCCCAAAAGGCCTTGATCCTACCTCTACTGCCGACAAGGGTTATGGCATCAGTTATCCGATGATGAGGATGTTCTCTTTTGGTCTTAACGCTTCCTTCTAATTTCTTCAACATGAATACGATGAAACTAAAAATATTCCCACTGTTCTTTATCCTGCTCGTTTCTGCCTGTAACAAGGATTACCTGACAAAGCTGCCGTTGGATAAAATGACAGAAGCCACCTCCTTTAAAACGGCCGATAACTTTAAAACTTATATGCAGGGTTGCTATGAGTATTTCCCTTACTATAATGTGGATGTGCCCTCCGGAGAATATAATTCTGATAACATGGTCAATGGCTACAATGTATCAAATAAATCTCCCTATGCTTTCCAGCAGAAAATTATACCTACTGCTACCAGTAATTCCGGATGGGATTTCAGCTTTGTAAGAAGAGTGAATATCATGCTGGACAACGTGGACCAGTCGGCCATGAGCCAGGCCGATAAAGATCACTGGCGTAGTGTGGGTTATTTCTTCCGGGCCTTACAGTACTATGATCTGATAGCGATGTTTGGAGATGTACCCTGGATAGAACACAAGGTGACTGATACCAGCACCAGTATCCTCTATGGGCCAAGAACGCCACGTGACCAGGTAGCAAAGAATATGCTGGATAACCTGGTATGGGCGGAACAACATATCAAACCGGAAGGCGATGGCGCCAACACCGTGAATGTACATGTGGTAAGGGCATTATTATCCCGCTTCGGATTGTTTGAAGGTACCTGGCGCAGGTATCATCAACTGGATGATGCCGCCACCTATCTCAACGCCTGTAAAACCTATTCTGAAAAATTGCTGGCGTCCTTTCCAGCGGTGATGAGCAGCTACGATGATGTGTATAACTCAGAGGAACTGGTAGGCAAGCCGGGTATTATCCTGGCGCGGCAGTATATAAAAGGGCAGACAGGGCAAAGCGCTACCCGCTATGTACGCACGTCTTCCTGGGGCTCCGATCTCTCCAAAGATGCAGTGGATGCTTACCTGTGCGCTGATGGAAAACCTGTTTCCACTACTGCTACCGGCTACGCTGATTCTACCATGAATGCTGAGTTCCGTCAGCGCGACCGCCGCCTGTATTACACTGTACTGCCTCCGTATAAAGTGATCGCTTCCGGGCAGGTATTGAATTTCACCCGTACCAATGTGCCTTCGGATAATGAGTTTATTGATTTTATGGCCACGTTACCCGGCAATGATGCTACCCGTAAGCGTTTACCGGTAGTCAACTGGGCAGGTTATATCCTTTACCGTGCGCCGCATTTTCTCAATGATAAAACCAGCGGCTCCCAGGGATTTATGAATACTTCTACCGGCTACTATTATTACAAACCTTATAATACCTTCTCCGATGTGAGTACGGTAGGTGTGTCTACTACAGATTACCCCGTGTACCGTACCGAAGAAGTGATGTTGAATTATGCAGAAGTGATGTGGGAGCTCGGTGCCTTTAACCAGGGTATTGCGGACCTTACCATTAACAAATTAAGACCCCGTGCCGGGCTGCCAAATATGGTGGTGGCCAATATCAACGGCGCCTTTGATACCCGCCGCGATCCGGCCGTAGATCCCGTATTGTGGGAAATAAGAAGGGAGCGCAGGGTAGAACTCATGGGCGATGGTTTCCGCTTCAATGACCTGAAACGCTGGGGCAAAGGAGAATACTTCAACAAACAGCTGCTGGGTACCAAAGTAAAGGTATCAGATTATGGCGCCGGCACACCTATTACCCTGAACAGCAATGGCCAGGTGGTGTTCTACCCGGTACCGGTGGGCTGGCTGAATTATTATTACCTGGAACCTGTGCCGGTGGAACAGATCCAGCTGAATCCAAACCTGGCGCAGACGCCGGGCTGGAAGTAAATTTATTGCTGCACCCATTCCGGAGTTGAACGCCGGAGTGGGTGTTTTTTTATGCCCCGGCCGTTCACCAGGTAGAGCCTAGCCGTAGTTAAGCCCTATCTAAAATATAGTTCGGCGCCTTATAACCCATACCTGTAAGATAGCTGTTATCTATGTGTACCCCCCATGTTGACTAAGATAAAAAGAGGATATTTTATTATCTTGTTATAGTGTTAAACACGATTATATACCCTCCAATTCCCATGTTATGAGTGATTATCAAAGCCCGAAAGACCGCGCCTATACGGAAGCGCTGCTGACCTCTGCCCGTAAGGAATCCGCCGCATTTATGAACTTAAAGCACACCGCAGAAAGGAACGACGGTGCTATTCCGGTGAAATACCGGGAACTGATGTCTGTTGCCGTGGCGCTTACCACGCAATGTGCCTACTGTATTGAATCACATATTGAAAATGCCGTGAAGGCCGGTGCCACTAAAGAAGAAATTGCAGAAACCGTATTTATTACGGCAGCACTCCGTGCAGGCGGCGCCGTAGGAAACGGGTTGATGGCGATGCGTCTTTTTGATGAAGCCAGTGAGCGGAAAGGAGTATAGTTGCCGGCATGCTAAAGGGAAGCATCCAGGTTATAGAAGTCTTCCAGTTGCCTGAAACGGATCTTCGATGTATCCAGTGGATTTGTATATCCATATTCTTCAAATGTGGCAGCCCTTACGTTGCGTGGATGCTTGATGATATCCTGCACAATCAGTGCAGATGCGGGATAGGGAATCATTTTAATGGCAGCGGAAACGGGGAACCATTTGCAGCTGGAATCGCGTAACGCATGCCCGTCTTTATACCCTTTAAATTTCACTACAAAATATGGTCGTATGAACGTGCGGTACCTGTTCGGGAAAATATAGGTGAAAAGTCCTCCCATCCGGAAAGAAGAATAAATAAAGCCCAGCTCTGCGGCTACCTGGTCGAGATGTGTTTTTATAGAAACCGGTCCGTCGAGCGTACCTATGCTGGGCACTTCAAAGGCTTTCCTGTTTGAGTCGAATGAGAGCAGTATTTCCTGTTTATCATTCAGGACGATAATTTTGGGAAATACCTGGCTGATACTGTCTGCCTTCGTCTGAGCGTAGGCGGGGAGGAGGAAGAGCAGCAGCCACAGGGTACCAAGGTAACGCATGAGGGATACATTTTCTCTAATATAGGAATTATTTTCATGGGTATGAATCGTATAGCGGAAGGAGTATAAGGCATGATGAATTTATTGATAGGTACTGGCAGAACGGAACAAAGGCAATGAACAGAGCGCAATAACAAGCCCGGTGAAAAAGGCTACCATCCCACCTGTTGCCACCAGTCCAAGTATCGCGATACCCACGCCCACCACCGCGATGGCAGAGGCGATTACCCGCATCCCAAAGATATTCTGGGCCCTGGCATCCTGGTCCTGTGCAATGGTATTGGTGTTGTTTGCCGGCAAAGGTTGTAACAGTTCTGGCGCAGCCTCTTTTTTGGCAACGAAGTAATACACTTCCCAGCACAGCAGCACCAATAACGGGATACCCACACCCACCGCAGTTTCCCAGGTACGATTCAGTTTATGCCCGAGCAGGTCGCTGGCGAAAAACTTTAGCGCAAGACTGATCACCAATCCGCATAAAGAAGCGCTGATCACAGAGGTGGCCGTCTGACGCCTCGAATACAAGGTCCAGATAATAGGGGCAAACAAAGCGCCACCGGCTATAGAGGCCGTGCTTAATACCATTTCCACAATGCCGCCGATCATAGGTACCATCATGGCAATTACGATGGTGATGGCGCCAAACAGCACAGTGAAGAAACGGGCGGCACGCACCAGCGTTTTCTCCGACGCCTTTGGATTAAATGCTTTTTTATACACATCATGCGCAAATACCACTGCCATAATATTGATGGTGGTATTGGCCTTGCTGGCACTGGCGGAGATCATACCCGATAAAACAAGCCCGATCAGTCCCGCCGGCAACACCTGCTGACACAGCATCATGTAAGCCCCTTCCGGTTGCAGTCCCGTAAGCGAAGGATTGATCACCCGGTACAGCATTGGCGGCAGCATCCAGATAAAAGGACTTACCAGGTAAAGTGCGGTGAACAACCAGGCTACTTTTTTTGAATTGCGTTCATTGGAAACACTGGTATACCGTTGTACATAGGCCCAGTTGCCGCCAATATACACCGTTTGATACGCCAGGAATGCCAGGAAAAACCCAAAGGAATATTCTGAATTGAAAAAGTTGAAAAAGTCATCAGGCGCTTTGTCTACAAATGTATGCACCCCACCGGCTTCTTTCAGTGCCATGGGAATAACAATCATGACTGCGGCGGTAAGGATGACAAATTGTACCACATCTGTCACCAATACTGCCCACAAACCACCAGCGGAAGTATACAGAACAATAATACCACCAATGATCAGGATACAGGTATTCAGCGAAAGTGGCGTTGCCACACTCACCATTTTTCCCACCGGGTACAGCACAGATGCCGTGGTGAAAAGGCCATGCAACATAATCAGGAAAGTGTAGAATTTCTGTGTGCCGGTTCCCAGTCTTTTGCTGATATACTCCGCAGCAGTAACGCTGCCCGTACGCTTCCATTTGGCGGCAATAAACAGGGCTACCAACATGCCACCGAATACCATGGTGAGTTGTATGCCATTGGCCACAAAACCGTTTTTATAAGCAATAGAGCCCCACACCACAAAGGTGCCGGCAGAAAAATAACTGATGAACAGGGAAATACTATTGATCCACCAGGGAGTAGCGCCACCGGCTTCAAAAAATGCAGATGAATTTTTGCTGCCTATGCGGGTAAACATCATGCCGATGCCAAGGACCAATATGGCAAAAACTCCCATTACGATAAAATCCAGGTGCGCCATTCGAACGATTTAGATTGTAGTTTAATAAATAAGCAGGTAAGATGCAAGCATCGTTAGTGTAGCATCAATACCTTTATGCCATAGCTATCCAGCGCTATGTCCAGGTTGCTGGCGGCATTCCGCTGTTTGTTGGTAACAAGGTCTGTGATGGTATGTGCGGTTGTAGCTTTATCAAGGTTCAGGTTGAGTTGACCCTGTATCGGTTCACCGGTATCATTGAGCAGTATCACGAACATTTTTTTATTGTCCGTACCCCGCGCCAGTATATATTCTATGTTGGGATTGTTGCAGGTAACCACGCCTTGCTGATTCACCAGGCTGGCTTCATGTCCGTAGATGTGACCGGGTGTAAAACCGTAGGATTCATGCGGGCCTACTTTGGGCGTAATAAATCCCCTGGCAAAAGTAACCTGGTTACCGGAACGCAATTGTGCTTCTGATAAGAGGTAATCGGTAATCCATCCGATCTGCCACCAGGCATGATGTGGATAAGGACCTGCGCCTTTGTTCATGGTACTCCAGTAGTAGGAGGCCACACTGGTTTTGGCATCTACAAATGCATCCCTTCCGATAGCGGCAGCTCTGGCCATTTCAATGAAGAGGCTGTCGCCTGTAAGCTGGAACATGCGTACAAACATACCGGCATGACTGCAAAGCATAATAGGTCCTGCTCCATTTGCGGAACCGATAATGCCACCATGCTCAAAGCTAAGCCCTGCCTGTGAAATCTGCCAGTCTTTGCGTGCAATGCCATTCACCTGTTTTATTTTCTCCGAAGGTACCGGCTGTGTATAAATGGAAGTCAGGTACATCCTGGCAGTGCGGATCGCTGCTTCCTGGTATTTTTTATCATGCGTGAGGTCATACAGGTCCAGTAAGGCCTGAGCTGATTGCGCGGTAGCGAAATCCGGCGCATAACGGGCATCTCCGCATACGCCGATGAAGTGTCCTTTATCCACCGCGTTTTGAATGAACCAGTCGGCGCCGCGTTTTGCAGCTGTTAAATACTTTTCATCTTTCAATATCCGGTAGGCTACCATCAGTCCGTAGAAGGTAGGCCGCAGGTCTTTGATATCGGTAAAAAGCGGCTGCTGTGTATGCCTGTCGTAGGCTACTTCCCAGCTGCCATCTGGCTTCTGCCAGTTCAGTAACAGCGATGCGCCGAGGGCCAGTCTTTTTTTCAGTGTGTCGTTGCCCGGTTCAAATAACAATATGTTGCCGATGTCGAGCATCACGTAGTAGGTAAGACTTACCGGTTCTACGAAGTCGCCCCATTCTTCCCTGAATGCTTTACTTTTCGAGAGATAATATTGTCCCATGGCTGCTCCCTGGAAAAAACCGGGCGCCGTTTGCTGTTGTGCCAGTTTAAAGTTTAACGCCAGCGGCAGCACGCTATCCTGCAGGTATTTATCACCACTGGTATTAGCCAGCATCCACATAGCGCCATAGTCTGCATTTTTAATGGCATCCCGGTTGGAACCAATCACACCGCCAAGGTAAGATTGTCCGCCTATGGTAAGGCCGTTGTATTGTTCACTGTTCCATAAAGAAGTCTTCGGGTCGCAGAGGTAATGATGCATTTGTTCTACCCTGCTGGTGAGCGACTGTGTATTTTTCCGTAAAGCGAGTGTTTTTTTAAAATCATACACATCATTTACCGCATGGGTGAGCAGGTGATACCATTCTCCTTTGTTAAAGCTGTAACGGAAGCCGTAGTCGATCTGATCGCCTTGTTTTTTCTGTGAGGAAGGTTCGCCCAGCACGGGATAATAAACAGTGGGTGAAAGGCGGGATTTTCTGTTCTGATGCGACAGGGCCAGTTGCCAGGTCTGATGGGTGATCCGGTCATCGGCCCAGGGATCCCGGCCGAGGCCCGGATCGGGTATTACGGCAAAAGAGATGTTCTCTTTTGTGGTGATGATGGGGCAGAAGGAGCTGGCGCAGCGTTCGCGGTACAGTACCGGTAATTCAGGTACACCCTGGCCATATGCATAGCTGAGTACCATATTTTTGGCGATCTCTTTGCCCTGGAAATAACCGGGCATCACTGCCCAGGCCATATCCTGTTTATCCACTGTGATCGCCGAAGGACTAGAGAGTGAGTAGTAGCCGTCTTTTTTACATTGCAGCTGCATATGTACCCGTACATCGCCTGCATATTCCCCGTCCAGTTTCCAGGTGGCAGTTATATCTGCGAGGGGAGAATGACAGGTAAAAACAACTTCCGTTGGCGATACCTGCCTGGCGGTGGTGGGATAGAAATAAAATGCCTGACCGGCCGTATTTAACGCTACCGGAGTAGAAGCCTGTTTCCACGCGTTGATCTGGTAATGATACACCGTGTCCGGCCATGTTGTTCCGGTGATGGTGCTAAAGCGCATCGCTGCACTGTCGGCCGGTTTCTCTGCGGCATACAGCAATGTATACTCACCGGAAGGCTTTGCCACCTGCTGCCATTGCCGGCCGCTGAAAAAGCGCAGGTCGTTTATTTTCCATCCTTCCTTTGTTTGCAGCCATTGTATGCGTAGTTGCCTGTTGGCAAGTGTGATGGTCTGTGCTTTTATCATTACGGAGAAAAGCAGCTGGAAACAAAGAATAATCAGGCAGATTTTTTTCATAACGCTTCGTTGATGTCGCTTTATGCAAAGCAACGTATTTCAAAAATTGCAGCCGGTGTATTAGTAGAAGGGTGCGCTGTTTTGATCGTAAGACAGGAAGTAATCACTGTCTCCGGAAAGTCAATTTCATTCCTCGTCTGGTAATTTCCTTTTTTCTCATATACCTTATTTCCTTTGTCGTCAAAGATGGCATAGTCCCTTACACAGAGTGGCATCACATTTTCCGGATGCTGCATCAGTACAGATTCCATCGGATGATCAAAATCTGTATCAAAAGAAAAGATCAGTTTTTTAAGCTGCTGTGGTGTTGTCCAGGCAAGCGTAAGCGATGGTTCCGGATCGTTCAGGTCCGCTACCCAGGCGTTAGGCTGCGTGGTAGGTCTCGCCAAACCATTGCGGATATTGGCGGGGCCGAATGATTGCAAAGGTTGTTCCAACCGCAGGGCGATATTTTGTCCGGCAGGTCTGCGTTGTGCGCACCAGAACTCAAAGCTGTCGATACCAATACCATCGGGCGCCACTTGTTTGCCATAGTTGGAAACAGCAGGATTAATCGTATTGAAAACAGAGAGGATACCCGTGATCCTTTTATCTGAACGGCTCACTTTTACCAACGGATTTTTGTGCAGCAGGATAAACACATATTGTGTGTCATCAATGGCGGCATCGGTTGTTAACGGTATACAGTTCTTACCGGGTTGAAGAGCGAATTCAAAAGTAGCGATCGTTGTATCGGGCGTATAACTACCGGTGCGTGAGCAGGTTCTTATTTCCGCCTGCAGTGTGGTGGGTACATCGCTGTAAGCATGCAAACTGAAGGACGGGAGTTTACCGGCATTCACCGGTATCATCTGCGCCACGGCAATATCGAGAGGTTGCGGTGCAGTATCTTCTTCCAGTGAAGCTAATACCAGTTCACTGCTGGCAGTAATAGCGGCTTGCTGCACCAGGTCCTGTTCATCTTTTGAAAGAACGCCGGGAATATGTTGCCCGCTGCGTGTCAGTAATTGTTGCAGCGTGGAGATTTGTCCGTTTTCATAAAGTGCCGCCGGCTTACATCCAAGTTGGGTGCAGAGTACGGCGGCCATTCCCGATGCCTGTGATACATAGGCACTGGTGGCCATTACACGGGAAGAGCCAAAGGCCACATGGGAAGCGCTGATGATACGCCCGGCTAAAAACAGGTTATCGATATTCCTGGAATAGAGGCAGCGGAAAGGGATCTGGTAAATACCCTTGCTATGCCATTGTGTGCAGCCAGGCTGTGCGGAATAAATACCATCGGAAGGATGCAGGTCGAGGCTCCAGCCACCAAAGGCCACGGCGTCGTCGTGTGTGCGTTGTTCAATGACATCCTGTTGTTTCAATATATAGCTTCCTTCAAACCGGCGGCTTTCTCTTTTGCCGGGAATCATGCCTACCCATTCCAGCGTGAGGGTATCAGCTTCCGGGAAATTACCGGAGTTCTTGATATGGTTCCATACGCCGTATACGATTTTCCAGAGTTCCCATTTTATTTTCTCGGTGTCGTGTACAGTATCCATGCGGCCACCGTATTCGATCCACCATAGTTTACAACCATATTCCTGCGAATTGAAGCTGCGGAATTTTGGTATCTGGGTAATATCCATGAGTGCAAAGGAAGGCGGTACAAAACGTACGGACTTGCCCGTGTCTTTGGTATAAAAGTAAAGCGAGTGGCCCAGCAGTTCACCATAAGCGACGGTGGGCGCAAACAGCTCATTAAATTCTTCCGTAGGTTCTGCGCCCATTCTGAAGGCAGCACCGGCCAGGAAACCCACTACACCGTCGCCGGACGCATCACAGAACAGGGGCGCCTTTAAATGGTATTCGGTCTGATTCTGGCTGCAATAGGCTTTTAAAGAAGTGATGCTGTTGTGTTGTTTCTCTGCCTCATATACCGTGGTGTTCAGCAGTAAGGTGATGTTGTGTTCTGCTATCACCTTGTCCAGCAATATGGAGTCCAGTATAACCGGGTTGCCTTCCGGGTTTCTATACATGTTCTCTACCAGGATTTCATCTATTACACCACCTTCCCGCGCCCACCGGTTGTTATTGCCCATATGGGAGGTGGCGCCAAGGATCCATAAACGTATTTCACTGCTGGCATTACCGCCCAGTACACTTCTGTCTTGTACCAGTACTACTTTCAGTCCCTGCCGGGCGGCGGTTATTGCGCAGCAGATGCCGGATAAACCGCCACCCGTGACAATCAGTCCGGCGGTTAGTTCAATATGTGGAAAGGAACGTTTTTCTATACTTTCTGATCTGATCATACTAATTAAGGGTTTTTTCCAGGATAACAAAACCGCCTGGCTTAACCAGTGCCACATCTGCAGCACCGCCGGCGAGGTCTATATCAAGCACCTGGCTGTCGCCGGGATGCAGGGTTTGTAATGGTATGTAATGGCCGTTGTATTTTATCCGGTAATCTTTCATGGTGTAAGCCGGGAAATCTTTCCGGGCAGTAACACGGATGCTGGCGCGGCCATCTTTTTTATTTAACAGTTCAATGGTAGCAGGTGCAAATTCTTCCTGCCATACGGTGTACATGCCTCTCGGCGTTCTGTCGGGTGCTATCAGGCCCCATGGGCGATAGCCATTGGGATTGGTGCCGGGAAAGCGGCTGAAATAATCGTTGAAGGTCCAGATGGAAGCGCCAATCAGGTAATCGCATTGCCTGAAATCCTGCATCGCTTTTTTGAGATAATTTATCCGGTCTTTTTCCGAAGCCACATCGTCTGTTCTGATACCAAATTCGCTCACATATACCGGTTTGTTGGGATAGAGCGTATGGATATGCTGCAGCACTTTTAAATGGTTCCAGTAAATATTTGCACTGACAAAATCAACATAATGAGAAGCTTCATCTTCCGGTTTCCGGAGATTTTCATTTCCCAGCAACATGCTGGCGAAGGTCACCAGGCGGGAATCATCGAGTGATTTTACATAGCTGCCCATATCGCGCACCCAGGATTTACCTGATTCCGTGTTCGACAGAAATTCATTACCTACGCTGTACGCAAACACGCTGGGATGGTTCCAGTCGCGTTCCATCATTTCCCGCATCTGTGAACGGAATTTGCTGCGCATCAGGGTATCATCCATTTGTTTGGTGGTCATTTGCCAGTTGCCTGCTTCAAGGATGAGGAGCATCCCGTTTTTATCAGCCCAGTCGAGCAGGGCTTCTGATACGGGATAATGACTGATGCGGGAAAGTTCCATGCCACCGCTTTTGATCATCACAAGATCTTTTTCCAATGCTTCCTGCGGGTCCATGGAGCCGTAGCCGGGATAGTCGAGTGGCCGGTTGCAGCCGCCCATTTTCAATGGTTCGCCGTTTAACAAAAGGCGGGTGCCGCTTACTTCAATTTTCCGGATGCCAAAGGTAGTTGCAATGGTGTCTTTGCCGGAAGTAATGTTAGCGCTGTACAATGCTGGTGCATCCGGGCTCCAGAGAGTAACCTCTGATGCCGGGAGCGTGCCGGTCAGTTCCACGGGAACAATGCTGCCCGGTTCCACCTTTACGGATTGTGGTTTGAAACGGATATTGGTTTTAGTACCATTACGATAAATAGTGGCATTCACGGCAGATGTAGCGGCCACGGCGCCATTGTTGCGGATAAATGCTTTTATCCGGATGCTGGCATCTCCCTTCACAAGATCAGGAGTAGCTATGATTTTAGTGTTGCTGATATAGGTGGCAGGCCTGGTGATCAGATGTACCGGCCTGGTAATACCGCCGTAGTTGATCCAGGGATATAACAGGCCCTGGTTGGAAGAAGAATTGGGCCCGGCAGTTTTGGCGCCGGGGATGGTGGTGGTATCCCAGGTGTTATCTACTTGCAATGCCAGGGTATTATTGCTTTTCAGCAAAGTGGTCACATCAAATTCAAATGGCGTATAGCCGCCCTCGTGAGTACCCAGTAATACACCGTTCAGCCATACTTTTGATTTGTAGAAAACGGCATCAAACTTCAGGAATACGTGGTTGTCGCCAGGATTGGCCGCAGCGAACTGTTTAACATACCAGGCGGTACCCGTGTAAAAGAAGTACCGGGGATCTGTGGAAAAACAATGCGGCACTTTTACTTTATCAAAATAGCGTGTAGAAAAAGCGGTGTCTTGCCAATGCTCTTTTTCTCCTACTTTCACCGGGTCTGTGGCAAACTTCCATTCACTGTTCAAGCTGTTATCAGTGCGGTGTTGTCCAAGGACTAAGCATGGAAGCGCCAGTAATAAACAGAATAGTGTTCCTTTCATTTTCATTTTTTTTCTTTAAGTGCAACCTGTTTTGCAACTGTAGCTCCTATATTATTTAATGCAGTTTGATTGTAGTGGATCTCATCTTTCATCCAGCCTTTTTCACTAAACTGGTTCGTTTCCCGGTACACGATGTACACCTTTTTCACTTTCCCGGCTACTCTTTCCTGTGCTTTGCGTACCGCATCAAAACCTGTTGTTGGATGATGAAGATAATAGCCGGTCTGGATGATGTAAAAGTTTAGCTGCTGACCGAGTGCTGCCCTGAATTGCCGGATCAGTAAAATGAGTTGTGCTTCGTATTCTTCCGGGGATAGCTGCTGCGCGTTGATCGCATTGGCATCCCGTTCTCCCTGGCTCCATATAATGCCGGTTACCGGTATCCCTGTTTTGAGAGTGGCAGCTTTGGTTTTCTTCACTGCGTTATCAAATAAAAGCAATCGTCCCCGGTTGTCCCAGCTACCATAATTACTTGATTCTGCTTTATAGTGGCAGGAGCTGCCGCCTCTTGCAGCCTGCACAACAATCACTTCACTTCCTGTGAGGTTGTGGTAGGTGTTTGCGAAAGATGGCCACGCGCTACCGGTGTATGCTTGTTCAAACTGTAATTCCTGTTGTCCTGCCGGGTCTTTGAGCGCTAACAGCGTATCTCCTGAGAAGCGGTATTCAAAGGCGGTACCGGTTGCGCAATGTATCGATGTGGTGCTGTCGCCCTGGCCAACAGCATTGCTCTGGCCGGCAACCAGGAACAACGTTTTATGTTGTGCCATCGCGGATGGTAAGATAAGAAAACAAATAAAAGTGAGGAGGCTTCTCATTTCCATTCAGGATTTTGTTCCAGTTTCTGATTTGCATTGATTTCATCCAGCGGAATCGGGAAATAGCGGTTCTTTGGCTGAGGCGTCCGGGTCGGAAATACGTCGTTCACCGCTTTGGGAATTACCTGTAAGAAGGTATTTGTGCGGGTGAGGTCGTACCAGCGGTCACCTTCTGCAAACAGTTCCCAGCTGCGTTCCTGCAATACGGAATCAACGAATGCTGCTTTGCCCAGTCCGGCGGTGAGATCGGGAATACCTGCCCTTTTTCTTATGGTGTTGATATAACCATAAGCTTCGTCAGTCGGACTATTCTGCTGGGCAGACGCTTCAGCCGCAATCAGGTAAATATCGGCGAGGCGAAGAATGGGAATATTAATAGCGCCGCTTGCACCTATTGCATTGGCGTCCATATATTTTTTTACCAGTACACCACGTTGGGTAATGGGCGTGATATCTTTCTGATGCACCACTTGTCCCAGCTTGTTAATATAAAAAGTATCCAGCAACAGGCGTCTGCGGTCGGCCGGGTTGAAGGAGTCGAAGAACGACTGGTACGCAAATGCGGAGCCATAAGTAGTAGGCGCATATTGCGGCGCATCACTGTTTTTGGGACCATATAAACTGATGATCTGTGTAGAGAATCCGGGCGAAGTAGCTTCACATTCAAAAGCCCACATGTTCTCTTGTCGTGCTGCATCTTCTTTGGCTACGTTGTAAACATCCAGCACGTCTGTCATCAGGCTGTATTTGCCTGAGCCGATTACCAGTTTTGCTTTACTCAGTGCAGTGGGCCAGTCTTGTGCATAGAGGGCTGTTTTTGCATAGAGTGCGATCGCCACTTCTTTTGAAGGGCGGCCTTTCTGGATGCTGGCCGAGTAGGACGGCAGTTTGGCAATGGCTTGTTCCAGGTCCAGGTAGATCTGTTTAAAAACATCCGCCTGCATGGTTTTGCCAATGATAGCGGTATCGATGCTGGTGCTGGGTGTCGTTTTTACAACGATATCCCGGAAGTTCTTGGTCAGCGTCCAGAAATAGAAGGCGCGCATGTAGTAGGCTTCCCCGAGAATAACACTTCTCCTGGTGGTATCCATACTGGTTTGCGGCACGCGCAACAATACCCAGTTTGCTTTTTCAATGCCTGAGTAGCAGGATTGCCATATCTGTTGCGGCGATTCATTCTGCCTGCTGAAACTTTTCTGCGTGGTGTAGTTGGGATCGTAGCTGAACAGCGTATAGGTATCCCTGCCTACCACGGGACGTGGATAGGTTTGATCCGCACTGAAATCTGATGCACCGGTAGCGGCAGTCAGGTATAGATTCACCATCGGGCCGTAAACTGCTGTCAGTGCAGCTTCTGCATCTGATGCTGTTTTATAGAAGTTCTCCGTGAAAATAGAGGAATAAGGGTTTTCTGTAAGCTTGTTGCAGGATGTATGCACAAGTAACAGTAATAAACCACTGAGCAGGTATTGTATGTTCTTCTTTGTTTGCATATACATCATTTTTTAGAGTCCAACCTGTAAGCCGATGAGGAAAGATCTTGCCATGGGATACACGAGGTTATCGACCCCGATCAGCGTATTGGAACCGCCGAAGGAATTTACTTCCGGATCGTAACCGCTGTATTTCGTGATGGTGAAAAGATTGTTGCCGCTGATATAAAGCCTGGCGTTGGTGATATATTTAATGGTGGGCAGTTTATAGCCAAGGGTGATATTTTTCATCCGGATATAGGAGCCGTCTTCTACAAAGCGGTCAGATATCGGAATTCTGCCACCCTGGAATCCGCTTGCATATTCATTATTGGGGTTGGTAGGCGACCATCTGTCTTTCACACCTTCTACTACGTTTCTTCCTCCCAGGCCATTTTCAAAAGTATAGCGGCTCAGGTTAAAGATCTTGTTTCCCTGTACACCGGAAAGAAAGAAGGACAGGTCGAAACGGCCGTAGTTGAAATTGGAAGAGAAGCCAAAGATAAACGAAGGATTCGCGTTGCCGGTGATCGTCTGATCTGCGCCGGTGATCTGTTTGTCGTTATCCAGGTCGGCTACTTTTACACCGCCGGTTCTGCTGCCACTTCCTGGCAACACGGTTTCGCCGGTTTGATAAATACCGTTGAATACATAGGTTTTGAAAATGCCTAACGGTTGTCCTACCCGGAGAACGCTGTATGGACTCAGCACATATTCATTGGTGCCGCCTTCCAGGCTTAAGAGTTCATTGCGGTTTACCGATACATTTGCATTCACGTTCCATTTCAATTTTCCGGTCAGCAGTTTGGCATCAGCGGCAATTTCTATCCCTTTGTTGCGGATACTGGCAAAGTTGCCGGTGATGGCGCTATAGCCGGACGATAACGGCAGATTTTTCACGAACAACAGGTCTTTTGTTTTCTTGTCGTAGTAATCTACTACGATGGTGAGCCTGTCGTGGAGTAACCCGATATCAAGACCGGCATTGGCCTGGATAGATTTTTCCCAGCGCAGGTCAGCATTGGGAATGCCTGTAGGACTGATACCAATGGTATAGATGTGATTGAACTGGTAGTTGCTGCCTGAGCCTTCCAGAGCGAGCGACTGGTACGGCGCGATGGCGCCGGCGTTTCCGGTGCGGCCGTAGCTGGCTCTTAATTTCAGGTCACTGAATACCTGGCTGTTTTTCAGGAAGGGTTCTTCAATAATTCTCCAGGCGCCGGCGATGGCAGGAAAGAAGCCCCATTTATGCTTTTCACCGAACTTGGAAGCACCGTCGTAACGGGCGGTGATATCCAGGAAATATTTATTGGCGTAACCGTAGTTGATACGGCCCATGTAAGAATTGAGGGCTTCCCTGGTGCGGTTGCTGCTCACTGTTCTGTTGACTGCCAGCTGAACGGCTTCGTTGCCGGTGGCATCATTCGGAAAGCCATTTGCATTAATGATGTTATCATTATACATATTGCTTTGAATGGCATACACACCTGTGAATTTGAGCGAATGATTGCCAAAAGTACGGTTGTAGGTCAGGATACTTTCGTGCAGCCAGGCCGTGGTATTGATGTTGCCTTTTGAAGCCGTACCGGAATTCGCATTTACTTCTGCCTTTCCAAGAATATAGATAGGAGAGTAATAGTCGTTCAGGGTATTACCTATATCCGCATTAAAGGAAGCACGATAACTTAATCCGTTCACGATTTTAGCGTCCGCATATACGTTGGCGAGTGTCCGTTTAATGGTATTACGGTTAAGGATATTGGCCAGTCCGAGTGGGTTGGTACTTTCCCTGTAACGGCCGTTGAACTGATCAGGGAACGGATAAATAGTACCATCCGGTCTGTAAGGCACCAGGGTAGGAGGTGCGCCGAGTGTGGCGCCTATGATGGTCTGGGTTACCAGCGGCCCGTCGATGGAGCTAACGCCCGTCGGGATATTGTTATTGATCGTATAGCTGCTGACAATACTGGTACCTACTTTAAAACGGTTGCTGATGTTATGATCGAGCGTAGCGCGGAGAGAATAGCGCTTGAAATCCGAAGAAATAATAATACCTTCCTGATTGAAGAAGTTGCCGGATAAAGAGAACTGTGTTTTCTCCGAACCACCGCTAACGGATGCCTGGTAGTTTTGTATGTTCGCTTTACGGTAAATAACATCCTGCCAGTTGGTACCTTTCCCGAGAGAAGCAGGATCGGTATATACGGGTGAATTGTAGATGTCATTTTCCAGCTTTGCAAACTGTGAGGCATCGAGCATGGATAATTCTTTGGTAATGTTTTGTATGCCACGGTAAACGTCCAGTTGTACGCGGGTAACGCCGCTTTTTCCGCGTTTGGTACTGATCAGTACCACGCCGTTGGCGCCTCTGGCACCATAAATGGCGGTGGAAGAAGCATCCTTTAGAATTTCCACGGATTCAATGTCATTCGGATTGATCGTAGATAAAGGGCTTACATCATTTACACCACCGCTGTTGGTGATCTGGATACCATCAATAATATAAAGCGGTTCAGAGGAACCGTTGATGGAGTTGGTACCACGTATACGCACGCTGATGTTACCTCCCGGCGCCGCGCTGTTTTGCGTGATTTGTACACCGGGTACCCTGGCTGCGAGGCCCTGGGCAATATTGGTCACCGGTGTTTGCGTAATGTCTGCCGCTTTAACAGAGGAAATAGAGCCTGTAGATGCGGCTTTGCGTTGTGTGCCATAGCCAACTACTACTACGTCGTTTAGTTTACTGATATCCGGTTTCAGGGATATAGCCAGGTAAGATTGTCCGCGAACTTCCATCGTGGTACTTTCATATCCCTGGAAGGAAACGGTGATGATGGCATTGTTGGGAACATCTTTCAATGTAAACATGCCATTGGTGCTGGTGACTGTCCCTTTTGAAGTACCTTTTACGGCCACAGTGGCGCCGGGTAATAGTTGCCCGTTTTCACCCACCACCTTTCCGAAGAGCGATGGGACAACGGTTTGTGCATTTACCGGCAGTGCAAAAAGGGAAAAAAGGACAAGCAGCACGAAACCCGGTAATTTAAACAAGGGGCTTGTTTTTTTCATAACGTAGCGTCTTTAGCTTTTGTAAAACATTAATCATAAGTGGTTCGCAATGTTATAGAAGAATATCAAAGAATGAAAGTATTGCGGGCGTTTTAGGGAACGGAATCTACCGGGAACGATACCGCAAACGATACCGATAGCAATAACCGGCGACAGGGAATTCAAAAAAGAGGGCTTTATTTTAGTAAGATCAATTTTAAAATAGTTTTGTTTTCATGATAAAATGTATCCGGTGCAGCCACGTGCACGCGATCACAAAATCCGGTATTGTAAGGGGAAAACAGCGCTACTATTGTAAGGATTGTAATATCTATTTCACCCTTCCCGGGGAAACGGAGGCGGAGATCCCACAGCTTAAAAAGCATATGACCACTATCGTGGATATTGCAAAGGCGTTGAATATCTCCAAGTCTACCGTATCCAGAGCCTTGCATGAACATGGGGATATCAACCCGCAGACAAGAGCCGCTGTACTGGAAATGGCCAGGCAGCTGGACTACCAGCCCAATTTGCTCGCTCAGAGCCTGGTGAAAAGCAAAAGCAACACGATTGGTATTATTGTCCCTGAGTTCCTGACCTATTTTTTTCCTACTATTATTATGGGGGCACAACAGGTGGCTGAACAGGCTGGTTATAATGTGATCATCTGTCAATCGCAGGAATCTTATAAAACAGAAGTGGCCAATGCCAACGTACTACTGGCAAACCGGGTGGATGGGGTATTGATTTCCATGACCAAGGAAACAAAGAAGTTTGATCACTTCAAGGCATTTGAACGGCATGGTATCCCGGTGGTTTTCTTTAACCGCATCTGTGATGAAATGGATACGTCGAGGGTACTGGTAAATGATTATGAGGGCGCGCTGAAGGCAGTGGAACATCTCATCAAAAACGGCTATCGCAATATTGCGCATATCGGAGGGCCGCCTGCGTTACTCATCACACATAACCGGTTAAACGGCTACCGGGATGCATTGGAAAAGCATAAGCTGCCTTTTAAAAAAGAGCTGGTGGTGCATTGTGATCTCTCAAAAAAAGACGCTATCCATTGTGCAGAAAAGCTATTGAATTTAAAACATAAACCGGATGCTGTTTTTTGTGTGAATGATCCGGTGGCTATTCAACTGATGCTGGTCGCTAAAAAGAGAAAAATAGACATCCCATCTGAACTTGGTATTGTGGGTTTCAGTAATGATCCTATTTCAGAAGTGATAGAACCGGCATTGACAACGGTGCAGCAACCGGTGGCAGATATCGGGCGTTCAGCGGCAGGTATATTACTGGAGGTAATAAAAAAGGGGGGTGATGGTGTGCCGGTGCATCAGTCGCTGAAAACAACGTTGATCGTACGGGAATCTTCCGGAAGATAAAAAAGGATTAAACGAAGAAAGCGCCTGTTAACAGGCGCTTTCTTCGTTTAATTTAATACATCAATTATTGCTTCACTACTTTCATCGTTTTGCTTTGCGTGCCCTGGCTGATTTTGATATAATACACGCCTGGTTTCATATGCCCGCCAACCTGGTAGTTAGTACCTGCATTTATTTTTGTACTATAAATAACGCTGCCTGCATTATTCACAATCATCAACAATGCCGGTGTTTTTGAGGGAGAAGTCATTTTAACATTAAACGTGCTGCTGGAAGGATTCGGATATACGTCCGTTGTGAAATCCAGTTTGCTGCTGCTGTTAAATTTATTCTCTGCTACAGCCATCCTGTTTTGATTTTCCGTGAGGCTTTGCAGCGAATCTGCAGGAGATATGGTTCGCACTTCGATAGCTGCTATAGAGCCGCTATAAGGATCATACAATCCTGTTTTAGGATAAAAGAATACGAGTATCTGTCCTGCGCTGTTGGCCTGGGCGCGGATAGTACGTATTACCGCAGTGTTCAGCCGGTTGCCGGCGGCCTGGTACACGTTGAAGTCCACCAGGCTGTCGAGGCCATTGGTTGCTTTTACGGTGAATATCCTTTTATTCTTCTCTGCATCCTGTGGCTCTACAAAGTGCAGGCGGATGTTGTACACGGTGTTAGGTGTAAGTCCGCGCAGGTAGTAGCGCATCTGTGTGATATTATCTTTGAATACGCGCATATACTCGTATACCTGTGGTGGCGCAGGATCTGTTACATACGACAGGTCTACCGGCGCATTTACTTTCTGTACCCAGGTATACCCTGCATGCCATAATTTATCGGTGCCGGTAGGGCCTTCCGGAACGTACTGTGCAAACGTGGTGTTGGCATACGGGCCCGGAGGCGTTTGTGTGGTACCGGCATTGATGGCCAGTACAACTGATTTATTGGTGGTGATGAGTTCTGTACAGTAATCATCCATCCAGACAGTGCCGGGGCCCAGCTTTGCTATCCAGTAGGTAAGGCCGGTAGCATTGTCAGGTACGGTAATGGTGTCCCTGATCTGCGCCCAGTTGTCCTGGTAGGCGGTTACATTGTTCACATCTCTTGCAGTGGTAGTACCGGTAGCAACGCCCTGGTTGTCTACAAATCCAACGCCGTATCCTGCCCACCATGGATAGCCCTCTGTGCTTCTTTCCACTTTGATCCATTGGGTGAATACGATGATGCTGCCACCTCTCACCGGGATGGAACCTTGTATGTTCAGACTTGTTTTTTCGGTGGTGAAGCCCAGTGTGGCTGCTTTATCGCCGGT
Source organism: Chitinophaga arvensicola (assembly GCF_900110835.1). GTDB lineage: Bacteria > Bacteroidota > Bacteroidia > Chitinophagales > Chitinophagaceae > Chitinophaga > Chitinophaga arvensicola. The sequence goes on from NZ_FOJG01000001.1 coordinate 2,202,359, forward strand.
ATGGCCTTTTCCGCTGACAGTATATACAGCGCCTACAAAAGGTATATCTTTTTTATAAGGCACCCAGTTCACCAGGTCACTTTCAAAACCATAGTTCGGAATGCCGCCGCAGGAGTCGAAGGGAACGATTGTTACGGGTAGTGTAGCAGATACACCTGAGCTGTCGCGCGTATTGGCGGTGATGGTGGCTGTACCTTGCCTGATAGCGGTGATAATACCTGCACTGTCAACAGTAGCTACTGTTGCATCAGAAGTACTCCAGTTGAGTGATCTGACAGAAGTGTTGGCAGGTGAAAAAACGGTGTTCATCAGCAGGGTATCTCTTTCCCCGATGATGGCGGTAGCTGGCTGCAAGGTAAGCCCGGTGGCCAGTACATTGGCCACGTGAATATTTGCCTGTGCGGAGATAGCCGGGTTGTCTGCGGAAGTGGCTTTGATGATCACGTTCCCTTTTTTGATACCGGTGACGGTGCCATTGTTGCTGACAGTAGCCAGTGTAGTATCGGAAGAGGTCCATACTACCTGTTTATTGCTGGCTTTTGCAGGGGTGAGTGTTGGCTTCAATTGCAGGGTAGCACCTACAAAGATATTGGCCGATGTGCTGTCGAGTGTTAAAGTGGTTACGGGTATATAAATGACCGTGTAGGTTTTAGCCGCGGTGAAACCACTTTCCGCAGAGGTGGCGGTGATAGTCACCGTTCCTGCCGACTTTCCTGTTACTACGCCATTCAGGTCTACCACGGCTACTGCCTGGTTGGAAGAGGCGTATACGAGGTTCCGGTTAGTGGCATTTACGGGAGTGGTCGTCAGCTTCAGCGTATCGGTATAGCTCACATAGAGATTACTGCTGTCGGATGAGATACTGATTCCCTGCAGCGGAATAATACGTGCTTCAACTGCCGCTATGGAAGCGCTGTAAGGATCGTTGGTGCCCACTTTGGGATAGAAGAATACTTCTATTACACCGGCATTGTTTGCTTTTGCTTCTATGGTGCGTGTAACAACGGTATTCAGTTTATTACCGGCGGCCTGGTAAATGTTGAAGTTAGCCAGACTATCGATGCCATTGACTTTCACGCTGAAGATCCGGTTGGCTTTATCGGTATTGCTCGGCTCAATAAAGTGGAGGCGCACTGCATAATTTGCGTTGGGAATAAGGTCGCGCAGGTAATAACGCAGCTGGGTGACATTATTTTTAGACACGCGCATATATTCATATACTTTACGCGGTGCTGGCTCGGTTACCTGGCTGAGGTCTACCGTTGCTGTGATGGCTGAGTTCCAGGTATATCCCGCATGCCATAATTTATCCGTACCGCTGGGTCCTTCGGGAACATATTGTCCGAGGGTGGTATTCTGATACGGCGTGGCCGGGGTTTGTGTTGTTCCTGCATTGATAGCGGTTACAATGGTATTCACCGTTAGCTGCACCGTTTTGGTGGCGCCTCCATCTGCCGTTGAAATGGAGAGGGTGGTGGTACCAAGTTTTAGTCCCCTCACGATACCATTGGCATCTATTTTCGCAATGGTGCTATCTGCCAGCGACCAGTTGAGCGCTTTGTTGGTAGTATTGAGGGGCAGCACATTAAACGCCAGTTGTTTGGGCGTATTCATGGTGCCGTATACTACGCTGTCTATCGCGATGCTGGTAGATATGGTTGGTGGAACAACGATGATGGGATGGGTGTCCGTTTTCCCGCCGTCTACCGATGTAACGGTGATGGTAGTCGTACCCAGATTGATGCCTGTTACTTTTCCGAATGCATCTATTTTAGCGATGGTAGTGTCGGAGGAACTCCAGGTAACAGCGGGATTAGTGGGATAAGCAGGTGTAATTTTTACGTTGAGTTTGAGGCTATATCCTTTCACCAGTGTATCTGATGCGGTGTTCACGATCGATACAGATTGCACGGGGCCTGCTGTTGGTGTGCCGAAAAAGATACCATTGCCGGAGGCGGATATAAACATCCGTCCCTTGTTATCGGCGGTGATATTGGGTACAACAGCTGGTAATCTGTCGATGATGGTGGTCCAGGTGCGGCCGGTATCATCAGAACGGAAGGCGCCATAGGTGATACCATTGATAGGAATGGTCTGACTGGTAGCGTACAATGCGAGGTGTGCATTGGCCGTTGTGTCGGACATGGCCACGGCAATCCATTTGGGTTTGAAGCTTTCACCGCCTACCTTAGTGAAGGTTCTGCCGGTATCTGTAGTATGATAAAGACCGCTGACTTCCGGGTATGCTTCATTGTGAAATGCGAGCCAGATGTCGCCCGTTTTTCCCGGTGTAGCTTCCAGGTTGGAAGTGGTGGCATAAGCGGAACCATTGGAATTGCTGCCGGCATTTGCGGCTAATCCGGTGGCGGATGTTTTCGTAAATGATTTTCCACCATTGGAACTCACAAAGAAGGAGCCACGGTCCCAGACATAGAAATAATCACCATTTGCTTTATCTGATATCAGGTGGTTTTCGCCGGGATACAGGTTCCATTGTGGCCCTGCGGGTAGGATACCGGAGGAAAGTCCGGTGGATTTTGTCCAGCTGGTGCCCAGGTCTTCCGACCAGTACACGCTACCCGGACTGTTGCCATCCATCTGGGTGAGCCACAGAATATTCCTGCGATTAGCGGATACGGCTACACGTCCACGGATACCCGGTGATTTGGGAAACAGGGTATAAGTATCGCCGCCGTCTGTGGAATAACCTGAGCGGGAGTCAATAACGTCTACTGTAGCGGGGCCGTCGCAGCCAACGCGCACAATAAATTCAGGATCGTTATATTGAAAAGCTACGCCCTGCATATTGAATGCGGAGTAGATGTTGTTGTGCAGGGCCGTGTAGGAAACGGCGCCCTGGTTCAGAGGCTCTGTCAGGGAGCGGTGATGAGCGCCGCCAACATCTGCGGTAACAGTAAGTAACAGGTTCTTACCGCTGGGAGGGGCCATCATGGGGCCTGTTACCATGATTTCTTCCAGGCCAACCACGCGCACCTTCCAGTTGGAAACAGGTGCAAAGATATTGTCTGTGGAAAGTACATCCAGCATATCGCTGATCCATACCCTGTCCGGATAAAATGGATCCCAGGTAAAGGTATAAGGACTATGGCCAGGTGCATTGAAGGGCAAACCATCATTGGCGGAATGTGGTGCTTCAGAATTATCGCGCGTGATTTTCCCCTGCTTGTAGGAGCCCGGTGCGCCCCCATCTCTTGAAATAAAATAAGGATCTTTTTGCCAGCTGCTCCGGGTGCTTACTACAATGTCATTTGAATTGGCAGGGTTCACCGCTACTTTAGAAAAGACCCTGGGATCTTTTTTGGAATCGGGATCTAAGAAGATGGGAGAAATATCCTGCCAGCTGCCGTTTTTATATTTGAAGACACCTTTTTTTATGTTCTCACCGCCTGCAGATACATACAGGGTGCCATCTCCATGAATGGCGGCACGTATGGGATATATCGGGCTGTTGTTCATCGGTGTAAAGGAAACACCGCCGTCTTCCGATACGAGTACGCCTGTGGCGCGTCCGATAAAGATCCGTTTGGTTACGCTCAATCCATTTACGACAACCGTGCCGGCGCTTTTATCGAAAAGCAGAAAGGAGCAGGAGCCGGGTGTGGTAATGGCGCTTACCTGCGACCAGCTGGTTCCGGCATTCTCTGTTTTCCATGCACCGTTTTGATCGGTCACCACCCATACGATGTTACTATTGGAAGGATCTACCTGTATACGATCTCCATAAATCTGGGTGTTGTTGGGATGTACTACAATAGGTACGTTCAGATCGGTCCAGGTATCACCCCGGTCGGTACTTTTCAGGATAGTACCCACGTTGCTGGAGCCTTTGCCTGGTCCCGGACCAGCGCTGTTTTCCACCGTAGCATACAGGATGTTGCCGGTGCTGTCATTGGGATCTATCCCGAGGCTGCCGCAGCGCTGGCTGAATTCCCAGTTCCAGTAGTTGACCGGTATCTTTTTAAATAACATCATGTGCTCCCACTTCTGCAGGTTCTTGTTCCATCGGTAAGGAGTGCCTACATCAGTAGTAATAAAGTACAGATCGGGTACCTTGGGATGCGCTACAAAAGAAGGCAGTGCACCGGAGCCACCAATCCGCACCTGGTTCCAGGTATACGTTTGCGCACGTATTTCCCGGGAGGCTGCCAGATAAAAAATGGTCAGTAGTAGGGTGTAGAAAATCTTTTTCATGTTCATAGTGGAATTATTGAGGATTGTTTAAAATATCCTGTGTAGTTATTGGTCTGTTGATCCACAGCACTAACGCGGTATTGTAAAAGACGATACTAATTTCCTGACAGGCGTTTTCTTTCCCGGCTCGTTGAATTCAATAAATGGGCTACAGTGGCTGATGCTACAGGGAATTGTTTGTTTCCCGAAGGGATTTCCATAAGGCACGAACTTTCAAAAAGAGCTATCCCTTTTTTCTTTTATCCCCATTACTGCTCCCGCGTATACATTACAATTGAAGAATGAAAAATAGTAATTGGTTGATAAGTAGGTAATACGTTTGTGAGAAACAGACTACGTAGCCGGAATGAAAAAATATTTTTACAGGATAGTTGCGGATGGGGCCGTGTTGATTATTGCGGGATATTTTTTGTTTTATTTTATATGCAGATACCCGCGCAGGCAGATATCTGCATATAGGAGTTATGCGCCGTAGTAACAGATATAGGCAACATCTTCTGTGCAGCTTACATCGAATGCCACCCCGGCTGCTACGTCAAAGCTTTCCTGTTGTTGATAGGTTTTCCAGTCGCCCTCCGGTAATTTCACGGTAAGACTACCGGAGATAATAACCATATGTTCTGTTACAGAGGTAGAAAACCGGTAATCGCCTTTTTTCATTACGCCGACTGTAGCCGGTCCTTTTTCTGTAGACAAGACAAGGCTTTGTACTTTACCTTCAAAGTATGAATTGTGTGCTACAGTGCTGTTTAATGTACTCATAGTGTATTGATAAATCGTGAACAGATGTATGAAACCACGCCCTTTTTATTAAGGACTGCACAAAATATAAAATTTACGATAGGGATACAACCATATGTTTGTAATTTATTTACACATATAATCATAATATATTTATAATTTATGCTGGCATTAATGCGTTTGTTAAGCCTTTGTTAGTCCTCTTCCCGCATTTTGCATACACTTTTTCAAATCACATTTTTTATAAATCGACGTTATGAAGCTTCTGGTCATTTTTTGTGCCTGTTCCCTGACATTTTTTTCTACGGCAAATGCGCAAGCGGTACCTGATCCTATTCACCCCAACTTTAGTATTGCGCCGGTGCAGGAATGGGAAAAGCAGTTTGATGCTTTTACTTTTAAAAAACTAGAGAAAGACGGACATGTGTTGCCTTACCGTTTTTATCAGCCTGTAAAAATCCGTCCGGGTAAAAAGTATCCGCTGGTATTATTTTTTCATGGCGCTGGTGAAAGAGGAAATGATAACCGTAAGCAGTTGATGCGGTTTAAACCGGTAGCGTTCTGGGAAAAGGAACCTTGTTATGTTATTGCGCCCCAGTGCCCTGCCCCCGGAGCTGGTGAGCCGGATGGGGAGGCTACCTGGGTACAGACCGGTTTTGGCTGGCCCTCTCACCAGATGAAGGCTCAACCAACCTGGCCTATGCAACTGGCGATGTTGCTGCTGGACAGTATCATCAGGAATAACAATATCGACACCAACAGGATTTATGTAACCGGTTTATCTATGGGTGGTTTCGCTACCTGGGAAATATTGCAGCGGGAAGGTCATCTGTTTGCGGCAGCGGTTCCCGTTTGCGGAGGGGCAGATACTTCATTTGCAAAACAGCTGACCGGTATACCTATATGGGCATTTCACGGAGATGCGGATAGTACCGTGATCCCTCAACGCTCTATAGATATGATCACCCGCATCCGTGAAAATGGTGGCAGGGAGGCAAAGCTCACGATGTATCCGGGCGTAGGACACGGCGCATGGACACCTACGTATAGTAATGTGGAAGTATGGAATTGGTTATTCAGTCAGAAGAAGGGTGATGCCGGGCCGGCACCTGCTAAATGAGGATGTATGAAATTTGGCATATTTTTACAGCTATGCAGGAGGAAAAGATAAATGGACAATAATGAAACAAATCGGCTTTCACGGCTGACAGCTATCCTTATTCAGTTGCAGACAAAATCGCTTTTGACTGCAACTGAACTGGCTGATAAATTTTCTGTGAGTGTCCGGACTATCTACAGAGACATCAGGACATTAGAACAGGCAGGTGTTCCCATTATAACAGAAGAAGGGAGAGGATATACACTGATGGAGGGGTTTAAAGTGCCTCCGATTATGTTCACTGAAAACGAGGCGAACGCATTAATTCTTGCTGAACAGTTGGTCCTGAGCAACAGAGATTCGTCTTTCGTGAAAGACTATACAGATGCTATTGGAAAAATAAAGGCGGTTTTACGATATACGGAAAAACACAAAGCCAATCTGCTTACCGAGCGTACGCGGTACTCCCAGAATATTAACCGTGAAAGGACCAGCAACAATTTATCATCGCTTCAATTTGCGCTTACTAATTTTCTGCAGGTTCAAATCGACTACCTGAATGAGGATGGTAAGGCCAGTAGCAGGATCATTGAACCATTTGCGTTACTGAGCACACAGGAAAACTGGTTGCTGGTTGCCTGGTGCCAGCTCAGAAATGATTTCAGGTATTTCAGGCTGGACAGGATTCAACAATTGCAATTACGTTCTGAGAAGTTTACTCCTCATAAAATGACCTTGCAGGAGTTTTTCGATAAGTATTATTAATTTTTTTCACACCCCTGACATACCGCTGTCACACCTCCATTTTAATTTTGATGTATTGAATGACGGGAAGTCGTTTATAATATTAAAAATGTAAAAATGGAAAAGAACACGTTTGACCCCTGGGCATGGGGTGAAAGAACCAATTCAGCACAAGCCGTTGAAGCAAAAAATGTAACAGGTACCTTGTATTGTTCAGGACAGGTAGCGATTGATGCCAATGGCATACCCAGCAGTGCTGATATGCGTTCACAGCTTATTCAGACCATTCAGAACCTGGAGCAGCTTGTCAATGAATCAGGCTATGATCCTAAGAACATTGTAAGACTCAATGTTTACACCACCAGTGTGCAGGATTTCTTTTCCACCAGTATGGATATTTACTCGGGGTTTCTGACAAAGTATGGTATTAAGCAGGCCACTACTTTGCTGGAAGTAAAGGGTCTTTTTGCCACGCTTACCGTTGAACTGGAAGCGACTGTAGTGAAGTGATTATTTGCTGCATCACCATGATTATGCGGAGTTGGAAATGCTTTTGCCGGCTTACAGAATAAGCCGGCAAAAGTATTTTATCATCATAGATAGCAATCCGGAAATTGCTGTCCGCATGATTTTACAAAACCACGGTTACCTGAACGGTATCGCTTTTGTACTGTCCGAGTGCATTTCCAACGACTATGCTGAACACGTACACACCGCTTACCATGTTGGTAACTGCGGTAGCTGCGGCGTTGGGCGTAGCAATAACAGATGCTCCTGATACGGGCTGCGGACCTACAGGCTGAGTTTTCCTGAATCCTTGTATTACTGCGCTGTTATTGGGCAGATAGTAGTTGTTGGTATCTACGTTGGCAATAGCCTCCGTGAGATACTGTACGTTGGCATCTGCACCTGCCAGTGGTCTGGTTACAATAGTATTGTATCCATAATCTTGTGGGTTTTCTGTGTATACATAGAAGCTATCGTAATTGTCGCCTCCGGCATTGTTCCTTGGCGCCATCAGGATATTACGTTTCATGATCACCTGCAGATTGTTGGTGCCGGATACGCCACCTGATTTGTTGTAGTATCCATTTACCCTTATCAGCGCGCCGCCACCACATCTTGAGAAGGTATTTCCTTCTACCGTGATCTGGCCGGGATGATTTTCTGTGTTGTTGGTGCCGGATCTTGCTGCAATGGAGGCCATGTCACCGCTAACGTTCGCAGCATTCGTATTGTAGCAAAGATTGTTTTTGAAAATATGACCGGCGCCGGTGCCATAAAACTGAAGATGTTCACCCCAGGAGTCATGTGTGATATTATCGTGAACGTTGCTGGTTTCTGAGCGTCCGCCGATCAGGATACCACCGTTATGACTTGCTCTGGCGGGAATATTCACAGATGCCCAGTTATACACTTCGTTCTGATAAACTTCGATGTTTTTACTGGCTGAAATCTGGATACCGTCTTTACCGGTATTTAGTATCCGGCCATTCCACACCTTTACGTTATTGATCATAATAGGTTGCTTGTACCGGTTGCTGTCGGCCGGAGGCGCATCATAGGGACCGGAGTTATAAGGCGCATTGCCGGTCAGATCCCAGTACGTGGCTGTATGTCCGATATATAGTCCTTCATTGTATGAATTGTCGATGATAAAGTCGTGGATCAACATATCCTGCAACGTGGTATTAGGATACCAGGTAGCGCTTTGTCCGGATACAGGATCTGTTTTGGCTACGATGCAGGTGCCTCCCTGAGTAGCAGTAAAATAACAGATTTCGAATTTTTCGGAGAAAGCATCAAATGACAGGTTCCTGTATGCAGAGCGATAAGGTTCGCCACCACCATCGGTGTTAACTTCAGAGCCGGTAAATAACAGGTTATCCCAGTGTGTGCCGGCAAAAATGAAGTGTTTGGAATTGGAGGTTTGTAAAGCATAGGCTGGTCCGCCATTTGCAGCCCAGGTAGTATTACCGATGCGTGTGATCTGGCCGGCCGGATTTCTGAATACGATAGGATTGGCCGCTGTGCCTTGTACATTGGTCAGTGTCACCGACCTGAAATTTCCCTGCAGTATAATCAGATCACCAGGCAGCGTGTTTGTATTGTCAAAAACAATATCCCCTGCTCCGGAAGGCGTAAACGTTCTTGTTCTCAGCGGTGTAAATGATCCGCCGTTGAACCCGGTGCCGATGGGTTCTACCGGGCCGGATTGTTTGGTCCAGAGATACGATGTAATGGCGCTGTTGGCATCGCTGGCAGTTGCCAGTAAATTGGTATTCGCTACTGAAATACTTTGATCTGCTCCGGCATTCACAATGATCGTATTGGTGATGTCATTTGCCCAGGCGGGGAATCCGTTGGCTGCCACTTTAAGCAGCTGGCCTACTGTTCCAACAGGTATGCGTTGCATGCTTCCATCTGCTCCACGGGCGTACATATCGCCAAAGGCGTCTTCGTCGCTGCTTATCTCCGCAGTTGTAAAGGATTGTACAGTATCAGGTTGGGAAGCATCTTTCATGTCTTGCTGTGTCGCCTTCGATGGTTGTTCTTTCTTTTGTGTCATTTTTTGGGATTTTAGTGATTAATTATTGGCCAATAGGTTTGTTTTATATGATTTTTTCTGTCTGATAACTACCGCATGTATATCTCATCAGAGAATGCTATTGTCGGGCATGCGGGTTATGTCCGCTGCCGGTTACTGTAGTATTGCCGGCTTACAGCTTTAATAATTTCGTAAGGAGAATTGAACGATGGCATTATTTATATAGTCATCGTTGAGCGGATGCAATTGATTGCCTTTGAGCGTAAGATTTTTGAACGTGCAGAAGATACGGGATGAGATTTTTTTTCTACTATCATACTGGTCGTTTTGAGGTTAACACTACCAAATTACCAAAGGCTTACGCACTCTATTTACGTAGCGTCAACTTTCATGATCGTAGCATGATAAGAAGGCCAACCGGAAGACAGGATATGTGAAATGCTGGTATTATTCATCGGTGAAAGTCAGTGCCTTGCTGTTAATAGCATCTCCATATTTTTAATACTCCAATAGAGGTTATATATTGGACAATAAATCTGTACCAACCTATGAAATATTTTTTTAGTTTTATCTTCCTTCTCTGTGCTATAACTACTTCCGGGCAGGCGATCTTTCCTAAAGGGTTTAAATTAATAAAAGGCGACAATTTAACCGGCGAGTATGACACCTATTCCAATGGAAAAGATGTTTTTCAAATGCATTTCTTTTTTAGAACCTATGACGACGATTTCAACTGGAACGATGAAAAATATAAGCAACACATTGCAGACTGCATGGGTTATCCGATGTATAGAACCACAGATAGCCTCTTATGGGGAACAGGGAAAATGAATGGATATTACTCCTATGTAGTGGTAGACTGGAATGGTGAAGTATTTGAACTTATTTCCGAACAGAATGATGCAGACTTTTCTTACTATTCGAAATGGCTTATTTCTTCTATCAGAGAATACCGTAAAAGAGGAAAAATGTTTATGTTTCTGACGAGGTTTCGTTTGATTCATAACTAACGAGCAGTTATGATCTGAAACGGTGGATTGGATGGAACATACAAAGGTCAAAAGCAACCAATGGATGTTTATGTTTACACGCTCGACATCACTGAAAGTGATGATTCTAAAACCTTTATGAAGGAACATGTGACGCTTATCAGGTAAAAGACGCATCAAAAAGTAATCCTGATCCGAGAATCAAGATGATGAAAGACGATTATCTGTGGAGCGTTTTTTATTTGAAGTCATGTGCTGCAAAATAGCTCCAAAGTCGCTTTCCAATCAGAAGAAGCCCTCATGAAGCTCTTATTCCTTGTTCAGGAAAATATATATGCCAAATGGAGCAAGCCTGATTACAACTGGAATCAGATTCCTGGCCAATTATCGATTATATTTAGTGATCGATTAAAACTTACTCTTTAATCCACTTTATGTAATACCATTTAAACTGCACTCTTTTGTTCTGTATATAAACTAAAAATGGTTGTTAGCTATTCGCCAACAGCCATTTCTTTACTGAGTGTTAGAAGTTGCAGGAAGCTAACTTTTAACGCACTTGTAATATCCCCATAAATTAATCCTGTAATACCCAATTTATTGCTCTAACTTTATCGAGGTTACATTTGGCTTCTTCTGATTTAGTTTGGGTTTCTTTTTCTTATTTAGCCCCTGTTTTTCAGTAGTATGCATATTTAATTAAAATTATATTTGTGAATATTTTTGTAGGTAATATAGGTGACAGAACAACTGAAGATGAGATATGGTCTTTATTTGACCCATTTGGAGTTGTATATAGTATTAATGTGGCTTACGATAAGTACAGTGGCCGTTCTAAAGGCTTTGCATTCGTTGAAATGCCAGATGATTCCAATGCAGTACTGGCAATTAAGGAATTGAATAATTCAGTAGTTGCTGGCCATACAATAGTTGTGTATGAGGCTCGTCCAAAACCTGAAAGACCAGAAAATAATCGTTTCTCCAGATCCGGCCCAAGGCCTGGATTTAGACCCAGATACTAATAGTTGGATGTTTTAAAACGTCGATTACCTTTATCTGTCAGGAGAGCAGAGGAGCAAAGCCGCAAAATACGTTAAGTAGTTTGTAGCTTTGCTCTTACTTTTCTATGTATCGGATAGCAGCAACCCAGGCTGAATTTTCCAATTATACCCTTAATAAACTTCAGTAACAAGAACTGTTAGCAACTGGGTTCCGCCTATGAGGTGACGGTGAAGATGTGTATCATCATGTTAGTTGTGTGAGTTCGGAAACTTTAGCCTTTACGGGTTCTTCGGTCTGTATGAATAGTGCATTGTTTCAAAAAGAAATCCTAAGCTGGATTTTGAAATAATGTGATTTACCACACACTGAACTTGCGATTTAGTTCCTGGGAGAATCCCTAACGAGGAGAGAATTAATCGGAACTCGACTAAATACTTGACTTAAAATAGAAAACCCGCGACTAGCGCGGGTTTCTTCGAGATTTTGCGGACCGGACGGGACTCGAACCCGCGACCTCCGCCGTGACAGGGCGGCATTCTAACCAACTGAACTACCGATCCTTAGTACAGACGGGCCTTTCAGCCGATCTATATCCCCCGTTTGGGATTGCAAATGTAGCAACATTATTTACAATCAACCAAATTTTTTTGCGAATAATCTGAAATTTATTCCGGTAAGAGGGCCGAAACCCACGCCATACAGGGAAAGCAGCGATTGGTAACCGTGTATCCGTACACGTTACCACCATACATTGCCGCCGTTTTATTTTGTTATATTTAAACAATTTCACATATTGCAGGGGTGTTTGTAAACGCCCTGCAGCAACCATGAATTATACCCGCATCATCGCCCTGGCAATTGTTTTCATAAATATCCTCTTTTCCTGGAAAGGATTCAACAGCCGTACATTCTTCAATAAATATGCTTTTGAAGTGGAAAGGATCCGCTTATTCAGAGAGTACCGGCGCCTGCTGACTTCCGGCTTCCTGCATGTCAGCTGGAAACACCTGCTGTTTAATATGGCTTCGCTGCTGGCATTTAGTTTTCTGCTGGAAACTAACCTCACCGCCACAGCTTTTGCTATTATTTATTTTGGAAGCCTTATTGGTGGCAACCTGTTATCGCTGTATGTGCACCGCCGGGAAAATGACTACAGCGCAGTAGGTGCTTCCGGCGCCATCTGCGGCGTTATTTTCGCGGCAGTGGCCATGTATCCAGACAGGGGAGTGGATGTAGGTGGACTGTTTTCCGTTCCGGGATGGGTATACGGCCTTGGATACCTGTTGCTGGCTATTTATGGCATCCGGTCGCGCCGTGATAACATAGGACATGATGCACATCTGGGTGGTGCTATGGTGGGGATACTGATTGCATTGTTCATTGAACCTGGTACATTGCGGGAGAACTTTGCAGTAGTGATAGCATTGCTGGTACCTTGTATCTTTTTTATGTATGTGATTATCAATAAGCCGCAGGCGATCCTGGTGGATAATTACCATTATAACCAACACCACGTATTTGTGGATATCGATGACCAGTATAATATGGGAAAAGCAAGCCAGCAGAAAGAACTGGATGCCATCCTGGAGAAGATCCACCAGCGGGGTATGCAGAGTCTTACCAAAACAGAGAAAGATAAACTGGAGTTATATTCCCGTCAGATCAATTAAAAGGGGCCGGCCTTTGCCCTTACCTGCCCCGGCGCCCGCATCGGCGCGTGGGTTGTTCTGGTAAAGACAAAGGCCGGTAGCCCATGGTTACTGTATACGTCTATTCCTAATTTTTATATACCCTTACATAATCTACTTCCATAGTAGCGCTGGTAACTGCGGGGTCGATAGCACCGCCGAAATGACCGCCCATCGCCATGTTGAGGATGATAAAGAAGTCGTGGTCGAATGCGGAATTGCCTGCACTGTTGAATGTATAGAACAGTTGATCATCTACATAAAAACGGATCAGTGTGGGCGACCAGTCCATCGCATATTTATGGAAGGTGGTGGTTTCATTCAGCACATTTGTCGTTCCCCCGTCGGCGTTAGCACCGGCATGATTGGGATGATGTACGGTACCATAGATCTTGGTGGGTTCATTGCCTTTATGTTCCATAATATCTATTTCACCGCAGGCAGGCCAGCCTACCGTTGCCGCATTGGCGCCCAGCATCCAGAGTGCTGGCCAGGTACCGCCGCCAGTGGGCAGTTTGGCGCTGATTTCCACCCTTCCGTATTTGAAAGTAAATTTACCACGGGTCAGTATGCGGGCAGATGTATACGCACTGCCAGAGAAGCTTTCCTTAAGCAAATTAATTTTAAGGGTACCATTGGACACGCTCACATTTTTAGACCGGTCTGTATAGTATTCCGCTTCTGCATTGCCCCAGCCATTGTCGCCGGTGCCAATATCATAGCCCCATTTGGTGGGATCCGGTGCCCCATCGGTATTGAATTCTTCAGACCATATCAATCCTGCAGCAATAGTCACCGTAACGGTAGTTGATTTGCTGACGGTTAATCCGTCTGCACTTTTAGCAGTTACTTTCACCGTAAAAGTTTGCTGTCCGGTGCCACTGTAAGTATAGTTAGTGATACCATTGGCAACGGTTTTGGTGGTGCCGTTTCCAAAATCATAATCATAACTGACGGCATTGTCGGCCATGGCCGTAAACGCCACCGATCCACTATTGTCGGTATTCACGATGGCATTCAACACCAGGTTGGTGGGTGCAATTTTTGCCGGCGGCGCTTTATCATTTTTTCCGCAGCTGGCAGTACTGATCAGTAATGCCAGCATCATTCCTGTGATATATTTCATACGCTATTGAATTGCTATAATTTTTACATACCATGCACCGGGGTTCTGGAGGCAACGTAAGGTCATCTGTGTGGCGCTTCTTTCCAACACCTGGTATTTGTGTACACCCTGGTACATACCCAGATGTCCCTTGCTTGAAAATACAATATATTCTGTGCCTGCACCACCATCGTAGCCGAAGGTTTCCGTATAGGCGGCAGCTTTAGGGCCTGTTAAGGTGAAATCGCCCTCACCGGTCAGCGATGGATCAAAATCACGCAGGAATACCTTGTTGCCAAAGATGTCGTTGTTGGTTTCATGCGTGAAGGAATTACCGGTGGCAGTGAAAGTATATACGTCGTCATAGATACCAAGACCTGCTTTTTCATTCGGACCGGCAGCCCACCATGCAGGCGTAAATACAGCCGCATCAGATACGCCCAGGTGGCCGGGATTATCTTTATCTACGCGCCATTTTTTAGTACCGTTGTTGGTCAGCATGGTCACAAAAGCCGGATCAGGTTCATATGCCCTGAAGATGGTGATCTCCTGTGAATTGGTACTGAAGTTACCGGCTTTGCCATACACAGTCACTGTAACGGTCAGTGTTTTGGTACCTGTGTGATCATACTGGTATTGAAAATCAGAACTGGTAGATGTTTTAGGTGCTTTACCATCTCCAAAATCAACCCGGTAATTGATCGTGTTGTCGGAGGTAACGTGCAGCGTAATGCTGCCTTCTCCGCCGCCATTGGGATGCGTGGCATCTTTACCGGTGATCGCGATGTTGAGCACTGGTTTGGAGGGAGTGATAATGTCGCCAAACCGGAAATCGTCTTTATTACAACCGCTCATTACCAGTAGTATCCCGAGAAATAACGGTGTTAATAGTTTTATATATTTTGTCATAATCGTGGATTAGTGAGTTAAGGTAATATCATCAAACAACAGGGTGAAGTTGTTACTGCCATCACCGGTTACGCCGTTGTCGAGGAAGAACAGGATATTTTGTAATTTTTTACTGTTGTCTTTTATGATTCCGGAGAAGTCAAACGTCAGCTCTTCCCAGGTATTGGCTACGGTAGTCGTTGCCTCCAGGTGCTCCTGGAAAGTGTTGTCACCGGTTCTTTCCAATTGCAGTTGTACCCGCATCCCTGCTCTCCAGGAATACACTTTCACCTTGAACTTTTTGTTGTTGGTAAAATCTAACGGGTCTGTCATCACGATATAGTTACCGGCCCATACTTCTGCTTTTGTTTTTACAATCTTACCAACGGTGGCGCTGGTGTTGATGCCACCTGGTACCGGGTTGGCGATCACGGATGTCTGACTGCCACCAAAATCGCCCCAGGCATAGCTTACGGTCGGCAATTCAAAGGTCATGGGCAGGGTAAGCGGATCGTAAATAGTTACCGGCTTTGTTACTTTGGTCGTTGCTTTTCCGCCGCTCAGCGCTTCTACCGTTACGGTGTAGTTACCACCTTTGGCGTATACATGTTTAATACTGGCGCCGCCCGCAATTAATACCGGCTCCTCATTGGGTGTTTCTCCAAAGGATACTTTGAAGCCGCCGGTAGCATACAATGCGGTGGCAGATACCGTGAGTTCATGTGCATTGCCGGTAGTGGTCACATTCACTTCCTCGGGTGCACGAAAGATCACGGTCAGTTGTGCAGTGGTATCTGATTTCAGTCCACTGAGCCCGGTGGTCACCACTTTCACGGGGTAAGTTCCTTCTTTATACACATGCGTGGTGTTCTTTCCGGGAGCCACTGTTACCGGTGCGGTGGCGCCATCGCCGAAATAAATATCGTAGGCCGTGCCGCCTGCGCTACTTGGTGTAATGGTTACCAGACCGGAGTTATCGTTGGCTATTTTGAACAGCAGCGATTCTTCCGAAGGTGCTTTGATGGAGTTTAAGAATGACAGATCATCATCCGTCCACTTGGTACAGCTGTATAATGCCAGTGTCAGCAATAATATATATGGAACGCGTTTCATGCTATGTTGTTTTTACTGATTAATACCCGGGATTCTGCGTTAAACTGGAAATTTCTACTTCCCTTTGTGGCAGCGGGAATAATTCATTTTTGCCTGCTACAAAACCGGTGATGGTGGTGGCAGCTTTACCTGTTCTTACCAGGTCAAAGAAGCGATCACCTTCCATGGCCAGTTCCAGTCTGCGTTCCTGCCAGATGGCGGTGGTCAGTGCGGCGCCGGTGAGCGTAATATCGTGCGCATTGTCCTTGAAAGCCCGGCGTCTTACTTTGTTCAGGTAAGTTTGTGCTTTGGCATCGTTGGGGGTAGTAGCACGGTTATTGGCTTCTGCAGCCATCAGTAATACATCTGCAAAGCGGATGGTCCGGTAGTTATTGAGGTAGTTGATTTCCAGCTGACCGGAAGTTTCTCCTTTTCTTGGCAGGTATTTCTGGTTATACAGCCCGGTGTTTTTATAAGGTGCTACCTGGTAGGTGATTTTAAAGTCAGGATGTGCATTTTTATAAGCTTCAATATCCAGTACTGTCACATCTTTCCGCTGATCTCCGGCGGCATAGGCATTGGCCAGGTTCTGGGTAGGCAGGTTGGTGCTCCAGCCGGAAGCATACGGACTACCACCGTTTATTCCCCGTATTCCACACTGCTGAACAGCATAGTTTCCCTGTCCGCGTGTAGCGGCGCCCCAGTTGTAGTAGGGAGACAGGTTAGAGTATTGAATCTCAAAAACAGACTCAATACCATTTTCTCCGGACTGCAAAAAGATTTCGCCAAAATCAGCTACCAGTGTAAACGGACCGTTTACTACGTTTTCCAGCATAGCGGCTGCTTCGGTGAATTTATTTTCATACAGCAATACTTTTCCGAGCAATGCCTGTGCAGCGTATTTGGTAATCCTTCCGGGCTGCGACTGGGTGGTAGGCAATACGGCAATCGCATTGTTGAGATCCAGTTCTATCTGTTTGTATACATCTGCTTTGGGAGATCTTTTCAGCGTGCGGGAATCGGTAAGCGTTAAACGCTTGTCTGCAAACAGGGGCACATCTCCAAAAAATTTCACCAGCGTGAAATAGTAATAGGCGCGCAGGAAATAGGTTTCGCCATACAACGCATCTTTACCTGGAAAATCGACGGTGCCTCCGCTTGGATTTTTATCCTTGAACTGCGTCATGTAATTCACGCGGTTAATGCCTTCGTAGGAGGCAGACCAGATTTCTGTCAGATAATCATTCGTAGTGGTCATGGTATAATCATCCATCTGCTGTAAACCGAGTACATCGGAGGCACTTTCACCGCCGCTCACAGAGTTGTCGGAAGCAATATCACCGATAGGTACTGCCTGGTTCAGCCACTGGATAGGAGAGTAGGTACTTACCGCCATGGTGCGGTAGTCGCTTTCACTTTTCAGGTAATCGAGGTCAGTTACATTGTAGCTGTCGCTTGGCTTGTAGTCGATCCATTTTTTGCAGGAGCTGGTTAAAATGATGACCGAAAAGATGCCTGTTATTGTGAGTATGTTTTTCATTTGTCGTCTTTTTACTTTGAACATTACAGTTTTAAATCAATACCTAATGACCAGGTTCTCGCTTGTGGATAAGCACCCCTGTCTATACCGGAATCCATGATGCCACCGGCGATTTCAGGATCGAAACCGGAGTAACGGGTAAACGTATACGCATTTTTTACCTGTGCAAACAGGCGGATCTGTTTAAAGCCGGAGCGGTTCAGGATGGATGACGGGAAGGTATAACCCAGCTGTATGTTTTTCAGTTTTACAAAGGAGCCATCTTCTACGTAGCGGTCAGATACCCTTACATTGTTGTTGGCATCGGTGAAAGAGTAACGTGGATAACGGGCATCATTGGTGCTGCCCGGACCTGTCCAGCGGTTCAGGATATCCCGGAATTTATTGGTGTAGGTGGCGTTTCTTTCATAGGCGCGATAGATGTCGTTGCCTATGGAAGCGTAGGTGAATACATTCAGGTCAAAGTTTTTGTAGTTCAGCGACAGGTTCCAGCCCAGGGTGAATTTCGGGAATGGATTGCCGATATTGGTTTTGTCCTTATCATTGATAACGCCATCACCGTTTACATCCACAAAACGGATATCACCTGGTTGGGCGCCGCTTTGTTTGGGTGCTTTATTGATTTCATCGGCAGATTGGAATAAACCGGCTGTTTTGAAGCCATAAAAGTAGCCCGGCGCTTTTCCTGTTTCAAAGGCAGTAACGTTTTGAGACTGGCCGTTGAAATAATTACCACCATATAATACAAAGGAATTGTCGGAGTTGGTACCGGTTACTTCATTTTTTGAAGTGGTGAAAGTAACGTTGGTAGAAATAGATACATCTTTACCTATTCTGTCATTATAGCCCAGGTTCAGGTCTATACCACTGCTTTTGGTAGAACCAATATTGGCATCCGGTACTTTGGCAGTTCCCAGGAAGAGGGATACCACTGGTTTGAACAGCAGGCCCTTTACACTTTTCTGGAAGTAATCGGCGCTCAGGCTGAATTTATTATGGAAGAAGGTAACATCAAAACCAGCATTGTACTGGATCTGTTTTTCCCAGCTCAGAGACGTGTTGGCATAAGAACCTACGGTAGATCCGGAGAGGAAGGTATTCCCAAACGTATAACCGTTGTTGTTGCCGTCGTCATAATTGGGGCCACCGGTAACGATTCTGGGGAAAGCCGGGTTGGTATTCTCATTACCTACGGTACCATAGCTACCTCTTATCTTCAGGTAATTGATAAAGTTGGAATGAAAGAAATTTTCACTGGAGGCAATCCAGCCCAATGAACCGGAGAGGAAGTCGGCGAATTTATTGTCGGTACCAAAGGCAAAAGATCCATCCCTGCGCATGGTAACGGAGGCGAGGTATTTATCCTGGTAGTCGTAGTTGAGCCGCCCGAAGTAAGACAGATTTTTACGGAAGCCATAATATTTAGTGGCGCCTTGTCCGTTCAGGTTAGCCGGAATATCTCCTTTGGAGTTGTAGTATTTCAGCGGCTCGCCGTTGATAACGGTATCTCTTATATAAGGAATAGCAGGTGTATTGATGCCGGTTGCGGCATTGTAATCTGCAAATTCCCAGGAGTTGAAAGGAACGTCCTGGCGGCTAACGGTCATGCCGTTGTTGGTAGATTTGAAGAAGGAGATACCTGCCACCGCATCAAAATGGTGGTCCCTGGCTATATTGAAGTTGTAGTTCAGATATGTTTCTGACGTAAAACTGGCCGCGCTGTTTTTGAACTCGTTTACACCGTTGTGGGTATAGCCGGCGATCATGCCCAGTTCATTTTTCAGCGGAATGGCATTGCCATCAACGCCCATGGTGTTTTCCACATTCAGCGGACCGTAGAATACCAGTGGTGTAAAGTTTTTGCCGGTCTGGTCGTAATTGGTATAACCAAAGCGGGTAGTGGCTTTCAGGTTTTTCAGGATATCATACTGTAATTCTACCTTTCCAAACAGCTTGTTGCCGCTGGAAGTATTGTAGGTGTTTTCCAGTTTGGTGAGCGGGTTAAAGATCTCTGATTTCAACAGGTTGCTGAAACTGTATTTACCTGGTGTATTGGGTACATCATTATATACCGGTACGGTAGGATCGAAGTTGAGCGCACTACCGATGATGGAATTGAATGAATTTTCCTGAATACCTTTATTTTTAATATTGGTGAAGCTGGTATTCACAATTACTTTCAACCGGCTGGTAATATCTGCGGTGATATTTGCAGTACCATTGATACGGTTGA
This sequence comes from Chitinophaga arvensicola, assembly GCF_900110835.1. Lineage (GTDB taxonomy): Bacteria > Bacteroidota > Bacteroidia > Chitinophagales > Chitinophagaceae > Chitinophaga > Chitinophaga arvensicola. The sequence continues at coordinate 2,222,240 of NZ_FOJG01000001.1, forward strand.
AATTGGATTTGCTGCCGCCAGCCACTATACCGTCCTGGCCAAGATAACCACCGGAAACAAAGTAGGTGATTTTATCACTGCCACCTCTTGCGCTCACATTGTAGTTCTGTATGGGCGCCTGGTGGAAGATCTGTTTCTGCCAGTTGGTACCTACGCCCATCTTACCAAGATCCGGGAAAATAACGTCTCCACCGGAAGCGGTACTGCCTTCATTAATGATACCGGCATATTCGGTGGCGTTTAATACACCAATGGTTTTAAATACTTCCTGGATGCCGTAGTTGGCGTTCACAAGAATTTCCGGTTTCTGGTTTCTTTTACCGCTACGGGTAGTGACCATGATAACACCGTTACCTCCTTTTACACCATAGATGGCGGTAGTAGCCGCATCTTTTAATACGTTGATGGATTCGATGTCGGCAGCATTCAGCGCATTGAGATCATCGAGGGTTTGTGGTACCCCATCTATTACTACCAGCGGATCGGAGCCACTATAGGAAGGAATACCCCTGATCAGTACCGTGGGTTTAGCGCCGGGTGAACCGCTCTGGATCACGCTTACACCGGAGGCCCGTCCCTGCAGGGCTTCTTCCGCCCTTACCGGCCGGAGGTTGGCGATGTCTGATCCTTTTACGGTGGCAATGGCGCCGGAGATCTGGGTCACTTTCTGGGTACCATATCCTACCACTACTACTTCGCCCAGTTCCTTGTTGGATGGCTGGAGCTGTACGGCCAGCGGAGCAGTGCCTATGGCCACTGTGGCGGTGGCATAGCCTACCGCGGAGATATTCAGTACTTTCTCATCCGGGCCTACTGCCAGGGAGAAAACGCCATTGTTGTCTGCTGCAATAGCTTTCTGGGAAACTTTAGCAGTAACAGATGCGCCAGGTATTGGTGACCCGGTTTCATCTGTTACCTTACCGGTAACTGTCCTGTTTTGCGCCCACGACACGGACGCAAACAATAACAATAGAGGGATAAATGTGCTTTGTAAGAATTTTTTCATACGTGAATTTTTTGTTGACGATGTTGCAAACGGTGTACTTTCACCGGCAGCGGGTGCCGGGTGTAAACGTGAAATCTGTAAATGATTAACCTTTTTGAATGGAATTTTTGTGTCTTTGGTTTTACTGCATTTTTAAAAAACGGTGGTTGATTTCAGTTGACTAAGTACTATTTTTATACTGTTTTGATTACGCTAAAATTACACCTTCCACGAAATGAGGCCAATTTTTTCACTACATCTATACTTCATCACAATTGGATAAATGATTGATTATTAATAAATTTAAACTACATCATTACTACATCACCAGACGTAATCCTATATTTTATGAAAAAATGGTGGCTGTTTTTTCTTTGCATCGGTTGTTTCCGGATAGCCGCAGCCCAAAATACGATCGGGTTACCCCAGATCATTAATTATAGTAAAAGCGATTTCCAGGCAGGCACCCAAACCTGGGATATTGAACAGGATAGCCGGGGCATGATGTACTTCGCCAACAACGAAGGCATGCTCACTTATGATGGTAGTCACTGGAAGGCATATCCATTACCTAACCGTACTATCGTGCGCGCACTTGCCATTGACCCTTCCGACCGGATCTATGCCGGCGGTCAGGGAGAAATGGGCTTTTTCGCCCCCGGTCCCAATGGTAACCTGACCTTTACTTCCCTGAAAGACCTGGTACCTGCCTCTCAGAATAAGTTTGCCGATATCTGGAGAATAGAAATTTATAAAGAAGCCGTTTTCTTCCAGGCTTCCGACCGCATCTTCGAATACCGCAACAACAGCATTAAGGTGTATCCCAGCGAATGGCTGTTCCTGAAGCAGGCAGGTAATAAATTGTATGCACAGGACAAGTATACAGGGCTGATGCAGTTTAAAAATAATGAATGGGTACCCCTGAATACCAATCCGACATTCAACAGCGGACAGATTACCGGCATTATCGGTATGGGGGAAGACAGCCTCCTGGTCAATACCCAGATCAACGGGTTGTTTATTTTACACAACGACTCCATTATTAAAAGACAGGCGTCGTTCAGTCCGGGCAACGTGAATATCTCCACCCGGCTTAATGCAACGGAATTCGTAACAGGCACTTCTGCAGAGGGGTGTGTGGTACTGAATTTTAACGGGGAAATAGTGCAGAAGATTTCCCGCACCGAGGGCCTTCAGAACAATGATGTGATCAGCGTGTTTCTCGATAAAAATAATAACCTCTGGGCAGGGTTGAACAATGGCATCAGCTTTATCGCCTATAACGCAGCTATTAAATATATCACCCCCAATAAAGTCAATGAGCTATCCGGCTACTCCACCCGCATCTTTAATAATGAACTGTATATCGCTACCTCGGATGGCGCCTGGTATGTACCGCTGACCGGTACCGGCGGCGATCTCAGTTTCGCGAAGGGCGATTTTAGCCGGGTACGCAACAGCCGGGCGGAAGTGTGGCGACTGGATGAAGTCAATAATCATATCCTGATGGGACAACATACCGGTAGTGCTGTGTTGAAAGATCATAGCAGTGTGCCGCTGTCAGACGATGCCGGCGCCTGGCTGTATAAACCCATATCGGCAGTATATCCGGCAAAAGATATCCTGGTAGGTACCTACACGGGTATCCGGATGCTGGACTATCGTGGCGATCAGTTTACTGATAAGGGCAAACTGGAAGGAGTAGGAGAATCGCTGCGCTTCCTGGAGATAGATAATAATAATACCATCTGGGCTTCCCATCCTTATCGCGGTGTGTATCAGCTGCAGCTGTCGCCCGATCATAAAAGTGTGACTTCCCGGTTATATACTGACAGCGCCGGCCTGCCTTCTGCGTTGAGTAATTATGTATTTAAAATTAAGAACAGGGTGGTATTTGGTACCGGTAAAGGCGTGTATGAATTTGATCCGGCTACCAGCCGCTTTATTCCTTCGGCATTTATGACACCTATACTGGGTAATATGGAGATCCGCTATATGAATGAAGATGCCGATGGCAACGTGTGGATCTGTAGTGGAAAAGCAATGGGCGTTGTTAATTTCAATCAGCCTTCCGGCGATAAAACCTATACGATTACCTGGATCCCGGAACTGAACGGGAAGATCTTGCTGGGATTTGAAAATATCTATCCATATAATAAAGAGAACATTTTTATAGGATCGGAGAAAGGCATTATTCACCTGAACTATGAGAAGTATGCCACCAGTAAACAGGTGGTAAAGGTATTACTGGGGCAGGTAAAGGCGTTTGGCCGGTCCGACAGCATCATTTTTGGCGGGTACTTTCATCAGCGTATGGCTGCAGGGTACCAACAGGGCGACCGGGAGATTGTTTCCCTGCCGAAAAGCTACAACTCTTTCCATTTTGAATACAGCTCGCCGGCTTATGGCCTGCAGAATAATATTGAGTATAGCTATCAGCTGGAAGGATATGAAAGCCATTGGTCTGCCTGGTCTTCAAAGTCGGAGAAAGACTACACCAACCTGCCGGACGGAAAATACATTTTCCGGGTAAAGGCGCACGACAACCTCGGTCATGAGTCGGAAACCGTTACATATAGTTTTGTGGTATTGCCGGCCTGGTATAAAACCATCTGGGCATATATCTTTTACATCTTGTTGTTTATGGGAGTGCTGTACCTGCTGAACCGCTGGCAGGAAAGGAAGATGCAACGGCAGCAGCGCCGGTTCGATGAAGAGCAGCAACGACTGAAATATATTCATCAGCTGGAGCTGGAGAAAAATGAGAAGGAGATCATCAAGCTGCAGAATGAGAAGCTGGCCAATGAAATCCATTTCAAAAACAATGCGTTGGCAGATGCTTCCATGCACCTGGTAGAAAGAGGGGATGCGCTGGTGAAAGTAAAAGATATCCTGGCGGCCGTGTACAAAAAGAATGGTAATAACCCGGAAATCAAAAATGCGTTGCTCCTGCTGAACGATGTGGAAAAGAACAATGACAACTGGGATCAGTTTGCCGCACACTTTGATGAAATCAACAATAATTTCCTGAAAAAGCTGAAAAGTAAGTTTCCGGCGCTTACCAATACCGACCTGAAAGTATGCGCCTATCTGCAACTGAAACTTTCTACCAAGGAAATTGCGCAGCTGATGGCCATTTCGGTAAGGGGAGTGGAAATTAAACGCTACCGGCTCCGGAAGAAACTGGAGTTGCCTACCGAACAGTCGATGACGGATTTTTTGAATGAAATATAGTTTCCTGTTTTAAGTTTTCATGTGATGAAAAATATAGTATTATAATTAATTAATATTTATATTTTTGGATTCGCTGCCGGGTAATCCGGCAAGTGCCTTATTCCTATCACCCAGAACTAAAGAGCATGTTTAAAAAAACCGTTTTCCTTTGATGGCCGTATCCGCAGAACAGAATACTGCCTTTCTATTTTTATTTATGGCGCCGCTGTTGGCGTAGCCACAGGCCTCAGCGAAGTGACCCATGGAATGGGTATGATCCTGGTAATTCCTGCACTCTGGTTTTTTATTGCACAGGCAGTAAAAAGATCCCACGATATCAGCAACAGCGGCTGGTACATCCTGATTCCATTTTATGGTTTGTGGCTGATGTTTTCTTCCGGTGTACAGGGAAGTAATGAGTATGGCGATGATCCCAAAGGTTTTGTAGATCCGAATGAAGTATATTCTATCGGGCAGAACGAGCAGCATTAATAACGTAACTGTATATACGAAGAGAGCCGTCTTAAAACAGACGGCTCTTTTTATTTGGGTGGAGCCATTTATATTACCCGGTCGGCAGTCCTGCTGAAAATTCGGGGACCTGTCCGGAGCATATCGGTATCCGCTTATTTTTTACTACTTTAGCGGAGATACCACCAACCTTATCATTCAACCATTAGCGCAGTCTGCAACGATAATGCACGATAATATCTATATTGACAAAGCACTGTTTCAGCGCATTTCAGAAGGCGATGAGGCGGCGTTTGGTATCCTGTTCAATACATCCCTGATGACGCTGGAGCCCTTTATCCGCAAGCTGGTAAAGTCGCCCGACAGCGCGAAAGAAGTCATACAGGCTACTTTCCTGCGGGTATGGCTCAGCCGGGATAAGCTGTCTGGTGTGGAGCATCCCAAGGCCTGGTTATATAAAGTAGCGGCCAACGAATGTTATACCTATATGAGGAAAGAGGCCACAGAGTACCGTTTAAGGGAAACAGCGGTGGTGGAGGAAGACGAAGCGGATACCGCTACCAGGCGGCTTACATTGAAAGAATTACATGCCATTATAGAAGAAGCGGTGATGTTGTTGTCACCACAACGCCGGCGCATCTACCAGATGAGCCGCAATAAAGGGATGAAGATCCCGGAAATAGCTACAGAGCTGGATTTGTCACCCAATTCTGTGAAGAATGCACTGGTGTTTTCCCTGAAAGCGATCCGGGAGCACTTACGTAAAAACGGTCATGCCATTCCACTTGTTTACCTCCTTTTCATCTGTAAATAAAAAATATTTTTAAACAGATAGGTCCTATTTGTTAGCAGCCCATTCTTAGTAACAGGGGAGCCGTTAAAATTCCGGCCGCCTCATTTATGCATGCAGGAGCAAAGGGTCACATATTTATTACAGCAGCGGCTTTCCGGTAATGAAACGCCTGCAGAGCAGAAAGAGTTGTACACATTGCTGGAGGATGACAGCAATATGGAACTCCTCATGGAGGCGTTGACAGACCTGATGTGGCAGGCGCCTGCTGACAGTGCGCCCGTAGATACCGATGCCCGCGACACTCTGCTGCAGAGCATTACATCGGCAGATATTACCCTGCCATTTGTGGAAAGCCTGCAGCCGGTGAAAATGATTCATCGCGTTTGGTGGGCGGCAGCTGTGGTTACCGGTTTGCTGGTAGCCGCCGGTCTGTATTTTTTCCTGCGTCCGGTAACCCCTGTAAAGCCCTCGTCAGTTCTGGCGGAACGCTATAAAAATGATATTGCACCTGGTGGCAACAAAGCCATGCTTACCCTGGCAGACGGCTCCAGCATAGCCCTGGATGAAGCAAAAAATGATACACTGGGCCATCAGGGGAATAGCAGTATCATCAAATTACAGAACGGACAGGTGGCATACCGTTCGTCCGGCGCCGATGCCCCTGTGAGCTGGAATACGCTCAGCACACCACGGGGTGGCCAATACCAGCTCACCCTGCCGGATGGTACCGGCGTATGGTTGAACGCCGCCAGCAGCCTGCATTTTCCCACCTCTTTTGCCGGTAATAACAGAACCGTGGAGCTAACGGGAGAAGGATATTTTGAAGTAGCGCCGCTTTCCGGAAAACCATTCCAGGTGAAAGTGAATAATACTACTGTCACCGTGCTGGGCACCCATTTTAATATCATGGCCTATACCAACGAAAAGGCGCTGGCCGTATCCCTGTTGGAAGGCGCGGTGAATGTAAGTCACCAGGGAACCGTCAGGAAATTACTACCCGGACAACAGGCCCTTATCGGCAGCAACAATAACATCACCGTTACGGGCGCCGATATGATGGAAGCCGTAGCCTGGAAAAATGGCTTCTTTATTTTTGACCGTGCAGATATTATTACCGTGATGCGACAACTGGAACGTTGGTACGATATAGAAGTAGTATATGAAGGCGCACCGCCGCAAATGTCTTTCGGTGGCGGTATGCAGCGCAGTCTGCCCCTGTCGGGCGTATTAAAGATCCTGGAAAAAAACGGCGTTTTATTTAAGATAGAAGGAAGGAAAATAACCGTATTACGATAGTAAGCATGCCATATTTTTTTAACATTCTAAATCCAACCAGCTATTGAATTAACAGCAATCATGTAGAAAACCAGCGCCATTAAAAAACCAGTGATGGGCAAACATCACTGGTTACAGGCAATAAATTATTCGTGTAAACTCATTTTTATCACCGAAATCAAATGTATGATTTTAACTGCTTTGTTCCAAAACAGAGAGGGGGAACTGTGTTCCTCTGTCAACAGGCCTGATCATCAGCTTATCAACACTTCCGGAAAGCACCACCAATGCAGATCTTACATACCGGTATATGCCGGTACAATGAAAAAAAATAATCAGCCAACCAAAATTTGGAGGATCATGAGGGTATCTGCTCTATTACTATTGGCAGGCGTGCTGCAGGTCAGCGCCAAAAGCATGGCACAAAGGGTGTCTATGTGCGTCAGAAATACACCGCTATCAGCGGTGTTTAACACTATCAACCGGCAAACGGGCTACATCGTTTTTTATAATTACGATGCGTTGCAAAATGCCCGTCCCGTCACCCTGGATATCAAAAACGCCACTATCCAGGAGCTACTGCATGTTTCCCTGATGGGACAAAACCTGGAGTATGCCATTGAAGACAAAACCATTACCGTGACACGCATCGTGCAACGGGACCTGCCTTCTGTACCGGTACCGGCGCAGATCGTGGTAACCGGCCGCATCACCGATGAAAACGGCGTACCTCTCGCTGGCGTATCAGTAGTGGTAAAAGGTACTGCAAAAGGCACACAAACCAACAGCAACGGAGAATACACCGTAGCCGTAAGGGATGAAAATGCAGTGTTGTCTTTTTCTTATGTAGGTTACGAAAAACAGGAACTCGTAGTCGGGAAAAACGGCGTGATCAGCATCCAGCTTAAACCTTCCAATAATAAACTGGTAGGAATTGATGTCGTAAACACCGGTTACCAGACCATTTCACGCGAACGCGCCACCGGTTCTTTCGCAGTGATAGATCCCTATCGTCTCCGCAGTAAACTGAAGCCGGATCTGAAATCAGCGCTCGAAGGACAAGCCACCGGTGTTGTACTCACTAAGGAAGGTAACCTGGAAATACGCGGGGTGTCCACACTGCTGGGCACCGCTGCCAGCGCGCCTTTGCTGGTAATCGACGGCTACCCTTCCAACGCCGGCCTGGAATCACTCAACATCGACAATATTGAATCCGTCACGGTTTTGAAAGATGCAGTAGCAGCATCCATTTACGGCGCCCGCTCTTCCAACGGGGTCATCGTGATTGCCACCCGCATGGCCCGGAGAGGCGCATTGCAGGTGGAATACAAAGGTTCTACCGGTATCACCCTGAAACCTAATCTGTCTAACCTGAACAGAGCTTCTTCGGCAGATTATGTAGATGCCGAAATTGAACTCTATAACCAGGATCCCAATAGTTACCTGACTACCTATAACAACTATGGTAACACGTCGCAGGTAAACTACCTGCTGATCGCCAAATCACAGGGATGGCTGAACGATAAAGACGTAGATGCCCGGTTGAACGCACTGAAAAATAACGACGGACTGGCACAGATGGAAAAGTATTATTTCCGTAACCAGTTTACCCAACAACATAATATCTCTTTAACCGGCGGTAGCGAAAAGAGCATGCTCAATGCCGCTGTACGCTATGTTTCCAATCAGAGCAATACGGTTGGTAGCTCAGACAACCGCCTCATCTTTGATGTGAAAAACGACTGGCAGCCACGCAAAGGCGTGAACATCCGTCTCTTTTCCAATGTGAATTATGCCACTTCCGCCTCACCGGCACGCACCTGGTCGGATATGCTGGCTTATACCAATACCTCGCTCATCCAGCCCTATACTTTACTGGTAGATCCAGCCACCGGTGAGCCGCAGAACGTACCTTCCAAAAATCAGAAAAAGGAAGACCGGTATGCTGCATTGAACGGACTGAAACCACTGAACTATAACCCGCTGCAGGACCTGATGCTGGAAACTTCTACCAACAAATTACTGCAGATAAGACTGGGCGGAAGCGTAAACGTAAAAATCTTCGACGGCTTAACCGCTGAAGCTGGAGGTACCTGGAGCCGTGGCGATGTTTTTGGTAAAACGCTGTACGATAAAACGGCTTACAGAGCGCGGCTCTGGTACGACGATAATACGTCCATCTCCAATCCCTCCAAACACTACATTCCGGATGGCGCCGTGGTGAATGAATCCCGTAACGCTAACCAGAGTTACATGTTCCGCACCCAGTTGAACTTCAACCGCATATTTGCACAGAAACACCGGGTGAGCGCCATTGCGGGTAACGAAATAAGCCGCAATACCAGCGATAATAATAGTTTGCCTACCCGCTTTGGCTACAACGACCAGGCAGGTTCGTTCTCTACTTTTAACTATGCTGATTATAACGCCGGTTCCTATAATGCAGATATGCTGGGTACCAACAGACCCTCCGCCAGTATAGGCTCCATTGGATTTGTGGATAACCGTTTTGTGTCCTGGTATGCCAACACTTCCTATGAATATAACAACCGCTTTATTCTCAGTGGTAGTATCCGTTTGGATCAGACCAATTTCTTTGGTACCGATCCCCGCTATCGTTACAAACCATTGTGGTCTGCCGGTGGTACCTATAAACTGGGCCAGGAGAAATTCTTCCATGTGCCATTGATCGACCGGCTCGATCTGCGCGCATCGTATGGTATCAACGGAAATATTTCCCTGAACTCGGGTCCCTTCCTGATCATTACTCCCGGCAGTTATTCCAATTATACCGGAGATGTGTCTTACGGTATTTCCTCACCGCCAAATAATTCGCTGCGTTGGGAGAAAACAAAAAGTACCAACTTTGGTTTCGATATATCCCTGATGAACAGAAGGATCAACGTTACGGCAGATTACTATGTGCGTAACAGCAGCGACCTGTTGGCATCTGATGCCATTGATCCGACCCGTGGTTTTAGTTCTCTCGTAAAAAATATTGGCGAGGTAAGCAACAAAGGATATGAAATATCCGTGAACGCAGATGTATTGCGCAAAAAGAACCTGGTGTGGAATGCCTTCATGAACTTCAGCTACAACAATAATACGGTAGTAACCTACAATGTAAATTATCAATATGCCTCCAGCATTACCAGCGGCGCCATCAAAAAAGCCGGTGACCCGCTCGATGCACTGTACAGTTACCGTTTTGCAGGCCTGGATAATAACGGCGTATCACAATTCTATACCGCCAAAGGCGAGAAAACAGGCGGCGGTAATGCAGCTGTGGGCGATCTGATCTACAGCGGTACGCTGCGTCCGAAATATGCCATCAGCTTAACCAACTCCTTCCGGGTAAAACAGTTCGATCTGTCTTTTATGTTTATCGCCAAGGCGGGAAATGTACTGAGAAGAGATGCTTTCAGCGGTTCCAATATCCTGAACAAACACGTATCAGAAAGATGGAAGAAACCCGGCGACGAAGCCACTACCATCTATCCTAAACTGAGCAGCTGGAATATGGATATGTTTTATTTCCCGTATTCAGATATTCTTATCGAAAGCGCCAACTACCTGAAATTAAGGGACGTGACGCTGACCTACGATATCAATCCCCGTTTGATAAAACGTATTGGCATCACCAGCACCCGGATCTATTTCCAGACCCGCAACTTGTTTATGCTCACTGCCAACAGCGATCACCGCGATCCGGAAACAGCTGAACTGAATCTCAGCGGTGGCACCGGCGCCTTTACAGAACAGGGATTTTCTTCGCTGGCCCTACGGCCGGAATTTTATGTAGGGTTATCATTCAGTCTTTAACAATTAATTACGGCGATCATGAAACAGCGTATACTCATACTGGTTATTATCATCGCAGGCGGTATCAGTGCCTGCAACAAATTCCTGGATGTAAAACCTAAAGGAAAGCTGATCCCTTCAGAAGTGGCAGATTTCGATCACCTGCTCGACAATGTGAATATTGCGCAGTGGGTATTTATCGATAATAATACCGGTTGTAACCTCGGGTATTTAACAGATAATATAGCCCTGTCAGATGGGATCGGTAATATCAACTACAAAGCCAACAATCATCCGAACATAGACCGCTACTGGGCATATGTTTTCCGGCAACCTTATAAAAATCCGGCTACCTCGGATTACTTCTGGGATTGGGGAACCTACCGTTCTATGGCCTATTTCAACAACGTGATTGACGGCGTACGCGCTATTCCCAGCCTCAGCCCGGAGAATCAGCAGTACGCGAAAACAGTGGTGGCGCAAGCCCTGGTAGACCGCGCCTGGTCTTATTTTATTACCACCCTGGTATATGGCCCCGTGTATAAACCCGGTTCGCCCAATACTACCAAAACGATTCCCTATGTAACGAGTGCCGACATAGGCGCACCGTTGCCGGACCTGTCTACACAGGAACAGGCATTTGCACAGGTGTCGAAAGATGTACTGACTGCTTTACCGGATGTACCGGAGGTAACCAACTGGCCTTCCCGTCCTAATAAGAATGCTGCCTGGGCGCTGCTGGCTTACTATCACCTGTTTACCCAGAAGTACGACAGCGTGGTGTATTATGCCGATCTCGCATGGACAGCCGCCAGCAAAGGAGGTACCGATAAATTGATTTATGATTACAACAGCTTTTCGTGGACGGATCCTACTAATCTCATCAACAGCACTATCAAAGCACCCGATAATTTCCTGTCGGCCGCCAACAGCCGGGAGAATTTATTTTACCGTAACCTCGATGCAGGTGCAGGCAGATCATCTTCCAGTTATCCTTCTGATGAAGTGATTGCGCTGTATGATCAGGCCAATGATCTGCGGTTTAAATATTTCTTCCTGACAGCGCCCGGTTATAAAACCACCTACAACAATGTAGTGTACGACGATGGCAACCGCATTCAATATTATCGAGGTTCCAAAAGTAATATGACAGCAGGTTTCAGTTACCCGGAATTACTGCTGATGCGCGCAGAAGGATATGCACGTACCAACAAACTATCTGCCGCGATTGCCGATCTGAATACGTTGCGCCGTTACCGTTATAAAACCGGTACACCCGCACTTGCCGTAGGGTCGCAGGATGAAGTAATCCAGCAGGTGTTGGATGAAAGAAGAAGAGAATTGCCTTTAGGTTCTTTCAAGCGCTTCCTTGATCTGAAACGCCTGTGCCTGGAAACCGGTAAGCCCTGGTGCAAACCAAAAATCCAGCATAAGATCGGCGCCACTACATATGAAGGCACCGTGGATTCGAAAGATTTTATTTTAACCATTTCCAACGTAGTATTGAAATTTAACCCGCAGTGGAATGTTCCGCTGGATGGAAGACCATTTTAAATCATAAACAACAACCAATGAAACACATTTTTGTATCAATGCTGGCTTTGTTGCCCGCCTCCCTTCTGGCGCAGGACGGCGCCTTTGTGCTGAAAGGGAAAATAGGAACACTGGATGCTCCCGCAAAACTGTTCCTCACCTATCGCGCCAATGGCGCAGTTGTAAGAGACTCAGCAGCCTTACAACAGGGAGTATTTGAATTCAAAGGTACCGTGAGCGATCCGGTAAAAGCATCGCTGGTACTGCGTCATACGGCGCCTACCAACCTGATGTCGTATAAATCGGATCAGCTGGCGGTATACCTGGAAAAGGGTACTATTACCATTACCAGTAAAGACTCGGTGTACAACGCAGTAGTAAAAGGTACTTCACTCAATACGGACCAGCAGCAACTGCAGGCAAAACTGAAAGCCACCAGCGCGCAACGTGATCAGCTGACGGAAGACTATATCGCTGCTTCAGAAGAAACACGCAAATCAGCGGAGTTCAGGAAAAATTATGACGAGAAGAGCAAAGCGATCCGCGAAGAAGAAAAGAAAATATACCAGGCTTTTGTGAGTAGTCATCCTAAATCGCTGGTGAGCCTGGATGCACTGCAGAGCGTAGCCGGCAGTATCCCGGAAAATCCCGTAGCGTTGGAAACAGTTTTTAATACCCTGTCTCCTGCCGTAAAAGATAGCAAAAGAGGAAAAGAACTGGCGGGGTTGATTGATGGCTGGAAGAAAACAGCTATTGGCGCTACTGCACCGGTGTTTACCCAGAATGATACGTTGGGTAAACCGGTAAACCTGACCGATTTCCGTGGTAAATATGTACTGGTGGATTTCTGGGCCAGCTGGTGTGGTCCCTGCCGTGCAGAGAATCCGCATGTAGTGGCAGCGTTTAATAAATACAAAGACCGCTCCTTTACGATCCTCGGTGTATCGCTGGATCAGGCCAACGGGCATGATGCCTGGCTGAAAGCCATTCATACCGATCAGCTCACCTGGACGCATGTATCCGATCTGAAGTTCTGGGAAAATGACGTCGCGAAGTTGTATAGCGTACGTGCCGTGCCACAGAATTTCCTGCTGGATCCTGCCGGGAAAATCATCGCAAAAAACCTGCGTGGAGAAGACCTGGATAAAAAACTGGCAGAACTGCTGCCGCATTGATGACAACCGGCCCTGTGCCGGCTGTCGTCAATTGTTTGTTAAAGGGTTACTACGATTTTTCCTTTCGTAGTACCCTTTTTCATTTCATCCATAGCCGCCCGCATCTCGTTAAACGCAAATGTTTTACCGATATAGGATTTTACTTTTCCGGATGCCAGTAATACTGCAATGGCGTCGATGGCCTTTTCATCAGAGGTGACACCAGTAAAGCGCACATCAAATCCTTTACTTTGGTAATAACTGGTAGTTGCCGCAGGTAGGCCATGAGGCAGGAAGAATAACGCGGCGCCGGGAGCGAAGTGCTTTTCATATAAAGCGGCCGGGTATCTCCCGCCAGCATCCAGTACCAGGTTGAGCTGCAGGTCAGCTGCTTTTTCGAAGTCGAATTGCTGATAATCGATCACTTCATCTGCACCCAGTGCCAATACCCATGATGCCTGTGCAGCGTTGGTAACGGCGATTACATGTGCGCCTGCAGCCTTTGCCATTTGCACGGCATAATGTCCTACGCCACCGGCCGGCGCGGTGATCAGCACCCGGTCGCCTTCTTTCACCTGGAAGTGGTGATGCAGGTTTTGCCAGGCCGTAATGGCTGCCAATGTAGCGGCAGCGGCCTCGGAGAAGGAAATGTTGGCCGGTTTTTTAGCGAGATGGATTGCCGGGGCGGCTACATACTCCGCGAATCCGCGACCATGTCCTGGCATCTTTATCATGCCGAATACTTCGTCGCCGATCTTGAATTTAGTAACAGCGCTTCCTACCTGGGTGACGATACCCGCTATATCCGATCCGAGTATTAACGGCGAAATACCATCCAGTGAAGGCGCCCAGCTGGCGCGTAATCCATCTGCGGTGGTATAATCTTCCAGGGTTTTATAATCGACCGGGTTGATCCCGATCGCTTTTGTTTCCACCAATACTTCATCGGCTGCAATTGCCGGAATGGTGGTGGCAGAAAGGGTAAGGGGCGCGTTTTTATCGAGTTTTTCTAAAATGATTGCTTTCATCGTGTTTGTGTTTATGAAAGCAAAACTACCCTGCTGTCTTTTTTTGCAACCGTACCGGAAAAGGAAACAACAGTAACCAGATGGGATGGCCCTTATACAGCGGTGCTTTATTACTTATCTTTACGGTATGGAACAGGTACACGATCCCTTTAGCATCAGTACAGTTACACTGGATCACTGGGAAAAACGCAATCGCAGGAATAACTTTTTTGAGCTGGTATATATCCTGGAAGGAAGCGGGGAGCAGCAGGTAGAGTATACCCGCTCTGCTTACCGGCAGGGAAGTATTTTCCTGTTGCCTTCTTCCGATTGTCATACCTACCGGATAGCGGAGAAAACTACTTTTCTGTTTATCCGCTTTAATGCCAGTTTCTTTTCCGGGGAGCAGGATTGTGTGATAGATTTTGGCAAATGGTTCTGCCGTCTCAATTTCATCCTCGGTAATTATAGCCGCAGGGCAGGAGAACTGATCACCGGTGAAAACGATAAGGCGCACCTGGTTCGTTTACTGGAATTGTTGATGTATGAGCAGCAATCGGCCGACAATCACTCCCGGCGTATTATGCAGGGGCTGATGGTGGCCGTGCTGGAGCTGATTGCCCGTAATGTAGCGGATGTTTTACCGGGAGAGCTGAACGGGGAAAACAAGCGCTTTGCGGAAGTATTGCTGCATATACAGTATCATTTGCTCGATGAGGATAAAATTTCCCCCACGTATCTCAGTCAGCGGTTTAATATCTCTGCGACCTATTTCAGCGAATATTTCAAACGCAATGCCGGCGAAACTTTCCAGGAGTTTGTACTCCGTTCAAAACTAAAGCTGGCAGAAGCAAAAGCGTTATTTACAGATACTTCCTTTAAGGAAATAGCCTGGGATCTGGGCTTCACCGATAGCAGTCATCTGAATAAAATGATGAGAAGATTTTACCACAAAGGCATGAGCGAAATCCGCAAGGGCGTAGTGCATGAGGATGCTAACTGATTTTTTCAAAGTCGTAATGCCCTTTGATATGTGTATTCAGGTAAGTGCCTTTTGATCCGGAAGATTTCATGGCCAGGTATTCTTCTTCCGGTACATCTTTATAATCGTACACCATCCCCGACACGAATATAATCCGGAGTGTACGCGTTTCCGCCTTATATATCATATGTGCTACTACGGAAGAGGGCATATGTGCCGGAACTCAATTATCATACCCTGTTAATCTTCATCTTATCTTGTTTTTGAGTTGTGTAAGCCAGCGCTTCCCGCATTTTGCTTTTTTCTGATGCAAAATTAACAATTACTTAACCTGTTCTTGTATTTTTTGGATAATTATGTCGAACTAATTAAAATTTTGATAAAAGTTCTTGTAAAATTTCAAGAAGTTGTCCTATCTTGAATTACCAATTCACTTGTAGCATATTTCACTTGTTAGCGTATTTAATTTCACTTGTAGCAAATTGACGTAGATTTAAACTGTAGCAAACTATTAATCTAAATGGTGTCCGATCGCCAAGAACTATTTAAAAAGACATTATTAAAACACCTGTACTTTAATAAGGAGTTGTCCTGTGCTGATTTAACACTGCTCACTGGCAAGAGTCTTCCACATACAACCAAGGCATTGAATGAACTGGTGAAGAGCGGTTTAGTACTGGAATCAGGCTATGCTATTTCTACGGGCGGTCGCCGGCCACAGATGTATTCTGTGAAACCGGACTACTTATATATTTTATCGGTAGCGATGGACCAGTTTGTGACCAGTATCAGTATACTGGATATGCAAAACAACCTGGTAGGAAAGGAATACCAGATAGCGCTCGATTTATCGGCACATCCGGAAGCGATGGCGGAACTCGGACAAGCATTGAAAGCATTTATAGAGTGCTCAGAAATTCCAAGAGAAAAATTTGCAGGTATTGGTATCGGGATGCCCGGTTTCGTTGATGTAACGAAAGGAGTGAATTATTCTTTTTTCGACCGGCATTATGGTAGTATCAACGAATACCTGGAAGCACTGACGGGAATTCCGGTGATCATTGACAACGATTCCAGTTTGATCGCATTGGCAGAATGGAAGCTGGGCGCAGCCCGCAACCGCCAGAATGCACTGGTGATCAACATTGGCTGGGGTATTGGTTTGGGCATGGTGTTGAATGGAAATCTTTTCAGAGGTGAAAACGGATTTGCAGGAGAGTTTTCCCACATTCCATTATTCACCAATAATAAGATCTGCAGTTGTGGAAAAATGGGTTGCCTGGAAACGGAAACTTCGCTGTCGGTGATTGCAGAAAAAGCGGTGGAAGGCATCCGCGAAGGAAGAACAACCGTTATGAAAGATTTGTCGATGGACAACCGCGACGACACGTTTAGAAAAATTATGGATGCGGCCATGAAAGGAGATAAGTATGCAGTAGAATTAATATCACAGGCAGCTTATCACATCGGACGCGGCATCGCAATACTGATTCACTTGTTAAATCCGAACCTGATCATCTTAAGCGGGCGAGGAACATTAGCCGGAAAACTATGGCTGGCACCTGTACAACATGCGTTAAATGAATATTGTATACCAAAAATCGCAGAAAACATTCAACTGATAATATCGCCTTTAGGGTACGCGGCAGAGAGACTTGGAGCAGCAGCACTTGTTATGGAACACCTGGATAAAGGCCAACTGAGCAAAACAGAGTAATACCACGAACATTTTATTTATCAATCAAACATAAGGCAGTAACGACCTACTGCATGTGGACTTCGCATGCCGTAAAGGAAGGATGCCTTCATTATTTATCCACATCTAAATTCACCAGTATGAAAAGGTGGCTAAGCTTTCTGCTGCTAACATGTTTGGTAGCAACGTGCTATCAAAGCGTTTCCGCACAGGAAAAGAAAGGGGTATCCGGTACCCTGAAAGACGCTACAGGCGCTCCCGTAATCTATGCAACAGTCATTGAAAAAGGCACAACCAATGGCGCAACAACCAACGAAAAAGGTGCGTTCAACCTGATGGTAGCACCAGGTGCAACACTGGTCATCTCCAGTGTTGGCTATACCTCACTCGAAGTTTCCGCAAGTGGAAATCTCAACCTCGTTATGGAAGATGCTTCCAAAGGATTGAATGAAGTGGTAGTCACTGCGTTGGGTATTTCCCGCCAGAAAAAATCACTGGGTTATTCCATGCAGGAAGTAAAAAGTTCTACCCTGGTAGACGCACATGAAACCAACGTGACCAACGCCTTAACCGGTGTGGTAGCAGGTTTGCAGGTAATGCGTTCCAGCACTGGTCCTGGTGGTTCTTCCAAGATTAACTTACGTGGTAACACCTCCCTGACCGGAAAAAACCAACCACTGATTGTAGTAGATGGTATTCCTATCGACAACTTCGCCGGTGCTACCAATAACGATGGATGGAATCCCGGTATGGACATGGGTAATGGTCTTTCGGATCTGAATGCCAATGACATTGCCAGCATGTCTGTCCTGAAAGGTCCGGCTGCAGCAGCTTTGTACGGTAGCCGTGCAGGTGATGGAGTTATTCTGATCACTACTAAAACCGGTAAAAAAACAAGCGGATTAGGTCTGAGTGTTTCTTCCAGTCTTGGCTTTGAAAGTATTTTCACCAAACCTGAAATGCAGAAGAATTTCTCCCAGGGATTGGATAATATTTTCAACAACGAAAGCGGAGACAGCTGGGGCGCAAAAATTACCGGCCAGAGCTTACCTAACTGGGATGACAAAACAGAACCCCTGCGTTCATACGATAATATCAGCCGGTTCTTCAATACAGGTATCAATCATAACCAGAACATATCTTTTCAGCAGCAGGTGGAGAAATCCGCTATTTATACCTCGCTGAATTATATGAATGATAAAAGCATGGTGCCTGGTACAAAATATACCCGCCTGAATCTCACTACAAGAGTGACTTCTAAATATGGTCAGTCAGAAAAATTATCTACCGACTTCAAAGTGCAGTATTCCAATACCAATGCACATAACAGGTTAGCTACAGGTGTTAACAGCCGTAACTATTCCAGCCTGTTATATACGATGCCTGTTTCCATGGACATCCAGCAGTTCAAAGATCCGTTGGATCAATATGGCAACATGCGCTGGTATGGCATCGGTAACCAGGTAAATCCTTACTGGGCAAGCAAGTACAACCTGAACGATGATGTGCGTAACCGCTTTATCATGAACGGAAGCATGAAGTATCAGTTCACCGACTGGTTAAATGCAGAGTTAAAAGCGGGTGCAGATATTTATAATACCAACACAGAAGCGAAAGTATACGCAGGTAGCCCAAGCCCTAAGAATGGTAGCTTCAGCACAGATAAATACTCTTTTTCTGAAGTGAACTATAGTGCATTGGTAACGGCGAAGAAAGAAAGGTTGATCGACAGACTGGGAGGAAACATCAGCGTGGGTGGTAACCTGATGCGCCAGCAGTGGTCCAGGTTAGGTAACAGCGCTGGTGAGCTGGTAGTACCAAACCTGTTCCTGATTAAAAACGCGAAAGGAAATCCAGGTATTACCGACGAGTTTAACCAGCAACGTATCAATTCCATCTATGCTACCGGTGGTATCAACTGGGATGGATACCTGTTCCTGGACGCGACTATGCGTAATGACTGGTCTTCTACCCTGAGCCCTGAAAACAGGTCTTTCTTTTACCCGTCAGTAAGTCTCTCTTACCTGTTTACAGAGCAGTTTAAATCTCTGCCAACGTGGCTGAGTTATGGTAAAATCCGTGGATCCTATGCAGTGGTTGGTAACAGTTTACCTGCTTACCAGTTGTACAATACTTACCTGATTGATCGTGATCCGAATCAGAATACGACTGCTTCCAGGAAGAAAACATTGTATGATAAAGATGTGCGCAGTGAACTCATCAAATCTTTTGAGGTGGGCGCTGAGTTGCGTTTTGTGGACAACCGCTTTGGCGTGGATGTTACTTATTATAAATCCAACGCCACCCGTCAGCTGATTGAATTACCAATGGATCCCGGTAGTGGATATGAGAACAGGAAGATGAATGCCGGTAATATCCAGAACAGCGGATTCGAGATCATGGCAGATGCCAGAATACTCGATGGTGACAAGGGACTGCGCTGGAATGTATCC
The DNA here is from genome assembly GCF_900110835.1 of Chitinophaga arvensicola. Classification (GTDB taxonomy): domain Bacteria; phylum Bacteroidota; class Bacteroidia; order Chitinophagales; family Chitinophagaceae; genus Chitinophaga; species Chitinophaga arvensicola. The sequence goes on from NZ_FOJG01000001.1 coordinate 2,241,603, forward strand.
GGTAACCTGTCTATGAACAGAAACAAGATCATTGATATCAACAAGAATGCTGGTGTGAACCGTTATCCTTTGGGAGGTTTCGATAACCTGTCGATCGTAGCAGTTACCGGTGAGTTGTATGGAGATATTTATGGCAGCAAGGTACAACGTGTAACAGATCCTAAAAGCCAATACTTTGGTCAGTGGTTGTTAGATGGTGAAGGTCGCCCGGTACGTGGTGAACAGAATGTTTACCTGGGTAACCAGCAGTCGAAAGCACTGGTAGGTCTTACCAATAACTTCGCTTACAAAAACTTCGGCCTGTCTTTCCTGATTGATGCACGTATTGGTGGTGATATGTTTTCTGCAACACAATTGCTGATGCAAAGAAACGGTACCGCAGCTATCACTGCACCGGGTGGTGAAAGAAATGATATGATTGTAAATGGCGTAGTGTCTGATGGTAATGGTGGTTATAAGCCAAATACAAAAGCCGTAACCCAGCAACAATACTGGAAAGCTATTTCCGCTGACAACCTGGGTATTACAGAGCTGAATATGTATGATGCTACCAATATCCGTCTGAGAAATGTGCAGTTGAGTTATGTGTTGTCTAAGAAACTCCTGGGCAGAACACCGATCCAATCTGCAAAAGTAGGTGTGGCCTGCAACAACGTATGGATGATCTCCAGCCATATGCGTGGCCTGGATCCTGAATCTGTATTTGCGATCAATACCAATGCCACAGGCTTTGAAAATGGAGCGCCTCCCACCACACGTACTTTCCTGGTGAATCTGAGCCTTAGTTTTTAACATTTAACTGTAATCGAAATGAAAAAGATACTCATAAAATCAGGTTGGGCGTTGGCCGCGATAGTGACGTTGTTGTCTGCCTGCAGCAAATTTGAGGAAATCAATAAAAGCCCGAAAGAAGCCGATGCCAGCCAGGTACAGGTGGAATACTTTATCAACAATTCCATCATCGGCGCACAAATGGACCCGAATATTGCCGAGCGTTCTTTTGTGTTGTACTGGAAAACGGCGAGCCGTCAACACCTGAGTGGTGGCTTGTCTTCCGGAAATCCTAACGATGACTGGTCTACGGAATACTACCGCTACAGCTCCACCTGGCTGAATCATATTAACACCGCAATCCAGATTGCGGATGAAAAAATAAAGACCGGCGATATCAAGCCCTATACGGAGAACCTGAGACAGGTAGCACGTATCTGGCGCGCTTACCTGATGAGTGAATTATCCGATAACTTCGGTCCTATTCCTATCAAAGCATTTGACGGTGGAAACCCTGATTTTGCGGGAGTGAAGGAAGTGTATTATTATATACTGGATGAACTGAAAGATGCCAGTGCAAAATTAAACACTACCATTCAACCTACAGACGATCTGAAATTACTGGACCCGGCATATGGCTACGACTTCGCAAAATGGAAAAAGTACGCTAATTCCATGCGCCTCCGTTTGGCTATGCGTTTGTCGGAAGTAGATGGCGGCAAAGCCCGGGCTGAATTTGAAGACGCTGTAAAAGGTGAACTGATTGATGATGCCAGCGCTACTTTCCAGGTACAGGAAAAAGGAGGATGGGATGCACTGAGCGGTGTAATGAGCCGTGAGTGGAATGCACAGATCCTTTCTACTACCCTGGAAAATATTTATACCGGTCTTGGTGGTGTAAAAACCGCAGACCAGCTGGGCGCTGCTTACCAGTCTTATATCAAACCGGCAGATTGGGCAGGTTTACAGCTGAAAGATCATTTCTCTACCATGACCAATGATCCGTTTGCCGGCTTCTGGTTCGACGGTTTACCGCAAACCATCGATCCCCGCGCATATAAAGCATTTATTCCCGCAGGAGATTTTACCAATGCCAACTTCAGCAGATTCCCTTCCTACGATCAGCCTACCTGGGAAACCACGGCGCGTGATCTCGTAAATGAAGCGGGTGGTGTGGTGAAAACACTGGAAGGTAAGTTTACCTGGAATGGGTCCAATGCGGGCGACTGGGGCGCCAAAGGCACCAAAAATAAATGGTACGGATTTCCAGGATCTTCTCCACGTTTGGGCCAGCAGTTCCGGAACAGCGCCAACAAACGCATCTTCTTCCACGCATGGGAAACCAACTTCCTGATTGCAGAAGCAGCGGTGAGAGGATGGACTGTGCCGGTTTCAGGAAAAGCAGCCTATGAGAAGGCCATTTCACAGAGCTTTGAATATTGGGGTGTGTCCGGATTCCTGAGCACTTACCTGGCATCTACCGACTTTAACAGAACCGGTACCTCTGTAAGCTGGGATCACACCGCAGAACCACCTGCTACCCACCTGATGAACTTCAAGGACGGATACTCCGGCGCCGCTGGTACTGTAGCTATCAACTACCCGGTGAACAACCTGTACAAGAATGGAACGGTTAAAAATGATCTCTTAACAAAGATCATTACCCAGAAATACATTGCACAAGTGCCCTGGTTACCACTGGAAGGCTGGAATGATAAGCGCAGACTTGGATTGCCATTCTTCGAAAATCCAATGATTGAGCAAACACTGGTCACATTACCGGCATTGAATAATACCAATTATATGACCAGTAATGTGAATTTCTTCCCGCAACGTCTCAAGTATCCTTCTTCACTGAAAAATACCAATGGGAAAGGCTATGATCAGGCAGTAGCAGCGCTGCCAGGCGGAGGAGATGCTGTACTGACACCATTATGGTGGGCAAAGAAACCTTAGTTTGTTGTTCACTTTTTATAAAAGGGGCTGGCCGGAGATATTCCGGTCAGCCCTTTATGATATAGCAGATTGTGCCGCCTGTTTTATAAACTCTTTAGGTGTTTCGGATTTATAAGCCTATCTTGCACACAAATACAATATAATGCAACAAGGTACAGTTAAGTTTTTCAATGAATCCAAAGGATTCGGTTTCATTACTCCATCTAATGGTGGACAAGATATTTTCGTTCATATCTCCGGTACTACTGGTGAACTTCGTGAAAATGACAAGGTTACATATGAAGTTGAAAATGGTAAAAAAGGTTTGAATGCAGTTAACGTAAAAGTTATCTAAGTTTATATATCTTATTTAGGGAGGGCTGATCATCTGATCAGCCCTTTTTTATTGCCCCAAAATCTCTTCAAGCACTGATTTTCAGTTGTTTACGTTTTTTGCAGCCATTTATCATCTGATTGCTTATTTTGTTGTAGCATCTGTACATGTTATGAAGAGAAAACGCTTTTTCCTATTCTTATTGGCAATCCTGTTCCCTGCATTGTTACCCGCGCAGGATTTACCCATACCTACGCCGCAATGGCGGCCGGTGTATCATTTCACAGCGCCGCAAAACTGGCTCAACGATCCAAATGGTCTGATTTACCTGGATGGGGTGTATCATCTCTATTATCAGCATAATCCATTGGAAAACAAATGGGGACACATGAGCTGGGGACATGCTACGAGTAAAGACCTGCTGCACTGGCACCACTTACCCGTAGCTATTCCGGAGATAGAAACAAAAGATACCACCACCTGGATTTTCTCCGGCTCTGCCGTATGGGATAAACATAACAGCAGCGGTTTTGGAAAAGATGGGAAAGGCCCCGTGGTAGCCATTTATACCGCAGACCAGCCCAAACAGCAGAAAGAATCACAGTTTATCGCCTGGAGCAATGATGGCGGTTTAACCTATACTAATTACGCCGCTAACCCGGTGGTCGACATTCAGAAGAAGGATTTCCGTGATCCCAGCGTGATCTGGCTGGAGGAACAGCAGAAATGGCTCATGACAGTAGCCGTGCCTGCCGAACATAAAATACAGTTCTATGGCTCCTCTGATCTGAAAAACTGGCACCTGCTCAGTGAGTTCGGTAACCAGGGAGATACCCGAAAAATATGGGAATGCCCATCTCTCACACCACTCTATGTAGACGGCAACCCCGCAAAAAAGAAATGGTTGCTCATGATCTCTTCCGGTAACCAGGATGCGGCTACCGGTATGCAGTATTTCACCGGTGATTTTGATGGCACTACTTTCACGAATGATAAGCGGAAGGATGAAATGATGATTGTGGATTATGGCCGGACATTTTATGCGGCCATTCCATATAATCATCTTCCGGATAACCGCCAAACCATGATTGGATGGCTCATGCCTTTTGATACGCCCACTTCACCCTGGAGGGGACAGATGTCTATTCCCCGTGATCTGCAACTTAAAACCACCGCTCAGGGTATCCGTTTGTATCAGCAGCCGGCCGCCCTGCTACAGGCATCTCTGGATAAATTACCTGCCGGTAAAAAGTTACAGCTAAAGCCACAAACCATACAAAGTACCCATCTGACGCTCAGTACCAGCCAGCGTTTTAATTCAAATGCCAATTGGGTGGATGTAGATTTTACTATCGGTACCGCCAGTGACTTCGGATTAAAAATAGCACAGGAGGTGATCGTTGGATATAATGTGCAAAAAGAAGAATTGTATATAAAAGACGGTCATGACATACAACATTTGTTAGTATCCCCGGTTGATAATAAGATCCGGCTACAGGTCCTGCTGGATAAATCTTCTGTGGAGGTATTTGTTAACGGTGGTGAAAAAGTGCTGACCACGCTGATTTTTCCGGACAAAGCAGCAACCGGTCTGTCGGTATTCGCGGAAAATGGCAGTGTAAAACTCAATGGGTTGAAAGGATGGAACCTGGAATAGAAAGCTATCAACGCGCATAAAAAAATGGGAACCATTACAGTTCCCATCTCTTATTCAGTTGACCATTATTATTTCGTTGGAATTACTTTCTGAATGGTGCCATCTTCGTTATAATAGAGTTTATCCACACAGATAGATCTTAGCCAGTCGTGGTGTGACAAGGCGCTGTTATGATAAAAGGAATACCACTGGCCTTTGTATTCTACAATAGAGCCATGATTGGTGAAGCTGTCGGTTGGATCCATGTAGATGCCCTGAGAGGTCCAGGGGCCTAATGGACTTTTACTGGTGGCATACCGCATCTGGTTGTGTTTACCGTCTTTATCGTGGTTGTCGGAATAAGACAGGTAGTAGATGCCCTTTCTTTTGTGTACCCAGCTGGCTTCATGGAAATCTTCCAGTCCTTCCATTTTCTGCATAGGGCCGTCAATTTCCGTCATATTATCTTTTAACTTACCGCCTTTACAGGTACCACCGCCGCCATAGTACAGGTAGGCCTGGCCATCGTCATCAACAAATACCGCCGGATCTATCATGGATTCCAGTCCCTCGATATAACCCTGTACTTTGAAATCGCTCGCCGGTTTTTTACTGGTGGCTACGCCGATTTTCCAGGTAGAGTTCCACTGATCCCCGGAGCCGGTAGGATGTGGGAAATAGAAATAATAGGTGCCATTTTTATAGGCGCAGTCGGGCGCCCACATAAAACCGCCTTCTTTTCTGCCCCATGGAACCTGGCTGGCGCGGAGAATTTCCCCATGATCTTTCCAGTGCACCATGTCGTTTGTGGAGAATACGTGGTATTGGTCCATCAGATCACAGCCACGAGGCGGGGCAATGTCGTGCGAAGCATATACATACAGGCGGCCATCCTTCCATACGTGTGCGGAAGGATCTGCAGTGTACATGTCGGTGATAAACGGATTTTTCTGGGCATGTGCCACCGTGGAAACTGCGCTGATTACTGCCAGAGCGAGAACAGACCTTTTGAGTGCCTTCTTCGTGGAATTGAAAAATTGATCACATTGCATTTTTCGTAGAATTGTATTGAATATGAACTGTTAACAGTTAAAATTACATGCAGGGCCTTAACAGCAGCGCTAATTTTGAGCAAACAAATAGAATTAGGGCGAAAAAATGGAAATTTCGCCCGGATTTATAACATGATTTTGGCATTTAGCAGGAGGTCGCCGGTTTTATATGTTTGATTGCGGTAGCGAACAGGGGGCCGTTGTTACCAAAGGCGGCCAATGGATAATAGATGTTCTCCCCATTGTTCAGGGCTAACACCAGGAAAGTATCCCGGCGCTTACCGTTGTAGCGGGTTACAATAAAAGTACCGGTCATTTCGGCCCAATTGAAGGAGGTTTCAGGCAAGGAGATACCTGTTTTGTCAATACTGATGGCTTCACGTTTTGAGGTGTGAAATTCAAACCAGAATGCTTTAGCGGTTATCAAAAGAAGTAAACTGACTGGTATTATCGCTGTCTTATAGGACCGCTCACTCAGCAAAGTCATGCTGGCAATTGACAGCACTGCAATAACCCAGATCAGCAACATCGGCTTGCCGAAGATATTGGGGGCGGAAGGCTTACACCGGAAAGTGCCTTCCCGTGTATACTTAATCATCAGGGTGTGCATCGATTTATCATCGGTAGCACAAATGGCAGTAGTGTCATGATCTGTTAACTTCAATTCCTGTTTGTATACCTGCATGTATCCAGGAAGATGCTTGTTTTCTTTATGACGGTAAAACTTCATTCGCCGATATTATTTCGGGTTTAAAACGGGTAATGGCTGTAGCAAATTTGGGCGCATTTTGAGAATATGCAGCCAGCGGAAAGTATAATGGCACCCCATCAGTAGGAGCGAGTACCAAAAATGCTTCATAGTATTTGTGACCTACATGCTTTACTATAAAGGTGCCGGCAAGCTGCGACCAGTTGTAATGATCCTGGTTAATAGTGATACCTGATGCGTCTATCAAAGCCTGGAACCGGAAGGATTTAAAAAAAAGTGGCCGTCCAAGTTTATGAAAAAGAAACCATAAATGCTTAAAGCTCCCAGCATTTGGTAATAGTTCTTAGTTTTTATACAGGCCACCAGCATTAAAATGATCAGGGCTGTAAAAAAAGCTAAAAACAAATGCGGACGGAGACCTGAACAATCCGGACGGTTTAAACCGGAAGGTGTTTTCAGGCGTATATCTGATCATAAATGTGCGTAAAGACACATCATTGGTAGGCGTAATGGTAGATATAATTCCGTTTTCCAATTTTCTGTTTAACTCCATTTGATATACCTGCATATATCCCGGCAGGTCTTTATTCTTTTCTTCATATGTAACAGGCATGGGCAGTACAGTACTTTCCGGCAAAATACGAAGTGCACACCAGATTTCCTGCGTATTTTACAACCGAAAATAGCAGGAAGCTTTCCGAAAGCTTATATTTGGGAAGACACATTTTTAGCCCTGATATATGGAACCCATCACTGCCATACAATTAAAAAATATTCCTGCCCTCAGGGAGGTGCCACTGGAACAGTTGCAATGGATGATCAGTGAATCAACGGAGCAACTGGTGCCGGAGGGAGAACTGCTGTTCAAAGCAGGAGATCCGGTAATTACCACGATCATAGTTATCAGCGGGAAAGTGCGTATTTCTGCCACTATTAACGGGCATTACCGCGAAATAGTGGAATTGAATGACGACAATATCACCGGCTGGTTGCCCTTTTCCCGCGTAAAAAACGCAATGGGAAATGGTATTTGTATTAAAGATACGCGCGTGTTGATCTGTCCTGCTGATAAACTCAAAGCCCATATTGAACAACACTACGAACTGACGGAAGCACTGGTACATATCATGACCAGCCGGGTAAGGGAAACCACTTCCTCCCAGCAACAGAACGAAAAAATGATGGCGCTGGGAAAATTATCAGCCGGACTGGCACATGAACTCAATAACCCGGTGGCCGCTATTACCCGCAGTTCAGAAGGATTGTTTGAAAATGTGATGCACATTCCTGCTATCTTTAAAGAGATGGCTGCACTTTGTTTGTCGCAGGAAGAAACCACCGCTATTGTAGACCATCTCCGGCTTTGGTGGGAAAATAAACCGGAAAAGCCACCAGGCGGACTGGAACTGTCCGATAAAACGGTTGTTATCGATGACTGGCTCGCCGGCAAAAATATCTTCCGGCAGGAAATAGCAGAAATACTGGCAGAATATAATATCGATAGCAGTGCCCTGGAAAAATTCAGTGCCCATTTTGCTCCGAACCACCTGGAGATTATCTTTAACTGGATTCACGGTGCACTGGAAGCAAATCGTATGGTATGCGACCTCCGCCTGGCAGCCAAAAGGATTGCGGATCTGGTAGGCGCCGTAAAAAGGTATACCTATATGGATCAGGAACCCGACAAACAATTTATCGATATTCACAGCGGCATCCGCAATACACTGACCATGCTGGATTACCGCTTCCGCAAAGGGAATGTAGAGATAGTGGAAAATTATGATGATACCTTGCCAAAAATAAAAGCACTGCCGGGCGAACTAAACCAGGTATGGACCAACCTCGTGGATAATGCCCTGGATGCCATGGAGGCCGGCAACAAAGGACGGCTGGAAATAGCCACCACAAAAGACCGACAATGTGTGCATGTAACCATTACAGACAATGGTCCCGGTATCCCGGAAGATATTCAGTCGAGGATATTTGAACCTTTCTTTACCACAAAAGACATGGGAAAAGGAACAGGACTGGGCCTGGATGTAGTGGCACAGATTGTGCAACGGCATCGCGGATCGGTGAAACAGACATCTGTTCCCGGTAAAACCATTTTTACCATTTCTTTCCCGATAGAAAACAACTGATATGAACTTACCGATTATATATGTGATAGATGATGACAGACAGGTACTCAATGCGATTACACAGGATCTCAAGAAGTATTACCGGACATCTTACCGCATTATCAGTACACTTTCTGCCAATGAAGCGCTGCAAAGCCTGGTAGAGTTGAAGAACAGGAATGACACCGTAGCCATCTTTATTTCTGATCAGCGGATGCCTGAAATGGAAGGAGTCGATTTCCTGCAGCAGGCCATGGAAATATTTCCAGCTGCCAAACGCGTGCTGTTAACCGCCTATTCAGATACCAATGCAGCTATCAAAGCTATCAATGAATTACGGCTCGATTACTATCTCATGAAACCATGGGATCCGCCGGAGGAAAAATTGTACCCGGTCATCAATGATCTGCTGGACGACTGGCAAACCAACTACCGTCCGGCTTTCCAGGGGATTAAAGTGATCGGCTATCCTTTTTCGTCAGATGCTTACCGCATTAAGGAATTCCTGGCCAGCAACCTGATCCCCTACCATTCCATTGATGCAGGTGGCGATGAGGGAAAGCTGCTGCTCGAACTGAATAAACTGGACACGACCGCATTGCCGGTGGTAATCCTGGAAAAGGGCGAAGTAATGGTATCACCGGAGATCATCGATCTCGCCGCAAAAATTGGTTTGAATCCCACATTGAAAAATGAGATTTATGATGTGGTGATTATTGGCGCCGGTCCTGCCGGACTGGCCGCTTCTGTATACGGTGCTTCCGAAGGACTGAAAACACTGCTGATAGAACGTCATGCACCCGGTGGCCAGGCAGGTACCAGTTCCCGCATTGAAAATTACCTGGGCTTCCCGTCCGGTTTAAGCGGCGCTGAACTCACCCGTCGCGCTATCACACAGGCTACGAGGTTCGGAACAGAATTTTTATCGCCCCAGTCTGTAAAAGAAATTAAACTGAAAGCAGACTATAAAATTGTTTGCCTGGAAAATGGTACCGAGATCAACGCCCGCGCAGTAGTCATTACCACCGGGGTAGATTATCGCAGGCTGGATACTGCCGGTATAGAACAATTTACCGGTGCAGGCATCTATTACGGTGCTGCTACTACGGAAGCGGCTTCGTGCCGCGACAGAAGGGTGTACATCCTGGGAGGTGGCAACTCCGCCGGCCAGGCCGCTGTGTACTTATCGAAATTTGCAAAAGAAGTATTCATCATCATCCGCCGCGATGATCTCACCGCAACGATGTCGTCCTACCTGATTGATCAGATCCGCGATATTCCTAACATCGTGATATTGAATAACAGCGAAATAGTGGCCGCTTCCGGCACGGACAGGCTGGAACAGTTGAAGATAGAGGATTTGCGCACACATGAAATAAAAGAAGTGCCGGCCGATGCGTTGTATATCTTTATCGGTGCACGACCTTACACCGACTGGCTCGGAGATCTGATCATCAAGGATGAAAAGGGATATGTGCAAACCGGAAGGGAAATGAAATCATTTGATTATTTTGGCAAGCTCTGGAAGCTGTCACGCGAACCCTATGTACTGGAAACCAGCTGTCCCGGCATCTTTGCGGCCGGTGATGTACGGTCCGGCGCTATGAGCCGTGTGGCCTCTGCTGTAGGAGAAGGCTCCATGAGTATTAGCCTGGTACATAAATACCTGGCAGAAGTTTAAAATCTTTTTTATGGCATTATGTTCTCATCTCGAAGCAATTACCGAAGTAAAAGTAGGTAGCGGTCATGTGTGCGAAGAATGCGTAAAGCACCACGGGAAGTGGCTGCACCTGCGTACCTGCCAGACCTGTGGCGTAACACTTTGCTGCGACGACTCTCCGGCAAAGCACATGACACAGCATTATCATGAAACAGAACATCCCGTGGTGGCTTCTGCAGAGCCGGGAGAAAACTGGCTGTGGTGTTATAAAGACAACGCATTTGCAGAATATTAATATCGTAAAAACCTATACCACAGGTGGAAAGTATCCATCACACAAGAAAATTATAATTTGCACGTTTATTTAAAAAATAATCAATGATTTAGAAGTACTTCGCTATGAATAAGGAAGTGGAAAAAGAGGAACAGGCCAACAGGTTGGCTACAGAAGAAATGGCGAAGCTGTACCAGGAAATAAAGAAAAACAATTCCATCCATACGCCCACGGCTGTACACCGGCTGAATATTTTTTTCGCAAGATTGCTGTTTTGCTTTTTTGCTGAAGCCAATGGTGTTTTCGGGAGAAAGCAATTTACCGGTGTCATAGCTCATCATACCCGGGCCGATGGCAGTGATCTGCAACATTGTCTCAACAGTTTATTTAAAGTGCTGAATACCGCTGTTGATCAGCGGGAGGATATACCGGCATACCTTGCCGCATTTCCCTTTTTGCAATTACCCCTTTTCGGATACGAAGGAGCAGTGCCGCGTTTTACTGTTCATGGCAGAGAGGCGCTACTGCGTTGTGGCAGCCTGGATTGGCGTATCATTACCCCGGATATTTTCGGAGCAATGATCCAGGCAGTGTTGACACCGGAATCGAAGGGTGATCAGGGTATCTACTATACCAGCACGGCCAACATAGAAAAAGTAATCGCGCCACTTTTTTTAGATGAATTGAACGCCCGGTTCCGGGAAGCCGGGAATGACGCCGGAAAGCTCCGGGCGCTGCTGCTGCGTATCAGGAAGATCTGCATATTTGACCCTGCATGCGGTAGTGGCAATTTCCTGATTGTGGCTTATAAAGCATTAAGGAAATTGGAAATAGCTATCAGCCGACAACTTGGCGAGACCGGCGATCCGGAAATAAGTCTGCATAATTTTTATGGTATTGAGTGGGATCATTTTGCCGCAGGCATAGCCGGCCTGTCGCTTTGGTTGGCGGCGCAACAGATGACCCGGACGCCCTTACCGTTAACCGCTCTCCGCAACATCGTGCAGGGAAACGCCACCAGGTTGAACTGGGAAGAAGTTTGTCGGGTAGATAAAGAAACGGAAGTATATATATTGGGGAATCCGCCCTACATCGGCGCAAGGATGCTGAATGAAGAACAGAAACAGGACAGGAAGGCTGTTTTTCACGGACGGGTGGAAGGATATAATGACCTGGATTATATTGCCTGCTGGTTTTATAAAGGTGCAAAGTATATCAAAGACCGCAGGGCCGGTTGTGCTTTTGTTTCCACCAATTCCATTTGCCAGGGAACACCCGTTGCGCAGCTGTGGCCACATATCCTGGAAGATGGGAGAGAAATTGATTTTGCGTACCCCTCTTTCAAATGGACCAACAACACCGGGGCAAATGCAGCGGTAATCGTGAGTATTATTGGTATCAGGAATAAAAGCGACCAACCGAAATACATCTTCCGGAAAAATGAAAAAGAAACAGTTAAAAATATATCCCCTTATTTAACAGACAGCGCCAACATTTTTGTGCACGGCAGAAGAGAACAGCTATGTCGCATGCCTGCTATGAATTTTGGAAGTATGCCCAATGATGGTGGTCACTTTTCATTGTCGCCGGAAGACTATGCGGTTATCTCTCAAAAATATCCCGGCGCACTTAAATTTATAAAAAAACTCACCGGTTCAAGGGAGTTTATCAACAATATTCACCGGTGGTGCCTCTGGATAGAGGACGAAGCATTGGAAGAAGCGCGGCAATATTCCTTTATAAAAGAAAGACTTGGCAAAGTGAGAACCCATCGGCTCCAAAGCAGCAGGAGCGCAACCAAAAATTTGTCGGACGCTTCGCACCGCTTCGCCGAAGTACGATTCAAAAATACAAATGCCATCATCGTTCCGGCTACCTCATCCCAACGCAGACATTATTTACCCATTGGTTTCCTGGACAGTAATACGGTGATCAATAATTCAGCAAATGCCATCTATGATGCCGCTCCCTGGATTTTTGCGGTGATCACTTCCCGTATGCACATGACCTGGTTAAGGGCCGTCAGCGGAAGATTGAAATCCGATTATCGATATTCCACCGCATTATGTTATAATACTTTTCCGTTCCCGGAAATCAGTATCGCACAACAGGAGCAATTAAAGGAACATACAGAAAGCGTGTTAACAATAAGGACGGCTTATACAGACAAAACATTGGCACAGCTCTATGACCCCGATAAAATGCCCGGTGCCCTTAAAAACGCCCATCAGCAACTGGATTTCGCCATAGAACAATGTTACCGCAGTAAGCCATTTGACAACGATGAAGCCCGTTTGGCTTACCTGTTTAATGCCTATGGGCAAAGGATGTTGCAGGAGAACATATGATTTTTATCCGGAAAAGTGATCTGGATCACATTCCCCATAACCGCTTTCAATGGTGATGTAGATCACACAGCTACCTGGAAATTACAGTCGACATTTGTGATAGATTCAAAAACAAATACAATGAGCTATCAAAAATTCGATATCGTAAGCACCCAGAGTAATATCGATTGGGTGGGTAAAAAAGTAACCGGTGCACATAATGGCACCATCGCCATCAAAGCAGGTGAAATTATTTTGAATGAAGGTAAACTGACCGGCGGTAAATTTATTATCGATACCACTTCCATCAAAATCCTGGATGTTACAGATCCAGCTACCAATGCACAGTTTGCCGGTCACCTCGCCTCTGATGATTTTTTCTCGATCGATAAATATCCTGAAGCAACGCTTCAAATTACTTCCGTTGCTGCCAATCGTGTGGAAGGCGATCTCACCATTAAAGGTATTACACATCCTGTAGGCTTTGATGCTGATGTACAGGCAAATGGAGATCTGCTCACGGCTACAGGCAAACTGATCATTGACCGCACGAGGTATGGCATAAAATTCCGCTCCGGTAACTTCTTCAAAGATCTGGGCGATACCCTGATCTACAATGACTTTGAATTGAATGTAAGTATCACCGCTAAAGTAGCATAAGCCATCTTTGGTACAAAAAAAGTGTCATGCCATACATTAAAATTGAAGTAACCCGTGAAGGCGTTACCAGGGAACAAAAGCAAGACCTGATAAAAGGAGTAACAGATCTGATCACCCGCGTATTAAACAAAGATCCTCAGCTGACACATGTAGTCATACAGGAAATAGAACTGGATGATTGGGGATATGCCGGAGAACAGGTGTCCGTATTGAGAGAAAAAGGTATTACTGCAGAAAAGAAATAACATCATGAAAAAGCAAACCATCATTGTAACCGGCGCCTCATCTGGCATCGGAAAAGAAATAGCCCGTCATTTTCTGGAGCAGGGGCACTCCGTGGTTATTAACTCTGCTACCGCAGAAAAACTGGAACAGGTATTCAATGAACTTGGAGGAGGCGACAACCTGGCCATGGTGGCAGGGAATGTAAGTGATAAAAGTACCGGTGAACAATTACTGGCCATTGCCCTGAAAAGATTTGGCTCCGCAGATGTATTGGTAAATAATGCCGGTATCTATGAAACCAAACCATTTCTGGAAGTAGACGAAGCCTATCTCGATCGCTTTTTAAATACTAACCTGAAAGGCACTTACTTTACCACGCAGGCCATCATTCCGCAGATGCTGAAACAACACCATGGGGTAGTAATCAATATCGGTACACCACTGGTATATCATGCACTGGGCGGGGCTCCTGCTACTGCACCGATTGCCTCAAAGGGTGCAATACACTCCCTCACACTACAGCTGGCGGCAGAATTTGGCAAACATAATATCAGGGTGAATACAGTGGCGCCGGGTGTGATACGCACGCCCATGCACGGTGATAATGCAGACCAAAGTGCAGGAATCCACCTGGTAAACAGGGTAGGTGAAGTGGAAGATGTAGCACAAATGGTGTATACCGTAGCTAACAGCCAGTTTATCAGCGGTGCTATCATCAACGTAGATGGCGGTATGGGTGCGGGACATCATCTGAATTAATATGAAAACAATTGTATTGACCTTTCTTTTTTCATCGGCGTTGCTGCTTGTAAACGCACAAAGCTTACAAAAAATGAAAACTCATCAGGAAGATTCGTTGGCTATTACGCAGGTATTGGAAAACGATTATTTCAAGGGTATCTATGAGGGAAATATCTCGCTACTGGGAAAGGTCCTGCATCCCGGCACTTTGTTGTTCGGAGATGTAAAAGGACAACCTTATGCCAAAACGCTGGAACAATACCTGGATGGTGTTGCTCACCGTCAAAGCCCAAAAGACAGTGGCCAACCTTTTAAAGGCACAATTATATCAGTAGATGTAATCAATTCGATTGCGGTGGCACGGGTGCAGGTGAAAATGTACGAATTCAACTATGATGAATTCCTGTCGTTCCATAAAATTGATAACCGCTGGATGATTGTTAATAAGATGATCACTGATATAAGCGAATAAAACAGCAAGCCATGAATACATCAAAAGTGTGGTATATAACCGGTGCATCGCAGGGCTTGGGATTAACGCTTGTAAAAGAATTGCTGCGCAAAGGAGATCGCGTTGCCGCCACTTCCCGGAATGCGCATGTGTTGAGGCAGGCAGTGGAATTGATAGACAGCGACCGCTTTCTGCCGCTATCGGTGGATCTGAGTAATCCGGATTGTGTGGAAGAATCTGTTCAGCAAACATTATCTGCATTTGGTCGCATAGACGTAGTAGTAAATAATGCCGGCTATGGTATGTTGGGAACACTGGAAGATGCTACAGAACAGGATATCAGGAACATCTTTGGTATTAATGTGCTGGCGGCTATGCGGGTAGTGAAACAGGTGTTGCCGGTTATGCGTCGGCAACGATCCGGGTATATTATCAATATCGGTTCTGTGGCAGGTTTTGCAGGTGCTCCGGGCTGGTCTGTTTATGCCGCGACAAAGGCAGCTATTGCAGCTTTCTCTGAAGTGCTGGCATCGGATGTTAAAGAGTTTGGTATCCATGTAACTGTAGTGGAACCTTCGGGCTTCCGGACCGGTTTCCTGGCGCAGGACTCACTGGCAATGATTCCTGTTACCGGTGAAGATTACAACGCGGTGAAGGATAGCCGTGACCGTTATCTTGCAGCTAATGGAAAGCAGCCGGGCGATCCTGACCGCGCTGCGGCGATATTGATAGACTTATCAGAAGCGGATGATCCGCCGTTACATCTTTTTCTTGGAGAAGATGCGTATAGAAGAGCAACGGAAAAGTTGACCGTCATGTCAGCAGCGCTGGAACGCTGGAAAACGGTAGCCATTAAAGCGGATTTTCCATTATAACGGGATTGGTGCGGGACTTTCTATCTGAAAAACTTTAACTTTAGTATATTCTGAAATACCGCTTATATGGCAATAGCAGCTAAAGATATTTTAAAGGCGCATATAGAAAAGACAGCCGTACTGAATGAAGCGGAATTTGATTATGTATGCTCGCATTTCAAACCGCAAAGTTTTAAAAAAGGGCAGGCTATTATTACAGAAGGAGATCTTGTAGATAACGAATACTTTGTGATCTCCGGGTGCCTGAAATCTTTTTTCATCAATGATGACCTGAAAATGTTCATCCTGCAGTTTGCCATGTCTACCTGGTGGGTATCCGATTATAACGCATTGTATAATCGTACCAAAGCCACTGTAAACCTGGATTGTATTACAGATGCAGAAATTCTTTGTCTGAGTAACAGTGACCGGGAAAAACTTTGTAAGGAATTGCACCCGATAGAACATTTCTTTCGTTGGAGAACCAACAAGGGATATGTTGCGGCACAGAAGCGGTTATTATCTTTTATGAATAATAATGTGAAGGAGAGATATGAGGAGTTGTTGAAACTATATCCCGAACTCTATAACATGGTTCCTAAAAAACTCATTGCCGCTTACCTGGGTGTTTCCAGGGAAACACTCAGCCGGTTATAACTAACAAACAACAAGATGTGGTATAAAACAAAAGCTTCAGCAATACTGGGCATTGAATATCCTATTCTGCAAGGCCCCTTTGGCGGAAATCTGTCTTCAGTGAAGCTGGTAGCTACGGTATCCAATGCGGGGGGGCTTGGCGGCTATGGCGCCTATACTTTAAGCCCGGAAGAAATTATAACACTGGATCAGCAAATCAGGTCGGCAACGAAGAAACCTTATAATATCAATCTGTGGGTATCGGATACGGATGCGCCTGATGGTACTGTTTCAGAGGAACAGTTTAAACGTGCAACTGATTTATTCAGACCCTATTTTGATGAACTGGGAATAGCGTTGCCCGCAAAGCCGGTACCATTTCAATCGCGCTTTGAAAACCAGGTAAACGCGATCCTGCATCAGCGGCCGCCAGTGTTCAGCTTTGTGTTTGGAATCCCGGAAGCCGGGATACTGGAACAATGCCGCCGGCTTGGTATTATCACCGCCGGGGCTGCCACTACATTGGACGAAGCCCTTGCACTGGAGTCGGCGGGAGTAGACCTGATTGTTGCTTCCGGGTTTGAAGCCGGCGGGCACCGGCCGTCTTTTCTTGCACCGGCTGCATCATCCCTCACTGGTACCTTTGTGTTGGTTCAACTGATCAGGGAAAAAGTAAAAACGCCGGTAGTAGCCGCAGGAGGTATTGCCAACGGGAAGGGTGTCGTAGCGGCATTGGCGCTTGGTGCGGATGGGGTACAGATAGGTACTGCGTTCCTGGCGACAGAAGAATCTAACGCGACCAGCATTCACCGGCAAATGCTGTTTTCGGATGCGGCAAAGTACACTACCTTGTCCCGCGCATTTACCGGAAGATCCGGCCGGGGAGTCAGCAGCCGGATCGCACGGGAATTGTTGCATGAAGAAAAAAGCCTGTTGCCGTTCCCTTTACAGAGCCAGTTTATGTCGCATTTGAGGAAAGCCGCTATCGAACAGGAGAAATGGGATATGATCCATTTCTGGAGCGGCCAGATAGCGCCGGTGCTAAAGCATACAAAGGCGGCTGATCTGATGGAGGCAGTAATAGCAGAAACAACCGCATATTTTGAACAATAGAGGAATGTTTAATCTTTTTCTCCCAGCGTAATACGGAGGCGGTTGAGTGCATTCATCAGGGAAATACTTGTGGTCAGGTCCACTACTTCTTTTGGTGTAAATACTTTCTCCAGCTCTTCACGTATCAGGTGCAGCTGATCATTCATGAATGTGATGGCTTCTGCCCAACGCAGTACTAATTGCTGCAGATGATCAAAGGCAGTAGCATGTTTCCAGCCTGGTAATTTGTCCAGTGTATCCTGGGGAATTCCCATTTCCCTCAGCTCTTTGCTGTGAAAGCTGCAGCAGTAGGCGCATCCGTTTAATTGCGATACACGCAGCTCCGCCAGTGCAATTAATTTATTGTCCAGACCAGATTTTCTGATACTTGCGTGAGATTGGTATAATAAACCGATTGTTTCTTTAGAGATGGTTTTGTAATCCATATAATTGGTTTTATAAGATCACAAAATTGAACATCTTTTATGCAGGTGAACGGTAACCGTATGTGAAAAAGCAGTAACGTAATTGGATAGCGTGATATATGGGCAGCAATGGTAGCATAGCGTAGGACCGCTATACGACCATTGCTGCTTTATTGTTAAGACCAGATACTGGATTGTACATCGGCGATATGCGCCTGTTGCAATAGAAACATGCATAATCTTGACTGCCCGATACCGCCGCCCATAGTAATAGGATAGGTTTCGTTCAGGATGTTGGCGTGAAATTCCAGCTCGGCACGTTCCGTGCATTTTTTCAGCCTCAACTGATGCTGCATGGCCGTAGCATCAACACGTATACCCATAGAAGATATCTCCAACGCGCTGTTTAATACCGGATTCCACAGCACAATATCGCCATTTAGCCCCGTGTATCCGTCATCGTTAGAAGTACTCCAGTCGTCATAATCAGGTGCACGATGATCATGTATCTGCTGGTTGCTTAATTCTCCACCTATACCCATAATAAATACGGCGCCATATTCTTTTGCAATAGCATTTTCACGTTCTTTAGGAGTAAGCGCCGGATATTTTCCCAGCAGTTCCTCGCTATGAATAAAGTGTATATCGGAAGGCAGTTGCAGTGGTTTTCCAATGCTGGCCCCTACAATGCTGTTGGTAGCCTGGATCGCCGCGTATATATGTTTCACAGTATATTTCAGATAGTGCAGGTTACGGTTTTCCGGACTGATAACTTTCTCCCAATCCCATTGGTCCACATAGAAACTATGTACGGGAGATACTTCCTCATCGGGGCGGATGGCACGCATATCGGTAATAATACCCTGGCCAGGGGCCATGCCCAGCTGATGCAGGCGCATACGCTTCCATTTCGCAAGGGAGTGCACTATTTCAACCGGCTCCGGGATGCCGTTCAATCGAAACCGTACGGGACGCTCTATACCATTCAGATCATCATTGAAGCCGGTACCTGATTTAACAAATAAAGGGGCGCTTACTTTTATGAGTGATAATTCGCTTCCGAGTTGCGCTGCAAATACATCTTTTACATGCGCAATATTTTTTTCTCTGGTTAGCAATTCGTTTTGGGTAGATAGAAGAACTGTTTTCATGTTGCTTTTCTTAACGTTTTAAACTAGGTTGGTGTTTTGGAATATTTCTAATGAAATGGATAAATAGGTAACGAAAATCAATAAAAAAAAGTAATTGGTGAAATAAATTTAATAAAATAGATTATTTTTTTGAAATTACCTCAATAAACCGAAAAATATTCAGAGAAATGATGAAAAAGCAGTTGAAATGTTGAATAAGGTACCTTCCACGGCACGTTTAAATACTTTCATTATATCGGGAATGAATACACATTTTCCAGAGAAGGGGACTTAAAAACCTGTGAAAGCTGACTTTATAGGTGAGAGGCTGGTATTATGTACCTGGATAGATTTGTCATGTAAAGAAAAGTTACTTATTATTACGTGATAAGTGCCCCATGTATATTTTTATAAGAAATTGGTTATCTGAAAATATACCCCTGCAAATGATCCAACCATATCATATGCTGTAAAAAGGCAGGAATAGTAATTAGTATTTTAATCCTTCAATACCGTTTATGCGTTTTTTTACCCTGATTCTGCTGTTTATTGCTGTTGATGTATCTGCCCAGTTTACTAATGGTTTTGAATATATTCATTCCAGAGAGGGACATAATGTATGGGATAAGAATACGATGATCTGGCGTTGTATAAAAGCTATGAAAACGGATGCTGCTAATAAAGAAGCCGTTCAGATCTGCACTTGCCAGGTAGAGGCGATCGATCGGTATTTTCCTATGGGGAAGATAAAGAAGTACGAGCGTTTGTATCCCACTTTATCATTGGCTAAACTGATTGAAGAGGATACCGTACTTCAGCGGCGTATTGATCAATGCTACGAGGCAGCTTCCAATGCCAATCTTTTTTTCTCACCTGTTCAGATCCTGGCTTATCGTGATTCCATGGCTGCTTATATCCGTCAAAATAAAAAAGAACCACTGGATGAAAGCAGGATAAATGCTTATTGCAATTGTGCGGTATCTATTATGGCGAAACGGAAAATAAACGCGCAAAACATCAAGGATATAAATGACCCCAATTCCATGTTGTTTAATGAAATTGCCTATAGCTGCGGTGGTTATCCATATAAGAAAATATCTCCTACCGCCGCCTGGAAAGTAACAGATAGTCTGGATGTAACCGGTAACAAAAAAATTGATTCTGTTGATGTAGTGACCATTAGTGGCATGACGAAGCTGAAAGTGAAAATAGGCCCGGTGGTAAACGTATGGATGCTGGATTGTGGCGCTACCGATATGCTGGTGTCAGAGACGCTGATCAATAAATTGATGGAATTGAAACTGGTCTCAAAAAATGATTTCCTGGGACAGCAAACATATAACCTTGCTAATGGCAAGGAACTGTTGTGTGATGTATACAAAATCAACAATGTCCAGGTGGGGAAGTTCACTGTGAATAACCTTGTTATTGGTGCTTCTAAAGAGACGGACAGCTTTTTATTGGGTAAAACTTTTCTCAATAAATTCCGGCGCTGGTCTATTGATAACCAGCATAACCAATTGATTTTAGAAAAATAATGTTACCAGGGAGATGTTAATGGGGATAGGCTAAAAACAGAAAACCCGCGACTAGCGCGGGTTTCTTCGAGATTTTGCGGACCGGACGGGACTCGAACCCGCGACCTCCGCCGTGACAGGGCGGCATTCTAACCAACTGAACTACCGATCCATTCCAAAAAGCTACTAAGAACTTGTCTCCCAATTCGTTGTATTGTTCCGTTTTGGGATTGCAAAGATAGCAACAAAGTTTTCAATTAAGCAAATCTTTTTTAAAAAATATTTTCAGCGTTATCTTTACAGCCGATCTTTAACCAATTTAATCAAATTATGCAATTCCTGGATTTCGAGAAACCTATCGCTGACTTATATGAGCAGCTGGATAAGCTGAAGGAAAATGGTGAAAAATCAGGCGTAGATGTATCCGCTACTGTAAGCGAGTATGAGCAGAAAATTGCTGATACCCGGCAGAATATCTACACCAAACTCACCGCCTGGCAGCGTGTACAGCTGAGCCGTCATCCGGATAGGCCCTATACTCTGGCGTATATCGAAAAAATGTGCACCAACTTTACGGAACTGCATGGCGACCGGAATGTAAAAGACGATAAGGCCATGGTAGGCGGTTTTGCCGACCTCGATGGCGAAACAGTCATGTTTATCGGTCAGCAAAAGGGGGTAAACACCAAAATGCGCCAGCTCAGGAACTTTGGTATGGCCAATCCGGAAGGTTACCGTAAGGCCCTGCGCCTGATGAAACTGGCCGAAAGGTTTAACAAGCCTATTGTTACACTGATCGATACGCCCGGAGCTTATCCCGGTCTGGAAGCAGAGGAAAGAGGCCAGGCAGAAGCGATTGCCCGCAATCTCTTTGAAATGGTAAAACTGCGTGTCCCCGTCATCTGTATCATCATAGGGGAGGGTGCCTCCGGCGGTGCGTTGGGCATTGGTATCGGTGATCGCGTATTTATGCTGGAAAATAGCTGGTATACCGTAATTTCTCCGGAAAACTGCTCTACTATTCTGTGGAGAAGCTGGAATTTCAAAGAGAAAGCTGCTGAAGAGCTGAAACTGACCTCGGATTATATGAGCCAGTTTGGTCTGGTAGACGGAATTGTTCGTGAACCACTCGGTGGCGCACACGTAAATCCTGATGAAATGGCCCATCTGTTAAAGGTCCGCATCAAGGAAACACTGGCAGAATTGAAGAAAATTGATCCGGAAACTCGCATAGAACAACGTATCGATAAGTTCTCCCGCATGGGCTTCTACGAAGAGAAATAAAAAAATATTTAGAGATAACAATAAAAATTTCGAATTTCGGCCTTCGGAATTCGAAATTTTTATTTTCCCGTAAACGCAATATGGAACAACTAAAAGGCACCGGGGTGGCATTGGTAACACCCTTTAAAGCAGATGAAAGCATAGATTGGAATGCTTTGGAAAAGTTGATCAACTACGTGATCGATGGCGGCGTGAACTATGTTGTGTCTTTAGGCACAACTGGTGAAACTCCTACTCTTTCTGCAGATGAAAAGCTGGATTTGATAAAATTCACTTTCGAAAAGGTGTCGAAGCGGGTGCCGGTAGTGATTGGTGTTGGCGATTATAACACACGGGATGTGGTGAAACGTCTGGAACAATGCCCGCTGGATGAAGCGGCAGCAGTGCTCAGCGTAGCGCCATATTATAGCAAGCCTACCCAGGAGGGAATTTATCAGCACTACAAAACCATTGCTGCTGCTTCCCCTAAACCAATTATTCTGTACAATGTTCCTGGTCGTACCGGCCGTAACATGACAGCTGAAACCACTTTGCGCCTGGCGCATGAAGTGGAAAACATCATTGCGATGAAGGAAGCTTCCGGCGATATGATGCAGTGTATGCAGATTATCCGCGATAAACCAAAGGATTTCCTGGTGATCAGCGGTGACGATGGTCTGGCACTGGCGCAACTGGCCTGTGGTATGGATGGTGTAATTTCCGTAGCTGCCAATTATTTTGCGGCTGATTTCTCCAGCATGGTACATGCCGCGCTGGTAAACGATTATCCGGCTGCACGTATCCTCAATAACAAAATGCTGGAAGGATTTGACCTGATGTTCTCTGAGAACAATCCGGCTGGTATTAAGGCATTCCTGCATCATGCAGGAATCGTGGAAAATAGTTTCCGCCTGCCTGTAATGCCTGTTACAGATGGACTGTATGGCAAAATAAACGCCTACCTGAATAACTACTAACAGTTAAACTTAACATAAAAATGCAGCAGTGTTCCCGGGAGCACTGCTGCATTTTGCGTTTTGGGGAAGCCCGGGAGATTAAACAATATAGGTGACACCCTCTGTTCCAATCTCCGTATTAGGAAAAACAGGCCTGGATTCATCCAGGAAAGGCTGTAATTCAGTGTATTTCGAAGAAAAATGTCCGATCAGCAATGTTTTTACTGCCGCCGCCGCTGCCAGTGAGGCTGCCTGTACCGACGTGCTGTGATAACGTTCTGCTGCGCGTTCCTGTAAATCATGCAGATAGGTAGTTTCATGATACATCATGTCTGCATCCTTGAGCCATGGCAACAACGCAGGATCATAAAGCGTGTCGGCACAATATACATACCGCTTTCCGGGCGCGGGTGCTACCGTTACCCAGTCGTTTTTTACCAGGGTGCCATCTTTCCGCAGATAATCCGCGCCATCCTGCAATTTGCTGAAGTATGCAGCAGGAATCTCGTAAGCCCGGGCCTGATCGGGGATCAGCTTGCGTTTGCGCTTTTGCATCTCAAAAGAAAAACCAAAACACGAAATACGGTGCTGCGTAGGAAAACAGCTGACCCTTAAGTCTTTATCTTCCAATATAATACCGCTATAACCCGGTTGAAGGGGAACAAAGGATAACTCAAATTTCAAAACCGTACCGGAACAATCCAGTTGTAATTGAATAATTTGTTCCAGCTCCGGTGGCGCATACACGCTGATCGGGTCTGTACGGCCCATGAGGCTGAGCGTGTTCAACAAGCCTATTAAACCGAAATAATGATCTCCGTGAAGGTGGCTGATGAAAATATACCTCAGTTTACTGCGTTTGATCCGGTACTTCGCTATTTGTAATTGTGTGCCTTCGCCGCAATCTACCAGCAGCAACTGCTCATTGCAGGTAACTACCTGGGCGGTGGGGTGCCTGTCCAGCGTGGGGATAGCGGAATTGTTACCTAATATTGTGACTGCGAACATGTAATTTGCTTTTATAGTGCTGTGGCCGGTTTTGTATACATCACCCTAACGTGGGAGTGCAAAAATACTGCAGCCACTCCTTGCTTACTCCAATCCATCCAGTAATTCCCTTTCCAGCTCTTCCATCATGACGAGGTCTATTGCCTCCGCCATTGTTGGTGCAAGATTGAGCATTTCATCTCCCGCCGCCTTCAGTTCGGCTGTTAAAGTGTTGTTAAGGCCGGTAACAGCGCAGGAGAAATTATTGTCATACATACGTTGATACACTGTTAAAATGGCTTCCACGCCCGTTGCATCGATTTTTTGTACCAATGTCATATCCAGTATGAGATTGCGTCCTTCCAGTTCCGGCAATGAGGTTGCAGTGGCGATGAAATCATCTGACAAATTAGCATCCAGGGCGACTTCTTCCGGACAAAAAACGACTATTTTTTCTTTGGTATCAATTTTGAATTTCATGCGTTGG
Source organism: Chitinophaga arvensicola (assembly GCF_900110835.1). Classification (GTDB taxonomy): domain Bacteria; phylum Bacteroidota; class Bacteroidia; order Chitinophagales; family Chitinophagaceae; genus Chitinophaga; species Chitinophaga arvensicola. Next base: position 2,265,845 of record NZ_FOJG01000001.1, read on the forward strand.
ACGTTGTTTTATACATTTAGTAAAAATAAATTTTGAACAGAGGGAACCCGCCTATAAAATATAACCGCAAGAGATCGAAACAGAAACCTCTTTTTCTTCGTAGATATTTTTAAACGAACGTACCCGCATCAACGCAAAAATAATTCTTATACTATTAAAGTGTAAGTTGTTTAAGTTTAAAAAAGGAATAACTTCATTTCGACGCAAAGCGTGATAATCGTAAGTCAGAATTATTCGTTATTATTGTATAAGCAAGCCCCCGTAAGGGTTTTTGATAATTTAATAATCTCACAATGGACCAGAATTTTTCACCGCAAGTTAAGGAGATCATTTCGTTCAGCAGAGAGGAAGCTTTACGCCTGGGAAATGACTTCATAGGTACTGAACACCTGCTGTTAGGTATTATTCGAGAAGGCGAAGGCACGGCCGTAAAGATTCTGCAGGCTTTGAACGTAGATCTGTATGAGTTACGCAAGGAAGTAGAGCTGGCTGTTAAAGATAAGACCGGAAAGAACATCGCTAACATCAATAGCCTCCCGCTTACCAGACAGGCAGAGAAAGTTATACGGGTTACCGTATTGGAAGCCAAAGCACTTAAAAGCGCTACGGTGGAAACGGAACACCTCATGCTTTCTATACTCAAGAATAAGGAAAACGTTTGTACACAAATCTTACAACAATTTGACGTGGACTACGATACTTTTAAAAACGAACTGGGCTTTGTAAAATCTGCGGACCCTAAATCAGAGTTTGATGATCCGGGCGAGGAAGAGTTTGAGGACGAAAGAAAGAGTTACGCATCCAAAGCCAAACAGACAAATACCAAATCCAAGACGCCCGTACTGGATAACTTTGGTAGAGATATTACCAAGCTGGCCGAGAGTGGCAGCTTAGACCCGATTGTTGGCCGCGAGCAGGAAATTGAGCGAGTTTCGCAGATCCTTTCGCGCCGTAAAAAGAACAATCCGATCCTTATTGGTGAACCCGGTGTGGGTAAAACCGCCATCGTGGAAGGTTTGGCGCTGCGTATCGTGCAGCGTAAAGTTTCCCGCGTGCTTTTCGACAAGCGCGTGGTAAGCCTCGACCTCGCCGCCCTGGTGGCCGGTACCAAATACCGTGGCCAGTTTGAAGAAAGGATGAAGGCCATCATGAACGAACTCGAAAAAAACAGGGATGTGATCCTGTTTATCGATGAAATTCATACAATCGTTGGCGCTGGAGGTGCTTCCGGTTCGCTGGACGCTTCCAACATCTTTAAACCGGCACTGGCCAGGGGAGAACTCCAATGCATTGGCGCTTCTACCCTCGACGAGTACCGTATGTACATCGAGAAAGATGGCGCACTCGACCGTCGTTTCCAGAAAGTAATGGTGGAACCACCTACCGTGGATGAAACCATTCAGATCCTCAACAACATCAAGCCGCGTTATGAAGAATACCATAACGTAAGCTATACTGATGCAGCGATTGATGCCTGTGTGAAACTCAGCGACCGCTACATGACCGACCGTCTTCTGCCAGACAAGGCGATTGACGTACTCGATGAAGTAGGCGCAAGGGTGCACCTGAAAAACATCAATGTGCCGCAGAATATCCTCGATCTGGAAAAACAGATAGAAGATATTAAACAGGAAAAAAATAAAGTAGTAAAAAGCCAACGCTTCGAAGAAGCCGCTGCTTTACGCGATACGGAAAAGAAACTGGGAGAAGACCTGGAACGCGCTAAAGCCATGTGGGAAGAAGAAGTGAAGCACAAACGCTACCCGATCGATGAAGAAGCCATCGCGGAAGTTGTAAGCATGATGACCGGTATCCCTGTAAAAAGGATGGTACAGGCCGAAACTGAAAAACTCCGTCGCATGGGTGAAGACCTCAAAGGTGCCGTGGTTGGACAGGACGAAGCCATCAGCAAAGTCACCAAAGCCATTCAGCGTAACCGCGTAGGTCTGAAAGATCCTAAAAAACCGATCGGTACCTTTATATTCCTCGGTCCTACCGGGGTTGGTAAAACAGAGCTCGCCAAATCACTGGCCCGCTATATGTTCGACTCTGACGAAGCTTTAATCCGCATCGATATGAGTGAATACATGGAGAAATTCTCTGTTAGCCGCCTCATCGGAGCGCCTCCGGGATATGTTGGATACGAAGAAGGTGGTCAGCTGACTGAAAAGGTTCGCCGCAAACCGTACTCCGTGATCCTCCTGGATGAAATTGAAAAAGCACATCCGGATATTTATAACCTCCTGTTGCAGGTATTGGATGATGGTATCCTCACTGATGGCCTTGGCCGTAAAGTGGATTTCAAAAATACCCTCATCATCATGACCTCCAATATCGGAGCCCGTCAGTTGAAAGATTTCGGTGCCGGTGTAGGTTTCACTACCACCACCAGAGCCGTAAACGAAGAAGAGAACACCAAATCAGTGATCGAAAAAGCACTGAAACGTACCTTCTCTCCTGAATTCCTGAACAGGATCGACGACGTGATCATCTTTAACTCCCTGGCGAAAGAGCACATCTACACCATTATCGATATCACGATGAAGAGTGTATTGAAACGTCTCAACAACCTCGGATTCAGCCTGGAACTGACAGACGAAGCGAAAGGCTTCCTGGCAGATAAAGGTTACGATCAGCAGTTCGGTGCAAGACCGCTGCACAGGGCCATCCAGAAATACCTGGAAGATCCTTTGGCAGAAGAAATCCTCAACATGAACATTCATGATGGCGATGTACTCGTAGCGGACCTGGATAAGGAAAACCAGAAACTGATCTTCACCCTGAAGAATAACTCTTCCAAGAGCAAATCAGAGAAATCAGAAGCGTAAGTAATTACGTTGTAATAACATAAACAAAGAGCCCGTCAGCATAAACGCTGACGGGCTCTTTGTTTCATCATATGTTATAACATCTTCATGTTAACCGCACAGCTTGTACCGCTTTATCCCCCAAAATCCATCCCCCACAGGCTTTCTCCTGTTTCTTTCCTACCTGGTAATTCTCCCGCATACCCATATATGGTTATTTTATACACTGCATAAGTATAGTTATCAAGTTAAAAATGGTATGATCATGTCATTTTTTAAAAAGATATAATATGTCATATTTGCACTATGTATTTAGTATGATGTTTATCATATTATCTGTACTAAATAATAATAATATTTTGCTATTAACCGAATAGGCAAACTTGATTAATTCCTGAAGCTCGATCGATTTACTATTTATCCTTATTCCTTTCACACCGGTAAACAGTAGTACCGGAGGTGTACTTGATATTAACTATTTATCCCTATTTCTATGAAATCATCTTTACGCAGTGTCGTACGCGTTATGTTGATTGGCGGTGCAGGCTTTATTGCCTCCCAGGCCAATGCACAGCTGAAAGTAGGTAAAAATCCTACCACAATCGAAAAGTCGGCCATCCTGGACCTGGACGCAGATAAACAAGGTTTACTCCTTCCCCGTTTGCTGGATACCCTGGACATAAACGGATTAACACCTCCCAATGGGATGGTTATTTTCCTGAAGAAAGCCGGCGCCGAAGGATTCTATGTAAGAAACCATGGTTACTGGGAAAAAATGGCCAATTCCTCAGACGTGGCCAGCACCTGGAGTATGAAAGGTAATGCTGCCACATCTGCCGACTTCATCGGAACGACCAATTCCATCCCCTTTTCTATCCGCGCTAACAATGTAGAAGGAATTGTGGTGAAAGACGGTTACACTTTCCTGAAAAAGTTGGACCTCACTACAGGAGTAGACGTGGTAATGGTTGATAAAACCGATGGAAAAATCAGCTACCGCACTATCTCTGAATCTGCTTTTTCCAATGCGATCAATGAACTGAACGGGTTGACAGCCACCAAGCAGAAACTAACCACTGGCGCCGCTGCAACAGCCGGAGGTAATGCTAATGACTATAAGTTTTCCACCAGCGGCACAGATACGCATGTATTGACTATCGCAACCCAGGACGGTACCGGTACTGTAGGATACGGTTTGCTCAGCTCAGCTGATTTCAACAAGTTTAAAAAAGCAGTTGACTTACAGATCAATACTTTCGCTACTGCCAGCAACGCAAAAGGCTTGTCGTACGATAACACCGGTACAAACGCATTACTTACCCTGCACCCCGCAGATGCGACTAATCCTGGTGCTGTTTCCACTGTGGCACAGGAATTCAATGGCCTGAAAACATTCCTGAATACTATCACCGGTAATGAAGACCTCAGCATCACCAAGAAAGGTACTTTCGGAACAGGGGTGATTGTAACTACTGGCGGCGCCACTATCACAGGTGATTCCCGTGTAACAGGCAAATTCGATGTAGCAGGAGCCGGCGGTAACCTCACTGTGGCAGGTACTACCGGCCTGGCAGGCACATTGGATGTAACTGGTGCAACCAAACTGGCCAACACACTGGATGTAGCGGAAAAAGCTACCCTCGCAAAAGATCTGCAGGTAAAAGGGAATACATTACTCGACAACAATTTAACGCTGACCAATATTGCTGATGGCGCTGCAACAGATAACGTGGTACTGTTACGTCAGGGAACAACGGGTACTGTAGTGAAGAGGGCTCTTTCCTCCTCTGCCTTTACAGATCTGACCTTTGCTACTGACCACGCAGGACTGGATCTCGCTGTTGCAAAAGACGCATCAAATAAAGTAACCATCAGCATACCTATTGCTGCACCTACTACTCCTGGTGGTTTGATGAGCAACGACAAACAGAGTTTTGCCGGCGCCAAGAAATTTGGTAATGAAGTATCTATCCAGAAAAATGTAAGTATTGGTGATACCACAAACGCAGCTACTTCTACTTTACAGGTAGCAGGTTCTCTGGCCATGACTATTACTACTTTAAGTACTGCCGGATCTTATACTGTAAAAGAAACCGACAACACTATCCTGGTAAGTGTTAATGGTGCATGCACCGTAGTATTGCCAGCTGCCACCACCTGCACCGGCCGTATCTATACCGTGAAGAAAATACCCGCTGCCGGCGCTACCGACGATACCAATATCGATAACGACGTGAAAATCACTTCTGCTGGTGGTACAGTGGAAGGTGGTACACAACTCGCCATCTACAACGACTGGACTTTCTACACTATTCAGTCAAATGGTACAAACTGGTACGTGATCAAGAAATAATCTCACATCATACTCAGAACGGCTATGTAGTCAACACATAGCCGTTCTATTTCCTCTCTGGGTACATTCCTAAAATGTTGTTGTATGAAGCTGCAAGGGCTTGTAAAAGTATGTGCTGCAGTGCTGTTTTGCTTAGGTAATCAGCAGCTGAAAGCACAGCAATTGAAGCTGGGAACTAATCCTTCTCTAACAAAACAATCTGCTATTCTCGAACTGGAAAGCAAAAAGCAGGCGCTCCTGATTACCCGCATCGCCGATAGTAACCAGATCGTTTCACCGGTAAACGGGATGATTATTTACCTGGAGTCTGACAACACATTCCGTGTCCGGGCCAATAATTACTGGAATAAACTCATTGCTGATGGCGCTGTCAAAACCATTAACGGAGATGCTGCTGCCGTACAGAATATAACTGCTGTAAATACAGCCGGTACTTTCGGCTTCAACACTACAGCAGGTACCCATAAACTGACCATCCCTGATGCCACTACTACCGCTGCGGGTTTCATGAACCTGGGCGCACAATCATTCAAAGGTCTTAAAACCTTCACCGAAGGATTGTATACAAAATCATTGCGTGTAACCGATGACGTTAGTACGCCTACAAAATTATTAGGGAAAGATGTAAATGGAGATATCGCTTCACTTACGCTGGACGGTAACATGTCCATCACTGCTGGCCAGTTGAACGTGGCAAATGGTACCGCCTCGTGGAATGCCAATAAATTAAAGAGTATAGATATTGATTTCACCGTGGCACCCACCACTAACCAGGTGCTTACGTATGATGGTACAAAATGGATCGCGAAGAACGGCGCTACCGGTACCGGAACGGTGACTTCGGTAGGATTGACAATGCCAGGTATTTTCACGGTATCAGGATCACCGGTTACTACAAGTGGCACATTGGCCGCAAGCCTGAATCCACAGGCGGCCAAGGCCGTTTTGGTTGGCCCAATCAGCGGAGGCCTGACCACACCTACTTTCCGTGCATTAGAGGTTACTGATCTGCCAGATCTTTCCGGTTCTTATATCAAGAACACAACAACAACGCAAGCAACTTCAAACTTTAATATATCCGGTGCCGGTGTGATAGGTACCACACTTACTGTGACAGGTCTGGGAGCAGCAGGCTCTATTCCCTTTACAGGTTCAGGTGGACTAATATCTGTTAATAACGCCGGCCTCAGCTGGAATAACGCTACACCAAAATTAACAGTAGGCGGTACCATGCGGTTGACCGGTAACATTGGTACAGCCACTACAAAAATATTAGGACGTGATAACAACGGTGATATCAGCAACGTAAATCTCGACGCCACCACGTTGGATTTTACCACTACCGCCGGTACCGTGGCGGTAAAAAAAGGAGATGCGATCTGGAATGCCAGCCAGTTGCAGGGGAAAGCGATTGCGAGCCCTTTGAATCCTGCAGACGGACAGGTGTTAAAGTGGAACCAGGCCTCGTCCACCTTTGTACCAGCAGAAGATATCACCGGTGGTACCTCCTATGGAGATATACCAGCCCCTACTGACGACATCAGTGGAGCTACTTCTACAGATCCTTTGTTCAGAATGAAAATCTGGAAAGGTTCCGGCAAAGTATCAAACGGTCCTAATACGGGACCCACAGGAGCTGCCGCATGGAGTGTTTTGGCTTTCCAGAATTCAAGCGGAGGTAACCAATATACCACACATCTTTATTTCGATAAAAATACACTCGCCATGAAGGAATGGGGTGGAGGAATACCACTCACAACGAATGCTGGAAATGGGTGGTATAAAGTAGTGACAACCGCTGGTGATAATATATTTGATAACGGCGGTATACTATATGCCAGTATGACTTCAGATGCTACTTCGGAAGTAACACAGGACTACGCTAATTTTTTCTGGGATAAGACTAATAAAAGACTGGGGATTAAAACAAATACGCCAACTGCTAATCTTGACGTTAATGGTACTGTGAAACTTGGTACTGATGGGGATGTGTTTAACAGCCTTATCAAAGATGTTGCTACCAATACATCAAAATCAGTTGCTAAGGGCATCGGATTTATTGTAATCCCTTACACAGGAGCCAAAGTAAATGGTGTAGTCACTGTTTCCCCACGCACTGATCCCACAACCAATGTATTTATGATCGGGGCTGCCAGTATCAGAGCTGCAAATACCATTACGGTACAGGTATATAACACGGGTACGGCTACAAATAGTACATTCAATGCTATCTCCTGGGATATTACCATCATTCAGTAATCATTAAATGAGAAAAATATACTGCATCATATGGCTACTGATTTCTTTTGCTGGCGGAGCCTCCGCCCAGCAAGGGGTCTACATCCCTGCCGGCGCTACCGTATGGCTCGCCGGTAATACCAACGTAGGCATCTTCGCTGATATGACCAACAACGGTATCCTCGGTTCCAATCCAAATACTACCTTTTATTTCCTCAGTAAACTATGGACTAACGGTAACGGTGCTACGCTTCCGGATGAAAGTGCGGATGGCATCTCCGGTACCGGCGGTACTTTTCTTTTCTCAGGTAATACGCAACAAAAAGTATTTGGTGCTTATAGCTTCATTTCACGCACAGGCGCCAGTTTTCCGAACTTACAACTGAATAATCCTGCCGGTTTATTGCTGGATGATCTCAGCGATCTGAAGATCCGCAACAACCTGCATTTTGCAAATGGCCGGATCTATCTCAATGGCTGGAACCTGCAGGTAGGTGAAAAAAATCCCGGTAGCATTACCGGCTACAACGATGGCCGTTATGTGGTGACCGGCAAAGGAATCGCTGGTGGATTATTATATCGTGCCGCCATCAGTAATGCCGATGGGAAAGTAGTATACCCGATAGGAACGGATGATGACAGTTATTCTCCTGCGGCGGTGCTGATTACCGGCGCAAAGGATATGATCGGCGCCCGCACCTACGACAGCGTTTTCACAGTAGCTGCAGGCGGTACTTCCTATCCTGACAGCTTTGTAAATAAATCCTGGAATATTCGCCGGGCAGATAATAGTGGGGGAGAAGTAGATGTGATTCTCCAGCATATGGATGTCAGTGAACTGCCGGCTTATGCTACTTCCCGCGATAGCAGTTTCATTACCCGCTTTGTAAGCGGTGTATGGGATTTTATGCAGACTATTCCAAACAAGCCGTTGGCGGGTACCTTGAGCACTACTGCCATGAATCAGCCGGCTACTATGCACCTGCGCCATTTCAACGATCTCGGTGGCAGCGAATATTTTGCAAAAACCGCATTGATTGGATCGGCTAAACCTGTCATGTTCCTCAGCTTTGAGGCATATCGCATTACTCCTACCGTGGTACAGCTGGACTGGACCACCAGCCGGGAAATTTATAATGCCCGGTTTGAAATTGAACGCCGCTACGAAAGAGAAGAAGGATTCGTAAAAATAGGTATCCTGCCTACTAAAGCCATCAATGGTAATAGCAGTACGCCATTCAGTTATACCTACCCGGATGTAAATGATTACGACGATTGGACCTATTATCGTATTAAGGCAGTGGGCAAAAACGGCAAAATTGTTTATTCTGAAGTCCGTGCAGTGCCGCCATTCGTTCAGATCAACGTATTCCCGAACCCGAATAATGGTCATTTTAAAGTCAAAATACGTGGTCTCCGTGGAGATATGCTCATACAACTCCGCGATACCTGGAGCCAGGTAATGCGTTCTTATGAAGTGAAAAAAGATGCAGACGTAAACATGTCAGATCTCCCTGCTGGTATGTACTTCCTGGTGATTTACCATAAAGAAACAATGAAAGTGGCCTACACCTGTAAGGTAGTAGTGGCACAATAAAAAGGTTGGAATTTCCCCCTATCGGAAATTCCAACCCTTTTGTTTTGATTTTCTCGGAGATTTGCCCCAATTTTGTAGCGTTCTTCCCTATAGACGATTCATTTAAACAGCTAGTTTTGAAAAAAATAATCATCACGATAGATGGCTACTCTTCATGTGGCAAAAGCACCTTAGCAAAGCAATTGGCTAAGAAGCTGAACTATACTTATATAGACAGCGGTGCGATGTATCGTGCGATTACCCTTTATTTTATTCAAAACCGCATCGACTGGCAGTCACATGAAGCGGTGGCGGCTGCATTAAGGGATGTACACCTGGATTTTGTGCCTAATTCCCTCACCGGGCTCAGTGAAATGTACCTCAATAACGAAAATGTGGAACACCTGATCCGCGAAATGGTGGTGGCTGAAAAGGTAAGCGAGGTGGCTGCAGTGAAAGAGGTACGCGACCTGGCCGTGGCGCAGCAAAAGAAAATGGGCGCCCGCAAAGGCATTGTGATGGATGGCCGCGATATCGGTACGGTGGTTTTCCCACATGCAGAACTGAAGATCTTTATGACCGCTGAAATCGCGATCCGTGTTCAGCGCAGGTTTAAAGAGATATATGAGAAAAACAGGAACATTACCCTGGAAGAAGTAAAACAGAACCTCGAACTGAGAGATTATATAGATGCCAACCGTGAAATCAGCCCATTACGGAAGGCAGATGATGCTATCATCCTGGATAACAGCCACTTGAATCTTGAAGACCAGCTTCAACTTGTCATGCAGTGGGTAGAAGATGCGATCATGGCGCATTCCTCATAAAATATTATTTTCTTTTATTAAAACTCTTTTATACATTTGTTATGTGACTGGTTAGTCACCAACCCGATAATTTTTCCACATCCTCAGAAATTTCCAACAGAATTTTAATTGAATGCCAAATGGCGCCATTTTTTATGGGCATTTTGTGCATCCCAACCTGATCCTCCCTGAAAAATACTGCTTAGGTAATTTTTGTATGGACTGAAGTCGCTGTGCCGTTGATTAGAGTGAATAAGACAAGAAGAATAGTTGCGTAAGACGCGTTATCATATATCGTGCTTTCGGAAAGAAAGGTCTTATCCTAGCTATATCCACAAGGACCCTTTGCTATTAACCGATTATAATATCAATATAATATAAAATTCAGTCTGTGTGGGTATAACCGCTACCAGCAGACATTTAAGGTAATGTGGGATGGCGTGGCACGCCATGGCCGTTCCATATTTTCAGTAGGTGTATTCGGTTAATAGGAAGAAGGGGCGAATTCTTTCGCCCTTTCGCTTTTTTTAACTTTTTGATTGTCAGGTGAAGCCGGTTTGCCAGCTGAGTGTCCATTTACTCCGTTATCTTCAAATCGCTACACGTTATTCGTAATTCTTTTTTTAAATTGTGTAGTCACACAGACCAGCCAATGTCTATAAAAGGTGTATGTTTTTTATGCTTGCTCCTGTTGGGAGCCTGTCTTGCGGCGATAGCCCAGGATTCACTGCGTGTATACCGGCTGCTCGATTCTATTCACCAACTACCGGCAGATACGGGAAAAGTGTCGTTGCTGCTAAATAAAGGCAGGGCAAACAGCCGCTTTTTTGAATCCCGTAAAGGCGAAAATCTCTTTTGGCAGGAAGCACTCACCATAGCACAGCAGATCAGATACCCTAAAGGAATTTCATTGATTTACAATGAAATCGGCACCAGCAAGCGAAATAAATCACTCTACATCATTGCAGAAGACTTTCATGAGAAAGCCCTCAAGGCCGCTGAAGAAGCGAAGGATACACTGCTCATCGCCTTCTCGCTGAATAACGCAGGCGTTGATTGCCGGCGGCAGGACAAATTGCAGAAAGCCTTCGACTATCACGTAAAAGCACTTACCCTCGCAGAAAGCATTAATGATGTCCGGAATATCTGCGTGGCCACCAACAGTATCGGGAACATCCAGCTGACAACAGAAAAATATGACGACGCCATCAATCATTTCAGCCGTGCACTGGAGCTGGAAGAAAAAAGCAATAATGAGCTGGGCGTGGCCATTAACCTGGGTAACCTGGGATATGCCTACCAGGGACAGAACAAACTCGACCTGGCCATTCAATATTACAAACGTTCACTGGTGATGAACCAGAAAATGGACCGGGCTATCGGTATGGCTATCTGCTACAATGCGCTCGGTGCTGCCTATAAAGAAAAGAAAGATTATCCTGCCGCTATGGAATACCTGCAGAAGGCCCTGGAGGTAAATGATAAGGTAGAAGATAAAGTACATGTGGCAGAAAGCTATCTCAGTATCGGGAAGCTTTTAGGTGCGGAAGGCAGACACGCCGAAGCCCGTGAATATATCCAGCAGTCGATTGATATCAGTACTTTCTGGGGTTTTAAATCCATGCTCATGGACGCTTATAAAGCCCTGGCAGCCGATTTTAAGACCAGCGGCGATTTTGAAAAATCACTGGAAGCCACCGATAAATCACTGCTGTATAAAGATAGTATCCTGGATGAGAAATCGGCCATGGCGCTGGCACAGATGCAAACCATCTACGAGGTTGACAGAAAGGATAACCACATCCGGAACCTGGAGCACGATAAAATGGTGGTAGCACTCCGTACCAAGCGCAATGTGGTCGTTACTTTTTTCCTGGCAGCCTTCCTGTTAATGGCTATTGTAGGGGGATTTTTCTATATCCGTCACCGTAATCTGCAGGCCAATAAACAAACACTCCAGCTGGAACTGCGTTCACTCCGCTCCCAGATGAACCCGCATTTCATTTTTAATTCCCTCAGTTCTATTCACCGGTATATCTGGAGTAATAACCAGGAAGAAGCATCTGATTATCTGACCAAGTTTTCCCGGCTCATGCGCCTCATCCTGGATAATACCCAGCATACTTTTGTAACACTGAATAAAGAACTGGAATCACTCAGGTTGTATCTTGACCTGGAATCATTGCGCTGTAACGGTATCTTTGAATACCGCTTTTTCATAGATGCAGATATCAATGATGATGAAGTGCTGATACCTCCTATGATATTACAACCCTATGTGGAAAATGCCATCTGGCATGGATTGGTGCATAAGCACCCGGATGAAAAAGGAATACTGGATATTGAAATCGTATTAAATAAGAGAAGCCTGGTATGTACTATCACGGATAATGGCATTGGCAGAAAGAAGGCCATGGAGATCAAAGAAAAGAAAGGGCGCCTGCATAATTCAGTAGGTATGAAAGTGACAGAAGGCCGGATAGACCTGATCCGGAAAATCAATAACAAAGAGGCCAGGGTGACCATCACCGACCTGGAAGATGAATCCGGCAAAGCAACAGGTACGAGAGTCTCCATTGTTTTGCCCGCTGAGTTTATATTTTAAAGGAACGATAAACCATAAAACAGCTGATAGCTGACAGCTAACAAAAGCTACATGTATGAGCGAAATAAAAGCTATCGTCGTCGATGATGAGCAACACTGCATTGATGCACTGCAAACAATGCTGGAAAAAAAATGCCCCGGTGTACAGGTGATTGGAACGGCAAAAAGCGTAAGGGAAGCAAAAGAACTGGTAGATGAGTTACAACCGGACCTGGTATTTCTTGATGTGGAAATGCCTTACCAGAACGGGTTTGAGTTATTGAAACTCTTTGATAAGGTATACTTCGACGTCATTTTTACCACTGCTTACGAGCAATACGCACTCAAGGCAATTAAGTTCAATGCGCTGGACTATCTGCTGAAACCCTTCAGCATAAAGGAACTGCAGGAGGCGCTGGAAAAATGCCGGGAGAAAAAATTAAACCGCCCCAAAGAATTGGGTATTTCTCCTATGGAAGTGTTTTTGCAGAATATGAAAACACTCCAGCAAACCCATAAGAAGATAGCGCTGCCAACGATCAATGGCCTGGTGTTTATGCCGGTGCAGAATATCGTGCGTTGTGAATCTACCGGTAACTATACCCGCATTTTCTTTACCGATAAAAAGAACCTGATGGTATCCCGTCCGCTGAAAGAGTTTGAAGAGTTGCTATCTGATGTGGATTTCTTCCGGGTACATAATTCCCACTTGATAAATATGCAGCAGATGCAGTCCTACATACAGGGTGAAGGCGGCTTTGCGCTGATGAGCGATGGTACCCAGGTGGAAGTGTCCAGGAGACGCAAAGCAGAGTTTCTGAAGAAGGCAATGCAGTTTTAAACGGTGATTTCCAGTGGGTTCACAGGAGGCCTGCTCCGATTTTATTCGTTTTTATGCCAGTTATAATTAATAACCTACCATATAATAATTGGCTATTGCGGGCATATTTCAGATAGGTTACTTTTGAATTACGATTTCAATATAAACGCAATATAAAGATTTTATACTCTGCATTACTAGCGTGATTAGCCCCAAAGAAAAAAGACACCTTATTGGTGTCTTTTTTGTGTATACGATATTATAATCTGTTATATACGAATAGCGAATTTTAATCAATTAAAGCCATTTCATCTGCCTTATGCTCCAGCTGGTAAAAGGAAAGTAAGCGACGGATGACACCTTCAACGAGGGCGTCCGGACAGGATGCGCCACTGGTCAGCAATATCGTAACAGTGGGTTGATCCGGTAAAAATTCCTGGCTCTTGATTTCCTGTGAATGATGAAAATCCCAATGATCTATCGCGTTGGCCGAAAGCATTTTTTCGGGAGATGAAATAAAATAGGTGGGCAATTTTTCTTCACACAATTCTACGAGGTGAGAAGTATTGGAACTATTGTAACCACCCACCACAATGGCCAGATCGGCGGGCTCCAGTAACATTCCGGTAACGGCCGTCTGATTGTCATTGGTGGCATAGCACAATGTATCGCGGGTATCGGCAAATCTTTCGCCGGCAGTAGCCTCTGTGAGTTGGAAATGAGTCACCATTACCTGCCGGATGTAATCTGCAATAGCCTGTGTTTCTGTTGCCAGCATGGTTGTCTGGTTCACTACTCCTACCCGTTGAAGATCTGTAGACGGATTAAAGCCCGGGGAGTATTGTCCTTTAAACAGGTCATTGAATTCTTCCGGTGCACGCTGCCCGGTGATAAACTCCGCCAGTAACGCGGCTTCTTTGATATCCTTCACTACTACTGTAGGTGTGCCCGCCTGGCTATGGGAAAAGGTAGCCCTGGTTTCCTCATGTTTGGGCTTGCCGTGTACAATGACAGTATAGTTTTTCTTGCCTATCTGATCAGCCTTGTTCCATACGCGTTCCACAAAAGGACAGGTAGTGTTGTATTTCAGTGGTTCAATACCCAGGGAGGCCAGTTTACGTTCTGTTTCCAGGGTGGTGCCGAAAGCAGGTATAATCACAATATCATCTGCCTGGAGGCTTTCCCAGGGAACGAGCTGATGGCCGGCAGTATCCATAATAAACTGTACGCCACGGTCCAGCAAATCGTTGTTTACATGCGGATTGTGGATCATTTCGCTCAGCAGGAAGATGCGTTTGTCCGGGTTTTCATCTACTGTTTTGAAGGCAATCTCTATCGCGTTTTCCACACCATAGCAAAATCCGAAATGCCTGGCCAGCTTGATTTTGATCGGGCCAAAATCGAGCTCAGTGGGTGTGAAATCCTTTTTCATGCGGTCCTGCTGTTTGCGCTGGTTTTTAATGGCGCTGATCAGCGGACTGCGATATATAACCGGAACGTTAAATGTTTTCATGAGTTAAAATGACAGAAAATTGAAGGACAAAGTTAATCAGTTTTCTTTGCTCACTTTGTCTAACCAGGCTTTTTCTTCTGCGCTCAGGCTTTGATAGCCTTTTTCGTTGATTTTATCGAGCAGTTGATCAAGGCGGGAAGGATCCCTGTCTTCTGCCTTCTTTACCACTTTGAGGGGTGATTTTTTAGGTTTGAATTTGCGGTTGGCGGGACGTTGCTGGCGGCGGCTATTGAAATCGAACAGCCATATCAGCGGTTGGCAAAGGTCGGTGCCTGCCTGCAGGATGCGAACATAAAGGAAGCCAAGTAAAGTACCACCCATATGTGATATCAGGCCGCCGATGTTCCCATCGGGAATGGAGATCAGTCCCAGTAATACCAGGGCCAGGGCCAGCCATTTCAATTTCACGCTGCCCAGGAACATCAGCCCGATCTCAAAATTAGGCATCAGGGTAGCCGCGGCTACGAGTATACACATGATGGCGGCGGAAGCGCCTACCATGGTGGTGCCCACATAACCCGGGAAAAGACTGGCACTCAGCAGGTACAGTAAACCGCCGGCAATACCTCCCATGAGGTAAAGGGGGAGTACCCGTTTGTTGCCGAGGAAATCCCGGAAGAGGTTCCCAAACCAGTAAAGGTTGATCATATTAAACAAAACATGGAAAATTCCTACATGCGTAAACATGTAGGTAATGAGGCCCCATGGTTTTAATATAAAGGCGCTCAGCGGCACGTTCATGGCCAGCTGTTCATATGTCCAGTCAAAGGGAGCGGGCTGCCTGGTCAGAAAAGCAATAAGACGCAGAATATTTAATCCCAGGAAAATAATGATGTTCCAGAAAAGTAAATGGTTGACTGTGTTTCCTTGCCTGAGCCAATAGCGAATATCCGTTTGAAATGAGGTCCCGTTCATATACACAAATTAAAATAAAATCCGGGATTTAATAATAGTAATTAACATTTTGAATGCAGGAAAATAAGGGTGTTTACTGCAAATGAATATCACCTTTCCTCCATCTGTTTACAACAATTAATCCGCGTTCTGGTTGTTCCCGGCGCAAAAAAAATGCCTGATTACACAGGTGAATTTTTTGTTGTAGTATATTTTTTAATAATACATTTAAAAAATATCTGAAAAGAGCGCCCAATACGACAGCGGGCAGCGGTTTTATTCAATAAAAATGTGGATAAACGCTGATTTTTTCGTATTTTTGCCGTCCCATAAAACAGGGTGTCCGGGTATTCCGGATAAAATTTTCAATTTTTTATGAGCGAAAACAACATTTCTAACGAACAAAACGCTGAACAACAGGCTCCGCAAGCAGCAGCTGCGGTTGAAACAGCGACACCAAAGGCACCTGTAGTAGCTACTGCGCACGACGATTTCGATTGGAGCGTTGACAAGCGTAACGTTTCTTCTTACAGCAAAGAAGAAAAAGAAAAGTACGATCAGACTTATGACAGCACATTCAAGGTGTTTGAAGAAAACAGCCTGCTGACTGGTACTGTTGTAGGTTTAACCAACACAGACGTAGTGATCAACATCGGTTTCAAATCTGATGGTTTGATTTCTCTGAACGAATTCCGTGATTTACCAGGTCTGAAGATCGGTGATGAAGTGGAAGTGCTGGTAGTAGAAAAAGAAGACCGCGATGGTAACCTGCACCTGAGCCGTAAACAGGCTCGCCAGAAACGTGCATGGGAAAAAATCGTGGAAGTTTACAAAACAGGCGAAGTGGTTACTGGTACTGTTACCAGCAAAACCAAAGGCGGCTTGATCGTAGACGTGTACGGTATGGAAACATTCTTACCAGGTTCACAGATCGATGTGAAACCAGTTACCGATTACGACCAGTTTGTAGGCAAAACTATGGAGTTCAAGGTGGTGAAAGTAAACGAAACCATCCGCAACGCCGTTGTTTCCCACAAAGCGCTCATCGAAAGCGACATCGAACAACAGAGAGTGGATATCATCAGCAAACTGGAGAAAGGCCAGGTCCTGGAAGGTACCATCAAAAATATCACCGACTTCGGTGCATTCATCGACCTGGGTGGTCTGGACGGCTTACTGTACATCACAGATATCAGCTGGGGCCGTATCTCCCATCCGAGCGAAGTACTGCAGATGGATCAGAAAATCAACGTTGTTGTGCTTGACTTCGATGACGAAAAACGTCGCATAAGCCTGGGCTACAAACAACTGACCCCGCATCCGTGGGATACTTTACCAGCTACTATCACCGAAGGTGCTAAAGTGAAAGGTAAAGTTGTAAACATTGAAGACTACGGTGCATTCCTGGAAATCATGCCAGGTGTGGAAGGTCTGGTTCACGTATCTGAAATCTCATGGGCTTCTACGCCAATCAACGCTAAAGAATTCTTCAAATTAGGAGAAGAATACGAAGCCGTTGTAGTTACCCTGAGCAAGGAAGAACGCAAAATGAGCCTGTCTATCAAGCAACTGACAGAAGATCCATGGTCTACTATCGAAACTAAATTCCCAGTTGAAAGCCGTCACAAAGGTATCGTGAAAAACATCACTCCTTATGGCGTATTCGTTGAACTGGAAACTGGTATCGGTGGCATGATCCACATCTCTGACCTGAGCTGGATCAAACGTTTCAATCACCCATCCGAATACACTAAAGTAGGTAGCGAAATAGATGTAGTAATCCTGGGTATTGACAAAGACAACCGCAAACTGAGCCTCGGTCACAAACAGATCGAAGAAGATCCATGGAATACCTTCGAAACTATCTTCCCGATCAACTCCGTACACGAAGGTACTGTTGTGAAGAAAGATGACAAGGGTGCTACTGTTCAACTGCAATACGGTCTGGAAGCTTACGCTCCTGCACGTCACCTGAGAACAGAAGACGAAAAACCAATCAACGTAGAAGACGTGAAAGAATTCATGATCATTGAATTCGATCGCAGCGAAAAACGTATCCTGGTTTCTCATACCCGCGTTTGGGAAAAAGCACAGGCTGAAGAAAAACAGGCTGTAGTGAAAGAGAAGAGAGAAGAAGCTGACAAAACCCGTAAGGCTGTGAAAAACATCCAGGGTAAAGTTGAAAAAGCTACTTTAGGTGATCTGGGTGCTTTAGCTGAACTGAGAGAAAAACTGAAACAATCTGAAGGTGGCGAAGAAAAAAGCGCACAATAAGATCCGTTTTCGTTAAATAATAAATCCCGCTTCGAGTAACATCGGAGCGGGATTTTTTTTAATATTCAATAGTAAATTTCAGCTTTCTATTTCATCAGCAGGGATAACTTCGCATCATTGAACTCAAGCAAGCTATCCAGCTTCATATTCGCCAGTGCGTAGCGCGGATCATGACGGTTATGCGCTTCCGGTACCACTACGGTGGTCATACGGGCTGCCTTCGCCGCCGTCATACCGGTAACGGAATCTTCAAAAGCGATACAGTCCAGCGGATCACTGCCCAATGCTTTCGCGCAGGCCAGGTACACAGCCGGATGCGGCTTGCCATATTCCTCAAACTCTGCAGAATATACTGCCTGGAAAGCGTCCTTTATCTTCAGATGTTCCAGTACCGCATTGATCAGTCGCAGCGGGGAAGAAGATGCCAGGCCCATTTTGAACCCTTTCTCCCGGAAATATTGGAGAATATAAGACAGGCCTTCCATCGGATGACCTTCGGCAATGATCTTATGAATAACACTGTCAATAATTTCATTGACAACCTGCTCCGCACTTTTGCCTTCCCATTTATAATAGTTGTGCCAGTAACTCACCACTTCCTTTGTCCGGAGCCCGGTGGTTAAATGGGTGAGTTCGGGCGACAGGTTCACGCCAACTGTAGCAAACACTTCCTGCATGGCTACGCCCCACAAAGGCTCTGAATCTACCAGGAGGCCGTCCATATCGAATATTACCGTATCTATCATATAAGTCCTTTTATGCGCGGCAAAGATAAGAAGTTATACCGGGAGATAGGGGGCTTGCGGTTGTTGTCATTTGTTTAAGCTTAGGGAACGGGGGCAGATCTGTTTCCGGTATCCTTGTTTCGGGAGTGAACGCGGGAGCCGGTCAATGTATGACCGGCAAAACACGCCTACCTGACCATCCGGAACCCCATTGCCCATAACAATAAGTTATACCTCATAAAATTTGGTTATCACGCCACTGCAGCCACAGACGCCGGATTGGAGCCGTAATGCCCTACTGGTAACCGTTTACCTCTCCTTTGCCACTGCAAACCGCCATCCCCGCCAATTTCCCCCTTTTTTGGGGCCTTATTGAATGTTGAAAAAAGTTTTGGAAATGCGGGCTGCATTTATATCTTTGTATTACTCTACTAAAATTATAGGGAATATGGGTAATGAGAACAGGAATTGTCGCAATAATAGTTGTTGTTCATCAACACCCATGAGGCGCGTGTAATATAGAAATCAGTGATCAGCTTACTGTAAATCAATCATTATACGAGGCCTCCGCAAATAACCCGGGGGCTTTTTAATGTAAAAAAACGACCAGCAACCCCCAACCAGAATTAATTAATTGCTTTTTACCACCACCTGAAAATACTTTTTATGCAAAGCTTCAGAACAGAACTAGAAAATCCCATCGTTGAACAAGATATCATAGACCTGGAGAAGAAGATCCGCCTGTTCCGCGAAGGCGCCATTACAGATGAAAAGTTCCGCAGTCTCCGCCTGGCCAGAGGTATCTACGGTCAGCGTCAGCCTGGTGTGCAGATGATCCGTATCAAACTGCCCTACGGTAAAATGACCCTTCAGCAATGGCACCGGATTACTGAAATTTCTGATGAATATGCAACAAGCAACCTGCACCTGACCACCCGTCAGGATGTGCAGATCCACTATGTAAGCCTGGAAAGAACACCTGAAATGTGGTCAAAGCTGGAAGAAGATGGCATCACCATCCGCGAAGCCTGCGGCAACACCGTACGCAACGTTACCGCTTCAGACCGCGCCGGCATCGATCCGGAAGAACCATTTGATGTATCACCATATGCAGATGCAGTATTCCGCTATTTCCTGCGTAACCCGGTGAGCCAGGAAATGGGGCGTAAAATCAAGATCTCTTTCTCCTCTTCCGATAAAGATACTGCCTGGTCGTTTATGCACGATTTCGGTATGATCCCTAAAGTGAAAATCATCGACGGTAAAGAAGTACGTGGCTTCAAAGTATTGGTAGGCGGCGGTTTGGGCGCACAACCCTTTCTCGCGAAAGTGGTATACGAGTTCCTGGAAACAGACCTGCTCATTCCCTACATCGAAAACGTATTACGCGTATTCGACCGCTACGGCGAAAGAACCAGCAGGAACAAAGCCCGTATGAAATTCCTGATCCAGAAAATCGGAATGGAAGAATTTGAGCGTTTGATCAAAGAAGAATATAAGGCAATCAAAGTGAAAAGTGTGCCGATCGATGCTGACGCATGGGATGCTACCCAGCCTCCTGCAACCGCTCCGGTACCCGCTTACAGCATAAAAGATCCAAAGAAATACGAAGCATGGAAAGCCACTAATACTTTCGAGCAAAAACAGAAAGGATACTTTTCGGCTTATGTAAAAATCACATTGGGTAACATCAGTTCTTCTATCAGCCGCCAGCTCATCGAAGCATTACGGCCGGTAATTGCAGACGATGTAAGGGTGACTGCTAACCAGGGACTGCTGCTGAAATACATCTCACCGGCAAACTTACCCTATGTATTCAGCGTACTGGAAGAAGCGGGATTTGCAAACCCAGGATTCGACAGTATTGCAGACATCACCGCCTGCCCCGGCACGGATACCTGCAACCTCGGTATCTCCAGCAGCACCGGTATTGCTAAAGTACTGGAAGAAGTGATTACTGATGAGTTCCCGGACCTTATCTATAATAAAGACATCAAAATAAAGATCAGCGGATGTATGAACTCCTGCGGTCAGCACGGTATTGCCAGCATCGGTTTTCATGGCAGTTCCATGAAGAGCGCCGGTAAAGTACTCCCTGCCCTGCAGGTACTGCTGGGTGGCGGTATCGTAGGTGATGGCGTAGGACGTGTAGCCGATAAGGTGATTAAAGTACCAAGCCGCCGTGGTCCGGATGTGTTGCGCAGCCTGCTGCACGACTTCGAAATCAATGGTCAGGAAAATGAACTGTTCAACGAATACTACGACCGTAAAGGAGAAAAGTATTTCTACGAACTGCTGAAACCTTTAACAGATCTGACTTCTCTCACTGCGGGCGATTTTGTTGACTGGGGACAGGCACAGGATTACGCCACTGCGATCGGTGTGGGAGAATGTGCCGGTGTGATCATCGACCTGGTAGCTACCTTGCTGCTGGAAGCGGAAGAAAAACTGGAACTGAGTAGCGTAGCTATCGTTAAAGGCGCTTACTCAGACGGTATCTATCACGCTTACTCTTCTTTTGTACAGGGCGCCAAAGCACTGTTGCTCGGAGAGGCTATCAGCGGAAATACCCAGATCGGTATCCTCAACGATTTCGATAAATACTTTGTAGCCACCGGTAAATTCAGTTTTGAGCCTGATTTTAAATCAGTGGTGCTGCAGATTAACGCGAACGAGCCTACGGAGAGTTTTGCAAAAACCTACTTCCAGCAGGCGCAGTCATTTTATAACGCCGCACAGGCATACCGTCAGAAATCCAGTGAACTGGTGCAGGCTTAATCATTCATTTACCTAAACACGACCAACCATGCAAAATATACAACCCAAACTCACATTGATAGGTGCAGGCCCAGGTGATCCGGAATTGATCACTGTTAAAGGGTTAAAGGCCATACAGAATGCCAGGGTAATCCTTTATGACGCATTGTCCAGCAACGAATTGCTGGACCATGCGCCGGCTAACTGCCTTCGCCGTTTTGTGGGCAAACGTGCAGGCATGCACGTTTATTCACAGGATGAAATAAACAGGATGATTGTAAAATATGCACTAACTTATGGTAGCGTTGTCCGTTTAAAAGGAGGAGACTCCTTCGTTTTCGGCCGTGGTCAGGAAGAAATTGCCTTTGCTCAACAGTTCGGTATTACCGCTGAAGTAATCCCCGGCATATCCAGCGCGATCTCTGTACCTGGTGTGAATAAAATCCCGGTAACGGCGCGTAACGTCAGCGAAGGATTTTGGGTGATCACCGGCAATACACAGAATGGAAATTTATCCCGCGACCTGGATCATGCCATCAGTGCCAACACTACCGTAATCATACTGATGGGAATGAGCAAACTGGCTGAAATTGCAGGGATCTACAGCGCTGCAGGAAAAGGGAATACCCCTGCTGCTATTATCCAGAATGGTACTTTACCTACCCAGAAAATGGGAGTAGGCAATGTGGCCGATCTGCTGGAAATAGCTGCTACACACGATCTGCACAACCCTGCGGTACTGGTGATAGGTGAAGTGGTAAGTTTCCATGAAGCCTTCCAGGCCTTGAAAAACAAGGTATCAGAAGAACTTAAAATTGCCGTATAATGGAAGAAAATCAGTTATTCCCGGTATTTTTCAAACTGCACCGTCTGCACGTACTCGTTGTAGGCGGTGGTAATATTGGTTTGGAAAAAGCCAATGCCATGCTGGAAAATTGCCCACAAGCCACTATTACAGTTGTGTCATTGGACTTTTTGCCTGCGCTGGAAGAGTTGACGCACCAGTATCCCAATATTACCCTTATTCAAAAATCGTTCTCCTGTGGCGATCTGCTGGGGAAAGACCTGGTAGTTGCTGCTACCAACGACAAAGCATTTAATTATCATGTCTGGGAGAAAGCCAAAGGCAGCAGGGTGCTGATCAATGTGGCGGATACCCCGGAACTGTGTGATTTTTACCTGGGCTCCATTGTTCAGAAAGGAAATCTCAAGATCGCTATTTCCACCAATGGCAAATCACCTACCATTGCGAAGCGACTGAAACAGGTATTACAGGAAGCCATTCCGGATACCCTCGATGAAGTATTGAATAAATTATCGCAGATCCGCGAAAAATTAACCGGCGATTTTGCCAGCAAGGTGAGAAAACTGAACAGCATCACGGAAGTTTTGGTGAAGCCGGAAAGTGAAAACGCCTGATTATTTTTTCAACAATTCCGCCAGCACCTGCGCCTGGTTGTGAGTTTCGTCTTTAGCCCCGTAGAGTAATGTTACCCGTTGATGTTGCGCCTTCTTTTTAATATCGGCCAACAATTCTTTTTTCTCCTGTAATTCATGTTTGTATTTTGTTTTGAATTCGGCAAACCGCGCTGGATCATGGTTAAACCATTCCCGCAGTTCGTTGCTGGGCGCTATTTCCTTGATCCATTCATCGATATGGGCCCGGTCTCTTGAAATACCCCGTGGCCAGAGCCGGTCTACCAGGATCCGGTAACCATCGCTTTCTGCGTAATCTTCATATATACGTTTTACCTGTAGCATACTTATGTAACAAGCCGTCAACCGGATTGTTTTTCTACTTTCGTTGCTTCGAAAAAATAAATATCATTGCAGGTATGATAAACCATGATCAGCTGATTACAGCTACTGTAGATTTTGTAAAGACGGAATTAGCTGGTGCCGAAGGAGGCCACGACTGGTGGCATATTTACCGCGTATGGCAACAGGCAAGGCATATCGCCGGGAGGGAATCCGTGAACGGGCTGGTAGTGGAACTGGGCGCACTTTTACATGATATTGCTGATTCTAAGTTTCATAACGGTGATGAAAATATTGGTCCTGCCAAAGCAGTGGCATTCCTGCAAACACAGGCCGTTCCGGCAGATGTGATCACTGCGGTGGAAAATATTATCCGGCATATTTCTTTTAAAGGAGGCAACCAGGAGCAAACATTTCATTCCCCCGAACTGGCGGTGGTACAGGATGCCGACCGGCTCGATGCCATTGGCGCCATCGGTATTGCCAGGGCTTTTAATTACGGCGGTTTCAAAAACAGGTCGCTTTATGATCCGGCAGTAAAGCCCAATATGAATATGTCGAAGGAGGAATATAAAAGCAGTACAGCGCCCACCATTACGCATTTCTATGAAAAATTACTGTTGCTGAAGGACCGGATGAATACCAATACCGGCAAAGAACTGGCGGAAGAGCGACACGCTTTTATGGAAGAATTCCTGGAGCGGTTTTATAAAGAGTGGGAGGGAGAGATATAAATTTTTAAGGGAGATGTAATGGCCGTTTGCCTTCACATCTCCCTTAACACTAGATTTTTTCAAAGAACAATGCTTTCAGTTCATCCGCATCTTCCGGCTTCATTTTTCCTCCAAGGATCAAACGCAACTGGCGGCGGCGCAAAGCACCTTCATATAATTTTTTTTCTTCTTCTGTGTCGGTGATAATACCTGGTACCGGGCGGGAATTGCCATTCGGGTCCAGGGCTACAAATGTCATGAAAGCTTCATTCGATTTATAGCGGTATTGCTGTACAGGGTCTTCTCCCCACACTCTCATGTGTACTTCCATGGAAGTATTGAAGGCTCGGCTTACTTTAGATTCAATATGTACCACATTACCCAGCTTAATCGGGTTTTCGAAGGAAATATTATCTACGGAAGCAGTTACTACCGGTGCGCTGCAGTGTTTCATGCAGGCCAGTGCCGCTGCAATGTCCATCCAGTACATCAAACGACCTCCCATCAGGTTGCCGAATGTGTTGGTATCATTCGGTAAAACCAGTTCGGTCATCTGTATCAGGGAGTCTTGGGCTCTCTTTGGCGTTAAAGTCATCTTTTATGTATTTCGGACGCAAATTTACTGTTTATATATTTATAGTAGCGTAAGCATTTGCAGGCGCGTTACACCCGGATAAAGGTTTTTAACAAATAATTTCCAGTACTTGGAAAATCTTTAAAACGCGCCACAGATAAGTGATGAGAGCTAAAGATATTCTTCAAAAAATTAACAAACAAATAAAGGCTGCTGGTAAAAAACTTGGGAGCGAAGCAAATTTGTGTAACTTTGCATGACCTCCGGAAGTAATTTACTTGATCGGTTTTACACCAAACGCAGTCGGCACTTCCCCGTTTATAGGTCAGGTATTCTTAGCAGAATTTTAGTTTTATGGCAAAATATATCTTCGTTACAGGAGGTGTTACATCTTCTTTGGGTAAAGGAATTATAGCTGCTTCACTTGCAAAATTATTGCAGGCACGCGGCTTTAGAGTGACTATTCAGAAATTTGATCCATATATCAATGTGGATCCGGGTACGTTAAACCCTTATGAACATGGTGAATGTTATGTAACGGAGGATGGCGCAGAGACCGATCTGGATCTTGGACACTACGAGCGTTTTCTGAATACGCCTACGTCCCAGGCCAATAATGTGACTACCGGTCGTATC
Organism: Chitinophaga arvensicola; assembly: GCF_900110835.1. Classification (GTDB taxonomy): domain Bacteria; phylum Bacteroidota; class Bacteroidia; order Chitinophagales; family Chitinophagaceae; genus Chitinophaga; species Chitinophaga arvensicola. The sequence goes on from NZ_FOJG01000001.1 coordinate 2,290,873, forward strand.
TATCAGACAGTGATCAACAAGGAAAGAGAAGGTGCTTACCTGGGTAAAACCGTTCAGGTAATCCCGCACATTACAGACGAAATCAAACGTCGTATCCTCCTGCTGGGTAAAGACGGTAAGTTTGATATCGTCATCACAGAACTCGGTGGTACTGTGGGTGATATCGAATCACTCCCGTACATTGAGGCAGTTCGTCAGTTGCAATGGGAACTTGGCGAAGAAGATTGCCTCGTGGTACATCTTACCCTCATTCCGTACCTGCGTGCGGCTAAAGAGCTGAAAACCAAGCCTACTCAACACTCCGTACGTCTCCTGAGCGAATACGGTGTGCATCCGGATATCATCGTTTGCCGTACAGAAGAACCGCTGTACCGCGATCTGAAAAAGAAAATCGCCCTGTTCTGTAACGTACAGGTAGATGCTGTGATTGAAGCCAATGACGTACCTACCATCTACGAAGTACCATTGGAAATGATGCGCGAAAAACTCGACGTATCTGTACTGAAAAGACTGGGTTTACCCGTTGAAAAAGAGCCTGAACTGGTTAAATGGCGCGAATTCCTGGATAAACTGAAATATCCCAAATCCAAAGTAACCATCGGTTTGATCGGTAAATACGTGGAATTGCAGGATGCGTACAAATCTATCCTGGAATCGTTTATACATGCCGGTTCCCTGAACGAATGCAAAGTCGTGGTACAAAATATCCACTCAGAACATCTTACACCTGAAAATGTATGCGAAAAACTGAAGAACCTCGATGGGCTCCTGGTAGCGCCGGGCTTCGGTCATCGTGGCATTGAAGGTAAAATTACCGCCATCCAGTATGCCCGTGAAAATCAGCTGCCGTTCTTTGGTATCTGCCTGGGTATGCAGATGAGCGTGGTAGAATACGCCCGTAACGTACTCGGCTGGAAAGATGCACACTCTGTAGAAATGAACCCTGATACCGCTCACCCGGTAATCAACCTCATGGAAGAGCAGAAGAAAGTGACCGCGAAAGGTGGTACCATGCGTCTGGGCGCTTATGCCTGCGAACTCACTCCTGGCTCCAAAGCGGAGGAAATTTATGGCAGCACCAGCATCAGTGAAAGACACCGTCACCGTTATGAGTTCAATAACGACTTTGTTCAGCAGTTCGAAGACGCCGGCCTGGTACTCTCCGGTAAAAACCCGGAAAGCGGCCTCGTGGAAATCGTTGAACTGCCTACCCATCCTTTCTTTGTAGGCGTACAATTCCACCCGGAATTGAAAAGTACCGTGGAAAGCCCTGCACCGGTTTTCGTTTCCTTTATCAAGGCCGCGAAGCAGTACGCAGAAAGCAAGAACGGTAAAGCCAAACTGGAAGAAACAGTTGCTAAATAAATAATGAGGAGCGCCTTTGGCGCTTGTTTTTCCCGGGATGTTGGTAATTAACCATGATGTTATGATTCGATTTTCCGGGATTATAAAGAATTTGGGGAGATGTAAACGGATAAAACCGTTTATTTCTCCCCGATTTTTTTGCGGTTTGTGGATCTGGGTATTGTCGCCTAAAGTGGCAAAATCATCTAAATCTTCCTAATAAGTATAATCCGGCTGCGGGACAGGCGCCGAAAGGTACCCTCTCCGCCAAACTCGCTATGATCCTCAATAAAATACACATTCGGGTTACTTATTTATTATTTTAACCGCATTTAACAGGGGTTTCACCTAAAAAGCATGGTCAATTCATAAAATCATGCTTACCTTTGCTGCCTAAATTTTAATTGCATTTCATGGATAGAAATTCGGTCATTGGGTTTTTACTGTTGGGCGTTTTGTTGGTAGGATATATATTCTTCAACCAGAAACAACAGGCAGGAGCCGCAAGGGAAAAAGCCAGGCAAGATTCCATCGCAGAGCTTAACAAGCCAAAAACACCTTTAGCAGATACTGTCAGCCTCGCTGCAGCAGCTGCCGGCGGTCAGCTGGATTCAGCCCATCAGGCACTGTTAAGCGGAGAGTTTGGCGTATTTGCTGCTGCTGCTACCGGCAATGTGCAAAATACCGTGCTGGAAAACGACGTGGTGAAAATCACCTTTTCCAATAAAGGTGGTCAGCCTGCAAACGTACAGCTGAAGGACTACAAAGCTTACGACGGTGGTCCGTTGATGCTGACACAGGGTTCTTTTAACCGCCTGTCGGTAGAAGTACCTGCCAGTATTACCAAAATGCTGAATAGTGCGGATCTGTTCTTTACCGCTGGCCAGACACAGGAATTGGCAGGCGGCGTAAAATCGATCGCTTACCGTCTGAATACCAATAACCCGGCTTCTTACCTGGAATTCATCTATTCCCTGAAACCAGGCAGCTATGTGGTAGATTATACCATCCACGCCGTAGGTATGCAGAATTTACTGCCAGGCAACCAGAACTATCTGAGCCTGCAGTGGAACAGCCAGGAAGACAAACAGGAACACGATATAGAGAACGAACGCCTGAACAACCAGGTGCACTATATGCTGGAACATGATAAACATGATTACTTCACCCTGAACCGTACCAGCCACGAAAAACTGGAAAACAAACTGAAATGGGTGAGCGTAAAACAGCAGTTCTTTAACACCACGCTGATCGCTAAAAACGAGCTTTTCAACAACGTGGATGTAAATACCAAAGTACCGGTAAGCCCTAACATCGTAGGACAAACATTCAGCACTATACAGATCCCGTATAGCCGCGCCAATGATTTCTCCTTCCCGATTGAAATCTACTACGGTCCTAACCACTATAAAACACTGAAATCTTTCGATATCGGTCTGCAGAAGATCATCCCACTGGGTACAGGTATCTTCGCTTTCGTGAAGTATGTGAACATCTTTATCATTATCCCGGTGTTCAACTTCCTCAGCGGATTTATCCACAACTATGGTGTGATCATCATCCTGCTCACCCTCTTCATCCGCCTGCTGATTGCTCCGTTTACTTACCAGAGCTATGTATCCCAGGCTAAAATGAAGGTACTGAAACCTGAAATCGACGAACTGAAAGCTAAATTCGGCGATGATCAGCAAGGCTTTGGTGTAGAACAGATGAAACTGTTCAAAAGCGCTGGTGTGAACCCACTGGGAGGTTGTTTACCTGCTTTACTGCAGCTGCCTATCCTGGTGGCGATGTACAGCTTCTTCCCGTCTTCCATTGAGCTGCGCCAGGAAAGCTTCCTGTGGGCAAAGGATTTGTCTACTTACGACTCTATCCTGAACCTGCCGTTCAATGTACCTTTCTATGGTAACCACATCAGCTTGTTCACCATTCTCATGACCATTACCAGCTTGATCCTGGCCTTCTACAACCGTGGTATGACAGATCAGAGCAACCCGGTAATGAAGTACATGCCATATGTAATGCCGGTGATGCTGTTGGGTATCTTCAACCGCCTGGCTGCGGCATTGACTTTCTACTACTTCCTGTCTAACGTGATCAGTATCCTGTTACAGTTCGTGATCCAGAAATTTATCATCAACCACGACAAGATCCACGCACAGATCCAGGAAAATAAAAAGAAACCAAAGAGCAAATCCAAATGGCAGGAAAAACTGGAAGAAGTCCAGAAACGTCAGCAGGATATGCAACAGAAGAAAAAGTAGCATTGATAGCATCTGCGCATTTTACTAATATTTTTTATCAGAAGGCTTCCCGTTAAGGAAGCCTTCTCTATTTTTGACGGGATATGATAAAGAGACTATTTTTATTGATGTGCGCTGCTGGTACCATCACCGCCGCACACGCCCAGGATACTATTCCTGATGCCGCACGTATTCAGGGAATCGTGAATTACCTGGCCTCCGATAAACTGAAAGGGAGAGGCACCGCAGAAAAGGGTGGCAAAACAGCGAGCCGCTATGTGGCCAAACAGTTCAAAAAGCTGGGGCTGAAACCTGTAAACGGCAACAGCTATTTCCAGGATTTTACCTTCGACCGGAAAGAACATAAAAATATTCCCAGCCGTAATGTGCTCGGATTTCTGGATAACGGCGCCGCCCGTACGATTATCATCGGCGCCCATTACGATCACCTGGGAACGGCCGCTTTATTTGACGGTAAATATCCGATCGGGGAAATACATAACGGGGCAGACGATAATGCTTCCGGTGTGGCCGGGTTGCTGGAACTGGCGCGTTATTATGTAAAAAACCAGGGCAAGGAACCCTTTAACTTTCTCTTTATTGCTTTTGGAGGAGAAGAACTGGGGCTGCAGGGATCGAAATACTACACCGCACATCCGTTGATGCCGCTGGATAAGGTGCATTTCATGCTCAATATGGATATGATTGGCCGTTACAATCCGGAAAGAGGCATTGGCATTGGTGGTTACGGCAGTGCAGAAGAGTGGCCGGCTGTCTTCAAAGATGTACAGCAACCAGGTATTAAATTCTTTACAGATGCTGCCGGCAAAGGCGCTTCTGATCATCATAACTTTTACGTGAATGGCGTGCCGGTCATGTTTTTCCACACCGGAGGGCATGATGACTATCACAAACCCACAGATGATGCCCCGAAGTTGCAGGCAAAGTCGGAAGCCAGTATCGTCCAGCTGGAAATTCAGCTGATCAACCGTGCGATGACTTTCCCGGTATTACATTATGTAGGAGAAAAAAATTAGGAAACCAGCTCCACTTCATAGACAGGGCTGAACAAAAACCATTTATGAGACGCTACCTCTTCACAGCGGTAGCGTTTTCTTATTTTTTCACCCCGGCGGAATACGCGTCCATCTTTGGTTTTGAATAAACCATGTAAAGGCACCTGCTCTACAAAAAAGTGATTTTCTTTCTGTTTATCGTAGTTTTTGAGTACCCGCATCAGGTTTTCATCTGCGCAGGAACTGGCGGCGGGATTGGCCATACTCTGACGCACGGCGGTTTCCACATCGGGTGGCAGGAGGCTTTTCCCTACAAAACCATGGAGGATAAAGGAAAATTCCTGTTTCCATTCTTTGCCATGGGAAGCTACCCTGTTGGCATATTTATTAAAAGTAGTGAGGTGGGCTATTTCATGCAGCAGCGTCAGTAGAAAAGCATATTTATTCAGGTTGCCGTTTACGCTGATGCGGTGCCCTTTTCCCTGCCCATCGGGATGACGGTAGTCGCCGAGTATACTGGACCGTTCGCGCGTAACGGTCAGGTGTACCTTATAGGTAGTCAGAAAATCCATGACCTGTCCGAAGGTGCCTTCGGGTAAGTAGGACGCTAGTGCATTCAGGGGCGCCTCTTTTTTCAAATAGATTATTTTTTTAGCCTGGTCAGCCGGAAAAGGCTGATTGTTTCAAATACAGTATACACCAGGTATAGGAACAACAGCATGAAAATAGTCAGTTTGCTGACATCGGGCTTATAGATAAGCACGTACGCAGCAATGCCTATAACGCAAAGAAAAAGTTTGCTGAGGGTAGAGCCATAAACGGCCCTGATAAATGCATTGTGATTGGAGGAAGCGAGTCCCTGGCGGCTCAGCAGGTAAGACACCAGGGAAATAATAGCCATGATCAGGTTACCAGCCATCAGCACATTTACATGTGTGCCGAGGTCCAGCAACCTGGGTTTGAATATGATAATAAGTCCGTTTAAAATTCCAAAAACTGCGAATAACCGTATGAAAAATCTATCACTCATTGCCGTCGGGTGTCTTTTATAATTTGCCACAAAAGTATGGCTAATGCCACTAAAGAAAAAATGATGAGGAATACAGGGAAGCGCCAACCGATCCATTGATCGAGTTTATACCCCACAAATACTCCCAAACCCAGGGTAGCCATCATCTGGAAGGCCAACCCGGCATAGCGTAACAGCGGATTCTGGTTATTCGGCTTCCTGGAGGACGGATTTTCCATGTTTCTGATTGTCAGCCGGTTGCTGATCGTCCATATAGCAGCGGCCATTGAACTTCGCACTAGGCTCCATTTCAAAATGAGCGGTGTAAACATCGCCTTTTACCAAAGCATTGCCTTTCAGGAACAACAGCTCTTCTACCTTTATAATACCGGTTACTTTACCCAGGATATCAGCGCTCTGGCATACCAGGTCGCCGGTGATTTCGCCTTCCGGACCTACCACAATCTTAGCTTTGGTAGATACCAGTCCGTTTACCTGGCCATCAATTCTGATATCGCCTTCACATACAATATCACCCTGGATAGAGGTGCCATTTCCAATAATGTTAATAGTCGATGTAGGCAGCATGGTCTTGCTGTCGCCTTTTGATTTCTGATTGTTATTAAACATAGGGAGTCAGGTTTTTCAAGTTTAGTGTGTAATAAATGTAATATAATTTTTTGTAATTATATATTAATAGGTGCTGTTGTCTACAGCCGGTACTTTTAGCATAGTGGTATCCAGTTTTCCGGTAAACTCACCATTAATTACCTGTTTGATATTATTTAGATACTGGTCGCGGGCATTGATGGCTGTTTCCAGCGAATCTGCCCTCATCTTGAGATGGATAAACTCTTTCCGCTGCTTCAGATCACCGTAGCCGGGGATATAATAACGCAAAGGTGTGAATACCACGGTGGCGACCGTAATAGCAACGAGCAATACAAAAAGGGTACTGAATGCAATATATACGCTCATCCGGGAGAGTTTGAACGAGGTCACTTCTTCATAGGTATCATCATTCATAATTACCAGACGGTATTTATGACTGAGTTTCTCCAGGTTTCTTCTATTGTTGTTATTACCCTTCTTGGCCATGTTTGTGGTACTTCTTAAAGAATCAGATTTCTTTTAAGGCGGGCTAAAGTTAATCAATATTGTAAAATAGGAAATAGTGTTTTGTGGATTCTGGCTTTTTTATCTGAAAACCAGGCCATTAAAAACTATCTTTCATCGGAAAAAGTCGGTATCTATCCGCTGCGGCTCACCCGCAATCAACTATTTTATACTATCTTTAAAATATTTTTTCAAACTGTAAGTTATATATATTTAGCCTATACACCCTGGCATCCATGAATTGCATCAAACTGCTACTTAAATATCTGGGAATACTATTATTATCAATTTGCCTGGGTTTGCCGGCTGTCCAGGCACAAAATAGGCCTCAAAATCAATCCCGGCAAACAGATTCCCTGCGCCAGGCCCCCAACAGACAGCAACAAAAACCTGTTGCCAAACCCCTTTTTAAGCCCAAGGAACAGCGGGTACAGGATCGCCGTCCCCCTTCGGAAGTAATGCTGGAGAAAAAGAAATGGAACTGGAAAAGACAATTTTTCCAGAACATGGCTACCAGGTTTAACTATTACTTTCACGCCAGGGTGAAACTCAACCGCGTGGTGAAAACTGCCAACCGCGACGGACAGGATAATTATAATATCCTCCTCCCGTTTTATCCTTTCAGCCTCCAAAGCCAGGGCTTCAGCAAAGGGGAACTGGATTCCGTGATCGACAAAACCAACATGGCCATCCAGCTCCACGACCCCCGTGGCAAATGGATCGATGACTGCTTCCTGCTTATGGGACGCGCCTACTTCTATGAAGGCGATCTCGAAAACGCCAATAAAACCTTCCAATACATCAATATTGCTTTTGCCCCCAAAATGAAATCCGAATACAAAACGGTGGTGGGCGCCCATGAAAGCGATCAGATCTCTATTGCTACCAAAGAAAAGAGAAAAGGCTTCTTTGGACGCATGAAACATACCAAAGCCCGTAACGACGCCTTTCTCTGGAGAGCCCGTACCCTCCTGGAACAAAAGGAATACGACGAAGTACAGGCCCTCCTCAATATCCTGAATAATGATCCGAACTTCCCTCACCGCCTTGATGGCGATCTGGCGGAAGTACGCGCCTATGGCAATTATATCCAGAAAAGATATCCAGAAACCATCGAACCGCTGAAAGTAGCCATCGATAAGGGCCACGACAAGGTATCCCGCGCCAGGATGTCGTATATCCTGGGACAGCTCTACCTGCAACAGCAACATCCCGATTCCGCACTGGAACAGTTCCGGAATGTGATCAGCATGAAACCCGATCCCATGATGGATTTTCAGGCCAGGTTGCAAATTGCCAGAACCAACGCACAAACTACCGGGGATGTGGCAGGCAGTATCTCCGGTCTTCGCCACATGCTCAAAAAGCAACGGTTTGAAAGGTTCCGCGATGGGATTCTTTACACGATGGGATCTCTCGAATACCCTAATCACCCGGAAGCCGCCATCAACTACATGAAGCAATCACTGAAAATACCCAGTGATAACCTGATGCAGCGCACCCTCACCTATAAAGGCATTGCTGATATCTACTACGATCAGCGTAACTATACCGACGCGAAGAAATATTACGACAGTACAGCCGGTGTGATGACCGCCGATTTTGTGGATGCCCCTGTAGTGGCCATCCGCAAAGAGGTGTTGACAGAAGTGGTCGTAAGGCTGGAAACCATTCACCGGGAAGATAGCCTCCAGAAACTGGCGGCCATGTCGCCCTCCGAACGGAACATCGTTTTAACAAAAATGGTGGCCGTTATGGAAAAAGAAGCCGCCGATAAGAAAAAGAAAGAGAAACTGGAAGCTGCCAATCCGCAGGAAGGTTCCTCCCTCAGCATGGGTGGCACCGCCTATTCTCCCAAAGAGGAAAAGGGCGACTGGTATTTCTATAACGCCGGTAGTAAATCATCCGGTTATTCAGAATTTAAGCGTAAGTGGGGAAACCGCCAGCCAACAGATAACTGGCGCCGCAGCCAGAATGGTGTGGTGAACGCTACCAACAGCAACGGTCCCATTATGATCACGGAAGAAAGTACTTCCATCACAGGGGCTTCCCTACCAACAGACAGCATCAGTACTGAACGTCTGGCCGCTGGTCTACCGTTGACCCCCGAGAAGCTGGCTGCTTCCGAAAAATCGGTAAAAGATGCCTGGTTTGATCTTGGTAAATTATACCACGATAAGCTGGAAAATTACGCGTTAGGCATAGAAACCTACGACTCGCTGCTGATCCTGTTCCCTGATCACCCGCGTAAACCGGAAGTGCTTTATTCCCTGTATGTGTGGTATAGTAAACTGAATCATACTGCCCAGGCGAATCAGTATAAAACGATGGTACTGAATCAGTATGGTAATACCAATTTTGCAGACATTATCCGTTCAGGCGGATTAAAAGATATCGACGGTGCGAAAAAGAAGGAAATCACCACTGCCTATAATGCGGCGTATGAGGCCTTCCACAACGGAGACTACACCACGGCAATGACCCTGAAAAAGCAGGCGGATAGCACTTATGGCGTCAACTTTATGCAGTCGAAGTTCGATTTGCTCGAAGCGATGCTGATCGTCAAAACAGATACTTCCTTCCTGGCAGATAGCGGTCGGTTGTCGCGTAATGCTGTACAGGCCGTGCTGAACAAGTATGCCTCAGATGAGCCGGTTCGGAACCAGGCACAGGCCCTGATGGATGCGCTGAATCACCGTGCGGAACTATCTGACTACCTGGCGAAACTGGAAGTCAGGAAGAAAGACGCCAACGGGGTGTTGCTGGATGAAAACGTGTCCATGCGCTATCCCTGGCAAAATCCGCAGCCGGTACTGGCAGACAGACTGAATGGTGCCAAAGCGCCGGTGGATTCAACGAAAATCGCTGCAGGCATCAATGCTCCGCTGCCGGGCCCCATCGCCGTTAAAGCGCCCGAAAAGCCTGTAACACCTTATAAGATCACTGCCGATAACCCGTTCTTTGTGGTACTCTCTTTCCAGCGCGTATCTAAAGAACTGATGGATGAAGGGCTGAACCAGTTTGCCCGTTATAATGCGGCCAAACATGCCAGCGACAAAATTGAAGTAGGCAGTTTCGTGCTCACACCCAATGATGTGATGCTGATCTTCCGGTTGTTTCCCAATGAAGACAAAGCACTGACCTATTACGATGAAGTCCGCGAACAGGCGGAAACGAGCATCATCCCACGGATAAGACCTACAGAATACAGCTTCTTTGTGATTTCCAGGGATAATTTCATCCTGTTAAACAGCACGAAAGACCTGGCAGGTTATCGCAAGTTTTTTACAGATAATTATGTGACGCAGTAAGTAATTTTGGAATTTTGAATAGCTTTGCCGGTCCAATTGTTATAAACAGGCTTGTTTATTGCAGATGAACTTTATTGAAAAAATTACATATATAGCCAACAGATAGTAATAAATTGCTATTCAAACAAAAGATCGGGCAATCTGGCCATAAAACAAACTAAATAAGCGCATGAAAAAATCGGTGAAAATATTGTGGCGGGTGGCTTTTGGTATCTTAGCAGTACTTGTTCTCTTCGTTTTACTCATTAATTTCCGGATCATTGGAAGCATGCCTTCCATGGAAGAACTGGAAAATCCCCGGGCGGCGCTGGCAGCAGAAGTAATTGCAGATGATGGTACCATTCTGGGTAAATACTACCAGGTAGACCGCTCCAGCAGCGATTATAATGAGATCTCCAAAAATGTGATCAATGCGCTGATTGCCACAGAAGAAACCCGTTTCTACGATAACTCCGGTATCGACCCGAAAGGTACCATGGCTATCCCTTTTTACCTGCTTATCGGAAAAAAACGTGGTTCCAGTACCATTACCCAACAGCTGGCATTGAACCTCCAGACAGATAACCTGGGAAAACAACGTTCCGGAAACCCTGTCGGCAGGGCCTTCCAGAAAATACAGGAATGGATCATTGCGGTGAAACTGGAAAGAAACTTTACCAAACAGGAAATACTGACCCTCTACCTCAACACGGTAGCATTCGGAGATAACGTATATGGTATTGAAAACGGCGCCAGAACTTTCTTCAGTAAAGACGCCGGTCACTTATCTATCGAAGAAGCGGCGATTTTGGTAGGGATGCTGAAAGGTAATACCCTTTACAATCCGCGTCGTAATCCGCAGAATGCGCTGCTGCGCCGTAATACGGTGATCAGCAACATGGAAGAAGCCGGCTTTATCACCAAAACAGAAGCTGCTGCTGCGAAAAGTAAGCCTATTGTACTGCACTATAATAAAATTGACCATAACAAAGGACTGGCGCCTTATTTCCGGGAAGTATTGCGCGATGAGCTTAAAAGCTGGTGCAAGGTGCATAAGAAAGCCGACGGATCAGAGTATAACCTTTACCGTGATGGTCTGAAAATTTATACCACTATTAATCCGAGAATGCAGTTATATGCAGAGGAAGCTGTGGCCAAACACCTGGCCGTTCTGCAAAAATCACTCTCTGCACAAAACGACGTTAAAACAGGCAGCGTCTGGAAGAAATGGCCCAAATACCTGGATCAGTACATGAAAGAATCTGAGCGGTACCGGTCTATGAAAGACGATGAAGCAGATGATTCCACCATTGCCCGCGTGTTCAATACACCTGTGCGGATGAAGGTTTTTGGCTGGAAAAGCTCAACTGAGCCGGATCTGAACGAGATTGACACCACCATGACCCCGCTGGATTCCATTAAGTATATGCGTTCCATTTTACAGGCTGGCTTTATGGCCATGGATCCTGAAAGCGGTGAAGTAAAAGCCTGGGTAGGCGGCCCTGATTTCCGGTATTTCAAAAATGACCACGTGGCTAAAACCCGTCGTCAGGTAGGTTCTACCTTCAAGCCTTTCCTGTATTGTTTTGCCATCATGAATGGTATGTCGCCCAATACCATGCTGCCTAACGAACCTATTTCCATCAACGGATGGACGCCTCATAACTCAGAAGGCAGCACCGGTGGTACTATTACCATGGCGGGCGCCCTGGCTAAATCACTGAACCTGGTGGCCGCTTACCTGATCAAACAGATAGGCGCCAAGCCATTTGCCGATTTCGCCAAAAATAAAGTAGGCTTTACCAGCGATATTCCTGCTTATCCGGCGATTGCGCTGGGTGCCGTGGAATTGTCCTTATACGAACTGCTGCAGGGATATACCATGTTCCCTGCCCGTGGTATCAATACCAAACCTATCTACATTACCCGTATTGAAGATAGAAATGGTAATATCCTGGAAACTTTTGCCCCGGTGAAACGGGAGGTGATCAGCGAAAGGGAATCTTATACGATGGTGAAAATGATGGAAGGGGTAGTAGCACCTGGTGGTACCGGCGCACGTATCCGTTCCCGCTTTAATATCCAGGGTGAAATAGCCGGTAAAACAGGTACTACCAACGATAATACCGATGGCTGGTTTATGGGGTACACTCCTAAGATCCTGGCAGGCGCCTGGGTAGGTTGCGAAAACAACTTTATCCACTTCAGCACTACGGCTATTGGTCAGGGTGCTAATACCGGCTTACCGATCTGGGCGTATTTTATGCAGAAGGTATATGCAGATCCTACCCTGAAAATTAATACCAGCGACCATTTCCCCATACCTCCGAATATGAGCGAAGATGATATTTACATGAACTACGATTCCAATGTAAAACCTGGCGCTGAATCAGAGAATGTGGGCAACGGTTCTGCGGATGATTATGGTTCCGGAGATGCCAGCGATTTTGCGACGCCCGGTGCTGAAACCCAGGAACCTGCTGCGGCGCCTAAACCTAATAAGGATAAAGAAGAACACAAGGAAAATAAGCCGAAGGCCACCATGCCGCCGGCAACACCAAAGAAAGGAGAATAGGGATCGCCGCAGGCGATTTCTGGACGATAAATATTTCGGGGAGATAGAAGCGGATACACCCGCTTTTATCTCCCCGAAATATTTATACAGATACTCGATCAATTTATTAGTTTCGCGCCACCAAACCATTAAAAAGAAACAGTACAATGAAGTATGCCATTAAAGCATTGCTGCTGGCAGGCCTGTTGCCATTAACAGCCGCCGCGCAAGACAGTACCCAGTTTATCAAAGGATCCTGGAAAGAGCTGACCGCTAAAGCCCGCAAAGAACACAAACCCATTTTCGTTGACACTTATTTTGAAGGATGCCATGCCTGCAAAGACATGGAAGTAAAGGTGTTTCCACGGCCGGAAGTAAAAAAGTACATGGAAGACAATTTTGTGAGCACCGGTTATGATGTTTTCAAAGAAGCATTTGGTAAAGAATTATGCGCTAAATATTTCATGACAGGTTTCCCTACTTACCTGATTATTTCCGGAGAAGGAAAACTGATCAATACCGGTGCCGGCTACCAGGAACCCGCACAGTTTATGAAGTTCCTGGAGAACAACATCTCCCGGTATAAAGCAGGTCAGTACCTGACAGGTTTCGGCAATAGCCTGAAAACCGATGATCCTGAATTTTACCATACTTTCTTTTTTGCAAAAGACCGGAAGTTCCCGGACAGCACTGCTGTGAAAGAGTATCTTTTAAAACAAAAAGACCTGTTGAAAGAATCTGTATTCAAGGTAATGCTGGTATGCCGGAATCTGCCGGCCAACTACCGGGCATTTTATATTAAGAACAGAACTACATATATCGAGCGGTTCGGGGCGGATCTCAATAGCAACGTACTGAATGGCTTGCTGAAACAGGATCTGACGGTACTGCCCAAACAACTGGATAACGCCGCATTTGATGCTTTCCTGGCGAAGCAGCAGCAGGTATACAGTGCTGTCGACTGGCAGGAAATACAGATGTACTACGCAGAAAACTATCTTTATAAAACAGCAAAAGATGCGAAGGCATTCCTGGAATTCGCGATTGCCCACCATGATACCAATGAAAACAGGGTACGCTATATGCGTTTTTATATGAGCGCGGAGCTGGAAAAACAACCCGGACTGAAAGACCTGTACATCCGTTGGGCGGCGCCGGCACTCACTGCGGAATCCAGCCTGGAAGTACTGACTTCCCTGGCTTATATGTGCCGCGACGGACATAAGGACGCTGCGAAGAAATACTTTACCTGGGCGATGGCCAAGGCGACAGCGATGGGGCAACCAGCTGAATATTTCCAGAAAGAACTGGATAAGCTGGGAAGCTGATACAAAGGGAAAACATAAAAAAAGCGGCGCAGATAACCTGCGCCGCTTTTTTTTATATCGTGTGTTTATCAGCTAACTGCTTTGTTTACCAGTGCAGCTGCTTCGCTGAGGAGGATGGCAGACTGTACTTTCAGACCGCTTTCTTCGATCAGTACTTTTGCTTCAGCAGCGTTGGTACCCTGTAAACGTACAATGATAGGAACAGTGATGTTACCGATAGATTTGTAAGCATCAATAACACCCTGTGCAACCCTGTCGCAACGAACAATACCACCGAAGATATTGATCAGGATAGCTTTTACTTTAGGATCTTTCAGGATGATACGGAAACCTGCTTCAACAGTTTGTGCGTTGGCAGTACCACCTACGTCCAGGAAGTTAGCCGGTTCACCGCCGCTCAGTTTGATCATATCCATGGTAGCCATGGCCAGACCGGCGCCGTTTACCATACAACCTACGTTACCGTCGAGTTTTACGAAGTTCAGGTTGTATTTGCTGGCTTCTACTTCGGTAGGATCTTCTTCAGAAATATCACGCAGTGCTTCCAGGTCAGGATGACGCATCAGGGAGTTGTCGTCCAGGTTTACTTTAGCATCTACAGCAATGATTTTCTCATCACTGGTTTTGAACAGCGGGTTGATTTCCAGCATGCTGCAATCCAGTCCTACGTATGCGTTATAGAGGTTGGTGACAAATTTCACCATGTTTTTGAACGCTTCGCCGCTCAAACCGAAGTTGAAAGCAATGTTACGTGCCTGGAAAGGCTGCAGGGTCATATTTGGTTTTACCCACTCTTTAAATATTTTCTCAGGAGTGCTGTGTGCTACTTCTTCGATATCCATACCACCTTCAGTGGAATACATGATAACGTTCTGGCTTTTAGCACGATCCAGCAGGATAGACAGGTAGAATTCTTTTACCGGATTAGCGCCTGGATAGTAAACATCCTGTGCTACCAGTACCTTATTTACCAGTTTACCAGCGTCGCCGGTCTGGATAGTTACCAGGGTGCCTCCCAGTATATTGCCTGCTATGGTTTTAATATCTTCTGCATTTTTTCCTACTGCCACACCTCTCTGCTCTGTACCCCGGATCTTACCTTTTCCGCGTCCACCCGCGTGAATCTGGGCTTTTACAACGGCAAATTCATTACCAAATTGCACTTTCAGCTGCTTGTATGCTTCCGCAGCCGCTTCAGGGGTATCCACCGGAATACCTTCCTGTACCGGTACATTATATTTTTTCAACAGTTCTTTAGCCTGGTACTCGTGTAAGTTCATCGGAATAAAATTTGCCGCTAAAATAGGTCATTATGATTTAAATATAAAACTGGTGTCATTTGTGAATTAAAAAATAACTTTGCGCGGGTTTGTTTTTTAAATCCGACTTTTAATTAATGTATAAACAGATGAGTGAACTAACGACAAAGATCACAGCAGCGGGGGAATATATCAGCAAATTCTGGCAAGATAAGCCAGTAGCGGGCATTATACTAGGTAGCGGACTGGGTAACCTGACGCAGGAAATAGAGCGCAGTGTGGAAATTCCATACAGCGATATCCCACATTTCCCGGAATCTACTGTAGAGGGGCATTCCGGCAAGCTAATCCTGGGATACATGCAGGGTAAGCCGGTAGTGGCCATGGCAGGGCGTTTTCACTTTTACGAAGGATTTTCCATGCAGCAGGTAACTTTTCCTGTGCGCGTGATGAAAGCCCTGGGAATTCATACATTATTTATTTCCAACGCCGCCGGAGGCATGAATCCAGCTTTTCAGGTAGGCGATCTGATGATCATCCGGGATCATATCAACCTGCAGCCGGAACATCCGCTGCGTGGTAAAAATGAGGACACACTGGGTCCCCGTTTCCCGGATATGAGCGAACCGTATAGCAAAGCGTTGATCGATGCCGCCAATAAAATTGCAGCCGCCAACAATATATCTTTGCATAGTGGCGTATATGTAGGCGTTCAGGGGCCTACCTTTGAAACACGGGCAGAGTATAAATACATGCATATCATTGGTGGCGACGCCGTAGGAATGAGTACGGTGCCCGAAGTAATTGTAGCGGCACATGCCGGTTTGAAAGTATTTGCCATGAGTGTGATTACCGACATCGGTATCCGGGAAGAAGAAAATGTGATTACCCATGAAGAAGTACTGGCAGCTGCTAAAGCAGCTGAACCTAAGCTGACGCTGATCTTTAGTGAATTAATCCGGCAACTATAAACGCTTTTGTTACTTTCGGATGAGGCAACTTTTCATTTTCATAGCCCTGCTGTTTTTTTGCGGGAACCAATTGATGGCCCAGTTTAACTCGGGTCGCTTAAGTAATATGGGTGGCGGTGGAGGCGGTAGCAGCAAAATGCAGCGCGATACCGGAAAGCATGTACACGAACTGGATACGCTTACCCTGACCTACCGCATCCTCGGAGAACCCACCGATTACAAGCTGGATTCTTCCGTAAATGATTTTCAGAGCAACTATCTGCGGGTGCCGGCTTCATATGCCACTACCGGTAATACTGGTGGTGCAGCCTATAATATGATCTATACACCCAGGATGAAACCCGGATTTGATGCCGGTTTTCATGCCTACGATATTTATTCCAATTCCCATAAGGACGCCCGCTTCTACTATACCACCAGGCCCTATACGGAACTGCAATACCTGGTAGGCAGCAAGCAGGAACAGGTGATCGGCCTTACCCATACCCAGAACCGGACGGAACGCTTTAACTTTGCGTTCGACTACCGCAAGATCAATGCACCCGGCTATTATCGTTCACAAAACACCAATCACGATATTTATCGCTTCACCGCCCGGTACCAGAGCAAGAATAAACGCGCAAATACCTACCTGAGTTTCTATTACAATAAGATCAACGGCGGTGAAAACGGCGGCTTAAGGTATGATTCGCTGATGAAAAATCCCAACTATAGCCAGCGGAAAACACTGCCGGTAAACCTGGGAAACGGCGCATCCACCACCTACAGCTTCTTCGGAGGTGCAATTCCGGTGAAAACGAACTACCGCGAAACGGGTTTCCTGATCCAGCAGCAGTACGACTGGGGCCATGGAGATAGTATTCATATCAACGATACACTGGATATCTATAAGTACGACCCCGTATTCCGTGTGCAGTATTCGTTTAACTACGAGAGCAATAACTACCAGTTCCTCGATACAGATGCAGATTCTGCATTTTATCCGAAACATTATAATTTCCTGCCACAGGGAGATACGGTGACCGCCAAACACCAGTGGAAACTGATCTCCAACGATCTGTCGCTGATTCAGTTCCCGGTGAGAGGTAACCTGGGACACTTTATTAACCTGGGCGCCCGCTTTGAAAGCCTGACGGGTACTTTCCTGGATGCGAATATCAACTTTACCAACCTGGCTTTGCATGGGGAGTATCGTAATAAAACCCGCAACCAGAAATGGGATTTCTCCCTCAGGGGCGAGTTTTATGCGGTAGGGCAAAATGCCGGCGACTACAGCGCATATGGTATGCTGAAAAGGCGTATCAATGATTTCCTGGGAGATGTGCGACTCAGTGTCAGCAACGTGAATAAAGAACCATCTTACGTTTACAAGTACTTTGGCAGTAACAGGGATGCCTGGTATAACACCAGCCTCGCCAAAGAAAACATTACCCAGCTGCAGTTTGCCACAGAAAACAAAAAGCTGGATTATACCCTGGCTGCTAATTATTTCCTGTTTACCAACTATACTTATTTCAAGGATTACTACCACAGCGCCCAGTATACTTCGCTGTTTAACCTCCTGCAGGTTACTTTCAGCAAGAAGTTTACGATCAAACCGTTCGCCTGGTACGTGGATGTGGCTTTCCAGCAATTGCATGGCAACGGTCCGCTGAATGTACCCACCTTCTGGACCCGTAACCGTTTTGCCTTCGAAAAAAGACTTTATACCAATCTGAACCTGGTAACAGGCCTGGAGTTCCGTTATAACACCGGCTACTACGCCGACGACTACTCGCCGCTGACCGGTCAGTTTATTTACCAGGAGAAAACGAAGATCAGTAATCCGTTGCCGGATATTTCGGCATTTGCTAACTTCAGGATCAAGTCGTTCTCCGCATATGTACGCGCAGAGAACCTGAACACCTTCCTGGGCGATAATAACTATGCGGCGCCATTATACCCTTACAACAATTTCGCCTTCCGGGTGGGGCTGAGATGGTGGTTTATTAATTAACAGTATTTTATCATAATATGATGACCGGTATCCCCGCAACGGGATACCGGTCATTTTTTTTACCTATCTTTGTAATTCGTCATGAAACAATTTTTTGCCATATTATTTGCCGTATTGTATACCACGCTGACCAGCGGGGTTGCAGTAAATGTGCATTATTGCATGGGCAAACTGGCGTCCGTAGAACTGCAGGAAGCTCCGGCTGATCACTGTGCGAAATGCGGAAAGCCAGTAAAGGGCATGGATTGCTGTAAAGACGAGTTTAAGTTCTGTAAGGTCACTGAATCACACCAGGCCGCGAAAGCGCTGCAACCCGATTTCAGTACCACCACAGACATGCAGTTGCCCGTAAGGATTTTATCCGCACCTGTATTGCCGGCTGCCGAAACTATCGTGAGCAGCCGTCCGCATGATCCACCGGACATTCCTTCTGCCCCCATCTTTCTCCGGAACTGTACTTTCCTGATCTGAGGTTAGCTTTAAAGTTGTGTTTACTGCTGTTGTAGCAGTAACGCTATCGCTTTGCTGTTAATCATTCTTTATTCATTTTATATTTCTCAGATCATGAAAATAGTATCCATTATATTGCTCGCACTGGGCTTATCTTTCGGTGCAAACGCACAGTTTAAAAAAGCAAGTGTACACGCCACCGGGTTAACCTGTGCCATGTGCTCCAAAGCTACTTATGAAGCCCTCGAATCACTGCCTTTTGTAGATAAAATAGATACGGATCTCGATAATACCACCTTTATACTCACCTTTAAAACAGGTGTTCCCGTAAGCATCGATGCTATCAAAAATAAAGTGGAAGATGCTGGTTTTTCTGTAGGTAAACTGGTTATGACTGCTAACTTCGATGCCGTAAATGTGCAGAATGATGCACATATATCTTTTGCCGGCAGCACCCTCCATTTTATGGATGTAAAAAACCAGGTATTATCCGGTGATAAAAACATCACTGTTATCGACAAAGACTTTGTTTCCTCCAAACAATTTAAAAAATTCAGTACAGAAACTTCCATGCCCTGCTATAAAACAGGTATGATGGGTGATTGCTGCAAATCTGACGGAGCAGCTGCTTCCAAAAGAATTTATCATGTCACCATTTAATACCGGCTGGTTTTATGAAAAGGATTTTAATGATAGCATTGGCTATTATAGTCACGAATGGCATTGTATCCGCACAGGAATTGTACGTGAACACAGAACCGGCCAGTAATATGCCAGCCAATTCACTGGGCATCAGGTTGACCAATAAGTTTTTCAACATGAAGCATTCCGGTGATAATGGCATGCGCTTCGAGCCGGAAGTGATGTGGGGTATCAATAAAAAGCTCATGGTACACGTACTCGGTTATGCTTCCAATATGATGCAACCTTCCGTGAAGATGGAAGGCGGTAGCGTGTACGCAAAATACCGTTTCCTGTCGCTCGATCAGCAACATGCACATTTCCGGATGGCCGCCTATGTAAGAGGCTCCCTGATCAATAATCCCTATTATCCCGAAATGCCTGATGGCTCACATGCCATGCGGCCTTATGATAATAAGGAACTGGATCTGGAAGGCGCTACTTCCGGTGTAAATGGTGGTATCATTGCGACTCAGCTGTTACACAAACTGGCATTGTCTACTACGTTGGGTTATTCACGTTATATGAACAACGTGAAGGATAATATCCCGGACGACTTCTCCCGGAATTCCGTAAATTATAGTCTGTCTGCCGGATACCTGGTGTTGCCGGTGAAGTATAAAAACTTTCAGCAAACCAATCTGAACCTGTATGTGGAATTACTGGGTAAAACCAATACAGATGCAGCAGGCCGGGGTTCCTATCTGGATATTGCGCCTGCTGTGCAATTCATTTTCAACAGCACTACCCGGCTGGATCTGTCATATCGCACCCAGTTAACAGGCGATATGCCGAGGAATACCACCAATGCGTTTTTGGTGAGAATAGAACATAATATTTTTAACATCAAAAAGTAACCGATGGCTACCACAGATCTGTTTATAAAGAATATGGTTTGTCCCCGCTGTATCAAAGTGGTTACTGCTACTATCCATGCGCAGGAGCTCACCATCCAGGATATACAATTAGGGAAGGTAACAGTGGCTGGAACTGTTTCAGACAAGCAGTTGCACGAATTAGCCGACGCGCTTCAGCAGGAAGGATTTTTACTGATAGATGATAAGAAGCAACAACTGATCGCAGGCATAAAAAGTATTATTGTGCAAGCCGTGCATCATTCCGAACTGGATGAAATGAAAGAGAACTTTTCCACCTTACTGGCAGGGAAGTTGCAGAAGGATTATCATTATCTCAGTAATCTCTTCTCAGAAACAGAAGGCACTACCATTGAACAGTATATTATCCAACAGAAAATTGAAAGGGTGAAGGAATTACTGGTATACAATGAATTAAGCTTAAGTGAAATTAGTTACAAGCTGGGATACAGTAGTGTAGCGCATTTATCGGCACAGTTCAAAAAAGTTACCGGTCTTACGCCAAGTAAATTTAAACAATTGAAAGCCCCTGAGCGTATACCATTAGATAAGATCTAGTATGCGCCGGTTAAAAAGATAGAAGTTAGTTGTTTTAGTTTTAGTTTAAAGAGAGGCTGCTGCACACCGTAGCCTCTTTTTTAAAAATCCGGACATGAAAAAGGTAGTAATAGGTATCTTGAAATTTATACAGTCTCTTTTTGTAAAGAAAGATTGTTGCAGGTAGGGACATTGTTTCTACATATTGAAAATATTTATAAGTCCGCTCTTTGCAGCGGACTTATTGTTTTTAAATTAAAACGGTGTTGCATTTCTGTTTGCATCTTCAAAAATTTTCAGCACAGTATTTGTAAATCCCTATCTTTACTATAGCGATTTACTGCAGATGAAGTACAAAATTTTTATTATCAGTTTGTTATGCGGATCTGGAATGTGCTTGTTGTTAGCCTGTGTCAATAAAAAAAAGCATACCGCCCCCAAACAAAAACAGATTGTAGCAAACATCAGACAATTGGATGAAGTCATTACGGAAAGTATCACAGAGCGATTGTCTGCGCTGAGTGATAATGAAGGTGAGCTGGAAGACAGCATTGCCGCTTTTCGCCCCACTGCGATCCAGCAATTTTATGGCACCGATAAACCGGTGAGTCAATGGTCAAAAAACGGGGTAACTAATCCCGCAGCTGATTCTATGTTGTATATGATACAACATGCAGAAGAAGTAGGACTGTTGCCTGCACAGTATCACGAACCGGCTCTGACAGCTGCCTGGCAGCAAATGAGCACGGATGCCAGCGCCAAAAAAGATGCCGCCTTATGGGCGAAAGTGGATGTGCTGATGACAGACGCCTTCATGAAAATGGCGTCCGATCTGCATTACGGCATTGCGCCGCGCGACAGTATCACCCTGAAAAAGGACTCACTTTATACCGATGATCAGCTGATTACGCAGCTGCGGCAGGCACTGGAAGAAAAGAATGTGACCGTGCTGTTGCACTCACTCGAACCTTCACATGCCGGCTATGTCGCGCTGAAAGAAGGTATCAGGTCTTTCAAGGTGAAGTACGAAAATTATCATTGGGATACTTTACCGCTGAACTATACAGATACAGTGGCTTTCCGGCAGCTGGTGATCAATCGCCTGGTGCAGAGTGGCCACCTGGATACTACCGGACAGGTGCAGGACTCCGCGTTATTAAAAACGGGCGTGAAAGCATTTCAGAAAGAATTTAATATCTATCCGGATGGCGTTGCCGGTAAAAGAACTGTGATGGCACTGAACCGCTCTATGCACGACTGGGTGATGCAGGCTGCTGTAAACCTGGACCGCTGGCGCAAATTGCCGGATACGTTACCGGTGCAATATATTATGGTGAATGTACCAGGTTACACGTTACAGGTAATAGATAGTGGAGAAGTAATGCTGGAATCGCGCGTTATTGTGGGCGCCCCGCGTACCCGCACACCGTTGCTGAATTCCTATATGACGAACTTCATGATGTTTCCGTACTGGCGCGTACCTTATAGCATTGTGTTCAAGGAAATGTTGCCGGCCATTCAGAAGAATGTGGGTTATCTTGCTTCCAAGAACCTGGAAGTAATTGATAAAGATGGTAACACCGTAGATCCGTCTACGATAGAGTGGTCTAAACTCCGTAAGGGTTATTTCCCTTATGTGCTGCGGCAGATGGATGGTATCGACAATTCACTGGGTGTGATGAAATTTAATTTCAGAAATAAATACAGCGTATACCTGCATGATACCAACAACCGTGGATTATTCAAAAATTCCATGCGCGCAATGAGTCATGGCTGCGTGCGTGTTCAACAGTGGGATAGCCTGGCGCAATACCTGGTGCGTGCAGATAGCCTGCGTCACAGCGGCGATAGTATCCGGGTATGGCTGGCACGGGAAGAGAAGAAGCAGGTAGACCTGCCGAAACATATTCCTATCTATCTGCGTTATTTTACCGCAGAAGGCCAACATGGTAATCTTGTATTTTTCGATGATATTTATGGAGAAGATAAAGTATTAAGAAAGAAGATGAAGTTATAATACGATATTCTTCTTAAAAGAAAAGGAGCGGAGATGATCATCATCTCCGCTCCTTTTTTATATGCAGTTGTGAATATAAACTTAAGCAAGTTTCGCTTTCAGTGCGGTATCCAGTGCTTCCAGGAATTCTTCTGTGTACAGGTAGTGTTTACCATGTTCCACTTTGTTACCATGGATACAAACGGCCAGATCTTTGGTCATTTTACCACTTTCAACTGTTTCGATACAAACTTCTTCCAGTGCCTGGCAGAATCTGATCAGTTCCTGGTTGTTATCCAGTTTACCACGGAATTCCAGACCGCGTGTCCATGCGAAGATGGAAGCGATAGGGTTGGTGGAAGTTGGCTTACCAGCCTGGTGATCGCGGTAGTGGCGGGTTACAGTACCGTGTGCGGCTTCTGCTTCCATTGTTTTACCATCAGGTGTGATAAGGGTGGAAGTCATCAGACCGAGGGAACCAAAGCCCTGGGCTACGGTATCAGATTGTACGTCGCCATCATAGTTTTTACAAGCCCATACGAAGTTACCATGCCATTTCAGTGCGCTGGCCACCATGTCATCGATCAGGCGATGCTCGTAAGTTAAGCCATGAGCCTGGAATTCAGCTTTGAATTCCTGTTGGTAGATTTCTTCGAAGATATCTTTGAAACGACCATCATATTTTTTCAGGATGGTGTTCTTGGTGCTCAGGTATAAAGGCCATTTCTTCATCAGTGCCTGGTTGAAACATGCACGGGCAAAGCCTTTGATAGATTCGTCGGTGTTGTACATTGCCAGTGCAACGCCATCGCCTTTGAAGTTGTATACTTCATGTTCGATCACTTCACCGTTTTCACCTTCAAATTTGATAGTGAGTTTACCTTTTCCTTTTGTTACGAAATCGGTTGCACGGTACTGATCACCAAAAGCGTGACGGCCGATACAGATAGGTGCAGTCCAGTTTGGCACCAGGCGTGGTACGTTTTTCATTACGATAGGCTCCCGGAATACGGTGCCATCCAGGATATTACGGATAGTACCATTAGGGGATTTCCACATCTGTTTCAGGCTGAATTCCTTTACGCGGTCTTCATCCGGGGTGATGGTAGCACATTTGATACCTACGCCTACTTCTCTGATAGCATTGGCTGCATCGATGGTCACCTGGTCGTTGGTAGCATCACGATGCTCCATGCCCAGATCATAATATTTAATTTCAACATCCAGGTATGGAAGTATCAGTTTATCCTTGATGAATTTCCAGATGATTCGTGTCATTTCATCACCATCCAGTTCAACTACCGGATTAGCAACTTTAATTTTTTCTGCCATTTCGGGTTTTTTAAAAAATTAGATTAAAAAGCATTTCACAACAATTATTCAAGCGAGTCCCAATCGGGATAATCACGAAAAATACGAATAGCTGGGAAAAAAACAAAATTAACCGGATTTTATCTTGGTTAAAAAAAGGGAGATGGAAGCAGGTTTATCCGCTTTCATCTCCCTTATATCATAAAATGCTTTAAAACGCTTAGTGCAGCATCTGTTTGATCACTTCATCTGCAAACTCGCTGGTCTTCACCAGGGTGGCATCATCCATCAGGTTGTAGAAGTCGACGGTAACGCGTTTACGGGCAATAGCAGTGCTGAGGCCGTGAACGATGATATCCGCTGCTTCTTTCCAGCCCATGTATTCCAGCATCATTACACCGCTCAGGATTACTGAGGAAGGGTTCATGGTGTTGGTGTTGGCAAAGCGGGGTGCAGTACCGTGTGTGGCTTCAAACACGGCATAACCGGTCAGATAGTTGATATTGGCGCCCGGAGCGATACCAATACCACCCACCGCAGCAGCCAGTGCATCGGAAATATAGTCGCCGTTCAGGTTCAGCGTAGCTACCACGGAGTAATCCTGTGGCGCCAGCAGAATCTGTTGCAGGAAGTTATCTGCGATCACATCTTTGATCAGCAGTTTTCCTTTGGCCAGTGCTACTTTCAGTTCTTTGTTAGCTTCTTCTTCACCGAGGTCTTTCTTGGTTTTTTCCCAATGTTCCCAGGTGTATACCTGATCGCCGAATTCTCTTTCTGCCAGTGCATAGCCCCAGTTCTTGAAACCACCTTCGGTAAATTTCATGATGTTGCCTTTGTGTACCAGGGTCAGGGAAGGACGTTTGTGTTCCAGTGCGTAGCTGATGGCAGCGCGTACCAGTCTTTCTGTACCTTCAATAGACACGGGTTTGATGCCGAGGGAAGAGGTTTCCGGGAAGCGGATCTTTTTAACGCCCATTTCATTCTGAAGGAAATCGAGCAGTTTTTTGGCTTCAGGCGTGCCTGTCATGTATTCAATGCCGGCATAGATGTCTTCCGTATTTTCACGGAAAATCACCATGTCCACTTTCTCCGGATGTTTCACGGGAGAAGGTACTTTATTGAACCAGCGTACAGGTCTTACACAGGCGTAGAGGTCCAGTTCCTGACGCATTGCCACGTTCAGGGAGCGGATACCGCCACCAACGGGAGTAGACAGGGGGCCTTTAATAGACACCAGGTATTCCTTCAGCGCATCCAGTGTTGCCTTTGGCAGCCATTCACCAGTCTGCTGGAAGGCTTTCTCACCTGCCAGTACTTCTTTCCATTCAATTTTCCTATCACCACCATAAGCTTTTTCTATAGCTGCGTCGAATACGCGTACACTGGCTTTCCAGATGTCCGGACCTATTCCGTCGCCTTCTATAAATGGGATGATTGGTTGTGCAGGGACCTGTAACAGGCCGTTGTTCATCGATATTTTTTCTGCCGGCATAAAACGGTTTCTTTATGCGTTACGTAATTGTTGTAATCGGGTGCAAAGGTAACGCTTTTCACCTTACGCATGGGCGTATTTTGCGCTTTATTCTGCAAATTTAACAGCAACATATAACTTTTTGCTTATGTTAGGATTAATGTTATTTTGCTGCTCATTTTTTTGCAGCAACAAAATCTCAGATACCAGCATGATACCAGCCACATATCTCGCCCTGGGCGATAGCTATACCATAGGTGAACAGGTAGCCGAATCCGGCCGTTTTCCCGTACAAACCACCGCCCTGCTCCGGGAGAAAGGCTTTTCTGTAGCCGATCCGCAGATTATTGCCACCACCGGCTGGACCACCGACGAACTGGAAGCAGGTATCGCCGCCGCTCATATCCAAAAAAGCTATGATATCGTAACCCTGCTCATCGGCGTTAATAATCAATACCGTGGCCGTTCCGTAGAGGAATATAGCAAGGAGTTCACCGCCCTGCTGCAAAAAGCCATTGCCTTTGCCGGCGGGCGCCCTTCGCATGTAGTGGTGCTGTCGATTCCCGACTGGGGCGTAACACCCTATGCCGCTGGCCGCGACCGGGAACAGATTGCCAGGGAAATCGACCAGTACAATGCCGCCAATAAGGCCATTGCTGCTGCATACCAGGTTCCCTACCTGGATATTACCCCTTTTACCAGGGAAGCTGCGCAGGATCCCGAACTGGTTGCACCGGATGGCCTGCACCCGTCTGCAAAGGATTACCACCGCTGGGCCGTCGCTTTGCTGCCTTTATTGCAGCAGGCATTGCAATGAGAAAAAAAATATCCTACTTTCATATTAAAGAAAACCTGAACCAATGGAAAGCCATATCGTAAAAATTCTGGCCGTTACCCCCGTTACACACAACGTACGCCAATTTACAGTGGAAAAGCCCGCCGGTTATACCTTTGTGCCCGGCCAGGCTACCGAAGTATCTGTGAACAAACCCGGATGGGAAGACGAACGCCGCCCCTTTACCTTTACCAGCCTCACCGAATGGGATCAACTGGAATTTACCATCAAAATCTATGATGACCACAACAGCGTGACTCACGAACTGGGCCTGCTGAAAGCCGGAGATGAACTGATCCTGCACGATGTATGGGGAACTATTCATTATAAAGGAGAAGGCGTATTTATTGCCGGTGGCGCCGGGGTAACCCCTTTTATAGCCATCCTGCGGGACCTGCAGCATAAAGGACAATTAGGCAGCAACCAACTGATCTGCTCCAATAAAACGCTGGGCGACATCATCCTCAAAGATGAGTTGGAGGAAATGCTGGGGGCCCGTTTTATCAACACCCTCACCGCACAGGAAGTACCGGGCTACGACCACCACACCATCGATGAAAGCTACCTGAAAGAGAAGATCCGGGATTTTAACCAGCATTTTTATATCTGTGGCCCCGATCCTATGGTGCAACAGCTGAAAGCGATCCTGGTAAAGCTGGCCGGAAATGATGCGCTGGTAACGGTAGAAATATAACCCGGCATTTTCACCGGCGATTTCCTGCTTTTTACCGGTAAGGGCACTTTATTAGCCTAAACCCTGTTTTCAATCAGGGGAGGCCGTTCTACATTTGTATCATAAATAGTAAGACAAATGAAAAACGAAGATATCGAAGCATCAAGGAGAAAGGGACGCAACATAGGTGGCGCTATTCTCATCATCGTTGGTGCCTGCCTGTTATTACAACGACTGGATCTCGATCTGCCTCACTGGTTGTTTTCCTGGCAGGTGATCCTGATCGGTGTGGGTGTCGCCGTAGGCGCCAAACACAACTTCAGATTTGGTGGCTGGATCGTGATGATACTGGTAGGTGGTATTTTCCTGACAGCAGAAATAATGAACCTGCCTTATTCGAATGCCCGCTTTATATGGCCGGTAGCACTGATCCTGGTAGGTATTATGCTGATATTAAAGAAAACCAGTCCGGCTTCGGAATGGAAATCCAAAAAACAACTCTACGACGGCGACCGGGTGTATGGCGCTAATATGGAATCTCATTCACAGGATGATATGCTGGATGCCACCGCCATTTTTGGTAGCGTTAACAAAGTAGTCATGTCCAAACAATTCAAAGGGGGAGATGTAACCGCTATCTTTGGCGGGGCCGTACTCAACTTTATGAAAGCAGGGATAGAGGGTACTGCGGTGATGGACCTGACAGCTATTTTCGGTGGATGCGAAATTATCGTACCGGCCGATTGGAAAGTAAGGGTGGATATTACCACTATACTCGGCGGCGTGGAAGATAAACGTCACGTAGACATGGTGTCCGGCGGAACAGAGAAACTGCTGATCCTGAAAGGAACCTGTATCATGGGCGGCGTGGAAATTAAAAGTTACTGATCATAAACAACCATATCAACCTTCTATTCTTACTCCAACTTTTTAAAACTTATTTTATGCATTGGTTTGTTGCGAAAGTAGTATATCAGATCATCTGCGGTGAAGGCAATCATACCCCGCAATTCGATGAACAATTAAGATTAATCAGCGCTGTTACCAAAAAAGATGCCTGTGACAAGGCCCGCGAAATTGGTATGCAGGAACAATATGCCTTTAAGAATCAACAACAGGAACTGGTACAATGGAAATTCATCAATGTACCGGAAGTATATACCCTGGATCAGCTGACAGACGGAATGGAACTGTATTCCCGCATAGAAGAACCGGGTGATCCCAATTCCTATATCGCCTGGTTACAGATGAAATCAGCACAGTTACAGGGACAACAATACTTTGAGCTGAACGTATCACCAATATAAATCCGCTGCCTTGGCAAAACAGATAATTACCGGCAACTCATGGTGGACCTTCCTTTGCTCTTTCGCTATCTGGTTATTCCTTTATGGCGGATTGCTCTGGTACTGGTTTGATATTCCGCTCGTACAATCCATTATCGATAGTGCAGTACACGTGATCCTGCTGGGCGCCGCCGGTATTGTTATCAGTAATAATGTAGCCTACTACCGGCCGGCAGATGGTACTATGAAGTTTGGGTATGTAGCGGTAGTGAGTTTTGCGTTGTCCGTACTCTGGGTTTGCCTGAGCCGTTGGATCCTCGTATCTGCTTTTCCTGGGGAAGCGCAGTATTTACACTGGCTCAATTATGCCATTCCCATTCACGCTTTTGTAGGATGGATGTTAATTGCAAGTATCGGTTTCAGAAGCCAGATGTGGTACGATGCAGCAGAACAACAGGAGTCCCTGCAGCGGAAAGAAGCAACAGAGAAAATTGTGAGAGAGGCAGAGCTTTTCAAACTACGGCAGCAATTGCAGCCGCATTTTCTGTTTAACAGCCTCAACTCTATCAATGCGCTGATCATGCTGCGTCCGAAAGAAGCCCGGGAAATGGTGCTGAAACTCTCGGATTTCCTGCGGGGATCTTTGAAAAGGGAAGATGAACAATGGATTACCCTGGCAGAGGAGTTGAAATACCTGCAGCTGTACCTAGATATAGAAAAGGTACGTTTCGGGCACCGGCTATCTACCATCGTTACACGGGAAGAAGACGCAGAAGGACTGATGATGCCGCCCATGTTGCTACAGCCGGTTGTGGAAAATGCGATAAAATTCGGTTTATATGATACCACCGGTGATATTACCATCAGCATAAAATCATGGTGGCAGGATAATATGTTATACATCGCTATCCAGAATCCATTCGACAGCGAATTACAACAACCCAATAAAGGCACTGGTTTCGGTCTGAGTTCCATCCACCGCAGGTTGTACCTGTTGTTTGCGCGGCAGGACCTGCTGGAAACCACCGCCCATGAAAATATATTTACCACAATCATTAAAGTACCACAAACGCATGATAAAAGCAGTCATAATTGATGATGAACCGTTGGCCCGTGAAGTGGTGAAAGAATACCTGTTAAACTTTCCGCAGATCCAGGTGATGCAGGAATGCAATGATGGTTTTGAAGGACTGAAGGCAATCCAACAGCATCAACCGGATATCGTTTTCCTGGATATACAGATGCCTAAAATTACGGGCTTCGAAATGCTGGAACTGGTGGAAAATATGCCCGCCGTTATTTTTACCACTGCCTTTGAAGAACATGCTATCCGGGCGTTTGAAGTACATGCGGTGGATTATTTACTGAAACCTTTTTCCAACGACCGTTTTGATAAAGCGGTACAGAAGTGGCTGGATCATTTTCAGACACCCTCTGCCAATACAGAAGCACTGCTGGAAACAGCGGCATCTACCCCCTTGCAGAGCAACCGTGTAGTGATAAAGATCAATGGCAAGATCAAGATCATTCCCGTGCAGGATATCCATTACCTGGAGGCAGCAGATGACTACGTGAAAATTGTGACGCAGGAGGGGAGCTTCCTGAAAAACAAAACAATGGCTTTCTTTGAAAAAATGCTGGACCCGCAGCAGTTTACACGGGTGCATCGCTCTTATATACTCAATGTAAACCAGGTAACACGGATAGACCCCTACGAAAAAGAAAATCATTTGGCTATCCTGCGCAGCGGTGCGCGGGTACTGGTGAGCAAAACCGGCTATCCCCGGTTGAAAGCCGCACTGGGACTATAGAAAGGAAAGAAGTGTTAAAAATAAAGAAGTGAAAAAAAGGCTGTCTCTGTGACAGCCTTTTTTTCTAGAATCGCGCAAATAATCTGTTTAGCTTTTCTTTCGCAAGTATCTTCTGCACCTGTATCCCGGTGGCAATTACCCGCCCATTGCAAACTGCTTCATAGCTACATGTAATTTCGTGATGATGAATTTCCGTAATGGTAGCGGTGAAATCTACCTGGCTGCCGGTAAGTGCGGGCGACAGGTGTTCAATCGTGAGCCTTGTGCCGATTCCTTCTTCTTCCTCTTCTTTCATCTCCAGTACAAACAGCCGGCAGCACCATTCCGCGTCGCGTCCGAGTGCAAAGGTGGCATATACGGGATGCACGTTTCCACTATCAAAAGATGCACAGTCCTCTGGTCGTACTATACGGCTGAAATGCTTTGTATCACCGGGTTTGAAGATGGATAACATCAGTATATAATTTTAGTTGCTTACTGCACTACCAGCACGGGGATTTTTACTTCGTGTCTTACCTGGTTGGCGGTTTCTCCGTAGAGCCAGTCTTTAAAACCTTTATGACCGTGACCTCCCAATACCAGGAAGTCTGCTTTTTCTTCGTGTACAATACGTGCAATTTCACGGGCGCGTCTGCGGAAGCCAAGCACGCCTTTGGCGTTGATGTTGCGGCTTTTCAGCAGGGCGATGTAGGTGTCGAGTTGCTCCTGGTCGCGCCGTGTTTCCAGGTCGTCGGAGTCCTTTCCAAAATATTTGGCGGAGGCACTTTCTACGATATGGATCAGGATATATTGCGTGTGTTCGTTACCGTGAGCAATGGCATTGGTCACAATGTCTTTGTCGCGTGGCGAGAAATCCAGCGCCATGGCGATGCGGTGATAAGCCGGTGTTTCCATTTCGCCCAGTGATACCTGGGTGGTGTGGATACCGGCGGCTGCATCTTCGCGGTAGCGGCTGCGCAGCGGATAGATGATGGTGATCAGCAGCAGGACGACAAAGCCCGCGCACGCGATCAGGATTAATCCATCTACAAAAACATTATTGGTACCGGACATATAATCGACTACTTCAGATAATACCATCCGCATATTAAGGTACACCAATAAAATGGTGACCAGCCAGCTGAATATTTTGGTAACAGGTTTGATGGCGAAGATGCCCATGGTTTTTTTATCGCTCACAAAATGGATCAGCGGAATGATGGCAAAACCGAGTTGTAAACTCAGCAATACCTGGCTGAATACCAGCAGGGCGCCTACTTCTTCATCGCCCGCAATGATAATCACCAGCAGGGCCGGAATGATGGCCAGCAGGCGGGTGATCAGGCGGCGCAACCAGGGATTGATGCGCAGTCGCAGGTAGCCCTCCATCACAATCTGTCCGGCGAGTGTACCGGTTACAGTAGAACTTTGTCCGGCAGCAATGAGTGCCACGGCAAAGAGGATGGGCGCCAGTTTGCTGCCCAGCAGCTGGTCCAGCAGTTTATGTGCATCCTGTATTTCGGCCACATCGGTGCGGCCGCTTTTGAAGAACACGGCGGCGGCGAGGATCAGGATGGCTGCATTGACCAGGAAGGCGAGGTTCAGCGCAATGGTACTGTCAATGAAATTCATTTTGATGGCCTGCTTTATGCCGGCGTCATCACGTTTTATTTTCCGCGTTTGTACCAGGGCGGAGTGCAGGTATAAGTTGTGCGGCATCACGGTGGCGCCGATAATACCGATGGCAATATACAGTGCCGTATTGTCGGGGATAGTAGGAATAAAGCCTTTCACCACTTCGTTCATTTGTGGTTTCACGAGAATTAGCTCTACCAGGAAGGAGGCGCCCACGATAGCCACCAGGGTGATGATAAAGCCTTCCATTTTCCGGATACCGTAGCGTTGTAATACGAGGAGGAGGAAAGTGTCGAGTACGGTAAGACTCACCCCCCATATCAGGGGTAAGCCGGTCAGCAGTTGGATACCGATGGCCATGCCCAGTACTTCCGCCAGATCGGTGGCGGCGATCGCAATTTCTGCCAGCACATACAGGATGAAGTTGACAACCGGAGGGTAGGTTTCCCGGTTGGCCTGCGCCAGATCGCGGCCGCGTACAATGCCCAGCCGGGCGCTCAGGCTTTGCAGCAAGAGGGCCATGAGGTTACTCATGAGCAGTACCCAGAGTAATTTATAACCGTACTGACTACCACCGGCCAGGTCTGTGGCCCAGTTGCCCGGGTCCATATACCCGACACTCACGAGGTAGGCCGGACCAAAAAAGGCGAAGATCTTTTTCCACTTGGATTTTCCACTCGTTTCTACACTCTGATGTACCTCACTTAACGATGCTGATGAATGGGTATGCTCGATGCTCATAGTATATAAGAAGAATTAAACGGGTCTGACCATGATATTTTTTGCTACCTGTTCACTGATGGTGATGGCAGGCTGCTGTTTCACTTTTATCTCAATAGAATTATCGTATTCATAATGGGCCATGATTTCCAGCTGTGTACCCAGTTTGATGCCTTTTGCATTCAGGAAGGCCAGCAGGGCCGTAGACTGATCGGTTACCGCTGTAACTACCAGGCGTCTGGCGTTGGCCTGGTCCAGGGAGGTTTGCGGACGGGGTTTGGCCATTTTTCCGTGGGCATCGGGGATGGGGTCGCCATGCGGGTCGATTACCGGGTTGCCCAGGAATTCACTCAGCCGGTTGGTGAGCTTTTCGCTGCGTACGTGCTCCAGTTCTTCGGCCAGTTCGTGTACTTCTTCCCAGCTGAAAGCGAGTTTGTCTACCAGGAAACATTCCCACAGGCGGTGACGCCGTACAATCTGCAGGGCGGCTTTCCGGCCTTCGGGTGATAACGTGATGCCTTTGTATTTCTCATATTCAATCAGTTTCTTTTCTTTCAGCTTTTTAGCCATGTCTGTTACCGATGCCGGCTTGGTATCCAGTTCGTATGCCAGTGCATTGGTAGTAACCACCGAATCGCCTTCCTGCAGCTTATAGATCGATTTAATATGATTCTCTTCCGCGATCGATAAATTCATGTTATCTAAAATATTATTTAGACAAATCTAAATAAATAAATCGAACTTTTATATATCCGGTATGTTTTTTGATTTTTAGCGCGCACATATAAAAATTATATCTAACTTTTCGCCCAGAATTAACTTTTCTAATGAAGCGTTTCCTTTTATTATTACTGGCCATCGGTGTTTTAGCAGCCTGCAAATCGAAGAAGAAAGCAGGAAGTGGCAATGAGCCCATGACATTTGAAGACTTCCAGGCATTGTTTACGCCTGGCAACCTCCCGTACAGGCTCACTCCGGATACCCTGCAGCTGAAACTGGCGGATTCACTGCGGCTGGATACGGCGGCCCTGCGCTTTTTAACGGATACGCTCCCTAAAGGTGATTTTACAAAAAATGAAGGCGTAAAGTTTTATCCCCTCCAGCGTATTTCCGGTAGCGTAGTGGATTATGTGGTGGTAAAAGCCGCCGGCAGATCGCAATCTGTAGGTTATCTCTGTTTCCTCGATAAAAAAGGGAAATACCTCAACCGTATCCGTGGAGCCAGCACCGGTAGCGCAGATGGTACGGTTACCTCCCTGCAGATCGACAGCAAAAA
This sequence comes from Chitinophaga arvensicola, assembly GCF_900110835.1. Lineage (GTDB taxonomy): Bacteria > Bacteroidota > Bacteroidia > Chitinophagales > Chitinophagaceae > Chitinophaga > Chitinophaga arvensicola. The sequence continues at coordinate 2,324,535 of NZ_FOJG01000001.1, forward strand.
TGTAGTGAAGATCAGCAGCGAAACAAAGTTGTCCGGCAGCCGCAGCGCTTTGAAGGAAGATTTTTACATGGTGAATCCTGATGGAACGGTAACGCTCATCATGACTAACTCCAACGGACCAACGAACGCAGGACAGATCTTTAACCCGATTGATACATTACCCCGTAAACATAAGTTTTCCGGCGATTATACCTCCGGTGAAATGAATATCGTTTCTATCCGTGATGGGGATGATGCGAAGACTTTCCAGTTCTTCATCACTTTCTCAAAAGACAATGGTAACTGTAAAGGAGAACTGAGCGGTAAAGGGCATTATATTGCGGGCAACCGTGGTGAATACAAAGACAAGGAATCTTCCTGCGGCATTTCCTTCCAGTTCTCTGCTGGTCGTGTCAGCATCCGGGAAATTGGTGGCTGTGGCGCTTACAGGGGCATCAAATGCTTCTTTGAGGGGGGCTTTGTGAAGAAGGCAGAGAAGAAGAAAAAGAAATAAAGGCCTTCGGCCTTTGGTGATAGACTGATTTTAATATCGGGGAGATGAAAGTAATTACATGACTTTCATCTCCCCGATGTTTTTAACAACAATCACGGAAACAAAATCATTCACTTTCACATCAGAGAAACCTGCACATTATTGATGCGAAATATATATAAGTGCAAAAAAATACAGCGGCATTTGAAAAATTGAATCCAAATTTTATTTTTCCTGTAATACCTTTCTGTAAAGGATTTGAGCCTTATTGTGCTACATGTGTTTCATGCATTTTTTCTGCTTTTTTCAAAAAATATTTGGTAGAATAAAAATAGTTTATACCTTTGCGATCCAATCGAACGAAAGGGACGATAGGTAAGAAACAAAAGAGGGAGCTTAGCTCAGCTGGTTCAGAGCATCTGCCTTACAAGCAGAGGGTCACTGGTTCGAATCCAGTAGCTCCCACA
>NZ_FOJG01000001.1:2325498-4217799 GCF_900110835.1 Chitinophaga arvensicola
AGGGAGCTTAGCTCAGCTGGTTCAGAGCATCTGCCTTACAAGCAGAGGGTCACTGGTTCGAATCCAGTAGCTCCCACACTACACACAAACAAGAAGGTCCTGCAGAAATGCGGGACCTTTTTGCGTTATAGCTGTTACCGGAACGGAGATGATGCCGCCTCCGCTCCGGTAGTTATTACTTCTTAAATATCCGCTTCACCGCTTTACCCAGTTTATTCAGGTTGGCAATCTGCTCCTGTATAGGCGCCAGCGTCAGATCTTCTGATTGCAGGCCCGCTTCCAGCGATTCAAACTCCCTTTGCTCCGGATACAGCAGGATCACATTATTATCTTTGAAATGACGCTCTAATTTCGCAGGAATGCCATCCATATAGGCATGATACGAGAGGGTACTTTTACGGGCTGTTACCACCACTACGAGATCATCCCGTGTGATTTCTCTCGACAGCACCAGGAAATCTTCTATGGTATCAAACTGACGGAAACTCAGGTCTACACTCATCTTGGTCTGCTCTGCAAAACCGGCGGTAATGGTTTGTGTTTTCTCATTACAGAACACGAGCAATCTTGCGCCCGCCTGCTTGGCCAGCATAAACATTTTCTGCATGTAGTGAAGGAAGCCCAGTTCATATTCCGCATTGGGCGGCATTACCAGCACCATCTTTTTGGTGGTATTCAGCGGTGAATGGAAGTTACAGACATATACTGTTTCCCATACCCGTTGTAATACGTTATCGAGCGTAGTACCGAAGATGCTGCCCAGCCAGCGGTCGGTGGTACTGGTTTTATCGGTCCAGCCCAGTATCACATCGCTGATCAGCAGTTCTTTGGTAGCGCGGGTGATACCATCGGATACGTTGAGATCTACGCGCGTTACCACCTGCACATTGCTTTCCGTAGCAGCGGCATGGATCACGGCTTTTTCCAGCATCTTGTTGTTGAGATGTATTTTTTCTTTGGCCTCTGCGTTATCCTGTACTACAGCCAGCGGATAAATGGGCGTAGGAGCGTGGTGATCCTTGATCATCACGGCAAAGTCGAGCAACGCTTCTATACGGTCGGGGTTAGAAACCGGCACCAGGATGCGTTCCGGCTGATCCGGTACTTCCGGTTTGTTTTGTGCTTCCTGTATGGCCATTCTTCTGCCGGCATTTTCGGTTACGAAAGAACTCACCAGGCAGGTAATCAGTATGAGGATCACGGTACCATTCAATACAAACTTATCCACAATACCCATGTTATACCCAATGAGGATCACCGCAATGGTGGCTGCCGCATGGGCGCTGCTCAGCCCGAAGATTACTTTCCGCTGATCTGCGCTGTATTTGAAAATCAACTGGGTAAACAGTGCTGCCAGCCATTTGCTGCACAGTGCCATGAGTGTGAGGGCGGCAGCAATATACCTGGCTTTGGGATCCTTATCGAGCAGTACATTCAGGTCTACCAGCATTCCCACACTGATCAGGAAAAAGGGAATGAAGATGGCGTTGCCGACAAATTCGATACGGTTCATCAGTGGCGAAGTATGCGGAATGAGCTGGTTCAGTGCCAGTCCGGCGAGAAACGCTCCAATGATACCTTCTACCCCGGCCAGTTCTGCCAGAAATGCGGAGGCAAATACCAATGCCAGCACAAAAATGAAATGCGAAGTTTTATCGTCCTTTATTTTCTTGAAAAACCACCTGCCAAGCATGGGCATCAGCCAGAGGATGATAGCGGCAAAAATGGCCAGGGAAATGCCAAGACGCACCCAGAAATAAGTATCCAGGTTGCCGGCCTGTGCGCCGGTAATAATGGCCAGGATTAACAACACGGCGGTATCGGTGATAATGGTACCACCCACAGCGACTGTTACGGCTTCATTTTTCGTGATACCCAGTCGGCTGGCCAGCGGATAGGCCACCAGCGTGTGTGTGGCAAACATGCTGGATACCAGTAGCGTGGCCATGAAATTGAATTGCAGCACATAGGTACAGATTGCAAACCCCATCGCCAGCGGAATAAAAAAAGTAAAGGCTCCGAAAACCATGCTCCGGTAGCGGTTCTTGAAAAATTCCGTCATATCCAGTTCCAGCCCCGCCAAAAACATAATATATAAAAGTCCTGCCTTGGCAAACAGGTCTATACTCTCTTTCTGAATGATCTGCAGCCCGTGATCGCCTATCAGCATCCCGGCAATGATCAGCCCTATGATGCTGGGTATCCGCAGCTTGCGCAACAGGATGGGCGCCAGCAGGATGATAAACAGCAACAGGGCAAAGATCGGCACCGGATCTTTCAGCGGTAAATTCGTATCCATCAATAAAACCAGTCCTTTCATTATAACCATTTTAAATCAGTAGCTCTCTGCTAAATATGGATAAATTAACGAATAATCCATGTAATTTTGCGTAAAGCTTTAATTAAAGATGAGCGATCGTACAAGTACAAAAGGATTACCGGAAGAGGAGATAGATGTGCTGGTGGCGGAAGATGAACAGTTTCCGTTTAGCCTGGTAGTCTGGAACGATGAAGTGAATACATTTGACTGGGTGATTTCTTCGCTCATGGAAGTTTGCGGGCATACCCATGAACAGGCCGAACAGTGCGCACTGATCATTCATTTTAACGGAAAGTATGCCGTAAAACAGGGCGAATACCTGAAACTGCGTCCCCTGTGTGAAGCCCTGCAGGAAAGAGGACTGAGTGCCACAATTGAAGAAATGGCAGGTAGCTGATTTCTCATATGCCCGTTTTTCGTCTTAACAAACAACTGATTTTTCCTCCTGTACAGCTTTCTGAGCCGGACGGACTCCTCGCGGTTGGCGGTGACCTGTCTGTAGAAAGACTGCTGCTGGCCTATCGTTCCGGCATTTTTCCCTGGTACGATGAGCCGCCTATCCTCTGGTGGAGCCCCGACCCCCGCTTTGTACTTTTTCCCGATGAACTGAAAGTATCTGCCAGCATGAAACAGGTGCTGCGTAAAAAGCAGTTCCGCATTACCTTCAATGAAGATTTTGCCGGTGTTATTGCCCGTTGCAGCAGCATTCCCAGAGCCGGACAGGCAGGCACCTGGATTACCCCGGAGATGCAGGAAGCCTATATCCGTTTGCATAAAGCCGGCTATGCCATGTCGGTAGAATGCTGGCAGGAAGATGAACTGGTTGGGGGCCTCTATGGCGTGAAAACAGGCGCCTTCTTTTTCGGAGAATCGATGTTTGCGACCGTGAGCAATGCTTCCAAAGCCGCTTTCATCACGTTTGTACAGACTTATGCACATGAGCTGGAAATGATCGACTGCCAGGTGCATACCGAACATCTGGCCTCGCTGGGCGCCGCATTTATTACCCGTGAAGAATTTCTGGAGATCATCGGTTTTTCGTAACTTACTTCCCTTCTTATTAACTCCAATTTCTGATTCTTAAATTTATCCACGATGAAAAAGCTAACGCTTTTGCTAATGGTTGCTGTCCTTTCGGGCATCACCGCGTTCCGTCCTGTTCCCCAAGCTACGCAGGAAGACAGAACCCTTCTCATCACTCAATTGCAGCAAACAAGAGATGCCCTCCTGAAAGATGTACAGGGGCTCACCGACGCACAGCTGGAATATAAACCCGCAGCAGACCGCTGGTCTGTTATAGAATGCGTGGAACATATTACGCTGATAGAAAAGGCGATCACAGAAGGGGAGCAGCACCTGGTGCAGCAACCTGCCAACCCGGAAAGGAAAAAGGATATTAAAGCTACGGATGAACAGATCCTGAAAAATGTGGAAGACCGCAGCCACAAAGTAAAAGCGCCCGAATATGGCGTGCCCAAACACACTTATGGTTCCAATGCGGAAACCATCAAAGCCTTTACAGATCAACGGGATAAACTGATTGCGTATGTAACGGATACGAAAGATGAACTGCGGGCGCATATCATGGATCATCCTGCACTCGGTCCTGTAGATGCGTACCAGTTGTTATTGCTGGATGCAGCACATACCAACCGGCATACACAGCAGCTGGAGGAAGTAAAAGCAGATCCCGGTTTCCCTAAATAGTTATCTGAGCTCCCAGTCTATCAGCTGGTTGTGCCATTCCTGGCGGAAAGGAGTGGTTACCTTGATGTAATTATCGGTGTAACCCTCCATCATGCCGTCTTTGCCCAGTGATTCAAACAACACTTTCCTGGTTTGATCCAGGTGTTGTTCATTGAAGAACTGTTGTTTTTTATGGCTGAGGTTACGCAGCATTTTGTTGCGTTCATTCCGTATGTGAACAGGCACTACCGGCTTGATATCCAGGGCAGCGGTATTTGCTCTTTCAGAATAGGTGAACACATGGAGATAGGACACATCCAGTTCATGCAGGAAGTTATAGGTTTCCTGGAAATGCGCATCGCTTTCTCCGGGGAAGCCTACGATCACATCCACGCCGATAGCGCAATGTGGCATAAACTGTTTGATGAGGGCTACTTTTTCAGCATACAGTTCACGACGGTAACGGCGGCGCATAAGCCCCAGGATTTCGTTACTGCCGCTTTGCAGCGGAATATGGAAATGAGGCATAAACCTGCGGCTGTTGGCCACAAATTCAATGATCTCATTGGTGAGCAGGTTTGGTTCTATGGAAGAAATACGATAGCGGGAGATGCCTTCTACCTTATCTAATTCCTGTGCCAGTTCAAAAAACGTTTCTTCTCTTTTCTTACCCCCTTCAAAGCCTTTTCCAAAGTCACCCAGGTTTACGCCGGTGAGTACAATTTCTTTCACACCGGTGGCAGCCAGGTCATTGGCGTGTTTTACCACGTTTTCAACACTATCGCTGCGGCTTTTACCCCTGGCCATGGGAATGGTACAGAAAGCACAGGTATAGTCGCAGCCGTCCTGCACTTTAAGGAAGGTACGGGTGCGGTCGTTTAAAGAATAGGAAGCATGGAAACTATTGACATCCTCAATATCGCAGGAGCAGATTTTGGCGCTGTCTCCTTTGGTGAGTGTTTTGAGGTGTTCTGCGATGTTGAATTTTTCAGCAGCACCGAGTACCAGGTCCACCCCTTCAATGGAGGCAATTTCCTGTGGTTTGAGCTGCGCATAACAGCCGGTAATGACTACCATGCTGCCGGGCGCCCGGCGTTGGATACGGCGTACCAGCATACGGCACTCCTTATCGGCATTGTCTGTTACAGAACAGGTGTTGATCACATACACATCTGCCGTTCCGTCGAAATCCGTTTTTACAAATCCATCCTGTTCCAGCAACCTGCTTATTGAGGAGGTCTCTGAAAAATTCAGCTTACAGCCGAGTGTATGAAATGCTACTGTTTTTACCTGTTCCATAAAGGGAGGCAAAGGTAGGAACTTTTTATGTCATAGTTGGGTAAGGAATTTTTGACTATTTTGCGCCGCGTTCTATGGTTTTATGAAATCAATGCAAAAATATCTCCCGGTGCTGTTGTTATCCATCTTGTTGCTGGCCGGTTGGCAGCAAAAGTGGTGGAAAAGTGCGCCTGTGCCGTCTTCCCCTGGCAGCAGGCCTGTGTTGGCCCCCGGCAGTAACGTCAGTGATAGTGGGGTTATCAACAACGCGGTTATTAACCGGCATTCCCATTTGGAATATACAAAACATGCCATCTGTCGGATGGGGTGCCGTCAGGTGACAACCGCCGAAGTAGAAGAAATTCTGGCAGCAGGCAAAATAAATATGGAGAAGTCCAACCCGGCAGATCGTCCCTGTCCTACCTATGCGCTGGAAGGCTATTCCAGTGAAGGCCAGCACCTGCGTGTGGTTTTTGCCCCCTGCGATGCCAACAATGCCAAGGTGATCACCTGTATAGACCTGGACAAAGACTGGAGCTGTCATTGCGATTAACAAAAGCTGCAGGCGATGGTCGGCCACCAGCGCCCTTGCGATTAATCCACGTCCTGTTCCGTATAATTAGTAATTTTCTTCGTAGTTTTCCGCCAGATTAAACCTTCAGAGGCGTTTATGAATTTTTTATTGAAACCGTTGCGTGTTATTTATGTGATATACGCCGCTGCTACTTTCCTGGGCATTATGTTCCTGATATTGCCGCCTATTTTCCTGGCCTCTTTACTGGGCCGGCAAAAAGGGGGAAACATTATATTTTATTTCCTGCGTTTCTGGGCACATACCTGGTTCCCGCTGGTAGGCATGTGGGTAACCCGCAAATATGAGTGCGAACGTGATGAAGAACCCTGTATCTATGTGGTAAACCATCGCTCCTATCTTGATGCCGCCATTGCCGTAAAAGTAATGCGCCTGCCTTTCCGCCCGCTGGGTAAGGTGGAGATGTCTAAAATACCTTTCTTCGGATTTATCTATAAAAACTCTGTGGTGCCGGTAGACCGCTCCAGCGCAGCCGCCAGGGCCCGCAGTGTCAGGGAAATGATGACTGCCCTCAAAGCAGGAATTTCTATCCTGGTATTCCCCGAAGGCACTACCAACGAAAGCGATCAGCCGTTGCGTCCCTTCCATAACGGTGCATTCCGGATGGCCATCGAATTACAAAAGCCCATTAAGCCGGTACTTTACCTGGATGCAGGCCACCGCTTACCTCATAAAGGGCCGATGCATATTTCACCCGGTAAATGCCGCGTAGTATTTCTGCCTCCCATTCCTGTTACAGGACTGACCCTCGATGATATCAATACCCTGAAACAACGGGTGTTTGATGTGATGGACACCGAATTACGTAAATATCATAAATATCCAACCCTGCAGCCCATAGGATGAAGTACGCAGATGTAATATTGCCATTGGCGTTACCTAAAAACTATACTTACGCGGTTCCCGAAAATATGTCTGCCCTGCAGGTGGGTAGCCGGGTAGCTGTACAATTAGGAAAACAAAAAAAGTATGCCGGTATCGTGAAAGCCATTCACGAGCAGGCCCCCCCGTATAAAACAAAGCCACTGCTGGATATGCTGGATGCTGATCCAATCGTATATCCGACTCAGTTAGCCTTCTGGACCTGGGTAGCGGCTTACTATATGTGTACGGAAGGAGAAGTGCTCAATGCCGCTCTTCCCGCTCACCTCAAGCTTTCCAGCGAAACATTGCTGCTTTTTAACGATGCCTTTGGCGATGATTTCACCGCACTTGATGATGATGAATACCTCATCGCGGAAGCCCTGCATATCCGCAAGGAACTGCGCATCGAAGAGGTACAGATGATCCTCGATAAATCAGAAGTATACTCTGTTATCAAAAAACTGATCGAGAAAAAAGTATTGCTGGTATACGAAGAGCTGAAAGAAGTATACCGGGAGAAGCAGGAAAATTATGTGCAATTACACGCCGATTATCACGAAGAATCTCAATTGGCTGCACTCTTCAATGATATGGGCCGCGCACCCAAACAAATGGAACTGCTGCTGGCCTACCTGCACCTGCAAAAAACGCAGGGTGAAGTATTGCAAAAGGAACTGCTGAAAAAATCCGGCGCCACCACTGCGCAACTGAAAGGACTGGTAGATAAGAATATCCTCTGGGTGGAGAAACGCACGGTAGACCGCATTCCTACCGGTAAAGTAGATACACAGATCGATTTCAACCTGAGCCCGGCCCAGCAAACCGCACTCGGAGAAGTACAGACCCATTTTAAAGATAAACAGGTAACCCTGCTCCACGGCGTTACTGCCAGCGGCAAAACACAGGTATATGTGAAGATGATGGAAGAATGCCTGGCCAGCGGAAAACAGGTATTGTATCTGTTGCCGGAAATAGGCCTCACGGCTCAGATCATCCGCCGGCTGCAGAAACATTTCGGCGCCAGCATCGGCATCTACCATTCCCGCTTTAACAACAACGAGCGCGTGGAAATATGGAACAAGGTAAAAACCGGCGAGATACAGATTATACTGGGCGCCCGTTCCAGCCTGCTGCTACCTTTCCGCGACCTGGGACTCATTATCCTGGATGAAGAGCACGATGCCTCCTATAAACAACAGGATCCCGCTCCCCGTTATCATGCCCGGGATGCAGCAATTTATTACGCGGGCCTCTTTAAAGCAAAAGTACTGCTGGGTTCTGCCACTCCTTCCCTGGAATCGTATTTTAACGCCCAACAGGGAAAATACGGACTGGTAGAACTGAATGAACGCTTCGGCGGCGTAGAAATGCCCGCTATTGAAGTGGTGGATATCAAAAAGGAAATGGCGGAAAAAACGATGGACGGTCATTTCACCTCCGCACTTAAAGCCGCTATTACGCAGAGTATGGCAGACGGTAAACAGGTGATCCTGTTCCAGAACCGCCGTGGCTATGCGCCTTTCCTGCTTTGCACCACCTGCGGCTGGATACCGCATTGCAAGCAATGCGATGTATCACTCACGTATCACAAAAACCAGGATAAGCTGCACTGCCATTACTGTGGTACCCGCTATCCCTATGTGCATACCTGCGCTGCCTGCGGCTCACAGACGATTGAACCCAAAAGTTTTGGTACGGAAAAAATAGAAGATGACCTGCAGGTGGCTTTTCCCGAAGCCCGTATTGCCCGCATGGACGTGGATACCGTCAGGAATAAAGACAGCCATAATAAACTGATCCAGCTGCTGGAAGAGCGTAACATCGATATTCTCGTAGGTACCCAGATGGTAGTAAAAGGACTGGATTTTGAAAATGTGAATCTTGTCGGCATCCTGAGCGCCGACAACTTGCTGGGCTTCCCCGATTTCAGGGTTAATGAAAGAGCCTTCCAGATGATGGAACAGGTAAGTGGTCGTGCCGGTCGTAAACATGGAATGGGGAAGGTGCTTATTCAGGCCAGCAATACCCGGCATCCGGTGTTGCACTACGTAATGGCGCATGATTATAAAGCCATGTTTGAAGCAGAAATAGCAGAGCGGCAGGTATTCGGTTATCCGCCATTTTTCCGCCTGTTGAAATTAACCATCCGTCATAAAAACCAGCAGGTGGCAGAACAAGCCGCGCAAATTCTTGCCAGCTGGCTGCAACCACATATAGGCGCACAACTGGTAGGCCCCGCCGCGCCACTCGTGGCCCGGGTACGTAACAACTACCTGCAGGAAATGCTGATTAAATTACCCCGGGAGGCCCGGTTAATTACCCATATCAAACGCGTTTTGATGGAGTTCATCATCCAGCTGAAAACGGAAAAAAGATTCCGTTCGGTAGTGATTATTCCGGATGTTGATGGCGTGTAGCCATGAACGTTACTTGAAATACGGGTCTCTATTTTGACAGGATCAGCTGCTGTTGCTGCAACACATGAATCCTTTTTAACAGTTCCGCGAATACGGCTTTGCTGGCGCCGGTATAGTCCGTTTGTTTATACCACTCCAGTACGAAAATGCGTAATTCATTTCCGTCCTGTTCACAGCGCATCTTAAAGCCTAATGCAGGATCGTTACTCTTATCGATGATTTCTGCCGTAAAATCTTCTTTATTGACTACTTTAAAACCAGCAGGTATGGGTACAATAATCCGTTTTTCCTGGTAGTAAGGAAAAGTAACCTGTATGGGCAGATCGCCCGGAGGAACGGTTGCATCTGTAGGCATATTCCCGCCCAGTAAAGGACCCACATGAATAATGATGCTATTGCTGGTATTTTCTACGGAAGATGTGGTGAGCAAGGTGCTGGTCAATACCACGGGCTTATCCAGCGTGCGGTTATTGAACACCTCGTTTTCCACTTTTACGTTAGTCGGTTTTCTCATGCCGGGTTCAAACGGGAGAATGGCATTGAATACCTTGAGCTTGCCTTCCGGCGTACTACCGGTACTACTAAACGCTGTTTTCAGCGCTGAACCCGGGTAGCCGCCAAAAGATTGTTTCACCTCCCAGGTGGGATCGGTAACAGACCGGAGGGTAGCTTCTGTGGTAATATTACTTAAGGTATAAGCCGGTAAAGGGGTTTGAATAAAATCGGTCAGCACTTTGCTGGTGCCGTCTACCAGTGTATCGCGGCAGCGTAAAGCCGGGATGGCTGCCCACAGGGATGGATAGCAAGGAAAACGTGTATCCATTTCCGTTGGTGCCAGCGCCTGTTGCAGTGACGGGAAATACAGCAACACATGCGAAGGCAATTGCGGATATAATATCTGCGGATCCATCAGGATGCTATCGCGGGAAGTAGTGAATAACACCTGTGTGGGAATTCCCAGGATGTAATAGGCGCCGCTTATGAACCGGGTCATACCCTGTTTGTCTGCCCGTTTGGTGCGCAGGATGAACGAAATATCGGATGTTTCGCCACCCTCCGAAGGTCCGGTGAGCACGTAATTTGATTTTACATACTGCTCTACCAGGTAAATCATCTGCGGCAACGGTAAACGTTGTGAAGTAAAGGGCCATTGCCTTACTTCTTTCTCCAGTTGTTTGTATTCGTTTTTGGAGATAGCCACAATAGGGATATATCTTTGATCTCCAAACTGCTGCCAGCTTAAACGTGCGGTATCTTTTCCTTCAATAGCCTGTTTGAGACCAAAATCAATCCGCTTCAGCTGCGGCAGATAAAAATACAGGTCGTTGTTTTCCAGCGGTGGTATATTTTGCTGGTGCAGGCTGTAATATCGTCTGTCGCTGACGCTGCTGTCGGTCAGTGCGGCTAAACCCGGACTGGCTTTAAGGGTAAACTCCATAGCTTTAGGTGCCACCAGTAAAAAGGTAGCGTTGCTGGTAGGAATACCGGATTGGAAGTATTCCGTACCGCCATAGTCGAACAGTATTTTCAGGTTCAGTTCATATTCTATTTCGCAACCCGCCTGCAACACCAGGTTATTGGCCACAATTGCTTTGCGGTCATCATTCATGTCTATCATCCGCACCTGGTCATTAAGCGCCGTTACTTCTCCGTTTGGATGAATGAGACGGATCCGCATGCTCCGCAATGCTTCATTGGGTTCAATAGCCATCACGAGCCGGGTAAGACTATCGGCTGCGCGTTGGGTATTGATTCTTATAATTTTATACAGCGTTTTATAATGGGAAATGCTTTGTGCCCTTTCGCGGGTACCAATATTAAAATCGCGTACCACCCGGTAATCCAGGATCGTATACGGTTCGTTGGCAGATGGAATGGAATGCAGCTGGGGCACGTCTTTCCATACATCAGGAAAGTAGTTGTTTACCTGTGCCTGTATAGATAACGGTAAGGTTGCAATACCTGCAACAGCCAGAAGAAGGAGCCATTTTTTCATACGCGCTAAAGATAAGACGCAATTCCGGATTTTTAAGAGACGCCCATGCGCTGGATGGCATCTGATTCGAATATACTTACTCCTTCATCATGTTCTTTTGCCGCTATTATCATGGCATTGGCAACGGTTGCTGCTTTGATGCCCCGGTATTTTTTCCATCTCCCCTGTAACAGAAAATAAAATAGCTGGATAAGATATTTTCCCAGCCATTCGCCCAGTCTGAATTCCTTACGCGATCCGATGAGCACAGAGGGACGAAAGATGCTTACGCTGTGAAATCCGGCAGCCTGTACGGCGAGTTCCGTTTCTCCTTTGGTACGCAGGTAAAAGTTGCGGGATTGAGGATTAGCACCGATGGACGACATCAGCAGAAATTGTGTAACCCCCTGTTCTTTTGCGATCCGGGCGCATTTCACCGCGATACCGTAATCTACTGCCCTGAAACTTTCCTGGCTGCCGGCTTTTTTGATGGTGGTACCGATACAGCAAAAGAGAACATCTCCCTGTAGTACCGGAGCCAGGCTGTCGTCATCCTCAAAGTCCACGATAATGCTTTCCAGCTTGGGCCTGGGATGTGCCCAGGGCTGGCGGATCAGTATTTTCACTTTGCTGAAGGCGGGGTCCTGCAGCAAAGCTGCTACCAGGTGGGTACCTGTTAGCCCTGTTGCACCTATAACAATCGCGGTTTTATTCATGAAACTGGATTTCTAAATGATTTGCGGCTATCTTTGCTCACCATAAATTTAAGTTATTATGCAGGTATCAGAAAATGTTCTGCTCAAATCATATAATACTTTTGGTATCGCTGCTACTGCACGTTATTTCGCGACTTTTTCCTCTGCAGAAGAACTGAAAGGGTTTACGGAAGAACAGCATAACAGCGGCCTCCCACAGATGATCCTGGGTGGAGGCAGCAACATCCTCTTTACACAGGACTTCAATGGCTGGCTGTTAAAAAATGAGATCAAAGGTATCACCATTACCGGTGAGGATAACGATTACGTATATGTGAAAGCGGGCGCCGGTGAGAACTGGCATGGGTTTGTACAACACTGCATCGGCCTGAACCTGGCCGGCCTGGAAAACCTCTCGCTGATTCCCGGCAATGTAGGCGCCAGCCCTATGCAGAATATCGGCGCCTACGGTGTGGAAATCAAAGATGTTTTTCATGAGCTGGAAGCCCTGCATCTGAAAGACCACAGCATTGTTACGTTCAATAACGCCGATTGCCATTTTGGTTACCGGGAAAGTGTTTTCAAAAAAGAATACCGGCAACAGTTTGCCATCTTATCTGTAACCTACCGCCTGCGTAAACAACCGCTGTTTAATACCAGCTATGGCGCTATTAACGAGGAACTGCAACGGATGAACGTACAGGAATTGTCGATACAGGCCATCAGCCAGGCAGTGATCAATATCCGTTCTTCCAAACTGCCGGATCCGGCGCAGATCGGCAATGCAGGCAGCTTCTTTAAAAATCCCACTATCGCGAAAGTTGCCTATGAATCACTGCACGCGGCTTTCCCGCAACTGGTGGCTTATCCTGTAGCGAATGAACAGTATAAACTGGCAGCAGGCTGGCTCATTGAGCAATGCGGCTGGAAAGGCTACCGCAAAGGCGATGCCGGCGTACATGCCAAACAGGCGCTGGTATTGGTGAATTATGGAAATGCGAAAGGAAGCGACATTTACAATTTGTCGCAGGAAGTAATGGACAGTGTGAAAGAGAAATTTGGCGTAGAACTGGAAAGAGAAGTGAATATTGTATAACATCTTTAGCGGTGACTGTGTTTCAGTCACCGCTAAAGATGACTCAGGCATTGTTCTTTATATGCCCAATAATTTTTTCCGCATGATCGCGTGAGTTTTCAATAAACCACACATGTGTGTTCATCCCGCCACATACCACGCCGGCTAAGTAAATGCGCGGCATATTGGTTTCCATGGTAATGGGATTATAAGCGGGCAACCGCAGGTTATCGTCCGACAAAGCAATCCCTGCTTTCTCCAGTAAAGAAAAGTTAGGCTGATATCCCGTCATGGCAATTACAAAATCGTTAGCAATGGTAATAGCGCCGTTGGGCGTATCAATATCCACTTCCCGCTCGCGGATAGCGGTGAGGGAAGAATTAAACCATGCTTTGACAGATCCTTCCTTGATGCGGTTTTCAATATCCGGTTTTACCCAGTATTTCACACGCGAACCAATGTCGGCCTGGCGGATCACCATGGTTACCCGGGCGCCTTTGCGATAGGTTTCCAGCGCGGCGTCCACGGCAGAATTATGCGCGCCTATCACCACTACATCCTGGGTGGCGTAGAAGTGAGGATCTTTATAGTAATGGGTTACTTTCGGCAGGTTTTCACCTGGTATCTGCAGCAGGTTGGGAATGTCGTAAAAGCCGGTGGCAATTACCACATGACGGGCGTGATACAAGCCTTTGGTAGTGGTGACCGTATATTCGCCGGCGTTAGGTGTTACCTGTGTTACTTCTTCAAAAAGCTTTACATTCAGTTCGTGGGAGATAGCCACTCTTCTGTAGTATTCCAGCGCTTCCGGCCGCGTGGGTTTCGGATTGATAGATACAAAAGGAACATTACCAATTTCCAGTCTCTCTGAAGTAGAAAAAAAGGTCATGTACAACGGGTAGTTGTACAGGGAATTTACCACACAACCTTTTTCGATGATAACATAACTAAGCCCGGCTCTTTTGGCTTCCAGTGCACAGGCCAGGCCAATAGGGCCTCCACCTACAATCAATACATCAAACGCAGCATTCATACAATCAGGTTTTAATTACAGCGCTGCCATATAATCCAGCAGGCGGTGCATGGTTTCGTTATTTTGTGTCAGCAGGTTCAGGTGCTGATGAATTTTTTCTTCGCTCTGTACAAAGTTGCCACCGGCCATGATATCGCTTGCGCAATGTGTGAGCATGCCTTGCAGGCTTTCCGGTGTCAGTTCCATATGAAACTGTAATCCGATAACCCGGTCGCCGTAAATGAATGCCTGGTGGCTACAGGCTGCGGAAGCCGCAAAACGTGTAGCACCGGCCGGTACATCAAATGTGTCGCCATGAAAGTGAAAGGTGCTGAAATGCGATGGAAACACGGTTTGCAGCGGGGCGGCCTGTTCCTGGAAGCTCGCATCCAGTGGGAACCAGCCGATCTCTTTTTGCGTATGCGGGTACACGTTAGCGTCCAGTGCGGCCGCGATCAGTTGTGATCCGAGGCAGATGCCCAATACTTTTTTCTTTTGCTGAATCGCTTCCCGGATCAGGGCAATTTCTGTGGACATCCATGGATGATGATCCTGCTCATATACCGCCATGGGACCACCCATGATGATGAGCCAGTCGGCATCCTCCAGCCCGGTAGTATCTGTGCTTTCATACCAGTGGGTATGCGTGAGGGAGTGTCCCTGACGGGCTGCCCAGTCTGCAATGCAGCTCAGGCCTTCAAAGGGGACATGCTGGAAATAATGAATATGCATATGCGGCGCGCTAAATGACACACCGAAGATACGCCTGCTATTTCACTTCTGCTCTTACTACGCGGAAATATTCATAGCCTTTCATCTGCCGGCTTTTTGCGCCGAAATACTTTGCGCGGTAATCTGCTGCACCACCATCATAATGAAGTTGCAGCTGATGGGATTCGAGATAGGCATGCAGTTCCGCCGGGCACATGCCAAAGTCCCAGTTCTCGCCGGCACGGCGTAACAAACGATTGATCCGAACAAAGCCATGAAATGCGGTTGGGTTTTCCAGTACAGCTTTCTCTGCATAGGTGAAGATGATCTGTGTACCGGGACGGAATTTTTTTACGTGATGAAAAATCGTTTCTCCCTGTTGCGCTTCTGCCAGGGTAGTGAGTCCTTCCCAAAGAAATAAGGTCTTGTAATGCTCACCATAAAAGAGGTCGGGGAATACATCGGAAATCTGCTGCTGATTCATATCCACCTGTACGTAGTCTACGTGGATAACCGGCAGTCCTACTACTTTGGAAAGTATTTTCTGTTTGCTGCGCTGTAATACCGGGTGATCCATTTCTACATAATGCAGGGGAACGCCTGCATTTAGCCGGTGTGGCCGGGTATCATAACTGGCATTCAGAATGATGACCTGGTTAATTCCCTGCGATCTGACCGCATGCAGGATCATGTCGTCGATGAGTTTTGTTCTTGCTACTGCGGCTGTGAAAGAACCCGGCCAACGGAACTGGATACAGCCGGTTACTATTTTCCGGATAAAGGAAATGCTGCATGCTGCTATCACGGTCTGGTAAAATCCGGAGAGGAAAGCCGCCGCAAACGGATCAGGAAACAGGCGTTCGTTCTCCGGTTTTGTGTTTTCTATAGCACGGAAAGCAGCCATATAGGTGCCGGATTTTTTGGCAGGGAACCGGCTCATGGATTACGTGTAGTCATGGGAGTGATAATGATAATCTGGTTATTTTGGTCGTATTGCCTGATCTGTGACCAAATATATGTAAAAATGAGAATAAGATTATCATGGGGTTTTCCCCGGTATACTACACGAAACAACAGATGGCCAGCAGGGTGCCTACACTGATTAATACCCAGAGCAAAACGCCGTGTATCAAAGGTTTGCGGCCGATACCCCGCAATGCTTCCCGGCTAAGATGGGTACCTATCAGGAACAGGGTAAGGGATAAACCGGTTTTGGCGCTTTTTACGAAAAGCGGGCCTATTGTCTGAAACAAGGGGACCCAGGTATTGAGCAACATGGCGAGGATGAACACACCGATAAACCAGGGGATCTTTATTTTTCCGGTATCTGTTTTAAAGAGCAGGGTGGTGATAAAGGCAACCGGCACAATCCACAGGGCGCGGGAAAGCTTTACAGTAGTAGCGATCTGCAGGGCTTCTTCACCATATTTATTAGCGGCTCCGATTACAGAGCTGGTGTCGTGAATCGCGATAGCGCTCCACAAACCAAATTGTTGCTGGGATAAATGCAAGCCATGTCCTATGGCCGGAAAAATAAACAGGGCGAGGGCATTGAGGAGGAAGATAATGCCGAGGGCCACGGATACCTGTTTTTCTCCGGCTTTCATCACCGGGGCAATGGCAGCGATGGCACTACCGCCGCAGATGGCGGTACCGCAGGAAATGAGGTGCGCTGTTTTTTTATCGATACCCAGCAGTCTGCCCAGCACGGCGCCGGTTAACAGGGTGCCGGCAATAGCCGTGATGGTAAAGAGGAACCCCTCGCTGCCGGCTTTCATGGCTGCGTGTACATTCATGCCGAAGCCCATGCCTATGATGGAGCCTTGCAGCAGCCAGTGGGTGATACGTGGCGTTACTGCCGGGAAAGGGTTGCCGCTGGTCTGTGCCAGTGCAAAACCCAGCAGCAGCGCTACAGGGGGCGTTACTATTGGCAGCAGCGTGATGGCGGCAGCGGTGAGGAATATAATTTTTTGTGTATTCTCTGGTAGCAAAACGGCACTTGTCTTCTCTTGTTGCATACGAATCGGTTTGTAATTGGATAACAAAGGTCCGATCCGTAGCCCCGGAAGTCAAATGGTGATAAGTGATCCGTGATAACTAAAAGTTATGCGCTTAATCAACAGAGAGAATGAACTTGTTGAATTTCTTTGCGAAGTCTTCTTTCAGGCTGTTATCGATGCCATGGAGATAGTTGACGGTAAATCCGCGCTGGAGGCGGCGTGGTGTGCCATCCTGTACCTGAACGGGGCGGGCATGGAGTACGCCGATCAGTTGTTTGCCCTGGAAGACAAGGGCCAGCCGGTACAAGGGGCTGGGATCATCAATGCCGCTTTCATAGTTGAAATAGAGCACATAGGGTTTGAGGGTGGTTTCTTCTTCCAGTTTGAAATTGTGGATAAAGGGTTCCATATCAGCGGTGCTCCGGCCGGTATGCTGTTTCAGGTAGCTGCTTAAAGCGGTTTCTATTACGGTGCCGCTGCGGATGCTCTTTTTCTCCGTATAGCCGTCAATGGTAGCCCACATCCTTTCGCCGTTGGTGGACACGGGGAACTTCATGTCACGTTGTAATACACCGGCATCTACGCCATTGACTTTTATTTTGCGGCCTTTATGAAAAATGGGCTTGCTGTATTCTTCTTTTGTAATATCAAAATCCACGCTTACCGGGTACCAGTCTTTTTTAACGGGTGCACAGCGCAAAGGAATATAGTCGAGTAAAGAAACGATGGGATCTCCGCCGGGCGCTGTCATTACGGTAGCTGCGCCATTAATGCGTTCACCTACAACGGGAGCGGTAGTACGGGGTGTTTTAGCGGTAGTTTTTGCCGGGGAATTTTTGCTTTCGCGTTTGGCGACGTCTTCTTCGTTATCGTATTTGCTTGTTTTGTTTTTCAGATCGCACGATACCAGTAATACTGCCAGGATCAGGCAGGATAAATGTTTGTTGAGATGCATATGGTAAAATTACTGTTTTATGGGAAATGGAAGGACTCCGGCTTCCACCCATGCTGCATCTGCACAAAGATTGGGCCTAGAATTCAGCGTATATAACGCTGTCGGCTATCTGCAGGCGGTGAATCTGTTTCATACTGGAAAACGGATCGAGGGGTGACCAGTCCTGTACGGTGTACAGCTGTACGTTTTTACCGGACAGTTGTTGTTCCAGGTTAGTAAAGGAGAGCGTAGTACTGTTTTTACGGGAGATATAATAAATCCGTGGATCATCTTTCAAATGGATCATAATACCCGGGGGACCCTTTTTGATTTGCTGCACCATGCCACTGGTGGGTACACAGTTTTTCTTATTTGCCTTGCGGGCAGAAGGAATACCGGAAATGAGCAATACCAGTATCAGTGTAGCGGCCAGCAATAATGCTGCAGGGCCTTTTTGGTTGGCTTGTTTTTTCATAATCCGTTGGCGTAAGTAGGTTTGGCGTTGGTATAGTAAGTCCAATTTACGAAATAAATACATAAAAAAAGCAGGCTGTAAGCCTGCTTATATTCAGAGTATTATTTTCCCTTTTTGTCGTCGTTCCCTTCGTCTTCTTCCCATTCGTCGCTGTCTTCCCAGTCTTCATCTTCTTCCCAGTCCTCGTCATCGCCGTCCTCGTCTATAAGCAGACTTTGTTCAGAGCCGGGTTCCACGTTGTTTTCGCGCCAGTGGGTCACTATTTCGTCGGCTTTTTGTTGTACCGGGCTAAAGTCGCTGATGGTAGCGCCTTCGAAGTCAATTTCCACATCGGGCAGGGCTTTAATGGCATTAAAGCAGTCCTGCAGGAGGCTGATATTGACGGGAGCGTTGCGCAATGCACTGTATGATAACCTGATAGCATCGAAGGGACCGCCGTTATGAAATACTTCTTCTCCATTGATCATGGGAAAAAGCCATACCAGCACGTCGTCGCCCGACTCTTCGCTGTTGAGGATACCAAAAAAATCATCGAGTTGTTCAAAACCCAATGGCGCCAGTTGCGCGAATGCTTTGTTCCTGGCAGGAAATTTAGGATGCTCTTCTCCTGTAATTAAGAATAATTCACCGAACCTGGGCTTCTCTTTTGCAGCAAACCTGAAGTCAATGAGGATATCGTTTTCCATTGATGGCTATTCTGTTTTCTACTGTAATTTAATAGTTTAATCGGAAGGTATTGAAAAAATATTCTACTGGATAACAGCTGCAGCGATTCTGCGGTAGGCGTGCAGGTATTTATTCAGGCGGGCAATATCTTTTTCTTTTACGTCTGTCATACGCCTGATATCCATATTATCGGTCAGATCATTGAGTTTAACCATACAGGCCAGGCGGTTCTGGAGGGTACGGTCTACAAAGTGCTCATAATCTTCGTCTTCATCCAGTTTGGTTACACAGTAAAGGGCTGCCAGCAGTTGTGGCGCGAGGCCTTCCTGTTCGAGGGCTTCAAAGGTCCAGTCAGTATCTTCTACAATATCATGCAGTACACCTACTATCTTTTCTTCTTCGGTACGGCCCATTTGCATCACACGGAGTACATGCCCTATATAGGGTTGTCCGTATTTGTCTACCTGGCCTTTATGGGCATCAGTAGCTATTTCGATCGCTCTGCTCAGATTCATGGTAAAAAAGAAGGGGACTGCGATGATACTCACAGTCCCCCGGTTGATAATTTATTTACATAAAGTGATAACGTACGAATGCTTCCATCGCGGCGTATTTCTGTAAGCCTAAGCGGTCATACATATCTGCGGTGTTGGCGTTGCGGTCTTCAGCACGTTGCCAGAACTCGCGGAGATCGGTACCCTGGAAAGGCACCACATCTTTCTGACTCTGGTGGATGAAGATGCCGAGGCGTTTCTGCATTACCTGGTCAGGGCTCATTGGCACTGCCATTTCAATCTCATGCATTTCCCACTCCTGCCATGCACCTTTGTACAGCCATACCCAGCAATCTTTTGCCCATGGTTCTGATTTCACAATGTCCAGTGCAGCGAAGATCACGTCCAGGCACACTTTGTGGGTACCATGCGGATCGGCGAGGTCACCGGCGCAGAAGATCTGCTGTGGTTGCAGTTTGCGCAGTAATTCAACAGTCAGTGCCACATCTTCAGGACCCATTGGTTTCTTTTCCACCAGGCCGGTTTCATAGAAAGGCAGGTTCTGGAAATGGGCGTTTTCTTCCGGAATACCTACATAACGGCAGGTAGCTTTGGCTTCGCAACGACGGATCAGACCTTTAATAGCGCGGATTTCAGGTGTATCTTTCTGGCTGGGTTTCTTGGTACGGATGAAAGCTTTTGCTTCGTCCAGTATCATGGAACTTTTGCTCTTGTCGATGTCGAACATACCTTCAAAGCCTACGGCAAAGTCGATGAAACGCAGCAGGAACTCGTCTGTTACGGCGATGTTGCCGGAAGTCTGGTAAGCTACGTGTACATCATGCCCTTGTTCGTGTAAACGGATAAAGGTACCACCCATAGAGATGATATCATCATCAGGATGCGGAGAGAAGATCAGCGCACGCTTTTTAGCGGGTTCTGAACGTTCCGGATGGTTCGGTAACTGCGGACCAGGTTTACCGCCAGGCCAGCCGGTAATGGTATCACGGATCGCATTGAATTCTTCGATATTCAGCTCATACGCAGAACCATATTGTACGATCAGGTCGTTCAAACCATTTTCGTTATAGTCTTTATCGGTGAGCATCAGGATGGGCTTATTCAGCTTCAGCGCCAGGCTGCATACTGCTTTGCGGATCAGACCTGGTGTCCATTCGCAATCGCCGGTGAGCCATGGTTCGTTGAAACGGGTCAGCTCAGCAGCTGCCTGCTCATCGATGATAAATTTGCAGTTAGGATGCTGTTGCAGCAGGGAAGCAGGCACCTGGTCGGTACTGTGTCCTTCCACAGAGCGGCGAACGATCTTTGATTTGTGGGAACCCCAGGCCATCAGTAAGATACGTTTTGCTTTGAAGATGCTGCTCAGGCCCATGGTAATCGCCAGACGGGGCACCTGGCTCATATTTGGGAATTCGTACGCATTGGCCAGACGGGTGCTGTTGTCCAATGTAACGAGACGGGTATGAGAGTTCATATTGGCGCCTGGTTCATTGAAGCCGATATGGCCGTTGTTACCGATACCCAGTACCTGGATATCAATACCACCTAATTCTTCAATGCGTTTGTCGTAGGCTTCGCAATATTTTTTGATCTGATCTTTCGGGATGGTACCATCCGGAATGTTGTACTGTCCTTCCGGGATATCCACGTGATTGAACAGGTGTTCTTTCATAAAGCGGTTGTAGCTCTGTAAAGCATCCGGCTCTATAGGGTAATATTCATCCAGGTTAAATGTGATGACATTCTTGAAGCTGAGTCCTTCTTCTTTGTGCAGACGTACCAGTTCTGCGTACAGATATTTAGGGGTGGAGCCGGTGGCCAGTCCTAAAATACAATTTTGTCCGGCAGCCTGCCTTTCGCGGATCAGCGCGGCAATTTCCTGTGCTACTGCTTTGGAACCCTCTTTGGCAGAAGGATGAATTTCCACAGCAATTTGTTCAAAGCTGTCGATCAGTTCGATTTCCTGATGATTAATCGTCATTTGTAAACGTTTTTGATTAGATGCGGTTTAAAAACGAGCCGGAAAATTAAAGAATTTACTGCTAATGCACATTATTATTTAGCAATATTTAAATTATATTTCTTTAGCTTGTAGTGAACCATTTAATATTCGATCTCGTTAATATGTTTAGCATACAGCGGTTGAAGGCCGTATCATATATTTTGGTGTAGGAGTCATAAAAATGAAAACCGTTCCGCAATTTGCCGGGACGGTTTTCTCTTTTTTACTCTATAATAAATTCATCTGCAAACAACCAGGCGCCATTGCCGGCTCCAGCTGCACCCGCAGGGATCTTACCAAAATTCTGCAGCTGCACTTTTACAAAGCGGCCACGAACCGATTGCAGTTTACCTCTTACCTTGTTAATTCCCTGTTGTGCAAAAGTATTTTGCTTAAATATTTCTTTATAGGTTTTTCCGTCGTCGGATACTGAAAACACCACCTGCTTCGGCGGATAGATCCAGTCGCCCTTTACATTGATCGTATTAATACCAACGCCGTGAATATCCTGTATACTATCCAGTTCTACTATTGCTTCCATGTCTGTTCCTTTAAAGCCAAACCACTCGCTGTCGTTATAGGCGGCATTTCCTTCCACGCCATTTACCAGGGCAAAGTTGGATTCCGGCCGGTGGCTGGCATCCGCTATGGAAGCCATGGTCACCTTTTTGCCTAATCCTTTGTGATACACGAATGCCTGGCTGTATTCGTTACCAAAAGGCTTTCCGTCCTGGAATACCTGCGCACGGAGGGTGCCGGTGCGGGTAACAGAAACGGGCGCCGTGTAAGGAGTCGCAGAAGGGGTAGGAGCAGTACTATCCGTGGTGAAAAATATTTTGCCACCACTCAGTTTACTGTTTAATACCACATCCACGCCGCCTTTACCATTATCGGTTACTTTGCCGGTTACTTCAAATACATGTTTGGCGTAGTTTACTTTTTTGAGGTCCAGTCTTTTTACATGTACTTTCAAACGGTCTACAAAGTTGTCGTAATTGCGCTTGTCTTTCGGAGACCATAACACTTCTGACAATGCGCAGGCACGGGGATATACCATGTATTCCATGTAGTCGTTGTTACCAATGTATTCTGACCACAGATTGGCCTGTGCGCCTTTGATGTATTTCGCTTCGTCGGCGCTCAGTTCTGTTGGCACCGGCTCGTAGGAATATACTTTGCTGACCGGCAGGAATCCGCCGATGGCCAGTGGTTCGTTCGCACCCCTGGACTGATAATGATCAAAGTAGCAGAATTCGCCTGGTGTCATGATCACATCATGTTTTTGTTTGGCGGCGGCAATGCCTCCTTCAATTCCTCTCCAGCTCATAACAGTGGCGTTGGGAGCCAGACCGCCTTCCAGGATTTCATCCCAGCCTATGATCTGCCGGCCTTTGCTGTTCAGATATTTTTCCATGCGCTGAATGAAGTAACTCTGCAGGGCATGTTCATCTTTCAATCCTTCCTGTTTCATGCGCAGCTGGCACTTCGGACATTTCTCCCAGCGCACTTTCGGCGATTCATCGCCACCGATGTGGATATATTTGCTGGGAAACAGTTCCATTACTTCATCCAGTACATCCTGCAGGAAAAGGTATACGCTGTCGTTGCCGGCGCAGTATACGTCGTCATAAACGCCCCAGCGGGTGCCTACTTCGTAAGGGCCACCGGTACAACCCAGGTTTGGATAAGCGGTGAGTGCAGCGAGGGAGTGACCCGGCATTTCAATCTCAGGGATCACGGTAATAAAATGATCTGCCGCATATTTCACCACTTCTTTTACCTGCTCCTGTGTATAATAGCCACCATAGGGCTTGCCATCATATTTGTTGTCGGCATAGCGACCTGCCATGGTTTCCTTTCTTTTGGAAGCCACTTCCTGCAGGCGGGGATACTTTTTAATTTCTATCCGCCAGCCCTGGTCTTCTGTGAGATGCCAGTGAAAAGTATTCAGCTTGTGCATCGCCATCAGGTCGATATACTTTTTTATAAAATCGACGGAGAAGAAGTGACGGCCCACATCCAGGTGAAGACCACGGTAAGCGAAGCGGGGGGCATCGGTGATGTTAACACCGGGTACATACATCGCTTTTGCTTTTTCTACTGGCAGCAGCTGGATCAGTGTCTGCACGCCATAGAAGGTACCGGCGCCGCTATTGCCTTTGATGGTAATGTTATCGTGACCGGCAGTTAGCGTGTAGCCTTCTGCGTTAGCTGTGTCTTTACCTGTTTCCAGTATAATCACATTCTTATCGCCCTGGTCTTTTACCGCCAGTTCGTAGCCGGTGAGTTCTTTCAGCCACGCGTTGAATAAGGCGGCGGTTTTTTTATCGTTATCATTGGTGGCAACGATCACAGTTTGCTTATCCAGTAAAAAGGAATCGGCTGTTTCGCTGACGCTGGCAGGCATAGGAATGATGCTCACGCTGCCTTTGGGAGCGGTGGTCTGTTGAGAGCCGGAGCAGCTCCACAGGCCACCTGCAGCCATCAGTAAGCACAGGTGAATTACTCTTTTCATTGTCATATAAAGGATTGTTTTTTTCGCTTTTGCTTATTAACAACAGGGTGCCGGCAATTACCGGCACCCTGTTGTTAATAACTTATTTCATTTCAAGTTCGCATAGTACCGGACGGTGGTCCGAAGCCACTGTTTCTTCAATGATGCGGGCGCCGGTAACAGTCCACCGGTGCCTGGGCGCTACCAGGATATAGTCCAGTTTTATTGTTGGTGAATCAGAAGGAAAGGTAGGTCCCATTCCATGAGTGGCGTCGGTAAATATTTGCTTCAGCACATTCACTTCTTTCGAGGAGGGAATGGCATTGAAATCGCCCGCCATAATCACGGGTGTGGACGTATTCCGGAAATAGTCTGCCAGTGCGTTTGCCTGTGCAATGCGGTCTGCCGGTTTTTTACCTGCATCCAGGTGTGTAGTAACAAACTGCAATGAGCTGTCTCCGGGAAGTTTGATGGTTACGATGCCTGCCGCCCTGGCTTCATTTCCTTTTCCGGAAGGCAAAGGCAGGGTGGTGGTGCTGCTGATGGGAAAACGCGAAAGGATACCGGTACCATAGCCGCCGCCTTCCAGGTCGATGGCTTTCACGAAATAGGTATACATGCCTGTGATGGATGCCAGTTCTTTCAGCTGATCTGATTGCTGGGTGCGGGAAGTGACGCTGTCTACTTCCTGCAGGGCTACCAGGTCAGGATTGGTGGCCAGTATTACATTGGCGATTCCTTTCAGGTCAAGCGCCTGTTTCATGTTTTCCCCATGGTGAATGTTGTACGTTAATACTTTTACTTTCTGTGTTTGTGCACAAAGTGAAAAGCTGGTAAAACATACCACCGTAATAAGCAGCATTTTTTTCATATCCATATCATTTAAACGCGTCCTTCACTGGTCTTCCGATCCAAACCTGCGGTGTTTTCAGACCAAAGATCCAGGCCAGCGTAGCAGCGGTGTCATAGGTCATCACGCTACTGCTGATCTCTTTGTTTTTTGCCACACCAGGGCCACGTATGATCCAGGGAATCTGCATTTCTTCCATGGTTTTGCCGCCATGTCCTTTCTTGATACCGCCATGATCCGCAGTGAGCAGGATAATAGTGTTATCCCACATGCCGGCGTCTTTTACTGCCTGCAGAATTTTTCCCAGTAACACATCATTCTTGGCTACCTGGTCGAAGTAAGGTTGAATATTATGACCAATATTATGCCCGGTTCCATCAGGCTCATCAAAATGGATGAACAGGAAATCCGGTTTCTTTTCTTTGATATAGGCTACAGAAGCGGCGGTAGCAAGACTATCATTGTCGTGTGTACCCAGGTCTTTATTTACCGCAGCTTTTGGGAAAAGGTAACCGATACCATCCCAGCTGTAAATAACGCCTATTTCTGCTTTTGGTTTTTGTTCACGCAACAGGGTATAGATCGAGGGGAACATGCCATATTGATCCAGTTCACGGGAAGGTAATTCCGGCTTCCTGCTGTCCCACTCTGTATAACCGTGTATTTCCGGACCGGCGCCCATCACCATGGAAGCCCAGTTTACAGCACTTGAAGAAGGCAGTACGCTGCGGGCTTTCAGGGTCCACGCACCGTCGTGCATCATTTGTTTCATGTTGGGGTTATCCACATGTGGAAAACAGTAGGCACCAAAGCCATCCATGCCAATCAGGATAACGTGCTTTACCCCTTTGACCTGTGCTTGCGCGAGGAATCCGCCAAGCAACAAGCCTGTTGCAATGATCAGTTTTTTCATTTCGTTGTTCACTTTGTAGGCCGGCCAGTTGCCGCCTTTTATTAATAATGGGTGTAAATGGAATTCTAGCTAAACATGAAGAGGCTAAGATAGTAATGTTTTTTCGCCTATTTCACGGATTAATATGACTTCTTTTTTTTGTGTGGCAGAGATGCCATACTCAGGTACGCCAGGAATGCCGCCCATACTCACATTGGGATTTCTGTAGATCATCCCGCTTTCTTCATAGGCTTTGGCAGAGGTATGGAATTCAGTGACGCCGGTGCTGGTAATTAATTGGGCAATATTGTTGGCACGAACACCCGAGCCAGCCATGATGGCGATGCGGCCATCGGCTCTTTCTACCAGTTCTTTCAGCAGGGAAGCGCCTTCCAGGGCAGTGTTGCGTGCGCCGGAAGTGAGGATACGCTCACACCCGATTGCAATAATATCTTCCAGTGCTTCAAACGGATTATCCGTCATATCGAAGGCACGGTGAAAGGTAACGCCCATGGGCCATGCCAGGTCTACCAGTGTTTTGCAGCGTGCTTTATCTACCCGGCCATCCGGTGTGAGAATCCCTATAACTACACCATTACAACCCAGTTGTTTGCAAAATTCAATATCACGTTTCATCACTTCAAATTCCAGGTCGGAATAGAGGAAGTCGCCGCCACGTGGACGGATAATAGGGTAGAGGTCTATTTTTACTTTTTCCCTGGCAATGGCAATGGTGCCATAACTGGGCGTGGTACCACCTTCCAGCAGGTTGTCACACAGTTCTATCCGGTTGGCGCCCCCTTCTGCGGCAGCAATGCAGGAGGCTACGGATGCAGCACATATTTCGAGGGTGAATGACATAGCGAATAGTTTTTTATAGTAGTAGTCATCCGCCGTTAACGGTGTATAGTCAACGGCGGTTCAACTAAAAATGATGTTTTCCGTCAATTAAAATATTGCTGGTGTCGCTGGTACACACGGCATAGCTAAAGCCTTTCTGGAGGCAATATGCGCCGTGTTCTCCTTTTTTATTGAGGGCAAGGAAGCCTACCTGGATTTCTTTTGCTTTGGAAGGACTGCGTTTTACGATGCGGTCTACCGCTTCTTTACAGGCTTTTTCCGGTGGGTAGCCCTGACGCATCAGTTCTACTACGAGGTGGCTGCCTACAATTTTAATCACTTCTTCTCCTACACCGGTGCTGGTGGCAGCGCCAATTTCATTATCTACATATAACCCTGCGCCGATAATGGGAGAATCGCCGAGGCGGCCATGCAGTTTAAAAGCCATACCGCTGGTAGTGCAGGCGCCGGACAAATTGCCGTCGGCATCCATGGCTACCATCCCGATGGTATCGTGGTTATACACATTTCCCGGCAGCATCAGCGGATTGAATGCAGTAGCGCCGTTGGTGGGTGTGTAAGATTTATTTTCTATGTTGATGATCGGTTTGTATTCCGATGTTTTTAGCCATTCTTTCCAGGCTTTTTCTGATTCCGGTGTCAGCAGGTTTTCTTTTTCAAAACCGTTGGCCAGTGCAAACTGCAGGGCGCCATCGCCTACCAGCATCACATGTGGTGTTTTTTCCATCACCATACGGGCTACAGAAATAGCATGGGTGACGTGTTCCAGCGCACCAACGGAGCCACAGTTGCCATGTTCGTCCATGATACAGGCATCCAGGGTAACACGGCCATCGCGGTCAGGATAACCCGAGAAACCCACCGTGTGGTTGTTGGGATCGGCTTCGGGTACTCTTACACCTGCTTCTACAGCATCCAGTGCGCGACCGCCTTTTTTCAGGATCTCCCAGGCGGCTGCATTGGCAGCGCGGCCAAAATCCCATGTAGACACTACAATCGGCTTTCCTTTTACAGGTCCACGTTTGCCCTGGGAACGTGCAGGCGTTCCGGTTACTCCATCCAAAGAGAAAACAGCGGCACTGAGGGCCGCTGTTTTCAGGAATGATCTTCTATTACTCATATAAAGTAGTTTGTACTTTTCAACCTTTACCTAGTCCTTCATTTCCCAGGCCAGTGCGCTGGCACCCAGGATCGCCGCATCGCTTTCTTTCAGTTCGGAGAACAGCAATTTAACTTTATTCTGGAAAATAGGCAGCAGGTTTTGTTCCATATGCTCCCGCACCGGTTTCATGATAAGATCTCCTGCTTTGGTCAGACCACCGAACAGCACAATGGCTTCGGGGCTGGAGAACATCACGAAATTGGCCAGGGCTTCACCGAGTATTTTACCGGTGAACTCATATACTTCCATGGCCAGCGGATCGCCTTTCATGGCAGCTTCGTAGATGAGTTTGGAGTTGATCTCTTCTTTGGAATGCTCCCGCATGATGCTCGGGGTATCCGGACGTTCTGCCAGGAATTCCAGGGCTGTATTGGTTACACCGGTAGCAGAAGCATAGGCTTCCAGCGATCCGTGTGCACCGGTGCCCGCATGATGACGGCCACCCGGAATAACAATACAGTGACCCAGTTCACCGGCAAACCCATCATGACCATAGATAAGCTGGCCGTTGGCAACAATACCGCTTCCTACGCCTGTACCCAGGGTGATCACGATAAAGTCTTTCATACCACGTGCCGCACCGTAGATCAGTTCTCCCAAAGCCGCTGCGTTGGCGTCGTTGGTGAGTACAGTCGGTAAACCGAACTTCTGCTCCAGCAGGCTGGCTAAGGGTATTACCCCTTTCCAGCGCAGGTTTGGCGCATATTCTATGTTACCGGTATAGTAGTTGCCGTTAGGCGCGCCTACACCGATTCCTTTTATATTTTCAATACCACCGGCCTTTTCAATCAGCTCAGTTAAGTGACCATGCAATTCATCGAGGAAACCGTTTACTTCCTCATGCTGGTTGGTCAACATACGACCATCACCTATAATATTACCTCTGCGATCTACAATACCAAATTTGGTGTTCGTACCTCCGATATCAATGCCCACCACTAACTGCTGACTCATAATCAATTCCTTGAGATTTTAAAATGGTTTTAACTCTAAATGCGAAGAACGCGAGATAAGCAAAGCACAGCGCCGGAATAATGTAAGAGGCGTGAATACCAATGCTTGCGATGTCTGCCAGACCACCCTGCACAGGAGGAATCAGCGAGCCACCGAGGATCATCATTACCAGGAATGCAGAACCCTGACCGGTGTACTTGCCAAGACCGGCAATAGATAATGCAAAAATACTAGGCCACATAACAGAGCAGAATAAACCACCGCTGATAAAGGCGAAAGTAGCCAGCTGACCACTTGTAAATAATCCGATCAGTACAGATGCCACACCCAGTAAACCGAAGATGGTGAGGGTTTTGGCAGGTTTGTCCTGGCCGGCAAAGAAACCAACGATCTGTACAGCGATACAGATAGCATATGGATATAACACGCTGATATCATTACCCTTGATGCTGTTGGCGCCGAGAATTACGCCATAGGCTACAAAAGGAACGATTACGCAGAGAATGTTACGCGTTGTTTTGGATACGTTGAATACGCTGATGGCACCTGTCCAGCGGCCAATCATCATACTGCCCCAGAACAGGGATACATAAGGATCCAGTTCAGATTCTGCCAGACCTTTCACGGTCAGGAAGCCAGGATGTTTCAGCAGGGCGCCGAGGTTACTGGCAATGGATACTTCCACCCCTACATAAATAAAGATG
Organism: Chitinophaga arvensicola; assembly: GCF_900110835.1. GTDB lineage: Bacteria > Bacteroidota > Bacteroidia > Chitinophagales > Chitinophagaceae > Chitinophaga > Chitinophaga arvensicola. The sequence goes on from NZ_FOJG01000001.1 coordinate 2,354,633, forward strand.
GCGAGCATACCCAGGATCAGCTGCGGATATTTCATCGCACCCCATCCTTCACTGTTGCCGGCAGATGCCGTTTTAGTATAGAACAGGATACCGATAATACCCACGATACCAGCGATAAACATCGGTAATTCAAATTTCAGTATCAGACCCATGAGGATCAGTACGAACATGAACGTGATACCCAGTAATGACCTGGTAGCTTTTGGAGAAGATTCAAAACCTTCTGTATCCTGGCTTTCCGGCATCTTCACAAAAGCAAAAATGGCAGCAGCAATCAGGAACAGGGCAATTAGCAGGAAATACAAGGTGTTGATCTTGCTGATATCGGTGCTTACTTCGCCGCCTTTGATATTACCGAACAGCAACATGCTCACGATAATGGGCCCGATGGTAGTACCGAAAGAGTTGATACCACCAGCCAGGTTCAGGCGGTGAGTACCTTTGGCAGGATCTCCCAGTAAAATAGCAAATGGATTGGCAGCGGTTTGCTGCAGTGAAAAACCTAAGGCCACAATAAATAAGGCCATCAGGATAAGGGCAAAATAACCGAAAGTAACCGTTTGTTTAAAGTCTGTATCCAATACCGTAACCACCTTTTCCAGGTTGGCTTTGGTGAAGATGGCCGCATACTGGTGATGCTCTTCATCTTTTGTGAATCCGCCGGAAACTGCGGAAATCAGCTGAGGATTGGTCGTATACTTTTCAGCAGATTCATTGTTGCTGATCAGTAATGAATAAGTTTCAGGATCCTTCTCACGGCGGATTTTTACCTGCCTGTCAGAAGTCTGTAATTGCTGCTCTACCTGGAAACCGCTGATGTCGGCAATGGTTTCTTTAATAGGAACAATCTTTTCCTTATTTACACATGGAATCATAATTACTGATCCCAGCACGGAGATCAATAAACCGTAAATAATACCCTTCTTGTACCCGATCTTGTTAAGAATGTCCACTTTCCTTGCAGTGGAGGCCAGGTAAAGAATCAGTGAACCAATGAAATAGGCACTGTAAAAGGAGAAGTCAATCAGTTGTGACTCCAGTTGGGTAAGGTTGAAATGTGATTTACAGAAAGGGATAAAGATACTGTTGGATGCAGCCAGAAACCCCCAGAAAAAGAAAACCAGAATAAGCACAAAGAACGAAGGATGGGTGCTTTGTGCGCTTTGTTTAGATTGCTGAGTCATAAACGTGTTAAGTTACGGTGAAATTTTGCCGGTTAAATGTATAATTATTTTTTTAAAAATTTTTAAAAAGTCAAATTAATCTTGCAATTTAGTAATTAGATAAAACGTTTTAGCAAAAATAATTGCGAAATATACAAGAAATATAAGAGAAGTTTAATTATGTTCGTGCTTATCAAAAAAAATAATTCTGACAGCTTATGTCCAACCAAACAGTAACAATGAATGTACCTTCCAAACAGGCCGGGTATGCGCAATCAATGGCCATCATCGGCATATTGTTTTTCGTATTCGGTTTTGTTACCTGGCTCAATGGAACACTGATCCAGTTTTTCCAGATCGTGTGTGAACTGAATGTTTCACAGGCGCTGCTGGTTACCATGGCCTTCTACATGGCCTATTTTTTCCTCTCTATTCCCTCTTCCTTCATTCTGAACAAGACAGGATTTAAAAACGGGATGGCTTTAGGACTCCTCATCATCGCCATCGGTTCCCTGGTTTTTATCCCTGCTGCCAACGCACGTAGCTTCGCCATGTTCCTGACCGGCCTGTTTATCCAGGGCGCAGGATTGTCCCTGTTGCAAACCGCTTCTAATCCTTACGCCAGTATTATCGGACCAAAAGAAAGTGCCGCCAAACGTATCAGTATCCTCGGGATCTGTAACAAAAGCGCCGGCGCCCTGGCTCCGTTGATCCTCAGCTCTATTGTACTGAAAGGTGCAGATAAACTGGAAAAGGATATTGCAGCAGCAGTTGATGCCGTGCAGAAAAATGCTTTACTCGATAGCCTGGCTTCCCGTGTTATCGGACCTTATGTGGCTATCGCTATTATATTAACCATCCTGGCGTTCCTCCTGAAACGCTCTTCTTTACCTGAAATTGATACCAATACGGAAGATGCGGCTACTGCAGCAGCTACTACCGGTAAAACAAGCGTATTCCAGTTTCCGCAACTGGTGCTGGGTGTACTCTGCATCTTCGTATATGTGGGTGTGGAAGTAATGGCCGGCGACGTGATCGGTCAATATGGTAAAGCGCTCGGTATGAGTGTGGACGATACCAAATACTTCACCACCTTTACCCTGGTAGCAATGCTGGCAGGATATGTAATAGGTATTGCCACCATCCCGAAATTTATTACCGGAAAGAAAGGCCTGCAGATTTCTGCCATCCTCGGCATACTGTTCACCGTAGCCGCTTATGCTACTACCGGTTTCTCTTCTGTAACTTTCATCGCCCTGCTCGGCCTGGCAAATGCCCTGATGTGGCCTGCGATTTTCCCGATGGCCATCGACGGACTCGGTCGTTTTACCAAGATCGGTTCCGCCTTGCTGGTAATGGGTATTGCCGGTGGTGGTGTGATTCCACAGATCTACAGCGGTATGTTTGACCAGCATAGCATGTTCAGCTTCCTGTACAGCAGCAGCATCGATTTCAGACATGCGTTCCTGTACTGCATGGTGCCCTGCTATGTATACATCCTGTTTTATGCCCTTGTTGGGGATAAGTTAGGTAAGAAATAAATAAATATCTGTATCATAAAAGAGGAGGGCTGACCATATGGTCGGCCCTCCTCTTTTATGAATACAGGAAAAATGCCCTGATGTTAACTTCCCGCTTTTTGCACCTTTTTTGCCGTCCCCTTTTTATTTCTAAATCATTTTTATATTTTTAGGTGTAAATTTTACGTTTAATAGCCTTTTAATGATACAAGAAACCAGGGAGCAGTTTATCCACTTATTTGAAAAAGAGCCACTGATGGTGGTTTCCCCAGGAAGAATCAATCTGATTGGTGAACATACGGATTATAATGATGGTTTTGTTTTACCCGCCGCTATCGATAAAAAGATTGTATACGCCGTGGCATTGAACAACACACAGCAATGTAATGCCCATGCCGTTTTTACGAATGAAACAGTATCCTTCCAGCTCAATGATGTAAAACCAACCCCGGGATGGATCAATTATCTCATGGGAGTAGTGAACCAGTTGCAGGAGCGTGGTTTACCGGTAGAAGGATTTGACTGCGTAGTGACCGGCGATATTCCTGTTGGCGCCGGCATGTCCTCTTCCGCTGCGGTGGAAGGTGGCCTGGTAATGGCGTTGGACCGGATTTTCGGCTACGGACTCGATCGTATGGAAATGGCCCTCATCGGCCAGAAGGCGGAGCATACCTTCCCTGGTGTAAAATGTGGTATCATGGACCAGTTTGCCAACCTGCATGGTAAAAAGGACCAGGTAATGCGGCTCGATTGCCGCAGCCTGGAATTTGAATATTTCCCTTTTAAGTTCCCTGATTATAAAATAGTACTGTGCAATTCCATGGTGCATCACTCCCTGGCTTCCTCCGAATATAATGTACGCAGACAGCAATGCGAGGAAGGCGTAAAAGCCATCCAGGCCAATCATCCTACGGTGAAATCCTTGCGGGATGCGGATATGGGCATGCTGAATGAAGTGCGCTCACAGCTCTCTGGCAAAGTATATGACCGTTGTCATTATGTGATTGAAGAAATACAGCGGGTGCAGGATGCCACTGCCTTGCTGAAGAAAGGCGACCTGCAGGCCTTCGGTGAACTGATGTATGCTACCCACGAAGGGCTCAGCAAGCTGTATGAAGTGAGTTGCCCTGAACTGGATTTCCTGGTGTCACTGGCACGGGAGAGAGCAGAAGTGGCCGGCGCCCGCGTGATGGGCGGTGGTTTCGGCGGTTGCACCATCAACCTGGTAAAAGCGGATAAGGTAGACGAGTATGTGGCTTTTATCAAATCAAGATACCAGGACCAATACGGCAAGGAGCCGGAAGTATATGTGACGGTGATCGAAGATGGCGTATCTGTGATAGATGAAGTCATCCCTGCATAAAAACAGTCATCATCTCTTTATATAAAAAAAGCAGCGGAAATTTTCCGCTGCTTTTTTTATAGCTAACATCGTTATGATTAGTACTGGTCGTCCAGTGCAAAGATCGGTGTTCTGTTCATCCAGCGGCCACGGGTGAAGTCCGGAATGAACTGCACGCTGCCACTTTCTGCTACAGATTGCTCACTCAGGGGAGTGATGGCATACCAGGTAGCCATGTCGTAAACGTCCAGTGGGTATGGTGTACCGCGCTTGATACACTCCAGGAAGGAGTTGAGTACAAACCAGTCCATACCGCCGTGACCAGCACCTGCAGCATCATTGGCATACTTCTTCCACAGCGGGTGATCGTATTTACCAAAGTAGCTGTTGGGATCTTTAAAGTCGCCGGTTTTTTCCCACTCGTCGTATTTACTTTTCTTCTCTACGTAAACAGATTCCTGGTCATCCATCCACAAACCGTTGGTACCCTGTACGCGGAAGTTCAGGGAGTAAGGGCGTGGAGAGTTGGTATCGTGCGACAACATAATGGTTTCACCATTGTTGGTTTTGATCAGGGTAGACACGATATCGCCCAGTTTGAATTCTACTTTCGCGTTCGGATGGTTTTCACCACCGTTATCCACGATGTATTTATGCAGGCCACGGGATTTGGTAGCCACTGAAGTCAGCGACAGCAAACGGTTACCTCTGTTGATATTGATCATGTTGTTGATCGGACCCAGACCATGGGAAGGGTAGAGATCAGCGTTGCGGTGAACAGAGTGATTGGTTCTCCATTTGGCTTCAGACAGCGCTTTTTCACCAAATTCAACCCCACCACCGTAATATTGCTTGCCGTTGTTGAACTTCACGGCACGCAGATCGTGCTGGTAGCCACCCTGCAGGTGCGTGAGTTCGCCGAACAGACCCTGGCGCACCATGTTCAGTACGGCCATTACATCTCTCCGGTAACACACGTTTTCCATACCAAATACAGGGATACCAGTTTCTTCACTGGTATTTACCAGTTCCCAGCATTCCTGGATATCGGAAGCACCACATACTTCCACGGCGGGTGTTTTACCTGCTTTCATACAGGCCACGGCCATGATGGTATGCCATTCCCAGGGAGTAGCAATGATCACTGCGTCAATGTCGTCACGTTTCAGCATGTTGCGGAAATCTTCCGGACCATTGGTATACTCGGCTACTTTCTTTTTGCCGCCATATACTTTTTCGATCATGGCTCTCACCTTTGGCAGGGTGTAGGCCGTGTCCGGGTCAGCGAAAGCAACTACTTCCGCGTCTTCACGATGGAGACAGAAATTCAGGTGACCAAGTCCACGGGCGCCAACGCCAATCAGACCAATTCTAACTTTGGGTTTCTTCTCGTTAGCAAATAATTTGGCAGAGGAGCCGAGCATAGAAATACCTACGCCAGCTGCTACCGTGTTTTTCAGAAAACTTCTGCGATGCAGTGGTTGTTTATTCATTGTTCAAAGTTTATGCGTATACTGTTATACGTCTTAGGAGGCTCTAAATTTATAAAATTTGATCTATCAAAAGCAACCTAATTTGTAATAATCTTACATTTTTGTGATAAACGGTGTATAATCAGGGGGGCATTTAGCAAGATAAAAATGACAGGAGCCGCTTCTGATGCGGTCAGATCGATTTTCCCCCGGTTAAAGTGAATATTCAATTAGCAATAGACAATTTGGGATTGAATCCTTTTAATTATTGGCTCTATCTTCGCTGACATCTGTAATCAGTAACTTTTATTTCCGGCAATGAAAAAAAACACGTTACTCCTCGCGGGGCTGCTTGGCTTCAATATGGCTATGGCCCAGGACATCAAGCCTTACGGCGCCTTACCATCCAAAGCACAGGTAGCATGGAATGATATGGAATATTATATGTTCATTCATTTCGGCCCTAATACCTTTACCAACAAGGAATGGGGACATGGGGATGAAGACCCGAAAGTATTTAACCCTACTCACCTCGATGCCCGTCAGTGGGCGCGTACCGCCAAGGCGGCTGGTATGAAGGGTATTGTAATCACGGCCAAACACCACGACGGTTTCTGTCTGTGGCCAAGTAAATACAGCACCCACACCGTTCGGGAAAGCGCCTGGAAAAATGGCAAAGGCGATGTGCTCGCAGAGTTATCAGCCGCCTGTAAGGAATACGGCCTTAAGTTCGGCGTATACCTTTCTCCGTGGGACCGCAACCATCCGGAATATGGCAAAGAAGGGTATAACCAGGTGTTCGCTAACACACTCAATGAAGTGTTATCTGGATACGGACCTGTATTTGAACAGTGGTTCGACGGCGCCAACGGCGGTAATATCAAGCAACCGTATGATTGGAACCTGTTTCACAGCGTAGTATATAAAAACCAGCCCAACGCAGTTATTTTCAGCGATGTAGGTCCGGGTTGCCGCTGGGTAGGCAATGAAAATGGCATTGCCGGTACCACTAACTGGAGCACCCTCAATGTAAAAGGATTCGGACCAGGCGTAGCAGCACCAGCTACCAAAGTCCTCAATGAAGGTAATGAGGATGGCGAACAATGGATCCCTGCCGAGTGCGACGTATCCATCCGGCCAGGATGGTTCTACAGCCCTGAAACAAATGACAAGGTGAAGTCGGTTTCTTCCCTGCTCGATATTTACTACGGTTCTGTAGGCCGTAATGGTAACCTGATCCTCAACGTGCCGGTAGACCGTGACGGATTGATCCATCCCAACGACTCTACCCGCCTGATGGAACTGCGCCGGGTGCTGGATGCCTCTTTTAAAGATAACCTGGCAAAGAAGGCGGTGGTAACGGCAACGAATACACGTAACGGCAATGCGGCGGTGAAGGTTGCTCATCTCAATGATGGTACCAACACTACCTACTGGGCTACCGGCGACGATGCCACTACTGCTACTATCACACTTACTTTCAAACAGTCGGTTACCTTTAACCGTATTGTGCTGCAGGAATACATCGCACTGGGACAACGGGTAAAAGCCTTTAGTGTAGAAGTGCTGGAAAAGGGCGCCTGGAAGGAGATAGCGAAAGAAACCACTATCGGGCATAAACGCATTTTACGATTGAGCGATTATACCGCCACACAGGTGCGGATCAATATACTGGATGCCAAGGCGGCGCCGGTGATCAGCGAAGTGCAGTTGTACAAAGCGCCGGGATTGCTGACTACACCGCAGATTACGCGTAAGGCAAACGGACAGGTGATCATCAGCAGTGAGTCGACCGACCCGGTGATCCACTACACCCTGGATGGAAGCGAACCAACGTTGAAATCACCGCAGTACACATCTACCGGAAAAGAAATACTCCTCCCGCAGGGCGGCCTGGTAAAAGCCAAAGCCTTCCTGAAAGGAACCGGCAGTGAAACCACCAAAGCCAGTTTCGACGTAGCGCCCGCCAAATGGACAATCGTTTCCGCCGGTGAAGCTGCCAAAGATCACGACGCTGTAAACGCGATCGACGGTGATAATGCTACCTTGTATGTAACAAAGGATAAAGCTTATCCACATGAGCTGATAGTAGATCTGGGTGAAACACTTTCTTTGAAAGGCTTTACCTACACTCCGGCCGGCGAACGGGGCATTATTTACGACTATGAGTTTTACACCAGCGCAGATGGCAAGAGCTGGGGTACGCCCGCTGCCAGCGGACAGTTTGCCAATATTAAAAACAGTCCTGTGCTGCAAACAGTTCCTTTCAAAGCAAGGAGTGCCCGCTACATCCGCTTCGTTGCCGTATCGCCGGCAGACGAAAAGCAGGTGGCTGCCGCTATTGCTGAACTGGGTGTGGTGACACGGTAACAATACAAGGCGGGCAAATATCCCGCACTGCCAGGCTGACCATCCTGTCCGGATGACACCATTAAGCGGGAAGCTGGTTCAGCCGGTGGCTATATCTAATAAATAAGGGAGATAAGAATGGATATTCCATTTTTATCTCCCTTATTTATTATATTATAATTTAATGTCTTTGGTCTGTCAGAATCAAGGTAATCCAGCTGCTTTTACAGCTGTTTACCCGCTAATCTTTTAATTATCAGTATAAAAAATGACAATATATAATTAGTCGGATCTTTACAATCAGTTTAATCCCGGGAAAGCCGCCCTTCGCGTTTGTTAAAATTCTGTCTTCCCCAAAAAAAATTCGACCATTTAAATGGATATTATTATAACTTTGCGGATAATCTAAAACTAAAGACAATATTTATAACAATTTAACGCTGAACTGAAGTTGGAAAAAACCGCAACTCATACCAACATTTCTGCATATCATCCCGCTTTAAACGAAGGGGTATATTCTGTTGGGTTCAATGTCTTTAGATTTCTTTCCCGACGACCTAGAATTTGATAGCGCTTGTCTAAATATAACCGCTATCGCACCGTGATTCCCCAATCCTCCGGTGATCTTTTCCATTAATGGAATTTCAAGTTAGTTTATTGATTCACGATTTCAATTTAAAAAGTTGGAAAATCAACATATCATCGTTAGGGTAGCCACTCCTGACGATATTCACTATTCAAATATCATCACCGACGAGATGGAGTCATCTGCAAAGGCAAGAGGAACCGGCATTGCGAAGCGTTCCCCTGACTATGTAGAGCTGAAAATGAAAGAGGGTAAGGCCGTGATCGCGCTTACTGAAAAGGGTGATTGGGTAGGCTTCTGCTATATCGAGGCCTGGGGTCATGAGAAATTTGTGGCGAATTCAGGGCTGATCGTTAACCCTGCCTTCAGAGGACATGGTGTAGCCAAGTCGATTAAGCATAGAATATTTGAGTTGTCCAGGGAGAAATATCCCGACGCCAAGATCTTTGGTTTAACAACTGGTCTTGCTGTAATGAAGATCAACTCCGAACTGGGTTACGAACCGGTAACCTATTCCGAACTTACCGACGACGAGGAATTCTGGAAGGGCTGCAGAAGCTGTGTAAACTTCGATATCCTCACCGCCAAAAACAGGAAGAACTGCCTGTGTACCGCCATGCTGTACAATCCGCTGGAGAAACTGAAAGAAGCAGAAGAAAAAGCGATGGCTGACAAAGCCGCCGCAGAAGCAGCGCAGCCGGCACCACAGCCACAGCTCTCCGTAAATGCCAGCGGACACATTCATCACGCCAGACGCCGCCGGAGATTTAAAGGAAATATAAAGCTCTATGAGCGATGGTTACGTTTTAAAAGATTTGTTTTGCTGAAAAGCAAAAAAGAAGGTGGCGCCACCGGATCTAAAAAGAAATTTTTCCTGTTCTGACTACAGGGTTGTCAATATTGTTATCTGGATTTATAAAAAAAGATGTCATAATGAAAAAAGTAGTACTGGGATTTAGCGGAGGACTTGATACTTCCTATTGCGTTAAATATCTGACCGAAGAAAAAGGATATGAAGTGCATTCAGTGATCGTTAACACTGGTGGTTTTTCTGAAGAAGAACTGCAGGAAATAGAAAAGCGCGCTTACAGCCTGGGCGTTAAAAGTCATAAAACTGTTAATGCGATACGTTCTTATTATGATGGCGTTATCAAATACCTCATCTTCGGAAATGTACTGAAGAATAATACCTACCCGCTGAGCGTAAGTGCAGAGCGTATGAGCCAGGCACTGGCCATCGCGGAATATGTGAAGGAAGTGGGAGCAGACGCCGTAGCACATGGTAGCACCGGCGCCGGCAACGACCAGGTTCGTTTCGATATGGTTTTCCATATCATGATCCCGGGCGTAGAAATCATCACCCCGATCCGTGACCTGAAACTGAGCCGTGAAGAAGAAATTTCTTACCTGAGATCCAAAGGTGTGGAAGTAAACTTTGAAAAAGCCATGTACTCTATCAATAAGGGTATGTGGGGTACTTCCGTAGGTGGTAAAGAAACCCTGACTTCCAATGGTATGCTGCCGGAGGCCGCATGGCCTACCCAGCTCACCAAAAAAGAAGAAGAGCAGGTGAAATTAACTTTTGAAAAAGGAGAGCTGACTGGCGTAAACGATAAAACTTTCGGTCACCCGTCTGAAGCCATTCAATATTTACAAACCATTGCTGGTCCGTTCGCTATTGGCCGCGATATCCACGTAGGTGATACCATCATCGGTATCAAAGGACGTGTAGGATTTGAAGCTGCTGCACCGATGGTGATCATCAAAGCGCATCATGCCCTGGAAAAACATGTATTAACAAAATGGCAGCTGAGCTGGAAAGACCAACTGGCACAGTTCTACGGTAACTACATGCACGAAGGACAGATCATGGATCCGGTAATGCGCGACATCGAAGCCTTCCTGCAGAATACCCAGGAGAATGTTTCCGGTGAAGTATTCGTTACCCTCATGCCATATCGTTTCCAGGTAACTGGTATCAGTTCCCCTTACGATCTGATGAGCAGCAAGTTTGGCAAATACGGTGAAATGAACACCGGCTGGAGCGGAGATGATGTAAGAGGATTCAGCAAGATTTTTGGTAACCAGACAATGATCTGGCATCAGGTTAAAAATTCTATCTAAATCAGCAGGCAATGGCAAATGATAAAAAGATAAAAGCAGGAATTGTAGGCGGGGCAGGTTATACAGGCGGTGAAATGATCCGGCTTTTATTAAATCACCCGGATGTTACTATTTCGTTTGTACATAGCCGTAGTAATGCGGGTAATCCGTTATACGCAGTGCATGCCGATTTGCTGGGTGAAACAGAACAACTGTTTACCGGCGAACTGAGCAACGATATTGATGTGATGTTCCTCTGCCTGGGTCACGGAGAATCCAAAAAATTCCTGGAAGCCACCGATGTAGCGGCACATGTGAAAGTGATTGACCTGAGCCAGGATTTTCGTTTAGGCGAAACCGTAAAAGACAGAGCTTTTGTATACGGCTTACCGGAAATGCAACGGGAGTTGATTAAATCCGCGCAGAACATCGCCAATCCCGGCTGTTTTGCTACCGGTATTCAACTCGGACTGCTGCCACTGGCCAAAGCCGGTTTGCTGAAAGAAGTACATACCACCGGTATTACCGGCTCCACCGGAGCGGGACAAAGCCTGCAGGCTACTTCCCACTTCACCTGGAGAGCCAATAATATTTCCACCTATAAAGTGCTCAATCACCAGCACCTGAAAGAAATACGACGAAGCCTGCAGCTGTTGCAGCCAGGCTACCAGGGAGACGTAAACTTTGTACCCGTACGCGGCGATTATCCAAGAGGAATCTGGGTAACCTCGTACCTGCAAAGCGACTTATCTCTGGAAGACGCTGTAAAGCTGTATAAAGACTTTTACGCCGGTCATCCGTTTACGCATGTGAGCGACAAACAGATCGACCTGAAGCAGGTAGTAAACACCAATAAGTGTTTGATTCAACTGGAAAAAACAGGCGATAAACTTGTCATCCATTCCATTGAAGACAACCTGCTGAAAGGCGCTTCCGGTCAGGCTGTGCAGAATATGAATCTCATGTGCGGACTGGAAGAAACGGCAGGACTGAAACTGAAGTCCATCGTGTTCTAAGTGATTCTTTCATCTTTTTAATTTGAGCCAACATGAAACTGTTTGACGTATATCCCGTTAACGATATCATTATAGATAAAGCCTTTGGTTCCCACGTGTGGGACGACAAGGGTACACAATACCTGGATCTGTATGGCGGTCACGCCGTGATCTCCATCGGTCATACGCATCCGCATTATGTAAAACGCCTCACCGATCAGCTGCATAAAGTAGGCTTTTATTCCAATTCTGTGAAGATGCCTTTACAGGAAGAACTGGCCGCTTTGCTGGGCAAGGTGTCTGGTAAGGAAGACTACCAGCTGTTCCTCTGCAACTCCGGTGCAGAAGCCAATGAAAATGCACTGAAGCTGGCCTCGTTCTACAATGGAAGGAAGAAGGTAATTGCCTTTAAGAAAGCATTTCATGGCAGAACTTCCCTGGCAGTAGCAGCTACCGATAATCCAAAGATCGTGGCGCCGGTAAATGAAACAGATAACGTGGTTTTTTTACCATGGGAAGATGAAGCCGCACTGGAACAGGCTTTCCAGCAGCATGAAGTTTCTTCTGTAATCATTGAAGGTATTCAGGGCGTAGGTGGTATCAACGTAGCCAGCGAATCTTTTCTGCGGAAAATCAGAAGTCTCTGCGACACCCACAACGCTGTGTTCATCGCAGATTCCGTACAGTGTGGTTATGGCAGAAGCGGTAAATTCTATTCACATGATTTTGCCGGTGTAAATGCAGATATCTACAGCATGGCAAAAGGAATGGGTAATGGTTTCCCGATCGGCGCTATTATCATTGCACCGAAGTTCCATGCGGTATACGGCATGCTGGGTACCACTTTTGGTGGTAATCACCTGGCTTGTGCTGCTGCACTCGCGGTACTGGAAACTATCCAGGCCGAGAACCTGGTGGAGAATGCCGCTAAAATAGGCGGTTATCTCATGGAGCAGTTACGGACTTTTGATAAAGTAAAAGAAGTAAGAGGCCGTGGTCTGATGATCGGCATCGATCTCCCGGAAGAATTATCCTTTGTGAAAAAAGAACTGTTGCACACGCATAAGATCTTCACCGGTGAAGCAAAACCAAACGTGATCCGTTTGCTGCCTTCCCTGGCGCTGACCCAGGCACATGCTGATCAGTTCCTGGAAGCATTCGGAAAAGCAATCAATAAATAAGTAAACAACCGTCAATGACAGGTAGTGTGCCTTTACATCTTTCCACTACCTGTTTAAAGCCTATAATCGAAATGAAACAATTTATTTCTACAGCAGATGTTCCCAGTGTCCCGCGGTTAGTGGACATTGCGTTGAACTACAAGAAAGATCCTTTCAGGGACAAGGAATTAGGGAAGAATAAAACAGTGGGAATGATATTCCTGAATCCCAGTTTGCGAACACGCTTAAGTACACAGGTAGCAGCAAAGAACCTCGGTATGGAAGCCATCGTATTTAACATTGATAAGGAAGGCTGGGCGCTGGAAATGAATGATGGGGCTATCATGAATGGTAACACCACTGAACACGTAAAAGAAGCAGCGGCGGTAATGGGACAGTATTTCGATATCCTGGCCATCCGCACTTTTCCGGGTTTGAAGAATAAAGAAGAAGATTATACCGAGAAATATATTAACCAGTTCATCAAGTATGCCGGTGTACCGGTAGTAAGCCTGGAAAGCGCTACCCTGCACCCTTTGCAGAGCTTAACAGACGTGATCACTATCAAGGAAAACTGGCCGCACGCCCGTAAACCTAAAGTGGTACTCACCTGGGCGCCTCACGTAAAGGCTTTGCCACAGGCGGTTCCCAACTCCTTTGCACAATGGATGAACGCATGGGGAGAAACTGATTTTGTGATCACACATCCGGAAGGCTACGAACTGGATGAGAAATTTTCCGGCAACGCACACATTGAGTACGACCAGGATAAAGCCTTGCAGGATGCGGATTTTGTGTATGTGAAAAACTGGTCTTCCTACAAGGATTACGGCAAGATCACCTGCACGGATCCTTCCTGGATGTTTACCAATGAGAAACTGGCGCTGACCAATTCTGCCAAAGTGATGCACTGCCTGCCTGTTAGAAGGAATGTAGTGATTGCAGACGAAGTACTGGATGGACCCAACGCCATCGTTATCCCGGAAGCGGGTAATCGGGTATGGGCTGCCCAGGCGGTTTTGAGTGAAATACTGAAAGGATAATGATGATCGACTTATTTATCATAAAAGTAGGCGGAAACGTCATCGATAACCCGGCATTGCTGCAAAGCTTCCTTGAGAAGTTTGCAGCAATTCCCGGTAAAAAGATTCTCATCCACGGCGGCGGTAAAATCGCTACCCGTATCGGTGATAAACTGGGGATCGAATCGAAATACGTAGATGGACGACGCATCACCGATGCAGATACCATCGACGTGGTAACCATGGTATACGGCGGTTTGGTAAACAAGCAACTGGTGGCCAAATTGCAGTCTCATGGCTGCAATGCGATCGGCTTAACCGGCGCTGATGCCAACATCATTCCCGCAGTAAAAAGACCGGTGAAAGAAATTGACTACGGATTTGTGGGCGATGTATATACGGAGAAACTGCATACCGGTCCGCTGAAAGCGTTACTGGATACTGGTGTTACACCGGTATTTGCACCGCTTACCCATGATGGGAATGGACAGATCCTGAATACCAATGCAGATACCATTGCGTCTTCCCTGGCCATTGCTTTATCCGAACACTACAGCGTGCGCCTGATCTATTGTTTTGAAAAGAAAGGTGTATTGCGTGATTCGGCAGATGATAACGCTGTGATCAATCTCATCAACAAAGAAATTTACCAGCAACTGCTGGCAGAAAAAATATTGACAGACGGGATCCTGCCCAAACTGCAGAATGCTTTCGGGGCAATCGATAATGGCGTAAAAGAAGTGCTGATAGGACATGCAGACGATGTGTTGAGTAATACAACTCCGAAAGTGGCAGGCACCCTAATATGCTAACCTATGTGGAACGAAAAACTATATGATGTGGCGGTGGCCCTGCTGAAACAGATGATCGCCACCCCTTCATTAAGCCGCGAAGAAGACGGCACCGCGCAACTGATCAGTGAATTCCTGACGGCCATGGATATTCCGCATGAGCGGCATCTCAATAATATCTGGGCCCTCAATAAACATTACGATCCCTCCAAACGTAATATACTCCTGAACTCCCATCATGATACCGTAAAACCTAATCCGCAATATACCCGCGATCCTTTTAGTCCGGATGTGGAAGACGGAAAGCTGTACGGCCTCGGTAGCAATGATGCGGGTGGTTGCCTGGTAAGCCTGATTGCGACGTTCCTGCATTTTTATCACCGGAGCGATCTGAGTTATAATATTATTTTGTCTGCTACCGCAGAAGAAGAAATCAGCGGCTCCAACGGCGTGGAAAGCATTTTATCGAAGCTGCCTGCCATCGAATTTGCCATCGTGGGAGAGCCCACGCTCACCCAGCTGGCGATCGCGGAAAAGGGCCTGATGGTACTGGATTGTACCAGCTATGGCAAAGCCGGTCATGCTGCACGTGAAGAGGGCGAAAATGCCCTGTATAAAGCATTGCCCGATCTGAACTGGTTTAAAGACTTCCGCTTCCCGAAAGTATCGGAAACACTGGGCCCGGTGAAGATGAGCGCCACGGTGATCAACACCTCCAATAAAGCACATAACGTAGTGCCGGCCGACTGCTCCTTCGTGGTAGACGTGCGCGCTACGGATCAATATACACTCGAGGAACTGCTGGAAATTATCAAAGCCAATGTATCCTGCGAAGTAAAGCCAAGGTCAATGCGTATGCGGCCTTCCTTTATCCCGATGGATCATCCGTTTGTACTGGCAGGCGTGAGCGTGGGTAAAACCTGCTATGGATCGCCTACCACTTCCGACCAGGCGCTGATTCCCGCTACCTCGGTAAAAATGGGGCCTGGCGATTCCGCCCGCTCCCATACCGCAGATGAATATATCCATCTGCACGAAATTAAAGACGGTATCCAGAGTTATATCCAGTTACTTGAAATGATCCAGTAATATGAATTTTGAGCCTGTTTTGGAAAATAAGCGCGTTTTGCTGCAACCTTTGCAGCTGGAACATGTGGATGCACTACTGCCGGTGGCATTGGATCCTTCCCTGTGGACGGTACAGCTGACGAAGCTGGAAACCCGGGAGGATCTGGAAAAATATATCCGGAAAGCATTGGCCGACCGGGAAGCCGGAGTGTCCATGCCTTTTGCGATCTTCGATAAAGAGGCGAACCGCTTTGCTGGGTCCACCCGTTATATGGAGATGGTATTGCCCCATAAACGCGTTGAAATCGGCTCTACCTGGATTACCCCTGCACTGCATGGTTCGGGGCTGAATAAAGCCATGAAATTCGCCATGCTGCAACATGCTTTCGAAGTGATGGAGCTGAACCGTGTCGAATTCAAAACAGACGAACTGAATACGCAGTCGCGTAATGCCATTCTCAGCCTCGGTTGTACCCAGGAAGGCATTTTCCGCCGGCATATGATCACCAGCACAGGAAGAGTACGCAACACCGTTTATTTCAGTCTTGTGAAAGAAGAGTGGCCGGAAGTAAAGCAACGTGTTTTTGGTAAATATGATTTTTAATTTCGCGCCGGCAACCGGCGTGGAAAAACTATAGTATTATGAAATTGTGGCAAAAAGATAAAGCCTCCTTAGCGGCGGTGGAACAGTTCACCGTAGGAAAAGACCGTGAAATGGACGCCTTCCTGGCCCCGTTTGATGTGCTGGGTTCTATGGCACATATCACCATGCTGCAAAGTATAGGATTGCTGGAAGCGGAAGAACTGACGATCTTAAAAAAAGAACTGAAAAATATCTACCAGGAAATCCAGGAAGGCAACTTCAAACTGGAAGATGATGTGGAAGATATTCACTCACAGGTAGAACTGCTGCTCACCCGCCGTTTGGGTGAAGTTGGCAAAAAAATCCACAGCGGCCGTTCCCGCAACGACCAGGTTTTAGTAGATCTGAAACTCTTCCTGCGTCATGAGTTACAGACCATGACAGAAGAAGTACTGGCCCTGTTCCATTTGTTACAACAGAAAAGCGAGGAATATAAAGCACACCTGATACCGGGTTACACCCATCTGCAAATCGCCATGCCATCCTCTTTCGGATTATGGTTCGGCGCTTATGCAGAGAGCCTGGTAGACGACCTCACCATGTTGCAGGGCGCTTATAAAGTAGTGAACAAAAACCCGCTCGGCTCTGCTGCCGGTTATGGTTCTTCGTTTCCCCTCGACCGTGAGTTGACCACCGCACTGCTGGGTTTTGATTCCCTCAATTACAACGTGGTATACGCACAGATGGGACGCGGTAAAACGGAAAAAATCGTCTCTTTTGCACTGGCAGGCATCGCGTCTACCATCGCAAAAATGGCCATGGACGCCTGTATGTTTATGAACCAGAATTTTGGCTTCATCAGTTTCCCTGATGAACTGACCACCGGTTCCAGTATCATGCCGCATAAAAAGAACCCGGATGTATGGGAACTGATCCGCTCTCATGGCAATAAATTACAGGCATTGCCCAATGAAATTGCGATGATGATCACTAACCTGCCATCCGGCTACCACCGTGATCTGCAGCTGCTGAAAGAAAACTTATTCCCCGCCTTCCAGACACTGAAAGATTGTATCCGCATGAGCCGCCTGATGCTGGAAAATATCCGCATCAAGGAAAATATCCTCAACGATGAGAAGTACCAATATCTCTTCAGCGTGGAAGTGGTGAATAACCTGGTACTCCAGGGCACCCCATTCCGGGAGGCTTATAAAAAAGTAGGTATGGATATCGAAAACGGTACCTTCTCTCCTGATAAGGACGTGAAACATACACATGCCGGAAGTATCGGTAACTTATGTACCGAACAGATTGCAGGCCAGATGGATGCGGTGGTGAAAGGTTTTCCTTTTGAAGCGGTGGATAAAGCACTGGAGAAATTGCTGAACAGCTAATATCATTATAGTAAAAAGAAAAAGGGTGATTGACTTTACAAAAGTCAATCACCCTTTTTCTTTTTATCTCCGGTAACTATAAACCGATCGTAATTCCTGCAAAGAAATTAATACCCGCCATTGGGTAATAATAACTGTAGTACGTCATTTTATTATTGTCGGTATCAAAACTGCTGTAAGTACTTCCATTCGGGGTGTACTTTACATCGAAAATATTATTCACCATAAATTGTAACCCGAGCTCACGGAATAACGGTTGCGGCACAACGTAATTGACGCGCAGGTTATTCACGAAGTATGGATCCAGGCTGCCTGCTTTATTGGAGGTATTGTCCATATACTGGCGGCTCACATATTTACCCAGTACGTCTACGTTCAGGTTCTTTATTGGTTTCACGGTCAACGTGAAACCACCCACGAAAGCAGGAGAGAAGGAGATATCTGTTTTATTGAATACTATGGTATGTTCGTGTTCTACTGCATCATAGCTCACTGCGTGATAGTCCAGTACTTTGTTCTGGCTCAGCGCCGCATTGGCGGCTAAACTCGCGATGCTGCCCAGTTTCACGGTACCATTTACTTCTACGCCCATGCGGTAACTTTTCGGGATGTTGGTGCGCACATAAGCGCCTACATCGGTGAGTTTACCGGTTTGCACAAGTTGGTTTTTGTAATTCATGTAATACACATTCGCCTGGATAGCGGCGATATTGTTATTCCAGGAATAACCTGCTTCCACATCGCGTAATATTTCCGGTTTAGGTTCCGCTACGCCATAGTTGCTTTCAAAGTCAACCCGGTTAGGTTCTTTATGCGCAATGGCGATGGAAGCAAATACGCGGTTGGTAGGATTCAGCTGATAGGAAATACCTGCTTTAGGATTTACGAAATTGTAATTCTTATGTGCAATGTATGTTGGTGCAGCTTCGAAGCCATCCATATTGTACATGATGTTACGGTATTGTACATCCGCGAAAATGCTCAGTGCAGTAGTGAGTTTATACTCTCCTTTCCAGTAGATATTGAAATCATTCTTGGCAGCCGGATAGCGATAGTATTCCTGGTCTTTATCGATGCCTGTTTGTGCCCAGATGATTTTGCCGTAGTGGTCGCCGGTATAGCGGTTCCAGCCGCCGCCCAGGCTCCAGTTGAATTTGTCGCCGGTACGGTTGATGGAAAATACGGAACCATAGAAGTAATTATCCAGCCACAGCTGGCGTACGAGATCAGTAGTGGCTAATGTATCGCCGTTGGTAATGGGGCCGATTAAACCGTAATCCTTGAACGCCTGGTTGTGTTTATATTGTTCGTAGTAGCCGCGCCCGCGTGTGAGATGCAGGGCTACGTTGAAATTGAGATGCGGATTAATTTCCTGGTTCAGGAACAGCTGGTAGTGATCCTGTTGATAATTATCTGTTTCGTTATTGTAAGGCGTACCAGATTTATCTGTTCCGGCAGAATTGTAGGTGCGGTCTGTTTCCAGGAGGTCCTGTGGCACACCGTTCCAGGCCTGGTAGGTTTTTTCTTTTCCGGAGAACACATTCAGCCTTATCGCTGTTTTTTTAGCGATATAGGCGGCGGATGTATAGAAAGAGCGGAGGTCGGAAGTGGCGCGGTCGATATAGCCGTCTGATGAAACTTTGGAGAGGCGTGCATCGATGGTGAAGTGATCATTGATGAGGCCGGAACCTGCTTTCACAGTATGTTTCCAGCTATTGAAAGAGCCGTAGCTGTTGCTGATTTCACCGTATGCTTTTTCGTTGAATTCGTTGGTGCTGAGGTTCAGCGTGGCACCAAATGCACCTGCGCCATTGGTGGAAGTGCCTACGCCGCGTTGCAGTTGTACACTGCTTAAGGAAGAGGCGATGTCCGGCATATTCACAAAGAAGGTGCCTTGTGATTCTGCGTCATTTATCGGGATACCGTTTACTGTGACATTGATACGGGTGATATCGGAACCGCGTACGCGCATGCCGGTATAGCCGATGCCGGTGCCGGCGTCTGAGTTGGTTACCACGCCTGGCTGCTGATCCAGCAGGATCGGCAGGTCCTGTCCGAGGTTCTGTTTTTTGATGTCTGCGGCAGTTAAAGTGGTATTCACAAATGGTGAATTTTTACCTGCACGGAGACTGCTGATTTCCACTGGTTTTACAAGCAGGGCCGTCGTTTCCAGTGAAATATCAGTTTGTTGGGTACCGTTGTGTGCACTGATGGAAGTGTTAAACGTTTTGAAACCGATAAAGCTGGCAGTTAAGGTATAGGTTCCCTTTTTAGGGAGAGGAATACGGTAGTGTCCTTTACGGTCGGTGAGTGCACCGGTTTGGTTGACAGAGATGGTAACTCCTTCCATTGGCTGGCCGCTGGTTTTATCGGTAACGGTACCGGTAACCACGGACTGTGCATGTAAAGCGCCCGCTATTGCTAGCAGCACTAATAACATTAGCTGTTTCATTTTAAATATCCTGTTTTCTGTTAGTTCATTCCTAACCAGCATTACCTGGTCCAGGTTCATTGGGTGTGATCTCAGCCTGAAAGTAAGGCACCCCATGTATTGCGTTATTGCAAAGGTATACTTGTCTCTTTTAATAAACAGAAATAATTTTTCCGGTAGCAGGAAATTTGCTAATTTCCGTAGATACTTCTCTCAGTCATCTTTTATAAATTTTTAATCATTTAAATCTTTATTTCTGATGATCAAACTTCAGTTTATCGGGCATCTTGGCCGCGATGTAGTGAAAAAAGAAGTCAACGGTACCACCGTGTACAATTTTCCGGTAGCGGTAAATGAGCGTTTCAAAAACGCGCAGGGCATACTGGAAGAAAGGACCACCTGGGTGGACTGCGCACTCTGGGACAAGGGAAACGTGGCGCCTTATTTATTGCAGGGAGTGATGGTGTATGTAGAAGGGGCTCCAAAAGTGGAGGCCTATGTAAGTACCACCACCGGTGCAATGGGATGTGCGTTAAGAGTCCGGGTGTTTTCGTTACAGTTACTCAGCCGTAAGGAAGAGGAAAAACGGAAAGCAACGGTCGCAGAAGTGCCCGTACCAGAGGCAGAGCTTGTTCAGGAACAGCCCGCTGACGATCTTCCATTCTAACAATGTATGAAGCATTCCAATATGAAAGCCAACCGTTTACGGTTGGCTTTTTATGTTTTTTCTAAAAAAGATTTGGAGCGAATCAAAATAATTGTATCTTTGCACCCTCATTGCGAGGTAGAGCAGAGGTAGCTCGTCGGGCTCATAACCCGAAGGTCAGTGGTTCGAATCCGCTCCTCGCTACAAAATAGTACGTCAGCGTACATAAAAAAATTAAGAGCCGAAGAAATTCGGCTTTTTTTATTTCGGTAAGTTTGAGTTGTGAACAACAACATCACCAGGTTTAATTGTCATCATGCATAAGGCAGGTTTTGTAAATATTTTTGGTAAGCCCAATGCGGGAAAAAGCACGTTGCTCAACGCCATCATCGGCGAGAAGCTGGCTATTATTTCCCCCAAAGTGCAAACCACGCGGCATCGTATCACCGGGGTATTAACAGACCCGGCGTATCAGATCGTTTTTTCTGATACACCAGGTATTATTGATCCCAAATACAAGCTGCATGAGAAAATGATGGGTGCGGTAAAATCGGCCCTTGAAGATGCAGATGTGGCATTGCTGATCATGGATTCGAAAGAATCTATGGAAGAAAACCTGGAACTGTTTGATTCACTGAAACTGAAAGTACCGATCATCCTCATCCTGAATAAAATGGATAATATCCTGAAAGAGGATATGGAGGTGTTGATAGAACGCGCCAAAGCCTGGGGCAAAGCAGCAGCGGTGGTGCCGGTGTCTGCTATGCAGAAAAAAGGTATAAAGGAACTGCTGGCAGAAATAGTGGCCCTGTTACCTAACGGCAATCCGTTCTATCCGGATGATACACTAACGGATAAGTCTACACGCTTTTTAGTGGCAGAAATGATCCGTGAAAAAGTGTTCCAGCTATTTGAAGAAGAAATTCCTTATCATACTACCGTAATTGTAACACAATTCCAGGAGAAGGAAACACTGACAAAAATTACTGCGGAAATAATCGTCACCCGGGACACCCAGAAAGGAATTATTCTGGGAGAAAAGGGCAAATCCATCCGTGAGCTGGGCACTTTAGCCCGGCAGGAAATAGAGAAATTTATTGAGCGGAAAGTATTCCTGGAACTGTTCGTAAAAGTACGCGGCAAATGGCGCGACAACGATACTTTCCTGAAGGAATACGGATATTAATCATTGAAAAATTCCTGGATGTATTATCCAGGTTAGTACGACAAAATATAATAATAAAATGGCAGGATTTACAGTAGCTATAGTGGGTCGCCCTAACGTAGGCAAGTCAACGTTGTTCAATCGTTTACTGGAACAACGCAAGGCCATCGTGGATGACCAGAGCGGTGTAACCCGTGATCGTCAATACGGTATTGCCGACTGGAATGGCAAAACTTTTAACGTAATTGATACCGGCGGATTTGTATCCAACAGCGATGATGTATTTGAGCGGGAGATCCGTAAACAGGCCAAAGTGGCCATGGAAGAAGCCAATGTGATCATCTTCATGTGTGATGTAACCACTGGCATCACCGACCTGGATGCAGATGTGGCAAACATTCTGCGCCGTACCTCCAAACCGGTTTTCCTCGCAGTCAATAAAGTAGATAACAGCCAGCGCCAGCTGGAAGCCACAGAATTTTACAGCCTGGGCTTTGAACATATTCACTTCCTGTCTTCCATGACCGGCAGCGGTACTGGCGAATTACTGGATGATGTAGTCAGCTACATCACACCGGATATGGAAGATGCAACATTGGAAACTGATATTCCAAAGATTGCGATCATCGGTCAGCCGAACGTGGGAAAATCTTCCCTGTTGAATGCACTCGTTGGTGTAGAGCGTAATATCGTTTCTGATATTGCCGGTACTACCCGCGATACCATTCACACCCGTTACAATATGTTCCAGAAAGATTTCATGCTGATAGATACCGCTGGTATCCGTCGTAAAACGAAAGTGCATGAAGACCTGGAATTTTATTCTGTGATCCGTGCCATCAAAGCGGTGGATGAATCAGATGTGGTGATGTTGCTGCTCGATGCAGAAAAAGGTATCACTGCACAGGATCTCAGCATTTTCAGTCTTGCTGCACGTAAAGGAAAAGGGGTAGTAGTACTGGTGAACAAATGGGATCTCGTAGAAAAGCAGACCAACACGGCGCGTGACTACGAGAAACAACTGAAAGAACGCCTGGCGCCATTCTCCGATGTGCCTATCATCTTTACTTCCGTAACAGAAAAGCAACGTATTTTCAAAGCCATTGAAACGGCGCTGGAAGTATATGACAACCGTCAACGCAGGATCCAGACTTCCGTACTGAATGATGTATTGCTGAAAGCAATTGAAGCATACCATCCTCCGGTAGTAAGAGGTATTCCTATCCGTATCAAATACGTAACACAGATTCCTACACATACACCAGCTTTTGCGTTTTTCTGTAATCTTCCGGATGATGTGAAAACACCATACCGTAACTACCTTGAAAATCAGATCCGTACGAAATTTAATTTCACAGGTGTACCGTTGAAGATCTTCTTCCGTAAAAAATAAATAATAGACCGAAAAGAAGGATTCAGATTTTGTATTTTATAAATTTTGCATAC
Organism: Chitinophaga arvensicola; assembly: GCF_900110835.1. Classification (GTDB taxonomy): domain Bacteria; phylum Bacteroidota; class Bacteroidia; order Chitinophagales; family Chitinophagaceae; genus Chitinophaga; species Chitinophaga arvensicola. Next base: position 2,377,869 of record NZ_FOJG01000001.1, read on the forward strand.
CTTTGCGGCGGTTTTAAAAAATAAAACAACTTAAAAATGAAAAAATTATTCGTATTCGCTGTTGCTGCCGGTATGTTCTTCGTTGCTTGTAACGGTGGTAGCACTCCTGCTACTGATTCCGTTGCTACTGCACCAGTAGACACTATGAACGCTGCTCCAGCTGCAACTGCTCCAGTTGATTCTGCTGCTCACGTTGATTCTGCTGCTACTGTAGCTCCTGCTGCTGATTCTGCTGCTGCAACTCCAGCTAAGTAAGAGTATTATAACACATAATATATCTTTCTTGCAAGAAATTAAAAAGGCCATCGCATATGCGGTGGCCTTTTTGATGTATAATGATCTTACAGATTAATCTTCCAGTATACTCGCCAGGTTCATTAACTCATCCTGTTTGTACGCATCTTTATCATCCCGGAAACATTTGGCCAGTTCTTCCAGCAGAAATTGCACAATACGTTTATTGGATTGCGGTTTAAAGTAGGAGGGAACCGATGGTACAGACACTCTTTTCAGGTAGGTATCCACATCCTGCTGGGTATAGATTTGCCCCTGTATAGGATCTATAAAAAACAGGATCCGGTGATCATCCGGTGATACCGGTGTGGAAAAATCGATGTAGCTGTCGAAATACGCCAGGATAAACTGACGGGGTATATTCACCGCATACACCGGTAAATCCAGCATGGCACAAAGGCTCTGGTAGATGATCCCGTTGGTAACAGGATTACCTTTTTTGGATTCTACCACCTGGTTAATAAAAAACTGATTTTTACGCTGGTAGGAAACCTCTTCGCCTTTCAGGCCGAAGTAGTTATAGATCATGCTGTTGAGCACATTGATCTGTTCCAGTGGTGTCAGGTAGTTATTGAGTTCCAGCCAGATATTGCGTTTAATACGGTCTATCTCTGCAATGATCTGTGCATCCATTAAATCAGGGAACTGGTACCTGGCCGCCAGGATGGCGCCCTGCATCAGGTCCTGCGTTTCTGAAAGTCCCCATACACGCAACGCTGCCTGTAAATCCTGGTAATGTACCCGATGTATCAGCAGTTCTATCCTTTCCTGGATAGACTCGTCTATTGTATTCTCCCACAAATTCTCCAGGTTCGGGATGATATCTTTACCGTACAGCAATATCTTACTGGCAACCGTATCAAATACCTCCAGATCCGGATCATCCAACAGGTGGAACAAAGCGTTTATTTCTCTGTTTTCGTTCATACCATTATTATGATCATGTGGCAATCATCAAATAATGTGATCCTGTTGGCAAATTAAATAATAAGCATATCAATCACACTGCAGTTATTATCATTGCCTCCATTTTTCAGCATATTCTTACCACTGCGTTATTCGGCTTTCTTCTTCCTCGGTGGCGCCTTTTTCTTTGGTGGATTGGCTTTGACGTCTTCTATGATCGCCTTGGCTTCTTCTACCGTTAAATCAGCCGCGTTATCAATTTTTTCTTTCGGTATTTTATAGTTCTTCAGACCTTGCTTGATGTAAGGACCATACGGGCCTTTCAATATCTGGATCTTTTCCTTTTCAAATATTTTGATGGTGCGTTCGTCCTTTGCAGTACGTTTCTCTGCAATCAACGGCGCTACTTCGTCCAGTTCCACGGTATAAGGGTCCATTTCCTTTTTCAGGGAATAGAACTTCTTATCATGCTGTGCATACGGACCAAAACGGCCAATGTTCACAATCACATCTGTATCCTCAAACTGGCCCAGGTTACGCGGCAGTTTAAACAGTTCCATCGCTTCGTCCATGGTGATGGTTTCGATGCTCTGTGTAGCCTTTAATTTGGCAAACCGCGGCTTCTCTTCATCTTCCACACTGCCTATCTGGATCATCGGACCATAACGGCCCATTCTCGCTACAATAGGTTTACCGGAAGCAGCATCCACACCCAGCGGACGTTCTCCTTTTACACGCTCTGCATTTTCCAGGGTGTTTTCCACATCTTTATGGAAAGGAGAATAGAATTCACTGATCATGGTATTCCACACTTTTTTACCGCTGGCAATTTCATCAAACTCTTCTTCAATCTTGGCGGTAAAGCCGTAGTCCATCACGTTATTGAAATACTGGTTCAGGAAGTCGGTCACAATCATACCCAGATCTGTCGGGAACAGTTTGGATTTCTCTGCGCCGGTATTCTCTGCATCCGTTAATTTGGTGATCTTATCTGCTTTAAGGGTCAGGATGCGGAAATCTCTTTTCACGCCTTCCTTATCTCTTTTTTCTACGTAGTTACGTTTCTGAATAGTAGTAATGGTGGGTGCGTAGGTAGATGGACGGCCGATGCCCAGCTCTTCCAGTTTCTTCACCAGGCTGGCTTCCGTATAACGCGGCGCCGGGCGGGAGAATCTTTCAGTAGCTTTCATTTCCTTCAGATCCAGGGATTGTTTTACAGCCAGTGGCGGTAAAGAACCTTCCTGCTCTTCGGTTTCGTCTTCATCATCATGGCTCTCCATATATACTTTCAGGAAGCCATCGAATTTCAGTACTTCTCCACTGGCGCTCAGCTCTTCATGGTTGGTAGAGATATCGATCTTAGCGATGGTTTTTTCCAGTTCCGCATCAGCCATCTGACTGGCTATGGTGCGTTTCCAGATCAGTTCGTACAGTTTGCGGGTATCGCTGTCATCTACCGTGGTGTTTTCCATGTAGGTAGGACGGATGGCCTCATGCGCTTCCTGTGCGGACTCATTTTTATTCTTGAACTTCCGGTGCTGGTGGTATTTATCACCAAAACTGGTTTTAATAGCTTTTTCGATTTCACTTACTGCGGTATCGGAGAGGTTGACGGAATCCGTACGCATGTAGGTGATATTACCGCTTTCATACAGCTTCTGGGCCAGCAACATCGTTTTGGAAACACTGTAGCCCAGTTTACGGCTGGCTTCCTGTTGCAGGGTGGAAGTGGTGAAAGGCGCTGCGGGCGATTTCTTACCCGGTTTTACCTGTATATCTTTTACGGTATAGGCGGCTCCTACGCATTGTTCCAGGAACTTCTCCGCGTCTTCGGCGGTTTTGAACTTACCAGGACCATCTGCTTTAAAGGAAATGCTCTTACCATTTATGTCTTTACCAGTGAAATAAGCTTCTACCTTAAAGGTGCTGACAGAGCTGAAATTGTTGATTTCCCTTTCTCTTTCAACGATCAGCCTTACTGCTACCGATTGTACGCGGCCGGCAGACAGGGAGTTACGCATGCTCATCTTACGCCACAGTACCGGGGAAATTTCAAAACCCACGATACGGTCCAGTATACGGCGCGCCTGCTGGGCGTTTACCCGGTCCATATCCAGTTTGCGTGGATGCTGTACCGCGTTTTCGATGGCAGGCTTGGTAATTTCGTGAAATACGATTCTTTTGGTAGTCTTGGGATCCAGGTTCAACACCTCACACAGATGCCAGGAAATAGCCTCCCCCTCACGGTCCTCATCCGTTGCCAGCCATACCTCATCGGTATCCTTCGCCAGCTTCTTCAGTTCCTTTACTACCTTTTCCTTGTCTTCCGGGATCACATACTTAGGCTTGAAGTTATTCGCTATGTCTATCCCCATGTCATCCTTCTCCAGATCACGGATGTGACCGAAGCAGGACTTGACTTCGAAGTCTTTGCCCAATATTTTTTCGATGGTCTTGGCTTTCGCCGGGGACTCAACTATAACTAAATTTTTTGCCATGTATGCTTCTTTAATATGCTGCTAAATACGCAAAATTCTGTAAAATAATTACTTCAATGAATTTCGCAATAATATAAAATTATATTGATATTGGTCAGTTTGCCTAAAATAGTTTATCTATCCTTAAAGGGGTTGATACGCATTTAAAAGTTTTAACCAGCTATCCGTTATCTGCCAATTGTCTGTTTTTGTCATAAAAAAAGATATAAAAAGGGATGGTGGTCCAGCGAATATACCTACTTTTCAAGGTGACAGGCCCGGGGGCAAACAGACATTAAGACAAATAAAGATAATGAAACTATATATAGATATGGTAAAAGTCCGGCCAGTTGACCTTTTCGGCCGGTTAACCGGGGAAAAGCATCCGGAGCGCCTTTAAAACACGTATATTAGAAACCACGAATCAGATCGATACCGGCGGTTTGTTATTTTAAAATAAATTATAATGGATATAGTTATTGTTGGCACTGGGAATGTTGCACATTGTTTCGGACATCTCTTAAAAATCCATGGTCACCAGGTAAAACAGGTGATCAGCCGTCAGAAGGAGCATGCGAAAGAGCTGGGCGAGATGCTTCATGCAAGCTATACAGACGATCTGCAGGATATCAGCATGGACGCGGATGTGTACCTGCTGGCGGTAAGCGACAGCGCCATCCCTGAACTGAACGATCAGCTCCGCCTGGGCAAACGTATGGTGGCACATACTGCAGGTGCAGTTCCCCTGAGCGCCATCTCCCGGATATCCTCCAACACAGGGGTATTATATCCTTTACAATCGATCCGCAAGGAGTTAAAGAGCTACCCGCCCATCCCCGTGATGCTGGAAGCCAGCAACGACGAAGTGCTACGGCGTCTGCAATCGCTGGCGCAGAGTATATCCGGCAGCGTCACCATCACTTCTTCCGAACAACGGCTGAAATATCACCTCACCGCTGTACTCTGTAATAATTTCACCAATCACCTCATCGCACAGGCAAAAGCCTATTGTGAACGGGAGCAGCTGGACTTCACCCTGCTGCAACCTATTATAAAGGAGACCTTCGACCGGCTGGAGAAATTCCCGCCGGAATCGGTACAAACCGGTCCGGCCCTGCGCCAGGATGAAACTACCATGAACCAGCACCGGGAATTATTGGCCGGTGATCCCTATCTGCAACTGGTTTACCAGGTGATGTCTGATGCTATTTACCAGTTCCATAATAAATAGAGAATAAGTGTTTGTTAATGCGTAATTGGCTATTTTTGGCCCCATGAACGTATTGGCTTTATTTAAATCTATCACCACCTTTGTGCTGGATGTGGATGGGGTACTCACAGATGGCACCCTGCAATTGCTGCCGGGAGGAGAAATGTCCCGCAGAATGAACATCAAGGATGGCTACGCTTTGCAACTCGCAGTGAAAAAAGGATACCGTGTAGTCATTATCTCCGGAGGAAAATCAGAGAGTGTGGTCAGCAGGTTACAGGGACTGGGCATAAAAGATATTTACACCGGCGTACATGATAAGCAGGAGAAACTGCAGGATTATGTTTTTGAGAATGATCTTCGCTGGGACGAGATACTATATATGGGAGATGATATCCCGGACTATCCGCCTATGCAACTGGTAGGCCTGCCCACCTGCCCCGCAGATGCTGCCGCTGAAATAAAGAGTATTTCCAGGTATATTTCCCCGTTGCCCGGAGGCCATGGATGCGTGCGGGAAGTCATGGAAAAAGTATTGAAACTGAATGGACATTGGTTAATGGACGAAGGAATAGCATCGAAATAATAAAAGGAAAACACTATGAAGCTCTGGGCTGCATTTTTTAAACTGATCAGGTATCCAAACCTGATATATATAGGCCTTACTCAGTTTTTACTGCAATACTGTGTAGTAGAACCGGTATTGCGCAGCTCCGGTGAAGAACCGTCTCTGCCCGTTCCCCAGTTTGTTTTACTCAGTTTGTCTACCATCCTGGTAGCAGCTGCCGGTTATATTATCAATGACTATTTTGATATCAACATAGACATTGTGAATAAACCAGACAAAATGGTGCTGGACAAAATTATCAGCCGGCGCTGGGCCATGGCCTGGCATACCATGCTGAACCTGGCCGGCGTATCCCTGGGTTTCCTGGTAGCCTGGAAAACCGGGCAGTTCTATCTTGGGTTTACCCAGGTGATCTGTTCCCTGCTCCTGTGGTTTTATTCCACCTCTTTTAAAAGACAGGTATTGATCGGTAATGTGGTGATTTCCCTGCTTACTGCGTTGGCCGTGGTAGTAGTAGGATTTTACGAAAAGCAGATCTATCATAGCTTTGAAGCCATTATGTCGGCCACCGGCCGGAAACTGATCCAGATTATCGGGGTGTATGCATTGTTTGCTTTCCTGATTTCTATGGTAAGGGAAATAGTGAAAGACCTGGAAGATATGATGGGCGACAGCAAAGACGGTTGCCGTACCATGCCTATCGCATGGGGAGTGCTGGCCGCGAAACGTTTTTGTAATGGGCTGTTGCTGGCGCTGATCATCATTATCCTGCTCGTGGAAATCCGTGTATGGATACTGGGTTGGTATGTGGCTATCGGCTATCTGTTCCTCTTTGTGCAGGTGCCTTGCGCTTACATCTACCTGCAGTTGAAAAAAGCCAGCTTACCGGAACATTACCACAAAGTAAGTTCTCTTGTAAAAGTGATCATGCTCACGGGCATTTTATCCATGATATTCTTTAAAATTTATTTATAGAGATGAATAACGCAACGGTTATCCTGGCTTCGCAGTCGCCGCGCAGAAAGCAGCTGCTGGAACAGGCCGGCATTCCTTTCGAAGTGAAGGTGGTAGAAACAGCAGAAACATTTCCTCCTGAACTGGCTATCCCGGAGATCCCCGTGCATATTGCCCGTCAGAAAGCAGATGCAGTAAAGGAACTTTGCAGCCAGACGGATATTATCATTGCAGCAGATACAGTGGTGGTGCTGGACGATACCATTATCGGCAAACCGAAAGACCGCGAAGATGCGATCGGTATTTTGTCGCGCCTGAGTGGCCGCGAGCATCGTGTCATCACGGGTGTGATTATCCGGCGGGGCACAAAGGAAGTGGCTTTTTCAAAAATTACAGCAGTACATTTCAAACCGCTGACAACCGCACAGATCACGTTTTACGTAGACCATTACAAACCTTTTGATAAAGCGGGGGCCTATGCGATCCAGGAATGGATTGGTGCGGTAGGCATCGACAGCATTAACGGTTGTTTCTATAATGTAATGGGGCTTCCGGTTAGCAGGGTGGTGGAAGAACTGGCTGCCTTTAACTGATTTAAATACGAACGGCGCAGGGAACTGCGCCGTTTTTACGATTGGTTTTTGCTTATTTACATATCTTTTATTCCAATACAAGAATATTCACGTCTTTGTTTTTCAGCCAGCCGGCATCTCTCAGTTTCTGTAAGTTAATCGTACCTACCACATAACGCCATTCTGTTGATTCATACTTCTCAGAGATGTTGAAGAACTGTGTCAGATCTACCTGGTCGGGTGTTTTGTAACGCAGGTATACTTTCAGTTTTACATCATTGGTGAAGGTAGGCTGGTTGTTTTGTTTGATCTTTTTGTACTCGTAGCGATAGTTGTACACCAGTGCAGAAATATCGGATAACACGGCACTACCGGTTGCGGTACCGCCTGCGCCTTTACCAACAAAGAATTGTTTATCGGTGAAAGCACTTTCCAGCAGGATACCATTGTACTCGTTGTATACATCGTAGAGCAGGTTGTGTTCTTTGATGAGGTGCGGCAATACATAAGAAAATACATGACCGTTCTGACGGCGGCATTGCGCAATCAGTTTAATGGTACAATTTCTTTGTTTGGCAAATTGTATATCGAAATCATTCAGGTGATGAATACCGAAGTTGAACACTTCTTCCGGTTTCACGAAGGTGCCGAAAGCATGCAGCAACAGGATAACGATTTTAAATTTCGGATCGTATCCTTCGATGTCGAGGGTAGGATCTGTTTCAGCAAAACCCAGATCCTGTGCCTGTTGCAGGGCGGTATCGAAGCTGAGGTTTTCTTCAAATATTTTAGTAAGAATATAGTTCGTAGAGCCGTTACAGATACCTTCTACAGCATTGAGCAGGTCATTGTCATAATATTCTTCCAGGTTGCGGATAATGGGAATACTGGCGCAGCTGGACGCTTCATACAGGAATGGAACTTTATTTTCTGCCTGTAGTTGATAGAGGGCGGGCAGGTTTTCCGCGATCATGCGTTTGCTGGCGCTTACTACTGCTTTACCATTGCGGAGCGCAGTGCTCACAATTTCAAAAGCAGCTTCTGTTTCGTTGATCAGTTCTACTACTACGTCAATGGTAGGATCTTCGAGGATTTCATTTTTATCTGTTGTAAAATAACTGCTATCGATAGGTCTTGATTTATTGGGGTCTTTAATACAGATTTTTTTGATCCTTGCATTAATACCTTTTGTTCTGTTCAAAACTTCATAGAGTCCTTGTCCTACGACACCGAAACCGAAAATACCTAAATTGATGGTCTTGTTTTCCATACTTTTTTTTGAGCTTTCCGCCTGCAGCAGTTAGTCTTTCGCAATGCAGAGTTGATCAGGCTCCGGATGGCGGAAGTGGTGGTAACCACTGAAGGCTATTGTAAAACAGTAATTTGCTTGCCTGCCGGATGGTTTAATTTATCCAGCGCCTGTTTCAGGTCGTTGATCAGGTCATCGGCATCTTCGATACCTACTGATAAACGGATGCAGGAATCCTGCAGACCTGTTTTTTTCCGGAATTCTTCCGGTATGTTGCGATGCGTCATGGTGGCCGGATGGGCCAGCATACTCTTCACGCCGCCGAAGCTTTCAGCGAGCTTAAACAGTTTGGTCGCGTTTACGATACGGATCGCGTTTTTGATATTGTCGCTTTTCAGGGAAAAGCTCACCAGTGCGCCATAATTTTTCTGTTGTTTACGGGCGATGTGGTGGTTTTTATGTGTGGCCAGTCCGGGGTAGAATACTTTATCTACTGCGGGATGTGCCGCCAGCCAGTTAGCTACGGCGCTGGCATTGCTGCATTGTTTTTCCAGCCGCAGGTATAATGTTTCGATACCGCGTATGGTGAGCCAGGCTTCAAACGGGCTGAGGATACTACCTGAAATATTCTGGTTGTACCGGATCTGGTCTGCCAGTGCTTTTGAGTTCACTACCACCAGGCCGGCGATGACGTCGCAGTGGCCTGCCAGGTATTTGGAAGCGCTGTGGATCACGAGATCTGCACCCAGCGTTAAAGGTTGTTGCAGTAAAGGTGTACTGAAGGTATTGTCTACCGCCAGGAGGATATTATGTTGTTTGGCGATTTTGCTGATAGATTTAATATCAGAAACGCGCAAAGTCGGATTGGTAGGCGATTCCAGCCAGATGATCTTTGTATTGGGCGTAATGGCTGCCAGTACTTTATCGAGGTTGCTGGTATCCACAAAATTCACTTTGATACCAAAGCGTTCAAACATGTGGTTAAAGATCTGGAAGATACCGCCGTAAGTGTCTTCCACGGCCATGATTTCATCGCCGGTTTTCAACAGCTTCAGTACTGCATCAATGGCCGACATGCCGCTGGCAAACGCAAATCCGGCAAACCCTTCTTCCAGGTTGCAGATCAGGTCTTCCAGCACTTTTCTCGTGGGGTTGTTTGCCCGCGAAAACTCAAAGCCTTTATTGATGCCGGGTGATTCCTGCACAAAGGTGGATGTTTGATAGATAGGCACAGAAATGGCGCCTGTCAGTTCGTCTACCGGAATGCTATGAATCAGTTGTGTAGCTGTTTTCATGTTATTAGTTAGGTTTAATGATGTTCAATGTGCACAATTGCCTACTGCAACTTTATCATTAAAGATCAACTTAAACAACAACAAATCCATGAAAGGTGGTGAGGAGGGGGCATAAAAAAAGCTCTCCCGTATGTTGGAAGAGCTCCTTTAGAAAGTTATATATATCTGTGAAGTATTATCTCTGCCAACTTATCTTTCCCCGATTCGCACCGGGGCAGGAATTAGCACCTTTTTCCTGATAAAATAATCAGGAAAGGTTGCTAAGGCATCGCAGGGCCAAGTCCCTCCGCCTTTCTGGATAAGTGATGTGTAAGAACTGGCGCAAAGGTAATATCACTTTCATCAGATTTCCAAATTGGAGTTGGAATTTATTTATTAAATGATGTTTTATTACCTTTAGATGATATTATTTTGTTACCCAACCATGTCTTTATGTTTGTTAACCCGTTGCTCTCAGAAGAGCTGTTCCAGCATATCTGGGCTTTCCGGCTGTTTAAGCAGGACCAACTGACTACCACCGGCGGAGAGCCGGTACAGATCCTTTATCCCGGGTTGTGGAATCACCACGGAGGCCCTGATTTTTCGGCGGCGAAGATCCGGATCGGCACTACTTTATGGGCGGGCCAGGTGGAGTTACATCTCCGTACGTCCGACTGGTTCCGGCATGGGCACCAGCACAATCCGCAGTACGGGCGTATTATCCTGCACGTGGTGTTCATTCATGATATGCCTGCCGTACAGATAGAGGAAGCGCCCTGCCTGGAGTTGCAGCAGCATATTCCGAAGCTGTTGTTGCAGCGGTATGAGCAGTTGCGGCAGTTGTCGCCCTTTGTACCCTGCGCGGCGCATGCACCGCAGGTGCCGGCGCTCACCTGGCTTAGCTGGAAAGAACGGCTGCTGGCGGAGCGCTGGGAGCGTAAAATCAGCAGCCTGCGGGCCTGGTTGCGGCATACCCGGTACAACTGGGAAGAGGTGTGCTACTGGGCGGTGGCACAGAGTTATGCCACCCCGGTCAATGCCCTGCCCTTCCTGCAGCTGGTGCAGTCGCTGCCCTATAAAACACTGCTGCGTTGCCGGCACCAGTTACTGCAACTGGAAGCCCTCTTGTTTGGCCAGGCCGGTATGCTGGAGGCGGTATTTACCGACGATTATGCGTTGCAGTTACAGCAGCTGTATGCGCACCTGCGGCATAAATTCCGGCTCAGTCCTATGGCGTCTCATCAGTGGAACTGGCTGCGTATGCGTCCTGCGGCCTTTCCCACTATACGGCTGGCAGCTTTTGCGACCTTGCTCCAGCAGCGCCCGCAGTTATTTGCCACTTTGCTGGAAGCCACTGATGTTACGGCGCTGGAACAGCTGTTTTTCGTGCAGCCGTCGGCGTACTGGCATACGCATTACCGCTTCGGCCGGCCGGTGGCGCGTACCCAACGCCCCGGGAAACAGGCCGTGCAGGGCATTCTGATCAACACGGTATTGCCGTTGCTGTTTCTGTACGGTCAGGATAAGAACCTGAAATATTACCAGGAGAAAGCGCTTTATTTTTTGCAGCAGTTACCGGCGGAGAAGAACCATATTACCAACAGCTGGCATGCGATGGGCATTTCGCAGGAGAGCGCCATGGAGTCGCAGGCATTGTTGCAGCTGAAACAGTACTACTGTGATGAGAAGCGTTGCCTGCATTGCGCAATAGGGGTGAAGATACTGAGTGGGAACTAAGAAAGACGCGCCTCCGTGGATTGCCAGGGAAAAGGACTGTTGGAATGTACCTGTACCAGTCTTTTTCCCGGACAATCGCCGGAGGCGCTCCCTTCGCTTACCAGTTAAAAGTTACATCCTGCACCAGGTCCGGATGCACACTCTGCGCCACGGGGCAGGTATGTGCTGCTCTTTCCAGGATGGTTCTTTCCTTTTCGCCCAGGTTATGACCGGCGGGAAAATCGAAAACGATGGTAACGCCGGTAATGCGGCGGGGTTCAGTACCCATGATTTTCTGAACGCTTACTTTGGTGCCTTCAATGGCCCAGTTGTTATCCAGCGCCTTGATGCCCATGATGCTGAGCATGCAGGAACCCAGGGCAGTAGCTACCAGGTCGGTCGGAGAAAACCTCTCGCCTTTACCACGGTTATCCACAGGTGCATCTGTTTCAATAACAGTACCTGATTGCAGGTGGGTGGCAGTGGTTCTCAGCTCGCCGGTATAGATGATGGATGCAGTTTGCATGGCTTTATTTTAAATGATTGATCCGTAAAATTAAATGTATTTTTAGTATAAGTGCAACACGGAAACTGCCAGCGCTGGTAAACTAAAAAAAAATTAGCTACGTTTGTAATATATACATAACAATACCTTTGTTCAAGCGTTTATTTATTATAATAATAGCCCACACTGTGAAAAAAATATACGTAATCCTGTTTTTAGCGACAATATCCGGCGGCTTGTTTGCGCAAACCACCACGAATCAGCAGCAAAGCTCAAAGAAAAGCGAAAAGGAACAGCGTAAGCTGAAAAAGATCTCTATTTTCCGGGAACAGGAAGAGGGCGAGAATGTGTTCCAGCGCGACTTTTCCATGGGCGCCCGGTTGAATACAGACGGATGGTCAGGCTTTGCAGAGTTGGGATACCGTAAGTCCAGGAAAAAAGTGAATTATTTCCAGTTTGAGTTCGGAGAGAAGAAAAGCAACAAGGAAGTAAAGGTAAACAGCGGCTATGCCTTTACCCAACGCCCTTATATATACGGTAAACAGAACAATTTTTACCAGGCGAAACTGGGTGTAGGTCAGCGTTACCTCATTGGTGGTAAAGCCAATAAGAACGGGGTAGAAGTGGATGCGGTGTACTATGGTGGCCTGTCTCTCGGTTTATTAAAGCCTTATTATCTGAACCTGGAGAACGACAACGGACAAAATGTGGATATCAAATACAGCCCGGAGAACGCAGACCTGTTCCTGAACAAGGACAAGATCAATGGCGCCGGAGGTTTTGGTAAAGGCTGGAATAATCTTAGTGTGGTACCGGGTTTACACGCCAAACTGGGCATGCGGTTCGACTGGGCCCATTTCAACGAGGTGGTGAGCGCCCTGGAAATAGGTGTGAATGCAGAATACTATACCAAAAAGATCCCTATTATGGTGGTAGCCGATGGCGTTGATCATAATAAACAGTTCTTTTTTAATGCATATGTAGGCATCCAATTCGGGAAGCGCTGGAATAAGAGATAAGTATTAACTTTGCTCTTCTAAAGAAAGGAATAAGCGATGCAAGAACTACCCGTAATAGCCGCCGAACCGGCTACAACAAGAGTAAAAAAGCCAGACTGGCTGCGCGTTAAGTTACCAATAGGCGAGAACTATAAGCAGGTGAGAAGCCTGGTAGATACCCATAAATTACATACGATCTGTGAAAGTGGTAACTGCCCGAATATGGGCGAGTGCTGGGGTGCCGGTACCGCTACTTTCATGATCCTTGGAAATATCTGTACCCGTAGCTGCGGTTTTTGCGCCGTAGCCACCGGCCGCCCGGAAGCGGTGGACTTTGATGAACCACAACGCGTAGCAGAAGCGATTTACCTGATGAAAGTAAAACATGCCGTTATCACCTCTGTAGACAGAGATGAACTGAAAGACGGCGGTTCTATCATCTGGGCAAATACCATTAACGCAGTAAGGGCATTAAACCCCGAAACGACTATGGAAACACTGATCCCGGATTTCCGTGGCCAGTGGGAAAACCTCCAGCGTATTATCGATGTGGCGCCTGAAATTGTATCCCATAACCTGGAAACGGTAGAACGTTTAACCAAACAGGTGAGGATACAGGCAAAATATCACCGCAGCCTCGAAGTGATCCGCCGCCTGAAAGAAGGTGGTATGCGTACGAAGAGCGGTATCATGCTCGGTTTAGGGGAAACAAAGGAAGAAGTGGTACAAGCCATGCAGGACCTGTATGACAACGGTTGCGATGTAGTAACGCTGGGTCAGTACCTGCAGCCTACACCAAAACATCTGCCGGTAGCACGCTTCGTTCACCCCGATGAATTTGCAGAATTACGCGAGATAGGTTACAACATGGGACTCGACTACGTAGAGTCCGGACCGTTAGTAAGATCTTCCTATCACGCAGAAAAACATATTGTCAGCGGTCGGAATAAAGGATGACCGGAACTGATTTTCACTTAATTGTTAAAATCCACCCAAAAGGGTGGATTTTTGTTTTCATAACGTTATCTTAGCGCCCGAATTCATTTTACCTAGCAACAGACAATCATTTGTTGTTCAACCTACTTCGCAGTTATACGTTGTTTTCAGATCCTGGGACTACCCTTGAAACCGTGCAGTTAAAGTTTCAGCCGATTTTGAATAAGCAACTCTCTAATCAACCTACCTGTTTGCTGTAACAAGATTACAGCCTGACATGTTTTTGCGGCAATTAAAAATGTTGTGGTGAATAACGCTATAACTAATACGGGATAGTAATGCTATGCCATGAAAAACGCCAACGCCTTTTTTATGCACATTATTTTCTTTCGATTGGTACAATGATGAACTGAATGTCAAAAGCCTTTTATGAAAAGAGCATTTTATTTGTTGGCTGTGGCTTGTGGGTTGTTTCTCTCCCCGCAGGTATTTGCACAGCAATCTACGGACTCTCTGTTAACCAGTGCTACCTTGCAGGAATGCGTCAGGTACGCCCTTTCTCATCAGCCGGTCATCAGACAATCGCTTATCGATGAAGCGATCACCGACAGAACAGTGAAAAGTAAACTGGCCGACTGGTATCCGCAGATTAACCTGGATTATAATATCCAGCATTATCTCGAACTGCCCACATCTATTTTTGGTGGTAATCCTACCAAAGTAGGGGTGGCGAATACATCTACCGCGCAGTTCGGACTCAATCAGAACCTCTTTACCCGCGATCTGTTGCTGGCCACAAATACGGCCAGGGATGTACGAAAACAGAGTCATCAGACCACTGCCCGCAACCAGATCGACCTGGTAGCAGACGTGAGCAAGGCCTATTATGATGTACTCCTCACTACAGAACAGATCAAAGTACTGAGCGAAGATATTACCCGCCTGGAACGTAGTCTGAAAGATGCGAACAACCAGTACGCCAGTGGTATCGTAGATAAAACAGATGCCAAGCGCGCTACCATCTCCCTCAACAATGCAAAGGCGCAGCAGAAATCTGCGCGTGAACTGCTCACCGCAAAACAGGCTTACCTGAAGCAATTGATGGGATACCCGCTGAACAGCGGCGATGTACCGCTTACTTCTGATTCTTCTTCCGTTGCCGCACAGGTTACCGGAGAAGATACCCTGCTCACGGCTGATTATAAAAACCGTATCGAGTACCAGTTGCTCGAAACGCAGCAGAGCTTGCAGCAGGCAAATCTGAAGTATAACAAATGGAGCTATCTGCCCACCTTGTCCGCATTTATCAACTACTCTTTTGCTTACCAGAATGAGCAGTTGAGCAAGTTGTACAGCACCGATTATCCGACCTCATTACTGGGATTGAAATTATCACTTCCCATCTTCCAGGGAGGAAAAAGAGTGCATAACATCCGCATGGCAGAACTACAGATCCAGCGGCTGCAATGGGATTTCTCGGCGTTGAGAAGCCAGATCAATTCCCAGTACGCACAGGCCATGGCCACCTACAAAAGTAACTACAACGACTATCTGACATTGAAAGAGAATGTGCAGATGGCCAAGGATGTATATGATATGTTGCAGTTGCAGTATAAGGAAGGGATCAAAACCTATCTCGATGTACTGGTATCTGAAACAGAACTGCGCTCTGCGCAACTGAATTTTTATAATTCCATGTATCAGGTATTATCCAGCCGGATAGACCTGCAAAAAGCATTAGGAACCTTAACCGCTAATTATTAAATGGTAACCGGAACGGATATGAAAAAAATGAACAATATTGTCTTAATCAGCGCTGCCAGTATCCTGGGCTTTACTGCCTGTAAAGGTCCCGCCCAGAAGGGAATGCCCGCTATGCCCCCTACACCGGTAAATGTTACGGAGGCATCCGTAGCACCGGCCGTTTATTATGATAAATATCCAGCCACTGTAGTAGCATTGAACCAGGTGGAATTGCGTTCCCAGGTATCCGGTTTTATTACCGGTATCTTCTTTAAAGAAGGGGAAGTGGTGCAGAAAGGAAAGCCGCTGTATGAAATAGACCGCCGTAAGTATGAAGCGGCCTATCTGCAGGCGCAGGCAAATGTGGCCAGTGCAAAAGCCACTTTCGACAGAGCCAAGAAAGATGACGACCGTTACCAGCGCCTGGCCGACCAGGATGCAGTAGCCCGTCAGATCCTCGATAATGCCAAAGCTACCCTGGAAACTTCCCGTAGCCAGCTGGCAGCAGCAGAAGCCAGCCTGGCGTCTGTTCGCACCGATCTGGATTATTCTCTCATCAAAGCACCGTTTACCGGCCGCATTGGTATTTCCCAGGTGAAACTGGGCGCCCAGGTGAGCCCCGGTACCACCCTGCTTAATACCATCTCCAGCGAAAATCCGATAGGGGTTGATTTTGTGGTAACAGAAAATGATATCTCCCGCTTTGCAGCCATGCAGGGCAATGGTAACGGCAGCGACTCTACGTTCCGTTTACAATTGTCTGATGGCACCGAGTTCGTACATGCCGGTAAAATCCTGGCCATTGATCGTGGCGTGGATAACCAGACCGGTACCATCCGCGTACGTATTGAATTCAATAACCCGGACGACCGCCTGAAAGATGGTATGAGCTGTGTACTGCGTGTATTGAATGAGCAGTCCGGCGAAAGACTGATCATCCCTTACAAAGCCATTACAGAGCAGATGGGTGAATACTTTGTATTTATTGCAAAAGATACCGTAGCCGCACAGCAGAAAGTACACCTGGGCCCGAAGATCGGCGACAGGATCGTGATCATGGACGGCGTACAGGCAGGCGATAAAGTGATCGTCGAAGGCTTCCAGCGCTTACGCGATGGCGGCAAAATACAGATAGGAATACCAGCCGCCCCAGCAGGCGCGCCGGCGAAGAAATAGTTTATCAGTTGAATCAATAGCAGCAGATCATGATTGCAGATACTTTTATTAAACGACCCGTAACGGCTATAGTTATCTCTATAGTACTGGTACTGGTGGGGATATTGGCGATGATGAACCTGGCCGTAGGCCAGTATCCGGAGATTTCACCCCCCACCGTACAGGTAACAGGTACCTACACCGGTGCGGATGCACAAACGGTGGAACAAACCGTAGCCACACCCGTGGAAGTGCAGGTGAATGGTACGCCAGGCATGACCTATATCAATACCAACAATACCAGCAGTGGTCAGATGAGTATGACGGTGAACTTTGAAGTAGGCACCGACATCAACATCGCCGCACTGGATGTGCAGAACCGCGTAGGGATTGCGCAACCCACCCTGCCACAGGAAGTACAGCGTTTAGGGCTCACCGTTAGAAAACGTAACCCCAGCATCCTGATGCTGGTAGCCCTGTATTCTCCCAAAGGCACACACGACATTACCTTCCTGGATAACTACACCAACGTATATGTAAAAGATGCGTTGCTGAGAGCAAAAGGAGTTGGTGATATCTTTACCCGTGCAGATGATTTCAGTATGCGTATCTGGCTGAAGCCCGATAAGCTGGCGGAAATGGGCGTGAGCGCCGATGATATCCGCGCAGCCCTGGCTGAACAGAATGCGCAGATCACCGCAGGTTCCGTAGGTGCCCCTCCGCAACAAACCGGGCAGACTTTTGAGTACAACATCTTTACAAAAGGACGTTTATCCACACCGGAAGAATTCGGACAGATCGTGGTGAAAACCCGTCCTTCCGACGGATCACTGGTATACCTGAAAGATGTAGCCCGTATCCAGCTGGGTAAATTCAACTACTCCGGTAACAACTTCGTAGATGGTAAACGTGCCGCTTACCTCCTGGTATACCAGGCGCCGGGCAGCAACGCCCTGGAAACAGCGGCCAACGTAACCGAAGCGATGGAACAGCTGAAGAAGCAGTTCCCGCAGGATGTGGATTACGTAGTACCATTTGAATCCGTATCCGTGGTGAAAGTGTCTATCGAAGAAGTGATACACACCCTCGTGGAAGCACTGATCCTGGTAGTGATCGTGGTGTTCCTGTTCTTACAGAGCTGGCGCGCTACGCTGATCCCCGTACTGGCGATTCCGGTATCCATCATTGCTACGTTTATCTTCTTTATCCCACTCGGGTTTACCATCAACACCCTTACGCTGTTCGGTTTCGTACTGGCTATCGGTATCGTGGTGGATGATGCCATCGTGGTGGTGGAAGCGGTACAGCATAATATTGATCACGAGAAAATGTCGCCGAAGGATGCTACCGCACTGGCCATGAAAGAGATTTCCGGGCCGGTAATCGCGATTGCACTGATCCTGGCTGCGGTGTTTGTACCGGTAGGATTTATACCTGGTATCGTAGGTCGTTTGTACCAGCAGTTTGCGATTACCATTGCCATCTCTGTAATGATCTCCGCTTTTGTGGCGTTGTCATTAACACCGGCATTGTGTATCCTGTTGCTGAAACCTATGCACCTGGATAAGGATTCCAAAGGCCTGAACAAGTTCTTCTTTAAATTCAACCGTTGGTTCGGACATACTACTTCCCGTTATTCTATGGGTGTGAAGAAAAGTATCCGTTACTTCCGCTTTGCCATGGTGATCCTGGTCTGCATTTTCGTAGGTACGATGATGTTATTCAAAGGCAAACCCACCGGCTTTATTCCTACGGAAGATGAAGGCCGTCTGATCATTACTTTCGATCTGCCGGAGTCTTCTTCTACAGAACGTACCGTGGATGTAATGACGCATATGATGAAGGACCTCGACAAAGTAGACGGTATTGCGCACTATGCAGCACTGGGTGGTTTGAACGCGGTGAGTTTCGCGACCAAATCCAACAGTGGTACGATCTTCTGTTCCCTGAAGCCATGGGCCGACCGTAAGGCCGATTCCCTGCAGATCACTGCCATGGTGGCCAAGGTACGACAGGTACTCAGCAAGTATAAAGAAGCCAATACTGTTGTGATTCAGCCGCCGGCTATTCCGGGTCTGGGACAAACTGCCGGTTTTTCTTTTGTGTTACAACAAAAAGGCGCCGGTGAAATCAAGGCTTTTGAAGGCGTGTTGCAGAACTTCCTCGCAGCGGCCAACAAACGTCCGGAAATTGCGCAGGCATTTTCCTTCTTCACCGCCCGTACCCCTGGTTACCAGCTGGATATAGATAGGGAGAAGGCGAAGAAAATGGGTGTGAAGATTTCGGACATTGCTTCTACTTTACAAACCTATATGGGTAGTGCGTATATCAACGATTTCACCATCTATGGCCGTAACTTCCGTGTGGTAACACAGGCGGATTCTACCTACAGAGGTGATATCAAAAACCTGAGCCAGTTATTTGTGCGTAATTCCGCTGGTTCCATGGTACCGTTGAGTACCCTCACTTCCTATAAAGTGATAGAAACCGCACCGGTAATTTCTCACTACAACCTGTTCCGTTCTGCGGAAATAAATGGTGGTCCGGCGCCGGGCTATAGTAGTGGTGATGCCATTAATGCACTGAAAGAAGTGGCGGCAGAAACATTACCCGACGGATATGGTTATGAGTTCTCCGGTCTGAGCCGCGAGGAACTTCTTTCCGGCTCCAAAACGGTGTACATTTTTGCCTTGTCTATCATCTTTGTATTCCTGTTCCTGGCTGCACTGTACGAGAGCTGGTCTGTACCGTTCTCCGTACTCCTGGCAGTGCCTATCGGCGCCTTTGGGGCCATTACGGTGCTGACCTTCCTGCCTAAGCTGAGTAACAACGTATATGCGCAGATCGGTTTGATTACCCTGATTGGTTTGTCGGCCAAGAATGCGATCCTGATCGTGGAATTTGCGAAAGAACGTGTGGACAGAGGTATGGACCTGGTAACAGCCGCCGTGGAAGCAGCCAAGCTGCGTTTACGTCCTATTATCATGACCTCCCTGGCCTTCCTGCTGGGTATCCTGCCACTGGTATTTTCCTCCGGCGCAGGTGCGGAAGCACGTAAAACCATGGGTTGGACTGTATTAGGTGGTATGTTTACCGCTACCTTCCTGGCCATCTTTATTGTGCCGGTATTGTATGTGGTGATCACCCGCCTGGCTTACGGTAAAGAGAAACTGCGTAAAATGAAAGAGAGCTATCAGGCTGTTCCTGAACATGACGTACAGGGAAGATTATAAAAGAGAAGGGTTTATAATTGTACATACACAGAGAGGCGTTGCGAAAGCAGCGCCTTCTTTGTTTTTATTCGGGAAGAATCCGTTTGCCATCCTTATCAAAATGACGGGTCAGTTCCCATTCCGTATCTCCCACGAGATACATGGTACCTGCTACTACAGCGCCCACGGTGATATACCAGAACCAATCCGACTGACTGGAAAAGATCAATGCACAGGCAACGCCGGTGGCTAGTAACACCACGCCTACACGCCGGGAAATATAAGCCGCATATTCATTGGCAGAACGCCACATTTCTGGTGTTTTGGTAGATAATACACTGCGGTAGCCATACCAGGATTTCGTGCTTTTTGGGGGAAAGCGATGGATGCAAAATCCCATGAGATAGAAAAGGATACCCGCAAAAATAGCCGCATTACAGTAAGTGGAATGAAAGAAGCTGAGCCACATGGTCCGGGGTTTTGGTTACCATAAGTTACGGAAAAAATGGCATTTGGCAGAAAAAGGTCCGGGGAGGCGCATACCTTATGAAGGCTGCTGTCTCCCCGGACCTGGTATCGATAACGATTAATGCTTTGTGGTATCCGCAGCAGGTTTCTTTTTACCGAATAATCCGTTCAGGGTATTCTTCACGGATTCTCCGGCCTGTTTACCTACATTTTCCAGTGGTTTGCTGCCGGCTGGTTGGGTAGAGTCTTTCTTGCCGCTGAGCTGATTTTTCAGTTCATTCTTCAGGGAATTCACTGCGGTATTTTTGATCTGGTTAAGACTGTCTTTCACCGTATTTTTCACGGTATCAATTTTATTTTTCACCAGTTCCGTAGCCTGTGCTTTCAGGTTATTGGCAGATTCGCGCAGGTCTGTTTTCAGACTTGGCTTCAGGATGTTGCCGGCCATTAACACCTGCAGGTGTACACTGTCGCCCAGGTTGATAGGGATACCTTTGCTTTGTGCCTGTGATGCGAGGTTATTCACCAGCGTGTTACCGGCGGTGCCCATCATGCTGCGTGGCAGCGCGAGTTGCAGGGTGTAATCGAGCGACTGGTCAAAGCCGTGTGAGCCGGCAATATCCATTCGTATACCGTTCACCGTTACCCGGAAAGGATTCACTTTTACACGACCGTTTTCAAACGCGAAATAGTTTTTAATATCACGCAGGGAGAAGTCTTTCAACTGCGACACATTCAGGGTGTTGGCCAATTGATCTACCGGGGCAAACTGTTTGAGGAAACCTTGTACCAGCAGCAGGCTGCCATCTCCCGTAAGGGTACTCAGGTCGGGAGACATATCCTTTCCGAGCTTACCGTGCATGGTTAACTGCGACGTGATTTTACCAGAGAGGAATTTACCGATCGGCATTAATTTCTGTACGGTGTTAAAGGTGTTGAAGGTTTGTTGCACATCCAGGTTCTGTACATCATATGCGAGGTTGATGTCCGGATTCAGTTTGCTGTTTTTAGTGCTGTAGCTACCGTTGATTTCCATGGTGCCTTGCAGGGCATTGGCTTTCAGCTGTTGCATGGTCACGGTTTCATCTTTCACCAGCAGTTTACCACCTACGTTGCTGAGGTCTGCTTTGTCGTAATGTATTTTATCTACATTGGCCTGTAAGGTTAAGTTCAGGTTGGCCGGTACGGCAAATGGCGTAGCGGCGGCAGAATCTTTTTTCGCGGTAGCAGCATCGGTGGCAGTAGAAGGAGTGGTCCCCATCCATTTATCCAGGTTGATGTTGTCTGCTTTGAAATTCAGTTGCCCATCCAGCGGTGCATTTTTAAACGTATAGGCGAGCAGGTTATTCACTTCTCCGTTGGCCTGGAAGTTGGTACCCAGGTATTGTCCGTTGAGATCTTTTACGGTTACGTTTTTAGGATTGAACTGTAAGGAGAGGTTGTTCACTTTTACCCCATCGGGATAGTCCTTGCTTTTATAGAGCATATTGCTCAATTGCAGGGTACCCGCGGCATAGAAGCGATCGTACTGTTGTTTTTCGATAGCGCTCATATTGCCTTTGGCGCTGATATCGGCATCCAGTAAACCGGATAGGTTGGTCCCGGCTTCCAGTTTTACAAACTGGGTAATTTTAGAAAGATCCAGTTTGCCTTTGGCGGCGGCATCCACGTACAGATCAGAGATCGGCGTTTTCACAATCATACGCAGATCCAGTGGGGTATTATCCATCTCCAGGTGGCCGGTAGGCATATCTATAATCGTGTGATCAGGCACGCCATCGGGGTTGCTGATCTTCATGGCGATCTGGATATTTTTTACAGGCTTTGGCAGATCAGGATATTGGAAGAAACCATCTTTTACGGAGAGGTCCAGACCAAAGGCCGGCATCTGGACCGGAGAGTAATTGCCTTTTACGAACCCACCAAAAGCAGCGGTACCACTGGTTTTTATCTTGTCGAAATCTGTTTTATATACAGCAGGCACCAAAGACAGTAAATCTTTAAAGTTGGTAGACGGTGCTTTGAAACTCAGATCCATACCGTAGGTAGAATCGTTGACCAGTTTGAAAAAGCCTTGCAGGGCCAGTTCCAGGTTGTTGAGTGCTGCTTTGCCGTTTTTAAACGTATAGGTATTACTGTTATTATCTACCTGTATATCGGCATCCAGGGAAGTTTTTACCTGGGACAGGTAGGGCACCAGTCCATACCTGAAAGTGATACCGGTGGCATTGGTACTGGTTTGCAGCAGGAACTGATCCTGGGTAAAGTCGCCTTTTCCCTGGTGGTTCAGTCCTGTTACCAGGAGTTCCATATTGCCCTGCCGGTCGTCGTAACTGATCCAGGCGTCTTCGATTTTGTATTGCTGCAGGCTGAGTGCAAACTTGCTTTTGCCGGTATCGGCAGGATTGGCGGCCGTAGTATCCGGTTTGGTGATGTTCCAGTTGGCGGCGCCGTCTTTATTTACAATAGCGTGTATGCGTGGCTGTAAGAGCGCGATATTATAGATCTCCATCTTCTCGCCTTTGATCACGCTCATCAGGTTGAGGGCTACATCTATCTTTTTTACCGCCAGCAGGGTATCAGCGGCAAATTCGCCGGTGCCGGTTACCTGTAAGTCTTCCAGGCCTACTGCCAGTCGCGGAAAGTGACGGAACAAACTGATATCCACGTCTTTAAAATCTACTTTGGCGGTCAGTTGTTTGTTGAGTTCTGATTTTACTTTAGCTACTATCTTGTCTTTGAAGAAATAGGGGATGGCAAAAGCGGCCAGTATCAAGACCACCATTGTGATACCCACAATTTTCAGGATCTTTTTCAGCATAGGTTTATTAATATTTTGGGGGTGAAGATAAGCATATTGTGTAAAGGAGGAAATGTGGGGTGCGGGACCATCTCTGCACTATTTCGTATTTTCGCGGCAATATTCAGCGTATGACACCAGAAAGAAGAGAAAAGTTATTGGCCGTATTAAACAAGCGGCAGGCGAATTTAACCGTAGTGCTGGAGGATGTACAGGATCCCCATAATGTGTCTGCCGTGATGCGTACCTGCGATGCCGTGGGTATACAGGATATTTATATCATCACCTCAAAAGCGCCACGGATCAAGAACTGGGGCCACCGGAGCAGCAGCAGCGCCAAACAATGGCTTACGATACATGATTTCGATAATGCAGCAGATTGTTTTACTGAATTGCGCAAGCACTATGATAAGATCCTGACCACCCACCTGGCAGCAGATGCGGTGAGTTTATACGATATCGATTTTACCGGCTCCGTAGCCCTGGTATTCGGCAATGAACAAAACGGCGTCAGCGATGCTGCCCGTGGCATGGCAGATGGTAATTTCATTATTCCGCAGATGGGTATTATCCGGTCGCTGAATATTTCGGTGGCCTGCGCGGTAAGCATCTATGAAGCCATGCGTCAGAAAAACATAGCCGGCCATTATAACCAAACCGGTTTGCCGGAAGCACAGTACAATACTTTGCTGGAGGAATGGGGTTTTAAAGCAGAAGATCTGGAAGCCGAAAAATAATCACAGTTCATGGGAATAACAGGTACACATTTCGAAACCGTGCCGCCTTTGTCGGATATCGTCAATCACTTTTACGTGATACAATCCGGGCAGAAGGATGCAACTACTGTTGCGCGCCTGTCGCCCAACTATGAAATGATGCTGCTGTTTAACTTTAGCGCCCCAATACGGCTGTCTTTTGCAGCAGCCGTGTTAGATACCACAAAGATGGATAAAGTGGCTGTTTTAGGTCCTTTACGGAAGATGTTGAACTACGAGGTATTACCCGGCACCGATCTGTTGGTCGTTGTGTTTAACCTGGATGGTTTTTACCGCTTATTCCAGGTACCTGTAGATTCGCTGGATGGGGAACAATTACATCATCCGGATGATTTTATGGCGTCGCCGGTATACCAGGAGTTATGGGATGTACTGAAAAGAACGCCCTCTTCCGAAGAACGGGTAGCCATCCTGAAAGACTACATCAATACCGCCACCCATGCTGCGGAAGACGGCGCACAGCCACTGCTGGAAGGAGCAGATTACTTCAACGATCCGCAACTCCAGCCTGCTAAAGCCATCGCCGCTGATGCGGAGCTTTCCGAACGCACCGTACAACTGCGGTTCAAGAAATATGTAGGTTACTCTCCCAAAGAAATGTTGCGCTTCCTGCGTTTCAAACAGGTGATCAACGCTATCGAACATGGCGCAGATGCTTCCATTGATTGGTTTGACCTGATCCATGATTTCGGGTACCATGACCAGAGCCACTTAATCAAAGATTTTCAGCATTACCTGGGTACCACTCCGGAAACGTTTATAAAACAGATAGCAGGCAAGGAATTCTGCACAACGAGGCCCGGTAAGAATTACTAACAGCTTTTCATGTAATTATCATTTCCACAGACAGGGAATCCTGTGCTGTGTACTGACTTATGCTATATACCCTTCCCTGGCAACAGGTTGTATAGCCGATATTCACTTATAGATAAGCCGTATCTTATAGGTGGGGGATATATGGGGCTATAATGGCGGTATACTAGGGCTATACTAGGGCTTATCTGACACTGGTATGACAAAAAAGGGACTTTGTACCCATTTTGGGAAGCGATATAGCCGGGCAAATAAAAGCCCTGAACGGGGTGATTATTCACCTCCGTTCAGGGCACAAAAAAATCCCTGGCTGAAAGGCCAGGGATTCGCATTTATACTTACATAAACCCTTATGCGCTACAAGTAACACAACCTTCTTCCATGGTGCAAACAGCGCCTACGATCATTTCTTCCGGCGCGCTGTTGTTGCCGGTAGCCACCATTGGCTGGATTTGCTGACCACCTTGTTTTTCCACGGTAAACTGTACTGCTTGTGTAGCAGCCTGTGTACGCAGGTAATACATCCCTGTTTTCAAACCTTTCTTCCAGGCGTAGAAGTGCATAGAAGTGAGCTTGGCATTAGTAGGAGTATCTACGAACAGGTTCAGTGACTGCGACTGGCAGATGAAAGCACCGCGGTCGGCTGCCATGTCAATGAGGTTACGTTGTTTGATTTCCCAGACTGTTTTATACAGTTCTTTGATATTTGTTGGTATTTCGGCAATGTTCTGGATAGAGCCATTGTGCGAAATAATTTTAGTTTTCATTTCATTATCCCACAGGCCGAGTTCTACCAGGTCTTTCAACAGGTGTTTGTTTACGATCACAAACTCACCACTCAGTACACGACGGGTGTAGATGTTGGAGGTGTATGGTTCAAAACACTCGTTGTTACCCAGGATCTGGGAGGTAGATGCGGTTGGCATTGGCGCCAGCAGCAGGGAGTTACGGATACCGTCCTTCACGATTGCTTTCTTCAGTTTATCCCAGTTCCAGCGTGCAGAAGGTGTTACATTCCACATATCAAACTGGAGGATACCTTTGGAAGCAGGGGAGCCAGGGAACGTTTCGTAGGCGCCTTCTTTTTTAGCGAGATCGTTGGAAGCGTTTAAGCCGGCGAAGTAGATGGTTTCAAATATTTCGCTGTTCAGTTTTTTCGCTTCATCGCTTTCAAACGGATAACGCATCAGGATAAACGCATCAGCAAGACCTTGTACGCCTAATCCTACAGGGCGGTGGCGCATGTTACTGCGTCTGGCCTCTTCGATAGGGTAGTAGTTATTGTCGATGATTTTATTCAGATTCAGGGTCGCCTGATAGGTTACTTCGTATAATTTATCGTGGTCAAATTTACCATCAATAACGAAGCGGGGCAATGCGAGGGAAGCCAGGTTACACACGGCTACTTCATCCGCATCGGTGTATTCGATGATTTCGGTACACAGGTTGGAGCTCTTGATGGTGCCCAGGTTCTGCTGGTTGGATTTGCGGTTGGCAGAATCTTTATACAGCAGGTAGGGGTTACCGGTTTCGATCTGTGCATCGAGGATGGCAAACCAGAGGTCCTGTGCTTTTACTGTTTTACGGGCACGTCCTTCCTGTTCGTATTGTGCGTACAGGGCTTCGAATTCTTCACCCCAGCATTCGTGCAGTCCTGGTGCTTCGTGCGGGCAGAACAGTGACCAGTCGCCATTTGCTTCCACACGTTTCATGAACAGGTCTGGCATCCAGAGGGCGTAGAAGAGATCGCGTGCGCGCATTTCTTCTTTACCATGGTTCTTACGCAGGTCCAGGAATTCGTAGATGTCGGCATGCCATGGTTCGAGGTAGATGGCAAAAGCGCCTTTACGCTTGCCACCGCCCTGATCTACATAGCGTGCAGTATCGTTGAATACGCGCAGCATAGGAATGATACCATTGGAAGTACCGTTGGTACCGCTGATGTAAGATCCTGTTGCACGGATATTATGAATGCTTAAACCGATACCACCGGCGCTTTGAGAAATCTTAGCGGTTTGTTTCAGGGTATCGTAGATGCCTTCGATGCTGTCGTCCTGCATGGTGAGCAGGAAGCAGGATGACATCTGTGGTTTTGGAGTGCCTGCGTTGAACAGGGTTGGCGTGGCATGTGTAAACCAGCGCTCACTCATCAGGTTATACGTTTTGATGGCAGACTCAATATCTTCTTTGTGAATGCCAACGGAAACGCGCATCAGCATATGCTGCGGACGTTCCTGTATTTTACCGTCTGTTTTCAGCAGGTAAGAGCGCTCCAGGGTTTTGAAACCGAAGTAGTCAAAAGCAAAGTCGCGGTCGTAGATAATGCTGGAATCCAGGAGGTCTGCATTTTTAGTAATGATCTCCCAGATTTCATCAGACAACAGTGCGGCTGATTTACCTGTTTTAGGATCAATATAATCATACAGTTTCTTCATCGTTTTGGAAAACGACTTGATGGTATTCTTGTGCAGGTTACTTACTGCTATGCGGGAAGCCAGCAGGGCGTAATCCGGATGTTTCGTGGTAAGGGAGGCGGCTGTTTCGGCAGCCAGGTTGTCGAGTTCGCTGGTGGTTACACCATCGTACAAACCTTGTATCACTTTTTTGGCAACGTCTATCGCATCTACATATTCCGTATTGAAACCGTAACATAGTTTTTCAATACGCGCAGTGATTTTATCAAACTTCACTGCTTCTTTCCTTCCATCTCTTTTGATTACGAACATGGGTTTGTGAATTTAAGAGGTTAGTAATTCAAAATGTTTTAAAAATCTTCTTCCAGGCTGAATGTCTGTGATTCTTTGGTACCACCCATTACGCCGGATTTCTGGTAATCTCCCACACGTTTTTCAAAGAAGTTGGTCTTACCCTGTAAGGAAATCATTTCCATGAAGTCGAACGGATTAGACGCATTAAATATCTTGGTATAGCCCAGTTCACCGATCCATCTGTCTGCTACAAATTCGATGTATTGCGACATCAGGTCAGCGTTCATACCGATCAGTCCAACCGGGAGGGCTTCTGTGATAAATTCTTTTTCATAGCTCACTGCATCACGGATGATGTTGTGTACCTGTTCTTCACTCAGTTTGTTTTCCAGCATACTGTAGAGCAGGCAGGCGAATTCGCAGTGCAGGCCTTCATCCCGGCTGATCAGTTCGTTGGAGAAGGTTAAGCCGGGCATCAGTCCTCTTTTCTTTAACCAGAAAATGGAGCAGAAGCTACCACTGAAGAAGATACCTTCTACGGCAGCAAAGGCTACGAGGCGCTCTGCGAAAGTGCCGTTTTCAATCCAGCGCAATGCCCATTCTGCTTTTTTCTTTACAGCAGGAACAGTATCGATGGCGTGAAACAGGCGATCTTTTTCTGAAGGATCCTTTACATAGGTATCGATCAGCAATGCATATGTTTCAGAGTGGATGTTTTCCATCATGATCTGGAATCCGTAAAAACAACGGGCTTCCGGAATCTGTACTTCACTCATAAAGTTAACCGCAAGGTTCTCATTGACGATACCGTCACTGGCAGCAAAAAATGCCAGTACATGAGAAATAAAATGACGTTCACCGTCATTCAGGGCTGCCCAGTCTTTCAGGTCACTGCTTAAGTCTATTTCTTCAGCTGTCCAGAAACTCGCTTCGTGTTTTTTGTATTGCTCCCAGATTTTCGGGTATTTGATCGGCAATAGCACAAAACGGTCCTTGTTCTCTTTTAGAAGAATTTCATTCTCGTTACTCATCTTGTAATTATTTTATGGGTACTGTCGAAGGTTTTTGGTTTTTCTATTTGGGGTCAGCATCTTGAAATCCTCACTTCTCTCTCCCACAAATCTGTTTCAACATTTCTGTTTCCTAAAATCCATACGCTCAGGATTACAAATGTAAGCATCCGGTTAAGGGATGGAAGATATAGTTTTCAACAGGTGTGGAAAAGATATACAACTTTAATGGGAGTATAGTGGCATCGCGTGTTTCACGGGTTTTGCACCTTGTGCATATGCAATATCCTTGGCATGTGAAAAATTCCCCCGGAAAAGTTGGCTTATATGATAATTTTTTACCTGTTAAGCCTAAACGCATGATGGTCAATACAAAAATGTCCCGGAAAATTTTTTGTTAAAAAGTTCCGCTTTCGTAGATATATATGCGTTAATTTTTCATATTTACATTTTTAAGCTTGTCATATGCCCGAACCGGTTATTGCCCTCCGTGAGGTGAAGAAGAACTATCAGGATGTAAACATCCTGGATATTGCCCGACTGGAGCTGCCAGCCGGCATCTACTGGCTGCAGGGCGAGAACGGCGCAGGTAAAACCACCTGTATGAAAGTGATGGCCGGCCTGATCCCCTTCAAAGGAGAGATCCTGCTCCAGGACAACGTGAGCAGCCGCCAGCACCCGGTACAATTCCGCCGCCTGATCAATTATGCTGAAGCCGAACCCTTTTACCCTTCTTTCCTGACAGGCCGCGACTTGCTGGAACTATACCTCCGTACAAAAGGAGGCGACCCGGAACAGATCCGCGCCATCAGCGAAAAACTGGGCGTACATGTCTTTGTGAATAACCCGGTGAGCAGTTATTCCAGCGGTATGCTGAAAAAACTGTCCCTGCTGCTGGCTTTCACCGGTAACCCCGCACTCATCCTGCTCGATGAACCACTGATCACCATAGATACCCGCGCACTGGCTGTTTTATACGATCTGATCCGTGAATACAACGCCAAAGGCGTATCTTTTATTATCACTTCCCACCAACCACTGGATGCGGAAGAAGTAACCATTACGGGCACACTGAAAGTAGCTCATAAAAACATTACGCTCAATTAATATGCGTACCACCTCCGCTATACTCAGTAAAATATTTACCCGTCGCTTCTATGTGCAGAATACGGGCTTTTTCCTTGTGCTGTTCTATTTACTTTTCGGCGTGGTAAATGGCGCTAACCTGCTCGCCTATCATAAAGGTCTGCTGCTCGGATTCCTTGGTAATTATAGTTTCCTGTTCCTGGTACTCCTGCTGTGGACTTCCTACGCCCTGAAATGCGTGGGCTTTATCCTCAAAACATTCCAGACCCAGGGATATGATTTCCTGTATCCTACTATGGGCAGTATTGATAAAGCCACCCGGCGCGGCATCTGGTTCCGGCTGCATACCGCTATTTATATGCCGGTGCTGGTGTATGCCGGTATCGCAGTAGTGATCGCTATTCAGCATCAGTTTTATATATCTGCCGTAATTGTGGCGGTACTCAATATTGCCAATTGCATATGGCCGTTGAGGTTATATGAAAGGAAACTGGAACAACCGGATGTGATTTTCTTTACCGGTCACCTGCAACGCTGGCTCAACCAACACTTTACCAAACCACCGGTATTGTATTTCCTGTATGAACTGCTGACGAATTTTCCGAGGCGCATTGTGAGTACGAAAATATTTTCCGCCGCTATCCTCTGGCTTACTTTCCTGATCATGACAAGGGGAGAATATTTTGATCTGCGCGGACTGCAGATTGGCGTCATGGTGAGTGTGCTTACGCATATGCAGCTGATGGTGCATCACCGCGCATTCGACGATACGTATCTCAATTTCATGGAAAACCTGCCCATCAGGTTAGTGACCCACTACCTGCGGCTCATCGGTGTATATGTTATTTTATTTTTACCGGAGATGATCATCATTACCGTGAATGCATATACGAAAACGACGCCCTGGGGTTTAGTCACGGTTTTCTGCACGGCATTATCATTACTGATCCTTTTCCGGGTGATGCTGTTCTTCCCGAAAATGAATCCGGAGAAGCATGTACGTAATACCATGCTTACTTCTTTTATCGTATTGTTCATGGTACTCGGACATTATGAATGGCCGGCTATCCTGTTGTTACAGGCAGCATCGGCCATTATTTTCTTTGTAAAATACCGTCAGTACGAACCTTATATTGAATCGGCGTCGTAGCCCAGTTTATCACTCAGCTTTGCGAGTGAAATCAGTAGCTGCGGCAATTGTTTGATCAGGAATTCATCTGTAAGATTACCGGATGCATCAAATTTATGCTGCGCACTGCCTATCATGATTTCGGGTTTGTTGATCACAAATGCATTCAGAAATACCATGATCTGCCGCAGGTGATACTGCATTCTCGCGGTACCGATCTGTCCCTGCGATGCCCCCATAATCGCCACCGCTTTTCCGCTGAAAGGTTTGTCGGCATGACGGGATACCACGTCTATCGCGTTTTTCAGCGCACCGGGCACTGAGTAGTTATACTCCGGCGATACAATGATCACGCCATCGGCTTCTTTAATTTTGTGTACCAGTGGCGCCACTTCTTCCGGTAATTGCTCTGTATGCAGGTCTGCATTGTACATCGGAATCTTGTCAAAAAACACCTGCTCCACTGTGATATTGGAAGGAGCATGTTGTTGCAGCGCTTTCAGCGCCATCGTATTGTAGGAACCTTTTCTCAGACTGCCGGAGATGGCAATGAAATGATAGTGTTTTTCGCCAGACATACGCGCTATGGTTTTATGTTAGATACGTTTTTCCTTATTCACAAATTTGCGGTGAATGACTTCCTGCACCGGTATGCTCTCAATCTTACTTTCCAGCCAGGAAATAATATCCAGGTAGAGGAAGGAACGGCGCTCATAAGGATCTTCTGAAATTTGTTCCAGCCGGTCTTTCAGGTCTACGAACGCACTGCGTAAAGCTTTGGGATTCGCATAAATGTAGCGGCGCAGGAACTTCATGATTTCTTCCATCACCAGCCCGAGATCTTTATGTTTGGAGATGAAGTGATACACAGATTTGATCAGGTATTCCACCAGGCTGTAGTTCTCCAGTTCATAATGCGCAATGAGGTGCAGGATACGGGCGAAGCATTGTATATCTGCCCGCAGGTTACCGATTTTTAAATTGATGATTTTATTGAGATAGACAATGGCTTTGCTGTTATCACCGCTACCAAAATACAAACAGGCTATCTTGTAATAGAATACCAGCACCCGGTGCTGATCTATTTTCAATGTATGCCGGCTGATCTCCGTTTCCAGTTCGGGCACCATTTCCAAACCCTGGCTGAACGTGCCTTCCAGGAAGTAGCGGTTGATCTTCGCGGTATACAGGTACACAAAAGCAGACGTGCGGGTATTCTCATGAAAATTGTCCTGGTTATCCCGGATAAAGTCTTCCAGGTCGATCAGCGCTGCTTTGAACTTCTCAAAATTGGAAGTGTAGAAATGCGCCGTGAGCAGGTTGTGCTGGGCTTTGATGAATAAGTCCATATCCGTTTGCTGTAACGACGGATACTTTTTGAACAGGTCCACCCATTTCTGGGTGTAGCGGTAATACATCACAAAGTCCTGCAGGATATAGTAATACCAGCTGGATGCCTGGTACATATACACCTTTTCATAAAAGCTCATGTGAACATGCTGCAGTGGCGGTAACTGGCTTTCGAAGAAAGATTTCACCATTTCGGCGTCCCTTTCGTTGCGGGCATGGCCCAGTTTCAGGTACAGGCCGTACATCCGCAGGGAAAGGGTAGAGAGGCGGCTGATGTTGGTCAGCTGCTGTTCTATTTGGCGGGACTCCGCACTCAGCACTTCCGCCCGGTTTTCCAGGCTGCGGGTAATATGCCGGGATTCTATCAGCTTTTCAAACTCCACAATCTCGTAGGTGAGCATCACCTCTTCCTGCTCCAGGGCCATGGTTTTGGCCTTGGCCAGAATTTTCAGGCTCTGGTTGTATAATCCTTTATTGTAAAGTACCCGTGCATGATCCAGCTGCTCCCGCAGGTCGATCAGGGGGTCTTTTTGTTTATATAGCTGCCGCAGGCTGGATAACAGGTGTTTGTAAAGATGTGCTTTTACATTCGACAGCTGCTGCTTTTTGATATCGGTGATTTTCTTCAGTATCTGCTCCTCATCGTAGTCTTTCATCTTGTCCAGCGTAGTGAACAATTGGATGAAAAGCACGTCCTCCTTGGTATTGTTTTTATTAAACGCCAGCTGAAAACTGCGCTTTTCGGCTTTTGTTAAGGTTTTTATTAATATGAATAAAGCATCACTTTGGCTGTTGGGCATCGTTAATAAAGTCTTGTAAATTATTGATAAACAATGTTTTAATGTATATCTGAGGCGTTTAAAGGTTGTAATTAAAGCAAATTTAGCGATATGGCAATTAATTAATGACCATTAGATTTGAAGGTATAAACAATTATAAAAGGAAGCAAAAGGATGGGAAAAACGTTATTTGATAAAATCTGGGATGGCCACATAGTGGTGAGCAAGCCGGGGCATCCCGATGCAGTGTACATCAACACGCACTTTATTCACGAGGTGACGAGCCCCCAGGCATTTGACGGGTTGCGGAAGCGGGGTATCCCGGTATTCCGTCCGGCTAAAACCCGGGCTACCGCAGATCACAACGTACCAACCTTACACCAGGACCAGCCCATTAAGGAAGCATTGAGCCGCCACCAGGTGGAAATGCTGACAAAAAATACCAGCGAATTCGGGGTAGAACTGTATGGTCTGGGCCATCGTTTTCAGGGTATTGTGCATGTGATCGGACCAGAGCTGGGCATCACCCTGCCGGGTATGACCATCGTGTGCGGCGACAGCCACACCAGTACCCATGGTGCTTTTGGCGCCGTGGCCTTCGGTATCGGTACCTCCGAAGTGGAACAGGTACTGGCCACCCAGTGTATCCTGCAATACAAGCCTAAGCGGATGAAGATCGAAGTGAACGGGAAATTGGGCAAGGGCGTACTCTCGAAAGACATTATTCTTTATATCATCTCCCAAATATCCGCTTCCGGTGCTACCGGCTACTTTGTGGAATATGCGGGGGAAGCTATCCGCAGTCTCAGTATGGAGGCGCGCATGACCATCTGCAACATGAGCATCGAAATGGGTGCCCGTGGTGGATTGATAGCACCAGACGACATCACCTTCGATTATATCAAAGGCCGTGAATTTGCTCCGAAAGGAGCCGATTGGGATAAATCCCTGGAATACTGGAAAACCCTGTACTCCGACAACGACGCCGAATTCGATACCGTACTCACCTTCGATGCCGCCGATATTGAACCACAGATCACCTATGGTACCAATCCCGGTATGGGCATGGGCGTAACCCGCCACATCCCGGCACTGGATCAGCTGGAAGAGAAAGAAAGACCTTCTTTCAAAAAATCACTTGAATACATGGACCTGCAACCCGGCGCTGAACTGCTGGGCAAAAAAGTGGATTACGTATTCATTGGCAGCTGCACCAACTCCCGTATCGAAGATTTACGCCTCGTGGCCGATTTCGTGAAAGGACGGCACAAAGCAGATGATGTAGTGGTATGGATCGTTCCCGGTTCCAAACAGGTAGAAGCCCAGGCCCAGGAAGAGGGGATCGACAAGATCTTCGCCGAAGCCGGTTTCCAGCTGCGTGAACCCGGTTGCTCTGCCTGCCTGGCCATGAACGAAGACAAAGTGCCGGCCGGTATGTACTGCATCTCTACCTCCAACCGCAACTTCGAAGGCCGCCAGGGACCGAACGCCCGCACCTTCCTCGCCAGTCCGCTTACCGCCGCCGCCGCTGCCATTACCGGCAGGGTAACCGATGTGAGGGAACTGCTGGGGTAAAAAGAACGGATGGGAAACACAAATGCTTAACGCTAAAAGCCTACTGCTATGTCTGATCAATGGAATGCCGACTTATATAAAGAAAAACACGCCTTCGTGTTTGAATATGGTAACAGCCTGATAGATTGGTTACAACCACAATCCGGTGAACAGATCCTCGATCTGGGCTGCGGTACCGGCGAACTGACAGCACAGCTGGCACAGAAAGGAGCCATCGTTACCGGGATAGACGCTTCCGCCGCTATGGTGGAAAGCGCCCGCCAGCACTTCCCGGATATTACCTTTGAAGTACACGACGCCACCACTTTCTCCCTGCCCCAACAATTTGATGGCATCTTCTCCAATGCTACCCTCCACTGGGTGCGCGAAAAGGAAAAAGCCATCAGCAGGATGTACGCCCAGCTGAAAAAAGGCGGCCGCCTGGTCATTGAAATGGGAGGTAAAGGAAATGTACAACAGATCCTGACCTACCTGGAAAAAGCCATGCAGCAACGCGGATATACCTACGAACCATTCTGGTACTTTCCTTCTCCTGCAGAATATACTACCCTGCTGGAAAAGGCAGGTTTTAAAATAGACCGGGTACACTTTTTTGACCGTCCGTCGAAACTGGTGGATCCGGCTACCGGCATCAGCGACTGGCTGGAGATGTTTGGCGCTCACTTTTTTGGCAGCATTCCCGAAAAAGATAAGAACGCTATCCTGGAACAGGTGCAGCATGAACTGGCGCCACAGCTGATGAAAGACGGTGAGCTGTATGCGGATTACGTCCGCCTGAGAGTAGCCGCCACAAAAATTTAAACTGTAAAATCATCATGAGTAAAATATTTCAACACCTCGTTTCTTCTGCGGTACCTGTACCCATCGAAAATATAGACACCGATCAGATCATCCCGGCACGCTTTCTGAAAGCCACCACCAGAGACGGTTTTGGAGAAAATCTGTTCCGCGACTGGCGCTATGAAGCAGATAACACACCCAAGCCGGATTTCGTGATGAACAATCCCATCTACAGTGGACAGATCCTGGTAGGAGGCAAAAACTTTGGTTGCGGCTCCTCCCGTGAACACGCCGCCTGGGCCATCGCCGATGCCGGCTTTAAAGTAGTAGTGAGCAGCTTCTTTGCAGATATCTTCAAGAATAACGCCCTCAATACTTTTATCCTGCCTATCCAGGTATCAGAAGATTTCCTGGACCAGATCTTCACCGCCATTGAAGCCGATCCGAAAGCACAGCTGGAAGTAGACCTGGAAAACCAGTTCATTAAGATTGTGAGCACCGGCGCCAGGGAAAATTTCGATATCAACCAGTACAAGAAAACCTGTCTGCTGAACGGATACGATGATATCGATTACCTGCTGAGTCTCCGGAAAGAAATTGAACAATACGAAACCACAAGAACATATAATTTCTAACATCAAACCAGCTAAATACTAAAAGCTACACACAAATATGGGCGTTGAGAAGAAAATACTAGTTATACCCGGAGATGGGATCGGACAGGAAGTGACGGCATGGGGACAAAAGGTGCTGATGGCCATAGCCAAAAACTATCATCACACATTTACCTTTGAAGAAGGGATCATGGGCCACGTAGCCATCGAAGCTACCGGTGATCCACTACCGGAAGAAACATTGCAGAAAGCAAGAAATTCCGATGCTATCCTGTTCGGCGCTATCGGTCATGCTAAATACGATAACGATCCTACCCTGAAAGTAAGACCAGAACAAGGTTTGCTGAAAATCAGGAAGGAGCTCGGATTGTATGCCAATCTTCGCCCCATCAAACTGTTTGATGAACTGCTGGAAGCTTCCAGCATTAAGCCTGAAATATTACGCGGTTCAGATATCCTGTTTTTCCGGGAGCTGACCGGGGATGTATACTTTGGTGAAAAGATCAGAACAGCCGATCGTAACACCGCGTCTGATCTGATGATCTATCACCGTTATGAAGTAGAACGTATTGCCCGCAAAGCTTACGATGCTGCGCGTACCCGCCGCAAGAAACTCTGCTCTGTTGATAAGGCCAACGTACTCGAAGCCAGCCGTCTGTGGAGAGAAGTAGTACAGGAAGTAGCCAAAGAATACCCTGATGTGGAAACAGAACATATGTTTATCGATAACGCAGCCATGCAGCTGATCAAAGATCCGAAACGCTTTGATGTGGTAGTAACCGGCAACCTGTTTGGTGATATCCTCACTGATGAGGCTTCCCAGATCGCCGGCTCCATGGGGATGCTCGCTTCTGCCTCTATCGGCGACAGCACCGGGTTCTTTGAACCTATCCACGGATCTGCGCACGACATTGCCGGTAAGGGCATTGCCAACCCGCTGGCTTCTATTTTATCTGTAGCCCTGATGCTGGATATTTCCTTCGGCCTGAAAACAGAATCACAGCGTGTGATCAAAGCCGTGGAAGCTACACTCAGACAAGGTTTCAGGACAATGGATATCGCGAACAAACACACCGAGAACCATTGTATTATGGGCACTGACGCCATGGGCGCCAAAGTATTAGAGAACCTGAATTAATCATTCAATAAAATTATTACACTATCATGGATAAAAATCGTGTATACGTCTTTGATACCACCTTGCGTGACGGAGAACAGGTCCCTGGCTGTCAGCTGACCACTGTAGAAAAAATTGAGGTAGCAAAGAAACTCGAAGCATTAGGCGTGGACATCATCGAAGCAGGTTTCCCGATTTCCAGCCCGGGCGATTTTCAGAGCGTGGTGGAAATATCCAAAGCCGTTACAGAACCGGTTATTTGTGCGTTAACCCGTGCCAATACCAAAGATATAGATGCAGCTGCAGACGCATTGCGTTTTGCAAAACGTGGCCGTATTCATACCGGTATCGGATCTTCCGATATGCACATCAAATATAAATTCAACAGTACCCGCGATGAAATACTGGAGCGTGCCGTAGCCGCTGTGAAATATGCCCGCAAGTTTACTGATGATATCGAATTTTATGCAGAAGATGCCGGCCGCGCAGACAATGAATACCTGGCCCGCATGATCGAAGCCGTGATTGCGGCCGGTGCTACCACCGTGAACATCCCGGATACCAACGGTTACTGCCTGCCCGATCAGTACGGTGCAAAAATAAAATACCTGGTTGATCACGTTTCCAACATCGATAAAGCCATTATTTCTGTTCACTGCCATAATGATCTCGGTCTGGCTACCGCCAACACCATTGCCGGTGTAATGAATGGCGCCCGCCAGGTGGAATGTACGATCAACGGTATCGGAGAGCGTGCTGGTAATACTTCCCTGGAGGAAGTAGCCATGATCCTGAAAACGCATCATGCTTTGGGTTATCATACGCAGATCAACTCAAAAGGGATCTATGAAATCAGTAATCTCGTAGAAACCATGATGCACATGCCGGTACAGCCTAACAAAGCCATTGTGGGCCGTAACGCTTTTGCACACAGCTCCGGTATTCACCAGGATGGCGTGCTGAAACACCGCGAAAACTACGAAATCCTGAACCCGGAAGATGTAGGGATCAATTCCAACTCTATTATCCTGACTGCCCGCAGCGGCCGTCATGCCCTGAAACATCACTTATCACGACTGGGTTATAACCTGGAAAGAGTAAACATCGATGAAGTGTACCAACGCTTCCTGCTGATGGCAGATACCAAAAAGGAAATTACCGATGCGGATCTGCTGGAACTGATGGGAGATGGAGATGCCAAAACCTACGACGATAATGCGATCAAAGTAACATTGCTGCAGGTGGTGTGTGGAGATCCGCTGCGTCCGATGGCGACGGTGAAACTGCGGATTAATGGCGAAGAAAGAGAAGCCAGTGCTGCAGGTAACGGCCCGGTAAATGCTACCATCAACGCGATTCATAATATTATCAAAGATGATATCGAACTGGATGAATTCAACATTCAATCCATGCGCGGTGGCAGTGATGATGTCAGCAAAGTAAATATGCGTGTAAAACACAACGGCCAGTCGTATTACGGTTTCGGTATTTCCACCGATATCGTGAATGCTTCTGTGCATGCGTATGTGGATGCACTGAACAAAATATACTAGTATAATTTTCTGCACCCGCCTTGTCTTGCCCGATCAACGCCGGGCAGGCAGGGCGGGTGTAACTTTTTTGTCCCCGCTTCGTTCTACAGGTGACAACAATTTCCCTGATGAGAACAATTTCGTTACTCCTGATCTTTTTATTGTTTGCTGGTTGCAAGAAAGAAACAGACCGCTGTTCACAATACGGATGGATAGATATCAACAGTGTCCGGTATATGGGTAAAACGCCCGCCAGTTCCCAGGGCGCAGGTGGTGTATTTTATGATGTATATACTACTTTCGCTACTTCCTGTTATTCCCTGAACAGGCTGGTGGAAACCAGACAGGCGGATACCATACTCATTAAAGCCGAGTATATATATAATAGTTGTGCTACCTGTACCCAGTCCAGCAGCGTACAATCCAAAACCTATTCTTTTATCACCGCCACTCCCGGCACCTACTATTTAAAATGGGAGGGTATTCCCAGCCGTGTAGATACTGTTCATATTCCCTGACCTAAAAGAATATATCCATCAGTGGATATTTTTTATAGTCTGGCAGATAAAAATGCCACCATTCGGTGGAACTTCCCTTAAAGCCATGCTGAAACATGGCGTCCCGCAGTATTTTCCGGTTAGCTGCAATGACCGGATCTGACGGCATATAATTCTGATGTGCTTTCCTGGTAAAATCATCAAAGTCCGTAGGCATGGCCACGGGCTTATTTGTTTTAAGATCTACCATACTCAGGTCTATCGCTACGCCACGGTTATGGCCGGAGCCCTTCCGGGGATCGGCGGCGTACAGGTCGTTCGGCACTATTTTAAACATAGCCTCCGTTACATGATAAGGACGGTAGGCGTCGTAGATCAGCAGGCCATATCCTTTTTTGCGTAGCGCTGTTTGTACGGCTTTCAGGGCTTTGGCAGCCGGTAGCCGGAGATAAATATCCGTGCGGGTATATAACTGTTGTTTGGTGAAGTTGTTGGTAGTGGCATACCGCACATCTTTCTGAATACCGGGAATATAGTGTTCCAGGTTTACCAGTTGCTGGTTGCTGTCTGCTTTTACCAGCTGGTCATATTGCTGGCGGGTAGTTAATACGGGCAATCCATATTTATTAACGGGTATTTTCTGGGCGGCTGCCCGGGCGGAAATGGCCCATAGGAGCGTTAGTAACAGCATTCTTCTCATGCGCTTAAAATTGCAGAAAAAGCCCCGGATTTGAGCCTGATTATTGAATTTTGCAAAAATTAGGCAAGAAAGTATGAAATACAGTGAAAATACAATTGCAATCACCTTATATTAATAGGTATTTTAGAACCCTTAAATTTTTTAATGATGGAACTGTTCAGATTAGATAACAAAGTGGCAGTTATCACAGGTGGTGGTAGCGGTATAGGACAGGCAATAGCGAAGACATTTGGCTCCCAGGGCGCGCAGGTGCATATCCTGGAGTTGAATGAGGAAGGTGGAAAATCCACTGCCGATGAAATCAGGGCAGCAGGTGGCCAGGCCACGGTGCATGCTTGTAACGTAGCCGACCAGGCAGCCGTGATTGGTGTAATGGACGGTATCGTAAAAGCAGCCGGTAAACTGGATATCCTGGTGAACTGTGCAGGTATTGCACATGTGGGTAACCTGGAGAACACCGCTGAACAGGACTTTGACCGGGTATACCAGGTAAATGTAAAAGGTAGTTACAACTGCATGTATGCAGTGATCAAACAAATGAAAGCACAGGGTGGCGGGGTGATCCTGAATGTGGCCTCCATCGCGGCCAGTGTGGGTATACCAGACAGACTGGCCTACTCCATGAGTAAAGGCGCGGTACTGACTATGACATTATCTGTTGCGAAAGATTACCTGGGCGCCAATATCCGTTGCAATTGTATATCGCCGGCAAGGGTACATACGCCTTTTGTAGATGGATTTATTGCGAAGAATTATCCGGGCAAGGAAGCCGAAATGTTTGATAAACTGAGTAAAACACAACCGATCGGCCGCATGGCTAAACCAGTGGAAATTGGTAACCTGGCGTTGTATCTTGTTTCAGATGAAGCAGGATTTATTACAGGCACCGACTACCCGATTGATGGTGGTTTTATCCGCCTGAATAATTAAGAATTAATGTGATGTGTGTTTTAAAGTGCGGACGATTACCCGTATCTTTCAAGTTATTCATTCATTAATTTTTAGTTATATCATGCAACAATTTCGAATGGGGCTGGCCATAGCAATAGCCGTATTATCTGCCTGTAATTCCGCGAGCAACAAAGGTGGCGCCAGCGGGGATTCCACCGTTATAAAACCGGCAACTCCGGATGGAACGGTGTCTGTTACATTTGCCGACAAGCAAAAAGATACTTCGCTGATCACTATCAAATTTCAGCTGAAGGGTGAAACCAAAGAGAAAACTTTTGAACAGGCGTTATTGAAAGATGCACCGGAATCAGACCTTTATAAAGTGTTGTGGAATGAGCCCAACAGTTGTTATATCGGGGTGTTGAAAGCGAATCACCAGCCACGTTATTACCACGCTTTTATCGACAGTAAAAAAGATCTGAAAGTATTATGGGCAGCTACGCCGCCGCAACCGATCTGGGAGTACATGGAAAATACCATGGGGCTTGGTAAGGTATCTGCCGGAGGCGAACTGGTACAGAAATATAAAAAAGGTATACAATCAGGTCAGATCCTGGCAGATTTTATCGCAGAGATCAGACCGGATAATTCACCAGACAGTCTCGAACTGTATGTTGAATTTGGAGGCCTCCGTAAAAGTATGTTTATGGCCGTGCCAGCGGGCGCCAAAGGTGTTATCCAGCCAACAGGGCAAGATGACCATGTGTATTTCTCTTTTGTAAAAGATGGAAAAGCAGAACCGGTGATTGACCTGAAAGTGGAAAGCGGACGGTTGAAAATAAACACATTAAAAGAAATCAAGTAAGACTAATAAAAAAATAATATTGATATGAAACTGATCAGGTTTGGTTTACCGGGACAAGAAAAACCGGGTGTTGTTACAGCAGCAGGAATGTTTGATGTGAGTGCATTCGGTGAAGATTTTGGAGAACAATTCTTTGAAAACAACGGACTGGCGCGTTTGTCTGAATGGTATGCTGCGCATGCCGGTGAATGTCCGCAGGTGCCTGCAGATACCCGTTTAGGTTCGCCTATTCTTCGTCCTTCCAAAATTATCTGTATCGGTCTTAACTATGCTGATCACGCCCGTGAAACCAACGCGGCGATTCCGGCAGAGCCAATCGTATTCTTTAAAAGTACCAGCGCACTGGTGGGTCCGAACGACGACCTGGTGATTCCACGTAACAGCGTGAAAACCGACTGGGAAGTGGAACTGGCCGTTGTAATTGGCAAAAAGGCCAGTTATGTGGAAGAAAAAGACGCTTTGGACTATGTAGCAGGTTACTGTTTACATAACGACTACAGCGAAAGAGCCTTCCAGATCGAGAGAGGTGGACAGTGGGTAAAGGGTAAAAGCTGCGATACTTTCGCGCCGTTAGGTCCGTGGCTGGCTACCAAAGAAGAGATTGCAGATGTCAATAATCTTCGTTTATGGCTCACCGTTAATGGTCAGAAAATGCAGGATGGCAATACTTCCAATTTCATCTTTAACGTACCATTTGTAGTGGCTTACCTGAGCCAGTTTATGACCCTGCTTCCGGGAGATGTGATCTCCACCGGTACGCCAGCGGGTGTAGGTCTGGGTATGAACCCACAGGTATACCTGAAAGCAGGAGATGTGATTGAACTGGGTATTGATGGTTTGGGTACTTCCAAACAAACGGCAGTAGCGTATAAATAGTCATTATGAAAAGATATTGTCTGGCGCTGGATCTGGTAGATGATCCACAATTGATCAGCGAGTACGAAGGGTATCACCGCAACGTATCCGCTGAAATAAAGAAGAGTATCACAGACGCAGGTATTACGGTCATGGATATTTACCGTGCCGGTAACCGGTTGTTTATGATCATGGAGGTAGACGATACTTTCTCCTTCGAACGTAAAGACGCTATGGATGCTGCCAACCCGGCTGTAAAAGTATGGGAGCAGCTGATGTGGAAATACCAGCAGGCATTGCCGGTAGCGAAGGAAGGGGAGAAGTGGATTATTATGGACCAGATTTTTGCATTGTAAAAGTAAAGCGGATGCTACGGCATCCGCTTTACAAAAAATAGTTACATGGTTATTGACGCACATCAGCATTTCTGGCAATACGATCCGGTCCGCGATGCATGGATTGATGAATCCATGGAAGTAATCCGCCGTGATTTTTATCCGGAACACCTGGCGCCTGTACTCGAAGAAAACGGGGTGCATGGCTGCGTGGCTGTTCAGGCGGACCAGTCGCCCGATGAAACCGCGTTTTTGCTCTCGCTGGCAGCACAGCATACCTTTATCAGGGGCGTGGTGGGCTGGGCAGATCTGCGCGCTGATAACATTCACGAACAACTGGAACAATATGCGGCGCATCCGAAGCTGAAAGGTTTCCGTCATATTGTACAGGGCGAACCCGATAGCCGCTTTATCCTGGGAGAACATTTTTGTCGTGGTATCAAAGCATTGGCACAACACGGATTTACCTACGATATTCTCGTATATCCGAAACAGTTAGCTGCCGTAGAAGAATTTGTACAGCAGTTTCCGGAGCAGGCGCTGGTGATAGATCACCTGGCCAAGCCGGATATCAAAGGTGGTGAACTGGAAGCATGGGCAGCACATATGCGCCGTATTGCACAGTCGCCCAATGTATACTGCAAGCTGAGTGGCATGGTTACAGAAGCAGACTGGCAGCAATGGGAACCCGCACACTTCCGGCCATTCCTGGAAGTAGCGCTGGAAGCCTTTGGCCCGGGCAGGTTGCTGTATGGCTCCGATTGGCCCGTGTGCCTGGTGGCGGCAAAGTACCGTGAGGTAAAAAGCCTGGTCACTGACTTTATCAGCACCTTATCAACAACAGAACAACAGCAAATAATGGGAGGCAATGCCATCTCATTCTATCATCTATAAAAAATAACATTACACGTACTATGGATTTAGGATTACAGGAGAAAGTGATGATCGTTACCGGTGGCGCAAAAGGAATCGGGGAAGCAATTGCCAGGCTGATTGCAGCAGAAGGCGGCATTGCCGTTATTGCCGGCAGAAGCACCGCAGACAATGAGAAAACCGCGAACGACATTATCGCTGCCGGCGGTCAGGCACTTGCCATTACAGCCGAGCTGGGAAAAGTGGAGGATTGTAAAAAAGTAATCGCTGAAACTGTAGCCAAATATGGTAAAATAGACGGCCTGGTAAATAATGCCGGCGCCAATGATGGAGTGGGACTGGAAAGTGGCAGCCCTGAAAAATTTATGCAGTCGCTGCAGAATAATTTATCACACTATTACAACCTGGCACATTTCGCGCTGCCTTACCTGAAAGCATCGAAAGGAAATATTGTGAACATCGGCTCTAAAGTAGCCAATACCGGTCAGGGTAACACCAGCGGCTATGCCGCTTCCAAGGGAGCCATCAATGCACTGACCCGCGAATGGGCGGTAGAAATGCTGCCATACTCTGTACGGGTAAATACCGTGATCCCGGCCGAAGTATGGACACCACTGTATGAAACATGGATCAATTCCCTGCCTAATCCACAGGAGAAGCTGGCATCTATTACTGCCAACATTCCATTTGAAAAAAGAATGACCACTGCTGTAGAAATTGCCAACGCAACCGTGTTCCTGTTGTCACCACGTTCATCTCATACAACCGGACAAATCGTATATGTAGATGGTGGTTATACCCATCTCGACAGATCCATCAGCTAAGGATAAAGAGCCAACACCAGTTATCAACATT
The DNA here is from genome assembly GCF_900110835.1 of Chitinophaga arvensicola. Lineage (GTDB taxonomy): Bacteria > Bacteroidota > Bacteroidia > Chitinophagales > Chitinophagaceae > Chitinophaga > Chitinophaga arvensicola. The sequence goes on from NZ_FOJG01000001.1 coordinate 2,422,046, forward strand.
CATCACCTGAAACATTAAATTCTTCGTTATGGCCGGAGGCGCAGTAAGTAATTCCACCTATGCTAGTAAAGATACCGGCGTGAAGCCTGGTAGTTACCTTTTCCCGTTGATCCTAGTCACCAGTTTATTTTTCCTGTGGGGACTCGCATACGGACTGCTGGATGTATTGAACAAACATTTCCAGGAGGTTTTGAACATCACGACCAAACGTTCCACCTTATTACAGGGCGCTTATTTCGGCGCTTATTTCCTGATGGCTTTGCCGGCAGGGATGTTTATGAACAAGTTCGGCTACAAGAAAGGAATTATCCTGGGCTTACTGCTGTATGCTACCGGTGCTTTTCTCTTTTTTCCGGCAGCAGGGGCATTGAGTTTTGATTTCTTTTTATTGGCCTTATTTATACTTGCCTGCGGATTAGCCTGCCTGGAAACGGCTGCCAATCCATATGTTACGGTACTGGGAGATCCGGGTACCTCTGAACAGCGCCTGAACTTATCACAGTGCTTCAACGGACTGGGATCTTTCCTTGGTCCTATCATTGGTGGTAAATTATTTTTCGGCAGCGGCAATGGCGATCTTACTACCGTAAAGCTCACCTATATTGTTATTGGTGTGGTGGTATTACTGATCGCAGGTTTCTTCTACAGAACACCGTTACCTGAAATCAAAGAAGCAGAACAGGAAGGAGAAGCTGTGATGGCCGATACCCGTCCGCTGTTTGCACACCGTCACTTTGTGCTGGGCGTGGTAGCACAGTTCTTTTATGTAGCGGCACAGGTAGGCGCCGGTGCGTTATTTATCAACTATGTAACTACTTACTGGCATGGCATTACCACAGAAAACGCTTCTTACCTGTTGTCTGTAGCCCTCGCTTTATTCATGGGTGGCCGGTTTGTAGGCACAGCCCTCATGCGTAAAATAGCGCCCAATAAGTTGCTGGCACTATATGCGTTTATCAACATATTATTGAGTTTATTTGTAATGACCGGCAGCGGTGCTCCTTCTGTATATGCACTGATTACCATCTTCTTCTTTATGTCGATTATGTTCCCGACGATTTTTGCGTTGGGCGTAAAAGACCTGGGGGTACACACCAAACGCGGTGCATCTTACCAGGTAATGTCTATTGTAGGTGGTGCTTCTGTACCTTACCTGATGGGCGTGGTAACGGAGTGGCAATCATTATCCGCCTCTTTCGCGATTCCTGCTTTCTGCTTTGTGATCGTGTTCCTGTACGGCTGGAAAGGCTATAAAAGAGTTTAGTTCTTTTTAATATTTAATCCGCAAAATCATTGTAACTTTCTTTGAATAAAAGAGGATACCATGATTTTGCGGATTTTTTCTTTCTGTGCAGGCGGGTTCCTGGTGCTCACTTTGTTGCTGGCCGGGAAGCCCCTCGTTTCCGGGCCTGCACCTTCGTTGCAGCTATCACTTACCCATCTCATGGGACAGCAACCGCTCGTCAGAAAAACCGTTACCTACACCAACGCCTCCGGAGAGGAATTTACCATCAGCCGTTTCCGTTATTTCCTCAGTAACTTTTCGTTGGAAAGTGTGGATGGTCATGTAGTGACATTGCCACCTGCTTATTATCTCGTGGATGACGCCATTGACAGTACAAAAAATATCCGTCTTACACCTGTTCCGGCAGGAAAATATAAAAGTATCCGTTTCCTTGTAGGAGTAGACAGCATCCATAATGTGAGTGGCGTGCAATCGGGCGCACTGGCCGTGGAAAGCGGTATGTTCTGGACCTGGAACAGCGGCTATATCATGGCGCAGATAGAAGGACATTCACCCGTGATCAATACGCCTTTGCAGGAATTTATTTTTCATTGCGGTGGTTACAAAGAGAAAGACCAGGTGCTAAAATATGTTACACTGCCATTTTCACAACCGATTACGATAGGAGAAAAGCAACCACCACATATTCAACTCAGCGCTGATGTGGAAAAATGGTTTTTACCGGATACCGTCAGTTTCAAAAAGATAGCGGTCATTATGGCGCCGGGCGTGAAAGCCAGACAAGTAGCCGGTAATTACCAGCATATGTTTAATATTACCGGCATTACGGAGTAATGTTATCAGATTCCATCACCGCGTACCGTTTTTAGTGGCCGTATGAAACATAAAGCCGCCTATATCATCGGGGCATTTTGCCTGTTGTTGCTGCTGGTACATGCCGGTACGAAAAAGCATGTCCCAAAAGGGCCGGAGCCGTTTTTCCTGCAGTTGCCCGCGCATTTTCCACGGCCGGTATATGATTTTACGCGTAATCCACTTACCAAACCAGGTGTAGCATTGGGGCGTTTTATGTTTTATGATTTCCGTCTCTCGCAGGACAGCACGGTTTCCTGTGGCTTCTGTCATCAGCAGTTCGCGGCCTTCGGGCATTTTGATCATGCGTTGGCACATGGTGTAGCCGGACAGCAGGGAACGCGCTCTGTGCCGGTACTCTTCAATATGATCTGGCAAAAAGCGTTCATGTGGGACGGGGGCGTAAACCACCTGGAATTGCAACCGCTCACCCCGTTAACAGACCACAACGAAATGGCGGTAGATCTGAAAGAACTGCTGCAGAAAATGCAGGCAGATCCTAAATATCGCGCAATGTACAAAGCCGCTTTTGGTTCCACCGAAATTACCAGTGAGCGGATGTTCAAAGCCTTTACACAGTTTATTGCTACCATGGTATCTGCCGGTTCCAAATATGACAGCGTGATGCAGAAAGTGCCGGGAGTAGTCTTTACCGCAGAGGAAAGTGCAGGGTACCAGGTTTTCCAGGAAAAATGTGCTGCCTGTCATAAGGAGCCGCTGTTTACAGATCTTACCTATCGCAGCAACGGGTTACCTTACCTGCCGGCGCTGAATGATGTGGGAAGAATGAAGATCACAGGAAGCACCGACGATAATCTGCGTTTTAAGGTGCCTTCCCTGCGCAATATCTTAAAAAGCTCCCCTTATATGCACGATGGCCGTTTCTTCGATATTTACCAGGTGTTTGACTTCTACGACCATGGTGTACAGGTAACTCCTACCACCGATCCGCTGGTGAAGTCGGGGATTAAATTATCAGCACAGGAAAAAAGGCAGTTGTATTTCTTTTTGAATACGCTGACAGATTATTCGTTTCTTAACAATGCGGGGTTGAGTGAGGTGAGGATAGAGTAAAAAGGCCTCGGGAATAATCGGTGGACCTGAGTTTATTTATTCGCATTTTTATCTGCTTTGTCCGCTCTGGTAATATCTGCAGGATTGACGAGTGGCAGAAGAACCTTTTCTAAAAAGCTGTTTTTACTTTTTTCCCGCATAAGACCTCTTAGGGAATCATATGAAATGCCGATCAAATAGGTTTCCAGAGCAGCATTTATTATGAAATTGCCGTTCTCTTTTTTTACACGGGCATCCCAAACTGGTCCGGACAAACTAAAGATCGTTTCACTGGTGATCTGTCCAATATTAATCAGATTCTTTACATTGTTCTCCAAAAAAATTGTTGCATCTACTCTTACTGTTATTCTTTTTAGCTCATCGTTTGCGCCTATATCAGCAATTAGTGAAATTTTTCCATTGTAGTTGATCCCTTGAGTGATGCTTTCAGGTTTGTTAGCCTGATAATCTGTAATTTTTAAATCCAGTATTGTTACGCCTGATTCCATAGCAGTTTAGCGAATTTCTAATGATACATTTAGCTCTTTACTATATTTCTTACTGTAAACTACTGTGTAGTTTTGTAAGGTTTCTTCTTTGGCAGAACTTCCTCCTTTTCCGAGCACGAGGTTAAAATACATTTGATGAGTGGTGTCGGCAAAAATAGACTGAGGGGTAGCTTTGGCAACCTGTAAGATTGTTTGGCCCAATACAATTTCAATCTTGGCAATTGTTTCCAAAGTGAAATTATGCGTCCCTTTCATCCATTTACAAATTTCAGATTCTCTTTTGCCCAATAGTTGGGCAAAGTCCTTTTGTGTCATTCCGCGTTCATCCAGAATATCTAAAATCCTTTCGCTTATATCAAAAGATTTTGACACCATTAAACTGGTTTCTGGTGGTATTTCTTTGGATATTTTATCAAATTTTGTAGACATAACTATTATAAATTATTCGCAATCTCCGATTTCAAAACTTAAGTTTCCATTGAGTTTATCCTGTCCTTTAGTCTTCTGCCAGGTAATTTCTTTACTCAACAAACGTTCCTGGATTTCCTTGTCAAGTAAAGTCAAAAATTTCCAATGTGGTCCACAATTAGGGCAGTCTTGTACTCTCAAAGTACTTTTAACATCTCCATTTCCAATTAAAATTGCATGTTGCCCATATGGAACACAGTATAATCTGAGTTTACTGATTCCAGAAGGCAATGCTTCAATTGCTCGCTCTACTTTTGGCCTGAATCTCCTTGGGTCAATACCACGTTTCACAAATTCACTGACTGCCGCAAGAATTTTATCAAGACAGGGCCGGTAAGCTTTATTGTTTTCAAACTTGCCGATAAATTGATCGAATAGACATTCCTCACCATCAGGTTTGAAAGTATATATCGTTAATTTAGAATATGTCTTGTACGTAACCAGCTTTCCTTTTTGACAATTCACTTATAAGTTAATTCAAAGTTATGGTAATTCTATGTTATTTCACTTCAGCAGATGAAATAAGTTGTACTAAAAGCTGCTATACACGAGTTTGAGGATTGATAGTTATTGACATGTATAACTATATACTAACAGAACTCCCCGCAAAGGATGTAGTGTTTTTTATTCTCGCCAGAAAAAAATGGTTAAGGGTAACAACTTTTAGTAACAAGGTAGGAAAGCCAGATTTTATTCTGGAAAGGACAAGCGCCGAAGGCGCTTGTCCTGATATTATTTACGCTTCTTCTTAAAGCAATCTTCCATATGATCATCCACCATGCCGGTAGCCTGCATGTAAGCATAACAAATTGTTGAGCCTACAAACTTAAACCCCCGTTTCAGCAGATCCTTACTCATGGCATCGGAAATAGCTGTTTTGGCAGGAACGCCGGCCATACCATTCCGGTAATGATTCACGATGGGTTTGTGATTCACAAAAGACCAGATATATTTATCAAAACTACCGAACTCTTTCTGGACGGCGAGATAAGCTTTGGCATTCCCGATCACTGATTTTATTTTGAGGCGGTTACGGATAATGCCTTCATTCTGCATCAGTTCCTCCACCTTTTCCTCGTTGTATTTCACTATTTTTTTAACGTCCCAGTTATCAAAGGCTTTGCGGTAGTTCTCTCTTTTGGTGAGTACGGTATACCAGCTGAGGCCCGCCTGTGCACCTTCGAGGCACAGCATTTCAAAGAGGTGTTTGTCCTCATGATTGGGCGTGCCCCATTCCTGATCGTGGTAATCCTGGTAAAGCTTGTCTTTGTTGGACCAGCTGCACCTTACCTTTTCTATAGTTCCCATTCGCCGATAGTTTGTTGTACCTGCAATTTATACATTTCCAGGTCTTCTGCGGTTTGTTTGATGAAACTATTATCTTCCAGGCTGCCCACTACGGCATTCATTTCTTTTTCGCTTTCATATGCCAGCTGGCGGAATGGATTTTTGTAGTCCTTTTCGCGGGAGCGTTTGATCTGGGCGGTGATCCATTCCATGGTGGATACGGAATCGTTCATCCATTGTGCCAGGTCTGTTGTGGTCATATTTTTCAGTGAGGAATCCTTTATTTCCAGCAGGCAGGCAACGGCGTGCTGGAGTTTATCTGCGGCGTATTCGCTGCCTATTTCTTCGTAGGCGCTGTGTACCTGTGTCCAGCTGCTGATTTTGTTTTTCTTAATCTTAGTTTTGAGTGTGGCTACGGTATCGGCTTTCATTAACTGTCCGCCTATATTGAGCCAGTCACCGCGTTTGGCGGTCTTTACTGCTGCCTGCAGCGCCAGGAAAGAGGGCTTTCCGGCGGCCAGGATATTTTTTACAGCGTAGAGCACAATCATTTCCAGGAAGAGGGGATAGGCCCTGTGTACTTTCAGGAGTTCTACTTCGCGGGAACTATTTTCAAATCCTTTGGAGAGAATAGTGAGTTTAGCTACTTCATCCAGGTTGTTTTTCAACAGGTCTTTTCCTTTTTTGCGTATATCCTTTTCCGTGAGTTCCTTTTTCGGTGCATTTTCCGGTAATGCGTACCATGCCTTTCCGGTAGCGGTTTCCATGATGGCGAGTGCCTGGAATATTTCTTCTACAGAATCGGGTGCGAGGTAATCGTATTCGATGAGTTGAAGTTTATCGGTACGTTTATCGCGGTCTACATATTTCCAGGAGTTTCTGGCAATGGCATACATGTTATAGAGGAACCAGTAGCCCGGCATTATTTTCAGGCGGTTTTCATGTTCATCATTTACCACGAGGCTGAATGGGATGGAGATATTCAGCTCCGACATATAGTTGCCTTTGGAGATGAGGGTAAAGCTGGCGAAGCGGGAGTTATGTTTCAGACTCACACAGAGACCAGGCCAGAACCCTCTGCCTGCAATGATTTCACCGTCGGCGCCCCGGGAGTTGTGATTGGAACCGATGGTGGCGCCTGCCGCCATATTGCTTTGTCCCATAATGAGGGCGGCACAGAGGAAAGAGTTATTGTGGTGCTGCTCGTGTGCCGGGAAGATCAGTGAATTCAATACTTCGCAACAGGAAATAGTGGCATTGTTACCGAGGTAGGAGTTGATGAGTCGTGCGCCATATTTCAGCTGTGAATGTGAGGCCATCACGAAACGTACTGCCTTTACACCATAGAAAACACGACAGCCGAAGCCTACTACACCATTCACCATTTCGCAGCCTTCTCCAATCTGGGAAGAAGCTTCGCTGTTACTGTTGATAGTGAGATTTTTCAGCTTGTTGGCGCCTTTCAGATAGGCATCGGTACCGATGGTCACGTCTTTGATCATCTTACAGTTTTTGATAACGGTACGGTCGCCTACCATGCCGTAGTAACCGCGTCTTTTATCAAATTGTTTTTCTGTAAATGATTTGAATTGTTGCTGCAGTTGTTCATCGTCGCGGTAGCGGGTCCACAGGTAAGCATCTCCGGGGAGCATGCCATCAAACGGCATGACGCTTCTGCCTCCGTTTTCATTGCAGAGTTCCATCCAGATACGGCCGCTTTCATTTTCACCTTCCTTCAGGATACCGTTACCAAATTTGGCGTAGTCGGTGGTGGCCATTTCGTTTACGTTGGCTACAATCACCTCGTTGCCGAGTATATAATGCGATAAATAATTCACGTTGTGTACTACCACGTTGTCTCCGAAATCGCAGGCGCAGATGGTGCTGTTGTACAGTCCTACCGGCATGCGCAGGTTATGGAATTCGAGGTAGTAAGGTTCCAGTTTGCCGATGCGCACCATTCCGAAAAAATGGCAGTGCTGCACCAGTTGCGGATCAAATTCGTTGGATACAAAAATAATATTCCAGTCATCGGAGGTATTGTCATTGCGTACCAGCGCTTCAATTTCGTATGCGGTTAATTTTCTGTACTGATCCTGTCTGCTCCATTGTTCATTACGGAGATAATATTCGTCTTTGCCTTTCGGTAACGTGGTTTCAATGAAATTATACCCCAGATCAGAGAGGGGTCTTTTTTGGATATTATTCATGAGGATACATCATTTAGGGAGAAATAACCAGCTGGTTATTCTATTATAGCGTGCGTATAATAAAATAACCAGCGCGGGTATTTTCCAGTTCGTTATTCTACTGTAACTGATTTCGCCAGGTTCCTGGGTTTATCAACATCCAGGCCTTTTAATACACCAATATGATAAGCGAGTAGCTGTAATGGTATGACAGAAATGATAGGTGCTACCATTTCATCTGCCGCAGGCACAAAAATAACATCATCCGCCATTGGAGGGATGGTGTTGTCGCCTTCTGTTACAACGGCAATCACTTTACCTTTACGGGCTTTGATTTCCTGGATATTGGACACTACCTTTTCGTAGTAGCTGTCTTTTGTAGCTACGATCACTACCGGCAGCTGGTCGTCTACCAGTGCAATAGGACCGTGTTTCATTTCCGCAGCGGGGTATCCTTCTGCGTGGATGTAGGAAATCTCTTTCAGTTTCAGTGCTCCTTCGAGGGCCACCGGGAAATTGTATCCACGGCCGAGGTAGAGGAAGTCACGTGCATCTTTATATTTAGCAGCTATCTGTTTCAGCTGATCGTCCAGTTTAAGGGCAGTGGCTACTTTTTCAGGTACCTGTTCCAGCTCATCGAGCAGGTGCTGGAATCTTTGCGGTGTAATGGTGCCTTTGTCGGCCGCCAGCTTCAGACCTACCAGGCAAAGCACGGCCAATTGTGCCGTAAAGGCTTTGGTACTGGCTACGCCGATTTCAGGACCGGCATGCGTATAGGCGCCGGCGTGTGACAGGCGTGCAATAGACGATCCCACCACGTTACAAACGCCAAGAATGATTGCTCCTTTTTCTTTGGCGCTTTCAATAGCCACGAGGGTATCGGCGGTTTCACCGGATTGGGAAACGGCAATGATTACATCACCTTCTCCTACCACCGGGTTGCGGTAGCGGAACTCGGAAGCGTATTCTACTTCCACGGGAATGCGGCATAATTCCTCGATCATGTATTCTGCTACCAGACCGGCATGCCAGGAGGTACCACAGGCTACAATGATGATACGTTTGGCATTGCTGAGTACATCTGCATACTCGCGCATACCACCCATTGTAAGCGTACCTTTTTTAGCATCCAGGCGGCCGCGTAAGCTGTCGAAGATAGTTTGCGGCTGCTCAAATATTTCCTTCAGCATGAAGTGATCATAGCCTCCTTTTTCGATGGCGGCCAGTTCTATGTCGAGCTTCTGGATGTAGGGTGTTTGCCTTTCGTTCGAAATATTTTTCAGGATCAGTTCATCCGCTTTGATGATCGCTATTTCGTAATCATTCACGTACACTACTTCTTTCGTGTATTCAATGATGGGAGATGCATCGGAGGCCAGGAAATGTTCGCCTTTGCCTACACCGATTACCAGCGGACTTCCTTTGCGGGCAGCAATCAGTGTATCAGGATTTTCTTCATCGATGAGTACAATCACATAAGCGCCTACCACTCTTTTCAGCGCAATACGCAGGGCTTCTTCCAGTGAACACTGGTTTTGTTTTTTGATTTCTTCGATGAAGTGAAGTAATACTTCTGTATCCGTGTCGCTGTGAAAAACGTGTCCCTGGTTAACAAGTTCCTGTTTCAGTTGAACATAGTTTTCAATGATGCCATTGTGGATCATGGCCAGTTTACCATCGCCGGATAAGTGGGGGTGCGCGTTGCGGTCGCAGGGTTCTCCATGTGTGGCCCAGCGGGTATGCCCGATGGCGATATGACTCCGCAGATCCTTGCCTTCAACGAATGCTTCGAGGGCGGCTACTTTGTCTTTTTTCTTGTATACCTGCAGCCCGTTGTTGATCAGGGCTACTCCCGCGCTGTCGTATCCGCGGTATTCCAGTCTTTTGAGGCCTTTTAATACTACCGGGTAGGCTTCTCTCTGCCCGATATAAGCTACTATTCCACACATAAGGTTTTTGGATTTGTGCTAAGGTTTATCATTGCAATATCGCATTAAATGTTAAAATCACATCAGTAAATGTGAATATTGATTAAGTAAAGATATGGTCAGCATAGCATTCTACAGGTCTCAATGTAAAATGAAAAAGGGAATACGGGAAACGATCCGGATGAAAATTAAGATTCCTTAACATTCACCTGCATCATTCACCGTATCCCCTTTTTTAGTTTTTTTATTAAGCCGTAACTAAATAAAAAAAATTAAAATGACTCATCTCTTCAAGAGCGTACTCTCGAAGAGCAAAAGTATTCTTTTATATTCATCTGTCCAGCTGCTGGGCGTAGTAAATCCGTGATCTTCCACGGGGTATACGGCCAGCTCCCAGTTATTTTTTCCAAGTTCAATCAAACGTTGTGATAAACGTACAATATCCTGGAAGTGAACATTGGTATCTACCATACCATGACACATCAGCAGTTTGCCTTTCAGTCCATCTGCAAAATAGATGGGAGAAGAGCGGCGGTAAGCAATACTGTCAGTGAATGGTTCATTGAGAATATTGCTTGTATAGCCATGATTGTAATGTGCCCAGTCTGTTACAGAACGCAGTGCAGCGCCGGCTGCAAACGTTCCTGGCTTTGTAAACATGGCCATCAGGGTCATGAACCCGCCGTAACTGCCTCCATAGATGCCGATACGGTTCGCGTCCACCTGCAATTTTTCTGCCAGATATTTTGCGCCATCCACTTCATCATCCAGATCTTTGCCGCCCATGTAGCGGTAAATGCCGGTCCGCCAGTTGCGGCCATAGCCTGCGCTGCCCCGGTAATCCATGTCCAGTACGGTGTAGCCTTTATCCGTAAGCAGGTTGTGGAACATGTATTCGCGGAAATAGGTGCTCCACCATTTATGTGCATTTTGCAGATAACCTGCACCATGAACAAAGATAACAGCCGCGCCGTTGTTCTTTGCCGGATCAGGTGTGTAGAGGCGTGCATACACTTGCTGGTTATCCCGTGCGGTAAAGGTGATCACCTGGGCATCACGCCATGGATAGGATTTAAACTCGTCCGACTGTGCCAGCTGCGTCACCTGTACAGCTTTGGAGCCGGGTGTATTCGGCTGCAGGTACAGCTCCCATGGCTTGTTGGTATAAGAGTAGCGGAATGCGAGCCACTTGCCATCCGGTGAAACCGTGACTTCATTGGCCCCGGGCATAGTGGTGATCCGTTCTGTCTTTCCACCGGCAATGCCTATACGGTAAAATTGTTTTTCGCCGGGATGTACTTCGTTGGTGGTGATATAGAAATATTTTTTATCGGGAGATAGCTGTGCTTCCTGTACTTCGTAATTTCCGCCCGTGAGCGCCTTTACCTCGCCGTTGTTTACATTGGCGGTATAAAGGTGGGAGTAGCCACTGGCTTCCGACTGGAACCAGCAGGTGTTTTCATCTATCCAGCCTAAATTGCCGCCGCCTTCGGTCCAGCCGATACCCGGACCGGCTACCCAGGCTTCATCGCGTTGACGGTTCAGCGTTTTTACCGTGCCGGTAACGGCATCAAGCAATACGATCCAGCGGTCTTTATTGTCCTGCGAGCGGATGTCCGCGATAGCATGACTTCCCTGGTCCGACCAGTAAGGACCGTTTACGATCACTTCACGGATCTTTGGCGTATCTTTTTTCGTGTAGTCTTTTACGTAATCGGGCTGATCTTTTATACCGGTCAGGTCGTTGGTTTTGATGGGCAGTACCGTGTCGCGCTGGCGGTCGTAAATAAAGCTTTCATAGCTGCCCTGCGGTGTACCTACTTTCTCGCGGGCCGCAATATCTGTGGTGAACCCGGAAGCGGTTACGAACTCCGGTACAATGGTATTGGAGGCGTCATTAGGTGCGGTGAAAAGCTGGTAAGTGATGAAACGTCCGTCGGGACTGATCTGCAGGTCTCTCAACCTTTTGCCCTGAAGATATAAGGAACGCAGGGGTTTGGGATCATATGTTTTATCGAATGCAGTTGCGGCGTCTCTCTTTGCCTTTTTATCCCTGATCACCTGCATCAGTTCCAGTTGTTGTGCTTTGAGGTACTGTTCCGCTGCATTTCCTTTTTCGTCGCTGTTGCCGGTGGGTTTGCTGCCATTTTCAAAGTTGGTGAGCTGGCTGATCAGACCAGTGGTTTTATCCCATCCGTAGAGATTACGGCTTTGCCGGAACACTACCTGTTTTCCCCCGAAGCTGAATACCGGGTTGGATTCATCCGCGGTGGTATTGGTGATACGGGTGGTTTTCCCGGTTTTTATCTCCAGCAGATAAATATCGCCCTGGTGGGCATATGCCAGTAATGTTTTATCGTTGTTGTAGGTACCTGCGGCTCTGGCGGAAAGGAGTGCCCGGTCTGCCGCAGCGGTTTTAAGGGGTGTATGATTTTTAATGCCAGCGTAATAAAGGGAGTCGCTCAGTTGCTTTTCCGGGTTCCAGCTGAAGTACACGGTTTGGTTGTCGGGGGCCCAGAAAATGTTATCTGGAGAAGTTCCTATCCATTTTGGATCGCGCATGATCTTTTCTACCGTAAGCGGCACGGCCTGCTGGGCACTGATGCGGTTGGCTGATAAAAAAATAATGGCGGGTAGTACCCATTTTCTCATAGCGGTTCATTATTTTGTTGGGGAATAAATGTAACGGTTTAATCATAAATTGCCGTAAGTTTTGGATGGACGTGATGCGCCCATCTTTTTTAAACCCGCTCTATGCGCATATTGCCAATACTGCTTTCCCTCCTGCTTTTTGTGGCCTGCAAGCCCAAACACGCTGCCAGGCAACCGGTGCCGGTAGAAGAAGATAGCACCTTCCTCACGGGTACCTTTTATGTGGTGCGTCATGCGGAGCGGAACCCGGGCCCGGACTCTACGCTCACGGCGGCCGGAGAGGCAAGGGCAGGGGCGCTGTACCGCCTGCTGAAAGATTCCGGTCTCAATAAAATTTACATTACTCCTTACAAAAGATCAATCGGCACGGCAGACAGCATCCTGGCGCATGTACGTGTGGATACCTGTTTTTATCAACCTGATACCACCGGTGAATCGTTTATTTACCAGGTAACACGGCACGACGACTGGGGCAAACGGCTCCTGGTAATAGGGCATTCAAATACCCTGATCCCTATACTGCATAGTCTGAAAGCGAAGCCGCATACGGATTCTATCGGGGAAAATGAATATGACAGGTTGTTTATTGTGCGGAAAACGAAGGAAGGAACTACGCTGAAGGAGATATGCTATTAGCGCATTTCCCTGTCTCCCGTTTTTTCGGGAGACAGGGAAACATCCACTATAATAAAATGCCTTTCATTAATGTATAGGCTACTGTAAAGTAGATCAGCAAACCGGTTACATCTACCAGTGTGGCTACAAAGGGCGCAGAGGAAGTGGCCGGGTCAGCGCCGCATTTTTTGAGTACCAGTGGCAGCATGGAGCCGGAGAGGGTTCCCCACAGCACTACTCCCACCAGGGAAATGCCTACGGTAGCGCCTATCAGTACGGTGTGTTCGCCGTAGGTATTGAATAAACTATTCCAGAGCAGGATACGCAGGAAACCGATGGCGCCCAGTGCGCCACCCAGCAGGAGGCCGGAGGTGATTTCCCGGCGCATTACCCGCCACCAGTCGCTCACGGTGATTTCACCGAGGGCCATGGCCTGTATAATAAGGGTAGAAGCCTGTGAGCCGCTGTTACCACCGCTGGAGATAATGAGCGGTACAAACAGCGCCAGCACTACGGCTTTGGCTATTTCATCTTCAAAAAATCCCATGGCAGTAGCGGTCAGCATCTCCCCGATAAACAATACTACGAGCCAGCCTACGCGCTTTTTTACCAGTTTCAGCAGGGGCATATCGAGGTAAGGCTCATCCAGGGCCTCGGTACCACCAATCTTCTGGATATCTTCCGTGTGTTCTTCGTTGGCAATCCATAACATATCATCGATGGTCACGATGCCGAGCAGGATGCCCTGGTCGTCGGCCACGGGCAAGGCTACCCTGTTTTCCATCCGGAATACCTGGATGGCCTCTTCCTGGTCATCGTTGGCATGAAGCGATACAAAGCGGTCATCCATCAGGGTATGCACCACCGTATCGGGCGATACCAGCAGGAATTCCCGGATCCGGAAGTCGTCCAGCAACTGCCCTTTTTCATCGATCACATAAATCACATCAATGGTTTCACTGTCTTTCCCGTGTTCCCGGATATAGTCCAGTACTTCCTTTACGGTCCACTCTTCCCTGACAGCAATGTAGTCGGGCGTCATGATACGGCCTACACTGTTCTCCTTGTAGCCGAGGAGCGAGAGGGTGATACGGCGTTCTTCCGGGTCGAGCAGTTTAATGAGTTCTTTTACCGCTTCACTGGGAAGCTCTTCCAGGAAGGCGGTACGGTCATCCGCAGGCAATTCATTCATCAGCTCCGCTATTTTGGCGGGCGATAAGCTGCGGATCACATCTTCCTGGAGGGGAAAATCCAGGATACGAAAAGCCGCTGCCGCTCTGCTGATCGACAGGTTATTGATGATTATTCCGGCCTCGTCGGGGTCCTCGTGAATCAATTCGGCTATATCCGTAATCAGCTGGTCGTCCAGATATACTGACAGTTCGCGGTAATTTTTCTCTTTTGCCAGTGTCTGGAATTTTTCCAGTAAAGCTTCATTTTCCATGTACAAATTGCCTCTATCTGCGAAATTAAGTTAAAATAGCACGCTGCCGGGACAGTCGTTATAATAATTCTGATACATGCAGGCGGATATTGCCGCAAATACTATCCAGTGGCAGGTCGTTGGCGTCGTTGCCAAACGGGTCCTCAATTTCTTCTGCAATCAGTTCCAGGCTGGCCAGTACAAAGAATACGAATACAATCATGGGGATAATGAGGTAACCCAGACTGAATACATATCCAAACGGCATGGACATAACATAGAAGAATATAAATTTTTTGATAAATACGCTGTAGGAAAAAGGGATAGGGGTATTCCGGATGCGCTCGCAGGCGCCGCATACATCTGCAAAGGTCTGGAGTTCATTGTTGAGCAGGATCAGCTGGTCGCCGGTGATCTGCCCGCTGCGGTACAGTTCCATGGTTCTGGTGATGATCTGCTGCGACAACTGGTTAGGCACATGTTTGCTGATATCTGTGTGCAATGGTTCCGCGCCTGGTATAGCTTCCATCTCCTCATGCAGGTAAGTTTTGCGGAGATGGTTTTTCAGGCTGAACGCAAAGTTCGGGATCATGACCCGGAAAAAGGCCCGGTCGGCAGTGTTCTCCACAGGCAGGATGGCCTGGATCTTCATAGCCAGGTTGCGGCTGCTGTTTACCAGCGTACCCCATTGGCGCCGCCCTTCCCACCAGCGGTCGTAAGCCGTATTAGTGCGGAACACCAGCAACAGCGAAATCACAAACCCCAGCAGACCGTACATCAGGGTGATATTCTTCAACTCATTTTTATCAGACAGCTTCCACACCTCTAATTCCAGCCAGGCTACAATACCGGAATAAATGGATAGGGCCACGAACATCGGGAAAAGCTTTCTTACCGTATCCGCTTTATGAATGCGGAAAATGAACGTAAACCACTCTTTTGGATTATAATTGATCATATCAACAGGTTAATGAACAGCAAAAAAAATATTTTCCGGGCCGCAAACCTAAATTTTTTAAACATGATTTTGATAACTTCCTGCTTTAACTTTACTTTACGTCTTCTTTTATTTGAAATAGCGCTATGATAAAGCCGTACTTGTACATTGATAAGTCGAAGGGAAGAGGCAGGGGAGTTTATACAAAAGAGAAGATTCCTGCCGGAACAAGAATAGAGACATCGCCCGTGCTCGTTCTCTCTTATAACGACACCGAAATTGTGGATAAAACACATCTGCACAACTACATTTTCCTCTGGGGACCGAAAGAAACCAAGTCCTGCGTGGCACTGGGTTTCTGCTCTATCTACAACCACGATTACAAACCCAATTGTGAGTACGAGATGGATTTCAAGGAAGAAACCATGAGCATCATCACCCTCCGCGATATCAAGAAAGGTGAAGAACTCTTCATCAACTATAACGGCGATGTAGAAGATACCTCCCCCCTTTGGTTCGATATCAAAAAGAAACAAACAGCCACGAAGTAATCAGCTATACGGATAATAGCACTGCGGGCAGCTTTACAGTGAATAATAATTCCTGCCCGGAGTTGCAGTTATTCGTATTTCTTTTGTAATATTGTATAAGTGCTTATATAAATTGTATTTGTATAAGCACTTATACAATATTAACATTAATCTTTTCCCATGTCATTCTATCCATCACTTGGCTATCTTGTTTTTGGCAGCCGCCTGCGCAGACTGAGCGAGTATTTTCTCATGGAAGTAAATAAAGTATACGAACAGGCAGGTATTCCTTTCGACGCCAGCTGGTTCCCGGTATTTTACCTGCTATCCAAACAACAGCCGGTACCTATGATAGACATTGCGGAGCAATTGGAAATATCCCATTCCGCCGTGAGCCAGATGGTCACCAACCTGAAAAAGAAAGGACTGCTGAAAACCACGCCCTGCAAGGAAGACGGCCGCCGTCAGCTGGTGGCGTTCTCCAAAAAAGGAGAAGAACTGCTGCAACAGATCCAACCAGTATGGGACGCCATTACCACCGCTATGGAAGCCCTGGCCATGGAAAATAAACAAAGCCAGCAGGTGCTGGCCGCTATCGCACAGATTGAACAATCTGTTCAGCAAAAGCCTTTATCAGAAAGAATCAAAGAACAACTATAATACTTCATACACCAGAAAAATCTATTGACCATGAGTGATATTTTTAAGTACGGTATCGACCAGCTCACTGTTGCCACCGCCATCAATATTGCGGCCGGCAAAGTGAAAGGAATACTTGTACCGGAAGTCATTACACGTGTACAAACCAGCTTCGGGTATGTACAAACCATCGTAGCACAGCATACTACGGTATATGGTATCAACACCGGTTTCGGTCCCTTGTGTGATACCAAAATTTCGGAAGAAGATACCCGCGCCCTGCAATACAATATCCTGCAAAGTCATAGTGTAGGCGTAGGAGAAAGTATTCCGGAAGAAATTGCCCGCATCATGCTCATCACCAAAGTGCAGGCACTGGCACAAGGTTACTCCGGCGTGGCATTGTCTACCCTCGAAAGAATCATCTGGCATATCGATCACCAGGTAACACCCCTGGTACCGGAGAAAGGCTCTGTGGGCGCCTCCGGCGACCTGGCGCCGTTATCGCACCTGTTCCTGCCGCTGATAGGACTGGGGCATGTGATGTACCACGGCCAGAAAACCGCTACTGCCGATATGATGCAGCAGGAAGGCATTCAACCGGTGGTATTAGGTCCTAAGGAAGGACTGGCGCTGATCAACGGTACACAGTTTATTCTCTCTTTTGCCGTAAAAGCAGTACAACGCCTGCATAACGCGCTGGAAGCTGCTGATATCATCGGCGCCTTATCGCTCGAAGGACTGATGGGTACCGCCAAACCATTCGATCCCCGCTTACACGCCATCCGTCCGTATCCCGGCAACCAGCTGGTAGCGCATCGTTTAAAAACATTGCTGGATAATTCGGAGATCATGTCTTCGCATGTAGACTGTGGCCGCGTACAGGACCCTTATTCCCTGCGTTGTATGCCACAGGTACACGGCGCTTCCCGTACCGCCTGGCAGCACTTGCAGGAACTCACTACGATCGAACTGAATGCCGTGACTGATAACCCGATCATCTTCAGCGCGGAAGATACCATCAGTGGTGGTAACTTTCACGGGCAGCCCATGGCATTGCCCCTGGATTACGCCACCGTAGCTGCTGCGGAACTGGGTAATATTTCCGACCGCCGTTGTTATATGATGATTGAAGGGAGATATGGCCTGCCTAAATTACTCATCCAGGATGCCGGTCTCAACTCCGGTTTCATGATACCGCAATACACCACCGCTGCCCTGGTTACCGAAAATAAAACACTGTGTTTCCCTGCCAGCGCAGATAGCGTGCCTACTTCCCTCGGACAGGAAGACCATGTATCCATGGGCTCCATCAGTGGCCGTAAGCTGAACCAGGTGATTGGCAACCTCGAATATATTCTCGCGATAGAATTACTGTATGCCGCACAGGCAGTGGATTTCCGCCGCCCGCTGAAATCCAGCCCGGTACTGGAAGCCGTGCATCAGTACACCCGTACTCATGTTGCCTTTGCAGATAAGGACCGCATCTTCGCCAATGATATTGCAGCCCTGCACCAGATCGTGAAAGATCAGTCACTCGTACGCGTAGCCAATGAAGCAGCCGCTAACCATCAACTTAACTTAAACGGACTTTATAATGACCAGTTTGGACTTTATTAAAACATATGCAGCGCACCCGCATTATAAAGCGCCTCATGGTGCACAGCTGCACGCCAGATCCTGGCAAACCGAAGCGCCCCTGCGCATGTTGCTCAACAACCTCGATGCAGAAGTAGCCGAAAACCCCGATGAACTTGTGGTATACGGTGGTATCGGTCAGGCAGCGCGTAACCGCGAATCCCTGCAAAAAATTATAGAAATATTACTGACGCTGGACGACGAGCATTCTTTGCTGGTGCAATCCGGTAAACCCGTAGGTATTGTACGCACACATCCACAGGCGCCGAGAGTAATGCTGGCCAACAGTAACCTGGTGCCGAAATGGGCCACCTGGGAGCATTTCAACGAACTGCGTTCCAAAGGTCTGATGATGTACGGACAGATGACAGCCGGTAGCTGGATCTATATCGGTACACAAGGCATCCTTCAGGGTACCTATGAAACCTTTATGGAGTGCGGACGTCAGCATTTTAATGGTAGCCTGGCCGGTAAACTGCTGGTTACTGCCGGCATCGGCGGTATGGGCGGCGCGCAGCCACTGGCGGCTACGATGGCCGGTGCGGTATTTATCGGCGCCGATATTGATCCTACGCGCATTCAGAAACGCCTGGATACCCGCTATATCGACCGCATGACTTATTCTTATGAAGAGGCTATCCAATGGGCAAAAGAAGCCCAGGCCAAGGGTGAGGCATTGTCGATCGGGCTGGTGAGCGATGCCGGCGATATGCTGGAAAGAATGCTGAAAGATAACCTCATCCCGGATATTCTTACGGACCAGACTTCTGCACATGATCCGCTGAATGGCTATGTACCTAATGGCATGACGCTGCAGGCCGCACTGGACCTGCGTAAGAGTGATGCGGTGAAATATAAGGAGCTGTCGCTGAAAAGCATGGCCCGTCACGTAGGCTTTATGTTGCAGCTGCAGCAGAAAGGCGCTGTTACTTTCGACTACGGTAACAACCTGCGTGAGTTTGCCCGTGAAGGAGGAGAGCCCAATGCCTTCAACTTCCCCGGGTTCACACCGGCGTATATCCGTCCGCTGTTCTGTGAAGGAAAAGGACCTTTCCGCTGGGTGGCCCTCTCCGGCGATCCGGAAGATATTTACACTACAGACCGGGCGCTGATGGAAGCGTTCCCGGAAAATACGCACCTGATCAACTGGCTGAAACAGGCACAGGAAAAAGTAGCATTTCAGGGATTACCTGCCCGCATCTGCTGGCTGGGTATGGGTGAGCGCGAAAAAGCCGGTCTTATTTTTAATGAACTCGTGAGAACAGGCAAAGTGAAAGCGCCGATCGTAATTGGCCGCGATCACCTGGACTGTGGCTCTGTGGCTTCTCCCAACCGGGAAACGGAATCTATGAAAGATGGTTCCGATGCCGTGAGCGACTGGACCCTGCTTAACCTGATGGCCAATACCGGTGGCGGCGCTACCTGGGTATCCTTCCATCATGGCGGTGGTGTAGGTATGGGATATTCCCAACATGCAGGCATGGTAGTGCTGGCAGATGGTACTGATCGGGCAGCCGATTGTTTACGCCGTGTACTCTTCAATGATCCGGCCCTTGGCATTTTCCGTCATGCAGATGCCGGCTATGAAAAGGCACAGGAATGGGGAGATAAATTTGGTATCAATATTTAATCGCAGCAGCAGCCGGTGTAAACCGGCTGCTGTCAATTAATCCGGCGTTCATGAAAACATTAATCGGTCCTTTTGCACAGATCCTTCCTATGACAGGCCTCTCTCTCAAAGGCACCCTGCAGGATGAGCAGTTAACCGTGATTCCCAAAGGTGGTATCGTAGTGGAGAATGGGGAGATAGTGGCGATAGCGGAATACAAATCTTTATTACAAAAGTATCCGGATAGTGAAATCGCTTTTATCGATACGCCACAGGTATTATTGCCGGGGTTTATTGATTGTCATACGCACATTTGTTATGATGGTACCCGCAGCCGCGACTATGCCATGCGCATTGCCGGCAAAAGCTACCTGGAAATAGCCCGCGCCGGTGGTGGCATCTGGGATTCTGTCACCAAAACACGTGTAGCCGACATCGTTACCCTCACAGAAAATACGGTGGCCCGGGCCAACCGGCACCTGAAAGAAGGGGTGACGACCATAGAAGTAAAAAGCGGGTACGGACTGAGTCTGGAGAGTGAATTGAAAATGCTGCGTGCTATACAACAGGCAGGGATGCATACACCGGCTACGCTGATCTCTACCTGTCTGGCGGCGCATATGAAACCGCGTGACTATGAAGGTACCGAAGAGGAATACCTGCAATGGGTGCTTACGGAATTATTACCTGTCATACAACAGGAGCAGCTGAGTAACCGTGTGGATATCTTTATTGAAGAAACCGCATTTTCTGCGAAAGCGGCGGCGCATTTCCTGCAACAGGCCATGCAGCAAGGCTTTGCGGCTACGGTGCATGCCGATCAGTTCAGTGCCGGCGGCGCGGAAGTGGCGGTAAATGCGCAAGCCTTATCTGCCGATCACCTGGAAGCCAGCAGTGAAAAAGAAATCGCTTTACTGGCGAAATCTGATACGGTTGCCGTAGTTTTGCCGGGTGCTTCACTGGGACTGGGCATGCAATATGCACCCGCCCGTAAATTGCTGAATGCAGGCGCATGTGTGGCCATTGCAAGCGATTGGAATCCTGGATCTGCGCCCATGGGCGATTTACTGGTACAAGCCGCTGTGATGAGTGCTGCGGAAAAATTATCTACCGCAGAAGTACTGGCCGCCCTCACGGTGAGAGCAGCCCCCGCATTGCAACTGAAAGATGCCGGCCAGCTGATAGCAGGTTACGCGGCAGATCTGCAGGCTTATCCAACCGCAGATTACCGCGATATTCTTTATTATCAGGGCAAAATGAAACCGGCCATGGTATGGAAAAAAGGCGTTTTAGTACCGTAATTATGATAACAAAGGAAAGCTATCAACCCACAGATATCAGTGCATGGACCGGTCGTACCGATGGTACCGACCCGGATCTGCTTCGCTGGCATCAGGTCGTTCAGGTAATCAACCTCTTACAGCAACCATTGCCGGCATTAACGCCCGGTCAGAAAGGAATTGTATTGCTGGGTTTTGCCAGCGACGAAGGCGTTCGCCGTAACAAAGGCCGTGTAGGCGCAGCTGAAGGGCCAGCAGCACTTAGGAAAGCTATTGCCAATTTCCCGGTTCACTTCAACGCACAAACGCTGTTACTGGATGCCGGTAATATTATCTGTGTAAACGGAGAACTGGAGAACGCGCAACAGGTGCTGAGCGAGGCGGTGAAAGCCATTCTTACTGCGGGTTACCTGCCTTTGCTGCTGGGTGGCGGTCATGAAATTACGTATGGTCATGCCAGTGGTATCCGGCAGTTTGCCGGAAAACGGCCCGTTGGATTCATCAATTTCGATGCGCATTTTGATATCCGGGTGCCCGGAGAAGAAGGCGCCAGCTCCGGTACCGGCTTCTGGCAACTGGCGCAGGACGCCAAACAGGCCGGAGTACCTTTTCATTACCTCGCCCTCGGTATCCAGAAGAACGGGAATACCCGCCAGCTGTTTAATATTGCGGGCGAAGAAGAAGCTACCTATGTAAGTGCAGATGCGTTTCACCTGCAAGATAAAGACACGCTGCTGGCAGCTATTCAGCATTTTTTATCGCAGGTGGAGAAGGTATACCTGACTACCTGTCTGGATGTATTTTCGGCTGCGTTTGCGCCGGGAGTAAGCGCCACCGCCTACAACGGTATTCTGCCGGGAGGCTTGTTCCTGCAATGCTACCGCAAGATCATGGAAAGTGGAAAAGTAGCAGGTGTGGATATCGCAGAATTAAATCCTTCGCTCGATATAGATAATCGTACGGCTAAACTGGCGGCTTCTTTGATTTTTGAAACCGTAATGGCGTACTGTGGCGAAGAGCCATTTTAGTATACAGAAAGCGGCCGGTTTACAGGCTGGCCGCTAAAACCTTTACCTGCCTGGCGCATTGTGCCAATTGTTCCTTCCTGTCTGTGTCCAGTAATTGCACCAGTTGTTGTGCATTCACCGGTAAGGTGATTTTCTCCTTTTTCAATTGTGCCACTGTAGCTTTTACAAACAGTAATAATTCGCTGGTATCATGCCATTGTCCCAACAGTTCACCTGCCTCACGGGCCGGTGGCAGCAGGTGAACTGTAAAAGTGGCGGGTAGCAGCTGCTCAAGTATATTCAGGTGGTAGTATAACGCCTTTACTTTTTTTCTCACACCATGCCATACCGTATGATGCGCACGGCTGGAGGGGATAATAATCTGCT
Source organism: Chitinophaga arvensicola (assembly GCF_900110835.1). GTDB lineage: Bacteria > Bacteroidota > Bacteroidia > Chitinophagales > Chitinophagaceae > Chitinophaga > Chitinophaga arvensicola. The sequence continues at coordinate 2,444,295 of NZ_FOJG01000001.1, forward strand.
CATGTTGCTGCTTTAAGAAACCGATCAGCGCAGGCGTAGCTGCATCAGGATCGATGTCTGCAATAGCTGCTTTAAATCTTTCCGGCAGTGTTCCTAACTTTTTCAACGAACTGAATTTTACGGTTGCTTCCATCATTTCATCGGCGGTAGCCGCTTTGTTTTGTAGCAACAGGTGCGCAAAGGAAAAGCGCCAGTCCACTTTTTTCTCGTAGGCACGTAAGTGTTTTTCCTGTAGATGCGTATCCCTGGAAGCCCCGCCGATAGACTGTATCAGGCGTGCCTCTTTCAGGTGTTTGCCGGCGCCGAAGGAATAATCCGGCAGTTGTGTTACCAGTGAGAAAAAAGCGCGCAGTTTTTTAACGCCAACCCGCATGGCATGAATGGCATCTGCATCGCCGGGAGCCTGCTGCAGTGTGTTGTAGGCGGCTGTTACCGTATCGCATTCCTTGCGGAGATAATGATATAAAGTAGTATGTAGCATCGTTACTAAAGTTAACTATTTAAAACGAAGCTACCCTGAATTGACCCGGTAAAAAAAGTATACCGGGTATAGGCGTACCCGGTATACTTTCTGAACTTATATTATTTTGATAATGTCCTGGCATTCCTCGCTGGTTTTGCCGTTCTGTTCAATCACAATTTTATAGCTGCCTTTAGGCAAAGTAGCATCCACCTGGAATCTTACGTCGGAACCTTCCATGCTCTGGGCAGAAATACGGCCTGTTCTGACGTACACCGGACCGCCATTTACCGGCACAAATTTAACCGTAGGATCAGGTGTCATGCTGATATACTTTACAAGTATCACCATCACATCATCCATCCGGAAGCTGGCGCCATCCGGATTACTGGACCTGTTAATTTTAATAATCGTGGGTTTATTGGCAACAACGGGGGCCACCACTTCTATATCTTTAGCAGCGGATGTTTTATTGTTTGAGTTCACCTGTACGGTATATTTGCCACCGGGAATACCCGCCAGCTTAACTTCTATTTTCGCAGTGGTGGCGCTGACAATAGCTTCGCTGGGATAGTTGATCGTATAAACGGTACCATCGGCTTTTGACTTGAAGGTCAATGACAAGGTATTGCCTGGTGCAAAGAAACGGCCATTGATGGTTAAAGTTTCTTTTTGCTCTAAGGAAGCAGCGCTCAGTGATTCAATGATAGGGGCTGCCTGTACAATCGTTAATGTAACGGGCACCGGCACGGCTTCGCCATTGATCACCACCTGAACGGAATAAGTGGCCAGGGGTAGAGTGGCGGGGATGTTAAACCCTATATTTTTATTATCAAGCACGGAGAAAATAGTAATCGCTGTATTCAGGGCGGTGGTTTTATTGGTGAGTATTACCTCCACCTTTGCCGCTTCTGTACCAAAGCCATTGCCTTTTAATAAAAACGATCCGTTACCGGCTTCCAGTTCTGTAGGCCCAGTATAATTATCAACACTGAATTTGGCATTGTTAACCGTTGTTGTTACCTGGTAATCCTGTGTACTGCCATCTTCTGCCGTCACTTTATAAGTCACTACCTTTGAAAAGTCGGCAGCTGCGGTATTATTAATGCTGGCCTTTTCTGAAATCGTAATAACCGGTTGAAGGGAAGTGACTACGGTACCATATGGCACACTCACTGTGATCTTTTTGGCGCCCTCATCTACGGTGCCAACCGCCTCAGGTTTTGTAGCGGTAAATTTAAACGACAACACTTTTTTTTCGCTGCTTTTAGTCGCAGTTGCAGGTGGATTTTCACTCGTTGAGTCTTTCTTACAGCTAAACAGGCACAGCAAGATAGGGAGTGCGAAATTTCTGATTCTCATTTGGTTTTTATTAATTAGAAAAGCTAATATAAAGGCTTCTCTCATATGTATTACAATCTTCTCCTTGCTTCATTACCTGCAGCATCTACCTGTTCTTTGTTGCTTTGCTTTCTGCCACTGGAAAAATTGTACGTGATGAAAATTCCAACATATCTTGTGTAGTCCAGCCGTCTTCTTATCACGTTCCTGGTAAACTCGGGTGTATTCACTTCATATCCTGGTTGATAGAGATGAAAAGGATCCTGCAATTCTACGATAGCAGTTAGCCGGTCTTTCAGGAAATTTTTCCGGATAGCCAGATCCACTTTGCCCACACCAAACTGATCGTAGATATCATGAAAATCGGCGCTGCTGTAATTGCCGGAGATCTCTAAAAAGTATTTGTTGGGCAGGCTGAATTTATTGGTGCCCCATATATTCTGTGTAAACTTCGACCGGTGAACTTCCGGATTACCATACACATCGATAGTCCGGTATCTCAGGGTAGTATTGGTATTGAATTCCCACCACCGGGTGATCTTCAGAGGAATGTACATCGAAAGGAAAACGTTGCTGTTGTCGTTCATATTCTCATCTCTGGAAATAATCATATCTCCCTTGTTGGTCACTTTCGTAGAAATGGCATTGGCGGTATTTTGATAGCCAGCTGTGAAGGAGTACTTATTTTTTAACAGGTATTCCAGTTGCACATTGTTGCTGTAATACGGCAACAGGTTGGGATTTCCTTCCCAAACGGTATTAGGACTGGTATACGTAATAAAAGGATTCAGCTGCCTGAACCCGGGGCGTTCTATGCTCCTGTTATAAGCCAGCGTGAAAGCATGATCATCTGTGAGTCTCCGGTTGATATAGGCCGATGGAAACAGGTTCCATTGATTACGCCCAATAGTTTCACCGGTGGTCACAGACCTGCCGTTGTAATCGGTTTGCTCCGCTCTTAATCCAATTTTTACGTCCCATTGCTTAAATGATTTTGACAGCGTTCCGTAAAATGCAAGGATGTTTTCGTTATAGAGGAAACGGTTCGACTGTGAGGTATCCAGTGGCGCTTTATCATTCAATCCTTTGCGGAAGTCCATGGAATAATCTGTTTTGGAACCGGTGTATTTGGCGCCTGCATTCAGTATCAGCGAATGCAGGAAATGTTTTTCGAGGTCGATGTTTGCCACGTGTATCATGGAGGTGCCGAGCGTTTTGGTAAACAGGCTGTCGGGCGGATGAAACTCAGCGCCTGCACTGTTCAGGAAACGGGTTTCTATTGCAGAAGGATCTCTCAGGCCATAATAGATATAGCTGTAGCCAACATCCAGCTTGCTGCCGAGGGTATCCAGTTTATTCCGGTAAAACGCATTCGCCATCTGGTTGATGTAGCGGAAGTCGGTGCTTTTGGTGGTATTGAAGGAAGAATCGATGGTGTTGGCTTTTACCTTGTTCATATAGTCGATACCGGTAGTTGTGATGTTACTGATATCGCCCGGATTGGTGAACATGTTGTAACTGACGCCCACTGTTTGTTTATCACTGATTTTATAATCGACGGCTGTATTGAATCCCAGTGAATGATAATGCTCCTTATATTTCTCGGTCTGTTGGCTGGTAACGCCAGTGGCATTGATGGTTTGCTTCGCTTCGTCTTCATAAAAAGCAGGCACGCGTGCATAGTTGAAACTTCCCTGGAGATTGAATTTTCCTGCCCGGTAGTTTACAAACGATGATCCTTTGCCATTGCTGTTGCCATTATACCAATAGCCGGTATTGACATTGCCGGTAAGGCCGTATCTATACTCGGATTTTAAGACAATATTGATGATGACACCTGCGTGCTGTGCGTCGTTTTCAGCGCCAGGAACGGCTTTTAGCTCGTACGATTTAATGGATTCTGAGGGAATAGACCGTAGGTAGGTGAGCAGCTGTTCTCCCGGCAGGAGGATTCTCCGGTTATCCACATATACCGTAACGCTTTCACTGCCACGGAACGTAATGTCTTTTCCGTTTACATATACACCGGGAATTACGTTGAATAACCGCAGCGCATTTTCTCCTTTTTCATAAACGCTGCCTTCTACATTTAATGTCAATTTATCGAGCGACCGGCTGATCAGCTGTTTCTTTTCTTTAATCTCCACTCCTTTTAACTGGATAGTGGGGCCGCTGAGGATAATATCCGGTAATTGCAGCAGCGCGTTATTGCTGATAGTGATCCGTTGTGTGAAACTATCGGTGAACGGCGACGCTGCTTTCAGCAGGTAATCGCCCTGTTCCGGAACTTTCAGGCTGAACCTGCCGCCGGTGTCTGCCAATGCAGCGGAACTGATATTGGGATTGACTATGCTGGTGACTGTAATCGTGACCAGGTCTACCGGTTTTTGATCCGGACCCAATACCCGTCCCTGCACGGTGTAATCTGCCTGCTGATGGCGTTTTTCGAGTAAAATATTATTCTCAATCTGGCGGAAGGAGAGGTTGGTATTTTTCAGCATTTCAGTCAGGAGATCTTCTATAGTACGGCTACCGGAAGCGATATCGAGGCCGGTGATTTGCTTTATTTCCGCTTTCCGGTAATAGAACCGGAAATTGCTTTGTGCCTCGATCATCTTTAGCCCGGTCAGCAAACTTTCCTTTTCCAGCTTCAGCGTTACTTTATAGTCGCTCATACGCTGACCGTGTACGGTAGCAGCTGTGAGCAACTGCAAAGAAGTGAGGAGGAAAAGCAATATGATAAAACTTACACGCATTAACCAGGTGATGAATTGTTTGTTTTTAAATAATATTCTCATGAGATGTGCATATAACATCCCCTCATTCCACACGTTTGCAGAATTTTTCATAATTTTAAAATGTTTTAAGTGATTCCGAATTGTTTAAAGCACCGGTTATCCGGGAACCTGTAAGCCGATGGCCGTCGGTTTACAGGTTATTTTTTGTTGATACGCCACTGAAGGCTTTCCTGTATAAATAGATTTTAATGATGCGTTATTCGGTGCATCCATCTCCGTAAATAACAATCAGTCCATCCGGTTTCCTTTGCCAGGTGGCGTTATTAAAGCCGGTGATGACATCCAGTATTTTATCCAGCTGATCCCCTTTCAGGGTACTTCCACTAAAGCGGCAGGCTTTTAATTTTTCATTGTTAAAGCTGATTTTTACATGAAAGTGTTGTTGTAATTGCAGGGCGGCATCGGCAAAAGTGATATCGTCGAACGACATTTCGTTGCCTTGCCAGGCGATAACCGTATTGGCATTCACTGTTTTCTCCGCAAATTTGCCACTCACCAGGTCCAGGCTGATCTGTTGGTTACTGGTAAGAATACCTAACAGTTTACCAGCATCTTCCACACTCACTTTTCCTTTGCTCACGGTTACTTCCACTGTTTGCTGGTCTTTGTCTGCTTTAATATTAAACGCTGTTCCCAATACAGTGGTGAGTACTTTCCCGGTATGAATAAGGAAAGGTTTGGCGGGGTCATGTTGTACATCGAAATAGGCTTCTCCCGATAGATAAACTTCTCTTGCTTTTTCGCTGAATACAGCAGGATACTTTAATTCGGCGCCTGCATTGAGCCATACCCTGCTGCCATCTGCCAGTGTGATCTGTTTTTTCTGATCCCTGGGGATGGATACCACAGCGAGGTCTTTGGGCAAAGCCGGTTGCCCGGAAAACCTTGACCACACCGCAAATACTACTAATAACACGGCCGCGGCTCCCGCTAGTTTGTACCATAGGTAGCGGTGCGATGGAACCAACTTTCTTACCGGCTGATTACTTCCGATCGTTGCTTTCACGTCCGTGAGTACATCGGCCAGCCATTGTTCTTTATCAGCGGGGGCCAGGCGTTGCCAGGCAGGATCTGCTACCCCGTTTTCTGCCAGCCATTTTTCAATCAGCTGGTTTTCTTCAACGGTAGTGTTGCCTTGCCGGTAGCGGTCTAACAACGCTTCTATATTGCGGTTCATGACATCGGATTTCACAATAGCCGTATGAACCAGCATGTAGTACTATAAAAAAATAAAATTTTTTCCGGGAGATATCAATGCAGGCACCACGCGACCAGTGCAGATGCAGACAGGAGTGTCAATGACTCGCGCAGATGTTTCAGCGCAACGGTGAGTTGATTTTTTACAGTTTGTTCAGATAGCTGGAGTTTATCCGCTATTTCGGGAATGCTGAGATGCGCTTCCCGGCTCAATAGGTAAATCTCTTTTACTCTTGGCGATAGTTTGTCCAGCGCCTTTGCAAAGTGTTCCTTCAGTTTTTTTACGGCCATCTGTTGCTCTGGTGCGGCTGCCAGGCTGGTTTGCAGCGCCAGCATCATTTCTGTGTAATCTTCCCGGGTAATATTTTTCCGGATCTTGTCGATCACCCGGTAGCGGACAAGTGTAAAAAGGTAAGCTTCTAAATTCCGGGTGATGGTTAACGTTTTTCTTTCTTCCCACAACTTTACAAAAACATCGTGGATGATATCGCGTGGTTCTTCGAGGTTATATAGTTTGGCACTTGCAAATCCCGTCAGCTTTTCAGCATAGCGGTGGTAGATCTCTGTGAAAGCAGCGTCATCGCTGTCTTTCAGGAGATCTACCAGCTGCAGATCAGTGAAGGAATAGTATGTGGTCATTTTTTTACGTTCCGGGCAAGTTACAGGAAATGGAGGTTCCCTGCAAACGCGATTCCACTGTCTAAAACACGATCGTCTTATTTCCGTGGAGGATCACCCGGTTATCGATATGCGATTTTACGGCGCGGGTGAGCACCTGTCGTTCAATATCACGTCCCAGCATCACCAGGTCTTCCACCCGGTGTTTATGGCTTACCCTGGCCACATCCTGTTCAATAATGGGGCCTTCGTCCAGCTCATTGGTGACATAGTGCGCGGTAGCGCCAATCAGTTTTACACCTCTCGTATAGGCGTTGAGGTAAGGTCTTGCACCTGCAAAAGCTGGTAAAAAGGAGTGATGGATATTGATGATGCGTTGAGGATAGTGGCTCACAAACTGTGGCGACAGGATCTGCATATACCTGGCCAGCACCGTGAAATCAACCGCGTGTTCTTCCAGGAGGCGAACAGCGGCGCGTTCCTGTAATGCTTTGTTGTCCTGGTTTACGGGCAGGTAATGAAACGGGATATCCAGCGCGGTGCATTCTTTTTCCAGGGAAGGGTGATTCGAGATCACGAGCGGGATATCTACGGACAGCTCACCGCTTTTCCATCTCCATAATAATTCCAGCAAACAATGATCGTAGGCAGATACCATGATGGCCATCCGTTTCCGACGATCACTGTAATCTATTTTCCATTCCATTTGTAACGGCGTGGCTACCTGTTCCTGAAAAGCCGCTTCCAGTGCGGATTTATCAAGGTGCTCTACCTGGAATTCCATGCGCATAAAAAATAATCCTTCGCGGGGATCGGTACTGTGTTGACTTGCATCCAGTATATTTGCACCCAACAGGTACAGGAATTGCGATACGCCGGCCACTATACCTGGACGATCAGGACAGCAAATGAGCAAACAGGCGGTTGTATGAGGGGTATTTTGCTTTAACATATAGCTACCAAAATAAAAAATTAATACAATTCTCCGTTGAAAAAGATAGGACTCATGTCAGATACCCACAGCTATCTGCACCCGCAGGTATTCCGGTATTTTGAAGAAGTAGATGAAATCTGGCATGCCGGCGATATCGGTAATGTGGATCTGGCCGATAAACTGGAAGCTTTTAAACCTTTCCGGGCCGTTTTTGGCAATATCGACGGCGCGGATATACGTATACGTTATCCCGAAATACTGCGTTTTAACCTGGAAGGAGTGGAGGTTATGATGACACATATTGGCGGATATCCGGGGAAATATGCCCCCGGTGTGAAGGAGGCCCTGAAAAAGGATCCGGCCAAACTGTTTATCTGCGGGCATTCCCATATCCTGAAAGTAATGCCGGACCCGGCACTTCATTTGTTACACATGAATCCGGGAGCCTGCGGACAACAGGGATGGCATAAGGTAAAAACGCTGCTGCGTTTTCAACTGGAGGCAGGCAACATCCAGCAACTGGAAGTCATTGAACTTCCCTGATCATCTATAATATTCATAACCTGCAACGTGTATGAACCTACGAATTTTAGTATGGCTGATAGTATCTGTAATGTGCACTGCGCAAGCAACGGCGCAAAATAAATTCTTTAAATGGCTGAAAACAGAGAATGATACGGCGTACATCGAAGATCATACGGAAGATATCACCTTTCGCTTATATGGCTCCCGGAAGTATACCAAGTACGATATCATGGACAGGAAAACCAAAACGGATATCCTGTACCGCCCCAATACGCCTTTTAACATTGGATTTGGCGCCAATTACCGCTTCGTGGGGATCAACCTGGGGTTTAACCTGCCCTTTATCAATCAGCACAACGATAAGTATGGCAAAACAAAATACCTTGATCTGCAGTCGCATATCTATCTCCGTAAACTGGTGGTCGATTTTTACGGGCAGTATTACAAAGGCTATTATGTGGCCAATCCACAGGAAGTATTCGGAAAGACCTATGCGGCGCAGAATCCTTATCCCCAGCGGCCGGATATCCGCAATATTGACTTCGGATTGAATGTGGGCTATATTTTCAACGATAAACGTTTTTCCTACCGGGCGCCCAACCTGCAGAATGAATACCAGAAGAAAAGCGCCGGTTCCCTGATTGTGGGCGGAGAAATGTTTCTTGGCAGAATCAAAGGTGATTCCTCACTGATTCCCTCCAATATGGCGGATACTATGTTTCTGCGGGATGAACACTATTATAAAACCGGTATTTCCTCTCTGGCAGCCAATGTGGGCTATGCATATACCTTTGTAGTGCACCAGCACTTCTTCCTGTCGCTGTCGCTTACGGCAGGTTTGGGGGGAAATGTGACCAGTCTTTTCATGGAAAACGGCGATATCAGCCGGAAGGTTGGCTTACAGTTCAGTAATACCGTGCGGGCCTCGCTCGGATATAATTCCAGCCGTTACTTTGCAGGCGTACACTATGTAGGTATGAACACCCGCAGCGGGATGTCCATACCGCATACTTACCAGACATTCGGCACCGGCAATTTCAGGGTGAGCCTGGTGCGCAGGTTTACCTTACAAAAGCCGCTCTGGAAAGCAAAAGAGATCTAGCTCTGTGCCGGTGAAATCCATTTGGATTTGGAAGGTGGCTGGTAGTTTTCCAGTTTGGATAGCAGTTCATCAATGTTGTCGCTGTGCAACAGCATATCCCTGTTTTCCGCTGTCAGGAAGCCTTTTTCCGACATATTGCGGGCGAGACTGATGAGGTCATCGTAAAAGCCATCGGTATTCAGCAGGCCGATTGGCTTGCGATGCAGGCCCAGTTGTCCCCAGGTAAGCATTTCGAACAGCTCTTCCATAGTGCCGAAGCCGCCGGGGAGGGCAATCACGCCATCACAGAGTTCATTCATTTTTGTTTTGCGTTCATGCATGGTATCTACCAGGATCAATTCTGTGAGGCCGGCATGCGCAAGTTCTTTCTGTTGCAGAAAATGAGGAAGCACCCCAATGGCCTTTCCGCCGGCGTTGAGGGCGCCATCTGCCACCGCACCCATCAGTCCTACCCGGGCGCCGCCGTATACTACAGTGAGGTTCTTTTTAGCTAATGCTGTGCCCAGTTGAAGGGCCTGTTCCATGTAAACGGGGTTGTGTCCGGCACTGGATCCGCAATACACCGCAATTCGATTCATATCTGTTGATTATAAAGTGTTTAATTCCGCCTGGATGTTCTGCCGGGCATTTGTTTCGTATAGTTCCCTGAATACCGGTGTTACATATATAACGGGCTTTTCCAGGAAGTGTTGGAGTACTTTTTTCCGCCCTGGTTTATAGAGCAGGTCGGGGTAAATGTGGTACTCCTGTCGTATTTGCCCGGTGTATGCCCGGTATGTAACCGGATCGCTCCCCAGGATCTGAAGGTCAAAATCCAGGAAATAATCGATGTCCGGATCCTGATGGGTATTCAGATGTGTTTTGGTAGCGATGATGAAATCGCTGATTTTTTCCGTTTGTGCTACCGGATAGCCAATTTTTTGCAGGTGTGCCACCGCTGCCGCTGCGCTTTTTTCTTCGTTATCTGATTTTCGGGCGTTGTAAATAATATCATGAAAGAAGATGGAAAAAAGTACGGCTTCCCGGTCAGCGATCTGTTGGACGTATGTTTCGTAAAGATGGATGAGCTGTTGGATATGTGACCAGTTGTGATAATGGCGACTGGAAGATCCGTAAGCTTTCAGCAGACTGGCGTAGGTGCTTTGCACCAGTGCTGGTGGGGTAGTGGGATGCAGGGAGGACCAATAATCGGATGTTGACATATGGTACTGTTTTTTGGGTCGCTATAGAAAAGGAAAACGGGCAGAAATAAATTCCTGCCCGTTCCTTATATGCTTAAAGCGTTTGATTAAGCTTTTTTGGCAGCTTCTGCGCGGATCACGTTCAGTGCGCCACCTGCTTTGAACCACTCGATCTGTTGTTCGTTGTACGTGTGGTTTACAGGGAATTCGTTGGTGCTGCCATCTTTATGATGAAGCACAACGGTGAGTTGTTTACCTGGAGCGAAGGTAGTCAGGCCGTCGATATCGATGGTATCGTCTTCCTGGATCAGGTCATAATCTTCTTTGTTAGCGAAGGTCAGACCGAGCATACCTTGTTTTTTCAGGTTGGTTTCGTGGATACGGGCGAAAGATTTCACCAGGATCGCACGAACGCCGAGGTGACGGGGTTCCATGGCAGCGTGTTCGCGGCTGGAACCTTCACCGTAGTTTTCGTCACCTACTACTACTGCACCAAAACCGTGTGCTTTGTAGTCGCGCATAGTGGCAGGAACTGCACCATATTCGCCGGTGATGGAATTCTTAACGGTATCACTTTTATCGTTGAATGCGTTGATCGCACCAATGAGCATGTTGTTGGAGATGTTATCCAGGTGACCACGGTATTTCAGCCATGGACCAGCCATAGAGATATGATCCGTGGTACATTTACCGTTTGCCTTGATGAGGAGTTTCAGCCCTTTCAGGTCGGTGCCTTCCCATGCGCTGAATGGCGCGAGGAGTTGCAGACGCTCAGAAGTAGGGGATACAATTACCTGTACACCGCTACCATCTTCAGCAGGGGCCTGGTAACCGGCATCTTCCGCTTCAAAACCATTCGGAGGCAGTTCATAACCTACGGGTTCATCCAGCATTACTTCTTCGCCATTTTTGTTCTTCAGTTTATCGGTCAGCGGGTTGAAGGTAAGATCACCTGCAATAGCCAGCGCAGTAACGATTTCCGGAGAAGCTACGAAAGCGTGGGTAGAAGCGTAACCATCATTTCTCTTCGCGAAGTTACGGTTGAAGGAAGTGATGATGGAGTTTTTGCGGTTAGGATCGTCGATGTGACGGGCCCATTGACCGATACACGGACCGCAGGCATTTGCCAGTACTACACCGCCTACCTGGTCGAAAGTGTTCAGCAGGCCATCTCTTTCGATGGTGTAGCGTACTACTTCAGAACCTGGAGTGATGGTATATTCAGATTTCATATCCAGCTGTTTGTCGATCGCCTGTTGAGCGAGAGACGCAGAGCGGGAAATATCTTCATAGGAAGAGTTGGTGCAGGAACCGATCAGGGCTACATCCAGTTTTTCCGGCCAGTTGTTTTCTTTAACAGCCTGGGCAAATTTGGAAATAGGCCATGCCAGATCCGGAGTGAACGGACCATTTACATATGGTTCCAGTTCGTCCAGGTTGATTTCAATTACCTGGTCGTAGTATTTGGTAGGATCTGCGTATACTTCCGCATCCGGACGCAGGTGTTCTTTTACTTCGTCTGCCAGGGCAGCTACTTCTGTTCTGCCGGTTACTTTCAGGTAATCCGCCATTTTGGTATCGTAAGCGAAAAGGGAGCAGGTAGCACCGATTTCAGCACCCATGTTACAGATAGTACCTTTACCGGTAGCGCTGAAGCTATCGGCACCTTCACCAAAGTATTCCACGATAGCGCCGGTACCACCTTTTACGGTGAGGATACCCGCCACTTTCAGGATAATGTCTTTGGCAGAAGTCCAGCCACTCATTTTACCAGTCAGCTTCACACCGATCAGTTTCGGCATTTTCAGCTCCCATGGTAAACCAGCCATTACGTCTACCGCATCAGCACCACCAACACCAATCGCCACCATGCCTAAACCGCCGGCATTAGGGGTGTGGGAGTCAGTACCGATCATCATACCACCTGGGAACGCGTAGTTTTCCAGCACTACCTGGTGAATGATACCAGCGCCTGGTTTCCAGAAACCAATGCCGTATTTATCAGAAATTGAGGAAAGGAAATCGTAAACTTCTTTATTGGTGTCAATAGCAGTTGCCAGATCTTGTGTAGCGCCTACTTTAGCCTGAATGAGGTGATCACAGTGAACAGTGGATGGAACCGCAACTTTATCGCGGCCGCACGTCATAAACTGGAGCAATGCCATCTGGGCAGTTGCATCCTGCATAGCTACGCGATCTGGAGCAAATTCAACATAGGATTTGCCTCTTTCGTAAGGCGTGGTAGTCGGTGCATACAAGTGAGCGTACAAAATCTTCTCGGCAAGTGTGAGCGGGCGACCTAACATTTTACGGGTTGCTTCCACCTTACCCGGGAGTGCCGCATACACTTTTTTAATCATGTCAATATCAAACACCATGGGAAAAAAATAATTTAAGAGCGGTTAAAAATCGTCCGCAAAATTAACTAAAAACAACAAGTTTTTAAATTAAATACTTAACATCTAGCCAACTGTGCATAAACTTCCTGTACTTTAACAGTTCCTTAAATTCCGGACAGCAGCCGGAAATATGCCCTTTTTATCTTCCCGAAAAATTATCAAAAAATGATATATTAAATTTATCTGCCCTGCTTTTGCTGGCTTTCTCATGCACAGAAAACCGGCAGGGCGGCAAAGATGCTGATATTCAAGGTACTGGAGGGAATACCGGCATTCGCTGTTTTTTGCTTGTTTTTCCAGCCGGAATTTGATAAATTTGATCTATGAACCGGATTAAAGACTTTGTGGAATGGAAAGCGTTCGGTGTATGTGCCGCTATTGGAGATAAACTCGGGGTAGCCACATCCCGCATACGCATCTTTTTCATCTATGCCACTTTCCTGACAATGGGTTCCCCACTCATTGTTTACATGATTCTTGCGTTCTGGGTTAATATGAAAAATTATATCCAGAATGCCCGGAGAAACCCTTTACGCTATTTATAACGCATAATATTAAGCTGACCCCAACAAAACCAGCGAACATTTCCTTCCATTTACATGTTTTCAAAAATTAATCTGAGCCACTAGATCAATTTTTTGGCTATTGGGTATAAAATTGTACTTTGATCCCCAATCTTATCGAGAGTCCGTAACCGTATCCGTATCCGAAAAAACGATGAACCTTACCGTATCTGCAAAGAGCAATATCGTTGCTATTCTATGCTGTGTAATGGCATTTCCTGCCAGGGCACAACTGAAAGCCGCTTTCTCTGCCACCAACACCAGCGCCTGTGGCCTGCTGGTCACCAACTTTACTGATCAATCCACCGGTAATCCCGTATCCTGGCAATGGGACCTGGGAAATGGATTTACTTCCCGGGAACAACATCCCAGCGCTTCTTACGTAACCGGAGGAAGTTATACCGTAAAACTGACCGTAACCGATGCCTCCGGCGCTTCCAATACCATTGTAAAAGAAAACTACATCAATGTATGGAAGAAGCCTGCCGTGAAATTCAATGCCATACCCCCTGCCGGTTGCACCCCTTTTACCACCACTTTCACTGACGGGTCTGATCCCGGTAGCGGTACCATTGCTAAAGTTACCTGGGATTTTGGCGATGGGTTCATCGGCAGCGGCAACACCATTGCCCACACTTTCAATAAAGCCGGTAAATATGCCATCACCCTCACTGTTACCAACAGTAACGGGTGTACCAATTTTGCACGGGTAGATAGCGCCGTGGAAGCACAGGCACCTATTATCGCCGATTTTATAGTGGCAGATAAAACGCTTTGCCAGGCGCCTGCAGACGTTACGATCACCAATACTTCTGTTGGCGGTGGCAAACTCAGCTACCTGTGGACATTTGACGATGGCACTACCTCCACCGAAAAGGATCCGGGTAAACATACTTTTACCACCCCAGGTAAACATGCCATTACACTGAACGTAACAAATGACCTCGGATGTTCCGCCACCAAAACCATCAGCGATATCAATATCGCTAATTATAGCACAGACATAGCATTGCCCGCCCCCGTATGTACCGGCACCGGCAACATTTTTAAGGCTGTTTTATCAGGCATCAATGCAGATAACTACAGCTGGGAATTCAACGGCCAGCCCTATGGCGGAAATAATGCAACAGTAGTATACCTACCCGCTGCAGCCGGGCCTTTGAAAGTAAAATTGACCGCCACCTACGGGAAGTGTACGCAGGTAGTAGAAAAACTGGTGACCGTCAATACGTCGCCAACAGCCAGTATCAGCAGCGACAACAAACCCGTGTGCAGTTTGCCGGCCATCGTTCATTTCAATGATAACGCTACCGGCGCTGCCAGCTGGCTATGGGATTTTGGTGATCAGCAAACATCCGGAGAAAAAGCTCCGGCGCACAGTTACGCTGCCCCGGGATTGTATAAAGTCCGGCTGACTACCGCCAATGCGGCCGGCTGCGGCACCAGCAGTGAAGCAGATATCCAGGTGGTACAAACGATTATTACAGCCACTGCAAATGGCGCCAGTGGCTGTGAAGGAATTACGCCCGGTTTCAGCGCCACCAGTAACAGCAGTGACGCCATCAGTTCTTATGAATGGGATTTCGGCGATGGCTCGCCCCGATCTGCCGCAGCCAATCCTTCACATGCTTACCCGAAAGCCGGCACTTACTCCGTAAGCCTCACATATACTACAGCCAGCGGATGTAAAGGAACCGTGAAATGTAATCCGGATATCACCGTGTTTAAAAAGCCTGTCATAGATTTTTCTTCGCCGGATATTCCACAGGTCTGCGGCAATACCGTGGTGAGCTTTAAAGATCTGTCGGACGTAGGAGATAAATGGCTATGGGATTTCGGTGATAACACTACCAGCGAGGGGAATACACCCACGCCCAAACATGCCTACAGCAACCCGGGAACCTATGATATTAAACTGACGGTGTGGAACGGTACCTGTAGTAATACGCTCCTCAAACCGCAATACATAAAGGCCATCGATCCTTTTCCCCGTTTTAGTATTCTTAACCCCGACTGTAATAACCGGCTTACCGCCACTTTCATAGAAAATTCTACCCAGGCCACTTCCTGGAAATGGGAATGGGGCGATGGTACAGATACCTCCTACACCACCCGTGTGGCCAGGCTTACCCACAAATATTCCCGTACCGGAAAATACCAGGTACGTCTTACGATTACATACGGTGGCTGTACCACAGTGCTGGTAAGAACAGCAGATATGATTGCGGCTTCTCCGGTGACCATCACGGCAGATAAAAACACCTTGTGCAGCAGCGATATTATTACCGCAACGGCCAGCAAGTATGATCCGGATATTTATGTTGCCAATAGCTTTGCCTGGCGGGTAAATGGAAAAGCCTGGCCAGATAGTACACAAACCACTTATCGCTTTAGCAACCTGGCACCCGGTAAGCAGGCTTTACAGCTGCTGGCTGTGAACAGGGTAGGATGTATCGACAGCAGTAATATTGTGAATATACAGGTGCGCGGCCCGCTGGCAGGCTACAACACACCACCTCAGGTGCAATGCCGTGGAACAGTGGTTACGTTTACAGATGCTACAGATCTTACCTACAGCAGCAATATTGTAAAATGGGAGTGGGATTTTGGCGATGGTACACCGGTGAAAACATTCACCGCTCCACCTTTCACACATACCTACTATACGGCCGGATTATTTTATCCGGTGCTGCGAGTGACTAATAAAGAAGGCTGCACGAATGTTTTCTCCGGAAAAAAAATACAGGTAAATGGCCCCAATGCCGCTTTTACCGCCGATAAAAACATCGTGCAACCCGGTGCCAATGTGAGATTTACCAATCGCTCTGTTGAGGTGGGAGGAAAGATTGCCACTACCTCCTGGGATTTTGGAAATGGCACTACTGTTTCCAATTCTGATAATCCTGTTGTGAATTATCCAACTCCAGGCCTGTATACTGTAACCTTAATCATCACCGACAGCAACGGTTGTACAGATACCACTTCACAACAGATCAAGGTAGCAAAGACGGGCGCCGCATTTACCTATACTTCCTCCTTTGTTGATGGTGGCAGTTGCGCACCCATGGTGTTCCGCTTTACCAATAAATCGTTCAACTATATCAGTTCTGCATGGGATTTTGGCGATGGCAGTACCTCAGATCAAACTAACCCAATGCATACCTACATACTGGCTGGTAAATATAAAGTGACTTTAAAAGTAAAAGGAGAAACCGGTGCGGAAGACCAGGCAGAAGAACTGATTACAGTAACCGGGCCTTCTGCGGAGATAACGCCCAGTACACAGGGCGGCTGCCTGGAAAAAGAAGTGGTGTTTAACATTGTTAATTCCAGCGCAGCTACTTTCAACTGGGATTTTACAGATGGGATCATCCAGGAATCAAAGGATACAGTGATCACGCATCTCTTTAAGACCCCGGGAATATACAATCCCCGCCTGTTATTAACAGACAAACAAGGCTGCAAGGGCGTTGCTTTCCTGGCGTCGCCGATCGTTATTGATCAACTCGATGTGAAATTAAATCCTTCGGCCACGCAGATCTGCGGTAAAGGTGAACTCACTTTTGCACCGGTATTTACCAGTCAGGCCATGAGCCTCGGTATGCCGTCTACCTACAAATGGACCTATGACCCTTCTGTGAGGGCAACGGGGGCCAATACAGCCACGCCAAAGTTTTACCTGGATAAACCGGGTACTTATGAATTCAGCTTAACCACTACTACCGCCTATCTGTGCGAAAAAACGGTGTCGGCAACGGTGGTCGTATATCCGGCGCCGGTAGCGTCCATTACGGGGCCGGATAAAGCCTGTAAAGACATGCCTGTCGGCTTTAAAGGAAACAGTACGGGCATGACCGCAGCTACCTGGAAGTGGAATTTCGGTGATAGCGGAACGGACGACAAACAATTACCTGCAGATCACGCATTTGTTGTTCCGGGTAATAAAGATGTTACCCTGACTGTTACCAGCAAAGATGGTTGTACAGACACTGCGCATCATATGATCAATATCCTGCCGCTACCAGATGCCAGGGCTACTTCTTTCAGCGAATTTATCTGTCAGGGAAATACGACCATGCTGCAGGCCAGCGGCGGTGCGCAATATGAATGGACGCCAGCGGCAGGGCTGAGTAACCCGGCCATTGCAAATCCCCAGGCCAGTCCGGCTACCACTACCGATTACCTGGTAAAGGTAACCGACAACAATGGCTGTATCAATACGGCTGCTGTAAATGTAAGGGTGGTACAACCCTTTACGGTAAAAGCGACGCCTGATACTGCACTTTGTTTGGGTGACAAGCTCCCGTTGTGGGTAACCGGCGCAGATAGCTACCAGTGGGAAGGACCGGGACTCGACAATACCAGTTCTGCCGTGCCAACCGCCACGTTGAACAATGCAGGTACCTATGTTTACAAGGTAACCGGGTATGATAAAGATGGATGTTTTTCCGAAAACACCTCGCTGCAGGTACAACTGCATCCCAGGCCTACGGTGAGTCTTGGCGCAGATATGCAGGCAATGGCCAGCGTACCCGTTACCCTGGGTGGTGCTGTCAGCAACGATGTTGTCCGCTGGACCTGGTCACCGGCCGAGTACCTGGATTGCAGCAGTTGTCGTTCGGTGCAGGCCACTCCCAATATTACTACCCGTTACCTGCTGGAAGTAGAGAACCGCTTTGGGTGCAAGGCCTCCGACGATATTGTGATACACATTACCTGCAGCCAGGGCGCTGTATTTATGCCCAATGCCTTTACACCAAATAATGACGGGCAAAACGAATATTGCTATCCTAAAGGAAGAGGCGTAAAAGAAATTGAATATCTGCGGATCTACGACCGTTGGGGAACACTCGTGTTTGAAAACAGGCACTTCCCGATAAATGTGCCAGGCTCCGGCTGGGACGGGAAAAACAGGGGACAAGTGGCGCCTATCGGCACCTACATTTATTCACTGAAAACGATCTGTGAAAGTGGGGAAAGTTTTGAATTTAAGGGTAACATTACTTTGATAAGATAAAAAACAGCTAACAGATAAGAAAGGCTGACCTGCTTTAGGTCAGCCTTTCTGTTTATGGGCTTTATTCCAGATGATAAAGCGTCATGGCATGATAATGATTCTGTAGTTCATTGAGTGTAATCGGCTCGTTCAGCGCCCGGGTTTCATCGCGGTAATGCAGCTGCAGTAACGGCTTATGTCCTTCATCAAACCAACGGACTGAAAAGGGGCCTCTCACATACAACGACCCACCTGCGGGAGACGATGCGGCCTCGTCTTTATGAAACTGTAACTTCAGCAGCGTGGCTTCGGTCAGATGCACGGGCAACAGGTTGTCAAGGTCGTACCAGTACTCACTTTCATCTGTAGCCACCAGTACCTTTTTGTCTTCATGATCTACCTGTAAAATTTTTCCCTCTTTTTCCGCCCCGCCGTAGTTTGTGATAACGGTATCACCTGATTTTAATTCGTGGATATTAATCATAGTGAGCTGAGTTTATGTGTTTCATGAATTTACAGAAAAAACGGGAAAGCCGGAAAAGCAAAAAGCTATTACCTCCGTATGGAAGTAATAGCTTTTTATGATAGCGGGTAAGATTAGAATTTTCTCACTACCTGGCGGATTTCCACCAGTTGTTCCAGCAATGGTTCCAGCAAATCGAGGCGTAACATGTTGGCGCCATCAGATTTTGCTTTGGATGGATCCGGATGTGTTTCGATGAACAGGCCATCTGCACCGGTAGCAATAGCAGCCCTGGCAATGGTGCTGATCATCTGCGGGTTACCACCGGTAACGCCGCTGGTCTGGTTGGGCTGTTGTAAGGAGTGCGTGCAATCCATTACCACTGGCTCGCCCAGGTGTTTCATGATGGGAATATTGCGATAATCCACTACGAGGTCCTGGTAACCAAAGGTGGTACCACGTTCGGTGAGGATAATATGATCATTGCCTGCGCCCTTGATCTTTTCCACTGCAAATTTCATGGACTCTCCGCTGAGGAACTGACCTTTCTTTACATTTACTACTTTGCCGGTTTCTGCGGCAGCCAGCAGGATATCTGTCTGACGGCAGAGGAAAGCAGGGATCTGTAACACATCTACGTAAGCGGCAGCCATGGCTGCTTCTGCGGCAGAGTGAATATCTGAGGTCACTGGTACATTAAACGTTTTACCGATCTTCTGTAACAGTTCCAGTCCTTCCACATCACCTATACCGGTAAAGGAATGTACGCTGGTACGGTTGGCTTTACGGTAAGAGGCTTTGAAGATATAAGGGATAGCTAATTTTTTACAGATCGTAGTAACTTTCTCCGCTACTTCCATCAGGATTTCTTCTTCTTCAATCACACAGGGACCAGCAATCAGGAAGAAATTTTCCGGGTTGTATTGTTCCTTGAATAAAGATTTTAAGTGCTTCATATCTTGAAAAAATTGGGTCATTTAATAGAAGGTGCAAAGATAGTCATTATCCGGCAAAGGCGGCGGATCAAAGCATCGTAATACCGGCAATTGTCATAATATTGTAATCCGAAAACCATGTGCATCACCCGGCGTTATTTTTATTGTTATAGCATTGTCATGCGCAGGGGAGTCATGAGTGGAAATAGCGGCGAACCCGTTAATATTACGGTCCGATTTAAAAAATAGCTTACAATTATATTTTTGTATGAAGAAAGATAAGATACTGGTTATTGGCGCCTGCGGACAAATTGGCGTGGAGCTGACCCTGGCCTTAAGAAAGATGTATGGAGACACAAACGTGCTGGCCTCGGATCTGCGTGAAGAGCATGATCTGTTGAAAGGTACCGGTCCTTACGTATCGCTGGATGTGATGAACAAGGAGATGCTGCACGTATTGGTGATCCGTCACAATATCACCCAGATCTATCTGCTGGCGGCGATCCTGTCTGCCACCGGTGAAAAAAATCCTTTACTGGCCTGGCATATCAATATGCAAAGCCTGCTGAACGTACTGGATATTGCGAAAGAAGAGAATCTCGATAAAATATACTGGCCAAGTTCCATTGCAGTATTCGGACCTAATTCCCCTGCGCAGGAAACGCCGCAGCACACTGTGATTGAGCCTACCACGATTTATGGTATCAGCAAGTTTGCCGGTGAGCGCTGGTGCGAATATTACAACCACCGCTTCGGAGTGGATGTAAGAAGCCTGCGTTACCCCGGGTTGATCAGCTATAAATCAGCACCAGGCGGTGGTACTACTGATTACGCCATTGAAATTTTCCACGAAGCAAAAGAGCACGGAAAATATACCAGTTTCCTTTCTGAAGATACTTACCTGCCCATGATGTACATGCCGGATGCGATCCGCGCTACCATTGAACTGATGGAAGCAGATGCCTCTAAAATTGCAGTACGTTCTGCCTATAACCTGGGTGCTATGAGCTTTTCTCCGAAAGAGATCGGCGCAGAAATTAAAAAACATATCCCTGGTTTCACGATGGCATATGAGCCGGATTACCGTCAGCAGATTGCAGATGGCTGGCCTAACAGTATCGACGACAGCCAGGCGCGCAACGACTGGGGCTGGAAGCCGGAGTTTGATCTGGCTGCCATGACCGTGGATATGCTGAAAAATATCTAAACAATTATCTACATAAAAAAAGCAGCGGAAGGTATTTACCCTCCGCTGCTTTTTTTATAGTGAGATGTGATACTATTCAATGAAACCCACTGCTACAGTCGTATTGTTATACTCATCGATGAGTATAAAAGCGCCGTTGGCAGGATTGTTTTTGTAAGGATCTGCAAATACCGGCGCAGCTGTTTTCAAGGAAATGCGGCCAATATCATTCAATCCCATAGACGTTTTATCTGCTACCTGCGTATGATTGGTTACGTCGGTCACGTAGTTGATCTGCTGCACCTTAGCTTTTACACGGTTTACACCGTGTTGCAGGAGATAGGTTTTACCGGAAGTAAGCGGCAGCTGATCCATCCAGCAGATGTTGGCGCTGATTTCTTTCAGTTGTGCGGGTAATTCATCTGTTTTTACCAGCATGTTACCGCGACTGCTGTCTATTTCGCCTTCGAGGGTGATCACCACGCTTTCACGTGCATGCGCTACCGTTAGTTGCTTTTCGAATTGTTCGATGGTTTTGATGCGGCTCTTCTGTCCGGAGGGCAGGGATACCACTTCATCGCCTACATTGAAATGACCGCTGGCCACTTTACCGGCAAAGCCACGGAAGTCGTGGTATTCGGTTGTTCTGGGGCGGATCACGCTTTGAATCGGGAAACGGGCAGGATGGTTACGGTCTTCATGATCGAACGATACCTGTTCCAGGTATTCCAGCAGGGTGCTGCCGTTGTACCAGTTGATAGCACCAGTGCGGGTAGCCACATTTTCGCCATACAGGGAGGAGATGGGAATGAATTTTACTTCCTGTCCTTTGTATCCGGCATTAGCGAGCATTTGCTGGAAATCTTCCACTATCTGGTTAAAGCGGGCTTCGCTGTAATCTACGAGGTCCATTTTATTTACGCATACCACCAGGTAAGGAATACGGAGGAGGTTAGCGATAAAGAAGTGACGGTGTGTTTGTTCCACAATACCTCTGCGGGCATCGATCAGGATCAGCGATACCTGTGCGTTGGAAGCGCCGGTTACCATGTTACGGGTATATTCGATATGCCCGGGGGTATCGGCAATGATGTATTTGCGGGTAGGTGTGGAGAAGTAGATGTGTGCCACATCAATGGTGATCCCTTGTTCTCTTTCTGCTACGAGGCCATCGGTGAGCAGGGACAGATCCGTAAAATCGAGTCCTTTGCGCTTGCTGGCGGCGTGGAGCGCTTCCATTTTATCTTGTGGAATAGAATTGGTATCGTATAATAAACGACCTATCAAGGTACTTTTACCATCGTCTACACTACCGGAAGTGGCTATACGTAAAACCTCCATTATTTTTTATTTTTAGCTTTTAGCGGCGGGCCGTTAAAAGAAGTGTTCAATTGAGTTATCTAAATAGTCAGGGATGGGTATCTGCTAGAAATAACCGGCCTGTTTTCTCTTTTCCATGGCGGCTTCGGAGCGCTTATCATCGATACGTGCGCCGCGTTCGGAGATCTTGGCTTCCATGATTTCTGCGATGATATCTTCCAGTTTATCTGCTTCTGATAATACGGCAGCGGTACAGGTCATATCGCCTACGGTACGGAAGCGTACTTTCTGGCGGAAAGGCACTTCGTCGGCAGTGGTATTGAGGTACTCTGAGTAAGGCCAGTAGAGTCCATCGCGCTCGATGATTTCTCTTTCGTGGGAGAAGTAGATAGTTGGAATTTCGAGTTTTTCACGCACGATATAATTCCATACATCGAGTTCTGTCCAGTTTGAGATGGGGAATACCCTGACGTTTTCTCCTATATTGATTTTACCGTTGAGGATATCGAACAGTTCGGGACGTTGCATTTTGGCGTTCCACTGACCGAACTCATCTCTTACGGAGAAAATTCTTTCTTTGGCGCGGGCTTTTTCTTCATCTCTGCGGGCGCCGCCGATGCAGGCATCGAACTTACCTTCTTCGATGGCATCGAGGAGGGTAACGGTTTGGAGTGCGTTTCTGCTGGCGTATTTACCGGTTTCTTCCTGCACTTTTCCCTGGTCAATACTGTCCTGTACGTTTCTCACGATAATATCCAGTCCGAGTGTATTCACGAGCCAGTCGCGGAACGCGATGGTTTCGGGGAAGTTATGGCCGGTGTCCACATGTAATAAAGGGAAGGGGATTTTACCGGGATAAAAAGCTTTCTGTGCCAGTCGTACAAGGGTAATAGAATCCTTGCCACCGGAGAACAGCAGTACCGGCTTTTCGAACTGTGCTACCGTTTCACGGAGTATGTAAATTGCTTCATCTTCCAGTGCCTGAGGAAATTCCCAATTTATCTGATTAGTCATGGACTATAATAATTTATACTAAAAAGCTGATGTCTTTAATTTGCTTATCCGTGGAGGCCGCATTCTTTTTGCGACTGTTCCCACCACCATCGGCCGGCGCGGGGATTTTCTCCTGGTTCTATAGCTCTTGTACACGGGGCGCAGCCGATGCTGATAAAGCCTTTGTCGTGTAGTTTGTTATAGGGAACCTTATGTTGTTCCAGGTAGGCCAGTACTTCGTCGTAGCCCCAGTGGATCAGCGGGTTATACTTGTACAGGTGGCGATGTTCGTCCCATTCGAGGGTTTCCATGCCCTGGCGGTTTTCGGATTGTTCTGCCCGGAGGCCTGTGATCCATACTTTAACACCTTCGAGGGCCCTGTTGAGGGGAACAATTTTGCGGATGCCACAACATTCCTTGCGGTTTTCTACGGATTCGTAAAAGCTGTTGGGGCCTTTGGTAGTCACCAGTTTTTCTACAGCGGTGGTGTCCGGGTAATATACTTCTACAGGTTGTTTATAACGGGCCATAGTAAGGTCCATTACATCGTATGTTTCCTGAAAGAGGCGGCCCGTATCCAGGGTAAAAACTCTAACCGGCAAGTGGTTACGCCAGATAATATCTGATATTACCTGGTCTTCCTGGCCAAAAGAGGTGGAGAATGCGACAGCGCCGGGGTATTGTTCCAGCAGATACTGTATGGCCTCCTCTACCGGTTTGTTGACCAGCGCGGTGGTAATGTCTGTCATGTAGATCTTCCTTATTGATTGATTTGTCTAGTGCCAGCGGAGTAATTACGGCTACTCCTCTAACAAAAATACATAAAACCTATAAAAAAGATAGACTAAATAGGCAAAAAATTATTTCTTTCCCTGGAAGTGGCTGTAGTGGCGGGAATTAATGTTGAACAGGGAATACGAAGTTGTCAGGTAAGGTTTACTGGTGGTTGGGGAAAACGGTTTGGGGATACCCCTGATCAGGAGATCTGCTATTATAAAGACTAAAGCCGGCACGATGGCCGGCTTTAGAAAGTTGAACCCTTCATTAGTTATTTCGGGTCAGAATATCTTTCAACGTCTTGTTTTCCAGTATTTTAAGCGCAGAGTCTCTTACCCGTCCCATTACTTCGTTGAGGCCGCAAACGGCTTCATCACGGCAATTTTCGCAGCGTTCGTAGTAGTTGAGGCTCACGCAAGGGAGGAGGGCAATGGGACCATCCAGCAGGCGGATGATCTTGGCCAGTGCGATCTCTTTGGGAGGTCGCATGAGGTAATAGCCTCCGCCTTTTCCTTTTTTACTGCCGAGGATACCGGCATTCTTCAATTCCAGCAAAATGTTTTCGAGGAATTTGATAGAGATATTTTTTTCCTGGGCGATTTCAGATATCAGGATGGGGCCTTTATCTACATTCTCTGCCAGGTGTACTAATGCGTGAAATGCGTATTGTGTTTTTTTCGATAACATACTGACTGATTTGCATCCCTCCACGGATGAACTAATAGTGCGGTGCACACTTTATATTCCTGCAAAGATAAGCAGTTTTTAGCTGCCAGCAGTTAGTGGCTGGCTTTTAGCCGCCGGAGTGTGTCCGGTGGCTAAAAGCAGGTAGCTGACGACTAGCCCAGGTTCAATACATCCCGCATGGTAAACACGCCGGTTTTGCCTTTGATCCATTCTGCCGCTACTACTGCGCCGGCTGCAAATCCTTCGCGGGAATGAGCAGTGTGCGTGATCGTAATATCATCGATGGGAGAAGTGTAATTGATGGTATGTGTACCTGGCGCCGGATCAATTCTTTTAGAGATGATCGGGAGGATTTCAGGTTGATTGCTTTCTTCATTTACCCAGCTGGTTTTGCGGGTAACGGATGCCATCAGTTGTTCTGCCAGTGTGAGGGCAGTACCGCTTGGGGCATCTTTTTTATGGGTGTGGTGGATTTCTTCCATGCTTACACCGTATTGTGGCTGACCGGCCATGAGTTCGGCCAGTTTCTTATTCACTTCAAAGAAGATATTTACCCCGATGCTGAAATTGGTAGCATGAAGGAAGGCCTGTTTTTTCTCCAGGCAGATAGCTTTTATTTCCGGGAGTTTGTCGAGCCAGCCGGTGGTACCGCATACAACGGGCACGTTGGCATCGAAGCATTTCAGCACATTGTGGTAGGCTGTTTCAGGTGTGGTAAATTCGATGGCTACATCTGCCTGGCCGAGGTGTTCCTTTTCCAGCAGGTGTTTGCTGTTGAGATCAATACGGAGTATCACTTCGTGTCCTTTGGCGGTAGCAATAGCATCTATTGCCTGTCCCATTTTACCATATCCGATGAGCGCTATTTTCATGACCCTTGCTAGTTGTATTTAAAGTTGATGGTTTAGTGGTAATCAGCGGCCGGCGAAGTACCGGTTGCTTTTAGCCTTTTTGCCCCCGATAGAGATATTGAGGCTGAGACCCAGTGTACGGTTGTTGATGATGGTAGGCGAAACGCGCATACTGAGATCATCCGACATATCGAAGTTACGCAGGTGCGCAAACACGGTAGCATCAATAATATTTATCCCGTAGGCGAGTACAAAGAACAGTACGGAATAATCCACATATTGCCGGAACTGGTCCCTGGCGCCTTTGATGGCTTCATCATCAAACGGAGCCGTTTTAGGATTGGTATCTTTGGTATCCGGGTTGCCGTCTACGCGGAGGCGGTAGGCATCGCGGTACATTTTGTATGTTTTCATATTATCAATAAAGAAGTAGGTACAAGTGCCGATGGCAGCGTATGCCAGCGGAATTTTCCAGTATTCTTTATTGTATGCCTGTCCGAGGCCGGGTACTACTGCCGAATAGAGGGCCGCTTTGCGCGGGCTATGGGGCAGTTTGGAATCCGGCACATAAGCCGAATCTGTAAAGAGGGCGCTGTTGGCGGCTTTCACCGTATCGGTGCCGGGTGCTGGTGTAGGCCGGATAATCGTATCCATTGTTTTGGCGACAGGGCGCAGGGTATCCTGCTGCGCATGTGCTGGTATTGCTACCGCTGCTGCCGTTAAAAACAAGAAAATGTATCGTAGTGAATGAAATATGTATTGAGCCTTATTAGCCACCGTATATATCTATTTTTTCCAGGATACTATCCAGCTCTTCATCCGAATAGAATTCAATTAAGATGCTGCCTTTACCGCTTTTATTCCTATCCAGTTTTACTTTGGTAGAAAAGTGGGTAGCAAGTTTGTCCTGTATTTTCAGGAATGCAGGCGCCAGTTTGGCTTTGGCAGCTTTCTGCTGTTGATTTTTATCGGCCTGATTGATGTTGCGGGCCAGTTCTTCCGTTTGTCTTACCGATAAGCCATTTTTCAGGATTTCGTTGTACAGGAAGAGTTGGTTTTCCACGTTTTCAACACCGGTAAGCACGCGGGCATGTCCCATGCTGAGTTGACCGTTTCTTACTGCTACCTGGATATCCGGTGGCAGTTTGAGGAGGCGGATATAGTTGGTGACGGTACTTCTTTCTTTGCCCATGCGGTCAGCCACCTGTTCCTGAGTGAGGCTGCACTCATCCATGAGGCGTTTGTAGCTGAGACCAACCTCAATAGCATTGAGGTTTTCTCGTTGAAGGTTCTCCAGCAGGGCGAGTTCCAGGAGTTCCTGGTCGTTGACCTGGCGGATATACGCGGGAATATCTTTAAGACCGGCGAGTTTACTGGCTCTCAGACGTCTTTCACCGGCGATCAGCTGGAATTTTTTCGCGCTGATGCGGGAAACGGTGATGGGTTGAATAACGTCGTGGAGTTTGATAGACTGGCTTAGCTCCTGTAAAGAAACCTCATCAAAGTCACGACGCGGCTGTTTCGGATTGGTTGCAATCAGATCGAGTGATATACGTTCAATACCGGTAGCAGCGGCTACCACTTTATCACCGAGGGCGCTGGCAGTTTGCTTCAGGTCTGTGTCCATATTCTGAAGCAGAGAGCGGATGCCTTTACCCAATGCCTCTTTCTTACTTGGATTGGTCATCGTTTATAGCTAGGATTTTGTCTTTGGATTTAATTTTAGTGAAGTTATGTTTCTGCAGGATTTCCTTGGCCAGGTTCAGGTAATTGATTGCACCTGTGCTGGCAGCATCATACATAATCACGGATTTGCCGAAGCTGGGAGCCTCTCCCAGTTTGGTGTTGCGGTGGATGATGGTGTTAAACACGCTTTCTTCAAAGTGTTGTTTTACTTCATCCACTACCTGGTTACTGAGGCGGAGACGGCCATCGTACATGGTCATCAGGATACCTTCAATTTCCAGTTCTATATTCAGGCGGCTTTGTACAATTTTGATGGTGTTGAGCAGTTTACCGAGACCTTCCAGTGCAAAGAATTCACATTGTACGGGGATGATCACGGAATTGGAAGCCACGAGGGCATTTACGGTGATAAGGCCGAGGGAAGGGGAGCAGTCAACGATTACAAAATCATAGTCAGCTGCTACAGAATCAATCACCTGTTTCATCACTCTTTCCCTGCTGGGGTGATTGATGAGTTCCAGTTCAGCACCTACCAGGTCTATATGAGAAGGTAATACCTTCAGGTTAGGGGTATCAGATTCCAGGATCACATCTTTGGCCTGCACATCATTCACCATACAATCGTACAAGCTCTGCTGCACATTGCGCAGGTCGAAACCCAGCCCTGTGGTGCTGTTAGCCTGCGGATCGGCGTCTACGAGCAGTGTCTTAAATTCCAGCACAGCCAGGCTGCTTGCCAGGTTTATTGCACTTGTAGTTTTTCCTACGCCACCTTTCTGGTTAGCGATTGCGATTATTCTAGCCATTGTGTAATTTAAAAATTCAAAGGTTATTTATAGGATAAAGGATAAATCAGCGATGATCACTTCTTCCCTAAACCTCTATGGTACTACCTATTTCAGGCAGTAACAGCTCAAGCCCGGCATCAATAAACAACATCTTTGCTTCGTCGGTATCGATCTTAACATAGCCGAACGTATTATAGTGTACTCCGATTATTTTCTGGCATTCAATCATCTCTGCAGCTGCGATGGCATCTTCAATACCCATTGTGAAATTGTCGCCGATAGGCAGCACGGCAAAATCCAGGGAAGTGATGGCCGGGATCAGTTCCATATCCACGGTCAGTGCGGTATCGCCGGCATAGTAAAAGTTCGCTTCTTCCGTCATGAAAATAAAGCCCATCGGGTTGCCACCGTAGGTGCCATCCGGTAAACTGCTGGAATGTTGTGCTACCACGCATTTTACAGTACCGAAGTCGAATTTCCATTTACCGCCGGTATTCATCGGGTGCAACTTTTCTATTCCCTGTTTACCCGCCCAGGTCACAATTTCATAATTGGATACCACTGTTGCATTGGTCCTTTTTGCCAGATCCACCAGGTCGGCCGTGTGGTCCTCATGTCCGTGGGAAACAAAAATATAATCCGCCGTTATGGCATGGATGTCTACTTTAGCCGCCAATTCATTATGTGTGATAAAAGGATCAAAAAGAATTTTTTTACCTTTTATTTCCACTGCAAAACAGGAATGTCCGTAGCAAGTATACTTCATAATCAATCCATTTGAACAAATCACGACATCATACCGAAAGGATATACCTTCCGTAATTCGTAATTAATCTACACCTTATATTTAAAAGTAGCGCAATTAAAAGTAGCCTAATCGGACAAAAATACAACGATTAGGTAAAATTCGGGTGCTGCAGTATATTTATTTATACACAAACTGTTCGCAGAACAGGGTCCGTTATCCGTTAACAGGTTAATTTTAAACCAGTTTCAGCAGGGGTAAGATTAATACATTATTAAAATATTAAAATTATCTATTGTTTACCGGTCAGCCAGCAAATGTACTGTTCCTCCTACTGAATAAAAAAAATAAAACATACAATTCTTCGCGTTGTTATACGTCTGGTATATTACGTCGATCCCGTTTTAACTTTTCGGACCCGATTACTTGTATTAAATTGCTTAATTATTATATATCTATATTAAATTTTTATAATGCGACCCGGACTTAATTCCGTTATACTCATTGTTTTCCTCCTTTTGCTGGATTTATATGTTTTCCAGGCCGTCAGGGCCATGGTGTATATGTCTGCTCCAAGGGTGAGGAACGTTACCTATTCCGTTTACTGGGCAGTATCTGCCATTTGCGTGATCATGATCGCCCTGCTGCCGTATATCAACTGGCATAACTGGCCGGCCACGCTGAAGTCGTACCTGATGGCCATTTTCATGGGCCTGGTGGTAGCCAAGCTCCTGGTAACGCTGTTTTTGCTGATAGACGATGTCCGGAGAGGGGTGATATGGATTATCCGTAAAGTCAGTGGAGCACCGGTGGCGGATACCTCCACCGTGGTAAGCGGTTTGTCCCGTTCCCAGTTCATTAACCGGCTGGGGCTGATCACCGGCGGCGCCTTTTTCGGCACGCTGATGTATGGCTTCTCGAATAAATACAATTACCGGATCCATAAGGT
Organism: Chitinophaga arvensicola; assembly: GCF_900110835.1. Taxonomy (GTDB): domain Bacteria; phylum Bacteroidota; class Bacteroidia; order Chitinophagales; family Chitinophagaceae; genus Chitinophaga; species Chitinophaga arvensicola. Next base: position 2,473,789 of record NZ_FOJG01000001.1, read on the forward strand.
AAAACTGAAGTTCGACCAGCTGCCCGCAGCCTTTAAAGGACTGCGGATTGTACAGATCTCAGATATACACTCGGGCAGCTTTGCCAACCGGGACGCAGTGCTGAAAGGCATTAAGATGATCAATGCCCAGAAGCCCGACCTGGTATTGTTTACCGGCGATCTGGTAAACGACCGTGCAGTGGAAATGGACGAATGGATCGACGTGTTCAGCCAGGTGAAAGCGCCTATGGGCGTGTATTCTACACTGGGTAATCACGATTACGGCGATTATTTCCCCTGGCCGGACAAAACGCCCAATGGTTACAGTGCTATGCAGCATGAAAACCTGGAAGCGTTAAAGGCCGTGCACGGAAAGCTGGGCTGGAAGCTGATGATGAATGAAAACGTAATCCTGGACCGTAACGGCGATAAAATTGCCTTGCTGGGTATTGAGAACTGGAGCGCTATCAAGCGTTTCCCCCGCTATGGCGATTTGAAACGCGCCTATGAGGGCACGGAGCAGATACCTTTCAAGATCCTGTTGTCGCATGATCCTACCCATTGGGACGCCCAGGTACGTACAGAATATCCGGATATTGACCTGATGCTGGCCGGCCATACCCACGGGATGCAGTTTGGTATCGAAATACCCGGCCTGAAATGGAGCCCTGCCCAGTACTTCTACAAGGAATGGGCTGGTTTATACAAGAAGAAGACACAGTTCCTGTATGTAAACAGGGGATTTGGCTTTTTAGGCTACCCGGGCAGGGTAGGCATACTGCCTGAAATTACGGTGATCGACCTCGTGTAAGCTGGTTGCGCAGGAACTGACCGATAGAAAAGCATTGTTTAACCCCTCATTCGTCCTATTCACGGACAGGGAGTTAAACAATGCTGAAATACGTTTATCTTGCAGTGACGTATTTTTACATCATGCGCCTATACTTCTTAACCTTCCTGTTGTTATGTAGCCGTATTGCATCGGGACAAACGTTGGCAGAGCTGGAGCAACAGCTGGACTCCTTGCTGCAGAAGCAGCAGAAGAGCGAAGTTGTGGCTGGCATCGGCTACGGCAACAACCCCGCCTATGGTAGTAAAGTCACCAACTTTGAGCTGCCGATCGTATTAAAAACGTTTGTAGCACCTTCTCTCAGTTATTATCATAAAAGTGGTTTATATGCCAGCGTAAGCGCCTATTATCTTTTCAATTCCGTTAAAAAGCCCTGGTTTGAAACGGATCTTACCGCTGGGTATGACTATACCAGGAGCAGGAACTTTCTGACGGGAATATCCTATACCCGGTATCTCTTTGCTGATTCTACCGATGTGCCGGCGACCCCTATAAAAAATGAACTCTTCGCGTACTTTTATTATCGTAAATGGTGGCTGCAGCCAGGCCTGAGCGTGGATTACGGCTGGGGGAAAGATGTATCGGAAGGAATGTTTAAAAGAGAAACCCTGCGGGGCAACGATTTTAATATCATAGCTGCGGTGAGGCATCCTTTTATTTTCTCCGGTGTAATCAGTCGTACAGACCTGTTCCTGTTTACCCCTTCGCTGAACTTAACCTTGGGCACCGCCAACTATTACAGTAACCTGAAGGCGTTCCAGTATATTACCCGCTCCCCGAAGATGACGCAGATCATGACACATCCGGGCAGGGAACTGAATTTTAAAGATCATACCGATTTTGAGCCACGTGCAGCAGACATTACACTGAATATATCTTACTTTATTGGTCATCTGAATCTGGCGCCTGCCTATACTATTTTTAAGCCGTTGACCGGCACTGATCAGGGGATTATGAGTTATTTCACTGCCCGCATCCTGTACAGTTTTTGATTTTCTTAACAAATAGCACGGAATTTGTATTTACCGGAAATGTAATTAGAAGATAGGGGTATCATTTAGGAGAGACGTCTATATTTTAACCATTACTAACAATACAAATTTTTATGAAAAAACTGTTCTTCGCCGTAGCAGTGCTGATCGCTGCTGTTACCACTGTGTCAACTGTTAATGCGCAAACCAAATTGCTGCGCTTCGGTATCAAGGGAGGCGCCAACCTCGGAAAGCTTGATGGTACCGGTTTTCAGGATGGCTTCAAATTAGGCTACCACCTGGGAGCATTTGCGCAGGTAAATCTTGTTAAAGGATTTGGCGTACAGGGAGAGTTGGTCTTCTCTTCCACCAAAGCTGAAACTACCGACAAGTTCAGTGATATTTATGAAGGTGTAAGTACTTCTGATAACCGTAAGAAAATTAACCTGAACTATCTCAGCATTCCATTATTAGCCAATATTGATCTGGGAACCCCTCGCCTGAAACTGCAGGTAGGTCCTCAGTTTGGTGCCCTGGTAAGCGATAAGAAAGTGCTGGGCGCTGCCAACACCGCTTTCAAAGGCGGTGAAATTTCAGGTGTAGCCGGTTTATGGTTACAACTGCCTATCATCAACATAAGTGCCCGTTACATCATTGGCTTCAACGACGTGAAAGATGTAAACAGCGTGGTAAGCACGAGCAACTGGAAAAACCAGAGCATTCAGCTGGGCGTTGGTGTATCTTTCTAAGATCCGGCAGAAAATATTTTATAAGCAGCAAAGGGAGAAGTGGAAACACTTTTCCCTTTGCTGCTTTTTTGTTAAGTCTTGTAACAGGACTGGTGCAGGGAGCCTGACAGGGCGTCACTTGGCATTAAACTTGACAATATAGGGATAAATAAAAATAAGAGGACTTTTGCCGGATTGTATGACAGAATGTCCTCATGAGGCTTTAAATATCTCAGATGAACAGATTTTATTTAGGAAATTCGGAAGATGAAATGGAGTTCATGCCTATTATCCCTTTGAACGAAGATGGGGAAGGACAGGAGGATGAAAACATTCCCGATGAACTGGCATTATTACCATTACGAAATACAGTATTGTTTCCGGGTGTTGTACTGCCGATTACGGTGGGCCGGGATAAGTCTATAAAAGCGGTGAATGACGCCTACAAAACTGACAAATCGATCGGTGTGGTAGCGCAAAAAGACAGTACGATAGAAGATCCGGGTGTAGCGGATCTGAGTGAGGTGGGAACTGTGGCACGTATTGTAAAGCTCATTAAGATGCCTGATGGTGGCACCACTATCATTATACAGGGGCGGAAACGTTTTAAGATAGATGAAATATTAACGGAAGATCCGTACTTCAAGGCGAAGATCAGCGTATTGCAGGACGAAGCTGCAGAAGATGATTCGGAGTTTGAAGCATATATTTCTTCTATCAAGGATCTGGCAGCACAGATCATTCAGTTATCACCCAACCTGCCTTCAGAGGCGAGTATTATTCTGAAGAACATCGAGAATCCATCGTTCCTGGTGCATTTCGTGTCTTCTAATCTCAATTCTGATCTGAAGGATAAGCAGCAATTACTGGAAACCAATAACCTGCGCACCCGTGCAGAATTGCTGATGAAGCTATTGCAGACAGAACTGCAGCTGGCAGAGCTTAAGAACAAGATCACCAACAAAACCAAGGCCGACCTGGACAAGCAGCAGCGGGATTATTTCCTGCAGCAGCAGATGAAGTCGATCAAGGAAGAACTGGGTGGAGATGCCAATGACCGGGAGCTGAAAGAAATGAAGCGTAAGGCAGAAGAGAAGAAATGGCCTGCTGCCGCCGCAGAAGCTTTTGCCAAGGGCATTGAAAAACTGGAGCGTATGCATCCGAGCACACCGGATTACAGCGTGGTGTATAACCACCTGGATCTTTTGCTGGATCTGCCCTGGGGCGAATATACGACAGACAGCTACGACCTGAAGAAGGCGAAGAAGATACTGGACCATGACCATTACGGCATGGAAAAAATCAAAGAACGCATATTGGAATACCTGGCGGTATTGAAACTGAAAGGGGATATGAAGTCGCCTATCTTATGTTTCGTAGGCCCTCCGGGTATTGGTAAAACTTCCCTGGGACGTTCCATTGCGAATGCCGTAGGTCGTAAGTATGTGCGTTTGAGCTTAGGTGGCTTGCATGATGAAAGCGAGATCCGCGGACACCGCAAAACTTACATCGGTGCCATGCCGGGCCGGGTGGTACAATCGATCCGCAAGATCAAATCCTCTAACCCGGTGATGATCCTCGATGAAATCGATAAGATCGGTAACGATATGCGGGGCGATCCTAGTTCTGCATTGCTGGAGGTACTGGATCCTGAACAGAACAGTACTTTCTATGATAACTACCTGGAGCTGGAATATGACCTGAGTAAGGTATTATTTATTGCGACTGCCAATAACATTAATTCTATTCATCCGGCATTGCGCGACAGGTTGGAGATTATTGATCTGAGTGGTTATTCTATTGAAGAAAAAGTAGAGATTGCCAAAAGGCACCTGTTGCCCAAGCAGAAGGATGCACATGGATTGAAAGATACAAAGGTAAAGATCAGCAATGCGGTGATTGAGCAATTGATTGCCGACTATACGCGGGAGAGTGGTGTACGTGAACTGGACAGACAGTTTGCGGCGATTATGCGTAACCTGGCGAAGCAGGTAGCAATGGAAGAGAAATTACCGGATGCTTTAACAGACGAAGGATTACAAAAGATATTAGGTAAGCCGCGTTATTCCAACGAGATCTATAAGGTGGGTAATCCGCCGGGAGTAGCGGTAGGATTGGCCTGGACATATGTAGGTGGAGATATCCTGTTTATAGAGAGCAGTTTGAGTGATGGCAAGGGTGATCTGAAGCTGACGGGTAACCTGGGTAATGTGATGAAGGAATCGGCGGTAACAGCGCTGACTTACCTGCAGTCGCATGCCGCAGAGGTTGGGATAGATCCGAAGATATTTGCGCAGAAGAGCGTGCATGTGCATGTGCCGGAAGGGGCAGTACCGAAAGATGGCCCGAGTGCGGGTATAACCATGCTGACGGCGCTTACATCTGTATTTACCGGCCGCAGGGTGAAATCTTATCTGGCTATGACGGGAGAGATTACGCTTCGCGGGCAGGTATTACCGGTAGGTGGTATCAAGGAGAAGATTCTGGCCGCCAAAAGGGCAGGTATCCGGGAAATTATTCTTTGCTGGCAAAATGAGAAAGATATCAAGGAAATTAATCCGTCTTATATTAAGGGGATGAAGTTCCATTATGTGCGGCAAATGAACCAAGTGCTGGAAATAGCGTTATTAAAGAAGTAACACCGCGTAACATTGCTGCCAGTCATGGCGGCAACTTATATACAGTTCATATCGGTTTTGTTGTGACCCCGCTATGAACTTCATGTTGATTGTTTTAAGGGTTAAATAAAGCCATTCCGGTAAAAGGGAATGGCTTTATTATTTGTATTAATCTGCGAGTTGTCTTTTGTAGAGTTGGATGGTATTTTCCAGTCCGAAGTAGAGTGCGTCTGCTACGAGTGCGTGCCCGATGGATACTTCCTTCAGTTGTGGAATATGCAGTTTGAAGAAGCGGAGGTTATCCAGGTTGAGGTCGTGGCCGGCATTGAGTTCCAGACCTATGGCGGTAGCTTCTTTAGCAGTGTTTTTGTAATCGTTGAACAGCTGTAGGTTTTGCGGCTGTGTACGGGCGTTCGTATATTCTTCTGCGTAAGGGCCTGTATACAGTTCGATGCGGTCTGCACCGGCGGTTTTGGCGCCTTCCACTTTTGTTACGTCAGCGTTGAGGAAGATAGAAACGCGAATACCTGCATTTTTCAGGGTAGAGATCACATCTTTCAGTTGTGACTGATAGGCGATGGTATCCCAACCGGTGTTGGAGGTAATGGCGTCTGGTGGATCGGGTACGAGGGTGCATTGGTGTGGTTTCACCGAGAGTACCAGGTCCATAAAGTCCTGCGAAGGATATCCTTCAATATTAAATTCTGTAGTGACCAATGGTTTCAGGTCTCTCACGTCCTGATAGCGGATATGCCGTTCATCGGGGCGTGGGTGAACGGTAATGCCATCGGCGCCGAAGCGTTCACAGTCCTGGGCCACTTTCAAAATATCCGGTAGATTGCCTCCACGTGCATTGCGCAGGGTAGCAAACTTGTTGATGTTTACACTCAGCTTTGTCATGGGTCAAAATTACTTTATAAAGGAGAAAGAGCAAAACGGGTTTTGTGGGTAAAAAAAAGCAGCGGGAAGAAGTACGACTTCCTCTCCGCTGCTTTTTTAAAATGTATCTACTAGTATCTGTAGTAATCAGGTTTGAAAGGACCTTCTTTAGGAATACCGAGATATTCGGACTGAGCGGAGGTCAGGACATCCAGTTCTACGCCAACCTTTTTCAGGTGTAAGCGGGCAACTTTCTCATCCAGGTGTTTAGGCAGTACGTAAACCTTGTTTTCGTAGTTTTCAGAGTGCAGCCACAGTTCCAGCTGAGCCAGTACCTGGTTGGTAAAGGAGTTACTCATTACGAAAGAAGGGTGACCGGTAGCGCAACCGAGGTTCACCAGGCGGCCTTCAGCCAGCAGGATGATATCTTTACCATCGATGGTATATTTATCTACCTGTGGTTTGATTTCCACTTTGGTATTACCGTAGTTTTTATTTAACCAGGCAACATCAATTTCGATATCGAAGTGACCGATATTGGAAACGATGCATTTGTCTTTCATCAGTTTGAAGTGTTCGCCGGTGATGATATCGCGGCAACCGGTAGTGGTTACGATGATGTCAGCTTCTTTTACGGCGTCGTTCATTTTCTTTACTTCATAACCTTCCATAGCGGCTTGTAAAGCGCAGATCGGGTCAATTTCAGTAACGATTACACGGGCACCTGCACCTCTCAGTGATTCAGCAGAACCTTTACCTACGTCACCGAAACCGGCAACAACGGCAACTTTACCAGCGATCATTACATCGGTAGCGCGACGGATGGCATCCACACAGGATTCGCGGCAACCGTATTTGTTATCGAATTTGGATTTGGTAACGGAGTCGTTGATATTGATAGCGGGCATTGGTAAAGTACCAGCTTTCATACGCTCGTACAAGCGGTGAACACCGGTAGTAGTTTCTTCGCTCAATCCTTTGATATGCTGGATCAGCTCAGGGTACTTATCGAATACCATATTTGTCAGGTCACCACCATCGTCCAGGATCATGTTCAGTGGACGATCGGGGCTACCGAAGAACAGTGTTTGCTCTATGCACCAGTCAAAATCCGGCTCATTCAGACCTTTCCAGGCAAATACCGGGATACCTGCAGCAGCGATGGCAGCAGCAGCGTGGTCTTGTGTAGAGAATATATTGCAGGAACTCCAGCGAACCTCGGCACCGAGGGCTACGAGGGTTTCAATTAATACGGCAGTCTGGATAGTCATATGCAAACAACCAGCAACGCGAGCACCTTGTAATGGTTTGCTGTTACCATATTCTTCTCTCAGTGACATCAGTCCGGGCATTTCGGCTTCTGCCAGCTCTATCTCTTTACGACCCCAGGCCGCCAGAGACATGTCTGCTACCTTGTATCCGAGGTTAAAGTCAATGTTTGATTTTGCAATTGTTGACATTCTGAATTGTTTTTTGCAAATCTAGGGTTATTTTAACTTTTTACATAATGACACTGCACTGCTAAGGCATTAAACGGCCTAAAAATTTGTTAATCACACTACTATGAGTCCCTCTTTACGAATCAGATAAATTAATTTGATTTAATATAAATATTATTATAGATTTGCTAATTAAAATATATGATTTTATATTTAATCGTTTGGTGATGTGGAACAGGTGGAAGGGTATAGAAAAATAATAAAGATCATAAAAAACGCCATAAGTGCGTGTCGGAAGTCCCTCTACCAACAGATTTTAGATATATATAAATATATAATTGCCGGCGGGCTGGTTTTTCAAATTCATCAAATCAAACGAAGGAACAATAGAGAAGTCCCCGGGAGAGCCAATTAGAGAGATCCGCATATAGGGTTTTACAAAGGACTGTTTTTCACATTTTTGACTTAAAATCTATATGTATAAATAGAAATTTACACGCTTATATGTTACTCCTTTCCTATCCTACGAAATTAAATAAGCAAGGTATGCCCCATCGTATCCATGTATTCCTGTGCCGGGTTCTTTTCCTGTTCGCGGCGTTTTTTCTTATCCATATAGGTGTACAGGCGCAGATAGCAACCGTGATTAATCCGAATGGAGGAGGTGTTGCCGCTGGTCAGGGATTAAAGATCCAGGTAAATACAGATGGCAGCTATGTGGTTTTCAGAAACGGAAAAACGGAGTCCGCACAGGAAAGAGACGATTTGCCGGTAGGAATCCAATCAGCCTTCAAAATGCGGGGGGCAGGCTGGAATACCGGAACAGATCCCTATATCATCAACTTCACGCATATTTCAGATCTGATGGGATCGGGTACAGCAACAGATCCTTACAAGGTGTGCATGCTGCAATCACGGGATTATAAAGAAGGAAGTAGTTCCATTGTTCGCACCATGACGATCATGATGACGATCACGTATATACGCCCCAACAGTTATTTTACACTTGACTATACCTTTTATAATAACAGTTACAACACAACCTTTCACCTGTTCCTGAATGAGTTCCCTGCGCTGCAGGCACAATGGAACACACCTCCGGACAACATTGGGTTTGATCCCGGGAATCCATCTATCAACGATAATAATATCAGTGTAAAGGGATATGCGGTGATTCCGTCTACCAACGCCAATGTGGTGGGATTTGTAAGAGATCCGTCTGTGACACTGATGCCGAAGGCTACTCCCGGTACTTTTTCACATACCTATCATGCTTACAATACCTTTGGTTCGTGGGTAGCGAGTGGTGCGGGCGCCCGGACTGATTATGACCTGAGCAGCTATTCTCTATTCACCACGGTGGATGAGTCGACCGATAACACCTATAACAGGGGGATGGCCGCAGAAGTAGCGATGGGTATGAAGGCCCAGAACCAGGCGATTGGTACGCGTGTAGCGGTTGATTATGGAAACACGAATGCGCCTGCACATATCAACCTCCAGACATCCCCGCTGAGCACTGGTACAGATCCTATTTCCATTTCCTTTGAAAAGGATTCCGCCGTTGGTCCGGAAGGAAACGCCGGAGATACAACAGCTCCATTGCTCTACCTGGTAGTGAATAATAACGCGAACATTACCGCTCCGCTGTATGTGAAGATCAGGGATATTACGCCGGCAGGGCTGCATAAAGCGGTGAAAAATGTGGATTACTCCTTTAGCGGCGGATTTATGATCCCTGCCCAAACTTATGCAGCAGGCGATAAAATACAGCTGACCAATATCAAAATTAATGGTAACAATAACCTGGAGTATAGCCGCTATGCGACGTTTGAACTGGTGCCGGTAACGGAAAACCAGTTGGTGACCATCACCGGCAAAACAACCAGCACCTATACGATACAGGATGATGAACCGAAAAAGATTACCATACAGGCGCCGGCAAAAATACTGGAAGGAACTGATGACAACATACATGTTAAGCTGCCGCCTGGTGTAAATGCAACTGAACCCATTACGGTTAACATCTCCCTGAAAAGTCCGGAAACGGAAGCTACTGCCGTGAAAGACTTTACTTACAATCTGAGCGGGATTATCGGAATAGGTTCAAACGGAGTTGATATTCCCGTAAGGGCTATCAAAGATAGTATCCTCGAAAAAGACGAAGCCGTATACTTCAAAGCTACGGCAGATGTCATGGGGCAACCTCAGGCCGACTCCATTTCCTTATTGATTCAAGATGCCACACGGTTAGACCCCACGCTAACCGTTGTTTCGTTTATAACGGATGATCCAACGCTGCTGAAAGAACCTTATGATGGCCTTGTAACTTTATCCTTACCCAAAGATGTAACAACGGAACTACCAATTACGGTAACGATAAATAAACTGGGAACTTCTACTGCCACGGACGGAACAGATTATGTATTATCCGGTTCTGCTGTGATTCCATTCGGCGCGGGCAAGGTAACATTACCTTTTAAGATCAATGCCGATAATGCCATTGAAGGAACCGAAAAAGTAAATCTCAACTTTACCGCCACGGATGGTATTGTGGGTACAACCTACACTACTTCTCCAGCTACGATCAATATCATCGATGCGCAGCTGCCGATGACAGACGCCATCGTTTTACATATTTCTGCCAACAGTATTAATGAAGGCGCTTCGCCACAGGTATGGGCAGCACTTCCTGCCGGACTGACCACTGAAATTCCTATTGCTGTACAATATACGCCTGGTCTTTCTTCTACGGCAGCCACATCTACTTATACCTTCCCGGTAAATACTGTTACCATACCGGCTAATGCCATCATTTCCAATAAGGTAACCGTAGGTACCACTACCAACCTGGTATTTGATGATACCCGCAAGCTTGTACTGGTAGGTAGCAGCGCCGATAATAATATCCTGGTAAAAGATAGTCTGACGCTTACCATTAATGACCAGACCACCGGTACGAAGCAACTTACCATCGCTTCCGTGAAGTCTCATTTAACGGAAGGCGATAGTACCCGTTTTACAATAGCATTGCCTGCCGGATATACATCTGCCAAAGAGATAGCCATTGCCCTGAAGAGAAAAACCTCTTCCGAAGCCGCTGCTACAGACTTTGGATGGATCGTAAACGACACCATTAAACTACCTGCATATACTGCTTCTCCCTATACAACGCCTTACACAGTTATAAAGGCTATCGGAGATGATAATATTATAGAGAAAGATGAGCAACTGGACCTCTCCGGTGCTGTATCCGGATTAACCGGTTACACCGTAACGGATGCCACCGTCATTATTGATGATGCCACCCGCAGAGACGCCACAAAAACAAAGCTAACTTTTGTACCACCTCCTGGCGTACTGTTAGAAAACAGTGTCAATAATATAGGATTCAGCTTACCGGTAGGTATTACTACTGAAATACCGATTAAAGTTACTTTTGGGACGGTAACAGGAACGGCTACACGGAACACAGATTACTATCTGCCTGCTGATACCACCTTTACTGCTACTTCCGGTATTGCAGAATTAAAAGTGGTGGGTGATATCCTGGTAGAAGATGCAGAAGATATTCATATTACTCCTGCCGTAAGTGATAACTACAGCACCGTTTACAGTTATCTGCCGGCTTCACTGGACCTGATCATCAAAGATGCGCAATATCCATTTACCAGCCCTGATTCTGTATTGCTGACCAGTACACCTGATCCGGTAACAGAAGGCAGTGGTGCCACCATCACTGCTACGTTCCCTCATGGCTGGAAGGCAGGTAAGGACTGGACCATCAACCTGGCGAAGGATGCTACGCCATCTATCGATAACAGCAGGCATGGCGCCATTCCTGCTTCAGTAGTCATACTGGCCGGAAACGCATCTGCCACTACTGCCGCCATTACCACCAGTACGAACCTGGTGTTTGATGATGGTGGTTATATTAAAGTAGACGGTAACACGGGCAATACCAGTATGCCTGCCAGCAGCGCCATTATCAACGTAGCCGATGGTACCGATCCAACGAAGAAACAATTCACGTTGTCGGCTGTTACCACACCACTCGCTGAAGGCAGCAATACTAAGTTTACCGTTTCACTGCCGGTAAATTACTCCACTGCCAAAGACGTAGTGATTACCCTGGCTACTAATTCAACAGGTACTACTGCATTGGCGGCAGACTACAATACGCTGCAAACTTCCATCACCTTCCCGAAAGGAGCTACCACGTTTACTACGGCGACCGATGTGATAGCAGCCACCACCGACGAGGTGATAGAAAAAGACAAACAACTGAAAATAAAAGGTACCGCTACCGGCTATACGATTACAGATGCATCTATCCAGTTGAATGATGCTACCCGAAGAGATAATACAAAAACACAGCTCACTTTCACCGCGCCATTGGCACCAGTGAATGAAGGCAGTACCGGTAATATCGGGTTCAGTCTTCCTTCCGGTGTAACCACAGAAATACCAATCAAGGTTACGTTTGGTACGGTAACCGGAACGGCAACACGTAACACCGATTACTACCTGGCTGCCGATACTTCCTTTACCGGCGCTTCCGGTATAGCAGAAGTGAAAATGGCATCAGATATCCTGGTAGAAGATGAAGAAAACATCCAGACAACGCCAACGGTGAGTGATGAGCTGAGCACCGTGTACACGCTTCAATCACTGCCGCTGAACCTGAAAATAAAAGATGCGCAATATCCATTTGCCAGCCCCGATTCTGTATTGCTGACCAGTACGCCAGATCCGGTAACCGAGGGCAGTTCTGTTAAAATCACCGCGACATTCCCTCATGGCTGGAAAGCGGGTAAAGACTGGACCATCAACCTGGCCAAGGATGCCGCACCATCTATCGATAACAGCAGGCATGGCACTATTCCGGGTTCAGTAACCATACTGGCCGGAAACGCATCCGCTACCACTGCTGCCATCACTACCAGCACCAACCTGGTGTTTGATGATGGTGGTTATATTAAAGTAGACGGCAACACGGGCAATACCAGTATGCCTGCCAGCAGCGCTATTATTAACGTAGCCGATGGTACTGATCCTACAAAGAAACAATTCACTTTGTCGGCCGTTACTACGCCGCTCGCTGAAGGCAGCAATACTAAGTTTACCGTTTCACTGCCGGTAAATTACTCCACCGCCAAAGATGTAGTGATCGCCCTGGCTACTAATCCAACGGGTACCACTGCACTGGCCGCTGATTATAATACGCTGCAAACTTCCATCACCTTCCCGAAAGGAGCTACCACGTTTACTACAGCGACCGATGTGATAGCAGCCACCACCGACGAGGTGATAGAAAAAGACAAACAACTGAAAATCAAGGGTACCGCTACCGGCTATACGATTACAGATGCATCTATCCAGTTGAATGATGCTACCCGAAGAGATAATACAAAAACACAGCTCACTTTCACCGCGCCATTGGCACCAGTGAATGAAGGCAGCACCGGTAATATCGGGTTCAGTCTTCCTTCCGGTGTCACCACGGAAATACCGATCAAGGTTACTTTCGGTACCGTAACAGGAACGGCAACACGTAACACCGATTACTACCTGGCCGCCGATACTTCCTTTACCGGCGCTTCCGGTATAGCAGAAGTGAAAATGGCATCGGATATCCTGGTAGAAGATGAAGAAAACATCCAGACAACGCCAACCGTGAGTGATGAACTGAGCACCGTGTATACACTTCAATCGCTGCCGCTGAACCTGAAAATAAAAGATGCGCAATATCCCTTCACCAGCCCTGACTCTGTATTGCTGACCAGTACACCTGATCCGGTAACAGAAGGCAGTGGTGCCACTATCACTGCTACGTTCCCTCATGGCTGGAAAGCGGGTAAAGACTGGACCATCAACCTGGCCAAGGATGCCGCACCATCTATCGATAACAGCAGGCATGGCACTATTCCTGGTTCAGTAACCATACTGGCCGGAAACGCATCTGCCACTACTGCCGCCATTACCACCAGTACGAACCTGGTGTTTGATGATGGTGGTTATATTAAAGTAGACGGCAACACGGGTAATACCAGTATGCCCGCCAGCAGCGCCATTATCAATGTAGCTGATGGTACCGATCCTACGAAGAAACAGTTTACGCTGTCGGCCGTCACTACACCGCTCACTGAAGGCAGCAATACCAGGCTTATCGTTGCGCTGCCGGCTAATTACTCCACTGCCAAAAATGTGGTGATTAGTCTCGCTACCAATCCAACCGGTACTACTGCGCTGGCCGCTGATTATAATATGCTGCAAACTTCTATCACCTTCCCCAAAGGAGCCAACACATTTGCTACGGCGGCAGGTGTGATAGAAGCCACCACCGACGAGGTGATTGAAAACGATAAACAACTGAAAATAAAAGGTACCGCTACCGGCTATACGATTAACGATGCGTCTATCCAGTTGAATGATGCTACCCGCCGGGATAATACGAAGACGAAGCTGACTTTCACCGTGCCTCCGGTTGCGATGAATGAAGGCAGTACCAATAATATCGGTGTGAGCTTACCTTCCGGCGTTACCACTGAAATACCAATTAAGATTACCTATGGCGCTGTTACTGGTACGGCTACACGTAATACTGATTACTACCTGGCTGCTGATACTACCTTTACGGGTGCATCCGGCAATACAGAAGTGAAAGTAGCAGCCGATATTTTAGTAGAAGATGCAGAAGATATTCATGTAACACCGGTAGTGAGCGACGCACTGGGTACCGTATACACCTTCCTGCCTGCGAGCCTGGACCTGAGCATCAAAGATGCGCAGTATCCATTCACCGGCACGGATTCGGTACTGCTGACCACCACACCTGGCAGCATCTTTGAAGGCAGCAGTGCCATCATCACCGCTACTTTCCCTCATGGCTGGAAAGCAGGTAAAGACTGGGTAATCAACCTGGCAAAAGATGCTACGGCTTCTACCGTTGCCAATACCCGTCATACTACTGTACCTTCCACAGTTACTATATTAAAGGATGCATTGTCCGGCGCTGCTTCTGCAGTGGTAGCTACCCCCAACCTCCTGTTGGATGATGAAGGGGTACTGGTGGTAAATGGAAATAAAGGCAACACCAGTATGCCGGCAACCGACGCTACGATTTATATCAAAGACAATACAGAAAAACAACCCAATGCCCGTAAGATGACCCTGACACCGGATGCCACACTGGTACCGGAAGGCAACAGGGTGATGGTGACGGTATCGGTGCCTTATGCCTCTACCAAAGATGTGAACATATCACTGGCGGTAGATGCAGCACTGACCACCGCGAAGAACCCGGACGACTATACGCAGACCACTACCACCTTCGTATTGCCAGCCGGAGAAACCACCAAAACATTTGAACTCCTGCAAACCAAAACAGACCTGGTACTGGAGAAAAATGAAGCCATCGTGGTGAATGCTACCGTTAATAACTATACGGTAAATAACCTGACGCTCGCCATCCAGGACCTGACCCGCAATACAGCGGCCAATCTGAAGCTGAATATAACCGCCTGGAAATCGCCATTGGCGGAAGGAGACAACGGCCTGGTGACTATCAGTTTACCAACCGGCGTTACCACCGAAATACCTGTTCATATTTTGTTGCCACAAACGGGTACCGCAGAAGCAGGGCTTGATTATACCCTGGCCACCAGTGTGGATCTGACGAGTGGTAACAGCGTAACTATTCCGCTGGATGTGAAGCACGACAATTTCACAGAAGGTCCGGAAGACTTTACCATTAACGCTACCGCAGGAGATGGTATCAGTACCTATACCGTGAATGCACCGGTGTTTACCATCAACGACGATCCATCCCAGTATCCGCTGCCAGGTCCGATTGTACTGCATACCACCGCCGCCGCTATCGATGAAAACGGCAGCGGCGCCTTCCTGAGCGCAGTATTGCCGAACAACTTGCAGGCCGGTAAAAATATAGTCATACATATCAGTAAAGACAACGTGGCCAGTACCGCCATCGCTGCGGATCACAACGCGTTGCCATCTCCATATGATATTACCATCGGAAAAGGAAATAAAACAGGTACCAGTTCCTTTGAACTGAAAGCACTGAAAGACCTGGTACTGGAAGATGATGAAACCATTGTATTAAAAGGCGACATCACAGATGCCACTTTCAATACGGCTGTCATAAACGATACCACCATTACCATCAAAGACAGAACGCATGATGATCCGGTAACCGGCTTCCTGCATCTGACAGCGGTGAGCGCCGGAACCACTGTACTGGAAGGCAATAATTACCAGATGAAGGTAAGTTTTGCACCAGGTGTAACCGCGAGCAAGGATGTAATTGTGGCCCTGGGTATCGGCGCCGGATCGGTTGCTACTACAGATGATGTGGATAACCTGCCTGCCACCGTCACCATCCCTGCAGGTGCACCGGGTATTACGTTCTCCTTTACCGCGAAATCTGATTACATCCTGGAAAAACCAGAACTGTTATGGATCGCCGCCGAACCGCAAAATATTGCCGGCATGACAGGAGCTAAGCTGTCGGTTACCATCAATGATGCCACCCGCTTGAATCCGGATAACCTGAAACTCGAAGTACGTGTAGATTCTTCTATCATACATGAAGGTAGCAGTAGCAATGTAACCGTTGGATTTGTGAACAGCCAGATCACTTCTTCAGAAGATGTAGTGATCAATATCAGCAGAAATACCACATCTACCGCAGATGATGCAGATTACAGCGGCATGCCTGCACAGGTAACGCTGGCAGCAGGAGAGCATAGTAAAGCATACCAGCTGCAACTGACCGACGATCATATCCTGGAAGGAGATGAACAATTGCAGTTTACTGCACAACTGGCCACCGCAGGCTATACCCTTTCTCAACCGGGTATGATCCTGATACCGGAAACCGGTGATATGCGCGTGATCTTACAGAAAACGCAGGATGCCGCAGAACCGGCTACTGCGGGTGCTTACCTGGTGAAGTTACCTGGTAATCTTACTGCCGCAGCAGATGTGAAAGTGGTATTCTTTGTGAGCAGTATTACCGGAACTACCAACATTGCACCGATACAAACTGCAGCAATAATAACCGCCGGCCAGAATAGTGTATCCGTTCCCGTGAATGTGATCGATAATAAGGTACTGGAGGGAGATGAAACTGTGAAGATGGCACTGATGCTGGCACAGATGAAGCGGTTCAACAAGAACATCGCGCTGGATGTAGATGATAAAGATACCGTTGCCTTAATAGTACATGACGATGAAAGCTTATCGCCCGGCCGTGAAATGACCATACAGCAAACAGCCGATGCATCCGAGCCTGACGTAGTGGGATCGTTCCGCGTTCATTTCTCTGATACACAGTTAACTGCTGTGAAAGATGTAAGTGTAGCCTATACCGTTAGTGGTACCGCTGTTGCAGATGCACGTTACCGTAAACTGAGTGGCACTGTGCTGATTCCTGCTGGTCAGAATGGCGCTGATATTAAAGTAACACCAATCGATAATAAGGTAGTGGAAGGAGATGAAAATGTGAATGTGCGGTTGCAAACCGTTACCAGTACCATGGCAGGTATTACCTGGCCTTTAGCTGCCACTGCCGCCGCCGATGTTATCATACATGATAATGATACCCTGGTGGTAGATATATCTGTAGAAGGCACGAGTGCGGCAGAAGGCGCCGGTGTGAAGTTTACACTGACATCGCCCACCAGCGCTGCCTACGATGTGCCGGTAAGAATCCGGATCACCCAGGATGCTGCCCGTACCTTCACAGCCGGAGAAGGTACCGTGAATGGTAACATTGTGACGATCAACATGCCGGCACTGCAACAAAAACACAGCTTTATTATTACCACCGGAGATAATGATATCAATGATGACGACGGCTTCCTGAAAGCAGCTATCCTGCCTTACCTTGGCGGTGGCAGCAGCACCCTGGTATACAAACCGGGGACAACAGATACTGCCAGAGTTACCATTACCGATAATGATCCGCTGACCCTCAGTTTCGCCGCAGATAAATTCAGCGTGAAAGAAGGTAATACCGGGGAAAACACACCGCTGCGCTTTAATGTACAACTGAGCCGGCAAAGTTCCCGTCCGATTACGATCAATTACGACTTTGAAGAATCAACAGAAGGGGTGTCTTATCCTTACATGGACTTCAAAGCCACACCGGGTGTTGATTTCGATAATACCATTAAACAGGCCGTGATAGCGCCTTTGCAAACCATCGGACAAATTACGGTGAATATCAAGGGGGATACTACTTTCGAACAGAACGAAACCTTCATCGTGAAGATGACGAATGTGTCGGTGCCTTCCGGTCAGCATGTGCCCACCCTGGGAGAACCGGTAAAAGCAACAGGTGTGATCCTGAACGATGATCCGATGTGTGATGCCTGTGATACCGATGGAGATGGGCTGACTGACAAACAGGAAGACATCAACGGTAACGGAGATCCGTTTGATGATGATACCGACGGAGATGGTATCCCTAACTTCCTGGACCTGGATTCTGATGGTGACGGCGTACCGGATTCCGTAGAGAAGTACAGCACAGATAATCGTTATATCAACAATAACAGTGGAAAGATCCGGGTACATCCGGCGATTTCACCTAACAACGATGGTATCGGAAATGACGTGATGTATATCGAGAACATTGAAAAGTATCCGAATAATGAAGTAGTGATCTTTAATCGTTGGGGCGGTACTGTATTCAAGCTGCAGCACTACGATAACAAATCGAAGAACTTCCGTGGTAAGGCGAATGCAGGTGGCAGTTCAGGAAATGATGTGCCGGATGGCTCTTACTTCTACAATATTGAAGTAGAGATTGACGGTAAGAAAGAGCGCTACACCGGATTTATAGTGATAAAACGTTAATGGACATACGAATCAAGGCAAGATGAGTCTGACAATAAAATACTTAAGCTGATACCTATGAAAGAGCGTCTTATGAAAGCTTTAGGGGTTATGATCATATGCTGGTGCTGTTGCCTGCAGGCTACTGCACAGCAGGAACCGTTGTACTCGCAGTATATGTTTAATGGTATGATCATCAATCCGGCTTATCCTTCTATGGACGAATCTTCCAGCCTGACGGCCGTGGGCCGTAACCAGTGGGTGGGAGTGGAAGGAGCGCCTAAAACCGCCACGGCCTCGTTTTATACGCCGATTAAAGCCACCAACACCAGCTTTGGCGTATCACTGATGAACGAAAAGATTACGGTGAACTCGCAGACAGCGGTCAATTTTAATATTTCCCAGCGGGTAAAACTCAATGAAAAAATCTACCTGGCCATGGGATTGAAGGGTGGTATGTCGCACTTCAGGGAAGACAACAGTTCACTGAGTACCACAGATCCGGTATTTGCACAGAACCAGAGTTACTGGAAAACGGATGTGGGGTTTGGTTTTATGTTGTTTACCGATCGCTTCTTTATCGGTATATCGTCGCCTACTTTTAAAAGTTTTGACCTGGGTAACAGTGTAAATAAAGTGGTGGTGCAGTCGCACTACTACCTGCAAACCGGTTACCTGATCAATATCAATGATGATGTAAAGCTGAAGCCGAATATCTTATTAAGACAGGTAAAAGGAGCCGGGTTTCAATACGACCTGAATGCCAATATCCTGCTGAAGAACCTGGTATGGCTGGGCGCCTCCTGGCGTTCAGAGAAAACCATGACAGGATTGGTACAGGTACAGGCAACGAAGAACCTGCAAATCGGTTATTCCTATGATACACCGATGCAGTCGAATCTGAAAGGTGCGCAAACGGTGTCGCATGAAGTGATGATCAATTACCGTTTTTCCTGGTCTAAGTGGAAAGTGGTAGCACCACGTTATTTCTAAATTTAAAAATCAAGAATGGTATGCGAAAATATAGTTTCTCTTCCCTCATACTTTTTCTGAGCATTGTTTCCCTGTTTGTTTCCTGCAGCGTGGTAAAGGATCATATACAACCGGGTGGCTTGGGTAGTATGGCTAAAGTAAAGCGTGCAGAACGGCTTTATAAAAGACAGGAATACGAAAGGGCTATCTCCTTATGTAATGAAGTGATTAATAATGGAGCCAAAGAAGAAGTAGCGAGACGGGCCAAACTCCAATTAGCCAGGGTTTATTTTGAAACCCGGCAGTTCGAGAAAACCATCAGCCTGTACGATGAATTGTTGTACAAGCCGGAGAAAGATGTGCTGGTAACAGATGTGACCAATTATATCGATCTGCTGAAACGCACCGGCAGGGTCATCAAAGCCCAGGAAATGAGCGCCGTTTATGCCAATAACTATAAAAATAATGCACGGTTTACCAACCTGCAGGAGTCGCTGGTAAATTACTATGGCTTCTTTAACCGTGATTCCATGGAGAATGTGCGGGTAGACAGTCTCCGCCTGAATTTACCGGGCTACCAGTACGGACTGGCCTTGTACCGTAACAACATTGTGTTCCTTTCCAACGACATCAAACGGAATGAACAGCAATCTTTTTACACCAACTCCAAACTATACCAGATTTCAGAAGACGGGGTGGAGCCTTTCAACAACAGCTTACGGGGCGTATTACAGGTAGGTCCGGCTTCCTTCTTTGATAATGGCGGGAAGGTGATCTATACTTCCAACCGGTTTACCGATGTGAAGAACGATAAAAATTCCTATATCAATTACAACAACGGAACGCAGTTGTTATCGGCGGTTTATCAACCTGATCATGATGTGTGGAGCAAGCCGGTACCGGTAAAGCTGGTAAAAAACATGGAAACTTACTCATTCCTGCATCCATCAGTTGCACCTAACGGTAAACGTTTGTACTTTGCATCCGATATGCCTGGTGGTCAGGGTGGTACAGATATTTATTATGCCGACTGGGACAAGGAAGGGAAACGGTGGAAAACACCGGTGAACATGGGACCACAGGTAAATACCAATGGAAATGAACTGTATCCTTTTGTGGTGGGTGACAAACTGTTCTTTTCTTCCAACGGACTCCGTGGATTTGGAGGATTGGATATTTTTGTCATAAATATTAAGAAACCGGAAGAAGGAACCGTACATTTGCCGTATCCTGTGAATACGCAGTTTGATGATCTGAATCCGGTATTGGATGAAAGCAAATTGTTATTATATTTTACATCAGACCGTTCGGGTGCACATGATAACGATCATATCTATGTATTAAACCTGAAGAAAAATCCTTTGAAACAGCTGGATTTGCCTTATCCCGGCAAACCAGTAAAAGAAGACGATAGAGTGCCTTATACCATGAATCAGACGGACAGCCGTCAACAGCTGACTTTAGTAGGAACCAAACAGTATGATAACCTGCCTGTGCAACAACAGGTGGTAGATAGTGCTGTGAAGAAGCCTGCACCTGCCGTAGCAGCAGCTGTTGCTCCTGAACGCAAGATGGTGGATTATGCCAACGATATCATCGATAGCTCCCCTGAAATTATTCCCTGGCAAAACGGACATCCCGGAAACAATACTACCGTAGCTGCAACACCGGTTAGCAATACTGCTGCACCCGCGTATACAGGAGCCGCCGCCTACAGCAGCCCGGAAATTGTATCCTGGCAGGCATCCGGCAGCGGTCCGCAGGCATTTAACGGCAGTGGTTACACGTTGCTGGGAAAAGATAGCGCCGTAAAAGTGCTGGAAGCCTTATGGAAAGTACCCGGTGTGATTTACTACGACCTGAACTCATTTGTACCACAGGACCAGGAGTGGCGTAAGCTGGATTCTATTTTCCGGATCTGGAAAGCCAATCCGCACCGGATCATTTTTGTAAACGGTCATACAGATATTATAGGTACAGAACGATATAATCTGTCGTTATCGAAGAACCGGGCTGTGTATATCCAGGAATGCCTGCTGAGCAGAGGCGTGACCGCAGATAAAATCAAAATCAATTACTTCGGTTCTACCCACCCGGTATGGGTGGCCAGGAATGAAAGCCTGGATGCCAACAGGGATTACTTTATCCAGTTGCAGGGAGTGAACAGGAGGTGCGAGATCAGGATTCAATAATTTGTTTATCGGTTATTTTTTAGCGTATATCAAACTATTACAAATGAACAAAATTTCCTCACTAATGCTTTTACTGGCGATAGGCTCACAGGCCTTCGCACAGGAGATGCCTGTTGTGTTTAACAAGAGCTTTAGTGCTCCCAAAAACCAGTATAAGAAACTGGCGATTGCGGAGAACAATGCAATTGTTGCTATCGGCGGTGGATCAGATAATGGTTGTATCACCAAATTATCCGCAACAGGAAACCTTATTTACAATGCCAAACTGAATAAAGGTGGACTGGTAGCATACCAGGATCTGCTTTTATTGCCAAAGAATGAACTGGTGGCAGTAGGCGGTGGTACCATTGCTTATGGCAATGCCCGTATTACCAAATTGTCTGCTACCGGAGAAGTAGTATTCGATAAGAGTATCGGAAACGGTCAGGGTGGCTATTTCACCCGGATCATCACAGATCGTCATGGTAATTATATCACCGTAGGTGTAGATGGTAGCAAGCCTGCACAGGCACGCATCACCAAGATGTCGCCCGACGGTAAAATTGAATTTGACAAAGGTTTTGGTGCGCACAACGTATTTACCAATGTGCTGATTGATGAAGATGAAAACATTGTTGCTGTAGGTGGCGACGTGGGTGATGGACAGGGAAAAGCTTACATGGTAAAAGTAGATGGCAAGGGAGAAAAACAGTTTGAACTTTCTTTTGGTAAACCAGGCGCCACTTTCGAAAAAATGTTATTGCTGGAAGATGGCTCCCTGCTCGCTATGGGCGGTGGTTCCTATGGTACCGGCAATGCCAGCCGTATTGCGAAAGTAAATGCAGAAGGCCAGGTAGTATTCGATAAAGAATACAGCACTGTAGATGGTAAGTTCAACGCCATGAAAGTAAATGACCTCGGTCAGATCTTTGCCTGCGCAGAAGAAAAAGACAGGGGCCGTATCGTAAAACTCCGTCCTGATGGCACCGAGTTATTCAATAAAGAAACCGACGCCGCTTTATATTCCCTGGAAGTTGGCAAAAATGGTAAAGTGGTAGCAGCCGGTGGTAACGTGGCCAACAACACCGGTAAGATCGTGAAACTGCTGCCCGATGGCGCCATTTCTATCGATAAAAATATTGGTTCTGTATTCCAGCACCTGTTGCTCACAGAAGACGATGAAATCTGTGTAGTGGCCAGAGAAGGCTACCGCATGATTAAACTGAGTCCTGACGGGGAACTGATGTTCGACAAACAGTTAGGTAAATATGATGCCAAAACAAGCCTGGCTTCCCTGCTCATGAGCCCTTCGGGCGAGATCCTGGCAGCAGGTGGCGGCGATGAAGACGGTAACCGTATCATCAAGATCAGTCATGGTGTATCTATCAATGATATCGCCGTTTCCGAGCCTTTGAACGGTTTATCCAATGCTACGCTGACCATTACCTTATCCGGTTTCTTAAGAAGCAATGGTGTTCGTACACCCGTGAACGTACATTACAAAACCATCCCGCATAAAGGTGGTGCAGGTCCTGCCGATTTCGACGTAACAGAAGGAACCATTTCTTTTGTACCATCTGAGTTTGCAGCCGGCGCTATTATTTCCAAAAGCATCCAGATCCCTGTAAAAAGCGATAACCTGCTGGAAGGAAAAGAAGCTTTCCACGTAGAAGTGCTGGATGCGTCTGAACTGTATCTCACAAAAGCAAAAGGAGAAGTAACTATCCTGGATCAGCCGGCGATGGTGAAATTTATTGGTGGCAGCAACGGTGCAGAACCAGCTACTGATGTGGTATTTTCCGCAGGTTTGTTTAAGAGAGATAATACACCACTGGTGAATGCAACATCCAAACCTGTTCGCCTGACTTACAAATTCGGCAACGGTACCGCTTTGCCAGGTGCGGATTTCGTGAGCAGCATCAAAGCGCCTTTTGTAATCGACAGCGGTGCTACAACTGCGAGCCTGAATGTAAAAGTAAAAGATGATAACCGTTTTGAACTTGCTGAAACCGTAGTACTGGTACTCAGCGAAATCAAGGCAGAAAACGAAGCAGTAGTAGGATATAACGGCGACGTGACCTCCATTTCTGCTTCGCAGTATATACAGGATCAGGCGGCCTATATTACCCTGGTAAAACTGACAGATGCCAATGAATCTGCCACTGCACCGGTAAGTATGTTTAAATGTATCCTGGTAAAAGCTGCTGATCAGTCAGTACAAACCAATTGTACCGGTAGTGATATCAACGTCTTCTTTGGCGTGGATTCTTCCAGCACGGCTACTTATGGTAAAGACTACGTGATCATGAACGGCGACATGGTGAAGATCACCGGCGATTGCGCTTTCAGCGAAACCGATATACAGGTGGCGTTGGTAAACGATCGTATCAAAGAAGCCGATGCGCTGGTATCCGTAAAATTGCGTGATGTTACCGCAGCGGCCAATGCAGGGATGTTGAAGATTTCCCCTGAGCTGAAACTGAATAAGGCAGTAGCCGTTATCCACGATGATGATAACGACGAAGGCACCGTGCTGACAGCTAAATAATAACGGCTTGGATCAATAACCGATATACGCGCTTCAGGCACACCTACTTCCCGCATAGTTTACTATGCGGGAATTTTTTTTGAAACATAGGGTCGAAAAATTTCCGCTTTTGAGCGACCCATCTCCGTTTTTTTAATTATAATAACAGGAATAAAATGTTAAAGTATTGATAATTAATTCTTTGCTATTTATCATGTGTTGTCAGCCTGGTTTACCAGAAATTTTCCGGTTACGATAAACATTAATCCTCGCCATTGTACAAAATTTGTGCAATGAAAACGGTCATCTCAACGCTCCTGGGTTGCTTGTTCCTGGTGTCCTTTGCCAGTGCACAGCAACTAACCAACGCACAAAAATTAGTACTAACCACCAATGAAGATTCACTCAATGCAGGAGTCGCCAAAAACAAAACTGTCATTTCGGGCTACGGGTCTGCCTACTACCAGCGAAACTTTAATGAACAGATGTCTTTCGCCACGCTGGAACGCGCGGTATTATTTGTAGGGCACCAGTTTAATTCGAAGATTGCTTTTTTTAGTGAACTGGAGCTGGAGAATGCCAAAGCGGGTATTGGCCAGGAAAATAATGGATTTACCGGGGAGATAGCCTTTGAACAGGCTTACCTGCGCTTCAACCTGAATCCCCGTCAGTACCTGGTAGCTGGGTTGTTTACACCGCGTATCGGGCTGCTGAATGAAAACCATCTGCCCGTAAACTTCAACGGGGTAGAACGCCCGCTGGTAGAGCAGGTAGTGATTCCAGCCACCTGGCGGGAACTGGGCGTAGGCTTTTATGGCCGTTTACGCCGGTTACCACTTAATTATAGTATTGCCATCGTCAATGGATTGGATGCCTCCAAATTTCAACATGGCACCGGTTTAAAAGATGGCCGCGCAGAAGGACAGGGGGCGTTTGCCAACAACCTGGCCATTACAGCGGCGATCCAGTATTTCTGGAAAGACTTTAAATTCCAGGTATCCGGTTATGCCGGTGGTACCAACGGATTGAATAAACGGAAGTCCGACAGTCTTTCGCTTAGCTACGGTATGGCGGCATTGCCGGTGTACATGGGGGAAGCGGATATCCAATATGCACACAATGGTTTCGCCTTTAAGCTGCTGGGTACTTCCATTTCTTTCCCGGATGCAGCGGATGTGAATAAAGCCTATGGCAATAATACCAGCAAGGGAATGTACGGTGCTTACCTGGAAGGAGGCTACAACCTGCTGGAGAAAAGCCGCAAAATGGCCGATCAGCAACTGATCCTGTTTGCCCGGTACGAAATGTTCGACCTCAATAGCGCCACCCCTCTTAACGCCATTTATGATGGCACCGAAAAACAGCAACACCTGATTGCCGGCTTCAGCTATCTGCCTATTCCCAATGTGGTGATCAAGGCGGATGTAAGATTAATGCACACGGGAGATGAGAACCCGGAACTGGTCATTAATCCAAGCCCGTCGCGCGTGCCTTATAAAACCAATAATTCTTTTCTCAATTTAGGTATCGGCTATTCATTTTAATGTTCAAATCATCTACTCATGAATCCACTGAACAGAAGAAATTTTTTGAAGGATACCTGTAAAGCCTGCCTGGTGGGCGCCGTGAGCATTTCCATGATAGATTTCCTGGAATCATGCAGCACCGTAAAAACCTACAAGGCAGCTATGAATGGCAACCAGGTGGAAGTACCACTCAATTTATTTGATACCGCGCCGCTGCAGGTGGTAAGCCCGAAGAACTATGCGTACGAAATAGCAGTACGTAAGTTACCGGACAACACCTACGACGCGCTGTTGCTGCGCTGTACGCATCAGCACAACCCACTTACGCCTACCGGAAATGGCTATCTGTGTTCCGTACACGGCAGCCAGTTTGACAAAGACGGGAATGTAAAGAAAGGGCCGGCATCGACACACCTGTTGCAACTGAAAACCGAAGTAAACCAAAGTAATCTCATCATTCACGTATAAACTGCACACATGAAATATATTAAGTCAGCCCTCCTGGGAATAGTTGTCATCGGCGCTGTTTCCTGTTCAAAAAGCGATAAGCCGGATACCAATCCCACTACAGATTTTAACACCCTGAAAACGTCGTTTATTACCGATTTTGTAAGCAAAACGGCTATCCCGGGTTACAACGACCTGCAAACAAAAGCAGGTACTTTCGCCGATAAGGTGACCATCTTAAAGGCTACCCCCAACGAAACCAACCTCGCAGCCGCAAAGCTGGCCTGGCAAAATATGCGCAGTACCTGGGAACAGTGCGAAGGCTTCCTGTTCGGACCTGTAGAAGATGACGACCTGGATCCTACTATGGACACCTGGCCGGTGGATCAGAATGAACTGGATTCCGTACTCACCGGAACCGGTAAGTTGGGCGTTGAGGAAATCCAGCAACTGACTTTTTCCCTGAGAGGCTATCACCCGATTGAATATATTCTGTGGGGAGCAGATGGCAAGCGTAAAGCAGCCGACCTTACCGCCCGTGAAATAGATTACATCGTAGCGCTTACCACTGATCTGAAAAATATCTGTGATAAACTGGCTACCAGCTGGATTCCTTCTGGTGGCAATTATGCTAATAAATTACTGACACCCGGCGCCGCTGGTAATGTGTATAAGAAAAAACAGGACGTATTTATAGCAGTGGTAGATGGTATGTCCGACATCTGTGATGAAGTTGGTGGAGGAAAAATGAAAGAACCATTTGATCTGAAAGACGGTACCAAAGTAGAATCTCCCTTCAGCGGAAATTCTATCACCGATTTCAAAAATAACCTGATCGGCGCTTATAATGTATACACCGGCAATTTCCTGGGTAACAAAGGTGTGGGGCTGGATCAGCTGGTATCAGCAAAGAATGCCGCACTTAATAAAACCATTACGGAGAAATTCCAGGCGGCTATTGCATCCTTTGATGCCATTACCCTCCCTTATGAAAAGGCGATCCTGGATAACGGACAACGGGTACAGGCACAGAATACCATGAATGCTATCAATGCTTTACAGGTAGTATTGTCCGGTGATCTGAAAGATTTTGTAGTTAAGAATATTACTGATTAAGCGCTTCCATGCAACTTAGAAAGATATACGCGGTGGCTTTGATACTGGCATCTCCGGTGTTCCTGATGATGTGCAAAAAACCGGGAACATTTGATGAAAGTGAGTATGATCCGAGACTGAGCGGGGGAGAAGCCACTTTTTTTGATGCTACCAGTAAGGCTTTCAGTCATTCTATTCCCGGCCTGAATGAGCATGATCAGCATGTACATGATGTAGGGGATGACCAGTCGGACCAGACTTTTGTAACGGCGCCGGCTCCTGTAAACAGTGGGCTGGGGCCGATTTATAATAATGTAAGTTGTAAGAGTTGTCACCACAACGATGGAAAGGGGAATCCCACTACCGGTTTGAATACTTCTTCCATGCTGGTGCGTCTTAGCATACCGGGCGCCGATGCTAACGGTGGTCCTGTAGCGGTACCGGGTTTCGGTCTGCAGCTGCAGGATCTGGCGATCTTTGGCCGTCAGCCGGAAGCAAAGGTGAACATCAGCTATACCGACCAGGCGTTTATCTATCCTGATGGTAATACCACGATGATGCATAAACCGGTGTACCAGCTGACCAATCCTTACCTGCCGTTGCCAGGCAACGTGATGATCAGTGCGCGTATGGCGCCGCCGTTTTTCGGGTTGGGTTTACTGGACATGATTCCTGAAAGTACCATTACCGGTTTTGCCGCACAGCAGGCCAGTGATAACCGGGGCATCAGCGGCCGCCCGAACTATGTATATGATGTGGCTTCCGGCAAAAAGATGCTGGGCCGTTATGGTATGAAAGCCAATACGGCTACGTTGCTCACCCAGGTGGCAGCAGCCTATCAGCAGGATATGGGCGTGACCAGCAGGATATTTCCACAGGAAAGTGCTTTTGGCCAGTCGCAGAATGAAGGTCGTGCAGCAGATCCGCAGCTGGAAGATACCATCCTGGATGCCACGGTATTCTATATCAAAACGTTATCAGTGCCTGCGCGCAGGAATACCACAGATCCCCAGGTAAAACAAGGAGAGGTGCTGTTTACGCAGACGGGATGTGCCAGTTGCCATATTCCTACCGTGCAAACGGGAACGGATGTACGCTTTAAAGCATTGAGCAATCAGCGTATTCATCCCTATACCGACTTACTGCTGCATGATATGGGAGATGCGCTGGCAGATGGCCGGCCCGACTTCCTGGCCAGCGGCAGCGAGTGGAAAACGCCAGCGCTGTGGGGGATCGGTTTGTTTGAGAAAACGAATGGGATTCCTTACTATCTGCATGATGGACGAGCCCGGAGCCTTCCGGAGGCCATTTTGTGGCACGGAGGCGAAGCGGCAGAAAGTAAGGCCGCTTTTGTGAAGCTGAGTGCTTCCGAACGGGATAACCTGGTACTGTTTCTGAAATCGCTGTAAAGATTAATAAACTTAAAAGCAGCATCTTTTATATTATGATATAAAAGATGCTGCTTTTTTATGTTTGCTAAAATCCGCGTGCTAAGCATTATCGTACATAAGGGTATAACATTTAAATTTTAAAAAAGAGTTGTGTCTTTTAATGGTTAACTTGGGAACAGCCTGGTATCTCCTTACCGGGCTTTTTTTTTATAATGGTTTACGCATCACATAGTCGTCCATAATGTAACCCTGTCCAATATCCGTCTGCTTTTCTTTATACACACTGAATCCCTGTTTTTCGTAAAACTGCTTTGCCTTATTAAAGCGGTTCACGTCCAGTTCCAGGATGTTGGCGCCACGTTCTTTCACCTGTTCCGCCACCTGCAGCAGGAGGAATTTGCCTACGCCTTTTCCCTGGTAGCTGCCATCCAGGTAGATCTTATGTAATTTAAAGATGCCGCCGGTATCAGTAGCACTGTAGGCGGCAAACCCGATGGGTTTATCGTCATCCTGCAGAATGATAAACTGGTGTTGCAGTTCCGTGATTTGCTTTTCCAGCGAAGCGGTGCTGTACATCATATCCAGCATGTAAACTATCTGATCGGGTGTCAGAATAGACTGGTAAGTGGGTCTCCATATTCTGTCCGTCAGTTCCTGTATAACAGGGATATCCTTTACTGTTGCGGCTTTGATCTGATAGTTCATATTATAAGCTGTTATTTTCCCGTAGTATATTTTCGATGGTTTCTTCCAGTCTGTCGAGGGTGGTAAATCCCCTGGCGCAGAGATAGAGTTGTTTGCCGGTATCCAGTATCGCGGCCGGAAACCCGGTGATGCCCCAGTTTTGCACCAGCTGGAATTCCTGCTGGGTTTCGTAGCGGTAATGTTCATCGT
The DNA here is from genome assembly GCF_900110835.1 of Chitinophaga arvensicola. Classification (GTDB taxonomy): domain Bacteria; phylum Bacteroidota; class Bacteroidia; order Chitinophagales; family Chitinophagaceae; genus Chitinophaga; species Chitinophaga arvensicola. The sequence continues at coordinate 2,503,139 of NZ_FOJG01000001.1, forward strand.
GCAGGCGGCTGATGAATTCATCTTCCGGCAAACTGAATTTTTTGATGAGCGCGCGATAAGTACTGTCGTGGTTGAGGCTCTGGCCATGATAATTGAGCGCCACCTGCATATCATGTGCAAAGGTGATGGCGTTTTCCGGCTGGTATTCCTTGAATACAGTGAGGGCCACGCTGGGCTTTTCAGAGTCCATGATGTCTGCGGAGGGGAGTAGTTTCTCCAGGAAAGCTTCGCCGAATTTTACGCCGGTCATGTTTTCCACATTGGTATGTTCCCGCTGGATATAGGCAGCCATGGTGGAAAAGGGATGACGGTTATCGCCGGTGATCATGCCACCGGAGAGGACGCTGAATTCCATGTTCCCGTTGCTCCGTTGCTGCAGTTGCTGAATAACGGGTGTAAAGCCGTAGCACCAGCCGCAGAGCGGATCGTAAATATAGATGAATCTCATAGCAGTCAGCTTTTAGGTGTTGTTACCCAAAGGTAATTAAAAGCTGACTGCCGGAAATATAGAAAGGTTACTGGTTTTCCTGTTCAAAAAAATGCTGTTCATACAGTTTTTTGGAGAGGGCGCTGTCTTTACGTATAGCCCTGATGGATAGTCTCACTGCAAAGAACAGGGTAATCACAGAGGCTCCCATGAGGAAGATGTTATTACCGAGGAACAGGAAGAAATCGAAGGTACCGTGGAAGAAAACAGCGATCAGCAGGCCTCTGAACAGGAGGTTGTTGCTTTTATGGGGAACAAATTTAGCCAGGCCGGCATAGTAGCCCATCAGTACTGCAAAGGCGCCATGGGCGGGTACAGACAGGAACATGCGGGCAATGCCGGTACCCACGCCGTATTTGGCAACGTAGGCAATATTTTCAAGGGTAGCGAATCCCATCCCGATCATGACAGCATATACGATCCCGTCGAGCGGTTCGTTGAATGCTTTTTTGGGATAGGCAAACAGCAGGAGGACCAGGAATTTGGCAGTTTCTTCCGAGATACCAACCACGCCATAGGCAAAAGCGGCGGTACCAAGCAGGGTGCCATTATTTTCCCGGAGTCCCAATGTTACGGCGAGGCCTTGCACCACGAGAGGGAGGGCCACGCAGACCATGCCCAGCAGGAAACTTTTTATCAACAGGCTGGTGGGTTCACGGTCGTATTTGTCGATCAGGTAAATGAAGAGACAAATAGCGAAACCGGGGGCCACGGCCAGTGCCAGTAGCATCATGAAGGGATATTTTTTTGTTGTTTACGCTGTAGCAGATAATTATTCAGCATGTCAACAGTGTAACTGCTAAGATTGTTTGCTTTCGTGATGCCACCTTTCTGTGCGGCGAGGGTGCCGTATTGAATATCCTGGAATCCGTGGATGCTGTGGGCATCCGGGTCGATGGAGATCAGCACGTTTTTCTCCAGCGCGTAGTGCAGCCAGGTCCAGTCGATATCCAGCCGGCGGGGATGGGCATTGAGTTCTATCACCACATTATTGGCAGCACAGGCATCGATGATAGCTTTATGATCCACGGGATAACCATTGCGGCTAAGGAGCAGGCGGCCGGTCATGTGTCCGAGGATGGTCGTATATGGATTTTCGATGGCTTTGATTAAGCGGGCCATTGCTTTTTCTTCTGTCATCTTGAGATTCGAATGCACAGAGGCAATTACGAGGTCAAATTTCGCCAGGATTTCATCCGGATAGTCCAGTGCGCCATCATTGAGGATATCGGATTCTATGCTCTTAAAAATGCGGAATGGCGCCAGTTTTATATTGAGTGCATCAATCTCGGCATGTTGTGCCAGTATTCTTTCGATATGAAGGCCATTGGCATAAAATGCGGAGCGGGAGTGATCGCTGATCACGAGATATTCGAAGCCCTGAGCTTTGGCGGCGGTGGCCATTTCTTCCAGGGAAGATTCGCCATCGCTCCAGTTGCTATGGGAGTGGATAATGCCTTTGATATCGGAAGAAACGATCACTTCCGGCAGTTGATGCTGGCGGGCGAGTGAAATTTCGTTGGCGCCTTCCCGTAGGAACGGGGGAATAAAGTCCATTCCGGCGGCGGTGAAGATGGCCTCTTCAGATGTAGCGCCAGAAATAAACGCAGCGCCTCCGGCGGCATGAAACTGGTCAATGAAAGCCGTCGAGCCGGTGGTATTGAATAAGGTGGCGTGGAACTGTGCAGGTTCGCAACTGTGTGTAATTATTTTCAGTTTCTCTTCCAGTTGCCATACGAGGTTGGTATCGTTGGTGGTGGTGAGGGAGAATCCGGGCAGTGTAGCCAGTTGTTGTTGTACGATAGCTACGGGAGCAGCAATGAGGAGTTCAATTTCATCGATGATAATGCTGTGGCGGCGAAACGCTCCGGTGAGGGAAACGGGTATGGGCGCCAGGAGTTGCTGGAGTTGTTTTTCCAGTTGTTGCCCGGTGGCAGCTACTTCTGCGAAGAGGAAGCGGTGCCTGTTGGAGAGATAGAATTCGATGTTCTGGCGTACGCTTTCCTGGGTTTTGGCGCCGAAACCTTTGAGGAGCATCAGGCGGTTTTCGTTGCAGGCGTAAAGGAGTTCGCCCATGGATTCTATTTCCAGTTCTTTCCAGATGGTAGCTATTTTCTTGGGTCCCAGACCTTTGATCTTCATGATCTCAAGGATACCTGCGGGCGTAATTTCCAGGTAGTGGTTCAGGAGTGGGAATTGTTGGGTATCGAGCATTTCGAGGATACTTTTCCCGGTAGATTCGCCGATCCCTTTGATCCGGAATATTTCTTCGCGGGGGGTATCTTTTAAGGGAGTGGGCAGCTTTTCGATGGTGAAGGCTGCGGAGGCGAAGGATTTGGCTTTGAAGCTATTTTCTCCGTGGATGTCCATCAGTTTGGACAGGAGGGAGAAGTTATCTGAGATTGCATAATTATCCATGCCGTAAAAATACGGAGTTAGGGGGAAAATAATGCGGAGGTGATGGGTGAGAGGGGGTACAAAAAAAGATCCCGGCATAAATGCCGGGATCCTTATAACTACATTTTGTAATTCCGATCTTAGTTAGCCGGAGTTGGAGGAACTGTTGGTGCAGCAGCAGGTGCTTTTTTAGGAGCAGCTTTCTTCTTAGCAACAGGTTTCTTCGCAGGAGCGGCTTTCTTAGCAGCAGCTTTCTTAGGAGCGGCTTTCTTAGCAGCAGCTTTCTTAGGAGCGGCTTTCTTAGCAGCAGCTTTCTTAGGAGCAGCTTTCTTAGCAGCAGCTTTCTTAGGAGCGGCTTTCTTAGCAGCAGCTTTCTTAGGAGCGGCTTTCTTAGCAGCAGCTTTCTTAGGAGCAGCTTTCTTAGCAGCAGCCTTTTTAGGAGCAGCTTTCTTAGCAGCAGCTTTTTTAGGAGCAGCTTTCTTAGCAGCAGCTTTCTTTTTAGGAGCAGCTTTCTTAGCGGCAGCTTTTTTAGGAGCAGCTTTTTTTGCAGCAGCTTTCTTAGGAGCAGCAGCTTTCTTTTTAGGTGCAGCTTTCTTAGCAGCCGCTTTTTTAATTGTTGCCATTGTTTTTTGAATTTGGGTTAGTAAAAAAATTGGGTATTAAAAAAAACTTTATGGCTAACACTGATTAGGCTTCCGCCTGAGCAGTGGTATCAAATGCTTTAACAGAAACGTAAGTTTTGTTTTCGCGACCTTTTCTGAATTCAACTACACCGTCAGTTACTGCGAAAATGGTAAAATCTTTACCAACGCCTACGTTTTGACCGGGATGGTAAACAGTACCTCTCTGGCGAACGATGATGTTGCCGGAGATTGCTGGTTGACCACCGAAGATTTTAACACCCAGCCTTTTGCTGTGGGAGTCACGGCCGTTCTTTACACTACCTTCACCTTTTTTATGTGCCATTGTATAATAACTTTAAACTTGTCTAATAATAAGTTAGCTTAATACGAATTAAGCTATTTCATTGATTTTGATTCTTGTAAAGTGGGTTCTGTGACCAACTTTCTTTCTGAAGCCTTTTCTTCTCTTCATCTTGAAAGCGATGACTTTGTCACCCTGAACATGAGCCAGAATCTCTGCTTTTACTACTGATTTTACATCAGTGCCTACGGACAGCGTACCAGCATTATCTGTTAACAGTACATCGGAAAACTCCACCTTGTCTCCAATATTTCCTTGTAACTGCTGTACAAAAATTTCCTGGTCTTTTTGTACTTTAAATTGCTGACCTGCGATTTTTACAACTGCAAACATAATTATCCAAAATATAATTTCCGCAAAAGTAACCTTTTGTTTTATAATAGACAAAGTTTTTCGGTCTTTTTTAAATCACAATGTATAAACACATGTGAAGGACCGACAAAAGCTTAATCTTTTCAAAGATACATACTTTCTTGAATTTTAAATTATTTTAACAAATTATACTTTAGCCTGTGGGCAGTTATATCCACATCTTTATGCTATTTCCGGATCATTTAAAAACAGCTATCTTGCTGTGCAAACCAACGCAAATTTGTATACTTTTGTCGTTTACGCGAATAAAAACAGATAAGATGAGAACATTTATTTATTTGCCTGTTTAGTGTCCGGTTGCCGGAAAAACCCTTTGAAAACCGGTCAGGATTAAATTTTCAGATAAATAGATATGCTCAACTTTAGTCTCTCAATCATAAAATAACAGGCATGAAGTTTAAATCACTGCTGGCCAAACCATTTGCTTCTATCGTTCATAACAGGATAAAGAAGGAAATGTTAAGGGCGGTGGAAGATCAGGATGCTATCCTGCAGGAGCTCTTAAAGACAGGCAGAAAGACGGAATTCGGGACAGATCATAAGTTTAGTGCGGTACAAACCCACGAAGAATTTAAGCAGGCTGTTCCCTTACGGGATTATGAGCAGTTTAAGCCATATGTAGAGAAAATAAAGGAAGGAAAGCAGAATGTGCTGTGGAAAGGACAGCCCATTTACCTGGCCAAAACTTCCGGCACCACCAGCGGTGTTAAATATATACCCATTTCAAAGGAATCTGTCAACAATCATATAGATACCGCCCGTAATGCGCTCTTGAATTATATGGGAGAAACAGGTAATACCGCCTTTGCAGATGGTAAAATGATCTTTTTATCAGGATCCCCTGAATTGGAAAGAGTAGGTGGAATTCCTACCGGCCGTCTCAGCGGCATTGTAAATCACCATATTCCCCGCTACCTGCGTACCAATCAGTTGCCATCTTACGAAACGAACTGTATCGACGACTGGGAAACCAAGCTGGACCGCATTGTGGAAGAAACGATTAACCAGGACATGACCCTGATCAGCGGAATACCGCCCTGGGTACAGATGTACTTCGACCGCCTGATGGAGCGCAGCAATGGCAAGCGGATAAAAGAAATATTTAAAAACTTTGATGTGATGGTGTACGGCGGGGTGAATTTTGAACCTTACCGCGCCAAACTCATGGCCGCCATCGGATCGCCGATCCATACCGTAGAGACTTTCCCTGCTTCCGAAGGGTTTTTTGCCTTCCAGGATTCGCAGGACAAAGAGGGTTTACTTTTGAACACCAATTCAGGCATCTTCTATGAATTTATACCCGCCCAGGAAATTTTCAATGAAAATCCTACACGGCTGTCGCTCAAAGATGTGCAAACCGGTGTAAATTACGCCATGGTTATCAACAACAACGCCGGATTATGGGGGTATAACCTCGGTGATACGGTTAAGTTTGTGTCTACCAACCCTTACCGGTTGCTGGTAACAGGCCGTATCAAGCACTTTATCTCGGCATTTGGAGAACATGTGATCGGAGAGGAAGTGGAGCATAGCCTGATGAAGGCGGCAGCAGAAGAAAATGTGCAGATCACAGAATTTACGGTAGCCCCGATGGTACAAACCAGTGGTGAACTGCCTTATCATGAATGGTTTGTGGAGTTTGAACAGATGCCGGCAGATATGGCCGCCTTTTCGAAGAAAGTGGATCTGTACATGCGTCAGAAGAATATTTATTATGATGATCTGCTGACCGGTAATATTTTGCAACCCCTGAAGATAAGGACTGTACGTAAACAGGGCTTTATCGATTATATGAAAGCGATTGGAAAACTGGGAGGTCAGAACAAAGTACCTCGATTGAGTAACGACAGAAAGCTGGCAGATGAACTGGCAGCGTATTTACAGAAATAACCGGCGATTCTGAAGCTGAACAGCTGTCTGGCTATTTACCGGCGGCTGATTCTTCATTTTTTGTTAACTGTAAAAAAGTAAATCACCGTAATGAATAAACGAAAGATTGCCATTTTCGGGTCCACCGGATCTATTGGCATACAGGCCCTGGAGGTGATCGCTGCGCATCCCGACAGATTTAGTGTAGAAGTATTGACCGCTCAACAGAATGCGGACCTGCTGATAGAGCAGGCGCTGAAATTCAAGCCCAACGCGGTTGTGATAGGCAGTGAAGCAAAGTACAAACAGGTAAAAGACGTATTATTTGATAAAGGCATTAAAGTATTTGCCGGTCCGAAAGCCATGGTGGAAGTAGCTGCCTGGAGTTCGATCGATATGATGCTGGCGGCTATCATGGGATTTGCCGGTCTCGCACCTACTTTATCTGCCATAGAACAGGGCACTCCGGTGGCATTGGCCAACAAGGAAACCCTGGTGGTAGCCGGTGATATTGTAATGGCCACCGCCCGAAGAAAGAATGTACCCATTATCCCGGTGGATTCTGAGCATTCTGCTATCTTCCAATGCTTGCTGGGAGAACCTTTCAGCAAGGTGGAAAAAGTAATACTGACCGCCTCCGGCGGACCTTTCCTCGGAAAGAAGCCCAATTTCCTGATCAATGTAAAGAAAGACCATGCCCTGCAGCATCCTAACTGGAGCATGGGTGCAAAGATCACCATCGACTCTGCCACGCTGATGAACAAAGGCCTCGAAATGATCGAAGCACGCTGGCTGTTTGGCCTGGCGCCCGAGAATATCGAAGTGGTTATTCATGCGCAATCTATCATTCACTCCATGGTGCAGTTTGTGGATGGTTCCCTCAAAGCTCAGATGGGCTTACCGGATATGAAACTGCCGATCCAGTATGCACTGGGTTATCCGGACAGACTGGCCAACGACTTCCCCCGATTTTCCTTCCGCAACTATCCGTCGCTGACTTTTGAACAGCCGGATACCAAAACGTTCCGCAACCTGGCTATCGCCATTGAAGCGATGCAGAAAGGCGGAAACGCAGCGTGCGTAATGAATGCGGCCAATGAAGAAGTAGTGAATGCGTTCCTGAAAAACAGGATCGGTTTCCTGCAGATGACGGAAGTTATTGAAGAAACACTGGGTAAAATACCGTTTATTGAAACCCCGACATTGCACGATTATTATGAGTGCGATAATGCTGCACGTGAACACGCTGCATCCCTTATCAATTCTATCGTTATATAAACTGTCCGTAAAAAATTAACAAAGAGTTTTGCCGGAATATGTATTAAAACTGATATATTAGGCAGATTAAAGCAGAAACAACTAAATGACTACAGAGGTAATATTGGTGAAAGCCGGGCAGTTATTACTGTCGCTCTCTATTTTGGTAGTATTGCATGAGTTAGGCCATTTTATCCCGGCCAAACTGTTCAAAACCAGGGTGGAAAAATTCTATTTGTTCTTTGATCCATGGTTTTCTCTTTTCAAGATCAAGAAAGGGGAAACAGAATATGGCGTCGGCTGGCTACCGTTGGGAGGATATGTAAAGATATCCGGGATGATAGATGAGAGTATGGATAAAGAGCAACTGGCCAAACCTCCGCAGCCATGGGAGTTCCGGGCAAAGCCGGCGTGGCAGCGGCTGATCATTATGATCGGCGGTGTGACGGTAAATATTATCCTTGCGTTCTTCATTTATGCGATGATGTTATGGTACTGGGGCGAAACCTATCTCCCTACTGCTGCTGCAAAATATGGTGTGGTAACCGATTCCCTGGCCCGCAGCATTGGTATGCAGGACGGCGATAAGATCCTCACCATCGATCACAAACAGGTAGAAGGATTTGATGAAATCCCCGGCCAGGTGATCCTGCATGAGGCCAAAAGTATCCAGGTAGAACGTGATGGTAAAACCCTTGACCTGCCGGTTCCGGATGGTTTTATCCGTCAGTTGCTGAAACAGAAAGCACCTTTTGCGTTGCCCCGTTTGCCTTATGTGGCCGACAGTACCCGTCCGGGTAGTGCCGCCGCCGCAGTAGGAGTAAAGAAAGGTGACCAGCTGGTAGCCATCAATGGCATCTCGGTTCCTTACTTCAACGACTTTGCGAAAGAGATCAAAAAACATAAGAGTGAGGATGTGATTGTAAGCGTGATCCGTAACAACGATACGCTGAACCTGTCTGCCCACCTGAACGAGAAAGGAGAATTCGGTGTATACCCGAAAGATCTGTTTGAATACAAAACAAAAACCTATACTTTCTTCCAGGCCATTCCCGCCGGTTTCCACAAAAGTGTTGACAAGCTGGTGAAATATGTGCAACAGCTGCGGTTGATCTTTGTATCCAAAGAAGTGAAGGTGAGCGAGTCGCTCGGTGGTTTTATGACCATCGGTAACCTGTTCCCTGATGCGTGGGACTGGAGAATGTTCTGGGAGATGACAGCGTTCCTGTCTATTATCCTGGCATTCATGAATATCCTGCCTATTCCGGCGCTCGATGGCGGCCACGTACTCTTCCTCCTGTATGAGATCATTACAGGCCGTAAACCCAGTGAGAAGTTCCTGGAGTATGCACAGATTGTGGGGATGCTGATCCTGTTCAGTTTGTTGTTATTCGCGAACGGACTGGATGTATGGAGAAACCTGCTGAGTAAGTTCTTCTAAAAATATTACTGGCATTTGAGACGTGTAACGTTTCAAATGCCAGTTTTTTAGTTTATCTTTGTAAACTATTTTACCGGGGATGCCTGGTTTTGACAGCATAGATCTTTGAAAGTGTAAGCATGCCGTGCGTTGGATAATTAGCACGATAATCTGAATATTCAAACTCTAATTGGCGAATCTAACTACGCCATGGCTGCCTAATTTAGAATTAGACACCCATTATAGCCGCCCGAAGTTGTTGCCTTATGCGACTTCCGCCGCCGAATCATAAACCCATAGGGATAGGCATTCATGGTTTCTGTGAGTGGATGCTGAAGCTACAACGGATAAGGAAATGGTTGGTTCGTTACGCCCCTGCCAGATCCCGACAAAACAATGCGTAAATAAGCATGTAGAAAGCTTTCGGCGAATATGTTTGGACGCGGGTTCGATTCCCGCCATCTCCACAGAAGGGGAGAGCAGCAATGCTCTCCCCTTTTTATTGCTATAACAGCTTCTTCAGGATGGCACACATGGAGTAATTTTCTCTGCAAAAGATAAGCTGTTATTCCGCTGCGATATTAAGTTGTTGATTTCAGTCAAAATACTTTTGCATGCGATCAGTAAGTGTTTGTTATCACGTCCCTTCTTTACAGTAAACTGCCTTGTTCAATTTTTGCAGAAAAGATATTTTGGGATATCCCTAATGTCTAAACTCCTCAATTTCTTGCCAGCGTCTACGGTGGATGTTTTAATAAAGCCTTTACTTTCTTAAATGTAGAGCAGCTTATACATGGTGTTAGCGTATTTAATGAAGCATTAATTATCCCGGTTTTGTTGTATCTCATGCTCTTAATAATTATATCTTTATTTTTCCACTAAAATGCAAATTAAAGTTACATTTATGTGAAATATTATTTAGAATACTATTTCTAATTTTGGGTATTAATAACCACCACCTCATTAACAGAACTTCATAGAGCAGCAAAATTCGCAGATGCAGATGTTGGGGGCGATTGGCGCCTCCAAAAGACAAATCGGGTTGATTCACATGAGGTGCTAAAAGGTTTACCGGCATTTTAAGCCAGAAAGTACAGCGACAAATTCAGTACAACTTTATTAAAATAAATCGAACAATTTCTATTATACAATATGAACGGACTAAGCCTTACACCTCAACAAGAAAAACTGAAGGCATTACAAAAACTATTGCCTGAAGTGTTTGCTGAAGACAAACTAGACTGGGAAAAGTTGAAAGCTACGCTGGGCGAGGCCATAAACTTCGAAAACGAGCGTTATGTATTAAACTGGGCTGGTAAAGCTGAGGCCTTTAAGGTGTTACAAAGTCCAACCAGCAAAACCCTCGTACCAGCAAAGGCGGAAAGTATTGACTTTGATAAAACAGAAAACATTTTTATAGAAGGGGAAAATTTAGAAGTGCTTAAGACATTGCAAAAAAGCTATTTTGGCAAGGTTAAATTGATTTATATAGACCCGCCCTATAATACTGGCAACGATAGCTTTATATATCCCGACAAATTTGCTGAAACCTTAAAGGAATATCAGGAACGAGTAGGCGATAAAGATGAAGAAGGCTACATGACCAGAGATGGGCTGTTTAGAAAAAACAGCAAAGAAAATGGTCAGTATCACAGCAATTGGTTAAGCATGATGATGCCCCGTCTTTTTCTGGCCAAAAACCTGTTACGCCAGGATGGGTTAATTTTTGTTTCTATTGATGATAATGAGGTACACAATCTGCGGCTATTGATGAACGAGATTTTTGGAGAGGAGCATTTTGTAGCAGAGTTTCCGAGAATCACCAAAAAAGCGGGAAAGACAACTGATTTAATAGCAAAAAATACGGATTATGTTATCTGCTTTAGCAAATCCGATAATGTAGCAATTAATAAAAATACGTTCTCTGATGATGGATATAAGTATAGCGATGAGTATGAAGAAGAAAGAGGAAAATACAAATTAAGCCAGACATTAGACTATGGATCCATTCAGTATTCTCCCTCGTTAGATTATGAGATTGAATTGGAGAACTTCATTTTTCGGCCAGGAGGAGTAAGTAACCTGGAAATGATTGAGAGGAAAAAAAGAAATCCTTCAAGTGATTTTTGTTGGCGTTGGTCAAAAGATTTATTTCAATTCGGATTGGAAAATGGATTTGTGGTTGTAAAAGAGAGCGTAAAAGGCAAAAGAATATATACCAAAACCTATCAAAATGCTACGATAGGGAAAAACAGCAAAGGTTATTTTGTTGACATAATTGAGCGGGCAAAATCAACTTCCACTTTGGAGTTTATTGAAAACGTATATTCAAATGATAACTCAAGAAAAGATCTCGATAAGCTATTTGATGAAAAGGTATTCGATTATTCAAAGCCTGTTAGTCTCATAAAAAAAATTATTTCTAATGGCTCAAACGCTCATGATCTCATCCTGGATTTCTTTGCAGGATCTGGTACTACTGCCCAGGCCGTAATGGAGCTTAATAAGGAAGACGGTAACAACCGAAAATATATTTGCGTGCAACTGCCCGAGCTATGCGATGAAAAAAGTGAAGCCTTTAAGGCTGGTTATAAAACCATTGCCGACATAAGTAAAGAACGTATACGGAGAGCGGGCCGGAAAATACAGATCGAAATTGACGCCTCGCAGCAAAATGCAGAACTGCGATCGGAGAAAACTGAATTGCCTAAGCCAGATCTGGGCTTTAAGGTGCTCAAACTTGCGGATAGCAATTTTAAGCAGTGGCAAAGCAATCCGGGTAAAGATGCAAGGGCACTGGTTGAGCAAATGAAGCTTTTTGTGGACCCTATAGCCGAGCATGCAACCATTGAAAGCATGGTCTATGAGTTTTTGCTTAAAAGCGGCAAAAGCCTAAACAGCAAGATAGAGGACTGCAACGATTACTTTATAATTAATAATAATGAATTGGTATTGTTGCTTAAAAAAGCCACGCCACAGATAATAGAAGGCATTATCGCCCGAAAGCCTCAGAAAGTAATTGCTTTAGATAGCCTGTTTAAAGATAATGATCAGCTAAAAACTAACAGTGTATTGCAAATGGGAGAGGCCGGTATCCAATTCAAAACAATATAGCCAGGTAGATGTTGAATACAGAGACCGGGGAAATAAGATAAGAATTAAAAGACAGACTAATGAAGCTAAGCTTTGAAGCCGACCTATCCTTTCAGCAAGAAGCCATCAAATCGATTACTGACTTGTTTGAAGGGCAACCTTTAGAGGATTCCATATCGGAACTCAACCTTCTGCAAGAAGGTCAGCTGAATTTAATTAATAGTATAAGCAACAATCTGATTTTAAATGAGGAGCAGATTTTAGAAAACCTCAATGCTGTGCAGTTAAAAAATGGTATCCCAGGTTCCACATCGTTAGATGGCTTAAATTTTTCGGTAGAAATGGAAACAGGTACCGGTAAAACTTATGTGTACCTGCGCACTATTTACGAACTGAACAGATTATATGGCTTTAAGAAGTTTGTAATCGTAGTACCTTCGATAGCTATCAGAGAAGGCGTATTGAAAAACCTGGAAATTACGCACGAGCATTTCCAAAACTTGTACGACAATGTGCCCTTGAATTTTCAGCCGTATGGCAGCACCAACGTTTCTAAACTAAGGGGCTTTGCTACCACAAACAATATAGAGATTTTGGTAATCAATATAGATTCGTTTGCCAAGGACGAAAACATAATCAACAAGCCTAATGATAAGCTTAACGGGCAAAAACCTGTTTCATTTATACAAGCTACTCATCCGGTTGTCATTATTGATGAACCACAGAACATGGAAACCGAAAAAAGGCAGAATGCCATACGGGATTTAATGCCTATGGTAATCCTCAGGTATTCGGCAACTCACAAAAACAAATACAACCTGACATACAGCCTTAATCCGGTAAAAGCATACGATCTGGGCCTGGTAAAACAGATTGAAGTTGATTCTATAATAGAAGAAAATGCTTTTAATGATGCTTTTATTGCTGTAGAATCTATTACCGCAACGAAAACAAAGGTGACTGCCAAAATTGCCATTAACAGCAATGAAAAAGAAGGTGTAAAAAAGAAATCAGTGACGGTAAAAGTTGGTGACGATTTGTACAAACTGTCTAATGAGCGGGAAATCTATGCAGAAGGCTATCTGATTGAAGAAATTGATGTCGCCAACCAATGCATATCTATCTCCAACGGAAATATTTTATACAAAGGTGATAGCCAGGGTAACATGACGGATGAAATTATGAAATTTCAGATCCGCAAAACTATTGAAGAACATCTGAAAAAAGAAAAGCGGCTTAACAAACTGGGCATAAAAGTACTGTCGCTGTTTTTTATCGACAAGGTGGCCAATTACAGAAGCTATGACAACGCAGGTAATGTTATAAAAGGAAAATTTGCCTTATGGTTTGAGGACATCTACAAAGAATACATTTCAAAACCAGCATTTAAGGAACTCGATAGATTTGTACCTGAAGAAACCCACAATGGCTATTTCTCTCAGGATGGCAAGGGAAAGTTAAAGGATACCAACGGAGAAACTAAAGCTGACGACGACACCTACAGTCTGATTATGAAGGAGAAAGAGAAGCTATTAAATCTGGATAATCCACTGCGTTTTATTTTTTCGCATTCTGCCTTGCGCGAAGGCTGGGATAATCCGAATGTATTTCAAATCTGTACGCTTAATGAAACCCGGTCAGAAATTAAAAAGAGACAGGAAATTGGTCGTGGTCTCCGTTTGGCAGTGGATCAAAATGGGCACCGAACATACGATAAAAACATAAATCGTTTAACAGTAATTGCCAATGAAAGTTATGAAGACTTTGCGAATGCCTTACAAAAGGAAATAGAAAAAGATTGCGGAATTCAATTTGAAGGGCGGATAAAAAAGGCGCAGGACAAGATCAAAATAAATTATAGGAAAGGCTTTGAGGTAGACCCTTTATTTTTGCAGATTTGGGAAAAGCTGAAAAGTAAAACCACTTACAGTGTTGAATATAAAACGGACGAATTAATTAAATTGTCAGCGAAGGCAATTAAAGAGCTACCCGAAATAAAAGCTCCTGCCTTACGGGCGACCAAAACTGGAATCACCATGACCGATAAGGGCATCGGCAGTGTTTTCATGGGTGAAAAAGTTGAAAGTGCCAATGGCCATTCATGGAGAATTCCGGATATTTTGAGCTACATACAAAGTAAAACCGAACTGACGCGTTCCACTATTCAGGTCATTTTAGAACAATCAGGCAGACTTGACGATGTTTTAGCTAATCCTCAGCTGTTTTTAGACCTTTCTGCACAGGTTATAAAGCGAACACTTTATAGTATTATGATAGAGGGGATAAAATACAAGAAAATCGGAGGTGGCGAATATAAAATAGCATTGTTTGAGGCTCAGGAACTGGAAGTTTATTTAGATGAATTTTCTTACGAAGTTACCAATCCTAAAAAAACTGTATACCAAGAATATATTCCTTTGGATTCAAGAGTTGAAAGCAGATTTGCTCAGGATTGCGAAACTAGCGAACAGGTAAAGTTCTATTTCAAATTGCCGAACTGGTTTAAAATACCTACCCCCATAGGTAGCTATAATCCTGATTGGGCAATAGTTTTCGAAGATGATAAGAAAATGTACTTTGTTGCAGAAACGAAAGATACCGGGACACCACAGGTTGATCCGTCTAAGCTAACCATTGATGAACAGATGAAAATTAAATGTGGGGAAGCGCATTTCAGGCAGTTGGATGGGTTAAACTATAAAGTTGTTAGCAAAGTAAAGCAGCTATTAGGTTAACATTGCCATTCCGGTAGCATATACACTCCCGTCTTATTCTACCGGAATGTTATATATGGGACATCAGAACATCAATACGTTTTAAACAATTATTTTAGATATTTTCGCAGTAGTTTTAGCTAAAGTGCTTCCATCTTCACACACCAGGACAATCAAAATCACCTAATCACATAAAGGGATGCATGTGGATGAATATAACGAAAAAGAACTACTGCGCCTGGTAGCGGAGGGAGATGAAACGGCGTACAGGCAGTTATTTCATCTTCACTGGAATAATGTTTACACCGTAGCGCTGGTACTCACCAAATCCGTTCCCCTGGCGGAAGACATGGTACAGGATGTGTTCCTGAAAGTATGGCAGAAAAGAGACCAGTTTGGTCACGTAGAAAGATTTGAAGATTATCTTTTTATGATGGCACGCAATCACATTTTTACCGAATTAAAGAAAAAAGCAAAAGACGAAACCTTTAAAAAAGGGATCATCGACTACTTCGAAAGCAGCGGCAACCACGCCGATATTACGTTACTTACCAAAGAAACCCAGGAACAGATTAATCTTGCCATCCGTCAGCTAACCCCTCAGCAGGAACTGGTATACCGGCTTAGCCGCGATCAGGGACTCTCCCATGAAGAAATAGCCCAGCAATTAAATATTTCCCGCAATACGGTGAGAAATCATATTGTACAATCTTTGAAAGTGATCAGGGACTATCTGAAAGATAATACCAGCGGAGCCGTATTGGTTTGGGCCCTGTTGAAAATATTTTTTCAGCATCACTAGTTCATGTCTCTTCTTTTGAAGTCTTTAATCTGGAGGACCACCTAAAAGCGGCTGATCTTTATACTTAACCGATGAATGATTTTAAGGAATTATTAGCGCGTTACCTGCATGGGGAGCTTACTTCAGAAGAAGTAAGCCGGCTGATGACGTATATAGTGGAAGATGAAGCGGTGTTACCGGAAGAGATCACAGCGCTGCTTTCTGCGCAGCGGGAAGCAGGAACGGGTGATCCTGTGCAGGAAGAACTATTGTTCAACCGCATCATGGACATGGACCGTGAACTAAGCCGCAAACCGGTATATCGCCGCATGTGGTGGGCAGCTGCGGCAGGCATCCTCATGCTGCTTGGTGCCGCCGGATATTTCTGGCATCAGCAAAACAACCCTGTCTCCACAAAACATCCGACAGTAGCCGTATCGGAACCAGATACAAAGATTCCTGCCGGCAGCAAAGGCGCAATCCTGACCCTGTCCAATGGCGAAAATATTGTACTCGACAGCACCGGCAACGGTACCATTGCTATTCAGAATGGCGTGAAAGTAGCGCTGAACAACGGGCAATTGCAATATCAGCCTGATTCCGCCAGCACGGCTATCGTATTTAACACACTTAGTACGCCACGGGGCCGCGAATTCCAGATAGTTTTGCCGGATGGCTCCAGGGTATGGCTGAACTCCGCTTCTTCCATTAAATACCCTGCTGCTTTTAACGGTAAAGAAAGAAGTGTGGAAATAACGGGAGAAGTATACTTTGAAATAGCCGCTAATGCCAACATGCCTTTCAAGGTAAAAATCAATAAAGAAACAACCATAGACGTACTCGGAACACATTTTAATATTAATGCGTATCCCGACGAAAAGAATATAGCTGCCACCTTAGCAGAAGGCGCTATCCGCTTTAATTTAAATCAGGAATCAACCATACTTTCACCAGGACAACAGGCCGGGGTACCTAATCAGTCTGCAGGAAAAAAACATATCCATGTTACAGCAAATGCAGACTTAGCGCAGATCCTCGCCTGGAAAGACGGCTTATTTGATTTTAATCATATGCCATTTGATCAGGTGATGCGTCAGTTATCGCGATGGTACGATATCGACGTCACGTACGAGAACGGAATACCAGACATCGATTTTGAAGGAACATTAGGAAGAGATGTAAGCTTATCTAAAATTTTATTCTTCCTCGGTAAGGTAGGTGTACAATACCGGATCGAAGGAAGAAGACTGGTGATCAGTCAGTAGGGATATATTTAATAATCAACCAAATTAATGACGAACATGAAAACAAAGGCTCTTTGTTATGGGGCGTGTATTGTCTTAACTATGCTACTTTTCAGTGCTCCGGTTCGGTCACAATCAACCAGGATCATCGTTTCAACAGGAACGACCCCGCTCATTACTTTAACAGGAAAGGAGTTGTCGCTGGAACAGGTATTGGCAGAAGTAAAGAAGCAAACAGGCTACGCTGTATTCTATACCAAAAAAACTGTGGAGGATACGAACCCGTTGACGTTCGATGCTAAACACATGCCGCTGAAAGACTTTATGAATATGATCATGCGTGATCAGCCCTTCGAATACGTAATAGAAAATACCACTATTATGATTGTTCCAAAAGGTGTGAGAACGCAGGCAACAGTGGAAGGTTTTGTAAGAGACTCGGTAACCGGTACTCCCCTGATAGGAGCTACCATCGCCGTATACACGAAGAACAGGTTTGTTACCGCCGACGAAAAAGGACACTTCGCCGTTGAGGCGACAACCGGTGATAACCTGCTGGTCACATTTGTAGGTTATAAACCTAATCTTTACAGAATTGCAGATGCTGGTAAGAAGCTCTTTATAACACTCACCTCACAGGAAACAGCGCTGAAAGAAATAACCGTTACCAACGGATACCAGCAGATTGACAGCCGTAAACTCACCAGTGCTATCACCACACTGAAAGCAGCCGACATTGTTACGCCCGGCATGTTTTCTATCGATCAGGCGCTTGAAGGCCGCGTACCCGGTTTATTTGTGATGAATAATTCCGGCGCTATCGGCGCTTCGCCCAAAATACGTATCCGTGGTACTTCTACTGTATTGGGCAGCAGGGAACCGGTATGGGTAGTAGATGGCGTGGTGGTAAATGATCCCGTGGGCATAGATCCGCAAACGATCAATGACCTGGATTTTGTGAACCGCCTGGGCAATGCTATCTCCGGTCTTAAACCTTATGATATTGAACAGATAGATGTACTGAAAGATGCTTCTGCTACTGCGTTATACGGCGTAAGGGCCGCCAACGGCGTAATTGTGATCACCACCAAAAGAGGTCGCCCCGGCGCGCCGGTGGTCAACTTCAGCAACTCCAGTACCTATACACCCCGGCCCCACTATACCGATCATAATATTGACCTCATGAATTCCCGGGAACGTGTTGATTTTTCACGCGATCTGATCAGCAATGGCGCCGTTTATCCTGCTACGCTTAACTGGGTAGGATACGAAGGAGCATTGAATGACCTGTACAGTGGAAAGTATACCTATGACCAGTTTCAGCAGGCGGTAACTAAACTGGAAACCAATAACACCGACTGGTTTAAACTTATTACCCGCGATGCACTATCCACACAGAATAACCTGAGCATTTCCGGTGGTACCGATAAACTCAGCTATTTTGCTTCTGTAGGCGCTGCCACTCAAATGGGTACACTGAAAGGTGAAGGTATTGATCAGTATACCGCTTTCATCAAGCTGAATTCCAATGTCACCAAAAAACTCAGCTGGGAATTAAACCTGAGAAATAATGTGGAGAAACGGAAGTATGTAGCTTCCTCTGTGAATGCGCTCAACTATGCATACAACACCAGCCGCGCTATCCCTGCCTATAACGACGATGGCTCATTGAGTTACTACAGCAAGTTTGATGCAGTTTCCAATAAGTACTATAATTACAATGTGCTGAATGAAATGCAGAACTCCACAGATAGAAGCGATGTATCCGGTATTAATCTCAGCACCAATCTGAATTATAAATTTAACAGGGCGCTTACCGGTACCGTATTATTTTCCTATGCCAATAACAATACTACCCAACAGATCGGCTATAATGAAAATACTTTTTATGCCGCCGGTTTAAGACAAAGTGAATACAAAACAATCCCGAATCCCCAGTTTAGCCAGATGCCTTATGGTGGTGAATTACGCACCAATACCACCCGCAATGCCTCTTACCTGGTAAGGGGGCAGGTAAACTATGGTGCACCTGTGGGCGCTAATCAGCGCGACCGCCTGGACATCCTCCTGGGAACAGAAATATCCTCCAATGCCTATAAAGGATTACAACTGGTAAGAAGAGGCTATCTGCCCGACAGAGGCGAAACTTTTGCACCGGTAGATCCCGTGAAGTTCCCGGCATTCGGGCAATGGCAGGGTACTAATGTGGACCTGGTACAGGATGTGCTGACCAATCTGGCTTCCGGTTATTTTTCCGGTAGCTATACCATCAATCATAAATACATTCTGAACTTTAATACCAGGACAGATTTTTCCAATAAATTCGGCTCCCGCAGCCGCGAGAAATTCCTGCCTACCTGGTCGGTTTCCGGCAGATGGGATGTAGCAGAAGATTTCTTCAAACACTCCGGTTTCGTGAATACACTGGCCCTGAGAGGATCTTACGGCTACCAGGGTAATATGCTGGAAAACCAGACACCGGAACTGATCATCAAACAGGGATCTCTGGACCCGGTAACACAGGAATATTATTCCAACATAGCCTACTATCCTAACCCGAATCTGAAATGGGAAAATACCCGGGAAGTGAACCTCACACTGGATTTCGCATTGCTTCATAACAAACTGAATGGTACGGTTACTTACTTCCATAAGAAAACCGATAATGCGTTTCTGAATAAAGAAGTTTCAGATATCAATGGCAGAACCACTTATGTGGTGAATTCCGGTACCATCGAAAACCAGGGTGTGGAAGTAGCCTTCAGCTTTGTACCTGTGAATAACCTGGGTGCCAACGGAAAAAGTAAGGGATTCAGCTGGAGAATTGATCCGCAGCTGGGACAAGTCGTAAACCGCCTGCTGGCCAAAGCCATCAACAACAACGGGTTGAACCAGTCGGTTGGACCCGCCAATCCCAATTCCTATCTCAGCTACCTGAATGGCAGCCAGATCATCAACGATAAACCGGTCAATACTTTCTATTCCTACCAGTTCAACGGCCTGGATCATCTCAAAGGCTATCCGACGTTTAAGAATGATAGTCCGGACGACTGGAAGAAATACGCCACCATGAACCGCGACCAGGTGTATCAACAGGTGATGGCGCCTTCCGGCAACCGTATCCCTACTATACAGGGCGGTATCAGTAACATTTTTACATACAAGAATTTCGGGTTAAGCTTCAACCTTGCTTACAGCTTCGGCTCAAAAGTGCGCCTGTTTAAATTATATACCGGACCGGATAAAGTACCATTTACCAACGCCTCTTCCACACCGTTGCCGGAGAATAATGTAAACCGGGTATTTATAGGCCGCTGGCGCCAACCAGGTGATGAAGCGTTTACCAATATACCAGCGATTTTATCGGATGTGGATTTCAACCGTACCCGTCAGCATGGCTCCGGCGGACAGCCCTACCAGTATGCAGATAATATCTGGCAGATGTACGACAACTCAGATGTAAGAGTAGCCAGTGGCAATTTTGTGAAGCTGAAAACGATGACTTTCCGCTACCAGCTGCCTGATCAGTTGCTCAGCAGATGGAGACTGAAAGCTGCTACCATCCTGTTGTCCGGTACTAACCTGTATACTTTTGCCAGTAAGGAACTGCACGGGCAGGATCCTGAGCAGAACAGCTTCGACGGTTCTATACAGCAGGCGCCGCGCCCTACTTACTCTTTCGGTATTGATGTGTCATTCTAAAATTGATTGTACGATGAAATGGTTCAAAGTATGCATGATATGCTTCGGGTTGGTGGTAACAATCACCGGATGCAAAAAGTTCCTGGACGAGAACTCCCAGTCCCTGCAATATGCAGACAACTGGCAGCGCCTGCAGGAAGTATTGGTGGGTGATGGCTATATGCCGCACCTGCTGCCACCTTTCCCAACTAATTCCTATAAAGAACAACAGAAGGCATCTTATATGTCATGGCTGAATGTGATGGATGATGATATTGCGGAGAATGTAACCGGCCCTGCTTTTTTCGATGGCCGTCAGGACTACTTCGGATTTTTTACGTGGCAGGCGAATCCCTTTGTAAGCTACAATTACGGCTTCAATAATGACGACAGCTGGTCGAAGTTCTATGTGAATATCAATGCGGTCAACGTTATTGCGCAAAAGGCCAATGATCTCAAGGATAACCCGGAAGAGCTGAAGCGCATCCGTGGGGAAGCATTGTTTCTGCGGGCAGAATACTACTTCTACATGGTGAACACTTACGCCCTGGCTTACAATAAAAAAACAGCTACCACCGATCCGGGCGTACCCCTGAAGATTACAGAGTATATTGAAGATAAATTTTTCACCCGCTCTACCGTCGACAGCGTATATCAACAGATGGTAGTGGACCTGAAAGAAGCAGAAGGCTTACTGGATGGAGTGCAGCAAACATCTATCTATCATGCGGATGTAAATGCGGTCAATATCCTGCAAAGCCGGATATACCTGTATATGCAGGACTGGCAGAATGCGGCAGCGGCAGCCGATAAGGTGATCGGCCGAAGAGCGCAGTTGTTCAACCTGGCGCAGTATAAGCCAGAGACCAGCTTCTTCAACAGCACATCTCCCGAAGCTATTTTTACCCAGGGAGGAAATTCTATGATCTTTACTTCCCCTTTGCCGCAACAGGTAAAGGTGCTCATGCCCAGTCCTGATCTGATGGGACTTTATCAGCCGCAGGACTTACGTCTGAAAGCATTTTTTGAGCAAAGCAGCAATGGTGTTTACCGTTATACAAAAGTATACCGGTCTAATACCGTTACACCCGTGGAGATTCTTTCAGATACCTATTTTATGCGCAATGCAGAAGCTTATCTGAACAAAGCCGAAGCTGCCGCTATGCTGGATCAGCCGGCAGCAGCCAATACCGCGCTGAATACCTTGCGGGCAGCACGTTTTCTGCCAGCCAACTTTACACCGGTGAACCTGTCCGGCGTGCCGCTGGTCAATTTTATACGGGATGAAAGAAGAAGGGAATTATGCTTTGAAGGACATCGCTGGTTTGATCTGAAAAGATATGCGGTGAATGAAAAATATCCTTTCACCAAAAAGATTGTGCATACCTGGTCTGATGGTGTAGTAGGCGGCGCTGTAATCCGTGCCACACTCACGTTGGAACCCGGCGATCCGGATTACCTGCTCCCTATTCCACCACCCGCTATTTTATTTAACCAGGGTACGCTGGCGCCAAATCCGGCGCGACAGGACAGAACCTTTTAAACATTTAAACAGCACTTTCACATGAAACAATATATCAGCTTATTATTGCTATCGGGTGTTACTGTTTTGTTTTCCTGTAAAAAGGAACAGGCACCCGATCCTTCACCTGTTCACCCGGATCCGTATATGCGGGTGGATAATCCTGCCAATGAAGCAGATCACCAGATTTATCTGCTGTATAAGCAAACCGGGATACCCGTGCTGTACAGCGATACATTGGCTAAAGACCCGGTTACATTGCTGAATGCAGCCTACCAGATAACTACCTACGATTCCACGTTACGGATTAAATACCTGACCAGATCCAGCGATGTGCTGACTGGTCTCAACTTTGTGAAAAACCAGATCTTACCGGCACTTGGCGGTACGTTGAAACCATTCAGCATTTTGCTGGCGGATTCGGCTACCGGTAAAGTGCTGGTAAACAACGGCGGTGTACGCAGCATTGTAACGATGCTGTACAGCGCCTATCCAACTATCAACACGCTGATCATTTCCAGGATCAACGCTATTGCAGGCATGGCGCCCGACACACTGACTTATTTTAAGAAAGACATTTTCAAAGCCATTTTGCAAACACCACTGGGCCAGCGGGATGATCTGCTGAAAAATTTCGTTGCCGTCAGCGCCGATTTTTACAACAAAGGCGTCTATGGTGATGGTTCTATTTCCGGCTACCTGCCCTATGCGCCAAGGGAAACTTACGGACTGGTATCATTGAGTCCCCTGCCGGCTTATTATTATTCAGCCGGCACACAGGTGGATGATATCAGTGGCTACTTCGATGTAGTACTGACATTAACAAAAGAGCAGTTCGCAGCAAAATATGGTAATTATCCACTGGTAATGACCAAATACGATTTGTTTACCAAAGCATTGGTAGCACTGGGTTTTAAAATGCCCTGACTTTTTAGGAACCGCTCAGTGTATTGTTTAAAAAAATAAGCATGAGAAGGAATGTAATATTGGTGGCAGCGCTGGCTGCCACTGTTTTTTTATCATCTTTTGCACCCATAGTAAAGGAAGATGATAAACGGCAGCAGGAACAACAGATCCTGGTTGCGGTGGGTAAAATGCTTATCGCAAAACATTATCATCCCCGGAAGATAGATGATATTTTTTCCACTGAAGTATGGAATGCCTACCTGGCACAGCTGGACCCCGATAAACAGTTCTTTTTGCAGGAAGACATTACCGCATTGGAACAATACCGCGTACAACTGGATGAGGAGATAGCCGGTACTGCACCCATCGCATTTTTCAACGCCGCCTCCACACTTTTTGCACAGCGCGTGGCAGAAGTAGCAACCCAGTATCAGCAGGATTTATCCACACCGATGCGCTTTGATGTAAAGCATGAAAGCTGGAAGAAACCGGATCATTATCCGGCTGATAAGAAAGAGCGGGCCCATAACGGATATCGCTATCTGAAATACCTGGTGCTGCGTAACCTGGTATTGCTACAGGAGCAACAGCCGCTCACCGCCAATAAAGAAGCGGCAGTGCGTCAGAAAACACAGCAGCAGCTGAACCGGAGTATGGCAGGTATTAAAGTTAATCTGACAGAAGAGAAACAATTCAATGCCTTCGTGAATGTAATAGTGCGGACCATGGATCCGCATACAGATTATTTTCCACCGGCGGCGGTGCAATCGTATTTCAATGAGTTGCGCAACCGCTTTATTGGTATTGGTGTACAGTTGCAACAGGAAGACGGCATCACAAAAATAGTGAGCCTGGAACCAGGCGGCCCCGCTGAAAAAAGTGGTCAGTTGCATCCCGGCGATCAGCTACTACAGATCGGTGCCGATACCGCGACCCGGCTAACAGACATTGATGGCATGATGGTATCCGAAATATCAGCCCTGATAAGGGGAGAGAAAGGTACCGTTGTAAAGCTGATGCTAAAGCGGGAAGCGGGTGCGCTCGAAACCGTATCCCTGACCAGGGATGAAATTGTGCAGGAAGAGGGCTTTGCGCGCGCTGCCATCATTCGGGATGGGGAGCGTAAAACAGGATACGTTATGCTGCCGAAGTTTTATACAGACCCTACCGGCCGCACCGATGTGCATTGCGCCAAAGATATGGCTACCGCCATTACTGCACTGAAAGCAGAAAAGGTAAATGGCATTATACTCGACCTCCGGTCCAACGGCGGCGGCTCGCTGGACGAAGTGATCCGCATGGTGGGTCTTTTTATCAAAGCCGGACCGGTAGTACAGGTAAAAGACAACACCGGTAACATAGTTGTGCTGAAAGACCAGGACAGCAGTCTTTTGTATGATGGCCCATTAACGGTGATGGTGAATGAAATGAGCGCTTCCGCCGCAGAAATATTTGCGGCTGCCATACAGGATTATCATCGCGGTATCATTATCGGCAGCAGCGCTACCTATGGAAAAGGTACGGTGCAATCTACCCTTCCTTTGGGACCTCCGGAAGCGGGGTTGCTGAAGCTCACCATCCAGCAATTCTATCGCATCAACGGCGGTTCTACACAAATCAAAGGGGTGGTACCGGATATCGTATTACCGGATGTATATGATTTGATGAAGATCCGCGAAAAAGATAATGCAGATGCCCTGCCCTGGGATCAGATCGCAGGAGCGGAGTATACGGTTTGGAACACTTCGCGAAATGTACAGGAGCCTGCAACAGACACGATATTCAGCGCTATCAGGCAGCTTACACAACAATTATCCGCCACTGCTGCGGAAAAACCATTGAACCTGGCAGCTTATACTACACAACAACACGCCCGGCAGGAGGTACAAAAAAAACTCCAGCAATTACAAAAATTGCCTGCAGGTAAAGAACTGGACATCATACCGGTGAATAACGCCAGCATACATTTGATGTCTACAGAAAACTACCAGACCTGGATCAATAAACTGAAACCTGACATATACATTGCAGCGGCGTTGAGAAATACCATGCCCTGATCTCCTGTTTACCTGGTGTGTGAAGCAGCTTCACACACCAGCAGCCAACTGGTTGCTGCTGCTCCGGTGCCCGCTTTTCCCGGAAAATTTATTTTCCGCATTCATAGTTCCTCCCTCTCTTTTCTGAGTCTTTATTATATAAGCAAAAACGGAAAAATGCCGGCTACGCTGCCAACAGGTGAAGATGGCCTGTCATAGCGTAATTATTCAACCAATATTATCATTGAGGATGAGGGTTATTTCCGCTTCAAAGTTTACTCTCTGTAACAACACAAACTGACTATGAGTTTTATTCTAAAGACAGATAATCTGTCTCACAGGTACAGTAATTCCTCCTGGGCCATACGCAATATCAACCTGGAAATAGCGCACACGGGTGTGGTTGGCTTATTGGGTTCCAACGGCGCCGGTAAGTCCACTACCATGAATATTATTTGTGGTGCGCTCAACCAAAGTGAAGGAACGGTATACATCAACGGCACCGATCTGAGAAAGCATCCGGAAACGGCCAAAAAGGATATTGGTTTCCTGCCACAGGTACCACCTTTGTATCCTGATCTTACGATAGATGAATATCTCATATACAGTGCAGAGTTGCGGTTTATTGAGAAAAATAAGATAAAGGGTGCACTGGAAGAAGTAAAAGAACGGTGCGGGCTGTCGCATCTCAGTTCCAGACTGATCGGCAACCTGTCTGGCGGCTACCGTCAGCGGGTGGGCATTGCGCAGGCGATTATCCACAAGCCCAAGCTGGTGGTGCTGGATGAACCCACCAATGGGCTGGATCCTAACCAGATTATTGAAGCCCGGAAGCTGATCCGGGAAATAGCATTGGACCATGCAGTACTTTTTTCTTCGCATATCCTCTCCGAAGTACAATTGCTTTGTAAGGAAATCATCATGATAGAAGGAGGAAGGATGATCTTTTCTGATTCGATGGATGCTTTTAACAACTATGTACAACCACACAGTGTGTTAATGCGGGTGGAAAACCGCCCTTCTGAAGAGGTGCTGTTGAAAATAACGGGTGTTACTAAAGTAGATTTTCTGAGCGACAAACAGGTACGGGTATATTTTGATGGCGGAGAAGAAATCACAGAACGACTGCTGGCCGCCAGTATGCAATATCACTGGAAGCTCCGTGAAATCAACTTCGATAAAACAATGCTCGACGACACCTTCAAACAATTATCTGCCCAAACCAACCAGTAAACCAATAAGATGAAAATAATATTCAAAATAACGAGAACAGAGCTGCGAAATCTATTTTATTCCCCGGTGGCATGGTTCTTAATAATAGTGTTCCTGATACAGTGTGCCATTTTTTATACCTATTCATTGGTACCGATGGCCAAATGGCAGGATATCATGATGAGTAATAACCCGAAATTTAAGCCAGGCGGTCCTTCGCTTACGGCGATTATTTTCCTGAGCCCTGGTAATGGTGTCATCGGAAACGTACTGCAAAATCTCTACCTGTTCGTTCCCCTGCTCACAATGGGACTGATCAGCCGGGAAATCAATAATGGCTCCATCAAACTGCTCTATTCTTCGCCGGTTAAAATACGTCACATTGTGCTGGGGAAGTACCTGGCCATTATGATCTATAACCTTTTACTGGTAGGTATAGTAGGCATATTCATGGTATCGGCGGCCTTCAACATTGCTTCGGTAGATTATGGATTGCTGTTATCAGCGGCGCTGGGCTTCTACCTGCTGGTATGTGCTTATACCGCTATCGGCCTGTTTATGTCGAGCCTCACTACGTACCAGGTGGTATCTGCTATCGGTACTTTTATTATCATTTTTGTACTGGGCCGTATTGGTGGCCTGTGGCAGAAATATGATTTTATCAGAGACCTGACTTATTTCCTTTCCATGGTGGGCCGCACCGGGAAACTGATGCGCGGACTGATCACGACTAAAGACGTGATTTATTTCCTCGTCATCGTTTATATTTTCCTGTCGTTTGCCATGTTGAAACTCAGGAGTGGGCGCGAGTCGAGTCCCTGGTTTGTAAAAGCGGCTAAATACGTGGCAGTAATGGTATCGGCACTGGCTATCGGTTACATCGCTTCATTGCCGGCACTCACCGGCTACTGGGACACCACGGCGCGTAAAACAAATACCCTGCGCCCTGCCACACAGAAAATCCTGAAAGAGCTGGGCGACGATCCGCTGGAGGTAACACTCTATACCAATCTGCTGGGGCCTGTGGCAGCGAAAGGATTACCGGAAGCGCGTAACAGCTACCTGTCTACCGTTTGGGAGGGGTATACCCGTTTCAAACCCGGTATTAAATTCAACTACGAGTATTATTACAGTGTAAAAAAGGGAGATAGTTCTATTTACAGAGGTTTCCCCGGAAAAACATTGAAACATATTGCCGGGCAGATGGCAGAAGGATATAACGCAGATATTTCGCTGTTTAAAACACCGGAAGAAATGCGCAAAACAGTGGACCTGGAACCGGAAAACCTGCGCACCGTGATGCAGTTAAAATACAAAGGCCGCAGTGTTTTTGTGCGCACCTTTAACGATAACCAGTTCTGGCCGGAAGAAATGCATATGGCCGCTGCCTTTAAAAGGTTGCTGCAGGCAAAGTTACCCAAAGTCTATTTTATGACGGGCGACCTGGAACGCAACATTTACAAAGGAGGCGAACGTGAATTTGAATTACACGCTACCTCAAAATTATCACGTTATTCATTGGTAAACCTTGGATTTGATGCAGATACTATTTCCTTGAATACACAGGATATTCCGGCAGATATTACGGCCCTCGTACTGGCAGATCCGAAAACGGAATTAAGCGCGGTGAGCATCGGGAAGCTGGAGCAGTATATTGCTAATGGCGGCAACCTGTTTATTCTCGGTGAACCCGGTAAACAACAGATGCTGAATCCTTTGCTCGCTAAATTAGGAGTGCAGTTAATGCCCGGCAACCTGGTACAGCCATCTACCTATGAAATGCCGCATATGCTTACGCCTTATCTGACACCAGCCAGTGCATATCTTTCGGAAGATCCGCACCTGATGGGACTAAGGGAAAGCATGCAGGAAAAGGATTATGACACACTGACCGTACAGGTACCAGGCGCCACTGGTATTTCTGTTGACAACAACGCGCCATTTACCGTAAAGCCCCTGCTATCGACCGTAGCAGAAAAGAGTTGGTTGAAGATGGGACCATTGGTAGTAGATTCTGCCCAGGTAGTATTTACCCCGCAGGATGGAGATATAAGGGCTGCTTCCCCGGTGGCCGTTCAGTTAACCAGGGCGGTGAATAATAAGGAGCAGCGCATTATTGTGTGCAGTGATGCTGATTTTATGTCCAACAT
Source organism: Chitinophaga arvensicola (assembly GCF_900110835.1). GTDB lineage: Bacteria > Bacteroidota > Bacteroidia > Chitinophagales > Chitinophagaceae > Chitinophaga > Chitinophaga arvensicola. The sequence continues at coordinate 2,531,264 of NZ_FOJG01000001.1, forward strand.
GCGCAATGGCGGCGGCTTTATGGGAACGGCCATTTATAGCTGGCTGGATTATAATGTGTTCCCGATCTACGATCAGAACACCCGGGCAAAGGATACCAAATTAAACATCAGCGCCGCAATGGCCAATGTATTGATTGCGGTATATGTGTGGATACTGCCAGCACTGGTGTTAATTACAGGCATGGTGTTACTGTTAAGGCGCAAGAGAAAATAACTGTTACGTAAAAAAACGATCATGAACTTAGGTATAGATGAGCAGACAACAGATGATCTCCGGATATTCGGTAAACGTAACGAAGGAGGGATCTACGACCTGTACAACCGCACGTATACAAGGGGAGGAGAGGCCATGCTGAAAACTCTTTTCCAGCGACCTTTGTCGGACCGGGAAGAGATTAACCGCAGAAGCAGCATCATTAAGCATTTTGCTGCCCTGTCGATGGCGTTTCCTTTTGAGGCCGCACTTTTTGACATGGCCGAAAAATACCTGGTAAATGCAGAAGAGCAGGCCAGAAATCCTTCACAACCGGGTAGTCTGGGAGAAAAGGATATTCAGAATGGGGTTACTGCGGTGATAACGCTCCTGCAACAGATGAAGGTGTTTACCGAAACACCGGGAATTATACAGATGGCTGCCTACGAAAAAGAGCGGAAGGCGATTACCTCAATAATAGCGGATCCTGCTTTTGCACCTGCGCTGAGGGAAAGCCTGAAAGGGAAACTGTCCTACACAGCGGTAGCCGCATACGACGTGCTTTTCCGGCTACGGGAATATGCCACTATAAAACAATTACTGGAACAGATTTATTACCTGGATGTATACCTGTCGGTCGCTAAAATAGCAGTGGAAAAGAAATTCATTTTCCCGAAGGCGCTTGAAAAAGGACGGGGGATCTTAAAACTGCAAGGCGTTTATTATCCCGAACTGGTCAATCCGGTAGGCAATGACGTTTTAATGGACACCCATAAAAACCTGATCTTCCTGACCGGTGCAAACATGGCGGGAAAGTCGACCTTCCTGCGATCGGTGAGTACAGCGGTATATGTAGCGCATGTGGGTTTCCCGGTGGCCGCCACCTCCATGGAATTTTCCGTGCTGGATGGTATTTACACTACCATCAACCTGCCCGATAATCTTGGTATTGGCGCCAGTCACTTTTATAATGAGGTATTGCGGGTAAAGAAAATGGCGATAGAACTGAACCAGGGTAAATCCCTGTTCATCGTATTTGATGAGTTGTTTCGCGGTACCAATGTAAAGGATGCCCATGAAGCAACCGTGGAAGTAACGACTGCCTTCGCCAAAAAGAACAACAGCCTGTTTATTATTTCTTCCCATATCGTGGAAGCCGGCGAGGAATTGAAGCGGGAAGCGACTATTGGCTTCCAGTATCTTCCTACACATATGAATGGTCATCAGCCGGTATATACCTATACATTGGAAGAAGGTATTACAGACGACCGGCACGGGATGATCATTATCCGGAATGAAGGCATCCTGGAGACATTGAAAAAGGGACGAAACAAAAAGGTTCACCAGGTATAAATAGATCTCTTCATGAGTTTTAATATAGATAAACAGACGTTGGATGAGTTGAACCTGTTGGGTAAATTCCGGCATGGCTCCGTGTATGCGTTGTTCAACAAAGTAAAAACCAGCGGTGGGGAACGGCTGCTGAACGGGATGTTCAATAACCCGCTGACAGATGCCGCTGCGATCAATGCACGCAGCAAAGTATTCCGCTTTTTCCAGGACGCAAAACTGGTGTTCCCGTTTGATGTGCAGCAGATAGACCTGATGCGTGACTATCTTGATACTGGTACTTCCGGGAACCAGGTAATCGCACTGGCGGATATCGTGGTAAAGAAGCTGTTGGCAGATATTACCCGGGATGAACGCTACAAAAAGAAAATCCAGGGCCTGCAGGCAACGATTGTTACTTTGAACAAGTGTTATACGTTTGTGGAGCATACTTTGCAACAAGACAGTCCCTACGCTGCACGCCTTAAAGCTGCCAAAGAAATCCTGGGTGATAAACGACTGGAGAAGCTGCGGAATATAGATATCTACAAAGCGCTGCCGGTTAAAACGCTGGCGTTTTATGATTACCTGCTCAAGCACGAACTGCGGGAGGAAATGGAACAAATTTCGACCTTTATCAGTGAGCTGGATGTGAATATCGCAGTAGGACATGTGGCACAAACCAAAGGGTTTAGTTATGCCAAAGCGCATCCGCAGGCCGCCAATATTTTAACTGCTGCCGGTTTGCGTCATCCCTGTATCGATGGTGCAGTAGGCAATGCCATATCACTGGACCATCAACAAAACCTGTTGTTTTTAACAGGGGCAAACATGGCCGGAAAGTCGACCTTAATGAAATCGGTGGGAATAGGCATGTACCTGGCACACATGGGATTCCCCGTGGCGGCTTCGGAGATGGAGTTTTCCATCAGGGACGGTATCTATTCTTCCATTAATGTATCGGATAATATCCACCTGGGATACAGCCATTTTTATGCAGAAGTGGTGAGAGTAAAACAGGCGGCAGAAGCTACCGCCAGTGGTCAGAAACTGTTGCTCATGTTTGATGAGCTGTTCAAGGGTACCAATGTAAAAGATGCATATGATGGTACGCTGGCGGTAACAGAGGCTTTCGCGGAGTATAACGACAGCCTGTTTATTGTATCCACCCATATTATTGAAGTGGGCGAAGCATTGAAGCGCTGTGAGAATGTACAATTTGTATACATGCCAACGATCATGGAGGGTACACACCCGCGCTATACTTACCAGCTGAAACAAGGCATTACAGAAGACCGGCAAGGTATGATGATCATCAGGAATGAAGGAATACTGGAATTACTGAGAAATTAACGCACCCATATCGTTGATAAAGTCAAAGCGGCTGCCTCCATTATTTTGGAGGCAGCCGCTTTTTGTGGTGATCAGGCGACAAGAAAAGAAGGACGCGATTTCCAGTTGTGGGAAGAATTTGTATTTTAGTATTCCTTAATCAAAATCTGGTGTGAAATAATCCTTAACCTTTCATGCTGCAACATTAATTCAAATATGAAAACACGTAACCTTCTCGCCCCAATGGTCCTGTTGTCAGGGCTTCTCCTTGTTATGTTCATGCTTTCCTGTGGTAAAGACGGCGCCGTTGGCCCTGCCGGTGCTAACGGCACCAATGGCACCAATGGCGCTGCCGGTCCTGCTGGTCCTGCTGGCCCCGCCGGTCCCAAAGGTGATTCCGGCGCCACCGGCACCGGTTCTGTGATCTATTCCGCATGGCTGGATGTGGCATTTAAGCCGGATACCGTACATCTTGGAAATGGTAAAATTGATACGATAGGCTTCTATGCCATTATTAACGCACCTAAACTCACCCTGGCGTTGTTGAATAGCGCAGATGTAAAAGTATACGTTAACTCCAGCGATGCCAGTGATCCTGTTATTCGTGTGCTGCCTTATTCCGGCAGTTCCGGTCTTCATATCGATATGGTGGCTTATACGCAGCAGATTGAGTTGTATGCCAATGCAGATGTGGGCACTATTGTAGGTAACGGTGGTAAGAAATATCAGCAATACCGCTACATGATCGTGCCCGGTAACTCCCAGGCAAGATCGGCTGCACTTGTAAACTGGTCCGACTATGCCTCCGTAAAAGCTTATCTCGGATTAAAAGATTAAAAAGAAGCAGCTGCCTCGTCATTAAATGAGGCAGCTGCTTCTTTTAGTGCGATATTTGTGCAGTCTGGATAAGTTTGGAGTTGAATTTACCAGGTATTGAAAGGCGCACTATAAAATTTATTAAATAAAACGATGACCATAGCAATCACCCTCTTTCTGCATATACTTTCTGCCGTTTATCCACATCATACTGAGAAAATCAACGTCGCCCCCCGCGCAGACACCATCCCGGCGGGTGCTGCAAAACTTATAAAGAGCTACCCGGATGTTGTAGCCGGTTTTGCGGATAATCACCTGCTTTTTAAAGATCATAGCCGGTTATTGTGGAACGATGGCATTAGCAACAAATCGCCGGAGGAACTCCTGGCTAATCCGGATCTGGAAGATATGTTTTTACAGGTTTACCCGAAGGGCACCTTGCCATCGCCGCCCGCAAAGAACGCCGATCCCGGCAGAACCAGGAACGAACCGTTTTTCACAAAGATGTACGGCGCTTCTGCTGCGGAGGTGAGAAAAAATCTTACCAGCATTACCTGGTGCCCCGATTTGGTTGGCCAGCAAATCATGGTCACAAAAGTCAATGGCGTTGATAAGCAGCTGATGCAGATTTCAAAAGAACTGGATAAGCATCCGGAGTGGAAAGACTATCTGCGCAATATAGGCGGAACATTTGCCTGGCGTGATATCAATGGTACCAACAGGCATAGCATGCACAGTTTTGGTATGACGATCGACATCAACACGAAGTATACAGATTACTGGCAATGGTCCTGCCGGTGTACAAATGAGCAGGCGCGGGTAGTTTATAAAAACAGGATTCCCCAGGGAATCGTCGATATTTTTGAGAAGTATGGATTTATATGGGGCGGCAAATGGTATCATTTTGATACTATGCATTTTGAATACCGGCCGGAATTACTGTAAATTTTTGGAATGGAAGATAATTGGCCCTGCATCAATGGTTATCTTTAGTAAAATTTAATCCCCTTCTGCAATGAAACAACCATTTCTTTTCCGCATTTTCTCTGCTGCAGCATTTATTTGTACCACCCTGTCATTTACCTACTGCAACGGCACTTCGGGTAATACCCCGGATAAGGATAGTATCACATCAGCAAGTGCATCCGGAAATGAACCGGCACCGCAAAAATCAGCCTCCAAAGGCGCTTGCCGCATAGCCGCTAAAATCGGCGACCGGGTACTGGATCAACAGCTGCCACTGGATTGCAGCGCCGGCACACTCACTGCCCAGCATATCGGAGAACAGATGCATATCCTGTATGATGGCGATGAAGGCCAGCCCAATGATGTAGATGGCTTTCAGATCAGGATCCACAAGTTTAACGGACCAGGCACCTACGCCTTTACCAACAACGAAAATGCGATGGCCCTGATATCGGTGAGCGCTACCGAATCTTATCTTACCGGTCCGCTCAAAACAGATGGCACCGTTACAATAGATGAATATAAACCCGGCCGTATCATTAAAGGTCATTTCTCCTTCTCTGTTGCTTCCAATGATCCTGTACAGAAAGTAGTACAGGTAAAAGAAGGTGTTTTTTCCGTGGAAACAGATGACGATGGATCCTGCTGCCAGGTACAGGAGGCTACCCCGCAACCGTAAAGAGGAAATAATAAGGGCGCTGCTGCTTTGGGTAGTAGCCGGCTTTACAATGTTAAACCAGTGCAAACGTTATGATAAAATCCTTATTGCTCTCTTTATCCCTGCTATTATTTACAACGATTACTTTAGCCCAGGACTTCCATGTCCCGGAAAATGTCAATCTGTATACGAAAGAGGATTATGCCAGGTATGAGAAAGACATCATTGCCGCAGCCGGATGGCTGGAATCTACCCCTGTTCTCAATAACGATAAAAAACGTGCTATGGTCAATCTTTTCGTGATGGACTGGATTATGGGTAGTCCAACAATTAATATCGAAATGAGGGGCTTCGTATTGGAAGTTATGAAGAAGAATAGCCAGTTCCCGGTGGTATTTATGGCAGGTTACGCCAGGTATGTGCTGGAGAATAATTACGACAAAAGTGTCCTGAATGGATATGTTGCAGGACTCAAAAGTATCACACATCTCTATAAGCTCAGAGACGGTATCAAAAGAGATAAAAAAATGGAGAAGCTCATAGAAATAGAAGATACGGGTAAATTAAACGAGTGGGTACAGGAAAAGCTTGACAGGCGAAAGAAATCGTAATCCCCGATATAACTACAACGTAATGGTATCCTGCTTTCAATTTCCCATCATCGGGTACTGGAAGCAGGATACCTAACTTTGCGTAACATCTACACACTTTATCACAAGGGTGATTACAGCTGTCTGAAAAAATTTATTCCGCCACAGGTGAGTGTTTTTTAAAAAAAGGAAGTACCCCCGGATGGTAAATTGCCATCCTTATATTAACTTAATAGCTGCAAACTATTCTATCTGTAAACTGACCCCTTAAACGATGACTGCTACCCCAATAGTCAATTTCTTATCTGTAAATACAAAACTGTTATGAGCGAGATCAACCCCGAACTGGCCAAACGTATCTGGGATATTTTTGCCGGTATCAAACCTGTTTTAAGAAGAGAATTTAAAGACAAAATCAAAGCGAACGAAATTGCCCCGGAGCAGGCCATTACGCAATTCAGCCCCTTTAACAGGGAGCATCAGCAATTGGCGGCATCGGTAATAGCTGATTTCGAAAAAGTGTTTGCCGCACAGCCGGATACTACCGCCGCTATCAGCAAAGTGCTGGATGAATTTGAAAACAAAATAGGCCGGCAGCATCCCGATCTGTTGTATTACTCCCTGGAAGTATTTTTAAGTCACCATAACGATGACCTGGATATTATTCTCCCTTCCATTTTTATCCGGGAGCCGGAATCCGTTCAGCCCAGCTCTGACAGCGCTGCAAAGTTTCACCTGCAACTGGCAGTTGGTTCTGCAGAAGAAACGATGATGGATTACTGGCGGGAAGATCCGCTGCTCAACGAACACCATGGACACTGGCATATCGTTTACAACAACCAATACACCAAAAACCGGCAGGGAGAAATGTTTTATTTTATGCACCGGCAGATGCTCGCCCGTTACATGGCGGAACGTTACGGTGTAGGCATCGATGAACTGACCCCATTCAGTGACATGCACGTGCCTATTGAAGTAGGTTATACAGCCGGTCCTGATATCCGGCTGTCTGAACGTTATGGTACCGGAAGACCGGTAAATGCCCCTGTCAAAGAAGAATATGCAGACACCCAGACGCAGTGGCGGCTGATGATAGAAGAAGATATTAACAAAGGGAAATACGACCCTAAAGATCCTTATGATATGGCCGCTGAAATTGCGGCGATGGATAAATTCGCCGGTACCATAGAATCCTCTCCCGCCGGGATACAGGCCCCTTATAACAATTATCACGGATACGGTCATGGCTTTATTGCGTCGGTGAATAACGGGGTAATGGGTGTGCCGGAAACAGCCCTGCGCGATGTTATCTTCTGGAAATGGCATCTGCACATTGATGATCTGTTCGAGCAATGGATGTCGAGACTGAAACCTCATCCCGTTTTTAAAGACATTCCACCGGTGAAAATCAGGAAGAGCGTGGATGCCACCGGTACACCGGATAGTGCAGACCTGATCATCTGTAAAACCAATGAGATTGAAGACTACCATATTGAAGATGGCGCCCTGATAGGCCAGTCAGCATTTGGCGCTAATCTCTGGGATGAAACTTTTCCACAAGGCAGCTATCATTACCAGGCGAGCGATGGAAAAGTGAAGAACATCGCTACCACCGGCACTTTGAATACCTTTACCCGGACGGCTACCATGGAATATGTGACCTCGAAAGGAGAGAAGCGCACTTATAATTATACCTACCTGGCACATGATCCGTTCTGCTATTTTATACGGCTTGAAAATACATCCCTGCAGGCCATGCAATATACCGTGCGACTGTTTATAGTACCGAAAGAATGGTCAGAGAACAACCGCAAATGGATTGAAATGGATAAGTTCCTGGTAGACATGGCTCCCTCTTCCAGGCAGGTGATCTTCCGCGCAGATACCCAGTCGTCTGTTGTTAAAAAGCCGGTAGTGCTCAATCCCGACGAGTACGATAAAGAATTTACACCGGTGGAAATGGAACTGGATGCACAGCGTTGTAAATGTGGCTGGCCTTACCACCTGCTGCTGCCTTTTGGCAGTGATAAAGGCGATGGCATGGCTTACCAGCTGATGGTGATGATAACGGGAAATGACCTGGTAGGCAGGCAACCAGACTGCGGCTCTCTGAGTTTTTGCGGAACAAAGGATAAAATGTATCCGGATAAAAGACCCATGGGCTATCCTTTTAACAGACCTTTTGCCGGCGGAAAGATGCCCATCAACCAGGCTATTATTGATCATGCGCACATGGCGGCAAGGACGCTTTTTATCAAACATATTTAACGCATAAAGTCATGGCACTTGCTGCAAATGTTGAGCTGTACCTGGCGCCGGACTGTCCGCAGGCCGGCGCCATCAGAAGCGCCCTTTCCACAGGCATGCAGAACGCACGGATGGTACCCGACTGGAAAGAATACGGGGACCACCATCCGCATATTCCCCGGTACCTGAAAACATCCGGCAGCTTTCAGTTAGCTATCGCCGGTGAGCCGGTCGTTTTTCCGGAGCAGCCGGATCAATGGGCGGAGATCATTAGCCATAAACTACAGGCTGCCAGTCAGAAGCCGGGGGGAAGAGAACGGCGCGCAAGATGGCAACACCTGGTAAAGCTTCACAGCTCCTTTTGGATCAGTCTTTTTATTGCCTTCTTTCCCAAATGTCCTTTTTGCTGGGCAGCCTATCTAAGTTTTCTGGGAGTGGCCGGAGCAGGCGCCATTCCGTATAAACCCTGGTTTTTACCGCTGGCAATCGTCCTGCTGGCACTTAACCTGGGCGCACTATACCTGTCCAGGAAAAAGCGCCGGCAAGCCCCTTTCTGGATAAGCCTGGCAGGAGCTACGATCATTCTTTTAAACCGGTATTATTTTCAGATGACCCCACTGGTATTTGCCGGTGCAGCACTGTTACTGATAGCCGCTTTGTATAACGCACTGCCACAACGGATGGTCACTTCTCTTAAATTTTATGTGGCCAGGATCATCGCTCCTATACTTAAACCCACAAAAATCTAAAAAGATGCTTTACCTCATTGATTTAGCCAACGAGCTGGGAGCAAGGGAAATTGTTACCAGAACAGAAGAATATCAACAGGTACATCATGTACTGGTAGCAGTAGATCCTCAGTGGATCCACCTCTATAAACTTTACCTGATGGGGGAACCTTTTAAGGGAAAGCAGTATACGGAGGAATACCTGTATTATAAAAATCCCTGGGAATATGCGAAAGAGTATAACAGTTTTCCGGTGCCGGTATATTTTGATATCCACTGGCGTCCGCCAGCAGAAATTTATGACTACGATTCCAATTTAATCATCAAAATTCTCCTGCGTCCGGGAACGGAACCGGTGAATATGGAAGGTATTAATTCCAGGATGAGAATTATCCAGGAACATGCACCGGTAGCGCGTTTTCAGGCCATCAATGCCAAAGATCCCATATCTCCCCTGCAGGGAGGCGTTAGTATCAGCCCCGGCGCCGCTAATGCCGGCACGCTGGGTGGTATACTGAGGGACAGGTATTCATCCGATTACTATGGACTTACCTGTGGGCATGTGGCGCCGGTAAACTTCACAGACGTGGAACATCCTTCTACCCTTGATCATTCCACTACTACCGTGATTGGCAGTACTTACTATGTAGATGTGCCGTCGGTGGCCGCCACCACGCATTGTACGATGTATGACGGCACCACGTTTTTTCACCAGATGGATCTTTCCCTGATTAAACTCAACGCAAAGGCGGATCTCAAAATTATCAACATCGGCCGCCTGGATGGGATAGCTCTTGCCAGGGATCTTTACACGGGAATGTGGGCGGAGTTTAACGGCCGTACTTCGGGACATCGTACCCTGATACTCGGCGCCATCGGTATTACCGGGAAGGTAGACAACGGCAGCGGAAGTGAATGCTGCTTTGAACACCTGGTACAATTACAGGATTATGCTGTGGCCAACCTGAATAAGGTAACACCCACACAGGATGGCGACTCCGGCGCCTGGGTGATAGTAGATACGCCGCAGGGCCGCATGTGGGCCGGCATGGTGATAGGCGGTGATAGAAAACAGGTAGGCTGGTTTATTATGGCGGAGAAAATTACCGATCACCTGAAAAATGCCGGTTTTGAACTGGAAGTAGCCTAGGACGCCAATTCATAAAAGGTTCATCAATGCTTAACGGTTTGGTAATATTGTACGAACTACATTTGCCGGGACATTCCATTACATGAACGCGAGCCTTCAGGATGATATCGACTTGTTGCACCACATCCGGCAAAATGATGCCGGTGCTTTCAGGGAATTATTTGACCGGTACTGGCAGCTGCTCTTTCAGCTGGCTTCCCGTAAAACAGGTCATGCCCAGGATGCAGAAGATATGGTACAGGAACTCTTCATTGAACTATGGCGCAAAAAAGAGCCATTGATCCTGCAGGTGAGCCTTCAAAGCTACCTGGTATCCTGCATCTACCTAAAGATATTTCAATACTTCAGGAAAAAAGGATTCCAGGAAAAACATTACGAAGACTTTGCCCGCTACGAAGCACAGATTAAATTGTCGCCCGAAGCATCCGATCTTACCGACCTTTCTTTTGAAACTGAATACGGCAAACTACAGGACATTATTACGCAAACCATTGCGCTGATGCCGCCGCAAATGCAAACGGTATTTTCCTTAAAACATTACCGGGGACTCACTACCAACGATATTGCCGCCGAATTAAATATTTCTTCCGAATCCGTAAAAACACACCTGAAACTGGGCATGATCCGCCTGCGCAAAGCAGGAGAACAATATCCTGCCGGTGTGGTGCTGTTGCCTGCTTTCTTAACCATCCTGGAGAGTTCATATTAAGTTAACATAAAAGACTTCCCCCATTTTTCCGGTTTGCGCAATTACTATACGTATGGCGCAATATAAAAAACGATTGGATCAACTGTTGCTCAGATTCCTGTACCGGAAGAGCAGTCCGAAAGAAACTTCTTTATTATGGCAATGGCTCTGGCAACTGGATATTCCTGCAGCGCAGACGGATAACCAACAACAGGAACGCCTGTGGGATGCTATTTCCCGGCAAACAGTTACGGCGCCGCCTATACGCAGATCCTTTGTCCGGCCGGCGCTGGTAGCCGCTGCCGCGCTGCTGTTTTGCCTGGCAGCCATTGGCTGGCTGCTGCAAAAGCCTGCTGTACCATCCGTCCGGAGCTATGTGATAAACAGTGATGATCAGCATATGAAGTCCGTTGCTTTACCCGATGGCAGTACGGTAATACTCAACCTCTCGTCTACCCTCACTTATTCATCTGATTATAATAACCGGGAGCGGAAGGTAATGCTAACGGGAGAAGGATACTTTAAAGTAACCACCGATGATCAGCGACCATTTATCGTGCAGTCGGGCGGGCTGGAAACCCGCGTACTCGGTACTGAGTTTAACATGGAGGCACGCAAGGGAGCTGCACAGGTACGGGTGGCACTTACAGCGGGTAAGGTAGCCGTATATCCGGCGGGAAAACCGGAGCAGCAGCTGATATTAAAACCCGGCGAATTGCTGCGTTATGAGCCTGCCAGCGGGAAATTGTCCACCACGGTATTTACCAACGATGTTGCCTGCTGGACCACCGGCGGACTTTCCTTCAATGGCATACCATTATCAGAAGCCATTCAACAGCTGGAAACGCATTATCATATAAGGATACAGTATCAGCCACAACAGCTGGCACATAAAACAGTGACGGCCTCCATGAGTAAAACCAGCTGGCAGAAGGCATTGTCGGCCATCCTGTTTCCACACGACTTAACATACAAAGTAAAGGATCGCATCATCATTGTCCGATAAACACAAAAAAAGGAGGTGCGACCAACACCTCCTATATAATACCTGCATTTAAAAACACAAGTATCAGTATGAATTACAATTTTACCCAAAAAAGGGGAAAGCACAAATGTTGTAGAAAAAAGGGCCGGTTATTTTATTGTTTCCTGCTCACCTTAACACTGTTCCGGTTATCCGCCCGGGCACAATTCAACCAGCTTACAGAGAAAGTAACGGTACACCTGCAGGCCACTTCCGGGCAGCAGGTCATTGAAGCACTCGACAAACAAAGCAGTTATGGATTTACCTATGCCGCAGAACAATTGCGTGCGGTGAATATCCCGGCATTTCATGCCGCCAATATTACTTTGGGAAAAGCTTTGCTCCAACTGCAACAACAGTACGGATTACAGTTTTCCTTACAGGATAAAAACATATCGGTAAAAGGTGGCAAACCCGCACCGGTAAAACAACAACCTGGAAAAGTAACGGGCCGCATCCTGGATGAGGAGAATGGCAAATCACTCATCGGCGCTACGATCCGGATCGGTGAGAAAGGCGCAGTGACTACACCCGACGGCGCTTTCACCATATTACTATCTCCCGGAAATTATGAAGCCATGATCAGCTCCATCGGTTATGGCACCAAAGCTATTACCGGTATCGATGTAAAAGACAACACACCTTTTATACTCAACGTTTCACTCAAAAGAAGCAAAGGCCAGTTACAAAGCGTAGTAGTGAGCGCCAATGCCCGCAAAGAAAGTGTGAATGCGCTCCTGTTGCAACAGAAGAAGGCAGTGGAAATTACCAACGGTATCAGTGCAGAAGAAATATCACGCACGCCGGATAAAAACATTGGTGAAAGTTTGAAACGCATCAGCGGCGTGAGCACCAATGAAAATAAATATGTTATTGTGCGTGGCATCGGCGAACGTTATAATGTCGCTATGCTGGATGGTATTGCTCTTCCCAGCACAGAGGCGCAAAGCCGCAACTTTTCTTTCGACCTCATTCCTTCCAACCTGGTAGATAATGTGATCGTGAGTAAAACCATTACGCCGGATATGACCACCAGCTTCGGGGGCGGTTTGATACAGATCAATACCAAAGATATTCCTGTGGCGAACTTCACGTCCATCAGTGTGGGTACTTCCTATAACGATCAAACAACCGGGAAAGATTTTTATAGCCGCATCAGGGGCAAATATGATTACCTCGGCTTCGATGATGGCCACAGGGGACATTTTCCGGCCAATCTTCGTCCTACGGAAAATATCTATTATCCCGAAGGTAAAATGCCTTTTGATGTGTTTGAACAAAGCCGGGAGTTCAAAAATAATAACAACTTTACTACATACCGCTACAAGGCCATGCCTTCGCAAAATTACCAGTTTACCATCGGCAGGGTACTGGGTCTGGATACTACCAGTCGTAGTAAACTGGGATATACCGGCTCCCTCAGCTATCGCAATACACAAACCACTACCACCCATGAGGATCTCCGCCGTGGCTCGTGGCTTTCTACCAACAACAGCGTAAACAATGCCGGCGCCACCTATAGCTTCGTAACCACTATCGGCGCCTTATTGAATATCGGCTGGCAAACGGGCAACAACCGTTTCAGTTTGCGCAATACTTACACCCGGATGTTTGACAATGCACTGGTAAGAACCTTTGGATATGACAGGGATCAGGGCAGGGAGCATGTAGACGATCCGCCGATGCTCCGGGAAACGGATGATCCTACCTTCCTCGATCTGTTACAACATAAATTGAGCGGACAGCACCTGGCAGGGAAAGTGAAAATAGACTGGAACCTGGCCCGGACATCTATACACCGCAATGAAAAAGACGTGATCTACACACAGGCCCTGCCGGAGAAAGTAGGCGACGGTTATATTTATAGTTATGCTATCGGCAGCAGCACGGAGCCTAAAGAGATACCGATGTCCCGGTCGTATTACCGGAATAATGAAACGCATTATAACTGGGCTGCCAATGCCACGCTGCCTTTCAGGGTTGGCAATATTTTCAGTAACCTGAAAACAGGCTACGCCGGCAACATCAAACAAAGCCGTTTCCGCTGGGAAATAGCACCGGTAACAGGGACCGTTAAAATGGCCGACAGCCTCCATTATCTGCCTGTGGGAGAATGGGGTAATCATATGAATGATTCATCCGGCTTTATGTACGCCATTTCACCTTTCGGGCTGGATTACTATGAAGGCAGAAGTGAATTGCATGCCGGTTTTGTAATGCTGGATCACCAGTTACTGAAAAATCTCCGGCTCGTATGGGGCATGCGGGCAGAATATTATGCCTATAAGGAAATGAATAATCCTTCCAATACGAAGTTAAGTTTTTACGCACCTAAAGAAGATCCGAAATGGCAATGGATGCCTTCTGCCAATCTTACCTGGAATATTCTCCAGGATATCAATGTCCGGGCATCCTGGAGCAATACTGCCGTACGGCCTGAACTGATGGACAACGGCCGGTTTAACCGCTACAGCCCCTATTACGACGGGCAACTGATGACAGGCGGTATCACCTCCACCCGCATCACCAGTTATGATGCAAAGGTGGAATGGTTTCCGGGCGCCGGGGAAATTATTTCAGCAGGTGTTTTCCATAAATACTTTAAGAACCCTGTAGAACTGGTGATCAATGCCAATTCCGGTAATCCCGCCTACGTATTGCAAAATTCACAATGGGCTAAAGTAGATGGTATTGAAATGGAAGCCAGGAAAAATCTCGGTTTTATAGCTCCTGCGGCATGGCTGCAAAATATCACGTTGTTCGGTAACCTGACCCTGCAGCAATCAACGGTACAAAGTGAATATACCATGTTTGATCCCTCCACCAGTAAGGACATTACTTACGTATATCACGCCAAACGTGAATTGTACGGACAGGTACCTTTTTTATTGAATGCGGGTATCACTTATACGGGCAAACACATTGGTTTTAATGTCATTTATAACAAAGCCGGCTATAAAACCAGCCTCGTATCCGATGCACCTACTTTAATGGAGCGCGAAATGCCCCGTGAGCAGCTCGATGCACAAATCAGTTATAGAATGTTCCGCAATAAACTGGAATTGAAATTTAATATGGGCAACCTGCTGAATGGTCCATTCCGATATTACAAAAACCTGAACTCCAGGGAGAAACCTGGCTTTGTGGCGCCTAACGGGCCTTTTGAATGGAACGACCGTTTCGAATGGCTTCCGGGATACAGTGAAAAATATGAACCCGGCGATACCCGTACGTTTACCCGTTTCCTCGGACGCACCTATAGTTTATCCCTGTCTTATAATTTCTAACAAAAAAAAAGACTGACATGAAAAAACTTATCATATTCATACTGGGCATGTCGCTGTTTGTGATGGGCTGCAACAAGAAAGAACTGGCCCTTCCTTCACCCGCAGTGATCAAGCTCACGTTGCAGGGATATTCACTCGGTGATACCCTTGAAGCATTGAAAGGTAAAGAAGTAATAGCGACATTAAGAGCCAATAGTTCCTTTTCAACGATTGCACTGATAACGATCAATGATGATCAACAAAAAATTGATGTGCGGAAAAAAGGAGCAACCGATATACTTGGTTCTTTTGAAGTAGGCAGAACGCCTTTTTCGCAAACAAAGAGAATATTTTTCGATGGAAAAACAGTGCAGGATAAAATGGAAGTAACACCTGTTACCAATCCTGCCAACACGGGTTTCCGGATAAAGTTCCAGACCGACTTTCCCTATTTTTATGGTGGTGCGGTCGACTTTATCGTCTGGCAGCAATCCGTTGACATGAATACTTATGAGTATACTTTTACAAAGATGCAGGAAATAAAAAACGTTGGTAGCGCTTTTAGCGGGTTTATAGAATTGCCGGGGCTTGTCAGCACTGATCAGATCTGGAATACCTATGTATTTAAAGTATTCAAAACAGGTACTACCGAACTGCCCTATACGGACGAAGCAGACGTTTCAGGTATACAGGTGCCGGAATATAATTTCGGAATCATGGATAACATGAAAGCGGGAGAGAGTAAATTATTCCTGGTACGGCCTTACTATACGGGTAATGCAGTAGGAGAAAGCTACGAAGTAGAAGACATTTCCTACTTCTTCCGTTAAGATATACCAGCCTGAGAAACCCGCCTGATGCGTACTAAAGCAAGAAAGCCACCTTCTGGTGGCTTTCTTGCTGCTGATTAACGGACCCTGTCTGGATGGAAAAACATCCTGGCATAATCCAGCTGGAAAATTCCCGGAGTGATGAAGTAAGGCTGCACAAATCCCTTTTCTCCCGCCAATGGAAGTCCCATTCCTTTTACACTTATCCTGCTTTTATTTTCATTGTCTTCAAACGCCCACTGATCTGTGGTGCCTGCCTTGGTAAAACAAAGACTGCTGCCATCGTCCAGCAGGTTCTTATCGCCAAAATCGTTACCGGCTAGGTAGTTAGTATATATCCAGCTGCCGGGTTTTACATTTTTAGCCAGGTATACTTTATATTCCTGGCCACTGGTGTTGTCCAGTCTGTAAAGAAAAATATCTACCGGCGTTTCGTTGTCGCTGTAATGAATATAAAAACCCAGTTTGTTGGTGGCCGTATCCGCCGGTGGGGGCGTTATCTCCATTACTTTGTCATGGATATACAGGAAATTGATCGCGGCCTTTGTGCCATTGTCGGGTAATGGTTTGGTGAAGATGACTTTTTTAGAGACCGTATCCGTTACGGTGACTATTTTTTGTGCCAGGTTTCCCGGATACGCATATACGGCACTCATTTCAAATTTGGAGACAGGCGTAAGGACCCTGTTGCCTTTGTACGCAGTGGTATCTATGGTAATGAGCAGTGCGTTTTCGGATCCGTTGTAGCCATTCACCACTACGTGCATTGCCTTGCGTGCATCCAGGTTATCTTTGTTGCAGGCCGCGAATACCAGCGGCAGGAACAACAACAGGGATACTATTTTTTTATAATTCCTCATTTCGTTCGTGTTTAAAGTTCTAATTGTTTCTGAAAGCTCATGGTGTTGTCGACAGGCACCTCTTCGAAAATGTATACTTTGGCAGACTTTACAGATGCGGCAGGTTTGGGGGCAGTAGTAGAAGTAGGATGCCAGGTGTATTCGGTGCCCGTGGTGTAAAATTCGTTGGTACCTGCTTTGTACACATACACCAGGAAAAGTACGGCAGTAGGTTGCCCGTTATACACCTGCCCGCTGGTCGCAAACGTAGAAATGGATACAGGCGCAGAAAATTCATTCGGTTTTACATTTTTAATCCGCGTGATCTCTTCAAAAACTTTTGGTGTGAAATAATATTTACCCAATACAATATCCACCGGTTCAGCGTATTGGGTAACGGTAGGTCTGAACATATAGGATATCTTTATTTTGCCTTCTTCCAATGGCGGTACTTCGGGCATTTTGCTGACCTGTCCGTTGAAATAAAAGAATTCAATAGTGGCAGGACTATCTTCTTTTTTCAGTTCTTTGTTCAGGATTATTTTCCCGGTGGCTATTTCTTTAATGCTCAGTGTTAATGCCTTTTGGCCTGCCGGCAGTATACATCCCCGGGTTTCGTCAAACTTCCCGGGAGGGGTTTGGATAACAGGCATAGTATCTAACCGTACTTCCAGTGTTTCGTCGCTGCCGTTGTAACCTTTTACTGTTACTGCCAGCATTTTATCTTCATAAAGAAAGCCGGGCTCCTTTTTGCTGCAAGCCGGCAATGTTAGCAGGCATATTCCTGTAAGCGCTAAGAAGAGTATATGGATTGTTTTCATTTGATTGTTATTAGGAAGCATTAAAAGGTATAAGCAGCGGTTAAACTGAAGGAGGCGCCCACTTTGCGGACAAAGGTTTCTTTGTCGCCAATCCTTTGTTTTGTTTTTCCGTCGGGAGATGTTTCTAAATAGCCTGCCTCATATTTTTGTGAGAAGCCATATTTCCATTCATAGATCTCTGACCATTCATTGGCGTTGATAGCCGATCCTGCCATACCCCGCCATTTGTCCAGCAGCTTGTAGGTATCTTTACTATTGGTGTAAAAGCGATACGGATTGTTCATCAGGTTGCTCATATTGAATCTTACATTCAGCTTCTTATTCTTCAGGAAGGAATAGCTGACTTGTGCATCCAGCTGGTTACGCGGACGCTCATACTCCACGAGATCTGGTTCCATACCGGTGGCGAAGGTTTTATAGCCCATATGGTTATAGGCCACGTTGGCGCCAAGGCGGTTGCCATTGTATTGCAGTCCGAGGTTATACAATACAGGTACCTGGCCATACAGCGGACGATTTTCTTTCAGTAATTTTTTGGTACGGTAAGAGTAGGTGTTGCCGTACATATCGGTACTCATTGTTTTTCCTTCAAACTGGGCCGATTGTACAATGGAATTTTGCAGGGTGAGGTTACCGCTGAAATATATTTTATCAAGGAATTTCCAGCCCGGGTAAATGAAGCCTAAGCTTTTACGCAGATCAGCTTCCCAGCCATGTACCTTCGCCCATTCGGAGTTGCTGGTGGTAAGGTATACACGCATACTGGCATCCGTCCAGTTACGATACAATTCTACCGGCTTATCGAAGTACTTATAGAAGTAACCGAAAGACAGCACTTCGCCGGCTTTGGGGTACCATTCGAGGCGAAAGTCGTAGTGATCAATCACGGTAGACAATACCCCTTCATTCCGGCGGTAACCGGCAATGGCAGGATCGTAACGGATCATCATCGAATTTTCAATCAATGCAGGGCGAACTACTGACTGTGAGTACGCTGCACGGATATTAAAGTTTTCAAACGGTGTGGCGGTGAGGTTGGCGGAGGGCAGGTAGCGCCAGGTTTTTTCCTCTGTTTCCGCATCTGCCGTGGCAGTTACAATCTTCCCGGATACCGGGTCTACATATTTTGTTTTCTCTCCCTGTTCAATCAGCTTGTCGATGCCCAGATCATTTGCACTGTTTTTTAATTTTTCGTACTTAAAGTATTCCGCCCTTACACCCCATACGAGCCGGAGCCATTTTGCCAGGCGATTATCGAGCATCGCATAAAAGGCCTGGTTCGTATTCTTCCCTTCATACCCGTTCCTGGAAAAAGCGGCAGGGTAGTACAGGAGATCTTTCATAGGATCTTTGAAACCGAGGAACTGTCCCCATTCCTGTACCGGCACAAACGGGTACACATTGTTACTCGATTGCACATTACCGATAGGCAGAATGATCCAGTCGTACGTACCATGACGCTCCATATACTGATATCCTGCTTTAACAGTTTGATTTTGTCCTGCTATTTTCAGGTGATAACTGAGCGCTGCTTCTGCTATCTTATTGGTTTCGCGGTAATAGAATTGTGCCCTGTTAAAGGTACCATAGCCGGGATTGGTGAGCGCGGTTGGCTTCACGTTGTAGATGGTTCCGTTCAGGGTTTTATAAGGATACAGCCAGGCTTCTACCGCATCCAGTTCATTGTTGGTAAGGTTGTTCCGGGCCAGGTTCCAGTCGAACTTAAATGCACCGAAAGTATGCTCGCCATTGATACGGTTTTGCAGCATATCAATAAACTTGGGGCGGTCATATTCCCGTATTTCGGGCAATTCACCACCAATTTCATTTCCCCAGCCTACAATACGCGAAAACTGGTTGTTAAAAACACGGGAGTAGAAATTACGCAAGGTAATTTTGTGGTTCCTGGAACTCCAGCCTGCGTTGAGCAATGCGCCCCAGGAGGTCACGAAGTTATACTGGTTAGAGAAGGTAGGTTGTATCTCTTCTCCTGTAACAGCGTCGTAGCCGGTATTCCCTAGTTTTTCCCAGTTGCCTCTTTCAAAACGGGGGATGTCATCGATGGATTGCTCGTTGCGATAACTCAGCGATCCTACAAAACCGAAGCGGCTGTTTTTGATATTGTAATTGCGCCCGAGGCTGAACTGGTAGTTTTGTCCGGGAGCTGCTTTATAGGTCCTGGTGCCGAGGCGTTCAAAGCCACCGATCCTTTTGTTCTGTTCTGCTATCATGGCCGGTGTGATAGGCGTTATACCGGGGGTAGGCAGCGCATTGGGATCTGTTAGTTTATAATTATCGTTGGTGAAAGTCATCAGGTCTTTAGGGAAATGATTTCTGCCGCCATCATCAAAACCCAGGTAATCATTTTTGCCACGGGCATATCCCAGGAAATCTTTACCGGTGCTGCCTGAAATATATTTTGTGCCGATGCTGATGGTGGTGAAATTTTCATTGGGGATGGCAAATGTATTCACCTGTACCAGTCCTCCACCAAAACCAAAGCTCATATCGGGAGTAGCGGTTTTAGATACGATTACATTATCTATCAGGTTGCTGGGAATAATATCGAACTCAAAATCGCGTACCTGTACATCTGTGCTTGGTAGCACGGCGCCATCCATCATGGCCACATTGTAGCGTTCTGCGATGCCCCGCACTACTACGCGGCGGTTGTCGACTGTACTTACCCCGGAGATACGTTTCAACGTTTCGCCAACGTTCTTGTCGGGCAGCGCGGAGATCTGTTCCCGGCTGATGCCGTTGGAAATACCAGCTTCATTTTTCTGTCGCGTGTATAATGCCGCAGTAGTTTCTTTGCTGGCGGTAGAAGTGATCACAACACCGGTTAAAGTGCCTTTCTGGCGCTTCATGGTCACATTCAGCGGGAAGGCCTGTCCGTCTTTTATGTCGATATCTGTCACCAGTTTGCTGGCGTACCCGATAGAGCTGATCTGGGCCTGGTATTTTCCCGGTGATAAGGGAATGCTGAAAAAGCCATCCGCTTTACTGGTAGTACCCAGTTTACCGATACGGATGGTGACATCCGGTAGCGGCTCGCCCGTTTCATCGTCAATGATTTTGCCGGTGATGCGCCCGGAGCCGGTTTCAACGTCTGTATCGCCAGCCGCATTTGCCGGCGCAGGTTTGAGTATAATGGCGCCCTCACTGATGCTGTAAGAGATGCCAGCTGTTTTGCGTAATGTTTCCAGCACTTCTTTTATGGAAGGCGTGGTATGAGGGAAGTGCAGGGTTTTCTCCAGGCGTTCACTGACTTCTTTTCCGTAGGTAAACTGAACGGGTTCAATTTTTTCTATTAAGGCAAGTACGGCTTTCCCCTTGATGTCTTTTTGGGGAAGCTGGATAGATGTTGATATCACCTGTGCAGAAAGCGTGCTTCCGGCAAGTAATATCATACTGAATAAAAAATAGGTGATACTGCGTATCCTTTTTTGCATAATTTTACAAATTAAATGTTACAGACTTCTTATTGGGACTGTGCGTTTAGCAATGCTGCAGCGGTGTGAGATACCGGCGTAGCATCATCCGGTCTGGCACACAGACCGGTTTTTTTTTGCTTTCATTACTGGTTTCAGCTCATTCGGGTATAGGTATTAGCGTTGTTAAAAAATGATGATCCTGTTATTTTCTGTTTTATATTGAAATCCGAGGGTGGCCGACAAGAGGGAGAGTGTTTCCGCAAATGATTTGTTTTTGATCCGGATGGTGACGGTTTCTTTTTTCCACCTGGTTCCCGTAACAGCGATAGGCACGTTATACCATGCGGAAACAGATTGCAGTACTTCTTCCAGTGGTGATTGGTTGAATACCATGCCGTTGTTCCACCATTCGCAGAGCATCGCTGCGTTTACGTCATCTACTGTAAAATTGTTTTGCTGCCTGTTGTACCGGAGGCGTTTGCCGGGAATCAGATCGGCGAGTGGGCGGCCGTTGTATTGTACGCCTACTTTACCGGTGCGTACAATCACGGAGGTATACGCACTATCCTGCGCCGTTACTTCAAATGAAGTACCGAGTACCTGTGTGCGCAACTGACCGGCTTGCACAAAGAAAGGCCGGGTGGGATCCGGTTTTACTTCAAAGAAAACTTTACCGCTCAGGGTAATGTTCCTTTTGTGGCTGTTGAAATCGGGAGGAATGGTTACGCTGGAACCCGGGAACAGATACACCATACTGCTGTCCGGCAACATGGCCGTTTTGTGCGAGCCTGCCATTGCGGTAATGGTTTGCGACGGGCCGATCTGTTTCTTCAGGAACGTATTATTCAGCCAGAGGGCGCTGGCAAGGATCACTACAATGGCGGCTGCATACCTGACCCAGGTACGATACGGGAACAGGGACGGCGTTTTCGTTGTTGCTTTGTCCGACCAGTCTGTGTGCCGGGTAAACGATTGCCACAGTGCCGCCTGCACCTCCTGCTTGTCGGGGTCGCTCAGCGAGCGGTCATCTTCCGGCCTGGCCTGCAGCCATTTTTCTATCAATCTTTTTTCTGATTCGGTGGCCCTGTCCTGCAGGTACCGGTCTATCATTTCCCTGATGATGGTGATGTTCATATAAACAGGAACATTTCAGCGTTCTGACTATATGCCCCGGAAATGAAGATTTTAACTATCCGGGGAATGTTACCAAATTATTACCAAAAGATAGCGGCTAGTTGCCATGCAGGAATATAGCGAGGAGAATGGCTTCTTTCAGATGTTTCCTGAGTTTCTGGTAGCTGGTGTTCAGTTGATTGCGGACGGTTTGTTCGGAGATATTCAGCAACCGTGCGATCTCTTTTACGGAAAGATTTTTTTCCTGGCGCAGCCGATATACCTGTTGCATCTTTTCGGGTAACCTCGTTATTTCCATCTCCGCCAAAGCCTGTAACTCCCGTAAATGCAGGGGTTCCATATAGCTGATCAATTCCGGCAGGATGTTTTGTTCATATTCCTGGCTACGGCCGGCATTTTTGGCGGCCCGCGAAAAATGGGTCAGCACTTCGTATTGTACGGCGGTATGAAGATAAGCAGCAACAGTAGTTTCAATGGTTAACCTGGTGCGCCTGGCCCATAGGTTGATCAGCACTTCCTGTACCACATCTTTTGCATCTGCATCCGATTTTAAACGGTTGGCCGCATAAACGTACAGCCTTTCCCAGTACCTGTCGAAAAGTGCTTTGAAAGCAGGACCGTTATCCTGCTTCACCTGGAGCCATAAATCTGCGTCGGTAAGTTCGTTGAATGCCATGGTGTACAGAAAGTACGGTTACTGCCGGCAAAAGTATAGGGCTTTATGGCAAATAATAAACTTTTGAGTGGGAACGGAAGTCGTGAGAGAGTGGCAGCATCGCCGGAATCCGGCTATGGAGCTGCCTGGAGAGTGGAATGTTATCTTAATATTAATCTCTGAAAGGGTAGTCGGTAACTACACCGGTTGCTAACACGATATTCACCTGTAGATAACAGCTATTTTATAGGGATGGGTTATGTGGCGGGGAACTATATTTTAGATAGGGCTTAACTAGGGCTGGGCTCTCAGAAATGATCCCCTATAGAAAGCCGCTTCATCAATTATGAAGCGGCTTTCCTTCAACAAACAGCTGCTGGTGTTATTATTTAAAAAAGTTGCCGAGTTGTTTATCCAGGTCGTCTCCTCTCAGGTCCATAGCCACAATTTTGCCATCGGGGCCGATCAGGAAATTGCGCGGAATGGAATGAATACCATATTTCACCGCTACTTCATCGTTGAAACCCTGGAGGTTCGATACCTGTGTCCATTCCAGCTGATCATGTTTTACGGCTTCCAGCCATTTGTCACGGGAGCCGTCGAGGGAGATGCTGAGGATATTCAGCCCTTTGTCTTTGTACTTGTGATAGGCAGCCGTAACGTTTGGATTTTCTGCGCGGCAGGGATGACACCAGCTGGCCCAGAAATCAATCAGCACATATTTGCCTTTGTAGTCAGACAAACGCACGATTTTATCATTCAGGTCGTGCTGGGAGAAGTCGGGTGCCTTGTTACCGATTACGGTTGCTTTACGGCCGTCCAGGAGCAACTTCAGGTTGTGTACTTTCTCATATTTTTTCAGATCAGCGCTGAGTAGCTGGTACACGCTGTCTGCCTCTTCCGTGCTCATATCTCCGGCGCGGATCACGCGTTCTTCCAGCAAGGCAAAGCTATACCAGGAAGCGGGATGTTTCGCAATAAAGGAGATGTACAGTTCTTTCTCGGGCACCTCATGTTTTCTGCGGAGTGCTTCAAAGGCAGTGGCATCGTTTTGTACGGGGGAACCGCCCACCTCCAGGTCAGAGAACCTGGGGCTATGTGTAATGGTGGTGGTTTGCCCGGCAACGATGTAGCATTGTGCCAATCCTTTGAAACGTCCCTGCCGGTTGGGGAGCCTTCTGTCTTCCAGCGTAATCACTGTCCGGATCGCACCGTCTTTCATCGTACCGCTGAAGTGATAGGTATTGTTGATAATTTCGGCGCTGTCGCGTTGTCCCTGGTCATTATCTTCATACGACAGGTAAATTTTCCCGGTTACTGCGGTATCTGAAACGATCCTGCCGTTGATGGTAAATTTGCCGTCTGTCTTTGGCACCACACCGGGAATCAGTTCCGCCAGTTTTTGTGCCAGTTGCTCCCCGCGAAGGTTCATGGCAATGATTTTACCGGTAGGGTCCAGCAGGAAGTTGGCAGGCACGGAGTTGACATGATACAGCAAAGCAGAAGTACCATTCCACCATTTCAGTTCAGATACCTGTGGCCAGGTCATGTTATACTCTTTGATCCTTTTTAACCAGAGTGCTTTGGAATCGGGTCTGTCGAGCGAGATACTCACAATATCGAAACGATTATTTTTATAGGTATCATATGCTTTTACCAGGTGGGGAATTTCTGCGATGCAGGGTACACACCAGGTGGCCCAGAAATCTACCAGTACATATTTCCCTTTGAACGAGGAGAGGGAAACGTTTTTTCCTTCGGTATCAGGAATGGTAAAGTTGGGTGCCTGGTTGCCTATCTGCAGGGTGTTCATGCCTTTGATGCGGTTCTGCAATTCCAGACCGATGGCGGATTTTTGCAGGGCGGGAGATAGTTGCTTCAACAGTTGTTCGGCCTTTACGGCGTCTTTGCCGCGTATGGCGTATTCATTCAATGCATCCAGGCTAACGGCGCTATTGCGGTGTGTTTTGGCAAATTGCGCCACTACGGCAATTTTTTTCTCCATCACCAGTGGCGAGAACTGATAGTTGGCATCTCCTTTACGATCTGAGTGAAGGGTATCCAGGAAATGATAGAATAACTGGTTGTACGCTTCCAGATCGTTATTCAGCGGGGTGCCTGCCACATGAAACTTTTGGGTTGCCGGGTCATATTTTATGTTAATCGTACCAGGCTCCAGGTAAAAAAGATAGGAGTGTTGCTGCTGTCCCAGTTTAATTAGCAACTGGCCCTTTTGTCTTTCTGCATCTACGGTGCCCTTCAGTGTAATCTGTCCGTTGTTGGCGAATGCCGTATCCCGGCGGGCACCTTTGCTCAGGGTAAAATGGATCAGTTCCGCTTTTTCTGCGGATTCATTTCCACAGGCAATTTTAACGGTAAAAGGTTTTTCTGCCTGTGCCATCAGTTGTATGGGCGCCAGCGCCGTGATGGCGATGAGAATATGTTTTAACATGTTGCTGTTTTAATGAGTGGTGGTAACAGGTTGTACAAGTCGCGCCAGGTCCCAGAAAGCATTGAGGCCCCTGATATTGACGGCAATGACTTTACCCTGCGGATCGAGCAGGAAGTTGGAGGGAATAGAAGCTACGCCCCAGTCTTTCACTGTCTGGCTATCAAATCCTTTCAGATCGGATACCTGTGTCCAGGTAAGACCATCTTTCTGAATGGCTGCCAGCCACGCTTTCTGAGAGGCGGGTATATCCAGGGAGATACCGAGAATTTCAAAGCCACGGTCTTTCAGTTTGCGGTACGCAGCGGAGAGATTCGGGCTTTCTGCGCGGCAGGGAGCGCACCAGCTGGCCCAGAAATCTACCAGTACATATTTTCCCCGGTAGGATGACAGGGAGATGGATTTGCCGGTAGTATCCTGCATGATGAAATCCGGTGCTGTTTGCCCGATGCCTACATTGGCGGCGCCATGCAATAATGTACCCAGTTGTTGTACTTCTTCGTATTTGGTCAATGAAGGGGCGAGTGTTTTATACAGGCTGTCGGACAGGATGCCACCGAGTGTTTTGGCACGGTCTTTCAGTAACAGGTAACTCAGCCATGATGCGGGATGCGACAGAATTGTTCTTTTTACGGCGCCGTCGATGTCGTTGTTGGCGCTTACATCTGCCTTTACTGCTTCCATTTCGGCCTGCATATGCGAGCCGGTTACTTTCCCTTTGGAGAAAGGCAGGGGGTGGGTAATGGTGACGTGGGACGGTTCCAGGAAGAAACCCATGCTGCGGTCTTTCCAATCGGTAGAGCCACTTTTTATCAATTGCTCCAATGGAATATCATACCATTCTACATAGGCTTGTAAGCCGGGTTGTTCCATGGTTCCTTCGAAGTGATACCTGTTGTTGACCAGTTTTACACTGTCTTTTTTGATGCCTTTGCCGATGATGTATACGGTTCCTTTCAGCACGGAATCAGTTGCTATTGTTCCATCCAGTGTATATGTCATCTGCTGGCTGTAACCCTGTATAGAAAAGCCGATAGACAGCAGGGTGGGTAAGATGATTTTATAGTTCATGGTTTGTTTTTTATTTTATTTGCCGGAAGAGTCGGGTGATGGCATACCGTCGATGATGGTTTTAACCTGTATGCCCTGTTTACTTTTTTGTGCAGCGTTATCCATCAGGTTGTAGACAGCCAGTAGTGCTGGCGGGTTTTTGTATACACGTGCTACGTTGACCATCTGGTCAATACCAATCACGCTATGAGGATGCTTTTCCATATATTTCCTGATTACATGGAGTATGGTGGGCTGTGCATCCGGGTGGTAGATGGTGAGTGCTGCTGTTGGTTTCCGGTTTGCGTTCAGGGTGTCCAGCGCGGCGTTTTCCATCTTCACAAATTCCTGTAGTTCTTTGTTGAGTGGTGTACCTGCACGCTGGTCTTTCACTTTATCGCCCATTATATCCAGTTGGATATTGCCGGGTTCCAGGTAGAACAGCAGGGAGTAATCGCGGGGCTGGGCAAATACGATCACCTGGGCCATGATCCGTTCATCGAAGGCCGTGCCGCTGAAAGTGAAGTGACCGTTTTTTACGAAACCGGTATCTTTTTTTACCTGGTTGTCGGGGCCAATATAGTTGAATAGTACGCCGCAGTTTTCGGCCTGGGTGGTATTACCTGACAGGGTAAATTTTTTGCCCTGTGCCATCAGTGTCATGGGAAATAAGCCCAGTAACACGATCCAGTTTTTTTTCATCTGATGGGTGCTTTAAAGTATTTTAGATAGTTGTTGTTGCAGTGCTTCTCCCCGTAGATTGGAGGCGATGATCGTTCCATCTGGTCCGATGAGGAAATTTGCGGGAACGGAAGAGATGTTATACAGCAGGGCTGCTTTACTGTTCCACCATTTCAGATCGCTTACCTGTGGCCAGGTAAGTTGATCCCTGCTGATTACTTTCAGCCACAATGCTTTTGAATCGGGGCGATCCAGTGATACGCCGATGATTTCAAAATTTTTATCGTGGAATTTTTCATAGGCTGTTTTCAGGTTGGGCATTTCTGCCATGCAAGGGCCGCACCAGGTAGCCCAGAAATCGACCAGTACATATTTACCTTTGAAGTCGGAGAGGGAAACCATTTTGCCATTGGTGTCCGGCAAACGGAATGCCGGTGCAGGATTGCCTACAGTAGCGGTTTGCATGCCTTTCATCCGGTCGGCAATCTGCTGGCCTGTGGAAGATGATCTGAGTTTTGCCGATAAGAGGGAATATACGGAGTCGATAGATGCCGGCTTTTTATTGTGTACAGCATATTCATCCAGTGCGTCGAGTGCTACTGCACTACCCGGATGTTGTTTCGCAAAGCGGCGGATGACTTCCAGTCGCCGGTCTTCCATCACTATCTGTCCTGGTTCCTGCCCCGGCATATGCGCTCCGATCAGGCTGTTGAACACTTGGTTATAGCTGTTCAGATCGCGGTTCAGCGGGGTGCCGGATAGCGTGTAACCGTTACCAATCGTATCTTTTGTAATGATGATATTACCGGGTTCGAGATAGAAGATGACATTGGCCATCATATTGTTAGTGGCATCATAGGTGATGAGCTGCGCTTTTTGTCGTTCGTTGTTCACCTGGCCGCTGAAAGTCATTACCCCGTTTTTTGCATACAGGGAGTCCTTGTTTTGCCCGGCCGAGAGGCTATACCTGACGAGTAATGCCCGGTCTGTTTTATTGCCCATACCGGCCCGCAGGGTAAACGGTTTATCCTGTGCGTGGAGTGCCGAAAGGCCGAAGCAGCAGATGGCAAAGGCGCGCAATGTTTTTGTTGTGTGAAGTATCATAACAGGTTATTTTAAAGAATTAGTTTGTGAAAAGGCATGGCAATGGCGATATGGCCATAGCCATGCACTTTAGCTCATCTGTATATGGATATTGTTTATCTGTCCCTGTAGCCTACACTCACAATTTTACCAAAGCCTGTCCAGGAGTTGGTTTTAACCAGTGGTGCATTAATATCAGAGATGGTGAATAATTCAAGTTTTCCGTTACTGTCTTTCGCACCGGCAGGGTCATAGGAACCTACCAGCAATGATTTACTCCAGGTGATATAATTGGGTTTTCCATAGCGGGAGGAAATATGCGGGAAGGAGAGGTGGGTGATCAGGCTGTTGCCATAATCTGCCATCAGGATGCTCTTCTTCAGGTACATATCATATTCATACAATTTACCGCCCACACTGTAGAAGATGTAATTATGATCCGGGCTGGCGGCGAAGTTCGTAGCCTGGCCGATATCTGTTGCTGTCATCTCCTGGTAATAAGTCTGCGCCTGCCGCATCAGGAAGTTAAGCAGGTATACCTTTTGGGTGGCCGGGTCTTTCAATACCGCATAGGTATTAGGTTTAATACCTGCTTCCGCATAGTAGATACATTCCATATACAGCAGATCCAGGCCTGTCGGATAACCCAGTGCGGGGATGGCATCTGTTACAGTAACGGCGGATGGATTGGACACGGTCACAAATGTTTTCTTATCCATATTGTACAACAGGGAACTGGTACCATCGGTGGCTACATAGGGCGACACCCGGAAAGGCGTACCGGCTGTTTCGTATACATTTACCGGTGAATAACGGAAAGCATAACCGGCATTGGTAGAATAGCTATACATGTTTTTATCGGGTCCGTACATGTAGATCAGGTAGCTGTAAGCGCCGGTGGTGATGCCTGTTAACCTTGTAGCCACGAGGTTGGACGGAATATTTCCTACTACCAGGTAGCGGATATTGTAGGTATTATTCCAGGCAAATGTTTCCTGGTTCACGCGATTGGTGCCAGCAGCATTCAACACGAAAATACCGTAGTTCTGTGCCGCCACATTGGAGCCCACGTATGGCATACAGAGCACCTGGTAAGGCGTACCGTTCATGGGTACAGTGGAATTAACCCTGTTGAACACATCTGTATACTGGTTAAAAGTATTGGTCTTTTTTACGTAAGATAACATGTCCATCCGCGACTGGTTATTCACGTCACTCAATACCATGAAGCCTTCATATACTTCGGTGGAAACGGTAAGCGTGGTTTTCATGTGTACCATTACCCCGGTTTTTTTGTCGGTCACTTTATACATCAGCACATAGTTGCCGGGTGGCATGGTCACTTTCGCTGCCAGGTTCCGGGTGGTTGCCAGCAGGGAATCGTCGATGGTAGATACAGAGGAACTTTTGTGGTAACTCCACAGGTACGTATAAGCATCCTCTGCGGTTACGTTCTGCGTTGATCTGATATCAGGTGTTACCTTCAGGGTGTCATTGAAGAATACCGTATAGCCGTTTGCGGTATCAATATTTCCCAGCTGCACATTGTTGATATCGTGATAGCTATAGTTGCCGATATCCTTGTAGCAGGAGGATAAGAACAGGATAATGATGGCCAGGATCCCTGTATATTTAAATAGTTTGTTTGTCATAATGAACCATTTGGAAAATCAGGAAATTGATTATTGATAACTCGGCGCCATAACCATGAGCGTTCCGTCTTCGTCGTATACCGGGGTGCCGGCATTCTGTTGATCTTTCAGGTACCGGCTCATGCTGATGGCCCAGAATGCGCAGCGGGCGTTCAGGTTGAGATCATAGATGCCATTAATCACATAGTCTAAAGGCATACCGGCCACCTGGTTGAGCAGGCGGAGTTTTTTCACACTGAAAGTGCCGAAGTAGGTGCTATAGACGCCTGACCAGAAGCTTCCCTGGTTGAGTACATCTGAAATATTGATCTTGAAAGACAGGGCGTTGACGCCGGGAGCGCTGGCGATGTCTTTGAGCGCTATCTGAAAATTATTGTTGGCGTTGAGATTCAGTCTGAGCGACAGGGTATTGGTTTGTAAATCTTTGGTGCGGATCAGCTTTATGGAAAAGCTATCCACCAGTTTACCTGCACTCAGTACAAATTTGTCTGGTAATACAAAGTTTACGCCTGGTTTCGCCGTACTGGAAGGATCTACCGTCACCACAAATTCGCGGTCATTGTTTACCGGCACGCCTGTGATGGTAAACGGAATTTTAACGATGCTGTCGGTAACGCTGAGCGGACTGTAAGCGAAGGAGAAGTCCATGGTATCCAGTCGTACGTTGTTGCGTTTATAGAAGAAATAAATATTATCAGGCGCATTATAGGTCATTAATTGCTGCTTTTTGCAGGCGGCAAAAACGCCGGCTATCGCGAACAATATCAATATGTATATCGGCTTTTTCATTTGTCAGGTTTTAATTGTTAACGCGGAGAAGTTTCCGAAAGTGGCAGTGGTACTACATATACCGGCACAACGGTGGCGGTGGCACTGGTGCCGCTGGGTACCCTGGCGGCGTTGGTGCGTTTGTAGTAGAAAAATAGCTGTCCTTCTCCCCAGAATTCTTTCTGGTATTCCTTTGCTATTTCGGTGGATACATTTGCAGAAGATGCCAGTATGGGTAAACCACGATGGGTTCTTACGGTATCGAGCAAAGGAATGGCCAGTGCGGCATCGGTTTCCGCCAGGATATAATACAGTTCTGTTTTCCGGACCAGGGGCTGCACAAAACGCCAGGTTTTGGCAGGATCCGGAATATCCTTGAATTTATCGAACGACAGGAAGCCATTGGGGCTGCTGTTGAACCAGTAGTTATACCGGTAGTCATTTTTATTCGACTCAAAGATTTTATCCACTCCATTCGTATTCACGGTCATTACCTGTGTTGCCAGCAGGGTAGAACTGAAGATGGCGTTGTAGGTGGTATACATATTCTGGTTGTAGGAACCGAAAAGGATTTCTGGTGAGTATACCCTGTCAGGCGTATTGGCGGAAGTGATGGCGGCGTTGCTGGTCCACGGGAACCATTTTTCTCCCTGTGTCAGTACTGCCTGTGCAGCGTCATGTGCGGCGGCGTTATTTCCGGCCCACAGGTAGGCACGTGCCATCAGTGCTTTTACCGCATAGTAGTTCAGTCGTTGGTTCCGGAAACCGCTGTAAAAGTCCTGGGTATTATTAATGCCCTGGGTAATGACCGGATCGGCCGACAGCAATTGTTCTGCCCTGGTAAAATCTGCCAGCACACTATCCATGATCTGGTTGGCAGGGAGGATAGGCTGAGAAAGCCCGTTGGCTGTTGAGTAGTATGGGATGGCAATAGCGGTGGGTGATGCACTGTATACCGGGCCGAAAAGCCGCAGCAGGTCCAGGTGTACCATTGCACGGATGGCCAGTGCTTCCCCTTTCATCTGGCTGGCATGTGCAGCCGTCAGGGTACCTTCTTTCACCATACGGTCCATCTGCGGAATAAACTCATTCGCATAGAGAATGGTGCCGTAGGCTTTTTGCCATAATTGATCAAATGTAGGCTGTACGAGGCTGTTGGTATAGTTGTACTGACGCAGGTAAGTATAGTTGCTGGTACCGCCCAGGCTGGGCGGGGAGTAACGCTGTCCCAGTATTTCGATGGTGATGGTACTTAAATTACTGCCATATAAATTGGCGTCTGCGAGGTAATTGTAGATACCGTTCAATGCCTGTTGTGCTGCCCGTTCGTTGGTAAATACCTGGTCGCTCGTAAAAGAAGACTCCGGCTGCACGCTGAGATATTTCTTGCATCCTGTCATCAGTACGCCGGCAGTAAAGGCTGCAGTTAATATCGTGATTGACTTTATATTCATGTCAGGAACTTTTTAATTAAAAGGAAGCATTAACACTGAAAGAGGCTGTTCTGGCGAACGGATAGCTGGTACCTCTTTCTGTTTTGATACTTTCCAGCCAGAAGATATTGTTCAGGTAGCAATTCATACTTAGCGACTGCATCTTTATTTTCCTGATCCATCCTTTGCTTACGCGGTAGCCGAGGTTGAAGGATTCTCCGTTGAAATAGTTATCCTTTTCCACAAACCTGGACGACATCGGTGTGCTTGTGGTAGACGAGATCGCTTTGAACTGGCTGACATCACCGGGCTTCTGCCAGCGGTCATAAAGTGCGCGTTTGTCCTGGTTGTCGAGCAGGTTAGCCACATTTTCTACTTTCGTATATACGGCGCTGTTCAGTTTATATCCGCCCATGCTGTACCGGATGGCGGCGCCGAACAGGAAGTTTTTATAATTGAAGCTGGTGTTGATCACGCCCTGGATGGTGGGTCTGGTATTACCTACTCTTACTACCTGTGTGGGATCGTAGTTGAAGGTGAGCGAGCCATCTTTTTTCTGGAAGATTTCGCTTCCGGTGGCGGGGTCAATACCTCTTGATACTACGGCCCAGATATCATCCGGACTATAGCCATCTGCATACCTGGTGAGGCTGTTCAATGCGGCTTTGCCACCCCGGTTGCTTAAGCTGTCGCTTTTATTGTTCAGCAGGGCGAGGGAGTTGCCAAGTCCGCCGTAAGTACTTTTGTAAGCACTACCGGTTACGCCTATTGTCCACACGATATTCTTTTTCATGTTGTAAACAGGGGAGAAGCGGACATTGAATTCCCAGCCGTTGGTATTGAGATGACCGAGATTGATCACATAGTTGGAATTAACGCCGGCAGAGGAAGGCAGGGTACCGCTGGTACCGATGGCCATCGGATCGGTGAGTTTGGTGAAGTAGTCGACCGTACCACTGATCCGGCTATGAAAAAATCCGAAGTCGATACCATAACTTTCCTGGCGTGTTTTCTGCCATTCCAGGTTTGGGTTGCCGAGTGAAAGCATATTCAGTCCCTGTCCGAAATTGTTTTGTCCCTGTTGAAAAGAGAAGGTAGATACGGAGGTGAACTGGCCGAGATTTTCGTTGCCCGTAATACCGATGTTGCCTCTTATTTTCAGGAGACTGATCCAGCGTACTTCTTTCAGGAAGTTTTCGCGGTGCAGGTTCCAGCCGATACCACCGGAAGCAAAAGGTTTGAAGAGTTTATTGGAGCCGAATACGGAGGCGCCATCGAGGCGGTAGGTAGCATCCACCATGAAGCGGTTATCATATACATAGTTCACACTACCGAGGAAACCAACACTACGGGAGGTGGTAGTGAGCGCACTGGGGCGGCTGAAAGGTGTATACTGGAAAGCATAGGAAGGATTACCATTGGTGCCGTAGGGAAACCCTACTGCGGTGAATCCGGTACTCTCCGACCTGTTCTGCTGCATTTCCGTACGTCCGTTGGCGTTAATCTGGTGTTTTCCGGTCACTTTGGCCCAGGTAAGCATGAGGTTCATGCTGTAGGAAGTATTGGAGGTATGGGAGTTGGCATAGCTTCCTTTCTGCATGGCATCGGCGCCGTTGAACTGCGTGTTATCCGGCGGTATGAAAGTGATTTGATCTGAGGTGCCTTTTGCCAGTTGTAAGCCGCCTTGTATCCGGAAGTTGTTGTTGATCGTATAAATAGCCGCTACGTTATCATAGAAATTGAAATTGGGCGATTTATTGATACTGAACAGCGAGGCGTTATACAGTGGGTTTACCAGAGTGAGGCCGGTAGTGTCCAGGTATTTGGGAATGCTGCCGTCGTTGAGTCTTTTCAGGTAATACGGGCTGGCATTTACAAAGTCGGAGAAGTTGCCATAGGGGGAGGCCACGCCGTTTCCGCCGGATACGTTCATCTGGTTGGATACATTGATGCGGCTTTTGCGGTAGGTGAGATTGAAATTTCCGTTCCAGGCATTCCTGGAAGAGCCTTTCATGACGCCTTCCTGTGTGCCGTAAGAGGCGCCGGCGCTGAACATGAGATCGTTGTTTCCGCCGCTCAGCTGCATAGAGTGACGGTTGTTGAATCCCAGTCGCACCGGTTCACTGAGCCAGTAGGTATTCACGCCGGATTGTACGGCGGTCATTCTGGTGGCATAGCGTTGATCAGTATTCCATTGATCGTTTGGTTGCACGTATACGCCGGACAGTCTTTCAAATTCGAGCTTTTCTGCGGCGTTCATCATGTTATAGCTTCTCAGGTCGGGCATATCGAGGGAGAGATCTGCCGTATAGCTGACGCGTAACTGGCCGGCTACGGGGCGTTTGGTCTCTACCACTACCACACCATTCGATGCCTTGGCGCCATACAGGGCCGTGGAAGCTGCATCTTTCAGGATGGTAACAGAAGCCACACGATTCATGTCGAGGTCGTAAATGGCCTGTAAGGTACTTTCAAAGCCATCCAGGATAAAGAGCGGCTGATTGGGATCGGAACTGAACTGGCTGTTCAGGTCAGTATTGCTGACGCTGGTGCGTCCCCTGATTTCAAAGGAGGGCAGGGCGTTCGGATTGGAGCCCTGGGCGTTGTTGGGCACCTGTACAAAAGAAGGATCCAGTGTTTTCAGGCTTTCCAGGATATTCCTGTTGCCGATGGTTTTTAACTGGTCGCCGGTGAATACGGAAGCGGAGCCGGTGAAATCTTCTTTTCTGCGGGTGAACATACCGTTACGTATTTCCACATGTCCGAGTTCTGTTATTTTTCTTCTGAGCCTGGCGGCAAATTGGGTCTGGTTTGATTTTACGCTCACTTCTTCATTTTCAAATCCCAGGCTGCTGATGACGACGGTAAAGGGAGGGGATACATTTTCGAGGGTGACCATTCCTTTCTCGTTGGTGAGGGCGCCGCGTCTGCCGCCTTTGATAGCCACGGTGGCGCCTGGAACGGGGTATCCATCTTCCGACATCACGTTACCTGCCACGTTGGTCAGGTTGGCTGGTGGTGTATCCGCTGCCGGTTTACTGCGTGCGAAAAAGATGATATTCTGTCCATCCAGCCGGTAGTTCAGTGGCTGGCCGTCCATTACTTTCCGGAGGAAGTCTGCCAGCGTCATGTTGGTGGCTTTGATGGTAACGGGTTTGGTATCCTTTAGCAGGTTGTCGTTACCGAATACCGTATAGTTTGTCTGTTTTTTTATTTCCGCAAAAACTGTTTTCAGCGATGCTTCTTTTGCCGACCAGGTGATGGTTTGTGCGCCGGCCTGTTGTGTCCATCCCAGTAATGCTATTACCAGCAGTATGGCGAAGCGTTTCATCATTGGTTGAAATTTGTCCGGATTCCCTAAACGTTTGCGTAGGTACGGCAATAATTCGGCCCCGGCCTTCAGCCGGTTCACGGGAGGAATCATGTCCATTTACATAGCTTTTAAAAGCCGCCACTTTCTTTTCAGTGATGGCGGAGGTTCAGTTGATAAAAAAGGATACCTGCGTCCCCGCGGAGGACATATGTTCTCGAGATACTTTCCGTAAAAAAATGGATGTGGCGGATACCGGTATTATGGTAACACAATAAGTTTGTTGCCTTCTACTCTAAAATGCACGCCAGAATCGCTCAGAGCCGCTATAATGCCCGATAGATTCAAATCCCTGCGCAGTTCACCATAAAATGATACATCAGGTATAGCACCTTCGTACACGACCTCTATGTTGTACCATCTTTCCAGTTGCTGCATCACTTCTTCCAAACGCATATTTTCAAAATTGAAAAAGCCGTTTTTCCAGGCAACTACCTGGTTGATATTCACATTGTTGATCACATTGATGGAGGCGCCAACCTGGGCCTGTTGTCCCGGGCGTAAGGTGGCTTTCTGTGCGCCTTTACTTACCCGTACCGCTCCTTCGAGCAAGGTGGTTTTTATCTGCTGAGATCCGCTGCCATAGGCATTTACATCGAAATGTGTGCCCAGTACTTCTACTTCGGCGCGGTGATCTACGTCTACGATGAATGGCATTTCCGCCTGTTGGGCAACTTCAAAGTATACCTCTCCTGTTACGCTTACTTTACGTTGGTGGTCGTAAAAATAGTTAGGATAACGGATAGAACTACCCGCATTCATCCATACTTTGGTGCCGTCTGGTAAGGTTAGTTGAAACTGCCTGCCATTGGGCGTATTAACGGTATTATACACTACTGATCCCTGTGCCGCATTGGATGCATCATAACTGAGTTCCCCTTTTTTCAGGGTGAGCTTTGTACCGTTTTGTGAAGCAATTTCGCCATGCTTCACGGTATCGAGTACCAGTTGACTGCCATCTGCCAGGGTCAGGATAGCGCCCTGTTGTCCGGGGGGCATATCCAGCTTTGGTGTGGCAGACTGTGCAAGCCCGTTGCTCCGTGTAGCAGGATGGTTTTTAATAAAGGTGTAGGTGCCTGCTGTAATGAGTAAAGCTGCTGCAGCGGCGGCGGCCCAGTACCACCTGCGTTTTGCATGAATGGAAACCACCTGTTGCTGCGTGTTTCCGGAGCCGGTGATTTTGTCGGCCGATAAAATGGCGGCCAGGTGCTGACGGACAACAGGATCATCTTCCCGGATCTCCATGACCGGCAGGTTTTCCTGTAACCAGGCGTCCACGCCGGTTTCGGCGAGTGTAGTTTCGTCTTCTGTCTGCAATAATTCCAGTAATGCCGCTTTTTCCTCCGGCGTAATGGTTTTATTGACAAAACGATCTATTAAATATGTCAGTTGTTCATGCTTCATGTAAAAGAGAAACTAGTCCGGGTGCCTGTTCCAGGCGTCCTGTAATAATAAGATGCCTTCAAAAAGAAGTAGTACTATCAAATCGTTAAATTATTTTTAAAAGCACGATTACCGTCAGTGGTCCATACCCGGCGGCGACCAGGTGCTCCCGGATCATTTTCATTACCAGGAACAAAACATTTTTTACCGTTTGGGTAGACAGGGAAAGCTTTTCAGCGATTTCGGCAATTTTTAAGCCTTCATTCCGGCTTAGTTCATAAATCATTCGCCGTTGAGGAGAAAGATTGCTGACCACCGCACCGATGTGTTTCCGGATGTCTTCCAGGTGTGCGGCATCTGTAGGTAATTCCTGTGAGTGATCGGCGTGCAGGGTATCGGAATACCTGTTCAGACGGGCTTCGTAGCTGAGTTTTTTCCGGAGGCCCATGAGGTATTCGCGGTAGGCCACTTTATAGATCCAGGCATGGATGTTTTCAATTTCCGGCAAAGTTTCCCGGTTGAGCCAGACCTTTAAAAAAGCCTGCTGGAGGATATCATCTGCATCTACCTGGTCGCCCATATATTTCCCGACAATGGGTTTAAGGCGTCCATAATAATGCCGGTACAACGCTTCAAAGGCTTTTTCATCACCCTCCGAAATCCGCATCAGCAGCTCTTGTTCATTATGTAATTCGTTATTCAACGTATCAACTGATATTAGGCATAAACATTAAAAAGTGCGGCCATGTTCTTAAATAAAAACGGCATATGTTCTTTTTGTAATTGGTGTATATACGCTGGTGTATGATAATGGTTGCTGATGCCTAAATATAGGAATAGTAAATGATCCAAACAAAGAATGCAGGAGCGGAGGCCCCGCCGGAACGATGGAAGTCTTGTACTACAACCGTTTCCGGTAGGTAATGAAATAATAGGTCAGCGGTAGCAGGAAAGATATAAACACCACCGCCCATAGCCTTATTTCCTGTATGTCAAAAGAAGTGAGGCCTATGGCTATCCATACCGACAAAGGGAGGAAAAAAAACGATAAGCCGGAAAGCACGGCATTATTTCTTACGGTGTCCAACCTGTTGATAAAAATGGTGAGCGTGCACAGCGACATGATAAATGAACAAAATATTATCATAATATGTGCTAATCCGTAAAAGTCGCTTTTCCTGGCCTTCGGTGTCAGTTCTACTGCTTCCAGCCAGATAAGGGAGACGACGATGCTACAGATCAGGGTGGAGAGGAAAGTTTTGAAGACAATGTTTCTTAATGGACGCATATACAGTGGATAAGTTAACAGGAACAAAGGTAATCTGACTGACATTTATTTACACAGATAATTTTTCCTG
The DNA here is from genome assembly GCF_900110835.1 of Chitinophaga arvensicola. Classification (GTDB taxonomy): domain Bacteria; phylum Bacteroidota; class Bacteroidia; order Chitinophagales; family Chitinophagaceae; genus Chitinophaga; species Chitinophaga arvensicola. Next base: position 2,569,194 of record NZ_FOJG01000001.1, read on the forward strand.
GCAGATACGTTTTTTATTTTCCGTGCGGTGCTGATCATGGTTTGTCATAATACGATCTTTTCACTGCATTGCACTATCTCCCAAAAAAATCTTTTAAACATCTGAAAGAAAACAGATTATCTTTAGGGGACCAACCATTGTATCTATTATTATGTCCCAGTATGATATATACACAGATGAGCAATTGATTGCGCTGCTGAATGGCAGTGACGAAGCTGCTTTTACTGAAATCTATGATCGCTACTGGAACCAGCTTTATAAATCCGCCTGCCGCAAACAGGCAGATAAGGAGCAAGCCAAAGAAATTGTACACGATGTATTCCTGGATATATGGAAACGCCGGGAATCCTTAACCATCAGTCATTTACCTGCTTACCTGGAACAGGCCGTACGTTTCAGGTTAATCAATTATATCAACCGTAATAAGGTGCCGGCCTTTTTCGATTTATTCGAAACATTGCTCTTTTCCCCCTATGAGGCCGACCAGCTTTTAAAACAAAAGGATTTTGTAAAGCTGCTGGAAGGGTGGATAGACACCCTGCCGGAAACACAGCGCAGGATCTTTATCCAGTATTACCTGAAAGAACTGTCCGTAAAGGAAATAGCGGTGGAGATGAACCTTTCTCCCAAAACCGTCCAGAATAATTTAAGTCTTTCTCTCCGTCATTTGCGTACCCGCTTTGGTACTATCCTCACCATTTTGCATGTTTTTATAGGCTAAGAAAAAAAATATGGATTTTCCCGGGAAGATGCGTCCTTTTTTGTGACTATAGTAAAAAGGCGTTTTATGCAGCTTTCTGACTGGCACCAGAAATATTTGCTATCCATACTCAAGAAATACGAGGCAGGGCAGGCGAGCCCGGCTGAAGTGCGCTTTGTTGAAATGTATATGGATAGCCTGGATGATCTCAATAAAGAGGTACACAGTGGTGTGGACACCAGGGAGTTGCAGGCCGAAATAAAAGAACGGCTGTTGAAAAACATTCATCAGCCGGAGGAGAAAAGTCCGGAAATACCTGTTGTGAAAATAGTGCAGCAGCGCCCGCGTTCATCAAGGACGTGGATGGCAGCAGCAGCCATTTTTTTACTGTTGGCCGGTGCAGGCATGTATTGGTGGATGGAACACAGCAGCAACGTTGTTTCCCCGGTACTGGCCGCGAAACAGGACATTGCTCCGGGCAGCAATGGAGCGGTGCTGCATTTGTCGGATGGCAGTACCCTGGAGCTGGACAGTGCCGGCAACGGCACCGTGGCGGTACAGGGACAAGTGAAAGTGATAAAGGAAAACGGGATGATCAAATATGAGGGAAGCGCAAAGGAGACATTGTATAATGAGGTGACCACCGCCAATGGCAAACAGTGGCGGATGGTATTGCCCGATGGTAGCAATGTGTGGCTGAATGCAGCCAGTTCTATCAGGTATCCGCTCAGCTTTAACGGCAAAGAACGGGTAGTGGATATTACCGGTGAAGTGTATTTTGAAGTAGTGCATAACGACAAGCAACCTTTTAAAGTGCGTGCCGGCAAACAGGTGATTGAAGATATCGGTACCGCTTTTAACGTGAATGCCTATAGCGACGAACCTGTGCTGAAAACGACACTGATAGAAGGATTAATAAGAATTAACGGTACGCTCATGAAGCCCGGTGAACAGGCACAGACCAACGCCGGTCAGGAGCAGGTAACCGTAAGCAAAGTGGACAATGCCGCCGACGCCATGGCCTGGGTAAACGGGCAGCTATCATTGGAAAGTAACAACCTGCAGGCGTTGCTGAGAAAAATTGCACGATGGTATAATGTAGACATAAAAGTAGAGGGAGTACTACCGGAAACCGGCTTTATAGGTATGATAGACCGGAATGTATATTTATCTGATGTATTAAAAGCATTAACTGTTTACGGCGTGAACGCACGCCTGGAAAACCGGACACTGATCGTTTCCGCCAGGTAATTTTATTTATCAACCAAAAACTACTTCATATGACAACAGGATAGTTGTTAGGCCACCGGTATGCCTGTAAAAAAAGGCCGGAAGTGATTACGACTCACCCCCGGCTTGTTATTCAGGGTACCTTATCAACCAAATCTGCTAAAGGACTTCGTTTTCAAAAACCACCCGAACAAATCAAATTTATGAAACTTATTGGGAATGCCCCTGCGGGCAGGGGCGAATTATTGTCTCTTTTAATCTGGAAGATCATGCGGTTGACTATATTATTACTCATCGTCGCACTGCATCTGAGCGCTAAAACCTACTCTCAGTACATTACTATCAAAAAGGAAAACCTGACGATCAAGTATGTTCTTGGTGAAATAAAAAACCAGACCGGCTATTCCTTTATAGCCGATAATACTTTGCTGGAGAATAATATGGTACGTCATCTCGAACTGAAAAACGTTACCATGAGAGAAGCGCTGGATGCATGTTTCAATGGATTGCCTTACACTTATAGTATAGAAGATCACCTGATCGTTATCAGGCGCACACCAAGAACTATTTTCCCCTCCTTACCGCTGGAAATGCTGGCAGCGAGTATTATCCGTGGCCGTATTACCGACGAAAGCGGGAAAGCGCTGGCAGGTGTGAGCGTACGTGTGGAAGGACGTGCCATGGGTACCATTACCAATGAGAATGGAGAGTTTACACTTACAGGAGTAGCTGAAAACGCGGTATTAACCATTGGAAGCGTAGGCTATGAAACCCGTAGAATAAAACCGGAAGGCAAAACTTTTCTCAACATTTCTTTAAAAACAAAAACCAACCTGCTGGAGTCCGTGTCAGTAGTATCAACAGGCTATCAGACCATCTCAAAAGAACGCGCAACCGGTTCATTTGATGTGATCAGCAAATCGCAGCTCGAAAAACCAGCGGTGAATATTGCCCAACGCCTCATTGGTACTACCGCCGGCATGCAGGCAAAACTGGATGTAGACGGAAACCCTACTTTTGAAATCAGGGGAAAAACCAGTTTATATGCCAGCGCTGCGCCACTGGTGGTAGTAGATGGTTTTCCGCTCCAGGGCGATTTCAATTCGGTGAACCCTAACGATATAGAAAGCATCACCATCCTGAAGGATGCAGCGGCTGCCTCTATCTGGGGCGCACGCTCGGCCAACGGGGTGATTGTTGTTACCACCAAAAAATCAGCGCGCGGCGTTCCGCTTCGTGTGGAAGTAAATGCGTTTACCCGTATAGGTAGTAAATTCGACCTGGATTATGTAAATCCGCTGGCATCTTCTGCGGAGACGGTAGAATACGAGAAACTCACTTTTAACCGCTGGGGCGCCCAGGTTAATTCCGGTGACCTGGTTTCCAACTATGGAAAACAATGGTCGCAGGCCAGTATAGCGTTGAGTGAAAACTATCTCGGTTACCTGTCGAATGCCGACCGCGATGCCGTGCTGGAGAAACTGAAAACCCAGGATAACCGCTCCCAGATTTCAAAGCACCTGCTGGCAAATCCACTGGATCAGCAGTACAACCTGACCCTCTATGGAGGTACCCAACGGATGAGCAATGTGCTGTCGCTTTTATTCGGGAAAAAACAATCGAACTTTAAAGGGACAGAAGCCAATAACTACCTGTTTAATTACCGCACCAATGCCAGTGTATTTAAATGGCTGGACTTCAACGCCACTGCCATGGTACAGTACAATGATGCGCGTAACAACGGGGTATCACTGAGCGATATCCAGGGATTATCACCCTATGATATGCTGCTGAACCCCGATGGCTCCTATACCAATATCAGTCAGTATTACTGGCCTATACTTACCCGGTCGGTACCGATGAATAAATTTCCTTATGCCGACTGGAGCTACAACCCGATCCAGGAAGTAGCCAACCGGGATATCACCGCCAAACAGTTGAATGCCCGCATTCAGGCAGGGCTCACTTTCCGCCTGATGAAGGGGTTGTCGTTCGACAGTAAAATCCAGTATGAACTGTTTAATACCTTTAACCGTGGCTTGTATAACGACCAGACGTTTTATGTGAGAAGCAGGGTAAATACGGCTGCCAGCTGGAATCAGACTACGGGCGTTATCACGCCTAACCTGTCGAAAGGCAGCATCCTGACACAAAGCCGGAGCAAAACAGAATCGTATAATTTGCGGAACCAGTTGAATTTCAACCGCAGGTTCGGAAAACAGCATGAAATAAATGTGATTGCCGGTTCTGAGATTACCAACTTCGTTTCACAGACTTTTGGTAATCCTACTACCTATGGGTATAACGACCAGACCCTTACACTGGGCACCTTTCCTAACGGGCCCGGGGGTACGTTTTTCCCTATCAAAAACTGGCTCGGTAATAACCAGACATTTGCTTATTCCAATACCTTCACTTACCTGACTGACCGGTATTTTTCGCTGTATGCCAATGGCGCCTATACTTTCGCGAACAAATACACAGTGTCGGGAAGCTATCGTACCGATGCGTCCAACCTGATCACAGATGATCCGCAATATCGTTACGCGCCGTTCTGGTCGGCCGGTTTAGCCTGGCAGATACAGAAAGAACGTTTTATGTCGGGCATTTCCTGGATCGACTGGCTGAATGTACGACTGACCTACGGCTTTAATGGCAACGTAGACAGATCTACCGCTTTCCGTCCGCTGATCTCCACTACGGCTACGCCGGATCTGTATACGCAGGACTTTAAGGCATCTGTGTCCAGTTATGGTAATCCTACCTTGCGCTGGGAAAAAACGGGCACCTGGAATATCGGCGCCGACTATGCACTTTTTAATAATCAGCTGCACGGTAAAGTGGATGTGTACAATAAAATGGGAAGAGATCTGATCGCGGTATTGTCTATTCCTGCCGTGAATGGTACCACCTCCCAGCGGTTAAATAATGCAGAGATGAACAACCGTGGCATTGAGCTCACGGTAGGTACTAATCTCCGTATCAAAGGCAACGACATTGTATGGAGAGGAGACGTGAATTTTGCCTACAACAGGAATAAGATCACCAAGCTGTTTGTGGCTAACTATGCCGCCTCTACGCTTTATTCAGGTGGTAGCGGTGCCTACGTGGAAGGGAAAAATGCCAATACCCTCTGGAGCTTCGACTATGCAGGCGTGTACAATAAACAGCCTTATGTAAAGGGAGCCGGTAAAGATAAGTATGATTTCACCGGCTGGACGCCCGGCGACGGCCGCGATTATATGCTGGACATGGGCACACAGGTAGCGCCCTATACACTCGGCATGGTGAACTCCTTCAAGCTGTATGATTTTGATGTATCATTTATTGTGACGGGTAAATTCGGGCATGTGTTTAACCGCATGTCGTTTAATTATCCCGTACTCTGGGGATCCAGGGTGCTGCCGAATAATAAGCTGGGCGAAGTAATGAAAGGCGATCCTATGAAGATCGTACCGTTGCCCCAGAATGATGATGAACCTAAATTCTATTTCTGGGACCGCTTTTATCCCTACATGAGTTACCTGGCTGAAAATGCTTCGCATATACGCATGCAGGAAGTAAATGTTACCTATAACCTGAAACGCAGGCTGGCGTCGGCGCTGCACATCGGCGGACTGCAATTGTATGCGCAGGGCAACGACTTGTTTACCATTCTTGCCAACAACACCGGCGAAGATCCGGAATACCCGCTGGGAGGAATGAAACCGCAGCCCAAATTTACGTTCGGACTTAAATTAACGCTTTAAATCTGCCATCATGTTGATCAATAAAATATACCGCTTGTTGCCGGGCATGGCCATATTGACTTTCATTACTTCCTGTGATAAATACCTGGATCAGCAGCCCAGTAAAACTTCATCGCTGGTAGTAACTACTACCGCGCAATTAAGTGCGCTGCTGAATAATTATAACACCTTTTACCAGGAGGGCAACAGAACAGCTATTTACAGCACCGATGATGCAGATCTTCCCCTGGACCTGTATAATGCGCGTCCTTCCACATTCTCCATGGCACAGGTAGAATTTACCTTATGGGATATCAATTATCTGCCGGACGATGGCCGTGAATCTTTTTGGAGTGGAGAATACAGGAAGATCTTCAATGCCAACATGGCCCTTTCCTATGCAGATAAAGTAACAGGGACCGATGAAGAAAAGGCGGTGATAAAGGCAGATGCGCACTTTATAAGGGCCTATAGTTACTGGGAACTCGCCAATACCTATTGTTTGCCTTACACGGCCGCCAATAAGCAGGAAACCGGTTTGCCTTTAAAAGTGGGTACCGGCTTTGAAGAGCCGGTAGTGCGTCAGCCATTGGAGAAAGTATACGAGCTGATAGAATCAGACCTGGCCGAAGCGCTGAAAACACCTGTTATTTTATCGGCCACCGGAACACCCCGCCACTGGCGGGCCAGCAAAGCAGGCGTGAACGGTTTTGCCGCCCGCTATTACCTGAACCGGAATAACTACACAGAGGCACTCAAGTATGCCAACGCCGCTTTAGCAGAGTACAGCCAGCTGGTGGATTACAACACAGAAATGAAATATGGTATTGATGGGAAGGTGACGATCAATGCAGGTACCCCCACAGCTCAAACGGTGACCATCAAATACCCGTATACCCACAATAATCAGTCTGATATGACAGATATGATTGGCTGGAAGGAATTCCTGTACTTCAGGATGCTGTATCATGAGTCCTGGTGGTATATCCCCAGCAAGGCATTGCTGGATCTGTATGATCATGATCACGACCTGCGTTATGAGTATCATATCGTGGAAGACTACTCCTACGACCGTGGCCTGATCAAACCGGCGTATAGCTACCCGGGATACATTTTCTTTTATAAAGACAGGATCCCTTCCGGTCCTACCGTTGCTGAAATGTTGCTGATCAAGGCAGAATGCCTGGCGCGTAATGGTAGCGTGAGCGAGGCACTGACTGCCGTGAACACGTTGCGGGCAAAACGCCTGAAACCCGGTCCCTGGGTAAACCTGGTAGCTGCCGGTAAAGATGCTGTTATCAAAGTAATCCTGGAAGAGCGCCGTCGTGAATTGCCTTTTACACAACGCTGGTTCGACATCAGGCGGTTTAATAATAATGAGGATCCAAATGATGATGTAGTGCTCACGAGGAACTTCTACTCCTATACCAGTTCACAGGTATCCTCCGGGGAGCCCGCGAAAACGTACACCCTGCCGAAGAACAGCCGTCGTTTTGCCGCACCGCTTCCCCGCACGGAAATTATCTCCAGTAACGGTTTAATTGAACAAAATAAATACTAAACACGCATCCATATGATCTGTAAAAGAATAATAGCCATCCTGATCGGCGGACTTCCCGTTGTTCCGCTGGCAGCGCAGCAAAGTACACCCGGTTTGAATGAATTGAAAGCAGTGATCACAAAGTACCCGGATAGCCTGGGAGCGCATCAGGAGTATATCAAGGCATTCCGTAAAAGTATTCCCAATGCCTCTTTCCGGAATGGCGACTCTGTTGTTTCCCTGTTGAAAGGACAATATGCCCAATGGGCCAAACAATTTCCCCGGTCGGCCACGGTGCCTTTTGCTATAGGGGAAGCCTATGCAGACGCGGAAAGTCCGAAGGCCAAACCTTACCTGCTGAAGGCGGTGGAGTTGAATCCAAAACTGGCGGCGGCATGGAAAGACCTGTCGATCGATGCCGACCGCTGGGGAGATCAGACCGGCGCCAGGGAATACATGGGCAAAGCGTCTGCTGCTGATCCATCAGATCCGGGTTATGCTTTTTATTATGCCATGGATTTTGAACATATCGACGGGCAGAAATGGCGGTCCATGTTATACGACCTGGCTAAAAAGTTTCCGCAAAGTGAACGTGGCGCCCAGGGCTTATACTGGCTGGGAGCCAGGAGCCGGGATACTACGGAAAAGGTAAAAGTATATGAGCAACTGCGCAGTCTGTATCCGCCGGCCAAATTCAGCTGGTCGTCCGGCGGTATGGATGACCTCTTCAGTATTTACCTGAAAACAGCACCTGAGAAAGCAGCTGCACTGGCTACCGCGCTGAAAGGCCAGGAAGGCTGGGGCGCCAAGGATACGCTGGCAGGGAAGATCATTTCCGTCAATGCCTTTATACAACAAGGAAAATTCAAAGAAGCGGCAGATCTGCTGACAGGAATTAAATTGTCGCGCTACTCCCGTTTAAACACTTTCATTGCCTCGCTGAAAGCGCGTGCTGCTCATGGTTTGGGTAATACTGATGAAGCTTACAACAGTCTCGCCGCTATTTATGCAAAAGACCCTACCGATGATCTCTGGAAAGAACTGGAAGTATATGGCAAAGCGCAGGGTAAAGATGCGCAACAGATCGACAAAGATATCTGGCAGGTAAGGCAGCAGACGATTAAACCGGCTCCTCCTTTTGACCTGGGTTTGTATACTTCTTCCGGTACCGCTTCTCTGGAAAGCTATAAAGGGAAAGTAATACTGCTTACCTTCTGGTTTCCGGGTTGTGGCCCCTGCCGTGGTGAGTTCCCGTATTTCCAGAACGTGATCAATAAATTTAAAGGCCAGGATGTAGCTTATATCGGCATCAACGTATCGCCGGATCAGGATGATTATGTACTGCCGTTTATGAAAGGAACGGGCTATTCCTTCACGCCGTTGCGTGCTACCGACGATTGGGCCGCAAAGGTGTATAAAGTGCGGGGAGAGCCTACTAATTTCCTCATTGATCAGAACGGACAGCTGGTATTCACCGATTTCCGGATTGATGGCAGTAATGAGCGGACGCTGGAACTGATGATCAGTTCCGTGTTGAAGAGAAAATAAAAAAGCAAGCCGGCAACACAGGATGTTGCCGGCGCTGATAAAATGTTATTTCGCAGATAAGGCCGTTCCTTCAAAAACGATGCCCGGCCAGCCATGGAGCATAAACTGCCTGATATTCTGGTGATCGGTTCCGGTGGGTGTATTTAACACCGCCTGGTAGTGTTCCGCAAATAAGTAGAGGGTATCCTCCGCACTGAGTCGCTGCAGTTGTGCAAAAGAAAACACTTTGGCACTACCCTGGTTTTGTGATGCTTCATTGTAAGCATCTCCGTTTTTAAAGGCAGTGGGCTGATGTTGATAGTACGTTTCTATAAATTCAATCACATCTTTGAATGGGAGGGAGTTGTCTTTTAACTTTGCCATCAAAGTAATTACTTGTTCTTTCATCCGGCTATTATATGTTTGATATCAATAGAAGCGGGGCGGATATTATCTGCCCCGCTTTGTTTTACGCTGCAAAAATAGAGATTTAATCTTCCGGATAAACTTTAATCATATGATTGACAAAATGGGCTGCCTATAAAAAGGCAGCCCATTCTTTTAGTGCCGGGTATTTTTATGGTAATACGCGGTAGCCTCACTGATAAAAACAGCCATTTGCCGGCTAGGCAGGCCATCGGCTGTAACATCCGGTTTATCTGCTGCGTATAATTCACCCAGGGTTCTGAAGTATTCCAGTTTACCGGGTGCTATTTTTCCACCGGTTAGCCGGGTGATAATTTCATAACGCCGGGCAATACATTGTTGTACTTTTTCATGCTGAGGATCACCTATCAGCGTGGTGAGCCGGTTGGTGATGTTATTGAGTTCTGTCTGCATGGCTGCCATTTCCTGACTGCCCAGTGCCCGTAAGGTATCTTCTACTTCCAGGATCATATCTTTTCCCCATTTGGACATGGCTGCTGTGCGGCATTCCGCCACTTTTTCGACAGGCAGGCCTTCGTATAAATCCGCTGCTTGTAACATAGTGTTGTTTTTAAGTGTTACCAATGTTTTTTCAATGGTACCAATCAATGTGTTTATTCTTTCCTTCCGGGCCAACAGCGCTACCTTGTGTTCTTCCAGCGCCTGCATCAGATCAAATGCAGGATCGTCCAGTATGTCGCAGATCTCTTTCAATGGGAAATCCAGTTCCCGGTAGAAGAGGATCTGTTGCAAACGCAGCAGTTCTTTTTCGCCATACAGCCGATACCCGGCCCCGGTACGGACGGAAGGTTTGAGTAAGTCCATCTTGTCGTACAGGTGTAAGGTGCGCACGCTGACACCTGCCAGTTGAGACAGCTTTTTTACAGAATACTTGTTCATCGTTTGGATTTATACCTTATCGGAACAAATATAGGGTATGACCTAAGGTAAGAGTCAAGAGAAATGTCGGATTTTTTTTAAGATTTGTTGGAAAGCCTGTCTGCACGGCCTTACGAAGGCCACTGATCAAATAGCTCTTCCCGTCCGTTGAACTGTTGTTTAATAAACGTCAGCAGTGCTTCCCCTGCAAAGGTAACGGTACTTTCATAAGACCCGTAAATGATCCATTCATAATTGCGGTCGCAATAAACAGTTTCGTAACAATCGGGGTGAAACAGATTGATGTCAATCTCCGCATCCGTGCCATCTTCTGTGAGTTCCAGGAGGAGCGGGGCGGCATAGCTGCTGATAAAACTGATAATGGCCTGGTAGTCGTTTGCAGTAATATTCTTTTTGGCCAGGTATATTGTTTCCGTAGGGCACCTGTAATCCAGCGGGTCCCAGTAATCGCCGTCGTAGTTCCAGCGTTCCAGCAGCACCTGCCGTACTGCTGCCTGTTCGGCAGAGGGCAGTCGCCGGCGCCAGGGAAGTGGCGCTACCAATGCCAGTTCTGATGGCGTAATGGTGCTGATAAAGTGAATAAATTTGTCCCTTTCTTCCCGAATCGCATTTTGTTCAATATTATTTTCGTTGACCGTAAACGGGGAGGAGGCCGTATCGCCGATGTGGATCAGTGTTTCGCGGCATTGCTCCAGGTCCGGCCAGGTTTTGCCGGTCAGCATTTCCACTTCTCCCAGGATAGCTGACAGTACATTATACCGGGGGAACAGGTTATAATCATTATCGGTGTAGCTGTATTCCGGAAAGCTTTTTCCGGTGCGTTCCTTCACATACCGGGCAGACCAGTAATCGAAATGTTCTTTGCAGTATGTACGTGCGGCAGTAGTAAGCGCTTCAGCAGGACTCATGTAACTTTTTTTCTCAGAATAATGTTCCTGCGAAAATAGCATATTTGAAAATCCGGTGAATTATTTTTTGTCTATAATGCCGCGTTACGCATCCTGATCAGCGAAAAATTCAGGGTAGATCCTTTTACCGCTTCTGCCAGTTCTGTGATAGAAGGCATGAACCTTAATTCCACGTTCCGTTTCAGCATTTCCTCCATCACATTGTAAATGGGTCGTACGCGAAGGGGTGTTACGGGCATCATGGATACATAGTATCCTGCGCATTTATCAAAGAGAAAGAAGGTATCCGGTGGAAATTCATAACAGTAGATAATGGCCTGCTGGATAGTTTTTAACCAGGCAGATTCTACTGCTACTACATAGGTGGCGGTGCTGTTTCCCAGGAATTGCTCGCGGTCGGCCGGTGTGGTATCCGGGCCCGCATAAAAGGTAACCCTTGGGCAATTACGGGGTAGGAGATAATTGTGCAGCAATGTTTCCGATATGGCAAATACGGCTTTTCGAAGAATATGTCCCGGATAAAAGGTAGCGGGCCGGGGTTCAAATATTTTTATCTTCGGGTCATCGCTGATATGATATAGTCTTTCCATGTGCTACTACAATAAAAGATGGCAAACCATGCGGTTTGCCATCTTTCTAAAACTAAAATATTATTTAATCAGCCACATTTTTCCGTTTACATCGTCATTACCACCGTACTGGCTGCTGATAGCGGAGTTGTAATTGTCCTTGTTGTAGGTAATTTCATCCTGTGGGTATTCCCAGCGCAGCGGGATCTGGTTGCTGGCGGTACCAATACCTACGCCACCCTGACTGAATGCCGGGATGCCGGTTCTGCGCCAGTTGTAATAGGCTTCAAATCCGGAGTTCATAAAGAAGGATACATATTTCTGTGTTAGGATCTGTGTTAATCCTTTGGCAGGATCATAAGCTACATTAGGACCGGCGAGGAAAGCATTGATGTCTGCGGTAGCAGTACCCATGCTTGGTTTGGAGCCATCTACGTTACCGATGGTGAGCACCTGTCCCTGTTTTAAGCCGTACCAGTCCATAGAGGCATTGATGCCTTTTAAGTACCAGTCGGATGCACTTGCACCGGTGATCCATCCACGGTTGGCGGCTTCTGCAATATTGAAGCACATTTCGGAATAACCGATGAGGATATACGGTTCTGCGTTGGCGCCTGAAGAAGAAGACATATAACGGTTGTAGCTCAGGGAAGAATATTTACCGTCGGCAGAGAAGTTGGACATCAACCCTTGTGATTTGCCGTTGTCTTCTCCAACATAAGCGGTAAAGTCGCTCACCTGTTTGCCGGCAGTTAACTGGGCAGGGGCAGGAATGGCCAGCGTAAATACGCGTGGATCCTGGTAAGCAGCTGTTACGTTAAAGAAAGTCTGACTGATATTTTCACAGTTGTTGTAAGGTGCATTTCCGGAACGGTTCGGCGGATACAGGGTAATAGTGGTATAACGGTACACCATGTTATCACTGTTAGCCGTCATGATAGGGTATTTCACCGGATCGCCGATAATGGTGGCAAACTGTTGTTTGATGTTCAGGTCTGCATTGTCATCAGCTCTTTTGCTCATGCTGATCAGCACCCGTAAACGGTAGGTGTTGATCACTTTGCGCCACTGGAGGTAGGTAAGGCCAAAGATATCTCCGGTAGCATCTACTTTGGTAGCGCTATTGGCAGGAGAGATCAGGTTACCGAGCATGGTGTTGGCAGAGTCGAGCAAAATCAGGCTGTTCTTGTACACATCGTGCTGCTTGTCGTAGGTAGGTGTCAGTTTGTTGACATCGCCGGCGTCTGACATCGGGATATCGCCTACACGTTGCGACAACCAGATGAACGCATATGCTTTGAAAAATTTGCTTAATGCAAAGTATACGTTGGTATTGTTACCGTATTGTTTCAGCGCCTGTCCTTCCATCTGGGTACAATAGCGGATCATATCATAGGTATGATTGGTATTGGACCAGTTATAGGCATTGCTGCCGAAATAATAGGAATAGTTGGAAACGATATTCTGATTGAAGCGGTAAACAGGAGAAATTACCGGTTCTTCTTCCCGCATCAGGTTGGCCGTGAGGTGATTGAGCAACAGGGCCACCGGTATGGTGGAGTTTTCCGCAGATACGTTAGGATTGGACAGCAGGTCTCCTTTCTGACAGCCACTGATAGCAAGGACTATTACCAGTAAAGTGATAGTGATATATCTCATACAAATAAATTGAATAATTAGAAACTAAGGTTCACATTAAAGCCCATTCTTCTGGCTGTCATACTTTGCAGTACGCCGCCGTTACCCAGGGAGCGATCGGTATCGTTGTAACCGGAGGCAAACTGGTCCAGGTCGATGTCTTTGCTTTTAGAGAAATACAGCAGGTTTCTGCCTACCAGCGAGAAAGAAGCTGCCTTGATGAAGCGGTTACGCTGCAGGAATTTAGAAGGTAAACTATAACCGAGGGTTACTTCACGTAGTTTGGCAAAAGAGCGGTCTACCATCCAGTATTCATTTACGTTACCGATACCGGAAGAAACGAATGTTTGTACGGTAGTAGCTACGTCGTTGGGTGCAAACTGGATATCTTTCATGTTTACAATCTCGCCATTCTGATACACGGGAGTACCGGAAACGATTTTCACGCCTGGCGCAATGTAATGCCCGGTAGGCGCTACGGTACCGTTGTTGGTAGATTGCCAGTCGGCCAGTCTTGCCTTACCGAAATCACCGCTGGCACTTGCCAGTGCAGTACCACCGTTCATACCATCTTTGTATACTTCGTTGAAGATTTTACCACCAATGCGGCCATCTACCTGGAAGCTTAAAGAGAAGTTTTTGTAGGAGAACCTGTTAGTAAAACCGAAAGAGAAATCAGGGTTGGCGTATCCGAGCAATTTGTTGTTACCGATGTCTGATGGCGCTCTTAACGGCAAGCCACCGCTGTATACGATGTTACCGGAACCATCGTGTACAAAGCCGGGACCATAGATCGCATCGAGACGTTCGCCTTTTTTGTAGTTGTGGTTATTCAGGGTTACTGCCTGTTCATCGCCATAGATATCGTTGAGTGTTTCTTTGTAAGTGGCGTAGTTTACGGACAGATCCCAGTTCAGGCCTTTAGGATTTCTTAATGGCGCTGCATTCAGGGCAATTTCAAAACCTTTCTTTTTGGAAGTGATGGCATTTACGTTGTGCGCGCTGTAGCTGGTAGACGGCGCTACACCCAGTGCGAAGATCTGCGGACCATTCAGACTGGTGAAATAGGTGAAGTCGGCGCCTAAGCGGTTATTGAATAATCTCAGATCCAGACCGGCTTCGTAAGAAGAAACGGTGAAAGGTTTCAACGTAGGGTTGCTGATGGTGCTGGAGAAATCTGCCGAAGGCTGGTTATTATAATAGTTGGCCAGGCTGTATGCCATCTGGTTATTATAGGTAGGTCCGTCGTAAGAAGTATACAGATCAGTACCATAACCCAGCAAACCACTGTTGGTGCTTTTACCGGTGATCTGCGTAAACGCAGAAGCAGCAGTAGGAGAGGTAAGGGCTCCCTTCACGTTGGCGTAGGAACCGCGTACTTTCAGCAGGGAAATGAATTTTGGCAGGCTTACATAATCATTGATCACAGAACTCAGGGACACAGATGGGTAGTAGAAGGTATTATAACCATCTGCCAGTGTTGATACGTGATCTACACGACCGGTATGGGATAAGGTGAGGTAAGGACCATAAGTGACGTCAAAGGAGTAGAATCCGCTGTATACCTGCATTTTGGAATCCCAGGTATAGGAAGAATACTGCTCTTTTGAGTTGGTCAGCACATATACATTCGGAATGGCCAGTGCCTTGGTGGTACCCCATAATGAGTTATAGTTGAAAGAACGCATGCTACCACCGGCGAGTGCAGAGATATTGAATTTACCTACTTTTTTATCATAGTTAAGGATCAGGTCTGTGTTATTTTCAAACAGGTTACGACGATCTTCACGGTAGTCGCCGTACCAGCCGAAGTAGTACCATGGCGTGTAGGTGTTCAGGTTAGTACCGGCAGGTACCTGTTCTGTTCTCAGCTGGTTCCAGGTGGTGATCTGTGTGCGGAGGTTCAGGTTTAAGGCGTCATTGAATTTATAGGATGCTTTGATATAGCCGTTGATATCGGTTTTATCGTGGGAGCGCAACCATTTTTTTGCAATGAACCAGGCGCTGTTTTCACGTCCGTATTCCTGAGCGTAGGGGATCAGGTTAGGCACACCCTGTGGTCCTTTATAGATATCTTTCAGGTCGTTGATGTCGTAATCAGCGGAGCCATACACCTGGAACATATAGATGTAGGAGTTAGGACCGTAGTTTACATCGGGGATATTGGGAGAATATTGTTTGTTGATGTTGGCGCTGGCTTCGATCTTCAGTTTATCGGTGATCTTGTAACCGGCGTTGATGGCCAAAGTATAGGTATGCAGTTTGGTGTTGGGGTTCATCCCTTTCTGGTTCATGTTCGACAGCGAGATACGGATATCGGAGCGGTCGGTGGCGGTAGACAGGGAGATGTTGTTGTTATTGATTACACCGTCTTCCATGAATTTCTGGAAGTTGTCTTTACCGCGTGCAGTCCATGGCGTAGCGGTTCTTACATGCGAAACCGGATCGTAGGGACTGTCGTACTGTTTGATAGGCTGGCCTTCGAAACGTGGACCCCATTCCGGTAAGCGCTGCCCGTTGTCGTACAGCTGGTCGCCGTAGCTATATTTGAAAGTGGTACCACGGCCATATTCTTCCTGGATTTTAGGAAGGGCGAGAAATCCTTTTTCGAGCATGGTGCTGCTGTTTACATCTACCTGCCATCCTTTGCTGTCTTTCGTACCTCTTTTGGTAGTAATAACGATAGCACCGTTGATACCACGGAAGCCATATAAAGCGGCTGCATTGGCTCCTTTCAGGACGGAATAGGATTCAATATCATCGGGGTTGATATTCCAGGTATCGGAGTTGATGGGGGCGCCATCTACTACGAACAGGAGATCTTTACTGCCACGGAGCACGATTTCAGGACGGCCCAGCATTTCCGGGTTGGCGCCTACGGTCAAACCGGCTACTTTACCTGCGAGGGAGTTGATCGGGTTGGGATCACGGGCTTTTACGAGGTCGGCTCCTTTTACTTCCTGAACGGAGTAGCCTAGTCTTTTTGCTTCTTTACGGATACCCATTGCAGTTACCACTACTTCATCGAGGCGTTTGTTGTCTTCTTTTAATGTGATACTGAAGGAAGATTCACTTCCTGTATTTACCTCCTGGGGTAAATAGCCGACATAGGAAAAAACGAGGGTAGCGAAAGAGCCGCTTGTTTTGATAGAAAATTCTCCTCCTTCGTTGGTAAAGGCGCCGCCGGACTTTCCTTTCTCACGTACGCTTACCCCGGGAATAGCCACACCATCGGTGCCGGATACTTTCCCTTTTATTATTCTCTCCTGGGCAATGGCATTGCCTGCAATCAGGATAAGGGGCAGCCATAGCAAGAAAAGTGCCCTGCATTGAGTAAATAATCTCATTGTCATTTTGGTTTTTGGTAATAGTTTTTTTTAGGTACCGGCAGCAAAATTCAGAAGGCCGGAAAACTATTACGACAGTGCCAGATGGGAAGGACTACAATTCGTGCAAGCCATGCGGCGAAGACGTGTAGTACTTTCTGAGATATTTATAATCAATGAGTTAGGAAAAATAATCGTTGTTACGTAATTCTTACTGAATTGTTACCGGAATGTTTTGTTGGATTTCCTTACGATAGGCGGAAGGGGTAAGGCCGGTTATTTTTTTGAAATAACTATTGAAAGATGATTTGGAATTGAATCCACAATCATACGCCAATGATAAGATGTTCAGATCCAGGCCGGGCGCTTTCAGTTTGCTGATCGCTTCCTGGATCCTGTATTCATTAATAAAAGTGTAGAAGTTTTTATTGAAACGTTCGCTTAATAACTGGGTGATATGATGTTTGGGGATAGCTACCCGCTCAGAAAGATCTTCCAGGGAGATTTCGGGTTCCAGGTAGATCTTGCTTTTTTCCATAAAGCCACGGATAACGGCTTCATATTCATCCATCCGCTTTTCGTCGAGTGCTGATTTTTTGTATTGCTTATTGATGGTTAACTCAACAGTCGCGTTGGTTGACGAAATTTCCGGCGTATTCCGGAAAATATTCACTGTTTCCATCTTATAACGGAGAATCAGTACCAGGAAAACAATAAAGCAGCCGTAAGGTAATATCCACAAATTAAGATCCGATCTGCCTGTTTTCAGATAGTAAACGGCAACCCCTGCAAGACCCAGCGCCATAGCGGAAAGCAGCATCCTGATGATCACGGTCAGCAGCTTTTTTTTGAGAACGGCCGTGGGATCATCGGCGGCGTGTTTTTTTAACAGCCGCCACGATACCATGGGATAAATAATCAGCGATACAATGCTGAACCACTGATAGATATAGGAATAAGTATCGATAAAACGGGGCGAAATAGCACCCCGCAGATAGCCAAAGCTGTTGACGAAAAACACAAGCGTAAATAAAGGCAGCGGCGCCATATGCAACGCAATGGTTCTCCGGCTTACTTCAGGAGAAATAAGCATCCGCGTAAGCAGATAAAGTAATGGACCATATGCCGTACTAAAACCAGAGGCATTATTATTATAAAGGAAATTACTTTTTAAGACAACCAGCAGCGACAGCTTTATTCCGAGGTGAATCAGCAGAATAAACAGAAACGCATTGAGGGTTTTCTCAAAATTATCTTTTGGTCTCAGTATATTAAATAAATAGATCGCAACACAGGTCTGAAAGTTGACGCAAGACAGAATGACTATGCTCATCATACACAAAGAGAGTTGATGCGCTAATATAGGATTGCAATGTTACCGGCATCTTAAATAAAGATTAGAATTAGCACTATCGCCGTCCATTACCCACCGGGTAAACGATAGGGTAATGATTTCCAATACAATGAATGCTGCCGTGTCAGATCTGGTGATCTTTTGGAAGAATCATCAGCCGGGGAATCCTCACATGGGGAGGTTGTGACAGGATGAATTTTATGGTAGCTACAATGTCATCTGTGGTCAGTGGTTCGTGAATACCCATGGCTTCCCTTGGATGTACTTCCCAGTCTTTATGCAATTCCGTCATTACCAGTCCGGGTTCAATACAGGATACCTGTATATTACTTCCGGCGAGTTCCATACGCAGCGCTTCTGATAATGCTTCCATGGCATATTTGGTGGCAGCGTAGGCGCCTGCGGTGGGCCTTACTTTGGTACCGAGGATACTGGAGATATTAATGACATGTCCTGAGCCCTGTTGGCGGAAACGTTTCAGCAGTTTATACGTGAGGCGGAAGGTGGCGGTTACGTTTAGCTGGATCATTGCTGTTACCTGGTCTATATCGATGGCTTCAATGGCGCCGGTGGCAATAGTGCCGGCGCAGTTAAACAGGTAATCGCAGCGACCGAATGTTTCGTAAGTAAAGTTGTCTATGTGATCCTGGAAGGTGGGGTCGGTAAGATCCCCGGTGAGGATATGCACATTTTCTGCGGACAATTCCCGTAGCCGCTCTTCCCGCCGGGCGGTGGCGATAACGGTATATCCTTCTTTGCTCAGCGCCTGTGCAATGGCATAGCCAATTCCGCTGCTGGCGCCCGTTACCAGGCATATTTTATTGCTGTTGCTCATGAGTCATCTATTTGCAACAAGATAGTTATTTGCCGGAAAAAAGATGGCCCTTTCCATTTACGGAAAAGGCCATACTGATATGCCAGGGAGGATTATTTCTTTTCCGGTAAGGATACAAACCGTACACTGTTCTGACCACCCAGGTAAGTTTTTGAAGCTGCCTGTACGGAGGTGGTATTCACCGCGTCCAGTAACTTATTCATATCTGGTAATGCTTTCAGTGCTTCGTTGTTTTCCACTTTGCCGGTAATATATTGTAACCAGAATTCATTGCTTTCTATCTGTAATTCATATTGTTTCAGGTAGCCTGCTTTGAATTTCTGCAGTTCGTCGGTGGTAGCGCCTTTTGCGTGTAAGGCATCAATGTCCTGCTGTACGAGTCCTGCGAGGTGCTCCACGTGTTCAGGGGCACATCCGAAGGAAACGTTGATAGAATAACGCTGATCCGGTTCTTTTGACATGCTGCCCTGTACAGATGGGGTATATACTTCTCCGGCGTTTTCGCGGAGACTTGTCAGCAACCGGTATTCCAGGATTTCAGATAATGCCTGCAGTTGTAATTTATTATTGGTGTTGTAAACGCAGTCGCCGCTATACACCAGTAATACGGTGGCTTTATCTTCTTTTCCTTTGGCTACGGTTTTTATCAGGTTACCTTTTGGAAGCTGGGTATGGATTTTCACGGCTTTCTCGTTGCGGTGCAGCGATGGCAGTGCGCCCAGGTATTTTTCCAGCAGGGGGGTAATGCTATCAGTATTGAAGTTACCTACAAACACAAAGTTGGTCTGGGAGGCATCGGCAAACCGGTCGCGGTAAATATCGTAGGCTTTTTCCAGGCTGATGCTGTCGAGGCGGGCCAGTGTTGCCGGGCTGGTACGGTAGTGATATCCGCTCAGCACTGCGCCAACGGTATCTTTAAATACATTTCCCGGGTCGGTGTAGCGGTTAGTGATCTGTTGCCTGGATTGGGCCATGGCATTTTCAAACAGTACCGTGTCTTTACGGGGAGCAGTATAGCGCAGGTACACCAGTTGCAGGGCTGTTTCCAGGTCCTTGCTGCTGCTGCCGCCATTCACGCCTTGTCCGCGTCCGCCGATGTAGGCGCCTACGGCTACGGATTTACCATTCAGCATTTTTGACAGCTGAAGCGGGGAGAAGCCGGCCAGACCGGAGCCACCGATAATACCGGAGGCACTGGAGGCAGTAGGGAAATCTTCGTTCGGGTATTTATTGATACCACCCGGAGCGAAGGAGATAAACTGGATCTGGTCGTTTTTATAGGTAGTAGGTTTGAGCCATACTTTCACGCCATTGCTGAGGGTGAGTTGCTGTATGCCGAGTTCCGCGATTTTCTTACGGGCGACTACCTTTCCTGGTGCAGGTAAATTTTTCAGCAGTACCTGGTCGGTAGCGCTTTCCTTGTAGGGCTCGAAGTTGGTAGCGGCTACCTGTTTGAACCAGCTTTGAATGGTGGCGGAGTCAGGGAGACTGCCTTTATCTTTTTCTGGTGCTACGAGGAAAATATCACGGTTGTTATCCTGGATGTAGTCGTTGGCCACTTCTTTCAGGTCGTCCAGGCTGATACCCGGTAACGCATTTTTTACGAAATTGTATTCCCACTGGAATCCGGGAGCGGGTGTTCCCTGGAGGAACAGCTGCTGGTATTCAGATACATAACTGTTGGAAGGCACTTTGCTTTGTTCGCGGGAAGCGGCATCCAGGGAGGTCATGAAGCTGGTTTTGGCGCGGTCCAGTTCCGGTTGTGTAAATCCGAGACGTTTTACTTTTTCCACCTGTGACCAGCCGGCAGCAAAAGCTTCGGATAATTTACCCGGTTTAGCGGTAACGGAGAAAGAGAACTGGTCCAGGCCACCGAGCAGGTTACCGATACCGGCGTTCACACCCAGAAAAGGGGGATTGGCCTGCTGGCTTAACTCTCCGAGGCGGAAGGCGAGCATCTGGTTAAACAGTGACCGCTTCATGGAATTGAGGTAATCGGTAGTGGTTTGCAGCTTATCGGCGTTGTGCTTGATCAGCATCTCCAGTGCCACATTACTCACTTCCGCATCCGTAACGGTGAGGAACTGATTTTTGCCGGTGAGGGCTATTTTGTATTCAGGTCTGGGTCTTTCGTTGGCTGGATTTTTCAGGTCGGCAAATTGTTTGCGGATCTGTTGTTCCACTTTATTCACATCCACATCTCCCACAACGATGAGGGCCTGCAGGTTTGGACGGTACCAGTCCTGGTGAAAGCGGCGGATGGCCGAGGCGGGGAAGTGGTTCAGGATGCTATCGGTACCGATAGGATTCCGTTTGGTGTACCGGGAATAGTTCAGCGTCAGCGGAAAGGTTTGTTGCTGTAAACGCTCTCCAACACCTTTACGCAGACGTTTCTCTTCCAGGATCACTCCTCTTTCCTTATCGATATCATCTGTTTCCAGTAAGGCTTCATGTGCCCAGTCGCGCATAATATCCAGCCCACGGCTTACCATGGCGGGATCGTCGGTAGGGATGGGCAGCTGGTATACGGTTTCATCGAATCCCGTATAGGCGTTCAGGTCAGCCCCGAAGCGTACGCCTGCTTTCTGCAGGTAATCGATCAGTTCATTTTTTGGAAAATGAGTGGTGCCATTGAAGTTCATGTGTTCCATGAAGTGAGCCAGTCCCTGCTGGTCATCATCTTCGAGGATAGAACCTACTTTGTTGACCAGGTAAAACAATACCCGTTTGGCAGGTTCATTATTTTTGCGGATGTAGTAGGTGAAACCATTTGATAATTTACCGGTACGAACGGCAGTATCCAATGGGATCGGCTGGCCCGTACTTTGTGCCTGTGCGGTGCTTCCGGCTAAAGAAAGGCATAGTAACCCTGCCGTAGCCAGGTGACGATAATGCATGCTGGTTGGTTTTTTGTTGTAACAAGATTTGTCTGCGAATATATGCACTTATAGCATATCCAGTATTCCTTCATTTTCAATAATAATCATTCCCTGCCTATCCTGCGTAATACCTTTTTGCAGTAGATAAGTATACCGGGGTACGGTACCTTCCATGACGGTAGGCAGGAACTGGAACTGAATATGATCTCCTTCTGCTTTTAAGGCATCTCCCACTTCGAAAATATGTGTGGAAATAATGAAGAAACACTCCCTGAAAGCCGTGAATGCAGCGGTTACAGCCAGCGTGGCATCATAAGCGTCTTTTACATTGGTACCTTTAAATAATTCATCAAAGATGACGAAAAGCGATTTGCCGGCATCTACTTCCTCAGCTACTTTTTTTACCCTTAATACTTCCGCGTAAAAATGGCTGTATCCTTTATCAAGATCATCGGGCACGTTTACAGAAGAATAGATACCATCCAGTACGGAGAATTGCATTTCCGTGGCAGCAACGGGGAAACCCATATGTGCCAGGTACAGGAGGATACCGGACGCTTTCATCAGGGTAGATTTACCCGCCATGTTGGCGCCGGTGAGGAACAGTACATTACTGTTGCCGCTGAAGGAAAGGGAATTGGCTACTGCTTTGTCGAGCCCCGGGTGCCGTACACCGTGGGCGATCAGCAGGTTCTTTTCTTTAGGCAGGGCCGTGGCATAACAAAACCCTTTCTCCCTGCCTACATTCGCTACGGTGATGTATACTTCCATCTCGTAGGTATGTGCCAGCAAGGTTTTCAGCTGTTCCTGGAATACCTGTGCCAGCAGGTAATGCAGCCGGGCATTCTGGGTGAAGGTCCGGTTGCTTGTGTGGAGATGTTCCAGGCGTTTATCCCTGGTGATCTGCCGGGCGCTGTCGGCCCATTTCTGCCAGGGAGAGTTTTTATCCCGTCCTTCTTTTTCCAGCTGATGCAGCAAGGTAGTGCAGGTTTTCAATACCCCGATACAGGCATCGATGCTTTGCAACTGCAGGGAAAGTGAATCGTCTTTAACGGCGAGTGCGGTGAATTTTTTCCTGCTCATCTGCCAGAGGGCCATCGGGAAATTGCCGGCGCAGCCTTCGTCCAGGTAAGCTTCCATGTTCCCCAGTGCTTCTTCCTCAAAAGGAAAGCTTGCACGGTGGTCGCTGAAATAGCGGAAAGCGGCACTTCTGCTGTTGATCTGATCTGCGTCTGTCAGCGGATGCTGGAACATCTGGTCCAGCAGTTTTTGTCCTCCCCGGGTTTTTACCTGGTTAAAGAGACTGAAAACGGAGTAAGGATTGTATTTCCCCAACAGCGATAAATCATCGAGTGTCTGTTTGTCGGCAATAAAGCTCATGTGGTCTTCTTTACTGATTTTTTCCTGGTTAATATATCCAGGATACCTTCATTTTTTATAATTACCATTCCGTGCCTGTCGGAGGTGATACCGGTGGCCAGTTTATGCGTATACACCGGTTTGTTGCCTTCCATTAACGTTGGCAGATATACGAAGTTGATGTTGTTACATTTTTCCTTGAGTACGTCGCCGGCCTCAATGATGTGTGTAGAAACAATGAACATGCAGTTCTGCCTGCGTGCAATGGCGGATGTAATGGCAATGGTAGCTTCATATGCATCTTTTACATTGGTACCACGGAACAGTTCATCAAAAATAACGAACAGGTATTTGTCCCGGCTAAGTTCCCTGGCAATGGTTTTTATGCGCAATACTTCTGCATAAAAATGGCTGGCTCCCTGTGTGAGGTTGTCCGGCAGGTTGATGGTGGTAAAGATGCCGTCTCTCGTGGAGAATTCCATCTTTGCTGCCGGTACCGGAAACCCCATTTGTCCGAGGTACATGGCGATGCCCAGGGACTTCATGAAGGTAGATTTACCGGCCATGTTGGCGCCGGTGAGAAAAATGATATTGCTGGCGGGCGTAATGTTCAGGGTATTGACTACCGGCTTTGAGAGCGCGGGGTGGTAGAAATCTTCCAGTATTACCGTCTGTGCTTCTTTTTTCAGGGCTACCGGGAAACAGAATTTTTTCTCCCGCGCGGTGCGGGCAACAGACAGGTATACATCGGCCAGGTAGATGTGCCGCAACAGTTGCAGCACGATCTCCCGTTGCCGGAAGCGAAGTACTTTATCGTACTCCGCTACCTTGGCAAAGGAAAATTTCTGTTTGGTATGTTCCTGCAACAGGGGTTGTAGTTCCTGTGTGCGCAGTAACTGGTCAATAGCGGCCAGTTCTTTGCTGTAGGGAAGATCTGCCACCTGTTGACGGATACTGTCTGCAAATGACCGGGTGGCCTGCAATATATTGATCAGGCTGTGTACACCTTTTTCAATGGTTTTGAATTCCGTATCTGCGGCAATGAACTGATTGAGTTTTCTGCCCAGCGTGTGTTCCTCTTCATTCAGCCGGGTGCGCTCATCGGTATTCTGAAGATGCTGTTCGGCTGCATCAAACCATTCGCCTTCATAAGGGAAAGGAATTTCTTTCACTGAAAAGGCGCGGATGGTGGTGCTGCGTGCGTTGATCGCTGCTTCGTCCGACAGCGGATTCCGGAACATCTCTTCCAGTAGCTCAGATCCGCCACGGGTAAAGGTGCGGTTGAAGATGGTATACACAGAATCGCTTCCACCTTTTCCGAAAATGTTCAGATCATTCAGTGTTTGTTTATCGGTCATCAGACTCATACCTATACTGTTTTATTTTCTTCTTCTCCTGATGAGTAAAATGGTGCTTCCAATTAATAACAGTCCTGGGATGACACCTAATAATCCGTATCTCACCACTTTCAGACTTTCTTTGGTGATGTGGATTTCGTTGTCAGATCCGATCGGACGGTTTACGTCTACCGGTACATTGCCATAAGACAACCAGTGGAACATACCCGGGATCAGGGTGAAGTTGGCAGATCCGTAGTAACGGATAGGAGGCTTCATACCACCGTTGCTGATACAGTCGGCGTCGCCGATGATCATGATACGTTGTTCCTTGTTGCCTACTTTTTTAGATAATGCATAGGCCGTCACAAAGCTGTCTACTTTTTCTCCGGCAGCCATATCTACGGTAGCAGAATCATTTACGAAATCGATGGTCTTTGTTTCGTTCCATGTTTTCATGGTATCGGTTTGCAATACCGGAACAGCTTTAAAGCCTTTGTCTTCCGCAATCACAAGACCGGCAGATTTTACCATACCTACGTACTGGTGCTGGCGGATCATGTTACCAAAGAACGGAGCAATTTCTTTCGATGCTTCGGTAGGGCGGCAGATCACGGCGTTGGCAGCTACGTCCTGTTTAGGTTGTACCAGCTGACCAGGAACGGTTTTTACACCAAACTGAGAGATGAAGGATTCCATGATTTCAGAACCAGGCTTCAGGGTGATGACCAGGTTACCGCCATTGGCGATATAGGTATCCAGTTTCTTCCTGGAATTGGAATCCAGTGCCTGTTGCATATCGGAGATCACGATGATATCTACTTCTTTCGGGATCTGGTTGTTACCGGAGAGGTCCAGATCTTCTACATCACAGCCCTGGTTGGTCAGTGCATAGCGGAAAGTTTTAACGGAAGAAAACAGGGTGTAGTCCTTGATCCTGTCGCCTTCTATTTTCCTTTCACCTTGTCCCTGCAGGAAAGCAATTCTTGGCAGTTTCATGACCATGCGTTTGAACATGGCGGACACTTCTCCTTCGCTTGGGAATTTCACCATATCGTCGTAGATCCTCAGGAAAGCTTTCTGACCGTTGGCTCTTTCCACTACACGTACAAACACGTTGCCTTCGTCGGTAAGATTGATTTTCTTTTTGATTTCTGCAGGTGTCAGGAACATATCCAGATCCAGTTCTTTCAGTTCTGCTTCTTTCTTGGCTACTTCGGCGAGTGGAAGGTCTTTATAGATATTTTTAAGACGCGGGTTGTTGCTGGGTTCATCGTAGTAATAAACGTATTCCAGTTTTGTTTCCGGTTTGAAGCGGATGAATTGTTTCAGGCGCTGTTTGTCTTCGTTTACCTGTGAAGGGATACCGTTGTAGTATTCCCTGTCGAGCAGGTTTACGTAGGTGGTGATCGTCATACCGCCGTCCAGTTTGGCCATGATAGCCTGGCTGTTGGGGGTGAGGGTATTCCTTTTTGTTTCGGTGGCATCGTAGTAGGCCATGAAGATAGGGCGGGAAGTAGCGTATCCCAGCGCCATAGCGGCGATTACTACAAGGGCGTATTTGCTCCATACGGCAGAGAAGGAAGCATGGGTGCGGTTAGCCTGTAGTTTCTGCACACTCAGCGAGAGGAATAATACTACAACGATTAAGAAGTAGAGTACATCTTCGCTGCAGATGAGGCCCATGATCATTTCATTACAACGGCCGGAAATAGAGAGCCAGTAGGTGATGTCGCGTACAAAGGCGATATCCTGCCATACTTTGTCCATGTAGCTGAGGGTACCGAGTAATACCAGGGTGCCCAGTGCGGCTACTACCTGGTAGGAGGTAAGACTGGACATGAACAGTCCGATAGCAGAGTAGGCGCACATGAGCAGGTAAATACCCAGGAGGCCGGAGGCTACGGAAGACAGTTCAAAATGGTCCACGGTGATTAAGCCTACTACTACATATACCAGTAATACGCCGATCAGCAGGAAGCTGTAGATCATCATGGCAAGGAACTTACCACGGATAATCTGGGAGGAGGTAACGGGAGAGGAGTATAATAATTTGATAGAGCCGCTGCTCAGTTCACGGCTCATCAGTCCCATGGTGAGCAGTGGCATATAGAGATACAGGTAGCTTTGCACGGATGCGAGCAGCCCGCGTTGTCCGGAGAAGATACCGGCAGTGATAAACATGTTACCCCAACCTGTACGCTGTGCCTGCAGTACTTCTTTCAGGTGGTCTGCAAAAACCATCCCTGTCTGAAAGGCAAATACGACAAGGATCATCCAGGCGATGGGTGAATAGAACAAGGTGAATAATTCTGCCTTGGCGATCTTATAAATTCGTCTCATTTGATATTTTTTATCAGCTTTTTATTTGGTGTTTTTTTTCGACAACCGCGCAAATACGGCATCCAGAGAGCTTTTCTCAATGATCAGCTCCATGAGTCCCCAGCCTTTGCCTACGCTTATTTCAGCGATGCGTTGTGCTGTTTTCTTTTCTCCGTCGTAACCGAGTCTGAAGCGGGTAGGTGCAATCTGTTCGAGGGATCTGATACCTTCCTGTTTCAGGATTTCGTCGTGTGCAGGCGGGTTGTCCAGTTGTACCACCAGTGTATTGGGTTCGATGTAGTTGTCGAACATTTCCAGGGTGCCGGAGAAAACCATCTGACCTTCTTCGATCATTTTGATTTCTTTGCAGGTAGCCTGTACTTCGGTGAGGATGTGGGTAGACAATAATACGGAGCGGTCTGTGGCAATCTGTTTGATCAGGTTGCGTACTTCCACGATCTGGTTGGGATCGAGTCCGTTGGTAGGTTCATCCAGTACCACAAATTTCGGGTTATGAACAATGGCCTGGGCAATACCCACGCGTTGCTGATAACCACCCGACAGGTTGCGGAGCAGGCGATCGCGGAAGTGTGCCACGCCGCATCTTTCCAGTGCGTCCTGAACGGCATGTTTTACCTGTTTTTTTTCCACCATGCGTAGGTCGGCGCAGTAGGTGAGGTATTCTTCCACGGTGAAATCCTGGTACAGCGGCAGTTTCTGCGGCATGAAGCCGATATTGCGCTTTGCTTCTACGGGATTGTCTTTCAGGTTGATACCGTTGATAAAGACTTCTCCTTTCGACTGCTTTAATACCCCACAGATGATGTTCATGGTGGTAGATTTACCGGCGCCGTTGGAACCCAGCAGGCCAACAACACCCTGGCTGTGGATTTCAAGATTTATATCTCTGACCGCCCACTGGGAAGCGTAACGGTGAGACAGGTTTTCAACTTTTACGATGGCGTTTTCCATTCATTACAGATTGTTTAATAAAATAAAATAGCAGGTGTAAGCTTTGGCTTACACAATTATTGTTAGCGTGATGTGAGATGAAGAAGCGCTACTGATATACCTTTCGCCGGGGACAGGGCCCCGTGCGAAAGGTAAGGTCAAATGGAATCAGTAGGTGGCGTTGGCGATGGCGCGCACGTCGATGTTGTATTTCGTTTTGTAGTAATTTACCAGCAGATCAAATTTCTGTTTGATGAGCGGGTATTTCAGGAATGGTTCCATCTGGGCATCCGTTCTCATGGTAAGATTAGCCACAAAGCTGTTGAGATCATTTGTTTTTGCTGTTTGCCAGGAATAGGCGCCGTTGTACCATTCGTTGGTAGTAAGGTAAACCGGATCAAAGCCTGGTATAAATCCTCTCTGGCGGTAAGCTTCCTTATTATCTGCGTTGGACAAAGGCAAGGTAGGCGCTGCAGTGGGTGCGTAGTTGCTCAGTGTATAAAACGAAGCAGGTACGTCCAGTATTTTAGCGCTGACATAGTAATTCCAGATAGCAGATATAAAAATATTCTTTTTCGCTGTTTTCTGGGCGCCGGTCATCGTGCGCAGGGAGCTGTTCATGCCCGCAAAAGCGATGGCTTTACCAGTTACCTTATAGTCTGAGTACAGATACTCCCTGCCCGGAGGAAAACCTGGGCGGTATTGTTTGATGGTATCTGCCATCATTACGCGGTAGGGAATGCCCTGATTTTTCTTGAAATCATCCGGCAGGAATTTCAGCCAGATATCATCCAGGAAGTTGAGCATATCTCCTGCATAAGCGGGATTTCCCAATACGGCGGTATCCACTTTAGAAGCGCTGGAACCGGTGCTTTGTACCCATATAAAATCTTTCTGGGTAAATGAATAGAGGAAATAAGATCCGTATTTATTGTACAGCTGTTGAATTTTATCGTTTGCCTCCTGGGAAGCATTTCCTTGCGGTAATTTATAGTCTGCTTCAATTGGCACGGGAGCGCCAATGCTCACATCTTTTTTACAAGAGAATAACAATATGCTGGAAATACAGCCAATGAAAAGTATGTGCTTCATGTTATTGTTGTGTTATTGGTTTGATATTTACTGTCCGATTCTATCTCCTCCTTCTCCTGACGGATTTTGTGTCAGCTGAGGATTTCTCAGTAACAGGCTGGTCGGGAAAGGCAGGGTGTATGCCGGGTCGTTGTGCTGCAGGGTATATTGTAGCACAGCTTCTCCTACATCATTCTGGTAACGGTGAGAAATGGCGGGCATACCATAACGGCGCAGATCGAACCAACGGAACGCTTCGTAGCAGAACTCCTTCCGGCGTTCATCTCTTACCGCCTGCAACAGGATTGCTTTATCGGAGATGTTCACATCGGTGTACCCGATGATACGGTTACGGCGCAGTGTATTCAGGTCTGTCAGCGCATCGCCGAGTTTGCCCAGCTGCACGTTTGCTTCTGCCCTGTTGAGCAGTGCTTCGGATGAACGCATGGTTTGTGCCAGATCGGTACCAATCGTGAGTTTGGTAGCAAGCATTACGCCGCCATTCACCATTGAAAAGCCATATTTCAGCCTGATATCATTCGGATCAAATGTACTCAGGAAAGCAGCAGCAGGGGTATAGGTACTCTGGTTAGGCTGTGCGTTACCACCGTATATCCATTCCACTTCCTGGTTGTTGTAGTTGAGCCAGCGGCCGGTGGTGATGCTGGGCATGTTGGTCATGTCGATGATCACACCACCCTGGTCAAATACTTTATTGGCTTCTGCAGCCGCTTCCTGCCATTTTTCCATGAAGAGATATACTCTCGACAGCAGGATGTGAATAGCTGGCTGATTGATGTGGTAGTCTTTGCGTACAATCGGCAGTGGATCCATCAGCTGGGAAGCTTTATTCAGATCTGCTACGATGGTTTCATACACTTTGGCTACTGTTTCCCGCTGCATATATTCAGCAGAAACGCTGGAGTTCAGTTTTAACGGAACACCTAAGGCCTGTGGGTTATGGTTGTAAGGCTCTCCGTAAAGATTTACCAGTCTGAAATAATACAGGGCACGTACGGCCAATGCTTCTGCTTTCACCCTGTCTTTGTCGGGCTGGCTACCGATGGAGTTGTCCACATGATCCAATACCGCGTTGCATCCCATGATCCACTTATAAAATTTGGCATACGGACTGCTTCCGGGATCTTCATTGACCTTGTCGCCCATACCGTCTATGTCGGCTTGTCTGGGTTGCCAGGTGTAGCTCAGGAAATTGCGCCGGGCATCTGGTGTGCCTGCGATAGGTGAGTTACCATTGTCATATTCCAGGAACAGGTCCACATCATCGTCCATGTAATATACCATGCTGGCCGGTTCTTCGCTGGGCATGTAACCTGATCCCATCAGCAACTCCCGGAAATCGGTGGTTGTTTTAGGAATGATGTCTGTCTGTGATTTTTCTTCGAGCAGTTTCGAGCAGCTGCTGAAGCCAAGGAGGCCGGCAAGTGCGTATATCGGGAGTGTTTTAAATTTCATGCGCTTCAATGTTAGAATGTCATATTAAAAGATAATGACGCCATCCTGCGGGCAGGCCAGCCACCGGTTTCCGGATCGTATCCTCTCCATTTTTTGTCGAAGGCGATCAGGAATGGATTAGTCAGACTGGCAGATGTGCTCAAACGTTTTACATGTAAAGCTTTCAGCAGTTCTGGCTTGAATTCGTAGTTCAGAGACAGTTGGCGGCAACGGATAAATCCTGCGTCAGCTACCATGATATCCGATTGATTAAACAGGGAGTACGGCGTAACTGACGGTGAGTTCAGACCAGGCAGTTTAATGAGCATGGTGCTGTAATTTCCCGGAGGGATAGACGGGATATTGGTATTCTTTTCATCTCCTGGTTGTTTCCAGCGGTCGTTCAGCAGTCTTGGCACATTTTGCTCCGGTGTGGGAGCGCCTGTGTTGTTGTAGTATACCGGTATTCTTTTCTGGTTGCCGAATGCGGTGGCAAACTGTGCATACAGGGAGAAATTCTTATACCGGAACATGGTATTGAAACCTCCGGAAAAGTCAGGCTCCAGTTTACCTGATTTTACGAGATAATCCAGGTCGTTGGCGGTTGTTTTGATATCCAGTTTATTGAAAGTAGGACGTCCGTTTGTTTTGTCGAGACCAGCAAATGAATAGGAGTAGAAGGTAGAATAAGCCTGTCCGTTTACAATGGCGGAACCAGCCAGGTAGTCGTCCAGTGTGTTGATCCTTTGGTTTTGTTCTACCCTGTTGATGGCCTTTCCACCGTTTACAGAAAACTGCCAGGTGAAATTCTGGGTCCGGATCGGAATAACGCTGATCATCAGGTCGTAGCCGGAGTTTTCCATCAGGGATCCGAATACGGTAGCGGAGTTCATACCGGTTTCAAGTGGCACCTGCCTGGAGGCCAGTACGTTACTGCTTTTCTTAAACCAGTTGGCAGTAGCGCTCAGGCGGCCGTTCCACATGGAATAGTCCAGTCCGAGGTTCCAGGTTTTTGTTTTTTCCCAGCCCAGATCCGGGTAAGGCAGTGATTTGATACTGAGTATATATTGTTTGTACAGGTTGCTCAGACCGCCATCGGAGGCAATCAGGTAAGGAGATACAGCTTCCACTGCGTTTCCCTGGTAGCCATAGGAAGCGGATAAGTTAAATGAATTGAGCCATTTTACGGAGCTCAGAAATTTTTCGTTGGCTATGTTCCATCTCACACCGGCAGACCAGGTAGGCTGGAAGCGTTTGTTCTGATCCTGGCCAAAACGGTTGGAAGCGTCGAGTCTTCCGTTAAAGTTGACAATATAGCGGGAGTCAAATGCATATACTGCGGTGAAGTATTCACTGAGGTAGTTGCTCTCCTGGTTTACGATACGGGAGTTGATACGCATGTCTTCATACAGGTTACCGGTGGTACCCGCGATCACTGCAGGATTGGCAGGCACAGGTGCATAGCTTTCACCCCTGTAACGGAGATAGCCATACTGTGTATTGGCATTACCTTGCGACAGGGAGGATCTTGCTTCAATACCACCCTGGAGCGTCATGGAGTGACGCTGCTGGAACAGGTGGTTGTACACGAGGCTGTTCCGGAAGGTATAACCTTTATTGGTGGCATTTTCCAGTTGTGCGAGGCCACCGAAAGGCAGCTTGCTGGCCTGTTCTTCGATAGAGTTGGGTAATACGGAACCAAATTCATATCCTCTTTTCTGTGTGATGAAGTAGGATAATTCAGTAGCATATGACTTTACATTCGAAGAAGCGGTATTATAGGATAAGAGACCCTGGTATTCCAGTCCTCTCAGTAGTTTCAATTGTACATCCACTGTAGAGGAGAGGGTGGTAGTGGTGTTTTTACTACCGGTGTTGTTCAGCTCATTCTGAATATTGTACAGGTAGGTATTTTTACCGATAATGGCGTTGCTGCTTTCTCCTCTTTTGGAATGATAAAAGAGAGAGCCATCATCGTTATACATCGGGATGGTTCTGGCGGTGTTGTAGGCATAATCAAATGGATTTACGCCATAGGCAAAACCGTCTGTTTCGCGGATACTTCCATTCAACAATACGTTCACCGTTAAACGGTTACCAAAACGCAGGCTGGTATTGGAGGCAGCGGAAAAAGTACTGAGGTCATTTCCTTTCGCTTCGCCTTTCTGCTGTTGCATGTTAAAAGAGGTACGGTTGGAAATTTTATCTGTTCCGCCTGTGATGCTTACGCTATGGTTCTGGTTGAAGCTGTTACGGAAAAGTAATTTGAACCAGTCGGTGTTCTGATTTTCCAGTTTCCGGTATTTCTGCTGGTAGGTAGCGTAGTCGATCTGTTTGTTCTGCAGCTGTTGAATCAGGCCACCATAACCGATGGGCAGAATGTCTGACGTATAGCTTTCGCGACTTTGATATATGTCTTTGGAAAACTGCATCAGCTCCTGGGAGTTCATCAGGTCAAACATGCCATAGGTAGGCCTTTGACCAACCGAAAGGTTGGAGGTATAGGAAACGGACAACTGGCCGGCTTTGGCTTTCTTGGTAGTCAGTACAATAACACCGTTGGCCGCCTGTGAACCATAGATCGCCGTAGCGGAAGCATCTTTCAATACGGTGATGGTTTCAATGTCGTTTGGATTCAGCCAGGAAATAGCGTTGGAGGCAATCAACCGGAGTTCGGTCATATCGCCTGCCAGGGAACCGTTTCCATTTGGAATAGGCAGTGGATCACGTTGGATGATACCATCTACCACCCATACCGGTTCCTGGTTACCCAGGATGGTGGAAGTACCACGGATACGGATTTTAGGGGTAGAACCCACCTGGCCGGATTGTGTGATCACAGACATGCCCGGTACCACACCCTGCAGCATCTGGTCGATGCTGGTTTCGCCGGCTACCTTGATATCATCGGCTTTTACGGTGAAAATGGAACCTACATAGTTCTTTTTATTCATATTCATGTACCCGGTTACCACCACGTCGGTCATTTCCAGATCGCGTTTGTACAGGGTGATATTCATCACCAGGTTGTTGCCGTCGGATACCATCAGTGACCTGGACTGTGCTTTGTCGGGCGTAAAGGCGCTGTAGCCATTGTCGCTTTTCCGCACCACCACTTCCAGGGTTTCGTAGCCCAGCATGGAGATCAGGAGCACGGTATTTTCCGGCAGGTGATTGAAGTAAAAGGAACCATTCGCCAGTGTAATAGTACCATTCACGGTGTTTTTGATACGAACGGATACACCAGGCAGCGGTTCACCTGTAACCGACCTCACCATACCGGTAATGGAGTTGGGAGGGGCCGGAACAGCGCTGGTAGCCTTACGGGACAGTACGATGGTTTTGTCTTTGATCAGGTAAGTTACCGGCATGTCTTTCAGAACAATGTCCAGCAAGTCTTTCAACGGCATGTTGTTCGCAGACAGGGATACGCTGCGGGCATCGTTGATGGTATTGGTGTTGCTGAAAACGACGTACCCGGTTTGCTGTTTAATCTCAGCAAAAACTTTTTTAATAGGTATAGTTGTACCCGATAGCGTAACGTTTTGTGCATTTCCGGAGGCGCTTGCCTGCAAAATGGCGACAGTTAATAATACGGCGGTTAGTCTCATTGCCCGATAGATTTTGGTTAGGCGCTTGCATGTTCCCGTACGATCGGGAGGCCAATAGCATTTTTTTTGCATAAATTGCATGAGATTTGGTTGTGAATAAATGTGAATTGCAATAAAACCGTTTAGGAACCAACTGAGTCCAGTACACCGTCACGGCCGCAATCCGTGACGGTTTTTTAATGGTTGGTTACTGTTTATATATAGTTATAGCCGGACTGATTTTACAGCCCATCTTTCTTGTATTCCGGTGTGGTGTTGTTACTTATTTAATACAATCAGTTTACGTCCTTCTACTCTAAAGTCTACTTCTGTCCTTCTTAATATTTCCAGTAGATCTGTCAATGGGATCTGTCGGCTCATTTCTCCCATGAATTGTATGTTTGGTATACCGTTTTCGTATACCACGTCTATATTATACCAGCGTTCGAGCTGTCGCATTACCTCCTCCAGGTTAGCGCCTTCAAAGTTGAACAGGCCATTTTTCCAGGCCATTATTTTTTCAATTTCCGGGTCATTTAAGACCGTTATTTTTTCTTCTGGTGTATGAACGCCTATAGCGTTGCGGATCACCGCCTGTTGCCCCGGTTTAAGAATAACTCCGGCAGTATGCGTGGGCGATGGTATCCCTACTCTTACGCTTCCGTTCAGCAAAGTGGTTTGGATGGCGTTTTCATTTTCATAGGCATTTACGTTAAACAACGTGCCCAATACTTCTATAGAAGCTTTATTGTTATTGATAGTTACGCGGAAAGGAACGTCGACATCTTTTACTACGTCGAAACATACTTCTCCTGAAATTTCCACCCGGCGTTCATTGCCTGTAAAGGTAATAGGGTAGCGGATGGAGCTGGCTGCGTTTAACCATACGCGGGTACCATCAGGCAAAGTAAGCTGGAACTGGCGCCCTTTAGGCGTGGTCATTTTATTGTATTGTATTTCTGCTGTATTTTCTCCGGCCCCATCATATACCAGGTTACCATTGGATAACACTACGGAGGTACCGCTCTGGTGAGCCACTACGCCGCTGGCCATACTGTCGAGTACCACTTCCCGGCCATCTGCCAGGGTAAGAATGGCGCCCTGACTGCCGGGAGCAATGTTCATGGTTTGGGAGGCAACAATAGCAGGCTGCGTTTTTTTGTTATGTTTCATCCACAGCGAAACGCTTCCCCCGATAAGGAAGGCGGCAGCAGCTGCCCAGCCCCATTTACGTAAGAAATGAATGCGGTGAACCTGCGGCGCAGACGGCATCCCGAATTCGGGAATCTGCGCACTGATTTTTCGGGAAATCCTGTCGGTATCGTAAGCATAGAACCGCTTTACATTCGCTCTCAGTTGCTGCCGGTCGGTGATGGCAGCAAAAAGATCGCGGTTGTTACCGGATGCGTTGACCCACTCCTCTAATGCGATACGTTCCTCGTCATTCAGGCTGTCGTCCAGGTATTTGCCGATCAATCCGGCTATGTGGTGATTGTTCTCCGTCATGCTATACTACTAAAACAACTAACTCTTCTTTTTATACCGGTCTTCCTCAAAAAAATTTCAACGTTGTAGGATAGCTAACATGTAAACGAGCATGGGTAAGGAAAGCAGCTCGTTTTTTATAAGGGCGGTACGCAATAATGCCACGCCTTTTGCCTTTTGATTTAATACTGTCTGATAGGCCATCTGCAGTTCGGCCGCAATTTCAGGGGCGGTTTTTCCGTCTACCACCGACAAACGCACTACCTGCCGGCATTGTGGCGGCAGTTTTTCAATTTCCAGGGAAATGAGCTGCATGACTTCCGTCTTGATATAAGCATTTTCCACATCTATGGAAAAGCGTTCAGCGCCCATTTCTATTGAATGGTGAACGTCGTCGTGCCGTTTTTGTGCCTTGAGGTAATTGAGCGCCGCGTTTTTGGCGGCAGTAAAGAGGAAAGACTTTAACTGGCCCAGGGAAGGGAAATCTTCCTTTCTTTGAAATGCGTTGATAAAACACTCCGAAACAATGTCTTCCGCTGCCATGGTATCCATGATCAACTGCTCTGTGAAAAAACAGAGCGGCCGCTGGAACAAGGCATACACCTGATGCAGTGCTTTGCGCTCCCCCTGCTGAAAATAATCAATCAGCTCAATTTCCTCGTATGCTTCGTTCAATGACAATGCCTGGTTTTAGGTTCTGTTGGAAGCACAAACTATAGCAAAATTTTCAAAAGTTAAAATGCCATTGCTTAAATCGTTGAAAATTAGTGCTTTATGTTTTTTTAAAATGCCGGGGTACTGTATAAAGCCTACCTGATGAGTAGGATGCTGACAGTGGGTTCTATTCATTGTCAATGACAAAGATTCCTGAGCGGCAGGGAGCAACCGTAACCAACCTGTCTTGTAAGTAGCCCTTACAAAACAACCCGGAAAGAAAAGATTTTATAATTACTTTTAAGGCTATATTAGCTGAAATGCCAACGAGCTTGCACACCGAAAATGAGTTGGTCCAAAGAGTAGCGGCGGGTAATGAAGCTGCTTATAAAGAATTATTTACACGTTACTGGGACCAGATTTATTCCACTGCACTGATGTTTACCAAATCGCCGGAAATGTCCGAAGATATGGCACAGGAAGTATTTGCGCGGATCTGGGTAAAGCGGGAGAAGTTGAAGGAAGTGGTCCGTTTTGATGATTATCTCTTTATCACTGCCCGCAATTTAATCTTTGACCAGATGCGGCAGAAAGTATTTACCTACGAACATGGGGTATACCTGACCGAATATTTTAGTGATGCTGATCTCACTCCGGCCGATAATGTAGAATTAAAAGAGATGGAGAAAATTATCCAGCAGGGTATCAGTATCCTTCCTCCTCAACAACGCACTGCCTTTTGTCTCAGCCGTTTCCAGGGACTTAAACATGAAGAAATTGCCGCACAGATGGGTATTTCCAAAGAAAGCGTGAAAAGTCACATTGTACGGGCCATTGCCAGTTTACGCAAACACCTGGGCGAT
This sequence comes from Chitinophaga arvensicola, assembly GCF_900110835.1. Classification (GTDB taxonomy): domain Bacteria; phylum Bacteroidota; class Bacteroidia; order Chitinophagales; family Chitinophagaceae; genus Chitinophaga; species Chitinophaga arvensicola. Next base: position 2,605,841 of record NZ_FOJG01000001.1, read on the forward strand.
CATGCAGAACCCATGACGCTTTTTGTATGGATGCTGCTGATGCTGTAGATTCACAGGCTGGTGGTCTGTTTTGTAGCATTGCTGAACGCCCCGTCCCGAAGTAATAAAAAAATATTTTTTTTCCACTGCTCCCTGTTTCCTCCATTTTACGTCTTTATACTGATAAGGGTATTTTTTGCGTAAAATTACAATTGTCAAATGTACAATTATTAACAAGGGCGCAATTCTATAATAATGGCTATGACACCGGATTTTGAACAATTATTAACACGTTTCCTGGACGGAACTCTTTCCCCGGAAGAAGTACCCTTTTTCCTGGAAAGCGGAAATAAGCCAGCCAACCAGGAAGTGCTGCGTCAGGTGTTGATGGAGAAACTCCAGGGAAAAGCCTATACCGGATTATCCAATCCCGCCGATATTCACCAGCTGTTTGCGCAGATGATGGAAAGAGCGCAACCAGTCATCATTCCATTATCCAGGTACCAGCGCTATCGCCGCTGGGGCAGTGTGGCCGCTGCTGTGGTGCTGATCACGGCCGGCACGGCTTTCTTCCGGTGGCAGCAACATCACCGGAAAACGCCTGCACCGGCGCCCATTGTCGCAGCTGTGAAAAATACAGTGACCCCGGGTGGCAACAAAGCCATGCTTACCTTGTCAAATGGTACCACCATCCTGCTGGATAGCGCTGCTAACGGTACTTTGGCTATGCAAGGCAGCACCAGTGTCGTAAAACTTACGAATGGTCAGCTATCCTACCAGGGCAATGGCGTGGCCACCGCCGGTGAACTATTATATAATACTATGAGCACACCCCGGGGCGGACAATACCAGGTAACCCTCCCGGACGGCACGCGTGTATGGCTCAATGCTTCATCTTCCATCAGCTATCCTACTGCCTTCCCCGGCAGGGAAAGAAAAGTAACGGTGAAAGGAGAAGCCTATTTCGAAGTGGCACATAACGCACAACAACCTTTTAAAGTAGTGGTCAACGGCGTCGCAGTAGACGTATTGGGCACCCACTTTAATGTAAACGGATACGGTGATGAAGCCGCTACCAGGATTACCCTGCTGGAAGGGTCAGTAAAAATATCCAAAGGTCTCACTTCCGCCATGCTGAAACCCGGCCAGCAGGCACTGGTAGCCGGAAACGACAACATACAGTTCAACAACGGCGTGGAAGTGGAAGAAGCCGTGGCCTGGAAAAACGGCCTGTTCTGGTTTAACGGCGTAGACCTCCCCGGCATTATGCGCCAGCTTTCGAGGTGGTATGATATTGAGGTGGAATATGAAGGCGCCATTCCACAACGACATTTCACCGGGCACGTATTCCGGGATCTTAGTTTAACGGAAGTATTGAAAATATTAGAATTAAGCCACGTTCATTTCAGATTAGAAGGGAGAAAACTGATAGTAACACCATAATAATCATCCCGGCAAAAGTAGAATAGTAAGCCGTTTTATTTCATCAGCTGAAACAACAGGACAGCCGTGTTCGCGACACATCCCTGCCCAAACGTTTCAGACCCGCCTTGTATAAGAATAAGGGGGATGGAGATTCCTTTACTTATGTTTTATTAAAACAGTCCAACGTTATGTTTTTACACATCTTCTATCAACAAAAAAACAGTACTACCTCTCGCAAATGGTGCTGTTCCGGCCGTAAAAAAATGCAGTTTATGAAGATAACCAGCATGCTGTTGCTCGCTGCCTGTCTCCACGTCAGCGCCAGCGCCTTCAACCAGACCATCACGCTTTCTGAAAAGAAAGCTCCCCTGGAAAAGATTTTCCGGGAAATAAAAATACAAAGCGGCTACCTGTTTTTCTATGACCCCGACGTCATCAAAAAAGCATTACCGGTAGATATTAAAGTAGAAAAAGCGGCACTGGAAGATGTGCTCCGCATCTGCTTCAAAGATCAGCCGCTCGAATACACCATCTCCAATAAAGTCATTATCGTTAACTATAAAACGAACAAGCCGGACCCGGCTTCCACATTTCTGTCGCCCCCAATCGATATCAGGGGCCGGATTATGGATGAAGAGGGGAACGCGCTCCCCGGTGCTACCATTAAGCTTAAGGGAAACGACAAAGGCACCGCAACCGATGCCGGTGGAAATTTTGTGCTCCAGGTTCCTGATAACAAAGGTATCCTTGTTGTTTCCTTTATCGGTTATCAGACCAGGGAAGTGCCGGTAGGAGCGTCGCTGACCATCATCTTAAAACGGGAAGACACGAAAATAAATGATGTAGTAGTGATTGGTTATGGTACCCGCAAAAAGAGCGATCTCACCGGCTCCCTGTCTTATGTATCCAACAAGGACTTTGAGAACCAGCCGGTGACCCGCCTGGATCAGGCATTGCAGGGAAGAGCCACCGGTGTACAGGTAACCAGTGCTTCCGGTTCCCCCGGCGGTGATGTCCGCATCCGTATCCGTGGCGCCAATTCCCTCACGGGCGACAATAACCCGCTATATGTAGTGGATGGCTTTGTGGGCGCCGATTTTAATAACGTCAACACAGAAGACATCGCCTCCATCGTGGTACTGAAAGATGCCTCCTCCACCGCTATTTACGGTAGCCGTGGCGCCAACGGCGTAATCATCATCACCACCAAAAGCGGTAAAAGCGGTAAAATGCAGGTGAGCCTCCTGACCCGCCTCAGCGCTTCCAACGTGATCGGTACCTATAATACCATGAATGCAGCCGATTTCGCGGAAACCGTAAATGCCCGTGGACTGGCACTTACACCCGCCGGACAAACCTACACGCCCCGCTTCTCCGATGCAGAGATCCAGCAGTTCCGCCAGAAAGGCGGCACCAACTGGCAGGATGAAATATTCCGCACCGGTATGGGACAGGAATACCAACTGGGCTTCTCCGGAGGTACCGATAAAACCAATTACCTCATCAGCGGTAACTACCTGAACCAGGAAGGCATTATTCACAACTCAGATTTTAAACGCTATTCTGTCCGTTCCAATATCGCGTCGCAGATCTCTGATAAATTTTCGGTACGACTCAACTTCACGGGTATACGAAGAGAAAATCACAACACCAGCGGCACCGGCGCCAGGGGTGGCAGCCTTGGCCAGGCACTCGCCTGGGCGCCCACCACACCCGTGTACACGCCTAAAGGAACCTATACGATCAAGGATCCCACCAGTTCCATCTTCTCCAACCCTGTAGCGATCAATGAACAATCAGATAACCGCAACGACCGTACGAATATTAACCTGATCGGTGGTGCGCGTTACCAGTTCCTCCCGGAATTGTCATTGGATGTACAGGGTGGTATCAACTATACCAACGACCAGGCGAAAGGTTACGCTGGTCCGGCTATCACGGGCAATGTACCTTCCGCTTCCCGCAACTCCGGAGAAAATATCCTGGTACAGAATACCAATAACCTCACCTACAAAAAAACATTCAATAAGGATCATCAGCTGGAACTGACCACTGTATTGGAAACACAGCAGTTTAAAGGCACCGGTTTTAATGTGTCTGTAAATGGACTCACCTATCCGGATCAGACGTATAACAATATTGCGTTGTCGAAGTCGTCGCAGGTAGGTTCCGGTTACAGTGAATGGAGTTTGTTATCGCTGCTCGGCAGGGCCAACTATGCTTACAAAGACAAATACTTTTTATCAGGCTCTATACGCCGCGACGGCTCTTCCAAGTTCCGGGGTAAAAATAAATTCAGCACCTTTCCCTCTGCGGCAGTAGGCTGGAAGTTATCCGAAGAACCTTTCCTGAAAAACACCAACATTTTTAATAACCTGAAACTGAGAGGCAGCTGGGGTTTAACGGGGAACCAGGGGATTAATCCTTATGCTACCTATTCTGCCTATACCACCAACCTCGATGATGCAGGTACCGTTTTCAACGGCGCTTCCGGCAAAATTGTGTCGGGTATTGCACTGGGAAATCCCGGTAACCCCGAACTGAAATGGGAAACCACCGAGCAGATCAACGCCGGACTGGATGTTGAAATATTCCAGGGCGCCGTTACTTTCACCGCAGATTATTTTGTAAAGAAAACCCGCGACCTGCTGCTCAATCAGCCGGTACCCGGCTATCTCGGCGGTAACTTCATCCTCTCCAATATCGGTGATATGCGTAACACCGGCTGGGAGTTTTCAGTAGGAGTAAATGCGTTCTCAAAAAGAGAGTTTAACTGGAACAGTTCCTTCAACGTATCCTTTGTAAAAAATACGCTGGAAAGTCTGGGTGAGGGCCGTAAAGAAATATTGTTCAATGAATTTATCTTAAGACCCGGACAACCCATCGGCTCTTTCTTTGGCTACAAATACCTGGGTACCTACAAGCCCAATGAGGCAGCAGAAGCAGCAAAGTATAACCTCAAACCCGGAGACGCACATTACGATGACTTCAACAAAGATGGGGTGATCAGTGACAAAGATTACCAGATCATCGGTAATGCGTTACCCAAAACATCCCTGGGATGGAATAATACATTTACCTATAAAAACTTTGCGCTGAATGTGTTTGTACAAGGTTTGTTCGGACTGGATAAACTGAATTACTCCTATGCCTTTGGTATGTTGGGAAGTACAGATGCCAAAGAGATTCTTTTTGCGGATATTAAAAACCGCTACATCCCTGGTGTGAATGAAACATCTGATATCCCGGCTTTCAGCTCTGCGCCTACGAATACGCTGAACCAGAGTTCCCGTTTTGTGGAGAAGGCAGATTTCTTAAGATTGAAGAATCTGAGCCTGTCTTATGATATCAAAAAAACAGCGTTAAAAAATATCGCGGGTGTGAAAGTATTCCTGAGCGCTACCAACCTGTTGACGTTTACACGTTACCGTGGTATAGATCCGGAATCGAATTCCAACAATCAATCGGAAGGATTGAACTGGAGCGGATTTGTGGCAGATACAGAACAGGGAATAGATCAGGGAGCCTATCCCAATGCGAAGACTTATACCATAGGCGTCAACGTTATATTTTAATTTTTAAAAAAGATTATCATGAAGAAATATATGGTTTTTCTTTTTTGCATTCTGCTGACAGGATGCTCCAAATTCCTGGAAGAATCGCCGAAAGGTATTGTGCAGGGACCGGCGGCTATTGTGGATGTCACCGGCCTGGATGCCGCGCTCACCGGTTCATACAAAGGATTGACCCGTACCTGGGCCAGGGGTTTTCTCAACTCCAATACGCAGGGTTTTGCTATGGGGGGCGATGACCTGACTACCTTGTTTGGTGGTAATAAAGCAGATTTCCGGCAGATGGATCAATTTGCGGTAACTTCCGCCAATCCGAACATCGCCATGATCTGGGATGGATGTTATAAAACCATCCAGGGCGCCAATAATGTAATCGATAATGCACCCGGTATTCCCGGTGATCAGGCGCAGATAGACCAGATAGTAGGGGAAGCACATTTCCTGCGTGCATTGAGCTACTACTGGCTGGTGAGAGGCTGGGGCAATATTCCCCTTATCACAAAAATTGAATACGCCGTTACGCCTGAATTGCTCAACATGAAAAAATCAGCGCCGGCAGAAGTTTATAAAGTGATTGAAAGCGACCTGGTACTGGCAGAAAAGCTGGTAGGCGTTACCAAGCGTGATCCGGGAAGACCCAACAAAGGTACCGTAAAGGCCTTACTGGCAGATGTGTACCTGACGCAGGGAGGGTGGCCGATCAAGGACGTCAGCAAATATGCGCTGGCAGCCAGTAAAGCGAAAGAAGTAATTGATAACAAAGCCACTTATGATTTCAGCCTGGTAGACCTGGCCGTGTTATGGTCCGGCGATGTAAGTGCCATTGGTACGAAGGAAGAAGTGATGGCGCTGCATGCCAATGAAAACTACGGCGGTTCCACCAACTCCTTTACCGGTGCGGCTTCTGTTCCCCTGGAAGAAGGCGGCTGGGAAGATTTTCACTCAGAGATCAATTTCTTTAACAATTTCCCGGCAGGAAAAAGAAAGGATATTACTTTTCATACTATCTTCCGTAAGCAGGATGGAACGCTGGTGCCCTGGCAGAACAGTGCATCCAAACATCCTTACTATGGCAAGTTCCGGATCAAAGACAATGATCACTGGTATTCCTCTATGCCGGTACACCTGATCCGTTATGCGCATGTGTTGCTGATTTATGCAGAAGCACAGGCTCGGGCTACCGGCTCACCCGATGCAACGGCTTATGCGGCACTCAATGAAGTGCGTGGCCGTGCAGGTCTTGGTGAGGCCCCCGAAAATTTATCCGGTCCTGCTTTTGCCGATGCAGTAGTAGCAGAAAGAGCCTGGGAATTTGCCGGAGAAGGCACTACCCGCTGGTTTGATCTCGTGCGGCTGGAACAGGTAGAAGCCGCCAACGCCAATAAAAATGAGGCAGATCTTAAACCGATCGGCACTATTACTAAAGCTAATTACTGGTTCCCGGTACCATTGGGAGATGCCAGCATAAATCCAAATTTATAATCCCTTAAAAGGTGCCCGTCACCATCAATGTTCAGTATGATACCAGTACAACCATTTATCATTCGCTTATTGTTAGTCCTGACTATTCCGATACAACTCAGTGCACAGGAGAAATGGCCCGGTGGAAAAAAGGCCGCCATTGTGCTGACTTATGATGATGGCCTGGTATCACAACTGAATACGGCTATTCCACAGTTAAGGCAATCAACATTAACGGGCACCTTTTTCTTAACCGGCAATGTTACGGAAGACCAGATGCTGAGCTGGAGAGCCGCAGCAGCTGATGGTTTTGAACTGGCCAATCATACGTTGTATCATCCCTGTTCTAAAAAGATGTACGAAAATGCACCGCAGTATTACACGGAAAATTATGATGTAAATGCGATGCTGAAAGAGGCCGGTATGATGAATAAAATCCTGTTTGGTATAGATGGGAAAAGAAGTCGCACCTATGCCTTCCCCTGCAGTGAATCTGTTGTTGGCGGCGTTGATTATACACCTGCGTTAAAACAATCCGGTCTTGTGAAATATGCCCGCTCCGGCGGCGATATTCATTCTATCATCACCGATTTTTCCACGCTCGATTTGTATAAGATCCCGAGCTGGGGAGTGGTGAATAAGGAAGATGGAAAAGCGCTGATCAGCTTTGTGGAAGCAGCCACCGCAAAGGGTGGTCTTGGCATCTTTATGTTTCATGGGGTGGGTGGCGATTACCTGGACGTATCTGGCGCTGCGCATGAACAATTGCTGCAATACCTGGCCAGTCACCGGAAAGATATATGGGTAGCCACTTTCCAGGAAGTAATGGATTATGTAACCGCACAGCAAAAGCAGCAACGATAGTATTTATGATGAAAAGAATGGGTGTAATCGCGTGGATGATGTTCGCATCATTCCAGGTGTGTGCACAACAATACGGACGTGAATTATTCAATGCCCGGTGGCAATTTCACCTGGGCCATCTGCCGGGAGCTGAGGCTCCCGGCTTTAATGATGCTACCTGGCGCACGGTGAATGTACCGCACGACTATAGCATCGAAGGCGATTTTAATAGGCACCTGCCCAGCTGTAACAGCTATTTGCCAGGAGGCATTGGCTGGTACCGCAAATCGTTTGTGGTACCCACCACACAGGCCGGTAAAAAAGTACTCATCCAGTTTGATGGCGTATACAAAAACAGTGAGGTCTGGATCAATGGCCATTATCTCGGGAAACGCCCCAGCGGCTACGTGGCCTTTGAATACGATCTTACGCCGTGGATCCGTATCGGGGAAAAGAATACCATCGCCGTAAAAACGGATCATGAAGATCTCACTGATTCCGGCTGGTATACCGGCTCCGGAATTTACCGGAATGTTTTTTTGGTATACCGTTCTCCGGTACATATCAAAAGCGGTGGCCTCTTTGTGCATACACCGGAAGTATCTTACACAAAAGCACTGGTAACGGCCAGCGTGACAGTGCAAAATGAAAACACTACCGGTGATACTGTTGTCGTGATTACCAGTCTGCTCAACGCTGCCGGTGAAACAGTGGCTACCAACCGTCAGCAAATATTCCTTCCCGAAAAATCTGATCGGCTGCTTCATACAACACTGCCGGTTTCCTCTCCGCAGCTATGGTCTGTAGATACGCCTTATTTGTACACATTGCGTACTACCGTGAGCAGTCATGGAAAAATAACCGATCAGCAGGAAGTACGTACCGGTATCCGCCAGCTCCGCTTCGATGCCAGCCGGGGATTTTTTCTCAATGGAAAAAGTACCAAATTGAAAGGCGTATGTATGGTACATGATGCGGGCGTATTAGGTTCCGCTGTGCCGCGTAGTGTATGGGAAAGCCGCTTACGTACGCTGAAGGAAATGGGTTGTAATGCTATCCGCGCCTGTCATAATCCACATGCTACCGAGTTCCTGGATGTATGCGATGAGCAGGGCTTCCTGGTTATTGCAGAAGCGTTTGATGAATGGGCGTATCCCAAAACAAAATGGATCGACGGATGGAACCATACACAAAAAGTAAAGAACGGCTATTCGAAATATTTTCCGGAATGGGGCACTAGGGATCTGCAGGACCAGGTGCTGCGCGACCGTAATCATCCTTCCGTGATCATGTGGAGTATCGGGAATGAAATTGATTTTCCCAATGATCCCTATTCACATCCCAGCCTGGATAGCTTTGCCAATCCGCAGACCTTCGCCAGGTACCAATCCGCCAATCCGGATGCATCCGGTATGAAAGCGCTGGCAGAGAAGCTGGCCGCAGTGGTGCGTGCATTGGATACCACCCGCCCGGTTACTTCCGGGCTGGCATCGGCGTATATGTCTACCGAAGTGGGCTATGCCGGTGTACTCGATGTGACCGGCTATAACTACCAGGAAAACCTGTACGGACCTCATCATAAAAAACACCCCGGACAGATATTATACGGCAGCGAAACCGGTCATCGTTATGAATACTGGAAAGCCGTAACAGACAACGATTATGTAATGGGGCAGTTTTTATGGACCGGTTTTGAATACCTCGGTGAATCCTTTAAATGGCCGCAACGTCATAACCCCTTTGGCATTATCGACCTGGGCGGCTTTTTTAAAACAGAAGCGTATTTCCGCCAAAGTATATGGAGCGACAAGCCTATGGCCTGGATTGGCGCATGGGATACTACCGTGACCGAACCTACGCAATATTATCTCTGGGATCATCATAATGCGCTGCCGCATTGGAACTGGATGCCGGATAAAATGATCCGCATCAGTGGGTTTACCAACTGCGAATCCATGGAATTGTTTTTAAACGGGCAGTCGTTGGGCATACAACAAATGAGCAGCTTTCCGGATCATGTGATCACGTGGTATGTGCCGTATAAAAAGGGACAACTGAAAGCCATTGCCCGCAATGGTACCAAAGTGATGGCGGAATATGAATTAAACACTGCCGGCGCTCCGGCGAAACTCCGGGCCATTGTAGAACAACCGGTGCTAAAGGCCAATCAGCAGGACGTAGCATCCCTGGCGGTATATGTGGAAGACGATAAAAACAGGTGGGTATATCTCTCGGAAAATAAACTGACAGTAAACGTAACCGGCCCGGTGAAGTTACTTGGCCTGGAAAATGCCAATGCCAATGATACCAGCCGCTACGCCGGGAACAGTCATCATGCGTTCCGGGGAAGAATAAAAGTATATGTGCAGGCCCTCGGCAAACCGGGTCAGGCCAGGGTTACGATTTCTTCTCCTGGTCTGAAAACCGCAGTAGTACCATTGATCATCCAGTAAATAACGGACATGCATATACACAGACGAACTTTTATACAACAGGCCGGCCTGCTTACTACCGGCTTGTTCCTGGGGCCTTCCCTCAGTACAGGTAAACTGCCGGAAACCGGGTTGCAGCTGTGGACGTTAAAAGACGATCTTGCAAAAGACCTGGAAGGTACCATTAAAAAGATAGCCGCCGCCGGATATACTGACCTGGAAACGTTTGGCGGAGGAGATCAGTTTTTTGGGTTGTCACCTGTCAGCTTTAAACAGCTGCTGGACCGGCATAAGCTGCATTCCAGCAGTGGGCATTATTACTTCCCTGGCGACAACGAATCATTTGATACAGTTATCAATGGTTTTATAAAGGCCGCGAAAATACTGGGGCAAACATATATCGTAATACCATCATTGCCAGCGGCACTGTATAGTACCGCAGCCGGATGTAAAACTGCCGCTGTGCAACTTAACAGGGCGGGGCAATTATGTAAGGATGCCGGATTGCAACTGGCCTATCATAATCATGCGTTTGAATTTCAGCAGTTTGGTACGCAGACAGGCTATGATATTTTGTTGAAAGAAACAGCTGCCGGTTTAGTGAAGATGGAACTGGATTTGTACTTTGCCGTTAGCGCCGGTCTTGACCCCGTGGCGCTTTTCATGCAGGAACCAGAACGTTTTGTGATGTGGCATGTGAAAGATATGGATAAAATAAATCCTGCTTTGAATACAGAAGTAGGTAGCGGCAGCATCGACTTCAAACGCATTTTTTCTTATGCAAAGCTTGCCGGTGTGAAACGCTATTTTATTGAGCAGGAAAATTTTGCCATCGACCCTTATGTGAGTCTGAAGAAGAGTGCGCAATATTTTAAAACGGCTTTAATCAGATAGGCGATGAAAAAATGTTTTTTTACCATCCTGCTTTCTCAATGGCTATATACTTCAGCAGCGGCACAAACCATTCATCATACATCCGGTGATCTGCGTTTCGACTGGGAGCTGCCGTCGGATAAGGCTTCGCTCACGGTACTATCTACCGGTGCAGTGAACTGGAGAGGGAGTTTACTTCCTTCTTTCTGGATAAAAAATGTGCAGGGGCAATTGCAATATGTGAAGGCCCGCGCGGTGCCGGGCGATGCGGGCAGTGTTCATCTGGTACTCGATTCCCTGGGTACGGGTAAAATGGTGATAGAACAGACGTCCTGGGGTATCCGTGTCCGTGAGTTAACGCTAAGCTGGCGTTTGCCGGCGCCTGCTATTGTGGAAATGTATATCGGCGCCTCCATGCCACCGGCAACTGCGGTAAATGTAAAACCCGTGTGGGACCGCCCGTTTTTACCGGACTGGCAATCGCTGGGTTATTGTTTACCTGGTGCCAAAGCCGGTACCGTACAAAGTTATTTCCGCATGTGGGACTTCGGGCAATCGGATATTGCATTGGGTAATTTCGGTCCTTCGATGAGTAGTCCCTATGGCGCTGCGTTTCCCCGGCCAGTATTGTTTACGGCTATGGGAGAAGGAAAAGGCTGGATCAGCATCGGTGCCGGCGATATTCCGGACGGCGCTATGAGTCTGAGTATGAGAGCTGCACGGGGCTGTTTCCGCTACCTCTATCGTGAAGATCTGTGGGGAGCATCGCCAACGGCTACACGTAGCTGGAATGATCTGTTACGCATTACCATCGATACCACAGCCTATGCTGCCTTTGGAAAATATTATGGATCTTTCCCGGTATCTCCGGAAAAGAAAACCATTACCCCCGTATCTGTCTGGAATACCTGGGGCATGTGGCGTAAACGAAAATACCCGATTCCTCCCATTGCTGATTTTACGAGCCAGGTGCAAAGCGAGATGATGGTGTTGGATGATCCCTGGGAAACGTCGCAGGGCTCTGGTCAGCCGGATCTGCAACGCTTTCCAGATTTCTTTGCAGACGTGGCGTATGCCCGCAGTAAGGGATTGGGGATAGGTGTGTGGGAAACATTGGGCTGGATCAAAGATACCGCTGCTGCCGGCATCACCCGCAACGATCTGGTACTTGATATTCATGGGGAGCCCTGCCTGGGCAACTGGAACTTTGACCCTACCGGGGAAGCCTGGTATTGCCTGGATATCAGTTCTCCGCGCGCCCGTGCTTTTGTGCAGGAGCGCACCCGCAAAACCATGCAGTTGCTACAGCCGGGGTTGATCAAACTCGACTTCGGCTATGGCTTGCCTAATCCCAATATGGGCGTGCCGGTGAATCCGTTGTACAGGGGCGAACGTTATTCCTATGAATTGGTGCGCCTCATCAGCGAAGCGGCCAAAAGTGTGAATCCCGATGTAGTGATATTGTATTATGGTATCAGTCCATTGTGGGTACCTGTAATGGATATGGTATCGCTGGACGACCAGGGAGATCTCTGGTACGATACGCGGCAGGGACACCAGGAGTGGAGTATCTGGGCGTCGCTGTTATCGCAGCAGGGAGTGGGCCTTAGCGGCTCATCTTCCTACGACTGGCTCACCGACGACGAAGTATTGATGAATACGGTGATTCTCGGTACACCCGGCGCCGTGTTGCCTTCCGAACTGGATAACGGAAAGCCCGTACCGGCGCAGTTTCAGAACCGCCGCTGGGCCGTGAATAAATGGTACCGCCGTACTGTACTATGGGAACCGCTATGGCTGAACAGTTATACCGGCGGTGTAGATGGCCCGCCGCAACTCCGTTGCTGGGGCAGGCTGGAGCATAAACAACTCACGGCATTAACGCTGCACGAAAATGCGGATAAGAACCTGAAAGGCAGTCCGGCCGAAGGGATCCGCTGGACGGGTAACTGGAGCCTTATTTCACAGGATGATAACGCGATAACGGCTACGCATACACTGGCGGTTATTCCTTTCAGTGCCGGTACTATTACTTTGCCTTATGCACAAAAGCCTTTGAAGGTTACGGCGCAGGGGATGAATGGGGTGATTAGCAATGCTGGCTGGAGCTGGAAGAACGGCCTGCTGACTTTAAATGTAACACCCGCGCAACTGGCTCAACTGGGTGGCTTCCTGGTAACGACAAAATAATTGTGTGTGTTCAGAATACAAGAAAGGCAGTCATCATTACGATGACTGCCTTCTTTCTTTAACACTACTTACTTATTTACCACAACGGGTTCTGTGCAATTTTCGGTGATATGAATACTTCTCCCTGCGGGATCGGGTAGAGGTACATCTTTGGTTCAAACACCCTTTGCTCTACTACTACCGGCGTGTATTTGAAAGAGCCGTTGGTATTTCTTGTGATGCCCATTCCGCGTAAAGGCGCACCCAGGTAAGCGGGGCCCTGCATCCATCTGCGTACATCCCAGCCACGGTGATCTTCAAAGGCAAATTCCACCCTGCGCTCGTTGCGGATTCTTTCGCGCATATCGGCTTGCGACAGGCCGGAAGGCAAAGGCGGCATGTTTACGCCCCAGCGGGATCTTACGGCATTTACATACTGCTCAATATCCGGATGTCCGGGACTGGATTCATTCAGGGCTTCAGCATAGTTCAGGTATACTTCTGCCAGGCGGATCAGGATCCAGCTGTGTACACTTGCCCGGTTCTGCAACAGGTCGGTGTATTCGCTCAAATACTTTTTCAGATAGTAGCCTGTTTTGGTAGCCAGTGGAATACCTTTACCATCGCGGCCTCCCGCCCATATTTCCACGCTGCGGCTTTTATACCAGGTGTTGTTGGTAATGATACTGTGTTCCAGTCTTGGATCGCGGTTGGCATATGGATTGGCCGCATGGGCAGGATTGTTCCAGTCGAATTTGGTACCGTCTGCCATTTCGTAAGCGTCTACCAAGTTCTGTGAAGGCGTGGTACCGCTTTCTCCAAAATCAAATCCTACGGGATAATTGGCTTTTTCAAATTCATTGTTATCGCCATTGCGCCGGGTGAAAATAATTTCCGCAATGTTGTAGCTATTGAACATATTCCGGTAATCCCAATAGAGATAGTAACCGGAACCTTGCAGGTCGATCACTGCTTTGGCAGCGGCAGCAGCGGCGGCCCATCTGGCAGCACGGTTGCCGCCCGGCAAAGAAATCAGTTCAGCATGACCATAACCACCTGCCCAGGTGGGCGTATTAAACAGATCGCTGGCAGCATACAATAACGCCCGGCTTTTTAATGCCAGCGCAGCGCCTTTGGTGGCCCTGCCCAGGTCTGCATCGGCATATACTACCGGTAATCCCAGGGCTGCACTGTCGCACTCATTGGTGACATACTGAATACATTCTGCGAGCGTATTGCGGCTCACATTTTTGAAATCATCTTCGGCAGATAACGCCTTTGTCAGGATCGGGACGCCACCATAGCGTTTGATCAGTTCAAAGTAAAAGAAGGCGCGCAAAAACCTCGATTCATATTTCCAGCGGGCTATTTCTGCTGTCCTTGTTTTATATACCTGCTGTTGTGATGGATCAGGATCCAGTTTATATACATCCAGGTCGATGCTATCGGAAGCAGCGAGGAACTGGTTGGCTTTGCGGATGGCTTTGTAGTATTTAGACCAGGCATTGTCAGGATTGTCGAATGCATTCCAGGAGCCGTTGTTGAAACGATGTATGGCCGCATTTTCTTCTGTATGCTCTGCTTCATCCGTGGCAGAGGCCATCATGGCACGGTCTATATACAGGAAGCCTTCCGGCAGTTCTGCATACAAGGCTGCCTGCCGGTAACCGGTGTATTGATAGGAAGAGGTAACTTGTTTTTGGGTGAGATTGGTGATCACTTCCCGGTCCAGTTTTTCACAGGCCGTTAATAGCGTGCCTGTCATAAAAAGGAGCGTATATATCTTGCTTTTCATCCGTTCAGATTTAAGGATTTAAAATTCAATTCTCAGGCCTGCGGAAAAAGTACGCATCGCAGGATACCCTACAGATAAGCTTTCCGGATCGATGTCTCCTTCGATATCATCAATGGAAAACAGGTTGGTACCATTTACAAATACCCGCGCCAGGTTCATCTTCGCTTTGCTCATCAGGGAAGCGGGCAATGAATAGCCCAGCTCCAGGCTGCGGAGTTTCAGGTAGCTGCCGTTGCGTTGCCAGAAACTGGAATAGCGGTAGTTGTTCAGGTTATTCTGGGAAGATAACCGGGGATAAGTAGCGGTACCGGCAGTGGCAGGCGTCCATCTGTTCTCCGCCATCGAAGGGGCGGAGCCGTTGTTCTGGAAGGCATAGTAATTGGAGCCGAGTGTGACGGTGCTACCGTTTACACCCTGGAAGAAAATATCGAGATCAAATCTCCTGAAACGGGCATTGGTATGCAGGGTATAGGTAAGCGTGGGCAGATAGGGCTTACCGATCGGGAACGCATCATTCTGGTCGATTACGTTATCGCCGTTCTGATCTTTGTATTTGATATCACCAGGCTGCACCGGGGTAAAGATCTGCTTCGGACTTTTATCTACATCTGCCTGGTCTTTGAAAAAGCCGATGGCTTCCAGTCCGAATGGCTGTCCTACGGAATGACCGCTGTAATACAGGTAGGCATTCTGTTGTACGGCTTCTGCATTGTACACCACTTTGTTTTTGGCATAAGTGGCGCTGGCTTCAGCCATCCATTGTATGCCTGCTGTGGGTTTGCTGGTGTACGACAGCAATGCTTCCAGTCCTTTGTTGTTCATCTTACCTACATTCAGCATCGGCAGATCCACGCCCATGTATTGCGGCAACGTATAGTAAGGCCGCGCCAGGATATGACGGCGGTCATTTTTGAATACATCCGCGGTAAAGCGCCAGCGTTCGCCGAAGGCTGCTTCGACGCCCACATTTATTTTCTGTTCTTTTTCCCAAGTCACATCCGGGTTGGCGGGCACACCTTCCGCCAGGCCGCCGGTACCGGTATTGGCTGTACCAAAGTAGGGGGAATTGATGAATGGGTACAATTGATCAAACATAAACCGTTGTCCGCCGATGAGGTCATTTCCTGTAAGTCCGTATGAACCGCGTATTTTCAGGAAAGTGATAGCCCGGCTGTGTTGCAGGAAGTTTTCATTGGAAACAATCCAACCGGCGCTTACGGCAGGGAAAGCACCGAAGCGGCTGCCTTTGGGGAAGTTTTCGGAACCCATATACGACATAGTGAATTCGCCGATATACTTACGGTTATTGGCATACGTAATTCTGGTACCGCCATTCACATGTTTGTAGGGAAGATTGTTGCCGCTGATGCTGTAGCTATCCTGGTTGTACATGGCCATGGCGGTGATTTCATGGATACCAAACGTTCTGTTGTAGTTCAGGAAGCCCTGCAACGCATAGTTCCGCCACTGATCGGAGCGGCTTTCATCACCCTGCAGGGAAGTCTTTTGGCCGAAGCGGGTATATACGGTATCTCCATTGTTATTTCTGCTGATGGAGAAGCGTTCATACTGTGCGGTTTTATTGGAGTAGCTGTTGAAATAATTATTGGCAGCTATCGCGGCGGAAACGCTGAGTCCTTTTGTAATAAAATCCAGTTGCTGTGTTAAGCGCAGTGAGGATTGTATGGTACGGCCGTTGGACGTATAGGAACCATTCTGCAGCATATTTCCGAGGGGATTGGCATAAAGGGCATTACCACCAAAGCTGCCATTGGGCTGATATACCGGGAAGGCATTGGGCGGAATAGCCGCCATGAGGCCGAATAAGGAACCGGTGGTGTTACCGGCCGGATTGGCCTTGTCTTCCACTGTTCCGCCGAGCGTGATAAAAGCCGTCAGTGTTTTATTCAGGTCAATATCCACATTGGATCGGAAGTTATACCGGTTGAATTTTGAATTGCTGCTTTCTTCGTTGATATCGCCGGCTTTGATGAGCATACCCTGACTGCTGATAGCATTCAGCGCCGCAAAATAGCGCACTGCTTTTTTACCACCGCTGAAGTTCAGGTGATAGTTGCTCATGGGGGCGGAGTTACGCAACACCTGTTTGTACCAGTTTACATCCGGGTGAAAATAAGGATCGTTGCCCTGCTGATAAGCTGCAAGGTCTGCATCGGTATACAGTGCCGGCTTGCCATCATTCTGCAGTGCTTCATTATACAGGCGGGCGTAGTCGTAGGCGTTGACCATTTTGGGGAGGGCAACGGGCTTATTAAAGCCGTATTGCGCACCAAAACTTACCTGCAATTGTCCTTCCTGTCCTCTTTTGGTGGTAATGAGGATCACGCCATTGGCGGCCCTGCTGCCATAGAGGGCGGTAGCGGCGGCATCTTTCAGTACTGTTACGCTGGCTATTTCATCGGGTACCAGTTGCTCGAAGTTGCTTTCAAAGCCATCTACCATTACGAGTACTTTGGTGCTTTCGCTGCCAAAGGTATTAACGCCCCTGATATAAAGGGAAGGGGAGTTGACACCGGGTTCGGTATTGCCTTGCAGTACCGTAAGACCGCGTAGTCTGCCGGTCATGGTATTAGCGAGATTGGTGTTAAAGGATTTTCTCAGTTCCGTTCCTTTTACCGAAGACACGGCCCCGGTAACCATCCACGCAGGCTGTGTGCCATAGGCGATGTTCACGCTGGCTGCTTTGGCGGTAGTGGTGGAATCGGTGACGGGAGACTGTGCAGCAGCATATACACCACATCCGGCACTGAGCAGCAGGGTGGAGATAGTACGTATAATCATCTGGTTCATAAAATGCTTTTAAACGAAAAAAAATGTGATTCCCTTACCATCCGGGGTTTTGCACGAGGTAGCCTTTGTTTACTTCCCACAGAATGAATGGGTGCAGGTACATCTTCGGCAGGAAACTGCGTACTTCGAAAATGTAAGGCTCGTAATGGATCTCGCTGCTGGCCGGTATAGTGGCGAGTTTTAATCCCCAGAAATTGCCTTTCATCACCCCATCTTCTTCTGCAATTTTCCAACGGCGGATATCCCAGAAGCGATGATCTTCAAAAGCCAGTTCTATGTCGCGTTCGTTGTGTACGCGTTTCCTGAAATCGTCTTTGCTCAAACCTTTTGGCAAATCGGGCATACCGGAACGGCGACGGATCTTGTTCACCGCATCATAAGCTGCATCTACCGGACCTTCTGCTTCATTCAATGCTTCTGCATAGTTGAGGTAAGCTTCCGCCAGGCGGAACAGCTGCCAGCTGGGGATTTGGGCTGCACCATTGTGCAGGTCGGAAGGAATCAGTTTATGCATCCAGTGACCAATACTGTTACCGATACAGTTAAACACCGGTGTTTCCACATTCCAGTAGGAATTGTGATAGGCAATGGTTTGTTTAAAGCGGGGATCCAGTTCATCATATTTTTTAAAGAGGTCGTTGCCACCATTGGCATTCCAGGTTTGTGGCGTACCATCTTTCTTTTCGTATTTGCGTACCAGGTTAAAGGTAGCCTGTAAGCCACCCCAGCCCGGGTTCGCAATGGTATTGGGTTTCATTACCGCCCAGGGAATATCCCACGGATAACGGGTACCAAACGATTTATTGGCGAGTATAATTTCTTCATTGTCGTTGGTAGACCATTCGTATTTATAATTGACATCAACGCCTTTGTCGTCTATCAGTTTACAGTTACCCGAGGGCGCCCAGTCAAGCACCGCTTTAGCAGCATCTGCGGCCAGTTTCCAGCGATTCGCATCATAGTTGCCATAGCAGATCAGCTTATTGTTTTCTCCCAGTGGCATATAAGGCGTGGCGGTGTTAAACAGAGGACTGGCAGCGTATAGCAGTGCTTTTGATTTCAGCATCAGTGCAGCGCCTTTGGTAACACGGCCCCGCATGGTGGAAGGGTAGGTAGGCGGTAATGCGCCGGCGGCTTCGGTACAATCGTTCACAATAAAGTTCACACATTCTTCGATGGTATTCCGGCTGATCTTCAGTTCTTCCGATAACTGGAAGCGCTTATTCACAATAGGTACGCCACCATAGCGTTTCAGCATCTCAAAGTAATTGAGCGCCCGCACAAATTTCGCTTCTGCGATTACCTGTTCGCGGTACGACTCCTGCAGCCCCGGTACTTCACCGATGCGTTCCATCATGATATTACAGATGCGGATGGCGGTCCACCGCAGGTAGAAACGGTAATCTTCCAGGTTCACAATATCGCTGGCGGTGATGCTGGCCGAATTCCAATATTGGGAAGTGAGCCAGGCTACTGCGTACTCGCCCTCATCGGTGGCACCGGCAGAAATGTCCAGGCTGATGGATTCCGTGAGTGATTTATCATCCGTACAGAACCCGTGATGGATACCATGGCGGTACATACTGGCGATATAGGTTTCCAGCTGGGTGGGAGAGGAGAAGATGGTATTTTCGGTAACGTCTACGCCGGGGGCTTTATCCAGGAAGTTTTTCTTACAGGAGAAAGTGAAGGTTCCGAGTATGACGAATATACAGACTATGCGTATTTTTTTCATCCGTGAAATTTTTAACTGTTGATAAAGAAGGATGCGGTGATCAGCTCCATCATCAGAATTTTACATTCAAACCCACGTTCACTGTTTTTACCAGCGGGTAAGGTTCTGTATTGTTAATGTTGTTGGGACTTTCAGGATCAACGCCCGGATCCAGTTTACTCCAGGTAAACAGGTTGTTGGCATTCAGGTACAAGCGTACACTGCTCATGCCTATCCGCTTCAACGCCGCTGCGGCGAAGGAATAACCCAGTTCAATATTTTTGAGACGGATATAGCTGGCATCGCGGATCCAGTAGGTAGATTCTTTGTAATTATGTTTCTGTGTTTCTCCACCTAAGGATAAGTGCGGGAAATTGATCGGTTCACCTTTGGCATAACGTTCTTCGCTCCAGCTGGTCAGCAGGTATTCGTTGGCGCCTTTGTTCTGCTCCATACCGGTCATGGCCGACCAGGGCATCTGCAGACTTACATTGGTAGCACCGAGGAATAACACGGAGCAGTCGAAGCCTTTGTAACTGCCGCCAAAAGAGAGGCCCAGCATAGTTTCGGGGAAGTTGGAATAACCGATCGGTACGGCATCTTCTTCACTGATTCTGCCATCTCCATTAATATCTTTATAACGGATATCGCCGGGCTGGATCTTATTATTATTCCATTGTGATACCGGGCGTTTCGGATCATTGACTTCTTCCCAGGTGTTATACAGTCCTTCTGCAATCAAACCGAAGTACTGCCCCACGCGGTGGCCGGTACGTTGCTGATACGGCATGGCCTGCGGGATTTCATCCATATAGATGATCTTGTTTTTAGCAAACGTGAAAGTGGATTTCACCCAATAGTTCACCGGGCCGGCCTGGTCGTTAAAGGAGATGTCGCCATCGATACCCCGGTTCTGCATCTTCCCGAAATTGTAAGGCGGGAAAATGGCCCCCGTAACGGTAGGAACGGTTTGTTTCACTGCCAGGATGTTTTCCCTGTTTTCATTGAACCAGTCGGCCGTAATTTTAATTTTATCTCTCCAGAGAGATATCTCTATACCGATGTCTTTTTTCACCGCTCTTTCCCAGGTCAGGTCGCCATTGCCGAGTGCGCCTTCTACAGCAGTGTTATAGGCTGCGTAGTTAACGCCGCTTTCACCGAAGTAATAGCCGGGATTGTTGGAGTAGGTGTAAGAAGTTGGGCGGTACAGGAACCGTGCGTTATTCAGTTTATCATTTCCTACTTGTCCGTAGGAGCCTCTTATTTTCAGGAAGGTGATGAGATCATTTTTCGGAAAGAAGGATTCCATGGAGGGAATCCAGCCCAGTGAATAGGCCGGGAAGAATCCAAAGCGATTGCCTTCTGCAAAGTTTTCGGTACCGTTGTAACCGATGTTGTATTCGGCAAGGTACCTGTTTTTATACGCGTAGGTAATACGGCCTACTACGCCCTGGTAGCCATTGGGCACCAGGTAGGCCAGGTTGGGATCAAACAGTTTGGTTTGATTATACAGCAACAAACCGGTTACATTATGATCGCCAAACTGACGGTTGTAATCCAGTCCGACTTCTGCATACGTGCGCCTGTTTTTGGAAATGGCTTCGCTGAAACCAAACGGATTATCGAGTCCTTGTGGAATATACACGAGACTGTTGTCCGGTAATCTTTTAGCGAGATAGGTCACCAGTCCTTTCTGATAGGTATCCAGTTTACTGTTATAGTTCTGGTACGCTACTTTACCATGTGCAGAAAGTCCTTTCGTGATAAAATCAAGGTCATAATCTACCCGTACAGTTCCATTCAGATAATTCCGGAACTCTTTGGTATAACCGGCACCCAGCATGATGTTGATGGGATTCACCGGGCCGGGCATATTCAGGGTAACGATCTTATTATCTACTACACCGGGAGAATATAATGGGTTGGCGTCTGAAATACCCTGGAAAATACGGTTGGTATTCCAGTTGGCGCCGCGCCTGTTTTCTGATTGGGAAGAGAGGTCCAGTGCAATTTTCAGGCGTTTGGTTACTTCAAAGTTGAAGTTGGAACGAAAGTTATAGCGTTTGAATTTGATCTGTGCATCCCATCCCGGGGAGAGGCTGGTATTGTTGAACAGTGCTTCCTGGTTAAACAGACCGCCGGACACAAAGTATTTCACTTTTTCTGTTCCGCCGCTGATGGTCAGGTTTTGCTGTGTTTGCAGTGATGCTTTTTTGAGCAGTACATCATACCAGTTGGTATTGGGAAACAGTACCGGATCTTCTCCGGATGCATATTTTCTGATGGCTTCATCCGAGTAGGTTGGCTCATAGGTACTGTTGGTGATATAAGAGTCGTATTTTTTAGCCGCGTTGTAGGAGCGTGCATAATCTGCGCTGCTCATAGGTTTGCGCAGACCGGTGAACCTGTTGATGGCCGCATTGGAAGTGAGGCCGAGTTGTGGCTTTCCTTCTTTACCACGTTTGGTAGTGATGAGCAATACCCCGTTAGCGCCTCTTACGCCATATATGGCAGTGGAGGAAGCATCTTTCAGGATAGAGACGCTTTCTATTTCATTGGGGTCGATGTTGTTGTAGTTGGTCACTTCAATACCATCTACCATGATGAGTGGTTCCTGGGAACCGGTGAAAGTGCCTACGCCCCTGATGCGCAGGGTGCTCTGATCATTACCGGGTTCTCCGCTGGATTGCCGGGCAAGTAATCCGGACATGCGGCCTGCAAGGGAGTTGCTGATATTGGCTACCGGTGATTGTAGCAGGTCTTTGGTAGTAACGGAAGAGATGGCGCCGGTAACGGATACTTTTTTCTGCGTACCAAAACCGATGACTACTACTTCGCCCAACTTCTCCAGTTGGTCTTCCAGGGTTACGTTCAGGGTACTGTTGTTACCTGGTGATATTTCCTGGCTGATATATCCCATATAGGTAAATACCAGTACGGCGTCTTTGCCGGGAACTTTGATACTGAACTTTCCCTGTTCATTGGTGATGGCCGCCATGGGGTGATTTTTCACCTTGATACTGACACCGGGCAGCGATACGCCTTTTGTATCTTTTACGGTACCGGTAATGGTGATCTCCTGCCGGACATTACCGGCGGCAGTTTCCGGAGATAGCGGAAGCGTGTTCGGATCGCCCGCCCTTGCCTGCACCGCGAGGCAGGAAGCAATTAATAAAAGTGGTAAATAATTTTTCATAACTCAGATCATTTAGGCTTTCTTCATACGTTGATGTGTGGACATAAAGACAAAAAGTTGCCCTGCCGTACGCAGGTATATTGCGTACGGCGGCTGTTTTGGTTGACAGTAGCCTGGAAGGCGTACTGTTTATTTACTCATGACAATAAACGTGGGACTTTCGCCGACCGTTAGCGTAATGGATTTGCTGTCGGTCTGTTCCCATTTTGGTTCGGATGCCGCCGAGGCGGTAGTGGCCATAGCTACTACACGGGAAGGTTTTCCCGGTAAACCGGTTAATGTGACCAGTGCTTCTTTTGGCTGGTAGCCTTCTTTTTCCTGTGTTTTAGTGCCGGTGGGCGACCAGGCTACCCATATCCGGTTGCCGGGTGTATCGCCCTGTTCAAATTCATATACAAACAGTTTTCCGGATTCATTTTTCACTATGCGGTTGAAGCGGTAATTACCCAGCATTTCATACAATTGTTTGGTGGCCCAGAAAGACATTTTCGGTTCAAACTTCCGGGTTAGTCCGGATGCAGCATGAAAGCCGGCTTCATTGTCGTCGTTGAAAAAGAAGAGGTAAGCCCGTTCTACATCCCTGGTAGCAAAGAGCAGGAAGGAACGTACAATGTATTGTGCCTGTTGCAGATCGGTATTCCCCTGCCAGTCCAGTTTCAGTGCCCAGTCTTTCCGGTGTACCATTGCATCCGGTGTACATGCATCATATCCGAATTCAGTGACCCATATTTTTTTTCCGGGAGCATGCTGATCGCGCCAGGCGATAGATTCATCCACTACCTTGAAATAAGCCAGGGAGCTGTCTTCCGGATAACTTCTGTTCCACGAATTTTTCGACGTGGCAGACGTGGGCATAGTGGCATAAGTATGAATATTAATTACGTCATACAGTGGCAGAATATCTTTATCGCCATAAATGCTGCCTACATACTGGGAGTAGTCATCGGCGGCGCGTGCGTGTACAGTGGGTGTTACAATCAGGGCACGTGGATCGCCTTTGCGGATGCCGCTGGCCATTTGTTTAAAGATGGTGCGGAAGGCGGCGGAATCTACGCGCTTGCCGGGTTCATTATCTATTTCAAAAGAGGTAGCGAGTTTTTCGGTGCCGGATGGACCGTAATAGGCTGCCATGGCTTTGCCGTAGTCATACGTCCATGCTTCCTGCCCTTTCCATATCTCGACCAGGTTAGACTGGTCTGCGCCGAATTTGCCAAACTGGATACAGATATCGGTTTCGAATCCACCCTGTTTCCACGGGCCATACACTTCATTCTTCCAGTTGATATTGTTGGCGGTTTGAGGAATCGTTAGCGGATCCCCCAGGTTTTTTACATCCCAGTCTACATTATGATAGTTGCGTACCAGCCGGCATACCTGGCCGTATAGTTCGGGTTTAAAATGATAGTGTCCGTTGATGGCCATGAAATCGCGGAATAGTGGCCTGTTGGAAGCAGGAGCTGCATTGCTGGCGGGAGGAGCCTCATTTGCACAATGTGTAAAAGTCATCGTGACCAGGAGACAAATACCCGGTAAAAGTAATTTCACGAGCGTCTGAATTTAGAAGTTTATAAAAGTAAAATGAGTTACAACGATGAACGATCACTGGTACAGGCTATCCATTGGCGGATGGCCATTTTTTTTGACGTGGTTTATGTTTTGGCACAGGCGATAGCATATGATGTATCACCAGATACTCACTTTTTTTATAATGGAATGCAATCTGTTTTTACTTTGGCTACTCTTGTAAACGTGGACGGCAGCTGTGGTTGTTACGATTATACGGACGCTATTCTACAGTATTTTGATAACTCAATGACCTAAAGATAGTAGAAATACTTTTATTATTGTGTTTTTGACAATTATTATTTTCAGTAGATAAAATTGCAATCGATCGTTCCTTTTTTTGAGGTGGTATGCGTGACCATTTAAAGCAGGTAATAACCGTCCGGATAAAAAAAGGGCCGACCAGTAATGATCAGCCCTGTTGCATCACTCTCTCCGTAAATGACGTTAATGCACGTTCAGACGGATATTTTTTACGATAGAATCCTGGCGGTCCCTGTTGGCATTGGATGCCAGGAACGTAGCGTCGTAAGCGCCAGGAGACGTGTAGATGTATTTGTAGGGAAACTTGCTCATGTTTTCACCGATGTTTTTGATCGGAATACCCCAGTCGGGTGTTACTTTTTTCAGATCCAGGGGTCCCATGATGGCCCAGGCTTCTGCATTTTGCGTGGCCTGATCTGCGGCAGCAGCGCCGGTGATCACTAAAGATGTACCGGCGGTTACTACCCAGTTGTAATTGTTCACTACTTTATAAGATACCCAACCAGGGCTATACGTAGTAGCGCCATAATTTGTAATGGCGGTATTCCCTGCATTTAAGTTGGCAATGAGATAGGTGGTACTGTCTGCAAGTGTGTTATTGACATTTAATCCGGTGATGGTCCATTTGTTTTGTTTGGAGCCGCTCACAGAGGTATATTTAAACGCAATGTATACCGGTTTGTCGCCGATTTGATCGGTGAGGTCTACCGGGCCGGAAGCCAGTGCAGCACCGGTAGATAGTGTAGCCCTGTCCGTTATATCCTTCCAGTTGGCGGCAGCGATATTGGAAAGGGTGGTAGTGTTGCTGGTATCAATGCCTTTGAAATCGGCAGATATCATCAATTGCAGGGAGTTGGTTTGTGTGCCATTGGCTCTGGCGCTGGTAAACCGCAATACGGGTGTACCTGCTGCCGCTGTACGGTTGCGGTAGGCATAACGGTTGCCGGGCAAACCGGAGTAAAAGGTGATGAAATCCGGGTTACCGGTCAGGTTAAACCGGATGGTATCTGCGGTAGCATAAGTACCGGCGCCGGCACTGGCATCAAAAGATAAACTTTTAAGTTTAATGTCTTTATTGCAGGCGGCTAACAATAAGCCCGAAACAGCCGTGAATAATATATTGTGAAAACGCATACATCAGATTTAAGATAGAATAATAAATTACCAGCCCGGATTTTGTACAGCAGCCTTATTAACGGTCATCTCTGAACTCGGAATGGGATACAGTACATTCCTTTCCGATACATTGTTGCCCGCATTGGCGCCATAGGCATAGGTGCCGTTATACGCCTTGAACTCCGCTGCTACTGCTTTCATAGTAGGGATAAAGATGCCCCAGCGGATCAGGTCCGCCCGTCTCATCGCTTCAAAGCACAACTCCCTGGATCGTTCGTCCTGTATAGCCTGTTGAAATGCCTGTTTGCCAAGTCCGGGTGTGAGATCAGCATCTGCACTGGCGGCAGTTACCGGCAAGCCATAGCCTCTTCTGCGCACCATATTGATGGCATCATAAGCCACGGCAGTGGGGCCATTTACCTGGTTCTCCGCTTCCGCCAGCATCAGTAATACATCTGCATAACGGAGAAGCGGGAAGTTGGCGCCATTATAGTTTTTATCCTTTGGGGTGAGTGTTTCGTAGGTTCTCCGCCATTTTGCGGCAGCACGGTCATATATTTTATTATCCGCAAAATAGGTACGCGCACCTGCGGCAGTATAAGAGAATGCTCCGATGGCCCAGTTTTTCCGTAAATCCCCTTTTCCATATAATTTATACAAACGTTCTGTTATACGGATGGTACCATAGCAGTAGCCGGAGTCGGCATAGTTAGCTGCCGTATAGCCGATCCCGATATCGTTTCCAACGCGGCCATTGGCTACATAGCCATCTGCCCGGTTACCTTTTTCTTCCGCTTCCCACATCGTTTCACGCACGTCATATTTATCCTGCATCTCGTTAACGAACACCTGGCTGAAACCACTGTTGTTGTCGCCATCCGGCGCTACGGCCTGTGTGATCAGGGAATGTTCACCGGATGCTTTTACTTTCGACGCCCATTTCAGCGCTTCCGCATATTTGCTGTTGTCGAGCAAAGGATAACCGGCCATCGTTAAGCATACCCTCGCCAGGATGCCGGCTATGGTGGTTTTGCTTATCCGGCTGCTGTATCCCAGCTCCGTAGATGTATATACGTTTCCTTCTGCCGTTTGCATGTCCTGGATGATCTGCGCATATACTTCCTTCGCAGGCGTACGTGGCCGGCTGATATTTTTGGGAGAAGAAGTGGGCGTGATCTGTAAAGGCACATCCCCGAAGTTGCTTACCAGCAGGAAGTAATAATAGCCTCTCATAAACAAGGCTTCACCCAGGATGGCTTTCCGCTTCGTTTCATCCATCGGCGCCACGTTGATATTGGCGATCAGGAGGTTGGCACGTTCAATGCCGGCATACAACTGCGACCAGAGATTATTCACAGCAGGCTCCGTATAATCATAGTTATACACCCACACCCCCGTAGTAGCAGAAGCTACCGCCCGGAAACTTTCATCTGTACCGGTACCCAGCGTAAAGAACAACGCATCGCCATACAGGGCGGAACTGCCCAAAGGCTGATACACTCCTGCCAGCGCGCTCATCACTTTGCTTTCTGAATTGTAATACGCATCCGGTGTGAGAAAATCAGTTGGTGTGGTGCTGAGGAATTTTTTGCAGCTCACCATAGAAAAGGCCAACAGGATACTGCTATATAAGAAGAGATGTTTCATATCAAAAATGCTTTAATGAATTAAAAGGATACATTGGCGCCAAAGGTGATGGTTCTGGCCCTGGGATAGGCGGAGTAGTCGAAACCAGGCGTCAGTACGGAATTATAGGTGTTCACTTCCGGATCCATGCCGCTGTATTTTGTCCACGTGAAAACATTCTGCGCCGCTGCGTAGATGCGTAAACGTGTGATCTTTGCCTGTTTCAGCAACGAGGCAGGAAGACTATACCCCAATGCCAGTGTTTTTAAACGCAGGAATGAACCATCTTCCACGGTACGGGAAGAATAGCCGCCACCATAGAATCCATTGGTTCTATAGAGGTCTGTATTGGTGTTGGTGGGCGTCCATCTTTTTTCATAGCTGGCAAACTGGTTGAAGTAGGTGCGGTTGAAAATATTTCCTTCAAACAACAGGCGGTTTACATTCAGTACGTCATTACCATAAGACCACTGGAAAAAAACATTCAGGTCAAATTGTTTGTAGGTAAAGCTGTTGTTGAAGCCTCCGGTATGAATCGGCAGGCCACGACCTATCACCGTATAATCGGAGGCATTCACTACGCCGTCGCCGTTGATATCGCGGTAACGGATGTCTCCTGGCTTAATATTGTTACGGGTATTACCATTGGTTGGTACATTATCTTTCAGGATATAGGTACCATTGGTGGCTTTGTTGAAGTCGCTATACTGGTATACGCCATCCCAGATATAGCCGTACATATTGCCCAGCGGCATTCCTATCTTGGAAATGTAAGCGGGCAATGACGACCAGTTGTTATCCCAGGCAATGGAAGAAGTGATGGCTTCCTGTCCTTCGGTGAGCGATAATACCTTGCTCTGGTTAAACGAAATATTGAAGCTGGTATTCCAGGTAAAATTTTTCTGTTGTACCGGCATTGCGCTGATGGTAAGTTCCAGGCCCTGGTTCTGCATACTGCCGATGTTCTTATAGGCGGCATTGTAGCCGGTAGAAGTAGGCATGGCGGCATTCAGTAACAGGTCATTCGTTTTCTTTTTATAAACATCTGCGGTGAGTGATAACCGGTTTCGGAAGAAACTCAGGTCGATCCCGGCGTTGAACTGCGAAGTTGTTTCCCATTTCAGATCCGGATTGGAAATGGTGAGTGGAATAATACTGCTCTGGTAATTGTTGTTAAACACATAGGTGTTGCCCAGCGGCAAGCCGAAGGTAGAGAGGTAGGCGAAATCATTCACGCGGTTGTTGCCGGTGAGACCATAGCTCAGGCGTAATTTACCATCGGAAAGAAAGGAGAGGGGTTTCAGGAAATTTTCATCGGAGAAGCGCCATGCCACAGCACCGGATGGAAAGTAGGCCCATCTGTTGGCTTCCGAAAATTTGGAAGAGGCATCCGCGCGATAAGATAATGTTAGTAAGTATTTCGATTTATAATTGTAATTCACTCTTCCCAGGAAGGATAACATGTTCCACTGGGAACTGGCTGCACGGGTGGCATTGGGCAAAGGCGAACCTTCTTCCAGTCCGCTGAGGCCCAGGCTTTCATTGGGCAGGTTAAAGGCACCAAAGCCATAGGTGGAGGTTTTTCCGCCCTGTTCGGTCATACCGGCTACTACGCTAAACGTATGATCGTTGTTGATCTTTTTATTCCAGCTCAGTGTATTTTCATTCAGCCAGGAATCGTTGCTGATAAAGCTGATAGCACCATTGGGGCCGTAACTGGCGCCCCAGGTGGTTCTTTTATTGCCATACAGGGTATTGGAATTATTCAGTGATTCAGTACGTACGGCACTGTTGTTCACGCCACCGGTTACACGTAGCACCAGTTCGGGCATGATCAGGTATTCTACATACGCATTGGCAGAAAGGATCTTTGAGATATTTCTTCTCACTAAATTCTGCTGGTTAATAATGGGATTGATGCGGTAGTCGGAGGTAAGATCCACAGAAGGATCAAACAATTCATCTTCCAGACCGGTGCCGTTTTTCGGAGAAGTGAGCGGAGCGGAGCCGAATACGCTGTACAGCAAAGTGGTAGCGGCATTGTTGCCGGATTCCGAAGGACTGATACCAGAGCGCAACAGGTAGCTGTAGTTGGTATTGATACCTGCTTTCAACCTGGTATTGATCTGCTGGTCGAGATTGATCCGGCCCTGGTATCTTTTATAACTGGAGTTGATGATCGTACCATCCTGGTTAAATGCAGACCCGGATATCAGGTAACGGGTCATGTTATTACCGCCGGATAAGGAAAGGCTGTTGTTGTAGATGGGTGCTGCACGGAACATCATGGATTGCCAGTCGATACCCGGATAGGATTTATAGCTATCCAGTGTTTTGCCATTACTGAGGTATACGCCGGTAGGGCTGGTGGTATCGGTGGTATTGCCATCCCTTTCAATCTGGTATTTCACAAATTCATAGGGCGTCATCATATCCATGGTTTTCAGGTTTTCCTGCCATCCCAGTGAGGTGGTGAAGTTGACCACCGGTTTGCCCACGTTTCCCTTTTTGGTAGTGACGAGGATCACGCCATTGGCGCCCCGGGCGCCGTAGATAGCTGTTGCGGATGCATCTTTCAATACTTCAATGGCTTCTATTTCATCCGGGTTGATATTGTTGTTGTCGGGGTTTTCAATAGGAAAACCGTCGATGACAAACAGGGGGGAATTATCCTGTGAAATAGAGTTGTTTCCCCTGATGACGATGTTCACGGTGGAACCGGGCTGGCCGTCAACGGAACTGACCTGTACACCGGCTACACGTCCGGCAAGAAATTCTTCAAAGGAGCGTACGGGCGCCTTGGTGGCATCTTTCACATTTACTTTTTCCACGGATCCGGTAAGGTCTTTTTTCTTCACGGTACCATATCCCACTACCATCACGTCGTTCAGGTTGGAGGCAATGGGCGACATTTCCACCGACATTGATAATGATTCTCCTTTTTTATAACTATAGTTATTGATTACTTTTTTACTGAACCCGATATAGGAGAAGGTAAGGGTATAGGTGTTTTCTTCTAATGTTTTGAACGTGAAAATGCCATTCTCTGTTGTAATGGTGTTGGCTTTGAATTTATCGGTCCGGTTGCTGATTTCAACAGACACGCCAGGTAAGGGTGTTCCTTTTTCATCCGTTACCAGCCCTTTGATAGCGGATTTATCCTGCGACCAGGCCTGTTGTGATAGTAGTAAGAGCAGCAGCCAGCAGCTACGGTAAAGGAGTGGTAATGTTTTACTCATGTCAGTTGTTTTTGGATAATAGAGCGCCGCTTCCTTGTGAAAGGAAGAATGATATTGTTTGTTAAGTTGTTTAGTTGGACCGGATCAGGTAACCTGCCGCCGTGGAATCGACCCGCAGGTCATTTAAACTGGTCAGCATTCCCAATATTTCGTCCAGTGACTTTGTGATTTTGATATTCCCCGTGTATTTGCGTTTTGACAGTTTTAAAGTTGGTGCATACTGTATGGAAGTCTGGTATTGTGCACTCAGTGTATGTAATACCGTTACCAATGGTGTATTGTTAAAGTGGAAGATGCTGTCTTCCAGTACTACGGATCCTTCCGCAGCAGTGGCAGCAGGCGCCGTTGCAGCAATCACTGTTTTCTCAGGCTTGAGCTGTTGCATATGGCTGTCGAAGCTGAAATCGTTGCCTGGCAACATAACGATTGACTGCTGTTTGCTATTTACTGCGATACTACCCGATAACAGTTGCACGCGGCTGAAAGCGGAGCTGTCGTACGCCGTGATCCGGAAAACGGTTCCCAGTACGGCGGTACTAAACCGTTTGGTATTCACGGTGAAAGGATGATGTGCGTCTTTGGCTACTTCGAACAACGCTTCTCCGTTTAGGCGGATCTCCCTGCCCTGTTGTGGCCAGGGCATTTTCAGGTGAATGGACGTATGAGGCGATACGGTAATGACAGAGCCATCGGCCAGTTGGTACCGTTGTTTATCTTTAGAGAGATTGGTAATCAGGGAGTCTTTAATGGCTGCCACCGGCTGCGCGGGGCCTTCGTTTGTGGCCATTGGCATCTGATGTGCGGATGATCTGAACAGGAGGTAAGCCAGGATGATCAGTCCGGTGGCGGCTGCTGCTACCTGCCAGCCCCTATGGGTTGCCAGTTTCCGGATGATACCATTAGCGGCAGGCGGGGTGATCAGCTTTTGTTGCTGCTCCCATACTTCCCGTTTCATGGTGTTGCGGATGATATGTAGGGTAGCAGCTTCTTCGGCAGACAAATCATTGCCCATCTTATCCAGCCATCTGAATAAAAGGTCCACTTCCTGCGGGGTGCAAAGCCCCTTCCGGTATTTTTTGATGAGAGTATAAAGCTCTTGTTGTGATGATTGTTGATGCACGCCAAACTGGTTTGTACATCATTAGTCGTTTCTCACATCGTGGATAACCATTCCTTTTTCCGGTTAATAATTTGGTAACATCAGAGCAACATGGTGGGGAAGCTGTTTTTTAACTGCGACTTCAATCTGTTGGCAGCAATATTCAGTTGGTTACGGATCGTTTGTTTGGATTTCGAAGAGGCAAAGGCAATTTCGTCTACTGATAAAGCCTCTATGTAATGCAGACGGAATACGGTTCTTAGCTGCTCTGGCAGCTGACTGAAGCAGTGATTGAATTTTTCCAGTTCTTCTTTAAATAAAATCGGCTCATACGCATCTCCCGACTCCAGGGAATGTTGCATGGCCTTAAATAATATAGTATGCTTTTCTCTTACGTGTTTTTTGCGAAGGAAATCAATGACACGGTATTTGAGTAAAGACATCAGGAATGCTTCGGTATTATCGGGTACAGGGAAAGAAGCCCGGTTCTGCCATAGTTGCGTAAAGTACTCCTGCAGGAGGTCTTTGCAATCGTCATAATCCTGTATTACCTGGTAGCTATAGTTGAATAATTTGTCCCAGTGTTTTTCATAAATCTGTTGATAAGCTGATGCCATCCCGCGTTGAAAACCGGCCCAGTCATCTCTTTCCTCCAAAATATCTTTATTCATGGCAAGAATGATATTTAAAGATCAAAACGGTTGTAAATTAGGTTGTTAATAAAGATAATTGAATTTATCTTTTTGTTAAGGAATGTTGGAGGGACGGTTTATTTTGTATATAAAATACAAAGCGCCCGTGAAAACGGGCGCTGTCATTTCATCGTTACGCAAACTCATTTTACTGAATTCCATGTTATCTATTACGCGAAATATTTACTGTAGCAGCCATTCCAGCTTATACATATGATGATACGAATCGTAAGCTATTAAATCGCTTTCCTGGTGGAAATTTGTATCCAGCTTATCTGCCCAGGAAGCCCGTTCCGGGAAAGCCTGTTTTAAATTCCAGCTCGTCAGTTCATGTACCGGTCCGTCACCAGCCGAAAAGTAGTACCGGAAAGTATCCGCCGGAAATGCTTTCCCGGACGACATCACTTTTCTTTTATATAATAGTAACTGCGCGTTCCTGTTCAGGATCTCGTAGTAGTCATGACCTATCAGCCGGAATGTTTTTCCGGCGGTAAGTGCTACTGCAAATACGGAATCCCTGGAAACATGCTGCGTCGCAGCATCCGATTGCACGCTCAGATATGCTTTCCGTGTATGCAGTTTAATGCTGCCACTGCCATAGAGATGATGGCCCAGGTAATCAGATAAAGAAAGATAAAGGCCATCTGTTTGTTGACGACCAAAACCGGTCATCGCCGGGAACAACATACCTATGACAAGGAAGGTTGTTAAGAACTGTTTCATGATGTATGATAATTTATACTTCCCGTTTGCAATTGGAATGCCTTTTATTTTTTCGGGAGAAGAAGTGCCGGAATCTGTTATCAGCAGCAGGTTTACAGCGTATGCATCTCCCGGGGAAAATAAATACCGGGTATGTCAGAATGGGAAAATAAGTCAGATTGAAACAGGCCTGCACCAATATGATTCATTTTCTCATTCTGATATACTTTTTTTACCGTGCTACAACCCGGTGCGCGAACCTTTTAACCGATAGAATGTTTAGTGGATAAGGCTTTTACAGATTGGTATCCGGAATTTACAAGGCAGGCACACAATTGGAAAAGCTATTTACCAAATTGTATAAACGAGCCAAAACATGAAACGAAGATTACTAACGTCGCTTATCCTGACTTTGTCCCTGTCGTATGGATATGCGCAACAAGACACCGCCGCCGGTAAAAACCAACCTGTAACTGTAGATGGATCTAACGGAAGAAGCTTACCCTCTCCACTTTCATCGCCTCCTTTTCCCAGCGGGGAATGGGTAGGTAGCCCGCTCATCGGTGTTCCTGCTGATGCGCCGGATTATCCGCTGACGAAATTATTAGGCCTTGCCAAAAGTAAAAGCCGTATTAAAATTTATGGCTGGATCGATATCGGCGGAAATTTCAGTACCTCCAAAAATTCGAATGCACCTACTTCCTATAACCTGGTACCCAACCGCGTAGTGCTGGATCAGGCCATCCTGCGCATTGAAAGACAACCGAACACTATTCAGAAAGATCATGCCGACTGGGGTTTTGTGGTAGATAATATTTACGGTACCGACTACCGCTATACACTCGCAAAAGGCATCTTCAGTGATCAGTTGCTGAAGAAGAATAACTTATACGGCTACGATCCCACACAGGTATACGGTATGCTGTACCTGCCCAAAGTGGCCGATGGCCTGTTGATTAAAGTAGGTCGCTTTATTTCTCCGGCCGATATCGAAGCACAATGGGCGCCGGATAATTACCTGTATTCGCACTCGCTGATGTTTACAGTAGATCCGTATACCTTCACGGGTGTACATGCTACGCTGCGACTGAATGAGCACTGGCAGCTTGCCGTAGGTGCACATGCCGGTAATGATATGGCTCCGTGGAGCAGCTCTGCCAGCCTCAATGGCCTGGCTATGGTACGCTGGGTGTCGTCCAACAACCGGAACTCCCTGTATGGTGGTATCAACTCTTTAGGAAAAGGATACTATAAAGATGCGCACGACAATCTGCAGATGATCGTAGCTACCTGGGGACATAAATTCAGTGAGAAAGTACATATGAATACCGAAGCGTATTACATCTGGCAGCACGATGCAGCAGTAGGTGGTACCGCTATTGAAGGCCCCGGAAAAGATTGGTACATGGGTACGGGTTTAGGCAACACTATTCCTGGTATCGCTTCTGCAGTAGGTCTGGTGAACTATTTCCAGATCCAGTTATCACCGAAAAAAGATTACCTCTCTATCCGGAATGACTTCCTGAACGATCCGCAGGGCAACCGTACAGGTTTTACGACGATGTATACCAGTCATACGATCGGATGGGTACATCACTTTAATAACCTGATCAGGATCAGACCTGAACTGAGATACGAAAAAGCGTGGAGAAACGACGCTACCCCATATGATAACGGAACACACAACGACCAGTTTACAGCAGCCATGGATCTGATTGTGCGGTTCTGATAAATTCGTTTGATTTTTAAATTATAGGTTTAGACAACTGCGGGTAATTCTTTACCAGGCAGTTTTTTTTTATAATACCATTTTATATTCTTCCATTTTCCGGTAGAGGGTAGATAACCCGATATTGAGTAGTCTGGCGGCTTTCGACTTATTCCCGTTTACATAGTCCATCACCCATTGTATATGCAACTTTTCAATAACCGCCAGGTCGAACGTGCCTGCCTTCTGTTTTACCGGACTTTTATGCAGTTTGAATTCGAGGGGGAGTGCTTCCATGGTGAGGGTATTACCGGTGCAGATGATCACGGCCCTTTCCATAATATTTTTCAGTTCCCGTATATTGCCGCGCCATTCGTGCAGCTTCAGGTGTTCTATAAACTCCCGGCTCATGCTAAACACGGGCTTGTTGGTTTTATTGGCAAACAGTTGCAGGTAATGTTCCGCAAATAAAGGGATATCCTCGCTTCTTTCCCGCAGGGCAGGTAACTCAATGGTAAATACATTGAGGCGGTAGTAGAGGTCTTCCCGGAAACGTCCCTGCTCAATTTCCTGTTCCAGTTTCCGGTTGGTGGCGGCAATAATACGTATATCCACTTTCGTTACCCTGGTATCGCCTACTTTGATAAATTCGCTGGTTTCCAGCACCCGCAGGAGTTTGGCCTGGAGGTCCAGCGGCATTTCACCGATCTCGTCGAGGAAAAGTGTGCCCTGGTGGGCTTCTTCAATCAATCCTTTTTTGTTTTTCACTGCACCGGTAAAAGCGCCGGCTTTATAACCAAATATTTCACTTTCGAGGATATCTTTACCGATAGCGCTGCAGTTGATGGCGAGGAAATCTTTGCCTGCGCGGTGACTGGCGTGGTGAATGGCCTGTGCAAACATTTCCTTGCCGGAGCCGGTTTCACCGAGCAGCAGTACGGCCGCATCACTGGGAGCGGCTTTCATGGCCAGTTCCTTGGCTTCGCGGATCACGGCAGAAGTACCCAGCAGTGCATCAAACGATGCATAGTTGTTGCTGATCTTTGTTTGCAGATGTGCTACGCGGTTTTGCAGCTGCACTTTTTCCAAAGCCCGGTGCAGTAACGGAATGATGCGGGCATTGTCATTTCCTTTGGTCAGGTAATCGAAGGCGCCGTTCTTGATGGCGCGTACACTGTCGGCGATATTTCCATAGGCTGTTAATAGGATGATTTCGCCGGGTAGCTGTTTTTCCCGCAGGTAAGTGACGAGGTCGATACCGTTGCCATCGGGCAGCATAATATCGCTGAGCACTACGTCGATGGATTCTGTATGCAGCAGTTGCCGCGCCGCTTTCAGGGTATCGCATTCCAGGATGCGGAAGCCTTCCAGCGTGATAATACGTTTTAATAACTGGCGAAGTTTTTCTTCGTCTTCCACTAATAGGATGGTGCCGTTAGTCATGTTCTGGTGTGTTAAAGTTGAAATAATTTAATTCCGGAGATTCGGTATCGATAAAACTTTCATTTGTGTAAAATCCAGTAGTTCGCTGCTGATCTGTAAAATGCGTTCCACGTCGTCGTTGATGCTCTCCAGCAGTTCCTGCTGGCTTTGCAGCAAGGTGCCGGTCCGTTCATCCGCCAGTAAGCTGATACTCATTTTCATGGCGGCAATGGGTGTTTTCAGTTCATGCGAGGCCGTCGCAATAAATTTTGTTTTGGCGGCCGCCAGTTCTTCGAAAGCGCTCACATCACGCAGCACAACCACTGCGCCCTGGGCGTTGCTGATCACTTCTTTTATGAAAACAGCGGATCCGATCCGCAGTTCCTGGTGTGCCGGATGTTCGTATATGGATGCCAGTAATGCCGCCCGTGCATTGGCTTGCGGGCCGCACAGGCGCATCACCACTTCATTCATAAACAGGATATGCTGTTGGGTATCATAACAGATAATACCATCATTCATCTGGTTGATGATGGTTTCAATCCGTGTTTTTTCCATTTTGATTTTTTCCAGGTTGCTGTTTTCGTATTCGTGCAGTTTTTCCGCCATTACATTAAACACGGCGGCGAGTTCTCCGAATTCATCCCGGCGGCGGATGTGAATCCTGGTGTTGTACTTTTTATCGGCAATCTGCCGGATGCCCGCAATCAGCTGGTGAATAGGCTGGGTGATGATATGCGGGTAACTGAAAATAAACAGGATGGATACACTGAGCAGGACGAGTGTGCTCACAGACAAAGTAAGAATAGCCCTGGAAGCGGCGGCAGAAGACATATCGTTTTTCCGGATAATGGCCTGCTGGTTAATCCCCGAGATCTGGAGGATCACATGCCGGAGTTCTCCGGATAGTTGTGCATTGCCGGGCTGCTGCCGGAGTTGTTGTACGAGAGATGCGGCCCGCGTAGTAGCGGCGCCTTCTCCGGGCTCTGTTACATTCTGTTCCTGTAGCAACAGGTTTTGTTTTAATATGTCCAGTTGTACCGGTTGTGTTTCCAGCGCCAGCAGCATGTTGTTGGAAAACATAATGGAACGGATATTTTGACGGAGAATCAGGCGTACATCCCCATTCAAACGATAGATCTGGTAAATGCCCTGCATACTGATGGCGAGGGTCATGATGAACAGGAAGATCAGCCCCAGTGAAAATTTCGTCTTTAGTTTTAGCGACATGAGTATTTGAATTGAATGGATGTACAGGGAAACAGACCAAACGGATGCCATGTCGTTTTATGGAGGGGTTTAAAATGCAAGCGTTTGATAATGTGTTGTTTGTATAATTCTTGAAAGAAGTGTTCCGGGAACAGGTATGTCAAAATGGGAGGGTGTTTTTCATTTTGGTATACTACCGGGTGCATGCAGACCGGGAGTTAATCATCCGGTAAAAATATTTTTTTAGCGTTCACTAGTTCAATATCTCCTGCTGCGTGTTCTTTTTAGGTTAGACATTACTTCATAGC
This sequence comes from Chitinophaga arvensicola, assembly GCF_900110835.1. Taxonomy (GTDB): domain Bacteria; phylum Bacteroidota; class Bacteroidia; order Chitinophagales; family Chitinophagaceae; genus Chitinophaga; species Chitinophaga arvensicola. The sequence goes on from NZ_FOJG01000001.1 coordinate 2,643,059, forward strand.
CAAAATTGTTATGCTGCTTAGAAAGAATTACTGCCTGCTGAAGGGGATATTTGTATTACTGTGTATGGCTTCCGCCTATGGGTGCAACGACCTGCGGAATACCGCTCCGGGAGGCAGGGAGCTGCCGGAGAGAAGCAAGTTACCGGACAATCACTTTCCCGATCTGGGAGGAGATGCGGAGTTTGCCGGCAAAACAAACAGCGTCGTTGCGTTTCCGTTTCAAACCAGTTTATTGACCGCTACTACAGCTGGCAGAGAACAGGCATTTACCTGTATTAATTTACCCAATACCGCTTACGATACCATTGCCGCTAACCTGATTGATCATTACCGGCTGCTGGCTGGTACGCTGATCAGCAGGTGGGCAGAGAAGAATACAGGTGTAGTACTGGATTTGCGTAGTAATGGAACAAATATTAAACAGACCAGTTACCTGGTCAGCACCGGTGCAAAAAGTTTCCCGGTGGTGATTGTATGGGACGAGGCTGCGGAAGACCGTGCCGCCAGGTACCTGAAGGTAATGGAAATTGTGCCGGGCATACAGGCGCAGGGAGAAGCTTTGGTATCAGATAATTTCCCGGATCTGTTACCATCTTCCGAAAAGAACAAACGGGATAAATTAGAAGATATGCAACCAGGTAAGTACTTTTGAGGCAAACCAATCATCCGACGTAGGATCCCCCTGAATTTATTATCAACATCAACCAGTATTCAGTAATGAAACGCTATGCTTATATCCCACTGGTGACAGTGATGGCTTCCTGTGCCGTATGGAAGGGTGGGAACAAAAAATCGGGAAAGGCCGCTGTCGCAGCAGCTACTCCTGTAGAAACGACAGGCAAAAATGGGATTAAACCTTATTCCAGTGTGGTCACAAAAGAGATGATCTCCCAGCCGGGTCTTTTTACTGTACATAGTACAAAAGAATTGGATACTATACTTTTTGAAGTAGGTAAACCCTTACTGAATAAGGATATCCTGGTGATCAACCGGATATGGAGAATAACGGGTAAAACAAGAATGCATGGTGGAGAAGAACTCTCCAACAAAACTATTTTCTTTGAAAAAGGACCCAATGAAACCATCCTGATCCGCTATAACCAGGTATTCGCGGATGCGGATTCCACAGACGCTATTTACCGTGCGGTGAAAAATGCCAACCTGCCCCCGGTAGTGGGTACATTTCCTATCAAAGCTTATGGTAAGGACTCCGCCAGCTACGTGATTGATGTAACCAGCTTTTTAAAACAGGCGGATAACTTTCTGAATGACGCAGAAGGAAGTGAAATCAATAAAAGGCTGAAAGTAGCCACCATGAGGGATCATGAGGTGTCATCTATCCGGGCTTACCCTTCCAATGTAGAAATTTCCATCAGTAAAAATGGGAATACTGAACCAACACCTATAGACGCCGGCAGCCCCGCTACACTGGAAACCAACAGCTCTTTTATAGCGCTGCCGGAAGTTCCTATGCAGCGACGTTACTTCGATGAGCGCGTAGGTTTCTTTACCGACTATGTTTACCTGTATGGAGATGCGCAGCAGAAAATGAAACTGCAGCCATTTATTCAGCGTTGGAGAATAGCCCCAAAGCCGGAAGATATGGAGCGTTATAAAAGAGGGGAACTGGTGGAACCGGAGAAACCCATCCTGATTTATATAGATCCGGCTACGCCTAAGCAATGGCGTAAATACCTGATCCTCGGCGTGAACGACTGGCAGGCTGCATTTGAGCAGGCAGGGTTTAAAAATGCTATCTCCGCAAAAGAATGGCCGGAAAATGATACCACCATGCACCTGGAAGATGTGCGGTACTCTGTACTCAATTATTTTGCATCGCCGGTATCCAATGCCTATGGCCCCAATACACATGACCCACGCAGCGGTGAGATTATACAAACGCATATCGGCTGGTATCACAACGTGATGAACCTGGTGTACAACTGGTACATGATCCAGGCTGGTGCCAATGATCCGCAGGTACGCAAGCCAAAACTGGACGAAGCACTGATGGGACAACTGATCCGCTTTGTATCCAGTCATGAAGTTGGCCATACGCTTGGTTTACGCCACAACTTCGGCAGTAGCAGCCAGACACCGGTGGATAGCTTACGTAATGCCGCCTTCCTCCGCAAATACGGCCATACGGCCAGTATCATGGACTATGCACGGTTTAATTATGTAGCACAGCCGGAAGACAGCATCCCGCAGGAACTCTTATTCCCCCGTATTGGAGACTACGATAAATGGGCCATTGAATGGGGCTACAAAATAACCGGAGCGACCACACCGGAAGCAGATCAAAAGATACTTGAAAAGGAGACCAACAGCCGACTGGCAGCCAATCACCGCCTCTGGTTCGGAGATGGGGAAACCCGCATGGGAGATCCCCGGTGCCAATCAGAAGACTTAGGTGATGACAATATCAAAGCCAATACTTTGGGCCTGAAAAATATCAGGCGTCTTATGGAACACCTGCCGGAATGGACTTACGAGGAAGATGGCCAGTACGAAACTATGAAGGGAGTATATGGTGAAATAGAACTCACCTACCTCCGGTTGATCAGTCATGTGGCCAATAACCTGGCCGGCGTATACTATACCATCGGATCAGACGGTGATACAACCGCCTCTTACATACCTGTGCCGAAAGAAAAGCAGATCGCTGCCATGGAATTTATTAACCGGGAATTATTTACCACACCTCTCTGGTTGCTGAATCCCAGGGTATATGATATAGCGAGGAATGCTGCCACCAGAGATGTAATAGAGGATATACAGATCAAGGGGGTGCAGGTACTTTTAAACCCGGTAAGGTTGAACTATCTCATGAGTAATGCCCGTCGTTTTGGAAAGGATAAAGTGATGGGGACAGAAGAATTTCTGCCATTGCTGCGAACAGGTATCTGGAGTGATCTTACGGGCAAAGAAGTGATAGTGGATGCTTACCATCGCAATATGCAGCGCACTTATCTCGGATCCTTGTTTTCCATCACAAGGGAAGGTACCGGTTCCAATGATACAGAGTGTATTTCCGTAGCCAGTGCAGAAATCAGGGAAGTGGCTGCCATGGTGACTAAAGCGTTGCCGCGTACAAAAGACGTAATGACGAAAGCGCATCTGACAGATCTGCAGCAGCGGATTAAAAGGCTGTCGGAGATTAAATAAATAAATCAACAGGCGGGTATGGGAAATCCGCTCTGTTGTGACAATTGAAAAGCCGGGCAATGGCGCGGGCTTTCTGTGAACAATAGCTTATCAACTGTAGTATTAAAACAACCAACATCTAAACTGTGAGTAGCATGATTCATTTGCATCATCAACTATCCCGGAACTTTCGCCACAACAAAGGAGGCTTTAAGCTGGCCGGTTACCTGCTTTCAGGACTGCTTTTCCTGCATGGTGCTTTATTGGCGCAAACGGTGAATCTTTCCGTCAGGAATGCACCTTTAGAAAAAGTTTGTAAAGAGATAGAAAAACAGACGGGTTATTATTTCGTATACGGCGCCAACCTGAAGGCATCAGGGAAGTCTGTCAGCGTGGATTTAAAAGACGCCCCTGTTGGAAAGGCGCTCAGTAAAGTATTTGAAGGATCTTCTTTTCAGTATGAAGTGATTGATAAGGTGATCTCCGTAAATACCAGCGCTCCTAAAAAGCAGCAGGAAGCGTCTGCTCCGGTTCCGGATACCATGAGCATCGATGGGGTGGTGTATGGATCGAATGCTTTACTGCTGGAGAATGCCACGGTGCGCACGTTACAATCAAAAAAACTGGTACTCACCAATGCCAGTGGAAAATTTCATCTGAAAGGGGTTTACCATGGTGAAATACTGGCAGTTTCCTATATGGGCTATCAGCAGCAGCAAATGATTATCAGGGATGATAAACTAGTAGCTATTTTTCTGAAGCCGGCCGAAAACCAGTTGGACAATGTGGTGGTGAGAGCATATGGTAAAACGAGTACCCGTTTTGCTACCGGAAGTATCAGTACCGTTACTGCAAAAGAGCTGGCCAATCAGCCGGTATTGAATCCTATGGTGGCTTTGCAGGGTAAGGTACCGGGATTGGTGATTACTACTGCCGGTGGTTCTCCCAGTGCCCCGATAAAAATTGAAATACGCGGGAGAAATTCCCTTAATGGAAAAATTCCTGCCAGCCCTTTGGTAATAGTAGACGGCGTGCCTTTAATGGTGGCAGATCTTAAAGTGCCCGGATCGATGACCAGGGATGGTTCTGCTCCCTATTCTGCCGGGCTGGATCAGTCAGCAGTGACACAGGGGGTTAGTCCTTTTTTCGGGATCAATCCCAATGATATTGAATCTATCACGGTACTGAAAGATGCAGATGCGACTGCTATTTACGGGAGCCGTGGCTCAAACGGCGTAATCCTCATCAATACCAAAACAGGTAAAATAGGAACACCCATTTTCACTGCCGCGGTTTCTCAGGGGATCACGAAGGTAACCCGGTTCTTTGATATGCTGAATACGACCGACTATCTGCAGATGCGTCGGGAAGCCTTTTTAAACGATGGTCTTGTGCCTTCTACTAACCCGGCATCAAAAGACTATGCAGAGGATATGGCGGCATGGGACCCCAATCGCAATGTGGATTGGCAGAAACTGGTATTCGGTGGTACCGGCAAATATACTTCCGTGAATGCCGACTATTCGGGTGGTACCAGGCAAACAACATTCCGCGTTGCCGGTAACTATAACAAAACAAGCGATATTACTAATCTGAGCGGAGGAGATCAGGCGGCTGGTATTTCCATGAATATTAATAACAACAGCAGCAATGATAAGTTAAGAGTCGGCATGACGGCATCCTATATCTATACCCAATCAGATGTGGTGTCATTTCCTTTCAGTATTGCCTCGCTGGCTCCTAATGCACCCGGCATATACGATGAAACCGGCAGCCCGAATTTTAAGGGATATATGGGCAAGACAGCTTATCCTTTCTCCGCTATGTTAATGCCCACCAACAGCCAAACAAACCGGCTGAACAGTAACTTCACGATCTCTTATAACATCCTGAAAGGATTGACCCTGGATCTGAATATGGGTTATGGCCGCTCCGATAATAATTCACTGGGACTGAAGCCGATGGCAGCGCAGCAGCAAAGACCAGGATCCGCCCCTATTTACGGCACCCGGAATGTAGGACGCACGCTGGTGAATAACCTGATCGCAGAACCTAAGATTTCCTATAATACCACCATTGGGCAGGGAAGTCTGAATATAATGACAGGTGCTACCTACCAATCAAATACTACCAGTGGTCTTACAACTGTGGGGGATCTTTATACTTCTGATGATATGCTCGGCTCTTTGAGTTTTGCCCCGAGGCTGAACACCAGTGAAGGCATTGCTCAGTACAAATATGCAGGTGTATTCGGAAGAATAGAATATAATCTCCAACAGAAATACATGCTCAGTTTAACAGGCAGAAGAGATGGCAGTAGCAGGTTCGGACCAGGGAAGCAATTCGGCAACTTTGGTTCCATAGGCGGAGCGTGGATCATGAGCGAAGAATCATGGGCACACCTGGTATTACCCAAAGCCATCAGTACATGGAAACTACGTGCCAGTTATGGTCTTACCGGTAGTGATGGAGTAGGTGATTATCAATACCTGGAACAATGGGCTAACCCGCTTAGCGGCAATAACTATGTACTCGAAAAATATATGGGTATCACCCCTCTTTTTCAGCAGCTGCAACCAAACGACCAGTTTCATTGGGAAACCAATAAGAAACTTTCGGCGGCGCTCGAAATGGGTTTGCTCAAGGACAGGCTTAATGTAATGGTAGAATGGTACCGGAACAGATGTGATAATCAGCTGATCGGGCTTCCCACAGGCTTGTTTACCGGTTTTAACTCGGTGACCATGAACTCTCCGGCCAATGTGCAGAATACCGGTTGGGAGATTTACATCGGTGGAGATATTATCAGGAATCAGAACTGGAACTGGTCTGCCAGTTTTAATACCAATATTGTCAACAATAAACTGCTTTCTTATCCGGACCTGGAGCGGTCTCCTTATGCAGCAAAATACAAGGTTGGATATTCCATCAACAACGACTATGTATATCATTTTATAGGAATTGATCCGCAAACAGGAATACCGTTATTCTTTGATCAGAACAAGGACGGCAAAATTACCTACAATGCTGCCGTGCCGGCAGGTACTGCCGACGATGACCGGGTAACCCCCATCAGCACTGTTCCGCCGTTCTATGGTGGTTTCAGTACTTCCCTGAGATACAAAAGTTTTGGTATGACCGCAAATTTCTACTATAAGAAATTTGATGCCTTCACGGGATATGGCAGTAATATGGGGACGGCCACAAATGTGTCTTACCAGGAGTTCAATGGACGATGGACGCATCCCGGTCAGGTAGGGGCTACTTCTCCCAAAGTTTCCCTGGATCCCGAGGGCACATACGCCTATCTGGATATTTCAGACCGTAAGTATACGAGGGTAAATATGTTCCGGGCGCAAAGTTTACAGGCTTTCTGGAAAGTTCCCCTGAAATGGATCATGCGTACAAAAATGAAAGAGGTTTCCCTGAACGTAGCTACCAATAATCTTTTCCTGATCACTGACTATGTAGGGATAGATCCGGAGATACCCTACAGCAGTGGCCGTATGCCACCTACCCGTACCGTGACCATAGGTGTTAACTGTAAATTCTAAGACCAAAAGAACTATTCAAATGCATATTTATAAAAGTCGTATCAGTATATTTTTTTTAACAGGACTGTTACCCGCTTTATTGCTGTTGACGGGTTGTTCAAAACTGATTGAGGTAAACCGCCCTTCCAATACAGTAGGAAACGATGTGATATTTAAAACAGACGAAAGAGCGGTTACCGCGCTCATGACTGTGTATGCGCAAATGATCAATTATAATTCAGGTATCAGCCTATCCAATGGAGCACTACCTGTTTTTACGGGTCTGATGTCTGATGAATATGTGAAAAATTCCAGCAGTGCAGATGAGCAGGATAAAATGCTGGAGGAATTTTATAAAAATGTGATCACCCGTACGAATACAATACCCGATATATCTTTCTGGAATAATGGGTACGAGGTTATCTTTTCTGCCAATGCCGTTATTGAAGGGGTAGCTGCTTCCGGTTCCCCTGCACTGACCGCCCGGACCAGGGATCTGTTAAACGGCGAAGCGAAACTGGTGAGAGCTTTCCAACACTTTTACCTGGCAAATTTGTATGGCGATATTCCCATAGTGCTCACCACAGATATTAATCAGACCCGCACCTTGTCGAGAAGGCTTGTGAGTGAAGTGTATCAGCAGGTTGAAAAAGACCTGAAAGATGCATTCCTGTTGTTGCCTGCCGATTACAGCGCCGCCGGCAATACCCGGTACCGCCCCAATAAATGGGTAGCTGCCGCCCTATTGGCCAGGTTGTACCTTTATGAAAAAAATTACCCCGCAGCAGCAGAACAGGCTGGTCTTGTTATTAACAACGGATTGTATAAACTGTTACCTCCGGCCAATGTTTTTATGATCAACAGCGAGGAATGTTTGTGGCAGCTGGAGCATCCTACGCGTGGAAATGCTGCTCCGGAAGAAGTGAACTTTTTTACGCCGGCTATGCAGTACAATAAGGTGCCGGAGGATTATAAAATGTTTTTTACCGACCCTGAGATGTTTGCCTATTTTAGCACCAGCGGACAGATGATCCCCAGATGCCCAATGACACAGGCACTTATCAATGCTTTTGAAACCGGTGATGAGCGTAAAGCTGCGTGGACCGATACCGTACCTGTTCCGGTAGCACCTCCCTATAACGGGAATGGCTATCGCTTTTCCCATAAAACCGAAAATATTAATCTCGACGGTACCTTATCGCCAAGTGCCTATACAGTGATGCGCCTCGCCGAAATGTACCTTATCCGCGCAGAAGCGCTCGCACAACAGGGAACAGACCTGGCCGGCGCTACGGCCGATCTGAATAAGATCCGCAACAGGGCAGGTTTACCCGATCTGGAAACAGGTTCCCGCGAACAGCTGCTGGCAGCCGTTGCCCAGGAAAGACGCGTAGAATTCTTCGGCGAATGGGGGCACCGCTGGTTCGATCTGAAACGTACCGGGAAAGCTACAGAGACACTCCGTGTGATCACGGAGAAACAACCCTGGTCAAACGATCACCTGTTATTACCACTTCCTCAGATAGAGTTGATCAACAACCCTATGCTGAAACAGAACCCGGGGTATTAATGTTGAACAGCGTGCAGCTGCCCGGCTGCACGCTGTTCACATCTGCCAATAAAAAAACATTCGGGAAAATCAGTCGGTAGACTAGTTCAATTTTATACCCGCCGTGTTTTATCTCCAACCATCCAACGTAGGGTCCCGATTTATTTTATTATCAAAATCATTTAGTACTCACTAATGAAACGCTATGCTTACATTCCGCTTGTGACAGTGATGGCCTCCTGTGCTGTGTTCAAGAGTGGAAACAAAAAATCGAAAAAGACAGCTGCTGCTACACCGGCTGCAGCGCCGGTGAAAGCAACGCCAGCTCCGGGAAAGAATGGTATCAAACCCTATAGCAGCGTGATCACCAAAGACCTGATCACAAAACAGGGACTTTTTACCGTGCATAACACGAAGGAACTGGACAGCATCTTCTTTGAAATCGGAGATACCCTGCTGGGACGTGATATCCTGGTGGTAAACCGCATCCGCAAAGCCCCCGGTATGACAGGCGCCTATCCCGGCGAAGAACTGGATAACAACACCGTGGTATTTGAGAAAGGCCCGAATGAAACCCTCCGCGTGCGCCTGAAACTGGTGATCAGTGATGCCGATTCTACCAACGCCATTTATCGCGCGGTAACCGCCTCCAATCTCAACCCCATAGTAGCTACCTTTCCTATCAAGGCGTATGGTAAAGACTCAGCCAGCTACGTGATCGATGTAAGCAAGTTCCTGCGGGAACCGGCTAACTTTGTGAACTCCGGTGATGGCCACGCTGCCCTGAAAAGAGCGATGGACGTGAAAACCATGAAAGACCTGGAGGTACAATCCATCATGACTTTCCCCGCCAATATAGAAATTGCCATATCCAAGAATGGTACTGCCAGGCTTCCTGCCTTCGCAGGTGGTATTCCCGCCAGCCTTGAAACCAATACCTCTTTCATCGCATTACCAAAAGTGCCGATGCAGCGAAGATATGCCGATGAACGCGTAGGCTATTTTGCAGACGTATTCACCGAATACGGCGATACGCAGCAGAAAGCACAACAGCGTAAATTCATTAACCGCTGGAAACTGGAACCAAAGCCGCAGGATCTGGAACGTTACAAAAGAGGAGAACTGGTGGAACCAGCCAACCCGATTGTACTGTACATCGATCCGGCTACACCCAAACAATGGCGCAAATACCTGATCCTCGGTGTGAACGACTGGCAGGCCGCCTTTGAACAGGCAGGGTTTAAAAATGCCATCTCCGCAAAAGAATGGCCGGAAAATGATACGACCATGCATATGGAAGATGTCCGCTATTCCTTCATCAACTACTTTGCTTCCGAAATCAGCAACGCATACGGACCTAATACACACGATCCCCGTAGCGGCGAAATTATACAGACACATATCGGCTGGTACCACAACGTAATGCAACTGCTGCACGACTGGTACATGGTGCAGGCGGGTCCCAACGATCCGAAAGCCCGCATGGCTAAATTTGATGATGAACTGATGGGGCAACTGATCCGCTTCGTTTCCAGCCATGAAATAGGACATACCCTGGGCCTGCGTCATAACTTCGGGAGCAGCAGCCAGACGCCGGTAGATAGTCTCCGTAACATCGCTTACCTGCGCAAACATGGCCATACTGCCAGCATTATGGACTATGCCCGTTTCAACTACGTAGCACAACCGGAAGATCATATCCCGCAGGAACTGCTGTTTCCACGTATTGGTGAATACGACAAATGGGCCATCGAATGGGGCTACAAATTTATCGGCGCCTCCACTGCGGAAGAAGATAAAAAGATCATGGGTAAAATGATTTCCAATCGCCTCGCCGCCAATAACCTGCTCTGGTTCGGCGATGGGGAAAGCCGCCAGAATGATGCCCGTTGCCAGACAGAAGATCTGGGCGACGATGCTGCTAAAGCGAGCAGCCTCGGCATCAAAAACCTGAAACGCGTGATGGACAACCTCAGCTCCTGGAGCTTTGAAGAAGGCGGTCAGCAACAACAGCTGAAAGCCATGTTCACCCAGGTAGAACAACAATATCACCGTTACCTGGTACACGTTGCCAAGAACATTGCGGCCATCAATTATACCATCCGTGAAGACGGCGATGCACGCCCGGCTTATACACCTTCGCCCAAAGCCAAACAGGTAGCGGCCGTGGAGTTCTTCAACAAAGAAGTATTTACCACACCCACCTGGCTGAGAGATCCCAAAGTGATCGACAAAATAAAAGGTCCGGATGAACTGAATGGGGTGGAAGAAATGCAGGTAAATTCCGTGAACAGTTTACTCGATGCCAAAAGGCTCAATTACCTGATGGTGCTCGAACGTCGCTTTGGTACCGATAAAACACTGGGCATTGAGCAATACCTGACCCTGTTGCGCAAAGGTATCTGGAGTGACCTGAATGGCGGCTCCGTGAAAATTGATGCCAACAGTCGTAATATGCAGAAAGCCTACTTAGGCGCACTCTACAAAATTACCCGCGACGCCAAACCGGAAATCAGCGAATCAGAAGCTTCCGGCATTGCCAGCGCAGAAATCCGTACCGTTACTGCTATGATCAGAAAAGCAATTCCGCAGGCGGCAGATGCGTTGACAAAAGCACACCTGATGGCACTGGAGGAGAAGATCCAGCTGTTGTCAAAGAATTTGTAAGTATCCCCTTGATAACTATCCACTTTTAGACAGAAGGTCATCTCTTAAAAAGAGATGGCCTTCCGTTTTTAAGATGCTGTCAATGTACGGTATTGTTTTTCGTTAGCGGCATCCATATCAATAAGCATTTCAACTGCGATGTTGATATTTTCCCTTTCCTCTTTGCCTGCTTTTTTCAAAGCAGTAACCAGCGTTTTAATGGCTGCTTTATCATCTTCCTTATATTCCCGGAGTCGCCTGGCCAGCGCTATTGCTTTTTGTAGAGGCGTCAGGTTAGCATTATCGTATGCCTCATAGTTTTTTTGATCAGCTTCACCGGATTGGATTACGATGATTCCATTTCCCGATATATCTGTGAGCGTAAACCTGGTCTGACCTGTTTTAAATCTCGTGATCCTTGGCAAACCGGTAGCGGGTACTTTCCCCAGATAAGCCTTCATTGCCTGTGTAAACTGCTGGTGTACTGCGGCAACATCTGAAACGATCAATAAGTTGATGCAATAATTGTTGTGAATATCCAGCCGCTTTTCTTGCCGGAAGTGAAGTTGCCAGTCGTTTTTTACCATCACCGCGTAAGGATATGGTTTTTCCTGGCGATAGGTGTTTTTGAAATCAAGTGCTTTCCAGAACAATAAAGTTTCGTCGAAGTCAGAACAAGGTAATACCGGAATCATAACTGGGGGCATATGTGGGTTTATTTATTACAAAGATAGTAGTCGGGAAGCATTTGTTTAAATACGAAAGGATCAAAAAAGAACTCTCCGTTAAGCTAACGGAAGCGGATATACCAATGTTCAATTATTTACTAGCCGCCTGGAAAGATAAAGGTGTTGCCATTAGTATTGAATACCTGCTGGCCGGCAGAAAAAAGACGCCGGACACCTGGCAGATAACACCATGAAAAAGGCCTCCTGCAATAGGAGGCCTTTGGAGATTTTATCCTTTCATCTGCCACGACTTCGTTTTCGTAAATGCCCGTAATCCCTGGTGCGACAACGTAGCACCAAAGCCCGAATGCTTCCGGCCGGCCCATGGTAACCCCGCCGTTACCCGGTCGCAACAGTTCCAGTAACCCGTACCGGAATTCACCTGGGAAAGGATCTTTTCCGCCCGTTCCCGGCTGCTGGAATATACTGAGGCGGTAAGCCCATACTCGGTATCATTCATCAGGTTGATGGCTTCCTCATCGCTGCTCACTTTCATAATCCCGATCACCGGACCAAAACTTTCTTCCTGCATAATCTTCATCTTGTTATCCACATCAGTGAGCACCGTAGGTTCAAAATAGGCGCCTTCATGTTTAATGATATGTCCGCCCAGTAATAATTTTGCGCCTTTAGCACGGGCTTCCAGCACCTGGGCTTCCAGTATTTTCAAATGGCTGGGTCTTGTGACAGCGCCAAAGTAAACACCTTCGTCTGTAGGAAGGCCCAGCTTCCATGATTTTACGGTTTTTACAAACGCATCGATGTATTCATCATACACTTTTTCGTGTACGTATATACGTTCTACCGCGCAGCAACTCTGACCATTGTTGTAAAAAGCACCATCTGCAGTAGCAGCGGCAACGGCAGCAATGTCTTCAATATCTTCGGCTACATACAACGGATCTTTTCCCCCCAGTTCCAGCTGACAAGGCACCATTTTAGGCGCTACTTTTTCATAGATATATTTACCAGTGGCGTAGGAGCCGGTAAAGAAGTAGCCGTCGAAATCCAGTTTCAGTAATATTTCGCCCACCTCTTTGGCGCCGGTTACCACACGGAATGCATTCTGGTCCACCCCGGCGTAATACAGCAGTTTTTCTATTTCCAGGCCGGTAAGACACGCATATTCTGATGGTTTGTACAGTACCACGTTGCCCGCCAGCAGCGCAGGAATAAACACATTCACGCCTACCAGGTAAGGATAGTTCCAGGCGGAAATATTACAGATGATGCCCAGTGGCTCGTAAGAGATTTTCTCTTTTAATTCGTCGGTATTAGTGACCCACTCATCCGAGAGGTATTTCTCTGCGTTGTCCAGCATCCACTGTATCCTTGTTCTGGCGCCGTTGATTTCATTGCGTGATTGCTGTAACGGCTTGCCTGTTTCAGAAGTAAGTATGGCGGCGAGTTTTTCTATTTTCTTTTCCAGCTGCTGGCTGAAGCGTGCAATGGCTTTTATCCGCTCTGCCAATGGCACTTTCGACCAGTTCTTTAATCCCATTTTCAACAGCGACAGCTTATCTATAATCTGTCCTTCATGTTCATCCCGGAGGATGGAAAGCACTTGCCCGGTGCCAGGATTGAAAAGTCTCATATCGTATAGTTTCTTACAGCTTGAAGAAATTGTTTTTTTATCTGTTGTGAAAGCGGGTTGCTTTCTTTCTCCGGCATTCTTTCCGGATGCCATTGTACACAAAGCATAAATCCTTTGTTGGTTTTATCTTTGAACTCAATGCCCTCAATCATTTCATCGGGACTGTCGGCTGTAGCGCTCACCATCAGGTTGTGGCCCAGGTTTTCCGGTGGAATGCCCTGGTGATGGGCGCTGTTTACCTGCCCGTGTTCAATACCGGTGATATTGTAAAGTAAGGAATCCTTCCGGATATTAACGCCGTGGATCTTATCGGCCGCTTCTTTTTTATGTACTTTATTGGCGGTTTCGCCCATGTCTTCGTACACTTTTCCGCCTTCCAGGATATTGATATACTGTAATCCCCTGCAAATACCCAGTACAGGTGTTTGCCGCTGTTGTGAGTAATCGTAGATCTTTTTTTCAAAAGCATCCCGTTCGGGTAAGAATTCCGCCGGCTGATGCGGGTAAGGCACCTGCCCACCGTACAAGGAAGGAATTACATCTATGCCGCCGGTGAGTACGAAGCCGTCACAGGTGTAGATGTCGTCCGCGTTGTTGGTCAGAAAGGAGAGGATCACCACTTCCAGGTCATCACCCAGGTCTTCGGGGGTGAACCACTTTTCATAGTTCGGGAAACTGGCTTCCGTGTAGCTGATCCCTATCTTTTTCTTCATGTCTATAGCGCATTTAGGTACAACTGTCTGAAATCTTCCCGGCTTACCGGTTTGGGATTATTGGGATGTGCAAAATCTGCCAGTGCCAGGTCTGCCAGGGTTTCCACATGTTCTGATTTTACACCGATATCGCTCAGGTGATGCGGAATATTTACTTTCGAATTTAAGTCGAAGAGATATTGCACAACGGCTTCCCCGGTTTCTTCTTTCAGTTCCAGGGTTCTGGCGATACGGCGGAATTTTTCTTCAAAGCCGGCTATGTTAAATTGCATGCCATAAGGAATATTTACGGCGTTGGCCAGCCCATGATGGGTGTCCAGCAGCGACGAGAGCGGGTGTGCGAGGGAATGCACCACTCCCAATCCCTTCTGGAAAGCAATGGCGCCCATCATAGATGCCATCAGCATGTTGCTCCTGCTTTCTATATCCGGGTTGTTGGTCGCTTTTTCCAGTGAATTTTTTATGAGATAGATCCCTTCCAGGGCAATGCCATCACACAAGGGATGTGGATTCTTTGCCAGGAATGCTTCCATGTTATGCGTGAGTGCATCCATGCCCGTAGCCGCTGTGATAAAGGGCGGAAGTTCCATGGTAAGTAACGGATCTGCAAATACTATTTTCGCCATCAGTTTCGGTGAAAACAGGATTTTTTTCTGATGCGTTTCATCGTCGGCAATAATGGCACTTCTGCCAACTTCACTGCCGGTGCCGGCAGTAGTGGGTACCGTAATAAAATGAGGTACATCGTTTGTTACATAAATATCACCGCCAATCAGGTCATCGTATTTGAAGAGGTCTTCCCGGTGATGTACCCGCAGTACGATGGCCCTGGCTACATCCAGTGCGGCGCCACCGCCAATGCCAATGATGCTGTCGCGATCCGTGGCGTCCCATAGATCGGTGCCTTTATACACGTCACTTTTTACCGGGTTCTTGTGAATGTCGCTGAATACTTCCACCGACAGGGAATGCGCCTGCAAGTCCTGTACAATCTTTTTAAAAAAGGATAGTCCTGCTATCACCGGATCGGTCACGATCATCGGACGTGATAAGCCGTTCTTTTGCAGGTAGGCAGGTAATTCACTGATCACACCTGCACCGAAACGGATCGTAGTAGGAAAATTATACTGAAATGCCATATACTGCTGCTTAAATGATTTCAAAATATCTTTTCAATTCCCAGTCGGTCACCGCTTTGGCGTATTGCCGCCATTCCCATTCCCTGGTCAACGTGAAATGCTCCACAAAGTCTTCTCCGAATAATTCTTTCGCTAATGCGGAGGTCTTCATTTGCTGTGTGGCCACATGAAGGTTCTGTGGTAATACACCATTCGACGTGTCTTTGTACCCATTGCCGGTGGTCATTTCTTTTTCGAGCGACAATTTATTTTTTACGCCATACAGTCCTGCTGCCAGGCAGGCGGCTAATGCGAGGTAAGGATTGGTATCTGATCCCACCACCCGTGTTTCCAGCCGGGAGGCTTTTACATGGCCTGGAAGCGCCCTGAGCGCCACGGTTCTGTTATCGATGCCCCAGGTGAGTGTGGTGGGTGCCCAGGCGCCTTCTACCAATCGTTTGTAGCTGTTGATCGTAGGCGCTATCATCGGTAAAATAAAAGGCAGGCAATACAATTGCCCGGCGATATAACTTTTCATAATGCCACTCATTTTGTGTTCGTCGGTATCATCATGAAATAAATTCTTTTTGCTGTCGGCGTCCCATAGGCTTTGATGCACATGTCCGCTGCAACCAGGCAAACTTTCATGGATTTTGGCCATGAAAGTAGCCATTACACCATGTTTATAGGCAATTTCCTTTACGGCTGTTTTAAATAGTACGGCCTGATCTGCGGCCTGTAGAATGGGACCGTATTTAATAGCTGCTTCATACACACCCGGTCCTGTTTCGGTGTGTAATCCCTCTACCGGGATATCAAATTTTACGAGCTGTTCAAACAGACTGCTCATGTATTCATTCTTTAACGCACTGCGCAGGATGGAATAACCAAACATACCTGGCGATAAAGGCGTGAGATCACGGAAGTTTTTCTCATGGGCCGTATCCGGTGTTTCTGTAAAGTTAAACCATTCAAATTCCTGTGAGAAATAAGGCACATATCCCTGTTGGGTAGCATCTGCCAGCACTTTCTTCAGTAGCTGCCTGGGACAGGCATACACCGCCGTGTTATCCGGGAGTACAAAATCTCCCAGGAAAAAAGGGACATTATTTTCCCAGGGAATTTTACGGAAGGTAGACAGGTCAATTTTTACCTGTGCATCCGGGTAACCGGTATGCCAGCCGGTAAATTTTACGTTGTCATATACCGTATCGCCCATGTCCCAGCCAAAGGTAACATCGCAGAAGCCCAGTTTGCTTTCCATCACGGACACCAGCTTTTCCGCTGCAATGTATTTACCTCTCAATACGCCGTCAATATCTGCTACCGCCACTTTCACCTTACCCGACGGATGATTTTTTACATACGTTAATATTTCGGAAGTTGTCATGTGTGAGCCGGTTTAAAAATTTTGTACAACAAAAAGGAAACAGCCAGCAGGGAGAAATAGATCAGGCCCAGTTCCAGGTTATACAGGAACATGGCAATAATAGATACGGTGGCTATCGCCAATGAAATTACAGGAAATGCCGGATAAAAAGCCACGCGGAACGGGCGCGGTAAATCTGGTTCTCTTTTTCTCAGGATGATAATAGACACCATGGAAATGATATACAGGGTAAGCGCTCCAAACACCGATACCACGATGATTTCGGCCGTTTTCCCGGAAAGCAGCGCCAGTATTCCGATCACCATATTACCAAGTAAAGCATTCGCGGGTGTATGAAAGCGGGAAGAAATTTTTCCGAGGAAGGGAGGGAGATTGTGTACCCGTCCCATTTCAAAGGTAGAGCGTCCTGCTGCCAGGATCAACCCATGAAACGATGCTACCAGCCCGAATAAACCTACCGTGATCAGCAGGTGATACATGGGATGGTTGCTTCCGGTGATCTTCGCCAATGCCAGTGGTAATGGCGAATCGGAGGTTTCCCCGCTGATGCCGTTTTTATATACAATGGTTTCCCAGCCAGCAATACCGGTAGCGGAAACAAATATTAAAATACAGAGAATGGCCAGTGTAAGAATAGCCCATCCAAAACCTTTACTGATGTCGCGCTGCGGATTTTTGGTTTCTTCTGCTACGTTGGCAATGCCCTCAATGCCCAGGAAAAACCAGATGGCAAAAGGAATAGCGGCAAAGGCGCCACCCCAGCCATTCGGGAAGGCATTGCTGGTAAGGTGCACGGCCTGGAATTTCGGCAGTGATAAACCGGCAAACAGCAACAGTTCTCCCACGGCGAAAATGGTGACGATCACTTCAAAGGATGCTGCGGCTTTTACACCATAAACATTCAGCGCGGTAAAAATAAAGTAGATGGCAATGGCGCTGGTGAGGATAGGTACCTGGGGGAAGAAGGCGTTGAAATAGGCGCCTATGGCGAAAGCGATGGCAGGAGGCGCCAGGATAAATTCAATCACCTGGGCGATACCGGCAATAAAGCCGATATTTTTTCCCATTGCCCTGTTTGCGTAGTCAAAAACTCCTCCTGCTTTGGGGATGGCGCAGGCCAGTTCTGCATAACTAAAGGTAAACGTTACATACATCACCATAATCACCCCGGTGGCGATGGCCATTCCTCCGGTGCCGCCCTTTTCAAGGCCAAGATTCCAACCAAAATACATACCTGAAATAACGTACCCTACTCCAAGTCCCCACAACATAAAGGGAGTCAGTGTTTTCTTTAAGCCCTTGTTTTGTGTCATTTGAAAGATCTCTATTGCGTGTATCTGTAATATAACATAAAATAAAATATTATTTTACTACCGCTTTTCGTAAAAAATAATAACCGGCTACCGGCTATCTTTGAACAAACATCGGGCAATGACACTCATCGCAAACGGACGCATATGGATTGAAACAGAGGAAGGCCCCTTCCTGGGTTACGGCCGAATGGAGTTATTACAGAAAATCAGTGAACTGGGATCTTTGAGAAAAGCGGCAACCGCTATGAAGATTTCCTACCGCCAGGCCTGGGATTTTGTGGACCAAATGAATAAACGCACCAGCCAGCCGCTGGTGATATTTGAGAGAGGAGGGAAGAACGGAGGTGGCGCGCTGCTCACCCCCGAAGGTATTCATGCCATGCAGCTGTTTGAAGAACTGAACAGCGCTTTCCAGGATTTCCTTGCTGTGAGGGCATCGAAACTGAATAAGCGGAAATAGCTAGTCTTTTGCAAATCGTACAGTCATCGTCGTTACCTCCCAGATCCATCTCGCCGGTTTCTTTTCACCAGGCACCACGATCCGGAAAGGTCCTTTCCCATCGGGCAACGGCTTTCCATCTACCTGGTCGGCCAGGATCACCACGCGGTCTGTAAAGGCGGCATCCAGTTCCGCCAGTGAAAACAATACTTCATATCCATCGCCCGATTTCACCAGCAGGTATTTCGCCATATTTTCACCTCTCAGCTGCGCACCCAGCGTAACGCCGGCCTGTTGCAGGATATCGGTAACCGGCACACCGGAATAACGATGTGTTTTACCATCGCGGTCTGCGGCTGTCACTTCCGTTTTTTTCATTTTGGCGATATCGGCCACACTCAGTTTTAAAGGCGTGGTCACTTCCCCTTCCACGGAAATAGTTTGCCCAAAAGCTGTGGTAGCCATGAAGGCACTGATCAGTAAACCGGCTGCGAGTTTGTATAACATATTGTTTAATTGAAAGGATTGGAGAAATTCGGATTGTTGATGAATGACGAGTCGGTAAGCAGGTGTAAAAACGCAATGATATCTTTTTGTTCCCGTTTTGTAAGCCGCAGGGAATTGCCGCCAGCTTCGTTGGACGTTTGCCGTAATACAGGGCTGAGTGATGCGCTGCTCACGATATGCTCACTGTAATGATCCAGTACTTCCTCCAGGCTGTTGAACCGGCCATCGTGCATATAAGGCGCTGTTAATGCAATATTGCGCAACGTGGGTACCCGGAACCGGCCACGGTCGGCCGCTACGCCGGTCTGTTTTTCCCGCCCGGCATCCCTGGGCAGACTATCCAGCCCGTTGTTGTGATATAGTTCTATGTAGAACTTCGGTCCGCCATGACAATGTGTACAGTTGGCGCCACGGATCTTCTTTTCCGGCGCAGGCGCTGTGGAAAATAATTGCAGCCCTCTCAATGCGGCGCTATCTGGCTGATAGCGTCCTTCCAGGTATTGATCATACCGCGAATCAGCGGAAATCAAGGTCCGTTCAAATTGTGCCAGCGCTTTGGTGATCCGGTCGCCGCTGATCTGATCGCTGCCAAACGCTGCGTTGAAAAGACCGGGATATAGCGTTGACTGCTGTAACTTCTGAGCGGCTACTTCCAGTGGCTGCCCCATTTCATGCGGGGCTGTGAGCGGCGTTATGGCTTGCAGCTCCAGTCCGGGGGCACGTCCATCCCAGAAGAAATTGCGTACCCAGAGCAGGTTTACGAGCGACATGGCATTGCGGTCCGTAGGTACATCGTCTACACCGGTGCTGAAAGTTTTCCCGTCTGTAAAAGCACGCTGTTGCTCATGACAGGTGCCGCAGGAAATTTTATTCCCGGCCGACAGCTGTTTTTCGTAAAACAGCAGCCGGCCTAAATAAACGCCTTCTTTCGTCAGCGGGTTATCTGCGGGCGTATTGATCCGGTGGCCAAAACTGGCGGGATATTCCAGCACATAAGGCTGCGGGGCATAGGATACCCTGCCGCTTAAGAAGGAAAGGGCCAACACACCGGACCATATGAGCCACCAGCATTTTTTCATCTCCCTAAAAATAGGAATAATTGAATAACACCCTGGCAAAGTAATTCCGGCCCTGCTCGGGATAACCTTCTGTGAGCATGTAATTTTTGTCGAAAATATTATTAACACCACCCTGCACTTTCAGCCAGTTGGTGACCTTCACGGTAACACTGGCATTTAACAGGAAGAAACCCGGTACCGAAGTACCATAACTGGTGCTGTAACGGTCGGCATTGTACTCTCCGCTGAGCAATCCGTCGAACCGTGAAATATGATACTGAAGCCAGCCCATCGCTTTATGCTCCGGCACATCGGTAAAATGGAGGTTAGGATTATCGAGGTTCTTACGCTTGATAAAGGTATAATTGGCGCCGGCGGTGAAGTCGGTGGTCACGTGCCAGGTAATGGCGGCTTCTGCTCCGTAAAAGGCCGCCCTGCCTTTGTTCTGCGATTGCGACAACCATTGTTTTTTAGTAGTATCATACACTACGTTGTTCACCTGCTGGATCACATCCTGGATACGGTTGTAAAAAAGACCTCCATCCAGCGTGATGTTATGCAGCTGCGTATCATGGTATTGCAGTCCGAAATTCAGCGTGTTCTCGGGGGGCAGGTCAGGATTGGGAATAGCGGTACCCAGTTTATAGGAGTAGCGGTCCTTGATGGTGGCAAAGCGGGTCATACGGTCTACCGATAAGGTTAATCCGCGATTGTTGTTAAACGCATACCCCAGTTTTAACTGTGCATTCAATGCTGCGCTGTTGTTGGAGGGGAAGTCGGTGATGGCTTTCGTCTGACTGTTATAATTCTGTGCGCTCAGACTCTGGCGGTAGTTGAAGGCAGCGCCACCTTCGAGCGACCAGTGCGTGTCAAATTCGTGCCGGTCTGTAACGCCTGCGGAAAAGGTATTATCCGCCACTTTTCTCTCCGGTTCACCTTCGTTATGTTCACGGTGTACATCCTGTTTGAAGTGTACGGCAGCTTTCAGGCTATTGGCAGCCGACAGCGTGTAGCCGTATTCGATATTGCCACCAAACGTATAGTCATTATAGTTACTGGTAAAGGCATAGGGCTTTTTCTGCGTGGTGTAGGTCGCATCATCGAAGCTTTTCAGCACGTTGATAAAGCGGTCGAAGAACAGCCTTGATTTCAGGTAGCTTTTCGTGTTCAGCGTGCTGTTCGAAAGGAAGTAGATGCTTTCCTTGTTCCACTTCGGCCACTGCCAGTACCGGGGGCTTTTATAGAGTGAATTCAGTGTATCCGTTCCCGTATATACCGGTGTACCTTTGGTACCTTCCTGGTGGGAGAAGCCGATGGCCAGTTCATTCTTCTCATTGGGCGTATATCCCAGCTTGAAACCATAGCGCCAGTCGTTGTTATAGGAGTTATCCCGTTTACCCCCATCTTCCGTTTTTGTACTTTTAAAATCGTTGGACAGGTTATAATAATCGCGCTGGTATCTCGATAAATCCGCCTGCAGGTAGAATTTTTTCATCCGGCTGCCGATGTTGATGGCTTCCTCATGGCCACCACTGAGCCATCCGGCGGAGGCATTTACTTCCAGCCCATGTACCGGTTTTGAGGAGATGAGATTGATAACGCCCCCCATGGTGTTAGGACCGTACAACACAGAAGCTCCTCCTTTTTCCACTACTATTTTAGATAGATTGAAAGTGGTGAACCGCGCCAGATCTACGTATCCGTCGTAGGGTACATATACCGGCACGCCGTCAATAAAAACGGGTGTTTGCCGGAGATCGAAGCCCCGGAGATAGATCATGGATTCGTTCCGGGGACCAACGTTCGACTGGCTGATACCTGGCAGGAGGTTCAGTGCAGTAGATACATTTAGCCGGTGAAACTGCCGGAGCTGTTCCATGGAAACCGTACTGGCAGAGTCGGAGCGGTGTGCATAAGAAACCACTTCTCCCAGGGTAAATACCCGGCTGCTGTCTTTCTGAATTTGTGCAGACAATTGTGTCGTAAGGCCCATTAATAGTGCTGCGGCCAATAGTTTTCTTTGCATAAGGGATGCGTTGTTCATTTTTTTGAATAACGGTGATCAATAGCTAACCTGGTACTGCAAGGGCAAAGACACGGAGCCGGAAAGGAAAGCGGAAATAAATGAATGGTCGTTTGGGTGTATGGTTGATTTGCAGGGCAATATTAATACAAAAATGGGAAAAGTTAACTGGTTTAGTAGGGTTTAGGTGATTTTAGATAGTAGTTCCTTACCGGTGGCGTCAGGAAAATGTGCGGATGCCACCGGTTCCCATCAAACGGAAGTAAAGCTGTGTAACGGTGATACACGCAAGGAACGCCAGGATAGTCCACCGGATTAAGTTAAGATAAACAGGATAGTTTTGCGCTTTCTCCATCTATATAGCTATTATTACGCTCAGAATACAAGTTAATCGCTTTTTATGAACATCCGTATACCAAAAATAGCGGGGATCGCTATGGCCGTCATTTTCTCCGGGCAGATCCTCTTTCACCTCCTGATCATCACGAAAGTGCTGCCCTATTCCATTGTATGGGGAGGGAAGTTGCGTACGCCTATGGAGATGTACCGGCTGGAAGCGATCGCAGTGTTGATGAATGTATGCTTTCTGCTCATTGTACTCGGGAAAAGAAAGGTGATGAAGCTGCCGGCTAATCAGCTGGTGCTGACCATTTCGCTATGGGTGATGTGTGTCCTGTTTTTTGTGAATACCCTCGGTAACCTCATCTCCGTGAATAAATGGGAGCAGCTCATTTTTACACCAATGACGATTATCCTGTGTATCTGCTCGGCGGTACTGGCACGGACGAGGTAATTCATGGAAAATGGATGAACAGATTACGGGAATTCATGCTTAAATTACATGGGAATAAACCGATGCTTAGATGAAAACTGGAAAAACACTCCCCACCGCCATTACCATCTTCGGCGCCAAAGGGGATCTGACTAAAAGAAAACTGATTCCCGCCCTTTATAACCTGTATACCGACAAACACCTGCCGCCCGTATTCACCATTACCTGTGTGGATTTCCTGCCGGAAGACGAAGCCGCCTTCAAGCTGGATCTCCTCGATGGTATCAATACGTTTAGCCGTAACGGTAAGGCAGATGAGAAGGAATGGGAAGGATTTGCCAAACATATCAGCTACCTGCAGGGCGATTTCCTGAAAGCCGACACCTACAACGCCCTCAAGGCTAAACTGGACGGCTTTGAGAAAATAAACAAGAAAAACGCTACCCACATTTTTTACTTTGCAGTAGCGCCCCGGTTCATAGAAATTATTGCAGACGCCTTATATAAACATAAACTTTGCCTGCGCGAAGAACTGGATCGTATCGTGGTGGAAAAACCTTTTGGCACTGACCTGGACACCGCCAAAAAGCTCAACCGTTTTCTCACCAAACGCTTTGCGGAGCAACAGATCTACCGCATTGACCACTACCTGGGTAAGGAAGCCGTACAGAACATTATGGCCTTCCGTTTCGCCAACTACGTATTTGAACCACTATGGAACAAAGACTTCGTAGACCACGTTCAGATCAGCGTGGCCGAAGAAGTGGGCGTGGGCAAACGCGGCGGCTACTATGATGGCGCCGGCGCCCTGCGCGACATGGTGCAGAATCACCTGTTACAGCTGTTGTGTATTGTGGCGATGGATTGTCCGAAGTTCTACAAGTCAGAACTGATCCGCGACTCCAAAACCAAAGTACTGAAAGATATACGGCCCTACACACCGGCACAGGTATTTAAAAACGTGATCCGTGGGCAGTATACCGCCGGCAATGTACATGGTACACCCCGTTTGTCGTACCGCAAAGAAGAACACGTACAACCCGCCTCCAACACCGAAACGTTTGTGGCCGCGCGGCTGTTCATCGACAACGACCGCTGGAAAGGTGTTCCTTTCTTTTTACGCACCGGTAAGTCGATGCCGGTACAATCGTCCGTGATCGTAGTACAGTTCAAGGATGCTCCAAATAAGATCTTCAAAGATGATATTACGCCCAACCGCCTGATCATCAGCATTCAACCGGAACTGGAAATCAGCCTGCTGTTTGAAAGTAAAGTGCCCGGCCTGAAAATGAAACTGAAACCGGTGGAAATGGACTTCACCTACCAGGAATCCTACACAGAAACAATTCCGGAAGCATATGAAGCTTTGCTGCTGGATGTGCTGGATGGCAATACCACACTCTTTATGAGGGCCGACCAGGTAGAAGCTGCCTGGAAAGTAGTGATGCCGATAGTAGATGCCTGGAAGAAATATCCTGCCAAACAATTACACCTGTATAAAGCGGGTACCTGGGGGCCTTCTGCGGCTACGGATATATTGAAGCCGTATGCGAAAGACTGGTTCCGGTTATCGGCGAGGGGGGAGAGTATAAAGTAAATAAATAGTACCGGACTGCTCTTTTGGGGTGGTCCGGTGCATACAACGACCGTGCTGCTTCCAAAATCCAAAAGTTCTGCACAGCTGTTAATCCGATGTATAGCTATGAAATTTACAAATATTATCAATAGTATAGGGTTTTCTATTGCCTGCATCTTGACTTCGTGTGAAGAACGAGGACAGACAGCACTGGTATTTAACGGAAATAAAGAGCGCTTTACAAGAGCAGCCAATCTTAAAAGTTTTCTTATCAAAAGAGTACCTACCTGTTACTCATTTATATTCACCTATACAGGTAAACAGTTTTGGCAACAATGTGATTCCATTAAACCTAATCCTGATATTCCAGTAACTTTTCTTAATGTTGATGACGCCGATTTTCTACAGGATTTAATGTATGATTGTGATTTAAGGTATATAAAATACAGCCCAGGTACAGTACAATTTATTTTTAGAGGCAATGATCCCGATCGAATTGTAAAAACAGATTCAAGCTTTCATGATTTTCAAGCTTTTCAGTTAGATAGTTTATTTTACCTGATTCCTTACAATGAAAAAAAACCTGAATAAACAGTGTTATGGTCAGTCGTTTAAAAGGGGCTGATCTTGAAAGATCAGCCCCTACAGGTCACGGCGTATACGTCACATTACTACCATACAAAATATTCGACACCCCCGAAAAATACACATGTTTATCCGTGCTGGTAAGATTATACCACAGATACACGCCATAACCATTGTTCTTCGTTTGCGTAGCCAGTGAATTCGCGGTGCTCTGACTGGTACTCTGAATATCCACTGCTGCGGGGCCTAACTGGCTTTTTGTTAAACCGGCTACGTTAGGTACGGAATAGCTACCGTAGATCGCATTCCAGCTGTAGTTAGCAAAATCTCCCACTTTTTTACCACCCCAGGAAAGCCGCGATGCTGCCGGGCCGTAGTAGTAGAAAGAAATAATTTTTGACGGCATCAGTTTTCGCAATTCATCTACGAGCATCACGAAGGAACTGTCGTTGGGCTGTGTGGTGCCGTTGTTGCCATAGTCAGCATACTCGTCGTCAAAATCAATACCGTCGAGGTTGTATTGCGTAACAGCGTTGCTGAGTTGTTGTGCAAATGCGCGGGCGGCAGTGCGGCTGGTAAAATTGCAGAAGCCGGCGCCCTGGTGATTACCGAGGATTGACAGCAACACTTTCATGCCTTTGTTCTGGAGGGGAACGATCTGTGTGGCCCTGTTGGTCAGTACATTGGCTACATTTGGATTGTTGTAGAGCACAGCAGTGTGCGTGGTGGTGTTGTAGTTGATATTGGCGGCAAAGATGATGGCAATATCAAATAGTTGCTGGCCGCCGGTGGTAAGCGTGTATTTGCCGGTATTCAGCAGGGAATTGCTGTTTACTTCCACATAGCAAACGGAGATACCGCCGGTTTTAGTGACGGATTGTACACTGGCGCCGGTGGCAGCAGTTTTGCCCGCGTTAAGGGCATCGATAGCGGTTTGTTTTTCTTTCTGACAGGCGGTGTTGAAAAGGAGGATCGCACACGCCGTTCCTGCGGCCAGTAGCCGCAAGGGGTGAAATTGTGTTTTCATAACAGAATGTTTAGAGGATTAAGAATCCGGGTTCAAATTTTGGTTACGGGTTTTCCAGTCTGGTGGCTCTTATAACAAACGATGCGCAGGTTAACTTCAGATATCGTGATAAATCCGGTGGCTGGAAACTGCCAGCCACCGGAGAAATGTATACTTTTATTGACGGGTATCCCACCAGAGTGGAGTACCGCCATTGTCTGGTCCGTTTAACAGTTTCACCGCATCTGCAACAGTAGCAGGGTTGGTGTTGTATTCATTCTGTGGGAACGGCAGTCTGCGGATCTGCAGATCAGTAGAAATGGTATTCCCGCTTTTGTTGTTTACAACAGGGAACAGTTTAGGATAACCGGTACGGCGGAATTCCGTCCATGCTTCCTGACCTTCGGGGAACATCGCCATCCATTTCTGGGTGATCACACGTTCCAGTTTTTGTGCCGGAGAAGCCGCCTCATTCCATTTAATGGTAATGGGGTTTTTGATGGTGAAATTATTATCCTTGTTTTTGGGATCTACGTAAGTAGCTACTACGCTGGTATCATTGTTTAGATAACCTGGTGCGCTTACCTGCCACTGTGCCATAGAAGTGTTTACACCCTGTTCGTACAGTTGTTGCGCACTACCGCCGGCGTTGTTCCAGCCGTTTAATGCGGCTTCTGCCCGCAGGAAATATACTTCTGCAGCAGTCATTACCTGCATGGATGTTTTCAGGTTAAAGGCAGGGTTGGCGCCATCTTCCGTATTCAGGGAAGAATAAGTCTGATATTTAGGCTTATCTACCTGGCTACCGATGCGGATGCCTACATATTTACCTTTCAGCGCAGGATCTGCATCTGTGGCCTTATCCATATAACGGGAAACGCGCGGATCGTTATAGCCTGTCAGGTAACACTGTATGGAGGCGCCGATACGGATGTCTGCCCAGTTCTTTGCAATGAACACCAGTGGATTGGTAAAATCTCCCAATACTTTTACGGTCATGTTATCGGCATTATCGGTAATAATACCGCCGTTGGCCGGATCCAGCGCTTTTTCTGCTTCCGATTTGGCCAGTGCGGCAGCAGCCGGAACTTTAGAAATATGCATTGCCAGGCGTAAACGCAGAGAGTTGGTGTAACGCAGCCACTGTGCAAAATTGCCGCTGTATACTACATCGAAACCGGAGAAGTCGAATGGTAATGCAGCGCCTCCGTTGATCTGTGCACGCAGACTTGCTGCTGCATTGTCCAACTGCAGGAAAAATTGTTTGTAAATATCCTGCTGGCTATCATACGGAACAGTAGAACCACCTTCACCTACATGGCTATACGGAATAGGACCGTAAATGTCTGTTACGCGGCTCATGGCAGTTACCTGCACTACCTGTGCCACGGCCCATACGGCCGGGAAGTTCTTGTCGATACCGCTTTTCTGCAGTTTTGCTACAGGCGACATTACATTCAGATAACCTACTTTATAGGCTTCCCCATTCCAGCCAGGTACCAGGCCATAGTTGGTATTGTTGGAACTGCTGAATGGATTTGGCGTCATAAAATAGCCGGAAAAGCAATCTGCATTCAGGTTTTGCTGTACCTGGTAGGAGTTGGGATCTCCACCACCGGAAAAGTTGAGGATGGACATCTGTGCGGATTTGAGATACAATCCGAGAGAGTTGAAATCCGGTCCCAGCTGACCATCGGTGACGCCTGTATTATCTGTATTATAAAGTTCAAAGTTTTTGGTACATGCACTCATCCCGGTTACCAGGGCGGCAGCGGCCACCAGCAAACCAGATCTGTAACGCTTCATGTTATTATTCAGTTTCATCGTTTTCAGTTTTGCGGTAAATGATTAGAAAGTGGCATTTAAAGTCAGACCATAACTACGGCTGGCTGGTAACATAAATACATCCACTCCGCTAAGTCCGTTGGAGGTAGACATGGTCTGCTCCGGATCAAATGGTGCTTTCTTTGAGAAGTAGAACAGGTTACGGCCGGTGGCAGATACCTTTAATGCTTTCACCACATTGCTTTTCAGCGGAATGGTATAACCCAGGGCCGCTTCTCTCAATCTTATAGTGGTAGCGCTGTACATATATTCGCCGGAAGCGCCGGTTCTGCCGCCTACTACATCGTACCATTTCTGGGCATCTACTTTCGTAACTGCCTGTCCGTTTTCGTCAACACCATTTACAGTAACACCACCTGCATCGCGGGCGGCGCCGGATGCAGCAGATACGCCATAGCCATCCATCAGGGACTGGGTTACAGACATTACCTGTCCGCCGAATTTGCCGTCGATCAGGAAGGATAAAGTGAAGTTGTTGAAAGCGAAATTGTTGCTCCAGCCGAGCTGCCATTTGGTATTGGCATTACCCAGGTATTGCATCTGGCCATCTGCCAGGGAAGGCGCACCATTGCTGATAATTACCCGGCCCTGGTTATCACGTTTTAACACAGTACCATAAATGTCGCCAAAGGAACCACCCACTTTAAACTGGGAAGCATAGTTGGCGCCGGTGCCGTCGCCGGTCAGACTGAAACGGTCTACAAACGGCGACAGGGAAATAATCCTGTTATCGTTTACGGCGTAGTTCAGTGCTGTATTCCATTTCAGTTTGGTATTTCTCAGCACATCATAACGGATCATTGCTTCTACGCCCTGGTTCTGGATATTACCTGCATTGATGAAGTAGGTATTATACAAGGTGGCATTCGGTGCCGCAATTTCCATGGTCTGGTTAGTGGTATTGGTCTTGTAGTAAGTCAGGTCTACACTCAGACGGCTGTCGAAAAAGCGCCATTCCGTACCCAATTCCAGTGATTTTGTTTTCTCTGGTTTCAGGTTGTTGAAAGGACCAGCCGTTCTCACAGATACATTACCGCCGGTGATCAGCAGGTTATCGGGAGCATTACTCTGGTATGCCAGCGGAGAATTACCTACGATGGCGTATGAACCACGGATCTTACTGTATGTAATAGCAGCAGGCATTTTCAACAGGCTGCTCAGGATCACATTCAAACCTGCAGAAGGGTAGAAGTAGGAAAGCTGGTTGGTAAACGCCAGGTTGGAAGCCCAGTCGTTACGAGCCGTCAGATCCAGGTAAGCCCAGTCTTTATAAGAGATATTCACGCTACCAAATACAGACTGCCACTGACTGTGTTTATTCTGTAAGGTACCGGAATTACGTGCATTGAGTGTTTTGATGTTTTGTATCGTAAAGATATTAGGGAGATATAAGCCTTCCTGTCCTGCTACGATGTAGTCGCCGTTCGTTTTCACATCCCGGATACTTCCACCCACCAGGCCGGTGAAATGGAAGTCATTGGCCGGAATATTGAAGTTGGCAATCAGGTCTCCGTATTGTTGTGTGGTGGTATTGTTGTTGTAGTTGTAACCGCCGTTTTTGGAAGCCAGCGTCGCTTGTGTACCTGCATAGATTTTCTGCTCATACACATCATTGATACGGTCAATGCTTCCTCTTCCCTGTACATTCAACCAGCTATTGATATCATATTTCAGGTTGGCATTCAGGAGTAATCTGTTGCGGCTCAGACTATTGGTATTGCGGTTTAATATCCACCATGGATTCTGCTGAAGATCTTCTGAAAAAGGCCAGTTCTGTACCATCAGGTTATTCCGGGATGGGTCAGGGATTTCAAAATGATCGCGGTATGGGCTGATATCTTTTCCACGTGGGAACAGGTATAAACCGGTGAGTGGGTTGAAATAAAAACCGGATAAAGGCGTATTGTCAATTTTCTGTGTCATGTAATTCACGTCAGCAGAAGCAGTGAGTTTATCATTCAGAAAATGCCCCGTTTCTTTAAAGCTCAGGTTATGACGACCTAATTTATTACCTGCTTCCAGTCCTCTGGCAGAGGTGTTGGCATAGGAGAAATAGCTTTGTGCTTTCTCTGAGCCACCGGCGAGACTGATGGCATTAGTAAAGTTGGTGCCGGTTTGCAGGAAGTCAGATACATTGTCCGCAGCTCCGTTGATCTTGGCGCCCCAGCTTTTGGTAGTGGGATCGGCAGATTGTCCGTAGTTATTCTGGAAATCCGGTTTGTAAGCCGCCTGGCTCATGTTGAAGCCAGAGGAAATATTGATTACGGTACGACCGGCTTTTCCGCTTTTGGTAGTCACAATAATAACCCCATTGGCGCCCTGGCTGCCATATAAAGCAGCAGCAGAAGCTCCTTTCAGCACGGAAATGCTTTCAATATCTTCCGGATTGAGGTTGGAGATCGGATCGCCACCATCGTAGGAACTGCTACCACCGTAGATACTACCGGGTTGCGTGGTGAGGGTGTTATTCATAGGCACACCATCAATCACATACAGGGCCTGGTTGCTACCAAGACCTGATTTGCTACCACGCAGGATTACTTTAGCAGAACCACCTACACCGGAAGCGCTGGAGGAGATAGTCAGACCGGCTACTTTACCATTCAGGGTGTTTACCAGGTTGGCATCTTTCGCTTTGGTCAATTCCAGTCCATCCAGTTGCTGGGTAGAGTAGGTAATGGATTTTTCGGTTCTTTTAATACCGAGGGCTGTTACCACTACAGCGCCCAGCTGGGCGTCCTGTACGGCCAGGGTGATGTTGATATTGGCGTCGCTGCCTACTGTCACCGTTTTGGTTTCGTAGCCAAGGATGCTGACAATCAGTATATCACCAGGATTGGCCTGTAAGGTAAACCCACCTGTTGCATTGGTGAGCGTACCACGGGTAGTGCCCTTTATCTGGATAGACACACCTTGCAGCGGCTGGCCATCATTGCCGGTCACTTTACCCTGTATGGGAGCGGCCTGCACTACGGGAGCAACTGCCGGCTGAGACCTGGGGCTGATCACGATGGTTTTGTCAATGATATTATAGTTATATAATTTATTGTTCAGGCAGGCGTTCAGCACTTCTGTGAGTGTGGCCTGGCTCATGTTAAGATTTACCGGGGGAGCTTTCTCCAGTAATTTCTCGTCATAAACGAATTCGTAACCTGTCTGGCGGCTGATGCTGTTGAAAACATCGTAGAGAGGAAGACGTTTCCCCTTGATGGTAACAGACTGAGAGAATGTTTTGGCGCTCAGATGTAAGGTGAATAACAAAGTCAGTATTGCAGTTAACCGCATAATTAACAGTAATTTTCTTTGCATACGTCCTCCTTTCCCGGGGACTTTGCAAGTACCAAGTAGTTCCATACTTTTGTGTTGTTGGCTTAATAATTCAATTTTCTAAATGATTCAGGGAGTTGGGTTGCCTTCTATAGCCGGGAGCACTGCAATGCTTCCGGTTTTTTTACAACCGGCAGTGGAATTAGTTACGTCTTCATAACCTAAAAAGTTTTAGATGATCAATTCATAAGTGGACAAATAGCGTGTTGATTACTGCGGATCGGTTGGTTTTACGAGGATCCTGTTGTCGTTAATGTCAAAGTGAACCCGTTTTGTTGATGATAAAATCTTTAATAAAGCAGCTGCATTCTCTCTGCGGGAAATGATCCCGGTTAATCGTATATCCGACAGATCGCCTTCGTAGGAGACCTCTATATTATACCATCTGGCCATCTGGCGCATAATGGTTTGTATGCTCGTATTGCGGAACCTGAATTTTCCTTCTTTCCAGGCCAGTGCCTGTTCCATATCTGCCTCTCCGATCTGGAAGTTGTCGTTTCCGGGAGCCAGGCTACCATCAAAGCCGGGTTGCAGGAGACTTTTCACGTTGCCGTGCACCAGTTGAACAGCTCCTGATTCCAGGGTAGTCGTAATCGTTTGTTCATCGGCGTAAGCCATAATATTAAAGCTGGTACCCAGCACCTTTACCTCCATGTCCGACTGGCCTTTTACTTTCACCCGGAATGGTTGCTGTGCATTGGGAGCTACCTGGAAGTACCCTTCTCCGGAAATCTCCACCAGTCTTTCTTTTTCGGCAAAGGCGGTAGGGAAGCGGATACTGCTGGAAGCATTCAGCCATACCTTACTGCCGTCTGCCAGGGTAAGCTGGTATTGGCCTCCCCGGGGGGTGACAACTGTATTATATACCACTGCGGCGCCCGCGCCTTCTGCTTCATACGCCAGCCCCTGACCGGAGTTGGTGATACGGGCATCGCCCTGTTTGGCGAGGTTGCCGGTGTTGGCGCTGTCCAGCGGAATAGTACTGCCATCGGCAAGCACCAGCATGGCCTTGTTACCACCCGGCGCCAGCGGTGGATGCTTTTGCATCGCCACGGGGGCGGAATGCCGTACCCGACTCAGGTAAAATCCGCCTGCCAGTAAAGCGGCGCCCAATATGGCTGCTGCCGCAGCATATTGTTTAAGATACCGGATATGCGTTCTGCGTCCTGGCGATTGGAGGATCCTTTGCAGGATCTCTTCCCCTTCCCCGGTTGCCCAGTTGCTTTGCGGCGCGGTATTATGCAATGTTTGCATAATATCGGCTTTGATCTCCGGTTCGTAGTCATTGCCGGTTACCATTTCCTGTAAACGCAGCAATTCCTCCTGGCTGATCTGGCCATTCTTGTATTTTTCAAGTAATAACTGTACTTCCGTTGTGGACATTATCAGCGTTTTGACAGGTTGATGTAGATAAAGACGAGCGGCGAAATAAAAAGGAGTATCCTGTCTGAAAATTTTTTTTCAAGACGGATTATTTCCGGAAAGTGAGCAGCAGCAACAATATGGGGATAATGTCATTTTGTAAACGGGCCTTTACAAAGGCACGCACGGCATGAAGGGCCAGGCTCATCTGCTTTTTTACGGTGTGCACAGAGATATTCAGTTGCTGCGATACCTCCTCATTGCTCCAGCCCTGTTTCCGGGCGAGGTACACTTTTCTGCGTTCCGGGGGAAGTCCGGATACCGCCTTATGAAGAATATCGTCGTATTCCCGCTGCAGCAGCAGGTGATCGGTATCGTTCTGCGCTTCGGGTTGGTTTTTCAGGTGGAAATCGTAGGCTTTCAGCCTCACTACCTGCTTTTTGAATCCATCGTAGATGTGATTGCGTGTCAGGATAAAGAGATAGTCTTTGAACTGTTTTACCTGGTTCATATCGCCCCGTTTGAGCCAGACTTTCATAAATACTTCCTGCACAATTTCCCGGGCGAGGCTATTGTCTTTCACGTAGAGCATGGCTACTTCATACACCTGCCCGCTGTAATGACGGAACAGGAGGGTATAGGCGTCCCCGTCACCCGTGGCCACTTGTTGCAACAAATCATGTTCATCTATCAGGGAAATGTTTGACAAAGTTCAAAGTTTTGTACCCTTTACAGGGCAATAGACATAGTAAATTTAGGGGACCGGGATTTAATAATAAAATAATTTATACGGGAGGGAGAAGGGAGGAAGGTGTTTTTTTAAGTAAGGAAATTATTGTGTATTTTCAAGGTATGCCAACTTTTAGCCCCGGAATTCAATGGGTGGTTCAGCGGAATCTGACCCACGTCGCAGACTTTAATAATTTACGGTTGTCCTGTGAAGAAGCAGGAATTTATTTTCAGGCTATAGACATTATTCCGTTTTCTCCTGATCTCCCTGTTTTTGATACCAGTCGCAGAAGTATCATTTATGGCTCAACGACTTTTTGCAATTTGGCAGCGACGGACCAGGAATTGAAAACAGGACTTTTTTTTGATGAAGCGCGTTTTTCTATAGGGAATTATTTTCAGCGTTGGGGTAAATATATGTTGAACTACGGTGCAGTGATCACCACTTTTGAGGAGTTGATGAGCCGGGATGTTTTACCTGAGCAACTATTTTTTATCCGGCCGGATGATGACAGCAAATCTTTCTCAGGAGAAATAAAGTCGTTCGGGGAAATCAGCCGATGGTACGAGCAGTTAAAAATGGTGGAAAATACGAACCTCTCGCCTGATAGTGCCATTGTAGTATCGGATCCCTGGCAGATCCGTTATGAATGGCGTTTGTGGATCGTGGAGGGAAAAGTAGTTGCTGCTTCGAAATACCGTACGGATTTTAAGCTGACGAAAGAGCGGGGTTGTCCGGAAGAAGTTATCACGTTTGCAGAAAACCGTTGTGCTGAGTATACACCGCATGATGTTTTTGTAATGGATGTCTGTTTATGCGGTGAGGAGCTTTTTATAGTGGAATGCGGATGTATGAATGCTGAAGGATTTTATCATGCAGATATAGGCGCCATTGTAACGGCTGTCAGCCGCTATTTCGCTGGTTTGGATATAAGGAAATAACAGGGAAATTACTACGCATTTACACTGCGTTTCATGTGCATATATTACACTTAATTCCTGATGATCATTAATTTTTAATCTTATGAATGATTTTAAATTCTGGCAGATTATTGAAGACGCATGGGCAGCTTCTCCGGCTTTACTGGAAATGAGAAACAATGTCCTGAGAACCAATGATGCCATCCTGATTGAAGATCTTACCGGGGAAGTTTATGGTGCTATCACCAATAATATCCGCGATATTTTACGGGGTCTTGACAAGGAGCAGCTGACAGCATTTAATCATATCATGGAACAGAAATTGTTTCAGATAGACCGGAAAGATATCCAGGCCTATACAGACGGATCAGACGATGGTTTTCTTTATTGCAGGTGCTTTATTGTAGGGATGGGGAAAACGTATTATGAGATGATTGAAGAGCATCCTTCCAAAGCTACCTGCGATGCGGAAGCAGAAATTGTAGGGTTTATCGGCTACATCGTTTACCAGGAATTGTTTGCCGAGGAGTTTGAACGGTATACGGTGCACAACATCGAAAGCTGTTCCAATGCCGAAGGCTGGGGGAAAGCGTAGTAAAAACACATATATGGATGAAGAAATTTATGGCATCGATAAAGAACATGCACACCCGAGAGCCATTGCGCTGATCACAGATGACTTTTTCTGGGATTGCGCAGATGAACTGGCGCCCTTCGGGTCAGACGAAGGAGATGAAGCGTTGGCCACTTTCCGCGAATGGCGACGGGCTAATCCTGATACACCCACCATTGAATGTATCAAATGGACCATTATCTCGGTAGGGGAAATGGCGTTCGAAGACTACAATGAAGACCTGCTGGACAGAGACCTGATACGCCAGCTGAAAGAGGACCCCGGCTACGATGATCAACAGTTTATTTTTACGCTGGATGCCTCCATTATTGCCACTGGCTTCGGACAACTGGTAGATGAAGGCACTATCGACGAAGCCAATAAACCACTTATCCACATTGCTCTGGAACGGCAGATTGCCTGGGCGCAGATATCTGAAAGCTGGTCCTATGCAGAACAGCATATCGGCTACCTGAACATCATGAAAAGAGTATTGGACGAAGTATAAGCGGAAATGTTGTTAACTTGTAATGTCTTTACATCCTCCGTTCATGATCACACTCAACGATAAAACATATACCTGCCCGGTAGACGTTACACTCGGATTTATCGGCGGTAAATGGAAATTACTCATTCTTTTCCACCTGCATTATTTTAGCAGGAGAAGCTATGCCGACATCCGGAAAAACCTGCCCGGCGTCTCGGAGAAAATGCTCAGCCAGCAACTCAAAGAATTGGAAAGGGATCACCTGATCGGGAAAAACGTGCTCTCCACAAAACCCTACCGTGTAGAATATTTCCTGGCCCCAGCCGGAAAATCACTCGCACCACTATACGAATTCGCCAGCGAATGGGGTATCAGCTACCTCAAAGAACACGGCATCGATTATATCCAGGATCAGCAGCTGTATAAATAACTGCTCACCGGAATTTCGTATTTTCAGGTAGCGGGGAAGAGCCGTACGATACGGTCTGCTTTATGTCCACCATCATTTAAACCCAACGTTATGAAAAAACTCATCCTGTTATGCACGTTATTCCTGTCCTGCATTGGCTTCATTAAAGCGGAAGACGCTCCGCTGGGCGCCTGGAAATCAGTAGCCGGAGAAGTAACCAGCGTACTTCTAGTAACGCAACACTGGTTTACCATTACCGAATACAATCAGAAAAACTTTATCAGTAGCTACGGCGGTACCTGGAAAGATGCAGGAAACGGGGAAGTGGAAGTCACCATTCATTTCAATACCGAGAACAAATCGCAGGTAGGACAAAATACGAGCACACCCGTAAGCATACAAAACGGGCAACTGATCACCGGTAATCCCGGCGGAGGCACACAGCAATGGACCCGTATTGATGAAGCCACAGGCCCCCTCGCAGGCAGCTGGCAGATCACGTCCCGGGAAAATAACGGCAAAATGAACCCGATCCCCGATGGCGCCAGAAGAACATTAAAGATACTCACCAACACCCGCTTTCAATGGATAGCTATCAACCAGGATACCGGCGAATTCTTTGGCTCCGGCGGTGGTACCTATAAGTTTGAAAACGGTACCTACACGGAAAAAATAGAGTTTTTCTCCCGCGACAACTCCCGCATTGGTGCTTCCCTGTCCTTCAAAGGCAGCGTGTCCGGTAACAACTGGGATCATAGCGGCAAAAGCTCCAAAGGAGATCCCATTCATGAAGTGTGGACCAGGGAATAGGCTTTACCAGCCTATCCCATAGTCTTCCCCATGATTGCTGCTGCCACCCCATAAACTGCCATGTCCGCGATCAATATAAATCGCATTTACAGGCCCGCTGGTGCGTTCACCAAAACTGAGGTGATAACCCATTTGCTCCAGGGCTTTGCGCGTTTTTTCGCTGGTGGTATTATTTAAAAGGATACTTCCGGGTCTTGGCTCCCGGTCTTTGATGGTAGTACCACCGAGAGATAACCATAACTGGTTGGTATTGATGTTGGCAGCCTCAGTCGCCTGTTGAACCGTCATGCCGAATTCCACTACATTCAGGAAAAACTGCAGCAGGTTTTGGTCCTGCGTGTCACCACCCTGCACGCCAAAACATAGATAAGGCTTGCCCTCTTTCAATGCCATGGAAGGGGTCAATGTTACCCGGGGCCGCTTACCCGGCGCAATTACATTAAACGGACATAACGCCGAATCCAGTACAAAGCTTTGCGCCCGCTGACTCATACCAATACCCGTTTTCCCGGCAATACAGGCGGGAAGCCAGCCACCGCTTGGCGTTATAGATACCACCCAGCCGTCTTTATCTGCGGCTTCCACACTGGTGGTACCTCTCCAGAGGCGGTCCATATAAGCACTGTCGGGAATATTGCCGGCATAGAGATTTTCCCCGGTATAAGCTGTTGGCACACCGGCAGGCAGAGAGCCACTACGCATTGCAGCATCGTGTTTAGGTACAAACCCACCCGGCTTCCGCCCGCTGGTAGTGTCTGTCAATGCATTTCGCTCTGTAAGGAAATGCAGGTAGGGATTCGTTTTACCCATAAATGGATACGGATCGCCGGGGCCTGCTGCGGCATCGTTCTGCGCCAGGTTGATCTGTTGGGCCCTTGCCTTCGCATATTCCTTGCTGAGCAAACCTTTGATGGCAGGATCGCGGTTAAACGCAGGATCGCCATAGTAAAAATCGCGGTCCGCGAAAGTAAGGTTCATGGTCTGGTATAGCGTATGAATATAGGCGGTGGAGTTATATCCCATCGATTTGAGATCGAAATTCTCCAGGATGTTTAAGCTTTGCAGTAACATCGGTCCCTGCGTCCATTCCTGCAGTTTGTACACTTCTATGCCTTTGTAATTGACATGAAGCGGCTCTTCTTCCACCGGTTTCCACTTCGCCAGGTCTTCCATAGTGATCAGTCCGCCCTGTTCCTGGCAGCCACGCACAAACTCTTTGGCGATATCGCCCTTGTAAAACCGGTCGTAGGCTGCCATGATGGCCTCTTTGCGTGTTTTGTGTTTACGCAGTGCTTCTTGCTCTGCATCCACCATTTTGGTGAGCGTGGCCAGCAGGTCCCGTTGCACGAATATTTCCCCTGCCTCGGGTGCTTCTCTTTTTTCTCCGGGATGCGTCAGGAACACCGCTTTGCTGTAAGGCCACTCCTGGATATATTTCTTGCCGCGCTCAATGCTGTTGGCAGTTTGTGCTTCTATCGGGTAGCCTGCGGCCATTTCAATGGCCGGGCCCAGTACCTGTTTCAGGCTGAGCGTACCATATTCCGCCAGCATATAGCACAATCCGCCGGCGGTTCCCGGTGTAACGGCGGCCAATGGCCCATATTCCGGAGGAAAATCATATCCTTTCCCTTTGTAAAACGCCGGCGTTGCCCCGGTGGGCGCCACGCCAAGCGCATTGATGGCAATCACTTTCCCGGTTTTGGGATTATAAATCAGCGCTTGCGTTTCTCCTCCCCAGCTCAGCACATCCCACATGGTGCAGGTGGCTGCCAGCATAGCGCAGGCGGCATCTACGGCATTACCGTGCTGCTGAAAAATCATGGCACCGGCAGTGGCAGCCAGCGGCTTGCCCGTAACGGCCATCCAGTTTTTGCCATGTAACGGCGGCTTCTGCGTTTGCTGTGCCTGCATACTGGTGTAACCACCCAGTAAAAGGGAGAGGAAGAATAAGCGTTTCATGGGACTAATGTATAAAAAAGGAGTGTAAAGGAAAGGGGTGGGAAGCGTATTTCACCACAACAGCCGGCAGCGTTGTGCAAAAACGACGGTGAAGCACCTGTTTAACGTCCCTGCTGGTCCAGTATTACTTTTACCGTTACCAGCAATTGACCCGTATGACGCATGGTATGCTCTGCGGCATGAAATAATAATCCAAGTACGGTAGAAGGTAATTGTTTTCTGCCTACGCCCCGGAAGTCGGTCAGGGTGGCTTCTGAAGTAACAGACAACTGCACCAGCGCTTTATGTACCTGTGCATTGAAATGATCCAGTAGTTCATGCAGCGATACACCAGGCTGACCTTCTTCCCCCAGGGCCGCCAGTTGCCGGGCACTCAGCATTTCTCCCCGGGCATAGGTCAGTAAACGGTCCAGTACCCCGCTTACATGCTGGAGGTGAAACCCCGGCGAAGCTACCCCCGCCGGTTTTTCCCAAAGCAATGCCTCCGGGTAGTCCTGCATCAGATCATTTATTTCCAGGTTCGCCTGCAATAACGCATGCGCCACCGGTTGCAGTAATGCCGGTATGTTATCTACCGGCCCGCTCATCCAGTATTCTGTGGCCATAATACTTATTTGTAAACGATCGTAACAGGTAGTATTTATACTTCTACGGCATCATATACTATTACCTTCTCCCATAAATGGCTGCAGTTCTTGATAAACTCCAGGTGAACGGGGTGCGACTGGTAAGTAGCCTGTCCTGCCAGATCGCTGAAAAAGATCAGTTCCGATACGCCCCAGCTGTTATCTACCACATCCCGCTTTTCGGTACTCGCTACCACGCCTACACGCAGCTCCCGTACGGTTTCTATTTTCGACAGGGTTTTTACGCCCGCTACCAGCTTGTCGCGGTCTTCTTTGGAATCCGGATTCTTCAACCAGAAGAATACATGATGTACAATAGGGTATTTCTTTGCCATATTTGTTGAAGGGATTGCTGCGGCAGCGGCTGTACCGGCGGCCAGCGCTGCTGCGGTTCCTAAAAATTTACGTCTGTTGGAAGTGCTCATATTAGCCTGTTAAGGCGATGAAAATAATAAAGATTAGTGATTTATTATAATCGGCCCTTGTCAACCTGACACTTATTAATGCCCGCCACCCGCTCCGCTTTTCCCGGGAGCTGGGCCATGGCCATGCGAACCCCGTTTTTTATGTATTGCCGTCTTTATCTTTGCAGGGATGCCTGGTTTCACACCGTATTCCGGCACATTCGTCCCATTTTATCCCTGCTGCATGGCAACAAATGTTATTATTGCCTTAAATACGTCGTCCTTATGAATCAATTTAAGAAAATTGAATTCGGCATCGTCACCGCCATTTTTGTGTTGCTGCTGTTTTCGCTCCTATATCCCAGTATTGTGTACAATGTATTTGAACTGCAGGATATTTATGGGGCGAAGTTTGCCAGGTATCACCAGGTATTCGATTATTACCTGCATTACCTGCTGCCTTCTATCGGCCGTGTGATGCTGGTATACGTGAGTTTCCTGCTGGTCAATTTTCTGATCGTACCGGAATTCCTGGAAAAAGGCAACTGGGTGAAAGGCGTATTGTTGCTGTTCCCTATCGGGGTGGGCTATTTTATCCTGATGATGGTGGCCGCTTCCTATTATAATGGTTACCTCTTTGGCGTATACGATACGGTGCGGGGTGCTCATACGCATTTCGTAAAGACCGCCTTCATCACCACTATTTTCTCCGCAGTATTGTATGTGGGTTACTATTATTTCCGCAAGGCATTGGTCACATTACTTTATCCGAGGATTAATATTGATCCTGAATTCCGTCGCATGTTAACGGAAATCGCCTGGGCCAGTGGTATTGTAGTGGTATTGTTTTGCCTTTCCTTTAGCGATTCCCGCGACCTGGCCCTGATGATCTTTTTCTTTGGCCCTTCCCAGCTGGCCGTGTTCTTTGTATTGCGTTATAAGGTGTTCCCCACTTTTGTGGACGGACATAAGAATAAAAGCCTGCTGATCAGGGATATTACTTTTATCATTTTAGCCAGCAATGTACTGATGGCGCTGATAGCCCGCGCACTGGTACACCGGCAGGGTGGATGGTTTGCTGCCCTTGCCTTTTGCGGTATCGGTGTGTCTGTACTCGTGGTATTACCCGTGTGCTGGTTACTGTTCCGGTCACAACAGAAGCAGGTAAATACGGTGGTAACCCTGAAAAAGGCATTGGGTCATTCTACTGCCAACCTCGACTTCCTGCGTTCCCAGATCAACCCGCATTTTTTATTCAATGCACTCAACACCCTCTATGGAACTGCTTTGCAGGAAGAGGCCGCCCGTACCAGTGAAGGGATCCAGAAACTGGGCGATATGATGCGGTTTATGCTGCATGACAATCATCTTGAAAAGATTCCGCTGGATAAAGAAGTGGCTTATCTCCAGAATTATATTGCGTTGCAACGTTTAAGGGTATTGTCTTCTCCGGATATCCTGATAGAAGTAAATATTGATGAAAGTCAGTGCCAGCATGAAATTGCACCTATGCTGCTCATCCCTTTTGTAGAGAATGCTTTTAAACACGGAATCAGCTTACGGCACCGCTCCCGTATTGTAATTTCCCTGAGCTGTACGGCCGATCAGATCTTCTTTGACGTGTACAACAGCGTGCATCCCCGGCCGGAGAATGATCCGGAAAGAGAAGGCATGGGTATCGGGTTGAATAATGTGAAAGAAAGATTAACTTTATCCTACCCGCACCGGCATGAATTGAGTATACGACAAACAGCGACCGAATTTTTTATCCATCTGACTATCGACGTTAATAAATAAGTAAATGAAAAAAGAAGCCGAAGTGATACCTGTGCCCGATGGAATGACAAGATTTTTATGGTGGCTGGCCGCCGCCGACGCAGATATCCTGAAAGAATGCAGAACAGAAAAAGAACGGTACCGGATCATCGGGATCTCTGTACTCGTTACCTGGATGTTTGCAACACTGGCCTGGGGATATTTCTTTTCTACCATCGTGAACGATGACATGGTGGTACTCGGACTGGCACTGTTTTTCGGGTTCGCCATCCTGTCGATCGACCGTACCCTCATTGCTGCTATGTCACGCACTAATGGCAACATGAAAGTAATGCCGGTTATTTTTCGTTTAATCCTCGCCATTACTATCGGCTTGTTTATTTCCCAGCCGGTGGTGTTAATGTTGTTTAAGAAAGATATTGATGCCCAGCTGGAACTCAGCAAGCAAACCAAGCTCGATGCTTACCGGGAACAACTGGTAAAGCTCAATGCCGGTCAGATGGCCACGTTACAGCAATCCATGGATCAGGGCAAACAACAGCTGGCACAAAAAGCCGCCGAACTGAAAGTATATAAAGACGGCTACATCAAAGAAACTGACGGCACTGGTGGCTCCGGCAGAATAGGGGAATCGGATATCGCCCGTGTGAAAAAGTCGGCCTATCTCAAATCCGAAGAAGAATACCAGGCCATGCAAAGAGCCTGGGAGCCACAACAGCAACAGCTGCAGGCACAGATGGCAAAAATGCACAGTGTGGACAGTCTCAAGGAAACGGTTTATCTCAGCACCCTTACCAACGGTTTCCTGGCGCAGATAGAAGCCCTGCATGAACTCACAGAAACACATCCTCCTGTAAAGCAACGCTACCGGCTGATTGTATTTATCATTACCCTCATAGAAGTAATGCCTTTGCTCAGTAAAATCCTGATGCCTAAAGGCGAATACGATGAAAAACTGGCTGCCGCCGCCGCTCAGGGCGTGGCCGCTGCCCGCCTGGAAACAGATGCCGGTAAAGAATTGCTGGAACATTACCAGGCCGCCGCACTGGCCGCCGATAAAGAAACGGTCGACCACCTGTTTGAATCTACCCGCGATCTGCGCCGGGAACAGGCCGATGATCTTGTAAAAGACTGGCGTAGCCGGGAAAATGCCCAGTACCAGCAACTCTGGCAGATGGCCAGGAAATTGCTGCTTGGGAAAATCATGTAATCCTCCTCTTACTTACAAGTAAAATAACCATATGAAGCTGACTGCTATAGCTATAGACGATGAACCAGTGGCGTTGGCGGTTATAAAAAATCACGCAGCCATGGTTCCCTTCCTGGAAATGAAGGGCTTTTTCACCAACGCATTTGATGCGATCGACTTTTTGAGCAAAGAAAAAGTAGACCTGCTGTTTCTCGATATCAAAATGCCCGATATCTCCGGACTGGATTTTTTATCAAGTCTGCCACAGCCGCCCATGACCGTATTCACAACCGCCTATTCCGAACATGCGGTGAAAAGCTTTGAACTGGATGCCATCGACTACCTGCTGAAACCTTTTTCCCTGATACGCTTCATGAAGGCCTGCAACAAAGCCAACAGCCTCCTGCAGCTGAAACAGCAGAACGGTTCGCCGGTCAGCAAGGAGCAGCCGGACTATATTTTTGTAAAAAGCGGGTATGAACAGTTCCGC
Source organism: Chitinophaga arvensicola (assembly GCF_900110835.1). GTDB lineage: Bacteria > Bacteroidota > Bacteroidia > Chitinophagales > Chitinophagaceae > Chitinophaga > Chitinophaga arvensicola. The sequence goes on from NZ_FOJG01000001.1 coordinate 2,685,703, forward strand.
ATCGTACTGGAAGATATTCTCTACCTCGAAAGCGCAGGTAACTATGTTAATTTTATCCTGACCGATCGTAAACTCATTTCGCGCCTTTCTATGCAGGAAGCGGTAGATCTGCTTCCCATGGGGGCTTTCACGAGGGTACACCGCTCTTATATCGTGGCCAATAATAAAATAGAGCGGGCCGACCGGAATTCCCTGTACATCAAAAATATTCCCATTCCTATCGGAGCTGCCTATGCGCCCGCCATTGAAAGGATCTTTAATTTTTAAGAATGCTTTTTGAAAGCAATACTTCCTCCCCCGGAATAAATAATTTGTCAAAATAAACCAATTGGTCTAATTTAGTATACCCATGGGCAAAGCAGAAAAAACGCGTCAATTCATCATCGAGCAGGCAGCTCCTCTTTTTAATAAACAAGGAGTGGCCGGCACGGCTATCAGCGATATAATAAAGGCTACAAATCTGGCCAAGGGAGGGATCTACGGTAACTTTTCCTCCAAAGAGGAAATTGTGATGGAAGTGTTTGACTATATCGCAGAAGAAGAAAAGCTGAACCTGCGAAAGGTAACTGCCACGGCCAGTACCTCGGTCGGAAAATTTGAAGCACTGTTTAAATATTACAGCCGTTTTCCCCGGGATCAGCGGGTAGCGGGTGGTTGCCCCATGCTGAATTTCGGCGTGGAAGCAGATGATACCAATCCGGGCCTGAAGAAAAAGGTAAGCGAGCTGGTATTGTACTACGAATCCCGCATCGCTAAAATGGTGCAATACGGAAAAGATAACGGCGAGTTTGAACAGGACTGGGACGAAAGAAAGTTTGCTATAAAGATGTTTACCATGCTGGAAGGCGCTATCCTGGTCAGCAGTGTACTCGGACATAATAAACAGATGCTTGTAGTGCTGGAGGCGTTGAGGGAGGAGATAAAGCAGCATTCGCTGTAAAGAACGGTGCAGCTGACGGAGATGGCTGTTGAAAGACTGGCAAAGTTTTTTTGTCAACCCATTTTTTGAAACCAATCACATGATGTGATTTTTTTTATGACTAATAATAAACCAATCGGTCTAAAATGCAACACCAGGTTTTACCCATGTCATTACGTATGGCCGGCATGATGTTGTCCGCCATGAGTCGTCCGTTTCCGGGCCTTACCGCAAAATTGTTTTACCGGCTGTACTGTACGCCACCCGCATTGAAGCTTCGTGCTGCACATGAGCAGCTACGGCAACAGGCAAGCATGTCCTCCCTGCAGGTAAGCAGTTATCCTTTTGATTACACACCGCTGAAAGTAACCACCTACCGCTGGGGCACTACAGGCCCAAAAATATTATTGCTGCATGGATGGGGTGGAAGCCCGCTTCACTTCAAACAACTCATTGCCTCGCTGGTAGCACAGGGGTACCAGGTGATTTCCTATGATGCACCGGCTCACGGCCTTTCCGGTGGAAAACGCACCAACCTGGTACAATGGATCCATGTACTGGAACAGGTCATACAACGGGAAGGGGAGCTGCATGCTATTGTAGGACATTCCTTCGGCGGACTCAGTGCCGCGCTTACCCTTGCCCGCAGGAATGTGCGTGTACCCCGCCTGCTGATGCTGGGTACGGCATTGAGCGCTCCCGTATTCTTCGACGAGACATTACGCCTCTTCCGCATACATCCGGTAGTTATGCCGGAATTAATGCTGCTGATCAGGCAACGTCTCCGGGAAGACCTCGCAGAAATGGATATGCATCGTTACATCGATCACATCAAGGCAGATAAGATCTGGATGGCATACGATACGACTGATACCCTTGCAAAGGCAACGGAAATAGATGATTATTTACAGTCATATCCCGCCATTCAATCCCTCCGCATCACCGGCGATGGCCACTTCCGCATAATGCGTCACGAAGCCGTGCTGGAAGGCATCCTGGAGGTACTGGCTGCCAAAATTTGAAACGTGCAATAAGTGTCATTATTGATAGGTTTTCCTGCAGCGAAAAATGGGAAGAGTGCCATGCTATTCAGTGCAGGAATCAGTAACATTCCCCTTCTCCCTAAAATATTTCTCTCCTAAACTTGCTTTCCCACATGTAAATGAATATTTTAGAAGAATGAATTCTAAAAACCCACGTATATGAGTAATATGAACAACCGCAGGCAGTTCCTGCGTCAAATGGGATTGTACACCATGGGAATGGGAATGTTGCCCGCTGTACTGGCTGCCTGTAATGAAGGAAAATCTACCCGTAGCAAGGAAGAAGCAGATAGCTCTCATGCATCTAAAGGTGCAGAAGCTGCTGCAAAAGAACTCTTCTTCAAGATTTCACTGGCAGAGTGGTCGTTCCATAAAGCCCTTTTCGCAGGGAAAATGAATCACCTGGATTTTGCTTCCCGTGCAAAGAACGAATTCGGTATTGAAGGTATTGAATATGTAAACCAGTTCTTCAAAGACAAAGCAAAAGACCAGACCTACCTGGCAGAAATGAAAAAACGTGCAGATGACCTCGGTGTACGCAGCGTACTCATCATGTGCGATGGAGAAGGTGAAATGGGCGATCTGGATGTAAAGAAAAGAATGAAAGCGGTAGAAAATCACTATAAATGGATTGAAGCTGCCAAATTCCTGGGTTGTCACTCTATCCGTGTAAACGCAGCAGGAGAAGGTGATCCGGCGGAAGTTGCGAAGGCCGCAGCAGATGGACTCACCAAACTGGCCACTTTTGGAAAGGACCACGACATCGGCGTTATTGTGGAAAACCACGGCGGCATGTCTTCCAACGGCAAATGGCTGAGCAGTATCATGAAAACTGTCAACATGCCTAACTGTGGCACCCTGCCTGATCTGGGCAACTTCTGTATCAAAAGAAGCAAACCCGAAAATAATACCCCCGAAGCATGGGCAAAAACTACCTGCATCGAGGAGTACGACCGCTACCAGGGTGTATCGGAACTGATGCCTTTTGCGAAAGGCGTAAGTGCCAAAACATACGATTTCGACGCCAGTGGCAATGAAGTAACCATCGACTACCAACGCATCCTCAAAATCGTGAAAGACGCAGGATTCACCGGCTTTATGGGTATCGAGTATGAAGGAGAAAAACTGTCGGAAGAAGAAGGCATCAAAAAAACAAAAGAGCTGCTGCTGAAACTCGGCGGAAAGTAATAAACGATAAAATGAGCGGGGAGATAAAACGGCCATGCCGTTTTATCTCCCCGCTATTATTTAAAAAACAGGATTATAATCCAAATGCCTTCTTAAGAAACGGTACTACCAGTCCATAAGCATCCGCTGTAGCCGCACTGTCGAAAATGGGATTACTTGGATTCGCAAATCCATGATCCGCATCATAACGTTTAACCGTGAGCGTTTTCCCTGCTGCTTTCATATTCTTTTCAAATTCATCCACCGTTTGCGGCGTAATGCCTTTGTCTTTATTGGCGAAGAAACCCAACACCGGCGCCTGTAAGGTGGCGAGTTTTGACACATCCTTTTCAGGCATGCCGTAATACATTACTACACCCGCATTTTGCGCGCCTTCCAGTAATCCTGATTGCAAGGATAGTCCGCCACCAAAACACCAGCCTACAGAGGCTATTTTAGCCGTTTTTCCGGCATATTGGATGGCGCCCTGTGTTATAGCGCCCAATCTATCTCTGGAAGCCCCCTGCATCAGCTTTGCCGCATCTTCACGATTGGTGGCTACTTTCTGATCGTACATATCCAGTGCCAGTACATTCACCTCTCCTCCGAGATCGTTGTACAGCTTTTCCGATTGCTTTTTGATATAGTCGTTCAGACCGTACCATTCCTGGTAAACAAACAGGTACTTATCCGATGCTTTTTTTGCTTTGAACAGAAAGCCATGCGCAGGTGTTCCATCTGTGGTGGGAAAAGTGATATCCGCTCCGGCAGTTCCCTGGTACACATAAGGCAGCGGATCTTTGTGCGCCATACGGAAGTCTTCGCGATTAGCCAGCGTAGCAAATTCGGTAATCGCATCGGTATGACAACAAGATGCTGTCTGCGAAAAAACGCGCAGCCCCGTCAGTAGGCAAATAGTGAAGAAGGAAAGTGTTTTCATAGCAGTGATGATTTTTGCTGACAGAAGATACGAATTTTCTGGTGCAGCTTTTGTAAAAATACGATTTATGGATCTTCAGTCAGGTTACCCTTATTCACTCATCCGGCATGGGCTTCCCTGCAACTACCCGTGGCTGGAACAGGATATTCGTACAGATGTAGCCGTTATCGGCGGTGGTATTTCAGGCGCTTTAACGGCCTATGCACTTACACAGGCGGGGATTTCCACCGTGGTGCTCGATGCCCGTACCATCGGCCTGGGGAGCACAGCCGCCAGCACCTCTTTATTGCAGTACGAAATTGATACCCCTTTAACGGAGCTGCGGGAAAAGAGCGGCATAGCAGCGGCTAACAGGGCCTACGAACTCTGTGCGGATGCGATCAGTTCCCTGGAAAGCATCTGCAAAAAACTACACTTCCCGCTTTTTGAAAAAAAGAAAAGTCTTTACCTGGCCTCTTATCAGAAAGATGTAAAGATGCTGGAAGCAGAATTTAAAGCGCGGCAGGAGTTGGGACTGAAAATGGAATGGTGGGAAAGCGCCGGCATAAAAGAGAAGATGGGCTTCGATGCACCGGCAGCGATCTATTCCCATACCGCTGCACAAACAGATGCCTATATGCTCACCCATGCACTGCATCAGCATAATATACAAAGCGGCGCGCAGGTGTTTGACCGTACTGCGGTAGTGGATATGGATTTCCGGCCACGCAGTGTGGTGTTGAAAACATCACAGGGCCACCAGGTGAGTGCCCGGCACCTGGTGATAGCTACCGGTTATGAAGTACTGCAATACATCAAGGCGCCATTGCTGAAACTGAATTCAACATATGCAGTGGTGAGTGAACCCAATCATGCAGTGGAACAATGGTACCAGGATTGCCTCATCTGGGAAACAAAATCCCCGTATCTGTACCTGCGTACCACCAGCGATCATCGTGTGCTGATTGGCGGCCGTGATGAACCTTTTTATAATCCTGCCAAACGGGATAAACTGATCCATCAGAAAGCCGCCGCCCTCGAAAAAGACCTGCGTAAAAAGTTCCCGGCATTACGCTTCAAACCAGAATTCAAATGGACGGGTACCTTCGGGTCTACGGAAGACGGACTGCCCTTCATCGGCGCTTTTGCTCCTATGCCCCATACGTACTTCGCACTGGGCTTTGGTGGCAACGGCATTACTTTCAGCCAGATCGCCGCAGATATTATTGCCGACCTGGTACAGGGAAAGAAAAATCCCGATGCCACCATCTTTTCATTTAACAGGAAAATCCGGAACTAACGGTAAAGGATATACTAAAAAGTGATCACTACTTTGTTGTCGCTGATCTTGTACTTAAACCGCTGTTGTGTAGCCAGGTTGCTGAGCACATCTTCCAGGGAAGCATGATAATAAGCGGCATCTGTGATCAGGGGCGACTTAGATCCATCTCCCTTCATTTCCACCTCTACGCCAAACCATTCTTCCAGGGTACGGGACAACACCATCGGGTTCGCATTTTTGATATGCAGCGTATCCGACAGCCAGTTCTCCAGTTCTTCCGGGTGATAGGTTTCCTTTTCCATCAGATCTATTTCATTGTTGGCCAGGATCATCTGCCCGCGTTCCAGTATTTCCGGCTGGTTGTCGGTAGAAGAGTGATAGGATTTGCCCACACGGATTTTACCATGAAGCAGATATACCGTAGCGCCATGCTGACTCGCAAAAGACCGCATCTTAAACGAGGTACCTAATACAGTAGCTCTTAATTTATCGCTGGTTACCGTGAAGCTATCGGTAGATGGGACTACGTCAAAGAAAGCATCTCCATCCAGGATCACCGCACGGCCCCCCTGGCCGTAATTGGCCGGCACTTCCAGTACAGAAGCGGAGTTGAGGATTACATGAGAACTATCCGGCAGCGTAATATAGGTCCGGTGGCCGGTAGTGCCTTTATAGGTCTGGTATTGAATACCCGGTGTTTTCAGGTTGACCGTCGTATTTTCAGGCGCCTTTGGCTGGCAGCCGTTGATCACTATTCCCCCCGTTAATAACAATAACAGTGTATAAGGTCTGGTAAGGGAGCGGGAAATAGTATCAGCTTTAAATTGCATATTCCGGGAATTTTGTATGTAACCAAAAAGACCTAAAAGTAATAAAATAAACAGCGGCAAAAGAGTATGCTTAAACAATTTCTGAGAAGCAATAGACAATATCTGTTAACGCTGTTAAAAAGATATACTGATATTATAATGATTTTTGTTTAAAAGCCGGACGCACCCTAACTTTGCGGCCCATGGAAAAGCAGCTACCTTTATCGTTTGATAATACGGCTATTGCGTTTGAGGCAAAGACCGACAAAGCACTGAAAAAAGCCAACTTTCTCTTTAGCAATATCGGGAAACCCTGGTTGGTAAAATTTGGTGCAGTGATGACACCGATCGCATTTAAACTCAGATTGCCCATTAAAGGCATCATCAAAAATACCATCTTCTCCCAATTCTGTGGTGGGGAAACCCTCGAAGAAGCAGCTACTACTGCCTTACAACTGGGCAACTACCACGTAGGCGTAGCACTGGATTACGGAGTGGAAGCCATGGAAGGAGAACATAGCTACGACGCCGCTGTTCCCGAATTTATCCGTGCTATTCAATACGCTGCCTCCAGACCCGATATTCCATTCATCGCCATCAAGATAACCGGCTTCGCCCGCTTCGAACTGCTCGAAAAAGTACACCGCAAAGAAACCTTAACCGCCGCCGAACAGGAAGAATATACCCGCGTACGTAACCGCGTATTCTCCATCGCAGAGGCAGGCGCCAAACATAATGTAGCTATCCTGGTAGACGCAGAAGAATCCTGGATCCAGGATCCTGTAGATGCGCTCACCGATGAAATGATGTCGCTCTTCAACAAACAAAACGTCATTGTTTACAATACCTTCCAGATGTATTGCCACGACCGTTATCCTTTTCTGCAGGTATCTCTGGAGAAAGCAGTAAAGAACGGTTACCTGCTGGGCGCCAAACTGGTGCGCGGCGCATACATGGAAAAGGAAAACAAACGCGCTGCCGAAAATAATTATCCCACCCCGATCCAGCCCAGCAAAGCGGCTACCGATAAGGATTATGACGCCGCCGTAAAATTCTGCATCGACCACCTGGATCAACTGGCCGTTTTCATTGGCACACACAACGAAAACAGCTGTATGCTGGCCGCCCGTATGCTGCATGAAAAAGATCTCCCTCATAACCACCCGCACGTGAGCTTTTCACAGCTGCTGGGTATGAGCGATAATATTACTTTCAACCTGGCACACGCCGGCTATAACGTCAGCAAATACCTGCCTTATGGCCCCGTGAAAGAAGTAATGCCTTACCTGATCCGAAGGGCGCAGGAAAATACTTCTATCGCCGGACAAATGGGTCGCGAACTCGCACTCATCAGAAAAGAAATGAAAAGAAGGGCCATGTAAAAAGGGCCGTCAGCACTAAAAAAAAGCAGCGAAGATATTTCTTCGCTGCTTTTTTTTTAGATGTTGCTTTCACTCTGAGGCAATGGATACCTCGGCCATACATCATCATCGGGCCGGTCTTTCGGCAATGTATTGAGTAAGTTATATCTCCTCGCATCAATCCACCGGTGTCCTTCCATAAACAGGGAATAGCGCCGGTTATACAGCAGTTCCGTCGTCAATGCGGCCGTTGTAGTAGCCCCTGCATAAGGAGAAAGATTATGCGCTACCCGGATTCTGTTCAGCGCCACAATCGCATCAGGAAAAGCGCCGCTCTGGATCTTTGCTTCCGCATACAACAGGATCAGCTCTTCATTCCGGATAATAGTGATAGGAGCGTTGAAGGAACTCCAGATCACTACATCACGGTCGCCCGTAAGGCCGGACTGGCTTGCAGAAGATGTACGTAATGCGGTTTTATTGCGCCGGTCGTCACCTGGTAAAATATCTGTGATAAAAGACGGATGCGATACCCGTATCTCACCATTCCCATTTGGCGCCAGGTACATGGTGTTGGCCAGATCACCGCCATTGGTAGAGAAGTAGTGATAAATACCGGTACTGAAAGCGCCATTCAGGTCGAAGAAAGATTCATTCAGCGCGGTCAGCGCCGCAGGCCAGTTCTTGCGGTACACATATACCCTGGCTGCAATAGCCCGGTTGAATTTAAGCAGACCCGCAGCATCCTTGAAGCCCAGGAAGCCGTCGGATAAAGGGAAAATAACTTCCGATCCGGTAAGATCTGCTTTTCCTTCATCCAGGAATTTTAATACGGAATCCATCACCACCGCAGGATCAGTGATTACAGGTCCGGGGGTGGCGCCATTGGCAACCGGGATACGCGCACCATTTGCATCGGTCATATTGATGTTCAGTAACAACTGATAACCGATCAGCGTTTTTGCAAAACCTGTAAAGGCTTTCTTCTGCACGTCCGACGCCACTTCTGTACGGGTATTGCTGATGGCGTCCAGCAGAATAAAACACTCCCTCGCTACCTGGTATCGGGATGCCCAGGGATTGGTAATGTAGAAGGTGTTATTGTCCAGCGTTTTGGTACCGCCACCGAGCAAATCGGTGGTGTAGCGGGGTTCCGAACCGGAGAAACGATAAATTTCCCGGCCAATAATCCCTGTGCCATCCAGGTAGGCGGCAAAGTTGTTGCGCATGCCGGATTCCGCCCCGGTAACAAGATTGAACAGATCACTTTTGGATGGGTTCTTGGTGATCTCGCTGACCACCGGTGTATTCAGACTGTTGATTTCTCCCTTCTGACAGGCATGCAGTGCCAGCAGCAAAAAGACAAATACTATAATGGGAAGGTACTTTTTCATATGTAATGATTTTAAGCAGATAGAAAATGATCAGAAATCGATGCCAACATGAAAGCTCGCACGTTTGGATGCGGGGAATGGCGTTACATCCACCCCTGTTGATAATCCGTTGCTGCCACGGCTTTGAGAGGTAGTGATGGTATTACTGCCGAAGTTGGATACTTCCGGATCATAGCCCACGTATTTCGTCCAGGTGAAGAAGTTATTCGCAGCAATGCCCAGGCGGATGCCTTTGATATTCTTTGTATTCTTTAACGGAATACTGTAGTAAAGCCCTATTTCACGGATACGCACATACGAAGCATCCTGCACATAGAGCGAGGCATCGCCGGCATTTGGCCGGTAAACGCCTGCCTTGGTCCCTTTGATGTCGTCGTCATAATCAAATGAAGTGGCGCCCAGGTCGGTCAGCAGCTGCGTGAGATTGATATTATCACCTCCTTTTTTCCAGTGGATCAGGAACCGCAGGGAGAAGTTTTTGAAGACGGTTAATTCATTGAAGAAACTCATCTGGAAATCAGGTTCTGAATTACCGATCAGCTTCAGATCCGAGCCTACGGTGCCTTTGATCTGTGTGGCAGGCTCACCTTCTTCCAGGTAGAAAGTACCCAGTGAATTACCAAATGCCCCAATCGCATAAGGAGGAATGATCAGCTTCGTTACTTTGGACCGGTTGCGCCACCAGTTGATACTGCTGTTCCAGCGAACGTTGGGCAGGTTTACCGGGATCAGGTTCAGGCCCAGTTCTATTCCCTGGTTTTTCAGGTCGCCGCTGTTTTTCCATTCATTCGCATAGCCGGAAGATCCCGGCAAAGCATGACGCAGCAATACATCATAGATATTTTTGTTGTAGTAGGTGGCCTCCAGGCTGATACGGCCATTGAGCACACTTACATCCAGACCGGCTTCAAACTCGGCCTGCCGCTCCGGCTTTATGTCGGGGTTACCTTTGAGGTTATCTACCAGTACACCCGGGAACCCACCGATATTACTTCCGAGCATCTGGGTAAACTTACTGCTGTAAGGCGGTACGTTGCCGGATTGCCCGTAAGCCGCCCGCAGTTTCAGGTTATCCACACCCGTTACATGCCAGAAATTCATTTTGGCAATGTTCCAGGAAAGTGATCCTTTGGGAAAGACATAATATTTCAGGTAGTCGCCGTTGTTGGTAGACCGGTCGAAACGTACGCCCGCACTCAGTGTAATGGCATCAATCAATGAAAGGTCTTCCTGTATAAACATCCCGTTGTCGCGGTATTTCTGCCGGAACTGCCGCGTATTGGTATTGGCGCTGGCATCAAGGTTACTCTGACCGGATACCAGGTTGGTGGCCACGGTAACGATGTTGTCCATGTAACCGGTTTCCAGTGTGGCACCGGCGGTACTGGTTAAACTTAAGCGATCATTGGGCGTGAAGGTGTTCACAATAAAGCCACCGATATTGGTATTGGTGTTGTTGGTATTACCCTGGATGGAATGTCCCTGCAGGCCGGCTTCTTCAAACTGGAGCGTGCGGGGAAACAGGGCTGCGGTTTTAAAGTTAAAATAGTCAACGCCTCCACGGCCTACCAGCCGGGTGGTGGAGCGGTCGCTCTGTTGCAGACGTATATCAATATTGGCGCCGCCTACAAAACGATTGGTATGCTCGTTGTTGATCATATTATCGCGTGTTTCAAGCGGATTGGAGGCTGCAAAAGGGTTGCGCGGATATTCTCCCAGCGCATTGGGGTGGAGGTCCACAAAGTCGGGTGTGGAAGATAATGCCACGCCATAAGATACCCCGTTGTTGTCGTTGTTCGTTAAGCCTCTGTCGGCCGAAGAATTGATATAGTTAGTCGTAACACCGATGCTGACACGATCATTGAGTTTGTGATCTACATTCAGCCGGATGGAGTTGTTAAAGTAACCGGTACCTTTCACAATACCATCTTCCTGTCTTCTGTTTCCGGAGAGATAAAAGGTGGTCTTTTCTCCTCCGCCGCTGAGAGAGATGCCCGTGTTCAGCACCAGGCCTGTTTCTCCATACATTTCTTTTTCGTAATCAAAGATTTTTCCTGCGCTCTGTGCATCGGTAAATTGCTTTTTGTAAGCAGCGCGCTTGGCCTGTACGGTTGGTGAAGGATTATCTGCGGCGCCTGCGAGATCTGCGGCTGTTTCAGCAGTAAAGGTGCGTACACCCATCAGATGCCGGGCTTGTGTAAAGCCCACTTCCTGGTTGAACGAAAGCTTTGTTTTTCCCGACTTACCTTTTTTGGTGGTGATGATAATTACGCCGGCAGCTGCTTTTGCGCCATACATAGCTGCGGCAGAAGCGCCTTTCAATATTTCAATGTTCTCAATATCTTCCGGGTTCAGGTCTGCAATACGGCTGGAAGGATTATCCTGGTTGTTGGGATTGCCCGCAGTAGCGGCGCCGGTAACATCATTCAGGCCGGCAGGAATGCTACTGTTATTGAAGAAAATACCATCTACTACATAGAGTGGTTGTGAGTTGCCGAATACAGAGGTGATCCCGCGCATTTTTACGGAGATACCTCCGCCTGGAGCCCCGGAGTTGGCGGTGATCAGGGCGCCGGGTACTTTGCCACTGAGTGCGGCATCGAAGGTTTGTGCAGGCGCCACGCCATTGAGTTCCCTGCCGGAGATAGTGGCCACGGCATTGGCCAGGTTACTTCGCTTTACGGTGGTAGCCAGACCGGTGACGACAATTTCATCCAGGCGGGCGAAATCTTCTTCCAGGGTAAGATTCACCACGTTGCTGCCCGGTGTAAGGTTCACCGTCCTTGTTTTGTAGCCGGTGTAACTCACCAGTAAACTGCTGGTGCCGGCGGTAATGCCCAGGGTATAATTACCTTCGGAATCGGTAATGGTGCCCTTGTTCGTATTGGGAATACGGACGGTAACACCTGGAATGGGTTTGCCGCTGACGGCGTCCCTTATTTTTCCCGTAATGTTTTGTTGCGCAAATAGTGCCAGGGTACTGCATAGGCATAGCAGTACCAGCAAGCTGGATTTTGGTAGAAGCATAGCTTGTGATGGTTTAGATAATGAATGATTGACAAAACGCGGTTACAATATCATCATGCAGATGTTGTTTTTTGGTTTGTGGAAATTACAGTTCTGATCTTGGTTGCTTAATACTTGCTAACTTCGTTGTGATCTCCTGCCGCATGGGGTGCTACGGGTTTTTCATCATTGTCTCTGATGCGCAGGGAATTCTTACAGGCCATTCTTTGTTGTAACGTAAAATACCATAGCAGATTACGAAATTTTAAGGCTACTTGCGTTTTTTTTCTTTGACTTAATTATGTTATATTTTTCATCTGGTCTTCGTAAATTGCGGCCTTATGGAGCAGTACTTATCTTTATTACAACATATTATCCGGGAAGGCGCTGTGAAAACAGACCGCACCGGCACTGGCACTACCAGCTGTTTTGGCTATCAGATGCGTTTCAACTTACAGGAAGGCTTTCCGGTGGTAACCACCAAAAAGCTGCATCTCAAATCCATCATATATGAACTGCTCTGGTTTTTAAGAGGAGATACCAATACCGCCTGGCTTAAAGAGCACGGCGTGAGTATATGGGACGAATGGGCCGATGCCAATGGTGATCTCGGGCCTGTTTACGGCAAACAATGGCGTAGCTGGGAAACCCGCGACGGAAAAGTGATAGACCAGATCACAGAAGCTGTAAATACTATTAAAAATAACCCGGACTCCCGTCGTATTATTGTGAACGCATGGAATGTAGGCGAGTTGTCTGAAATGGCACTCAGCCCCTGCCACTGCCTGTTCCAGTTTTATGTAACCCCGGCAGATCCGGCAAAAAACGAAACCCGTGGTAAACTCAGCTGCCAGCTATACCAGCGCAGCGCAGATGTATTTCTCGGCGTTCCCTTTAATATCGCTTCCTACGCATTGCTGACCATGATGATGGCGCAGGTGTGTAACCTCGATGCAGGCGATTTTATCCATACCTTCGGTGATGTACACCTGTACAGTAATCACGTGGAACAGGCACAACTGCAATTAAGCAGAACACCATTCCCGCTGCCTGTGATGAAAATCAATCCGGACGTAAAAGATATTTTCTCCTTTACCTACGAAGATTTTGAACTGGTAAACTATCAGTTTCATCCGGCCATAAAAGCACCGGTAGCTATATAATTTCCCCATATGCGTATATCCATTATCGTAGCCGCTTCTGATAACGATGTGATCGGCATTAATAATATGCTGCCCTGGCGACTGCCTACGGATCTCAAATATTTTAAGGCCACTACCCTGGGGAAACCTATTGTAATGGGTCGTAAAACATTTGAATCCCTCGGCAAACCACTGCCTGGTCGCCCCAATATTGTGATTACCCGTCAGGCCGACTTTGCCCCGGAAGGTGCTTATGTGGTGCGTTCTATCGAAGAAGGTATCGAAAAGGCCCGCTCTTTTGGCGGCGATGAATTATTCATTACCGGCGGCTCGCAGATTTTCGAGCAGGCGTGGCCGTTAGTAGAGCGCATCTACCTGACCCGCGTTTATGCAGTGGTACACGGAGATGCTTTTTTCCCGCACATTGATGGAGGTGAATTTGAACTGGTAAGCGACGAACGTCATGAACCGGACGAGAAAAATCAACACGCTTTTTCTTTCCAGGTCTGGGAACGGATTTAATGCTTACTTGAAAATAACGGTGCCCATACCGTTGGTCAGTTCTTTTTCGAGGGAGTTGAGATGTTTCTGCATTTCAAGGCAGCTAAGGATCTGATCCATCTCCGTTGCCTTTTTGGCTTCTTCCTGGTTCTCATGGATCAGCTTCTTGATCTTACGCAGAATAAGATAATTGGTGGTGGAAATGGTATCACTCAAATAGGCATTGTCGCCATAAACGGTATCTATTTCAAATTGGTCTTTCCACTTACTGCTCAGATCCGCTTCTTTATCTTCCAGGATATTGGCAATCTGTTTAGAGAATTGCTGGTCTTCATGATAAAGAAACCACCGCTTGTCCTGGAGGTTACCAGCATCATACAATGCTTTGTATTCCCTTAAAATCCTTTTCACCAGTTCACTTTCTGCCAGCGCTTCAAAATCATAGGGGAGGTGGAACACATAATCGGCTACCGTGCTGTGTTCTTCTTCACTGAAAGGCATATCGCCAAAGCGCAGCAGGATCTTTACCAGCGCCTTTTCCTGCATTTCATGTCCGCTGATCAGTGAATCCACAGAAATACCGGTTTCGGCTGCTTCCATGGCGGCAATGGCCTCGTCGCTCAGGCCGTCATCATCCGGCTGGGGATTGTTGCGGGCATGGGCCTGCTCGCGTTTTACCAGGCGGTCACGGATAAACTTATTCACCAGCTGGATCAACCCCTGTTCATCGATATGCAGCAACTGGCTGCACTGACGGATATAATCCTGTTGCCGGGTGAAATCTTCCGCCTTATCAATTTTAGAAATCGTTTCAGCGATCTCGTTTACCAGCTGTGATTTTTTATTACTGTCCGTACCGGCTTCCTGCATGCTGAGCTGCAGTTTAAACAGTACGAAATCCTGTTTGTGTTCCTTGATGAACTCCCGGAAGGCTTCCGCACCGATCTTTTGCACATAACTGTCCGGATCTTCCTTATCGGGCAGTAATACGAGTTTTACGTTCAGGCCTTCTTCAATGGCCATGTCCAGTCCCCGGAGGGCTGCCTTTACGCCGGCGCTGTCACCATCATAGAGGATGGTGAGGTTGTTGGTGTATTTCTTGATCAGCCGCAGCTGGTCCTGCGTAAGGGAGGTACCACTGGAAGCCACCACGTTTTCCACACCGGCCTGGTGCAGTGAAATCACGTCTGTATAGCCTTCTACAAGCAAACACTCATTGAGTTTATCAATGGCATGTCGCGCAAAGTAGGTACCATACAGTACCCGGCTTTTTACATAGATTTCGTTTTCGGGAGAATTGATGTATTTGGGTGCACGGTCTGATTTTACCAGGATACGTGCCCCGAAGCCCAGTATTTTACCGGACTGGTTATGAATAGGAAAGATAACCCTGCCACGATAGTTGTCTGCCGGCTGGTCGTTACGGATAGTTACCAAACCTGTTTTTTGCAGGTATTCCAGGTTGTAGCCCTTGTCCAGTGCCGATTTGGCAAAGGAATCAAAGGTGTTCAGGCAGTAGCCCAGCTGGAACTTTTTGATAGTTTCTTCCGTAAATCCCCTTTCTTCAAAATAACTCAGGCCCACATTCTGGCCTTCAGGTTTATTGAACAAGGTATCTGTAAAGTATTCACGGGCGTAGTTGTTGATGATAAACAAACTATCGGCCATGAGCTGGTGCTGTTTCAGCTCCGGACTTACTTCCGTTTCTTCCAGTTCTACCTGGTAGCGCTGTGCCAGCCAGCGTAATGCTTCTACATAGGAGTATTTCTCATGCTCCATGATAAAGCTGATGGAATTGCCGCTGGCGCCGCAACCAAAGCATTTATAGATCTCTTTGCCGGGAGATACGGTGAAGGATGGCGACTTTTCGTTGTGAAACGGGCACAGGCCTAAATAGTTGGCCCCCCTTTTTTTCAGTTTAACGAAGGAGCCCACAATTTCCACAATATCAATGCGGCTGAGGATCTGTTGTATGGAGTTTTGAGATATCACGGTTACGCAACTGCAAACATACGCAAAATTGGATTAGGGGAGAAAGGTTGCCGCAATGATGACATATTTGGTTAAATTAAACAAAAAACATATAATTTTAAATCAACCTAAAGATCCCTGATTCTGATAACTCGCTATCTATGAATAGACTTTTACTATTGTTTGTTTTGCTGATCTCCTCTTATGGGCTTCGTGCAACACCATTTTTGACCAACAAGATAAGTACCGGGGAGCATCCCGGAGATTTTAAGAAGGCAGATACTACACAGTGTACCGAGCGTTTAGAACTTGGACCAGACATTTACCTTCATTCAGATGGAGATGTGGCATTCAAGGCGCCAGGCAACTGGGCAACTTATCTCTGGTCCAATGGCGCTACAACTGCTTCGACAGTACTGGCCACGAAGGGGAAATATTGGTTAAGAGTAACGGATCAGTGTGGAAATGTATTTTCAGATACGTTGATCCTGAGGGAGTACGAATATTGCACGCGGTTCCGGGACAATACGGTAATTGGCTGCGACAGTACCATTCATAACCTGTTTTTTTCGGAGTGCATACCTATGGTCTATAAACCTGGTGCCTTTTATCCGGTAAGCTGGCATTTCTCTGATGGCAGCGTGATTACAGGACCTACCTGTACCCGTGTTACAAAATCTGACGAAGTGGGAAATGTAATGATCTATTTGCATAATCCCAGTACAGGTGAGGATATCCGGTATTATAAAACAATAAGGAATGCTAGCATTTCCATCGCTTATTTTGATAAGATCTTGGTTCCGCTGAATAAAGACACCGTACTCAAAACGGTTTTTCCCGATCGGGAAAGCATGAGGTTCGATCCGGCGGAGCCGCTCATGGGGAAATGGTCAACCGGCGACACCACCCAGGGGTTGAAAGTGACGCAGTCCGGAAAGTATACCTATACTCTAAGCATCCGCCGTTGTCCGAAAAGATTAGAGTATGTTCAGTATTACGCAGTAGGAAATGCTATTTTAAACCCAATTATGAAGGCTACCAGCGAAGGAGGCCTTACTTATAACTTTGAAGATTCCGTGTTGAACTCCTATTATCCAGTCCTGAAGTGGGAATTCGGGGATGGGGAAACTGCGGAAGGAAGGGAAGTGACGCATACTTATGCCGAACCCGGTTATTATAGCGTAAAGTTGACCGGCGTTAATGGCAACATAGAGGATGCAGAGGAAACAGGTTTGGAAGTTGGCCCAAATATAAAGCCTGATCTTGGCCCGGATGCATTACTCTGTCCGGGAGATTCGCTGAATCTTTATTCTTATAACACTGTCGCCGGCGCAAAATATCACTGGAACACCGGTGATACCACCTACACTTTAAAAGTGAAGCAACCTGGCCAGTATATTCTGGAAGTTGTTGTTGGAGATCGCTTTTCCACTGATACCATCAACATCACAGCTGGTTGCAAACTCGCCGCAGGATTCTTTTATAAAAGAGCCAACGATGGGAAATTAACAATGGTATTCACAGAAACTCCGACCCATGTTACCAACGCAGTCACCAACCGCCACTGGGATTTCGGCGATGGAAACACATCAGTAACCGAAAATCCTTCGCATACATACGCGGCTCCCGGAAATTATAACGTACGGTTATGGATACACGATTCAATTGCACATCAGCAAGATAGTATTGTTCGATCTGTTTATATTATGCCACCTGTAAAAGTGGCGTTAGGTAAAGATACCACCATCGCAGCAGGACAAACCTTAACACTCGATGCCTCTGCCGCTATTGGTTTCTGGCATGGAGACGCCACCTATCGCTGGTCTACCGGCGACACCAGCAGATTACTCAACATCAATAAGCCCGGTTTCTATACCTTGACGGTAAAGATGTATGGCTACAGCTCTACTGATACTATCAAGGTAACATGGAATCCTCCGCCAGTGGAGCAAAATGTAACGATGCTTTACAGCAATAACGGGGCAAATCCGAAAAGAGTATTTTTTCAGAATACGTCGTCGCTGCCGGATATTATCAGAACAACCTGGTATACCGGCGATGGAAACAGTGTGGTCCTGGAGGGCAACAATAGTAACTATGTCTTCTACAATTATGCGCAGGAAGGCGTTTACCAGGTAAGAATGGAGGTACTGACATCAGATAACCTCATTCACACGGCGTTCGAACAGGTGACTGTGTGGCCGGCATTTAATGCAGGCAGCGATACGACCTACACCGGATCTCCGATGTTGTTTAAAATTAATGAACCATTTTACAGTGACACTACTGCTGTAGTAACCTGGTATCCCGGCGGCATTAAAGCACGTCAGTTACTGGTTACAGGACCGGGAGAATATTCCGCGTATTTAAATACGCCCAATTTTTCTGCGGCAGATACTTTCTACGTATATCCACCGCTGCATGTGGATATTGGTCCGGATACCACACTCACCGGTAATTCGCTGGTCTTAAAGATCAATGCTCCTTATTTTGGAGACCGGAGCGTGAAATGTACGTGGTACCCGGGCGCTATCAGCGGCCAGCAGATCACTGTACAATCACCGGGGACTTATACCGTGAGCGCTTCGCGCTTTGGATCTGTGTCTGTGGACAGTATTGTTGTGAAAGATGGTCGTCCAAAACCTGCCGACTTCAGCTACGTCCGCGCCAACAATGGGCAATACACGATGAACTTTAGCGGTATCCCCTCCGCCGATATACTGAATGCAACCTATAGTTGGGATTTCGGGGATAATGGCTTCGCAACCGGCAAAAATGTAGCACATACCTACAACCAGGCCGGTGTTTACAACGTGTGGCTGTTTGTAACAGATAGCCTGCAACGTACCGATACTGTCCGTAAACTGGTGACTGTTGTTCCGTTCGTATCTGTGAACCTGGGCCCCGATACTACTGTAGAAGCAGGAACACCGTTCCGCCTCGATGGTATTACCGCTATCGGCGGCATAAGACCGGATAACATTACATTCCAGTGGTCTACCGGAGATACCAGCAGCGCCATCACGGTAACGCAACCAGGCAGCTATGGCCTGTCAGTGAGCCAGTATGGCCGCATCACAACAGACAGCATCCGTATTTATCACCGCGTTACACCGCCGTTAAAAGCTAATTTCACTTATGGCCGCGCCAATAATGGCCAGCTGACCGTGAACTTTGCCGCCACGCCTACACCACGTGCCGTTAAATACAGCTGGAATTTCGGGGATAATACTTCTGATAGTGGTGTCACGGTATCGCACACTTATCATGCTGCTAATAGCTTCATCGTACGCCTGACCGTTAGCGATAACAGTAATGGAAGGGACACTATGCAGCAAACGGTAACTGTAGCAGCACCTATCCGCATCAACCTCGGACCGGATACCACCTACTATGGTACTCCATTGGTATTACGTATCAATGCGCCTTATGACAAGGATTCCACTGTTACAGTGAAGTGGATGCCGGGTAATATCAGCGGCAAACAGATCACGGTAAACGCACCGGGTACTTACTATGCTACTGCTACCCAATACGGCTTCTCCTTTACAGATACTATTGTGGTGGCAAGTCCGCCGCAGGTGCCGCCGGTGATCGATAGCAGCGCTGCTGTGGTGACGGTAAAAGACAGCATCCCGGTAACTTATACTTTCCCGCATCCGTTGAACCAGGATAATATCTTTACTGTGCAACTGATACAGTCCTCCTCTTCAACAGGTGGTCGTTCCTCAGCACCGGAAGTGATTAATATCAATAGCTTCAAGGGTACAGATCCACGTGTATCCCTCAACGTTAAATTACCGGAATCGGTACCATGTGGTAAAAACTATCGTATCCGCGTGATCTCCAGTTCTCCGGCAGATACATCGATCTGGTCACAGGGCTTTGAAGTATTGAATCCGCCGCCGGTACCAGTGCTTACCCAGCGTGGCGATTCGCTGGAATCTACCGAAGGTTTTGCCTACCAGTGGTTCCGGAATAATCAACCTGTAAATGGTGCAACCAGTCGCACGATCAGGGCGAAAGTAAATGGTTCGTACCAGGTACAGGTGTTCTCTTCCGGCGATTGCAGTACCATGTCAGCGCCGCTGTCGATGGTGATCACAGGGTTAACGGATCTCAGCTTAACTATCAGCAAACTCACTGTATATCCGAATCCTACTGCAGGAGCCGTGTATGTGGAAGTAGAGAAAGTGCCGGCCAAACCAGTGCAGGCAGATGTGTATAACAGTAAGGGTGGTATTGTATACACCTTCCTGATAAAAGAAAAGAAAACAGTACTGGATTTAAGTACACAACCACGGGGTATCTACTACATCGTACCAAGAGGGGCCGGTAAGCAGAAAGCCGCAACAGTAGTGATACAATAATCATTTATAATAAGGCAGTAATGGCGCAGCAGATCTGATCTCCTGCGCCATTACTGTTCCCGGCAACTTTTCCTTATATTTGGTAGATTATAAACTAGCCAAATCAATCTTATTTATCAGATGAAAGAAGTATTTATAGTAGCTACGGCCCGCACCCCTATAGGTTCATTCAATGGCGCGCTGGCAGGCATTCCGGCCACGCAGCTGGGTGCTACCGTTATCAAAGCGGCACTGGAAAGAGCGGGTATTGCACCAGCCGAAGTAAATGAAGTATACATGGGCAATGTGCTCAGCGCCAACCTCGGACAGGCCCCTGCCAATCAGGCCAGTCTCGCCGCAGGCGTACCCAATAACGTGCCCTGCACTACTGTTAACAAAGTATGTGCCTCCGGCATGAAAGCAATTATGCTGGCCGCACAAAGTATCATGCTGGGAGATAATGAAGTAGTAGTAGCCGGTGGCATGGAAAATATGAGCGCCACACCTTACTACCTGGATAAAGCCCGCACCGGGTATAAACTGGGACATGGCAGCATCACCGATGGTATTATCCGCGATGGCCTCTGGGATCCTTACAAAGATTTCCACATGGGCAATGCGGCAGAACTGTGTGCTACAGAATACCACATCACCCGGGAAGACCAGGACGCATACGCTATTGAAAGTTATAAAAGAGCCGCTGCCGCCTGGGAAAAAGGGTATTTCAAAGAAGAAGTAGTACCGGTAACCGTACCGGGGAAACAGGTGGTGACCGTAGCAGAAGACGAAGATTATAAAAAAGTGATCTTCGATAAAGTGCCAACCCTGAAACCAAGCTTCCAGAAAGATGGTACCATCACAGCTGCCAACGCTTCCAATATCAACGACGGCGCTGCCGCAGTAGTGCTGGTGAGCGGCGAAAAACTGAAAGCCCTGGGCTTAAAACCACTGGCGAAGATCATCAGCTTTGCAGATGCTTCCCAGGCGCCGGAATGGTTTACCACCACCCCGGTAAAAGCCATCAATAACGCGCTGACAAAGGCCGGCATGAAAATCAGCGATATGGACGTAGCGGAAGTAAATGAAGCATTCTCCTGTGTACCTATTGCCAATGCAAAAGACCTGGGCCTGTCGCTCGATAAAGTAAATGTATGGGGTGGAGCAGTAGCTATGGGGCATCCGATTGGTTGCAGTGGCGCCCGTATCGTAGTCACCCTCAATTCGATCCTGCATCAGCAGCAGGCCCGTTACGGTGTGGCAGGAATCTGTAACGGCGGTGGCGGCGCCAGCGCTATCATTATAGAAAGAGTCTAACATATTTACAGCCTTCGGCAATTCCAATTGCTGAAGGCTGTTCCATTTAATTGCGGAGTGCTACTACCGTATCGATGTTGTTCACCTGTATCCTCACACTATCTTTCCCCGTTTTTATCAGCTTTAGCAAACGTGGCGGCGCCTGCGGTGTCACTATATCAGGCGTTACTTTCTCAAATAACCCGTATTTATCTTCTACCAGGCTATAAACCGGGTAACTCGATAAGATGCCCGTGCTTTTTGTTTGCAGGGCATAGTCATTGTCTATTTCATAGCGGTGAAAATCGCTGTCAGACAACAGGGTAATGGTGGCCACCAGTGTCATGGTGCGCAGCGGCGGCAGGAGTAAACCCAGCAACAGCAGGAACGGAAACCCAAAAAATGCCAGGAGGTAGGCATAACGGGCGTCGTTATCCGGTTTGGTGAGGCCATACAGCAGCATGCCGGTACCGGCGTACAAACTGAAAAATATCCGCTCTGTCTGGGTTCCTTTGAATCCGTAGTTATTCAGCATCAGCAGCAGGCAGATGATGGCTATACAGCCAAATACCAGGTGCAGGTACCAGAGCAGGGCCTGTATTTCAGGCGCTTTGGCTTTCTTGATTTTACAGGAAAGGGCGGCTAAAAAGCATAAGGTCAGGATAGTGATGGTAATCATGTCAGTGGACAGAATTGTTGGCAGGTCTCAATAAAGTTTAAAATATAAATATATGTATTTAATTTAATTAATCACCATCAGAGTGACTGTCAGCGGGATAATAATTATTAATCCGACGTTTGCTTTGCTTTTTCGTTAACAAACAATATTTTTGCCCTGCCTTTCGATAAAGGCATTTAAACTTTCAATTAAGAATAGCATGCGTCAGATAGCTTTCAGACAAGCCTTAAGAGAAGCCCTGCAGGAGGAATTTCGCCGTGATGAACGGGTATTCCTTATGGGGGAGGAAGTAGCCGAATACAATGGTGCTTATAAAGTGAGCCAGGGAATGCTGGATGAGTTTGGTCCAAAACGCGTTATTGATACGCCGATCGCTGAACTTGGATTTACTGCTATCGGAGTAGGTGCTGCTCAGAACGGCCTGCGTCCGGTGCTTGAATTCATGACCTGGAACTTCGCTGTACTGGCCCTGGATCAGATCCTTAATACTGCCTCCAAAATGCTCGCGATGAGTGGTGGACAGGTGGGTTGCCCGATTGTTTTCCGTGGACCTAATGGTTCTGCCGGACAGCTGGGTGCTCAGCACTCTACTGCTTTCGAAAGCTACTATGCCAATATCCCCGGACTGAAAGTAATATCAGTTTCTAACCCTTATGATGCAAAAGGTTTGCTCAAAGCGGCTATCCGCGACGACGATCCGGTTGTTTTCATGGAAAGTGAGTTGATGTATGGTGATATGGGTGAAGTACCTGAAGAAGAATATATCATTCCAATCGGTAAAGCAGATATCAAACGTGCTGGTAAAGATGTAACCATCGTATCTTTCAACAAAATGATGAAAGTAGCCCTGGGTGCAGCAGAAGAACTGGCAAAAGAAGGTATCGAAGCAGAAGTAATCGATTTGCGTACTATCCGTCCGCTCGATTGGTTCACCATCCTGGAATCAGTAAAGAAAACCAACCGCCTGGTAATCGTTGAAGAACAATGGCCATTTGCCAGCATCTCTTCCGAAATCAGCTACCGTATCCAGAAGGAAGGTTTCGACTACCTGGATGCACCTATCCGCCGTATCACTGCACAGGATGCTCCTATGCACTACGCGCCAAACCTGGTGAAATTATACCTGCCGGATATTGAGCGTACCGTGAAACTGGTGAAAGAAGTAATGTACATGAAGAAATAGCAATAGCTATCATATAAAACAGAAAAGCCGTCTGCATAAGACGGCTTTTCTGTTTTATATGATACTGTAAAACGCATGGATTATTTTGTTAATTTTATCCCCATCTTACAATTTTACCTATACCCGTGTAATGAAAGTTTATCCCAATCAACTACTAATCGTATTATCATTTTTTATTCCATCCGTACTGGCAGCACAAGGCAAAATGAATTTTTTTGCAGATACTGTTTGGCAAAGTGTCTGCGGCCCGGCCAATATTGCAAAACTGGATAAGCAATTCCTGTACATTGGCTCCTCTGCCTTCGATACAAAGGAACAGGCTCCGAATCAGCCCATACCAGTGCTTCTCAAACTGGACACAGCTGGTAATACTATCTGGACGTATACCCCGAATAAAGAAATTGACAGCGACGAACGTAATTCAGCAGGAGGGTCTGCCTATAATGACGCCGTTTTCATAGATATCCATGTAGACAGTAATGACGTATTTGTTCAACGATATGCCAGTCATGCCGGATTACTGGAACTGTTATCGGTCAATAATACCACCGGAGAATTGAATTGGAGAAAGGAGGTACCCGATGCCCGCGATATCCAGATGGCCAATGCTACCCAGTTAGCTTACAGCTATATCAATGATAACGTGTATGTATATGAACTGGCAGACCGGACAACAGGTAAAACTACCTTCTCTAGGTCATTTCCCTCCAAAATGAACTTCAAAAATGATCAGGACCATTCCGTTTACTTTTTTAAGGAAGATAGCATTTTTAAATATGACTCCCCTTTACTGGATAAGCTGGTGTGGAGTGCACGTATCCCATATAATGTCACTATTACCACGGTCGACCCCCGGGACGACGGATACCTCTATTTCTTTGGTGATCATGGGAACGTGTTTGCTGGCAGGGTCAGTAAAAGTAGCGGCACAATTGGCTGGATCGCCAGGTCAGACAAAATGGATCTGAATATAGTGAGTAGTTATCAGCTGAATAACGATTTCATATATGTAGCAGGAAGACATGCACATGTGGGAAATGTTTACACCGCCTATCAGTTGATGAAAATAGAACGGCTGTCCGGAAAAGTCATTTGGGATAAGGAATATAATGCCTCAGGACAGGAGCAAAGCACATTAGGGGGGGCCTATATGGGGATCAGCTCCATTGATATAGATAATCTGGGAAATGTGTTTGCCAGCGGTTTCGAGGCGGCCAATGATTTGGGAACCGGTCGATGGACTGTATTGAAATTTAATCCGGCCGGCATATTGGAGTACAAAAATGTAGTATCCGACGGTACGCCGTACCCCGGTGATGATGCAGGCATTTTAACTTTCGTAAAAAATAACAACGTTTTTCATATTGGTAACCTGAATAAAAACGGGCAGGTACAATGCTATTTGCTGGCCGCCGATACCGGGAAGAATTTCCAGCCCTATACCAAAAAACCGGGAAAGGCCGGTTTCCAGTATGCAAGTACGGTGAAATCGATGCTGACTTTCTCTTCTTCAAAATATGTTGTATTCAAACAAACAGGTAACCGCGCTATCGTAGAATTAAAAAACGCCGCAGATAACAGTTTGATCTGGTCAAAAAAAATCGGGACAAATGTGTATACTGCTGCAGATAAATTATGCATTACCGCTGATAAGCAGATTGCTCTTACCACCCTTACGCATACGCCCTATAAAATGAAATTCGATTATCACCGGAAACCGGACAGTATCAATTTTATTAAATTGGATTCTACCGGAAAACAGGTGTCGGAAAAGAAGTTCTATATAGGCGACCGCACGGATTTTAAATCCGTGCAATTATATCCCAGCCCGGATACCAATACGGTGCTGTTGTTCTCACAAGTAAGTATGTACGCAACGCCTATGCAACTTCACCTCTTTAATGTGGATAAAGCAACCGAAAAACCTGGTACCGGAAATGGCTATATGAGAAGTACATATGCCCCTGTTCCAGGTCAGCAACAACTGTTGCTGCCAAACGCCAAAGATTCAACCCTTCATTTCATATATTTTGAGAATGACCCTCCTTCCACATCAATGGCGCAATACGGTATTTATACTTTTAAAACAGCTGGATACGGCGCAGGTTTCGAACAACCTTTTTTCAAATTGACCCATGAAAATTTCCAGGCACATAACCTGATTAAAGGAGATAGTAACGCCGTTATTATTTTAGCCAGAGATTACAGGAATCAATATTTTGTCAAGCGGTACAGTCTCAGCGGATTGAATACCGTATGGACCAATGCACTCAGTAACGGTATCACCATTAATATGGGCAGCCTGTCAGGAGGTAACATTTACGGAACAGGTACCCATGATGAAAAACTCTTTATCCAGCAATTGAGGCACCAGGATGGCGCAGAAAACTGGAGAAAAGAATTGACGCCTCCTGCTGCCAATCAGTATTATGTGCCATTGGATCAGCAGTTTAACAAGGAGAAGCAACAATATGTTATATGTGGTTATATTGCTGATACCACCACTTTCCCCTTGAAGCAACGGCCTTTTTATCTGATCCTGGATGCTGCCGGGAAAACCATCGATCAATGGACCGGAACCCCTGATTATCAGCAACAGAATCAGTTGAATGCGATCGCTATTACCCAATCTGGTCAGACTTTGATCGGAGGAGCTTTATACCAGCTGGCCCAGGGGCGGGCCGGCGTTATTATAGAAGCCGGCAAGGCAATTTCATCAGGACCGGAAGAGATACTTACTTATTGTGAAGGAGGTAATCTCCGTATGGAGACTGGCATTACAGACCAATCCTATCAATGGCAGCAATATTCAGATAATGGTTTTGTGAACATGTTGAATAATGAGCATGTTAGCGGTGTGGATGGGCAGGTGTTACTACTGCATAACATTCCTGCAACCTGGCATGATGCCCGGTTCCGTTGCCTGGCCAGCAATGGAAACAGTCAT
This sequence comes from Chitinophaga arvensicola, assembly GCF_900110835.1. Taxonomy (GTDB): domain Bacteria; phylum Bacteroidota; class Bacteroidia; order Chitinophagales; family Chitinophagaceae; genus Chitinophaga; species Chitinophaga arvensicola. The sequence continues at coordinate 2,711,668 of NZ_FOJG01000001.1, forward strand.
GAGTTCCGGATTAAACTGTCTGACGCTGTAGCACCTGCTATTTCCATTACCGCTTCTGATAGTATCCTTACTGCTGCGGCCACTTTTACCTTCACTGCGCAGGTCACTAACGCACAAACACCAGCTTATCAGTGGAAAGTAAACGGGGTGGAAACGGGTACTGATAACCCGGTTTTTATCAGTTCAACTTTAACCGACAATGCGAAAATACAGGTGGTGGTAACCAGCACAGGTGCCTGTTCCAGAAAGTTTATTACACCCAGTAATATCATCACCATGCATGCAGCGCAGGTGTCCACTGCTGTCAGTTTATCACCTAATCCGGTTGCCGGCATGCTGATACTGGATAACCTGCAACTGGCCGATGGATGGCAGACATTGGAAATCCTTAGCCTGAATGGTGAGCGCCGGCTGGTAATAGCTAATGTAAAGAATCAGACAAAACTCCGTATTCAGGTAGATAAATTGTCGCCAGGTATGTACCTGGTGGTGCTGCGTGGGGATAACGGGAAAAGTAGTACGATCCGGTTTGTTAAGATATAATACCTGGCATATACACATAAAAAAGCCGGCTTTTGTTTTTACAAGCCGGCTTTTTTATGTGTATAAAAGTTGTCAGGAGAAAAGATCACTCGATAAATACCGGTCGCCCCGGTCGCAGATGATACTAACAATAATGCCACTACGTAGTTCCTGCGATACCCTCACCGCCGCCGCTACGGCGCCGCCACTGCTCATACCACAGAATACGGCTTCCTCTTTTGCCAGCCTTTTGGTCATGATACGGGCTTCTTCTTCCGAAATATCCATGATCCGGTCTACCCTGGGCTTTTCGAATATTTTAGGGAGATATGCCTCCGGCCACTTACGGATGCCGGGAATCTTTGAGCCGTCTGTAGGTTGACAACCAACAATCTGCACAGCAGAATTTTGTTCCTTCAGAAAGCGGGATACCCCCATGATAGTGCCGGTAGTACCCATCGCACTTACAAAATGTGTTACCTGTCCTTCGGTATCTTTCCATATTTCCGGACCGGTGGTTTTATAGTGCATGCCGTAATTGTCGGGATTGGCAAACTGGTTCAGCATGAAATAGCCACCCTGTGCTACTTTCTCGTTGGCGTAATCGATAGAGCCTTCCATCGATAACTCCCTGGGAGTCAGCGTTACCTTAGCGCCATATACTTCCATCGTGAGCACCCGTTCCCGGGTGGCGTCTGCCGGCATCACCAGCTCTATTTCCAGTCCGAAAAGACTGGAAATCATCGCCAGTGCAATACCCGTATTACCGCTGGTAGCTTCTATCAGTTTCATACCGGGTTTGATATCGCCCCTGTCCAGCGCGCCTTTGATCATGCCATAGGCTGCGCGGTCTTTCACACTGCCGGCCGGGTTATTCCCTTCCAGCTTGGCGAAAATTTTAACTGCCGGATTAACGGATATTTTTTTTAATTCTACCATCGGCGTATTGCCGATCAGATCTATGATGGAAGCCATTGTACTAGTCCTGGTTTGTATCTGAAAATTTATGTTCTGCTTTGTAATAGATCCGGGAGAAAGGCTCCACACTTTTAATCAGCCACACATTTCCACCTATCACGCTGTGATGACCGATCACCGTATCGCCGCCAAGGATGGTAGCGCCGGCATAAATCACCACATGCTCTTCAATGGTCGGATGACGCTTGCTCCGCGCCATACTTTTTTCAATGCTCAGCGCACCCAGTGTTACACCCTGGTACAGCTTTACATGCGGCCCGATGATGGTGGTTTCCCCGATCACGATACCCGTACCATGATCAATACAACACCATGGCGCTATCACTGCTCCCGGATGAATATCCACTCCCGTGCGGGAATGCGCGAGTTCCGTAATCATGCGGGGTAATACCGGTATCTTCAACTGGTGTAATGCATGCGCAATGCGGTAAAAAGCAATGGCATAAAACCCGGGATAGGCACGGATTACCTCGTATAAACAAGACGCTGCCGGATCGCCCTGGTAAATAGCGGCAGCATCTTTGGTCAGTTCATCATAGATCACCGGGACTTTATCTATAAAGTTCCGGCTCAGGGATACTGCATTGACCGGCAATTGCCGCTCCATAGATTGCAGTAGTTGCTGCAACTGGGCTTCCAGCTGATGACTGTATTGCTCCAGTGCAACAGGATCGGCTATCACCTGTCCGGTGTGTTCAGGGAATAACCAGTTTAACAGGTTGCTGACAAAGTCATCTACTGCACCGGTTGCAGGATAAGCATTTGCCGCTGCCAGCTGGTGCCGCCGCTTCAACTCTTCCAGAAAATCATTCATATGCGGATCGAATTACAGGTATATTGGCACTTTTATAGTTGCTGAAATTACGCATAAATCCTGTAAAGTTAGTAGACTGTTTGCTTATTGTCAAGCCTTCCTTTCCGCCCATATATAGGCTCCTTCCATTAATATATCAAATACAGGATCTTTGATATCGTAATAGGCATCTGCATTATCCGGGAAATATTTTGCCAGCTGCTGCTTCACTTCCGCATAAGCTGCCGCCGCATGCGGATGCGTGCGCAGATAATCCCGGCACAGCAACGCATACTGCTGGTTAAACCTCCCGGCCACCCGCACATGCAGGTTCACCCGGGGATGAGCGTTGAAATAAAAATGCTTTTCCAGTTCCTCCACCGCCAGATCATCCCTGCCCGGCGGACGATGATCCGTCAGGTGTAATTTACGTTGATACCCCAGTTGTTCCAGCGCAGTTTGCAAAGGCGCTTCCAGCGAAGCTACCGTTACCTGGATGTCAATTACATCTTTGGCAGGCAGGCCCGGCACACTGGTAGAACCAATGTGATCAACAGCCAGCGCGTATTCTCCGATAGCCTCCTGCAATTGTGTCGCCAATCCATTGAATATTTCCGGCCATTGCACGTTATAGGGTAATATCTCAATTGTTTCTGACATGTTAAATGATCACTGATATAATGCAATTTTAAGGGATTAATCTTTATTTTTGCCCGTTGTATAAAAGGCAGGTATTGCCGGTCATACATAACTAAACCTGATTATGGCTAACATTTTAATAATAGACGACGAAAAAAGTATCCGTAAAACACTCTCGGAAATTCTAAGTTATGAAGGGTATAAGGTAGAAGAGGCCGCCGACGGCGTAGAAGGATTTAAAATGTTCCAGGCAAAGTCATATGATGCCGTGCTTTGCGACATCAAAATGCCCAAAATGGACGGACTGGAGTTCCTGGAGAAAGCCCGCGAAGTAAATGGCGATGTTCCCATTATCATGGTTTCCGGCCATGGTAATATCGATACAGCAGTAGATGCCGTGAAAAAAGGCGCCTACGATTATATTTCCAAACCACCGGATCTGAACCGCTTACTGATCACACTGCGGAATGCGCTGGATAAAACTACCCTGGTTACCGAAACTAAAACCCTGCGTCGCAAGGTGAATAAGGTACCGGAAATGATAGGACAATCCCAGCCAATTCTGAAAATCAAAGAAACAATAGAAAAAGTAGCTCCTACCGATGCCCGCGTGCTGGTTACCGGCGATAACGGCGTAGGAAAGGAACTGGTGGCCAGATGGCTGCACGAACGTAGTAACCGCGCTGCCGGCCCTATGGTGGAAGTAAACTGTGCGGCTATCCCGGGAGAACTGATTGAAAGTGAGCTGTTCGGCCACGAAAAAGGCTCCTTTACATCTGCCGTGAAACAGCGCATCGGTAAATTCGAACAAGCCAGCGGAGGTACCCTTTTCCTGGATGAAATCGGCGATATGAGCCTCAGCGCCCAGGCAAAAGTATTACGCGCTTTACAGGAAGGCAAAATCACCCGCGTGGGCGGCGATAAGGAAATCAGCGTGGATGTACGTGTAGTAGCCGCTACCAATAAAGATCTCCTCCAGGAAGTAGAAAGTAAAAACTTCCGCCTCGATCTCTATCACCGGTTAAGCGTAATCCTGATCCATGTGCCTTCCCTGAACGATCGCCGCGAAGATGTACCATTACTGGTAGATAGCTTCCTCGACAGCGTTTGTAATGAATACGGTATCTCCCGTAAAGCCATCGATAAAGACGCTATGAAAGCGCTGCAAAACCATAACTGGACCGGTAATATCCGTGAACTCCGGAACGTGGTGGAAAGACTTGTCATCTTATCCGGTAAGACCATTACTGTGGAAGATGTAGACGATTTTGTAGTGCCTGCCCGCGATAAGAAGAAAATAAGCTCTTAACATGCAAAAACACCTGTATCTGATCAGTGGTCTTGGTGCGGATGAACGCATTTTCAATAACCTGCGTTTTCCCGCCGGCTACCAGGTACATTACCTGCATTGGATCCCTCCTTTGCCGGAAGAACCCATCAGCCGCTATGCCGCCCGCATGGCGGAAAGCATTACGGCTGATGGACCTGTTACCCTTATGGGTGTTTCCTTTGGCGGCATTATGAGCCTGGAAATAGCCCGTCACATCCCCGTTGAAAAGAATATCCTGCTATCCAGCATCAAGCGCAGCTCCGAGAAGCCGCCTTACTATAACTGGGTGAAAAAACTGGGGCTGCATAAACTGCCGGACCAGTTGCTATACCAGCGCAGAAATGTTATTGTCCGGAAGTTCCTCAATATTGAAACCCCGGAAGAACGGGCACTGGTCAATGAATATCTCGCGAAGCGGGATTATACTTATATGAGATGGGCCGTGAATGCCATTCTACACTGGGAAAATGACCACATACCAGAAGGATTGGTGCATATTCATGGAGCGCGCGACATGCCTTTCCCGGTGAAATACCTGCAACCTACTCACCTCATCCCTGATGGAGGCCACTTTATGGTGCTTAACCGGTCGGCGGTCATTAATCGTATCCTGGAAGAAGTACTCTGATCAGCGTCTTCCTGCTTCCAACAGCTTATCCAGCTGTCTTACCACGAACACATTGGCCGGTAACGGCTGTTTCAATTGCCAGGTCTGGGGGCCCGACAGCAGTATGCTGACATCCGGAAACTGCGTACTGAGATCCGTAATAAAGCGTTGCATAGCCTGCTGCGTTACATTAGTAAGCAAATGGGTATACAGATGGGTTACTTTTTTGCGCGTAATAAAGGGCTGTAAATCAGGTAGTGGTACATTGGCGCCAAAACTGGTCACCAGTTGCCCGTGTTTTTTCAACAGGTATTGTACAAACAACAGTGGTATTTCATGAAATTCCCCTTCCGGGAGAAATAAAAGGTAATGTGCTTTTGCATCCCCGTTCATTGGCAGGCCATCTATGGCAGTCATGATTTTCGTCCGGATGATGTTGGAAGAAAAGTGCTCCTGTGCCGGAATCACATTCCCGGTAAGCCATAATACGCCGATCCGCTCCAGGTAAGGGTAAATAACCTGGGTAATACATCTTTCAAACCCCAGGTGTAATACCTGGCTGGAAAAAATCCGCTCAAAATGCAGGTGGTCGTAGTCGAGCGTGGCGGCTATCAGCTCATGGATAGGGAGCATGGGAGAGGCGCCTTTAGACGCAATTTCCAGTGACAGCTCATTTTGTTGCGGCTCCGACAATGCGGCTATGCGCGAGATTTTCACCCCGTGATGGTATAAATAGGCAATCCGCAACAGGGTTTTCAGATCATCGCCATCGTAAATGCGATGATTCGTGTCCTTGCGCCGGGCCTGGAATAACTGGAACCTTTGCTCCCAGATCCGGATGGTGTGTGCCTTTATACCCGTAAAGTTTTCAATATCCTTAATCGTAAATGTATTCAACGCAGGTATAGTAAACGCCAAATTTAGACAATTCGGCGCTGGATGTTCCATATATCTGAAAATTATAATAAATAATGTTTTAATCGATTTTTAAGAAAACTTTTGTAAAGTAAAAGCGACAGGCTAGCAACAGAATATTATATTTGCCTTTTTAAGCATCTAATAAGCGTAACTGAATGAACCTGGCATTTTGGAAAAAAAACAAAGACAGTCAGCCAAAGAAAAAGAAATCTGCGGTTAGAGAATGGTTAGACGCTGCGATCTTCGCTATTATAGCCGCCACGCTTATCCGCACTTTTATTTTTGAGGCCTATACGATCCCGACGCCTTCCATGGAAAAGACTTTACTTGTGAACGACTTCCTGTTTGTGAGCAAGATCAGTTACGGACCACGTATCCCCATGACCCCACTGGCAGTGCCTTTTGTACATCACACCCTGCCATTTACCAAATCTGCCAAGGCGTATTCAGAAGCCGTAAAATGGAAATACAGACGTTTACCCGGTTTCTCCGATATCAAAAGGTATGATGTAGTGGTATTCAACTTCCCCGAAGGAGATACTGTGGCCATCGATTCCCCGGATCCGAGTTACTACAACATGGTAAGACAAAATGGCTGGCAGGCAGTCCAGAATTCTTTCCAGATCATTCAACGTCCGGTAGATAAAAGAGAAAACTATATCAAACGTTGCATGGCCGAAGCAGGTGATACCATCAAAATTGTGCACGGCGCCGTTTATATCAACGGACAGGCAGCCCCGGTTCCCGCCGGCAGTCAGCATAAATACATCGTGGAAACTACCGGTGACCAGCTGAATGGCAGCAGACTGGAAGAACTGGGTATCGCTACTACTGCTCCTGATTTTTACCAGATCGATAACAACAAATTCCTCTATAACCTCACGCCAGCTAATGTAGCGGCGCTGAAACAGTTCCAGATCGTAAAAAACATTACGGTATACCAGGAATCAGATTATTCAGAGTTTAATTACAACAACGTTTTCCCGCATGATACTGCACATTTCAAGTGGTCAGAAGAAAACTTCGGACCGATGTATGTGCCTAAAAAAGGAGCAACCGTTAAACTGGAAGACAGCAATATCGCTTTATACGACCGCATTATCCGCGTGTATGAAGGCAATACACTGGAAAGAAAAGATGGTAAGTTTATCATCAACGGACAACCGGCCGATAGCTATACTTTTAAAATGAACTACTACTGGATGATGGGGGATAACCGTAATAATTCCCTGGATTCGCGCTTCTGGGGCTTTGTACCGGAAGATCACGTAGTAGGGAAGGCCTGGCTGATCTGGATGAGTTATGGCGAAGGTGGTATCCGTTGGAGCCGTATCTTTAGAAATATCAGATAAGGATAATTGCCCGAAATATAATTTGAAGTAAATTACGGACCGGCAACACGCCGGTCCGTAGTTGTCTTACCCCGACAAGGACTATACGAAGCACCCTTTTCAACTGTTGTTATGGAGAAACAATCGCTGCATATTGAATACGAAGTATACGAGGATCTTACTGGTCTTTCTGATGCGGATGCCTGGTTATTGAAAGAAGCAAGGGAAGTAACTGCCTACGCTTATGCGCCTTATTCCCGTTTCCAGGTGGGCGCTGTGATCCGCCTGGCCAATGGTGAAATCATTGCCGGCTCCAACCAGGAGAATGCCTCTTACCCGATTGGTTTATGTGCAGAAAGAGTGGCGCTGGCCTCCGCTGCTTCCGTGTATCCTAATATCGATATAGATACCATTGCGGTGAGTTATGATAATCTCAGCGGGGAAAGCACCCATCCCATTTCGCCCTGCGGCATCTGCCGGCAAACGCTGTCGGAATATGAAAGGAAACAAAACAGTCCTATCCGGGTGATTATGGGCGGTTTAAGTGGAAAAGTTTATGTGATCAGTCGTGCCAACGATCTGCTTCCACTCTCCTTCAGTGGGGAGGAGCTGGGATTATAAACCCGATCCATTGCATATAAACTTATTTTCATTTAAAAAATATTCTTTATAAGTTATTAATTTTTATATTTGTCGTACACCCCCGGGTGTTGCGACCTATGAAACCCTTTCAGCTATTAGTTAATGTATGTTGTATTGTGCTGCTTACTGCAGTGTATAGTGAACCGGGAGCCTGTTACTTTGATAAAAAAGGAGCAGCAGCGGTCAACTATCCCTTAAGCATATACGTTGTAAAGGATACGGTGAAAACAGTGAACCGTTGTGAGCGCCAGGCGCACGACTTTTACGGAAGGGGACTTTTCAAAAAGGCAATCATACAGTGGAAGAAAGTGCTGCATTTGCAACCAGACAACGCATTTGCGATGTTCATGCTCGGAAAATCGTATATGGGTGCGGGTGAGAAAGAGAAAGGGGAATACCTGTGCGACCAGGCAATTGCTATAGGAGAACAATCCGATAAAAATATTTGCCACAGTGTAGAGGGATTTTAAACAGCGCATTAAGGATAGGCAAGCTCCTTTTTCGCTGCGCTGCTTACTGTGGTATTTTCTTCGGCAGCTTCGGCCACGGTGGCTGCAAGCTGCTAACGCTGCGATCCGCAAGGGCCGCAGCGTTTTTTTATGTCTTGTAGAAATGATATGGATGGTACCGGCCGGAACAACTCCGGCTATTTTTATGCGTATATCCTTTCCCGATAACAGGAAGTCTGGTAATATCCGATACCGGGATCACCTATAGATAACAGCTATCTTATAGGTAAGGGTTATATGGCGCTGAACTATATTTTGGATAGGGCTTATATAGGGCTGGGCGCATAGGAATATGGCCATAAAAAAGGCCGGAAGCATCGCGCTTCCGGCCTTTAACTGTTTTATCTTACATACCTGTTACATACGTTCAGGTACCCGGATACCGAGTAATCTCATGCTTTGCGCAATGGTATGCGCGGTGAGCAGGATAATTTGCAGACGTAATTTTTTCTTCTCTTCACTGGTAGCCCGGATAATGGAATAGGTAGGTACACCTTCCACTTTCTCTGCATAGAAGGAATTGAACAGCTGCGCCAGCTGGAACGCGTAATTCGCAATCACGGAAGGGCTTAACTCGCGGTAAGCGTCTGCCAGTATGCCCGGGAATTGCTCATTCAGAATGATGAGTTCTTTTTCCAGTGGTAACAATTCGCCTTCATAAGTATAAGACTCCAGGCCTTCTACGGAACCGGCATCTCTCAGGATGGATTTGATACGTGCGTAGGCGTATTGGATAAATGGCGCTGTAAAGCCGTGCAAATCGATCGATTCTTCCGGGTTGAAGATCATTTTCTTTTTCGGATCTACCCGCAGAAGAAAGAACTTCATGGCGCCAAGGCCTACTGTGTTATACAATTCGGCAAGTTGTTCGTCGGAGAATGAATCCAGGTTTTTACCGGATTGTTTTGTTTTTTCTGCCGCCGTACTCACCATTTCCGTAATCATATCATCGGCATCTACCACAGTACCTTCCCGGCTTTTCATCCGGCCATGCGGTAACTCCACCATGCCGTAGCTGAGGTGGTGAATACCTTTGGCAGAAGGTTCGCCCAGTTTTTCCATGATGAGTTGCAGCACTTTGAAGTGGTAGTTCTGCTCATCTGCCACTACATATACGCTCTGGTCCATCTGGTACTGCTCATATTTTAAACGTGCGGTACCCATGTCCTGCGTCATGTATACGGAGGTGCCATCGCCACGGAGCAGCAGCTTCTGATCCAGTCCGTCGGCGGTGAGGTCTATCCAGACAGAGTTATCTTCTTTTTTGAACAACACGCCTTTTTCCAGTCCTTCTGCTACGAGGTTTTTTCCTAACAGGTAGGTTTCACTTTCGTAGTACATCTGGTCGAAATCGATGCCGAGGCGTTTGTAGGTTTCGTCAAAGCCTTCATACACCCAGCCGTTCATGGTAGCCCACAGTTCCCTTACTTCGTGATTGCCGGCTTCCCATTGCTGCAGCATGATTTTGGCCTGCTGCATGATCTCTGTTTTATTACGGGACATCTCTTTGATGTCGTCCATAATTTTGGCGGTCTTTTCTTTATCTTCTTTTACTTCCGGTTTATGCAGGGCAGTGACCAGCTTCTCCAGCTTTTCGGTATCTGCGCTTTCGAAATCACGGAAATCATTTTCCAGGACGCGGTCAATGATAATCTCCGCCTGTTCTTTTACAACAGATTCAAATTTCACGTAGTAATCGCCTACCAGGTGATCGCCTTTAATACCGGTAGATTGCGGGGTATCGCCATGTGCAAACATCTGCCAGGCCAGCATGGATTTGCAGATGTGGATACCACGGTCATTTACCAGGTTGGCTTTGATCACTTCATAGCCGTTGGCTTTCATGATTTCTGCAATGGAATAACCAAGGAAGTTATTACGGAGGTGACCCAGGTGCAACGGTTTATTGGTATTGGGAGAGGAGTACTCTACCATGATCTTTTTACCGTTGGCAGGCTGTAAGCCGATGTTTACATCTGAATAATGCTGATGCAGGAACTTTGTCCAGTAAGTATCGTTGATGCTCAGGTTGAGAAAGCCTTTTACTACGTTAAACCGGGCAATCAGTTCCGGGTTGTGGGTAGTCAGGTATTCACCGATGCGCTGTGCAGTTTCTTCCGGTTTTTGGCGGCTGAATTTAGTAAAAGAGAAAACGACAATGGTATACTCACCTTCGAACTCAGGCTTGGTGGTATTGATAGCAATGTCTGCTTCAGTTACCTGCTGTCCGTAAAGTGATTGGATGGCGGCCACGGCGGCCGTTCTGATGGATTGTACAACACTCATGCTGAAAATGATTAATGCGAGGGGCAAAGATAGTTAATTAGCCGAAAGCAGCGAAGGTTGTCTCATAAAGACAACCTTCGCTGATATAATCATTTTATCTGCCTTTGATTAAAAGGTATAGAACAGCCCGATCTGTGCAACAGAGTTTTTGCTATCCTGGTTATCATTGTCATATACGTTGGTTAAACCAAAGTTATAACGGCCGCTGACACCAAGTCCCATGTCGAATTTATAGCCAAAACCAAAGCCGATACCGAAATCCACAGATTTCATTCCGTCTTTTACATCTTTGTTGATGCTGCCATATTTAAGATGTGCCGCTGTCAGAAAGCCCACCTGCGGACCTGCTTCCAGGTAAAACGCGGGTACTATGGAGTATTGTACCATCACCGGAACGTTGATATAGTTAAGTTTCAGTGAGGCCTCGGAAGGGAGTAATCCCCAGGCGCCAAAAGTCTTTGCTTTTGAGCCCTGTGTGGAGTATAATACTTCCGGTTGAATGGCCCAGCTTTCGTTAAGCCCGATGTTCACCAAACCACCAGCATTGAATCCGGCGAGGGTTTTGGAATCGTCGGTGTTTGTCAGTTTAGAGATATTCAGACCACCTTTCACACCGAATTTTACCGTTTGTGCTTGTACTGCCAGCATAGTTCCAATGGCCAATACACCAGACAGAATAAGTTTTTTCATGATACGTTATTTTGTAAGCCTCAGCAGACAAGAAGTATGCCGGTTTACAACAGGATAAAAAAAACAGCAGTTGTGGAAAAAACGGGGGGCGGTTTGTCAACAGCTATAAATCCTTCAACATCCAGCTGTCACAGCCAAAATGACCGGTATTACCCATCGGGCCTGTCAGGTACCTGAATCCGAATTGTTCGTATACCTTTCTGGCTCTGGCCAGTTCCGGGCTGGTTTCCAGGTAGCAATGCGTATAGCCGTTTTGTTTAGCAAAATCCAGGCACATGGTAATCAGTTTACCCGCCAGTCCTTTGCCCCTGGCTTCGGGCAGCAGGTACATTTTCTGTAATTCACAGATATGCGCGTCGCCCCCATCCAGCGGGTGGATACCGGCGCCGCCGATTACCCTGTCGTTGGCCACTGCTACATAATAAATGGCCCGGGGCTTGTCAAAAAGTTGTGATAAATGATCTGTCGTCGGATCGGAAAAGGCGGTGCCTTCCTTGTTCATACCAAATTCCGTGAGGGTGGTCTTTACAATGCTGGCAATGACTGGGTCGTCTGCAGCTACTATCGTTCTGATGAAGTATGGTTCCATCAAATGAAAATAGGGATTTTTTGATTTTTACATCAAAAAATCCCTATGTACTCTATAGTAAGCCGGTTAGAATATGGTAAACTCTACTCTTCTGTTTTTCTGTCTGCCTGCCGCTGTTTTATTGCTGGCGATAGGTTGTGTCATGCCATAACCTACGGCTTCAATTTTAGAGGCATTCACACCTTTGTCGACCAGGTAAGCTTTCACGGATTCGGCTCTTTCCCTTGACAGGGCGAGGTTCCGCTCTTTACTACCTACGTTGTCGGTGTGGCCGGCCAGTTTCAGGTTCAGGTTTTTACGTTTCAGCAGTTCTGCCACCCTGTCCAGTGCAGGATAGGAGTGAGGCTTGATGCTGGATTTTGCGAAATCAAACTCCAGGTTCTGAATGGCTTCTTTTACAATACGGGTGTCTTCTTCTGTAATCACTACTTTCTCTTCTTTCACTACTTCAGGCACCGGTAACGGGCAACCCGCACCATCTACCTTTGTATTGGCAGGAGTGCCGGGGCATTTATCAAAGAAGTCGGAAACGCCGTCTCCGTCGCTATCTTTTGTCAGTTTATCCACGTCGGCCGTCAACCTGGCATTGTTCTGATTGGCAGCGTCCAATGAAGCCGCCAGCGTAGCTTTCTGAGCTTCCAGTTCGTCGTACATCACCTTGGCAGGATTAGACCATTGCAGCTGTTTCTTGCCTTTTTTACCAAAGGCAAATTCCAGACCTGCATAGCCATAGGAGTATTTATCCTTGTTGGGGCCATGCACATAGCCGTCGAGGTTATCGCCATCTGTATAATACATCGTATAGCCGAGGTCGAGGTTGATAAATTCAGACAGCCTGAATTTAAGTCCGGCTCCTACGGGAATGATCAGCTCTTTAATGGCTTTGTCGCCTGGCTTATAGAGAACGGAGGTATTGTTATTCAGGGTCAGGGTTGGTTTATAGCCTGCCAAACCGCCACCCACAGAGGCATACAGCGATACGAAGTTTTCCCTCGATAACCAGTTGACTGTTGTGATATTAAATACGGCGTTTAAGGTTCCGGACCAGTTCAACTTGGTTTCATAAGATTTGTAGGGGCTCACCAGTGCCGAGCCGTTACCCAGATTTTTACTGTTATCTGCCTGTAGTTTACCTCCCACATAGTCTGCCCGCAGGGCCAGGAAATGAAGGATCTGATACTTGACATAGCCACCATAACCGAAAGATCCTTTCCATTTGGTAAAGTCATTGCTGCCACCAGTAGGCACTACAGGCGCCAGTACGCCGCCGTTGATACCGATAGACCATGTTTTATAGTCACTGGGTCCGCTGAATAGTTTGGCAGTAGGCCGTGTAGAAACGGCAGATGGTTGATCCTGAGCCTGGCTCAGCATTGGGGTGGTTGCTAACAACAAGCACGCAGCCCTCCATAGAATGGATGTGTTCATAAGAATAACGGTTAGGTTACACAATTTGTAAAAAACAGCAGGTCAGGAATAAAATAGCTGGTAGGAGGCGAGGCTATGAACAAATTTAATCGCTCAGTTATTTAGTTAAACAGGTATTCACAAACAGGCTAACTGAGATCGATGATCAAATATAGGGTACCTGACTGACATAATTTCATATTTTTTTGCTTGGCATAATCATTGACAAACCAACGACAAACACGAAAATACTTACAACTAAAGGATAATCTTTAATACTATGGGAAAAATAATAGGCATTGACTTAGGAACTACCAATTCATGCGTTGCCGTAATGGAAGGTAACGAACCGGTAGTGATTGCCAATGATGAGGGAAGGAGAACAACCCCATCTGTAGTGGCTTTTTTGAAGAACGGAGAAAGGAAAGTAGGTGACCCTGCAAAGCGTCAGGCTATTACCAACCCCGTAAACACTATTATGTCAGTGAAGCGTTTCATGGGCCGTCATTTTGACGAAGTTGCCAGTGAAGTAAGCCACGTTACATATAAAGTGGTAAAAGGGGACAACAACACCACAAGAATCGACATCGACGGCAGATTATATACTCCGCAGGAGATTTCAGCGATGACCCTGCAGAAAATGAAGAAAACGGCTGAAGATTACTTAGGCCAGGAAGTAACGGAAGCGGTGATCACCGTGCCTGCTTACTTTAATGATGCACAACGTCAGGCTACCAAAGAAGCTGGTGAAATTGCCGGTTTAACGGTTCGCCGTATCATCAACGAGCCTACTGCTGCGGCACTGGCTTATGGTATGGATAAAAAACACCAGGATAGCAAAATCGCTGTATTTGACCTCGGTGGTGGTACCTTTGATATCTCCATCCTGGAATTAGGAGACGGTGTATTTGAAGTGAAATCTACCAACGGTGATACCCACCTCGGTGGTGATGACTTTGATAAAGTGATCATGGACTGGCTGGCAGACGAATTCAAGAAAGATGAAGCAGTAGATTTACACAAAGATCCGATGTCATGGCAGCGTTTGAAAGAAGCTGCTGAAAAGGCAAAGATTGAATTGTCTTCTTCTCAGGAAACTGAAATCAATCTCCCTTATATCACTGCAGTGGATGGCGTTCCTAAACACTTAGTGAAAAAATTAACCCGTGCTAAATTTGAGCAGCTGAGCGATAGCCTGGTGGAAAGAACACTGGAGCCATGCCGCAAAGCCCTGAAAGATGCCGGTATGAATACTTCCGAAATCGATGAAATCATATTGGTAGGTGGTTCTACCCGTATTCCAAAGATCCAGGAAGTAGTAGAGAAATTCTTCGGTAAAAAACCTAATAAAGGTGTAAACCCGGATGAAGTAGTAGCCGTAGGTGCTGCTATCCAGGGTGGTGTACTGACAGGTGAAGTAAAAGACGTACTGTTACTGGACGTTACTCCGCTGTCACTCGGTATCGAAACAATGGGTGGTGTAATGACCAAACTGATCGAATCCAATACCACGATCCCTACCAAGAAATCTGAAACTTTCTCTACTGCAGCAGACAGCCAACCTAGCGTTGAAATCAATGTACTGCAGGGTGAAAGACCAATGGCTAACCAGAACAGAACACTGGGCCGCTTTATCTTAGGTGATATTCCTCCGGCTCCGCGTGGCGTTCCACAGATCGAAGTAACATTCGATATCGATGCCAACGGTATCCTGCACGTAACTGCAAAAGATAAAGGCACCGGAAAAACACAGAACATCAAGATCGAAGCTGGTAGCGGTTTGAGCAAGGAAGAAATCGAAAAGATGAAAGCCGAAGCAAAAGCCAACGAATCTTCAGATAAAGAACAGCGCGAAAAAATCGAAAAGCTGAATAAAGCAGACAGCCTGATATTCCAAACCGAAAAACAGGTAAAAGAATATGGCGATAAACTGCCTGCTGATAAGAAAGCTACCATCGAAGCTGCACTGGAAAAACTGAAAGAAGCACATAAAACTCAGGACGGCGCGCAACTGGATACTGCTACTGCAGAACTGGAAGCTGCCTGGACTGCTGCTTCTGAAGAGCTGTACAAAGCTTCTCAGGGTCAGCCGGAAGGTGCTCAGCCTAATGGCGGTCAGCAACAGGGTCAACCTAACGCTGCCAACGATGGCGTAACGGATGCAGAATTCGAAGAAGTAAAATAAGGTGATTGCATCTTTCTGATGCCATTATCGTAGCATACTAAAATTGTTTCGGGGAGATAGAAGCGTATTATCGCTTTTATCTCCCCGATCTTTTTTACCATTCCTTTGCCTGCTAAATTTTGCTTACTTTGTTCCGGCTTAGCCGGGAACCCGATGAATTACAGATTACGCTTTTATCTCCGTTACCATACTTATTACGGGCAGGATCTTTACCTGCTTGGGAATGTACCCGTATTGGGTAATGATGTGCCTAAACATGCCCACCGCATGCAATGGCTGAATGAAGAATGGTGGTACGCAGATATACAGCTGCCCCCCGGAGAACCCTTTATCCTCCGGTATCAGTACCTGGTAAAAGAACTGGAAGAAATTACTTACGAAGGCGCTGTACGCGAATGGGCAGTTACACCCGGACTTTCTCCCGACACCATTTTTACAGATACCTGGAACGATGCTACCCTTACAGAAAATGCCTGGCTCACCGCGCCATTTACCCGCGTTTTTTATAAGCGACCTGCGGTATCACTAACGTCGGTATCAACAGCCACGCACATCTTCCGGGTACAGGCACCTCTGTTGGATACCCATACCACCGTTTGTTTACTGGGGAGTCAACTGCCTGCCGGCAACTGGGATACTACCCGGCCGGTATTGCTGCAATATGATGAACAAGGCTGGTTTTCCGTTGCACTGGACCTATCCGGTTGCCCGGTGCCGCTCTCTTATAAATATGGGATCTATGATCTGACACGCCAGGAATTTGTGCAGTATGAAAATGGACTTAACCGCGAACTGCATACCGCTGCAGTGGCCGGCCGGCAGGTGATCCTGCACGATGGCCTGCTGCGCGTTTCCCACACCCCCTGGAAAGGTGCCGGTGTGGCCGTTCCTGTATTCAGCCTGCGCAGTTCCGAAGGATTTGGTACCGGTGAATTTGCCGATCTGCCACGTCTGGCACAGTGGGCACAGCAACAGGGGCTGCAACTCATACAGCTGCTGCCAGTGAATGATACCATTCAAACCCATACCTGGACCGATTCTTATCCATACGCGGCCATTTCCTCCTTTGCCCTGCATCCACAGTATATCCGGCTGCAGGACGTAGGTACACTGCCGGAACAGCATCCGCTGCAAAAACAGTTTACCCGCATACGGCAATGGCTCAACGAAAAAGACGCAGTAGATTATGAAGAAGTAATGGCCTTTAAGCTGGCATATCTCCGCGCACTCTATGAGGCCAAAGGAGAGCAGTTGCAAACCCGCGACTACTGGCAGTGGTTTGCTTCCAATGAACACTGGCTGCTGCCTTACGCTATTTATTGCTTCCTGCGCGACCGCTATAAAACAGGCGATTTCTCCCAATGGCCGGTATATAACGTATATGACTATACGGCTATAAACCGGCTTGTGGTGGCCGACGAAAATGCCGCTGCTGCTGCTCATTATCATTTCTTTGTACAATATCACCTGCACCGCCAACTCGCCGCTGCCAGAACAGCTGTGCATCACTATAACGTGGCATTGAAGGGAGATATTCCCATCGGCGTGGCCCGTTACAGTGCAGATACCTGGATGAATCCCGGTCACTATCACCTGGATATGCAGGCAGGCGCACCACCGGATAGTTTTACCACCACCGGGCAAAACTGGGGATTTCCCACCTATAACTGGAAAGAGATGGCAGGAGATGGCCTGGAATGGTGGCAGCAAAGGCTGCGGCATCTGTCCGTTTATTTCGATGCTTTCCGTATTGACCATATCCTTGGCTTCTTCCGTATCTGGCAGATTCCACGGGAATCCATCCAGGGCATCCTGGGGTATTTTCATCCAGCCGTTCCCGTTAGCCGGGAAGAAATGCGGCAACGCGGTATCGATTTTGATGAATCGCGTTACTGCCTGCCCTATATCACCGACAGCATCCTGGAAGAATGCTTTGGTAATTATGCCGGTGTGATGAAGGATCAGCTGCTGCAACCGCTTGGTGATGGCCGGTATGAGTTGTTGCCCGACTACAATACCCAACAGAAAGTAGCGGCATCTGCCCTGCCGGAAGCGGTGAAAACGATCCTGTATGCCTTACAGGCAGACGTATTGTTTATCCGTGTACAGGAGCGCAACAGAGCGTTGTACCATCCCCGTTATGATCTCGCGGCCACCCGCTCCTATGCAGCGCTGGATGCCGTTACCCGCGAATGTTTATCTGCCCTGTACCAGGATTATTTCTACGTACGGCAGGAAAGCTGCTGGCGCAAAGAGGCTATGCACAAACTGCCGCTGATTAAAAGAGCTACCCGGATGCTCATCTGTGGAGAAGATCTGGGCATGGTGCCAGCCTGTGTGCCTGGTGTGATGCAGGCGCAGGGGATCCTGAGCCTGGAAGTAGAGCGGATGCCGAAATCCGGACAGGACGATTTTACAGATATTTCAACCGCCGCTTATTTGTCGGTATTAACACCCGCCACGCACGATATGAGTACCCTGAGAGGCTGGTGGAAAGAAAGCCCGGCTATCTCCCAGAAATATTATCAGCAACAGCTGCAACATACAGGCGTTGCACCCGCCAGCGCCTCACCGGCACTGATCAGGGAAATTATTGCCCGGCATATGCAATCGCCCGCTATGTGGCGCATCTTCCAGATACAGGACCTGCTGGCAGCAGCAGGAGATGGCCGCCTGCCAGATCCTGATGCAGAGCGGATTAATATTCCTGCAGTAGCAGCGCATTACTGGCGTTACCGGATTCCCCGGGAATTGTGATAGGGGCGCAGTCCGGATCATTTATAAACTCACTTTGTCTTCATCTTCCTAAAAAACATATTTATTCACGGGCTAACATTGTATTTTCACAAAAAGAACCCATTGTAATATGAAGCTTACCCTTTATCCTTTCGAACTGAAATTTCGTTATACATTTACGATCTCCCGTAAATCGAAAGATCTGCAACCATTGCTGGTGGCGCAACTGGAGCAGGATGGGCTAAGCGGATTGGGAGAAACGGCAGACAATGCCTATTACCAGATGACGGTTCCCCGCCTGATAGCCGACATTGAACAGCACCGTTCTTTTATTGAAAACTATACACTCGACACACCGGCCGCTTTCTGGCAAGAATTGTATCCATTGCTGAAGGAAAATATGTTTGCCTTGTGTGCGCTGGATATCGCAGCCTGGGATCTGTATGCCAAACAACGGCAACAGAAATTGTATGAAGTATGGGGGCTTGATATTTCACGCAACCCGCTCACTGACTATACCATAGGGATTGATACCATCGAAAATATGGTACAGAAGCTACAGGCATTTCCCTGGCCTATTTATAAAATAAAACTGGGAACAAAAGAAGATATTGCTATCATTAAAGCGCTGAGAGCCCATACTACGGCTGTTTTCAGGGTAGATGCCAATTGTGCCTGGGGAGTGGAAGAAACCCTCCGGAATGCTGTTGCATTGAAAGAGTTGGGCGTTGAATTTATAGAACAGCCTTTGCCTGCGGCCGACCAGGAAGGGATGAAAGCGGTGTATGACAACGTGGTGTTGCCGGTGATGGCAGATGAAAGTTGTATTGTAGAAGAGGATGTGGCCCGGTGTCATGGCTTATTTCATGGTATCAATATTAAACTCACCAAATGCGGGGGCATTACGCCGGCGCTGCGCATGATAGCAGAGGCAAAGCGTATGGGTATGAAAGTAATGACGGGTAGTATGAACGAAAGTACGGCAGGCACTTCTGCTGTTGCACACCTGTTGCCATTACTGGATTATGTAGATATGGACGGACCGTTGCTGCTGGCGGAAGATACGGCCACCGGCATTCGAATGGAAAAGGGCCATATTATTTATGCCGATGGATGGGGAACCGGTGCGGAATTACTACCGGGAGTAACGCGCAGTCATTTCAGATAGCCGTTGGCGTTACTCCCTGCAAAAATAATTATTCTTCTTCTTTCCAGGTTTGCGCCAGGAACACATAATCTTCTATGCTACCAGTGGCGATGATTGTTTTGCCGGCCAGTGGCATAAGCGGATTGGGCATAAAAGGGTTGGCTCCGGAAGGGCGTATCAGGTAGTCGCCCTGATCGGTCACCAGGAAAACGCCGAGGTGTTCACTTTTGCTGTGTTTACCAAATGTACGGAGCACCAGGCGTCCGGTGAGTGTGATAAAGGGACTGTTTTTGTCCCTGTTGTTATCTGCTGACATATTCACGATACCCCAGTATTTGATTATTTTTTTCTTTTACCACGATCACCTTTGTAGCAGGCGATTCTCCGTGGATAGCAGATTCCGAAAATACGTGAAATTTCACAGATGGCATGCGGCTATTCCTGTCTTCCTTTGCCATTGCATTATTTTTTCTGTTCACAAATACTTTCGGCTCTCTTTTTTCTGCAAAGTTCTTTTCATCCAGCAGTTTCTGCATAGCGGTATGCAGTGCGGGATCGGTGGCGTGTGAGCCATCGGAGGGTTGTGGAACGGCGATAAAGTCGTCCAGCATTTTACCCCTTGCTTCCAGGTTATCGCGGCGGTTTTGCAGGGTATTTACAAATAACTGATCGCTGCCGGTGGTGCTGGGATCCTTTTCGTTGATCACTGGTTGCCAGGAAGGATCGCCGAGCAGGTAGAACTGGGCGGCGGTTTTAAGTTCGAAAGGATCCAGGGTAGGGCCCATTTCATTGAGGAACCGTTGCCTGGCTTCCAGGAGTGCCCTGCCGGTAGAGGCGCCATTCAGTACATTTTTTACGAAATACTGTGTCAGCAGATCTGCCAGTCCTTGTCCGGTAGGAGGTCCGTAAGCAATATTGGAGCTGCCCACAAATGCAAGGGCATTATTCAGCAGGTAGCTGTTGGCCATGCTGATCCGTTTACCACTGTTCTTTTTCGGGTCAAAGAGCTGGCCGCCATAACAGCATTCTGCTGCTACGATGGTGCCGTGTGCTATTTTGCCGGAGAGGATATCAGACCGCATGGCGAGCGGAAATTCTGTGGACTTCTGCCCATAAAATCCCGGGTTATAAATGGCGCCATGGCAGTTAATAAAGTGCGTTTTGGCCTGTAGCTGCGCAGCTGTCCAGTTGGTGCCTGTCAGGCTATCATCGCCTCCGGGAAACAGCAGCAGCTGGCTGTCGTTGCCAAAAATACTTTTCAGGCTGTTCTGGGTGGAATCCTGCCAGTCGAAGGTGCTCATCGAAAAGTAAGGCAGGTAATCACTCCGCTGTGCAGGTGTTGCGGTCAGTATATTCGTGATAAGGGTATGCAGGTATGCCGGGTCAGCTACCCCGGGAATGTCTGGCAGACGGCCCACTACGCGGGTCGGTGAAATAAATTTCCCCGGATCTGTATCATACGGAGTGTCGCATGCATAAGGTAGATCACTGGGAATAAAAGCATCCGGGTCGTTATCTCCCGGCAATAAATTCTTTAGCCGTTGCAGGGGAATAATGTCCTGCGATCCCAGAAGCAGGAGATAGCCGGGGGAGAAAAAGCGGTATAGCTCATCGATCGCCTTTTTGTTCTGGGCGTCATCGAGCGGATCTGTTACGGCAGTAGCCTGGCAGGTCTGCATCTGTGCCGCGTCGTCCAGGAAAATGATGTGTGCATCCAGGTGACGGGCGTTATCATAAGCCTGTAAGGCATTTACATCCGCCAGTATCTGCTGGTGTGCATCGCCGTATTTCTGTTGCAGCGCGGACTTATTGGTTATAATGAGTTTCGTTGTCAGCATATTATGTTGCGGGGCTACCATATTTTATCCTGATTAAAGCGTTCAAAAATATTGAATTAAAGGATAATATACTACCTACCCGGCAACAATATTATCATTTCCCTGCGCAAGGTATTTGCATAGTGAGAAAGTAAACCGTATTTTTCTGGGAATCTATCAGCACTGTTATGAAAAAATTCCACCTGTTATTGCTCCCTGCCATTTTTTTATGTACCCTCACACAGGCACAGGTGATGGCCCGTTTTTCCGTGAAAGCGGGAACGCTGGACCGTCATAACAGTATCGTATATACGACGCTGCCGGAAGCCACCAATGAGCCGGTAGTACTGACAGAAATAAAAGGAGACAAGCGTATACCCGTAGCCGTTAATGAACAGGGCGGGCAGCTCTGCTGGATCCTGGAAGGGGCCACTCCTGCCGGTACAGAAAGGAAATTTGAACTGAGCAAAGGACCATCCCGCCCGGATACCCTGATGAAAGCAGTGCAGCAGGACGGACAGCTGCTGCTGGAACAGGGATCTGCACCTATTCTCCGGTACAACTTTAATACAGTACCCGCCCCCGCAGGTGCAGATACGCTATACAACCGCAACGCTTTTATTCACCCGCTCTGGGCGCCTAATGGCGTGGTGCTGACCAATATTTTTCCCAACGCAGGACATATGCATCATATGGGCATCTGGAATCCGTGGACCCATACCCTCTTTGAAGGCCGGGAAACAGATTTCTGGAACATTCAGAAAAAAGAAGGAAAGGTGCGTTTCGCCGGGAAGATGGAAACATTTTCAGGAAATGTATGGTGCGGTTTCAGTGCCCATCAGGATCATATTGCCATATTAAAAGACGGAACAGAGAAAACTGCTATTCATGAAACCTGGCTCATACAGGCGTATCCTGCTACCAGCAATGGTACACAGCGCTTGTGGGACTTTACTTCGACTTTTTCACCCGCTACTCCCAATGGCATTACGTTGTTGCAATACCGCTACGGCGGCGGCTTTGGTTTGAGAACCACCGCCGATTTTACAGATAAAACCAGCCAGGTACTGACATCAGAAGGATTGACCCGGAATAATGCCGACAGTACCCGTGCACGCTGGGTGAAAATATCCGGTACTACGCCGAAAGGAAAGGCAGGAATGCTGATCATGAACTATCCTGATAATTTTGATTCTCCCGAACCGCTCCGGGTATGGCCGGAAAATATGGAAGGCGGCGAACTGATGTTTAATTATACACCCACCCGCATGAAGCCATGGCAGCTGTATCCGGGAGCACGTTACCAGCTCAAATACCGTGTGCTGGTATATAACGATGATATCAGCGCGGCTGATGCAGAGGCCGCCTGGCAGGAATATGTGCATCCTCCTGAAGTGATCAAGCTGCAATAATGGATTTTGTGTTTTCTGTCTTTTTCATTTATTTTGGCGACGTGAATGTTTTGGTTTCAATTCGGTTAACCTCGGAGAAGCCTTGTGAATGGCGATAATATATCAGCCCTGTATTTAGTAACCCTTAACCATCATCTTAATGAATCATTCAAATGAAGTACGTCCCGATAAACCGGAGGAGGACGAAGAAGCACCATCCTGGGGCGGTGTTATCGTCGGACTGTTACTCGGCATAGCGGGTATCGGACTTATCTTCTACCGTTATAAACAATTCCACGCAGTTGAAGCCTCTGTCAGCATTACTAAAATAGAAATGCTCGTGTATAAGGTTACCGGTGAAAGCATCTGGGCATTGATGGCCTGCTATGGCCTGGTAGCGCTGGCGGGATTTTACCTGGCCATCAGTAATTACAGTAAACTGAAATCAAAATAATATAACTCCTTTCCAAAATTGTATCTGATGAATAACCTCACTGAATTGAAAACAGTTCTGCTCGACATCCATGAAAAGGATAAAAAGCAAACCATCACTGCGTTGATTACCGCTGAAATACTGGCGGTGCTGACATTTGGCCTGATCGGCTACAGCATCTTTGCCGGTAAAAGCGGACAAACGCCCACACCGGTAATTTTTATTCTGTTGTTCCTCCCGGTAGGCGTGCTGATTCCTTACCTGATTATGCTGGCGCAGGCTAAAAAACGTCCTGCGAAGATCGACGACTTTATCAACCGTTTACAGCAGGGAGAATCGGTGAATAACCTCGACACCTATACGGATTACAAACTAACACTACCATTACGTATTATCAGGCTGCGTTTATTTCCCATGGAATACGCGCACATCCGTATGGGACAAAGCCGTTTGTTTTTTAAACTGCCTTTATCTGCCCAGCATGTACAACCATTCAAGGCATTGATCAGCCAGCCGGTAGAGCCCGGCGCCAGCATTGGCGGATCTTCTGCCAACTGGTCTTCTAACTGATAACATACCATCATGAAAACACTGGAAGAATTTAACGTCTTCCTGGATCAGCAGCTGGCAGATGAGCTGCGTTCCATGGAAGCACAACGTGTGACCGGTCGCAACTGGATGCGCCGTATGTGGATTGTGACGCTGGTGCCGTTTGCCATCTTTGTTTTTTTCCTGGTAAGATACTCGTTACAATCGTCCAGGGATGCGGCTGCAGGCCAGGCTACAGAAAGTGGTAATCCTGTCTTTATGATCATTGGATTGGTGGTGCTGTTTTCACTCGGAGGATATGCGATCAGCTATTTTATGATGAAACAAAAAGGCGGAAATGAAGCGGCCGATTACCAGCATGATTTTAAGAACAGGATTGTAAAACCGCTGATCCGTTTTATTGATCCTACGTTTACGTATCAACCTATCAATCATGCCAGCTACGAGGAGTTTACCGAAAGCGGACTGTTTGCAAAAAAAGGTTATGGTATGACTGGAAACGACCAGGTATACGGGAAACTGGGAGATATGAATTTTCAATGCTGCGACCTCACGGTAACGTATACACCCACCATCACGGTGCGGGGACAGGCGCCGGATACGGTTTTCCGGGGCAGCTATTTTATCGGACAGTTTCCCCGGTATTTCAGTACGCCGGTGTACATCCTGTCGCGCGGCAGTGGTATGGAACGGCTGCTGAGTAACGCAGCGGCAGATAATGATTTCATCGAGACCTGGAACCTTGGCAAAAAAGTGTTGCCGGATGATGCCGCTTTCAATAAATTATTCATGGTATATGCACCGGATGCGATAGAAGCGCAGCAGTTGTTAACACCGGCCCTCATGGGAAAAATTATCTCGCTGCAGGAACGTACTTCCGCAAAATTGTATTTGTCTTTCTTCAATAACCGGGTATACATCGGCATTGGCCATGGCATGGATTATTTCGAAACAACCCTGAATAAATCGCTGCAGGATAAGAAGATGCTGCAAAATTTTTACCTGGACTTTACAACCGTATTACAACTGGCGGAAGATCTCAAAGGGAATCTTCCTATCTGGACTTCCCATGCTTTTTCCAGGTCCTGAGCAGGTAGCTCTGCCGTAAATTTTTCAGGGAGATATAAAACGCGTGTTCCTATTTAATAGGTAGACATCCTCTCTATGTATTCCTGGTAGATACATTTTTCTCTGGTTAATAAAAAAATAATAATATATCCGGTTTTTTGGCACTCCCTTTGAAATGCTTTGCTGCATTACGTTTTGGGAGTTTTTTACCGGAGATGTGATACGATTGATATCCGATCTTTAGCAGATCAAAAAAAGAGTATCATTTTTTTTGAGATTGAATTCTATGTAAATGTTTTCGCTGTATCTTTACTACGCTTCCAAAAGGAGGCAACCCGAAAGATTGTAATTGTTAACTTAATTTCTGAAAAACCTGGTATCACCCAAATGACCCTGTCAACCTTGACCATATTCGGCCCTGGATTGCAATCTGCTATTAGGATTGCCACCGCCCTTGCAAAAGAATATCATCATCCGCAGTTTACACCTGCGCACTTATTGCGTGCCTGTTTGCATAAGGAAACAGGACTTTCGCCTGTTTTGCATCAGATGAACCTGGATGTATACTACGTGGAGGAGTGGGCCGAAGTGCGGCTGGATGAGATGCCGAGGTCATCGCGTATCTCCGGTGAACCAACCCCGGACGAGGCGGCAGCAGCAGTATTGAATGAAGCCGTCAGCATTGCCCAGGATCTGGATGAAGACGATGCAGATGCATGGAGCCTGTTGATTGCGCTATGTACCCCGGGTGTAGGTTTTTCCTATGAACAACTGAAAACATTTCCCTTTACACGGGAACAACTGATACAAGCCCGCAGAAAGGGAGACAAGCATACTGCCCAGGCTTCCGGCACAGCCAGCATTAAACCAGGCGCACTGAAATATGTGTACCGCATGATGGATCCGCAACTGCTGAAAACGTTTCATCCGGTAATTGGCCGTGATGGTGAGATCCGGGAGATAACGGAAGTGCTTACACGGAAGGATCGCGGCAGCGTATTGATTATCGGTGAAGGCGGCGTTGGAAAAACCTCCCTGGTGGAGGGATTGGCGCGCGCCATCGTAGACCGGCAGGTACCCCTGCAGTTGCAATCTTCCGATATTTACGCATTAGACTACGGCAGCTTTATCGCAGGCGCAGCTTATAAAAGTGAGCTGGAAGACCGGCTGCTGCAGATTATCCAACAACTCAAACAAACGGGGAGGCCTATACTTTTTATAGACAATCTCCACAGTTTACTCGATAAACAATCCGGCGGCGGCATGGCTAATGTGCTGAAAGCTGCGCTGGGTAAAGGAGAAATTATCCTGGTGGGAACTACCACCCCGGAAGGCTTCCGTAAACTTATTGAGCCGGATGCCATCCTGCGTCATCGGTTTGAAACCATTTCGCTGGCAGCCCCGGATGAAACGCTGGCCCGGAGAATGGTAAGTGCAGTAGTACCCGTGTACGAAAGCTTTTATCAACTCACCGTTTCACCCGAAGGTATATACGAAGCCATCCGTTTATCAAAACGCTACCTGAAGGAAAGAGGGTTGCCCGACAGCGCTATTAACCTGCTGGACCGTACCATGGCCGCAGTGAGGGCTATGCAGGATACCAGCGGTTCACTGTTGGAGTCGCTTCAACAGGAATTTGCTTCGATTAATGAGCAGGAATCCTTACAAACAGATGATTTGCATTGGTTTTACCGGCAAATGAAAGAACGGTTGGGTGTTTTGTTATCTTCCCGGCTTCATACCGATACCGATCCGCATAAGCTGACCTCGGTGGCGGAGTTGCAAACGGCCTTGCAGTCATTGCTGGATCAGCTGGCCACCATAGCTGCTACACCGCAAAAGGAAGTAACGGCGACAGACCTGGCCACCATGATCGCTGCTATCACCGGCATTCCGCTGGGGAAAGTACAGTCGCAGGAGAAAGAACGCTTAATCAATATGGAAGCGCAGTTGCGCAAAAGGGTAGTAGGACAGGACCATGCCCTCAAAGCAGTGGCAGACGCGATCCTTGAATCCAGATCGGGTCTGAGCCGTCCGGGCCAGCCAATCGGCTCTTTCTTTTTCCTGGGCCCTACTGGTACCGGTAAAACGGAGCTGGCTAAATCACTGGCAGATTTTCTTTTCCAGGATGAACGTTCCATGATCCGGTTTGATATGTCGGAATTTAAGGAGGAACACGCTGCAGCCCTGTTGTATGGCGCTCCTCCGGGATATGTGGGATACGAGGAAGGCGGATTACTGGTAAATAAAATACGGCAACAGCCCTACGCAGTGGTGCTGTTCGATGAAATAGAGAAAGCGCATCCATCTGTATTTGATATTTTTCTGCAGATCATGGATGAAGGAAAGCTGCATGACAGGCTGGGTAAAACCGGCGATTTCTCCAATGCGCTGGTGTTATTTACTTCCAATATCGGCAGCGATGCGATTACCCGCTCGTTCCAGGATGGTAACATTCCGGCTTCGCAGCCGCTGATGGAGCTGATGGCCCGTCATTTCAGGCCGGAGTTCCTGGGGAGGCTGACGGAAATTGTTCCTTTCGGCCCAATTCAGGCGGCCAACGTGGAAAAGATCTTCGATATTCATTTGCAGCATTTGCTGCAGCTGCTGGAGCAACAGCAGGTGAATTTCACCGTTACCCCCGATGCCCGCCGGCACCTGGCCATGATGGGTTACTCGCCGCAATATGGTGCAAGACCGCTGCGGGAAGTGATACGCGGGCAGCTACGGAAGCCATTATCACGTATGATCATTGACGGCAGCCTACAAAAGGATATGAGCGTAATACTCGATATAAAAAACGAACAGTTAGACTGGACAATAAATGGATGATTGTCAGATTCCCAAATTCTAAATTTTATTTCCAATGAATGACAACTACGGAATTGGCGGCACAGAAGTGAAGCTGGATGCCAACGAAGCCATCGCAGAAATCTCGCATAACCGTACCCTGTTTGCTGAAAAGTTGACCCAGCAGGCGCCTGTTAAACCCGAAATTGTGGAAGGGCTTACTTCCGTAGAAGCGGTATTTGAACATTTCAAACCGGCAGTGAATGTAAGTTTTCATGATGCACAAGGCAGCCCGGTACCGGAAAAATTACAGTTTCATCACCTGGGCGATTTCGGGGTGAAAGGGATCACTGCGCAGAGTGCCTTCCTGAATGACCTGACCACGGAAAAGGAACAGTACCTGAAAATTATGAAGCAACTGAAAACAAATAAGATCCTGAAGTCCGCACTGGCCGATCCGGATGCGCGCAAAGCCATGCTCAGCGCTATCCGTGGAATGATGAAAGACCTTAATACCAAATAATTAACTGTTAATAACCTCAATGATTATGGCAGAATTACAGAAAAAAGAGGAACTGCAGAATGAACAGTTGTCTTCGCAGTCATCCGAAGTTAACCTCGCCGGAAGTATAGAAGACCTGGCAAAATATGGCGGTTTCGACCTGCTCGAAGCTACGATAGAAGGTGCGCAAAACCTCAACCCCGAAAGGAAAGCGCGCCGCAATATCTTCCTGACAGAATCCGGGAAGAAATCTGAAAGAGATAAACTGAAAAAAGTATTGTCCCTCTGGGAAAAGGTGCTGTCGGAAACCAATGAACTGCCGGAAATGGTGGATTATTGCACCACACACGCAGAAGAAGCGGAAAAAGTATTGTCCACCAATCTCGGTGAAGCAGTAGATGCTACCCGTGAACTGGAACAATCCTATCGTAATGTGGCCCTGTTCTTCAAAAACACAGAATCCGATAAGGTGAAGAATATTTCTTTCATCAATGTGGAGCTGGAACAGCTGAAAGACCTGGACAATACCCGTTTTATAGACGCTATCAGTACAGAGCTGGTCAATAACTACGACCGCCTGGACCTGCGCACCAATTACAGCCTGCTGGTGATCCCGGGTTACCTGGGTTCCAATAAGGTAATAGAAAAATGGGCAAAGATTGCGCATGAAAACAAAGCCATGCTGGTGACGGATTTTGCTCACCTCGATGCGCCGGATGATGTGATGGAAATGTTTGAACTGGCCAACCTCACAGGTGGGGAAATTCATCGTTCCAATGTGATCATGTCCTGCAACTGGCTCGTAGGCCGTGGTAAATTTGATGAAGTAGGAGAACAGGAACACCTGTATGTGCCGCCATCTGGCGCACTGGCAGGGAAGATCTATAAAACCCTGATGTCGCAGGTAACCGCCGGTAAGAAATTCGGTGGTATGAACGAAGTGGATGGGGTAAAATTTGAACTGAAGAAAAGTGAGATTGCCAGCCTGGAAAAAATGGGACTGGTGCCCATGGTGAAGGAATATGGCAAAGTAATGGCCTTCAGTGCGAAAACATTGTTCAACGGTGACAACCTCGGGCTGCAGACCTACTCCGTAGTAAGGGTGTTCGACTTCGTGACCAAAGTACTCATGGACTTCCTGAACCGCAGGGCCTTCGAGAACTTTAATGCCAATACCCGCAAGGATCTGATGAAACAGATTATCCGCTTCCTGGATGGGATTACCGGCCCCGATAAACTCATTGAAGACTTTAATATCCGTCGTTTTGAACAGGATCCGGTACAGAAAGACCGTATCCACCTGGATATCCATCTGAAACCTTATTTCCCGGCCAAGAACTTCCTGATCAAAATGGAGGGGCAAAAAGGCGATGAGGCAACAGATTGGGATACTACCTACGAACAGGACGGGAAATAGCCGTCAGCGGTCTGCTTTGGGGTTTTGGAGAGATCCGGGACACCTGGAGCCGGCCGCCTTACCCCTGATATAAAATATCTTTAGACTAAAAGCCAATTGTAAAGATGAAACATGTGCTGTGCAGTGTGCTGCTTTGTTTGTTAATTACCGGTGCCTTGTCAACTGTAAATGCCCAAACCGGTACCGATAGTATTCTCACCACGAAAGGGGCCGTTACCCTGATCACTTCCAGCGCGCCCATCAGCACTTTCCAGATCGGTGACGGGAAGAACACGGACTATGATTACCGCATCGTAGACGGTAACATGGTATTTCTTCGCCCCCTGACCGCTAATCCTCATCCCACCAACCTGATCGTGCGGGAAGGAGAGAATATCCATTACATGATTATTGCCTTCCGCGATAAAGTGGACCTGGCCCGGTTGAAGTATACCCTGTCGGGTAAGTCGAAAACGACCGGCGCTTTTACCACACCTGAGGCTGCACCGCAGGCGCCCCGTCCCGGTAACGGTGAAAGAGACCCGCTGGCCGTATCCGATGCCCCGGAAGAAAGCGGGCACCTGATCAGTGTAGATACGGTTACCGTGGGAAAAATTGCGGCCGACTTCGGAAAGGATCATAAAGTGAACCGTCAGTATGAAGTGAAACTGGAAGGGGTAAGCGTGGGATACGCCCAGGCGATGACCCTGAACAATATGAATTACTTCTGCTTCCGTATCCGCAACAAAGGGAAAGAACCTTACGAAATTGTAAAGGCCAGCCTGCTGCATAAGGAGAAAAAGGATACTGCGCTGTTGCATTCCATGCCTATCCTCTATAAAAAAGGTCCTGAAACAATAGCACCAAAAGAAGAAGCCAGCGAAGTATTTGTGGTGCCTTCGAAACAATTCGGAAAGGAGGATGAAGTGATTATTGTATTGCAAACCACAGAGGGAAAACAACAACTGGTACTGTACGTACCTGTAACCGTTTTGCCGAAATATATGCTGGCGAAGCAATAATGCCGGTTTAATCATATTGCATTGAGTGTTTTGCTGCACACATATTTGCTGGCCCTGAAAAAGAAGGCGTTGACAGCATGGCTCCTGGTCCTGCTGCCCGTTTTTACATTTGCGCAACAGGTGGATTTCTGCGGCGAAGTAGTGCCAATGGAAAGAGACTTCGTTTCCTATCGTCTGATGGATGTGATTAAACGGAACCTCCGTTACCAGGGATACCTGCCATCACTACGGCTGAAAGCAGAACAGTATTTTCCTGTCATAGAACCCATTCTGCAACAATACGGGGTACCGCTGGATTTTAAATATTTACCTATTGTGGAAAGTGGACTGAGTAACGCCACATCACCGGTAGGGGCACAAGGCGTCTGGCAGATTATGCCTGGTACCGCCGCAGAACTTGGCCTTACTGTTAGCGGGGACTATGATGAAAGAAACCATCTGATCAAGGCCACACATGCCGCCTGTAAACTGATACGGCTGCTGCACCAGCAGCTGAATTCCTGGACATTGGCCGCAGCGGCCTATAATGCCGGTTCGGGAAACATCTCCCGGAACATAAAACGGCAGGGAAGCAGTGACTACTATCAATTACTGCTGAACAATGAAACAGCTCAGTATATCTACAAGATCATCGCCATCAAACAACTTTTTGAAAGTCCGGAGTTATACCTGCCAGGCTTTGGTTATAACGTATTCAGTAAAAATACTGCTAACGGTTCCGTATTCTCTACCCCTGCACCTGTCGTAAAGGCGGGGAATAAAGATTTTAACTCCATCCGTATTTCTATCGCGAAACAAAGTTTACCCCGGCCTTCCGCCACGATGTATGCTGCAAGGCTAAAAAGCATTCCCTCTTTTCAGGACGGGCAACTGGTAAGTATACAATTGCTGGACGATCTGCAGGCGAACGGCGTGTATATACGGAAGAATGCCAGTCTTTCCGGTAAAGGCTGGATAGTAGGTGAACGCATTTATGTGGATCTCGGTTTTGAGAACACAGTGGTGCTTTGCGCGGCAGACGGAAAAAAAGGAGTGCCGGCCGGGTTGTTAAAAACCGGTGGCGATGTGCAATTGCTTGGCAAAGCAGATAAACGGAGTGCAGGAGTAATGGAGTTGCCGGGCGATAAGCAGTGGATGGCTTCCCGGTAAGGGTATAGGTGTAACGTGGCCGTATGTATGATGCTGATACTGTCGCCGGTAAAGGTAATAACACAATTGCGCGATCCGGCTGGTGGTAATGCCAGGAAGCATTACCACCGGTAAAACAGTTTTATAAAACATTCTTTCCTACATCAACGCTTCGTTGATAAACACCCTGAATGGAAAAGTATTACTGGATTTTTCTTCCAGTTGCAAAAGCAGCTCTTCTTTCATGTATTGAAGATTGGCCGCAGGATAATGTTCGGCAGACTGAAAAAGCAAAATCCGGATGTCGAGTGTACGGCTATAACCTGCATTGATGCCTGGTTGTAGTGCCATGCCTTTTGTAACGGCAACAGATTTCATGTCTCTGCCGAAGATGGTACGGCAAAGCGTCTTAATATCTTCGGGTGTTACAATGCGATTATGTGACAAGAGATGCGACCGGTACAGGTTGATCTTTTCATCGATATTGAGCCGGTCTTTTCCGCCTTGTGTGTTGCTCAGCAGGGTGATGCTGTTTGGACGGGCATTGATATTGCCATATTCCAGCAGGCGGGTGCCCATCCGGATATTGTTTGCGGCAGTGCCGTTAGTGGAGTAGAATTCCAGGAAAATGTATTCTGCGTTCTCTTTCGGCTTCACCATCACATAAGGAATGTTTCCTTTGTTGGCGCCGGGCTGTAACTGTTCTTCCAGGGAGGCGATCAGCTGGTGGAGTTCCCGCATCCGGTTGGTAACAAAATCATTCTTTACCTCTTCAAACAGGGAGCTTTCATCACGGATTACTTCTACGAGGTAGGCGATTACTTCTTTGGCTTCGCGGGTATCAAAGCGGCCGATACCACTGCTGCGGATGACCAGTTCACCTTCCTGCATCTGACCGGCGGTAGAGAAATTCCGTATGTAGTAGTCTGTTCCTTCCAGGTCGTATACACGTTTGATATCGAAAAAGATATCCGGTGTCTGAAGAGGAATAATATTAAGATAACGGTTCAGTTTCATCGACTGTTCGTTATTCTTTTTATTGATAACGGGGAAGCAGTTGATGCTGCAGTACAGGTCTTCCAGCAGGGTATGGTGCAGGGCTTCCGGGAATTCGATGCGCAGCCAGTGCATATCTTTATTGAGTCGCGCGGTGTCTGCTCCGAAGATCCTTGTGAGGGCTTCCGGTATACGGGCAGGAGATGGGGGAGTAGTGTCCGTTACCGTGAGGAAGTGCCGCCGGAAACGTTGCAGGATATGCTGACTGTAGCGAGCGTTATTATTCACGGCTACCTGGATCATGTTATCCGTTTCTTCTTCCGCGATGGGGCGGCTGTGGTGATAACCGCTTTTGATAAACAGCTCGCGGTTACCTACATACAGTTTGGCCTGGGGCAGATAATGATAAAACATTTCCTGCTGATGAATATTCCGGAGGTCGAAAAAGAAGGACATACCTTCCCAGGAATGCGGTACGTCTTCCAGTGCAATGCCTATCCATAAATGGTTGGGCGCCATGTCGGGAAATACCTGGCCTTGCAGGATCTGTTCTTTGAACCAATGGTCCCGTGTTTCATAGAGTTTATTCCCGATGGCCATGTATTGCACCTGTCCCCGGAACAAACGGTGGCTGGTAACCGGGGAAAAGAACAGGTCCTGGTGATGGTTGCCTGATTTGGTATGATGATAGAACTGGTGATCGGCATGCAGGTCGGCAACCGGTTCGGTGGCCATTGCGTGCAAGATGCCATAGGCCGGCTGACTGCTGGTGATCGGCTCCGGCATCATGATCTGGGCAAGTCTTTCTACGAGCCTGGCATGTGATACATCCACTTCTCCGGAAATCTTTTCCAGTTCACTGGCGCAGGCTTCCAGCAACAGTTGCACTACCGGATCAAAGGAAGTTTCCACTTCTGCATCCGGATATCCCCAGAGACGTGCGGCTGTTTTCAGCATGCGGTCTTTTATTCTTTCTTTTTTTTCTTTCATGGGAGTGGTTAATAAACAAATGATCAATCATACGACAGCGGGCTGATATAAAAGAAGCTGCTGTATTGAAAGGGATGATTATTTTTTGTGACGGTACCGGATACGGTTACCCGGATTTTCTTTTTCATTTTACGGGTGGCCGGCAGCAGGAGCTCTTCCTGGTTTACGGCGGCTACCACCTTTATTTGGGAGAGTCTTTTTTCATACCGGGTGATAGACGCTTTTACAGCATTTTCTATCTGTTCTTTTACTTCATTGTTGGAAGCTTTGATATCAAAGTCGCTGTCCCACCACTGGCAGCCATATTGGGGATCATCCTTGTTTTCTCCCAATACGGTAGTAATGAGCAGGTGGATATGCTGCGCGATAGAATCTTCCAGCGAAATGGCCGGCATATCTTTTTTCTGGAGCAGCAGGGAGAAGTCGATCGGTAACTGATAATATTTTCCTTTCATGATCTCAGTTTAAAAGATGCCCATGAATTTTTTACGGTCGTACATGATGAGGATTTCTTTTACGCATCCTTTCTCATCTTTCGCGAGGTTAACTCTTTCGATCTTGAATTTTTTCTTTCCGTAGATCCGTGAGCAGAAATGGGCGAAGTTATCTACATCGCTGGTGTTGAGTACTACCCGGGCACTGAGGTTATTACAGAGATACTGCGCGAAATCGGTCGCTGTTTTTTGTTTCAGTGTCACCTGGGTAAGCATATATTTAAATTCATCATCGGAGATAGAAGGGCGTGGCTCTTCTTTTTTTACCGGTGTTTCAGGAACGGGTGCAGGTAATGGCGCCGGGTTAAAGGCGGGTTCGGGTATTTCCGGTGCAGCGGCAGGTCTTGCGGCGAACACGGTGATATGTTTTAACACCATGTGACTACTGTCGCCGTTGATGATGAGTGACAGGGTTCTTTCTCCCGGAGTGGAGAAGGTATAGCTGACAGATGAACCGGAGTGGGCTTCCGCATTATCCTGCAATAACCGCCAGGTCCAGCTTTTCGCAGAAGGGGTACTATTGCGGAAAACCACAGGTCTGCCTGCGAAAGCTTCAGCGGGGCCATCAATAACCGGGAATATATCCGGCTGGTTGCCGGCTGCAGATGGTGTATTCATGGTTACCAGTACTTCTTTGGTCCATGTACATTTACCGGAGCTCAGCGTGATGATGTAGCTGCCTGCTTTATTAAAAGAATGATACACCTGCTTACCGGTAGCTTTGGCACTGGAGTCGCCAAATTCCCAGGAGTAAGCTGCCTGCTTTGAACCGGTTGTGGCTGCGTTAAATGTAATGACTTCTCCTACGGCATATGCTTTACTGTTAGTGTTTTGAATATGACTTAGTTTTATATCTGTATTGCTGCAATCTTCCCGTCCGTCGAGTTGAAAAGCGAGCAGTGCGCCGCTGATGAGAAGGAGTCCTAGGAACGTCCAGAGCACCATGGGGTCAACGTGACTGGCAATTTTTCCAAAAGGTCTGAATGAATTTACCTTGCGTTCATTTTCGGGTTTACGGGGGGCCATCGGTTTTTCAGGTTTTTACAATTTTAGTATTTTTTTTAGATAAATTGCCAAAGATAATGCGGGTTAAAAATTTTTTTTCCGTGTTCAAAATTTAAGCCATAATTATTCATAATAATAAAATCAAACCCCTATTTTTGTTGCTGAGTTGTTAGCCCGGAACCATAGACGAAAGATAGTTATGCTAACATAATAGCAGGATCAGAAAAACCTAAATTCAGACCTCATGGTAAATAATGCGCAGAAGGCTGCGGTGCTGGAAGAAGTGATTGAACACGTCAATGCTTTGCCCTACGACGTCAGGGCAGAAGTGGTGGTGGGGGAATTACTGGATAACCACGTGCGGGAAGAAGAGGTGGTAGTGCAGTTACAGAACGTATTTACCCGTTCTTTTGCCACGGATATTACCCAGGTGAAACTGGACGACAGCCAGCCTTACCAGCCATTCATCAATTTTTTTCTTTCCAGGGATGGGATCTATGACCGCTTGCCGCAGGGGGTGTTTCATGAATTCAAGCAGGAACCTTCCGCCCGGCAGAACGGGGTAGCTTCCATGGTGGCGCGCTATAAAAAGCAACAACAGCAACAACAGCAGGCGCGACGTTTTTTTCAGCCCCTTGAAAACGAGTTCTTTCTGCAACGGGTATACCTGGAGCAACGCGAGAAACACCTGTTGTTTGATGTGTTTGGAAAAGATACAGATCAGTTGTTTCATGCGTTCTGGGAGCTGTCGTCAGGGTTGCCCCTGGCAGCGGTGAACCGGCTGGTAAAGCTGTTGCCCCATGTTCACCGGATAGCCGGTAATACAACGCTGGTGCAGCTTTGCATGGAGCAGATCCTGGAAGAAACGGTGGTCATTACCTGGGACCGTACGCCTAAAATGGTGAGGACGGGAAACGGTGTGCCACTTGGGGAATGCGCGTTGGGAGTAGATGCGATGGTGGGAACGGAAAGCTATACCGATATGCCCACGTTGACGGTCAGCATCGGTCCGGTTAAACGGCAGCGCATATACGATTATCTGCCCTGGCAGCCATTCGGGAAGTTGCTGGAAACCTGCTATGGTTATCTGTTTCCGGTAGATGTGGAAATTAATACGGTGCTGTTACCCGCTGCGGGCGACAAAAAAGTAACCCTGTCCGACAAGCAGCCTGAGCAAGGAATTATGGGCTATAATTTTTTTCTCTGAAACCGGATTATTTTTTTGCCTGAACCCCAGAGAAGGGAACACATGGAATTATTTTTGCTAAGAAGAACTGTCTGAAAAACACAAATGAATGTTAGTACCCAAACCCGAAAAACCTTGACATATCAACTGAACTATGAGATACACTGCTAAGTTTTATATCATGCTGGCTGGCGCTATGGCTATAGGCTCTTTTATAGTGGCTTTGCTAGGCAGGTATATTAAGAATTTCAACCTGTATAAGAAAAAGGCATTATTGTATATCCTGTGTATGGTGCTGGTATTCGCCGTCATCAGTTCTATCCCTTTTCTGTTTACTCATCAGAACCTGATGAACCAATATCTTTTTTACGAAGTATGGTTCCTGGGATTAGGGATCGTGCATTGCCATTTTATGTATACCCGTTTCTGGGCCAATGAAACTACCCTGGTATCTGAACTGGCTTTTATACTGGCTATCTGGCTGTTTGGGGGCGCGGGTTTTGTGCTGGTCAACCGCTTCCTGGATAAGGATACTTTCCTGTATTATCCGATGCTGACCAGTATGTTTTCCTTTGTACTACCCACCTTTGTGTATAAGACTTTTGAGAAGATGATGGCCATACCTGCAAAGGTGCACAAATGGTGGCAGTATCCCGTGTATAAAGATATGCCGGAAGTGAATGAAGAAGAAATGCGCGACCTGATTGTAATCGGGCTTGAAATGGAAAAAGGCCCGGCAGATAATAACCGCACTTATTTCCGCGCCCGTACACCCATTAAAATGGATTTGGGCGACCTGTTCTATCACTTCATCAATGACTATAATGACCGTTACCCGAATACCCCGATTGATTTTGTGGACCCTGCCGGACAACCTTATGGTTGGGTGTTTCACCTGAAACCACGTTGGTTTGGTGGCGCTAAAACACTGGACCCTCACAAGGCTGTGTTTATGAATGGCATCAAAGAAAACAGTGTCATCATTTGCAACAGAATTATGTTATCCTAAAAGCAGAAATATGGCAGAACCGCTGAAGCATTTTCCCGTTAACTGGGTGGATGGAATGAAGATAAAGAAGCAGCATTTTATAGATACGGAAAATGCGTTGCTGGATCAGATCAGGGATGCACTGGCCTGTAGTGTACACGCACTCAATTATGGTTTGTTACCTCCCAAAGGAGATCAGAAAGAATCCCTGCGATGCTGGTTTGTAAGCGATAATCAACAGCAGTGGCGCATCAAATTAACGGAAGCACGCGCGGTTACCCCCGGTGGCGGCCGTATAGAGATTCCCGAGCATACCGTGCATTCACTGAAATATGCGACTACCTTTCCCGAAGCGACCTATACCTGGGATCCACAGCATACAGAAAGTACTTACTATGTGTTGATACAGGTAAATCCATTTAACCGTCAGCCAAGTGGAGAGCCGTTGCTGGATGAAGATCCGCCCAGATTGCCTTATGCTACTCCTGAATATAGTTTGTATATCGCACCTGCTTCACAATTACCATCAGGACAGCTAGGTAGTTACCAGATGGTGCTGGGTCGCATTACGGTGTCTGATGGCCGTCCGCAGATGGACGACGATTACATTCCTCCCTGCAGCATTGTGAGCGCGCATCCTGCATTGGTAGACCTGTTTCATGAGCTGGATCAGTTTCTCGGGCAGATGGAATTGTACGGCGTGCATATTGTGCAAAAAATTTATGGCAGAAATCAGCAGAATGATCTTGCATTGGTGGTGTTGTATATCACGGAGAAAATGGTGCAGTTCCTGAGTACACGCATTACGCAGTTCAGATGGCTGGCGTTGCAGCAGCCTCCTGCACAAATGCTGGAAATCATTGCAGGACTGGCCCGCACGATGAAGAACGCCATCGATCAGCGCGCCGGCGCCGGCAAAGAGGAGTTGTTGAACTATCTGTCGGAATGGTGCGAACTGCGGCAGGGGGAACTGGAAAATCTCATGATCAATTGCGCGAACATCCGGTATAAACACCTGGATGTAAGAGAGTGCCTTCAACCCATGATTCCTTTTGTAAGAGCTGTGAATAAACTGTTTGAAAGCCTGAGCAGACTGGATTATATCGGACGCAAGCAGGACAGCAATATTTTTGTGAAAGAAGAATCAGCAGAAGATGCAGAGTACCTGCGGAAGCACAAAACGAAACGCTGGTTTTTTACGGATTAATGGAGGCGCAGAGCTTCGGGTGTTAAAGGTGCTGAGCTGTAATGCAGGGGAGGCGTACGGTGTTGTAGAGAAAATGTGATACGCTTGCAGCGCTATGTTAACCAGTAATGCCTGACGTGCAATTAAACTCAGGAAGAGACCAGCGATAAATCAATAACGGGCTCGTTGCTCTTTCATAAAATAGGTCATCACAAGATAATTTAATTTCAAAAAACGATCCGCAGTATGCAAGTATTAAACAGGCAGGAAAGAAGTGTTTCCTTTATATGGTTCCTGTTATTTTTTATTGTAACAGTAGGCCTTTTCGTATTGGCTGTTTTTTTTAATTACCAGGTACCGGCAAGAGAGAATGCCTCACTCAGGAAGGAACTAAGCTCTTTCCGGGAGGAGCAGGCTTTTCAGGCAGATTTTCTGCAGAAGCTGGATAAAGTAAAGCACAACCTGGATTCTATCAATCTGCCTAACCAGAATGCCAATTATATGGACCAGGTGATCGCGGCATCCCTCGCAGAAATGCGTAACTCTATTCCGAAAGATGCCGTTACGCATTATGGCTTGTATGATAACATTGTACAGAACTGTTTATCGCTGCAGCAAACCAAGCAACAACTGCGGGAATTGCAGAATGCGCAACAAAGTATTGCAGGGCTGAAAGAACAGGTAGCGGATCTGAATGTAAAGCTGGAAAGTAAGAGCCGGGACCTGGATAATTGCCGGCAGATGATGTTGATAAACAGCCGCGCTCACTAACTTTCAGGGCTATATTAATTCAATAAATATTGGAATAATAATTATTTGTTAGGACTCTTAACTATTGAAATTTTCATCCTATATTTGAGGCTTATAAATCATAAATAAATAAATCCTAATTATTTTTTCTTTATTGTAACCTTAAAAATTAACCCGACATGTCCTTCAAAGCAAAATTTCAGACAGGCGGAAACGA
The DNA here is from genome assembly GCF_900110835.1 of Chitinophaga arvensicola. Classification (GTDB taxonomy): domain Bacteria; phylum Bacteroidota; class Bacteroidia; order Chitinophagales; family Chitinophagaceae; genus Chitinophaga; species Chitinophaga arvensicola. Next base: position 2,750,885 of record NZ_FOJG01000001.1, read on the forward strand.
GTACAACGTACAGCACGTCGCCTACGATCTCACACAAGAAGTAGATGCAACCGGTCGCCCTTCTGCCATCACCCGTGGTGGTCGTATTAAGCTGACCGTAGAATCTACCGGAAAAACAGACCTTTTCGAGTGGATGGTAAACAACTTTGAAAGAAAAGATGGTACCATTACTTTCATGAAAAGAGACACTGATTCCAAACTGAAAACCCTGGAATTCAAAGAAGGGTACCTGGTGAAGTTTGAAGAGTCTTTCGACTACGAAAACAAAAATCCAATGGTAATTTCCTTTACCATTTCAGCCCGTGAAATTAGCATGGGTAATGCAAAACATGTTAATGAGTGGGTGTAATAACTCCTGACATTATGCAGAAGGGCTGTTACCGTGAGGTGACAGCCCTTTTTTATTTTATGCGAAATGCAACACACTTTGTATGCGCATTTCATGCGATATTTTTTTGCGCGGAAATCCTGGCCTAGGTTTGTGGTGCAAAAAAACTCAGGAAAGCGTGATCCATTCTCCCTGTTCCGGAATAATGGCTGTCAGGTTTTCTGCTGCCACTGCTTCTCTTAATTGTTGTCTGGTAAGATAACAGTGATTGATAGCCCCCATATGCACGGCGATTACTTTTGCTGCAGCCGGATGCCGGATGGTTTTAATGACATCTGCCGCTGTCATGGTAATGGGATCTCCCTGGAGGAACTGTGCAGCGCCTGCATTTACCACTACATAATCCGGTTGATAGGTATCCAGCGCAGCGGCTACTTCTTCACACCAGATGGTATCTCCGGCGATGTATAAGGTCGTGTTTCCTTCCTGGAGTACAAAGCCGGAAACGGGCGCCATCATTTTACCGATTTCTCCGGTGCCGTGTTGTCCGCCGGTACGTGAGATGAGGATGTTCTCCCAGGTAACATTTGTAATAACAGGGATCACCTGCGTAAAAGCCTGCTCTCTGATCGCAGATTCATCTTCCGGTTGACAAAACAGCGGAATACTTTTGGGTAGTATCGCTTGCGCGGTAACATCCCAGTGGTCGCGGTGACGGTGTGTAACGATAATGGCATCCAGGGAGGATAACAGCTCTTTTAGCGCGGCATCATCGAGTGGCAGCTCTGTCATCGGATTGCGGATGGTATTGGCTGCATTGGGAACAGGATCGAGGCTGTCTTTAACACCCAGCATGGGGTCTACCAGTATATTTTTATTATTCCATTCTATCAGCAATGTGGCATTGCGTAAATATTGTATGCGCATGGGTTACATTTTTGTGCTGATATAAAGTTATCGATTAATTGATGCACCACCATATCCATAAAATATAAAGCGGCTGAAACAGCAGGCGGCTCCAGGTATACCAGGGTTTTGACGGCAGGCCGCCGGGAGCCGGTAACTGCTTCACTGCTACGCGGATGTTGGCGGGAAACATAGCGATCAGTAACAGTATCAGTCCCCATCCGGCATAATATTGTATGGCAGGAAAGAGTAAACCTGCGCCCAGTATGATTTCCAGCACACCGGTAAACAGAATCATGAAATGAGGGAAGGGAACCAGCCCGTCAATCATATAAGTGAGTTTGCGGGGCTTCACGAGGTGCATGGCGCCGATCAGCAGGAACATCACGGCGGCGGCTATACGGGCATCCGTAGTCAGTTGCTGTAAGAAGGGAATGTGGAAAAGGTGGCCAATAGCCAGTAATAAAAGGCCAATGCTGCATAAGCCGGAAAAGAATGCCATATCGGAGATTTTTTGTCAACACAAAGGTCTGCATCTCCCGGGGCAAAAAAATTGACAAATGTTAGTTAATCTTTTTGCGGATACGGCTCAGGCTTTCCGGCTCAATACCCAGGTAAGAAGCAATCTGTTTAATGGGAATGTGTTTGATGACTTCGGGATATTCCTCCAGGAGTTGTGCGTATCTCTCCTGCGCGGAATAGCGCAGAAACGACAATTCGCGGTGGTATTTACGCAGGTATTGCTGTTCGGCGATGAGCCGTCCTATTTTTTCAGATTGATGAGAATCCTGATACAGCTTATGCAAATCTGCGTAATGGCAGGCGTAGCCGCTTACCGGTGTGATAGCCTGCAGATTTACAGCAGCCGGTTTTTGTGTAATGAAAGAAGCGTAGGAGGTGGAAAAACTATTGGGGAAAGCAAAGTCCATACTGATGTCTTTGCCATCGTGAATGGTGTACACCCTCACAATACCTGTTTCCACATAGTAGATGGCATTGGCGGTTTTTCCTGCTTCTGAGAGATGATCTCCCGCAGAGAATGCAACCGGCTGCAGGATTGCTTCGAACTGTTCCCAATGGACCAATGGTTCTTGCAGCAAAGCCTGCAGCTGTTGTCTGATCAGTAGTTTACCTTCCACTCAGGTTTTTCTCAGTTGAATGGATTGCACAAAATGGTGATGTCCTTTTTCCAGGATCAGGCTGGCACGGTAGCGGGTGGGCGCAATATTTTGCTCCAGGTTAGGTTTGTTGATATCGTCCCAGATCTGTGTGGCCAGTTCAATGGTGGCGGTATCGGAGAGATGGGCATAGCGGTGAAAGAAAGATTCCGGGCTCTGAAACGCTGTTCTGCGCAGGGATTCAAAGCGGGCAATGTACCATTTGCGGATATCTTTTTCAGCGGCATCTACATAGATACTAAAGTCGAAGAAATCGGATACGAAAACGGCAGGATCTTTTTGTTGCTGGCGATGACGCACCTGCAACACATTCACGCCTTCCACGATCACAATATCCGGCTGTTCTATCCATTGTAACTGACCCTGGAGAATATCATATTCCAGGTGGGAATATAAAGGCGCTGCCACTCTTTCTTTGCCGGATTTTACATCTGCGAGGAAATGGATCAGTCTTTTGATATCATAGCTTTCGGGGAAGCCCTTCCGGTTCATGATATTATTTGCTTCCAGCACCTTGTTAGGATACAAGAAGCCATCTGTTGTGACCAGGTCTACCCGTGGATGATTGGGCCATGCCTGTAATAATTTTTGCAGTACCCTGGCGGTGGTACTTTTTCCTACGGCCACACTTCCTGCGATGCCGATGATATAAGGCACTTTATGTGCCTGGCTGCTGAGGAAGCTGCTGGTAGCGGTATGCAGCTGCTGGGAAGCCGTTACATACAGGTTCAGCAGGTGTGCCAGTGGAAGATATACCTGTGTGATTTCTTCCTGTGTAAGTGGTTCGTTCATACCATGCAATGCTTCCAGGTCGTAGTCCTGTAGTTGCAACATGGCATCGCCGCTGGTTTCTGCCCATTCCTTGCGGGTGAAATTGATATAGGGAGTGTAGCGGTCGCGTTTCAGAGAGGTGGTCATTGCTTATTGTTGTATATATACCGTCTTTACATTCAAAAATTCGTGTGTGCCTTCCAGTGATAATTCGCGTCCGTAGCCCGATTGTTTTACGCCGCCAAAAGGCAGGCGTGCATCCGAACGGACCATGGCGTTAATGAATACATTGCCGCTGTCTATCTGTGTGGCCAGTCTGGCTGCTTTATCAAGATCGCTGGTCCACAGGGCTGCGCCCAGGCCAAACTCGGTTTCGTTGGCGAGTGCGATAGCCTCGGTTTCGTTGGCGGCTTCTATGATAACGGCCAGCGGACCAAAAGTTTCTTCTTTAAAAGCAGTCATTTTGTTGGTCACCCCGGTAAGCAGGGTAGGTGCAAAGTTACAGCCTTCATGCGTGCCACCCAACTCCAGTCTGGCGCCCTGGCTGATCGTATCCTGTAATTGTTTGGCCAGTTCTTCTGCCAGGTCGGGACGGGCCATAGGACCCATTTGTGTGTCGTCCTGTGTGGGATCGCCCTGTTTCAGTTGTTCGAGAATACGTTTTACTTCTGCGGTAAATGCGGGTACTATTTCTTTTTCCACAATCCAGCGTTTGGCTGCAATGCACGACTGGCCGGCGTTCTGCATACGTCCCTGGACCGCTGTTTTGGCGGCTGCTTCCAGGTCTGCATCTTTCAAAACAATAAAAGGATCGCTGCCACCCAGTTCCAGCACGGTTTTCTTGATATGTTTGCCCGCAAGCGCAGCTACACTTTTACCGGCAGGTGTGCTACCGGTTAAGGTAACGCCTTGTACACGCGGATCTGCGATGACAGGTTCTATATCTTTTGAAGACACCAGCAGCGACTGGAAAGTACCGGCGGGAAAATTGCTTTGAGAAAATATTTTTTCGATCGCTAATGCACAGCCGCTTACGTTGCTGGCGTGTTTTAAAATACCGGTGTTGCCGGCGAGTATATTCGGAATCGCAAAGCGGAATACTTGCCAGTAGGGAAAGTTCCAGGGCATGATGGCCAGGATGATTCCTTTTGGTTCGTATGATACATAACTTTTATAGGCGTCGGAACGGATTGGTTTATGTTGCAACATCTCTGTGATGTTTTCTGCATAATACTCTGCTGAAGTGGCACATTTCAATACTTCAGCCCTGGCTTCTTTCAGGGTTTTGCCCATTTCCTGTGTGATCAATGCAGCATGTTCGTCCACGTTATCTTTCATGGATTGTGCTACCTGCATCATCCACTGGCGGCGCTGTTCCAGCGGAACAGATAATAATTCCCGGTAAGCTTTATGCCCCAGTGCTAACTTTTCGTCTATTTCTGCCGGTGTATGTGGCGTGTATTCGGCAATGGTTTCCTGTGTAAATGGATTGATGCTTGTAAACATACCGGTTAGCTTTTATCGGTGACTGAATAGTCAGACAAATTTACCGCTTTCCGATAAAAGCCCGCTCATAAAAGCGAATTAGTATCTTTGCACCGCAGGAAAAATAAATCAGTTTTATGGCGCTTAGCAGGTGGAATATCATGATAATGGCCCTTTGTACAGGGTTGATTGTTGCCAATATCTATTATAGCCAGCCCTTGCTGGTATTGATGAGTGAGGAGTTTGGGGTTACAGAAAGCAATGCCGGCCAGGTTACCTTTTTTACACAGGTAGGATATGCGCTGGGGCTGTTATTCTGCGTGCCGCTGGGAGATAAACTGGAGCGAAAAAGACAGATCGTGATCATGACGCTGATGTCTGTAGTAGCCCTGGTGGCGGCGGCCAAGTCTGTCAATATAACAATGCTGAAGGTCACGGGGCTGCTGATCGGATTCTCTTCCGTAGTACCGCAGCTGATTCTGCCGCTGGCGGCCAACCTGTCTGATCCGGCGAGTCGTGGTAAGGTAATTGGTACTATCATGAGCGGCCTGCTGGTAGGAATTTTATTATCCCGCACGCTGAGTGGTATTGTCGGCCATCATTTCGGCTGGAGAGCGATGTTCTGGATTGCAGCGGGTATCAGCGCCTTGCTGGCGGTAATCATGATTGCTACTTTTCCTTCCAGCAAACCTAATTTTAAAGGTACTTATGGTGATCTGATGAAGTCGTTGTTAACACTCATCAAAGAACAACCGGTATTAAGAGAGGCATCAGCTATCAACGCCTGTTGTTTTGCGATGTTCGGGATGTTCTGGACAACCGTGGTATTTTTATTATCGGATGCTCCTTTCAGATATACAAGCGAACAGATTGGTTTAATGGGTCTTGCCGCCGCTGCGGGCGCTTTGGGCGCGCCATTGGTAGGACGTATCGCCGATAAAAAGAACCCGCGTATTGCGATCGGTTATGGCATCATCTTTTTATTTCTCGGCTACTTTTTATTCTATCTCTTCAAAGCCAATATCATCGGTATGATCGTAGGAATTATTGCGATCGACCTCGGTTTACAGGGTATCCATGTGTCCAATCAAACACGGATTTATACGCTGATGCCCGAAGCGAGGAACCGTTTGAACACGGTGTTTATGACCACCAGTTTTATCGGCACCTCGCTTGGATCTGGTATCGGTTTATGGGTATGGTCTTTTGCGCAATGGAATGGCGTTTGTGTGGCTGGTATTGCTTTGATCACCATCGCGTTGATCATCTACCTCGCTACTTATAAAAAAGAAAAACCAATGATTACCGCTTAACACGGTTTAATACTACCATCACAATCAGCAGATAACCCATCATACAGAACAGGGCGGTTTTGTAAGCCAGGTAAAAGTTGCCGGAGCTACGGGCCAGGTAAAGGAAAATTCCTCCCAGGATACTTACGCCCAATGCGGAGGCAAATTGTTGCACGGTAGAATATACTCCACTGGCTGCTCCTGCTTTTGCGGGCGGCATATCCCACATCGCTACTTTCAACAGGGAAGGCATCAATAAACCGGAGCCACTGCCATAGATGATCAGGCAGGGAAGAATATCAGAGGGCGTCGCCACATTTCCCCGGAAGAATACTAGTTGCAGGATAAAAGAAAGGATCATCAGGATACAGGCTACCTGCAACAGGCGGATGCCATATTTTGCTGCATTTTTGATGGACCAGAGAGACGCCAGTAAAAATGGAATGGTTTGCATCACAAAATAATTTCCTGCGGTAAAGGGTTGCATGTGAAAGCCGTTCTGGAAGTAAAGGGCTACTATAAAAATGTAGGAAGTATTTACCCCAAAGAAAAACAGCACGCTGACGATACCGGTATTGAAACTGCTGATGCGAAAGAGTTCTAGGGGTACCAGCGGATCGCGTTGCCGTTTTCCGAGCCAATATTGCCAGGCAATAAATATTCCCAGCAACACAAATGCCACTGCCAGCATCACGACAGTCCAGGCGGGCCAGCCGAGTTCTGTGCCCTGTATGATAGGGTAGATCAGGAGCGACAGCGCCAATGTAAGTATAATGATGCCCGGCACATCAAAACGGGTGGCTTTATTCTGCCCGGATTCCTGTACAAAGAAATACGCCAGCAGCATCGCAATAATCCCAAAGGGCAGATTTACGAGGAAAATCAGCCGCCAGCTGTCGGTGATCAGGTGAGATGAAATGAAGTAACCACCAAGGAATTGTCCGAGCGTGGCGCCTGTGCCGAGTGCCATGCCATAGAGGCCATAGGCTTTGTCGCGGTCGGCGGGCGACTGGAAATTCAGCTGGATCAGGGTAATCGTTTGAGGCACGGTGAAGGCGGCGGCTACGCCTTGCAGCAGCCTGGAAACGATCAACATTTCCATAGAAGTGGCAAAACCGCACATGGCGGAGGTAATAGTGAATGCCGCCAGTCCGGCGATAAACACCTTTTTCTTCCCGAAGTAATCACCGGTGCGGCTGCCGGTGATGAGGAACACGGAATATCCCAGCAGGTAAGAGGCCAGCACCAGCTCCAGGGCGGCGTCTGAGCTGTGAAAGTAATTTTTAATGGCCGGTGTGCTGATGTTTACGATAAATACATCGATCACCGTAATTAATGGCGCGAGCAGGATGACTGCCAGAGAGATCCATGGATTGATGTAAGTAGATCTGATATATACAGACTGGTCTGTTTTCATGTAGGTAAATTTTTTTAATAGATAATTATATTTGGTTTGCCTTATTAATGATGGGTAAATTGAGATATAAAGTCAGTTGAAAACGGATGATTTTTCCATTTTCAATGAGGTATTATATTTGTTTTTGAGCAGACGAAGGACGTGCAACTGGATAGCCTGAGCAAATAGAAGCTCTGGGCCGGTAGCTGTTCGGATCTGTGGCCATGCTATTAGTAGCTATCTGCGACGCTCTGTCGGTTGTTATCCGGATCAGCGATCACTCGCAGCTGTTCGTATTACTGAAGCTCTGTAAACCGTTATCCGTCCAATGATCACGCTATACGCCGATGTAGCGCTGATTCTCAGATCACTGTATGCCAATCTGCAACTTTTAATGCACCCTTCCTACAATGTTTCCAGCAGTTTCTTCACTACTTTCTTGGTGTCTTCCACTGGTTTCGCTGATTTCTGGATATAGCCCTGCAGTCCGGCGCCTTCGTAGAGGTTGAAGAGCATATCGGTCATTTCTTCCAGGTCGTTTTCCGGGAGATCCGGCTTTATGATGCCGAGTTGTTCTGCGATCAGCGTTTTGATGGTACGGCTGTGTGTGCGTACCTGCAGGAGGGCATCTTCATTTAATCCGGGCAATTCGTAGGCGATGCGCATAAAGGCACAGCCTCTGAAATTGTTTTCTTCCATGTGCTGACGACGGAATTCAAAGAGGCCTATCAGTTTATCTTTCCCGGGGGCCAGCTGATCGATGTATTCCATCCGGCGGGTGTGGTTGGTGATACGGGTTCTCCCGAGATATTCCGTAAGCAGTGCTTCCTTGGAGGGGAAATGCTGGTACAGACTGGCTTTGGCGATACCAGCTTCTTCTATGATCTGGTTAATGCCGGTTGCCTGGTAGCCTTGCTGATAAAATAATTCGCAGGCGGTGTTGAGGATTCTTTCTTTTGCGCCTTGTTCTTTCATGGGACAATATTAGGCTAAATATATAAAACAGACAAGTCTGTATATATTTTTGACAATAGAGCGATAAAGCAAAATGCAGCGAAAAGGAAGTGAATTCCTCTCCGCTGCATTTGCTAAATCCTTATAGCTTAAGACAAAAACTATATTAGTCCACTTTCGTGATCTTCAGCATGTTTGTTGGCAGGTGTTGTTTAACTGGGGTGCTACCGGTATTAACGGCCACATCGCCAGCTTTGATGAATCCTCTTTCTTTCAGGATATTGATCTGATCGAAAACGATATCATCCAGGCTTTCTTCTTCTTCGTAGTAGAAAGCGCGTACGCCCCAGCTCAGGCTCAACTGGTTCACCAGTGATCTTTCTTTGGTAAAGATATAGAGTGGGCTGCGCGGACGGTAGCTACTCAGCATAAAGCCGGTGTAGCCGCTCTGGGTCATACCGATGAGGGCATCTGCATCCAGATCTTCCGCAATTTTACATGCGTTGTAGCACAGTGCATCGCTGAGGAAGGTAGGAGAGTGGCGGTGAGGGATCAGGTTACGGTTGTAAATGATCGCTTCTTTTTCCACTTCCTGGATGATTTTGTTCATGGTCTGGATTACCAGTTCAGGGAACATACCGGTAGCAGTTTCACCGCTGAGCATCACCGCGTCGGCACCTTCGAGTACGGCGTTAGCCACATCGGTGATTTCACTACGGTTTGGACGGGTGCGGTCCATCATGCTTTCCATCATCTGTGTAGCCACGATAACAGGTTTTGCACGGTGGATACATTTGCGGATAATATCTTTCTGAATCATCGGGATCTGCTCTACAGGCAGTTCCACACCGAGGTCACCACGGGCGATCATTACGCCATCGCTTTCCCAGATGATTTCTTTCAGATTCTGTATAGCTTCAGGTTTCTCGATTTTAGAGATCACCTTCATTTTAGAGTTGCGGGCCTCCAGGCGTTTGCGCAGTTCAGACAGATCTTTTACGCTTCTTACAAAAGAGAGTGCTACCCAGTCACATTCATGATCAATGATGAATTCCAGGTCAATAATATCTTTTTCTGTCAGTGCAGGGAGGGAGATTTTAGTATCCGGGAGGTTGAAGCCTTTTTTGGAAGACAGTACACCTGGTAAGGAAACTTCTGCTTTGATTTCACCGTTGGCGGTGATTTCTTTTACAATGGTTTCGATTTTACCATCGTCGAGCAGAATTTTCTGGCCGGGTCTGAGATCTTTATACAGGTCAGGGTAGGAAACGTAAATTTTTTCCATGTTGCCCACCAGCTTTTCGTTCACGAAAGTGAGGATATCACCTTTCTTCAGCGGCAGGGCATTGTTTTCGATTTCACCTACACGCAGTTTTGGTCCCTGGAGATCGGCCAGGATAGCCACAGTGTATGGTTCTGTTTTATTGATCTGACGGATATATTCAATAATCCGCAGTTTATCTTCGTGCGAGCCGTGTGAAAAGTTGAGGCGGAAAACGTTTACGCCGGCTTTTACCAGTGTCAGCAGGCCTTCATAGGTGTCGCACGCGGGGCCTACAGTAGCCACGATTTTTGTTTTGTGCGAAGAGTGCTCTCTACCCGCAGCGTTATCCATCTGCTTGTGATAGTATTTCGAAAGATCCTTTGTACTCATAAGTCTAATTTTTTAACTCGCAAGAATTTTAACAATCTTAAACCATTCGGGGTCAATTTCCTGTTTGGCTTTTACAGCTTTATCAAGAGGAGTGTAATGGATCTTGTCGTTGACAACACCGATCATTACATTATGGATGCCTTCGAGAAGGGCATCTACGGCTGCATAGCCCAGACGGCTGGCCAGAATACGATCTGTGCAGGTGGGAGCGCCGCCACGCTGGATATGTCCGAGGATACTTACCCGGGTGTCCAGCTGTGGGCACCTTTCTTTAATGATGCGACCAACTTCAGTAGCACCGCCGGTTTCATCACCTTCGGCCACTACAATCAGGTTAACCAGTTTTCTGCGGCGTTCGTTCGCCTGCAGTTCTTCAATAATGTCATTTACTTCCGTTTTGCGTTCAGGCAGCAATATATGCTCCGCACCAGTGGAAATGCCGCTGTGTAATGCGATGTAACCGGCGTCACGGCCCATTACCTCAATTACAAACAAACGATCATGCGCATCCGCTGTGTCCCTGATTTTATCGATAGCTTCTACCGCAGTATTCACCGCCGTATCAAAACCAATCGTAGAATCAGTCCCCGCAATGTCCTTGTCAATAGTACCAGGCAAGCCTATACAAGGAATGTCAAATTCCTGGCTGAACTTTTGCGCACCATTGAACGAGCCGTCTCCACCGATGACTACCAGCCCGTCAATGTTGTGTTTTTTCAGATTTTCATAAGCCATTTTTCGCCCTTCATATTCATAGAACTCTTTGCACCGGGCGGTCTTCAATATGGTGCCTCCGCGCTGAATAATGTTGGCCACTGACTTAGACTCCATTGGGAAAATTTCGTTCTTCAACATTCCCCTATAGCCGTACATAATGCCATACACATTCAGCTGATGATAAATGCCCGTTCTTACAACTGCACGAACTGCGGCGTTCATGCCAGGAGCATCTCCTCCCGATGTAAGGACTGCAATGTTGTTCAGTTTTTTCATATAAATTGCTAAAAAAATATCTTAAAGGCGCACAAAAATAACATTTTGCAATTGTTTTCTAACTGTTATCTGATGAAATAACCTAAATTTTTAATTTCCATCAAACAAAGTAGCTAAAATTTTTAAAAAATATTACGCATGTTAAATAAAAATAATAAACGGTGGATCTTTATGGGCGTGAGTTTAATAGCCGGACAGGCAATGGCACAACAACAAAACATCACTTATCCGGACTCAAAAAAAGTAGATTCGGTAGATAATTATCACGGTACAAGTGTGGCAGATCCATACCGGTGGCTGGAAGACGATCATAGCGCCGAAACCAAGGCATGGGTAGACGCCCAGAACAAGGTAACAGAAAACTATCTCTCCCAGATCCCCTTCCGGGGCGAAATCCGGAAAAGACTGGAAGAATTGTGGAATTACCCGAAAAATGGCGCCCCCACCAAACATGGCAATTATTATTACTTCTTTAAAAATGATGGTCTCCAGAATCAATCCATCCTTTACCGCTCCGCTACCTTAGGCGGCAGCGCCAGCGTTTTCCTGGATCCAAACAAACTTTCTTCGGCCGGTACTACCGCCCTGGGAGGGATGTCGTTTTCGAAAGACGGGAAATATGTGGCCTACTCCCTTTCCAAAGCCGGCTCCGACTGGCAGGAAATCTTCATCATGGACGTAGCCAGCGGCCAACTGCTGTCTGACAAACTGGAATGGGTAAAGTTCAGCGGTCTCGCCTGGAGAGGTAACGGTATCTATTACAGCCGTTACGACAAACCCGACGAACAAAGCAAACTGTCTAAAAAGAATGAATTCCAGAAAGTATATTACCACCAGCTGGGAGATCCGCAGGAAAAAGATGAACTGGTATATGTGGATAAAGAACATCCTCTCCGTAACGCAGGTGTAGAAGTGACGGAAGATGAACGCTTCCTTATCCTCTCTACAACAGAGGGTACCTCGGGCCGTGAACTATGGTACCGCGACCTGCAGAATCCTGCACAGAAGGAATTTGCCTTGCTCGTAAAGGGTTTCGCGAATGAACCGGATGTGATAGATAATTATGGAGATAAACTCCTGGTGCGCACCAATCATAATGCACCTAATTATAAAGTTGTACTCATCGATCCCGCCCATCCGGAAGAATCCAACTGGAAAGTGATTGTACCTGAAAAGAAAGAAGCTCTTCAGGGCGTAGGTACTGCTGGTGGCAAATTATTCCTGAACTATCTGAAAGATGCTTCTACCCGTGTATATCAATATGATTACAACGGCAAACTGGAGCATGAAGTGAAATTGCCGGGTATCGGAACCGCCAGTGGCTTTGGCGGTAAAAAAGAGGACAAGGAATTTTTCTATACCTATACCTCCTTTGTAACACCTCCGCAGGTATATAAATATGATATCAGCTCCGGCGCCTCTGCCTTATATGATAAAGCGGATGTAAAATTCAACCCGGCGCAGTATGAAACCAAACAGGTATTCTTCAAAAGTGCTGATGGTGAAAGCGTACCCGTATTCCTGTCTTATAAGAAAGGGCTCCGGTTAAATGGCAACAACCCCGTGTTACTCTATGGTTACGGTGGATTCAATATCGCCATCACTCCTTCTTTCAGTGTATCCAATCTTTACTTCATGGAACAGGGAGGCATATACGCAGTTGTTTCCCTGAGAGGCGGCAGTGAATATGGAGAAGCCTGGCACAAAGGCGGTATGATGGACAAGAAGCAGAATGTATTCAACGATTTTATTGGTGCTGCCGAATACCTGATCAAAGCGAAATACACGAATCCCGGTAAGATTGCCATCCGTGGCGGATCTAATGGTGGTTTGCTGGTAGGCGCCTGTATGACACAGCGTCCTGAACTATTCAAGGTAGCGCTGCCTGCGGTAGGCGTAATGGATATGCTGCGCTTTCAGAAATTCACCATCGGCTGGGCCTGGGCGGTGGAGTATGGTAGCAGCGACAACGCAGAACAATTTAAATACCTGCTGAAATACTCTCCGTTGCATAACCTGAAACCAGGTACCGCTTATCCGGCCACACTGATCACGACAGCTGATCATGATGATCGCGTGGTACCGGCACACTCCTTCAAGTTTGCAGCCACCCTGCAGGCCGACAACGCAGGTCCTAATCCGACCCTGATCCGTATTGAAACACAGGCAGGCCACGGCGCCGGTAAGCCAACATCTAAAATGATTGATGAAGCCGCCGATATCTGGGCATTTACCATGTACAACCTTGGAATGCACAAGTAATAGGAGATAACTGATTAGCTTTTAGCTGTTATAAAAATGCATTGCATTTGATGAACAGCTAAAAGCTTTTTTTTCTTATCTTTAGCAATAGCGTATTGAATAATGGCTTTATGAAGGTACTTATAACTGGTAGTAACGGATTATTGGGACAACATCTGATCCCCCTTTTTCTGCAAGATGGAAAGTATGATGTGATAGCCACTGGCAGAGGCCCTAATCGTTTTCCCCTGCGGGATAAGTATACCTATGAGGCGGTGAACCTCCGGGATGCCGGCAGTGTAAAGCAACTGGTAGAAAAACATAAGCCAGATATCATTATTCATGGCGGCGCTATGTCGCAGGTAGATGATTGCGAAAAGAATAAAGACGCCTGCTGGGATACCAACGTAGGCGCTACACGTTATCTTGTACATGCCGCTGAAAGCTGTAATGCCTTCTTCATTTTCCTGTCTACCGACTTTGTATTCGATGGTTTACAGGGCCCTTACAGTGAAGATGCTACCGTAAATCCTATCAATTATTATGGTACCAGTAAAGTAGCTGCTGAACGGCTGGTTATCAACAGTAAACTGCAATGGGCCATTGTCCGTACCGTACTCGTATACGGTGTGGTGGCAGATCCGCATCGTAATAACATGATTACCTGGGTAAAGAACAACCTGCAACAGGGTAAGAAAGTGAAAGTGGTAGATGACCAATGGCGTACCCCAACATTATGTCATGATCTGGCGCAAGGTTGTTTGCTGATTGCAGATAAAAAAGCAGCCGGTTTCTTCAACATCTCCGGAAATGAAATCCTGACTCCTTATGATATGGCCATCCAAACGGCCGAATACTTCAAACTCGATACTTCTCTTGTAGAAAAGATCAGTGCTAAAACGCTGGCGCAACCTGCGGCCCGTCCTGCTAAAACAGGTTTACTGATCGATAAGGCGGCAAAAGAGCTGGGATACCAGCCCCGTTCTTTCGCGGAGGGGCTGGAAATTGTAGCAGGTGAAATAAAACCCTGACGGTTAAAATTCCAGGTGCACCTTTTTATCGGTAAATATTTTCTGAACGCTATCGCGTTGCTGTGTAGTATCAGCGGCTAAAGTGTGGAGCGCTACGGCTGTTCTGAACAGGCTGTCTCTTTTATATACCACCAGTTCCCTTCCGTAAATTTTTTGCTTCTTTTGTATTTTCACTGCTGCGCTGCTGTCTTTGTAACTATCCAGCACGGCGTAATAATCAATTGGTGTAATAGCCGCTTTTGCCGCAGAATCGGCGATAGCTTGTTGTATGGAGTCCGCAGCAGCGGCCATCTGCTGGGTGGTGGTTGAATCCATATTCACGGGTGGAGCGGACTCAGATACGGCGGTTGACACACTGGAAATATACCACCAGGCGGCCAGTCCTATTACGATAGCAGCGATGGGAATACCTGCCCACCACCATTTAAAACCGCTTTCTTCGGTAACCGCTTCCAGCGTTTCTTCCACTTCTTCTGTCATAATGGGTTCCAGCGCTTCGGCAGGAGGCGGTGGTACAAATGCAGCAGTTGTGTTGCGGTTATCTGTACGCTCAATAGGCGTAATATCCAGGGTATCTTTTTCTATGGGTAATTCTTCCGCATGGAAGTGAATGTTGCCGGCAAAATCTCCCTGTAGCTGGCCTATGCCGGGCAGCACCAATGGCTTGCCGGATTGGAGATCTGCTTTCAGTTCTTCCAGGTATTTCTCCAGTTTCCGCTGCGCTACTGCGGGTACCAGGTTTTCTTTCAGGGCAATCCATTCTACACAGGAGCCATCATCCTGCCATTGCTGGGTGAACATCACCTGTTCGCGCGGAGCTGTCAGCGTTTGTGCATTCGTGTTATAGTGCGCCGGAAAATGCTGTACTGAAAATGTTCCCAGCTGTGGTACCACACAAACCCGCTGTTTAAACAGCACTTCCTGGATATATTGCTGAAGTATCAAGTGGAGAATTTTTTGGTGAAAAATTCAGCGGATCCTGTCGTACCCGGCAGAGCCGGAATAAGGCAACATCCGCTGAAACGAAGTTAAAACTTAATCAGCACACCACCCACAATATTGAACCCGTAAGTAGGGTAGAGGTAATACCGTTGGTAGTGGGTGTTGAACAGGTTATTGGCGTTCACCCAGAGGCCGAAGTTTTTGCTGATATCGTAAGACGCGCCTGCATTCAGGTCCCATGCGCCCTTGGTTTTGTCAAAGTCTTTGTTGGGAAGCAGGTAATAACTGCCGCTCAGCGCAAACAGGTCTGCATTCAGGTGTAATTTTTTAGCGATGGTATACTGTGCAAACAGATCGCCCTGAAAAGCAGGCAGGTGCCAGGGTTGTACCTCGGTTTCCTGCTTGTTATAGTTGTACCAGTCGAAGCTGACGCGTGCCTGGAACTTTTCTTCTTCTATATACCCCACTTCAGCGTGCAGCTGGAAGGCGCGGAGCTGGGCTTCGTTACGGGTAGTGAATTTTTTGGTATCGGCACTGTCGTTTACAAACAGCGGCATATTGTACCAGGTAACGGAAGCGAATTTGGTGTTATAGTTGAAATGACTGCCCAGTGTACCTTTAATACCAGTATACTTCTCTTCTACGCGGGTATTGAGCATTTCACCCGGTAATCCGGCCAGGAAAGGGTTTTTGTTGGCCAGGTTGCGGTAGGTATTCTTTTCAAAGTAAGAAATCCATCCACTGCTCAGGATCAGTTTCTTACGGACCAGGTGCGACTCATTCACGATGTCCGGCAGCAGGTAGAACTTGCCGTTGCTCCAGGTTGGATTTACACCGGCATGCAGCACGAAACCGGGTTTCATGATGTCTACAGACGGATGGATGGAGGCGATGTTGTTATTGATAGCGCGGTTGCTGCCTTCTTTATAGGTAGAAAGGTCGAATATACCTTCTGCCTTGATATAGATATCTTCAAACACCTGTTTGCGGATCGGTACTTTCAGCAGGAAAGTATTTTCTGTGCGCTTATAGGAATCGTTGAAAAGAATAAACTTCACTTCCGGCTGAAAGGTAAATGCCCAATCATTTTGTGGCCGGTTCTGCATGCCTACTTTCGCGGTGATCTGGTTAAAGGTTTGCTCCAGGTCTTTCTTTTTGAAATTGGCGGTATCGTGATTGTAGCCGTAGTAATGCACCGTATTGCGGTCGTACCCGATGCTGCCGTCGAACCGGAATTTTGGTAACAGGTAAGTTCCGGCGGCCAGTACATTCAGGTTGCTGTAGTCCTGGTCGGGGATTTCCTTGCCTTTGGAGCCAGTGTAGTTCACGAACAGGCCATAGTTGTACATATCATGTCTGCCGCTACCAAATCCTGCCTGTACGTAGGGTGTTTTATAATTGCCATATCCCAGTTTTACGAAATTATTCTGGAGATAGGAAAGGGAGTCTTTACCCAATGCCAGCGGTTTAAGCGGCATAGCCTGGTACATGAAGTTCAGGTTCAATGCAGGAAGCTGGTATTTCAGTGAAGGCCTGCTGGTATCAATTCCCGGTAAAGAAGCCGTGAGATTAAGTTTGTAGGCATCGCGGAGTTTGGGCTGATTGGTGGAAATGATATCGATCGTTTCCTGTTTCAGTCCTTCCTGTGCGGAGGCTTTCTGTGCAAACAATAATCCGGTCAGGCCCAGAGCCGATATGAAGAAAGTTCGTTTGTTATATATTGCTTGAATGTTCATGCTTTGTTGCGCTTAAATGTCAGATTCCAAAATCCGGGTGATTATTTCTTCGGCTTTTTACCGGCTGCTTTTTCTTCTGCTTCTGCTTTTGCCAGTTTATCTTTTGCTTCCTGTTTCAGTTCAGGAATAGAACTGTTGGTAACGATACTCTGGTAAGTAGCTTTGGCATTGAAGTAGTCCTGTTGACGGGCATATACGTCACCCAGCAGGATATATGATTTAGCTACCCAGTACTCATACGACGGGGTATTTTTAATCACGTCGAAACCGGCTTTTTCTGCGGCGTCCAATTCATTCTGTTGCAGGTAGCAATCCGCAATGTTGTAACGGGCTTCTGCACCTGTTTCAGATTTGGTCATGCCGGCCACTGTTTTAAATTCGGCCAGGGCGGCGGCATAATCTTTTGCCTGCTGCAATGCTTTACCACGGTAGAAATGCGCGATGATCTGGTCATCAGTGCTGATATTGGCCGCTGCCAGTAACATTTCTGCGTAGTTGGATACTTCGTCCCAGCGTTTCAGCTGGTAGTTGCTGCGGAGTAAACCACGGGTGGCAGACAGGCTGTTTTCTTTGCTGGTAGCCAGGTCCTGCAGTTGCAGGTAGTAGCCTCTTGCCTTATCGTAATTTTTTACCTGGTAGAAGTTGATGTTGGCAGCCTGTAAGGCGGATCTTTCTGCATATAAGCTGTTGTTGCGGGACAGTACAAATTCGTATGCCGGCAATGCGCTCGTATAGTCTTTGCTGTTATAGGCACATTCTGCTTTGTAGAAATAAGCCGGCAGGATGAACTGTCCGTTCGGATATTTCTGGATATAGCTGTTGAAGCCGGTGGTAGCGCCTGCACAGTCGTTGCTGGTGAACCTGGATTCTGCTGCTGCGTAGGCGAGGGAGTCTTCTGCGGAAGCGCTCACGGTTCTGCCGCTGGCTTTCAGGAAGGCGAGGTAATCGTCAGTTTTACCCTGACTTACATAAATAGCCTTCATGCTTTGCAGGGCTTCATTTGCTTCCGGTGAACCGGGGAACTTTTCCACTACCTGGCGGTAATAAGCCAGTGCTTTGTTGTCGTTATCCTTGTTATAGTAGCTTAATCCCAGTTTCAGCAAGGCTCTTGGCGCGTTTGCGCCATTGGGCTGTTTCTGTAAAACATTCTCCAGGAAAGGAATGGCTTCTGTATATTTTTCCTGGGAGAGATAGGTGTTGGCTATTTCTATATCTGTTTCGTTATTAAAACCGGAGGAAGGAAACTTATTACCCAGTTGTTTGAGCAGGGCGAGTTTGTCGGCCTGTTTGCCCTGTAATCCGAGGATCACGGCTTTCTGGTAAGTAGCGTAATCGGCACCGGGCTCGTTGTTGCTGATGATACGGTCGTACAGCGACAATGCCTTCGGGAACTGGCGGAGCATGTAATAGCAATCGGCGCTGCGAAGAGCGGCGTCGGTAGCGATACGTGCGGCATTCGGGCCGCTGCTGCGCTGGGCGGATTCAAAGTAAGGCAGTGCTTCGGTGTATTTGTCCTGTTTCAGCAGGCTGTATCCCAGGTTATAGCTGGCGGTTTGTGCGTTTGCTTCACCGGATACGGGAGCCGTGTTATTCAGATAGGTATTCAGGTTAGTGATGGCCTGGTCTGTTTTATTCTGGCGAAGGGCAATTTCTGCTTTCCAGAAATGGGCCAGTTGTTTGATCTGTGGATCAAATGGATTGTTGATGGCCACATCCAGCAGGCGGTCGGCTTCTGCCAGTTGCTGATCGTTGATCAGTTGCGTGGCGCGGCCATAGGCTACTTTCTGGTAAGCTTTCAGGACGGTCTGGTTTTTATCGGGAATCTGTTCAATGGTAGCTAAACCGTCTTTGTAGTTATTGCTGTTCATGAAAAGATTAACGAGTATTTCCCGGGCTTCCTTATTGTAAGTCGATTGCGGATACGTTTTTACAAACTGGGTAAGTTCACTGAGGGCGGCATCAGGATAGCCCAGTTCATACGATAGTTTACCGTAGTTGAAGCGGGAAATTTCCTGTTGCTGTGCATTGGAACTGTTGTTGGCACAAAAAGCGAAAGCATTGCGTGCATTGGCTTTCTGGCCGGTACGAAGGTAGCAGTCGCCCAACAGGTACATGGAGTTTTGTCCCAGTGAATCTTTGGAGCTGCTCAGTTGTTTAAAACCGGAAATTGCTTTTTGAAGATTATTGGTCTGGTAGTAAGCGTAGGATAACTGGTAGATATCTTCGTTTCTTACTTCATCAGAATTATCCTGGAAGTCCTGCAGGTAAGGCAATGCTTTCTGATAGTTCTTCTTTTCAAAGTAGGCTTTACCGAGGAGTTGTTTCAGTTCAGCTTCGTAGTACTGGCCGCCTTTCTGTAACAGTGGCTCGGTGTAGGAGATCAGCTGGTCTGTTTTTCCCTGGAAGTAGTAGATTTCGGCGATGTAGTAAGGTACTACATTGCTGTATTTAGGTTCGTTGACTACTTTCTGGAAGCTGTTGAGGGCTTCGCCATACTGGTGATTGTAGTAGCTGATAAAACCATAGTAGTAGTTGGCCGGGAGACTGTATTTTCCTGGTACTTCCTTGATAGAGGCAAACAGGGGCTGGGCCTTTTTAAAGTCTTTCAGGTTGAAGTAACAATAAGCCAGTTCGAACTTCGCTTCGGCAATTTCTGCGTTGGAGAGGTTTTCGATATTGGCTTTTTCGTAGAGAGGGATGGCCTCTTTGAGTTTATTCTGGCGGAAATAATATTTCGCCAGCTGGTAGCTCACGAGTTCTTCGCGGGCATTGTTATTGGCCAGTTTCAGAAATCCCAGTGCTTCTTTTTCTGCATTGTCCTGTTGCAGTTTCAGTGCGCAGATGGTATAGTAGTAGAAGGCGTCTGTTTTAACCAGGTCGCGGTTCGTTTCATGAAAATAGTCGATGTTGTCAATGGTTTGCTTGAAAAGCTGCATGGACACCGCATATTTTTCCTGTTGGAAATATTGCTGGGCGTCCTTGAATACTTTTTCCGGATCTGTATAAGTGCGTGTTTGCTGTGCCTGGGCGGTAGGCAACCCTACCAAACCTGCGCCGGCAAAGGCCAGGAGCGATACGTACAGATGTCCGGGAATAAAAACTTTTCTTATGAATTGCATGCTATAGCTGTTATTTCTTGAATATGCGTTTAAAACGAATCCCGGAAGGAAATATTTTCCAGCCGGGGAAGTACTCTGCCGTGGCCTGACCCAGGTGTTCCGTTTCTCATGGTGCCCTATGCTCTCTACGCTGAATCCAGCAACGAAATAGGTGGTATCCAGCAAATATAAAAGTTATATCTTTTCTTTTCCGATTGCGTTTCCAACAATGTGGATAACTCCGGGAGCAAGGCAAAGTCGATTCATTTATCTTGCGGAAAATAATTTTAAGCACAAAAACCTTACCCACTATGAGAAAACTGTTCTCATCCGGCTACTCGAATGGCGCCGTGAGTTTTTCCATGCTGGTGCTCCGGGTTATCTCCGGTGGACTGATACTTTTGCATGGCTGGCCCAAGTTGATCAATTTTACTGCCAAAATGAATTCTTTTCCTGATCCGTTAGGAGTGGGACATAAAATTTCATTGGGTATGGTGGTATTTGCAGAGGTGTTTTGTGCGGTGTTGTTGATCCTGGGATTGTTGACCAGACTGGCTGCGGTGCCTTTGGTCATCTGTATGGGTGTGGTGATTTTTATGATTCACCGGGCCGACAGTATTTCGGAAAAAGAATTACCGATCCTGTTCCTGGGCGCGTTTGTAACGCTGCTCTTCACTGGTCCGGGCCGATTTTCGCTGGATGGTGCATTAGGCAAATAAAATTTTCAAGTATACGTTTAGGTTAAAAATAGCGGAAGAACCATGTTTATCAGTACAACAACGATCAGGGTAAGGTATGGAGAAACAGACCAGATGGGTTACCTGTATTATGGCAATTATGGCCTGTATTATGAAGTAGGAAGGGCAGAAGCCATCAGGGAACTGGGTTTCACCTATCGTGAACTGGAAGAGCAGGGCGTAATTATGCCAGTGGCGGAACTGAATGTAAAGTATCTTCGTCCCGCGTTCTATGACAACCTGATAACGGTAAAGACTATATTGAAAGAGCTGCCAGCAAGTTCTAAAATACAGTTTCACAGCGAGTTGTATAACGAGAAGGGCGAATTGCTGAATGTAGGGGTCACCACACTGGTATTCATTGATGTGAAAACTAAGCAGAAGGCGGGTTTGCCGGAGGAACTGAAGAACAGGCTGGAACCGTTTTTTAAGTCTTAATTACCCAAAATAGTTGCGATATGGATAAAATCACCACCAGCATTGTCACCATTGGTGATGAGCTGCTGATAGGACAAACGATTGATACCAACTCGGCCTGGATGGCACAGCAGTTGAACGCAATGGGCATCTGGGTGCACCGGCGTGTAGCCATTGGGGATATAAGGGAAGATATCCTGGATGTACTGGAAAAAGAATCGGCGGTATCAGACATTGTGCTGATCACCGGCGGCCTCGGACCTACAGCAGATGATATTACCAAGCCTACCTTGTGTGAATACTTTCATACCCGGCTGGTACAGAATAAAGAAGTGCTGAATACCGTATTGCAGATGTTTGAAAGCAGGGGGCTGCCTATCCTGCAAAGGAATCTGGATCAGAGCCTCGTACCGGAAGCCGCCACTGTTATTGAGAATAAGAGAGGGACGGCGCCCGGAATGTGGTTTGAAAAAGACGGTAAGATCTACGTGTCTATGCCGGGTGTACCCCATGAAATGAAGGGGATTATGGAAAGTTATGTGCTGCCCCGCTTAGCTATGCATTTCAAAACCCCGGCGGTAATTCACCAGACCCTGGTGACTTCCGGCATGGGCGAATCTTTTATAGCAGAGCGACTGGTGGCTTTCGAAGCAAAGTTGCCGGCTCATATCAAACTGGCTTACCTGCCCAGTTACAGCCTGTTGAAGTTGCGGCTGACCGGCTTTGGGAAAGACAAACTCTCCATTGCCGCTGAAGTGAGCATCCTTTTCCATCAGCTGAAAGATTTGCTGGCAGATATCACCGTAACAGACCAGGATATTTCTATGGGAGAAGTACTGGGGCAATTACTGAAAGAAAAAGGCAAAACTGTGGGAACCGCGGAAAGCTGTACCGGTGGGCTGATATCCAGCTGGATAACGGCCATTCCGGGTAGTTCCGCGTATTTCAGGGGAAGTGCGGTAACCTACGCCAACGAAATGAAAGTGAAGCTGTTAGGGGTAAAGCCAGCCACTTTGCAGGCGCATGGGGCGGTGAGTGAGGAAACCGTGCGGGAAATGGTAACCGGCGCCCTGGTGTTGCTGGAAACAGATTATGCCATCGCTGTTTCCGGTATTATGGGACCCGACGGAGGCACACCTGAAAAGCCGGTAGGTACGGTATGGGTAGCCGTGGGAAGTGCAAAGAGAACAGTCACCGTTAAATATCAGCTGCGTTACGACCGGGAACGGAATACGCAAATGACAGCTGTTTATGCCATGAATGAATTGCGCAAACTCATTCTGGAATAGGGATATTGCCATATTTTGAATTGGTACAATTCCCGTATTTTTGTCGCGCACTAAAGCAAAAATCAATCTTATGGCCATTGTAGAATTGGTAATGCCAAAAATGGGGGAAAGCATCATGGAAGCCACCATTTTGCGTTGGCATAAAAAGGCGGGCGATCACGTAAAAGTAGATGAAACCGTGCTGGAAATCGCCACCGACAAGGTGGATAGCGAGGTTCCCTCTATTGCGGAAGGAGAGATCACAGAAGTGCTCTTCAATGAAAATGATGTGGTGCCTGTAGGTACCGTCATTGCCCGTATTAATACCAATGCTGACGCATCCGCAGCCGCTGCACCTGTAACGCCGGCATCCCCTGTAGCTACTGAACCAAAATTCACTTCAGCACCGGCATACACCCCCGTGACTGAAGATGCGCCCGTTTCCGGAGGCGGCGCCAAATTCTATTCTCCGTTAGTACTCACCATCGCACAACAGGAAGGCGTTAGCTTTGCCGACCTGGAAAAGATCCCCGGTTCCGGTAATGATGGCCGCGTAACCAAAAAAGATATCCTGCAATATGTAGCAGACCGCCGCGAAGGAAAAGTGATTCCGGATGTAACACCGGAAACCGTTCCAGCTCCTGCTTCCACTCCCGCACGTCAGCCGGTAGTAACCACCACCGTGGCTTCTCCTACCTACAACGGCAATGTGGAAATTATTGAAATGGATCGTATGCGCAAACTGATTGCCAACCACATGGTCATGAGCAAACAAACCAGTCCGCATGTCACCAGCTTTGCAGAAGCCGATGTTACCAACATGGTGAAATGGCGCGATCGCGTAAAAGGCGATTTCGAAAAACGCGAAGGCGAAAAGTTAACCTTTACGCCGCTGTTTATTGAGGCGATTGTAAAGTGTATCAAACGCTTCCCGCTGATCAACTGCTCCCTGGACGGCGACAAGATCATTATCAAGAAAGACATTAACGTGGGCATGGCTACGGCATTACCAAGCGGTAACCTGATTGTACCGGTGATCAAGAATGCAGACATGCTGAACCTGACCGGCCTCACCAAACAGGTAAATCACCTGGCTAATTCTGCGCGTCAGAACAAGCTGAAACCGGAAGATACCCAGAGCGGTACTTTCACCCTTACCAACGTAGGTACCTTTGGCAGCCTGATGGGAACACCTATCATTAACCAGCCACAGGTCGCTATCCTGGCAGTGGGTGCTATCAAAAAACGCCCGGTGGTGATTGAAACAGAAGATGGCGATACCATTGGTATCCGTCATATGATGTACCTGTCTATGTCTTACGATCACCGTATTGTAGATGGCTCCCTGGGTTCTACTTTCCTGAGCGCAGTAGCTAAGGAACTGGAGAATTTTGACCCGAAGAAGAGTTTCTAAGATCATTATCTCTTTTACATAAAAGCAGCGGGGAGTTATCTCCGCTGCTTTTTTTATTAGTAAAGAGGCTGTTGTGCGATAGCTAGCTATCTGCCAGCCGGCCCTGTACAGAAGGCTTTGGGATCTGTTGTCTGGTGTAATAAAAATGCTTTATGCGCACGAAAAAAGGCGCCCCTTTAGAGCGCCTTTTTTTAGTTCCTTTGTGCCGAATAAAGGGTGTTATTAATAACGACGGTCGCGGGAACCATATCCTCCGCCGCCACGGTTATTACCACCGCCACCTTTGAAATTATTATTCGGTTGTTTAGGTCTTGCTTCGTTTACCATCAATTGCTTACCTTCGATTTCGCTGCCGTTCAAACTATCCATAGCCTTTGCTCCTTCTTCTTGATTAGGCATTTCCACAAAGCCAAAACCACGTGAGCGGCCAGTTTCGTGGTCTTTGATAACCTTAGCGGAGGTAACCTCTCCAAAATCGCTGAAAATCTGATGGAGATCCTCATCGTTCAACCTATAGTGCAGGTTGGCTACGTAAATGTTCATGATAACTGAAATTAAAAAAATGAAAAATAATATACTGAAGTTATGAAAATAAGTCTAATAAAAAAGTTAGCGTTAAAATATTTTTGAAATTAGCTAGTTTTTTACTACCGGTTGACATAGTCAGATCCTTTCCTGTACCCCATTTGACTGGCACAGAAATATTATTGAAAATAGTCTTCTGTTGCGCTGAAAACCCTCATTTTTACGGTTTTTTTTTCGTAAATTCAGTACATGATCCATTAAATTTAAATCATATGGGAGCGTTAAGTGAAACCTGGTTTGCTGACGGTTATATTGACTTTGAGCTGAAAAAGTATACCCTGTTAGCCTATTTGCAGGACATCAACCATTACTTCACCCAGAGCAAGCTGTACCCGCAGTTATCCGACATTATCTTTCATTACAACAACCTGATTGCCTTCCGCGACAACAAGCAGTTTCTGCAACAGCAATTTCCCAAACGGCTGACGGCGGTAAATCTCCACAAGCTCGAATTGCTGTACGAACAGCTTATTGCTGACGATGAACTGATGGAAGAACTGGAAACCATTATCCAGTATTCTTTGCCACAGCTCAACAGCACTATTAAAGGGGGAACGGAGATCTATGAGTATGTAGCGGAGCATCTCAGCATTTTTCCGGTAGGGCTGGTGCCACTCGAAACAACGGAAGGATATCTTCTTTTGTGTGATGGGCATTGTAAGCAAACACTGGTGTACACCTACCGGCTTACCATCTTCGAAAGGCATGATGAAAAATTCCGGGGGATTCATACGCAGTATTTACAGTCGTATAAGAAAGACCTGGCGCATACCATCGGCCATGTCAAGAGTATGCTGATAAAGGAACGGAACATCCTGCCCAATCCGGCTGTGTACTGTGCGGAAACGCCATTGGTAGTGCCGGTAGACGAAACACTGCTGCCGGTAGCGAAGAGAAGCCTGGTAAAATTTATTGCACAGGAAGCAGCTTAAGATGGATAGCTGACAGGGAAAGATAAAGCTGGCGCCGTTTTGAGTAAACCTGCTGCCTATTTCAGCTCAGGCAACTTTGTTTCGCCATCATACTGGATGTCCAGCGTATGATCTTTTAAAAATGGGGCATAATACTGCTCCATTACTTTCCTTATTTTTTCTTTGGATTGCTGGATATAAGTTGGATTGTTTTCCAGTTGTGCGCGGGAGGTCTGATAGAGTTTTTTCTGTACGTCCGTATAGGTTTCATCATCCTGGAACTGGAGCCAGCCTTTGCGGTTGGAAGTTTCCATCCGGTCCATTTTCAGCTCGTAGCTGAGCAGGCGGGGGGCTGGCAGATGAACAACAATCTTCTTATCTGTCATTTGTACTTTGAACAGCTTATCGTCGATATTTACGCCGTATTTGGCCTGATATGGTATGGTTACCCATACGGTGTTTTCCAGGAAGGCTTTCTTCAGGTTATCGGTCCAGTCGCCGCTGTTTTCAATATTGCTTCTTTTAATGCTGGCGCTGCCCTGTACGTCGAGACTGGCCAGTTCCGCGATTTCCTTTACAATGGTGCTGTTGGAAATTACCTGCTGGCTCACATTTGTGCTGCCAAAGCGTTTGCCCAGCCAGAAAATCAGGATGGCAAATAATACCAGTACAACGAGGTAAAATACTTTCTTCATGCCTGTAATTTAGTAAAAAACAGGGAGCTTGAAACGGATAGCCGTTCGCGTTACCGGGTAAGGGTATCGATCAGGGCGGCATGTTCGGGATAGGCCGCCTGCAGGGGAGCTTTTTCGGCCAGTTCGAAATCGGCAAAATCAAATCCGGGCGCCACGGTGCAGCCGCTGAGGGCGTAGCCGCCGGGCACTTCCACGCGGGAGGCAAACCAGTTGCCTGCTGTTATGATCACCTGTAAACTTTCACCACCGGCAATATCGCGTCCCAGTTTATGCACCAGCAGGTTTCCGCCAGGCGCAATCTCGTAAATGGTAAGTGTCTGGCCATCATAGAAATGCCATATTTCATCGGCTGCAATGCGGTGAAAAGCCGAGAATTCCCCTTCTTCCAGTAAAAAATAAATGCAGGTAGACGCATTGCGGTTGCCGCCCATGCCTGCCGGCAGTGTGGTCATATCCAATACCCACTCTGAACGGTAAGTTTCCCGGAAAGCACCGCCTTCCACATGTGATTGCAGTTTCAGTTGTTCACGCCAATAGGCCGCAGTATGTTGCATAGTATGCCTGTTATGAATAGTAAGTTAAACAAAAAGTCGGGTTATTGCACATTTTTCGTGTAGGGGTCGGGGCTACATTTCCGTGCCAATAAAAAAAGGGGGCTGGCAAAGCCCCCAATGAACAGGTTTTATTTGTAAAAAAGCGTTGCTGCTTAACTGGCTACTGCTACCTGATGCAGGTTATTCACCTGCATATGTGCAATAGTACCGACATTGGCAAAATACGATGGTGCCTGGTGATTGAAGAGGAGATAATCCTTTATAAACATCGCCTGGTTATAAAACGGTGTAGCTGCCACGGGTGTTTGCCACTCCGGCAGGTTTAACTGGCGAAGCGCGCTCAGTGCTGTTTTATAACGGATCATCCGGGCATAGAGCTGTGGCGGAATGCCTACAATGGTGCTGAAAATGCGTTCCAGGGTAGGGCGTGAAATACCATAACGGGTCGTTAACGCTTCCATGCTCACATTGCCCTGCATGATCAACAGGTAGTCGGCGATGTTATCCACTTCACGGAGGTTATCCGGCTGCAGCGCAAGGGCCTGCAGGCAAGCGGTATCCAGCAGCGGTTCCACCTGTTGTGGTGCCTGTTCCAGGCGTAAGGCGGTAAATAACTCCTGCCAGATAGATGGCGTATCCAGTAACAGGTTGCGGTAATAATTGGTGAAATGACCGGCATCCATCCCCAGCAGGCGATAGGCGCCATAAGCGTTCAGTTGTACCACCGCTACTTTTACCGGTCCCTGTACCTGCAACTGGCAGGCGCAGGTAAGATGGCCGAGTACTGCGGCTTCCGGTAAAGTAAATGCTTTATGATTTACCGGTTTGATCTCCGCTTTTCCTTCCAGGATAAATACCAGGTATTGATCGCCGAGGGCAAAGAGGTTCTGAGGCAGTTGTATGATACCACGGGTATCATCTTCCCAGTAATAGTATTGCTTTACAAATGGACGCAAAGCATCCGCGGGATGATAGATATGGAAGTTCATAGGTACAATAATGTGGTGTTAAGGATATCGCTATCGCTGCAGATCACACCATACGCTAAGTGGCGATGTTATTGTAAATATATGTTAAATGTTTTATATTATGAAAAATATATTTGAAGAGTGGGGAAGGGACTGATTCTCAGTTGATCTGAATGGTGACATCATCCAGTAAACCGGTTTTGCAGCCGGTTGGGCATTGCTTGTTTTACCTGTTTACCTCACCGTATGTAATAAATCGCTGGCAGCTATCCTGCTGATATGCCCTTCCTGATCGCCGATCACCAACTGTTGATTACGCGCCGCATTGGTTTCTACCAGTTGCTGCATGGCAATTTTTAATCCGTGCATAATTTTCCGGGAGAGTGTTCCAAGAGCATGATCCTGTGTAGTTTTCCATAGTTGCGTGTCCGCATGCTGAGGGAGCGCTTCCCATACATCGCCGGTATGCTCACCGGTGCCTAACATGATTTCACGGGGTTGTGTATTCCGGTTGTCAACTATCATCCAATGATCACAAAGGGAAGTATAGAGATGCATCAGGTTATGAAGTCCCCGGCTATACCTCCGTCGGATTACCTCGTGGGGAATGTGATGGCCACCCTGCTGCACGCGCTGGGATACCCGTTGCTGCGCCATCTCCGGAGAGTCCAGCCAGAAAAAGAGGAGAGACACCGTATAGCCGATGGCTTTGGCTTTTTCAATCAGTGAAACATAACTTCTGGTGGCTAAGGTGGTTTCGAAAGCAAAATCCACTTTCGCCTGCATCAGTTCTTTTATCCGTTTTAGCATGAGCCGGCCGGCGGGTAAGGCCATGCTTCCGGGGTTAAAGGGAGACAGGCCCGCAGCGATAATATCTGCATTTACAAACTCTTTGCAGTCCAGTATTCCCGGGAGTAAGGTGAAACTGGCAGTGGTTTTTCCCGCGCCATTACAGCCGGCAATGATATAAAGATTAGGCATCCTCAAAGATGTTGTAAATATCATCATCGCTTGTAAAACAACCTACCTTTTCATCCGTATTAACAAAAAACGCTGCAGATTCCGGAAAGGAACCTGCAGCGTTTTTTGTTATTGTAGTATTATTTACTGTTGCAGATCCCAGCCCCAGTTAATGCCTTTTTCTGTAGCAGGCACGCCACTTTCCAGCCATTGTGGTGCGGGTGCTCCTTTCAGGAAATGGTCGAAGAACTGTTGCTCTCTGCGTTGAATATCTTTGCGGTTCTGACGTTGCATCAGGTTATGCGCTTCGTTGTTGTAGTTGAGCAACCAAACGGGCTTGCCTAAACGACGTAAACCGGTAAACATTTCAATGCCCTGGTACCAGGGAACGGCGCCATCTGCATCGTTCGACATAATTGCTACCGGTGTATTTACACGGGGAAGATTGAACAACGGAGAATTTTCGATGTACAGCTCAGGTTTCTCCCATAAGGTAGCACCAATGCGGCTCTGGGAATGCTCGTACTGAAACTGTCTGTTCATACCACTTTCCCAGCGGATACCACCGTAGGCACTGGTCATATTGGCCACCGGCGCTCCTGCCCATGCTGCTTTGAAAAGATTGGTCTGTGTGATCAGGTAGGCTACCTGGTAGCCGCCCCAGCTCTGTCCCTGGATCCCCATATTTTTACCATCAGCCCAGGGCTTTTTTGCCAGGTCTTCTGCGGCGCTC
Source organism: Chitinophaga arvensicola (assembly GCF_900110835.1). Classification (GTDB taxonomy): domain Bacteria; phylum Bacteroidota; class Bacteroidia; order Chitinophagales; family Chitinophagaceae; genus Chitinophaga; species Chitinophaga arvensicola. The sequence continues at coordinate 2,780,132 of NZ_FOJG01000001.1, forward strand.
ACGATATAATCGTAGGCGCTTTTACCCGGATAGCCATTTTCATAGCTGATGTCCGGTGCAAACACGAGGTAACCACGGCTTACAAAGAAGGAAATATTCAGACGGGAAGGTGTAGGCGCCGGCGCCTGGTAGCTATACAGTCCATCGGTTAATTTCTCGTAGAAATAAAAGATCACCGGGTACTGTCTGGTGCTGTCGAAATTTTCCGGTTTATAGAGGATACCTTCTGCCGGTTTGCCGCTGAAAGTAGTCCATTTGTACAACGATGCAGTGCCCCAGTTGTACTGTTGCTGCTGTGGATTGGTATGACTGATCTGTGTGGCTTTTGCAATGTCATCTCCCGAAAAAACATCCGGAGAGAGTTCATAACGGCTTCGGGTATACGTAAATACACGGGCATCTTTTGCCTGTTGCAGATCTGTGTAGGAGTATGGTCCGAGTACCGTTTGCTTCAGTGTGGCTTTGCCACTTTTACGGGGCAGTTCCAGGGTATAGAAACCATTGTATTTGGTGCTGTCCTGGAATGCGGTTAACGTAAGCACATCACCGGGCAGGAAGAATTTCTGCTCCGGGTTGAGACGTACGTAACGTAAGCGGGTGCGTTCTTTGCGACCCACGCCCTGCGTGATATTCACTGGCGCGGTTTTACCGGAAGGATCGGCCTGCCAGATATCGTAACGGTCGTAAATGTAGATGGCGTTATCATCTTTCATCCAGCCTGCGAATCCATAGGCTTCGGGTACATCCGGATGATCATCTTCCTCATCATACACTTTGGTGGGAATACCTTTGCTGATGTTAACGATCGTACCGGTGGCGTTGCTATAGCTGAACCACTCGCGGTTGGCGAGGTCGTACCAGATCGTATATTTCCCGTTGGGGGAGATGTAAAAATTACCGTCGAGCTTTTCTTTGATCTTTTTTCTCGTACCATCGTTCACGTTAACGAGGTATCCTGTTTTCAGGGTGCGGCCTACCCATTGCATGGGAATGCGTTCGCCTTTATCCGTATAGCCGAGGGCGTAAGTACTGTTGCCTTCCGCTGCCGTGATCACGGTTTCGAGATCTTTGTCACTCAGCTGGATCACGCGTTTGCCGGCGGGATAATACACAGCGGCATAACTTCTTTTCAATTCTTTATCTGCATTTTTTAATTGCATGGGTTGCAGATAATCATCTTTATAGTTCCATATATCTACTTTGGCTACTTCAAAATCCACGATGTTGGTATCTTTCACCGGGAGAATGGGAGCAGTGCCGAAGAATACGCGTTGTCCGTCTTTGCTGAAATAAATCAGGCTGTTGGGACTGATACTCCAGTTGGCCGGGATACCGCTGGTATTTTTATCTGCTACTTCATAAGCGCTGTCCTGTCCGGCTTTGAAGTAATACAAACGATAGAACTGCTGCAATGCTTTGGAAGAATCGCGGGTACCAAAGTAAGCCGCCTGTTCTCCTTTTTCATCGAATGCAAACTGTTTGTAGTCGCTGTTACCATTGCTCAGTGCCGTGGCTTTTCTGCCGGCGGTGTGCCAGAGTATAACGCCGTTGCGGGAAAGAGAGTCTTTCTTATCTGCTTTGGTTTCTATGAGCAGTTGATTGCCTGGTTTACTGAACGTAAATTCGGTCACATTTTTTATCGTATCCTGTGTGCCGCTTTGTAACTGACGGATCACAAGCAGGCCGCTTTCTGTGCCGGCGGCAGGTGTTTTATCATCGTCTGCACGATCCTCGTCGGCTGCGGGTTTGGCCACCTTGCCGGTTTTTGTTTTAGCGCTGTCGGCTGCTGGTTTTTCGAGCAGATAAGCCAGCAATCCGCTACCTTTTTCGGGTGTTTTAAAAGATTTTACACCTGGAAATTTCAGAATGCCGGGTTGTCCCAGTGTGATGATGGCCAGGGAATCCTTGGGCATCTCAGCGGCTTTCTTCTTTTTAATTTTTGCCTCGCGGGTATCTTTAAAAAGTGGTTTGATGCTGGCGATCACATAGCGGGAATCTTCCGTAATAACCGGGCTGCTGCCGCGTGGAATGGTGGTAGATTGTCCTGTTTTACGATCATAAATTACCAGGCTGGCATCGCCTTCCTGCGGCATTACTGCATACACTATCCACTGTCCGTTGTTACTGATCAGTTTAGTGCCGATGCTTTGCCAGCTGTCGTAAACACTGTGGTCCAGCGGCTTTTTGGCAGGCTGTTGTGCATAGGTAAAAAGGGTTGATCCCAGGAGGGACATCCCTAATAAAACTTTTCTCATAAGCGCTAAAATAATAATTCCGGCGCCCAAGTTACGAATAAATGAGGATGAGCGGCCGGGCTATGCCACTGCTTTGCCCCTGGCCACACGCAGCATCTGCAATCCTACGGAGAGGATAATACAGCCTAATCCGGCGTAGAAGGCATTGTTCAGGAACTTGTTTTCATGGAACAGTGCAAATGCCAGGATGATACTGTATACAGGTTCCAGGTTGTAACAGAGATTGACGGTAAACGGAGAGATCTTCTTGAGTGCGCTCATACTCAGCAAATACATCAGGATGGTGCAGAACCAGGCCAGTATGAACAGGTACCCCAGGTCCATGGAAGACGGCAGGAGAGAGGCTACCGGGAAGAAATAAATATACAGTGGCATCAGTGCGGTGAGCACCAGGAAGCCGCTGGATAGTTCATAAAACGTAATGGTGTAAGTATCGAAACGTTTGATGAGCCGTTTGTTGAAAACGGTAAACAGCGCGGCAAACATAGCGGAAATAATACCCAGGATAATGCCGGTACGGTACTGGGTATCAAAGTGGAAGATAAGCAGTATCCCCAGCAGGGTGAGCATACTGAGGAGCATTTCGGCCACATCAAAGCGGCGCCGGTTGATCAGCGGATCAAAGATAGCAGTGAACAGGCTGGTCAGTGAAAAACAGACCACACCGATGGATACATTGGAATATTTGATACTGCCATAGAAGAATAACCAGTGCAGCATTACGATAACGCCGGTGCTGCCGATAGGCAGAATATCTTTCCAGGGCAGCTTTTTGAAGGTACCCCGCAGGCGGAATAAAATGTAGAGTGTAACGGAGGTGATCAGTAACCGGTACCACACCAGTAATCCTTCGTTGAGAGAAATTACCTTACCAAGTATGCCTGTAAATCCAGCCAGAAATACGGAGAGATGTAACTGGAGAAATGCTTTCTTCATGTTCCGTTAAATGTATTTAGGGACCTGTTTCATTTGAATGAAATGAGCAGGTCCCTAAATGCTATGCGATGTGAAATGATATATTAGTTCTGTACCCTTCCTTTATAATTCCGGAAGAGGCTTTGCCATTGTATTTTAAGTACTCCGAGAATACCTTCTTTTACAATGCCTTTGCTCATTTTGGAATAGCCTTCTTTCCTGTCTTTGAAGGTAATGGGTACTTCTTTTATGGTAAAGCCGAGCTTCCACGCAGTGAATTTCATTTCAATCTGGAAAGCGTAGCCTACAAACTGTATCTGGTCCAGGTTAATGGCTTCGAGTACGGTATTGCGGTAGCATACAAATCCTGCGGTCGGGTCTTTTACGGGCATCCAGGTGATCATGCCTACATAAATGGAGGCGCCATAAGATAATACAGCACGGTCCCAGGGCCAGTTTTCGGTTTTACCGCCTTTTACATAGCGGGAACCTACGGATACATCTGCTCCGTCTTTGGCGCAGGCGGCATACAGGCGGGGCAGATCTTTCGGATTGTGTGAAAAATCGGCGTCCATTTCAATGATATACTGATAGCCTCTGGCCAGCGCCCATTTGAAACCATGGATATAAGCGGTGCCCAGACCTTGTTTGCCGGATCTTTCTTCCAGGAATAATTCGTTGGGATGTTGCTGTTGTAATGATTTTACAATCGCACCGGTACCGTCGGGTGATCCGTCATCCACGATGAGGACATGAAAATTCTCCTGTAAGGAAAATACAGCGTCAATGATGTTCCGGATGTTATCCTTTTCATTGTACGTAGGAATGATGACAAGCTTTTCCAATTCAGCAGATGATGTTTTTGGACTGCGAAAATAGTTCAATTTCGGCGCAAGATATGACGTTCCCCGATAACATTACATTTTTTTTAACATCATATTATGGAAGATCTCAGTCAGTTTCTGTTTGGTATTAAGCGGAAAATCCGCTTTCATCATCCAGTCGTAATACTGAGGTTCTGCCTTTAGCACGTCTCTTACCGGACGGCCTTTATATTTACCAAAGTTAAATACTTCCTGTCCGCCCTGCATCACGAGGCGGCGTGCAAAGTCGATATAATCTTCTTCCCGGGTAAAATCGGCCAGGGAATCAATATCCTGTTGCAGCTGTTCGTAGCGGCCCAGCTGGGCTTCCAGGATCTCGTAGGTAGCCAGGGCGTCTGCTTCTGCGCTGTGGGCATTTTCCAGCAACTTATCGCAGTAGAATTTATAGGCGGCGCCGAGGGTACGTTTCTCCATCAGGTGGAAAATCCGTTGTACGTCTACGAATTTGCGTTTAGATACATCAAATTCAATATCTGCCCGGAGAAATTCTTCAACCAGCAACGGAATATCGAAGCGGTTGGAGTTGTATCCGGCCAGGTCGCAATTGTCCATGAACTGTTTGAGTTCGTGGGCAGCCTGTTTGAAGGTAGGGGCATCTTTTACATCCTCGTCCTTAATACCATGAATTGCTGTTGATCCTGCAGGGATCGGCATTCCCGGGTTAATACGTTTCACTTTGGACTGTGTGCTCTTGTCCGGAAACACTTTAATGATAGCAATTTCAATGATACGATCGGTGGCCACGTTGGTACCGGTGGTTTCCAGATCGATTACGGCCAGGGGCCTTTTGAGGAGCAAAGAAGGCATTATATTAAATTTAGAAATTTTTCAATTTGTTTAATGGTTCGACGGCAATAATGCTTTCAGTTTGCTGAAATCGAGGCCATCATAGGTGCCGGAGCTCATCAGCAGCAGGTTGGCGTCCTGGTAGGACTGAGCGGCCAGAAAAGCTTCCAGTTTTTCCCGGTTGTGGAAAACGTGGAGGTCATTACGGCCAAACCGCTGTGCAATCAGTTCCGGTGCCAGATCCGGCATTCTCTTTATTTCCAGTGCGTGTTTGCTGTAAAACACAACGGCGGTATCGGCTGTATCCAGTGCGCCGTGGTATTGTTCCAGGAAATCCGCATTTAAACTGCTATAGGTGTGTAATTCCAGTACGGCTATCAGTTTCCGGTCGGGAAACTGGTGCTTTGTGGCTTCCATGGTAGCTTTTACCTTGGAAGGAGCGTGTGCAAAATCACGGTAAATTACGCAATGATCGTCTTTTGCTACCAGTTCCAGCCGCTTTGCAGCGCCCTTAAAGGTAGCAATTGCCGCCAGGAATTCCGCATCGGATACGCCCAGCTCATTACAAACGAGTTTTGCCGCATGAAGGTTCAGCAGGTTGTGGTCGCCAAACACTTCCAGGTTGGCGGATGCATCGCCGAAGCTGACGCTGGTAACACCGTTGCGGATGGTATGCGCCGGTAATCCGTAGGGGATCAGCTTCAGGTGCCCGCCGGTAGCGGTTACCAGGTTTACCAGTTCTTCGTCGGTATTGTTGTAAATCAATACCTGGCCGGCTTCCATCTGGCGGATAAAGATGGCAAACTGTTCTTTATAGATATCGTAAGTAGGAAATACATTGATGTGATCCCAGGCGATGCCCGTCAATACAGCGATCTGCGGGTGTAGGAAGTGAAATTTGGGCCGTTTTTCGATAGCGGAAGCGGGATATTCATCTGCTTCGCATACAATAACGGGCGCGTCAGTGATGTTAACCGACTGGGCAAAGCCTTCCAGCCGGGCGCCTACCAGGTAATCGAAAGCCTGGTGGTTCAATTGAAGGGCGTGCATGACCATGGCGGTGGTGGTAGTTTTACCATGACTTCCCCCGATGGCTACCCGTGTTTTATTTTTACTTTCCTGGTAGATGTATTCCGGGAAAGAGTAGATCTTCAGGTGCAATTCCCGGGCTTTTATTAGTTCGGGATTGTCTTCCCGGGCGTGCATGCCCAGGATTACCGCATCCAGATCCGGCGTTATACTGTCGGCGTTCCAGCCGGTAGAGGCGGGTAGAATGTCCGCCTGCCGCAGGTTTGACAATGCCGGCTCGAATATTTCATCGTCACTGCCGGTTACCTGGTAACCTTTATTTTTGAGCGCAATGGCCAACTGATGCATCACGCTGCCTCCTACGGCAATAAAATGTACTTTTGTCATAACGCTGGATATTTTCGGCGGACCGAAAATTACATTGTTGTTTTTTTTAATGTATTTTCTATATTTGCAAAATAACGTTACAAAAGACGATTAAAAAAGTGGTCGTATCATATTTCCTGTGAAATTTCGTTTTAGTCATAAATTATTTAAAACTGCCAGTATGCAATCTTATGTAAGAATTTTGGGCTACACCGCTATGGTTTGTATCTTTGCCGCTTTCTTAACGTCCTGCGCAAGCCATCAGAAATTAGGCTGTCCGATGAAGGGCATGGCTAAGTCGCCTGCGATAGAACATAACAAAGCATGTTAAATGAATTGGAAAACGTTAACCAGCGAGGAACAACTATCTGAAATCAATGCTGCATCTGCACATCAGCCGGTAGCCATTTTTAAACACAGCACGCGATGCTCTATCAGTTCGATGGCCAAAGCCAGGTTGGAGCGGGCAGCTGCACCGGATGGGTTAACGTTTTATTACCTGGACCTGATCTCCTACAGGCCGGTTTCCAACAAAATAGCGGAATTATACCAGGTGCCGCACGAATCTCCGCAGGTACTGGTGATCCGCAACGGTGAATGCGTGTACAATGAAAGTCACAGCGGTATATTGATGGATGAAATTGTTGCACAGGCTGGTATATAACCATCCAAATGGGCTAGCTTTGTAAGTTCAACAGCATAGCCAATGAAACATCGTATAGTAGTAGCAGTTACCGGGGCAAGTGGTTCTATCTATGCCCGTCAGTTGTTGCAGAAGCTGCACGCAGCCCAGGCACAGCTAGATCAGGTAGCTGTGGTGATGACAGAAAACGCCAAAACGGTCTGGGAAACAGAGCTGAGAAACGAAGATTATAAACAGCTCCCCTTCCGGTTTTATACCCAACAGGATTTTCACGCGCCGTTTGCTTCCGGGTCCGGCCGCTTTAATACCATGATCATCTGCCCTTGTTCTATGGGCACCCTGGGGCGCATCGCCACTGGTATTTCCAACGATTTAATTACACGTGCAGCCGATGTTGTGCTGAAAGAAAGACGCAAACTTATTTGTGTAGTCCGGGAAACACCCTATAACCTGGTTCATATCAAAAATATGGAAACGGTGACACTGGCCGGTGGTATTATCTGTCCTGCTACTCCTTCTTTTTACAGTCTCCCTGCCAGCATGGAAGAAATGGCCGCCACGGTGGTAGACCGCATCATTGACCTGGCCGGCATTGAACAGTCGACTTACCGCTGGGGAAGCGATAGTAATAATAAACAGGATTAATTATCTTGGTTCCACATTTTTCATCTTATAACCATTATCATGCAAATAGCGATAATAAACGGCCCTAATCTGAACCTGCTCGGCAAGCGTGAAACCGGTATCTACGGCAGTGAATCTTTTGAACAGTATTTCAAACATCTCCAGCAACAATTTCCGGCAGTAAATTTTACTTACTTCCAGAGTAATGTGGAAGGAGAGCTGGTAAACTATCTGCATGAAGTAGGATTTTCCTATGATGGCGTGTTGCTGAATGCCGGCGCGTATACACATACTTCTATTGCCATCCGGGATGCTATTGCAGGCATTAAAACACCGGTGATGGAAATTCATATCAGCAACGTATATGCACGCGAGGAATTCCGTCATACTTCCCTGATTGCGCCAAAATGTATCGGTTGCATCTGCGGGCTCGGACTGAAAGGATATCAGCTGGGGGTGGAGTATTTCGGGATGAATGATTTGTAGAAAGCGCCGGGAGCACGCGTTGTTAAATTGAGCAAAATTTGCTAATACTGTTGAAATACAGTTAATTGCGGAACTCAATTTAATAACCAGTAACCACTTCTATGAAACATTTACCCCTGGGCAGTCAGCTGTCCGTACTTTTCCTGTTTGCCGCCATGGCATTTTCCAGTTGTAGTAAAGATGACAACACCCCGGAACCAAAGCCACCTGTTTACACCATGGATCAACTCTACGCCCAGGCAGTAGATAACGCCATGATTGCAGACAGCAGTGAGATCACGGATGCGTTGTGGCCTATCACGCCAGACAACCCTGATCTGCAATGGAAAACAATCAATGGTCAGCCGTATGTATTAATGGGCACCTTTATGCGCTTTCCATCCAGTTATCCGGTAGGTGATTCCATCAATACGGTATGGGGAGAATCCTGGCTGTTTATTCCGAAGCAGATGAAAACCCGCATCGGGCCAGGTTTTACACCTACATCGGATACGATTACACGTATCTGCCAGTTACTTGGATTACCACCGGTGAATGCGAAAACAAATACGCATATCGCTACCATGTGGGTGAATGCGTCGAGATTGTACCGCCCGGCCGGTAATCCGTCTATTACCACCAAAACCACCGGGGCTGTACCTGTCAGCGGCGTATCAGCGGATTTTACCACGTGGTTTAACAACTACATTATTTTTGCTTATTACCGCCCGTTAACATCGGCAACGGATGCACATTATCCATGGACGAGGTTAGGCTATACCTACGATTGGGCACCGGGAGCTAACAGGGTGGGGTTGAGCGAGTATGTAATGCAGCCTTCTTCAGGCGCCTGGGTAGAGCAGGTAAGCAGGGCGGCCGACTTCTTCAAAAATTAAAAAACGGCAAAGATGATATAAAAAGGGCACCTCATTCCGTTAGGTGCCCTTTTTTTGCGATGGCCATGTAGCGCCCAGCCCTAGTAAAGCCGTATCTAAAATATAGTTCGGCGCCATATAACCCATCCCTATAAGATAGCTGTTATCTATAGGTTAATAACACGTTCTCCTGCTATTACAGGTACTGGAAATTAGTCTTTGGTGTGATATTGAGCAGGGTCTGATAAATCAGCTGGATAGTGTTTTCAATATCATCTTTCTTCACCATTTCCACTGTCGTGTGCATATAACGCAGGGGTAAGCTGATGAGGGCCGAAGGCGTACCATCATTGCTGTAGGCGAATGCATCGGTATCGGTTCCGGTGCTGCGGCTTACGGCGTGCAGCTGGTGAGGAATATCGTTTTTCTTCGCTGTTTTGATAATGAGATCACGGAGGATGTTATGTACAGCAGGACCGTAAGTGATACTCGGACCACCGCCACATTTAATTTCTCCTTCAATGTTCTTGTTGATCATCGGTGTAGTGGTATCATGCGTTACGTCGGTAATGATGGCCACATTTGGTTTGATACGTTTGGCAATCATTTCTGCGCCGCGTAAACCTACTTCTTCCTGTACGGCATTCACGATATATAATCCGAAAGGCAGTTGTTGTTTCTTTTCTTTCAGCAGGCGGGCTACTTCTGCGATCATGAAACCACCGATGCGGTTATCGATAGCGCGGCAGATATAGTAGTCGTAGTTCAGTTCCTCGAAACCATCTTCAAACGTACATACGCAGCCTACATGGATGCCCAGGTCTTCCACTTCTTTGCGGGAGCGTGCGCCACAATCCAGGAAGATGTTTTCCACCTTTGGTTGTGGTTCTTTACCATCGCCGCTACGGATGCGGGTATGGATAGCCGGCCAGCCGAATACTGCTTTTACGGTACCTTTTTCTGTATGGATATTTACCCTTTTGGAAGGTGCAATCTGCTGATCGGAGCCTCCGTTGCGGATTACATAGATCAGGCCATCCGGTGAAATGTAATTTACAAACCAGGAGATCTCATCTGCATGCGCTTCTATCACCACTTTGAATTCCGCTTTGGGATTGATCACACCCACGGCAGAACCGTAAGGATCTACGAAATGTTCATCGATGTAAGGAGTCAGGTATTTCAGCCAGAGTTTTTGTCCTTCTTTCTCAAAACCGGTAGGAGATGGGTTATTCAGATAATTCTGCAGGAATGTCAGTGATTCCTTGTTAAATATGGATTTCTGTTTTTTAGACATAATATTTGGAGATTGAGACCCCGCAAATGTAAGGAAAACGCGGATATTGTCTTACTCCATCTGCTTACCAGGAGATCAGCCAGTAGAGAACGGCAGATAATGCCATGAAGCCATCCAGTACAAAGTAGAACAGGTAATCCGAATCATCATGATGTGCTTTGTGGGTAATCAGTGCGGTGGCAATAACGGGTACCATCAGCGTGGCAATTGCCGGCAGGGTGGTGAAAGGGCCCATCAGACCTGCGCTCACGGCGGCCAGCAGCAGGGAGAAATAATACAACCGGTTCAGGTTTTTTTCATCCAGTGCGGTGATCAGGCTGCGGATGCCTTCTTTACGGTCGGACTCCAGGTCGCGGTAATCGAACAGGATGCAGATGGCATAGATGAGGGTGAAGCGGTGCAGGGTCAGGAATATGACCGGTGCGGTAGTGGTATTACCGGCTACCAGTGCAGGTAGCAGTGTGGTTACATAAGTCCATACGAAGGTAAGGAACAGCGTTTTACCGATAGCGATTTTACTGAGCCAGCGGAAGGCTTTGTGGGGTACTTTGGGGGCCGAATATAAAAAAGTGAGAATAACGCTGCCGCTAAGTACCAGCCAATGTTCCCGCAGTTGCCAGAAGAACCATAAAGAGCCGAGCATGCCCACACCGCAGAGAGCGAGCATCAGGGTACGGTGACGGTTGCCCCATTGCATCCTTTCCGAAGCGGAATAGGCGCCGGGAGTCAGATACCAGTGAAAGTTATAGCTGCAGATGGTGGAAAAGAAAACGAAAAGATAGAAAGTGTTTTTGGGATAGTGCAGATCCAGCAGTTGATTGGTTTGCCAGATCATCCCGAGTGCACATCCGGAAATATAGATGGAGGTGAAAAGAATAAAATTGAAAAGGCTACGAAGCATATGTTCAGCTTTCAGGAGCTGGCCACTGATAGCAGTCACCAGCTCCTATTTGCTACAAAGGTATATTGCCGTGTTTTTTCCTGGGCATATTTACTACTTTATTTTCCAGCATTTTAAAAGCCTTGATCAGTTTGATACGGGTCATTTCCGGTTTGATCACTTCATCGATATATCCTTTTTCCGCCGCCAGGTAAGGGTTGGCGAATCTTTCGGTGTAGTCTGCCACCAGTTCATTCATACGTGTTTCCGGATCCGGGGCGGCGTCGATTTCTTTTTTGAAGATGATTTCTACCGCGCCTTTTGCACCCATTACGGCAATTTCGGCCTGTGGGAATGCGAAGTTCATATCGGCGCCGATATGTTTGGAGTTCATCACGCAATAAGCGCCGCCATAGGCTTTACGGGTGGTAACCGTGAGCTTGGGAACGGTGGCTTCACTGAGAGCATACAGCAGTTTGGCGCCATTGGTGATAATACCATTCCATTCCTGGTCGGTGCCGGGCAGGAAGCCGGGAACATCCACCAATACCAGTAACGGGATATTGAAGGCATCACAGAAACGGGTGAACCGCGCACCTTTTACAGAAGCGTGGATGTCCAGTACGCCGGCCAGGTGGGCAGGCTGATTGGCAACGATCCCTATGCTGCGTCCGGCAATGCGGGCAAAACCCACGATCATATTTTCTGCAAAATTTTTATGTACTTCAAAGAAGCTGCCACTGTCGGTGATCTGCTCAATAGCTTCTTTCATATCGTATGGCTGATTCGGATGTTCCGGGATCAGTGTTTTCAGTGCATCGCGGATTTCGTTACCAGGTTCATAAGGATATACCGGCGCTGTTTCCTCACAGTTCTGCGGTACATAGCTCAGGAGTTGTTTGATATACTGGATACATTCTATTTCATTGGCACAGGCAAAATGCGTTACCCCGCTTTTGGAAGCATGGGTTTGTGCGCCACCCAGTTCTTCTGATGTCACTTCTTCGTGGGTAACGGTTTTTACAACGTTAGGTCCGGTGACAAACATATAGGAGGTTTGTTCTACCATCAGGATAAAATCGGTGATGGCAGGGGAGTATACGGCGCCGCCTGCGCAGGGGCCCATGATGGCGGAGATCTGAGGGATCACGCCGGAAGCCCGTGTATTGCGGTAGAAGATGTCTGCATAGCCGCCAAGACTTACCACACCTTCCTGGATACGTGCGCCGCCGCTGTCGTTTAATCCGATCAGGGGAGCGCCGTTCTGCATGGCGAGGTCCATGACCTTGCAGATTTTGCGGGCATGTGGTTCGGATAAGCTACCGCCGTAAACGGTGAAGTCCTGGGAGAAAACATAGGTCAGGCGCCCGTGGATGGTGCCATAACCGGTAACTACCCCGTCGCCGAGGAACTGTTCCTGGTCGGCGGTAAGGCCACGGTTACGGTTGGTGACCAGCATATCCAGTTCTTCGAAAGAACCTTCATCCATCAACAACTGAAGCCGTTCGCGGGCGGTCAGTTTACCTTTCTTGTGCTGGGAGGCAATGCGTACATCTCCTCCGCCCAGCATGGCTTCGGCTATCTTTGACTGTAATTCTTCTATTTTATCCATATGCTAAAAATGAAAAGTAAAGCTAAAAATAAAAAGGATTCCTTTAATGAAAGGAATCCCCCGCTACATTGTAAATGTATGATAAATTAGTAGTTATAAGGTATTTTCGGCGTGGAAATGGTATCGCTGAAATGACCGGCATTGTCTCTGACAAATACCACGAAGTGGATACTGTCTACGCCTGTATTCTGCACCAGTTTGAATTCAATGGATCTGAGCAGTATCTGTACTTCTGCTTTTACTTTGTTGCCTTTGTTGGCGCCGATATCCCCCATCTTCTTCACGGAGTAGAAGGTATCTGCATTGGGGCCATTGCTCTTGAATACAGGACCGATCCAGATAGAATCTTCAATGTCTCCGTCTCCGTCCTCTACGTTCATCGTAAGTACCATCTGTTGCGTACTGGAAATCACACTGTCGATGGAATATGACTTGAAGCTCAGAATGGGCTTGGTACCTATACTATCCTTTTTACAGGCATAAAATAACCCGGCCAGCAGGAACAAAAACAGAATTTTCTTCATAAAACAAACCTACATTAATTTAGGAAATATACAAATATTCAGTTATCGCTATCCATCCAGTTAAAAACGTTTTTTTATGACAATTGTTACTTACTGCGGATAGATTTATTCTTCTACCTAACTTTGTGCGATTTTAAATAGCGCCATACATGACCGCCGTATCACCGGAACATATATTTTCACTGACCGAAAACGGGCTGGAAGCCGCTGCCCTGGAGCTGTTTCAGTACCAGTACCAGGAAAATGAGCTGTACAGGGCCTACACGGATGCCCTGCGCATCCGGCCGGCATCCGTAAAAAGTATCCTCGACATCCCCTATCTCCCGATACAGTTTTTTAAATCCCATACAGTTACATGTGGCCGGTTTGAACCGGAACTGGTATTTGAGAGCAGTGGTACCACGCAAACGGTAAACAGCCGTCACCTGGTAAAGCATTCTGCTATTTATACCCGGAGTTTCATGACGGCTTTTGAACAGTTCTATGGGCCTGTGAGTGATTATGTGGTGCTGGGCCTGCTGCCATCTTACCTGGAACGGCAACACTCTTCCCTGGTGCGTATGGTACAGGAAATGACCATCCGTAGCGGTCATGAGGAAAGCGGCTTTTATTTATATGAGCATGATAAGTTGTTCCAACAACTGCAGGCGCTGGAAGCCCGGGGCCAGAAGGTGCTGCTGATCGGCGTTACCTTCGGACTGCTGGATTTTGCAGAGCAGTATACTCTTTCACTGAAGCATACGATCGTGATGGAAACGGGGGGGATGAAGGGCAGAAGGGAGGAATGGACCCGTCAGGAAGTACATGCTTTCCTGAAAGAAAGACTGGGGGCCGACTGTATCCACGCGGAATACGGTATGACAGAACTATTGTCGCAGGCCTATTCCAGGTGTGATGGTTTGTTTGAAACACCCGCCTGGATGAAGGTATTGCTGCGTGACGAGAATGATCCTTTCCAGTTAACTGCCGGTAAAGGCGCCGGGGTGATGAATGTAATTGACCTGGCCAATATTTACTCCTGTGCCTTCATTGCTACAGAAGATATTGGTCGCATCCATGCCGATGGCCGCTTTGAAGTACTGGGCCGCCTGGATAACTCTGCATTGAGAGGCTGTAGCCTGATGGTGAGTTAGTATATTGAATTTATTATATCTGTTATGCTTCCATGGCAGCAATCTGCAGGAGGGCCGGTAATTTACCAGGTTCATGCATAATGGAGGAGAGGGTAGACATATAAGGAAAGGAGTGATGATCCATTCCGAATTTATGCAGCAGGTATATATCCAGTTGATCCGGTGCGGTATGTCCCTGTATGAAATCGCCCAGGTAGAAGAGGAAGCGTTGTCTTTCTTTTTCCGATAGCAGCACCAGCGCCACCTTATCTTTCAGGCTGTTATGGCTCTCTGCCCGGAATATTTTAAGCGCCTGTTTGTAATGCGTCAGGGTGAGTTCTTCACTGGAAGCAGGTAATAATTGTGTACAGAAATAATCTACTGCTATATCATTGAAAAAGCCAGCGCCGTTATCGGTGTCTGGTTCATTGTGCCAGGTAGCCCACCGGATCAGTTGTTCGGTAGTAATGTAACCGGTGAGGAGTGCTTCCAGCTGATGGATCATGCCTTCGCGGGTAGGAGCGGTATCAGTGGCATGTGAAATGGCAGTCACAATATCCTGGTAGTAGTGCTCATTAATTTTGCTGGCTGTCTGGATCAGCAGCCTGCTCACTTCGATGTAGGTTTCTTCTCCGGCCTCGTTCGGTAGCGGGGCAACGCTACGTAACTCCTCAATTACTTCCTGTCCTGTTTTCGTACCACGCAAATATGCTTTCAATAATGTTACAAAGTAAACGGAGGTTACAGGCGACATTTCATTTTTCATGGGCCGAGTTATTTCATTGGGTACAGGCCCAAAAATAGGATAAAATGCTGAATACTGATGACCGGCCATCCCTCCATTTGCCAATATATCCCTGCCAGTTATCTGCCTTTAACATTTTTTTGGGTCCGTAAGAAAACTAAAACCGGTAAATTTCCGTAAGCTTCTACAGCGATATATGCAAAACGCCCATATGCAGGTAGAAGACAGACATACAACAGTACAAAAATCTATGACATCCTGTAATCCGAAGGAATGGGTGAAGTTATATGCAGATGATTTATTTAAATTTGCCTGTAGCAAAGTAGCAGATAGCGCACAGGCGCAGGACCTGGTACAGGATACTTTCCTCAGCGGCCTGCAGGCAATGGCTCAGTTCCGTGGCGATAGCAGTGAGAAAACCTGGTTGATGGCTATCCTGAAAAACAAGATCATCGACTATTATCGTAAACCGGCAAAAACAGTATTCCCATTAGATAGTATTACCAGCGACAGTGATCCGCTTTCCCTCTTTTTTAATGAAAAAGGTCACTGGCGTAAGGAAATGGCCCCCAAAGCATGGACAACCGACATACAGGATGGCATCAGACAACATGAATTTACCCGGATCTTACGTGCCTGTATGGATAAATTGAATGGCATAGGAAAAACCCTTTTTCAACAAAAATTTCTCGAAGAAAAAAAATCTGCGGACATCTGTAAGGATCTTGCGATTACCCCGTCCAATTACTGGGTTATTATTCACCGGGCTAAATTACAATTAAGAGCCTGCCTGGAAAAGAACTGGTTCAGTAACTGAAATGGGACATCACTTACATACACTGCTGCCTTGTTGTAAAGAAGCGACGCTGCTGGCTGAAAAACAATTACAACAACCGCTGCCCCTGTTGCAGCGGATCGGGTTACAGTTTCACCTGCTGTAC
Source organism: Chitinophaga arvensicola (assembly GCF_900110835.1). Taxonomy (GTDB): domain Bacteria; phylum Bacteroidota; class Bacteroidia; order Chitinophagales; family Chitinophagaceae; genus Chitinophaga; species Chitinophaga arvensicola. Next base: position 2,796,085 of record NZ_FOJG01000001.1, read on the forward strand.
TGCTTTTTTTGCAGACGGTATGTGAAGCAAAGCAGAATCATAGATCAACAGCTGCGTGCATTACAGGCATCTGAAGGACCGGCACTGGAGGAAAGTGTAAAGTTGCAATGGGAAGAAAAGATTGCAGCTGCATTAAAAAAATAATTGAAATACCTGTAAGGTTTTTAACACCATCACGTCTATCACTCAAACACATATTTTTTCACACCAGTTTTAAATTTTCAAAAATGAAAAACAACAATCCTATCAGCAAAAAAGTACTTTTTTCCGGTTCCCTCGTTGCCGGTGCTATCCTCGGTATGGCTGCACTGCAGGTATCTGCAAAACCAGTAAGCTATACTAACCTCGGTTCCGGTGCAGCCGTAAGAAACGCGTTAACCGGTACCAGCGGTACTGCTGCCAATACACTTGAACTGGCTTGTGGTGCAAAGAAAGACAGCGCAGCTGCCGGTAAAACAAAAGAAGGTAAATGTGGTCAGGGTAAATGCGGAGAAGGCAAATGTGGTAACAAAAAAGGCGGTAAAAAAGGTAAAGCTAAAAGCGATACCACTAAATCCGGCCAGTAATTATTCCGATAAATAAAGGCCGGTGTGGTACGCAACTGCCGGCCTTTACTTTTATCTTACCTCCTAAAATGAACCATCATGGTAGGTCTTGGTTTTCGCAGGGAATTTGCGGAAGAAATGATCAGCGGTGAACATATCCGGCCCGACTTTATAGAGTTTGCGCCTGAAAACTGGATGAACATCGGCGGTTACTGGAAGAAAGTATTGCATCGCGTGGTGGAGAAATACCCCGTGCTGTGCCATGGACTGTCACTCTCTATCGGCAGCCCGGAAGAACCGGACAAAGAATTTCTGCAGTATGTAAAAACATTCCTGCAGGAATATAATGTACAGATCTATTCAGAACACCTGAGTTATTCCAAATGTGACAACGCACACATGTACGACCTGTTGCCCATTCCATTCCGGATGGATGCGGTAAAGCATATTGCCGGCAGGATACAGCAGGTGCAGGATTTTCTGCAACGCCCGCTGGTAATGGAAATTGTATCTTACTATACCCCGGTTGCGGCAGAAATGAGTGAAGTGGATTTTATCAATGAAGTGGTGAAACAATCCGGTTGCCAGTTGCTGCTGGATGTGAATAATATTTATGTGAATGCGTTCAACCATCAGTACGATGCGAAAGCATTTATACAACAGCTGCCCCTGGATAAAGTAGCGTATATCCATATGGCAGGTCATGAACAGGTAGCCCCTGATCTGATCATCGATACACATGGCGAACCTATTATAGACCCGGTGTATGACCTTTTTGAATGGACTATTCAACACCTGCGCCCCGTACCGGTTTTGCTGGAAAGGGATTTTAATATTCCGGAGATGGAAGCTTTGCAGGGAGAACTTACGAGACTGAAAACTATTTGTCATAAACAATGGAAATTGAAAGATGAACTTGTTGCCTGACACTTATCATATACAGCAAACTTTTTCCGGCTATTGCAGAACAGGGGAAAAAGTAAGTCTGCCCGGTGTGGCGCCGGACCGGCTGAAACACTATCGCCGCCTGGTATTCAACATGATCAACGATACCATGGAAAATGCTTTTCCTATCGCGTTTAAACATATCCCTACCGGGAAATGGAACAAGATGGTAAAAGATTTCTTTGCACATCATGCCTGCCGCTCGTACCAGGTGTGGAAACTTCCGCTGGAATTTTATACGTATGCCGTAGAAAATAACTGGGAAGAAAATTATGCGCTTCCTTTCCTGAATGACCTCCTTGCTTTTGAGTGGGCGGAAATGGAAGTATACAATATGGAAGATATTCCGGCGCAGCCGTTTACTGCGGCCGGCAACTGGCTGGATACACCGCTGGTGCTGAATCCTGAGCATCAGCTGTTATCATTTACCTATCCGGTGCACCTGGTGGCCAAACCGAAAGAACTATTGCGGCAAAAGGGGGTATACTTTGTATTGTTATTCCGTGATCCGGAAACAGGCAATGTGGAGTTTATGGATTTGTCGCCCTGGCTGGCATTTTTAACGGAGCAACTAGTGATGGGTATAACGGTAAGGGATATACTGGATTATGCGCCTCAGCTGAATATAACGGATACGGATACACTGGAAAAAGACACGCTTGCTTTTTTACAGCACATGCAGCAACAGCATTTCGTGCTGGGCTTTCAATCATAACATATGAGCATTTACCGGGTAATGGCGCGTCGTTTATCAGCGCTGAAAGATCTGCCGCTGCTATTGATGCGGCTGGTGCTGGCTTATGGTTTTTATCTGCCGGCAAAAATGAAGTGGAGTGATATTCATGGCATAGGGGATTGGTTTGTGCAGCTGCATATTCCATTACCTTATGTCAGCGCTTACCTGGTGGGCATCACAGAAGCAGCCGGTGTGGTGTTGCTGACGCTGGGGTTATGGGTACGCTATATTACATTGCCTTTGCTGTTCAGTATGGTGGTGGCCATTGCCACGGTGCACTGGAGCAATGGATTTGCTGCGGGCGACAATGGATTTGAGATCCCTTTGTATTATATGGTGATGTTGTTTACCCTGTTTGTTTACGGCGGCGGCAGGATAGGAATAGATTATTTCCTGGAGCGGTAAGACCGGCTTTTATTTATCCATGCTATAGCGGCAGTCAGGAATGTTCTCTTCTGAAGGGTGAGGAACAGGCGTAATTCTTCCCCTAAATTGGTTTGATTATCCAGAAACTTCAATATTGTTTGCGGCTTATTTTTTTCGAACAAACGGCTGAAAATTTCTTTGCCGGGAAGCAGCTCCTGCTGTAATATCTCCAGTAGTATACTATCATACATGCGGAACCGCCAGGGAAGTGGTTGCCGGCTGATTTTTCCGTGAGCGGCCAGTTGTTGCGCGATCTGGCGGCTATGTTCCTGTATAAAGTGAAAAGCATATCCTGAAGAACCTTTTATCATTCCACCTGCTGCACCGGTATAAATAATTTGTTCATGGGTTGTTTCCGGTGGATGATCTGTCATAGGAATGATGCCATTTTCTTCGTGCAGGATCAGGTAAGATTCCCGGGTGATGTGTTCATCGATGTACTGTTGAATGGCGCTTTCATAGGCTTCTTTAGGGATGGTGTTTTTTGAGAAGATGGTATATTCAATGAGCGCGGTATGTTCATCAATGGGGAGCACATACAGGAAGCTGGTACCGTTTTGCTGGGAAGTCCGGAAATCCATCAGGGTAGCTGTTTCAGGTTGAAAGCAGGCGGTGTTGGTTTTAATAATCCATCCCTTGAAATGCTGCAGCAGGTAGTTATACCGGTGAGGCTGCGGAGGTAAGGTAACCGGAATACTGCTGAAGATATACCGCCCGGATATTTTTTGGCTGCCGGTGTCGAGCACCGCTTGTGAGCCCTGCATACTGACTTCCCGTATATTGGTTTTAAGGGTGGTGATTTCCGGGGTGTTGGCGATGATGTTATTGGTGTACCGGTAGTAATCGGCGGAACGGATCATTTTATACCGGTAAGGCGCGAGCGGTAGTAACAGTTGTTGCTGCCCGGTGTGGAAGTATACCTGCTTCCATTCCCGGAAAATGACTTCTTTTGCGATACTGTTTTCCTGTTCCCAGAAGCACCATGTTTTATCATTTCTTTCTTCAAAGGACTGGTCTGCGATGAGTATTTTGCGTCCTTGCAGGGCATTTTCTTTCACCAGGTGCAGGGCCAGGCTTCTACCGGCCAGACCTGCGCCTGCAATGATATAGTCGTAGTCAGTTTGCATGAGCCGATTTTTTTTCTTTTCTCACCGCATCGCGGTATTTCCTGGCTACATACAGCATACCGAACGATTCTCCATCGTGTTTGCTGAGATGCTTATGATGCATTTTGTGGGCGCGGCGGATCGCTTTGATGTAAGTATTATCAGAATGGCGCAGCCATTTAAAGCGTTGGTGGATGATAATATCATGTACAAGGAAATAGGCCATTCCATACAGGAAAATGCCCAGTCCCATGAAGAACATCCAGTTGAGCTGATCCCTCCATCCAAAGAAGAACAGTGCGATACTTGGTGCCGCAAAGATGACAAAGAAGGCGTCATTTTTCTCAAACCAGCCGGGTTCCGGCCGGTGATGATCCTGGTGGAGGTACCACAGCGGGCCGTGCATCAGGTATTTATGGGTAAACCAGGCTACTCCCTCCATGAAACAGAAGGTGGCTATGATCAGGAGTGCGTATAAAAGATATATCATCATAATAAATTAAAACGTGAGCGTATGCCTGCTACGAGCAGGATGGCCAGTTTTGAATGATCAGGAATTCTGACTCTTTCCTGCATGATACAGGAGGGGAGTTTACGTTTTATTTTTTTCAGCAGGGAATAATAGTAGCGGTATGCTACGTATACGCCTAGCCGTGCTTTGGGTGGTAAATGGAGGATGCCTTCATAGGCGCCTTCAAAATCGGCCATGATATTGGCTTCTATCTGTTGCTTTACTTCCTGGTTAAATGTATTGCATACAATTTCCGGGAAATAATTTCTTTTCAGTTCGATGCTGTCGTCATTCAGATCCCGCAGGAAGTTTATTTTCTGGAAGGCAGCTCCGAGTTTCCGGGCTGCGGGTTGTAATTGGAGGAACTGGGTTTCGTTGCCTTCACAAAAAACATGAAGACACATCAGTCCTACTACTTCTGCGGAACCATAAATATATTCATCCAGTTCCTGGTGATCGGCATAGCTGCTTTTATCGAGATCCATCCGCATGCTTTGCAGAAAGGCATCTATGAGGTGCTGGCTGATGCGGTATTTATGTACGGTATCACCGAAGCTTTGCAGGATGGGGTTCATGCTGATGCCGGTGGCTAGTGCCTGATCTGTGTCGGCGCAGAATTGTTCAAGCAGGGCCTGTTTATTGTGTTCATGGAAGGTATCCACGATTTCATCTGCGAGTCTTACAAAGCCATAGATAGCATGTATGGGTGCCCGGAGATCTTTATGCAGCAGGTGGATGGCCCAGGAAAAGGAGGTGCTGTACTGGCGGGTGATGATTTCGCTGCAGCGCAGGCAGGCCTGGTTGTAGGTGGCTATTGTATTCATCGCGCAAATTTTTTAATGATTTCATTGGCGGCAATTTCACCGGAAATAATACCTGGAGGAACGCCTGGTCCTGGTACGGTTAGTTGCCCGGCATAGTAGAGATTATCTACCCGGGCGCTACGCATGGAAGGCTTCATGATGGCCGTCTGGTTCAGCGTATTGGCGAGGCCGTAGGCATTCCCTTTAAAGGCATTGTAATCGTGGATAAAGTCGCTGCCGGCATAGCTTTTTTTGTAAATAACCGCATCTGCGATGGGTTCTCCCAGGTGGTGTTCCAGTCGGGCAATAATTTGCTGAAAGTACCGCTCGCGAAGTTGTTCATCATCTCCTTCCAGCCCTGTTGCCACGGGGATGAGCAGGAATAGATTTTCCATGCCTTCCGGTGCCACGGTGTTGTCTGTGCGGGAAGGGCAGCATACGTAGAACAGTGGCTGTTCCGGCCAGCCTGGTTCCTGATAAAGACTTCTGGCATGTTTATCAAAGGGTACATCAAAGAAAAGGGAATGATGCTGCAGGGAAGTCAGTTTTTTGTTCAGCCCTATATAGTAAAGCAGGCAGGAAGGTGCCATCCGCCGGCTGTCCCAATACTTCCTTGAATAGGAGCGGTAGGCTGGTGCCAGCAGGCTGGTTTCAATAAAATGGTAATCTGCTGCGCCCACGATCGCATCTGCGGTGAAGGTTTGTCCGCCGGCATGCACGTGTGTGGCGTTTTTGCCGGTTACCTGTATCTTTTCTGCACGTGTGTTGAAGTGAAAGGTAACGCCCAGTTCTATGGCCAGCTGATGCATGGCATTTACAAGACTATACATTCCGCCTTGCGGATACCAGGTACCGAGCTTGATATCTGCATAGTTCATGAAGCTGTACATGGCAGGGATGTTTTCTGCTATTTCTCCAAGAAATAATACCGGGAATTCCATTAACTGCCGTAACTGCGGGTGTTTAAAGAATTTTCCCACATGTTTCTTCATAGAAGAGAAGAGATCCATTTTTAGCACGGCGGGAAGGAGGGTGCGGTCTGCAAATTCGAAGACAGAAGCACCTGGTTTATGCGCCATCTGCATTCCAATGGCGTACTTATCGGCAGCATGCAGCAGGTAATGATTCAAGGCCTTGCTACTGCCAGGTTCCAGCTGTTCAAAGAGATTACACAGGGCGTGATAATCGTCAGGAATATCGGTAGCCCCTTCCGGCCAATAGATGCTATAGGAAGGTGAAAGGCGTTGCAGGGTATAGTAATCTGCGGGTGTTTTATCAAACAGGGAGAAGAACCGTTCTATGACATCGGGCATCCAGTACCAGCTGGGCCCCATGTCGAACGTAAACCCCGCTGCTTTGAGCTGCCTTGCCCTGCCACCAGGTGTAGGATGTTGTTCTATAACAGTAACATCGAAACCTGCTTTGGCAAGCACACAGGAAGCCGAGAGGCCGGCAAAGCCGCTTCCGATAACAACTACTTTCTTTGAAAGCATGTAAAATGAATATGATACAGGCGTTTGCTGAAGCAAAGAAAGAGTTGCTATGGTAGCTGTTATTCTCCTCTTAAACTTTTATAAACGTCCTGTTTCTGGTTTAAAAATATATCCAGGTGAAAGGCATCCAGTTTTTTTAATAATTCATGCAACGTTTCTTTTTCGTCTGCTGTAAGTTGGCCGCCTACCAGTTTACTCACGTTTTCCATCTTCCGGAACACCTGGTACAAAACGGCTTTTCCTTTATCTGTAATGGCCAGCAACTGGCTCCGCTGATCAGAAGGGTGATTGGTTTGCATTACCAGTTCCGATTTGATCAATCTCTTGATGATTTCCATGCCTGTTGGTTTTTCATGGATATTCATTTGTATGAGATCAGACTTTTTTATTTGCTTACCTGAGAGCAATGTTGCCAGGTAGCTGAATTCTTCGGAACTGCCCAGCGGTGTTCCCTGCAGCGCATTTTTGGAATATAGTTTCACATACCGGTTCAGCCTGATCACTTTTCTTCCGATGGCTGTATCCAGGCTAACCTGTGGTTCAGCGCCAGTACCGACTGGCTTTCCAGGTAACTGCTGTGTTTTTTTATACAGCCACTCCGCAAAGGAAGCTATGTCCCGATTATTGCCGGATACTGCCGTTTGCTCATATTCGGCTGCATGATCAATAATGCTTTTTATGAGATCGTAATCCATAATTCTCCCTCCTAAGTTAATATAAAAAGTATTATTAAATACTAATTTTAATATAAAAAGGTATTTAATAATACTTATTATTTAATTTTATTAATTATTTATCCTTGATAGATATACGTATTGTTAAATGTGATTCGCAATTGTAAAATAGCTTTTTCTGTTTCATTAAAGTATGTTTAAAATAAAAACATGTTCCTCATCGTTTGTGATGAAATCCATAAGAACAGTCAGCTATGAAAATCATCGTATGTGCGTTGCTGTTATTCCTGTATCCTTTTCACAGTACGCCCCCCATTGGTAATCCCCGTTACGATTTTGCCGACAGCCTGATTGCCCGCAGTGGCAATGTCTATGGGTACCTGGATAAAAGGATGGAGACCCTTTGTATCTCCGGGTATCCGGAGGAATGTGGTATTTACCAGGATTCCATATATGGTTTGCGGAAAAGGGAAATGATTAACTCTGCAGCTTACGAGGTGGAAGATGCCCGTCAGTATATTCTCCGGAAAGCAGATAAATACCGGGTGATCCTGATCAATGAATCTCATAGCAGCCCAGAACACCGGTTGTTTACCAAATCACTGCTTCCCGCCTTATACAAAAAGGGTTACCAGGTTTTTATGGCCGAAGGGATCTGGCCCGGTAATCAGCTGGATAAACACCATTACCCTGTAAGCACTGATGGAGCTTATCTGAATGAACCCAATTACGGACAACTGATCAGGTATGCCTTTAAAACAGGCTACCAGGTGAAATCGTACGAGTATGAGTCTAAGCCTGGTTGGGATGATAGTATCAAACTGGATCAGTACGGATCTATTAAATATCTCTCTTATGATCCGCCGGATTCTATGACCGTGATGGTAAAGCCGGACGGAGAGCGGGAGTTTTATTTCACCTTGTCCAGGGAAAAAGGGCAGGCTGCCAATATTTACAAGGTGATGCAGGCCAATCCCCGGAGTAAATTTATTATTCATGTAGGGCATGGGCATCTTTACAAAGACGGTACCATGATGGCTTCGCATTTAATGGCTTTACTCGGTAACGAAGCTATTTTGTGTATAGACCAGAGTTTTTTTTACAGGGATAAGGTCATCGACAGCCAGACGAAAGCAGTGGTTGATCCCGGTGGTCCTTTTGTATTAAAAAACCGGAAGAATGGTTTGTACTGTTATGCACATTATAGTGTGGATGCCATGATGTTCAATACTACGCCCAAAGATTCCCTGTACCGTCCGGGTTACTTATTTAAGGATGTGGAACCCCGCATCGTTTACCCGATACCTGCTTCGGAACTGGAATCATCGCCATGTGTATTTACAGCTTATTACACTGCTGAGTTGAAGGCGCAGCAGGAGCGCGCTATCGCAGTAGATGTAATATGTGTGAAAGACCGGCAGCAGGCGCCTCCCTTATTGCTTTACAAAGGCGATTATACGATTGTGAAGAAGAACAGGCAGGGTGTTTACAGCACATTTAGCACTACTATAAGATAGACTTTCCACCAGAAATCGTAATTTCGGCCCCGTTCTTAGTGATGATAATATGCAATTAGCCAGGGAAACGATCAGTAGCGAACTACAACGGTTTGAAGAAATATTTCATAATGCCATGCAAAGTGACGTCCTGTTACTCAACAGGATCATGGAAGACATTGCTGCCCATAAGGGGAAGCAGATGCGCCCCATGTTTGTGCTGCTCTGCGCCCGTCTCTGTGGAGAAATCAACGATGCCAGTTACCGCGCCGCCCTCCTGGTGGAAATGCTTCATACCGCTTCCCTTGTACACGATGATATGGTAGACGACGCCATGAAGCGACGTAGCGCCTTCTCTGTCAATGCCCTCTGGAAAAATCGTGTATCCGTGATGGTGGGCGATCAGCTTTTCACAAAAGGGGTATTACTGGCACTGGATAATAATGATCCGGGTTTGCTGAAAATTTATGCCGCCGCCATCCAGCAAATGGTGGAAGGGGAGTTGCTGCAAATGACCAGGGCCAATAAACTGAGCTTTGAAGAAAAGGATTATTACGACCTGATCAACGCTAAAACGGCGTCTTTCCTTGCTGCCGCCTGTGCCGCCGGGGCCTCGTCGGTAGGAGATAACCCTGAAACCATCCAGCTGTTGCACGACTTTGGCCAGAAAGTAGGCATGGCCTTTCAGTTAAAAGACGACCTGTTTGATTATGGTAAAACCGATGTGGGTAAACCCACCGGCAACGACATCAAGGAAAAGAAAGTGACCCTGCCCCTGATATATACCGTACAACATGCCGACCCGGTGCTACGGAAAAAAATACTCCATATCGTCAGGCACCAGCATACCGATAAAGACAAAGTCAACTTTGTAGTCGATGCGGTGAATAACTCCGGCGGTCTCGAATACGCCACTCAAAAAATGATGGCTTTCCGCGATGAAGCCTTTCAGCTACTTTTCACATTCCCTCCTTCACCCACCCGCTCCGCACTGGAAGAATTAGTACGTTATACCACCGACAGAGCCTATTAATTTACCAGGAAATTATCTGAATCTTCGTTATATATAAATATTTATAATGTAAATGGGTGAATTGATAATCAATTACTTGATTATAGAATTCCCGTATTAGCCTGCTTATTTTTTATATTCCGGGAATATTGTTTGCATCCCAGAACGGATAGCTATTTTTTTGAGTTGTGAATCATTCACTTCCCGTTATCATTCAATGCCACTGTTATGAAAAAAGAACGCTACCGGTATTTATCCGCTATACCTATATTCAATATCCACCATCATTCTCCCGACATCTATTCATTTAATAGCTATTTATGACAATCAGAAAGATCTGCCTTGGGCTCCTGCTGCTGTTTGCCGCACAGCATGGATATGCGCAGGAATTAACAGCGCAGCAGGACAGGGTAAAACTGACCTTTGCGCTGGACAACAATGGTACACCACAATATGCAGTATACCTGGGTACACAGGCTATCGTAAAACCATCTGAACTGGGGTTTGTGTTACAGGAAGACAGCACCTTTTACCGGGGCTTTACAGTGACCGGTCATGAAACAAAGGCCGTAGATGAGCGCTGGAAGCCGGTGTGGGGAGAAGTAAACAGTATCCGTAACCAATACCAGGAGCTGACCGTACACCTGCAACAGGGTCAGCGCCTGCTGAATATCGTGTTCCGGGTATTTGCAGATGGGGTAGGCTTCCGGTATGAATTTCCGGAGCAGCCTTTGCTCAACTACTTCGTGGTAAAAGAGGAACGTACTGCGTTCCGGCTCACGGGCGATCATACTGCCTTCTGGATTCCCGGAGATTACGATACTAACGAATATGAGTACACGACTTCAAAGCTGAGTGCCATCAACAACCGGGATATAGTGGCTTCGTCTACCGCCATCGCAGTGAGGGTAGCCCCGGATGAACAGGCAGTGCAAACGCCATTGATGCTGAAAACCGGCGACGGGCTTTACATCAATATCCACGAAGCCGCGCTGGTGAACTATTCTGCCATGCAATTACATGTGAATAGAGAGAACTATACGCTTACCTCCAGTCTGGTGCCGGATCCCGTAGGTAACCTGGCTTATTTACATACGCCCTGCACCACCCCCTGGAGGACCATCCTGGTATCCGATAAAGCCGCAGATATCCTCAGCAGCAAAACGATTCTCAACCTGAACGAGCCTTCTGCCATTGCACAAACCGATTGGATCAAGCCCATGAAGTATGTAGGCGTATGGTGGGAAATGCAAACGGGCAAAAGTACCTGGAGCTATGCCGAAGATGCCCGGCATCATACCCCCAGTGGTAAACATGGCGCCACTACCGATAACGTGAAGCGGTATATCGACTTTGCCGCCGCCAATCACATTCCGGGTGTGCTGGTGGAAGGATGGAACACGGGCTGGGAAGACTGGTTTGGTAACTGGAAAGAAAATGTGTTTGACTATGTAACGCCCTATCCTGATTTCGATGTAAAAGGATTACAGGCCTATGCCGCAGGGAAAGGCGTGCAACTCATTATGCACAACGAAACATCCGGCGCAGCTACCGATTACGAACGGCAGCTGGACACCGCTTACCGCTTTATGAAGCAGTTTGGTTACCCGGCAGTAAAAACCGGGTATGTAGGAAAAATTATTCCCCGTGGAGAGCATCACGATGGGCAATGGATGGTGAATCATTATCAGCGTGTAACGACCAAAGCGGCCGAGTACCAGGTGATGATGGATACACATGAACCGATGCGGCCCACCGGTTTGCACCGCACCTGGCCCAACTGGATGGCCAGCGAAGCCGGCAGGGGCAACGAGTATAATGCTTTTGCGAATGGTAATAAGCCTGAGCATGAAACCATCCTGCCATTTACCCGTCTTATAGGCGGCCCGATGGATTATACCCCCGGCATCTTCAAGTTATCAGGCTACAATGCCGCCGATACCAGCAAAAGGGTACATACCACCCTGGCAAAGCAACTGGCCTTATATGTAACATTGTATTCGCCGTTGCAGATGGCGGCAGACTTTCCGGAGAATTATGCCCGCTACCCGGATGCTTTTCAATTTATCAGGGATGTGCCGGTAGACTGGGACGATACCAGGATCCTGGCAGCAGAACCCGGTGACTATATCAGCATCGCCCGTAAGGAAAAAGGTAGTGATAGCTGGTACCTGGGGGCTATTACCGATGAAAACAGCCGGACCCTGGAAACGAGCCTGTCTTTCCTGGATGCGGGAAAACGTTACCTGGTCACCTTATATGGTGATGCAGCTAACGCTGACTGGTATGGGAACCCGGAAGCATACACGATCCGTACTTTTATTGCTGATTACAAAACCACGTTACAACTCAGATTAGCCAGCGGTGGAGGCGCCGCGCTGAGCATTGTTCCTGCTACACCGGAACAGCTGAAAAAAGTGAAACCTTACCGCCGGTAATGATGAGGGGATTTTCGGGTTTGGAATTTCGGGATTTTGTTTCTATAATACAGTGTAAATTCACCATAAAGTGCGTTTAGAACTGACCGCAGAAAACAAGACACCTGAATTCCAACATTCGAAAATCCCTATTGCTGTAATGAAAAGAATTGTGCTGCTACATGTGATTTGCCTTTTTTTTATAAAAGGATATACCCAATCTGCCGGAGCATCGCTGCCTGCGCTGAACCGGGTTATCAGCGAAGCAGCCATCTATGATAAAGCCAAGCAACACGAAATAGATAGTCTGCAGTTGCTGGTACAACTCTCCCCGCCAGACAATGATCTCCGCAAACGCTACCATCTTTACGCCGCTTTATTCGAGGCCTATAAAGTATATAAGTTTGACTCTGCCTACAGCTATGCCCGTAAAATGAATGAACTGGCGGTGACACTGCAGGATAAAGCCCTGCTGATGGATACCCGTCTTAAGTTATCTTTTACATTGCTGTCGTCCGGCATGTATAAAGAAACCGCAGATGCGCTGGCGGGCATGGACGCTGCACAGCTGGCAGACAGTAATAAAGCGAATTACTATGCCCTGATGGCGAGGTTCTATTACGACCTGGGCGACTATAATAAAGATACGGTGTATACGCCGCGCTATGCGGTAATCGCCGGGCATTATATAGATTCCGCCCTGACTTTCTGGGCAAAGGACAGTTATGACTATATGTATTTTTCCGGGCTGAAAGCACTGAAAGCGGGTCATAATGAGGTAGCGCAGCCTTACTTCCAATCGCTGCTGGAACGGAAGAACCTTACCCTGCATGAACTTGCAGTTGCTGCTTCTACCTGGAGCGTTTTCTATACCAACGGAAACGATATAGATAAGGCGATTGAACTGCTGGTAATGGCAGCTATTGCGGATATAAAAACCTCTACAAAGGAAACTTCCGCCACCTTCATCCTGGCCAATTTATTATATAAGAAGAATGATGTGAAGAATGCATCGGTGTGCATTGAGCAGGCCATTGCGGAATCTACTTTTTATGGCGCCCGGCAGCGCAAGGTACAGGTGAGTGCCATTCTGCCACTCATAGAAGCCGAGAAGATCAGTATTGTAGAAAGTCAGAAATCAATATTACTTCGTTATGCCGTTACCGTTACCCTGCTGTTGTTGCTTGTGATTGGGCTGGGGGTGATTATTTATAAACAGGTAAAACGTCTTAAATCAGCGCAGCGGGTCATTTCTGCCGCACATGAAAAAGAGCAGGCCATCAACCGGCAGCTGGCGGAAACAAATGATAAGTTATCGGATGCCAACAAGATCAAGGAACAATATATCGGTTACTTCTTCAACATCAATGCTGCTTTTTATGAGAAGATAGAGAAGTTTAAAAAGTCGGTCGATAAAAAGATCAGTGACCGTAAGCTGGATGATATCCGGCAGCTGACCAATGCCATTAACCTGAAAAATGAAAAAGAAGAACTGCTGAAACAGTTTGATCATGCTTTCCTGAAATTATTCCCCAACTTCATTACTACTTTTAATTCCCTTTTCAGAGAAGAAGACCGCATTGTACTGGAAGATCATGAGCTGATGAATACGGATCTGCGGATATTTGCCCTTATCCGTATGGGCATTCATGATACCGACAAAATTGCGCATATCCTGCAGTATTCTGTGAATACCATTAACACTTATAAAACCCGGGTGAAGAATAAATCGGTGGTCGTAAATGAGGAATTTGAGAAGAAAATCATGGAGATTAAAGCCGTATAATTTGCCGCTGCATTAAATTTTAAAAAATAATTTGCAAAAAGCTATGAAAAATCCATTTAGCTAATTACATTTGGTACAGTAGCGTTAAAACAACAACCAGAATTTAAAGAGCATTGATAGTATTAATGGACAGTATGACCCTGTGTTTACTGTAGTTTCCCCGCTGTGCGTTGGTACTAACAATTATTGAAAACCAGAATTTCGGATCGATTGAAAATTTCACGTTAATTAATCTAACTTTTCATGACTCAACGTTCATTGCAACCTGATAGGGCAACACGCTGCCCCTAACTGATCTCCTGACGTTATGTTTTTGCAGTCAACATTATTGTAGTATCCTGCTCATGCGGTAGCGGCATTTGCATGTCTGATATGGTGCTGTAGCAGCCATGGCGTACGCTGAATCTACTATTCCCTGACATTTTCCCGGAAGGGAAGGGGGCGGACTATGCCCATAAATGTCAAACAAACACGAAATGCGGTGTAAAGCTTCTTTTACGCCATGGGATTCTCATTCCTAAATATTGCATGTATGAAATACTTTTACTTTTTCCTTCACAGGGGTATTTATTTTTTTGCAGCAATGTGCCTGGTGACCAATTCAGCAGAAGCACAGAATGTGTTGTTTAAAAATAAAAAAGATACTACCGGTGTAAATGCCGACTCGCTGGCCTTTTCCAAAGTGAAATCAACCCGGCGCGATTCGATGGGATATTTTCCCAACAATGAGCTCTTCCTGAGACGCAGCGTCAACGGCGCTGTTTCTGCAGTAGACATCTCTGAAGTAAAGAAACTACCTTATACCAGTATTGATCAGATGCTGATAGGCAGGGTAACGGGAGTGGATGTACGAACACCCTCTGCGGAACCCGGCAAACGCAACAGCGTGTTTATCAGGGGTACTTCCTCACTGCTGCTCAGCAACCGCGATTTATTTTATGCACAACCAACTTATGTGGTAGATGGTGTTCCACTGATTATGGAACACGCATTTGCCTATGATATTCAACGCTTCGATTTCAACAGGATGGGTACAGAAACCAACCTGTTAGGCTTTCTGGATATCAATGATATTGAAAGTATCGAAGTGCTGAAAGATTTCGCTGCCAGCGCCAAGTACGGTCCCAACGCGGCAAACGGTGTAATTAATATCGTTACCAAAGCACCCCGTGTAGGTCAGATGAAAGTGTCGGTGAATGCTTATGCCGGCCTCTCCCTCAAACCGGTGGTAGATGCGGTGAATGGCAGATACGAAAGTGACTTCCGCCTGCCTTTTTACCAGAAGTATGCAGATGAAAAACAATGGGGCAACTTCCCCCGTTATCTCGCAGATTCTTCCCAGTCGCGTTACTTCGGTCCTGCCAACTGGGATGATCTTTTTTTCAGAAACGGATTGACAGAAGGAATACAGGCTTCCGTAAGTGGTGGTACACCTTATGCCAGTTTCCGGTTCAGCCTGGGGCAGTCATCCCAGCAGGGTGTATATGATAAAACAGGCATCAAGCGTTACGACATCAATTTCGGTATCAATATCCAGCCACTCAAAGGACTGGTGATCACCACCGATATCGCTGTTGCCAACCAGGGCCGCAAACGGAATGAATTTATCCGCGACCGCGCCGGGGATGAAGATTACCTGTTTAACTACGATGCTCCCTTATCTCCCAACAAAGAATACCTGCAACAATATTATACAGACCTGGACAATGTGATTAACAGGAATAAGAATAACTCCGCCCGCATCATTGCCAACGCGAAGTATTCTTTCTTATCACATTTTACCTGGAATACCCGCTTTGCAATCGATTATGGTCAGAATTTCCGGGACTTCTTTGTACCTACTGCGCTGGGTGAAGGCAACAGTTATGTATCTAACTACGATGGCCTGAACAGACGACTGGTACTGGATAATTCCCTGCAGTTTGAAAAAACATTCCCGGGCAAACATCACCTGGATATTACGCTGGGTCAATATGGACAATGGGATAAATGGCGTTACGATTATGGTCGCGCCTACAAAGGTTCCAGTGACTACGTAAAGATTTATCAACCGGGTAATGATGATTTCAAGGAAGGACGTTTTGGTAACTTCCGCCTGATGTTTAATACCAAGGATTTCACCCAATCCAGGCTGGCATCTTTCTATACCAACATCGGGTATAACTATAACCAGAAATATTTTGTGTCGCTCTACGTGAGAAGGGATGGTACCTCTTATCTCGATGCCAATAACCGCTGGCTGGTGTCACCTACTTTATCTGCTTCCTGGAAAGTACATAAGGAAGATTTCCTGAAAGAATCTGCCTGGCTGAGCAACCTGAATGTTCGTGCCAGCTGGGGACGCGTAGGCCGTTTGATGATGGATGAAATGTATAGCGGAGGCCCGGTTTATAATGTGGACGCAGGATGGAACGGGGTGCCTAATATGTCTACCTACAATGCCTTCCCTGCTATCAACGCCGGTTATACCACAGGTTATGTAGTACCGGGTACTTCCTGGCCGGTAGTAGAACAACTGAACGGGGGCATCGACATCGGTCTGTTTCACGACCGTGTACGTGCTTCACTGGATGTATATGCCAAAACAGACCGCAACCTCGTGTTGAAAGTGCCTACACTGGAAGAAGAAGGATATACCGGTATCGTAAAAAATGGGATGGATATCCGTAACTATGGTTACGAACTGGCGATTGATGCAGATGTTGTGAAAGGAAAGAAATTCCAGTGGACGACCGGTATCAATCTTTATACCAATCAGAATAAATTAATGGCGCTGCCGGATGGTTTAACAGACCTGGTGATCAACGATCGCCGCTTTTTGGTCGGAAAACCGACAGACCGTTACTGGTTACTTATCAATGAAGGCATCTACAACTCCGATGCTGAAGTACCGGTAAACCCCAAAACAGGTAAGAAAATGTCTTACCAGGGTGTGACCCTTAAAAAAGGAGATCCCAAATGGGCAGATCTTGATGGCAACTTTGATATCAATGACAGAGACCGTGTGATGAAAGGTCGTTTATCCCCTGCCGTTACCGGTGGTTTTACCAACACGTTCCACTACGGCAACTGGGATCTGAACATCTTACTGAACTATTCCTTTGGCCGCAAGTTGATCAACCAGGCCCTGGCAGACCGTTTTGATTTTGCTAACCGCGAAGCGATCGATGATCCGAAGTCCATCAAGGAAATCAGCTGGTGGTCGAAGGTAGAAGGAGATTACAGCAAAATACCTTCCTATAACCCATGGAGCGCTGTATATGCCTACCAGCCTAACCAGACCCTCTTCCTGGAAGATGGCTCTTTTGTGAAACTGCGTGCTTTAACACTTGCCTATAACATGCGTTCGGAATGGATGAAAAGATCCGGTATAGAATACCTGCGCATTTATGCAACTGGTAACAACTTACTTACCTGGACCAAATACAAGGGTGGAGATCCGGAAGCTGTCAGCTACTTCGGTTATGACGAAGGATACTATAACTGGGCAGCGCCAAGGACATTTACTGTGGGCTTTAATTTT
This sequence comes from Chitinophaga arvensicola, assembly GCF_900110835.1. GTDB lineage: Bacteria > Bacteroidota > Bacteroidia > Chitinophagales > Chitinophagaceae > Chitinophaga > Chitinophaga arvensicola. The sequence goes on from NZ_FOJG01000001.1 coordinate 2,813,558, forward strand.
CAATTCTGATGTTAAAAAACAAGATCATGAGAAATATTGCGGTTGTTGGGGTCATGCTATTACTGGGCACAGGTATGCTGTCCTGTAAAAAAATGCTGGATGTACCATCACATCGTGCCCTGACGGAAGAAAACATGTGGCAAACCAAAAATGATGCGCGTGCGGGATTATCGGCCTGCTATGCTTTGATGCGCGCGGCCATGGCCAATGAAAATGCGCATTGGGTGTACGGAGATCTCAGGGGCAACGATTTTCAGGCTACCAAGCGGGGCGATCTCCGCGCAGTAGTAGAAAGTAACCTGAATGCCAGCTATTCCACTATGGATCAATGGCGCGACTGGCGCAGATTTTATACGGCCATTGCCCAATGTAATCTCACTATACAAAAACTACCACAGGTAACCACTACCGACTACCGGTATTCACAGAATGAGATGAGACTGGACCGTGCCCAGGCGATCTACATCCGTGCCTTTCTCTATTATTATATTGTAAGGATCTGGGGAGATGTGCCACTGGTTACTACTCCTGCTGATGGAACCATTAAAACAATTACCCGTGAAAAATGGGAGAAAGTGCTGGACTTTGCCGCCAATGAAGCAAAAAGCTCCATTGATGGCTTGCCCTGGAAATATGATGGTAAGTCGCCGGAACAACAAGGCGAATACCGTGGTCAGGGTGAATCACATCACATTTCCATCACCATCACCAAGGGAATGGCTTATACGTTGCTCGCACATATCTATAACTGGAAAGGAGAGTATGACAAATCACTCGAATGGGCCAATAACGTGATCAGCAACCAATCCAATACAGGCTACGGTTTTGTTAGTCTCAACGACTTAACCCGCCTGGACGGAGCTTTCCGTGGACGTATCGGCGCCAACATTTTCCAGATAGACATGAACTTTGACCACGCGGAAATTTCTGCAACGGGTCAGCTGGAAGACTGGACCCTGCGCGATCCGTATATCCCACGCCGTGAGTCTGAAATCTATGTTCCGAAAGACAGCGTACTGAAGATTTATGGAGAACCACATGAGCAGCGTCCTAACTTCTTCTTTACGAAGATGGAGGAAACGTATCCCATCTTTTTCAAGATGAAACAGCTCAATAGTTCTGTAAAAGATCCGGTGCTGAAAATGTATGCCTCCTGTATTATCGTATTCCGTTATGAGGAGCTGTACCTGTTGCGTGCAGAAGCCAAAGCCCGCCTGGGAATGAAGGAAGAAGCACAGAAAGACCTGAACCAGATCCGTACCACCCGTTCCCTCAAAGGCGTGAACACCGCGATGGATGGCCAGGAACTGCTGGATGCCATTCTGCTGGAACGCAGGAGAGAGTTGATGGGCGAAGGCTGGTACTGGTATGACCTGGTACATTTCAAAAAGATCCCGCAATATACAAGGCTTACGCAGGCTGATGTGGACAAGGGTGTTGCCTTATGGCCTATCTCACAGGATGCGTTGTCTAACAACAGCAACCTGACTCAAAATTCTTTCTGGAAATAATAAATCACTGCCATGAAAAAATATTTAATACTACTGATGATCACGGCGTGTTTTGCCTGCGAGAAGGGGATGCAGGACTATCGGAATGCAAAGCCGTTGTCGGAAGTACAAGTAAGCACTTACGATTTCCTTAAACAACAGGGCGGCTTGTATGATACCTTGCTGTTGCTGATAGACCGGGTAGGTCTTACGGATACCCTGAAAAGCCAGCAGGTCACTTTTTTTGTGCCGCAGGATAACAGTATTACCACGGCTATACGAAATGTAAACTTCGCGAGGGAGCGGCTGGGTGATGCACCTAACTGGACCCTGGACAGTATTCCCAATAAAACATGGGACAGCCTGTTGCGCCGCTATATTGTAAGAGGTATCGTTACCGCAGATTCACTGAGATATGCAGATGGGAGTGACCTCACCTCCCTATACGGACATAAAATGAACGGAAAAACCGGTAGTACCAATGCTTCCGGGGCAGTAGGAGGCGGTACCGCAGTGTTGCAATACAGCGACATGAATGATTCCCGTTTTTCAAAAGACTGGTCCAATGCACTCACGCAGAATGTGGATATCAAATCAAAGAACGGATGGATCCATATCCTGGAAAGCAGGCATGTATTCGGGTTTACTTCCTTTGTAGGAAAAGCATATCCAAGATCACTGGAACCATTACAGGGGCCTTACCTGGGTTATCCGATTGCGATTCCTGGTGTACTCAATGCCGCAGATTATGATGAAGGCCCCAGGTTGGTAGCCTATAAGTATAATAATGCCAACGGAGGAAAGGCTTATCGCAGCGATGATCCCGGAACAGAAAACTGTTCGCAGGGAGATGCCCTGACAAGTCCGGGCGGTAACTACAACATCGGATGGACCAGCGATGGAGATTGGGTAAGATACACGGTGGAAATTAAAGAGGCCGGCAAGTATAACGTAGATCTGAGAATAGCGGGTAACGGCGGCGGACTTATTTACCTCACCATAGATGATGTAAGGGTATGCGACGATATTCCTATCCAGGGCACCGGCGGCTGGCAGAACTGGCAAAGTGCTGTTGGTACAGCAGATCTGCCGGAAGGTAAGCACCTGATGAAAGTGCAGATTAAAAAGGCCAATCTCAACCTGCACCGGATCACCTTCACCAAAATAAACCCGTAAACCATGAAGAGGCAAGTATATACTTTTTTCATAGCCGGCGCACTGGCAGTAACGGCAACAAGCTGTTACAAAGAGCTGCTACCAAAAGAAAAAGAACATTTCAGTAACAACGTTAATTTCGACGGAGATACTTATACGGCCAACTTTGGCCGCACCAATGTTTTCTACGGAAAATTCAACGCCGATAATTCTACCCAGCCGCTTACTTTCCAGTTGCTGAATATCCATCGCCCGGACAGTCAGCCGGCGCCCGAACTACTGACGCAGGTGGATACCTGGCAGTGGAAAGCCTACTACAGCGGCACGGAGAAAACCATCGCTGAAATCGACGCCAAGCGTTTCCAGGTAAAGAGACCGGTATTGGATATGCGCGAAAATTCAGGCGACCTGGTATTCTGGGCAACCGATACTTCGAAAATTAAGCCCGGTGTGTACACCTTTGATATCCTGGTAAAGAATAATGGTGGCCAGAAACTGTTCCAGAAACAAAAGCTGCAACTGCGCTTACCTCGTCCGTATGAGCCATATGACTACGATGATATTACCGGTTTGCACAAGAAGGATGATAAGAATAATCTCATTTATAATCATCCTACACTGGAAGGCGTGCAGGACATGCAGAATAATACTATCAATGCAGACCAGGTAAATGTGTATTTCCATAAAACCGGAACCGGTAAGAATTCGGTGACCTTTAAAGTATATGATAAGGATTCCGTCCTGATTCCTATGTCAAAATTCAATGTCACGCAATGGGATAGCCTCAAGTACGTCAGCAACACCATCGGACAGAATGTGTTCTTCGGTTTTAACCGGAAGTTTGCCACAGACAGTTCTACCGTGACCTGGGATATCACTAATCCATACCCGGTGCTGGCAGATGTTGGTATCAATGAAAGTGCGCGGGTGACATTCACCTATGAACGCGTTTCCTACGGACAGCGCCGGAGAGCTTATATGGGCTATGGCTTCTCTATCCTTGAACCAGGAAGCTGGGAAATAATTTTCAAATTCAGGGTGAATCCCAAGTTCATCAACGATTAACCAGACAACTGTATTCTGAAACATTAAAAATTTCGTGCCATGAGTAAACGGTACATATATAGACTGGTCGCTTTTCTCCTGTTACTGACAGGGGCCGGCAACGCAGTATATGCCCAACAGGCTGTAACGATCAAAGGTAGGGTAGTGGATGCGGCTTCCAAGGAAGGCATCCCCGGCGTTACCATCATTGATATCAAAAATAAAAAAGGACTCGGCGTGACGGATCCCACCGGACGCTTTACCATTACGGTAGAACCGGAAAAAATGATCCAGTTCCGTTATATCGGTTACCGCCTGGAAACCGTGAAAGCGGTGGCTGGTGCTGCTATGAACATTGGCCTCGTACCGGAAAATAAAGCGTTGAAAGAAACGGTGATCATCGGGTACCAGAAGCGTACCAAGGAAACGGCATCAGGATCTGCTGCTGTGATCGATGGAAAGGCGCTGCAGGATGTACCTGTATCCAATATACAGGAGCTGTTGCAGGGAAAGGTAGCCGGTCTGAATATCCAGAACAACTCCGGTGCCCCGGGTTTTCGTGGTACCATGTCCGTTAGAGGGGTTTCCCAGCTGGATGTAAGTGGTAGCGGTGATAATGCTTATCTCACCAGTAATAACCCATTGCTGGTAATTGATAACGTGCCGGTAGATTTTGATGGCGGTATTTCGCAATCCATGTTGCAGCCAGGTGCCGCTACCGGCCCGCTGGCCCTGATCCCGCCGGAAGATGTGGAGTCTATCGTGGTAATGAAAGATGCCCAGGCTACCGCATTGTATGGTTCCCGTGGTGCCAATGGTGTAATCGTAATCACTACCAAACGCGGTAATTCTCCAACACCTATCATCGATATCACCAGCAGCGTATTTGTGAACCTGCCACCTTCCCTGCGTCCCACTATCGGTGGTAATGCAGAGCGCAGATACCGTATCAGCTCCATCCTGGCCAATTCGCTCGATGACCGGGAAGCCAGAATGAAATTGTCTGATCCGAATTCACAATTCCTGACAGATAGTCTCAACCCGTTTTATAATAATTCTACCGACTGGCAGGGATTATTTTACCAGACCACTTTAAACTCCAATAATAACATCCAGGTAAGTGGTGGTAGCCAGAAAATGAACTACAAGGCCAACTTCGCCTACCAGAAGAACCAGGGCGTATTGAAGAACACCGGTTTTAACAAATACAGCCTGAATATGCAACTCAATATGCAGCCCAGTAAAAAGCTGCGTATCGGCGCACAGTTGTTCAGCGCACTGGGACAAAAGCAACGCGGTAACGGAGGCGGCTTAACCAATAATGGGGCCGGTAACTCGTTTACCTCTTCACTGATGCCCGGGCCTTCTACCTTTGTGGGGAATCCGCAGCTTAGTGGATATGAGAATAACATCGATGATAACAATACCCTCAATATCCGTGGTTTCGTGGATGTAGATTATGAGATCATCAACGGGTTGCGTATCAACTCCACTACTTCTTATGATTATTACACGGATACGAGAGATCGTTTCAACCAGTCGTTTTCCAATAACAATGTGACAGGCCTGTATGGTTTTGTTGGACGCCACGATGAGCTGAACACCAGGAATGGCGTAAATTACAGCTATAGCAGCAGACCAACGGACATAGAAAAGAGCCATAACATTTATGCGAGCGTATTCAGTGAAATCAATATTAAATCCGATGACCAGCATGTGCGCGATGTACGTAACGGTCCAAACGACTACTACTGGGGACCACGTGGTTATTCACCACGTTTCTATCCCGGTAACCCGTGGAATAACAAGGATGAAGTAAACGTGAACGGTACACCGGTTTCTTATGCGTATCATGCTGCCAGCTGGGCCGGTTTCTTCTCCTATAACTACCGGACAAAGTATGTACTGGATCTGTCTTACCGTCTGGATGGTAACTCTTCTGCAGGTATCAATAACCCCTATACGAAGAATCCTTCCATCGGATTGCGCTGGAACTTTAATAAGGAGAACCTGATGCGCCGGCTGGACTGGCTGGATTATGGATCGGTGCGTGTAACCTATGGTATAAACAGCCGTCCTACTTCTACCATCCTCAACTCACTGGGTGCGTACAATACAGTAAAAAGCTACAACAACGGGATATCTATCAACCCGAACTTCTCCGTATTGGCGAATCCTAATATGGAACCGGAAAAATCTTCGCAGTTTAACTTCGGTGTGGATCTCGGTTTATTCAGAGGCCGCCTGGAGGTGATTTACGATACCTATTACAAAAACAACTATAACCTGGTGCGGGATATCAAATTACCCAATGCCACCGGTTATGATAAAATGCAGGTCAATGGTGGCGCTATCGTGAACTATGGTCATGAGTTGTCGCTCACTGTGCGTCCAGTTGTAAACAAGAATCCAAAAGGTTTCCAATGGACCTTCTCTGTTAACGGCGCCTATAACCAGGGTGTACTTACCGAGTTACCTGGCGGTTCACAGCTGTTTATCAACGTAGATGAAAATACCTGGCAGAGTACTGCTTTGAAAGTGGGCAGAAATCCGCAGAGCAATTACATGTACGAAACAGTTGGTATTTACCAGTCTAACGACCAGGTACCGGTAGATCCTATCAGAGGTGTACGCTACAAAGCATTTAAAGGACCGGGCAACCAGTACTTCCAGGCAGGAGATCCTATCTGGAAAGATCTGAATGGAGATTACGCGCTGGACAATGCTGATTATGTGATCATGGGTAATCCTGAGCCATTGGTAACCGGTGGTTTGAACAATACGGTGAGTTACCAGAACTTCTCCCTGAATATTAACTGTACTTACCTTGCCAAACGCAGCATCTTAAACAATGCTATTGCAGCCAGGATCTATCGCCTGCAATTCCCGGAAAGATTATCGCTGGATGGTGGTACTGCACAGGGTCCGATTAACCTGTACGATATCAACCAGATCAATTACTGGAAACAAGCGGGTATTAATGCTACTCATCCTGCTATTGTAGGTTCCTTTCAGCATGATGCGGCGGTGGCGCCCAACAGGCTGGATCAGAGCCTTTACCAGGAAGATGGTTCCTACTTTAAAATTAACCAGATCACCCTGGCTTACCAGTTCCGTGATTTTGATTTCATGAAGCGGTTGAAACTGCGTGTACTGCGTGCTTATGTAACGGCGTACAACGTGGGTATCTTCTCAAAGTATACCGGGCCTAACCCTGAAACCGTAACATCACTGGGAAGGGACGATATCAATGGTTACCCGAATGCCAGCAGTTTCACGTTTGGTATTGGCGCTCAATTTTAATGACATTTAAATTATTTCAGATGAAACAATGGTATAAAATAGGAATACTCTTCTGCCTTTTGTTGGGGGCAGGTTCCTGTAAGAAGTTTCTGGAAGTAAAACCACTGGATACACTTTCCGGAAAGGATTTCTGGAAAACGAAGGGGGATGCTACAAAGGCGATCGGTGGTGCTTATGCCTCTCTTTTGGATAAGTTTACCAAGGGGGCTATGTATAACGTAGGCGATTTCCGTGCGGGCAACTGGAACTGGTTCAATAAAAATGGTTTCCGTTTCCTGGCCACTAACCGGTTGTTATCGGCCACCGATGATAATATGAATGATATCCCTGACTGGGGATTGTTTTACAAAGCCATAGCTACGGCCAATCTTTGTATAGATCGTATACCTGGTATACAAGATCCGAACTTCAGTACCAAGGATAAAAAAGCGTTGGTAGCAGAAGCGCGTTTTATCCGTGCATTTACCTATTTCTATATGGTACGGCTATACGGAGATGTGCCTTTGCAGACAGATGCCTATGATATTACCCTGCGTCCACGTGAAAAGATGCTGACGGTGATGGATTTCTGCTTGAAAGATCTGGCGGGTTGTAAGGATGACATGGTAATTTCCTATGATGACCCGACCAACAGGGCAGTGAGAGGTACCAGGGGAGCTGCACTGGCGTTGATGGCGCATATCAATATGTGGTGTGCTGGTTTTGATAAAGCCAATCAACAGAAGTACTGGACACAGACCGATGTATTGATCAAGGAACTGATAGATTTACGTGAGTACAAACTGCTGGAGTATACACCGGAAACGTTCAAGAATATCTTTAAAGGCCGTTCGGAAGAAGGGATCTTTGAATTATCCCTGAATGCCAACTACGGTGGCCAGTTCCATTTTCTCATCTGCCAGTGGACTTTACATGCGCCTATCATCCAGGATGGTTTGAATGGCAACAGTGAAATTACGCCTATCGTGAAGCACCTGGACCGTATCTATCCACGGGGAGAATCTGATAAGCGGATGCAATTCTGGTTTGATGATCCTTATGGGAGCAAAGGACCTCAGAAGCCGATGTTCCTGAAGTTTTCCGCTATCACCAACCCTATTACCAGGGATTATGACGCCAATTTCATTTTCTTCCGCTATGCAGATGTTATTCTGCTGAGAGCAGAAGCGTTGGCTAACCTGGGAACCCGGAACGATGAAGCCATTGCGATGTTGAACCTGGTGCGCGACAGGGCTGGTGCAAAAATTTATACCGGTGGTGGTGGAACTGCTTTACAGGATGCCATTTTTTATGAAAGAGAAAAAGAGCTGATGGGAGAAGGACATCTATGGTATGACCTGATCCGCACCGGAAGGATTGGCAATACAAATCTGACAGAAAACCCGCTGACACCGGAGTTAATGGAGAAAGGCGCCTGGACGTGGCCTATCTCTACTTCTGCGGTGAACAACAATCCGCTGGTTGTGAGGAATCAATACTGGATACAATAACTGTAAAAAATATTTGCTATGCGAAAGCTGTTGCCCATTGCCGGCATCCTGCTGATGGTAGGATTACTCTTTTCTGCCTGTAAAAAGGATTATTATGTAGACGGAGGTCTGGCAGATCCTCATTACAAGGGTACCATTTACGATTACCTGGTAAAGAACCCTTACCTGTTTGATACTATTGCCTATATCGTGGAAAAGGCGGGATTGAAAGAAACCTTGCAGAATGATTCTGTGACTTTCTTTGCGCCCACAGATCAGAGCGTGGTGGACGCGCTGGCGGATCTGAACGAGTACCGCTATCAGATGGTAGAAGACAGTGTGAAGCTGGGTGATATTCCTCCTGCGGTATGGCGGAAGTTCCTGGACCGGTATATCCTGAAAGGGAAGTATACGGCCAATAAATTTGCGCGCATGGACCCGGTGAATATCTATGCCTATCCCGGAATTAATTATGTTATGGCAGGTGGTTATATTCTCAATATCGGTCTGGTGTATCAGAACTACAACAATGTAGAGGCTGTAGGGGCCCGTATCCTGACATTAACGGATATCACTTTTGATCCGGTTACCTTCAATAACAATTTGCGGGTGATCGTATCGTCTTCTGATATTCAACCCACCAATGGTGTGCTGCATGTACTCAGTATGCGGCATACCTTCGGATTCCGCCCCATAGAATTTTTGCTGGCGGCGGAACAGGCGCTACAGAATAAATAACCTATTAACGCAATCAGTATGAAAAGATATAGCTATTTAATATTGCTCCTGGCCATCCTGGTGGCCTGTGCAAAAAGCAAGATCAGTCCAAGGGTAGATGACCCCTATAAAGAGCAGGTGTTGCCGGCGATCTACTTTAATAAGGACGGTATCAATCCAACCGGCGCAAAAATAGGAGAACTGGTGATGGTGAGCGGGAAGGGATTTCTGAAAAGTAAAGACAAATTATCATTCCTCTTCAACGGGGTGAAAGCAGAAATAGTAACGCTGACGGATACTTCCGCACAGTTGAAGGTGCCTGCAGATGCAGCTTCCGGTAACGTGGCCGCACAGGTAGACCAGCAGTATTTCTTTGGACCCTTCTTTCGGGTGAGGGGCGTCTTTGAAATGGACACATTGTTTCCAAGTAAAGTAGCCGCCAATGGAGATGTTGAAGATATCATCCCTGTAGAAAACGGCAAGTATCTCATCGTGGGAGATTTTACAGACGTAGATGAATCAGGAAAGAAAGGTAAACAGCTCAGGGTAGCCAGACTTAATCATGACGGGCGTCTCGACAAATCTTTTGGTCCGGACAATGTACTGAATGGTACCAATACCGCTGTACTGGCTGCTGTGATGCTCCCCGGAAATAAGTACCTGGTAGCCGGAGGCTTTAATAATTATGAGGGTGTGAATTATGTCAACAGTATCGCAATGCTGAATAATAATGGTTCCCTTGCGGCAGATAAAATATTTTCTCCTACCGCCAAGGAAATCATCGTATCCCAGCTTAAAGGCGGCGTATCCGGCCGGATAAACAGCCTGCATGTACAGGCAGATGGAAAGATCCTGGCAAGTGGCTTTTTCCGTTTCTACGTGCAGCCGAATTATAACCTGGTAGGTGCAAACGGACAGGATTCTGTTCACCTCGATTCTATCCAGGTAAACGGACTGGTACGTCTGATGCCGGATGGCAGTTTTGACAGCACGTACAACTATGATCATGCCATGCATATGGGCAACGAAGGACCTAATGGGTATATTTACCGCTCATTGTTGCTGCCGGATGGCAAATTGCTGATAGGAGGTTCCTTCACCAAATACAACGGTCAGTCTGTTAGCCGGTTGGCCCGGTTGAATACCGATGGCAGCCTGGATCCCAGCTTTGCAATTGGCGCAGGCGCCGATCAGAGCGTTGAGAATTTTGCCCGCCAGCCGGATGGAAAGATTGTGGTGGTAGGTTCCTTCAATAATTTCGGAGGACTAAAACTGCCGCGTGCCGCCCGTATCAATGAAAACGGTACAGTAGATCCTACTTTTAATTTAGGCGTAGGAACAAGCGGCTATTTCGCCAGTATCGGCTTTATGCCAGGTGGGGAAATCATCCTCGGTGGTGCCTTCACAGAGTACAACGGGTTAAAACGCAATAACCTGGTGGTATTAAATGCAAATGGTTCCTTTCATCCTACCTACAATAGTATGGGAGGGGTAACGGCGGATAAGAATGGCAATACCGGATTTGTAAAGAAAATTTTGCAGCAAACCGGAGAGAAGTCCATGCTGGTAGTAGGCACCTTCACAAAGTTCGATTACCGCGATGCCAACCGTCTCGTGAGGATTACTTACCCTTAATCCCTGAAACAGGTGTACCTTTAGGGAATGCCTGTTTTTCCGGAGATCATCAAGAGTATTGCATCACAACATGAACAACATAAAGACCTGAACCTCTTTTATGGCGGCAAAAGCGCCGCTCTGGCGTGGACGCCATACACGAGGTTCCTGCTGGCCACCTATCCGCGTGAAATTTTACAATTGAACGCGGATGGGTTGACAGCCGGTCTGGTGAATTACCTTACCACACAGGCACAACTTACCTTCTGTGCTACCAACCAGTATATGAATGTTTCCGGTGCTGCCGGCGAATCTTTGAAAGCCGTGTACAGCGCTCTGATGGAAGATATTGTTACCCAGCTCCAAAACAAACAAACCAATTTTGACGGCCTCGAACAATTGCATGGACAACGCTTAACACAGTGGTTGCTCCGCACCAATGCCTTTGTCCGGGAAATCAACGGAACACTGGAACCACAGGTAAAACGGGTGGTTTGCGCCGAATATTCTCCTGCTACACAACTGTCGGTGCTGCACCTGGATGTATTATCCATGAAGGGGCCGGTGCTGGATATTGGTTGCGGACAACAGGCGTTGCTGGTCAGATACCTGCGTCAACAGGGCATCGAAGCCTATGGGATAGACCGGTTCATCGAACAACCGGCGCCTTATCTTCAATCGGTAGACTGGCTCGAATATGCCACCATACCCAACCGCTGGGGTACGATTATTTCCAATCTGTCTTTCTCGAACCATTTTCTGCATCATCACCAGCGTAGTGATAGTGCCTATATGGGCTATGCCCGGAAATTTATGGAAATCCTGCGATCGCTGCAAACCGGCGGCAGTTATCACTATGCACCTGCTTTGCCCATGATGGAAGCCTATCTGCCATCTGCACAATATGCTATTACCCACCATAAGGTAGGGGATCACTTCCGTAATACCGTGATCACCAGGAAGGAGTAATCCGTACCTTTGCCGCTATGATATACGGTCCGGAAAAAATAGCGCAGGTAATTACACAAACACAGCACTGGGTCAGGGAACTGGTGATAGGCTGTAATTTTTGTCCTTTTGCCAGCAGGGAAGTGAAGAGAGACAGTATCCGTTACCAGGTGAGTGGCGCTACCACGTTGAAGGCCGCCAATGATGAGTTGCTGGCTGAATGCCGGCTGCTGGACAAGGATCCGGCGATTGCTACCACGCTCCTTATTTTTCCGGATGGTTTTCCTGTATTCCGCGATTATCTTGACCTGGTGGCGGTTACGGAGAAAATGATCCGTCAGCAGAAATATACCGGTATTTACCAGATCGCGGGTTTTCACCCGTTATACCAGTTTGCAGGCTCTTCTCTGCAGGATGCCGCCAATTATACCAACAGGTCCATCTATCCGATGCTGCATCTTTTAAGGGAGGAAGAAATCGAAAAGGCGCTGCAGCATTATCCCCATCCCGAAAAGATCCCCGAACGCAATGTGAATTTTGCCCGTGAAAAAGGCATGGCTTACATGAAAATGTTGCGGGATAGCTGTCTGGCTACCTGATATTAATGTGCTTTTGTAGAATTCCTGACAATCAGGGAAGATGGAATAACCTGCTGCTGCTCGTTTAGCGGGAAGCTGCTGCTTTTCAGTGCCCGGAAGAGCAGGGTGGCCGCAGCTTTGCCCATATCAAAAGCGGGTTGTGATACTGTGGTGAGCGAGGGATGCAGAAAGCGGGCGGTGCTCAGGTTAGAGAAGCCGATCACCTGTATATCGCCGGGAATGTTCAGTGATAGGGCCTCACAGGCCTGGTAAACAGCGGTGGCGAGTTTTTCTGTGGTAGCAATCAGGCCATCATAATGATGTTGTTGCAGCGCAGTTTGCAGCACTTGTTGCGTGGCTACCGGATCGTTGGAGCAATGCAGCACACTGGCGGCCGTGAGCGGCAGCTGATGCGCCGCAAGGGCCTGCTGAAATCCTTCTGCCCGGCGGTTGCTGATAGATAACTGCCGGGAAGCCGATAAAAGGCCGATATGACGGCAACCACCGGCAATGAGATGCGAGGTGGCGTTGTAGGCGGCAATGGTATCGTCGGTGGTAATCCGGGCGGCGGTGACTTCCTCACAGACCCTGTCAAAAAATACCAGGGGAATTTCTTTAGCCAGTTGAGCCAGCCCGTGCGCAGCAGCTGTGGTTTCGGTGGTTACGGAAATGAGTACGCCATCTACCCGGCCACTCTGAAAATCTTTCAGGATAGCCTGTTCTTTCATAAAACTTTCATGCGTCAGGTAAATCAGTACATGATAACCTTTGTCCTGCGCCACGCTTTCTATGCCGTTGATGGCCTCTGCAAAGAAGCTGTCGGCCACTTCAGGGATCACCACAGCAATAGTATGACTGGATTTTTTACGCAGACTGCTGGCATATGGATTAGGCACATAATTCAGTTCCGCCGCGAGTGCCAGCACCCGTTGCTTGGTTTCTTCACTGATTTCATGGCTGTTGCTCAGTGCTTTTGAAATGGTAGCTGTAGATAACTGCAACCTTTCCGCCAGCATCCGGATCGTGACATTTTCCATATAATAGCCCGTGTTACTTAATCGGTTAAGTAAATAAAGTTATTCTATTATGCGGAACATTTTTAAAAAGATCGCATATTTAGAAAAGGATATTTACTGGCTTTTCCACGAACTTTTAAAATCTGATAAGATGGATAACGTTAACGGGCAACCTAACCCCGCACCACTTGCTTCACTGGATCAATGGGAAGATGATCTGTTAGAACGCTACCCTGATCCCGCCAATATCAATAAAGAAAAAAGCAAGACTGAATTCCGGAATTATGAAGCACCGCCACGTGATACCGTGAAGGAGTTCTACCGCCTGAATCATACGTACCAGTCGTACGCTTTTGTAAAACAAAAAGAACAGGAATTCCTGTCTTTCAATAAAAGAGAAATGTCGGTTTGGGAGGCGTTTGATTTTCTGAATCAACTTGTAGACGACTCCGATCCGGATACGGACCTGGATCAGTTCCAGCACCTGTTGCAAACATCGGAAGCTATCCGTGCGGATGGTCATCCGGACTGGATGGTGCTCACCGGCTTATTTCACGATATGGGCAAAGTATTATGCCTGTTTGGTGAACCGCAATGGGCTGTGGTAGGAGATACCTTCCCCGTAGGTTGCGCTTTTTCTGACAAGATTGTTTTTCCGGAGTTCTTCAAAAATAATCCGGATATCAACAACCCGGATTATAACACCAAATACGGTGTATACGAACCAAACTGCGGTCTCGACAAGGTACATCTCAGCTGGGGACATGATGAATACATTTACCAGATGATGAAGCCGCATCTGCCGGAACCGGCGCTGTATATGCTCCGTTACCATTCTTTCTACCCGCAGCACCGGGAACATGCCTACGGGCACCTGATGAATGCACATGACGTAGAAATGTTTAAATGGGTAGATCTTTTTAATCCGTATGATCTTTATTCCAAGAGCCCTACGCCTCCCGACTGGAAGGTGCTGAAGCCTTATTATGAAGATCTGGTGGCAAAGTATCTGCCATCTACATTGAAATTTTGAACAGTGATATTCAGGGGTTACCGGTGCAGCGATGTCCGGTAACCCTTTTTTTACACGCCCGAAAGTGCTATCTTATATCCAGGTATTTCCACCCACGTTAATAAAAAACTGCTGATCAACCGCTCCACTTATGAGTAATCAACTTGTCTTAAAAGACTACCTGGTATTTGCATTGTATTTTGTGATTGTTGCGACTTACGGTTATTGGATTTATAAAAAGAAGAAGAAAGGCGCTGTCAGCGAATCGAAAAGTTTTTTTCTTGCAGAGGGATCGCTCACCTGGTGGGCCATTGGCGCCTCCATTATTGCCTCTAATATTTCAGCAGAACAGTTTATCGGGATGAGTGGTGATGGCTTCTTTGTAGGCATTGCCGTATCGGTGTATGAATGGGTAGGGGCTGCAGCATTGATCATTGTGGCTGTATTCCTGATGCCGGTGTATATCAAAAACAAGATCTACACCATGCCCCAGTTCCTGAAAACGCGCTACAATGAAACGGTAGCGCTGATTATGTCCGTATTCTGGTTGTTTTTATATGTGTTTGTTAACCTAACTTCTATCCTGTACCTGGGCGCCCTGGCCATCAATGGTCTGCTGGGCGGTGCTTACTTCCATGAAGTGATGGTGGCCCTGGCCATCTTCTCCGTCATCATTACCCTGGGCGGGATGAAAGTGATTGGTTATACCGATGTAATACAGGTAGGCGTGTTAATTATCGGCGGCCTCGCTACTACCTGGATGGCGCTCACCGTAGTGAGTGAAAAATTCGGGATGGGGAAAGATGTGCTCGCAGGATTTAACATCCTGATGCAGGAAGCGCCCGACCATTTTCACATGATGCTGAAAAAGCCTGCTGCAGGGGCTCCGCAGGACTATGTCAATAAGTACCTGATCCTGCCTGGTTTCGGTATGTATATGGCCGGTCAGTGGATCAGTAACCTCAACTACTGGGGTTGTAACCAATATATCACACAACGCGCTTTGGGGGCAGATCTGCAAACCGCCCGCACCGGTATTTTATTTGCCGGTTTGCTAAAGATACTGATGCCGGTGATCGTGATGTTGCCTGGTATTGTGGCGTATGTATTATACCAGCACGGGCATCTGCCACAACTGGAAGGCGGGCATAAAGATGGCGCTTATGCCGCCATTCTTACCTTGCTGCCGGCGGGTTTGAAAGGACTGGCTGTTGCCGCGCTTACCGCCGCCATTGTGGCCTCCCTGGCGGGCAAGTCCAACAGTATTTCCACGATCTTTACCCTGGATGTATACAAGAAATATATCAATACACAGGCCGATGAAAAACGGCTTGTCTGGATCGGCCGGTTTACCATTGTGGTAGCTATTATCATCGGTGTGATCTTTACCTGGAACGACCTGCTGGATATTGGCGGGGCTGGTGGTTATACGTTTGTACAGAAGTATTCCAGCTTTATCAGTCCGGGTGTATTTGCCACGTTTATTCTGGGGATGTTCTGGAAAAGAACCAGTGGCACCGCAGCTATTGCGGGTATTATCACGGGTTTCGCCGCGTCGTTGTTTTTCAACCAGGTAGCGGTGAGTGTGTTTGGCCCGGAAACGATTCTTTATTCTGCATTTCACAATGCCAAAGGCGAATATGAAATTCCTTTCTTTATCAGCCTGGGATGGTCTTTCCTGACTACGGTACTGGTAATGGTGGCGATCAGCCTGGCGGGACCAAAGATCAGTGCCAAAGCATTTGCGCTGGACTATGAGATGTTTAAACTGAAACCTTCTTCGGTTATTCTGATTGTTACCATATTGCTGCTGTTGTCTGTGATCTATGTGAAATTCTGGTAAAACGGGAACGACTATACGATTTGCTGTTTGCTTGTTGATAATTTTTTTGCATTGGAAATCCTCTCCGGCTGAAAGGCGGGAGAGGATTTTTTATGTGATGGTGTTTATATTTTTACTACTACCTTCCCTTGTGTTTTTCCGGTAGATACCTGCTCATGGGCTTTTGCGATATCTTCGAAAGCATACACGCTTGCTACTTCAGAATGTAGTTCCCCGGATGCCAGCAGGGCGGCAATAGACTGCATCTGTTCCCCGTTGGAGGTAACATACATTCTTTCAATATGAATGTTCCTGTCGGCCGCTTTTTGCTTTTGTGCATCGTCGAAAAATACGCGGATGCTGATCAGATGACCGCCATCTTTTACGGCTGCCAGGGAACGATCCAGGTGACCGGGGATATCAATGGAATCCAGTACAATGTCGGCATCGGTGACCAGTTCTTCAAAGGTCTGGCTGTTGTAGTCGATATGTTGATCAGCTCCGAAACGCAATACGGCCTCTTTTTTCGCAGCGGAAGAGGTGCCGATGACATAGGCACCAAAATGTTTGGCAATCTGTACGGCATAGTGGCCTACGCCACCGGCTGCGGCGTGGATCAGTACTTTATCGCCTTTTTTGATGTGCGCATGTGTTACCAGTGCCTGCCAGGCGGTAAGTGCGGCCAGGGTGGCTGCTGCGGCTGCTTCGTGGGAGGTGTTGGCAGGTTTCAGCGCCAGGTGGCTGGCCGGTGCTGCCACATATTCTGCATAGGCTTTGCCGTGACCCGTAAAGTTGACCATACCAAATACGGCATCTCCTGGCTTAAATCCGGTCACTTGTGCACCTACGGCGGTCACTTCTCCCGAAATATCCCAGCCCAGTATAATATCCTCGCCGGCGGCTGGTTTCAGGATATTGTTCAGCGCCCCTTCATTTGTTCTTACAAAGATATCTACCGGGTTAATGCTGATGGCATGATTGCGTACCAGTACTTCTTTATCTTTTATGGCCGGTACGGGAATGTCTTTGAGTTCGAGGTTTTCTGCACCGCCTAACTGTTTTAATACGATTGCTTTCATATCGTTAAATTTGTTTTTTGTGATCTGATAACTCAAAATTCGAATAAATTTGCAATGGTGCCCTTGTACGAACAGGGGTAGGTTTTGTACAATCTGAGGTTATGGAAGTAAAGACGCTTTATAAACCATTCGACATCCTGTTTGCAGAGGAAGATGTGTGTCCCATCGGGCAGCACCGGAACAGTTTTTTTGAGCTGGTGTATATCCTGAAAGGAACGGGCAACTTCCACAATAACCAGCATACGTTTGAATACGGCCCTGAAAATCTTTTCCTGCTACAGCCACAGGATGTGCAATATACCCGGATCAAAACCCGGACAGCCTTTTTATTTATCCGGTTTAATGGTATTTACCTGGAGGCACAGCGCAGTGGTAATTCCAACAGTCACCTGGGCGACTGGGCGCGCAAACTGGAGTATATTTTCCATAATAACCGCTTTCCCGGATGTATCCTGCGCAATGAAGACGATAAGCCCATTGTAAGGGCGCTGATCAATGCCCTGATACTGGAGTCACAGAAGGAACAATCACTGCGGAATGAGGTGGTGCAGCAGCTGGTGAATACTATTATCACTATCGTGGCGCGCAATGTAACAATGCTCACTACAGAGAAAAGCGGGATGAGCAACGACCTGCCGAATGAAATACTGAGTTATATTCATCAGAATATCTACTACCCGGAAAACCTGCGTACGGAGAAACTGGCCAGCCGCTTTAATCTTTCCCAGCACTATGTCAGTGAATATGTGAAGAAGTTGACCGGAGAAAGTATCCAGCGATATGTAACCAATTACAAATTGAAACTCGTGGAAACCCGCCTGCAGTACAGTGATATGCGGATGAGCGAAATTGTGGAGGAACTGGGCTTTACAGACGAAAGTCACCTGAACCGGACTTTCAAAAAATACACCGGTATCAATCCTACGGATTACCGGAAAAAAATGTGGGCAGAAAAGAATTACCAGCCGGGATTAAGTGGCTGATAATTCCTCCCGGTATCTTACATGGCCAGTAATACGGCTACATAGTGACAAACCGCTGCAGCCAGCACCAGCAAATGCCATACGGCGTGTGTGTATTTGTATTTATCCCAGATATAGAAGATCACACCGATCGTGTATAAGCCGCCGCCAATGGCCAGCATAATGATCACGGGCAAGGGAAGGGTATCAAAAAAGCGACGGCCGCCGAATACCATGATCCAGCCCATCAGCAGGTAAATGATGGTAGACACAATATCATATTTTCCCGTAAACCAGGTCTTGAATAAAACGCCTACCAGCGTGAGCCCCCAGAGAATCGACAACAACGTGATCCCAAAGGCATTATTCATATACACCAGCAGGAAAGGCGTATAGGTACCGGCAATTAAAAAGTAAATGCTGATATGATCAAAGATCAGGAACAGCTTTTTTACGGCCAGTTCCTGCGATAAATGATAAATGGTGGAATTGGTAAATAACAATATAAAACAGAAGGTATAAATGCAGGCGCCTACAATACCGGGTGTATTGTTGTGAGTAGCGGCAATGCCTGCCAGCATGGGTAAGGCGCTTACGCCAAAAATAATTCCTAATCCGTGGATCAACCCGTTCACGATTTCCTGTTTACGGGTATAGCCGGTTTCATTCTTACTAACAACCATTCCTTCAAATTTTCTACTATTAAGTCGCAGGGGTGAAGCGCGCGCGCCTCACTATCCCTGCAAAAATAAGACATTAATAAGAAGGGGCCTGATCGAGTTTGTCTATTCCGGTATTTAATACACGGGCTTCTGGCCTTTGGCTTTCCAATAGTCGATAATAGGCTGATACGGACCAAATTTATGCTGTGCCACGGAGAAGGTATCAGCAAACGGACCGTGGTCGTAATCGATCGCTTTTTCCGCTATATGCGGATAATCGAAGCTTTTAGGATTGGGCCGGGGATGCAGTTTGTCGTTGTTTACAAAAGCGGCAATATCCATGGCTTCCTTATCCGTCAGGAAAGGTTTGCCTTCGGCTACTTTATCGTAGGGCATATTGTTTTTCAGCCATTCCGCCTGTTTGATGACCCGGTGCATACTGGAGCCGGGCTGATAGGCGCTGGCGCCCCAGAGTGGCGGGTATACATAAGTGCTTTTATCGGCGGCCCATTGTCCTTCCCCGTTGGGACCATGACAGCGGGAGCAGTTGGTTTCATACAATACGGCGCCGTTTTCAGGATTGGCGGCTACATCCGGGAAAGTAACGTGCAGGTTTTTGGAGCCTTTGAAGGGCTTGTCTTTTGGTACGAAGCCACTTAACCATTTGAAATAAGAGAGGAAGGCCACCATTTCCTTGCTGTCCAGCGGTAACGGCTTACCGTTGTGCGGGCGTGTTACGCAGTTGTTGACCCTTTCGGCGAGGGTGAGTACTTTCCCTTCCCTGCCCCGGTATTGCGGGTAGTGATCGTGTGATGACATCAGGTTAAAGGAAAAGGCTTTGGTGCCTGCATCCTGGTGACAGTTGGTGCAGTTCATTTTATTGCCGAGGTATTTACCGGCGCTGCCATCGGGACCTATCAGCTGTGCGGTATGGAGCATCAGTTCCCGGCCATATTTCACGGATTCGCCAAACTGATCGGCCGGGATCAGCGTGGTATCGACGGTGATATATGGCTCCGTATTGGCCACCACAGGAGCATTGCTTTTTACTTCTCCCGTTACAGAAGATCCACAGGAAGATAAACCGGCTATTCCTGTGAAACTGATCAGACTTATCACGATAATATGCTTCATGTGTTGTTGTTTTAAGTTAGTAACCCGGTTGATCCAGGTAAGGAGCCAGTCTTTCAGCTGGAATAAAGGAGGCGCGGTAAGACGACATACCCATTTTCAGCAGCCAGAGAAACCGGCCTTCAAAATTGGTCAGTATCACGGTATTGCGCTTGGTGGCGCATTGCAGCAGGGTCGTATCTGCCACTAAATAACTGCTGCCCATTCTTTCATTATAGTTCTCCGGTGGCAGTTTGGTATTGATGGTGAGATGTGCCTGTTTTTCGTTTTCCGCCAATGTAAAAGCCAGTGTCCGGGATGTTTTTTTACTCACGCCGTTGTCAAAGAACATCAGTTCGCCGTGTTCATTGATATGGAGGCCATGTGCCTGGTCGAACAGGGCTTCGGCAGGCATCTCAAAATCGCCTCCCTTTCCGAAGATCCACATCCGTTTACCGGTGCGGCCATCTATCTTCCAGATCTGTCCGTTGTTGTAAAAAGAGATGAGGTAGTTACCGTCTTTGTCGAACGCAATACAGTTCGCGTGCATCCAGTCCTGTTTTTCCTGTAAGATGTTTTTATCATCGAGGGGATTCAGTGCATCAAATACGGTCCATTTCCATACCTGTTTGCCTTGTCTGTCCAGCACAAGAATGCCGTCGCCTTTTACCGTGTCCTGTTTGCTGCCGCCTTTACTGCTCAGGTCATAGATTTTTTCTTCCACACACAGCGTCACAAAATGATTGTCAGGATTCAACAGTATTTCGTGGTGAATGGTCTGTTTAAAATCCTGTTGTCCTTTTTTGAGATTGGCCAGCGTATCGCCGGTGATGGAGAGTTCCAGGATCTGGTCGCCATAGCTGGTTTCGTAGCCAGGGCCGCCCAGGAGGGTAAGAAAGGTATTGTGATCTGTGAAGCGGGCTACTTTGAAGCCGGTGCCGCTTACCTGGTGATACCAGGCAATGCTGCCTTTGGCATTCAGCAGGAACAGCACACCGGGATCTTCGCGGCGGGTAAGCATTACGTAGCCTTTGCGGAAAGTGGCGGGCAGGCGTGAACTATCCGGGCATACTACGGTGAACATATCTTTCATCCAGCCGGGAAAGTCGGAGGTGTTGAAAGTATACACTTTGCTTGGATACAGGTTCTTTCCGTGGCCGGTAAGAGTGCGGTATTCGTATGCCGTTGCGGGTAGCAGGTTGGTGAGCACGATAGCATGATGCAGCTGGTGTACAGACAGCAACGTGGTATCATGTTTTACCTGTCCTTTATGCCAGTATTCCACGGCTGCATCTACGGTATCTGTACAGATAATATCTGTTTTCACCTTGACGGCATTCTGACCCTGTGAATTGAGCGTAATGGATACGATGTCGTTTCCACCGGAGGAGCCGCAGGATGACAGCAGCAGAAACGCCGCTGCCATTGACACCAATGGCAGCAAGCGTTTTGTATTATTCCATGTGATCATTTTCACTATTGAATCATTTAGAAAAGTATTAACGGCGGCCGCTGTTGCTGAGGCTTTTGTTAAGATCTACCTGTGCCTGTGGATAAGAGAAATACTTATCACGTGCGATCTGAATAGACGGCACTTTTCCTACTGCGGAGAGGTATTTATTGACCACGCTTTCATATTTGCCCATGCGGATCAGGTCCTGTCTGCGTTTGCACTCAAAGAAGAATTCCCAGCCGCGTTCCTGTAAAATTGCATCGCGGAGGGTTTCTTTGGTGAAGGTACCCGGAGCGCCCAGGTTAGTGGCGTGGGAGCGGTCTTTTACCTGGTTGATCAGCCCGATGGCTTCCGTAGAAGGACCGTTCAGTTCATTCAATGCTTCGGCCCTGCAAAGCAGGATATCAGCATAGCGCAGGATCGGGAATACGTGCCCGTCGTAGTAGGTAGTAGAGCCTTTCGGATCTGCAAATTTGGTGGTGGCTACATCCGGCATGTAGTAGAAACCATCCGGCGGATTGGTTTGTCCGGTGGGCGCCTGCATGTAATGCAAACCATCGGTACCGATGTAATCGTAATAGAACATCTGTTTACGATCGTCGTTGGCCGCGTAGGTATTCCAGAAGTACCAGGTGACAGCAAAGTACTGCCAGCGGTCTGTTACCTGTGGGTTGTTGATCGGGCCGAAGTGGTTCATGATTTCTACGGCATCTACCAGCGGATCAGCCAATGCGCTGAAGATATTTTCCTGGCACCATTTGTTTTTCTCTGCGAATAAGCCTGCATAGGAAGGATAGAGGCCATAACCCAGTTTCATGATCTCGGTGGTGAGGTCCAGTGCTTTCTGCCATTCATGTTCGCGCATGTACAGTTTGCAGAGCAAAGACATGGCAGCGCCTTTGGTGGCACGTCCTATGTCATTGGAAGAATAGATAGGATTGCTCAGGTAGTTGGCGGGCAGATGTGAAGCAGCAAATTCCAGGTCGCTGATGATCATTTTATTGATCTCTGCTACCGGTGTGGTGGGCAATGCAGCTTCATAATCTGGTGCAGCAATATTTTTAGCCACTGTTTCTTCGGTTACCTGGATCACAGGTCCGAAAGCATCGGTGAGATCCACATAGCCCAGTGCGCGCAGGAAGCGGAGTTCAGCGGTGAACTGATCTTTCTGTGCATCTGTAAGACTGGTCATTTTAGGAATATAATACAGGGAGATGTTGGCATCGGTGACCAGTTTATACTGGTGTTGCCAGGCGAAGGCCAGGTAAGTGTTGGCTGGCGCCCACTGGCAATCCGCCATCAGTCCTACGTCGCCGCCGGAGCTGGCATGACCGATATCGGTGGTCAGGTCAGAAATAGTTACCTGGAAACCGGCATAGTACATCCAGGCATCCGATTTACCACTGGGTTGTTTAAGTCTGGAATAAACGCCATTCACTGCAGCCTTGGCATCGCTCAGGGTGAGGAATGCGTTGGCATCTGTAAGATAACTGTATACTTTTGGTTCCACCATCTTCTTGCACGAACTGGCTCCCAGCAGCAGGGTGGTTAATGCGATATATGCGTATTTCATTTGATCCGGAGTTTACAGGTTTAGAAATTTAATTTAAGACCGGCTGTAAAAGTGCGATAAGCAGGGAAAGCGGTGTAGTCCAATCCGGATGAGAGGTTGGCGTTGCTGCCGCTGCTGTTGAGATTACTGTTTACTTCCGGGTCTGATCCTGTATATTTTGTAATAGTGAATAAGTTCTGTACAGAGCCATATACCTTAATGCCTCTCAGGCTTTTCAGGAAGGTTTTGGCTACGGGGATATTGTATCCCAGCATCAGCATTTTACAACGCAGGTAAGAAGCATTTTCCACGAAGCGGGAGTTCATCATACCACCATAAGCAATGGCATAGCCATCTCTGGGGATATCGGTGTTCTCGTTGGTGGTAGTCCACCTGTTCAGGGCTGCTTTTCCGGGACCTGATTCCAGTACCAGGCCGGTACCGTTGTACAGGCTGTAATCCAGTGCGCCCTGCAGGAAGATATTCAGCTCAAAACCTTTGTAGGCAAAGTTGTTGTTGATACCATAAATGTAATGCGGGTTGGCATGGCCGAGGTAAGTACGGTCGTTGGCATCGATGATACCATCTGGTTTTCCGTTGGGACCACTGATGTCTTTGAATTTCGGATCACCTGGTTTGGAAGAAGGTTGGGCCGGATGTGCTTCACCGGTTTTGATCACGCCATCATAAATGTAACCATAGAAAGTACTCAGTTCCCTTCCTGGCTCCAGTTTGGTAAAGTCCATACCACGGCCGCCATACAGGTTCGCGGTTTGTGTGATCACATAAGGACGGCCACCGAGATCCAGGCAATTTTGTTTGTTGTAGGCAATGTTCACCGTAGTATTCCAGGTGAAGGCATGGTTCACAATATTTTCTGTGGTCACAGATAATTCAATCCCTTTGTTTTCGATGCTGCCGGCATTGACGGTCTGCGTGGCAAAACCATTCCAGTCGCCAATCGGCATATCAAAGATCAGCTTATTGGTTTTTTTGCGGTAGTAGTCGATCGTAGCATTTACGCGATTGTTGAAAAAGCCCATATCTATACCGAGATCCAGTTGTGCAGTGCTTTCCCATTGGAGGTCTTCGTTTGGTAAGCGGGTTATAACGGTTCCGCCATAGCTGGAGCTGCCTTCACCCAGTGAAACGTTGGTAGGGCCGAAGAGCGACATATAAATGTAGTCCCCGATGCGGTCGTTACCGGTTACACCATAACCGCCTCTTACTTTCAGGTTGGAGAATACGTTGAGATCTTTGATGAAATCTTCTTCACCTGCTCTCCAGGCCAGCGACCCGGAAGGGAATACCCCGAAACGGTTGTTACCACCAAAACGGGAAGATCCATCTCTGCGCACGGTGAAAGTAGCCAGGTATTTATCTTTCAGAGAGTAATTGATTCTGCCATAGGCGGAAGCCATTTTAGAAGGAATGGTTAAACTGGTGCTGGATAATCTTTCTGTACCTGCGTCGAGGTTATGATACAGGAAGGCGTCGGTGCTGAATTTCTGTACCTGGGAGTAGTGCCGCTGGCTCTGATCCGACTGGTAGGAAACACCCGCCACTACGTTGAGGGAGTGGATCAGGTTAAACACTTTTTTGTAAGTGAAATAGGCTTCAACCAGGTTACGGGTCATGGCCACATCGTTTACACTGGCTTTACCCTGTACTTTTTCACCATCTACCAGGTCGCGGGGCAGATAGGTGCCTTCTTTGGTGGTGGTATATTCAGTTCCGCCGTTTACCCTGAAATTGAATCCTTCCAGGATTTTGTAGTCGGCGTATGCGTTGATGGTGACTTTATTTTCATAGCGGTCGTTGGTCGGTGCCATCAGCCATGCGAGTGGGTTGTCCCTTCCTTTAAACCGGGCGTATGAACCGTCGTCGTTGTATAACGGAATGGCCGGAGATGCTGTGATGACGCCATACATCACGTTCGACGGTACAATGTTTCCATCATAGGTTTTGAAATTGGTATAAGCGTGTGATGCATAAACGCTGGCACCGGTTTTAAAGCGGGGCGTAAATTGTTTATCATAATTGAGTCTCACAGAATACCTTTCAAAAGACGTGTTTTTCAGGGCGCCATCCTGTTTGAAGTAACTGCCGGATAATGCAACGCGGTCTTCCGCAGTACCACCGCTGACGCTGAGGTTATGACTTTGCACCATACCTGGTCTGGTAGCCAGTTTAAACCAGTCGTTGTTCCGGCCGCTGGCCAGATCTGCGGCTGAGTAATAGGCAGGCTGTCCTTTTTCGATGGCTTTGGCATTGGTGACCTGCATATTTTCCAGGCCATTCATTTTATCGAATTCCTTGACGATTCTTTGTGTACCGTAGTAGCCATCATACTGGATAGCGGCACGGCCGCTTTTACCTCTTTTGGTGGTGATCATTACTACGCCGTTGGCGCCGCGTGCGCCATAGATAGCGGTAGAAGAGGCGTCTTTAAGGATCTGGATATCGTCGATATCATTTGGGTTGATGTCCTTTCCGGTTTCAGAGGGGAAGCCATCTACCACGTATAATGGTTCGTTGGTCGATTTAATGGAGTTACCGCCGCGTATACGCACGATGGTTTGTCCGCCTGGCGCTGCATTCGACTGACTTACCTGTACGCCGGCTGCGCGGCCCTGTATGGCCTGTGCTGCGTTGCTGGTAACGCCACCGATGTTCATATCCTCGCTGGATACGGAGCTGATGGAGCCGGTGAGGTCTTTCTTTTTGGTGGTACCATACCCTACTACGACTACGTCGGTGAGGTTGGATACTTCTTCTGAAAGCGTCACTTTGAAATTGGTGTTTTTGCCATCAAATTTCACGGACCAGGCTTTGAAGCCTACCATAGAAATTTCCAGGGTTTCACCCGGGTTGGCATTGATTTTAAAGCTGCCATCGGCATTGGTAACGGTACCGGTTTTGGTGCCTTTTACCGTTACTGTGGCGCCGGGGAGGGGCTGGCCTTTGTCGGTGGTGACCACGCCATGTATTTCTACCGGTGGCGGCGGTGTGCTGGCCGGTGGAAGGAGCGGCTTATTTTTTACAATAATAGCGCCTCCTTCAATGGCGTAAGTAAGGGGTTGATTACGCAGGAAGATGTTCAGCGCATCATTTACAGGCATGTTGGTTACGACGATGTTGCCTCTGCCGCTTTTCTCCAGCAGGGCTTCGTCTGCCAGGATATTCAGGCCGGTTTGTTTGTTGATTTCCCGGAATACATCTTTTGCAGACGCATTCTTCATAGACAGGCTTACAACCTGGTCGGGGTGGCTGGCGGCGTATACAGGTGTTGTGGCGGCGAAACACAACAGGGCCAGCAGCTGACTGACCTTCAGATGTTTTGTTAGACGCCGGTGCGATGTACGCCGGGCACTGGCAATAGTACTTAATTGCATACTGGTGCTGAGTTTTGATTAGACAAATGGTTTGGTTGTGCGATCTCCTTAAAAAATCATTGTTCCTTTGGTTGCTGCTATATTTTGGCTGATATGACTGTTCACTGCTGATCGCCTTCGACGATCAGTTTTTTTCCTTCTAATCTGTAATGGACATCATTGGCATTTAGCATTTTTAATACGTTCATCAGGGTACTCCGGCGGCTGATCATCCCAAAAAATTTCCTGGGTTTCACGGGGCCTTCGTATATAATTTCCACATCGTACCAATGGGCAAACTGCCGTAGTACGGTGGTGAGGTCGGCGCTTTCAAACTGGAAGTAGCCATCTTTCCAGGCAACTATTTCCGAGGTATTGACGCCGGTTACTTTTTTTATCTGTCCGTTGGCGCTCAGCTGGGATTGCTCCCCGGGGGCCAGTTGTATGCTGTGTTGATCGCTGTTTATTTTTACAGCGCCTTCCAGCAGGGTGGTATTGATGGTAGCTTCGTCTGTATAGGAGTTGATATTAAAATGAGTGCCGAGTACTTCTACCGTCATTTGTTTTACCTGTACGCGAAAGGGCCGGTGTGCATCGGCAGCAATTTCAAAATAGGCTTCGCCGCTGAGTTCCACTTTGCGTTCATTGCCTGCAAAGGTGGCGGGGAAGCGGATGGAAGAGGCCGCGTTCAGCCAGATCCTGCTGCCGTCGGCCATTACCAGCGGGTAGGTTTCCCCGGCGGCGGTGGTCAGTGTGTTATAAATGGGGGTAGTTCCGGCATCTTTACTGGCAACATATACGAGTTGTCCACCCTGGTGCAGTACGGTGCTGTTGCCCTGTTGGGCCAGTTGCTGCATCCCGGCGCTGTCGAGTATGATTTTTTCTCCGTTGGCGAGGGTCAGTACGGCTTTGTGCTGGCCCGGTGCTATATCTGCGGCGGGTGCAATAACGGCGGCAACGGGAGCCGGCGTTTTGGATTGATGGAGGAAGAAATAGGCGGCTGGCAGGGAAAGACCTACCAGTATGGCTGCTGCTGCGGCCAGGCGGAAAGATCCCGGTTTTTTCCGGGGAGCAGTCAGTGGGATCACCGGGGCGCCCTGGATATGCTTTAGCAGCTCTTTCCGGACCCTGTCGCCAGGTTCGCCGGCATGAGAACGGTGATCCGGCTTTACCTGGCCGAAAGCGTGCTGCATTTCGTGCAGGAGAAGGCGGTTGGCTTCCTCCCGGCGGAGGTAGTCCATCAGCTCAATGGCTTCCTGCGGACTACAGGTCCGTGTTTGCCAGCGTTGCAGCAATAATTCATAATATTCCTTGTTCCTGTTCATGCGCATATATATACTATCCTAAAAAAAACAAACAGGGTGGGTCAGGATAAAAAAAAATTAAGGACGGGAGGTGTCCAGCAACAGGGTGGAAAAAAAGAGAACGGGCAGAATGCCGTCTGTATTGGTGTAGAAGAAGAACTTGATGCTTTTCATAGCCAGCACCATATGTTCTTTTACGGTATTGCGGGAAATGCCCAGTTCTATGGCTACTTCCTCATAACTTTTACTTTCCTCCCGGCAAAGGCGGAATACTTTCTGTCTTTGTGGGGGGAGTTGTGCAATGGCTTCGTGTAGCAATGATTCATATTGTTTCCACAGCAATTGCGTGTCGGCATCTTCGGTTTGCTGCTGCAATCCCTGCATTACCTGCAGGCGCAGTGCTTCGTCGGCCGTAATTTTCTTAAGTAATTTGAATACATGATTGCGGGTAATACGGTAAAGGTAGCCGCTGAATGATAATTCAGGCCTTATCCGCTCCCTGACTTCCCAAATCTTTACAAACACTTCCTGCAGTGCATCCTCCGCTAATTCCGGTACATGAATGAAGTGGAGAATGTAAGTATAAAGGGAAGGGTAGTACTGATTGTATAAGGTAATATACGCTTCGGTATCTCCCTGCTGCAGTTTTTGTAACAGAACAGCTTCTTCATGGCTCACTGGCTTCTCGATTTGTAAGTAAAATACGGAATTGGCGGAAAATATGGGGCTTTTTTTTGGAATGGGGAGCGCCGAAGGCGCTCCCCTCTAATTTATAAGAACATCGGTGCATATTCCTTCACGAAGCCCGCGAAATCGCGGGCGGGCTTACCGGTTACTTCGGCGACGGCATTGGATACTGCTGCGGCTTCGCCACGGGCATAATGTGCATAGTCTTCTATCAGTCCTTCGGCCTGCCAGGCAGGGAAACCTGCCTGCAGCAAGGCGGGGAGTAATTGTTCATCGGTGACATTAATATATTGAACGGGCTTTCCCAGGGCATCGGATAAGATAGCCGCCAGCTGGGTATGGGTGAGCGACTGCGGCCCTGTGATATCATAGACGCGGCCTTCATGGCCGGCGGTGGTTAAGGCGGCGGCAGCAATCGCAGCAATATCGCGGGTATCTACGATACTGATAGGGGCTTCGCCGGCAGTAGCGAAGAATTTTCCCTGGTGTACAATGGAGTCCCTGAATCCCATTAAGCCCTGCATGAATAAATTGGGACGGAGGAAGGTCCACGGGATGCCGGACCAGCGGATCTTTGCTTCCACAGCGGCATGATAGCGCAGGAAACGTACCGGAGAGGCGGCACTGGCGTGTAGTTGCGACAGCTTTACGATATGTGGAAGCCC
This sequence comes from Chitinophaga arvensicola, assembly GCF_900110835.1. Lineage (GTDB taxonomy): Bacteria > Bacteroidota > Bacteroidia > Chitinophagales > Chitinophagaceae > Chitinophaga > Chitinophaga arvensicola. The sequence continues at coordinate 2,842,574 of NZ_FOJG01000001.1, forward strand.
GCTGCGGATGGCTGCTTCCACAAAGTTGATCTGCAGCTGTTCTGCCTGTTCGGAAGAGTTGGTGAGCAGGAACGCTTTTTCTATTCCCAGTAAGGCATTCGCCAGGCTGCCGGCATCGTTGAAATCGCCTGTCACGATTTCTGCACCGGGTAATGCGGCAATGGTCTGTGTATTATTATCGGCGTTGCGTACCAGCGCCCGGAAAGGGACGCCCTGTGCGGATAACTGTTTTGCCAAAGTAGTTCCAATGTGACCGGTAGCACCGGTGATCAAAATATTTGCCTGTTTCATGGTGTGTTGTTTTTTTTATGATGTAAAATTCCATCATCCGGGCACCGGAAAATTGTAAGAAAACGAAACATGCCTGGTTGTGCGGCTTATCACTGATAGTGGCCGGGATTTGTTATCTTCGCCCCCGGTTCTTTATGTATTACCTTCGAAGCAAGTAATGGTTCCCGCTGAAAAGCGGGATTAAAAGGGAACTGTGTGCAAATCACAGGCTGTCCCGCAACTGTAAGCTTCCTGCAGCGTAATACGCTGCAACGGGTCAACAAAATGCCACTGTTTCCGATAAGGAATGGGAAGGTGTTGACCTGCGGAGCAAGCCAGGAGACCTGCCTTTATTTCACTTTGACAATGCTTTCGGGGATTGAAGCAGGTCAGGTTTCGGTATACGGTTATTTACAGAGAACAGTTGGCGTAGTGTGACCCGCTCACCTGCGCGCCTGTTTTGTAAACACCAGTTACTTTCTCCTTTCCGTATTTCTTCCTGCTGCATTTACCGTAATCATTAAAAGTAACAACAGGTATTCCTTAGCGCGCTCCGGTATGGTAGCAGCTGCGGAAGTATACTGGTAAAAGCAACTTTGTAAAAGTAAAAGATAACATATGACTATGACTCTGGAAGAGAAAATTCTTCATTCGGAAACGAGGATCTTTAAGGCGGTATTTCCCAGTACCACCAATCACTACGATACGCTCTTTGGTGGTACTGCTATGTCGCTCATGGACGAAGTAGCATTTATTACAGCCACCCGTTTTGCGCGTAAAAAAATGGTGACTGTATCTTCCGGTAAAATAGATTTTAACCGCCCTATTCCGGCGGGAACAATTGTGGAGCTGATCGGAAAAGTAACGGAAGTAGGTAATACCAGTGTAAAGGTATTGGTGGAGATATACATTGAAGAAATGTACTCGTACTCCCGGGAAAAGGCCATAACAGGCACTTTTAGCCTTGTTGCAATTGGCGACGATAAGCACCCGGTATCGGTAAGATAGTCAAGGAAAAAAGAAAGGCTGTCTTTTTTAAGACAGCCTTTCTTCTATGAAGAATAAATACATTATTTCAGATTCAGATCGCGTACGCCCACTACTTCGGTAGAAATCTCTCCTAACCATCCTGCTTCTGCACGGATACCAGTGGCCACTTTGATGAAGTTGATACCTGATAATTTCACCGGCTTACCGTTTTTATCTACCGCCCAATCCAGCTTTATTTTTGCATCGTCGTCATCGTTCGACTGGTTATCGGAATAACCCCAGGAGAAAGCAGGACTGATCCAGAACGGCTGATCAGGATCACTGGAAGTGTTCCTGATATTTGCATCTGTCATTTTGGTACCGGTAAAGGTGATGCTGTCTCCTTTCCATTGCGGGTAATAAGGCTGGTCATGGAACATGTTTCTTGACAGGTAACCGGAACCACCTTTGTTGTCTTTCCAGCGGATGTATTCCATATCGGTGATATACATATCATCCGGGTTAGGCACCCTGACTTTCTTTTCGTCTGGTTTGTAGTAGGTGATCTGGTAGTTTTTTACCGTCTTGGAACTGTTGTATTCAGAGCCGGCAATTTCATACCATTCATCGTCCGGTAAGCCATTTTTATTGACATCCACAGAAACGGAGATCACGCCCGGTTCTGCAAAGTTGGGAAATGCATTGCCCAATACAATGAAGGAATATTCACCCGGTACATTTTTGATGGTATGGTCGAAACCCATAACCACATAGCCGCCGAAGCCACCAAGGGAAATCATATCTTCTTTTGCCAGCGCAGTGAGGGCATAATCTGCCATCTGTTTGGCGCTGTCGCCGGTTTTCCAAACGGGCAGGCCATTGGTAAACTGACCGGGCGCCGGGAAGTATTCAAACACTTTGGTCACCTTGTTCTGAAAAGGACCTGTTGGTTCCGGATCTTCTACAGGTGGTTTCACGTCTTTGTCTTTCGAACAGCTGCTGACAATAGCGGCCATCATCATAGCAGCGAGTAGATATTTACTTTTCATCATGTGCATTTAGATAGTTATAATAAATGGTTGGTTATTTACTGGACGCAACAAAAACAATATGTGCAGGTATTTCACCGGTGGTGACAGCCCATTTCTTTTTCCCGGAAGGATCAAAGCAATACAAAGTGCCGGATGATACATAGTCCCTCGCATCTGTGACGAAGATCTCCCTGGTACCAGGATTAACGGCAATGCCATAAGGCATTTTGATGCCATTTTCCGTACCATCGGTGATGAAGTTTTTATTCAGCACGGTTTCTGTTTTTATATTGACCATGTTATACGAGATAGTCCATTTGCCGGTGATGTAGCTGAACGAAGAACCGTATACATAGGCGGTATCGCCGGAGATAGCGAGATTGCTGACAGGGATGTCAAATGTTTTTTTTACCGCATCTGTTTTTGTATCTATCAGGAAAAGATTGGATGGCACTTTGTAATAATCACCCCGGGAAGTCACGTATATATCGCCATCGCTGTCGGCTTTTAAGCGATCGAGGTTAATGGCCACATCAATTTTTTTGATCTCTGTAAAAGTATTCAGGTCTATCACGGATACGGTGCGGTCGTAGTTGGGCACGCGGTAACCGCCTGAATTGGCTACATACAGTTTGTTGCCGACAACCGCCATTTCTTCCGGCTGATAGCCTACGGTTACTTTACGGGTAATGGTGAGCGTAGCAGTATCTACTTCCAATACCTGTCCTATCGGGGCATTGGGTTCTATCAGGACGGGGCCTGCATAAGAACTCACATAGGCTTTACCGTTAGCAAACGTTACATAGCGGCAATTAAGAATGTCGATCTGTTTGATGCGTTTGGTGGTAGTTACATCCATCACTTCTACCTTATTGGATACGTTGATAACGGCGTACAGTTTGCTGCCATAAATCTGTATATCATTTCCCACATCTCCCAGTTCCTTTACCGCTGTTGGATTTGCAGTAGCGTAGATGTTACTTTTATAGATGCCGGTAGTGTAATCATAATAATCCAGGGACGATTTATTGCTGCCCATATTGCCTTCATTCAGCAGGTAAAACCCGTTGTATGCAGCATGCGGATGAGCGGTGTCTACCGGTGTTACTTCCGGTGGCACGATGCTGTCTCCTTTTCTGCAGGCGGTGAACAGCAGCATGGTAGCGGCTATGGGGAGGACTGTGTTTCTTAACTGTTTCATCATGACATTCATAGCTGTTAAATATTCACGGTAAAAATGAACCGGTAATTTCTTCCCGGCATGGGGTAATTGTAAATCACATCATAGTACTGATTAGCCACATTATTGACTTGCGCCGTAATATGAAAGCGGGTATGTTGCAGCTGAAACTGCCTGCCAACAGACAGATCGCTGGTATACCACGGTTCCACATAATTTTTCTGTTTGTTTTCCTTGCTGTTATATCTTTCGCCGGTGTAGATAAAGCTGTAATTGGCTTCCCATTGTTTGTAGTCAGCGCCCAGTATCAGCGATCCGCTGTGCCGGGGAATATAGATGATCTGATCGCCGTAAAAGCTATCGGCGGGATCTGTAAAGTCCTGCGCCCGCTGGAAGGTGTAGGTGAGTTTGGTATTGAAGTTTACCTGTTGGAATAATTTCCAGACGGCGGAAGCTTTCACATCGAGTCCTTTAATTTTCACTTTGCCCAGGTTCATCATCATCCATCTGAACTGGTTATCGCCGGGTACGGCCACTATTTTGTCGGTGACTTCGTTATAATAGGCGTCGGTTTCAATGGCGGCTTGTGTGAGCCAGCCATTGGACCAGGTTTTATTCCAGGTGATACCAGCGTCGTATTGCTTGGCAAATTCCGGTTTCAGGAGATTGTTGCCCAGATCCGTGTAATACAGATCGTTGAAAGTTGGCATCCGGAAAATTCTTTTGTAGTAGGCGCGTACCCTGAAATCGGGCGAGGGCAATGGTTGCCAGGATATAAATACGGCTGGTGTGAATTGTTGCTGGTAAGGCGCTCCTGCGTTCAATTTCACGTCTTCACTCACAAAAGTGCCCAGTAAACTGGCCTGTGCGCTGAAGCGGGAAAAGGTCAGGTTGGTGGCAGCTGCGGTGAGCGTGGTATAACGGGTAGGGTAGGTGAAGTTCCGGAGATCAGCATCCATCCGGTTCCATTGAAAATCGCCAGAGGCGGAAACCGTCCACCATTTGGTGAGGATGTACTGATGGGCCATCGAAAAATACATTTCGTACTGGCGGTAATGGTTGTCGATATACAGCCTTGCGGTATCCGGTGCGAGGTAACGCGTATAGTCGTACGCGTATTTTGCATTCAGTAAAATGCTGTAATGTTTGGTAATGTCTTTGCGGAAATGTCCCTGTATGAAAATGTTCTGATCCCATTGCCGGTCTACATGCGAAAACACATTGTTGACTATGGTGCCGGGTAGTCCTCTTTCGGATTGGTAGTAGTAGATTTTAGTATTCCATTCCCCGCCATTCAATATGCCATTGAAGCCGCCTTCCACACGTACCGCGTTGATGTCGCCATTTTTCCGGTAGGCGCTGGTATCATAGGTTACATGTCCGGCGTCATCGAGTTTCCGGTAGCGGAATTTATAGCGGCCGGTAGCATTTACCCATTCTGTGCTGAAGGAGGCGGATATTTTATCTGTTACTTTTTGTTGCCAGAGCAGGGATGGATTAAACAATCCGAAGGAGCCGGTTTTGATGGTGCCGCGCAGATGTGTTTTTTCGCCGGGTGCAAATTTAGGTTTGAGGCAAGTCATGTAGATGGAGCCGGCAGACCCGAAATCTTTGGCGGGTTGGAAGATGTTGCTTTTCTGTCCGTTGTAGAGAGCAATTTCTTCCATGTTGTCCAGGGAAAATTTACCCAGGTCTATCTGGCCATTCTGTGCATTGCCCAGCTGTATGCCATCATAAAATACGCCTACATGATTGGTGCCCATGCTCCGGATATCCACGGTTTTCAATCCGCCGATACCGCCATAGTCTTTGATCTGCAGGCCTGCAAAAAAACGAATTGCATCCGCTACGGAATGGCTGCCCAGTCTTTCCAGCTCTTTTGCCTGCATTTTCTGACCGGGATTTACTTCCCGGTCGGCACGCGGAGCGGTGACAGCTACTTCCCGGAGGTCTCTGGTCTTTATACTGTCTGCCTGCTGTGCATGTACGCGCAGCATACCGCAGCAGAGCATAAAGAACAACATCCCGGATGTTTTCTTCCGCCAACCCGCGTGTTCCTTGAAACACTTCATGTATAGCCTGTTAATATTACATCAACAGCTTTCGCAATAAAAAAAGATAACCAGGAAAAGAGACAAGATGCAGGAGTTGCCTGCAGGTTGCATGTATTCCAAGCTTCATTCCACGAAAGCTTAAAAAAATAAGTGCATGGCAGGTATTCTGACTTATCTCTGCTTCGGGCGACCTTCCCATTGATGTTTCAACAGTGGTCTGATTGGTAATGCCCGGGCATTGTAGGAGACTTACAGCAGCGGGACTGTCCCGGATTTACACCGGTGTTCCCTTTTAATTATGCAGACCCCTGGATGGGGCAGCATAAACCATTGCGGAACAAAAGTAGGTTATTATTTGGTCGATTCAAAACGGAGGGAGATGGCGCTATTTGGTGATTCGTATTAGTTCCCTTAAGTTTGCGGCTGCTTTGGTTACCGGGCTTTATACGCCTTGTATTAAAAGGGAATCCGGTGTGATACCGGAGCTATCCCCGTAGCTGTAATCCTGCATACCTGCTGCCACAGGTATTGTCTTTCCGGAGTGAATACTCCCCGCCACTGTTCTGGTTTTCAGAACGGGAAGGCATCCGGAAAAGCAGGAAGCCAGAAGACCTGCCAATGGCTTTTAATCGTCAGTGCTTTCGGGTGAAAGGCCGGCGTGTTGTGAATACCTTTTTTCGTTACTTATCCTTGGTTGTCATTGAACAGCCAGGCTATTCCACTGCGGTGGCGTGGTACATGACAGGTTGCTTTTCGCGGAAAGTGATCTTTTTTTATTTGCTTATGCAACCAGTATTCTATCAATAAACCCAGGTGCCGGCGGACTTAAATGTCGTCGGCATCTTTATTTGTTTTCTATACAGTTTTCTTTACGGCGGGTATCGAGGATATGCAGGATTTTCCAGCTATTGGAAAGCTTTACCAGCAGGAAGGCATCTACGCCGCAATGGGAAAACTGGCCTTTGAAAAAGAAGCGGTACGGTGTCCAGATGGAAGCCATATTGCCATCGATCAGCACATTGTCAAACACAATGCGTTCATCGGCCGCATTGGCGGGCAGGTTTCCCACTACTGAGGCAAATTCCGGAATCGGCGTATCCTTAACGACGGTGTTGCCGGCTTTATCTTCCGTAACAGATTTCAGGGAAGCTCCTGGTGCAAAGCAGGCCACTATACCGGCGCTGTCGCTGTTGCGCATGGCAGTGAATAACTGATTAACAATGGCTTTTGCCGATGTTTCCGGCGTTTGTGCACAGGCGTTAGCACAGCCAAAAAGGAGGAGGGTGGACAAGAATAAGGGGCGCATTTTTTAATTACAATATAATGTTTTTGCATGAGCCGCCATAGGGTAATACAGGGGCGTTTGCCCCTGTATACAACTGTTTTAATGGTCCATTACAATAACATTGGCCGCCTTTTTCTTATTGCGGGATGCCATCAGCAGTAATGGCAATGCGCCAAGAAATATCAATCCTACCAGCAGAAACGCATCACTGAAGCTGAGCAGGGTGGTTTGCTTTATGACGGAGTTATCGAGCAGTTTGAGAGCCTCGCGATGGGCATCCGTTACCGTAGCGCCTTTGCTGGCGAAAAAATGGGTGTATCCGCTGAGGCGGTTGGCTACTGCTGGGTTGTCGGTATGCAGGTTACTGACGAGGTCGTAGCGGTGTTGTGCATTGCGGTTGGCGAGGTAAGTGTTTACCATGGCGATGCCAAAGGAACCGCCCAGTTGCCGCATCATGTTGTTCAGGGCGGCGCCCTGCGCGATGTCGGCCGGTGCGAGGGAAGATACCGCCAGGGTGGTAAGGGGTACGGTGACGAGCGCAAGCCCGACACCCCGCCATACCAGTGCCGTGGTGACTGCCGAAGCGCTGGCGTCCTGGTTTAATGAGGACATCTGCCAGCTGAATAGAATGAATAATCCCATACCCGATATGATCAGGAACACGGGCGAAACGCCGCGTTGCAGTAACCTCGCGGAGATGATCAGTCCGCCGATAGCCAGACAGGCGCCGGGCAGCAGCAGCATGCCGGTTTGCAGGGGCGTAAAATTCAGCAGCCGTTGTGCAAACACCGGTGTCAGGAAAACAGAACTGAAAATGCCCATGCCTGATACAAAGGTGAGTACCGCTGCAATGCTGAGGTTCCTGCTTTTCAGCACCCGGAGGTTTACGACGGGTTCCTTGATCCGCAGTTCCCACCATACAAACAACGCAATACTAAAGGCGGCGATGACCGATAACCAGGTGATGTAGGGAGCTTCAAACCAGTCGTCTGTTTCACCTCTTTCCAGCACAGTTTGCAGGGCGCTTACTCCTACGGCGAGGAACAGGATACCGTTCCAGTCGATCCGTTTGGACGTGGGGGTGGTAGCAGGTTCTTTCAGCAGGATGTAACAAACGCTGGCCACGATGATACCGATAGGTACGTTAATGTAAAAGATCCAGGGCCAGGAATAGAATTCAGTGATGTAACCGCCCAGGGTGGGGCCGATAGTGGGACCAATAAACACGCCTACCCCAAACAGTGCGCTGGCTACGTTTTGTTTTTCTTTGGGAAACTGTTCAAAGATAATTACCTGTGAAACCGATAGGAGGGCGCCACCTCCGATGCCTTGCAGGAAGCGGAACACCACGAGCATCCAGATGTTGGTGGCTTGTCCGCACATCAGGGAAAAGAAGGTGAAGGCGATGATGGAGCCGATATAATAATTACGTCGTCCCAGTTTTGCCGCCAGAAATCCTGTGATGGGGATAATGATCACGTTGGCAATGGCGTAGGCAGTAATGACCCAGGAGGTATCTTCCAGTGTGGCGCCCAGGTTACCACTCATATGCGAGAGGGCTACATTTACGATAGAAGTATCTATCAATTCCATGATGGCTGCTGTAATTACCACCAGGATCAGTACTGTCCGTTTCATTGCTGTTAATTAATATACCGGATGGTATATTTATGGAGACATTTTTTTGCTGCTTATTTTCCTGCATTCATGGTTGCGAGTGCCGCTGCGGGGGAAGTGAGCATCAGTTGATAGATTTGTTCGGTGTTGCCTACGTGTATTTCGTACTCGTTTTTTTCCAGTGCAGCGATGAATTCCGTGGCTACCTGTGCAGGAGGGATACCATTGGCTCCGCCAATTTCTTCGGAGAAATCTGTATTTACCAAAGGCGGCATCAGTTCAAAGATATGCAGCTGCGGGAAGGTGATGCGGAGTGCCTGGGTATAAGACCGGAGTGCGGCTTTGGTGGCGGAGTAGGTAGGTATATGCAAGCCGGGAACAAAGGCCACGATGGAAGTTACATTTACGATGGCGCTTTCCGTTTGTTGCTGCAGTAATGGCAGTAACTTTTCTGTGAGGCGGATCACAGCAAAGAAATTAGTATCCATTTCTTCTACTGCTTTGGCGGCAGCGTTGGCGGCGTCGGACAGTTTGTAGGCAAAAGCGCGGCCGGCGTTGTTAATCACCATATTCAGGGAAGGATAATCCTTTTGCAGGATGGACACCAGTTCGCAAACTGCTTTGTCGCTGGTTACGTCGCTCACAATGCCTTTTACGCCGGGTAATGCCTGGGTCGCTTTTTCCAGTCTGGCGGCGTCTCTGCCGGTAATAATCACCTGGTTGCCAAGTTCGGATAAATGTCTGGCCAGTTCAAGTCCGATGCCAGCGCTACCACCGGTAATTAACACGGTGTTTCCGGATGTTTTCATGTCTGTTTGTTTTATTATACCGTTCGGTATATTTATAGTGAAAAAAATGCGTTTATAGTCCGTTCACCATTTTTTCAACAGATTGCATAATGGTGTTGCGGTAATTCATTTTGCCGGTCAGTTTGGCGATCATGATACAGCCTTCAATAGTGGCGATCATGGTAAGGGCCGTTTGTTCGGCATTTACGTCTTCGCTGAATTCCCCGTTGTCTTTTCCTTTTTCGATCAGGTCCATGATCACTCCTTTCCAGGAAAGAATGGCGTCTGTTGCTTTTTGTTTCAGTAAAGGATGGGTATCGTCTGCTTCGGTGGCGGTGTTGAGAATGGGGCAGCCTCCTATGGGAAACGGATGTTTCAGGAAGTTCTCATATACATGCACATACACCAGCAGTTTGTCGCGGTAAGTTTTTTGTTTATCTAATTCCTGCCGGATAATGGTGGTTACCTTTTTCAGGTTGTAGTCAAAACAGGCCAGGGCCACTTCGTCCTTATTGGCGAAATTGCCGTAAATACTGCCTTTGGTAAGCCCGGTGGCATTGGTCATGTCCGTTAAAGAAGTGCCGGTATAGCCCTTTTCATTAAAAACAGGGGCCGTCATCTCCACAATAAACTGTTTTGTTTTCTCCGCCTTGTTCATATCCCACGTTCTTTTGACGATACAAAAATATACCATTTGGTATAAAATGAAAAATATATTTTCGGGAGAAGGGAAGAAGCGGGGTTAAAGGAAGGGAAATCCTTTGCCATGGCTGCTTTGGGTGGAGAAGACGCCCTGGATTTACAGATGGGTGATTTGTATTGCCAGGATGAGCGTATGGGGCGGTCCCCTTCTTATAAGAGCAGAGCAACCTGATACCTGCTCCCTGTGGGCAAACACATTTCATCATTATAAAATTCAACCAGGTTTCACTGCACTCACCAGCAGAAAGATAGGCCGCCGGGTTTCATCTTTCATTTCAGGATACGCCGCTATTACGTCCGGAGCCGGTTGTGGTTCTGATATGGCTGTTATCCGGAAACCGGCACCGATCAGGGCATTCAGCAACGTAGCCAGCGTCCGGTGATACTTGACCACGTCTGTATCGAGAAAGCGGGTATTCCGTAATCCTTCCTGCTGATACTGATCCACAGGCCAGTGCAGGCGATGCCCGTTAGCATCGTGGTACCAGTCCTGCGCCGCAATAGCTGTAAATACCGGATGCTCTACAGAAAGCACAAAAGTGCCACCGGGCGTTAAGCAATCAAATACTTTCCGGCAAACCGTTTCATAGGCCGCTACATAATGGAGGGCGAGTGAACTGATCACCACATCAAAAGTTCCTTCCGCAAAATCAATGTCTTCTACCGGCAGTTGAAGATATTCAATGGCGGGGTCCTGTGTGGTTTGCCGGGCGCGTTCCAGCATCCTGGCGGAAATATCCACGCCTGTTACCTGCCGGGCGCCCTGCTCCCGCGCATAGCGGCAATGCCAGCCAAAGCCACAGCCGAGATCCAGCAAACGCTTATCCTTTAATGCGGGAATCATGGTGCGGAGTAGGTGCCATTCGCCGGCAGCGTTCAGACCATCTACCGAACGCGGCATCTGGCTGTATTTTTCAAAAAAGGATGGATCGTCGTATTTGTTCTGCTTCATAACAAAGCGAATGTAAGAAGATTGCCGTATCTGGCGGGAAATGGGTGATACATAAAAATAATGTAAAAAGTTAGCAGAGCTGCTTATATTGTGTTGACCAGAATTTTTATAAATCGCTATGGAGGATTTGTTGCGTCGTATCCAATACGAAGGTGACCAGGCGGCTTTCAGGGAGTTCTATTTATCCCAGGCCCCGCAACTGCTCAACTTTGCGTTTGTATACATAAAAAGCAAATTTATTGCGGAAGAGGTAGTGAACGATGTATTTATGAACCTGTGGCGCTCGCGTCAGCGGATTCATGAAATAGCGAATCTCCGCGTTTACCTGTATGTGGGCGTACGCAATGGCATCTCCAGTTATTTCAGCCGGAATAAAGACTGGCAGCATGTGGATATCGATACGGTGTCGGAAGCATCGCTGGATTTTACCGCAGATCCGGAACAGCAACTGATTACAGCAGAACTACGCCAGCGCATTGAAGGCGCCGTTGCCGCACTTCCTCCCAAATGCCGCATTATTTTCAAAATGGTAAAAGAAGATGGACTGAAATACCGGGAAGTAGCAGAAATTCTGAACCTCTCCGTCAAAACAGTCGAAAACCAGCTCACTATTGCCATCCGCAAGATCAGTGCTGAAATATTCCTTTGTACCGGAGATCCACGGAAAACAGGTTATTTATCCAAATTATAAACACTTTTTGGGGGTTTTTGACAAAAAGTGTGTCCTTGTTACAGTATTTACATTAATGGAAGAACGAATCGATTTATTATTAGCCAGGAAATTATCAGGGGAAGCGACGGAAGCCGAATTGCAGGAGCTGCAACAATGGCTCAAAGCGCATCCTGAAACCGGTTTTGTGATGGAGGTGGTTAATACAACTCAATCTCTCTCCCCTAACAACAACCAGGAATGGGCCGCAGATAGCTGGGCCTCCCTGGAGGCGGCGATGAATGCACCGGAAGCAGCAGCCGATCCCGAGCAAACGGCCGAAATACCGGTGACCGGAAGAAAAATACGCCGTTTCCCGCAATGGGCAATGGCCGCCGCTGTGCTGGCCGTTATCGCCATCGCCGCAGCGTTCCTGTTCAAACCCCACCCTTCAAAAGATAGTATCAAAGGAACGGAGAACAATACCATTGCCACCCGCAAAGGCGCGCGGTCCAGTGTACAACTGCCGGATGGTACCACCGTATGGCTCAATAGCAGCAGCCGGCTGACCTATGGCGATGGCTTCGCCCACGGCGCCCGGGAAGTGTTTCTCCAGGGAGAAGCATATTTTAAAGTAGCCGGCAATGAACAACACCCCTTTATCGTACATGCCGGTAATATACAGGTACGCGTATTGGGTACCACCTTTAACGTAAAGGCCTATACGGGCGATGATAAACAGGAAGTGGTACTGCTGGCCGGAAAAGTAGCCGTTTCTACCGACAGGCAGCCCCGGGAACTTATCCTCGCACCCGGACAAAAGATACAGGCCTGGTCTGCCAGCGCCCCCGACAGTCTGCAGCAGCAACCTCTTGTTGTGACTACTCTTCAACTGGAAAAAGGAACAGATTCCTGCGATGAAACTGCCTGGATCAACAATCAACTGGTTTTTAAGAACCGTACTTTCCTGTCTCTCACAAAGGATATGGAAAGATGGTACAACGTAAATATTCATATCCAGGACGCCTCTCTCGAAAACGAGCTGTTTAATGGCGTCTTTCAGAAAGAGAATGTAACAGAGGCCCTGAAAGCCCTGCAGATTGCAACACCTTTTACTTTTTATCAATCAGGATCAGAAATCTATATTAAGAAGGCTGGAAGTTAAATGTCCCGACCGCGTCCGATATGAAGTCGCTTTTAGTGATCTGTACGCTTATCGCTTTGCTGGTAACCAATTATGCCACAGCACAGCAAAAGTTCACCTTTTCCTACCGGAATATCAGCATGGAAAAAATGCTGGCGCACATGGAGGAAAAGAGTGGATACAGATTTCTATACAATCCAAGGCTCATTTCCCCCGCGCCCGTCAGCCTCAAAGTACGTAACGCCACCCTGTCGAAGGCCCTCGATAAACTGCTCGGTGATTCACTGACTTACCGCTTTCTCGACAACAAACTGGTGGTCATCTCCCGGAAAACACACACAACAGCAAAAGATACCACTACCGCTACCACACAGGAACAGGTACACGACCTCCACGAAGTAATGGTAACAGCATTGGGTATACGAAAAGAAGCCCGTTCCCTGGGATACGCCTTGCAGGAGCTGAAAATAGAAGGCTCTGTGATGGTGAAATCCCGCGAAGCAAATGCCTATAGCTCGCTTTTTGGAAAAGTAGCCGGTCTTACTGTCAGCAATTCCCGTTACCTCTACAATGACCCGCAACTGTATCTCCGTGGTAAGCAGCCGCTCATCGTGGTCGATGGAGTGCCGGTGAACTCTGATTCCTGGGATCTCAATATAGAAGATGTGGCGTCTATAGTTGTGCTTAAAAGTGCTGCTGCGGCGGCACTGTACGGGCAGGAGGGCGCACGCGGCGCGATCCAGGTGATCAGTAAACGCGGCACCAGCAGCAAAAAAGGTTTCGAAGTATCCGTGAACAGTACCACCGAACTGCAAAGTGGCGCTGTGGCTATTCCGCATGCACAGCATAGCTACGGCCCGGGCGACTATTTTAAATACGCCTTCGTAGATGGTAAAGGCGGCGGTACCTACGATTATGATTATAACCTCTGGGGGCCACGGCTGGAAGGCCAGCTGATCACACAATGGGACAGTCCGAAAGATGCCGCAGGCAACCTGGTACCGCTTCCCTGGGTCGCTAAAAATAATCACAACCTGGAAGATTTTTTGCGTACCGGTATCCTGGCTACAAATAATATAGCCGTTGCCGGTAGAAACGAACAGGGCGATTTCCGGCTCAGTTTTACCCAGATGAATCAACGCGGTAGTATTCCCAATACCAGGCTGGGTATCACCACCTTCATGATGTCCGGGGGCTACAAGCTCGGCAAAAAAGTACGGGTAGACGCACAGCTGGCCTACAACAAACAATACGCCCCCAACTATCCGCAGATTTCCTATGGGCCGGAAAGTCCGATCTACGAATTGCTTATCTGGGGCGGCAGCAACTTTGATATCAAAGATCCCCGTCTGAAAAATTACTGGTATCCCGGCAAAGAAGGGCTGCAACAGCAATGGGTGGAATATACCCGCTACAACAACCCCTGGTTCAATGCCTATGAATATCAGAAAGCTTTTTACAAGGATGTATTTACGGGTTACGCATCTATGGCTTATCAGTTCAACGATCAGCTGGATATGCAGCTAAAAACAGCCTTTAACGGATACTTTACGAATCAGCATACCAACTACCCCGTATCCGGTTTGTACTATGGCGCCGATTTCAACAAGGTAGGCGCCTATGCAGAAACCGCCAACCGCTATAACCAGATCAATAATTCCCTGTTGCTCAACTATCATCGCTCACTGCTACCGGAGGTGAGCATGAAAGCCACTACAGGAGTGAATGTACAAACCATCCACTACCAGAACAGCAGCGCACATACGGCCGGTGGCCTCGTTATTCCGGGTATCTATACGTTGCAGAATTCCGTGAAGCCGATAGATAACGCGCAGGACTATACGGCCGCCAGGCAGATGCTCAGTGCTTTTTTTATGACCGACTTCAGCTATAAAAATTTTCTGTTCCTCGATCTGTCGGGCAGGGTAGATAAGAACTCCAGCATGCCGGCCAATCATGATACTTACTTTTATCCGCAGGCAAGTGTAAGTGTGGTGCTGTCTGATATATTGAAGCTGCCTTCACCGGTTTCTTTCCTGAAGCTGTCGGCTTCTGTGGCAAATGTAGGAGAAGGACTGACCACCTCCATCGCTCAGAATTACTCACTGGAACAGACCTACGATAAAGGCACTACCTGGCAGGGTTTTCCCTCTGTGAACTACGCCACAGATAATATTCTCTACAGCAAAGATATCCGTCCCGAATTCCATACTGCCTACGAAGCTGGTCTTGAAATACGTTTGCTGCAAAATCGCCTTGGACTTAAAACACAGGCCTACCGCAGTGTAGATGGTCCGCAGATCTTTAATTTATCGATCTCCAACACCTCCGGTTATAACTACCGTAAAGTAAACGGACTTGTTACCGAAAGACGGGGACTGGAACTAACGCTGGAGGCTACACCGTTACAACGTCCGCAACTTCGTTGGGATATGGCCATGAACTGGAGCAGTAATATCAGTTATCTCCGGAAAGTATATGATACGCTGGCGAATTATATGCGTGTGAAAGTGGGGGAGCGGATGGATCAGTTGTACATTAACCCGTTTGAACGCAATCCTGCCACCGGTGCGATCCTGTATCACAGCGATGGTACACCCATTATCAATGAACAGGTGTATAAATTTTACGGCTATACGAATCCCGACTGGATCGTGGGCACTACACAAACAATTACCTGGAAACAGCTATCACTGACCCTTGAGTTTGACGGCAGTTTTGGAGGTAAGATATTTAACCTGCTCAATTACAAAATGTGGCAGTCGGGCGCCAACCCGCAATCTGATAATATTTACCGTTACCAGGACTGGCTGCACCGCAATGATCCGGGCTATAAAGGTACACGTATAGGCGTGGGCGATATTGTTACCAGCGGAGAAGTAAAGTATGACGCGCACGGAAATGTTGTATCAGACACCCGCAAATTTGCGCCCAACACCACGCCGGTACTGGAGCAGAACTGGGCCAACAGCTATGAAACCGCAGACGAAAGAAACTACCAGAGTAAAACATATTTCAAACTGAGAGGTATTACGTTTACTTACCGGATGCCGCCCGCACTCATTGGTAAAATAAAGGGATTGAGTGCTGCCAGCTTGTCGCTGGTGATGCGTAATGTGATGTACTTTGCCCAATTGAAACAGATAGATCTGGACCATTGGGCATATAATGCAGAGAGCGAGCTGGAAGAGCCTTCCATGCGGAGTTTTGGCCTGAACCTGAATGTAAAATTCTAAGTTATGCAGCGTATTTGTATGTTGTTGCTGATGGTATGTACTGGTTGTATAAAGATGAACGACCTGAAAAAGAATCCCAATAAAGCGACCATTGCGCCGCCTGCCGTGGTATTGTCGGGTATAGAACAATCTATGTTTGAAAAGCCGTGGGGTGATGCGCAACGTCATGCACAGTATTACTGTATCACTTATAGTTACTACGGTAACCAGAGTTATGATTTTGGCGCTGCTTCCTTTTATTACAGTGCCCTCCGCAATATCGCGCAACTGGAAAAAGAAGCCGGCCGTATTGGTGGTGATCAGATGCGTCCATACTATGCGCTGGCTAATTTTTTACAGGCCTGGTTTTATATAAAAATGACGGCGCAGGTAGGGGATATACCGATGAGCGAAGCCATGAAAGCAGAACAAGGTATTGACCGTCCGGCATACGATACGCAGCGCGATATATACCTGCAATGCCTGCAACTGCTGCAACGCGCGCATGATACCATCGCTATACTTAATGCTACCAGGCATTATACCGTGGATGGCGATATTTTCTTTAATGGTAATCTCAAACAATGGCAGAAGCTGATCAATGCATTCCGCCTGCGGGTATTGATCAGTCTGAGTAATAAAGCCGGTGATCCGCAGCTGGCGTTGAAAGAAACATTTGCAAGTATTCTGAAACTGCCCTTGCCGGAAAGCAACCAGGATAACCTGCAGATCACTTACGGTACATCAGATGTAAGTAACTATTATCCTGCCTATACGCTTACACCGGAAGCAGATGCCAAAAGAAGTCCGCTTGGCGCCACTTATATCAATCTTTTGAAAGCATTGCGGGACCCACGCCTTTTTATCGTGGCTTTACCTGCGGCTATAGACAATGCAGATAGTTTACACAACAATGATTTTTCTTCTTATCGCGGCGCTGCTACGGGTACCCTGCAGGGCGCCCTGAATGATTCGGCGAGCAAAGGCTTTTTTTCCCTGCCGGATTATCATTACTGGTTTTCTTCTCCTGCCGGGCATCCTACGATTTTGCTCGGTTATGCAGAAGTGAATTTTTCCATTGCCGAAGGGATACAACGGGGATGGATACACGATGTTCCTGCATCCAACTATTATGAAGAAGGTATCCGTGCAGCTATGAAAGAATATGATCTTCCGTCAGATACCATCCGGAAGTACCTTGCACAACCAGTTGTGCAATACCAGGCAGCCACCGGTTTGCAGCAGATCCTGCAACAGAAGTACCTGGCTTTTTTCCAGCACGCCGGTTGGGAAGCATTTTATAACCAACGGAGAACGGGTATTCCCGCCTTTATCACGGGCCCTTCCAACCAGAACCATGGCCTTATTCCCCGGCGCTGGACATATCCGGCATCTGAATCTATCGATAACCTTCCCCATCTTACAGCAGCTTTAAAACGACAGTACAATGGCGCCGATAATATCAACGGCGTAATGTGGCTGCTGCAATAATTTTTCTCCTGCATCATTGTATTTACTTCCCGGAAAAAATATTTTTTTTCTTTTTGGGGGTATTTGAAATATTCTGTCTCCCTTATACAACAACCTGTAATCAGAACATCGTTTTATCAATCAAGTGAACAGTGAACAGCGCTTAGACAGTTAGTTTCCGGGCATTGTCAATTAATACAACAGGCTTGCAGATGCAGGCCTGCAGGGCATGCCATGGCATATCCCTAATGAGATTTTTTTGTATTGGCTAAATATCATTCACCTTGATGAATTTATTTTTACCCTTTAACCGGCCTGGTATCCTGTTGCTCCTCGCTGGTATCCTTGGAACACAAACCGGCAACTGCCAGCAGGCGCCCGGCGATACTTCGTACAGGCGTACTGTCTGGAAGAATACTGCCTTCTTTTCTGCAGCCGGTGATACACTGTCTTATAAAACGGTAAGGGAATTGCCATACCTGTATACCGGGCAATTACTGGAAGGCAGAGTGCCCGGGGTTACGCTGTTGCGTAATTCGGGGGAACCAGGTGTATCGCCGCTGACATTGATCCGGGGTATTTCCAATCCCATTGGCGGTTACAGGGATGTATACAGTAACCAGCCACTGTATGTAGTCAATGGAATGCCGCTTGTAAACAATAATAATCCATATGCACGTGCCATCAAAGAATCTGATTTCACCGATATTGGAAGTGGCATTGATGTGAACGCGCTGATAGATATGGACAACGTGCAGCAGATCCATGTGCTGAAAGGGCCGGAAGCGGTGGCATTGTATGGCGCCCGTGCAGCCAACGGTGCGATTCTTATTACTACTACAGATCCGGAGCCGGGCAAATACCATATTTCGTTTAATGCGTATGGCGGCGTAGCGGTAAAGCCATCCGTGAAAACGGCAAACGGTGATTATCAACGTAAATTCCTGCTGCCGTTTTATAACGAATATGCTACTCCTGCACAATGGAGAAGTTTTCCTGCCTACCTCGCAGATTCTACCAAATCCGTGTATTATGGTCCGGCCAACTGGGACGATCTGTATTACCGTAACGCTGTTCAGCATGGCGTAGGACTCAGCATCGCAGGTGGCAGCAACCGTGCAAATTTCCGTTTTGGTGTTGGCGAGCGCACAGAGAACGGCGTAGCCGACCAGACAGCATTGAAACGTTACAATGTATTCTATGACATGACCGTAATACCGGTAGAACGGCTGTATGTAAATACCTATGTGCAGGCACTTACTTCCCGCAGAAACCGCAACCGGTCTTTGCTGGAGCGGCTGGCAGAAGAGGAATACTATACCAACCAGCAGTATCCGCTATCACCCAATAAAGCCTGGCTGGGACAGTATTATACTTTGCTGGATAACGGAACAGACCGTAACCTGGGCAATGCTATCCAGGCAGCTATTGATGTGCGGTATGATCTGATGAAAACGCTCAGCATCCATACACAGGCTTCGATTGATTATAATGATAATAACCGCGACCTGTTTGTTCCTGCTTCCCTGAATGATGCCAACAGCTACAACGCTTATTTTACAGGCGTTAACAGGCGTATACGCTGGAATAATTATTTGTCGTATGATCGGGGGCACCTGCATGCACAAGCCGGCCAAACACTTGAAGAAGATCAACTGAAATACGATTATATCCGTGCTTACCGGGGTCCTTCAGATTTTATAAAAATCCCGGAAGTACAGACGGATAGCTCTTTCTGGCTTACGCATGATAAAACACTGACGTATGCGTATAAAGACTACCTGAAGCAAAGAACGCTGTCTTTTTATGGTAATGTGTCCTACGACTGGCAGCATAAATACACCGCTACGGTATCCCTTCGCAGCGATGGTTCCTCTATGTTCGGTAATGGTTACTGGTGGGCCGTTTCACCGGTAGCTTCTTTCAGCTGGAATATGAAGCAGGAAAACTGGCTTCGTAATGCTGCCGCCCTGGATGCGCTGGAGCTGCAAATCAGCGCCGGCCGCACCGCCAGGATGCCCGCTACGGATATGTATGGTTATGGACCTTATTATACCGTGGGGATCGGCTGGACAGGCGCCAGTAAAATATCTACCTACGGTTCTATGCCCACCCTGGGCATGCCTTACGACAACGGCTATACGGGAGGTGGCGTTAAATGGCCTTATGATGAACACCTGGATCTCGGGCTGCGTATGCAGGCTTTTCATTGGTTGTCTGCCAATGTAAATATCTATTCACGCACCAGCAGGGATCTGATGATACAGGTGCCGGTAGATCCCGCCTATGGCTTCAAAGGTAAAGTACTCAATGGCATGGATGTACGCAATAGCGGTATTGAACTCAGTTTGCAGGGGAATTTCCGCTTATCACAATGGCGTTGGTCCAGCAGCATCGTGATGCAGTACAACCGCAATAAACTGTTGCAGCTCCCCGGCGGCCTCACCACCATGGATTATGGGCAGCGTCACCTGGAAACTGGCAAACCTGTTGACCAGTTCTGGTTACTGGAAAATGAAGGCATCTACAAAAATGATAATGAAATACCGGTATCTGATAAAGGAAAAGTACTGACCTATAACGGACTGGCTTTACATGCCGGCGATCCCCGCTGGAAAGACCAGAACGGCGACTATGTGATCGATGAAAAGGACCGTGTGATGCAGGGCCATACTACACCACCATTACGTGGTGGCTGGAACAATACGCTGCAGTATAAAAAGTGGTCGCTGGATGCATCTTTTTCTTTTGCAGTGGGAAATTACCTGTTGAACAGCGCCGTGGCTAACCGCTTTGACTTTGCCAACCGGGAAGGTGCGGAAGGATTGGCAGGTATAAAAGAGATTACTTTCTGGCAACAGGTTCCCGGCGCCGGCAAGTATCCGCATTATAATCCCTGGAGCCTGGTGAAGCCTTACCAGGCGGAGCAGACATTGTTTTATGAGAAAGCATCCTGGCTGAAACTGCAGTCGCTTACTCTCAGACGTGACCTGGCAGGAGGAAGCTTTATAAAGCATACCGGTTTGCGTAAGCTCCAGGCTTATGTTACAGCGCTGAATGTATTTACGTTATCGCCTTACACCGCCGGAGATCCATCGCTGGCAGATTATTTTGGCTACAGCAGCGGATATGCGCAACCGTTACCCCGCACTTTCACCATTGGCATCACCGCAGATTTTTAAAAGTTTATTATGAACAGATCTCATTTAACGATAAAAATATTACTGGTGGCGACCCTGTTTACCACTGCCTGTAAACATACGCTGGAGGTAGATCCTACCCACCTGGTGCCGGAGGAGCATATGTGGACCACAAAGAATGATGCCCGTTCCGCTGTATTTGCCACGTATGGTTTGTTTCGTGCGGCACTTGCTGATAATAACGCCTATCTTGTATATGGGGAAATGCGCGCCGGCGATTTTAAAAGCACTACCCGCAGCGATCTGAATGCGGTAACATCCAACCAGCTGAATGCCACTTCCACAGCATTGGAAGAATGGAAGAACTGGCGCCGCTTTTATGCAGCTATTGCACAGGCTAATCTTTGTCTCGAAAAATTATCGCTGGTACATAAGAACGACTTCCGTTATACGGCGGAGGAAATGAAACTGGACATTGCCAATGTCCGTTTTATGAGGGCGCTCACCTATTTCTATCTTGTGCGTATCTGGGGAGATGTGCCGTTACTGACCAATACCGGTGATGGAAATTTTACACCCGTAAAAAGGTCGCCGGCAGATAAAGTACTGGAATTGGCTGCTCAGGATGCCACTGTGGCGCTGGCGGGGTTACCCTGGAACTACAGTGATATATCCCCTGAAATGCCCTCGCCTTACTGGGCACAACCCGGCTCGCTATGGAAAGGAATAGTTGCCACTAAAGGCGCCGCCTATACATTACTGGCCCACATAGCAGCCTGGAAGGGCGATTATCTCACTACGGAAAAGTATACACGGCTGGCAATAGATAATAAGTCGAAAGGGGGCTATACGTTTGTAAATACGGCCGGACTTACAGGTGATGCCGGTACTTTCAGCGGCGCAGGCGACAATATTATTTTCGCGCTTCCCTTTAAAAATATTTACCAGGAATCTTCTGGCAGTGGTCATATTGAAGACTGGTCACTCGCAGAACCTTATATTTCGCGTATTACGCCCGATATCTATGTTCCTAACGATACCATCCTGCGGATCTTTAACGAAAGCAATGATGAGCGTTTTAAAGTAACGGATGGTGGCGTAGCCGCCGGAAGTTATTTCACCGGCTTTGGTAACCCCATTCCTCTTTTTACCAAAATCAAACAACTGAGTGTATCCGGAAGTAATCCGCTCCGCATGTTCCAGTCGGCCATTATTGTTTTCCGCTATGAAGAGCTGGTACTGCTGCGCGCAGAAGCATTGCTGTTTCTCGGAAAAGATGCGGATGCTATCCTGCAGCTGAACGGGGTGAGAGCGCAAAGGGGATTGCCTGACTATACTGCTGCAAAGGGGCCGCTCAGAAATGCCTTGTTGCAGGAACGCCGGAGGGAGTTGCTGGGAGAAGGATGGCGCTGGTATGATCTTGTGAGATTCGAAAGCCTGGGCGCCTACACCGGTCTCAAACCGGCAGATATTGCCAATGGGGCGCAGTGGTGGCCTGTTTCAAAAGCGGTGCTATCGGTGAATAGTGAAATCACACAAAATAAATTCTGGCAACAATAAATGAATTATATGCAAGGAAAAATCAGCGTCGTTTTATTGCTGCTCTGTTGTCTGACAGGTTCATCCTGTAAGAAAGACAATACCTACCGGCAGGAAGTGCCCGCGCAAAACTTCCAGGGTACCACCTATGAATATCTCCGTTCGCAACCTTCCAATTTCAGGAATGTATTGCAGATGCTGGAAAAATGCGGGCTTGCACAAACGCTGCAGAAAGACAAGGTCACGCTGTTTGCCCCTACAGATCAAAGCCTGGAGGCGGCATTGCAGAATTATAATGTATATCGTAAAACCATGCAACAACCGCCGGTAACGTTGAATGATATTGATTCTTCTTCCTGGCGCACCATACTGGGTAATTACCTGTTTACCGGCAGCTGGGCTACCGGCGATTTTGCAGGTCAGGATGGAAAGACACTGATCAGCATGGCGTTACGGGCCATGGATCTGCGGCTGGTACAACGCACCGCCTCCGGCGCTTCGCAACTTGGCTCGGAAGTGGTGCGCCTGTCGCACATGAATGGCTCCCGCTTTGTAAAGTATTGGTTATCTGCCTATGCTACTACCTCTGATATTCATACGGCCAACGGCATGGTGTTTATCCTGGAGCCCAGTCATGTGGTAGGTTTCAATACCTTTTCCGCCAAAGCAGCTGAATACCAGAATCTCTATTCTGAATCAAAAGCTTTTGCAGATGGCTCTGCCACGCTGGCCAATGGTACTATTACCCTGTGGAATTTTTATGCAAAGAAACTCACCGCTGTAAATGCCAACACCGTAGAAACCGAAGTAGCCGACAAAAAAGCATTGAAATATTTTATGCGGCTCACCGTGCAGGCCGACAATAAAGTAACAGTGACGCCGGCACCTAAGTCGGTGATCCAACAGGTAGAGCAACATGGCGCCTGCTTCTTTGATCCTGCAACATCCTTATTTAATCTGAACTATACCTATACAGATACCAATGGTAAACAATACCAGGTATTGGAAGTAATCCGGTATATCGCTGTCAGGGAGCAATAAATAATATAAAACGACAAATGTTTTTCAGATGAAATGGCAAGATTATTTACAATGCACGCTGGTACTCAGTATCCTGGTAACCGCCTGCAAAAAGCTACCTGAGAAGAAAGATTATCTCAGCCAGAATGCCAACTTCAACCGCAAGGAAATATACGAACCGGTATTAGGTCGTACTATGCTGGAGTTAACCCAGTTCAGTGCCGACGGTTCCACTTTTCCGATGGTTTTTTCCATTGAAAACGCCCGTGATCTGCGTAGTGGAAAGCCCGCTGCCGAACTGTTTCAAGCAGTGAAGGTACAGGAATGGCAGAGAGATTATACCGGACTGGAAAAATCGCTCAGTGAAATTGAGGCCAAACGGGTATGGGTAAACGCGCCCTTCCTGGAAATACGGAAAGGCTCCGGTGATTTTATCTTTCGCGCCGCTCCTTCTTCCCTTATTAAAACTTACCCGGATACGGGCTATGCCTTTGATGTGAAAATTGTTAATAAAGGCAATGAAAGGATACTAAAAGATTTTCGTCTGCGGCCGCTAAAAGAGATCCCTTACGAACCATATGAGTATGATACGTATACACGTCAGCGTAAAATAGAAACACGGCAGCCTGCCAGCGGCCCGGTATACCGTGTGCCCTATACGATTCATCCGAGCTTCCTGCAAAAAATGCACTATACGAAAGACAGCCTTTTCACTGATACACTGGTATCCGTTTATTTTAACCGTGCATCTGAAACCGGTCATACGCTTACTTTCCGCTTCCTGGATGAAAACAGGAATGCCATTAACCCGGCCATGTTTAACAACACGAAGTGGGATCAGCTGCTCCATGGATTTAACCGCAGGCAAACCGATAGTACGGTGGTATATGATGTAGCCTATCCGATTCCGCTTACCGGTCTTAAAACGGCCTATGCAGCCAGCGGGAAAGCATTCTGCACCTTTGGATATAGCCGTAAGGGTTATGGCGGTGTCCGGGAAGACGCTTCGTTTGGGCTCAACTTCGCCATTTATGAGCCGGGCGACTGGAGCATTACTTTTTACTTCCGCAGGAACCCCATTTTCAATGATGATTAAATAATGCCTTTTATGAAATTATATCTACAAGTACTATGGCTGTTCCTGTTCAGTACGCAACTGGTGCTGGCGCAGGATAAACTGATAGCAGTAAAAGGCAGGGTAGTAGCCGCCACCGATCATACGCCTTTGCCGGGTGTATCAGTATTTCTGCAGGTAGCAGGCAGCAAACCCAAAGCTATTGGCATCACCGACGGACAAGGGGAATTTAATATCCGGGTAGCACCGGATGCAAAACTGGAATTGCGTTTTATTTCTTTTGAGCCGATGATAATAGCGGTGAATAACCGGGCTGCGATCACGGTATCGCTGAAGCCTTCGGCCACTTCGCTTAAAGAATCAGTTGTAGTAGGTTACCAGAAGCGTACCCGGGAAACAGTAACGGGATCGGTTACACGTATTACGGCCAAGGACATACAGGATGTACCGGTATCTAACATTGAACAGTTGATGCAGGGCCGCGTAGCGGGGTTAAATATTTCACAGACAACCGGGGCGCCCGGTTTCCGGGGATCGGCCTCCATCCGGGGATTATCTCAGGTAATGGTAAAAGGTGGGGGAAACAACGCTTACCTGACGCCACAGTCACCCCTGTACGTAATTGATGGTGTACCGGTAGATGCCAATGCAGGGTTTGAATATGGATTCCAGTCGAACGGACCAGGAACCAGCCCACTCTCCCTGATTCCACCGGAAGATATTGAATCCATTGACGTGATGAAAGATGCGGAAGCTACGTCGCTGTACGGTTCCCGTGGGGCCAACGGCGTTATCGTTATCACTACCCGCCGGGGGCAATCTGCTGTTCCCATTATCCGGTACGCGGGTAATATGTTCATCAATTTTCCTCCATCGCTTCGCAACACTATTGGTGGAAAGGCAGAAAGGGATTATCGTGTGAATATGATCATGAACACCCTGAATGAAGATGAAATTCACCGCATTTCCACTAATGGGTTTCTCTCGGATAGTCTCAATCCATTTTATAACAATTCTACCAACTGGCAGGATATCTATTACCAGGTAACCTACAACCAAACGCATAACGTATCTGTGAGCGGTGGAGACCAGAAACTGAACTATAAAACAAACGTGAATTTTTATAACGAGCGCGGTGTTATTAAGAATACCGGATTTGACAGGTATTCACTGAACCAGAACATCAACTTCAATCCCAATCCACGATTGCAGGTGTCGGGTTATTTGTCTGCCGGTCTTGGTAAAAAACTGAAAGGCAGCGGTAACGGCCTCACTGATGTAGGCGCCGGCAGCAGCATCAGTTCTTCGCTGTATCCCGGTCCTTCCTATTTCAATAACGTAGGACAGTTCACCGGCGCCATGTTCCGGAAAAATGATACACGTACCTACGATATCCGTACCTACCTCAATATCATGTATGAGATCCTGCCGCATCTGCAACTGCTGACAAATACCAGTTACGACTACACGGCGGATCAGGAAGATACCTTTATCCCTGCGCTGGCCAATAGCGATCAGCCCGGCATCTATGGCTACAGCGGAAGAAAGAATAATCTGTATAACCGCAGTGCCATCAACTACAACAATGTATTCAAAGGCAAACACAGTATTTATGCCGCTGTGTTTTCAGAGGCTACCATTGCGCAGGTGCAGAATAAGGTGATTAACCAGACAAACGCGCCCAATGACTATTACCACGGTCCGCTGGGTATGACTACCTATTATTCCGGCGTGTCTGGTATCCCGGTGGCAGGTGGCTTTTCTGAAGTACATTCCGTGGCACTGGCGGCGAACATCAGTTATGATTACGACAAAAAATATGTAGTGAACTTTAATTACCGCGCAGATGGTAACTCTTATTCCGGTATAAAGGAACGCTGGGCACAAAGTCCTTCTGTAGGGGTACGGTATAATTTCAACAAGGAGAATTTCCTGGCCGATAAGAAATGGCTGGACTTCGGTGATATCCGCTTTAGTTACGGCGTGAACCTGCGGCCAACCACGGATATCTACGCTTCCCTTGGATGGTATGATGTGGCGGGCAACTATAACGGTGTGACCCGTGTATCGCCGCATCTGGGCCTGATGCCCAATCCGTATCTGAAGCCCGAAGAAGTGGAGCAGTTTAACTACGGTTTTGATATGAGTATTTTCAACGGCCGGGTAGGACTTACCTTCGACGCCTACACGAAAACGGTATACAATATGCTGTATACCCGTCCGCTGGCTACTTCTACCGGTTTTTCTTCGACGTATACCAATGATGCGTCCCTGTATAACTACGGCTATGAGGTGAGTGTTACGTTCCGTCCGTTTAAGCCTACTTCTAAGATCAACTGGACCATCAACCTGAATACCGCTATTAACCGGGATGTATTATTATCGCTACCGGGTCAGGCCACGCAGATGCTGTCGGATGATAAAACGGTGATGAACCGGGTGGGCTATGGTGCGTTGTCCAACTACCTGTATGTAACACAGGGCGTATACCGCACAGATGATGATGTGCCGGTAGATCCGATTACCGGTTACCGCTACCGCAACGGCGACAACGGCTTCTATCATGCCGGGGATGTAAAGTTCCAGGATGTAAACGGCAACTATGTAACAGATGAAACCGACAAGCAGGTGTCCGGCACGCCGGTAGCAAGGATCACCGGTGGTTTCAGCTCTTATCTGACCTATAAGAATTTCAGTCTGAACTTTAATGGTACCGTACTTTTTAAACGGGATCTGATCAATAACGCCTTATCGGAGCGGATGGATAACCTGCGTTCACCTTATGATAACGGTACCCTGGTAAACCTGAATGACCTGAACTACTGGACTGGAAACGGTGATGTAGCAAAATATCCCGACCCATACAATTACAGATCGCTGACAAATTCCTACCGGGCATTACAGACGCTGTTCCAGGAAGATGGAAGCTTTATCAAGATTAACGCCATCACGTTTGGTTACACAGCTAACCGTGCCTGGTCGTCGAAGTATCATATGAATGCATTGCGTGTATACACTACCGTTACAAATCCGTTTTTGTTTACCGGATACTCCGGACCTAACCCGGAATCCGTAACGGAACTGGGGCGCGACCGCCTGGATACCTATCCTATTTCAAGAACCTTGTCATTCGGTTTAAATGTTGAGTTTTAAAAAACCTGGTATGAAGCGTATAATTTATTACTGCCTGATAGGATCAGTATTGCTGGCCACCGGGAGTTGCAAGAAGTTTCTCGATGTATCGCCACCAGACCGCATGAGTGATGCCGCCTTCTGGCAAACGAAGGGGGATGTGGAGTCTGCCATTGCGAATGCTTACGGCTTTATATTCGATATTCTCACAAAAGGCCCCTATGTGCCGGCCAATGGCGATATACGGGCGGGTGAGTTTACAGCCGGCAGCTTTGATGTATTTGCAGCTGTGGCCGCACAGGACCTGACCAACAATAGCCGGCTGAGTCGTTATAACATGAAAGACCTGAGCGACTGGTATCCTTTCTATCAGTCTATTGCTGCCTGTAATATAGACCTGGTGCGGGTACCGGATGTAAAGGCATTAACACCGGGAGAAGTAAAGCAGTATGTGGCGGAGCTCCGTTTCGTACGGGCGTTTACGTATTTCTACATTTCACGTATTTACGGAGATGTGCCATTATATGTAGACGCCTATGATCAGCGGCCCTTGCCCCGCACCCCTATGGTAGATGTATTGAAATTTTGCCTGGCGGAAATGGAGGCCATCAAAGATGATCTGCCCTGGCAATATGATGAGCCTTCCAAATGGGGCGTACGTGCAGCGAGAGGTGCGGTGTATGCACTTATTGCCAATGCCAATATGTGGGCGGCCGGTTTTGATAAAGCCAATCAGCAACAATACTGGCAGGGCGCCGCAGCAGCTATTAAAGCAATGGAAGGGTCAAAGGCATTTGATCTGTTGCAGATAGAAGACTTCCGTAAGATCTTCAAGGGACGCACAAAAGAAAGTCTGTTTGAGTTTTCGGTAAATGCCAACTACGGAACTACCACCCGGTATGTAAGTATCGGCCAGTGGACGCTGCACTCACCGCTGGTACTGGATTACGCGACCAGCGACTGTTATTTTGACGCCGAATACCTGAAGAAGATCTTCCCATCGGATATGCCCGATAAACGGCTGGATCTCTGGTTCTTTTCTCCTTTCGCCAACAACACCAGCGCCATGTTTGTGAAATACAGCAATGTGGTGAACATGGCCACTTCTACTTCCTGGTTGCTCGATGATGATCTTATTATGTTCCGCTATAGCGGCGAGCTGTTACTGGGAGCGGAGGCGCTGGCCAATCTTAACCAGGATGGGGAGGCGATCCGGTTGCTGAACCTGGTAAGGGCCCGCGCCGGCGCGCCGGCTTATAGTGGTACCGGCAACGATGCGCTGAAACAGTTTATTTTCCTGGAGCGGCAGCGGGAACTGATCGGGGAAGGAGTACGCTGGTACGACCTGGTACGCACCGGCCGTGTAACAGATCCCACCCAGTGCAAGAGTTTTCTGACACCGGAGCAGTTCTCCCATGGCGGCTGGACCTGGCCCATCGATGCAAAGGCAAGAAACTTCAATCCTAACATTACGCTAAATACCTACTGGACAAAATGAGCAAGGCCCAACTATTACGCGGAAAAACCGGCATCCTGGGTTTACTGGTACTGCTAGCGGCAGTAAGCTTCTCTGCCTGTAAAAAAGATTACTATCATGATTCCGGACTACAGTCGGGTAAATACGCAGGTTCCAGTTTTGAGTACCTGCAATCCAAACCTTATTTTTTTGACAGTATCGCCACCATTGTACAACTGGCAGGATTGGAGAAAGTACTCCGCGACTCGTCCGTTACTTTTTTTGCGCCGACAGATCATACCGTTAAACAGGTGATGGATGACATCAACAGGAGCCGCTACGAGAATTTCCAGGACTCCGTTACCCTGGCTGATGTACCGGGGGAAGTATGGCAGAAATATCTCTCCCGGTATATTTTCAGGGATAAGTATATGCTGAAAGATGTACCCAGGTTCCTGTACTCACAACAGGATCTGTACCCGGGAATGAACCTGGAATCCTGGCAGGGCTATGTGATGAAGCTTGGGGTACTGTTTTCCGACTATAACGGCACCCGGGATGTAGGTCCGCGTAAGCTGCTGCTTATCGATGTGGGAAGTCTCGAAACCCCGAATAACATTGTAGGTAATGTGGCCAGTTCTGATATGCAGACTCGTAACGGAATTGTTCATGTACTTGATGATGAGCATTCATTTGGTTTTGACAGCCGGAGCTTTTCCAGACTGGTAGAAGAATATCTAAAGTAACGCAATGACCATGAAGAACATCACAACATATTTAACCAGGACAGCGGCAGGTTTGTTGCTGCTCATGGCCTGTAAGAAAGACAACTACGTTGGGAAGGACCCTTACGCAGATGCCAGGGCGCCATTGAATATCAAAATAGACAAAACCACCGCAGATCCGGCAGCCGGAGTGCCTGGCACTACGGTTACTATTACCGGTAGTGGTTTTCTGAAGTATAAGGACAGTGGCATGGTGGTGAAATTCAATGAAGTGGCAGCAACGATCACTACTGTTACCGAATCGACTATCACCGCAAAAGTGCCCGATAATGCCAGCAGTGGTATTATATCACTCACGGTAAACAGGCAATTGTTTGCGGGGCCTACTTTTCGTGTAACCGGTCCTGTTACTCCTGATCTGCAATTCCGTTCCGTACCCGGTGCTGATAAAAACACCATCATTACGATTGGTTTTGTACCGGGCGGCAAATACCTCATTGGAGGCAGCTTTACCGATTATGATAACTCCGGCGCAAAAAATGGTTACAAAGGCCTGGCGCGTATTAACCCCGACGGCTCATTGGATCGCGATTTTAAGGTGGGCAAAGGGATAGACGGTTTTGTTACCTGTGTAGCAGTGCAGGCTTCCGGAAAGTATATCATCGGCGGCAGCATCAATAACTATGACGACCGCTTTAAAGGCGGTTATGTACGCAATATTGTAAGATTACTTCCTGGTGGAGCATACGACAGTACCGTGGTAGTAACACAGCTGGGCAACCATGATACCGTACCTGCGTTAAATGCGTATCTCGATGCTTCTGTTGAAAATATCCTGCAAACGCCCGATAGTGGCAAGTTGGTGCTGGTAGGCAACTTTACTTATTTCATGCGCAAGAATTTTGCAGGTATTACCACGGATGGTAAACGTGATTCTGTGATGACAGACAGTATACGCATGGAAGGATTGGTACGGCTCAATGAAAACGGTAGCTTCGACTCCACCTTTAATTATGATGCGGCGCGCCGCCGCAGCTATGAAGGCGCCAACGGCCCTGTTACCGCTTCGCAGATACAGCCGGATGGCAAAATTATACTGGCCGGATTTTTTACCCGCTACCATGGACAAACGACGGGTCCTGTAGTACGGCTCAATACAGATGGCAGTATTGATAACACTTTCAACACCGGTGCTGGTCCTGATGATCGTGTCAACTTTGTGGAGCTGCTGAAAGACGGGCGTTACCTGATTGGTGGGGTATTTTCCAAAGTAAACGGTAAAGAAGCGCACCGGCTGGCAGTATTGAATGCAGATGGTTCCCTGTACAATGGTTTTAGTGTAGGCGTTGGCGTGAATGCGGGGCCCAACGGACTGCCTTCGCGTGCCATCCAGTTGAAAAACGGGAAGATTTTTGTGGCCGGTTTTTTCGACACGTTTTCCGGGGTGAAACGCGCCGGTACAGTGATACTGGATGAAGATGGTAAGATGAGCAACGGCTACAATACGATGGGCGGTCTCAGCGGATCTATTTCCACTATGCTGAATGTACCCAATGGCAATGCAACAATTATGGCAGGTAGTTTCAGCCGCTACGACCTGCTTCCACTGAACAGTATTATGTTACTACGATATTAATCCATATGATGAAGAAATTATTTCCCTTGTTTCCGGTGTTGCTGCTATTGTTGCTGGCAGCCTGTTTCAAAGAAAAGATGGCAGTAGTGGGCCTCCCCAATGATATCGACCCCAACGACACCACGCAGGCACCGGTAAAGAATGGGGTGAAGCGAAAGGTATTGCTGATCGGTATTTCAGGGGTGCGTGGCGATGCCATGCGCGAAGCAACTGCTCCCAATATCCTGGGTTTAATTCCCCATGCCGTGTATAGTTTTGATGCTGTAACACAGGCGCCCACCAATAGCGGCGCCACGTGGTCGTCGCTGCTGACCGGCGTATGGAGCGATAAACACGGCGTTACGGATAATACTTTTGCGGGTAACCGTTTCATCCGTTTCCCTATGGGGTTCCGGTACCTGAAAACATTGCTGCCCCAGCTCCGGACATTGTCGCTGCAAGCATGGCCAGCGGTAAACAATCAGCTGGTAACACAGGCCGATGTAACCGTAAGTTTGCCTGATAACGATGCTGCTGTTCGTGATTCGGCCGTAAACCGGCTTAAAACAGATCCCGCAGATATTGTGGTGGTAGGTTTCAGCCAGGTGCAGACAACGGCGCACAACAGGGGCTATGGCCCGGCTGTACCTGAGTATATGTCGGCCATTACTACGGTAGATGGTTATGTAGGAGATCTGCTGACGGCATTGAACAGCCGTCCGGAGAAGGAAAAAGAAGACTGGCTCATTATCGTTACCTCCGATCACGGTGGTACCGGCAACACAGAAGGCAGCAGCAGTTTCCCGGAACGGAATATTTTCACCATTATCTCCAATAAGAAATTCACGAAAAAGGAGGTAGTACCACCGCTGAATTCCCTGAGAGCGATCCGTTATTCAGAGATCGGGGATTATGCCTACAGCAAAGATCCGCTGTATAATTTTGATAGTATTAAACAGTTTACAGTAGCCTTGTCGGTGCGTAGTGCCGGCTTCGATTATGATCCTTCTTTTATCGGTAATAAAAACTGGGCCAGTGGAAACAACGCTGGCTGGCTGTTATGTCCGAAGGGGAGTGATAAATGGAAGTTTCAGGCGGGCGACGGCGCAGGTGGCGCCAGGGTGGATCTTACCTCCACCGGTCCGGCTATCACAGATAACATGTGGCACACCATCGCTATTACAGTGGACCGCCGCACTGCGCCGGGTACGGTGGTATTGTTCCAGGATGGGGTACAGGCGGGAACCAGCTCACTAAATAACCTGTCGCCTTTTGCTCCCAGTAATGATATTAAACTGGCAGTTGGAGAAGACATTACCGGTACCTACCGCGAAACGGATGGCGGCGCAGATTTTCAACTGGCTAATATTCGTATATGGGACACCGTATGGGCCAAGGCCGATATGCAGAAATATAATCACTGTGATACCGTACAGGTCACTAATCCATATTATTCCCGCATGATAGGCTGGTGGAAAGGAATAGAGAACACGGGTAATAAACTGACAGATGCCGGTCCGCTTAAACGCGATCTGACACTGCATAATCCCGCCCAGTGGCTTACACAGGAAATCGATTTTTGTAACGGAGCAATACCGGCGCCGGTACCGCAAACAGTAGATGTGCTGCCTACCCTGTTGTCGTGGTTGCATATAGCAGTTGATCCAGGCTGGAACCTCGATGGTGTTTCCTGGCTGCCTTAATTATTCCCTGATTTTAAAGATGTATCATGATCAGACATTCATTATTACGGATATCAGCGTTTTTATTATTGCTGGCCGGTAGTTGTAACAAACCGGCATTATTTGAACATAACGTTGCCACCGACTCGTTGCCTCCTGCTATCAGGAAGAAAGTACTGGTGATAGCCATTGAAGGTGCACGCGGACAGGTAGTGCGGGATGCTGACATTCCCAATATGAAGGCGCTGTTACCCAACAGTATCTATAGCTGGGATGCGGTAACAGATACGGCTACTGCCGATGCGGCGTCCTGGGCCAGTCTGTTTACGGGAGTTATTAATTATAAAAATGGGGTATCCGGTGCGGCCTATACAGGGAACCAATTCACGGCCTATCCTGCTTTCACGCAGCGGTTTGGTGAAAGAAAACTGGATATTACCGCTATCAGCAGCAGCACTTCGCTCAATGATACCCTGCTGAAGGGAAACACACTGGTAAAGACCACCGGTAATGATGCCGCCACCAAAGACAGTGCCGTGGGGAGATTGCAGCACAGCGATCCTGATATACTGGTAGTGGCACTCAGCAGTGTACATACAGCAGGTGTAAATAATGGATTCTCGGATAACGCTGATGCTTACACGACAGCTATTCACCAGGCAGATGCTTATATAGGAGAGGTATTGGGCGCTATGCGCAGCCGTAAAAATTATGCTTCCGAAGACTGGCTGGTGATCATTGCCTCCAATCATGGTGGTACAGATCAGGGCACTTATGGAGGAAGCAGTTTTGCGGAGCGTAATAACTTCCTGTTGTATTACAACAGGAGTTTTACAGGTAAGATGCAGGAGATGCCTTTGCTGAATGTGCCTTATGAAGGCACTTTCCCCTTCTTCTACCGGAAGGATGGAAAAGATCATGCAGCTTATACAAAGGACGAAGCCTTTCATTTTGGGGATGCACAGAACTTTACGATTGAGTTTAACATACAAACTACCTATGCCGGTGGTGATGACCATGGTATTGTGTCAAATAAAAACTGGGGCTCCGGAGGAAATATTGGCTGGGTAATATATAAAACCAGCGGCAACATCCGGCTCAACTACCGTGGGGCCTCGGCATCCAGGATAGACGTGCGTACCGGGCCGCCGGTAGCAGATGGTAAATGGCATCATATCACGGTGACCTTCGACCGGCAGGGGGTAGTGAATTTTTATAAAGATGGAAAGTACTTTGTTTCCGGGCCCAGTATTAAAGGCATGGGCACTGTTGATGCAGGACTTCCTTTTGTGGTGGGTACTGATGGTACGCTGAACTACACCGACGGCTCTTCCGGCGATAACTATATTGCAGATATCCGCGTCTGGAACAGTGTATTGCCGGAATCAGTGATCTACGACTGGGCCTTCCGGCCGGTTACCCCGCTGCATCCGGCCTATTCTTCACTGATCGGTTACTGGAAAGCAAACGAAGGTCCTACGGGCAATATCATCAGGGACTATAGCCGTACCGGGGCAGATCTGGTCATCTCCAATGGTTTGCAATGGGATGTAAAAAAAGATATCCTGAATCCTTCAGATGTGGATGCCACTTTGCTGGTACCTCATTCCATGGATCTGGCAGTGAACGCACTGGCCTGGATGGGCGTGAAAATGCAGCAGGGCTGGCAACTGGATGGGAAAACAGCGATTGTGCAATAAAAAAGAGCGTATGATAAATAAAGGCTCCGGGTAATTACATCCGGGGCCTTTTATATATATGCGGTGCAGTCTTTATTATTTTATTTTCAGGAAAAACGTAAACCTGCTTGTCCTTTAGTGGGTATGCCCGGTTATTTCCTGGAAGGATCTTTCAAAATCCTGTCCGTAGCTTTCTTTGTATTCTTTAGCAAACCGCTGGTACACTTCCTTGGCCATGCCATGGCGTCCCAGCAGTATCAGCGCTTTACTTTTGTGCACCAATGCTTCTTCATTCAGCGTGTCAAAAAAGAACAGGCAGTTGCTAAGCCGCACAATCAGTTCTGCGTCACTGGCCATATCGGTGGTCGTTAAAAAAGAGAGGATGGCATCCGTGATATAGTTGGAGATATCCGCCCGAATATGATCCAGCCATTCGTACTGGCTTGTTTTCAGGAAGGCACCTCTGCCGGCGATGTGCAATAACTCCAGCATCCAGTTCCGGTCCATCGGTGAGCGGGTTGCCGACAGCCTGATATATTGCTGGTAGTCGATGTAAATAGATTCGTTGTGTATTTCCAGCCGCCATTTGCCGGCTTCTTTTATTACCTGGTAATCGCCTACTTTCTCCAGCAGGTTCTTCAGTTTCAGGATATTAACGGAGTAATTGTTTTTGGCATCTTTCTGTAGTTTATCGGGCCATAGCGTGCTATAGAGTTTCTCCGGTGCAATGCCTTTGCCATCTTTTAATGAATAGATCAGCAGCAACAGGAATAATTCTTTTAAGAGCGGTGTAAATTGTTGTGTAATATCCTGGCCCTGTGCGTCAAATACTTCGAACGGTCCGAAAAGAAAGATGGCTGCAATTTCCCTGTTTTCTTCTGCAGGAGGTGTGATAGCAGGTGGTACGGCTACCGGAACGGGTATATCCGCCGGCGCTTCACTTTCCACAAAGGGAGTTGCAAGGGCGGGGGCCGGCAGTGCAGCAGGTATCACTGCTTTAACAGGAGATTTTCTTTTCCGGTAGAGGAGGAAGCCAGCTCCTGCAGCAATTAATACTACAAACAGGTACCACCAGTATGCTTTTTTCTCTATAGGTGCAGCCGTCCACGGACCGGCTTCATTAGGTGGAAAAAAGATCGTGTGTACTTTAACGTTGGTAATATTTTCTTTTGAATTATAGAGGGTAACTGCCACCAGTTTTTTACTGAGCGGGCAGTAATAGAGATCGGCAAAAGAAGCGATGTCATAAAATGAATACGGAATGGCATCACCCATCAATTGATATTCGGGTGTATGGAAGTTGCCCTTGATCAGTTGGAGGGAGGTATTGAATTTATCGGTAGGATAAATAAGTGCATAGAAATCACTGCTGCCGGGAATGGTGATCATGCTGTTGGCAAAACAGAATTGCCGCTCCGGCTTGGGATATTCCAGCACAGTATGGAAAGTCCGGTCCCGGATGCTATAGGCCATGAGGTCGTAGCTATATTGCGGGTTAATGCCCTGGTCGCCCGATTTGCTGCCATAGCCCCCCACAATATAGAGGGTATCTTTCGCTGTATTCATACCCAGTGCGGTCAGGTAGCGGGGCATTGGTTTTTCGCCGCCGTAGGGTACTACTTCCCAGGTTTTGGTAGGGAAATGATAGCGTTGCAACAGGTTTTTATATTGTAATTGTCCGTAGCCACCCAGCACGTACAGGGAGGAGTCGACCGGAGAATAGCATTTATTCACCTGCCAGAATACGGTGAGGGAATCCGTGGTGAAGTTCACGTCCCATTCTTTCGTGGCGGCATCATAGGTGCTGACCCGTTTTTCATCTGCATAAAAATTATACAGTTTATTATTAACGGGGTCAAAAACGGATTGATTACCGGGAGGCAGCAGCTGCCGGCTGCGGGCCAGTTTTTCCCCTTTGAGCTGCATATTGCTGAAAGATAGTTCGTATAACGAATCCAGTGATACGATATACAGTACCTCCCGTTTGCTGTCGAACGCTATGCTGGCAGCGCCTTTGGTGTTGAAGTCAAGCGCTTCTTCCCACTTCCGGTGCTTGGGCCGGATCCACAGGGGATTTCTGACTTCAGCTACTCTTTTTGCTACTTCATCTATGGCCTCATTTCCTTTGCTTTCGGACAGGGGGAAGTAATGTTTCAGTTGTCCGTTTTCCCGGATCCGGATATCCCTGATATTCATCGGCGGAATATCCAGCGTCTGAAATCCTTCAAAGCTGTTGGCGCCAAAATAGATATTGCAGCAGGTACCGGCGGTAAAATTGCCTTTGCCTTTGCTGATAAGTTGGTCGTTCATATAGAATGACGCTTCCTGCAGGTGTGTATCGAATTTGATGCGCACCTGGCTCCAGTTGCCGAAAAGCCGCGATGAGTCTATATTATATCCCCCGATATAATTTTCCCCGATAACAAAATTAAGGCGGGCGAGCCGCTGGTTGTACACCAGGTCGATACTCTGGTGGGTACTGGTGATCAGCCGTACAATGTACCCGAAATAGGTTTCATGATAAGGCAGAAAGGTAAGATCGAAAGAGAGTTCGGTATTTTGTTGTAAACAGATGGGCGCAGTGGGCGTAAGGTGCAGGGACGTTCTTTTCTCCTGTACCACCTCATGGCTCAGGAACTGCAAACCATGTGACTGGCAATATCCTTCGTGGCTAACAAGAAAAACAGCGCATACGCAAAAGATATATCTAAATATTCGATCCATTCTATCTAATAAGGAGTATAAAATAATTACCTGGCTAAGACGCTGGTGTAATTAATATCGGAATTCTATCAACGTGAACAGTAACATCAATAACTAACTCGTGGACAATATTTGTCCCGTTTATGCCAGTAGGTCGTTTTTAACTTGGTTGAACCAGGGTAACCATTCATCATCAAATTAGCTCCGTCAGTTGGCTCGTGGTACAGTACTTTTTAACGCTACATACTATCTCAGATTATCCCCGGAGCAATATTATAAAATTATTCCTAAGAATAATTAATTATTCCACTTTTTTAAAAATCGGGTGTCGCACATCGCTTTCTGATGTTTTTAATTGAATTTAATATATTGATAATCATTTATTTAGAAGGGGTCTGAAAAATTAATTTCCCAATTAGTCGGTTCGTTAACCGGTTTATTAGGAACCCGTTAATTTATTGCAGCAGCATATTGAAGTAAAAGATTCCACGATCATGAAGCAATTTATATTCCTCCGGACAGGTATATCCCGTATGATATGTTTCCATCAGACAACATCCTTATTAATACGTTTTGTTGATACGCATCAATAGTCGGCCGTAAAATATGTGTTGAATTTACCCTTTATACTTAGTAACCAAAATCAAGTATGTATGATGTACTGTATTCATTTCTTTCCACCGTAATGCCCGGTGGTGATCACCAGGAAGAATCAACCGGTGACTGTTTTGCAAAAAATAAATTTATCCAATGCAATAGTAACGTTATGAAAAAAATCTATTACCTATTCCTTTTAATATGTATCTGTCCGTTAGGTCTGCTTGCCCAGCAAAGGACCATTACCGGTAAAGTCACAGACGCCAAAGACGGCGCTCCCATACCGGGAGTAAGTGTAACGGTGAATGACAATGCTCCTGTCCGTTCCGGTGCCACCACCAATGCCATGGGGGTATTCACGATCAATGTAGATGCCCGTGCCACAGAACTGGCGTTCTCCTTTATGGGAATGAAAGGCGCCATCGAAAGAATTAATGGCCGTACTACCATTAACGTTAGTTTGTCGGCTGGTGAAGATCAGTTGGGCGAAGTAGTAGTAGTGGGATATGGTACCAAACGAAAAGAAACCCTCACCGGTGCGGTATCGAATATTACTGCCCGTGAAATCCAGACTTCCACCAACGTGAGCCTTGCCCAGAAAATCCAGGGTAAAGTTGCCGGCCTGATGGTACGTCAGCTGGGTGGTGAGCCGGGGAACTTCGATAACATGATTAATATACGTGGTTTCGGTACACCATTATATGTTATAGATGGTATTGTGAGAGATGGATCATCCGAATTCCAGCGACTGAACCCGGATGACGTAGAAAGCATTTCCTTCCTGAAGGATGCTTCTGCCGCCATCTATGGATTTAACGCCGGTAATGGTGTGGTGATTGTTACCACAAAGAAAGGCGCCAAAGGTAAAACTGCTTTCAACTACTCCGGTACGGTGGGTATGATGAAACCAACCGATGTACCCCGCATGGCGAATGCCTCCGAATGGATGCAGATGCGTAACGACGCAGCGGTATTAGGTACCGGCGCTCCCTTCCTGTCGAAAGAAGAATTACAGAAATGGATCGACGGTGTTCCCGGCTATGGCTCTACCGACTGGTACGATGTTACCATGAAGAAAGCAGCCAACCAACATCAGCACAACCTGTCTGCTACCGGTGGAACCGACAAAACCCAGTACTTCATGAGTATCGGTTATTTCGGCGAAGGTGGTTTGTTGCGTAGCAATGACCTGAACTACCAGCGTTTCAACCTGCGCTCCAACATCACTACCGAACTCACCAAGAACCTGAAAGCAGAGGTACTCATCGGTGGCCGTTATGACAAGAAAACTTCTCCCGGTGAAAACTTCTTCAACATCTTTAAAGGTACCCGCGTAACGCTGCCTACAGAGCAGCCTTATGCCAACGGCAACCCGGAATATCCTGCGGTGGTAACACCTTCCAACCAGAATCCGCTGCTGCTGTCGCAGAGAGGCGCTACCGGTTACAGCGAAACGGTGAACCGCAACGTACAAACCTCCCTGGCACTGACTTATACCGTTCCTTTCGTAAAAGGGCTGTCCATAAAAGGACTGGCCGCATATGATATGAACAGCTACCAGGGAAAAGATGTATCCAAGCCCTATAATCTCTATACCTATGTAAATGAAGAATACATTAAGTCGCCACAGCGTGTAGGTACCGGCGCTATCAGCAACGGTTTTGGAAATGGCAACCGCCTTACTTTACAGACGCAGCTGAACTACAACACCAGCATTGCCCGCCAGCACAACATCGGAAGCTCCCTGGTATTTGAGCAACAGCAATCCTGGAACCGCAACGGTGACCTGAGAAGATTATATAGCTTTTATACCACCGATCAGCTTGGCGGTGCTTCCGAAGCAGGTATGACCAACGGTGGTAACGAAGGACAATCTGCCTACCAGTCCCTGTTAGGCCGCTTTAACTACGATTACAAATCAAAATACCTCATAGAATTTGCGTTCCGTTACATGGGTAACTATGCGTATCCTTCTAACAGCAGATGGGGCTTTTTCCCGGTAATTTCCGGTGGATGGAGGGTGTCTGAAGAACCTTTCCTGAAAAACAAGGTTCCAGCGCTGTCTAACCTGAAACTGCGTGCTTCCCATGGTAAAATGGGTGAAGACGTGGGTGCGCCGTTTCAGTGGATTCCAGGTTTCTCCACCACAGGTGGCGGAAGATATGAATTTGTAAACGGTGCCCTGACCAATGGTGCAGCTGCTCCCGGTATTACCAATCCTAACCTTACCTGGGCCGTAAATACAACAACGGATCTGGGTATCGACATCGGTTTGTGGAACAACAAACTGGGGCTGGAAGCGGATGTATACCGTAAAACAAGAACAGGTTTGCCAGCGAGAAGGAATGTGTCTTTACCAAATACTTTCGGCGCCGGCTTACCGGAAGAAAACCTGAACAGCGACCGCGTACAGGGGGTGGAGTTTACCATTACGCATAATAACCGCATTGGTGACTTCTCCTATAATATCTCCGCTAACTTCAACTTCTACCGTGCACAAAATCTGTATGTAGAAAGAGGTGCTTATCAGAACAGCTATGATAAATGGAGGAATGGTACCGACTACCGTTACAATGATGTGATCTGGGGATATACTTACCTCGGTCAGTTCCAGAACCAGGACGAAATTTCCAACTGGCCATTGCAGAATGGCGGACAGGCGAATATCCGCGAGTTGCCCGGCGATTTTAAATATGCTGACAATAACAACGATGGTGTAATAGATGACAGGGATATGCTGCCGATGTTTACCGGTGCCAATGGTAACAACGACAACCAGAACCCAAGTGGTAAGAATCCAAAAATCAACTACGGTCTTTCTATTGGTGCAGCCTATAAAGGTTTTGACCTGAACCTGCTGTTCCAGGGTTCTGCTATGTATACCGTACGCTTCAGCGAAGTATATGCAGAGATGCTGGCATTCCGTGGTAACACACCCGCTTACTTCTTCGACAGATGGCATAAAGCAGATCCTTATGATCCAAAGAGTGCATGGGTTCCCGGCAAATGGCCAGCTTCCCGCTTTAACGGCGACGTAGGTAAAATGTATGCAGAAAGCTCTGTATGGAGAAAAGACGCTTCCTATGTGAGATTAAAAAGCCTGGAACTGGGTTATACTTTTGGTCCGCAGTTACTGCGTGGCAGCGGCATCCAGAAGATCAGGATCTTTGCCAACGGCTTTAACCTCTTCACGATTACAGATCCATTCGTAAAAGCGTTTGATCCTGAAAGACTGGAAGGTCTCTTCAATGCCGGTTTCAATTATCCCCTCACGAAGAATTACAATTTCGGGATCAACGTCAACTTCTAAAAGCACGCAACATGACTATCAATAAACTTTCCTTTACTATACTGTTGGCATCAGGCCTGTTGTTTTCCGGCTGTAATAAAGTGCTGGATCTGAAGCCTACCGACAAAATCCCTGCGGAAGCCCTGTTTGGCGATCCGGAAGGCGTGAAATTATACATGGCCAATCTTTATTACCAGTTACCGATCGAGGACTTTACCTACTTCCGGAACGGTTTTAACTGGAACAGCGGCGATCCCAACAATGGTGGATTTGCACCGGCCATGGCTACTGATGAAGCAGTACATACCGAGTTTGGTGATTTTGTGGGAGATGGAGATTTTAACTGCTGGGAAAGCTCCTATAAGCTGATCCGCGATGTAAATTTGCTGATTGATGCGATTCCTACATTAGCGATCCGTGAGGATGAAAAAGCAGCCCTGGTAGGAGAAAGCGCCTTTATCAAAGCCTACGCTTATTTCGCATTGGCAAAAAGATATGGTGGCGTATCCATTATCAAAGGTTCCCAAAAATATACCGGTGACGCAGAAAGTCTGAAAGTACCGAGAAGCACTGAAAAAGAAACCTGGGATTATGTGCTGGAACTCTGTGATCAGGCTATCGCTAACCTCGGAGACGGGGTAAGCAGAAGAGCTTCCAAATGGACAGCTTATGCGCTGAAATCAAGAGCAGCCCTTCATGCGGCCTCACTGGCCAAATTCGGTGCACGTGCGCCTATGTCCGGTGCCGCAGTAAATGCCAAACTGATTGGCATGGAAGCTGGTGCTGCCACTGCTTACTACGAAGCCTGTAAATCCGCTTCCCTGGCGCTGATCAATGCCGGTAAATTTGAACTGTTTATGCCAAACCCGGCAAACCCGGCAGCAGCAGCAGAAAACTACCGCCAGTTATTCCAGGATCCCGCCAATAAAGAAGTGATCTTTGCAAAAGGATACACGTTGCCCGGCGCCTTCCTCGGTCATAACTACGATATCTGGTATCAACCCGCACAGGTAGCCAACGGATGGCCTCACCCAGGCAGGATGAATCCTACCCTGGACCTGGTAGACAGCTACGAAAGCTATGATAATCCGGGGCATTCCTCACCGGTAGTAACTTCTACCGATGGCAATATCACCGATTACAACGGGTATAAAGCTTCCCGTACTTACATCCAGTTCGATACGCCAAACGACATCTTTAAAAATAAAGATGCCCGTTTATGGGGAACTGCGATCCTGCCATCTACCCTCTGGAAGAGTATCCCGATCATCATCCAGGCAGGTTATGTAAAACCTGATGGCAGCGCGGTAATCCGTACCAATGATCATATCGACATTGGCGGTACTACCTATTATACTTATGGCGCCGCCAGTACCAGCCAGTATTCCGGCTTTGACACCTACGGTGGTAATAACACCCGCACCGGTTTCTCTTTCAAGAAATTTATGAACCAGAATGCGCCGATCGTTCCGGGATGGAACCAGAGCACTACCGACTTCATCGATTTCAGGTTAGCTGAAATAATGCTCAACTATGCAGAAGCCGTGGTGGAAAGCGGAACAGGAGATGCTGCCCTTGCCGCCAAAGTGATGAACGATATCCGTAAAAGAGCCGCTCATACTACCGACATTCCGCTGACCTCCGACAACGTACAGCGCGAACGCAAAGTAGAACTGGCTTTTGAAAACAAACGTTTCTGGGACCTGATCCGCAGAAGGGAATATCATACCGAATTCAATAACCGTATGCTGCACTCCCTGCTGCCATTGAGAGATTTGCGCGCTTTACCGGCCACCAAGTACATTTTTGTCCGTGTAGATGTGCCCAATACGAATACCAAGACATTCCAGCCTAAATCCTACTACCGGCCAATTCCGGGGATCGGCTCCAACGGCCTGATTCAAAACCCGCAGTATTAATGTGTGATTCTAAAAAAGATATTATGAACAAGCTGAAATATATATTCTTTGCCACTGCCCTGGCACTGGGAATGACTTCCTGTGAAAAGGATAACTACGACGGGCCTACGGCGGGACTGTCAGGCCGCTTCGTGGATGTTAAAACCAAGGAGCTGATAGAGCAGGACATTATCCTGGGTACTACCATTGAAATCATAGAACATGGGTATGCCTCCCGCACGCCACAGGCGCTGATCGTAAAAACAGACGGTACTTACGCCAATACCATGCTCTTTGCCAACACTTATACGGTAACACCTGTACGTGGTAATTTTCTGCCGGTAGACTCACAGGTAGTGGACATTAAGGGGCAAACGACGCTCGACTTTTCCGTTACGCCTTACATCCGCGTGCAGGATGTGAGTATTGTAAAAAGCGGCACCAAGGTGGTAGCCACTTTCAAACTGGAACAGAATGTGATCAACAATGTGAAGAAAATAGGGTTGTACGCACACTCTGATGCCAGGGTTGGTGAGCCGATGCGCCTGGTAGCGTCTGAAATCAACCTGAACGCTCCCAGCGATCCTACCCATGTGTATACCCTGGAGATAGATCTGGCGGCGAACAGCAACACGCTGAAACCCGGTAACAAATACTACTTCCGGGTAGGCGCACTCATTGATGCCGGAGAGGCGAAGCCTAACTACCGGCCCGCAGTAAGACTGGACATTTGATTCATCCGCGACGATAGAGAGAGTCCCGCCGAAAGGCGGGGCTTCTTTCATCTTCCTAAAAACCTGATGGTATGAAAAAAATAAGTTGGCTTTTTTTTATTTGGATGATCTGCGTGGTAACTACTGCCTGTTCCAAAAGTCAGAAAAATGGCGATGATACTACACCACCAACAGTGAATCCTCCTGTTAATGAGGACGTGGTGTATGATGAAACCGGCTGTTTGTACAAGAGCTATAAAAATCTTGTGATGGCGGGCTACCAGGGCTGGTTTGCTGCTGCCGGTGATGCCTCCGAAAGAGGATGGTACCACTATCAGAATGGTAACTGTGGCGGATTCTTACCCGGCTGCTCTGCGGTTGATTTCTGGCCTGACATGAGCGAATACACCAAAAAATATAAATCTCCTTTTCAGTTCCCCGGCGGAACAGATGCTTACCTGTATAGTCCTTATGACGAAGAAAGCGTAGACCTGCATTTTAAATGGATGAAAGACTACGGCATCGACGGCGTGTTTATGCAGCGTTTTGTAGGAGAAATCAAATCTTCGAATGCAAAAGGAAAAAGACATTTCAATAAAGTGCTGGAGAATGCATTGAAAGCGGCGGAGAAATACCAGCGCGCCATTTGCGTGATGTATGACCTCAGTGGTTGTACCAGTGAAGATGTAGCTTACCTGGAAGAAGACTGGAATGAACTCCAGACCTTATTCTCCCTGTTTGACAATAAAAAACATCCTACGTATGTGCGGCATAAGGGCAAACCGTTGTTGTCGATCTGGGGTGTTGGTTTTAATGACAACAGGAAATACACCATTGCCAATGTAGACCAGCTG
This sequence comes from Chitinophaga arvensicola, assembly GCF_900110835.1. Taxonomy (GTDB): domain Bacteria; phylum Bacteroidota; class Bacteroidia; order Chitinophagales; family Chitinophagaceae; genus Chitinophaga; species Chitinophaga arvensicola. The sequence continues at coordinate 2,887,017 of NZ_FOJG01000001.1, forward strand.
GTGACCAAGCTGAAAGGCAAAGGCAACAAAGTATCTATTATGCTGGGTGTGCCTTACTACTGGCGTTCCCTGAAAAATGATACAGAAAACTCTGCGCAGTTACATGCGCTTATCAAACGTACGGATATTATTATGCCATGGGCAGTGGGCCGCTATGACAACAACAGCTACAGCAATGTAGCCGGTGGCGAACTGGCCGCAGACATCCAATGGTGCAACACCAATAAAGTAGATTATGTGCCGTTGGTATTCCCGGGTTTCAGCTGGGGCAATTTAAAGAATGATGTGGCCGCGTATAATTCCATTCCGCGACTGAAAGGAGATTTCTTATGGAAACAGGTAGCAGGTGCCCGTTTGTCGGGAGCACAATCCTTATATGTAGCGATGTTTGATGAGATTGATGAGGGCACTGCTATCTATAAATGCGCCAGGGAAGGGGAATTACCGTTACATGCCGACAAGAAATTTGTGGGCATAGAAAGCGATCTGGCTTCCGATTATTATTTGTGGCTTACAGGCCAGGCCGGCCGCTGGTTTCATGGAGAAGCCGGATTTGGCGCCACGAAGCCGGTACGATAATCTTCACCATTAAATGATTGACATGAGAACCCTGTTTTTATTGTTGTTGTTGACAGGTACCCGTCTTATGGGATTTGCAGATGTACCTTTTAAAAGTATCCGGGCGTTTAATGTTTTGCCGGGAAATTCGGGAGAAGTAAATAAGGTAAACCTGCAAAAGGCCATAGACTGGGCCTCCGTACACGGAGCTGCATTATTTGTAGAGCCATCAGATATTCCATACACCATTAAAAGCGGGATCATTCTGAAGCCGAATGTATCGCTGGTAGGGGCCAATGGTCCTGTGCCGCGCGGGACCAAACACCCGGACAAAAACGCGCCGGTAGGCAGTGTATTCCGTATAGTGGATGCAGAACAACCTTTTATCACCGTGGAATCGTCTACCCGCATAGAAGGTATCCAGTTCTGGTATGCCAACCAGGAATTAACAGATCCGGCTAAGATCATTCCTTACCCGGCTACGATACAGGTCAGCAAAACATCCAGCACACAAGGTGTTACTTTGTCCAGGCTTACTTTTTACGGCGAATACCTGGCTATGGACTTCAATGCCAGCAAAGCTTTGATCTGTGAGTTGATTCTCATAGAACATTGCTATGGCTACCCGTTGAGCGGGCAATTTATCCGCATAGACTACTGCTATGATATTCCGCGTTTCCTCCACTGTCATATTAATCCCGCTATTATGCGGAAGATGGGGCTGCGCTTTTCCAAAGCAGTAATAGATAATGTAGTGAAACAAAAAACATATGCGTATTCCGTAAATCATACCGACAATGCGCAACTGATGGACCTGTTTACTTTTGCTACCTGGGGCGGTATTTATTTGGGAGACGAGAGTTATGGACAGCTGACCAATTTCAACCTGGATTGTGTAGCCGTGGGTATTTACAAAGGTGGCAACAACGCCAAGAACCGGAACTGGCAGATTGCACAGGGATCTATTATTGCCAATGCCGGCGCCACCGTGGAAGAAACACATCCGATCATCATAGAAGGACAGGGTCATACCGCCCTTACCAATGTGGAAGCGTTTTCCGGTGGCAATGGCGCCTTAACCAACCTGGGACAGTCGTATGATTATATGCTGATCCAGGGCAATGAACTGCTGACAGTATCCATGGTAGGCTGCCGTATGCGCAACTATGTATCCGCCACGCCTTTTACCATCCGGAATCCTGCAGCAAGATTGCAGGCAGTGGCCTGTGTGGATAAGGACGAGCAGTTTTTGAATACAACGATAGGAAAATAGTTGTGTATAAACAGTGGAGTCGAGTTGAAGAAGAGAAGGCGTCTCAATTTTGAGACGCCTTCTTATTTTATGTATGGTATTACAGATTAGAATTTCAATGCCACGCTGCCGTTGAAATTACGCGGCATTTGCGGAATCGTGGTACTCCATCCCACCCAGTATTCCTGGTTGCTGATATTATTGACTTTAAAAGCGATGGCAAACCGGGGTTTGTCGTAAGAGATGCCTGCATTCACGATCGTATAGGCTGGTAAAGCATATTCACTTGTGGTGCTGAGGATTACTTTATTATCGGAGGCGTAGTTGCCGCCAACACCCAGCCCGAGTCCTTTCAGTGCACCGCTGTAAAGACGGTAGCTCAGCCAGGTATTCACTGTATTTGCGGGGCCTGCGCTGATGGGGCGGAAGCCGTCCAGTGTAGGGTTGCTTTTTTCGATTTTGCTGTCGTTGTACGCATAACCTGCGATAATATTAAATCCCCTTGCCGGTGTCGCTGTAATTTCAGCCTCGATGCCTTTGCTGTATTGGGTACCATTTTGCACCGTATAGGTAGGGCGGTCCGGCACATCCATGCGGGTGATATCCTTTACATTGATCTGGTAGTAGCTGATACTTCCGTTAAGTTTCCCGTTGAGCAGGTTCGCTTTGAAACCCCCTTCGAACTGATTGGCCTGACTGGGTTTGAAGCTGCTGAAGGTACCGTCGGGTTGTTGCACTGGTGCGATGTTCTGGAAACCGTTCATGTAATTGGCGAATACGGACAACTGATCTTTTACAATCTGGTATACCAGTCCGAATTTAGGCGAAACGGCAGTTTGCGCATATTTCCCGGTAGTGGTATCACGGGTAATATTTTTCGTGCCACGGTTATCGAAGCGGTCGATGCGTACAGAGGCCATCACGAGAAACCGGTCGGTGATGTTCAGCACATCCTGGAGGTAGGCACTGTAGATGTTTTGTTGTGCGATGGATTTGGTATAGGCCATTCCTTTAAAACGATCCAGTAAGGCAAGCTTTGTCAGTTGCGTATAGGCGGCACCGGGTTTGGAAGCGCTGATCACATCGAATGGAAGCGTAGGGGCGCCGCTGCTTTTAGTGGTCACGCTGTAAATGTCAATACCTGCTACCAAACGGTTCCGCATATGTCCAATCCTGAAATCGCCGTTGAAGTTTTGCTGGAAATCTATGGCGTTGGCATTGCTGTATTCGGTGTAGTTCATATTACGTATCAGGGAGTCATTACCTGGCTTCATGCTCAGGTAACCGCTCAAACCATTGGCAGTGCTGCTGAGGTAAGTGAAGTTGGTATGACTGCTCCATTGGCCGGACAGCTGGTGATCCAGTGTCAGGTAAAGGTTGGCTGCGGTGTTGGCCGTAGTAATATCATCGCCGCTGAATCGTTTCCTGAAATCGATCTTCAGATCTTTCGGACTGCGTACGCCGGTAGCATAAGATCCGTCGGCGAACATGCGGTAAAAGCTGTTGCCTTTTTCGTTGCGGTATTCTGCGTCTACCGTGAGGGTGGTTTTATCATCCACTTTGTAGGTGAGGGTAGGCGCGAGGAATACGTAGTTTTTAAAACCTGCGTCCTGGAAGCTGCCTTCATTGTGTTTAGCCGCATTTAAGCGGAACAGCAATGTTTTTTCTTTATTCAACGGCGTGTTTACGTCGGCCGTGAAGCGGCTCAGGCCATAGCTGCCAACAGTATAAGCAACTTCTCCCTTAAAATGATCAAATGGCTTTTTGGTAACCCGGTTAAACAAGCCGCCAAAAGAAACAAAGCTGCTGCCGTATAAAGTGCCGGAAGGGCCTTTGATGGCTTCCAGTGTTTCGATATTGGCCGGATCAACGGTGCCACCGCCAATATTACCGGGAATACCATTGCGGAGAAACGACTGTGTCGAAAAGCCCCGGGAAGTAACGGTGCCGCCTGCACTGTTATTTTCAAGTTGCATAACCACACCGGGTATGTTTTTGATAGCATCTGCATAGCTCACCACCATTTGTTCCTGTAGCAACTCTTTGGTAACGGAAGTATATACCTGCGGATTCTCGATATTCTTTAACGGCATCTTGGCCACATATTCGCTGCTGATCCTGGTGAGTCGTTGCTTGTTGCCGGTGATAATTACGGCTTGCAGCGCTTTTACGGGGATGCTGAGCGCAATGTTTACATGGGCGCGTTGTCCTTTTTCAACCGTTACTTCCTGTGTTACCGGTTGGTAGCCTGACAGGGAAATCTCCAGTTCATAATGACCTGCTTCCACGTTGCGGAATATAAAATTGCCGGATTCATTGGTGGTGGCATTGCGGTGGCTGTTTTTGATGACTACCTTTACCGCCGGCGCTGGTTGGCCATCGGAAGTGGTTACCTGGCCGGTAATGTTGGTTTTATCCTGTGCATAGAGCCATGCTCCTGGTAGCAGGATGCATAATAGCAATAGTAAATGTTTGTGCATATCTCGAGGTTGGATTATAGCCTGCGAAGTTATGGCGGGTCCGTAAGGGGGATTTTCAGGATCGGGAAATTTATTTGCGGGATCGGGAAATATTACAAAAATAATTTTAGCTCCGTGGCGACTCGTTACAGCAGTTCTTTGCTATGCAGTAGTTTTGCGCCTTTTTGTGTGAGTTCCAATAACATGCTGTCCATTCTGCTTTGTACGTCATCGCCGGTGCCGATGCAATCTGTCAACAGGTAAACCTGGTAGTCTTCCTGCAGTGCGTCCAGTGCGGTTTGTTTTACGCAATATTCTGCGAGGAAGCCGCTTAAAATCAGTGTGTTTATGCCACTTGCTTTTGCATATGCTTTAAAATCCGGGGAAGAAAAGGAACTGTGTGCTGTTTTTGTGAAGATGTTGAAATGGTTATCTACATTAATATCCAGCTGATTACCGGTAGTCCCCGCAATGCACATGGATACCCCTTGTTCAAACTGGCCGGGCTGGTAGTCGGAGCGGATGATCACAAATTTTTCCTTATCCAGCGATGCCAGCAGATGATTGACCTGGTTCTTTGCTGCCAGTATTTGTGTGATGCCTGGGTGTTTGGAAGCGTATAAGCCTGCGGGATGCGTAAAATCCTTTTGTGCGTCGATGATGATAATTTTCGCATTTTTCGTTATCTCCATTTAGATATGTTTTATTGGCCAGATAAAAGAGTGGTTTAATCCAAAGTGCCGCAACGTATTTTGGACCAATGAACTTTCCCTCTTTTTACCTTTATATCTGTAGTGCAAATACCGTGACTGTCTTTGGAATAAAGACTGATCTGATAATTTTTCTCTTCTTTGGGCGATACATATACGCGAAGAATGTCGGCATCATTCATATATCTGGCATTATGAGCTACCTGGAATGTTCTTCCTTCTGCCACAGTTAAAGTACATGTATCGAAAAAAGCGGAGGTGTCAACAAGTAGGATGGCTTTATGCTTATCTTCTATAAATTGAAGTTTAAAGACCTTTGCGTTGCTGCGGTCTAAAATATATTTTAATAACCGGCAGTCCGCTTTTTGTTGTGCATATGAGAATAGAGACATCACCAATAGGATAAAGGAAAATAGTATTTTCATGGCTTTGATAATTATGTACAGTATTTAATATACAAAAAAAAAGAAACATGAAATGGTTCTTAGTGGTATTCGTTTGCCTGAGTGCCTGCCATTATGCGAGCCAGGAACAGAAAAATAGCAACAGACAAGGTGATTAGTACGCCATATGTCAATGGTATAAATCCGGCGTTGCCACCACGAACTATTTAAGCTGCCGCAATTATCAGTTTTAGAAAGCATTTCTAAAGATGCGATTTTCATGTGTATAACTGTTAACTTAAGAACCTGCCCGATTTTCTGAATTCCAACGGTGAAATATTCGTTTTTGTTTTGAACAGTTTGGAAAAAGATTGCGGATATTCAAATCCCAATTCAAAGGCAATTTCATTGACAGAAAGGTTTGTCATGATCAGTTTTTCTTTCGCCTTCTCTATTATTTTTTCCTGGATGTGTTGCTGGGTGCTGTTGCCGGTCAGTGTTTTGAGTAATCCGCTTAGATAGTTGGGAGAAATATTTAACTGAGCAGATATATCCTTTACAGTAGGTATTCCGTTTGCTTCCAGTACTTCCTGAGAGAAAGCCTTTTCGAGTAATGCTTCCAGCTGGCTCACGATCCCGTGATGGCTAATCTGACGGGTAATGAACTGCCGCTGATAGAAGCGTTCGGAATATCCCAGCAGGGATTCAATAAAGGAAATAATAATCCCCTGGCTGAATTTATCAATGTTCGTACTATACTCCTGTGCGATATTCCCAAATAATCCATTGATCGTTTGTTCTTCGCTATCGGAAAGGAACAGTGCCTCATTTACCGAATAATCAAAAAACTCGTATTGTTTTATCTTCAACGCCAGTGGATGATTCCAGAGAAAATCCGGATGGAGCATCAGTAGCCATCCGGATAGTGCTATTTCTTCCAACCGGTCGGGATGAAAGCTGAAAACCCGCCCTGGTGCTATAAATTTCATCAGGCCTTTATCGAAGTCATATTCCTGGTGACCGTACTTCATTTTCAAACAGGCCTGGGTAGATCTGCTCATACCTATAAAATAGAAATCTGTCGTTACCAGCAGATCTACATTCCTGGGTTGCTCTTTTAACGCAGTAATGTTCAACACACTGATCAGCGGATGTTTGGTAGGAGGCAGGCCTCTCAGCGTTAGTAGCGCCTGGATGCCTTTTATTTTCAAGGGCAGGTTTCCGGCCATAATATTTAGTTTTTATGATACCAGTCAGCAAACTCCCTGGCAAAATCCTGCAATTTTATTTTTCCCGATACAGGTTGGTGAAGATAGTAATCCTGCTGCGCTTTTCCGTTATGCATGGTCTCCTGCATTTCTACCAATAATCCGGCCACCTCCGGGGATACGCCGTTTGCCTCAAGGGCCTGTTTCACCTGTTCACCGGGAAGCACTGTCCATTGAAGTTCAGGGATGCCGATGGCGGCTCCTATGATCCGGGCTGCCTGAGTACAGGTCAGTTCCTCACTGACAACGTAGATGGCTTTCAAGCCAGCATGGACCGGTGTATGGATTTCTTCCACGATAGCAGCAGCAATGTCTTCCGGTGCCACAAATGCGATCAGGTCGTCTCCGCCATAATTGGATGCAATCATGCCCTGTTGGCGGATCATATCTTTCAGGTGGTAGAAATTACTGTAGAAAGGCCCCGGCCGCACAAAGGTCACTGATGTTTCCGTCAGCGCCTCAAATTTTTTCTCCGGCTGAACCGTTTGCAAGAGGTGCGCTACCCAGCCGGAAAGCACAATCACACGCTTTACCCCCGTTTCCCGGATGGCCTGCACATAATTGTCCATGTTGGTATCCCATATGTCGAGGTTCCATGCGGTGAAATCCAGTGGATTCATACAATAAACAAGATCTGCCCCTGTGAAGGTTTTAACCAGGAAGGAAGGATCCTGGATGCTGCCGATGGCCGGTTGAGCACCCATGGCAGCTATCTGTGACCGCTTACCGGCATCCGTGCTGATAAGGGTCACCTGGTGGCCTTCCTTTACCAGTAATGCAGTGAGTGGTTTGCTGATATTACCGAGAGAACCGGTGAGTACAATTTTCATGTGTCATGATTTAGTGTAGGCAAAGGTCTTCCGGAACAGGCAGGTAAAAGTGTTCAGATCTCAGAACATTGTAAGAGAATGTATGAATGGAACTGGTGCTATAGTACCCATTGTAATCTGGTAAGCACCTGGTTGGTGAGCCCGGTTTTATTAAATCTGTCGAGCGTGGAAATACCATATGCCACGCTAACGCGCCAGTGCTGCGTCGCCCACCAGTTAACACCCATATGCCACTTATTCAGAATACCGCCATCAATAGATTTGTCCTGTAAATCGAGCCGGGAGAACCTGGCTACCAGTTCCCATGCACCGCTTTTTTTCTTCGGCATAATTCTTCGGGCATAGGCTACTGTTTTGTCGTACGGCCGGTTTTCACCGGTGAGCACCCAGGAAGCTACTATATTCCAGCAGTTAAATGAAAGCGTGGATATATCGGCGGTTGTCCAGTTCTGCACCCATTCGGCCGTTACAGAATAAGATTTGCTGGTATACAGGAATTCGCCTGCCAGGTTCCATGCGTGTGAGGCGTCCATGCTTTTGGTATCTACATAATAGTCCGATACATTACTTTCTACTTTACCGCGATACCTGAGTGAATGGTAGTCTGCGCCGATATAACGCATACTGGCGCCAAGATGCAGGTATTTATCTCCCCCGGATGACAGTACTGGCAAACCCGTAATGCGAACCGTAAAATCATTGCCACTCTCCTTTAAGGGAACACCTGTTACCCAGCCGTCATTGAACCATCCTACGCTATACGTCATCCTGCTCTGCAAACTGTTGAACATATATCTTATCCCGATATTTCTTGAAACAAAAAATGGATTCAGGATACGTTCTGTCTGAGGGATATTGACCGCATCTCCCACCATTTCATAGATATGTGTTTCCTTTATTTTTCCAATGGTAAGCTTTCCGTATTTATCTGCTTTGCCAAGCGGAATTGTTAAATAGGCATCTGTTAATCCGAAGGCATTTTCAGAAGTATCTCTGGCAAAGCCTCTGAACTCGGCACTGATAAAGTATTGCCACGGGTTTTTGAATTTCAGTAGTCCCGAAAACATCAATCTTGCTGCCCTTAGTTCCAGTTTGTTTTGTTGTGTGGATACCTGGGCTTTACTGGAATCGTTTTGAAAAAATGCGGTGTAATCCAGTAACAGTACAGCGCCAATTTTGAACGACAATCTTTTCCCATCATATTGTGTCCAGTTGACCCATTTCTGCGGTACATCCGGAACCAGGTAGGCAGAAGTTTTATTGGTATCGGTAACTATCTGAGGATTTGTAGTATCGATGGGTGCGGTATATTGCCCATAGCAAAGGTGGTTTGCAGTGAGGAGCATGCAAAACATTATGATAAAGCAACGGATATTGATAAAGTCAGATTGCGTTTTCACCGTATTGGTATTTATACATCAGATAAATGATGTCGGTTTGTTAACCCATAGTTATTGATGAAAACGTTATTGCTGATGCGTAGGAAGGAGAGCGCAATGGCTGTTATCAGAACAGCGGGGGATCATAAATTGTTTAATTCCGGCCAATTTAATGTTAGGTCTGGCCGGAATTATCAACAGGTGTTTGCAATAGTTTTTGTACGCCTGAGGTTTAAAAATTATAGATGACGGCATTGTCAGCTAAAACTTTTACTGATTCAGCAGTTATGCTATCCGTGAATCTGGGCTGAACAGAGGGATTAGACGGATAGTTTTTACCATTGAATTTCACCGCATAATTAACGCCTTTGCTGGGTATGATTAAATCATTCCATCCCTTTGTTTTGTTTTCGCTGATGGTTATCGGACCGTCAACGATCGTAAAGAGGTTGATTTTTTTTCCTTCATTATCCAGGAGATAAACAGTACAACCAGCATTGCCACAGAAGTAGCTGCCCTTCAGACCCACAAAAATTTCTCCTTTGCCGTCACCGTTTATGTCAGCCACACCATAGCTAAATTGCCGGTCTTTTTCAGTGAGCGTTTTAAGATCATTTTTAACAAGGTCAGTCACCAGTACTTTTCTTATCAACCCGGCAGCGGTGCTATCAGTCTGGGCCGGCACATTTTTATTTGCGACGCTGCTGTCAGCGGGAGAAACATTTACTGCTGTATCTTTTGCTATAATGAGGCTATCGCCGGTAGACGGCTTATTGCCGGCGTTGCAGGAAAATAAGGTTGCCAGCGCAGTAGCGGCCATAGTCAGTTGTAAGTGCTTGATTTGCATATCGAGGTTAGTTTATTTCTTTATTTTGGCAAATATCACGCCATTGGCATGGTGCTGCGCCCGTTTTCCGTAGTCACCAATATGGCTTAGCCATACTGGTGACTACGGAAGATTATTTGATAGCATATATCCGGTAAATGATTTTACCCGGCGACGGAAAACGGCCTACACCAACAGCCACCGTATGATTCAGCCAGGCATATTTCGGAGAGCTGGTTTCAAATACCGGCACTGATCTGAAATAATAATCAGAAGGAGATAGTTCACTGCCTTTGCCTTCCCGCATTAAGACCGCGTTTTTTCCACTGGCATAATTATAGCCGGAATAAGCGATGTAAATGAGCGCACCATCATTTGTCTGAATGGTTGCGCGTACATCCATTTTAAAAGTGGAGGAGTCAACCACAAGTCCCCATTCACCGCCACAGTCCAGTACTTTACCATTAATTTTATCCCCTTTCACCTGGCCGTCTTTAAAGGGGTAAATAAGCCGCGTGCCCGTTAGCACCTTTCCTATGGCCTGGGGTGGGTGAAGACTTATTTCAAAATCAAACAGGAATTCTGATTGAAGTTCCTGTGCATGTACAAAAATGGAAATAGAAAAAAACAAGGCAAGAAAAGCTACTTTTTTCATTTTTAGAAGGGTTTGAGTGTTGAAAGATGGCTACAGTTTAAGTTAGGCTGATATATTACTTTGCATGGCTATTGGCCGGCTCAAAAAAATCACCGACATCAGCGATGGCAGTCCTGGTACATCTCATAATAATATCCTGCAGATCCGTGCCGGGGCTGTGCAGTGGGTCAATCGCTTTTATCAGTGTTGTTCTCAGGGCAAAAAGTGCCGCCCTGTCAAATTTACCGGATTCTTTTACCAGTTCCAGTTTCATGCGCTGCTCCTGTTGATTTTGCTTCGGGTTAAAGATGCCATTTAACTGACTGCATTGGTCGCAGATGCCGTTTTTATTGATCAGGGCGCAGCGGTGATCGAAAATGTCTGTCATGGTATCCCTGGAATGATGCAGGAGATGCTTTATTACGCCTTCCGTTTTCTCCAGGATCAGGCAGATGTCTTTTACCGGGAAATCGTATACGTCTTTTAAAATCAGGGCCACCTGGTTTTCTATCGGCAACGTTTTGGAGATGCAGGTGAAGCAAAAATCAATATGCTCTTTCATGTCATAGGCGCCTGCACCGGAGGTCTGGTGCACTATCCGGAACGATTGCTGTATGTCTGGTGTGCCAATGGCGAGGCGGGCGCCCTGATCCTGTGCATCTGCCGGCCATCTCTTTAATTTTCTGAGATGGTCATAGGCCAGGTTGGTCGCTATTTTAAATACCCAGGTTTTGAGGGAAGACTCCTGCTGAAACGTACTTATTTTGTCAAATGCCCTGATGAATGTGTCGTGCGTCAGGTCATCCACATCATTGCGATCGGTGAGTAAACGATAGAGATATGATTTCAGCGGGTGTTGAAATTCGGCGAACAACGTTTGAAAAGACCTGATATCACCACTCAATGCTTTTTTTAATATTTCCTCTTTTTCCATGGAATCTGTTTTATGTAGGGTAATAAAGAGGGGTTGCAGAAAGGCTGCGACCCAATAAATATATTATAATAAATTTAGTTTTCCGCAATCCAGGTCGATAATATGGCTATTGAACGCTACGCCATTTTCAGAAGCCAGGAAGGCTGCTGTTTCACCCAATTGTTTCAGTGTAGGCCCTGCTGGCAGGATATTAAACCTGGTATAGTTCAACGCCATTTGTTCTTCGGATATGCCTGCCCGTTGGGCGAAATCGTGGATCATGCCTGATATTTTCCTTGTTTCCATCAGGGCGCCGGAGCTGATGCACATCGACTTGATGTTATACTGTCCGAACTCCGCTGCCATAACCCTTGTTAACCCCTCGATGGCGGCGCAGGCGGCTGCAAATCCGGCCATGTTCGGCGTTTTAGTCCTCGCCATAGATGCCGTGAGGAGCAGGATCGTTCCCTGGGAGCCGGTTTGGATCATATACCTGGCAGCTATCCGCGAGGTAAGGAACTGCGATCCGCAAATTTTTTGCAGGGGATGCAGGAATTGCTCAAAAGTGGCTACAGTGGTGGGTGTGCCGCTGCCTGCATCCTGGTAGTAACTGCCGATGCCATTGAACACCATGTCCAGTTTCCCGTTTTCCGCCACCACTTTTTGTAAATATTGGTCGATGGCCGTTTCGTTCAGCGCATCTACCTTGCCTGCTTCCGCAAGGCCGCCACCGGCTACGATCTCCCGGGCCAGTGCATTTACCGCGTCCAGATTCTTTGCAGTAACATACACCTTCGCACCGTGTTGCGCAAAAGAACGGGCAACGGCGCCGGCAATTTCTCCCGATGCCGCAAATACTACGGCTACTTTGTCTTTTAAGTGATCCATTTTGTTGAGCTTTCTCTTTTTGACGAATGAGCCGTATTAAATGATCGGTTTTTGGGTAAATAATTTGAAAATTTATTTAAGTTGTTGAATATGAGCATTGAATGTGAGTTTGAAGGAAGGCGCCGGTTTGTTATCTCTTCTCCCGAAAAAGGAAAAAGAAATGATTTCCTGGTACGTATACACCGTATATGAACCGCTCGCCAAATAATTCTTACCTGAAAATTTATTTTTTCTATATTGATCGATGCTTTAGTTGAAGCACCGAATAATCCTAAATAATTAACACAGCGAACAAAAAATGATGAAATTTTCTCTTGGCTTAATCTATTCTCTCACAGTATTTATTGGCGCGAAACAGTTTATCGGAGACCCTCCAACCAAAGCTCCGAATCCACCCGATTTAACGATTACCCGGTTTGCCGGCCCTGATGTAACTCCCAGTCCGGCGTGCCTGGCAGTAGCGCCCACCGGCGAAGTGTTTGTAGGTGTGGATATGATCGGTTCATTGGGTAAAGACCCGGGAAAAGGCCGGATCCTTAAATTAATTGACAAGGATAATGACGGTAAAATGGACCAGCACATTGAGTTTGCAACGGTCGATAATCCCCGTGGCATCATTGTACAGGGTAGCAAAGTTTTTGTTTTACACACCACCTTCTCCAAAGAAACCGGCAAGGCAACCGGTATGGCGCTTGTTGTTTTTGAAGATAAAGATGGAGATGGCAAAGCAGACGGCCCTGCTCAACCGCTGGTAGAAAACCTCAGTAACACCAAATACATCCAGGAGCGTGGAACAGACCATGCCACCAATGGTATCAGAATGGGCATTGATGGCTGGATCTATATTGCCGTTGGTGATTTTGGATTCCATAACGCAACGGACCGTTCCGGTAAAAAGCTCACCATGCTGGGCGGTGGTATTGTAAGGGTACGCCCCGATGGCACCGAAATGGAAATATTTACCCATGGTACACGCAACGTGTATGACGTGGCCATTGATCCCTACATGAACGTATTTACCAGGGAGAATACCAACGACGGTGGCGGATGGAATGTGCGGTTTTCGCATCATCTCCAATCCGGTGAATACGGCTACCCGGTATTGTTCCAGCATTTTACTGATGAAATCATCCCGGCCCTGGCAGATCTGGGCGGTGGCTCCGGTACCGGCGCCTTATATATGGCAGAACCAGGCTGGCCCGAGAAGTACAGTAATGTGCCTATGATGGCGGATTGGGGAAGAAGTATGCTCTATATTCACCGTGTAACACCAGATGGGCCTACATTCACCCAGAAAGAAGAAGATTTCCTGGAAGTGCCACAGATTACCGATCTGGATGTGGACGGATCAGGCAGACTTTTCCTCTCTGCATGGGATGGCGCCGGCTATTCCGGTAGTCCGGACAAAGGTTATGTGATCCGGGCAGTTCCCAACAACTGGACATACCAGCCGTTTCCTGATGTGGCGAAAGCTTCCATAGAAGACCTGGCCCGCTTACTTAAATCGGCCAGCGCGGTAGCGCGTTTGAATGCCTCCCAGGAATTACTTGCCCGTGCAGATAAACAAGGTATTGCTGCTGCACTGGCGATTGCTACTGACACACAGTTACCATTATATGCCCGTGTAGCCGGTATCTACACCTATGCACAGGCAACAGGCGCTGAAGGTATCCCTGCTTTAACTGCATTAACAAAGGATGCAACAATGAGAGAACACGCATTGCGCGCCCTGACAGACCGGAAAGCTATCCTGAACGATGTTGCAACCGGGCCTTTCCTGGAAGGATTGAAAGATCCGTCTCCGCGTGTACAGGCAGCAGCTATCATAGGACTGGGACGCTTAGGTCGTATTGAAACGGCTAATGCTTTACTGCAAACCAAAGTGCCCGCCTCGTTTGTTGCACCTGTTAAAGACGTAGAAGGACCGCACGCCACACCTAATGCGGCGCTTGTACTGCCACATCTGGCAGTTCGTGCCCTGGTAAGTATGCATGCCGTTGACGAAGCTGTAGCAGCCATCAACAGTGCCAACAGTACCCTGGCCTTGTGGGCCCTGCGCTATATGCATGATCCAAAAGCAGTAAACGGATTAATCACGGCTTATCCGTTAACGAAAGACGAAGCCGTAAAAAAGCAGATCATCATCACCCTGGCACGTCTCTATAAAAAAGAAGATACTTACGATGCATCCTGGTGGTGGGGAACCAGACCTGATTCACATGGTCCTTATTACAAAGCAGTCACCTGGGAATCATCTCCGGCTATCGAAAAATTCCTGAAAGCCACCTCTCTGAAAAAAGGTCCTGCCGGTCTCGCGTTTTACAGAGACCTGGATGCCCGCAACAGGATGGATATTCCGGCATTTGCGCCAGAGAAAAAGGCCCTCGCAGCTGCCACCAATGAGCCTAAGGTAGACCTGGAAAAAATTAAAAGTAAAAAAGGACAGGTAGGTAAATCATCTATCGAAGATGTTTTACTGGCAGTTAATAAATTAAAAGGAGATCCTGCCAAAGGAAAATTACTCTTTACCGCACAGGGTTGTATCGCCTGCCACAGCATCAATAAGGGCGACGTGATGAAAGGTCCGTTCATGGGACAGATCGGATCTATCATGAACCGGGAACAGATCGCTGAATCTATTCTTAAACCTAACGCCTCAATTTCACAGGGCTTTGCTACTGTGATGATCACTGCAAAAGGGAATAAGTCTTACATGGGATTTGTGACCGAAGAAACTTCTGCTAAAGTAGTAATGAGAGATATCAGCGGCCAGGTAACCACTGTGAAAACAAGCGATATCCTGACCCGTAAAGAAATGAAAACATCTATGATGCCAACAGGGCTTGCGAATGCATTGTCGTATGAAGAGTTTGCATCGCTGGTAACGTTTTTGTCGCAGCAAAAGAAGTAAGAATCATTTAAGTTCTCAATAATAAAGAAGCCTGCCCACTGAGCGGGCTTCTTTATTATTGGCGTCACCCGAAATACAAAAGGTGAATTCATAACAAGTCCACCAAAATAAAAAGGACGAACCGGGATGTATTCCGGTTCGTCCTTTTTTGTATTCTCAATAGTATATCTGCACAGGGTCGTAGTACGACACTGTGATTAATTTTTACATACATTATCTACCTGAAACTATTTCCCACAGCCTACCCATGATCACTTATTAAAGTGACACAAATTTGCCAGGAAGAAAAATCAACTTTCCTTGTCAGGTAAATAACAGGCTTTATTTTGCCTGTCTGGTAATCTTCTGCAGACTTATATTCTCGCAGACAGCATATGCTGCGTAGAAAAACATCAGTGAAAAGATGGTGTATTTGTTGGTATTTGCTCTGTTCACAACAGCATAAATAGTAATACCTGCCAGGCAAAGCATCATACGGCTGATCATAGCGCCGTATACACGAAGCATAAATACGCTATTGCTCTCTGCTTCTACGCCTTTGCGGCTCATGTTGTAGGTAAATGCTGACAGTAATGCTAATGCCAGGTTGCCGAAAAGTAGCACGTTATGGTGTACACCATTGTCTAACAACCAGGTTTTTGATAATAATAATACGGCGTTCAGTACGATGAAAAGGCCAATGACTCTAAAATAAAATCTATCCCACATTTCTGCTCTAAAAGTTGGTTATGAGGGCGCAAAGTTAGGATCAAAATTGTTTATGACAAAATGATACGCCATAAAAAATATCAATCGGACTTTCTATCACTGGCGAAACGGTGGTGCCGGAATGCGGTGAATATTGCACTTATAAGTTGGCTTCTCCTGGCAAAAGATTTAAATTAAATAAAAAAAACATTTATAAGAGAGTAGCGGAAGCATAAGGATATGCTCGCTAAGGTGCGGGCTATTTTCAAAGGCATTCATCTTTTTTGCAGTATATTGGACGCAAGCGTATACAACGAACAAATGGAAAATTTAGCAACATCATTATCAGATTATCTGAAAAGCCATACACAATCAGCCCATCAGCAGCTTGAAAAAAAACTGGTAGCAAACATGAAACAAATCCGCAATACTGCTGATTATTGCAGGTTACTGGGATTATTTTATACCTACTATCAGGCGCTGGAAAATAATATGCAACCTTATCTGAGCATACCGGATGCGGATACACGAAGAAAGGCAGATTCCATATTAGCAGATATCGCCACACTCGGCGGAGAATTACCGGTTATGACTACCGAAGTGCCCCAGCCCGAAGTAAATAATTATGCACAGGCTTTAGGCGCCGCTTATGTTTTAGAAGGCTCCACCTTAGGTGGAATAATAATTGCGAAAATGATCAGTAAGCAATTAGGTATTCCCGCTACAGCAGGCTTTTCCTTCTTTAATGGCTATGGTGAAGACACAGTAGAGATGTGGAATAAATTCCGCACTTTTCTGAACGACTTACCAACAGCGGAACATTTTGCCGCAGCGGAGGCAGCTAAAAACACATTTTTAACTTTTAACGAGTGGGCAACTATTTATGAGTCAGTATTCGAAGTATGATTCCGAATTTTGCGGAAATATTCCAATACATATTATTAATACAATTCAATCTTACGGGGTACTGGTGGCAATCGATCATGAACTGACGATACAACAGGTAAGCGAAAATATATCGGAGGTGGTAGCGGCAGATGTAAAATCCGTTGTACAACAACCACTGTCCAACTTCTTCGGCGATGCGTTTGCAGAACAGATAAAAAGCTATATCACGGATCATCCGTCCGAAAAAATTACTACTTCCTGGAATGGGCATTACATCATCGTTCATTTCAAGCCGGAAATGGTATTGCTGGAAATAGAAATTAGCGGCACAGCCAATGAGCCGGTAACTTTTACGAACCAGTTCAGGAAAATTCAATCTTCTATCCGTAAAATAGAAGCAGCCCAGGATATAGATGCAGTATGTTTTATCGCGGCCCAGGAATTAAAACAGGTAAGCGGATTCGACAAGGTGATGATCTATGCTTTCGATAAGGACTGGAACGGACACGTACTTGCGGAGGCAAAGGAACCTGGTATGGAAGCTTACCTGGGATTTACCTTCCCTGCCTCAGACATTCCCAAACCGGCCAGGGATATTTATAAGAACAATCCTTACCGGTTTATTCCCGACAGAGATTTTGAACCGGTAAAATTATACCCGGTAATTAATCCCATCAGTCATGGTTTCCTGGATATGTCCGACTGTAATGTGAGAGCCGTTGCTGCAGTACATGTGGAGTATCTTAAAAATATGAAGGTAGCCGCTTCTATGTCGGTGCGGCTGCTGAACAAAGGCGAATTGTGGGGGCTGATCGCCTGTCATCATACTACGCCTAAGTCTATCAATAACGAACTGTGTACCACGCTGGAACTCCTGTCAACTATTATCGCTGCAAGAATCAGTTCTTTAGAACTGCAAAGCTATCACGATTTTAATTCCAGGCTTAATTCGCTGTATACACAGGTAATTGAAAATATCTACAAACAGAACGATCTCATAGAAGGCTTGTCGGAAGGTAAGCCCCATCCTTTGCTGATGGACCTGATGCAGGCCAGTGGCATGAGTATTTTTCTGAATAAACAGGCATTGCATTTCGGAGAGGTACCCAATCCCGTTCAACTGGAAGATCTCCTGCTCTGGCTCCAATTGAAAGATCCTAAGCGGGTTTTTCATACGGATTCCCTCGGTTCTTCCTACGAGAATATAGGCGACATGGAAGCACTGGTCAGCGGGCTGCTGATTATTCCTATCCAGTCGCAGCAAGACGAATACATCCTGTTGTACAGGAAGGAAGTGATCCAAACGACCAACTGGGGCGGTAATCCGGAAGAAAGGATTTTCTTTGATAAAGACCCGCAAATCTATCATCCCCGTCATTCCTTCAAATTATGGCAGGAACACGTAAAAGGACAATCGCTTTCGTGGCAGCCCGAAGAAGTACAGACCATGGAAAACCTGAGAAGTTTCCTTTTTGAATTTCTCTCAGTGAGTCCATCAAATTAATCGCATGGCCAAAACCAATACCCAGCATTATGTAGTAGCGATAGGAGCATCTGCCGGTGGCCTTGAGGCCATCCAGGAGTTTTTTGACAATATGCCCAATGCTGAAAATCTTTCCTTTGTAATTATACAACACCTGTCGTCCAATTTCCGCAGCCTGCTGGTGGAACTGGTCGCCAGGCATACGCATATGAAGGTAGTGGAAGCCGCGCATCAGCAGCCGGTGGTTAAACAGCATATCTACGTTATTCCTAATAATAAACAGATCAGGATAGAAAAAAATAAACTGATACTGTCTGATAAAACCCACGAAAAAATACCCAATAACGCCATAGATGTCTTTTTGCATTCACTGGCGGTCGACAAACAACAACGTGCCATCGCTGTTATCCTGTCGGGTACAGGTACGGATGGCACCCGTGGTATTGCCACCATCAAGGAATATGGGGGACTGGTATTTTCGCAGGAACCCAAAACTGCCAGGTTCGACGGTATGCCCAACAGCGCTATCAGCTCAGGAAATGTAGATGTGATTGCGCCCCCTTCTGAACTGGCTGCTGCCATTACAGAAACCATCAACAATCCGCAGAGCGCCAGGCTACTGCCCCAGGAACCCGACGAAAAAGCACTGGCCAAAATATTTAAAATCATTGCTACCTCGCAGGGGCAACATTTTCAATACTACAAAACACCTACCATCCTCCGGCGCATCAGTAAACGGATGCAACAACTGGAAATCAGGGAACCTAACCAGTATATTGATTACCTGATCCAGCATCCGGAAGAATGTAAAGCACTGGCACATGATTTCCTGATCAGCGTTACCCGCTTTTTCAGGGATACGGAAGCATTCCATCTGCTGGAAACGAAAGTACTGCCGGAGTTACTCACCCAGAAAGAACCTGATGAACAATTGAAGGTGTGGGTAGCCGCCTGCAGCACCGGGGAAGAAGCTTATTCCATGGCTATACTTATTGACAGGGTACTGGAAAATATGCATAAGCAACTGGAGGTGAAAATATTTGCGTCAGATATCGACGCCGCCAACCTGGAACTGGCTTTTTCCGGCACCTATCCTTTAAGCATTGCGAGCGACGTACCGGAAGATATCCTGCGAAACTATTTCATCCTGAAAGGGAAATCCTATACGGTTATACCAAGAATACGCAAGCAGATCGTTTTCGCACGTCATGATATTACCCGCGACCCGCCTTTTATCAAGAACGATCTGATTACCTGCCGCAACATGCTCATCTACATAAATCCTGTACTCCAGGAAAAAATTTATGCCATGCTGCAGTTTGCCGTGAACAAAGGTGGTTTCCTCTTTTTAGGCCCGAGCGAAAACCCGGTGGCAGCCAAAGGTGTGCTGCATGCGATCAGCGCAAAGTGGAAGATCTTCCGGAAAGAAATGGATGTAAGGCCTCGTGTAAATATGGTGGAAACCTATTCTCCCCATCTTAAATCCGCTAAAGAAACTTCCTTCAGTAAAAAATATACAGAATCAAAGAACCAGCGTGCATTGTGGAGCAATATGAAACAATCGCTGGTGGAAGACCAGGGATTGATCGGTTTGTATATAGACAGGAATTTTGAGATAAAAGAAACGATTGGTAATTACGAGCAGATACTTACGCTGCCAAGAAAGATCCTGAACCTCAATCTGGGCCGCATGCTTCCTTCCGACGCAGGGATGGCTGTCAGTAAAGCAATCAGGCAGGCCTGGAAAAATAATAAAACGGAATTATTGCATAATGTGCTGCTGGAAAAAGACCAGCATACTTTCCTTTTGCAGATAGCAATACATCCAACAACGGAGGAAACCGATCTGACGCTGGTCACCATACTGCCCATACCGGCTCCTTCCACCATCCAGGTAGTTACCCAGGCAGATGCAGGCACCGATCCTGATTATATCAGCAACCTGGAAAATGAACTGAGTGAAGTGAGAAACAGTTTGCAGGAAGCAGTGGAAGACCTGGAAACACTGAATGAAGAGTTGCAGAGTTCCAACGAAGAACTGTTGTCCTCGAACGAAGAATTGCAAAGTTCCAACGAAGAACTGCAATCGCTGAACGAAGAGTTATATACCCTCAACACCGAACACCAGCTCAAAATAAAAGAACTGATAGAGCTGAACGATGATCTGAACAACTACTTCAGGAGTACAGACATCGCACAGATATTCCTTGACAACGACCTCCATATCCGGAAATTCAATCCTGCATCCGCCAGGATGATTAACTTCATTGAATCGGATCTGGGGCGGCCTATTGCACATATTTCCAGTAATATCAAATACGATAAACTGATGGACGATATTATGTATGTGCAGCGTACGCGGAAAACTGTTGAGAAGGAAGTACAATTGCTGGAAGGTAAAAATATGCTGATGCGTATTCTGCCTTACCTGACCCGCGAGAATAAGCATAGCGGTACTATTATCACTTTTGTGGATATCACGGTAGTAACCCACCTGAATAATATTATCAGGAGTGTATTTAATGCGAGCCAGAGCGCCATATTTGCCCTGCAAACCATCGTAAATGCAAAGAGACAGGTCAGCGATTTTAAAATAACAGCCCTTAATCATACTGCCATCCAGTGGTTCAGTAAAGATAAAAATACCCTCGAAGGTCATCAACTCAAAGAAGTGTTACCCGAGGTGATGAAAGAGGAACTGCTGCAGGAATACCAACAGGTGATTGTATCCGATAAAATACTACAACGTGACCTTTACCTGGAAGAGAAAAAAGCCTGGTATGAACTAAGTATGGTAAGAATGCCGGGAGGACTGGTGATTACTTTCACGGATGTGACTGATAAAAAACGTTCGCTTCAGAAGATCAGGCAGAATTATGCAGAACTGAATGAGGCAAAGGAAAACCTGCGGGAACTGAATGCTGACCTGGAAAATAAAGTAAAAGGACGTACAAGGGAACTGGCTTTCAGCGAAGAGCGGTTCCGCCTGGTGGCAAAAGCCACCAATGATGCGCTGTGGGACTGGAACCTGACAGACGATCAGATCTGGTGGAGCGAATCATTTACCAAGTTATTCGGTCATAGCACAGAAAACATGACGCGCAGGAGCTGCATGAACCTGGTGCATCCCGACGACCGGCAATTATTAAGCACCAGTATTTATTCTGCTATAAACGAAGGTCGTAGTCAATGCAGCCAGGAATACCGGATTAAAAAACAGGACGGAGAGTATGCACATGTATTGGATCGGGGCTATATCCTGCACAATGAATTCGGTGTACCTTATCGTATGCTGGGATCGGTGATGGACCTGACCGCCTTAAAAGAAGCAGAAAGTACTATCGCTACCAATATCGCGGAAAAGGAATTTCTGGCTGAGTCAATGCCATTAACTGTATGGACAGCCATAGAACCCGGTAAGCTCGATTTTGTGAATAAACAGTTCGAGCATTATACAGATATGAACTACCAGGATGCTATGGGAGAAGGCTGGCAACGCACTGTACATAGCGCCGATCTGCCGGTATTGCTGAAAGTATGGGAAACTGCCGCTGTTGAAAAAAAGGATTTTATCTGTGAAATAAGATTAGCCACCAGCGCTTCCGGTTACCGCTGGAACATGCTCAGGGCCAAAGCAAGAAAGGACGATGACAACAACCTGTCTGGCTGGGTGGTAACGGTAATGGATATCCATGAACAAAAAGTGATGAATGAAATACTGGAAGAAAAGGTCATAGAAAGAACCCATCAGTTACAGGATATTAATGAGCGGCTTGAAGCCAGCAACAACGATCTGCAACTTTTTGCCTCTGTGGCATCGCACGATCTGCAGGAACCTTTGCGGAAGATCCATATGTTCTCCAAAATGGTGAGAGACAAGCATAAAGATGATCTGCCCGATGGTACCGTGGTATACCTGAATAAGATCATGCAGTCGGTGAACCGTATGAAAGCGCTGATGCTGAATATCCTGAATTTCTCTAAACTAACGGCTAACAGGGGGGGGACGGAACCTGTTAATCTACGGGATATTATAGAAGAAGTAA
Source organism: Chitinophaga arvensicola (assembly GCF_900110835.1). GTDB lineage: Bacteria > Bacteroidota > Bacteroidia > Chitinophagales > Chitinophagaceae > Chitinophaga > Chitinophaga arvensicola. The sequence continues at coordinate 2,909,132 of NZ_FOJG01000001.1, forward strand.
AGGAGGATTTTGAAATGCTGATCTCCGAAAAGAACGCCAGCATCGTGATTGGCGACATGCCCGCTTTGGTCATCAACCGTTCGCAGATGCAACAGGTGTTTCAGAACCTGATAGGCAATTCATTAAAATTTACCCCGAAAGATAAAGACCCGGTCATCACCATCGAAGCAAACCGGATAAAGGATAAAGCGTTTGATGCGCCCTTATCACCCGATGGAAACTGGTACAAAATTTCTATCTCAGATAACGGTATAGGCTTTGAAGAGCAGTTTAAAAATAAGATCTTTGACCTGTTCCAGCGGCTGAATTCAAAAGATCAGTATGAAGGGACCGGTATTGGTCTGGCTATTATCAAGAAAATTGTAGAAAATCACCAGGGAATCATTACAGCGGAAAGTACAATTGGGAAAGGCGCAACATTTCATATAATTTTGCCCATAGCACAGGGATAACATTTATGATAACAAAGAAAAAAATTCTGCTTGCAGAAGACGATGAAGACGACAGGGTCATTTTTGAAGAGATAATACAGCAGTACCAGGAAGAACGGACGTTTTCTTTCCATGCTGTAGAAAATGGCTCCCTCCTGATCCAGTTATTAAACCACGAACTGGAAGCTGCCCCAAAGGAACCACCCAGCTTGCTGGTGCTGGATCAGAATATGCCCCAGATGAACGGACAGGAAGCTTTAAAGATTATTAAGGCGCATCCCCAACTCAAAAATATCCCGGTGGTCATATTTTCTACCTATAACGACAGCCGTTTGTCGAACGAGTGCCTGAACCTGGGCGCTGCACAAACCATTACCAAACCCGATTCCTATGAAGGTTTCCAGCGGGTAATCGGAAAATTGATAGAAGAGTTTCTTTTCCCTGAAAAGGAATAAGATTTCCGCTCACGGGTAACAGCCTGTTTATTGCTGCTTTGTTCAAATAGCGTTCCGCCGTGAAGCCCTTGCTATGTCTGCTATGAAAGGGAGGTCATCCATATAGATATCATTGACACCAATCCCCCGGAATTATTTTTCATCTCCCCAAAAAAATTCCCGATCTCGTAAACCATCCTGTTGGAGTACCAGTAATTTTGCGTCGTTAAGAATAGCTGTCAACTTACTAAATCCAGACCAACCAATCACCAGATGATACACAGATCAATTTACCGGATATCCCTGCTGCTGCTGACAACAGGCAGTTTACAACAACTTTCCGCCCAACAGACAAAGAAAGATACCTCCCTGCCGGCGCCGGCCACACAGCACCTGGGAGAAGTGATCGTTTCGGCTAACAGAAGACCTGTTACGCTGGATAATGTTTCCTCTTCCGTTACGGTAGTAACGAAAAAGATGCTGGAAAATAACCTGGCGGTAACCACCGACGTAACAGATATCCTGGCGCGGGAAGTGCCGGGCATGGCGCCGGGTGCACAAACCAACAGCAACGTAGGCCAGGGATTACGCGGCCGTGCTGTCCTGATTATGGTAGACGGTATCCCGCAATCATCGCCATTGAGGAACGGTGAGGTAGATCTGCGCTCTATCGACCCGGCTGTACTGGAAAGGGTAGAAGTGCTCAAGGGCGCTACCGCTATCTATGGCAATGGCGCTACCGGCGGACTTATCAACTACATTACCGCTAACCCCAAAGGCGATAAGGCCATCAGTGGTAAAACATCCGTTAATATGACCGGCGCACTGGTAGGACTTAAAAACAGTGTAGGCGGCAGGTTTAGCCAGATGTTACAGGGCCGTGTGGGCAACTGGGATTATATTGTCAGTGGCATTTACGAGCAAACCGGCGAATATAAAGATGCGAAAGGAAAACTGGTTGGCCCCAACTATAGCCTGGGTGAAACCGAAACCTGGAACACCTTTGCCAAAGTGGGTTATCACATCAACAGCAGGCAGAAGGTGCAGGTGATGTATAACTTCTTCCGCAGCCAGCAGAATTCCAATTACACCCTGGTAAACGGGGATATCAGTAAAGGAATACCTGCCAGCGGTATATTGGGAAAACAAACCGGCACGCCTACCGGCTCCAGGGGTAACCATAACCTGCACCTGGTATACCAGGCCGATAGCCTGATTGGTGGTACCTCCCTCACCGCAGACGCCTACTACGAATCCAGAGATGATATCTTCTACGTTTCTTTTGGGCGTTTTGAAGGCGGTGATGGCCAGTCGCATACACTCGACAAAAAGAAAGGGCTTCGCCTGATGCTGAATTCTCCTTTGCTGAACGGTAATGCGTTTAACGGTTCCCTCTCTTATGGCGCCGATCTGCTGAATGATATCACTTCCCAGCCATTGGTAGATGGCCGTATATGGGTACCGGAAATGAATATGCTGAACGTGGCGCCATTTGCGGAAACCCAGTTTTCTCTCTGGAAAGACCTGATTGTAAAAGCCGGTATACGGGTAGAAAAAGTAGGCGTAAAAGTAAAAGACTACACCACCCTGCGCCTTACCAACGCAGACGGCTCTACGATAACACCGGCCATCAATGTAACCGGTGGCAACCTGGATTATACCGCTACCTTGTTTAATGCGGGGATCCGGTATAACCGTCAGCCGCTGTTTATGCCCTATTTCAGCTATTCGCAGGGTTTCTCCGTATCAGATGTAGGGCTGGCACTGCGTGATTCCAAGGTAAATGATATCAGGAAAATCAATACCAAAGCCGTTTTGGTCAATAACTATGAACTGGGATTTGTAAATGAGTTCCGTGGATTCCGGTTTGAACTGAGCGGTTTTCTCAGTACCAGCAAACTGGGATCAGATATGGTGTTTGATCCGAATACCGGCTTGTTTAATGTAAGCCGCACACCGGAACGCATCTACGGAGTGGAAGCGGTGGTGGCTTACCAGTTGCTCCGCAACCTGGACCTGAACGCTTCCTACAGCTACCTGGAAGGAAAGGCGGATACGGCTAAAACCGGCGGCAGCTATAATGTTTATCTCAACGGCCGGCGTATTGCACCGCCAAAGGTAACCGCAGGTATCGCTTACCGTCCGTTGCAGACACTGGAACTGCGATTGCAGTATATGGGTGTAAATGGCAGGGACCGGTTTGCAAAGAATGCCAAGGGCGTATATAATGGTAATGAAGGGCCGGTGAAAGCCTATAACCTGTTTAATTTCGCTGGTAACTACAAAGTAACCCCGCATACGCAGCTTACCCTGGGTATCGAAAACCTCTTCAATGAAGATTATTTCCCTGCCCGCTCCCAGTGGTTCATGCAACCGGGATTCTATGCAAAAGGCAGAGGCGCTTCTTTTAATATAGGCGTCACCGTGAATTATTAATATTACAGGCCCGTTCCTTGCAGTATCAGGGAATGGGCTTTTACTTTCCTTCTTTTTACCCCTTCCGGTTTATATGCCACTGCTGGCACAAGGCGATTGCAGAGATGATGCAGTTTTCTAAAGACCCTGACCCCACTTCCTCAGAAATTCTACACTTCGGGAAATAATTACGACACTCCCCGGAAAAAAGCTTCCACTTATTACCCAGAATGCCCGGGAATAATTATTGATGTGTACGTCTGTTACTTTTTACCTTATAATTTATCTCAAACACCTTAAATGACCTTTTTCGACACAATTTCTTATCAGGAGTACACTGATAAATCACCCATTCCTTTATATCCACAAGCGCTAATAATTAAATCTAATGAAAACAGACATTGCTAAATTGCTTCAAAGAAAAAAGAAACAAATATTTGAAAACTGGGTGGCTGCCCAGCTTGCAGACAGTAATCTGAGAGATGAGTTGATGAGCAATGAAGAGCTGCGTTCGCAATCTGATGAGTTATTGGATGTTTTGTTGAAGACCATCAATAATGATAATCTTTCGGATGTTTATTCCCAGGCATTCGAGCCGGTGCGTGAAATCCTGGCCGGCATCTCCGTTTTCCGGGCAAAGAACGGTTACACCCCTACGGAAACGGGGCTTTATGTATTTGGATTGAAGGAAGCATTTTTACAGGCTATCCAGGGGGAAATGAAAAGCGATCTTCCAGGCATGATTGAGGTAACCTTCAGGATGAATAAACTGATGGATCATCTTGCTATCGATACTTTTGACACTTTCATCAAAGGTCGGGAAGAAGTGATTTTACGTCAGACCGATGAAATTACGGAAATCTCGACGCCTGTTATCCGGGTATGGGATGGTATTCTGGCGCTGCCTATCATTGGTACGCTCGACAGTTCACGCACACAGGTAGTGATGGAAAACCTGTTGCAGGAAATAGTGGTGAGCGGAAGTACCATTGCTATACTGGATATTTCCGGGGTTCCGGCAGTAGACTCGCTGGTAGCACAGCATCTGATTAAGACAGTGGCCGCTACCCGTTTAATGGGGGCAGAGTGTATCATTAGTGGCATACGTCCTGAAATTGCACAGACAGTAGTTCACCTGGGTATTGATCTTTCCAGTATTGTTACAAAGGCTACACTCGCCAGCGCGTTACGTCATGCCTTTACGATGCTTAAACTGGAAGTAAAAAGAGTTCAGAGAGAAAAATCTATTTAACAGGCTATGGATAGAATACCTATTCTCCGTATGGGGAAATTTTTACTGGTCACCATACAGATAGACTTATATGACCGTCTTGCCACCAATCTGGAATCCGATCTGGTAAATATGGTGAACAAAACCGGCGCCAGGGGTGTGTTAATAGACATTTCGGCGCTATCGATCGTAGATTCCTTTATGGGCAGGATCCTGGGTAACATAGGCACCATGTCTAAGATCATGGATGCAGAGGCAGTTGTGGTGGGTATGCAGCCTGCAGTGGCGATTACGTTGATTGAACTTGGTTTGGAGTTAAAAGGCGTTCACACTGCACTGAACGTTGAAAAAGGAATGGAGCTGTTGCATGAAAAAATTTCTTTTGACGAAGATACCCTAGACGAAGCCGATTATGAAAATAACTCTGAATAAAGATATCATGACCATAGAAAAGGAACAGGATGTAGTTCCTTTTCGGAACCGCGTAAAGGAGCATGCAGTTAAGATAGGAATGAGCATCTTGAATCAGACGAAGTTAATCACTGCGGCGAGTGAGTTGGTGAGGAATATGCTGAAGTATGCAGGTGGCGGTGTTACTACCATTGAAGTACTCAGTAAAGGACGTGAGAATGGCATCCGGGTGGTATTTCAGGATAAAGGACCCGGCATTAAGGATATTAAACAGGCGATGCAGGATGGTTTTTCAACAGGTAAAAGCCTGGGTGTTGGGTTACCAGGCGCAAAACGGCTGGTGAGTGAATTTGATATAAAAAGTATTCCTGGGGAAGGAACAACCGTTACTATAATTAAGTGGAAGAATGGATAAAAATATACACCTGAGATTCAAGGCTAACGACCGGAGTTATTATGCCATTCTGAAAAAAGAAATTCATGCGTTGGCCAGGAGGGCCAATTTCAGTGATACCAGGATGGGAGAAATCGATATAGTGGTGGCGGAGATGGCCAGTAATCTGAGCAAACATGCAAAGGGGGGAGAAATTTTAGCCAGCATTACTACGGGTGTACATGGGGAATGTATGGAAGTTATCTGTGCGGATGACGGCCCCGGAATACCAGATCTGAACCGGATGTTAACCGATGGGATTTCAACAAAAAAGACCCTGGGACAAGGACTGGGAGCGATGAAGCGTTTGGCTCACGACTTCCATGTATATACCCGGAAGGAAACGGGTACGATGATACTTTGCCGGATCTATAAAACACCTCCGCCTGATTACACCAAACCGGAAGTGGCTGAAATAAAAGCCATTCTTATTCCCAAACCTGGCCTGGATATTTGCGGCGATGGATTCTATTATGATATCAGCCCCAAATTTATCCGGTTGTTTCTGGGGGATGGTCTTGGGCATGGTATAGAAGCCAACAAGGCAGTGGTGGCCGCCGGACAAGCCTTTGAATCCTGTACGGAGAGTTCCCCGAAAGAGATCATACGATATATCAATACGGAGGTCAAAAGAACCCGTGGACTTGTTGGCACAGTAGCGGTATTTGACCGGGAGCAAAAAGTCTGGCGCATTTGTGGAGTGGGAAATATCAATACTAAAATTATCGGCAATACCAGTAATAAAACTTATATGCCTTATAATGGCATTATTGGATTGAACGTACCCAACTCGCTTAATGTGCAGGAAATCCCACATGAGAACGGACAGCATATTGTTTTATGTAGTGATGGAATTAAATCCAGGTGGGATCTGGTTAAACACCCGGGCATATTAAGATACGATCTTACCATAGCCGCTAATACAATCATAAAGGAATTTTCCAGGAATACAGATGACATGTCAGTCGCCATTTGCAGAATAAATTAATATCATGCAGGAAATAGGTAGTGTTACCCTCGAAAATGAGATGGATTTAATCCTGGCGCATAAGCGGACCATGAAGCTGGCAGAAATCGCCGGGTTGTCGCTTCCTGCGCAAACCACCTTTGCTACCGCTGTTTCTGAAGTATCCAGGAATACAGTCGATGGGAATACTTCCACCCGGCTCATTTTAGGTGTACAGGTTGTTCAAAGAGTAACCTACCTGGTGGCGCTGCTCCGGCATAATACTTCCAATATTGATAAGGCCAGCCAGGGATTGGCCTATGCCAAGAAACTGGTTACGAAATATTATATCTCCACAAAAGGGAATGAGGTTTCCATTGAATTATTCTTTTTGATTCCTCAGCAACAGGTTGATCTGCTAAAGATCGACGAATGGCGGACCATCTTGCGTAATGAGCCACCGGTATCTCCCTATGAAGAAATTAAAAGGAAAAATGAGCAACTGCACGAACTTTCCGATAAACTGCGCAAAAGTGAGGAACAGTACAAGATGCTGACCAACTCGCTTCCACTGATGATATTCACGATGGACGACCAGGGCAACCTGCTGTTTGCCAATGAATGGCTGGCCATTTACACCGGCAGCAGCATCGCGGAAATAAATGAAAGTAAATGGACATCCATCATTCATCCGGATGATTATACCTCATTTTCACTGTTGCTCAAAAGTGAACTTATTAAAGGAGCCAGCTCCTTGCAGGCACAACTCAGGTTACGGAGCCAGGGTACCGAGGAATATAAGTGGCACCAGGTTTCCATTAATGGTGCGGTATCTGCCCACCAGGAACAGGAATATAGAATTGGATTCATTGTGGATATTCATTCGCAGAAAGTATATGAACAAACACTAAAGGATAATATTGAACTAAAACAGATCCAGCAGGAGCTGAAGGAAAATCAGCAGACACTAGAAAATTCGAATATCGAGTTAAACCGTAGTAATCTTGAATTACAGCAGTTCGCCTACATTGCCTCTCACGATTTACAGGAGCCAGTGAGGAAAATTTTATTTTACAGCAATTACCTTTTAAATAATACGCCGGAAATAGATTCCAAGCGCGCACAATTTTTGTCTAATATTCATTCCTCCTCAGAACGGATGAAGAACCTGATCCAGGATCTGCTATCTATTTCACTGATCAATAAAGCGGCCGCAAACTATCAGCAGGTCGATTTAAATGTGATCCTGAGCGAAGTTTTGCAGGATCTGGAGATGGTCATCTCCCGGAAAAATGCAGTAATAAATGCTGTTGACCTGCCGGTAATTTATGGAGATGCCATCATGATGCGGCAACTATTCAGCAATCTGATCAGCAATTCTCTCAAATTTACGCGGGAGTTATCTCCGCCAGAGATTCTAATCAGCACAGAAAATGGCCCCGGAGAAGTGGAAATTATATTTAAAGATAACGGTATTGGTTTTGATGAGAAATACCTGCCTCAGATCTTCGCGCTTTTCAAAAGACTGCATAGCAGAGAAACTTATGAAGGTACCGGACTGGGATTAGCGATTTGTCGTAAGATCGTGGAACTTCATAATGGTCGTATCCGGGCTTCGGGTAATGAAGGCACCGGCGCTACCTTTTATGTGTCTCTACCTTCCATGGCATGGTAATAAAAACTGTTCAGCATGAAAATACTCATGATCGATGATGATCCCGAAGACCGGGATATTCTATTTTTCTCGATGGAAGCCATCGAGAAAAGTAAAGCATTATATTTTGCTGAGGATGGAGAACAGGCACTTGAAATGCTGGACAAGGATTTCATCGGGAATAATATTCCGGGATTGATCATCCTGGATATAAATATGCCCCGACTGGGTGGTACGGATACTTTAAGAGGCATAAAAGGCGATGCACGCTTCCGGAATATTCCGGTCATTATTTATTCGACTTCTATTAACCCATTTGAAAAAGAGCAATGCCTGGAGTTAGGAGCGCACTCTTTTCTCACCAAGCCCACTTCTTACCAGGAGAGTGTGGACAATGCGATGTTGTTTTCCCGGTTTCTTTCGATGTAACCTTCCTGTAATATTATAGTGTTACCACGTGAAAATAAACTGCTTGTTGCTAATTTAGCATCAAAGCTAATTCAATGGAGCTAAAAAGCACACAACCAGCTAAAGGCCTTGCCGATTTTGTTGAAAGCTTTTGGATGATCCGGAATGATGCGACAGGGGAAAAGGAAATTATTGTATTACCCGATGGCCGGTTCGATATTATTTTTTCTGCTGACATCAACGGCTCTTTCCGTGCTACACTCAGAGGGCTGGATACGCATCCTGAACAGACAAGCATTCCGGGGCACAGGGTGATGTTTGCTGTTAGTTTTAAACTACTCGCCGTAGAATATTTACTCGATATTAAAATGGCAGCCGCACTAAACCAGGGACAGCTTTTACCAGATGGCTTTTGGAATATAGGCCCCGCCGATCTTGAAGACTTTGATGCTTTTTGCGCAAAAATTTCCGGTACCATGACTAGCCTGATCAAACCGGGTATCGACAACCGGAAACAGGAATTATTTGCATTGATTTATGCCTCCAATGGTACAATGACTGTAGAGGAATTGTCTGATCGGGTAGCCTGGAGCCGAAGGCAGATCAACCGGTATTTTAATGAACAGTTTGGTATTTCTTTAAAAGCTTATTGCAATATTTTCCGGTTCAAAGCATCTCTACAGCAGATTAAAGAGGGGCGGCTTTTCCCTGAATTGAATTTTGCTGACCAAACCCATTTTATTAAGGAAATCAAAAGGTTTTCCGGGGTAGTCCCGAAAGAATTAGCTAAAAATCAAAACGGCCGATTTATACTATTATCTGACTTGTCGCAGCAATAGCTTTGCGGTCATGAAGATGAAGGATAAAAAGATCGCTATTATAGGCGGTGGCCCTGGAGGCCTGACTTTAGCAAGACTTTTACAGTTAAAGGGCGCCCATGTGAAAGTATATGAGCGGGATATCAATCAGGAGGTGAGGGTGCAGGGCGGCGCATTGGACCTGCATACGGCATCAGGTCTGGCAGCACTGACGAAAGCGGGATTATTGGATGAATTCAAGGCACACTACCGGCCGGAAGCCGGATTGCTGCGGGTGGTGGACGATCAGTTGCAAATCCATCTGGATGAACATCAGGAAGGCAAAAAGGATGATTTTGGAGATAGCAGCCACCGGCCGGAGATTGACCGGGGACCATTAAGACAAATTCTTTTGAATTCACTGGAGCCAGATACGGTTGTGTGGGATAGTCATATGCTGTCGATTGAAAAAATACAGAACACATGGAAGCTGGTTTTTCAAAATGGAAATACGGCTACTGCAGATTTGATTGTTGGTGCAGATGGCGCCAATTCCAGGATCCGGCCCTTTGTTACAGCAATTAAACCTTACTGGACAGGAATTACGATGCTGGAAGGTTCACTGAAAAATAGCGCGAAAACGGCGCCTGTCATCCACGAATTATTAAAGGGGGGAAAGCTATTTGGTTATGGGAAGGAAAAGACACTGATTGTCAGTTCAAAAGGTGATGGGAGTTTTGGCTTTGCAGCCAGTTTTAAATCCAATGAACACTGGGCAAAAGAGAGTGGAATTGATTTTAAAGATCATCGCCAGGTGCTTGCCTGGTTCAAAAAGGAATTTTCAACATGGAGCCCGGTTTGGTGGGAGCTTTTCGAAAGTCCGGACACCATTTTCATTCCGCGACCACAATATTGCATGCCCCTGGATCAGAAATGGGAGACTAAACCAGATATTACGTTATTGGGTGATGCTGCTCATTGGATGCCGCCTTTTGCAGGGGAAGGTGTGAATATGGCGATGCTGGATGCGCTGCAGCTTAGCGAAGCGATTACCAATCCGGCATTTAGTGATTCCAGGCAAGCTATTGCCTGCTATGAAAAACAGATGTTTGCCCGATTCGCCAAAATAGGTCAGGCTACCTTATTTAATACAGAATGGATGCATCAGCGCAATGCTTTGAAGATAATGTTGACCATGTTTAGTAAAAACAAATGCAGGCAGGCTTTATTTCTGTTCCGGTATGCGATTCAGACCAGCGTTGTCCCTTTTTTCCGGAAAATGAGGGGGATGCCGTCCTATCAGAAAGTATTCCGTTAGTTACAGATGACTCAGTTCATCGTCCTGAATTCATTCGGCGTCATGCCAACGCGTTGTTTGAACAGGCGATTGAAATGTTGGGGATATTTGAATCCCAATTCGTATGCTATTTCAGCTACCGTTTTTGTGCTGTCGTATATCTTGTTCTTTGCTATTTCAATGATTTTGTTATGCATTAATTCCTGGGCGCTTGTACCTGTTTCTTTTTTGACCAGGTCGCCAAAATATTTTGCTGAGAAATGAAGTTGCTCCGCAAAATAAGCAACAGATGGAAAGCCAATGGAGTAGGGTTTTTCAGACGCAAAGTAATCGGTCAGCAGTTCATCAAATTTGTCAATTACCCCTTTGTTTACTGTTTCCCTGCTAATAAACTGGCGGTCGTAAAACCGATCGCAATAGTTGAAAAATAATTCAATACTGGATGCAATTACCTTCTTACTGTGTTTGTCGAGGGGCTGTTGTAATTCTGTATCTATCTTTGAAAAAAGATCCAGCACCAGCTGTCGCTCTTTTGTAGACAGGTGAAGCGCCTCGTTTGAATGGTAGTTGAAGAAATTATGCTCTCCGATAGCCTTCCCCAAACTTGTTCCCAGCAGCATGTCAGGATGAAATACGAGTCCATGGCCTATGGGCTGATAAGCATCTGTTTTGTTTTCTACGTCAATCATTTGCCCCGGGGAGATGAATACAAGTGTGCCTTCCTGGTAGTCGTAGTATTGACGGCCATATTTCAGATCTCCACATTTCACATCTTTTAAAAAAATGCAGTACAAGTCAAAATACATCTTTGACCCGGTACGCTTTTTTGCTTTTGAAAAATCCAATATGCTGACCAATGGATGATGTGTTTCATGATTATTGAACACATTGTATTCAGCGATTGTTTTGAAGTGAAATACTCTTTCCATAAACTGCTGTTTGCTGCTGCGAAAATAGGTATAATTCGGCGCCTGTATGTTGTCATAACGGGCAATCAGGAATATTGGTAGTAAAAGCAGGAATATATCTACCAATACCGGTTTTTTAAGATCGGATATTTGTGGGAATTAAATCATTAACCTGTAAACGATCATACATGAAAAAAAGATTATTGGGAACCGGCGGATTAGAAGTATCCGCATTAGGTTTGGGATGTATGGGTTTGAGTTTTGGTTATGGCCCGGCCACCAATAATATGGAGGCTATCAGGTTGATTCAAACCGCTTTCGACGATGGCGTAACTTTTTTTGATACTGCGGAGGCATACGGACCTTTTGCAAACGAAGCGTTGCTGGGGGAGGCGCTCGCTCCATTCCGCCACCAGGTAGTAATAGCTACCAAATTTGGATTTAAGAATGGGGATGCTACCGCAGGCCTGGATAGCCGTCCTGAGCGCATCAGGCAGGTAGCCGAAGAGTCGTTGAAACGTTTGCGTACAGACCATATAGACCTGTTTTATCAGCATCGTGTAGATCCTGCTGTACCGATGGAAGATGTAGCCGGTACGGTGAAAGATTTGATTGCAGAAGGGAAGGTAAAGCATTTTGGCTTGTCTGAAGCGGGCGTTGCTTCCATCCGGAAGGCACATGCAGTACAGCCGGTAGCCGCACTTCAGAGCGAGTATTCGTTGTGGTGGCGTGAACCGGAAAATGATATACTGCCAGTACTGGAAGAACTCGGAATAGGATTTGTGCCATTCAGCCCGCTGGGCAAGGGTTTTCTCACCGGCAAAATTGATGCGCACACTTCTTTTGATAAAACGGACTTCAGGAATAAGGTGCCACGTTTTTCGGAAGAAAACAGGAAGGCAAACCAATCGCTGGTAGACCTTATCGGGAAAATTGCGGCCGATAAAGCAGCTACACCTGCGCAGATAGCGTTGGCGTGGCTACTCGCTCAAAAACCCTGGATCGTTCCTATTCCCGGCACTACCAAGTTGCACCGACTGAAAGAAAACCTGGGTAGCGTTGATCTGGATCTGACTGTTGATGAATTGAACCGGATTCATACTGCTGTTTCAGCCATAAAAGTCCAGGGGGACCGCTATCCGGCTGATTTGCAACAAAGGGTAGGGCGGTAAAACATCTTCCAGGTATATAAATTCACCAACTGAATATTTATGGTAAAAGCGATTATGGGATTATTCATCCTCATCTCCGGTGTGCAACTGTGCCATGCACAAACCACCACTTCTACATATACAAAAGCAGAACAGGACATCTTTGATCTTTCTAAAAAGAAGTGGGATTGGATGGCAGTTAAAAATATCGATTCTTTAGGTGTACTGTTTGACGATAAATCTGTATTTGTTCATATGGGAGGAAGTTGGGGGAAGGCACAGGAACTCAATGTTATAAAAAGCGGCAATATCTGGTATAAGAAAACCAGTGTTTATTCCGTGTCCGTGAATTTTTTCGCTAATACCGCCATCTTATTGAACGATATTGACCTGGTGGCAGTCGTTGGTGGCAATGAGGTTGTGAATCCTTTTATGGTGACCGAAGTGTACGTAAAGGAAAATGACAGGTGGAAGATGGGGTCACTTACTTTTTCAAAACTTCTCAGACCTGTTAGAACGACCGATCAGATCCCGCAACAAAAATAATTAGATATAAACATCATGCCTATAAAATCTGTACGCTTTCTGCTAACTGTCGCATTAATTACACTGGCCGGAACAGCCGTCAGGGCGCAAAAGCCCCTGGTGATTGCTGCGCAGGGTAGCTTTTCCGTTGGTGGTATCCGTATTACACAACCCGGTAATTTTGATTTGAGTAACGCTTTAAAGCCCGATGGACAGACCTTTCACGGTGATCATGTATATGCTTTTTACCAGGTGCCGGTGAAAGCCCATCGGTATCCACTTGTTTTTTTACACGGTGCAGGACAGTCCAAAAGAACCTGGGAAACTACACCCGACGGAAGGGAAGGTTTTCAGAACATTTTTTTTAAGGCGTGGCTTTGGTGTTTATTTACTGGATCAGCCCCGGCGTGGCGAAGCTGGTAAAAGCACAGTTGCTGCAACGATTACACCTACTGCCGATGAGCAGTTCTGGTTTACGCAATTCAGGATAGGCAATTATCCGGCCTATTTTTCGGGTGTGCAATTCCCAAAGGATACTGCTTCCCTGGAACAGTTCTATCGGCAAATGACACCTAATACCGGTGCTTTTGATGCCGGCGTCGTTTCAGATGCTGTTGCCGCTTTATTTAATAAAATCGGAGACGGTACGCTGGTCACCCATTCGCAGGCCGGTGGTCCTGGATGGCTAACGGCTATCAAAAATGAAAAGGTGAAAGCTATTGTTGCCTACGAGCCGTACAGTGGTTTCGTTTTTCCGAAAGGAGAATTGCCGCCACCTGTTACCTCTAGCGGTCTTTTTGGCGAGTTAAAGGGAATTGAAATTTCGTCTGAAGATTTCAATAAGCTAACCAGGATACCGATCGTAATTTACTACGGAGATAACATTGCAGCAACACCCACTACTGTGTGGAATAAAGATCACTGGCGTTCGGGGCTTGAAATGGCGAAGATCTGGGCTGCCACTGTTAACAAACATGGCGGTGACGCCAGGGTAGTACATTTTCCGGAGATAGGGATAAAAGGAAATACGCATTTCCCGTTTGCTGATTTGAATAACGTGCAGATAGCAGATGTTTTGTCGGCATGGCTGCACGAAAAAGGACTGGATAAGTAGTATCCCGGTTTGATAAACTGATTGTATAAACTAATTTGATAAAGAGATATGAGGATGAAAATATTTGAGAAGAAGATCATAACTATGTTGTTGGTACTTATTTCCGGGCATTGCGCGACGGTTTACGGACAGGAGAAAGTACTTGACGCAAGGCAGGAAAGTATAGTATTTATTGCATCGCAGATGGCACTGGGAGAACAGGAAGTGGTAAAAACTGCTGTTGTGCAGGGATTGGATGCTGGTTTAAGTGTAAATGAAATAAAGGAGGTAATGATTCAATTGTATGCCTATGCCGGATTCCCCAGAAGCTTGAATGCTATTGCTACACTGGAAAATATCATTAAAGAACGTAAGTCCAAAGGAATAAATGATCGTGAAGGAAAGGCCGCATCCGCAGTGGTGTTTGACTCATCAAAGTTTCAATATGGCAAAGATGTACAGACGAAGTTGACTGGTAGCACTGCCACAGGCGCGCCCCAGCGGTTTGCTCCTGTTATAGATACATTTTTAAAGGAGCATTTATTTGCAGATGTGTTCAGCAGGGACGTGCTGGATTATCAGACCCGGGAGATCGCTACCATTGCTGCACTGGCCAGTATGACCGGAGTGGAGGGACAATTGAGGTCCCACCTGAACGTTGGGAAAAATGTAGGGCTAACGGAGGCGCAACTACGTCGGATTGCTTTTTTGATTGCTGTAAAGGTGGGTTGGCAGCAAGGGAATGCGGTGACGGGAAACCTGGATAGTATGTTTAAAAGCGGAGGTACGCGTTTAATGGCGACAGTAAACGGGGTCACTGTAGAAAAGGTTACTTTTCCTAACCGGAAGATTGCGATAGTGGCTAACGTGTTTTATCCGGCGGGTTTTGAGAAGGGGAGAAAGTATCCGGCTATATTGATCGGTCATCCGGCAGGTGGTGTGAAAGAGCAAACAGCTGGTATTTATGCGCAGCAGTTGTCAGAAAAGGGATTTATAACGCTGGCATTCGATGCTTCCTATCAGGGAGAAAGTGGTGGAGAACCAAGATTTTTGGAAGATCCGGCCATTCGTGTGGAAGACTTCCGCGCAGCAACAGACTACCTGAGTATCCATACATCAGTTGATCCGGAACGTATAGGCGTGCTTGGTATTTGCGCCGGTGGCGGATTTGCCATTAAAGCCGCTGAAACAGAACATCGTCTGAAAGCGGTAGCCACTGTAAGTATGGTTGATCTGGGGCAGCTTCGCCGCGAAGGGTTAGCTGGTGTACTGAAGCCACAGATGCAGCAACGGCTGGATGCCGTAGCCCAACAACGTACCAGGGAAGCCAACGGCGAGCCAATCAGGTATGTGAACTATGTGTTTAATACACCGGACGAAATACCGGCAGGTGCAACAGGTATGTATAAAGAAGGCTACGACTATTACAGAACACCCCGGGGACAACATCCCAATTCTCAGAATAAATATGTGTTTACCAGTCTGGATAAGCTGATGAACTTCACGGCATTGGATCACGTGGAGATGATTGCTCCCCGTCCTTTGCTGCTGATTGCAGGTAAAAATGCGGATTCACGTTATTTTAGTGATAAGGCTTACGCCAGTGCAGGAGGACCGAAAGAACTCTTTGAGGTTACAGGCGCATCACATATTGATTTGTATGACAGACCGGCATATGTATCTCAGGCAGTTGCAAGATTGAGCGAATTCTTTAACAAACATTTGAAATAAGGAAGATGATGTTTAAAATAGCCTTTTCATTTTTAATGACACCTTGCCTGTGCATTGGTATCTGCCATGGACAAAGTAAGAAGCCCGCTGCTGGGAGTCAGAATAGTGAAGGCGTGTTCCCCAAAGGCGCCAAAATTACCAATAGTAATTTTACGGGTACTGTTTACTTATACCCGATGATTGCCGCAGATAGTATAAACGCTACCGATGTAGGCAATGTAACTTTTGAAGCAGGTGCGAGATCCAGATGGCACCTGCATCCGGGTGGGCAGATCCTGTTGGTAACCGGAGGTAAAGGATACTACCAGGAAAAGGGGCAGCGCAAGGTGATATTGCGTAAAGGTGATTATATAAAGTGTCCGCCAAATGTTGCACACTGGCACGGTGCCAGTGCTGATAGTGCTTTCAGCCAGGTGGCCGTTACAGGGCGGGAGAAAGGGCCAACGGTATGGCTGGAGGCGGTAGAGGACACTGTTTATCTGGCTGGAGAGAGATAAGGCTGATATCTGTAACTACGGCGTTTAGTCATTTCCAGGATTTCGGTTTTAATTTCATCCAGATTAGTCTTAATCTATTCAATCCTTTGTAATGTTGCCAGTTAATGTCAAACTTTTCTTTTTTGTCGGATACCCATGGTGCTATCGCAATTTTGCTATGGAGCATAGGTGGGTCATGTGAAATTTTGTCCTGGTACTCCTTATCATGAAATGACTTTGTATAGTAACGAAAGTCGATTACTGTCACTGTTTTTGTTGCCTTGTAAATATGCAGGTTGATATCGTAAAAATCATCATAAAGGTTTTCCAGGGTTGGCATAAGTTCAGTAAGTGTCACAGGAACTTTCTTGTCATTGACTTTTTTATTCAGCTTTCGTTGTTCATGAAAGCTATCCTGGCTATTTTTAACTTCTGTTAGAATGAATTTGCAATTGTCTGAGATATTATTCCATGTCGAATCCCTTGCCATTTCCAGTAATTTCAGCGTAGCTTTCCCGATATCTGTTTCAAGTGTTGTTAAATTCATGGTTTGGATGATTTTCAGGAGTTAAAAGTACTGTACTACGTATAAAAATCTGATATTTCATTGCTTTCGAATCCTCGGATGATATTGACGTAGTGCTTGACATGATTAAGATTAGGAGAGTGGTATAATTTGGCGGAAATCATTATTAATAACATCCAATCCTTCCGTTAACTTCTTATACACAACGGAAAGAAAACAGGTTGACAAAAAAGCCTTTGACGAAGGAAATGTCCAACAACTTTACGGTATTACCACCAATTTGCTACCGGAAATGAAGCGCTGACATGAACAACAAAACATAGTAGAAAAGAAGGTAATGCTGCTAAGCTAGCCCTATGACAGCATAAAATCTTTCCGAAAATAAAAAAAGGACAAACCTGCGTTTGTCCTTTTTTCGTGCCCAGAACTGGATTCGAACCAGCACACCCTTGCAGGCGCTGCGACCTGAACACAGTGCGTCTACCAATTTCGCCATCTGGGCAACTGATATCGTGTCAGGGGTTGCAAAGATAAGCAGTGAAAACATTTCACCAAATTTTTTTCAGAAAAAATGAAAAAAAGTTAAACGGCAGGATGAAATTTATGGATAGCGGTACATAGTATTTTGAAGTTATTGCTCCATAGCGGAAAGCCTGTCAGGTCGAAATACTCCAGGCTGTTGTCCTGCATCACAAATACCAGGTAGGTGATATAACCACGTTTATTTCCCCGTGGCCGCTCTACAATGAAAGCTGCCTGTATCTCCTGCCAGGAGAAATAGCTATCGTCAATATCAATGCCTGTCTTGTTGATGATCATTGTAATACCCTTATCCCGGATCATATTGATGGAGTATGCTATCGCTATGATAAAAAGTAGTCCGGTTGGTATAGCCATTAACTCTGAAAAAAGGTAATGATGGTAAAAATTGAAGATCAATATGCCTGAACCAGTTACGGTGAGGAGCAGAAAAATGTAGGGCAGCCATTTAAAAAGTGGATGTCTTTCAACGGCTACTTCACCGTTGATATCAGACCGGGCTTCCGCGTAACGCACAATTGGATTGATATTTACCTGACGAAGGAAGTTCCGTTGCAGCCAGGTTCTTCTGCCTTCTTCTGCTGCGGCAACAATCAGGTAAGGATCGCGATGGGTATGGGTAACAGGCATATAGCTAAAGCTACAATAAATTATTTATAACACCCGTAGGCGGTTTCAAAATGCGATAAATCACATTCCAGCGCTTTACGGTCCCAGTGGCCGGTATTGGCGGCTGCTTCGTAGGTCGATTGCATAAACGCCAGCAGCATTTCTTCCGGGTTGTCTGCCTGTTGTACCGCATCATATGGTAGCATAAATTCTCCCATGTCGGTGCTGTAAAAGGCGGCGGCAGGTTGCACCGGCTGGGTGGCAAAATCGGGTGTAACGGGATAGCAATACGCATAAAAAACTGCATGGGGATATTGCTCGCTGCCGGGCCAGAAACCTACAGAGCTTACTTCTTTCGAATAAGCTTCCTGCATAACGGCTGCCGGCAGATTGGGCGCCTGTCCCTGATGTGGTGGAGCATCACGGCCGGAGAAGCGGGTGACGGCCAGATCGAATGCTCCCCAGAAGAAATGTACAGGGCTGCATTTGCCGGTAAACCGCGTGCGGAAACGGGTAAATACATTATGGATCTTCACCAGCGCCTGCCAGAAATCTTCCATTTTTTGCCGGTCGTAGGATTGATGCACTTCATCTTTTTCGAAAGGGATGGCATCCGGAATTTCGCTGGGCGTGGTATAAATAGATACATCAATATCCAGGGCGGCCAGTTTTTCAAACAGTTCCTGGTAGAAGCTGGCTACGGTTCTGGGCCGTAGTTCAACTGTTTCTTTTTTGCCGGTGCTGGCGAAAATGATCAGCTGATGCTGCATGAAATTAAAATCTATCTGGAAGATGCCGTGCTGATAAGGTACGGTACCCGTGCTCAATCCATCTGGTGTTACATAGAGCGTAACATGCCAGGAGTGATTCAGCCAGGGCATTTTGCGGAGGCGGATCTTTCCGGCAATCTGTGTCCACAGATGTACTGTAGCGAGCGTGTCTTTCCAGGCGTCGAACGATATAACGGGCCATTGCGGATTCCTTTGCATAGTGGTAGTATATGTAGTGGATAACAAATGCACGGCGTTAAAGTTCTGGCATTTGGCCTGCCGGCTTTTTTCCTTAAATTAGGGTATATTTTCCGGGAATGAAAGTACAAACGTTTACGCCTCCACCTGCTATTGCAGATTATGTGAGCAGTATCGTGGTGCTGGAGAATAACAGTATGTTCTATGAGGCAGTGCTGCCACTGATAGCAAACGGTTATCCCAGCATCACTTTCCAGCTGACAGATCCGGCGCGCATTTTAAGCGCAGGCAGGAGGAGCGAACAACTGGTCCTCTACGGCCAGAACACCCGTCCCATTCAGCTTTACACTGCCGGTGAAATTACGGTGATCGCGTATTTCCTGTATCCGTATATGTTGCAGCCGCTGTTCGGCTATCCTGCCAAAGAACTGGCCGACCGGAGTATAGACCTGAGCTATTCGCCACTTGCAAAAGAAATGAACCTGAAGGAGCAATTGCTGAATGCCCCTTCCCTGGATCAGCGGCTACAGGCCATGAACCAGTACATATCCCGGCTGAATAAACGGGAGGTAAACGGGCGTATTTCCTTTGCTACCCGTTTAATTCAGCAAGGCAACGGGGCTTCTTTGCTGATGAACCTCCAGAAAGAATTATACGTGACAGAAAGAACGCTGCAACGCCTGTTTGAAGAACATATCGGGCTTACGCCCAAAATGTACAGCCGTGTCTGCCAGTTCAATGCCGCGTTCCGGCAGTTGAACCAGCATCAGTTTACTGGTATGGCCGGCATCGCGGAGGAATATGGCTATGCTGATCAAAGTCACCTGATCCGCGCTTTCAAAGACTTTACCAATTACACCCCCCTGGAATATCTACAAAAGGCCACCGAATTTCCGGGTTAACCCATTTTGTCGGGTTTCTTCTATACATCAACAAGCAGCTGCTGTTACTTTGTATTCATAAACAAACCCAAAAAACAAAGTAATATGAGAAAGCTGATTATCTCTGAATGGATTACCCTCGATGGTATTTTTGATGCCGAATCAATGGCACAATGGTTTATGCCCTATGACAGTCCTGCAAGACAGGAGCTGATCCGCGATGGTATTCTTTCCTGTGATGCCATCCTCTTTGGCCGTAAAACTTACCAGATGCTGGCGCCCTACTGGTCGCAGTTAAAGAACAATGAAATGGGTATCGCAGATAAGCTGAACAGCGTCCCCAAATATGTGGTATCTGCGACCCTGGAAAAGGCCGACTGGGAAAATACGACTATCATCCGGGAAGACGTGATCAATACCATCCGGCAGCTGAAAGAACAACCCGGGAAGGAAATCCAGGTGGAAGGAAGCGGTGAATTAGTACAATCTTTAATTGCAGCAGACCTGATCGATGAATATCAGCTACTCGTTCATCCGGTAGTGATGGGAAAAGGGAAACGCCTGTTTAAAGAAGGCGATCATCTTCGTGGACTGAAACTCGCCCACACAAAGACATTAGATAACGGGGTAGTAGTACTTACCTATCAGCGGGTATCGGAAGCTATCGAAAAATGAAAAATCAAAAAACGCCAGTGTACATCCGGCGTTTTTTGAAATAAGTAAGCTATTCCGATTTCAGTGATTTTACAGGATTCATCAGCGCAGCTTTGATCGATTGGTAACTGACCGTTACCAGGGCGATGCCCATCGCACCGATACAGGTAACCGCAATGATCCACCAGGATATTTCGGTGCGGTACTCATAGTGTGCTAACCAGTTGCTCATAAAGTAATAAGCGACCGGCACGGCGATCAACAGGGCTATCAGCACCAGCAGCATAAAGTCTTTCGTCATCAGGCGCCAAAGGTTGAATACAGAAGCACCCAGTACTTTCCTGACACCGATTTCTTTTACCCGTTGTTCTGCCATAAAGGAGGCCATACCAAATAATCCGAGGCAGCTGATGAAGATGGCCAGCACGGCAAAGAAACTGGATAGCTTCCCGATACGTTGTTCTGCATCGAATTTATAGCCGTAGGTTTCATCCACAAATTTATAGCTGAAAGGTACGCCTGGATTATACCGTTTAAAGATCTCTTCGATCCGGGGGAGGATTTCAGCCGTTGGTTTCCGGGGATTTAACCTCGCGGTAATCACGTTGCCATTGTCATAGTCCAGCGTAAATACGCTGCGGAATACGGGCTTATAGGGAGATTCCATCACCATATCTTTTACTACGCCAATAACATGGAAGGGCTTACCATCTACTTTTACAATTTCGCCTACCGGGTTTTTAAGTCCCATAAATTTGACGGCAGTTTCGTTGAGGATCATGCCGCTGGAATCTGTGGGGTAGTCTCTCGAAAAATCACGGCCGGACAGGATTTCCCAATGGATGGTTTTCCCGTAGTCATGTGTTATGTTGATGGCGCCGAAATTGCCTTGTGTGCCAGGCAACATACCATTCCAGGTGTAACCATTGTTAATGGCATCGAGTTCTGTAGTAGAGGAGGAGGAATAGGAAGCTTCTGATACCAGGCCGGCATTCAGGAGTTCTGTTCGCAGTACCGGAAAGTCTTGTTTTAGTTTTTGTGTGGTGATGGGGACCGATATCAGGCCTTCCCTGCTGTAAGCGATGGGCCGGCTCTGCGCGTGATGGATTTGCCGGAACACCACGATCGTGCCGATGATGAGGATCACGGATACCGTAAACTGGATCACCACGAGCGCTTTACGCGGGATGGCTGCAAAACGTCCGGCGCGGAAGGTACCTTTCAGTACTTTTACAGGTTGAAAAGAGGAAAGGTATAGTGCAGGGTAGCTGCCGGCTACCAGGCCGGTAAACAGCATTATAACGATGCCTGCCAGCCAGAACAACGGATGTGAAAAAGGAATGCTTAGTTTTTTATCAGCCACTTCGTTGAAAAAGGGGAGGCTCAATTGCACCAGCAGCAAGGCGATGGCGAAGCCAATGGCAGTGAGCAAAAGCGATTCATGGAAAAACTGTGCAATGAGTTGTCCACGGTTGGAGCCCACTGCTTTCCGGATACCTACTTCTTTGGCCCGCTTTTCAGAACGGGCGGTGCTGAGGTTCATAAAATTGATACAGGCCAGCAATAATACAAATACACCGATCACGCCAAACAGCCATACAAATTGAATTCTGCCACCGGTGTTGATCCCGTTTTCCCAGTCGGCATACAGGTGCCATTTACTCATTGGGTGCAGGAATACAACCGGTTTTGAATAGGTCTCATTTGCGCGGATCTTATGCAGTTTTACATCTTTTATTTTAGCCGATACTTTTTCAAGATCGGCATTGTCTGCCAGCTGGGCGTAGGTTTGCGTAAAATTGGCCCGCCACGGGTTTTCCATCTCTTTGATCCAGGGCTGACTGCTCAGGTACAGTTCCCAGGGAGCCATAAAGTTCAGTTTTGCGAAGCTGGAATTTTTAGGGAGATCTTCATACACGCCGGTCACTTTTACATCCAGCCGGTTATCGATTTTCATCAGCTGGTTGATAGGATCGGTATCGCCGAACAATGCCCTGGCCGTGGAAGCAGACAATAAGATAGATCCGGGGTCCTTTAAACCGGCCCGGGTACCCCTGAGCATTTTCAGGGTGATCATCTCCGGAAAATCAGGTTCGTAGAAATTGCCCGTCTGGATAATGGCATTGTCGTTATGAGCGAGTATATGATCGCCCTCCCAGGACGACATCACCACATATTTAAAATCGCTGCCGAATTTATCACGGATTTCGGATCCCAGGAGATAGGGGTTGGAGGTTTGGGTACCTGTTTCACCGTTGTAAGTCTGGTGCTGCATCACCGCTACAATGCGGTTATAGTTGTCATGATGCTTGTCGAAGGTGAGTTCATCGCGGATCCATAAACCGATCAGTAAGGCTACTACCATACCGGTAGCCAGTCCTGCTATATTAATCAGTGAGAAGGATTTGTTTTTCAGCAGATTTCTCCAGGCGACCTTTGCATGACTTTGTAACATGGGCAGGGGAATTTTCCGTGAACTGGCAAGAATGTTGCCATTCCCGTAAAATCCCCTGCAGGCTCTTTTTACATATTTTTATTTTGTGAAGAGTGTCCGGATATGAACATTTTTTTGTCTGAAAACGGACAAGGAATTACCAGTTGTCGTTATTGGTCACCGAAAAAATAGAAGCATAATATTCTTCCGAATAATTACCAATTTGCCGGCTCATTTTATTGGTATACCATTCCGATCCTTTTTTAATTAAAACGGTATTCAGAAATACTTTGTTGAAATCTTTGCCGGTATGAAACACCACGCCACTCAGCGTAACCCGGTACCTGCCATCTTTCCATTCAATAGTAACACCTGCGTCAAATGGGTTATCCAGCAGGGAGTAGGTATTCATCGGATTATGACCGGCCTTCCTGTAATTGATATTACTATTGCGTATACGGCCGGTCAGCAGGTTACCTTCCGTCCTGATATCCACAATCCCCTGTATCTTGGGAATCTCTCTTTTCAGCATGGCGCCTATCTGGTCGGCAGTAAGACTATCAACATGGTAGATGTTTTCAAAAAGCAGTTCGCCCTTATCCAACTTATAATACTTATACGGTGAGTTTTGAGCTACAACAAAAGCAGGCATAAAAATGAGCAACAACAGCAATTTTCTCATGGTGGATTTTTGCTGATTGGAGCAAATGTTATTCCAGTTTCAGCGGAGTAGTCAGACGGAAAGCAGTTTTTATCTACCAATAACCATTTTAAAAGATAAAAGAATACAGTTAACAGAGGGGGGCGTCATTCATCATACGACGGCTGTTGTATCCTGCTTAAACCCCGTCTCTGACAGCATTGTTTCCCCATCCTGCTGCACTGCATTTACTTTGTGATCCATTTATGGTAAAACAAAACGAAACATGAAAAGAATACGTTTAACCCCTTTCCCCAAATTATTGTTGTGTGGTTTATTGATAGGTAGCCTGGCTGCCTGTAAAAAAAATAAAGACAAGCCCGTTGAAGTAAACCGGCCCATCACTGTTTTTGAAAAAGGGGCACCAGTGGGTAATGCCATCACAAAGCTGATCGGACCGGCGGGTGGTATACTGGCTACACCCGATGGCCGGATCTCCGTGACCATCCCGCCGGCAGCCATTATAGATGCCATACAATTCAGTTTGCAGCCGGTGATGTCTACCCTGCCATTGAATGGTGATACGCTCTGTTATCAGTTGCAACCTGCCACTGTGAAATTTGCCAAACCGGTCACCATCCGGTTTAAGTATTCAGCAACGGATGAAGACGGGAGTCATCCGGAATTGCTGAACATTGCCTACCAGGATGAAGCAGGGCATTGGTTTGGTAAACCTGCTACAGAACTGGATAGTCTTCATAAAACCCTGACCGTGATGAGTACGCATTTTAGTACCTGGGGTGTATACCGTTCTTTTGCATTAACAACCGACAAGAATAGTTTGCTGGACGGAGAGTATGCCAACATCGGTATCCGCTCAGTGGACACCGATAAAGACATTCCCGAAACCGACGGGGCAGGTTTGATTTCACCGCTCATCGATATCCATGATTATAAAAGCACGAAGAATATTACCGGATGGACATTGCACGGTGCGGGTACGCTGACACCCTCCGCAGATAAAGTGGCCGCCCGGTTGGCAGCTCCGGCTAGAATTACAAAGAATAGTGTATCAACGGCGGAAGTAACCCTTTCCAACCTGTTCGATAAAACAGATCCTACGCGGCCGGGTAAAACCGGGAAGATGATCCTGTTGAAAAACATAAAGCTGATAGCCGGGAAATTCGACCTGTTTGTCAACGGTAGGCATGTAGATCTCGACGACGTATCTATTGAAGGTGGAAATAATATGATGTTTATAAAAGGAAATAATGGAGATGGAGAGTGGCAGTTTACAATCGGTGGAAGTGGGAAAGGAAATTATACCTACGGTGATCTGAATTCGGCTGGTAAAGTGTATGCTTATTATACCCGGACAGATGATGATCTCCGGTATTTATCCACCAACTTCCGTTGCCGGGAAGATGGCGTATTGGAGAAGGTGGTATCAGCTGGTGCCGTAAACATTACCCGCTGGGGCAATGCGGGCGAGTTGGCAGAAGGCACCTTCGAAGCTACACTCAGAAGGCCGGATGCCAAACTACAGTTTCCCTGCAGGGTGCTGGAAGAATGGAATATGAGAGCAGTGTTTTCGTTGAGACGGGCGCGCTAATATTTGCCGGGCGTTGTTGCCAGTTGGTTTACCTGTGCGGGTGTAAAGTTCTTGAATACGGTTAGCAGTTCCGGCAGAAAGTCATTGAACGTAGGGTAGCGCTGGCGGTGCTGTTCATATACTTTCATCTTTTCTTCCATGGCAGGAATAAAAACAAAGTGACAGTCACCGGTATGTAGTTTACGGAGCGACTGTGCCCGTGTGTGGTCTTTCATGTATTCTGCGATCCGGATCTCTCCTAACCGGACTATATGCTCTATCACGCAGCTGTACCAGCTGTAAATATCCTGCGCGTTCATGACCTTTTGCAGGGAGTCGGTAAAAAGGGCGCTATATTTTTCCAGCTGCTCCTGGTTAGGCGCTAGATGCGGGTTCACGAAAGAATGTCCAAACTCGTGTACGGTTAAAAAGACCGTATGGGCGGGGTTGTCGAACCCGAATTTTTTATACTGGGAAAGGGAGGGGAGTGGTGATAACATGATGCTTGTGCTCATGATCATGAAGGGAATTTTCCCTTTATCGGTGATCACGCTGGGACCAACACCGCGAAAGTCGCCTTCTACCGGGGCAATCGGCATGGTAGGGTTTACGATCACTGTAAAAGCAGGTACTTTTTCGCCGTAATAATGTTCCATATAGCGATCGATGCCGGGAGGAATATCTTTGGCTACTTCGTGTACTGCTCCATCATAGAAAGCGCGATGACGTTGCAGAAATTCACCTGCACCGGCGCTTACATAAAACTGCTGCATTTCGCGGAAGAATGGTTGGATCAACCGGAGTGCGGCTTCGCGCTGCGGATTATTCGGGGCCTGGTTCAGCGGGTAGCGGTAGCCGGTATCCGGGAAAGCACGGGTATAAAGGAGGGCTTCCAGGATCATGTCGTTAAAGACATGGATCTTTCGCAGGGTGTCCAGCAGGGCGGCCGCTTTGATACCAATAGCCGAGTCCTTATATGACCCGAATTTTTCAAAGGCCGCCTTTACCATCGGCTGATGGGCATTATTGGTTTCACGGGTAATATAGCCGTAGTTGCCCAGGCGCTCTACCGCGATTCTTTCCAGGATAAAATAGGTTTCTATATTAGGATTCCAGGTAACCGATAACCTGGGCGACTGTTGCGAAAAACAAGGCAGCGTCAGCAAACAGGCGTAGCTCAGTGTTAGCAGGCGGAGGAATTTGTTGTTGGAAAAAAGTGCCATGTTATCCGGTGGATGTTGGTCATACCAAATATAACATATTAACCGAAAGGGATTTATTGCGGGAGATGGGAATATGGAACATGGTAATTTTGCAGCAACCTGCTGCAACATTCCATTGATGCTGCTGAGGGTTACAGAGAAGCGGCGTGTAAGGACTACCTTACACGCCGCTTTTTTTATGCCCTTTTTGCCCGCATCGGGCCGTCCGGTTCGACCGGCAAAATGTCTGATTCCCCGTTGAATGTGTCCGGCTGGCTTATCTATCACTGGTCAGTGGTTTTCCTTTCAAATAGTTTTGAGGAATATTTAAAACAAGCACCATGGATACACCACACAAAAACAGGCTACGCCAGCTGGTCATTGGTCTGGCATCGCTGCTGTCGATGTTATTCGTTGCCAGTGCAGCTGTTGAAAAAGGATCCCAGTACTGCGGGATGAGAGATGATACAAAAAGGAAAAAAACAATTATAAATCTAAAATGATGAAAAAGAACATGCACAATTTTATCAGCCGGATGATGACGGGCGCCTTTTTATTAATAGGTATATCCACCTTTGCACAAACGGGCGCTGAGGAGATCCGTCCTTTCCATGTAAGTATTCCCGAAGCGGCTATTACAGACCTTCATCAGCGGCTGGCAGCCACCCGGTGGCCTGATCCAGAAACGGTAACAGACCGGTCGCAGGGGGTGAATCTGGCACAGATAAAAGACCTCGTCAAGTATTGGGGTGCCGGTTACGACTGGCGCAAGGCAGAAGCAAAACTGAATGCGCTGCCACAGTTTATGACGAAAATCGACGGACTGGATATTCACTTTATCCATGTGAAATCGAAGTATCCGAATGCATTGCCGATCATTGTTACTCATGGATGGCCGGGTTCTGTTTTTGAACTGTTGAAGATCATTGGTCCGCTCACCGATCCGGTGGCATATGGCGGTCGTGCGGAAGATGCATTTGATGTAGTCATTCCTTCTATGCCCGGTTACGGTTTCTCAGAAAAGCCTAAAGGCACCGGCTGGGGCCCCGATCGCATCGGCAACGCATGGGATCAGTTGATGACACGTCTTGGTTATACACATTATGTTTCACAAGGGGGCGACTGGGGATCTGTGATCGCAGATGCCATGGGCCGTCAGCATCACGCAGGTTTGCTGGGTATCCACGTAAACATGCCGGCTACCGTGCCTGCTGATGTGGCGAAGGCACTGAAAAATGGCGCCGCTGCGCCAGCAGGATTATCTGCTAAAGAGCTGGCAGCGTTCAAATCACTGAATAATTTATATACCAGAGGAGGCGGTTATGCCGCGATGATGGTGACACGCCCACAAACACTGGGCTATGGCCTAACGGATTCACCAAGCGGACTAGCCTCTTTTTTCCTCGACAAATTTAACGATTGGACTTATAGTGGCGGAAATGCGGAAAAAGTATTGACCAAAGATGAGATGCTGGATGATATCTCGCTCTATTGGTTCACCAATACAGCGGCTTCTGCTGCACAGTTGTACTGGGAAAATAATAATAACAATTTCAATGCAGTGGAACAAAGAACAGCAGAAATTTCCGTTCCGGCAGCGATTACCGTATTTCCCGGTGAGATCTACCAGGCACCTAAAACCTGGGCGGAGCGTGCCTATCATCACCTGGTGTACTTCCATGAAGCAAACAATGGTGGCCACTTTGCACAGTGGGAACAACCACAGCTTTTCGCAGAAGAACTTCGTGCCGCATTCAAATCATTACGTAAATAAAAATCTTTCAGCAGATGAAAAATATACGCATCCTGGCGCTGTTCGTCCTGGTACTGTTCGGCGCCACTACTGCACAGGCACAATCAGCCAAACCAACCATTATACTGGTACACGGCATATGGGCCGATGGTTCCAGCTGGACAGATCAGATTCGTGCGCTGCAAGCCAAAGGGTATAAGGTCATTTCGGTACAAAATGGATTGACCTCCCTGGCCGACGATGTAGCCGCTACCAAAAGAGCCATTCAGCTGGCGGAGGGGAATGTGGTATTGGTAGGTCATTCCTGGGGCGGTTTTGTAATTACACAGGCAGGTAATGAACCTAAAGTAAAAGGGCTGGTATATGTGGCTGCGTTTGCACCTGATGCCGGTGAAAATGTGCCGGCATTGTCTGCTCACGGTGCGCCTGCTGAAATCGGCCAGTACTTTGTGTCTTCCGGTGGGTTTGTTTTTTTGTCGGAAGATGGGGTACAGAAAGCTTTTGCCCAGGATCTGAGTGTGGCGCAGCAACACCTGATCTATGCCACCCAGCTCCCGGCTCAGCAAACTTTGTTTGGAGAGAAGAGCGGTGCGCCTGCCTGGAAACAAAAGCCCAACTGGTTTATCATTACGCAGAACGATAAGGCATTGTCGCCCGATGTACAACGGTTTATGGCCAAACGTAGTCATGCTGTCATCACTGAAATTGCATCCGGACATGTGGTGATGCAATCGCATCCGGAAGAAGTGCTACAGGTTATTGAAGCGGCAGCCAATCATGTAAAATAGGGAGCGTGGCATCCGGCAGTATTATTCAGGCGAAAAAATGACTGGCTCAAGGATCGTTTAGTCCGGTTGGGATATATGATGATTGGCTTTGGCCGGTAGCCACCCTACTTTTGATCTATCTAACTGAAACTTAAAAAATTAAATCATGGAAACGAATAACATCACCTCTGTTGAAAAAGTATTGTATACCGGTAAAACACATACCACCGGTGGTCGCGACGGCGCCTCCCGCAGCAGCGATGGTCGCCTGGATATTAAACTCTCTTCTCCGGGTACTACCGGAGAAGGCACTAACCCGGAACAGTTGTTTGCCGCAGGTTGGTCGGCCTGTTTTATCGGTGCGCTGGGATTGGCGGCAGTTAAAATGAAAGTAAGTCTTCCGGCTGATCGTGCAGTGGATGCAGAAGTAGATTTATGCTTAACAGAAGGCGCATATTTTTTGCAGGCCCGGTTGAATGTGAGTCTGCCTGGCGTAGATCCGGATGTAGCCGCGCTATTGGTACAAACAGCACATCAGACCTGCCCGTATTCAAAAGCTACGATGGGAAATATCAAAGTAGAAATTAACCTGGTGTAGGTTGACATTAACAGTATACAGCTTGTGCCGGCATTGCCGGCACAAGCTGTTTTTATAACGACCAGACTGCCAGTTCGTAACCATCCGGATCGGTAAAATGGAAGCGTTTCCCACCTGGAAAGGAAAAGATATCCTTTACTATTTTGCCCCCGGCTTCCACTACCTTTTGTTGGGTAGCTTCCAGGTTATTTGAATACAAAATGACCAGCACTGTACCTTTTGCCGGTTTGCCGGTGGTGAATCCGCCATCTACGTAATCTCCTTCAAACGCAGTATAGTCCGGGCCATAATCGGTGAACTTCCAGCCAAAGCTCTTCGTATAAAATGCTTTGGCGCGGGCAACATCTTCCGACAGGAATTCAAGATACTGTACCTGTTCGTGTTTTAATTTTTTATCTGCCATAGCCGTTATTTTTTGTAAAAGTAGTGAACGGGGGAGGTGGCCTGTTTGTATAAAAACGACAAAAATGCGTGTGCCGCCATCTTTCCCTGTCCGATCTTTGCTAAGATAGTATAGAAATAAGATAATCCGGATGTATGATGACACCGGAGCCGTCGTTACTTTTGCTGACAGACACCTATAGGAATGGGTCCGGAATCCATTCATTTAAATAAATATATTAGAACGTGAACAAACTTTTTTCCTTACTGGGCTGCCTGTTGTATTTATCCGTGACTGCACAGCAAAAAACAGAACTCCAGGTAAAAAATACTTATCCTGTTGCCACCACCGATACACCGGAGGATATTATTTCAAAGGCAGCCCATGTAGTTCCTACCCCCAATCAATACCGGGCACTGAAAAATGAATTTATTGCCTTCATACATTTTGGCCCCAATACTTTCACCCGGATGGAGTGGGGAAGCGGTAAGGAAGATCCTGCTATCTTTAACCTGAAAGAATTACATACGGATCAGTGGTGCGAAGCCATGAAAGCCGCCGGCATCAAAATGGTACTGCTCACCGTAAAACACCACGATGGGTTTGTATTGTGGCAGAGCCGTTATACCCAACACGGTATTATGTCTACCCCCTACAAAAATGGAAAAGGAGATATCCTAAAAGAACTGGTGGCCTCCTGTAAAAAGTACGGTCTGAAAATGGGTGTGTATTTATCACCCGCCGATCTTTACCAGATAGAAAATCCGGAAGGATTATATGGTAACGGCAGTAAGTATACCACGCGCATTATCCCCCGCGCAGTTCCTGGTCGCCCGTTTAGTAATAAAACAACATTTAAGTTTCAGGCAGATGATTACAATGAATATTTTCTGAACCAGTTATTTGAACTGCTCACGGAATATGGCCCCATGTACGAAGTATGGTTTGATGGCGCACATCCGAAAACAAAAGGCGGGCAGCAGTATAATTATGCCGCCTGGCGTCAACTGATCCATACGCTGGCCCCGCAGGCAGTTATCTTCGGTAAAGAAGATATCCGCTGGTGTGGTAACGAGTCCGGAAAAACCAGGCACACAGAATGGAATGTGATTCCTTACCAGGATGATCCTGCCGCATTGAACAACTTCGCTGACCTGACCCAGGAGTCACTGGGCAGCCGGGAAGAGCTTTACAAAGGCCGCTTCCTGCATTATCAGCAGGCGGAAACAAATACCTCTATCCGTGAAGGATGGTTTTACCGGGATGATAATTTTCAGAAAGTAAGAAGTGCCGATGATGTGTTTGACATCTATGAACGGGCAGTTGGAGGCAATTCCACTTTCCTGCTGAATATTCCTCCTAACCGGGAAGGGAAATTTTCGCCCGCAGATGTGAGCTGTCTGAAAGAAGTGGGAAAAAGAATTACACAAACTTACCAGCATAATTTATTCAAAGACGCCACCGGGCCAAAGCAGGTACTGGACCAGGATGCAGAAAGCTATGTACTGGGGACGAATGACCTGGTTATTACTACTCCCTCGCCGGTTACCATTAACCGCCTCGTTTTGCAGGAAGCCATTGCTACGCATGGAGAGCGTGTGGAAAAACATGCACTGGATGCCTGGGTCGACAATCAATGGAAAGAGATCGCTATGGCTACGAATATCGGCTATAAACGGATATTGCGTTTTCCGGAAGTAACATCGGCTAAATTCCGGATCCGTATCCTGGCCTCCCGCGATGTACCGGCTATCAGCAATATCTCTGCACATTATTATCAATCGCGGCCGCCGCAATTACAACTGGAGCGTAGCAGCAACGGTATGGTAAGTATCGATGCGTTGCAACCGGCGTTTAACTGGAAGCCTCATGGCGAAAATGCTTTAAAGAATATTGGTGGCGCCTATCGCATCTTTTATACAACAGATGGAAGTACACCCGGGCCAGGTTCCCATGAATATACCGGCGCCTTTAAACTGGCTGATGGTGAAGTAAAGGCAATAGCCATCGATAAAAACGGGAATGGTCCCGTGAGTACCCAGCGGTTCGGTGTGATCAAAGAAAACTGGAAACTGCAGGAGGCCTCGTCTTCCGCAGACGGACATCCGGCTGCGCAGGCTTTTGATGCATCTGCAAAAACTTACTGGTTGTCGAAAGAGAATAACACTGCGCCCTTTATCAGCATCGACCTCGGCGCAACGCATTCCCTGAAAGGATTTGCGTATACACCTCAGAACGATTTTCCCGGTGGTATGATGGCAAAAGGCATTGTGAAAGTGAGTTCCGATGGAAAGACCTGGAACACAGTCACCACATTTGAATTTGGAAACCTGATCAATGATCCGGTTACCCGTTATCATTATTTTAAGAAAGATGCGGCTGCCCGATATGTACGCATCGAAACCACAGAAATAGCGGCCGGTGGCAAGACGGTAGCTATTGCTGAACTGGATTTTTTTGAATAGCAGCTTACTGTAAAGATAGCGCTTGCTACTATTGGAGTTTATCTATATATTTAGCTTAGCTGGGTAACAGTTAACCTAAATGAAAACTCCGAGTATGAAATCCCGTAGCAGGCGCATCTTACAGAAAACAGGCTATGTACTGCTGGCCATTGTACTGATATTATTTACGCTCCGTTTTTTCTTCATCGATATATACAGGATTCCAAGTGAATCCATGATGAATAAGTTTATGACGGATGATTATATCCTCATTAACAAAACTTTTTACAGCGGTTATTTCTCCCGCTTCTCCACTGCATCCCCACAGCAGGGAGATATTTTTGTATTCACCATTAATAAAGATATTCCCGGTTTTTTTGTAAAACGTTGTGTCGGGCTGCCAGGTGCCGTAGTGGCGGTGAAAAACGGTGCAGTCAGTATCAATGGACAGGCAGTGAAGGAGCCGTTGAGCGTGCGTCATTACTACAAAATCTGGTACAATGATTATCAACAGGTGAAAGCAGCCATTGACCGCACGGGTATGGATAAATTGCAGAATGGATACCGGCGTTTTTCACAATATGTTTTCCTGGCGCTCGATAATCAGCAGCTGGCGCAGGTAAAAAGTAGCGTAGACTCTATCAGCCTGTGGAACCGAAAAACAGACCCGGATAGCAGCAGCATACATCCGCCTGAGTTAAGTGTGAATATCCTTGATATGCCCGCACTCAAAGTGCCTTTTAAAGGGATGAAAATTTCCCTTGATCAGCAGTATGCCGGGATATATGGGAACACTATCCGGATGTATGAGGATAGCAGCTTTCACGTGGAAGGAAAGGATATTTTTATCGCCGGGAAGCAGGTCGAGGGGTACACTTTTCAAAAAGATTATTTCTTTATGATGGGTGATAACCGGGACATCGCGATTGATTCACGTCATTATGGACTTATACCAAAAGACCATCTCGTCGGAAAGTTTATACAACAATTCTGAGAATAATAAAAAGATCGGAAATATAAATAAGTTTGTTAAATTAGATGTCTATGTCAGCGTGCCCCGGGAGACCTATATAAAATGAGCTGAGAACCCTTTAATATTGTAGCGTCCATGTTGCCTGTAAAACCCGTAAGAAGTCCTGTAATGACTGCCCTGTTAATATTGCTGGGCGCCGTTTTCGTGTTATTGCCTTCCGCTTACAGTAATGCGTTCTATGATCCTACACAGTCTGCTAAATTTATTTTCCTGGCTTATAGCATCGCAGTTGTTTTTTTGCTGCTGGCTGGCTATACCTTATTTAACAGTACTCCCTTTCGTATTTCTATTTCGGTACTGGACCTGGGATTATTGCTCTTACTGGCGTATGTAGCTGTTAACCGGTATTATCTGCACACCATCCATGGTTTTTCCCTGCGTTGGCTGGAGTTGATGGCGCTGGTGATCACTTATATTGTATTGCGCAGGTTGTCCTTCCGCATGTATCACTATCTGCTCCTGGCGATCATTGCTGGTGGCCTTTTACAGGTGTTGGCAGGTGTCTTGCAGTTGTTGGGCATCCTGGATAGCCGCAATGCTTATTTTCCTGTGACGGGTAATTTTTTTAATCCGGGCGGTTACGCTGGTTATCTTTCGCTGGTGGCAATAGTCTCTTTTGGTTTATATATTCATCGGGATACTTTTTCGGCAAAGGAAGGTAGGATTACTATCTTATTAAAGAAGTACCTGCCGCTGCTAGCACTGGTTGGTAGTATCGTGTTGCTGCCAGCTTTGAGGTCGCGCTCCGCGTTCTTTGCACTGGCAGCGGGACTGGGAATAGTGTGGCTGATGTACCGTTACCGGGATGGGCGTATAGCGGCCGCCTTGCCGTTCAAACGTATTGCTACGGCGGCGGTGCTGTTCATCGGTTTATTATATACTTTCTATCTGCTTAAACAAAACTCTGCTGATGGACGCCTGCTGGTATATAAAGTATCTGCGACGTTGATACAAACGCATCCTTTTACCGGTGTGGGAATGGACCGGTTTAAAGCGCATTATATGGATGCACAGGCACGTTGGTTTGAGCAGCAGGGACATGAAGTTGATGCTGCGCAGCTGGCAGATAATACTTTTTATGCCTTTAATGAACCCCTGCAGTTTGTAGTAGAAAATGGATGGATAGGATTGTTACTGGTCGCGGCGGTGGTGTTTTTTTTCGGGAGATATAGGTCTGCGGAATCGTATATGCCTGTACGTACCATTGCATATGGTATCTTACTGGCCAGCCTGTTCTTTGCTTTGTTTACCTATACCTCCGATAACCTGGCCATGAAATACATGATGGTATTTGCCCTGGCTATATTGTCGGGAACGGAGAGCAAAGTGTTATTCCATATCCAATACCGTCGCAGGGTAGCGTTGGTACCCGTTTTTTTTCTGCTCATATTGTTTCTTGTGTATGAGTATGGCGGTGTTGTGAATAAAGTACGGGAATCCTATGCCGGATGGGGATTGGCGCAGGCAGCCTATGTGAAAGGATTTTACACGGAAAGCAACCGGCAGTTTGAAGCAGTGTATCCGTTGCTGCATACCAATGGGGAGTTCCTGATGCAGTATGGTAAGTCGCGCGCCATGGCAGGCAACGACAAACAGGCGTTAGCCCTGTTAGTAGCAGCCCGCCAATACCTGAGTTCCAGCGTTATTGAAACGGGCATCGGTGATTGTGAAAAGAAGCTGGGTAACTATGCTGCGGCAGAGCAAGCCTATCGGCAGGCGATGGATATGATCCCAAACAGGTTTTACCCCCTCTACCTGCTTATGACATTGTACCAGGAAAGCGGAGAGGCGGAGAAAGCGATGACTATGGCACGTCATATCAAAATAAAGAAAGTAAAAGTACCCTCGAAAGCCATCTCAGAAATAAAAGGCTTTGCTGATAACCTTATCAAAGAACGCAATAATAAACAATGAACTACCGATATATTCCATCCGGGAAAGCATATTTGCTCTATTGGCTGTTGCTGATGTTTTCCTGTGCCTGTAATACCTATAAGAAAGATACCTCGGTTAAACTGACCGCCGCATTAGAAGCAGCCGGGATCAATGAAGCGGCGCTAAACCAGGTGATCGCCCATTATTCTCAATCTCCCGGTGATTCGCTGAAGCTGGCCGCTGCCCTGTTCCTGGTAGAGAATATGCCGGGGAAAGGCAGCATGCGGTATGCTGCTACCACTAACTGTGGTGCCTTTAAACAGGATTTGTTCGTGGGAGATGCCATTGGTATTGATAGTGTAAATGCTATCAAGAAAAGAATAGAAGATTCGCTGCATTGTGGTCCCATTAAATTTGTGAACCCGGTTTTCCTGGCAGATTGCCGCACCATCAGTGCCAGTATGCTTATTGAGAATATTGAGTACGCCTTTAAAGCCTGGCAACAGCCCTGGGCAAAAAAACTAAGCTTTGAGGAGTTTAAAGAGTTTATTTTACCTAACCGTATGCAGAATGAACCGTTGCAACGCTGGCGCAAATGGTGCTGGGATAACAGCGGATGGATTTTCGAAAAAGCAGGAGGCAGCACAGACCGGATCAAAATTGCCGGCATTGTCAACGATAGTCTGCGTAAATATTACGGATACATTCATGATAACATCAATTATTTTCCCGGCACCTTTACCATGAAACAATTACTGGCAACAAAAGGCGGGCGCTGTGAAGACTTGAATATGGCAGTAGGCTACTGGCTGCGGGCCATTGGTATCCCGGTTTCCACGGAATTTACCTCTTACTGGGCGAATGGCAACTTCGGCGGACATTCCTGGCTGGCCATACTGGATACTACCGGTAAATTTGTGCCTATGAATGCGATCTATGACAAACCCGTCAGGGATTCGTTGCCTTTCCAGGATATGCGGCTGGCCAAGGCTTACCGGTATCGCTATCATATAGATGAGGGCACCGTGCTGAAGGAAGGGCAGTATTTTCAAAGCTATTATGATATTACTAAAGAATACCTGCCTACCAGCGACTATTCGATGAGAGTACCTAAAGAACAATCTGGCAAAATATTCCTGGGCGTACTGAATGGTAAATACTGGAAGCCGTTGCAGATGCAAACGACCCGGAACGGCGATACGCTTGTATTCAGGAATATAGCCAGTACGGCCGTGTATGCGCCTGTTGTGGTGCAGGATGGCAGGGAAGAGAATACGCAAACCATAGGTACACCCTTCTTGCTGACAGAAGACCGTCATATTCAATACCTCGTGGAGAATAAAGATTCACTGATTGATATCAGCCTGGATATTTCCTCCTTGTCAGACGAGCGGTACAAAAAGAAGTGCATGGTAGTTTATTGGGATAACGTAAAAAAAGACTGGTTACCTGCTGGTATTATCAGGCTCCTGGTAGATGATCCGAGAAAGCTGCGTGAACAGAAAATAAAAAAGATGATCGTATTTTCCGGTGTGCCGGCAAATGCCATTTACCGGGTGATCAATGTAGAAGTGCCACAGCATGATAAATCATATGGCCGGCCCTATGTGTACAACGAAGAAATGAAGACATATAATAAGTATTAAAAGAACTGTTGTTGCTTAGCTTGTATTTAAATTCCGTCGTTCAATGATGAAAAATGTCCCGGGACTGATATTGTTACTGATTATTTTATTTCATTATAAAGGGAATGCGCAAAATGCATCGATCCGGGGAACCGTGACAGACAGCAGTCTGAACGCCCCGCTCACCAATGCGGTGGTAGTATTGTTGCAGGCCCGCGACTCCTTTATTATTGCCAGTACAAGGGTGAACAAAGAGGGAGGATTCAGCTTTCCCCAACTGGCTGATACCGCCAGCTATGTGTTGTATTTCTCCTATCCGAAATATGCCAGCTATTCTTACCGGGTAAACATGAAAGAAGCAGCGGACAAAGCGGTGACGCTGAACAATATTTATCTCATTCCTAAAAGCAGGTTACTGCGGGAGGTAATTGTAAAATCGCAGGTGGCGGCCATTAAGATCAATGGCGATACCACCGAGTATAACGCCGGCAGTTTTAAAGTGCAACCCAATGCCTCCGTAGAAGAACTGCTGCGACAGCTACCCGGGCTACAGGTAGACCAGTTTGGCAATATTACAGCCCAGGGGCAGAAAGTAAGGAAAGTGCTGGTAGACGGGGAAGAGTTTTTCAGTGACGATCCTACACTGGTTACCCGCAACCTGCGGGCAGATATGATCGACAAAGTGCAGGTATACGATAAGAAATCCGATGCCGCTGCATTTACCGGGATAGAAGATGGGGTAAAGGATAAAACGATCAACCTGAAAATAAAGGAAGATAAGAACCACGGCGTATTTGGAAAAGTAGAAGCTGGCGCCGGTACCGATGAGCGATATAGCGCCCAGGGAATGATGAACTTTTTTAAAGGTAGAAGACGCATATCTGCCTATGCCACCACGGGTAATATCGGCAGATCGGGCCTGGGAGCAGCCGATAAAGGTAAAGTAGGATCTGATGAAGACGGAGATGGCAACTATTCCGGTAAGGGACTGCCAAAGATCTCCTCGGGCGGCATTCATTATGATAAGAAATGGAACAATGACAAAACATCTTTCAATGGTAATTATAAATTCAACCTGCAAAATGTGGTTGGGTCGGAAATTACTACTTCACAGAACAACCTGCCTTCCGGCATTATTTTAAGTAATAGTAACAACAATTTCGAGAATAGCAGTACCGACAATAAGTTGAATGCAAAATATATTTACAAGTATGATTCTACTGCTACCTTTACCGTTTATACAGACGGAACACGCTATCACAGCAAGAGTTCGGATAAGGGGTTTACACAAAACCAAAGAGGTGATTCGAGCCTGATTTATAATAACGAAAAATCTGGCAACAGTACCTATGATTATGGAAGCTATAATGTGAACCTGTCCTGGGAAAAGCAATTGAAGAAGAAAGGGCGTACCCTTGCCGTGTACCTGAATAACAACTTTTCAAATGATGCCACTGACGGCGAAAACATTTCTAAAAGTACTTTTTATGACGAACTGAATCATCCGGATAGCTCGGCATTGCTGCATTTGCGTAAAAAGATGAATGATGACTGGCACATATTGAACCTCAATACTATTTACACGGAGGCGCTGTCTAAGAAGTTGTCGATGATTGTCAATTATGACTTGTACTATGAATCGTCGCACGATGATAAGCGTTCGTATAGTCAGGGTGATAACCAGGACATAAAAACGATTGATACTGCTTTTAGCAGTAAAATGAATTCAACTACCTGGGGTAACCAGGGTGGGATATCGTTCAATTATGCCACAAAAAAGATGGTGCTGAAAGCCGGTAACAAGGTGAAGTTGGTGCAGATGAATTCGGAAAGCATATATAATGGCTTGAAGATGGACCGGCAGTTTGTGAACCTGAATCCTAATGTCAATTTTAATTATAAGTTCAGCAACTTTGAAGCGTTGAGCGTCAATTACAATGGCAATAGCAATAATCCGGGACGCTGGCAGCTGCTCCCTTTCAGTTTTAATAATAGTCAGCTTAGTACTTTTCTGCCTAATACGGAGTTGAATAATAGCTTTACCAACGATTTCAACGTGAAATACAATGCTGCCAAAGTGGCTTCGCAGGTGTATTATGGAGGAGAGGCTGGTTATACAATAGTAACGGATCCTATTACCCAGTCGATCCAGGTAGATGCGGCGGGGGCCTATACCTACCAGTACGTGAATATGGCAGGATATGCCAACCATAATTATAATGTCAATACCTACTATTCGAAGAAGATCAGCCAGCTTGATCTGCAGGCCAGCGTAGGGCTTGGAGTCAATGGCGGAAAATCGTTTAGTCCCATCAACGGTACGGTGAACAAGCTGAACTACAACACCTATACGTTTTCGGTGGAAGCATTTAAATCTAAAGTACAGCAATATAGCTTCTATATGGTAGGAAGTGCGGGATATACAGTCAATGCTTCCTCACTCCAGCCAACATCTAAGAATAACTATTTCTTCTATACGCTGAATCCTTCGCTGGATATTTACTTCTGGAAGAAGTTCCAGGTCCATACAGATGCCAATTATCTCTGGCAACAGAAAACGCAGACCTTCAACGATAATTTCCGGCGTACCATCTGGAATGCCTGGATAGGACGCAACTTTTTCAGTAAGGACCAGCTATTGGTGAAAATTTCATGTAATGATATCCTGAATGAAAATAACGGTTACGCCCGTACAGCTACCAACACATTTTTTTCGGAGAACCGTTTCAGCACCATCCGGCGTTATTTTATGATTGGTGCGTCCTGGAATTTTACCAAATTTAATAGCATCAAACAGTGAGAAAGAATATTCATATAGCTGCGATCATCCTGCTGATGAGCTACGTATGTCCTCTGGCAGCACAACAGGCCGTGTTTATCAACAGCGGGAAAATAAAGTTTGAGCGCAAAGTAAATACGTTTGCAGCGATGCCGATTTTTCTGAAACAAACACGGACGGTCACAGACGATCAACTGGCAGCTTATATGCAGGAATACAGGAGTAATTCTCCCCAGTTCTGGGCCGACACCTTTAACCTGTATTTTAAGGGAGAAGAAACGCTTTATCAGCCAGGTAATCCGGACATGGGTTTTTCTGAAAGCTTCCAGATACCGGTAGCTTATAAAAATAAAGTGTATAGTAATCTTTCTGCTGGTACGGCACTTACACAAAAGCAGGCTTTTGAGCAGGTGTTTTTTATCAAAGATGCCGTTAAAAATGTTAAATGGAAACTGACGGAAGAAACCCGCGAAATTGCCGGTTATGAATGTCATCGTGCCAATACTTTGTTGTTTGATTCTATTTA
Source organism: Chitinophaga arvensicola (assembly GCF_900110835.1). Classification (GTDB taxonomy): domain Bacteria; phylum Bacteroidota; class Bacteroidia; order Chitinophagales; family Chitinophagaceae; genus Chitinophaga; species Chitinophaga arvensicola. The sequence goes on from NZ_FOJG01000001.1 coordinate 2,949,300, forward strand.
TGTGGTGGCATTTTATACGGATGAAATTCCTACCCGTGGCGGTCCTGAATCTTTCAATGGTTTGCCCGGTATGATTTTAGGCATTGCCATACCATATCAGCATATTACTATTTTCGCACAAAGCGTTGTTGGGCTGGATACCGCGCCGGATAAATGGAAGCTGCCTGCACCGGAGAAAAATACGCTGATCAGCAACAGCGATTTCAATAGCAAAACAGCGAAGATGTTGAAGCAATTCGGGTTAACTTCTTCCTGGGTACAGTTTTTTATGGACTTGTAAAAAGCAGTGAAATAAAAAAGCAGTTAAGATTTTGGAAAGCAGATAAAATGCTATATCTTAGATAAAGAACTAAATGAAAAAAATAGATCGGATAACTAATTAAATGTAGAATAGGTGTGCGTGTTTGTACCCTTTTAATGAATGCCAATATTTTGATACTGTTTTATAGAGAAGAGTGCCTGTGTTGCCCGTTTTGCCTGCTTTCCTGATGTTTCCCGTGTAGATGAATTCCCTCGTATTTTTGTTAACTATTAATACCGTGTTATGAAAAAGAAAACCCTTTCCATTCTAGGTATCGTTTCGTTGGCTATCGCCGCGTTTTTGTCAACTACTGCCAGTCAGCAGACTGCTGATATAAGCTTGTCCGGATTCCTGAAAATTAATACCGCCAGTGCAGAATGTTGTTCCACACCGTTTAATAACGGCAGGTGCAGCGCCCTTCTTGGTCGTTGTTTTGCCGATCCCGGATCCACAGACTGTGATGCATTTGCCTGTTAATAGGAGAGGGCTGTTGCCTGTTGTATCAGCCCTCCTGCTATTGATATATTAATTCACCATTTATTAAGATACCTGTATGTCTGAGTAATTACTCCGTAGGGGCATGCTATGCCATGTTTATGCATTTAGTAGCTGAATGTATAAGATATCCGGCGATGATATTCCTTTCACCCACTTCGCGATTCAAGGCCAAGTATCAATCACATTTTTTAGTAAACCTCCACAATTATCAGTTATGAAGAAGAAAATCCTCTCCGCAATCGGTATCGCTGCTGTAGCTGCCGTTACTTTTATGGCAACCAATTCAAATGGTCAGACAGGCGAAACCAGCCTGACAAGTCTCCTGAAAATTAATACTGCCAGCGCAGAATGCTGCTCAACACCTATTAACAACGGTCGTTGCAGCTTCTCCGGCAATTGTTTTGCTAACCCAGGAGGCCCGGTAGACTGTGATACCACAAAAGGAAACTGCTAAGATCAGTTTTGTAAAATAAGGTGATCTGGAAGTCCTGCCTTGTAATCAGTATACAGGACAACCTTCCGTAGTATAGATACAATGTGCAGGATTTTCAGACCGCCTTTTTCGACTTACCATCTGACTCATGCCAGATGGGCGGTTATCTCATGCCACATACAATACTCATATGAAAAAACTACTTTGTATATGCCTGGCAGGCCTTTGCTTTGCATGTAGTAATAATAATGCCAGCGTAGAAATCAGGAACGAAAAAAAAGGAACACTGAAGGGGACGCAGACATTGCAGATGGTCGAGGAGAAGAAATTTCCACTGGATAGCCTGTCGGCCCCAAGACCACAGTTTGTACAGTTATACATGGATAGCATCGGAAACGAGCGCCTCGCGGTACTAAACACCTATGATAAATCCATCCATCTTTATGACTATGGTGCATCCGCATCTGTCGGAAATATCAACATCGGTAAAACACATATCCCACTCGCCTTTCATATAAAAAACCAGGACTCCGTTTTTGTATACGATGATCAGATGCTGGAGCTGGTGCTCATGAGCCGGCAGTCTGATTCCCTGACAAAGTTTTCCCTGATTGGTAATTCAAATATTAAGGAACTGACCTGGACGTATCAGTATCCGCAATACGTACCACACAGCGTGAATGAGATCATGGAACTATCCGGTAATATTTTCTTCCCCGGACAATACATCTGGTCTATCCCGGATTCCCTGGTGTCAAAGTTTAAGTTCGCCTCACTGGTTGATTTTAAAAACAAAGATGTCAGGTTCATGCATCAATATCCTGCAGAATTATACGGGAAGGGCTATATGTGGGATGAGCCGGTATTTAATTCACCTTACTATGATCTTACACCGGCGGCGGATAAACTGGTGTACAGTTTTCCGGTGTCGCACAACCTGTATATCTACGACCTGAAAACCGATAGTATCACTACAGTCTACGGCGGTAGTAATGTAGCCGGAGATATTACCTCTATGGATAAGGCAAAGTTCAGCAAATCTGCCATACCCCGCGAATACATCTACAATAAAGCTTGTACAGTGGATCTGTATAGCGGTATCAAGTACGACAAATATAGAAATGTTTATTACCGCTTTTTAAGAAAGGCGCTTCCGGAAAGTGGAGCAAGACTCAGAATGGAAAACAAAAAGTTGATTGTTATCATCATGGACAAAGATTTTCATTACCTGGGAGAAAGTGAACTGGGTGATATGAATGCTTTCTTCCCTGATAATTCATTTGTTACCAAAGAGGGCCTGAACATTGAATATGTAGATCCTGCCGATGTACAGGAGAAGTATCTGGCGTTTAAAATTTTTCAACCTAAGAATATTTAAAATTTGATAAGATGAAGAAATATGCTATTTTATATTTTCTTTTTTTCTCGCTGGTAGCATCTTCCTGTAAGCAAAAACCGGAAGACAGGGAACATGCTGTGATAGAAGAAGGGGTGCATCACCTTAAACCAGGTTCTAAGTATTCGTGGCTGGTGATATTGCCTGGTCTCGGTTGTAAAGGATGTATCCAGGAGGCGGAAGCATTTATGCGGGATTACCTGGATAGAAAAGACATCCTGTTTGTGCTGACCAAAGTGCAATCCATCAAAATCTTACAGCAGAAGATTGGAAAAACATTGACAGATCGCGGAAACGTGCTGATTGATAAGGAAGGTTATTTCGATATTCCCACTAATAATACCATCTATCCCTGTATTGTGCAGGTGAAGGACGGCGAGGCACAGCAGCATCAGTTTCAATCGCCGGCCAATGGTCAGGCTTTTGAATGGTTGAAAATGCAGGTGGATTAAACATTGACAGGCTACATATGAAGACGGCAGGTATCATTATTCTTTTATTGTTGTTGACTACCGGTGGGGTGGCCCAGTCCGGAAATACTACGCTCGATCAGTTGGCGGAGCAGTTGCATACTGCTGCGAAAGAAGGAAGTAACGCCGTTTATCTTAAAACCGATAAAGCCATTTATGGCAGCGGAGAAGATCTCTGGTTCAGTGCTTTTGTACTGGATGCGCAATACTTTACTTTATCACAGGCGGATAAAACCTTGTACATACAACTACAACAAAAGGATAATGATAGTATCGTCTGGAGCGAAATGTATCCCATCAGCAGTGGCGTATGTGCAGGGCAGGTTTATTTATCGGAAACATTACCCGCCGGGGAGTACCTGCTGAAAGGATATACGGCGCACTCTTTCCTCAGCCACCAGCAAATGTTTTATGCAGCTGCTCCCGTTCGTATCGTCAGGGAGTTTGCTGCTATCAGTCGCCGGGCTTCTCCACCCACTCTGCCATCGCCGGGGAAGGAGCCGGTGCAGTTCAGTCTTTTCCCCGAAGGTGGCCGCCTGGTAGCAGGATTGCAGAACAGGGTCGCTTTTAAAGCGGTTAATAATCATGGAGACCCGGTAGCCGTGAACGGTACGTTGTTAAAAAATGACAAGGTAGTATGCCGCTTCAACAGCAGGCATGCCGGGATGGGCAGCTTTCTGTTTACTCCGGAGAAGCAGGCGGCATATCGTATCCGGTTGGAAGAACATCCCGATAGTTTGTATCATGTGCCAGAAGTGCAGGAGAATGGTGTAGTCATGCAATTGTTGAAAAACGATCAGGACAGCCTGGTCTTCAAAATTCTTTCCAACCGGCCAGGCAACGAAAAGGTTTATCTGCGCCTGCAGCTGAGAGGCACGACACAGGCCGTTGCCGGTGGCATTGTGACCGATAGCCTTATTGTGAAAATAACCCTGGGGGAAGTGGGACAAGGTGTAGCGGAAGCCACGCTCTTTGATGAGCAACTACGTCCGCTGGCAGAGCGACTGGTGTTTCTGCATCCGGAAAAACAATTACAGATCAGTTTGCAGGAAGTAAGGCAACAATATCTTCCCAGGGAAAAAGTGACGGTGAAAGTCCGGACAACCGACGGCAGTGGGAAACCTGTTCCCGCTGTGCTGAGCCTGAGTGTATACGATCAGTTGTTTTCAAATCCCCGTAATGTGCGGGATATCGTTAACTATTACCTGTTGTCAACGCAGTTGCGGGGAAAGATTCATGATCCTTCCTACTATTTTGATAACAGGCATCAGGACCGGCTGGAGGCATTGGATCTGCTGTTACTGGCCCAGGGCTGGCGCCAGTACACGTGGAACGAAGCGGTGTTGAAGGAAAATAGCCTGCAGCGGCGCGTGCTTACAGATAGTTTACCGCTGCAGGTGATGGCCCGGGGAAAGGCCGGAAAAGAGAAACTGCCGGCGTCACTGCTGTTTTTCAATTATAATAAAACGATCCTGCTTCCCACTGCACCTGCCAATGATGGCTTGTTTTACCTGAGCCCGGAAAGCCTGACGATCGGCCCCCGGTTTTTTATCCAGTATCTTTCGGAGAAAGAATATAATGTGGGGGTGTTTAATCCTTTTACAGCCATTGCCCGTGCAGAACAGGAACAAAGGCCGGTATATGTTGCGGAAGAACAGGTGATAATACCGGAGAAAACAACGGCAGATACCAGCTTCCTGCAATATGGAAAACGCCTGCGGGAAATAACGGTGAGTGGAAAAGGGAGAAGTTTCGGAGATAAATACCTCGGGATGCTCGACAGTCTTGCCAGGTACGAGGGGAATACAGACTTTGTAGGAGCCTGCGGTATCCTGAACTGCCCGGCCTGCGGCAGCGGCGCCAAACCGGTAGAAGGCGTAGTTTATTCAGAGCTTACGCCTGCAAAGAGAGCGCAGGTATCGTCTCATCCGTTTCCAATCAGTGGCACCGATGTGAACCGGGTCACCTATAAATATCCCACTTACACAGAAGAAGAATTGCTGAAGAAATTCCGTTTAACCGTTGCTAAAGGATACTATCAGAGCCGGCAATTTTATGAACCGGGTTTTGACAAAGAAGATCCGGTGACAGATATCCGTAATGTGCTTTTATGGAAACCCATTATCATTACTGATCAGAACGGAGAGGCTACCATCACTTTCCGTTGTTCGGATATACGCGGCAGATTTCAGGGAAAGATAGAAGGGGTAGATGAAACCGGCTCCCTGGGCGCCGGTCGGTTCAACTTTAGTGTCAATAGCCCGGAGTAACCCTCTTTCATTGTTTCAATCATTTATTACATGAAGCAATTGTTTTTATGCATACTTCTGATGGTATGGGTGTGTGCCTGTACTACCGGGAAAAAAGAGCAGCATGCAAAGCTGGCGGCGTCGTTGGCTTATGCCGGTAGCAATGCGGCGGCGTTGAAAGACGTGATTGCGCATTATTCACGTTCCCCGGGCGACTCGTTAAAATTGCAGGCAGCGCTTTTTTTAATTGAGAATATGCCCGGTAAGGGCAGTACGAAGTATACCGCCGTTACCAATCGTGGGGCGTTTAATACGGATTTGTTTAAGGGCGCTGCTATTGGTATTGATAGTTTGAACAAGTATAAAAAGAAGATGGAAGATTCGCTTCAATGTGGGCTTATCCGCTACGTAGATCCCACCTTTCTTGCGGATGCCAGGGTGATGAGTGCAAAATGGCTGATAGAGAATATCGATTATGCGTTTAAGGCCTGGGAGCTGCCGTGGGCAAGGTCGCTGACATTTGACGAATTCAAGGAACTGATTCTGCCCTACCGTGTACAGATTGAACCGCTGCAGCATTGGCGGAAACAGTTTTTTGAAAACAGCGGCTGGATATTGCAAAGGGCAGGAGATACAATTGACCGGATTAAAATTGCCACTATAATTAACGATAGTTTAAGCAGATACTATCATTATATCCATGATGCGATTACCTATTTTCCGGGTAGTTTTACTGTGGACCAGATGAAAATGACGCATGGTGGCCGTTGCGAAGATTTGAATATGTTAGTGGGCTATTGGCTGAGAGCAGTGGGTATTCCTACAGCATCGGAATTTACTTCTTATTGGGCAAACAGTAATTATGGCGGACATTCCTGGTTAAGCGTACTGGATACCACGGGCAAATTTGTGCCGCTGAATGCCGTTTATGATCCGCCTGTGAGAAATGCGCTGCCCTTTAAAGGGGCCCGCCTGGCAAAGGCTTACCGTAACACCTACCATATTGAAGATGGTGCTGATATAAGTAAAACGGGCAGTTTCAGTAATTACATCGATGTATCAGACGCTTATCTCAAGGTGATCAATTATACATTTACATCTCGTCCGCCTTCTTCTCAGCAGATCTACCTCGGTGTTTTAAACGGGGAGTTTTGGAAACCACTGGAAATGAAATCGGTTAAAACAGGAGATTCCATTACTTTTTATAGCATCAATACGGGTGTAATATATGCACCGCTTATTGTGCTGGATGCCGGCGCGGCGAAAACACAAACGGTAGGCCCGCCTTTCTTTGTTTCTGCAAAAGGACAGATACAATATCTCAAAGAGAACAAACAAACGACCACAAATGTGTCTTTTGATATTGCGCAACTCAGCGGTAGTTTATACCAGCGGAAGTGCCAGGTGGTTTATTGGGATCATTCAGCACAGCGCTGGCTACCTGCGGGTACTCCCGGTATCCTGAGGGATGATCCTTCAAAACTACAAAAAGAGCGGATCACGAAAATGTTCACTTTCGCAGGTGTGCCGGAACATGCGATTTACAGATTGATCAATGCAGAGAAAGTACAGGATGATAAATCCTGGGGAAGACCGTTTATTTATGATGAGGAGTTGAAGGAGTTTGTGGATTATTAATGCATTTTGGGAGACTTGTAAGTGTATAACTTCAACCCGCTGTCCCCCGGTATGTTAATAACTGGCAGAGGAATGGAGCAGGCGGTGACAATCTGCCTATTCCTTCCCCCTTTTATTACATTCAGAAATTTTATAGCTTCGCAGTATGTTAACTGTTGAAAAAATTGGCGGCACGTCCATGAGTGCACTAAAAGATGTCATCGATAACATCATTTATTATGGCCTTTCCGGTGATAGGTTATACAATCGTGTCTTTATTGTTTCGGCTTTTTCCGGCGTCACCAACCTGTTGCTGGAAAATAAGAAAACAAAAGCCCCTGGCGCCTATCATCAGTTTGCAACAGGAAATGATTACCACAAAGCCCTGGAATCTGTCAGACTTCACCTTAAACAGCTGAACACCTATTATGCGTCGCTTGGCCTGGACGTGGCACAAGCCGACGAAGTGACGGATGGTATTATTAATAAGGTGCTTACTTATCTTGATAGCGCCAACACCATGCTGGCCTCCGGATACCTCAATGAGGGCATTTTGCAGGCTGTCCGGGAGATCCTGGCTTCCGTGGGCGAAAGCCACTCGGCCTTTGTACTGGCAAACATCCTGCAGAAGAAGGGGCTGAACGTTGCCCTGGCAGATCTGAGCGGTTTGGGTGACGGGCGTTCACTGACGATTGATGAACGTATCAGGGAGGAGTTTGCCGCCATCGACCTTAAAAGTTGCCTGTGCATTGCAACAGGCTATGTAAAGGGAACCGAGGGTATTATGAGAGAATTTGACCGTGGTTATTCTGAGGTAACTTTCAGCAGAATCGCTGAACTGCTTCAACCTGAAGAAGCCATTATCCATAAAGAATATCATCTGTCAACCGCCGATCCGGCACTGGTAGGCATAGAAAACGTAAAACCCGTTGGTTATACCAACTACGATATAGCTGATCAGCTGGCTGATGTAGGAATGGAAGCGATTCATCCTAAAGCTGCAAAACCGCTGGAGATAGCCCGTATCAATCTTCGTATCAAAAACACTTTTGAGCCGGAACATCCGGGTACATTGATCACGAAAAATTATGTTTCCGATCAGAAGAGAGTGGAGGTGATTACCGGTTCAGATCAACAGTTGCTCATCGATATTTATGACCCGTTGATGGTTGGCGCCGTGGGAAGTGATCTCGATATTATGCAGATATTTTCCCGTTATGGTATCAGCTATACATTTAAAACGACCAGTGCCAACAGTATCAGTATCGTTATCTGGGAAAATGATTTGAATCAGCAGTTGTTGAAAGACCTGAAAGGAAAATATGAACACGTGACTGTGGAACCTATTGCCATGGTTTGCCTGCTTGGCTCTAATATGGATCAGCCGGGATTATTAGCCAATGCCACTGCCGCACTGGCCAAAGCTGATATCAATATTTTAAGTGTTGGCGTAGCTTTAAGAAGAGTCAATTTCCAGTTCGTTATCACCCGGGAACATTTCAAGGCAGCTATTGTTGCATTGAACAAGGCGGTAGGGTAACCAATAGCAAATTTTATACGTGCCGGATAAAAAAGGACAAACCTGCGTTTGTCCTTTTTCGTGTGTGGTAATTATATCTTTAGTGAAAGACTCCTGCCGTTGAATGTTAGTTCCCGCAAGTATTTGTATACTCCATTTTCCTGCCGGAAAACATATTGCTCCCAGAAGTGGTCATCATCCAGGGTACAGGAAGAATGAAGGTAGCTGGAGCGATCCCAGTACGTGACTGTTTTTAACTGGTCAGTAACAGATTCTCCGTAATTGAAGCTGGTAAGGCCCGGAGGAAAGTATTCCCACTCGTAAATGTTTCCGTTTTCCTGTATATAAAGAAGATACCTGTTGGTAGAGTCGTTTTCTGCCAGGCCCTTTGCCCCGGTTACAAGCAATACAAAACGTTTATGTACGGGGAAGATGCTGGAAAAGTGCTCGGTTCCATACATGCCAACCATACTATTGTACTTATCGGGATAATGGATCCGCAATTTTTCCGCTAATGGTTGCAATAGAGCAATTTCTAAATAATGCCTGAATGCCCAGTTTATCTTTTCTTTTTTACCTTGTTTAACGATGGCTGCCAGGTAGGGGGCTGCGGCAAATTCCTGCATATCAACACTGCGGTATGATGATGAAGATTCCTGGTATGGATAATAAATGCTGCTATTAAAAGGATCACTTGGGAAAACACTGTTTTTTGCCAGCGCTTCATCTGTAGTTTCAAAGAATGTCAGCGATGATATAAGGCACCATTCGCCTTCATAATAAGCTCCCTGGAAACTGACACTATAAGCCTTGCAGGAGGCAGGCTGCAAACCGGTTCCAGGCGCTGCCAGCTGCCATCCTCCGGTTCCGGGATTTTCCGGTGGTATGCCCTTGATCATGTAGCTACCATCAAACTTTGACTTTAAAAAGTCAAGGTCATCAGCAGCCGGAAAATCCGTTACATAAGTAGCCGCAAAGAATTTATCCTTTTCCGGATTAAGTAAGCCGTTACAATAGCCTTTTAATAGCGTATCTGTAACGCGGGGATATAACAGCTTCCAGACTTCGTCATGGGGAATGTTCATGGCGTCAGTTTTTTGGGCGAAGAATTAATGGTAAGATAAGGTATTTAGCTTTCGTTTTTTGCAGAACAAGCTATTGTAGAATGGCCTTATTGAATGTGTGTGGGGATCTCAAAATAAAAAAGGACAAACCTAAGTTTGTCCTTTTTTCTAGTGCCCAGAACTGGATTCGAACCAGCACACCCTTGCAGGCGCTGCGACCTGAACACAGTGCGTCTACCAATTTCGCCATCTGGGCAACTGATATCGTGTCAGGGGTTGCAAAGCTAAGCAGACAAAGTATTTAAACAAAATATTTTTCACATAAAATGGAAAATATTTTTCGAAACCCTTTGTCATGCTGCATTTAAGCCTCAACCGCCTTGCTCACCTTGCGGTATACAAACTCATGATAGATATGCCGGCGGCAGAATCTGCCCGGTGTATCGGAGTTTATCAGCTTCGTATATAATGCTTTTGGAACATCGAGGTATTCGTAGCTGCTGCCATCCTCGAATTGAAGTTGTAAAGTCGTCTTCTGATAGGAAAAATCTACCAGGGTAGAAGCCGAAATAGTAGCAGTGTATGCTGGTAACGCTGCAGCAATGGTTTCAGGAGCAATGCTCACTAAAAAGTGATACGCCTCAATCAACTCTTTACTTTTTGCTTCCGCTTCCAGTTTTTGCTCTTCTGGTAAACCCTCGAATTTATCAGGGTGCCACTCCTTCATTAAATTCCTGTAGATACTTTTTAATTCTTTTACTTCAGTAGTTTTGGTAACACCTAGTAACTTCCTGTAATCAACTATTTTACTCATAATGTATTTATTCAAAAATAAACAGGCTGATCATTATGAGCAGGCTACCATTTATCTTCCCCGAAAAACCTGCAAAGGTACGTTAATTAAAGCTCGCGGCAAGGATTTATTTTATCTTTACTGGCAGAGGATTCCGGGGTGTTTTCTCATGAAAAGCAGGTTAGTGGCGGGCTGCAGAAAAAAAAGTGCTCCAGCCCGCCACTGTATTAAAGATGCCTTGTATTTGATTTATAAAGATATGTTCAGGAAGTGAGAAACGGATGGCTACATATCCATAAACTCCCAGGCGCTCTGGTAAGCGTTTTTATTTTCCGCATAACTGATAAAGCCGGCATAAAAATCCAGGTGCGATAACGTGCCGCTGTCGCCAATAACCACCAGCTTTTTACGTGCCCGGGTCATAGCTACGTTCATACGGCGGATGTCTGACAGAAATCCGATTTTGTTTTCAGTGTTGCTGCGCGTCATACTAATGTATACAATATCGCGCTCCTGTCCCTGGAAACTATCGATCGTATTCACGGATATTTTAGCTGCATACGGCTGTAACGCCGGTGAATGCTGCAGCTGTTCTTTCAGTAATTGTATTTGTTGTTTATAGGGAGATATAACTGCCACCGTGGGAAATTCTTCCGGCCGGTAATGTTCGCCCAGCGCGGTAACCAGCTGTGTCAGGTGTTTGAATAAAAAAGCCGCTTCTTCCGGGTTGGTGGTGCTGGTGCCATCTGCTTTTTCATCAAAGCCGCAACCGGCAGTGTCTACAAAGGCCAGCGGGTTATCGGTGGAAAAGAGCAGGTGACCGGCTACAGAAGGATGCGCCTTTAGTTTGTCTTCATAAAAAATTCCGGAAGAATAACCCATGATGGTTTCGTGCATCCGGTATTGTTCTTCCAGCAGCGTCACGCTTTCCGGATGCAGGCCGGTACATTTTTCCAGCAAGGTGGTGCTGAGACCCTTCCTGGCGGCTTCGTCCGACTTAATAGTGGGCGACAACTGGCAGTGGTCGCCGGCCAGTACTACCTTTTGCGCTTTGAGGATGGGAATCCAGCAGGCGGGTTCCAGTGCCTGTCCGGCTTCATCTATTACCACGGTATGATACTTTACATTTCTCACCGTATAGTGATTGGCGCCTACGAGGGTAGCGGTGATCACCTGTGCTTTGGAGATCAGGTCGTCGATGATGTATTGCTCGGTATTGCCTACTTCCTTCATGATCTTGCGGGCTTCATCGAACAGGGCTTTGCGCTGTTCCCTTTCTGCTTTGCCGAAGTTACGCTTGTATTTATGGGCCATATCGCGGAATTCATTGGCCTGTTTTTTCAGCCGCTTGATTTCTTTGATGCTGTTATGGTCTGATATTTTACTATCCAGCGTAAGGGACATGAGCCGCTCAGATACACGGGCAGGATTACCTACCCGGAGTACATTCAGTCCTTCGTCTGAGAGCTTTTCGCTGAGCAGATCCACTGCCGTATTGCTGGGCGCCACCACCAGGATCTGTTGCTGGTCCTGTTTGATCAGCGCTTTGATGGCCTGCACCAGGGTGGTGGTTTTGCCGGTACCGGGAGGGCCATGCACAATGGCCAGGTCGTTGGCGGATAATATTTTATTAACGGCTGATTGCTGGGAAGCATTCAGCGCGGGATTTACATAAGGGGTAATGTCCGGATGAAACACCGGTTTCTTTTCGCCGGTGAGGATCTTAATCAATCTTCCTTCCGGTTCTTTATCCTGTAATGCATCGGCCTGTTTCAGGGCGTTCTGCATTTCATCATAGCTGTTATCATCAAAAAGGAGGTCTATACCCAGTTTACCATCGCTGGCCCACTCCGGCAATTCATCTGTACGTAGCGTGATTTTCAGACGGTTGCCGCCCTGGTAGGAGATGGTACCTTCAAGATGGTCCTGCTTGGGATCATGGTTCGAAAACAACACCGCAGAAGCGCCAAATCGCAGTTGATGGGGAAGGTCCTGGTGGGTGGTCCGTTCTACTTCCACCGTGAGATAGTCGCCCCGACTCATTTCAGAACCCCGGATGGCAATGGGATACCAGGTAAGGCCATTCGCCCGGCGGTCGGCCACAGACGAGCTTTCTGTCATTTTTTTATATGATGTCCGGTCTTCCTCCCGCTCGATTTTGAGTAAATCAAGCTGCTTTTTGAAATAATCCATGGCGCAAAGGTAAGATGTTCCTGAAATGTCGCAATCAGCCATGAAGAATGTCGTATTCCCCCAGCAGGAATAATCGGGAATGCCGGTAAGTTTGTATTGTTAATCAAAACAAAAAAATAACCACAAAAACTACACAAATATGGAAGCGCAAACACTTTATCTGAATAAGAAAGCACCTTCAAAAGCAGCGAATGTAACGGGCTGGGTAATCACTGCCATTTGTCTTCTTTTCCTGTTGTTTGATGCCATCATGAAAATTATTAAGAATGTATATGCTGTTCAAGGCAGTATAAAACTGGGATGGCCGGAAGAACAGATCACCGGACTGGGTGTTGTATTACTGATAGCCACCATTATTTATGCAATACCCCGCACCGCTGTACTGGGAGCGGTATTGATCAGCTGCTACCTGGGTGGTGCAGTGGCTATTATGAGCCGGATACATGAGCCTTATTACTTCCCGATAGTATTCTGTGTACTGATCTGGGCCGCCTTATTTTTCCGGATGCCCGCACTGCGCGCTCTTTTCCCGGTACAGAGCCAGCAACAGTAAACATTTTGCTATCAAAAGTCCTTGTACTGCCCCGCAGTACAAGGACTTTTTTATTTCTTTTAAAAAAAAATGCCCGGGTCATAGGGGAGCGGTAAATCAGGTGCGTCATACATACAGGAGGAATATTTTTATGCAATTTCCAGATGTTATCAATCACCGTTTCCGGCAGGTCATATTGACCACCTGCCTGGTACTGGGCGGCATCATAGCCGGGCAGGCACAGGATGCCTTGCAGGCCGATCAGAACGTTCATTATAAAGTAAGCAGGGATAAATACCTGGCGAACAGCAGTTACCTTACCCGTGATCAGGGTACTACCGTGCAGCAGACCTATAAAGCGTACCAGTATTTTGAAGCAAAGGCAGAGGCCCGGCAACAGCGCCGTCAGTGGCGACAGGACCGTCGTATGGCCCGCAATACGTGGTATGACGAGAGTTTCGGATATGCACCTTCTTCATATAGTTACAATTATCCCGTTTATAATAATACTTATGTCACCCCTTTTCGTTGGAATGATGTAGCAGGTATCACCGCGCTGGCTTTAGGTGCCTATATGCTTTTCCGTTAGTCCGTTAATTATCCATAAAATTTATTGCGTCATGTTTAAAATGAATGCCCTGGCATTTGCAGGGATCTTATGTGCCGGTATTTTGTTACAGGGATGTGCCCCCCGTAAGGTTACCCGCGTTAATGCCAATGAACAGATCGATCTCAGCGGCCGTTGGAATAATACCGATTCCCGTCTTACCGCAGAAGAAATGATTACCCGGGTATTGGGTGAAAACTGGCTCCCCGATTACCAGCAGCAGCATTCCGGCAAAAAGCCGGTGGTGATTGTGGGCATGGTGGCTAACAAAAGTCATGAACATATCGACGCCGAAACTTTTGTAAAAGATATGGAACGTTCTTTTGTATCTACCCAAAAAATACGACTGGTACAAGGTGGCGCCAAGAGAGAAGAACTGCGGGGCGAAAGGGCTGATCAGCAGCAGAATGCTTCTGTATCCACCATGAAGAAATGGGGACTGGAAGTAGGCGCCGATTATATCCTGCAAGGAAGCATTAACTCCATTGTTGATTCCCATAAGAAGCAAATGGTCGTGTATTACCAGGTGAACCTTGAACTAACAGATCTGCAAAGTAATGAGGTAGTATGGATAGGAGATAAGAAGATTGCGAAATACGTAAAGAACTAACAGACTCATCACCTACACTGGCTGTAACCCTACGTTTGGCTGACTTTAGTCAGCCGGCGTACGGGTAAAATTCTCATTTCAGATGAATAAGAAATTACTGCAACGGCCATACGCATGGCTATTGCTGGGTGGCTTGCTATGCCTGTTTTCGTGCCGTACCTATAACGATGCCATTGGTAGCTACTATGGGGCTATTGCCCAGGGACGCTTCGATGATGCAGCTATGCAGCTGGACAAAAATAAATTCCTGAAATACCGTCGTAATCAATTGCTGTTTTGCCTTGAGAAAGGGAAAACAGCCTTCCTGCAGGGGCAGTATGCTGAAAGCAACCTTTACTTCAACCAGGCCGATTCACTGTTGGAAAGCGGTGGCCGGAACAAAGCCATGGATCAGGCGCTGGGGCTGCTCACCAATCCGGCTATGCAACAGTACCGGGGAGAAGATTTTGAAAAATTGCTGATCCATTATTATAAATCGCTCAACTATATGCAGCTGCATATGATGGAAGATGCAGAAGTAGAAGCCCGTCGCATTTCCCTGAGCGGATATGAATTGAACGATCGGAAAAATAACCGCGAAAACCGCTATAGCAATGATGCTTTTGCCATGATCATCCAGGGCATGGTATACGAAAGCGCCGGGGATATCAACAATGCTTTTATTGCTTACCGCAATGCCGCGGATCTTTTTCTGCGGCAGGAGGATCACACCTATTATGGTATCCCGCTTCCGCAACAGTTGCAGGAGGATGTGCTCCGCACTGCTGCCGGGCTGGGATTTGAAACAGAACGGGCCTATTATGCACGTGCTTTTGGTAACACCCGCATGCCTGTGGAAAAACAGGAAGGCGGCGAAGTAATGGTGTTCTGGGAAAATGGATTGGCGCCGGTGAAAGCAGAAGCTAATTTCTTTTTTACGCTGACCGAAAGAGGACCGGGTAATTTTGGTTTTACAGATGGAGACAACAGCCTGTTTATTCCTTTTGATTTCAACCTGCTGCCCCGTGATTCCTGTTATAAACTAAGGCGGCATTTTGAAGCATTCCGGGTAGCTTTTCCGAAGTATGTAGAACAACCGCTATACTATACGGGCGCCAGTATCCAGCGCGATAGTACCTTGCAGGTACAGATGGAAAAGGTGGAAGACATCAACAGGTTAGCTTTTAGTACCCTACAGGAGCGGTTTATGAAAGAACTGGGATTAGCGCTTACGCGGATGGCGATCAAAAAACTGGCGGAGCAACAGATTAAGAAAGAGAATGAATCGCTGGGGGAAGCATTCAACCTGCTCAGTATACTGGCAGAGAAAGCAGATACCCGCAACTGGCAAAGTCTTCCACATACTATTTACTACTCGCGTATTCCGTTGAAGAAAGGGCAAAATAAACTGGTGTTGACGCTGAAAGGCGCCAGTACTACACAGCAGGTAGAGTTTGAAGTGTATGGCAACGGGGGGCTGCAGACGATTCATTATTCTTCGCTGCAAAAGTCATAACGAAGGAGAAATCTCCCGGAGAAAAAACAGAACGCAAATACAATGCGTACAGCGGGATCATCTTTGTATAAGAAATACAAACAGCAACAAAGAAAACAGACCGCGATTTAGGAAACCATTGTTTGACCGATAATATACCTGAAAAGATTGCCCTGATGAACAGAAGTGCATCCTGACAATATTAACCGATGAAAACAAAATATACCCGGGAAAGATTGACCTGATGAACAGAAGTACATCCTGACAAAATTAACCGATTAAAATAAATCTATCCTGGAAAGATTGCCCTGTTTTAAATCTACATCTTTATGGCTTTTTAATTAATACCCTGCATAATCACTGGTCCCCTGCGCCTTTCCATACAAGGCTCCCATCAGCTATCGGGAAATTCACCTGGCCTTTTATCACTCCGGTATCTGAAGAATAACCATTGTTTATATGTAATCCTTTATCCTCCGCATTATCCGCATAATGACCAGAAGGAACAACCATTGTTTTTTGACCTTTGATCATTCCGGCTATCCGCTGATCAGGGGAAGGAGTAACCATTGTTTTAAGTGACGTTTTATTCTTCAACCTATTTGTAAAATGAACCAAGTTGTGATTTCCCGCTACCAGGATGAAAGTCCGCCTATTGCCTTTAGAATTAACGATACAATAGTTTCCGAAAATGTATATAAAACTTACAGGTATCTGTTGAACCGGAAAGGGCAGTTTCTTTCCCTGGTAACCATTGGTATGGCCTTTGGCCGCCCCTATGATTTGTCTGCCGGCTGGGCATCAGTACAGCTCCGTAAACTGATAGCGCTACGTGTTGTGGAAAAGCGTTATGAAACCGGCAATCATCAGCCGGTAGTGTATGGCATACCTCATCCAACGGAAGGAGATGCCGGCAGGTACATACAATAAGATAGACAAGGACTGGTTTGACGAATTTCAGCATAACATAAAAGCATGCAGGTAAGCATTAAGATCACCGCTGCCGATATATATAACCAAGAAGTACTGGATGTAATAACCCGCTTCCACCGGTTTGATGGTAAGGCGTGGTATGGGAAAATTATTATTGAAACCGAAACCGGAGGTACGGTTGCCCTGGATGGAAGACATGAATACAACGATTATGAAGCGCAATATGGGTTTATAATAATTGCAGAATAGCGTCCTTTTTAAACAATTTAAATGAGTATTAACAGAAGTATTTATGACACACTGGATAAAAGTCTGAGAAAGGATTTTGTCGTGGGCGCCTTTATAGGTTGTGTAATGGCTATTGCAGGGCTTTTTAGCTGGGGGATCCACAATGAAGCGCAGGTCATTGATTGCAATGAAAGATTCGCCGCGTTCGCACTGGACCTGCAACAGAAAACCCAACGGAAGCTCGACGAAAAGAACAAGGAGATCGATAGCCTGAAACTACAGGCAGCGCTGGAGTTAAAAAAGGTGACGGAGATCAGGAAGAAGATAGAAAGCCAGATTAAATACAAGACAAAATAATGATGAAGTTTACAATTGTTACATTGCTGATACTGATTGCCGTACATCCTTCCCGGTCGGGCATCAGCAATGCTGATTATAGTTATGATGTATTCAAACCGATTGACAGCATTATCCTGATGAAAACCAGTCAGAATATTCAGAAGCTGGATGCTGCTATCCATCAGCTGCATGACGTTTCGAAGCAATATGATTCCATAAAAAGAATGATAATAACAACAGCTCCCGACGCATGAAGAAGTATATTCTATTGTTACTACCTGTAACGATCACTGCTTGTGGTACCGTACACCGGAAGATACAGCAATCCAGGTCTGAGCAGGAACTCCGGACAACGCACCGGGAGCAGTCCATAAAAACGGTGACCATCGAAATCGATACTGCCGTTGTTATTCCTCCGGATTCCATTCAGGTAATGATGAGTATATCCGGTAGTGAGGACACGATCATCCGGCAGGTGGCCGTAAAGGATGGACTGTCTGTTATGGCTTCGTATAACCGCCGCACACAGGTATTTACCGCTACGGCTCATGTGGCTGAACAACAGCTTCCGGTGAAGGCAAAAAAAACTACCACGGAAACGCATCATTTCTCCCTGGAGCAGCAAACCGTTACTACAGAACGCGCTTCCCTGAAGGAAAAGGATACAGCCAACAGTGTGTTATGGTCCATCGTCATTTTATTGGTCGCATTGCTGGCCTGCTGGTTTGGATTTAAATTTTTCAGGTATATAAAATAATCAGCATGATCTCAGAAACTCAATTTGAAAAAAGCGCGGCTGTCGTTGGTTGTGAAGTGGCCGTGATCAAAGCAGTGGCAAAAGTAGAATCCAATGGCGCCGGGTTTGACGCTGCGGGAAAACTGAAAGTATTGTTTGAACCGCATATTTTCTGGAAGCAGCTTGTGGAAAGCAAATATGATCCCAGGCAGTTTGTAAAAGGCAATGAAGATATCCTCTACCCGGACTACCGGCAGGATCACGGTGCTTATCAGCTCCAATGGCAGAAATTAAACCGTGCCATGAAGATCCAGGAAACCGCTGCCTTAAAAAGTGCCAGCTATGGGATGTTTCAGATCATGGGATTCAATCATAAGGCAACCGGGTTTGATAATGTATATGGCATGATCAATGCTTTTACCATCAGTGAAGATGAGCAATTGAAGGGGTTTACCCATTTTATTGTATCTAATAACCTGGTAGCAGATCTGCGTAATAAAAACTTTGCGGCGTTTGCACGGAAGTATAATGGTCCCGCCTATGCGAAGAATGCCTACGATACGAAAATGGAAAAGTATTATCAGCAATTCCGAAAATAAGGATTGAATCGTTTAAATCATCTGCTATGCATAGATTATTTTTTTCTGACGCCACCAGGAACATAGACATCAAAATGGCGACTACCCTGAAAGACCCGTTGAAAAAGGATGAACAGTTTTATGTGGTGGATATACGCACTATTGATTCCTACCTGGAACAGGAACTGTTCTACTGCTGGGTAAAAGGTGTACCGTATACCCTGAATGAAATGATTTTCTTCGCTGTCAATAATCAGCTGGCACTGGACATCTACGGCGAAACAGATCATCAGCTGATAGCGCATTATGGTGCATAAAAAAGAGGTTTTTTTGTGAGAAAATGGAGCTTATATTTTTTTTCTTCCATTGTTATTTTTAACTTTGTACTATTGAAAAAAGATCGCCGTTAACCTTCTCCATTTAAGTATCGTATCTCTCTTTTTACATCTACCACAAACAGATTGGTCTTAATTTTAATTGTATAATGGCAACCCCTCTGAATATTATTCCTGAAGCCATCCTGTTGGAAAGTATCCAAAACGGACTGGCATATGTAAAAACAAATTTTCAGCAACAGCCCGAGGCAGACAGCTATCTTTTTAAAGCATTGGATGGTTTAATGCTGGGTTCCTATAATTTTTACGAGCAGGCCAGGCAACTGATCATTAACGAAGCAGAAGCACCCCGTAAATTGCTGGTAGATGTGACCTATAACATGCAGCAAAGTCCGGTGCCGGCCATTGTTATTACCAACACGGTGGAAACACCTGCTGCCGGTGGTCAGTGGCTTTCCATAGGCCAGGGGTATATACTGCCGGATGATATGGGTATAGATAGTGCACTACCGGCAGTGTATACACGCAGAAAAACCGCTACCACTTCCCTGGTGATTCTTTCCGATAAGGCCGGCGAAGTAGCGATGTTGTATCATTTTATCTCGGGATTAATATTATCCCTCCAGGTACATCTGCATCTGAAAGGGATAGAGAGTATTACCATCGGTGGGGAAAACAGTGAGTATTATACCGGCCCGCAACCACTTTTCAGCAAAGCATTGATACTGAAATATGATTACAATTTCAGCGCACCGGCTATCCCCGAAGTGTTTAATTAACCCGCATATATAAAGATCGCCCCATAGAATCAATCGCAGAAAGATTGCTATCATTATTGATTAGTATTTTTAATGGCAACGAAAATTAATATTAATGGAAAACTTACGTCACTGCCCGGCGTATATGCAGTAACCAAGTCTGGCATTGCAAATCCTCCAACCAATTTATCCTATGGCAATATCCTCATTATTGATGATGGTATTGGCGCCGGCTACGGAGCTGGATCCGGCTCACAGGGCACATTTAAACAGGGCGCAGACAGCGTTTACGAATTTGAATCCCTGCAAACCTTCCGCGATTTTGTGAAAGGCGGTGAACTTTGGAACCTTGCACTTCCATTATTCAGACCTGCAAGGTCCAGTGGAGAAGTAATCAATGGTGTAAGTAAAGTATTCCTGATCCATGCCCGTGAATCCACCCCTGCCAGTTTGTTACTGGAGCTGAAAAATGGTACCCTGGAACTGCAAACACTGGACGAAGGTGTAAATGCCAACGGTACGAAATCCGGCGATAAATTGCTGAGTGGCTATGGCGCGAAACTGACCAAAGGTCAGGTAGACAAAAACAAGTATCAGCTGTCTTTCTATCACGGTACCTTTAAAGGACTGGACGCACTGAATAATGTTCCTTTTGATGGCATTGCAGCTGCTGAAAGTAAGCCGGCGCTGATTGTATCTTCTCCTGAAGTTGCTACCATCGCTGAACTCGTAACCTGGATGAATACCAGTGTGGCCTTTAAAGCAGGTTTCAAACTGAAAGCCTCTACTGTTACTACCACAGGTGCCCTGGCCACGGATGACCTGACGAAGTACCCTGAAGTGATCGCTGCTGCCGGAGGTACCGAAACCTATTCCCCGGAAGCATTTGAAGCTGCATTGAGAACCATTAATAACCTGGATTTCACCTTCCTCTTTTCCACGAAGTATGCCGATGAGATCCTGAGTGCCAATAACCAGCAACTGGTGCAATTTATCACCGATGGTTCTTCTAAATTTGAACGCTTTATGCTGGGCGCTGCCCAGGCCGATAAGGCAGGTTTCAATACGGGCGCGAATTCCAGCATCTCCGCTGCAAAGTATTACAACTCAGATAAAGTGATCCTTGTACATGGTGCTGCCAAACTGACTAATGCATCCGGTTTTAAACTGGTAAGCCAGTTGTATAAAGCCGCCGCTGTGCTGGGCCGTATTGCCGGTCTTTCCCCGCAAACACCCGCTACTTTCAAACGTATCGGTATCAATGGAGAAGTACATAAACTGGATGAGGGCGAACTGGAACTGGCAAACGAAAATGGCTTGCTGGTGACCTATTACGACTTCGAACTCGACGACTACGTGATTCTGCAGGGAGTAAATACCTTACAAAACAATGAGTACCTGGTAAATGAAGATGCCAGTTCCCACAGCATTGCTGTAAAACGTATCACCGCGCAGCTGAATAAGGAAATTGTAGTTAACGCCAAACGCCGTTTTTTTGGAAAGGATAATGTTGGCCCTAACCGCAATACCGTTACAGAAGCAGACCTGAAAGCATGGCTGGAAGGGTTTCTGCTGAGCAAAACTGCTACCGCATTAACCGATAACCTGATCATCAGGTATGGCAATGTGAACGCTACTGTTACTGGCGATAAATACTATGTGCAGTATGAGTTCGTGCCAAACTTTGAAGTAAATAAAATGGTGATTACCGGTGTGATACTGGAAGCCTAGTTGACAATAACAGATCGAAGATTGTAATTTGTATATACATAATATAAATGGCAGAAAAGGTTTTTACTGGAGCTATTGCTTTGATTAAGAGTGCGGGTGAGGTTATTGGTTTGATGAAAAATATCACCTGTACAGAAAATATAAAAAGGGTACCGGTTCGTGGTATCGGTACTATCCTGGCCTCTGAACAGGCCGTTACAGAATGGGAAGGCACACTGACCTGCGAATTTATGGAAGTGCGGTTTAATAAAACAGGTATCCGTAATGCGATCAGAAGGGTATTCCCCAATATCGGTTCACAGGTGCTCAACGGTGGCAATTCCTTCGAAGATCAGCTGGTACTGGATGGCGAAGGCGTGCAGCTGGATATCTTCAAGAAAGTATCTGATGTTGTAGATGCACAAGGTTTGGTAAGACCACACCTGGAACCATATGCCAGTGTCAGAAACTGTTTGATCGAGTCAGAAAGTTTCAATATTTCGGAAGGAGCTATTGCCGGACACAATCAATCATTTAAATACCTGACACCTATCTCCTTCGCTTAAAAAAGTGTCAATACGGCTGTGTTGTATTAAAGATCGCTTCCTGTAAATCAATTTTTCATAATGAAAGAAAGTGCTGATGAGAAAAAAATGCCTTTAAGGTCTGTTTCCATCAAAATTGGTAGTAATGACTACACCCTTCACTACCCCAATACTGGTCAATGGATTGATATTGACGTTTTAAAATCTCAATTTTCAAATGGCAATTATGAAAAGCTGAAGTACAGCTATGATCCGGGGTTCCTGCGAAGTGCCATTACAATCGACGCGGTGGCTTTACTGAATGTACTGGTGCCGAAGTTAAAGGAAGACTTAACCGTGAAGTCATTATTTATGCTGGACCGCGAAAAAATGGATCTTGTACTGGAAGAATACCTGGTGAAGGTAGTACCCTGGTTGGAACAGTGGGAAAAGCTGTTGTCAACACCCATTGCCGCGAAGAGCGAATAAATGACACCAACAAACGTGGAACACCTGAAATCATACGCTGTCAGATGGAATAATCTTTACCCGTTGGATAGATGGTACAGACGTAAGTACAATATTGGTTTTGGCACAGCGGCTCACAGAGAGCTGTGCCAGATCAATATCCTCCTCGAGTATATGGAAGAGGTGTTGTTCAGGGAATCGGAGGCATTGCATCTGAACGGGATAGAGAATGAGAAAGAATTGAAGGACGGTATCTGGATAAAAGAACGCATCAATACAGCCGAAGAGGATGAATTATTTGTGGGCCTTTCCAATATCGATTTAACAACTATTCAGTATTAATTTTATGGCTGGAGATAATAATATACCTATCACCTTTAGTGCAGGTAATTCAGACTTGTCGGCATACATAGATAAATTACGTGTGCAGGCAATGGACCTGAACGGGCAATTGCTGGCGGCAACGAAGTTACAGGCTGATACGGCCCGGGAGCAGTTAAAGCTGATCAACGACCAGATCCAGGCTATGAGCCGCAAAAACGCGATGGGGGCTGCCGCAGCCCGTGAGGCAGGGACGGCTTATCCGGCAGGTGCGAGAGTGAATGGGGATGATACCATGGTGCGGCTCACACGGGAAGGAATTGAGACCCAGGAAAATATGGCTGATCTGATTATCAGGCAGCTGGCACAGGGAGAAAATGCCATCGTGATAGCGTTGGATAAGTTGAGCGGGAAATGGGGGAATGCCCTGAATAATTCTTCCGGCACATCTTCTGATGCATTCAGTCAGAGCATCGGCAAAATATACCAGGCCATCCGGGAAGCCGGCAGCATCAGCCAGGACTCAAGTCCCATTCCCGTGGCTGAAAGCGGCGGGGCATTTGACCAGGTGAAGGAAAACTACATGGGAACGGCTACCATGCTCGGCGGAATAGTGGGTGCAATTGCCGGTGGGTTACTGGATGGTCCCGGTGGAATTCTCGAAGGCTATTCAAAAGGAAAGGAACTCACGGACGATATTTTTGGTGGCTTCGCCGGATTTGAGGCCATAGAAGAAAATGAGGTACAACGATTCAATGCTTCCCGGAACAGGTACATGGCTACAGCAGGAGTAGGAGATGAAGCAGTTGAACTCCCGAGGCTTGCCCCATACGGTATATCGCCCGCACAAACCATGGACCTGATGACTGTTGTTGCCAAATTTAATGGAACATCACAGAATGCAGGCGTAATTGCGTCAGACATTGTGACGATTAACAAAGCAACCGGTATAGGAGGTGGAACATTACTCAAACTTTCAGAAATAGACCGTAGCGATTCACCGGGAGACCATTCACTGGCCAGATTGGTACAAACACTGCAGCAACGCGCCATTAACAATGGTATCATGCAGAATAAAGACCAGGCTGGATTCAATGACTTCCTCGACAAATTTGCAGAGTTGCATCGCAGCTTCCTGGATAAACAGTCGCAGGTAGGTACTGCTACTACCATGGATGTGATATCAAAATTTAACAGGGTGGGAGGAGAGTTCAGCATCACCGACCCGCATGGATTATCAAATATCAACGCAGTCCAGGATGGATTAACCAACCCGGCTACCGACAGTATGAAGGCATTCTCTTACCTGCAGTTAAGAAGCCTGGACCCCTCAGCAGGTATGTTTGATATCATGAAACAGCAGGAACAGGGACTTGCCGGTCCTAACGGCGGTGCCTATCTTCAGCGGGTACTGCAATTCACGCACGAACTGGGTGACGATGATCTGGGTAAAAGGACCCTGGCTGGCTTCTTCCCCAAACTGAAGCTGGAAGCGGTAGAACGCCTGTATAATAAGAGCGGGGAACTGAATGGGCAGCTCGACCAGGGCTACCTGAATAACCTGTACCGCGAAAAAGGAACCTACGATGAAACGGCTGCCTATTACACCACCGACAAAGAGCGCTCTCCTGCAGTAATCTCCGAAGGTATTCTGTCTGACAGAATCAATGGTCTTATGAGTTTGAAAGCAGAAATCACACAGGCCATCCGGGAAGCTTTCAGCGGCGCTGTGATACAGGTAGATAACGGCAGGATCATTATTCCTGCGAGAACCGGGGAGCCCCGCCTGAAAGGTAACGCCATACAAAACAGCCAGCAATACAAGAATGCCGGAGGCCAGCCTGCCAGATAGTTTTTTGCTACCCAAAAAAAACAAATGGAAAATCAGATATATACAGTAACACATACCAATCCAACCCTCAAAACGGTAGGAGAGTATGTAAAGGACCCTAATTCTCCTGCGTTTCAGTATTCAAAGAATCTTTCTGCATTTTTAGCGGTGAAGAATAAAGATAAAGTATCTAACAGGGATGCTATCTTTTCAATGTACCCGGAGGACAGGAAGAGCCGTGAATACAAAGACAATGCGGAAGCCGACTACCCTTTAATGCTGGGAACAAAGCTGGCAATTGAAGCGGAAAAGATGGAAAGATCGGCCCTGCTCACGGAAGGGATTGAAGTGGTGAGTAATGATATTACCGCCTTTAAAGCCTACCGGCTTGCGGAGCTGGAAGCGGATGCCAGGTATCAGCCGGTGGATAAAATGACATTGCTGAAAGGGCAGGAATTAAATGGAATCACCAGCAACCGCTATCCCGGACTAACCGTGTGGCTGTGGTCGAAGGCATTGTCCCATCCCAAAGACCGCGCACATCGCGGGCAAATGTTTAACCTTACACCTTTTGTTACGAAAATTACCACTACTGTGACCCAAAGCTCAGGTGGAAATTTTCAGCTGTCGCTGGCCCCCGTTGTTTGCTCGATGTTGAACGACAGGTGGACATTAACGGAAGATGATATTCATTTTTATGAACAGGAGCCGGCGGTAAACGGAAAACAGTTCTATGCCAGCAGCAATCTTTACAGCCTGAATGGCACAGGTAAAGATGAAACGCCTTTTGCAAGAAGAAACGGTTTTCTTTTCAATAGCATCATCGGCGCCAACGACATGATCTTTATCCGGTTTGAAACGCTGGGAACCGAAACGGACCACCGGATACAGGACTCCGTTGCGGATCATGTAGGATTCGAAGATTTACCCGGTAAGATCTATGACATGATCGGTTTGGTAGATAGAACCGTTATGCAGGTATCTCCGGAAAATACAGATGTGGGTATAGAGATATACGGAAGAGATCTGTCGAAGCTGTTCCTGGAAGACGGATGTTATTTTTTTCCGATAGAATTTACCGATGGGAAAATGGCTTTCTCCGGATCCGCCGGCAATAAGAATCCTATCATGAACCGGGTAGCTGCCAGCAATGCACTGACCTATCTCGGCCTGTATTGTAATAATAGCCTGGAAAACATTTTTAAATTCGTTATCCAGCAATTATCGAATGTGAAAATTGTTGCAGACGAAATGTTCGCCTACTACGGCGATAGAAAGAACAAAAGATACAACTTTGACCAGGAAGCCCTGACCTCAAATAATCGGCGGACTTACTTTACAGATACCTACAGGAAAAGAGCAGAAGCAAAAATTCAGAACCTGAGGAACAGGCTTAGTTTATCTTATCGCGATAAATTACTGGAAGAAGTAAAAGTCCGGGAGATCTTTGGTGAAACAAAAAGATTTCTCACCGCTATCCGGGAAAAGAAGGTCAGAAAGGTGGCAGGCAACAAAACGGTGGGTTGGAAGAAATTGCAGTATCTCAACTTTAAGAGTGTAAATGAAGATATCGGAGATACAGAGTTTATGCAGTACTTCTATGAAAACTTGCACCACGTATCAAAAGAAGCCATCTTTGATCACTATAGCATATTCAGTATTTTCGAAGACATAGATAACTATATTGATGCTTTCGGTACACTCAAATACAAGCCTGAGTATAAGGAAGCTGATGCCCCTGGTATCTGGCAGATTGTGAAACTGGTGGTAGATGAAGGAGTTGCCGGGCGTAAACTGGTAGATAGCTCTATATCTACTGCCTCCGGTAGTTTGATGAACTTATTCAGGAAATCTTGTCAGGCGCCTTTTGTGGAATACCAGATGGATACCTACGGTGATATGTTTTACATCATGCTGCGTAAAGCCCCTTTTGATAAAATTTCGATCAGAAGTATTGTGAAAGGAAATGTCAGAACGGAGCGGGCGGAAGAAGCTGCAATCCGGAAGAGTGGTAAAGCTACCACTACTACAGATAATGCTGATAAAACACCTCCCAAACCATTGCTGATTAATATAGAAGCCGACAGTGTGATCAGGGAATCACTTGAGTTTTCGGATGCTGACGCTGTTTCCTGGTATCAGCTTATTCCCCGGGCAAATTTATATGATCAGCGCGGTTTCGCTACTGCTGTATTCCCCGCTGTTTATTTTCCTGAATATGCCAGGGAGTTCGGATCAAAGACAATGCAGTTGAATCACTATTATTTGCCAGGTACATCGGTAGACAACAGAAATACCAGCATGGCAAATAAGATTGAGACACAGATCATTGATGATATGAAGTTCATGATTGAGTCCACCGCCTATCTGCCTTTTACCAGAAAGGGAAGTATTGTTATCCACAGGGACCGGCGTATTAAAGTGGGAAATTTTATCAGGTACTTACCAACCAGTGAAATCTTTTATGTGGAGGCGGTACAGCATAGCTATAGTGTTTCTGATACCTCTGTTGAAGCATTTACAACAGTACAGGTGAGCAGGGGAATGGTGGAGCAGTTTATTTATGGTATTACCCTGAATCAGGAAGATCAGTCGAAGAAAAGTGGTGCAAACTTTGCCTCCTATTTTAATATTATCCAGTTACCGGAAGAACGCGACTATGTGTACAAGGATGTGGTAAGTACAGTGGAAGAGCCACAGGCAGCGCAACCCGTCCCTGTAAAGGAAGAGGAACCCGCACCGGCTTCAGCATCCGGTACTTCCTACCCGGATGATAAAGTAACGGAAGCAGGACTGAATGAAAACATGGTTAAACTGAATGCCTATCCACCCCAGTATAAACGACGCTTCATACAGCTGATCAATGCCATCAATAAACGTGGATATTGGGTGAAGATTGAAAGTGGTTTCCGGACCTTTGAACAGCAAAAAAAAGTAAAGAAGGACAATGGCCGTAACGCAAAACCGGGTACCAGTCTTCATGAGTTCGGAAGAGCCATTGATATTACCATCACACATAAAATATCAAAGGCAGTTGCTTCCAAGAACAGTACGGAACAGCAATGGATAGCCACAAATATTCCACAGCTGGCAAATGAACTCGGATTTCAATGGGCAAGCGGAGATGGTACCTTTCACTATAAGGATGGCTATACATATGTAGATAGAGGACATTTTCAGATAAACAGCGCCGGGAAGCCGTTTGTCCCGGTAAAAAAGACGGCTGCCAATAATCCCGCAGCCAGTCAGCCTTCGCCAGCTCCACCAGCACCGGTACAGGTAAAAAAAGTAACCGGCAAAGTACTTGATATCGAAAAAACATTCAGCGGAATGAGGGTGAATATGAATGTTTTCAGCTTCTTCCTGCAACGCCGCCAGATGAATCCCGCGTTTATAACAGGTAAGCCCTTTGTTGGTATGTTCCTCGATGACGGACGATTGGGTATCGACGTGGAAATAAAAGGGGAAAATCTCAGCAAAAATAAGCCTGCATCCTGATGCCTGAGAAATAAGAAAAAGACCGATAAATAGTATAGTTCAACACTGATATGTCATATACGCTTGGCCGCACACCGGTAGACGATTATAAATACAGTGTGGGTATAGCCTACATAGCCATTCCCACAGATGTAGACAGGGCCGCCTATATACAGGACTGCTACCGCAATTTTACAGTCAGCGTGTGGGGGGAAGACGGTAGTTTTATGAACAGACTTCCCATTACTCCTGAGGTCCTTAATTTTGTGGAATTCCCCGTAACGCCAGGTGAACTTGGATCACCGGTTGTATATGTTACCGAAGAAAGCCAGAGTCAACCCGTTGTTATCGGAAGATTTCCTTCTTTAAGTACACTTGGCGACACCAGCGAAGGCGATTTTAAATTCGGGAGAAGTTACCAGGATGGACATGTGGAAATTTTTGGCTCATCCAGGAATAGTTTTCTCAACATAGGCGTTCATTCAGATACGCAGGCCGGCACCCTGTTGTTGCAGGTGGCCGGTAAACAACCGGGTAAGTTTAAGGTGACTACCATAGGCAACAACGAATTTATTGCCAGCGAAACAAACAGCTTCTCACAACAGGGATCATTTGTTACTACCAGCGCCGACCGGACCGCAGATGACGATAGTAACGATGCCGTTTTTAAACAATCCCCGGGCGAACACCGGTTTAAGAACAATAAGTTTTATATCAATGATGGTGATCAGCCTTTTGTATTGGGAAACCATCTCAAAACATTCCTGTCTGATCTGATCGACGAACTGAGTAAATGCACGGTAAGTACCGCTATTGGTCAGCAGCCGCTGTTGAATGCCGCACAGATCTCTGCATTTAAAGAAAGAACAGACGATTTTTTAAGTATTGTAGCCTACATCAACGAATAATTTTTATGGCATTAATAGCGCAGCAGCTGGCGGAGAATATGAAGGCCCATCTCCTGAAAGCGAATGAGCATAAGCAGGAAGACGTATCAGTAGCAATTGATATGCATTGCAGACAACTTGAGCAGGAAGTGTATGCTGCCATCAGGAGTATTACCATCACAATTCCGCCAGGCGCCATCATGGTGCAAACGGCGATGGGGCCCGCAGCCAATATTGCACCGATCGTATTAACATCAACCGTGAAATAAATGAGCATAGAAAGTGTAAGACATACCATGGTGACCCAGCTCGGGGAAATAGGGAAAGCCGCACTCAATATGCGCTATCCGAAAGAGTTTGAATATTATGTATGCGCATTTGAACTGATAGATGCCAATGATAATACCCTGCGGTATTTCATTTTCCCGGTAATGCCTTCCAGTATTGATGAAACACAACCCCGCATCACAAATATCCGGAAAACAGCCGGCGGAGTTGTAGCGCTCTCTTCTACCAATTTTGCACCGGTCGATATTACAATGGCGGGAAACTTTGGGCGAAAACTTCGAATCTTACTGGGTTCCAGCTACACAGATTTTATTTCTTCCCTGAAGGTGGATAATAAAATCACAATAGCCAGCGCTGTAAATGGAATTAAAGCCGCTTTTGACGATAGCGTCAAAACAGGCTATGGCTGCCTCAAAATACTGGAAGATATAATAAGGGAAGCCGATAAGGTAGATAAAGACGGCCCACGCCGGTTGATATTCTACAATCTCGCATTCGGCAACAGCTATATCGTAAAGCCAACTTCCTTTAAAATTTCGATGAACCAGGATACCAACATGATTCATTCCTATAATCTGACCATGAAAGGTATTGCCCCTATAGAAGCCCTGTATGAAGCTAATAAGCCGGGCGGAAGAAATGATGACCTGCGGGTGACCAGCGTATGTCAGAAGAATATTGATAAGATAGTAAATACACTCGGAAACATCTTTAAATAATGAGTATGATTACGATAGATATCCTGGATCAATTCGAACGGATCACCGGAAAAAACATCCGCTTATTTTTTAGCAAAGCACTGGACTTTTTCAGCACCGATTGTAACCTGCTCATCGCATATTACTCCGGTAATGTCAGGGAAATCAAAAGTGATCCTTTTGCAACTCTTACTGCATTGGAAGATATGACGCAGACTATTTTTGCTGCCTTCCACGCACATGGCGCCAGGTTAACCAATACAAGGTGGTGGTATGTGCTGGATGAAGTGGAACAGATAGACAGCCGGCTGAAAACCATCCGCAATATTCACAGATGGGCAAGATCCACACGCTCAGGAGTGGCCTATACTCCCGGAGTGGAAATGGATTATACCATCCCCGCTGGTCAAACCCTGGAACGTATTTCAAGGGATGTACTGGGCGATAACACGCCGCAGGATGAATGGGCTGATATTGCGGTAAGCAACTATCTCCGGGAAGAAGATTATACCCCCGGGGGTGGTGTAAACATCCGGCTGAGACGTTCTTCTGTGAGTGGTAATGTTGTTGTCAATGCAGTGGTAGATGCTATGGATGGCCAGCGGATCGTAGGAAAGGACCTGCATAGAAGTATCAGTTTCCTTGATAACGATCTGAAATGCCTCAGTTACGAAGATACTGTCAGGCAGAGCGTGGAAATACTTGCTACCCTGAAACGGAATGATAATCCATATGTACCCGATTGTGGCCTGCAAAGTGCAGTGGTAGTGGGTGCTAACCGGGCCTCCCTTAATTTCCCCATTATTGTGCGGCAGATGACTGCCACTTTTGCCACAGATGATACCCTGAAAGATTTTTCTATACAGGAGATCAAAGTGGAATCCGATAACCTGCTGATTAATTACCAGGTGACATCAAGACTGAATGAAACGATTGACGGTAGCATTTTAATTTAATATGGCACTGGATTTAAAGCCCTCAACTTCCCTTGAAAGAAGATTATTATTCCTGGAAACACTGATCAACTCAACAGATAAAGTGACCAAGGTATCGGATAACTCCGTGTTGTCCGGTATCGCCACCGGCATCGCCAAAATTACCGGCAAAGGAGAAAAAGATATAGTGCTGGCATTAAGCCAGCTGTTTCCCGACTCGGCATTCAGCGATCAGTTAGACCAGGTAGCAAAGAATTTTGGCGTGTCTCCCCGTATGGGGAAACTGGGGTCTACTACTTACGTAAGAGTGGCCGCCGATCCCGGTACTTCGTATTTTGCGCATGTTCATTTCCCTTTTTCTTCTTCCGGTATCCGGTTTGAATTTGAAGAGGACTTCACCATTGGAAATACCGGTTTTGCCTATGCCAGAGTGCGGAGCCTCGACAAAGGTGAGGCGGCCAATGTAGACCCTTTAACAATTTCAAGACTGGCGCCTTCTCCCAGTGGTCACCTGAATATCGTAAATGAGGTAGGTGCTTCATTTGGCCGGGATGTAGAAAGCGACGAGTTTTTCCGTATCCGGATAAAAAACGGTGCCAATATTCTTGCGAGAGGAACAATCGCTATGCTGGAACAAGTGTTCATCGCTATCAATCCCAAAGTATTGAAAGTATTTCACTATGGTAACAGCAATTCCGGAAAGGTGATCATAGCAATCGCCACACAGGATGGCTCCCTGCTCTCAGATACGGAACTGGACTCCCTCATGAAAAACAGCGCGCTGTATTTTTCACTCACGGAATATAAACCGTTTGGCAGTGAATTCTATGGCCTGGAATTGAAAAATGTGGACTATGCACCTATCGATGTTTCCTTCCGGGTGGAACTCGACAATTCCGTAAATCCGGATGATATCAGGAAAGATATCCAGGTAGCAATATCCAGGTACCTCGACTTCCGTTCTTTTGACACTGCAAATATGAATGTGGAATGGGATAACCTGTTGCAGATTGTAAAA
Organism: Chitinophaga arvensicola; assembly: GCF_900110835.1. Classification (GTDB taxonomy): domain Bacteria; phylum Bacteroidota; class Bacteroidia; order Chitinophagales; family Chitinophagaceae; genus Chitinophaga; species Chitinophaga arvensicola. Next base: position 2,981,120 of record NZ_FOJG01000001.1, read on the forward strand.
AATACCCGTGGTGTTAAATACGTACCCGACCAGTATTTTTATCCGCGCACGGACCTGAAAATAGACCACTTCTCCCTTCCCCGCCTCAGAGGTTTCCTGATGCTGAATATCGAAGGACAGGTGATCCGGAACTTCAGCGGTACCTTATCCCCGGTGTATTACCCGGCCATGATTGATCACGCATACATGTCCACAATACTTGATTTATAATGATGGAGATACAAGCAGCATTAATAAGAGAAGAAGGCAACAGCATTTTCATTCAATGCGCACCTGCCGTTGCCCTGCTGGGGGTTTCTTCCTTTGTGGATCATACCTCAGGAGAAGATGAACATAATTTCTTTGATAAGTTTTTCAGATATTCTGTTAACGGTATCGATTACACCGAATTTGCTCCCCTGACCCTGGAACAGCTGTCCGGTCTCAACTTTACAGGAAATGATATTGTTTGGTTTGAGTTGCAGTATTATAAAAGGCAGGCAAACAGCCATGTCCCGTTACAGGTAAATGGTGTTAGTTTTACGCCCTCCGGGCAGGGCGCCTTGAAAGATACCCCGTTATTTGCCCAATCTATTTTTGCCCGGTTTTTCCAGGCATATGATATAGAAGTGGTTAGATGGTATATGAATGTATTACAGAAATTATACGAGAAAGGCATCATCCCCAATTATATGGATCGGTTTGATGCGGAAAAAAGCAACGCCGATTTCATCAGCTTTTGGGAATCAATCGCTCACTTTGTCGCCTATCTCGTTATTTATGCCCGGAAATTTCAGGCATTCTATAAAACAGATTTCCTCCTGTCCGATTATCTGGAACAACGGGGTCTCGCTGTATCAGAGCACAACAGCCTGAGCGAGATGAATGAGCTGATGGAACATTTCTATCAGCACATTGCCTACAGGGGCACGAAACATATCTACGATAAGTCGGAACTGGGTGCTGCCATCGACGGGGAGTTATTACGCCTCATCAATTACCGCGACGATGAAGACGAACTGTTGTTTAACCTTTATAAACCGGAGCATTTCGGCTGGAACATCGGTAATGCTTCGCCGCTGTATAAAGGCCTTCACCTGAATGATAATATCAACAAAAGCTATGAAACACATTTTGATGTGCGGGACATCAGTAAATATCCTGTTTTTGGAAATGTGACGGTAGCGCGTGATCAGGAAAAGTCGGTGATGGCAATTAACCAGGGAGGCATCAATAGCAGCGATCCGGCCTGGCGCATCAAGGTGGATAGCCGCCTGGATTACGAGATTTCTTTTTTCATAAAAACAGAAAAAGACAGCCGTTTAACTGTTGGGGCAAACACGTTTTCCAAAACAGGCAATCCGCTGAGTTGCCGGTCATATAAGGATGGTACCGACACTAATTATTTTTTTGACGGTATACAGCTGGTGCGCGACGATTGCTATCTGCAGGTGAAATTATTTATTTACAACAGGAACCGTAAAACATTTGCACATGATACGACGGAAGTAAAACAGGGAAATGACCTGATTTTCCATGAAGATGCAGTGTACCTGATCCCCGAAATCCGTTTGTCCGGTGCCGGGAAGCTATGGGGGCTGCGTATCCTGCCTATGCAAACCAGTTACTCAAGAGGACTGATCCAGGTAAACAACTTTATTTCGGTATGGCTGCGCAACCGCAATCATGCGTATGCGATGGAACAGGTGAAAGATTACATCACCCGCTACCTGGTTCCGTACAATTCATGGATGGCATTGTCTGATGTGGGAGATGCCGGTTACAATGAACTCGAAGAAGCACCGGAAACATTTTACTGGCTGCCGGAAGCGCCTTACTGTGAAACCACTGCCTGGAGACCTGTGGGTCCTTCCTGCGAACTGAAGGATCTGGTATGGGAACCGGAAATAGAGACTGCTTATTGTGAAACCCGCGAGGGTGGACCGAATCCGAAAAATTAATTAACTATGCCTAATACCGGAAAGAAACACTATGCACTTTTGGTGCAATACTCAACGGCAACAGGTTTGCCCACCGGTGTGGTAAAGCCCAATAACCCTTCTGATCCGGATTATGTGGCGCCGGTAGAGGATCTGGAGAGTTGCCCGGCGCCCCCGCAGATAACAACACATTTTGAGATCAACAATCTTTGTGCAGACCCGATTCTCACGGATATCCTTTTCGCTGTATATACAGCATCAGGAAGAACGGGAACAGTAGTGCCCGGAGCACATACAGATTTCACGGTGCAGGGCGATGATCATGCTATCCAGATTATAGCACCCAGCGCAGGGCAAAGTTTAAGCTCCTCTTCCGAAAAACGGGTTGTGGTCGATGTGTTCATTTTTCAAAATGATAAACTGATGTATGCAAAAACCATCAACAGTAACTACGCGGATCCGCAAAACGATGATCCGGTTACCGGGTATAATCCGGATGGATGGCATATAGAGTCACTGTCAGGCAATATCCTGATCAATGTCACAGGAAACGAAAAAGGTTTCTATAGCAGCACCAATGTGCTGGCAGTAGAGTCGGCAGCCGGTTTCGGCAATGCCGGTTTCGATTTCTCCATACAGGGATATCATGGTCCTGCAACAGCCAGTTTAACAGCTGCCAGTCAGTTTGCCTACATCGACTTTGTATTCTGGAGCGATCCTATCCACGTAGACGGGCAGAACTCGAATGATTATAATCTGAAGCTGGAGTTTATTGCCAGTGAGCCGGAATGGATACCGGATGATCCGGATAACTGGGAAGGACCCGGCCATTTTGAGCAGAGAACAATCTCCTCCATCATTGCGCCTGGGCCATATAGTACAACCCTGGATCCGAACGCGCTTGGCGGCCGGGATTTTATTGTCAGAATATCAAAACAGTAGTATGCAGTATAAAATAATACTGGCTCAGGAAGATACCGCTTTATACAGATGGCAGCTCAAAGTTTTCCTGTCGTCTGTAGTAAAACTGGGAGTTTCTCCGGAAGACATCATTTTATTGGCAGCAGTAAATAAGCAGCCACATGCCGACTTCAGGAAATTTGAAAAGTATGCCACCTGTTTCTATTATGAAGACACTAAGAACAGATTTTACCGTCCTTCCTGTAAGCCTTACCTGTTTGGGCGTTTCTGGGAGGAATACCCGGAGAATAAAGAGCAGTGTTTCTTTTTTACAGAACAGGATATGCTGCTCACCGGCCTGCCGGATATGCACCCCGCGCCGGGCACCTGGTACTGGAGTGATGCCGGCAGGTATATTGAATCCGGTAAGTATGAGCACGTGATCGGTTTAAAGCCTAACACTGCCACACCCGGCGGCTTCCATGCCATAGGAAAGGGAGTGGATGCAGATTTCTGGTATAAGGTGGAAGAAGATAGTATGAAACTCTTCGAACACATGTGCCGTTACCTGGATCCACGGGAAGACCGGTGGATCTGCGAAATGAGGTCGTGGATATGGAACCTGTGGGATAAAGGATTCCAGACGGAGATAAGCCGGGAGCTTGATTTCGAGTACGGTAAAGGACCGCGCAGAAATGTGCATTTATATCATCATCTCGACGACCGGCTGTTTAATAAAAGAAACTATACGGACAAAGAACCGTTTGAGGACATAGACAGATACCGTGTATCTCCCGTTGTGTCGGCCTCGCGGTATATAGAAGCGATAAAAGATTGCAGAGATAATTTTTTGAAAGATTTTTGATGCTTATCAACACAGGAAAACTTGTTTATCAGTGGCTCCGGCAAATAGACCAGGCAACTGGTCTGCCTACCGGTCTGCGTAAGCCCAATGATCCGGGCGATTTAGATTATGTGCCTCCGGTAGATAGTCCGGGCTATTGCCCTATTCCCTATTCATGGGAGCCCTTAGATCCGTATTGTGTGAAAACAAGCGAAGCAGACAGTAATAATACCGGCTACAAGGGGTGGCGGAACCGCAGGCGGCTGCTCGCGAATATACCGGATGGTTTTGTAGAACCCAACCTGCAATGGGAAGGATCAGGTACCTGGTTTCCTCCGGTATATGACGATGTGTCCTGCCCGATTGTAGTTACGCAGTTACAGGCATTCGATTATTGCGTTCTCACATTTGGTTTCCAGGATTATGATGGCGTCAACCTGCAAACATTCGCAGGCGGTATAAAAACCGGTACACAGCTGGATACACGCTGGGCAGGCGTTACCCCTTCCTATTCGGATTTTCCTTACAATTCCCCGCCTCAGGATGCGTATTACTCCTGGAGAAAGGATATGTACGGCAGGGAAAGATTACTGCTCAACTTCAAGTCAATTGCCATGCTGGAAACAACGGCTGCTACTACTGATATCGGTATCAGAACCATGTGGGAGATCTGCCGGATGGGCGATTTCGATATGCGGGTCAGAACCTACCTGGGTGGAACAATGATGGATAATAACGGGGAGTTTCAGAATACTGGTGGCACATTGGTACAGGACATCACCCTGTCAGCTAATGGAACAAAAATGGGTACCTATCCGCGTTATAACTCCTCAGAAGATGCCGCTATGTTCCGGTATAACAGATCGACAAAACAAGCCACCCTACAAATACTCTAATGGCACAAAATACAGGATTTGTCAGGTACGGAAACCTGGAAGAATATATTATAGGAACAGGACTGCCTACGGGTAATATTAAACGCAATAAACCACTGGACCCCGACTATGTGGCACCCGCATATGATCCGGTTATTTGCCCGCTGACGCCTTCTGCCAGTAATGTGAAAAACGAATGGATCATCCGCATCAGCAATAAAGGAAGTCAGTTCCTGAATTTCCTCTCACTCGAAGTAGCGGCCTGGGATAAAAGCAGCAGCATTTACAAAGCAAAATGCCTGCTGCTGCCAGGGGAAGTGACAGATCTGGTGGCCAGGCCGGTGCAACAGATAACCGATTGGATTGATCTCAATTTTATCAGTGGTAATTTTTCCAAAAAGTTTTCGGTAAATATGGATGCTTATTTTACTGATGCCACTGAAAGAAAACTGGTTGGAAATATCACACTGGATAATAACACCGGTAAAACGCTGAGCCGCCTGCATGTTGGCAGAACGGCTACAGGTGGCGTGAACCTGCTGGAACTCATCGTTACCGATTTACCAGGTTCCACTGTAAGCAACGAACCACCCGTAGCCAATGCAGGCGCCGATCAGGAGGTGCTGCTGACGGATGATCTCAAACTGTTGCTGAATGGTAGTGGAACTGACAGCGATGGCCAGGTAGTGAATTATCACTGGGATAAAATTATGGGGCCATTGCCTTACCACCTGAGTGATCCGAACATTGCTGCACCCGAATTATCAGGCCTCGTTAAAGGCATCTACAAATTCCAGCTTACCGTAACAGATAACAGGGGCGCTATCGGACAATCGGAAGTAACAGTGACGGTGAATGCCGTTTCCGAAGATACCGCCGGCACTTTGGTAGCCCTGGTGGAATCCGGGCTAACCAACGCAGCTGTTACGCAGATCCAACTGATTGCATCAGAACTGCAGACAGACTTGTTGACAACTGCTGTTACCGCCGCAGATGGCCCGGTGTTAAAGAACCCGGTAATGGGCAAGTACAAAATGTACGTAACCATCAGTGGTAGCCCCGGCGCTGTAAAAGCCGAATTTGACGATACTACCGTCTGCCAGCCATTCCATGGAGAAGGATTGTATATTTTCCCGGAAGTAACAATAGGCGCGGGTTCCAAAGGATTGGCACTCAGCCTCGTGGCAGCTCCATGCAACACTGGTGCAGACACCAGTGTATTTGTGCGGATGACCACTACCAACACCGTGACAACAGAACAGGCCCTTGTACCGTTTGGCAAAAAGAAAGTACAGAAAGCCGACATAAAAGCCAGCTTCTATAAAGATGCAGACGGACAAGAGCCGGTTGCTGCTTCCCTGCTGCTTAATTACCGCGTGGAAACCACCAACCTCAAAACCGGGCAGGTAGAGGTTACTGATACCTATACCACCGTGGAAAACCTCGATAGTGTGCTGATTGGAGGCACCCTGTTGCAAACCGTATATGATCTGACATTACCGGCCGGACAACAAATGGTCAGTGACCGCAGCAGCGTATACACCCTTTTGCCGGGTATGGGATACAGATTGATATAAAGATTGACGGATGATTAATTTTAAGCTTGTAAATGTCAAGATTTAAATTTTGCCCTGATTTATTTTTGGAAGCCATAGAACTCAACAGATTCGCAGACTTTTTAGATGAACAGGGATTTAGAAAGAATATACTAGAGAACTCCCTTTCGTTCGGATTAATAAAAAATGAACGGTTGGACCCCCAGTTCCTGAATGCAAGGGTAGAAAGGGATCTCGACACCACTATCGGTCAGAAAACCGTCAAGATCCGCGAAGCGAAAGGGATCGACGCAGATGGTAACTTCCTGTATCTGCCTGAAACCAATGGTATCCCGGTGCCGGCAGATGGCAACTGGTACTGGATGAAAATCACGTACCATGCAGCAAGCGAAGAACCCGGCGATGTAACGCTTTCCATCAACGGCGACCTGGTAGGTACCGGTACTGCATTTACAAATACCTTAAGGGGCTTACCGAATTTTCCATCCCGGATTTCATTTCCAGGTTCCCGTTTTAATAAACAGGAGTATGATGTGATAGAAGTGGTGGATGACTTTCATGCAAAGATTTCCCACCCGGCTTCCACTACTTCCGGCATTGCACAGTTTATGGTGGAGGAAAATCTGAAATACCGCGTAGTAGGTACTTTTACACCTGGTGCAGCAGTGCCGAATGCCAATAAATTCCCTTTTGTGTATGACGCCTGTACCTATTCCCTGGAAAAGGAAACAGACAATAACATGATACCAGGTCAGTACAGCGTAGGAAAAGAGTTTTTTATTGCGCGGCTCCGGGTAGAAGGCAGTAATATTATTATCCAGGATAAACGGCTGGAAACCTGGGTAACACAGGCAGAATACAATGCAGTGGCTATTGCTGCCGCCGATAATCCGCTGATAGGTGTGGAAGCAGTGAAATGGCAGAACCCTTTCAGTCCCGCGAATAAAAACCAGGTGCAGATTGCCTGGGGTATGAGATCCCAGAACTGGTCTGTAGATTCCTCCTTCAATACCTTAACCCTGCTGGGCGGTGCTATAGGCGGAAAATTCAAGAGCACCGATGATTTTACCAATGGTGATTTCAACGGATGGCGCGCATATTTTCCCAATGGCAACTACCGCAGAATTACTTCTTCGGTAAAACAAGGCCTGGCCATCAATCTGCAACTGGATGTACTGGACATCAACGATGTGTCGCTGGATGGCGGTACCACCTTTATTAACCCGGCTTATGTACTTGTAGTACCCGATTGTGATATGGTGCAGATTAAATGTACACCGGAACCTAAAGACAATATGGGTAACGTGGCAGTGGAATATTCCTTTCCGGTAAATACCCTGTATGGTATCTGTGAGGTGGAGGCTTATAAAGACCCGGTATCTTCCTACAATATTTCTTATCGCTATAAATCGCAACAGGCATACACGGAATATACCCCTATCCCCGCAGATACCGCTGCCGGTTATTTTACCGAAGATTCCTTTACAAACAACGGAATTTTAAAATCTATCGAAAGCCGGCATCTGCAGCCCTATAACTCCGATGCAGCAACGGGATTTATCCCGGTACGTTGTGCCCCGTTTGCCTATAGCAGGTTTGCAACAAAAGTTGATAAAGGAGATATGATCGGCGTGAGCGCCATCAGCAGTTTTGCCAATACCCAGATTTTACAGCTGAGAGTAGGAAAGGATAAGAACTACCAGTATATCAATGGCAACGTAACACTTTCAGACGATGTGTATATCAGTCTGAGTAATGAAGACGCCGTAGAAGGGAATGAGTTTCGTATTCATTTCGATTGTGCTTCCTTCGGACTTTCGGGCAAGAATGTCTATATCGTGCGCAACTATGCCGGTGGCAGCCCCGATATACTGAAAAAAATCGAACAGGGAGATATATGGCATATGCTGAACCATGATGGGGGGATCATTTTTCACTGCAAATTTACAGGTACCAACTGGTGTTTGTCGGCCAACTACGAACTCAGCTCACCATTTCAGATCAGTATGACTGATGGCGTGATTACAGACCTGTTTGATACCAACGGTTGGGGAAAGGTAAAAGGTTATTTCGGCAGCCACCTGTGCAACGGTAACGACAACACGCCGGATCTCCGCGATCGCTTTATTGTAGGCGCAGGGTATACTTACCGGAAAGGTGATAAAGGTGGGGCAGCCAGTGTGCAACTGACAATAGAGCAGATGCCTTCCCACTCACATAGTTTTGCCAAGGCGGGCGACAAGTTGCTGGATGCTGTATCTACCTACGCTGTTGCCAACTCCAACTACGACCACACCTGGGGACCTTTTGACGCTGCCATGAACAAAGCTGGTGGTGATATGCCACACGAGAATTTACCACCGTACTACGCGTTGTATTACTACAAAAAAATGTACTAATACCAGATGGTGCTGATGAGGGTGATATTCATCCCCCTGAATCTTCGGGGGGGATGTTTTTATCGCGATACTGCAATGCCTGTCGGCACAGGGTAAAAATGATTTACTACGCTGTAATTGCCTGCTGTGGCTGATTTTTAGACGCTGTTCCGCGTAGTGCGGGAAATGTAATTTAAACGGATTAAAGAAGGATTTTTTTTATCCATGACCCCGGATAATTGTTTTTATTCTCCACGAGTTTGCTTAAATTTGTTATAACAATCATTGTTAATCCAAAAGTTCTGAATTAAATAGTTCCTGTGACCCTTTAAAAAATTAAATGATGTTTTAGTGTAGTTTGTTGATTCCATATCCCAGGTATTTTATTAAGTACACCGCTGTTACCAATTACTGTATTCATTTATTACTACGAGTTTGTTCAAGACCCCGGAAACACATACCGTGATGAATCTTCATGTTGTTTGATAACTGCTATACGCCAGATACATATCGGGTGAATGTAATCACTATTAATCCTATTTGTTGTGCAGATCGAATTTATATAATCCTATAGCCTTTATTAATGGAAACATTGGAATTAAAACGTGAGAAGACACGTGAGTTGTCAATTTATGATTTTTTTGTTGTACTGCAGGTAGAATGGGTACAGGCAGATATACGACATCGCATTTACCGCAGCGAAAAAGATAAGAAATACTGGGAAAGAGTAAAGGAAGGAAAAGAAATGTCTATCCGGAAAATTGCGGAACGTAACAGTTTACCTACTATTTTTGATGACCCCTATATAAAAAATGATATTGATAAACGGGTATTTCAAACATCTTCCTATCCCTTATTCACTTACAAAAATGCAGAGATGAAAGCAGAGCTGGAATATCTTGATCTGTTATTCTACTATTACAAAGGTAGCGCGGTGAGATGCGAATTGCCGGATGGTAGTTTGAAACAGGGTAGGATTACTGCATACCAGCCTTTCGATGCATTACTGACGGTAACCATTGACAATGTGTGCCTGAAGGTGCCGGTAACCAAAACTATCCGCACTGATTTTTAAAATATAAGGGCGACCCTGCCCTTATATTTTTCCTGGAGAGATTGCTGTTGAAATCATATATCCCGTGATGATCTTATTGCCCTGTACTTTATTTATTGCCTTGGTCATATTGATAATACTGTATCAACGGCAGCACACCTATATCCGCGAACTGGAATCCATTCAACAGGTACCCGGAAACAGGTCGCTGTTGCAACGGGAACTGGAGATAGAGACCGTGGAGCTGAGCGTGGAAAAGTATATAGACGAAAGGAACTGGTATCATCAGGCCGACCAGGAAGTGGCAGATTTTTCCGCTTTCAGAAAACAACTGGAAACAGAGCTGGTAACAGCTCTGTTGGAATCCGGCCTTGTGAAAATTAAACTGTATACCATCAAAGATGAACAGGGCCATCCGCTTCCACTATGGGAATCTTTACTGAAAGCAAGCCTGCTGGTCTGTAAAATACCTTAACGCATATACGCTACCATTCCTGCCATCAGCAATAAAACAACATTAAAAGCCACTGACTTAAATTCAGCGCGCCTGTAGTGAATTGGTATCGCCATCACCATAATAAGCGCGAAGCAACCTGCCGCCAGCGGCGTAAGCTGCGGCACAATACCGGTAAGCCTGGGAAGAATAATACCAACAGCACCTGCTATTTCTGCCAGGCCGATAGAACGGATAACGGGGTAGGAGAGGTTGGCAACACCTGTTTGTCCCAGGCTGACTAACCGGTCTCTCTGTTGGGTGGCTTTCATGATGCCGGAATAAATGAATACGATGGCGAGAAAGCCTTGCAATGTCCATAAAAGCGTGTTCATGATCTGGGTGATTTTATACCACAAAGATCAGCTGCGTGCCACCGGCTTCCTTTGACATTTATCAAATAGTGTAATCTGCCCGGATGCGGCTGAGTGTTTCCTGCGTAATCCCCAGGTAGGAAGCGATCATGCCCAGTGGCACCCGTTGCAACAGTGTGGGTGATTGCTGCATCAGCTTTGAATACCGTTCGCGGGCCGAGGCAAAATGAAGATCATCGAAGCGTTGCTGCATCTGTACCGCACCGGCACTTACCATTAATCTGCCAAAGCGTTCTATTTCGTGATTTTTCCGGTAAAGCTGTTCCAGGTCATCGCGTCCGATAGCCCATACGATGGAGTGCTCCAGCGTTTCAATGCTGCGGATATCCGGTAATCCCGTAATAAAACTCACAATAGATACGGCCAGCGACTGCTCCGGGCTGATCCAGTCGGTGACCTCTTTTCCGTCCTTTATATAAAACGTGCGGGTTAGTCCCTCCTGAATAAAAAACAGGTGTTTGCAGCAACTCCCTGCGCTCACCAGGCAAACACCTTTGGGGTATTCCCTTTTTTCCGCAATGGAGGCAAAAGCGGCTCTGCTATCGGCAGACAGCGTGATATATTGACCAATTAACCGGAACAGGTCGTCCAGTGCAGGATCGTATTCATTTGCAGGCATGCGTTATTACTTACGCTCCTAAAGATAGGGACATTTGTTTGGCCTGAACGGTATTATTTATGGCATTTGAGACAACCGCTAATTCCCCTATCATTGCAGTATGAAAAGTATTCCACTCCCTGCACCAAAGCTGGTTGTAATTGTGGTGATGTCCGGCAATGTGCTGCTGGACATTGCAGGCCCCGCAGATGTATTTGTGACGGCAGGCAAAATACTGGCGAAAAGTCCGCAGCCTGTTGGCGGCTATGAAGTATGTGTGGCAGCTCCCGGGCATATCACACAACTTCCTTCCAGCGCAGGTCTGCAACTGATGTGCGCCACCTCGGTGCTGGATATCCGCCGCCCGGTAGATACCTTGCTGATAGCAGGATACAACAGTGACCAGGAAGAACTGGAAGATTACACGGCGTTTTATCAATGGCTGGGAGTAAAGGCGAAAGAGATACGTAGAATCGGCGCTGTCTGTGTAGGCACTTTCGCGCTGGCAAAAGCAGGCCTGCTAAACGGAAAACGGGCCACCACCCACTGGGAGTATTGCGGACAGCTCCAGGCATGTTTCCCGGAAGTGAAGGTAGACCCTAATCCTTTTTTTATAAAAGATGATAACCGCTACACGTCCGGCGGCGTCACTTCCGGGATGGATCTGGCGCTGGCACTGGTGGAAGAAGATCATGGAAAAGACCTCGCCGCACAGGTGTCGCGCAAACTGGTGCTTTACCTGAAAAGGCCCGGTTCACAGGCATCCTTCAGCGCCTTGCTGCCGGGTTATGCCATCGGCAATGCCATTTCCGGGCAACTCCGTACCTGGATCATGGAACACCTCTCCGCATCCATTGGCGTATCAGACCTGGCCGCACAGATGAATATGAGTACACGCAATTTCAGTCGCGCGTTTACAAAGGAAACAGGCATATCCCCGGCAAAATTTGTAGAGAAGCTGAGAGTAGAAGTGGCCAGGAAATACCTGGAAGACAGCTCCCTTTCCCTGGAAACTATTGCAGAGAGATGTGGCCTGGGCAGCGTGGTATCCATGCGCCGTATTTTTGACAGGCACCTGCATCTCACACCCGGCGACTACCGGCGGACGTTCCGGACTTCCATTGCAAGGGACTTCACAGGAGATATACCTGCTTCATAATTTCCTGCAAAACATATTCAGCAACGCTTATTCCTCACTTCATAAAATAGAATAATTATGCATCCCTCTCCCAGCATGCAGCCCGGTACGGGGCTGGCAGACTTCCTGTGCTTACCCGGCGACAAAGTTGCTGTAGCTGCGCTCCGGTTTGTACAAACACATGAAACAACATCGGTATATAATCACAGCGTCCGCAGTTTTATTTTTGCCCGTTTATATGCGGCGCATAAAGGACTACAGCCCGGGGTCGACTTTCATGAACAACTGCTGTTTATTTCCTGCCTGTTTCACGATATGGGCCTGACCACTATCGGCAATGGTCCCCAGCGATTTGAAGTAGAAGGAGCAGACCTGGCAGTGCAATTCCTTTCGGGAACCTCCTTTACCACAGCGGAAGCAGATATTGTATGGCAGGCGATTGCACTGCATGCCTGCGCTGGTATTGCGGAGAGAAGGGGAGTGGTTCCTTTGCTGACAAGAATGGGTGTGGTGATTGATTTCGGTGGCCCGCTGGCGGATTTTATTACAGATGCACAGGCCGCTGAAATTTTTGCCATGTATCCTCGCCTGTCTATGGCCACCAGCCTGGCCGATTGTATTGTGGAGCAATGCTGTGCCAATCCGGCCAAGGCACAGCGATATGCTATTGCAGGTGAATTATTCCGCGAACGCTCCCAGGGAGGATTGACGCAGATGGAAGAAAATACGATAAAGGGCCGTTGGGGAAACTAACCGACAGTTTTTTTATGAACACCCTCACAGGAAAGCATCTCCGGCTTTCCTGTTTTTTGCATTCCTGATATCATTATGGAATTTTGCATTATTATTATAACTTGCCGTATCATTTGTTAGTAAGCAGCAATCAATTTTAAGCGAATAGTAAGTAACCATTACAGGAATGTCATGCCTGTTTTTTATGAGCACATCTTTAGCCAGCGTTTATCAACATCATTATTAATCTTTTTTAATTGGACGACGGTCACTCTTTTGAAGCTCCTGACCTTTATAAGCGGATAGCAGCCGGAGATGAAGCTGCATTCAGGAGCCTGGTAGAACAGTATACACCGCGTTTGCAGGCCATGGCAGCGCGTATCACGGGATCTGTGGCGGTGGCAGATGACCTCGTACAGGATACCTTTCTCAAAATATGGGTAACCCGTGATCAACTCACGGAAGTAACACATCCAGGCGCCTGGGTGAAGAAGATCTGTTTTTTTCTGGCAGTCAATTATGTGCGCCGGCAGCAGATCCGGGAAAAAGTAATGGATACCATCGGGTATGAGAAGGAAACAACCATTACCGGTGTGCCGGTAGCGGAAATGATAGAGTTTCACCAGTTGCTGGGCTTTGTAAATAATGCTGTACAGCAACTTCCCGAAAAGCAACAACAGATTTACCGCCTGAGCCGTGAGCAGGGATGGAGTATGGCTGAAATTGCCATACATATGGGGCTTGCCGTTAGTACGGTGAAGAACCTGCAGGTGATGGCATTGAAAAATATCAGGGCTTCCCTTCAAAAGGCCGGCTATCCGCTATTGCTGGTCCTGTTAATGGATATTCTTCTCTGACCGGAAAAAAAGATGATCTTTTTTCGGTACCATCTTCCTGCTCATTTGTCTGATAACAGATAAGGGGATATAAACTGTCTTCGTTTACCTGTAATAACCAGCATGGAACATAGCACGCGACTACAATATTTAATGGAACGCCTGACCGCGCATACTGCCACGGAAGAGGAACTGGACGAATTGATCGGATTGGTGGACAACGACACAACCAGCGGCTCCATCGACGAGGTAGATGCCTGGCTGGAGGCTCAACATACGCAGCAGTTGCCGGTATATGATGCAGCACGCTGGAGGAAAGTGGCAGATGATATCCTGGGATCGGATAAGTTATTCCCGGAGCCTGTTACAAAGTCAGCAGGCCGTGTTCATATCCTGCACAGGTGGGGATGGGCCGCAGCAATTGTGTTATTGCTGGGCGCAGGTACCTGGTTGTTTCGATCTTATCATCAGTCCAAACCGGCTGTAATGGCGATAAATAGCCCACAGCTGGATGTTGATCCCGGTAAGAATGGAGCAATTCTGACGTTGGCCGACGGCTCACAACTGGTGCTGGATAGTCTGGGTAACGGCGTTGTTTCCCGTCAGAACGGTACCAGCATTGTATTACAAAGCAGTACACTGCAATATAGTCCCGGTGGTGCCACCAACAATGCCACCGAATATAATACCATCACCACGCCAAAAGGGCGGCAGTTCGAGGTGATACTGCCGGATGGTACAAAGGTATGGCTGAATGCAGGCAGTGCGCTGCAATTCCCGGTGGCTTTCAACGGAAAGGAAAGGGAGGTACAGCTTAATGGTGAAGCCTTTTTTGAAGTAGCGCCCCGTGCGGCACAGCCGTTTAAAGTAAAGGTGCGGCAGCAGTTGTCGGTGGAAGTACTGGGCACCAGCTTTAATGTAAACGCCTATACGAATGAACGGCACATTGCTACTACACTGATAGAAGGGGCCGTTCGGGTATCCCTGACCAACGAAAGCGGTCGTACGCTGGTGTTGAAACCTGGTCAGCAGGTACAGGCCACGGCAGAAAGTATGGAGATGATTTCCGGCGCCGCCGTGGAGAAAGCCATCGCCTGGAAGAATGGGCTTTTCAATTTTGAAGGAGTAGGGCTGCGGGAAATGATGCGGCAGCTCGAACGCTGGTATAACCTGGAAGTAGTGTATGAAGGAAATGTGCCGGATGTAAAGTTTTTTGGAGAGATGAGCCGCTCGCTCAAACTTGCGGATATACTGACCGGATTGGAAAGATCGGATGTGCATTTCCGCCTGGAAGCCGGGCGGCGGCTGGTAGTAATGCCTTGAGTAATGAATGTTAAACATTATACCAACATGAAATAAAAACTGGTCAACCGGCAAAAAAAAACCGGGAGTGCGACTAACACTTCCGGTTGCCTTTGAGTAATCAAAGGGTTGCCGGGTTGATTCAAAACAGGGTTTCGCGACCTCCATTTTTAACAACCAAACGTTGCAAATCTATGCAAAAAACTGCTTATTGGAGCCGTTGGGACTTGCCGTGCCGGCTCCCAACCAAAATGCTCCGGATTATGAGATTGACAAGTGTTCTTCTTCTCGCCATTTGCTTACATGTATCAGCCAGCACCTTTTCGCAATCCGTTACCTTTTCAGGCAGAGCGGTTCCGCTGGAACAACTGTTTACCGTTATTAAAAAACAAACCGGTTACGTGGTATGGGGAAAGTCGGCGCTCCTGCAACAGGCCGGGGCTGTATCGCTATCCGTAGCGGATATGCCGCTGACCAGCTTTCTCGACCTGGTCATGAAAGACCAGCCCATTAGTTATAAGATTGCCGGCAATACGATTATGCTGTTCAGCAAATCGGAAGCGCCGGCTTTCATCGCCGAAATAATACCGGATAAAGAAACACCGGTAACCGGACATGTAACCGATAGCCTGGGCGTACCGCTGATTGGCGCTACCATACAGGTAATGGGGAGTAATCAATCTGCCATTACCAATGCCGACGGGAATTTTACCATCCCTGTATTGGTCGGAAATGTACTTCGCATCAGCTTTATCGGGTTCAGAACAAAGGAACTCGTGATCACACCGGTGATACAAAAAACCGGGAATGCAGGTAACATTACCCTGTCGGTGGCCACGGCTAATCTGACTGAATTAAATGTAACTGCCAATACCGGTTATCAATCTATACCCAAAGAACGGGCTACAGGCTCCTTTGGCATCGTTACCGAAAAAACATTAAGCGCCAGGATGGAAACAAACCTGCTGGATCGCCTGGAAGGTACTATCCCCGGGCTTTTTATGCAGAACGGTTCCGTGAGCATCCGTGGCGTATCTACGCTTTATGGCAACCAGGATCCATTGTATGTGGTAGACGGATTCCCTTATGAAGGAGACCTGTCGCTGATCAATCCTTCGGATGTCATCAACGTAACGGTCATGAAAGATGCTGCTGCGGCATCTATCTACGGTACCAGGGCCGCTAATGGCGTTATTTCCATTACCACCCGCTATGGTAGCAGCCGCAAACCGGTGATCAATTTTACCAGTACTGCTTTTATGACACCCATCCCGGATGCCGGTTATATGAACCTGATGAACTCCGGAGAAATGGTAGACCTGCAACAGGAACTGTTTAATAAATGGCATCCCTCTTACAATGATGCCATCAGGCGCGCCGCTCAGCCCAAAGCACTGGAAGCGCTGTATAACTATGAGCAAAACCTCATCGACAAATCCACACTGGATAATACACTGAATACCCTGCGCCAGGGCGACGGACAGCGCCAGATTGAAAAAATGCTGATGCGCAACCAGCTGCAACATCGGGAGAGCTTCTCCGCCAGCGGTGGCAACGAGATTCATCAGTATAACATGATCATGAATTATACCGGTACACGTCCATACTCAACGCAGAGCAAGAATGAAGATATCAACGTGGGTATAAAAGATAAGGTGAAAGTATTTAAATGGCTCGATGCAGAAGTGGGCGCTTATACCAATTTCCGTAACGGAAAATATCCCCGTGAAACACCGGAAGGCTTTTACCGCAATATGCCCTACGAAGTACTGAAAAATGCCGATGGTAGCCTGGCTGGTTGGTCGAAGCTGAAATCACCCTACGAAATTGAGCGCTTAAAAAACCTGGGATTATACGATGAAACATTTAACCCGTTGAGCGAAGCCGGAAAGTCGGATACCCGTTACTGGTCGAACCAGTTCCGCTTACAGGGCGGCTTTACCGTGAAAATAATGAATGGCCTGAGCCTGGACCTGAAGTACCAGACAGAAAGAGGAAGCAGCTATTCCAAAACCTATTTCTCTCCCGATTCCTATTATGCCAAAAGCCTGATCAACGATGCTACCCAGATCATCAATGGAGATGTGATAAAAAATGTACCCGATGGCGGACAGGTATATGAAGGCCGTGGTGATAATAAATCCTATACCGCCCGTGCCCAGCTGAATTTTGATCAGCATATCCGTTCCAGGCATCATATCTCGGCATTGGCAGGCGTAGAAAGAAGAGCGGTGACGGCCTCATCTACCAATGTATTTAAAATGGGTTACAACGATAACAACCTGCAGTATCTGCCAGTGAATGAAATCGCGCTGGGAAACCTGAAAGGCACGGAATCCATTAACGGTACTATCTACTGGAAGTATAATAACGATAATAATTTCCGGTATGGGGAAGACCGCTACATTTCTGCCTATGGCAACGCCGGTTACACCTACAACGATAAATACAACCTCACCGGAAGCGTACGGATAGATAACTCCAACCTGTTTGGCACCGATCCCCGTTACCGCTACCTGCCACTGTGGTCTGTAGGCGCCAGCTGGAGAATATCGGAAGAAGATTTTATGAAAGATATCAGCTGGTTGAACAACCTGGGGATCCGCTCCACTTATGGACTCAGTGGCAACGTCGCTAAAAAAGTAGGTCCCTACCTGCAGGCCAGCTCTTCTTTCTTTTCGGAAGCAGGAGCTACTGCTACAGATATTATTTATCCGCCCAACAAATCATTGCGTTGGGAAAAAACGGCGACGGTCAATATCGGTATCGACTTCGCCCTGCTGAACAACAGGGTGTCGGGATCACTGGATTATTATGTACGTAAGAGCAGCGACCTGCTCGGAGAAAAAGCCATTGATCCTACCAATGCCTTTCCCAGTGCATTGATCAACTATGGTAGTTTAACCAACAAAGGAATTGAATTGGCGCTCAATACCGTGAATATCAAACAGCGACATTTCAGCTGGAACACTTCCCTGGTAGTCAGTCATAATAAAAACCGGATGACGGAGATCAACACGAGAACGGAGAACATATATGGCCTCACTGCGGGTTGGGGGGTAAACCGCGTAGGTTATCCGATGAATGCGGTATTCAATTTCAGATCAGCAGGTCTGGATCCCACCAACGGATCTGTGCTGGTGTATGATGCGGCAGGAAAAGTAGTAAAGAATTATGACCAGAGCGGAGAGATCGTGGCCAATATGACGGACATCAACGGCCTGGTATACGGTGGTACCTTAACACCTACCTATACTGCAGGACTCACCAACACTTTTACCTGGAAACAACTGACACTGAGCGTAATGCTGATTGCCAACGGAGGCAACGTACTCCGGGATGTAGTGCCTGCGCTTAGTTACGGGTTGCTTAGCACTAACCTGGATAAACGGGCGGCTAATTTCTGGCGTAAACCAGGCGATGAATTGAAGCCTGGCACCATGCCCGCACCGGACCTGAAAGCCAACGGCGGCAGCTATTATACGCTGATCTGGTATGCTTCCGATAAGAACACATTGAAAGCGGACTACATTAAAGTAAGAGATATTTCTCTTGCCTACAGTTTGCCGGAAAAGCTGTTCCCTACCAAAAAGCTGACCGCTGCCAAACTGAGTTTACAGCTGCGTAATCCGTTCAGCTGGTACCGGAATGAGGCGGGGATTGACCCGGAAGCATATACCGCTGCCAGCCAGTACGCCAACCGCACATTGCCACAAATGACTACTTACATGGTAGGTCTTGATATCACTTTCTAAACGTTGGAAACATGAAGTCATTACATCTATATATGATTACCAGCCTGCTGTTATTGTCAGGCTGCACAAAGTTCCTGGACATAAAACCAAAGGATAAATTCATCCCGGTAACAGTAGCGGATTATGAGAATATGCTCAACTCCGGCACGATTGTCAACTATGGAGATTATTTCTGGGATCTGCTCTCAGATGATGCATTCCTCCCGGAAGGAGAACCCGGTAACCTCTTTTCCAAACAGCAGCTATGGGGAAGAAAGATTTATACCTTCAACAGCAGCCCTTATGAACAAGGGCTCACAGACTTTACCTGGAGCGAAGGGTATAAAAGGATCTTCTATTTTAATTCCATCATCAACAATATCATGGATGCCACAGAAGGCACAGTCGAGAATAAGAAAAGCGTGCGTGCAGAAGCTTTGCTGGGTCGTGCTATGGAGCATCTCCTGATGGTGAATGTATACGCGCAGCATTATGATGCGAATACTGCCGCTACGCAGCCAGGCATACCGCTGGCATTGATTGCAGATATCAATGCGAAGTTCACACGGAATACGGTAAAAGAAGTGTACGACCAGGTACTCAGTGATGCCAACGCCGCTATCGCCGATCTGCCGCTAAAACATAAACTCACCAAATTCAGGGCATCGAAAGCAGGCGGCTACGCGCTGCTGAGCAGGGCTTATCTTTTTATGGGTGATTATGCCAATGCGCAGAAGTATGCCGACCTCACGCTCTCGCTGCAGCATGAACTGGCCAACATGAATGCGTATAAGATCACCATCCCCGGTCCCTTTCCCAATGTACCCGGTGCCCCACTGGGCTGGACAGATATCCCGGATGGTCAATTGAATAAAGAAACGATTGTAGCCCGGCATTTTCTCCGCCCATTCGGACTAGGTATGGATGTTTGCGCTTCTCCTGAACTGACGGCGCTTTTCAGCAGCAACGACCGCCGCTGGATGCTGTACTATGCAGACGGCTGGCCGCCGGCGCCCCCATTTAACTATATGTCCCGGTATAAAGTAAAGCTTTACCTGCGTGGCGATTATTACAGCAACTATCTCAATGTACCGGAAGTATACCTGACCCGCGCAGAATGTAATGCCCGTAACAACAACCTGGCCGCTGCCCTGGACGATGTGAATACTTTAAGAAGCAACAGGATCACACCAGAGGCCTATAAAGCTTTTACACCGGCCGATTTCAACAATGATGCGGAAAAAGTGCTGCGTTTTGTACTCGAAGAAAGAAGGAGGGAACTGGCCTTCACAGGGATGCGTGTGATAGACCTGAAACGGCTGAATAAAGAAACCCGTTTTCAGAAAACGATTAAACATACTGCGGAAGGCAAAAACTATGAGTTATTACCGGGGAGTAATAATTATGTGCGCCAGCTGTGGCCCAGTGCCACAGTGTTTAACCCGGACTGGCCACTGAATCCATAATTTATTTGTCCTGTCCCTATACTAATGGTGACGCCGGTATCAACACCGGCGTCATTCACTTCCTATTGACTAATCAGATCAGACATGCAAGACAACATTGTTAAAATTGAAGGACTTTCCCACCGCTACAGTAAGGATTGGGCGGTACAGGATGTCAGTTTTGAGATCAATAAAAAGGGTATCGTCGGCTTACTCGGTTCCAACGGAGCGGGCAAGTCCACTACCATGAATATCCTCTGCGGCGTGTTAAGTCAGACCCGTGGCCAGGTACTGATTGAAGGCATCGATATGAGAGCGGCGCCGGAAGAAGCGAAGAAACGGATTGGCTTTCTTCCGCAGAACGCACCGTTGTACCTGGAGCAAACCGTGGATGAATACCTGACCTATTGCGCACACCTGCGACTCATAGAGAAACCCCGTATCAAAGCAGCGGTAGACGCGGTGAAAGAAAAATGCGGTGTGGCCCATTTCAGCAAACGGCTCATCGGCAATTTATCCGGTGGTTACCGCCAGCGGGTGGGCATCGCACAGGCGTTGATCCATAAGCCCCTGCTGGTAGTGCTGGATGAGCCTACCAACGGCCTGGACCCCAACCAGATCCTGGAAGTAAGACAGCTCATCAAGGAAATCGCCATCGATCGCGCCGTGATTTTTTCTTCGCATATCCTGTCGGAAATACAGGCTACCTGCCAGGATATTATTATGATCGAAGGTGGTAAAATGGTATTTAAAGATACCATGGAATCATTCAACAATTATATAGAGCCGGATAGCCTGATCACAACCATGGAGAATCCTCCGTCTGCAGCAGTGCTGATGGCCATCCCGGGGATAAACGAGGTAGTGTTTTTATCTGAAAATACCATCCGTATGCATTTTGATCCGACCGCTGATATTGCGGAAAGCATTGTGGAAATGAGCGTAGGCAACAGGTGGCGGTTAAAGGAAATCACCCTCGAAAAAAGTTCCCTCGACGCTATTTTTGCCCAACTATCCAATAAAAAATTAAAACCCGTTTTACAGAAATGAGAGTCATTATCAGAATAGCGCGTCAGGAGCTGAGTATCCTTTTTCATTCGCCGGTAGCATGGCTGATTTTAATCGTATTTCCCGTACAGATAGGAATTGATTTTCTGCATTACATCCAGATGATAGGCCGGGCACAGCGCATGGGGCATCATTTTACAGATGTTACCGCCATGGTGTTTGCAGGGAAGGAAGGATTTTTTCCGGGTGTAAAAAGTACCCTGTATTTCTATATTCCCCTGCTTACCATGGGGCTCATCAGCCGGGAAACACACAGCGGGTCTATAAAGCTGTTGCTGTCATCGCCCATTAAAGTAAGAGATATTGTATTGGGAAAATATGCCGCCATGATGGGATATGGCGCCGTACTACTCCTGATTATCTGTTTGTATTGTGTATCAGGCGCTTTTTTTATTGAGCATATCGACTGGAAATTAATGTTCTCCGGCGCATTGGGGATATACCTGTTGATTTGTGCATATGCGGCCATCGGGTTATTCATGTCGTCGCTAACCACTTACCAGGTAGTAGCCGCTATCAGTACCCTCGCGGTATTGGCGGGCTTAAACTTTGTCGGTGGCCTGTTCCAGGGCAATGATACCATCCGGCATATCACTTATTTTATGTCTATCGCCGGCAGAACAGAACAGTTTATTTTCGGATTGATCAGCTCAGAGGATGCATTTTATTTTGTGTTGGTCATCGGTTTCTTCCTGGCTATTACCGGCATGCGTTTGCAGGATCAGCGGGAAGCAAAATCAGTATATACCCGCACCGCGAGATATGTGGGACTCGTTGTATTTTGTTTTGTTACCGGCTATATCAGTTCCCTTCCTTCGTGTACCGGTTATATAGACATGACTGCCACGAAAACCCATACGCTGGGGCCTCAGAGTCTTGCGCTCATCAAAAAAATGGATAAACCATTAAAGGTAACCACCTATGTGAATATCCTGGACAACAACTATTACATGGGCGCCCCCGAAAAGAAAAGTGAGGATGAAAGGCTGTTGACACCCTATCGGCGCTTTATGCCCAATCTGAAGATGGAGTACGTATATTATTATGATTTCGCCAATAATAAAAGTCTGTATAAAAATTATCCGGGAGAAAGTGATGCGGCAATTGCAAAAAAAGTAGCAGATATCCAGGACCTGGATTACCGGAAAGTATTGCCACCTGCGCAGATCCGCAAGCTGGTAGATCTCGGACCGGAGGAAAACCGGCTTGTAAGATTGCTCCAGTACGGCGATGGAAAAACCTTTCTCCGTTACTACGACGATATCATGGTATATCCCAGCGAGCAGGAATTTACCGCCGCACTGAAACGTATTGTCACTCCTTCCAAAATTCCGGTGATCACTTTCCTGACCGGCAACGGTGAGCGGAGCATCACTAAAAACGGTGATGCTGCACTTAGGAAATTTGTAAATGAACTTACCTTCAGAGGAGCGTTGATCAATCAGGGCTTTAATGTAGATACCGTCAATCTTTCCGTGCAGGACATTGCGCCGGCCACCTCCGTATTGGTGATTGCAGATCCTGAAACTGCCTTCCCTGCCACTGTACAAGCGAAGCTGGATCAATACCTGGCTGATGGTGGCAGCTTACTCCTGATGACAGAGCCAGGTGCTGCTGCTGTGCTGGCGCCTTTACTGCAACAACTGAATGTACAGGCCGCCAATGCGCCGGTACAGGAGGAAAGCAGGGATTATGCACCGGATTTTATCCTGGCAGGTTTCTCAGACAGCGCCGGTGTCATCGCTTCCAGGCTGGAAGGCTACCGGAAAGATAGCGCCATTGTTTCCCTGGTTGGAGCTGCGCCGCTGCAATACGCGCCACAGGCAGGCTTCCGGACAGTACCTTTGTTGCAAACCAAAACACATCAGCCGTTGGCGTTAGCCCTGGAGCGGCAGGTGAAAAATAAATCCCAACGCATTATTGTAACAGGCGATGCAGATTTTATGAGTACCGGCGAACTTGGCCGCCGTCAGCCGGTTACCTGGAACCAGGCGTTCATCACAGAAATGTTCCGATGGTTTTCAGCAGAAGAATTTCCGGTGAGCACCGGTAAAGTAAGGCCCATTGATGTAATTGACAGCGATGACAAGGGTATCCTTACTATGCGGGTATTTTTCTTTGGCGTGATCCCGGCATCTCTCCTGATTTTTGCTACTGTGCTGTTGTTATACAGGAAGAGAAGATAAGCTTAAAACCAACCAATGATAGAAGGGGCCGTCACGTTAAAGTGGCGGCCTCATTTCTTTTATGGTGTGCAAAAAAAAACCGCAAATGCAACAAAGCATTTGCGGTTGGTTTATGACGGGAGATGGTTACTTGTCTTTCCCTTCCAGTACTACGGTAATCCGGTTCTCCATATCCTGTAAATGATACTTCGATACCCCGGTCTGCAAAGGAATCGCTTTGCGGATGTCACTACGCAACGCTACTAAATGCGCCCGCATGATGCTGGATACATCTGTGCCGGTAGGATCAGGATTTATATAATAGATAGTGCCATTACCATTGTTACGGCCCACAATTTCATTCACGGCTTTAAATGCCTTGAAGGAATTATCTATATATATTTTCTGCTGGTTACGGCGGTAAATGTCAATCGGCTTGTTGGTATACAGCTCTGTCCAGATACTGCGTTTCAGGTCTTCCAAAAACTCACTGGCCTTATAGTTTTTCCTGTTTTTATTCAGTTCTTCATACTTGATCAGCGTCAGCAAAGTACCTGAGCCCTGTAATTTCATCAGTACATTCGACTGTGCTACCGCGATGTGCACGAAGGGTTCTGTACCGGTGAGGGCGGTCAGTGTATCGTTGATCAGCCAGGTAGGCGTGGTGAAAAGATAGTCGTTCAGGAATTTCATGGCGTCTTTCTGGCGCTGGTATTCCACAGGTTCTATCTGAACACCGGGTTGTTCTATGCTTTTGAGCGTGCGGTAATCGCCGCCAATGCTTTTTAATACCTGTACTGTGTAGAGTTTGTATTGTTTGATTACTTCCTCATACATGTTTTTCAGCTTATCATAGCCTTCATTTGGTTCCCGGGTCCAGTCTTTCAGCTGTGGCAGGATACGCTGCAGGTTTTTGATACCGTATTTACCGGCCAATACCGCATCGTCGCCCAGATCTTCGCTCTGGTTGCGCGGATCGGAGAAACTGAATTCATTACCGAAATACAGGTGCTTATTTTTCGCCAGGCTGTCGATGATGAGTTTATTCAGATAAGGTACTTCCTCTTTGGCGCTTTTGAACTGCGGATACCATCTGTAACCCCATTCAATAGCCCAGGTATCGTATTCCCCGATTCTCGGGAAAATACCTTTCTGGGAGATATGATCTTCCGGTTGCGCTACATAGTTAAACCGTGCATAGTCCATGATAGAGGGCGTGTGGCCATGTGCTTCCACATATTGCTTGTCCCTCAGTTTTTCTACAGGTACTGTAGAACTGGAACCAAAGTTATGCATGAGGCCCAGGGTATGTCCTACTTCATGGGAAGACACAAAGCGGATGAGCTGTCCCATCAGTTCATCATCAAATTTCATTTTGCGGGCGGCAGGATCAATAGCACCGGCCTGGATCATGTACCAGTCGTGTACCAGCTGCATGATGTTGTGATACCAGTTGATATGCGATTCAATGATTTCGCCGCTGCGTGGATCATGTACATGCGGACCGCTGGCATTGGCTATCTGTGATGGTTTATAAACGATTACATTATGGCGTGCATCGTCGATGCTCCAGGTAGAATCATTTTCAGGAGCAGGCATGGCTTTGATGGCATTTTTAAAACCTGCCTGTTCAAATGCTTTCTGCCAGTCGTTTACGCCTGCAATGAGGTAAGGTACCCATTTCTTTGGGGTGGCCGGATCTATATAATAGATGATCGGCTTTTTAGGTTCTACCAGTTCACCGCGTTTATATTTTTCAATGTCTTCGTCTTTAGGTTCCAGTCTCCAGCGGGTAATCATGTATTGTGCTTTCACGCCCTGTGGATCTGCATCAAAATCTACGAAGCCCCTGGAAAAGAAACCTACGCGCGGATCTGCAAAGCGGGGCTGCATAGGTACTGCCGGAAGCAATACCATAGAGCTGTTCAGCTCATAGGTATCCGGGATGGTGGAAGCCGGTCCCTGGCCTGCTACCGGCAGATAGCTACGCAGGGTACGGATTTCGATGTTCTGCGGAAACGCTTTGATACCGGCGATGTAGGATTTGTCGGCTTGTACGGCCCCTATTTTCAGGACTGTTTTGGTCTGCGGACTGAAATAGAACACTTCATTATCGGTGTTCAGGTAATCTGTCACATCAATCACCGTGCTTTTCTGTTCCTTGTTATAGGCTTTTACGGGAAATGCAGCAGCAATGGGTTCCAGGTTGGAATTCAGTACGGAGCGGAATAATCCGTTCTCGGTAGAATCTGCAGAACGCTCATTGAAGCGCATTACTTTCATAAATACTTTATCATCCGGACCGGGTTCGAAGCGGATCACATTTTCGGCGATCTGGTCGCCGGCATATCCTGTCATCTGTGGTCTGGGACCTACAGCTGCTTTGGAGATGCGGTTCACCACCAGGATGGCCCGGTTGTACATGGAGTCGGGAATCTCAAAGTAATAGCGTCCGTTTAACTGATGTACCTTGAACATACCAGGAAAGGTCTTCGTTTTTGCCGTAATCACCTGTCCGTATGGTTTGATGGCGGAAGGAAGAGTGTCTGTTTTTTTGACAGATGAATCGGCAGGAAGTGCTTTTTGCGCCTGGGAAGTGCCCGTAATGCCCAGCAGTGCAACCAGGGCGATGTTTAATCTAAGCATAGTTATTGTAATATTTCTTCAAGTTTTTTAGTCAGTTGTGCGCCGCGTAAATCTTTCGCAATGATCTTTCCGCGTGGGTCTATCAGGAAGTTCTGCGGAATGGAGCGGATCATATACAATTCTGCTACTGCATTGTTCCAGTATTTCAGATCAGATACATGTTTCCAGGTAAGGCCATCGTGTGCAATGGCTTTCAGCCAGGCCGCTTTCTGGTCTGCCTGGTCCAGGGAAACGGAGAGGATATCAAAGTTTTTATCTTTAAAGCGGTGGTAGGCGGCTACCACTATCGGGTTTTCTTCCCGGCAGGGACCGCACCAGCTGGCCCAGAAGTCGAGCAATACATATTTACCTTTGTAGTCCTTCAGCTGTACCGGGTTACCGAGGGTATCCGGGGAGGAGAATGCCGGTGCGGTAGCGCCCAGGCGTACGGTCATAAAGCCGTCTATTGTTTTTTTCAGTTTGATGCCTTCTTCACTTTTCTGTACCGGTTTCTTCAATCCTTTAAACAGGCGCTCATAGATCGTGATGTCATCAGGAATAGGGCCAATGGCATCTTTCAAAGCTTCCACACTCACGATATAATCGGGATGTTGTTGTATAAAAGTGATTTCCTGTTTCTTCCTGATCAGTTTTAATCCGCGTACATCTTCCCGGTATTGTGCCAGCCCGATGGTATCATATTTTGCTTTGGCTTTTTGTGCGTCGTACCATGCCTGGTTACGATCGGCCACTTGCTGGTCAATGTCTTTCAGCGCGGTGGTCAGTTCCGCTTTTTGCCTGGAACGGATCAGTGTATCTGTCGGGCTGCTTTGCGCCAGGAGACTGCCTGTATACAAGGTGCAGGCCACTGCGAATAGTAAGGAGCTTTTCATGTTTGGTAGGTATTTATTTTTTGAAGAGACATGAGATCACCTGGCCACCGGCTAAAGTGGCTTTGGGGTGATCTCATATCGGAAATAATTTAGAAGACCCGGCTTCCCAGTCCTTGTTCTACGTAGGTCACATTGCTTACACGTCCATCGCCTTCGAAATTCGGTTTGGTAAGTGCATCAATGGTACCGGTAGAGCTGATTTTATGCAGCCATATTTTATAGCGTCCGTTTGCATAGGAGGCGATGGCCAGGTAGTCGGTGGTAACCGGTATGCCTGCTGTTGGCTGCGGATATTTGATATGCTGGATACAGGTAACTGTTTCTCCGGCAGGTAATGTTTCCTGTAATATTTCCTGGGTAGTAGCCACATCTGTCAGGTATATTTTGTTACCATTGGCATAGTAGATGTAATCCGCATCATAGTTACCACCTATGGCGCTGGCGTTCATCAGGCCATGCGTTGCGGGCAGGGTATCTTTGGCCATGATCAGGGGAGATGTAAACCCTGCGAGGTAACCATATTGTACGTTCAGTTTTACGAGTAATCCTTGTCCGCTTTGCATACGGAACAGGCCCAGTGCTATACTGCGCTGGCCGGCATATCCACTCAGCCAGAGCACACTGGCATTCATGTTTTTCAGGTCGTTTCCATTGGAGCCTAAGGCGGCGAAACTACTGCCGTTGAAACAGAAAACAGATTTTGAGTTTTCATCGAAACCAATATCCATGGCTCCTACTGCAGCAATCGCCGATACTTTGTAGGTGGAGGGTAAATCAGTGAACAAGGCACCTTTCGTCATGGAGTATGCTTTGTTGTCATTGATCAACCCGATGTTGTTGGATGCCATGGATTGAAATGCGTTCTGCAATTTCCGGGTGGCGGGTTTTGAAAAAAACATATCATCAAAGGAACGCACCATTTTGCCATTGTCGATCCGGTAAATAGCGGCATCTTTTTCGGAAAGAACCGTGAGCGTATTAAACAGATCGGTAGAGGTGATCGTCATTTTGAAAGAAGGCGTGAAGATGGCTTTTACCGCGTTTCCATCCAGATTTTTACCGCCGTTATTAAAGCTGATCCAGTTATCGATGCGTCCATCTTTATAAATAAAGTCAAAGTCTGTTTTACCTGCGTTGTCTTTCAGCAGGTACCAGCCGTTCATGTTAACGGTAGCTACAAACAGGTTCAGATTAATGAGTTTTATTACCCCGGTTTTTTTGTCTTTTACATTAAATACCAGGTAGTACGAGCCAGGAGCGAGTACCACGGGGTAGTTCAGAATTTTTGCGTTACTCAGCGTATCCGCCTTTGGAAGATTGCCCTGTACGAAGTTGGTAGAATAAGCGGTCCAGTAAAAGTCATAGTTACTTTCATTCTCTACCACCGGATTCATTTTTAAGGTATCCCGGCGGGTGAATATCGTGACGCTATCCTTTAATCCGCTTACCACTACCGGAGGAAGCGGATGATCGGCGTAGGTGCTGTTGTCTTTTTTGCAACTCATGGCCAGTGTCAACAGAAGGCCTGCCGCAATAATATATAACTGTTTCATGTTGGTCATAATTGATAAATGATCAGGGGAATGTTACCACAAGGGCGCCCGGAGCAGTTGTTTCACGTAAAGGTGCTTTTCCGCTGGCGATATTGGCCGGGTCAACGTTAAAATCCGCCAATGCCTGTTTCAGTACGGTGCGGTATTGTTGTGCCGCGCCAGAACTCAGTACTGCCTGGAACCATTCTTCGTCTATATTCGCTTTTAATACATCCACCATAAACTGGTGTTTGCCGGTGCTGTATTTTCCAAAAAGCGAAAAGGCAGAAGCAGAGGTGTTGTCTACTCTCCAGGAGTAAAAACGTTCCAGCCGGTCTGAGAATACAAGCGTTTTTGCCCTGGCATTTACTTCACCAAGTCCGAACTGATCGTTGGCGACGAGTTGCACCCGTAAACGATAGCTGTTGTTTTTCAGGCTGGTGTCGCGCAGCAATACTACCGGGATATTGGCAACGGCCTGGTGAGCTTTCACCACCATTAAAGACTGGATGGATTTATCTTTCAGGTCCAGGTAATGTACGCCGGCAACCGCTTTAAAAGGTCGTTCCTTTATCAGGGTATCGGTGATCTGGTTGGTCACCGGGTCGCGAACGTAGGTGTAATCGTATTCCGGCACCTGTGTCAGTTCCACGGTACGGTCATGATCTGCTACATCGCCGATGGTATTCACCTGGATATAAATCGTATCCCGGGTAATGGCAGGCGGTATGTACACAAAAGTGGCGCTCATGGTGGTGGTATCACTGAGCTGTACACGGGTAATATCGTTATATATCAGGAGATCCGCTTTTTTGCAACCGGCCGCCAATACCAGCAAAACAGCGATCGCGTATATGAATGTTTTCATCGTTGTCATTAGTTGTTATGGTAATTGATTTCACGATCGGGTTTCGGTACAATGTATCTGCCAACAGATCCGGTGTAGTAGGTGGCTGTCCAGTTGGCTGGTAAGGCCACTACGTTAAATCTTTTGTAGGTAAAGAAGGTTTGTCCCTCTGCATAGAACTCACGTACATATTCCCGGATCATTTTATTCTTACGGTCTGTTTCCCAGTTATTGGCATTGAATCCATTTACGAAGGGTATCCCTTTCTGGGCGCAGTAGATCCGATAGTATCCTTCGGCGGCTTCTTTTGTGGTAGCGCATTCCGTGAGGATCAGGTACATTTCGCTGAGGCGCAGTAAGGGGACCTGTTGTATCGGTGCATTAGCCCGTTGAATGAATTTCTTATACATCACATAGCTGGTGTTACCGGCAGAAGTTTTATAAGCCCACATTTCTTTCCACCTGATATCGGACGTTCTTTCCGCTACGGGGAAGAGGTTATTCAGGTAATAGAATCCATCCTGAACGTTGAAATCATTCCGCACCAGGCTGCCCTGTTCACCAAAACTGCTGTTTGCGATGTTATCCAGGGTATAGATGCTTAATGCCATCAGGTGTTCGGGCGACATGGTATTATCTCCCGCTACACGGTCGCTCTCCCTGCCCAGGCGGAAAGTAGGCATACCTAAACGGTCTTTGGCATCAATCACCATCTGTGCATACTTCGAAGCATTGGCTTTGTTCGCCGTATTCAACGGCGCCAGCCACAGGTATACACGGGCTTTCAGCGCCAGTACTGCGTAGTAATTCATACGGATTTGCCGGTACAGGTAGTAATTGTCTACTACCGACGGAGTGGAAGAATTACTGCCCGGGTTCAGTTCTGCGATGGAGTATTTTGTGATAGGATCGGTATCCTTCAGCAAGGCTTCTGCGGCGTCCAGGTCTGCCAGTATGGCTTGTGTAAACTCCGCATAAGGTACCGGCAGAATGATATCGTGGGACACTTCTTTTACATAAGGCAATATGGCCGCTGTGCCGGGATTATCAGGCATCGGGCCATACAGCCGTATGGCATCAAAATGAGAGAAAGCTCTTAGTGCCAGCGCTTCTCCTTTGATGAGCGCATAGTTATTGTCGGTGAAAACGGATTTATTAACGTCGATCTTCTCCAGGATGCTGTTCACATCTGCCACTACTTTATACATATCGGCATACGTGTTATCCAGCCATCCACGTGCGGTGGCGTCGGTATAAACGCCGTTGGCCAGGCCGGTGATACCGGTGTTGGTAGCTGATACCACGTCCCAGTTACGGGCCATATATTCGATATTGCTCCACATCATAGCGGCGCCATAGGTGTTGTTACTTTTCAGGTGAATGTAGGCACCTGTCAGCGCATCACGGAATCCTTTCTGGGTGCTGAACAGTTCATCTTTGGTGGTCTGGGCCTGCGGTTTCACATCCAGCCATTTGTTGCATCCGGTGAAGGTGATGGCGCTCAAAGCGATAGTTGCGATTATGATCTTCTTCATGTTGAGTTCAGATTAAAAGGTGGCAAACACGTTGATCGATACCTGCCGGGTGAACGGATAATCAAGGCCACGTTCCTGTTGAACGCTGGAGATGTAAAACAACTCCCCGGTGTTAGCACCTACTGTCAGCGATTTCATGCCGATATGCGACAGCCAGGCCCTGTTGAGTACATCGTAGGAAATATTCACGTTCTGACAGGTGAGGGTAGATTCATTCTGCACAAAGCGGGAAGAAGGATAGATCCTGGAAGTTTCATTGATACCACGGAAGAAGCTTTTATCGCCGGGTTGTTTCCAGCGGTCATAAAACACCCGTTCATCCACATTGAAAAGACGGTCGGCATTTTCGATTTTGTCGATCAGCGTCTGGTTGTACAACTGCCCACCAAAGCGGAATCCGAAGGAAGCGTTCAATGCCAGCCCACCATAGCGGAACAGGGTGCTGAAATTGCCACGGAATTTAGGTTGACCCAGGCCAACGGCTACACGGTCGGCCGAGTTCCAGGAATAGGTAACACCACCGTCTTTATTGAGGAATAATTCCTTCCCGGTGCTGGGATCGATACCCAGTGAACGTACGGCATAGATAGTATTCTGGGAAGCGCCTTCGCGGATAATTTTATTGGGAGAGTTGCTGGATACCACCGTCGCCAGTTTTTCATTGGCGGCTTTCATCGCCTGTGATAACTGTACGATCTGATCCTGGTTATGGGCAATGTTACCGGTAACAGACCAGGTGATCCGGCGCGCATTATTGCGGATGAGCATTACGCTGGCCATCATTTCCCAACCGGTTTGTTCCAGTTTGCCGATGTTTTCCACATAGCTGGTAAAGCCATTGGCATAAGGCAGTTCGAGCGAAGAAAGCAGGTTGGATGTTTTTTCCTTGTACACATCGGCCTGTAAGATCAGGCGGCCGTGAAACAATTCAGATTCCATTCCCAGGTTATATTTACCGGTTTTCTGCCATTGCAGGTCCTTGTTCCCGAGAGATGTTTGCGTAGCGCCTAACCAGTTTTTATAACGGTCGTTGGTGATATAGGTATAAGTGGCCAGTGGCTGATAGGCGGAAAACTGCTGGTTACCCGTAACCCCATAAGAGGCGCGCAGTTTCAGGCGATCTATAAAATGTAGGTTGTCTTTAACAAAGGATTCATAGTGCAGGTTCCATCCGGCGCCGGCAGACCAGAACGGAGCAAAACGTTTATTGGTGCCGAATTGGGACGCACCATCCAGGCGATAGGCCAGGTCTGCGAAGTAACGTTCATCATAAATATAGCTGAAGTTACCGACTACGCCTATCCTGCGGGTAGTAGCTTCGTTTCCGGAAGGGGAGCCACCAGCCTGGTATTGCAGCGCCATACCAATGAAGTTGATACTTTCATCCGGGAAACCTTCTGCCGCAAAGGAGTAGCTGCTGGTTTTATCTTCTGTTACTTCTACAGAAGCACCGGCAGCAATACCATGTACGCCATTGAATACATTGGAATAGGTAGAAGTAAGATTGGCAGTATAGTTAAAGGCCTTTCCGCTGCCATAGATATAGCTTCCTTTACGCAGCAGGTCTGCATCACTGTAGCCTGCAAAAGAAGAGTGGCTGGCAGGTTTGAAGTTGTCGGCCGTGCTGTTGTTGGTGGTTACACCCAGGCCGCCACGTAACAAAAGGTGATTCACTGGTGTCCATTCCAGCTGGAAGTTATTGGTGATCGCCGTATAAGCGTTGCGGTTAAAAGTATTCAGGGTGGCGTCGTACATCGGGTTGGGATAAGGATTACCGCTGTATTTGCTGGTTTGTGTCCAGTAGTCCCAGTTGTAGGGAGTGAAGCTTTGTACAATATGGCCCTGCGCATCGTACGGGCTCCAGTATGGATTCAGCTTTACATAATCACCAAAGGAACCCCAGGGTGATTCGTTGGCTTTCATGCTGGAAATCCGGAGACTGTTACGGAAGTTCAGTTTACCGAGGCGATAGGAGAGGTCTATGGAACCATTGATGGTTTCACGGCCGGAGCCTTTCATCACGCCGTTGATCTTATTATATTGTCCTTCCATCGAATAACGGAAGGCATTGTCGCCCCCTTCCAGACGGAGAGAATGGTTCTGGTCTATTTGTGTGCGCAACGGTTTGGCCATCCAGTCGGTATTTACGCCGCTTTCCACGAGATCCTTGATCTGGTTGTAGTACTGTTGCATGCCGATGTTCCGTTGTGCATCTTTCGTTGAACTCTGATAGTATCCGGAAATGCGTTCCAGTTCCAGTTTATCCCTGGCATTGAGCAGGTGATAGCTGCTGAGATCGGGCATACTGAGATTTAGGCCACCTCTGTAGGTGAGTCTTAATTTCCCGCCTACTGGTTCTTTGGTAGTGATCACAATTACACCATTGGCGCCGCGTGAACCATACAATGCAGTGGCAGAGCCATCTTTCAGCAGGGTTACGGAGGCGATCTCATTATTGTTAAGGTCCATCATCCTTTGCAGGGTGGTAGGAAATCCGTCCAGGATAATGAGGGGGGTATTGAGGGCAGCAGAAGTTTTATCCTGCAGCTGGTCTATATTGGGAAGGTTGCGGGTACCCCGGAGTTGCAGATCCGGTAAATGGTTGGGATCCGAACCAAAGCTGTTGTCGGGCACAATGTAGAAAGAGGGATCGATGTTCCCGATGGTCACAAAGATATTACGGCCCTGGAAGGCTTGCAGCTCTTTTGCGGTAATCACCTTGGCGGCGCCGGTATAGCTTTCTTTGGATTTGTTGAAGATACCTGTTACCACTACGTTGTTGATCGTGGAAATAGTAGCCGCCATGGAGATGTTTACTGTTTTAGTATCATTCTTAATAAAAACAGTGGCAGGGCGGTATCCGATGTAGGTAATGATCAGTACATCGCCGGGTGCAGCGTCTATCTGAAAATGTCCGTTTGCATCGGAAGATACGCTCTTCTGTTTGCCCCGGATCAGGATAGTGGCGCCGGGCATGGGAGCGCCGCTGGCGCTATCGGTTACCCGGCCGGAAATGGCCTGGAAGGCGGCGGCTTGTCCTACCGTGAGGGTAAGTGGCGCTACCGGTTTGGGAGAAAGCACAATTGTTTTTGTGTTTTCTTTCATCTCCAGTTTGAACGGCTGGTCTTTCACTACCAGTTCCAGCAGGTCGTTCAACGGCATACTTTTTACTTCCAGGGAAACCGGTTTCGCATTGGCGAGGATGTCCTGGTTATAGAAAGTAACATAGCCGGTTTGTTGCCTGATGTCCTGGAGGATCTTTTTTACCGCTAAATTTTTGCCGGACAGCGTGACTGTTTGCGCTGTAACGGCTGCCTGCACCTGAATAAGTGCAGTGGTCAGTAGTACAATTGTCAGTTTCATTGCAAGCACAATTGATGCTGTGTGGCTACGACGGGTTCGCGTGTTGAACCGTACCATCGTAAACAGCGTTTTGGTTGATGCCCCTTGTGCCGGTCGCTGTTTTAAAGGCACAGCAATAACATACGGCTCGGGATAAGCTGTAAAATCCATAACTTACGTTTGGTTTGGGTTGATAAAATAAGTGGTTGTTCCTCGAACGAAAATTGTTTATTGGGTTCAGCCCGGCCATTCACCGGAGGTGTTGCAAGCGCCTTCGGTTTTTTTATGGGCTATCCCCTTACGGCTGTCATGTCATCATGAATTATCTGGTTTTATCGACTTATATTTTGGCACAGTGAATAATAAGCGCTGTCGGATCGGGGCATTATGGCATGACAACCAATTTGCGGCCTTGTTCCAGCTTGAAATGCACATTTGATTCTTCCAGGATCTGTAAAACGTCCTGGAGTGTATTCTGTTTGTTGATCTCCCCACCGAAACGGATAGGGGGTATACCTTTTGCGTAAGTTACTTCTATGTCGTACCAACGTTCCAGTTCTCTCATTACTTCCGGGAGACTGGCATCATCAAACTTGAACAGTCCATTTTTCCACGCCATTACCTGTTCAGGATCCGCTTCATGCGCGGGTTCCATTTTTTCTTTAGATGGCGTGATGCTCACCTGCTGGCCGGGTTTCAGCGTTTGCGATTGCTGGTACGCATGGAGGCGTACCACCCCTTCCAGCAAGGTGGTTTTTATCGTTGACTCGTTTTTATACGAGTTGATATTAAAGCTGGTGCCCAGTACTTCCACTTCTGTAGTATTTCCTACCGCTACTTTAAAGGGCATCGCGGCATTTTTTGCGATCTCGAAATAAGCTTCTCCTTCCAGTGTTACCCGGCGATCTTTCCCGGTAAAGGCAGTGGGGTACCGGAGCGCGCTGGCGGCATTGAGCCATACTTTGCTGCCATCAGGCAGTAATACCTTGAACTGGCGGCCCCTGGGCGTGCTGATCGTGTTATAGACCATTTCTTCCCCGGAACTGCTGATGGGACCATAGGCCAGCTGACCATTTTGTAAAGAAACCGGAACGCCCTGCTGATTGGCAATAACGCCATTTCCCATGCTGTCCAGTACTACCCTGGAACCATCTGCCAGTGTTAATACAGCGCCATCTCGCCCGGGGGCAATGGTTTCCGCAGATGATGCGTGTGCCAGTGATGGCTCCCGGTGTTGCCGGAGCGTCCAGAGATAAGCGCCGGTACCGAGTAAGAGCAGGCCGGCAGCAGCATAGCGTACAAAACGGCGTCTTAGAAAATGAACCCGTGTATGGATGGGAGGGGTGAGCTGATGTACCCGGTGCATGCCCAGTAATTTTTTCTCTTCCCGGTTCTTTTCAATGGCATACCATTTTTTCAGCATGTCCTGCACAGCGGCAGACATTTCCAACCGGTCCAGCAGCGCTTTGTTGTCGGAAGATCGTTCCTGCCACTCCTGCAACAACAGCAATTCCTCCGCTGAGAGCGGCTCTCCGGCCAGCAGTTTATGCAGCAGCGGAGCTACCGGATCCAGTAATGCCATGTTGATATCGTGAAAATCTTCCGAAGCCATGCAAGCTATTTTCAATAAAACAACTGAGGAAAAGGAAGCGTGACAGATTTCTCAAAAAAATAATACAGACAGTAAAAGTTCGCTGAAACCTTTTCTGAGCAACTCATTTTTAAGTTCTTTGATAGCCCGTCCTTTTCGTTGACGCAGGTTTTCCATGCTGATGCCCAGTTTTTCTGCCGCTTCTGCGGAAGAAAGATCTTCTATATAAAGCAACTCCACTACCTCGCGGTAGGAGGCTGGTAACCGGGCAATTTCCTGGTGAACAAGCCGCATCAGATCGGATTCTACGATCAGTGCTTCCATTCTTGAATCTACCAATACGTCCGTTCCGGAAAGGGTGCTTTCGCTGCGTTCCCTTACCCGCAAGTGTTTCAGGTAGTTCAGACTGGCATTTCTGACAAGCGTGAAAAGATAGCTTTTCAATTTGCCTGTTGTTTCGAAATGAGTGGGCAGCTGCCACAGCTTCACCAGGGAATCCACGGCGATATCCTCGGCCTGTTGCTGGTCCGGAATGATACTGAGGGAAAAATAAACGAGAGAATTATAATAAGTGTCGTGCAGGTAAGGATATATGGTGGCATCACCTTCCGCTATGCGCGTCAGCAATTCTTTCTCCTCGTATGGTAAACTGGATTGCAAATTCGATTTAGTATTGACCCCTTACGGGTACAAACATAGAATAAAAACATTATTGAGAGGAGAAAAATTGGGGGAGATAATAAAAAAAGGATGATTTTAAGCAGGAAATAATGTAACTGGGAGGAGGAGGTACTGATAAATAATTTTCTTATTTTAAAGACAGATTTCTCCTCTTAAACCGCAAAGTGGAAAGTATTCCCTTTAATTTTAATATTTATCCCCCGGATTTTTTTTCCAGGACATAAGGGTTTATGGTAACTGAAGTGTATCATCAATATATTGTAGTCAATAACCGTAACGCTGGCTGAAAATTGGATGTACAAAAAGTCTTAAAAGAAGGTGAATCCCGGAACGCGGGTGTAGTTGTGCAGTACTTTAACGCTTACTTTGAAGTGTTACACGCTTATGCGTATACCATATTAAGGGATAACGACGAGGCTAAAGACGCAGTACAGGCGGTTTTTCTTAAATTATGGGAGAAAAGAGAGGAGTTGCAGGAAGAGCAATCGGTAAAATCCTACCTGTATACGTCAGTTTATCATCAATGTTTGAACATAGTCCGGCATGGGAAAATAAAGCAGAAATATATTGAGCAAAGTGATGTCACCGCCCATGAACCAGGTAATGACCTGACCAGCAAAGAGAGAAGCCTGCAGATATTAAGGGAAATTGATAAGCTGCCGGATCAATGCAAACTCATTTTTTCCAAAAGCCGGTTTGAGGGTATGAAATATGCTGAAATAGCTGCGGAACTGGGATTGTCTGTTAAAACAATTGAGGCACAGATAGGAAAGGCATTAAGAATTCTACGGAAGAAGCTCTTCAGCATATTCATCTTCATTGTCTGGTAACCGGGAAGTCGGTGGTAACTTTATTTTTTTTATCTAAACATAACTATGGTTAGTAATTTTATACAACAATGAGTATCAGAAGCCATATTCCAGTTGATATTGAGCTGTTGGGCAAATATTTGTCGGGCGAAGCTTCTCCGGAGGAAGCGATAGCTATCGACAACTGGGTTGCTGATGATGCAGAAAACCGGCGGTTGTTCGGTGAAGTAACAGCCATATGGGAGCGCAGCACTCCCGGAACAGGTCACCAGCTGCCTGATAAAAAGCAGGCATTACTGGAACTGCAAGGTTTGTTGGAACAAAGTAAGCGGGAGAAGAATGTTCCTGTCAGGAAAATATTCCCCTATAAAAGTATAGTAGCAGCCATCGGATTGCTGTTGCTGGCCTCAGGTATGTTGTATTTTTTCTTTTATCAGGAAAAAACACCTTCATCAGCATCAGATGTAGTGAAACAGACCGCAACAGCTATTTCCCGTGATACGCTTCCTGATGGTACGGTAACAGTACTGAACAGCTATTCACAACTGAAATATTCCCCTGATTTTGGTAAGAAGAACAGGGAACTTGTACTCAATGGGGAGGCCTGGTTTGACGTGGTACCTGACCCGCAACGGGCATTCGTGATCCATATAGGGGATATCCATATCAAAGTATTGGGTACTGCTTTCAATGTGATGCGGGATTCTGCTAAAATTGTGGCGATCGTGAAAAGCGGGACTATCCTGATGTACCGGGGAGGAGACAACATTACTGTTAAGGCTGGCCAGAAAGGGGAATACCTCTTCAATAGCCGGCATTTTTTTGTATCTGATACAGCAGATATGAACAACATGAGTTATGCCACCCGTATTTTCAGTTTTGAGAATACCTCACTCGGCGAAATGGTAGCTGTACTGGAAAAGGCATACAGCACAAAAATTATCATTGAGAATAAAAAGTTGGAAAACTGTACAATGAGTAGCTCATTTGATAACAGACCGCTGCAATATATTTTAGATGTTATCTCAATTACTTTAAATGTGCAATGGAGAAAGGAACACGATACCATATACATCAATGGTATGGCGTGTGATTAACAAGTGGACAATAACCGGTTTGATGATAATGCTCCTGGCATCGCATCTGCCATCAAATGCACAGAACGGAGAAGTGAACCTGAAAAGGAAGATCAGCATACCTGCTGGTAATATTCGTTTTGATTCCCTGCTTCACCTGATTCGCAGGCAAACGGGTATAAAATTTTCCGTGAACACACGTAAATATCCGCCGTCCCGTATGATTCCTATCGGCAAAAGGACGTTGCCATTGGAAGATTTACTGGAAGTTATTCATAGCAGATCCGGCATCTACTATACGGTGCTGGGCGCACATATCATTTTCGTGGATACACCTCCGCAACAGGCGAATGCTGTGCATCGTTCGCAGGCCCCCGTAACAGTTGGGAAAGCTCCCGTCAGCATAATGTCTGCAAAAAAAGGAAAGGCCCCGGTAATAAAGCCCCCGGAATCAAAACAACCTGTAGTAAAGCCCCCGCAAGTAAAACGACCGGTTAAATCACCGTCGTTGTTAACCATGGAAGCGTTGCCGCCTGCATCACCGCAGATGGCTGTTGTTGTTACGGGGCTGGAACACGTATCTTTTATCTCGTATAAAAAAAATCTTACTGCGGGTGATAGCATTCCTTTAGTCACGCTTTCTTCTGATAGTATCCGTGTAGATAAAGCCCCGCAAACAGGTACCTCTTTAATCCGCTCTGCCTGGGAAGGAATTACTTCCATCCGTTTACCAGCTTTGGGCTACAATGAACAGAAAAGAACTGGTCGTCGCGCTGTATTCAATCCGGAAATAAAACCTGGTATCACGGCAGATGAAACATTTTATATGAACCCCATTATTCAGGCAGGATGGCCATTTCTCTATGGTATTGTTTCCTGGAGCAGCAATTTTAAAGTTGCAGGTTTGCGCTATGGAGGAGGAGTGTCGGCCAGAATAGCAGATAACTGGCGGCTACACCTCGCGGTGACAACCGGTAAACTGGAAAAATCATATGATACTTCGGGTTTTATCATCCAGGGTAAAAGCACCCTTAACAGGGTGGCATTGAGAGCGGAGAAGCCATTGAA
This sequence comes from Chitinophaga arvensicola, assembly GCF_900110835.1. Lineage (GTDB taxonomy): Bacteria > Bacteroidota > Bacteroidia > Chitinophagales > Chitinophagaceae > Chitinophaga > Chitinophaga arvensicola. The sequence goes on from NZ_FOJG01000001.1 coordinate 3,020,530, forward strand.
TGAAAAATGGTGTTTGCAGTTTGGTGTTGCCTACGCTATGCTTCGTACTGCCTATTATCAGAATGGTACGCTCACCCCTCCGTTTATCAGCGAAAATGAAGTGAAAAGAGAAGTGAATCCAATAAACCCTATTTATACCATTGGGGGCCGTTATACGCAGGATGGCGCCGTGCATCACCAGACCTGGATCGGATTTCAGATAGGTATATTTTACCGGATCAATTTTTCCAGGCACAATAAGGGATTTTAAATTATTAAGTGTAGTAGTCATGCATTACTGTATTACTCACCTCACAACACTTAATAATGTTTGCACTACTAAAAACGGCAGAAAGAACCAACAATACTTCATTTAGTAATAACTATGTTTTCCAGCGTCATGTATTTGCATACAGATATTCACATCACTTAAAACTCGTAGGGGAGCAGGTACTGGAAGTAGGTTGCGGCGAAGGCTATGGCATAGCGCTGCTTTCACCTTATACGGAACAATATATTGCAGTGGATAAAAAGAGACCTGAGATTCACAACTTTAGTGATAAGGCAGCTTTCATGCAGTGCCGGCTGCCGGATTTATCAGGATTCGGTGATGAGTTGTTCGATACGGTGATTTGCTTTCAGGTAATCGAACATATCAGAGAAGATCACCAGCTGCTTACTGAAATTAAAAGAGTGCTGAAACCGGGAGGGAAATTATTGCTGACAACTCCCAACAGGTTAATGTCATTAACGAGAAATCCGTTTCATATAAGGGAATATAAACCCCTGGAGATGTGTACCCTCATGGCAGCACATTTTAATGACTTTACAGTGCAGGGAATTTATGGTAATGATCTTATAATGGATTATTACAGGGAGAATAAAAAGAGCATAGCTGCTTTTATGAAATACGATTTTCTTAACCTTCAATATAACCTGCCTGGTTACCTGCTGAGAATTCCCTATACTTTATTGAACAACCTGAACAGACTGTTGCTATTGAGGAAAATGGAAGACCTGACAACTGGGTTCAGCTTCCGGGATTTTTATCTACAATCCCTGCAGGATGATTGCCTGGATTATTTTGTGATGGCTGTTAAGCAATAAAACTGTGTTTTAAAGAAATGTCACCTTCGACAGCTCAGCACCCATTCCTTTGAGTTCGGCGTAGGTCAGTTTATCCATGATGGCGCCGTCAAAGCAGATGGTTTTAATGGCACGGTAGTATTTGTTGGTTAACGCATATGTTGGGCGGAAAGAAACATTCTTAAGGGTGGCGCCATTGAACGTAGCTTCGTTCAGCGCTGCCTTGTCAAATTTTACACCAATAAAGGTTTGCCCGTCAAGGCATACATTACGCAGATCGGAATACTTAAAATCTACACCTTTGAAGATACATTTTTCGAAAACAGTTTTCCTGAGATCAGTTTTGTTCAACTTTACATCAACCAGTTCAGCTGCTATAAATTTTGCACCGGCCAGTCCTGATGCAGTGAACACCGTGCGAACGAACACCGTTTTGTTAAAGCTGACATCTGTAAGGTCATTGGCCGACAGGGTGCAATCTGTCAGATTCGCTTTATCGAAATGGGCCTCACGGATATCACTACCCGTAAATGAACTGCCGGTTAAATCTGCCCCGGCAAAGTCTGAGCCGCGTAGTGCGCTTCCATTAAACTTCCTGTTATGCGCCGTAACCCCCGCAAAGTCACTTTTTGTCAAATTGCCACCGCTGAAGTTCGTCAGTAATTCCCGTTCGGGACGGGTGAAAACTTCCGCTGCCGTTTGCTCGTCGTTGTCGCCGGCTATGTTTGAAGGTAATTCCTTATCTGTCGACAGGAAATTTTCTGAAAAATAATTAAGGTCAACACCAAAAATCTCCGCGAGTCGGTTTATAGTAACAATGTCAGGGATCGATTCTCCACGTTCCCATTTTCCAACCGCCTGTGGGCTGATAAATAAAAGCCCGGCGAGTTGCGCCTGGGACATATTTTTGTCCTTGCGCGCTTTGGCTATTTTATGGCCGATCATTTTAGTATCCATAACTGCTGTTTTTTGATGTAGTAAAGTTACTCCTAATCACTCCGGAAATCGGCAAAAAGGACGCTCTTTAAAGTGGTGATGCTGCTACTTCAGGTGGTATCTGACAACCGCCAGTTGTTTTCCGTATATTTTTTAGGTAAATGCAGACAGAACCTGCTAACTTTCGGGCATTGAATATCCTTGTATATGAAATGGATTACCCGTGAACGGCCAAAAATTGATAGAATTGCCTGTCCATGGCTGATAAAACGCTTTATTGATCCGGCAGCAGAAATTATCTATGTGCCGTTCCCCGATGTCATTACGCAGGCGGAACGCTTATCCGCCATTCCTTTTGATATCCCGGGTGTGGAGTATACACACTATCAGGGCCAATGTACATTTGACTATTTCCTCAAAAAGCATCAATTAGAAGATGCAGCCCTTGATCGTATCGCCGCAATCGTAAGAGGCGCAGATACAGATCGCCACGATTTTGCACCACAATCAGCCGGTCTGGAAGCCATATTTTCCGGGTTGGCGCATAATATCAGAGATGACCAGGAATTACTGAATTTTGGTGTCGTTATCTACGACGGACTGTATAGCTGGGCAAAAGATTTATACCATCTGAAACATACCCAGGCCGGTCCGGCAGAGCAAATGTTGTTGGAGCTGTTCAATAAGTACATCAATAAAAAAGGAACCCAGACCACTCCTGGTTGGGTAAAGGAATTGAAAGCACTCATCCAGGACCAGATTGATACCAACCTTAGTTTAACATTAAAAGATCTCTCAAAGGACCTGGATATTAACCCATCGTATATATCAAGAGAGTTTTCCAGGTACTTTGATAACCTTTCCTATGGCGACTACATCAGGAAACTAAGAATTGAACGCTCCATTGAGCTGCTGAAATCCTCCGGTTATTCCCTGACGGAAATAGCCTATCTCACCGGGTTTTCCGATCAAAGCCATTTTACCCGGATCTTTAAGCAACAAACAGGAAAAACACCCTCCGCGTACAAAAAAGAATGCTCCAAAAGTAAAAACGATTCCAAAAGTTAATTCTGTTCTATTTCCGGAAATACGAAGATGATAGTATTGTATAATGGTATATCAGCCATTACATGCCGTCTTCTGTATGAAAAAAATTATCACCATCTTCTTTGCTGTGATCAGTTTTGGGATGAAAACAATATCTGCTCAAACAGCTACTGTAACGTATCCCCGTATTACCGGCTATGCTGGTATCCTGCATCCGGTGGTCACCTTTGGAAATGATGGTGCGCACACCAATTTTGATGGCGCCTATGTTGGAGGGTTACCAACAGGCATCAATATATGGAAAAGTCAGAAAATAGGTTTCTCAATGGAAATCGTTCCTTTCATCCGCGTGGCAGATGGAACCAGCAAAATGAATCACCTGTTGTTCCATCCGGGAGTACTGGTGTCGTTAGGACACGGTTTCACACTGGCCAACAGACTGGCATTTGAAACATCAGGGAGATATGGTATTACACCGGTACTCAATAAGGTCATTAAAAAAGGAAAGGATTGCAGCTACTTTGTAGCGGTTCCTGTACCAGCCAGGTTTGGAAACGATCAGCCTTCCACTGTCGGGATAGGTTTTCAATTTGGTATCAGCTTTTAATACTTCCTGTATGAATAGCACTGGCGCAAACTATAGTCTTCGTGAACTGATCCTGTATTTTTTAAAACTGGGTTCATTGGGATTTGGCGGCCCGGTGGCGCTGGCCGGTTATATGCACCGCGACCTGGTTGAAAAAAGGGGCTGGATCAGTGAAGCCGATTATAAGGAAGGACTGGCATTAGCCCAGCTTGCTCCCGGTCCGCTGGCCGCACAATTGGGTATATATATCGGATATGTACATTACCGTATCCTGGGAGCAACATTGGCGGGTATCGCGTTTGTATTACCCTCTTTTATGATTGTTGTTACGTTGGGATTCATTTATACCAAGTGGCAGGGCATTCCCTTTATGCAGGCTGTATTTTATGGTGTGGGTGCTGCTGTTATCGGGATAATCGCCATGAGTGCGTATAAGTTAACCCGTAAATCAATTGGTACAGATAAGTGGCTGGCCGGCATTTATCTCACTACAGCTGCATACACGGTCTGGAAAGAGGATGAAAATATATTATTGTTTCTGGGAGCAGGAATACTTTACTGGTGGTTAAAATCACCCCGAAAGAAAATGAGCCTGAAACAGCCATCTGCCGATCTCCTCAAATCATTTTCCTTTCCGATACTGGTTAACCTGTCCGGTATTACAGGCGGAAGTACGTTGTGGCAGCTACTGCTGTACTTTACGAAAGCAGGCGCGCTCGTGTTTGGCAGCGGCCTGGCCATCGTTCCATTTTTATACGGAGGAGTGGTAAAGGAACATGCCTGGTTAAATGAGCAGCAGTTTATGGATGCAGTGGCAGTAGCGATGATCACACCCGGACCGGTGGTAATCACAGTGGCATTTATCGGATTTTTGATAGCAGGTTTTGCCGGCGCATGTCTGGCAGCATTGGGCACCTTCTTTCCCTCATATATCTTTACCGTTTTACCAGCACCCTACTTCAGGAAGTACGGGAAACATCCCGGCATCAAGGTTTTTGTGGATGGCGTTACAGCTGCTGCTGTCGGAGCTATATCCGGCGCCGTGGTCGTATTGGGCAAAAGATCCCTGGTAGATGTTTACACGATTGTGCTGGCAGTCATTACAGTGATCGTGCTGCTGCGATTTAAGAAACTGCCGGAATCACTTATCATATTGGCGGCGGCAGGTATCGGGCTTTTAGTGAAGTGTTTATAGAGAAATTAGTATGTTTGAGGCAGAGCTATACCTCCCGTTACGCTAAACGGGAGGTATTAAACGATTTTATCAATGAGTCCTAACAGCGATCATAGTCATGTTCTTTCTGCCGGAGAGTTTGAAAGGCTGTTTCGCCATAACCATCAGTTTCTGTGTGTGATTGCCGCCAGGATCATCAAAGATGATGTTGTAGCAAAGGATCTTGTACAGGATTTCTTTATTAAGTACTGGGAAAACAGGCATCATCTCCATGTGGCTTCTTTTGAGGCTTATGCTTACCGTGCGGTGAATAATAGTTGTATCGATTATTTAAGGCGGCAGGAGGTGTCACAGAAGCGCCATGCCGGACTGGAAACAGACGTTTATACTTTGCAGCCATCCGACGAGATGCCGGCAGAAGATAAACGCCTGAACCGGTTGTTGCAGTTATTCAACCAGCTTCCGCCCGAACGACGCCGTGTTTTTGAACTGCATGTACAGGAAGGGCTGACTTACAGGGAAATTGCCCTTCAACTGAATATTTCCGTTAATACCGTGAAAACCCAGCTACGCCGGGCCTATACTGCGTTAAGGGGAAAAATAATTTCACTTCTGGTGTTGCTCTGGATACTTTTTTTAATTTTTTTTTGAAACCTGTCACCCTTTTACGCAGGTAATGCGTCAATGATATAAGTATGGATCAGCACAATGATATCGACTGGCATAAGTTGCTGGACGCCCTCGAAGAAAAAGAGGCCGTGCAGGGTACGTTGTCTGTAGAAGAAACGCAGTTGCTCGGTGAATTACGGGCAATCAGGTCCGAATCAGCAGCATTGCTGCAGGATGTCCGTTCGTACGATACAGACGGAGAGTGGAAGTTGATCCGCGCAACGATGCAGATAGAAAGTAACCGGTATAAAAATACCTGGAAATATGTGACTGCGGCCGCGGCAGTGCTGCTGCTGGGCATCGCGGTATCCTGGTGGATGAAACCACCGCCTGCACCGGTACCTCAACCCGTAGCAGATATCGCTCCTGGCCGTACCGGGGCTACGCTGACATTACCCAATGGGAAAAGCATTCATTTGTCTGACCAGCCCGATGGAGAAATAAACCGGTCTGCCGGAGTAGTGATCAAAAAAGGAAAGGATGGGGAACTGGTTTATAGCTATAATACAGCTGCAGGAGAAACCGCTAAAGGAATAAATGTTCTTTCTACAGCCAGGAGAGAATCCTACCGGCTACAGTTGCCCGACGGTACCAATATCTGGCTCAATGCGGCTACCACACTGAAATATGATCCTTCTGCAAGAGAAGGGGGCATACAGGAAATATCACTGGAAGGAGAAGCCTATTTCGAGGTGGCGCCACACCCGGGCCGTCCTTTTGTGGTACAAACGGCTACGCACAAGTTGGAGGTACTGGGTACCCGCTTTAATATCAGCAGTTATAAAAATGAACAAAGTGCCCGGACAACCTTGCTAGACGGCGCCGTGAAAATATCTCACCAGGCCGATAGCCGTGTGCTGAAACCAGGGCAGCAGGCAATAGTAACAGCAAGTGGTATTGTCAGTGTAAAGGAAACAGATGTAACACAGGCTGCTGCCTGGAAAAATAATCAACTGGTGTTTGATGGAGAACAGATAGAAGATATCATGAAAATGATTGAACGATGGTACGACGTAGAAGTCGTTTATGCCGGTGAGAAACCCCGGGATAAGTTTATTGGTGGTGTATCCCGGCTGGATAGCGTATCGCAGGTACTCAAGGTGCTTGAAACCACCGGAGGCGCTCATTTTAAAATGGAAGGAAGAAGGATTGTTGTGACGAAGTAATGCTTTGTTCTCACGTTTTTATCATAAACAGCAGCATGCCAGACCACCGGGATGAAGTGCACACTTCCCGGGAATCAATTGTTGAATATCAAATATCAACCATTAATCTGCAATGCCTGCAGAATTGCTTAGCAGGTATCTTGCATTAAAAACAGACCAAGAAAAAATGCATCAGAATCATGTCGATGTACCCTCTCAGCAGAGGCGTACCGGGTGCTTTTTGCCTGTCGTAAAACGATATATCCTGAGCCTGGTATTTATACTGGCAGGTACAGGGATCGTTTCTGCACAAAAGATCATCCTGAACAGCACCAACGCTTCCCTTGCCGTTGTATTGAAAGATATCCGTTCGCAAAGCGGGTATAATTTTGTGATCACCGAATCATTGCTGCAAAAGGCAAAACCGGTATCTATAAAGGTGAAGGACAAAGAGGTGCTGGAAGTATTGAAGATGATCTTCCGTGATCAGCCATTGAGCTTTACCGTCAACAACAAAACAGTGGCCATAGGGCCGAAAGAAGGAAAGGAAGTCACGCCGGAAGCAGCTACCATACCGGTAAAAGGCATGGTGCTTTCAGATGAACAATTGCCATTGCCAGGCGCCTCTGTTAAAGTAAAGGGAACCAGCGGCATGGCCACCACAGATCAGCAGGGGCAGTTCCTGATCCCGGAGGTAGATGAACAGGCGGTACTGGTTGTTTCATTTGTCGGATATGCTACCCGGGAATTAAAGGTCCGGGAGGATATGGGTAATATCATGCTATCTAAACAAACGGCTACGCTGGGTGAAGTGAAAGTATTTAATACCGGTTACGTGAAGATCTCCGGCGAAAGGGCCACAGGCGCCTATTCCTTTATTTCAGGGCGACAGCTGGACAATAAGCTGAATCCCAACGTGGCCGCCATCATGGAAGGACAGGTCGCCGGATTGACTATTTCTCCCGCCGGGGCGATTGAGATCCGTGGTGTATCTACTTTCCTGGCAGAAAGAGCGCCGCTTATCGTAGTGGATGGTTTTCCTGTTACCGGTGGATTGGAAAGTATCAACATTGATAATATTGAAAGTATTACCGTACTCAAAGATGCGGTAGCTGCCTCCATTTACGGCGCCCGTTCTTCCAATGGTGTGATCGTGGTAACCACCAAACAGGCGAAAAGTGGTTTGCTGCATGTACAGTTTAATACTTCGCTGGGGTGGCAGCAACGTCCGGATCTGTCCTACCTGCGCCTGACCGGGGCCTCAGACTACCTGGATGTGGAAGCCGAGCTTTATAACCGCAATAAAACAACAGCCCTGAACACTTACAACCGCTATGGCCGCCTGCCATTGGGTACTTACCTCATGCTCGCGAAAGATCAGGGTTTTATCAATCCGGCCGAAGCAGATCAGCAACTGGCCCAGCTAAAGGAAAACGGCGGACAGGCGCAGCTACAGCATTATCTTTTCCGCAACCAGTTTACACAACAATACAACCTTTCTGTTTCCGGTGGTAGCGAAAAGGTGCTCACTTCTATGTCTGCAAGATATATCGGAGATCGTGGAAACGCTTTGTATACGAAAGACAGCCGGGTTATACTCGATTTCAGTAATCAATGGAAACCTGCAAAGGGCGTAACGCTTCGTGTATTATCCAATATCAATTACAATACGGTGCAGGCGCCGCTTACGCCTGTATCAGAACTGATTCAGTATAGTACCACTTCCTTGCTGCATCCTTACGACCTGGTAGTAAATCCTGCAACAGGTCGCTACCAGGATATTTTTGCAGAAAATCCGATGAAAATCCGCGACTATGCGAAAATTTCAGGGCTGAAACTGATGACCTACAACCCGCTGCAGGACCTCGCTTTGTCCGAAAGCCAGCAACGCAATTTGCAATTGCGGCTTTCCGGTAATCTGAACATCCGGCTGGCGGATGGCATCAGCATCGATGGCGGCGGCTCCTGGACACGCGGAAATATATTGATCCGGGAAATATCAGGCGCAGATGCTTTTAATATGAGAGTGAATTACAACGATCAGACTTCTGTTTCCAATCCGTCCAAACACTATTTCCCGGATGGCAGTATGCTGAATGAATCCAGGAATATCAACCAGTCCTATACCTTGCGTGGGCAGCTCAACTTTGATAAAACATACCAGCGACACAGTATCCTGGCGATAGGAGGAGCAGAAGTAAACAGGCTGACGGTCGACAACAATACTTATCCTACACGTTTCGGGTATAACGACCAGAGTGGCACCTTTGCCATCTTTAACTATGCCGATTACAACGGGGGACTGTACATTCCCGATATGCTCAATCCCAGTCTGACTAACGCCAATATCGGATCTATTACCTATGGCGATAACCGGTTTGTTTCCTGGTATGGTAATGCTTCCTACGAGTTCGACAAGCGTTACCTGTTATCAGGAAGTGCGCGTCTGGATCTGACCAATTTCTTTGGCACCAATCCCGACTTCCGTTACAAACCGATATGGTCTATTGGAGGTACTTATAAAATATCGAATGAAAGCTATTTTAAAGCTGCCTTTATTGACAAATTATACGTGAGGGGATCGTATGGTATTAATGGGAATATAGATCTTAATTCCGGGCCTTTCCTGATTATTGCGCCAGGAAGCGCTTTTTCCAACCTGACAGGCGCGATCCCTTACCGGATTACTTCTCCTCCAAACAACTCCCTGCGTTGGGAAAAAACCACCACTACTAATCTGGGCGCAGATGTATCCCTGCTGAAATCCCGTTTGAACCTGACGGTTGATTATTATCTCAGGAAAAGTGATCTGTTACTGGCCAGTGATGCCATCGATCCCACTACAGGGTATTCCAGTATCAGACGAAACGTTGGAAGTATCAATAACACAGGGGTGGAAGTATCGTTGCAGGCCAATGCCATCCGGTCGGAAGGCTTTACCTGGAGTATCCTCGGTACATTCAGTTACAATAAGGGAAAAATTATTGATTACAATTTCAATTACACGTTTCCGACTTTGCTGACCGGAGATCCGGTTAACCGCGAAGGGTATCCTGCCGACGCATTGTTTAGTAACCGTTTTGCTGGTATCAGCAATGCCGGTAGTCCGCAGTTCTATACCCAGAAAGATGCAAAAGTTGCCGGCAGCAGTGTAAGTATAGCCGACCTCGCCTATAGTGGAACTACAAGAGCACCTTTCGCTTTCGGACTCACCAATTCCTTTAACTACAGGCAATTCGGACTTTCTTTCCTGCTTGTTGCGAAAACGGGCAACGTAATGCGGGTGCCTGGTTTTTACGGAAATAACTATCAGCAACAGGATGTAAGGCTGCGTTGGCGCAAGCCGGGAGATGAGTTGACCAGTCCTTATCCTAAACTGGGCAGCACCAATAACGATCCCGATTATTTCTCTGATTCAGATTTCTTTATCCGGAACGCATCATTCGTAAAACTCCGCGATGTATCATTTTCTTACAATATCGACAGGAAATATATCAGGAAGACAGGGCTTTCCAATGCAGGCCTGTATTTCCAGGCCAGGAATATAGCGATGATCACAGCCAATAAGGAACGCTTTGATCCCGAAGCGGGAACATTCAAGGTACCTGCTACTTATTATGTAGGACTGAAAGCAGATTTCTAAACCTAACAGTTACCATTATGCTTAGATATAACGTACTGGCATGTACGATCCTATTATTGCTCTCGTCCTGCCAGAAATATTTGGATGTGAAACCAAAGGGCAAATTGATTCCTACCAGCATCGCAGATTTTAATCATTTGCTGGATAATGAAGACATTGTCAGAAATCCTTTCCTGGATAACAATAGCGCATCGATGATCGCTTTCCTAACGGATAACCTGACCATTTCTGAGGCCATTGCCCAAACACAGTTCCTGTCTGGTGCGCAATCCCCTGGTCCATATTATGGATATATTTTCAGGGAGCCTTACCTGAACCCTAACCTGACAGATTATTTCTGGGAATGGGGTACCTACAGGTCTGTGAAATACTTCAACAATGTAATTGACGGAATAAAGGCGTTGCCCCAGGCAGCTAATGCAGCAGAAGCCAATGAGGTGCTGGCACAGGCATACACAGGCAGGGCCTGGATTTATTTCAATACAGCGCTTGTATATGGCCCGGTATATCATCCCGGGGGAGATAACAGTAAAAAAATAATACCCTATGTGGTGAGCAGCGATATTCAAACGCCCATGGTAAATTTGTCTTCCCAGGAAGAAGTGTTTGCAAAAGTACTCAGCGACCTGCATACCGCATTACCCGGCAGTCCGGAAGTGACCAGCTATCCTTCAAGGCCGAATAAAACCGCTACCCTGGCTATGCTGGCCTATTACCACCTTTTTACCCGGCAGTTCGACAGTGTGGCCTATTATGCCAACCAGGCCTGGATACTGGCCTCCGCCAAAGGGGTAGACCAGGTACTCTATGATTACAATACCCTATACTTTGCCAATCCCAGCCGGCCGCCGCAAAACGATATGGTGAAAAGTCCCGATGGTAAGCTCTCTGTGCCTGCCAGTAAAGAGATCCTGTTGTTTCGTTCCAGCGACCGGTTTATTGGTTATGATCAATCTGCCTATCCTTCCGCCGATTTCCTTGCCCTGTTCGACAGGAAAACAGACCTGCGTGCAAAGTTTTTTCTGATAGATGCACCCGGGTACCAGACTACTTACCAGGGAACAAATTATGATGATGGTATCAGAACACAGTATTACCGTGGTCAGAAAACAATGCTTACCTCCGGGTTTACTTATCCTGAACTGCTGCTCATGAGGGCGGAAGGATATGCCAGAACTAACCGGTTACAGGAAGCGATGAATGACCTCAACCTGTTGCGTAAATACCGTTATGTAACCGGTACGCCTGACTGGCAGATGCCGGGTTCACAGGAAGAGGTAATCAATCTTGTATTGCAGGAGCGACGCAGGGAATTGCCGCTGGGACATATCAAACGCTTCCTCGATCTTAAAAGATATGTATTGGATGCCGGCAAACCATGGAGCAAAAATAAGATCACGCATGTGGTGGGGCAACAAGTTTATAATGCAGATATCGACTCTCATTTTTTTCAATTTCCTATCTCTAACAATATTTTGAAATTCAATCCGCAATGGAATGTTCCATTGGAGCAGCGGATATATTGATCCGCTGAAAAATGACTTACTACAGTTAAATAATTCAAGATGATACGAAACCGATTTTTGTTCTTTTCATTCTTTTTATTGCTGGTGGGCCTGACTACCGCAGTGAAGTCGATGGACCGTGGCTATGTTATTAAAGGCCACATCACCGGTGTGCCGGATGGTGCCAGTGTAAAATTGAGCTATGCCGATTTTGCAACAGGTAATGAAGTATTGGGAAGCACTCATGTAAAAGAAGGAGCGTTTGAGTTAAAAGGGACTTTGTCTTCCCCCAGGTTATTGTCTTTGTTGATCACCGTCAAAGGACAGGAAGGAAAAGGAACCTGCTTTTTTGCAGAAAACGGAACGATAGCTATCAGCGGTGCGGTGGAAGATCTGCTGGATCAATCGGCCATGGCCAACCGGATGGGTACTGCTGCAAAAATAAAAGTGACAGGTTCCGCCAGCCACGATCTTTATCTCACCTATGTCGTTAAAAAAGCGCCGCTGGACCAGCAGATCAATACCCTGAGAACATTTGATCTTTATGTACCCGAGCCGGGAACACCTGTAAAAGACAGGATCCGTATCAGCAGTATCCTGGATTCCCTGATGGCTGAGAAAATAAAAGTGGGACTGGATTTTATCCTGAAAGCACCTCTTTCGGAAGTTAGTTGTTATGTGGGTTCCCAGACAATCAGTATCGTGGATATCCGTATAGCAGATGTCGATAAGATGATGCAACACCTCACCGCTGCCGCAGATGGTCCTTTAAAACAGCAGCTGTTAAAAGGTGCGGTTACTGCCCGCTTTTCAGCTGTAGGCGCATCTTTCAAAGACTTTGTATTACAGGATGTTAATGGGAAATCGTATCACCTGAAAGATCACCTGGGTAAAGGGAAATACGTATTGCTGGAATTCTGGGCCTCGTGGTGCGGGGTATGCAGAAAGAGTTTTCCTCACCTGAAAGAGTGCTATGAACTGTATCACCCGGCTGGCCTGGAGATAGTCGCCATCTCATTGGACGATAAGAAAGAAGCCTGGAAAGAGGCGATGGATAAGGATGGCACAACATCCTGGTTGCAGTTATCGGATTTACTTGGTTACAATAGCAGTATTGTAAAAGCATACGGTTTCAGTGGTGTGCCGGTAAGTATATTGTACGATCCGGAAGGAAAGGTGGTGACACGTAATTTCAGAGGCGCCTGGATGGAAAAGATATTGATCGGGCAGTTCGGGGATCGATTTACCACGCATCCTTAGCATAAATGGAGACTGATATTAAAAAGGCTGGTTCTGTCTGCAGGGCCAGCCTTTTTATACTATAGCCTCTATTATTTAATGGTACTATTACCTTGCCTTTAGCCGCTTGAGTTCCTATATTTGCATCGTAGCATTATTCAATCCCTATACAATTATCTATCATAACCCGTCAAGCAAATACTCAATCGTCAAATTATGAAGTACAGTTTATCCCTTGGCCTGCTCCTGTTCGGAGGGCTGCTGCAAGCACAGAACTATATCCCTCTCGATTCCGGGAAAGTAGGCATAGGTACCAAAACACCGGAAGCGCTGCTCCATGTATACAAAGGAAACGTCAGGGTCACTAATTCGGCCCCGTATCCCTATGGTATAGCAGTGGATATGGTCGGAAATATAGGCACCTGGGCCAGGGAATTTGGTATTTCCTATAATAACACCGGAAAATTGGCTGCCTTTGGCGTATATGCTTTTAACGGTACCATGAGTTATGCCTATATCGGAGGGAATACCGCAAAAGAGGTAATTTATGACACGCCCTGGATGGTGTTTAAACCGGATGGTAATATCGGAATCGGCACCCTCAGTACACCTACCCGGTTCTCTGTGAATGGTGGGTTTACCATGTATTCTCCGGTAACAACAACAGATCCCAGACCTCCCATATCTGCCGGTACCATTACAGGTGAAATAAGAGGTACCAGTCCGGCATGGTACGAAGGTGATAACGGTTTTCTCCGGCTTAGTGCTGGCGGTGGAACAGCAGCCGGCACAAAATCTTTTATTGACTTGTCAGGGTATTCCAATAATCAACCGGATCTGAATCAGAATATCGTGCTGGGAACTTCCGGCGTAGAAAAGATGCGTATTCTGTCCAATGGAAATGTAGGCATTGGCACTGCTACCCCTTCCGTTAAATTAGCGGTGAATGGAGATATTAAAGCCCGTCGTATAAAAATTACTGCTACCGAATGGCCGGACTATGTATTTAACACAAATTATCACCTGCCGGATTTACTGGAAGTGGCCCGCTTCATTGATCAGCATAAGCATCTGCCCGATGTTCCATCTGCCGGAGAAATAGAGAAAAATGGGGGAGTAGATATAGGAAACATAAGTGAAATAACGATCCGGAAAATCGAGGAACTGACCCTTTATATGATTGAACTTAAAAAGGAAAATATGCAGTTGAAAAAGCGGCTGGAACAGCTGGAAGCTAAACAGTAGATAAATGCAAAGCGCCCTGTACTGTAGCAGGGCGCTTTACGCATTTCTCAGGGCGGCCCACGCGCGTATGGTATTGAAAATTATTTACAACTTTGTCTGATAAATTATAGCCGGGAATTGCTCAATGGCTGAAATAATTCCTTTACATTTGTTTCAATCCACCTGCTACAGGTGGTTTTATTTGTTATGTGTCCTTTATATCCGATAAACACTCCCGGGAACAACCAAATGTAAAAATTATTTTATCTAAATTATTATTGTAAATAATTGGAAAGCAAGGATCTACATAATGAGAAACAGCTATTTCTCCTTATCGCCGACAGTAATGAAGAAGCGTTCGAGACGCTCTATCGAACCTTGTTTCCACGATTTTTGCCATATTTATATAAACTGTTGGGGTCGGATGTGGCTGTAGAGGAAGTGTTGCAGGACACGCTTATTAAATTCTGGCTTAGCCGGCATAAATTAACCGAAATCCTTCACCCTCATGCCTGGTTATTCCGGATCCTCGCTAATGAAGCCTTGCGATATCTTCGCCGGCAGAATGTTCAGTTGAAAGCTAAAGACAAATTTCAGGCACTCCAGGAAGATCTTAACGGCTCCGGTTCCAGTCAGACAGAATTAGATCTTTCCTTTCGGGAAACGCAACGCATTATCGGAAAAATTGTCGATGGACTTTCCCCCCGTCAAAAAATAATTTACAGATTAAGCCGGGAGCAAGGACTTAAAGTGCCGCAAATTGCGGAAGAGCTGAATGTTTCTTCCAATTATGTACAGAAAACCCTCTCATTAGCCCTTAAGATCATTCAGCAAAGACTCTTGGAGAAAGGAATCTTTATCCCCATCCTGCTATTGCTTTTTAAGAAATAAAATTTTTTTTCTACCGATGGGTAGAAAACCATTCTCCCAGGTGTCTATATTATATACGCACTTATGGACACTATCAGAATAGCTTATTTATTAACGCAGTTTACTGACAAAACTATCACTGCCGTGGAAATGGAGGAGCTGGAGCATTACCTTCAGGACGACAGATACGACGGGATACTGACAGATGAAATAGTTGGCCAGCTGATGAAAGTAGAGGCGTCTTTGGTAAATGCTGACCGCTTTAGCCATCTGGCCCAAAGGGCCATGCAGGTTGATAAGGTTTTCAAGAGCGATATCAATACAGAAACCAATGCTCCGATTCATTTTCTGCGCAGGTGGGGCTGGGCTGCCGCAGTGGCACTGCTATTGGGTACTGGCGCTTTCTTTTGGATAGCCGGTAGAAAGCATACAACGCCTGATGATATAGCAAAAGCGGAAATAAACATAGTGCCAGGCACCAACCGGGCAGTATTAACTGTGGGAAGTAATCAACCCATCACGCTCTCAAACAATAAAAAAGGAATAGCAGTTGGAACAGCTGTTACTTACAATGATGGGGAACGTATTGCGGATGCCGGTCAGGTGTTGCAGCTGGTTACGCCACGTGGTGGCCAGTATCAGGCGGTTCTTCCGGATGGAACAAAAGTGTGGTTAAACGCGGCATCATCTATCAGGTTTCCTACAAAGTTCGATGCCGGTAAGAGAGAGGTGCAGGTAACAGGAGAAGCGTATCTGGAAGTAGCGAAAAATGCGGCGTCTCCCTTTATTGTAAAGACAGGAAGCAGCACCATACAAGTGTTGGGAACAAGTTTTAATATAAGTGCCTATGAAGATGAAAGAGTGCAAAAGACGACGCTCATAAGCGGGTCTGTAAAGGTGATGATTGGTAACAGCGGTCCTTTTGACCAAAATGTTACGTTACAACCCGGGCAGCAAGCCATTGTATCTGACAATAAATCCATTGATGTAAAAAAAGGAATTGATACTACGCAGGATATCGCATGGAAGAATGGATATTTTAATTTTGAAAGTGTAGGCATGAATGAGGTCATCCGGCAAATTGAAAGATGGTATGATATCAAGATCCAATTTGAAGGTCAGGTCACTAAAGTAAAATTAAGCGGTGGAATGGACCGGGGAGTTAAATTATCAGGCCTTATCAGGTTTTTCAATAGTTATGGATTGCAAACCAGGCTGGATGGAAGAACGCTTTATATAAAAGAAAATTAGAAAAATATAGATCACGGATTAAACGTACCTCGTATCAAAAAAAGCCGGAAGTGCTAGAACACCGCCGGCTGGAAATTCGGGTAACGCAAAAAAGTCGTCGCTGACTGTTTATTACATCAACCAAACATTGCAAATGTATGCAAAAAAGTCCTTATTGCGGCTGTCAGGCTCATGGGAGCAATAGCCGTGTCATCCAAAACTTGTTAGTAATGAAGCTAACAATGCTTTTACTCACCGTTGGTTTTCTGAATGTTTCTGCCACCGCACTCTCACAGAATGTGTCCCTATCAGGCAAAAATCTGCCATTGGAAACAGTATTTAAAGAAGTAAAGCAGCAGACAGGCTTTATTTTTCTTTATCCTGAAATTGTGCTTAGTAAAGCGAAGCCGGTTGAAGTTCACGTCAGCAATATGCCGCTTAACACCTTCCTCGAGGTACTTTTCAAGGGGCAGCCGCTGACTTACTTCATCGAAAGCAAAACAATTAATGTAACACTTTTACCCGATGCCAGGGCTAACGACAGGCAGCCGGAATTATCACCGGGAACCAACTATTTATCAGACACACTTGTAAATGTTCAGGGACGTGTAAGTAATGATAAAGGGGAGTTCGTTGGCGGCATCCTGGTCTCTGTCAAACTGGGAAAGGCAGCAGCAGTAACAGACGATCAGGGATATTTCAACATCAGAAATATCAGCTCAAAATCGGTATTGGTTTTTATAGGATTTAATTATCAGGCAAAGGAGATACGTGTGCCACAAAATGGCTACGCCGCCGTTACATTAACCACCAAAGTATTACAGCTTGACAGTGTAGTAGTCCGTAACATCAACACCGGTTATCAGATCCTCAAAAAAGAAAGAGCTACCGGTTCCTTTGGCCAACCCAACATGGAGGTGTTTTCGCAACGGACAGGATCAATGGATGTGATGGCCCGGTTGGAAGGACTTGTTCCCGGTTTAACCGTCAATAGAGGACAGGTAACAAATTCAAATGGAAATGGGATTGCTACCCAATCGGTCGTTATTCGTGGTGCCAGCTCTATTCAGTTGGGAACGGAGCCGCTTTATGTGGTAAACGGCGTCGTTACCAATGATTTCGCTACGGTTAACCTGGATGATGTTACTGATATCACCGTTTTGAAAGATGCTGCTGCAGCAGCTATCTGGGGTGCAAGGGCTGCCAATGGCGTTGTTGTGGTAACTACCAGACAGGGCGCAAAAAATCAACGCCTTACGATCGGTTACAGCGGATTTGTCAATTTTCAGGGAAAGCCAGATTTTGACTACTTAAAGCGGCTTAACAGTGCACAATATATCCAGGCCGCCAAAGAAACATTTGATCCTAAAACTTATCCATGGGCCACCCTCTCCAGGCAGTCGGTAGCCCCTCACGATGTTATCCTTTATAATCAGTACCGGGGCCTGATTACAGCCGCACAAGCCAATAAAAGTCTTGATAGCCTGGCTGCAATAGACAACAGTGGACAGATCAGCGATCTGCTCTATAGAAATGCCATGACAACCAACCATACCATTTCAGCTTCGGGTGGTAACAATATCTATTCATTTTATGCTTCTCTGGGTTATACAAGTGTAGCAAGTAATACGCCGGGACAGAAAAATAATTCCTACCGGATCAATGTTACGCAAAACCTCCATCCTAATAAAAGGATCCAGGTAACCCTTAATACGCAAATGACGAATGTGATCACTAGTGGTAAGAACTATCCCGGTGTTACCAATACTTTTTTGCCTTACCAGCTTTTTAAAGGTCCGTCAGGTGAAAACCTGCCGATGTCCTACCTGCTGGGATTTTCGGATTCCCTCAGGCAGAATTATCAAGCCAGAAGCGCCACCAATCTCGATTATATTCCACTTGATGAGGTTAATTACAAGTATACCCAAAGCAATACACTTGCTTTTAATGTAACCGCTAATGTAGGTGTCAATATATGGAAAGGATTGAGTTTCCAGGGTACTTACGGTTTTATGAGAGAACCCGGCAACGTTACTTCTTACCAGGACAGCAAGACAAGAGAACAACGTAATACCTTGCTGAGCCTTACTGTAGCGCCAACTATCGGCTCCACACCTGTGTATTATTATCCCACAACAGGAGGCTTGTATACAAATTCATCCAATGACCAACGCAACTGGACAGTACGGAATCAACTGGTGTATGCGGCCAATCCCCGGAATGGAAAGGATGCTTTAAATATCCAGGTAGGGCAGGATGCTCAGGAATCTTTTGGCAGTCGGGCCACCACAACAATACCCGGCTATGATGCGGCACTCAATAGTTATCCTGCTATCGATTATGCCACCTTACGCAAAGGTGTTCCCGGAACGATCCTTGGCTTTGGAAGCTTAACTACACAACCGTACGTCTATATCCAGAATCAGAGCCGTTTCACTTCATATTTCGCACTGGCCAGTTATTCCTACCAGCAGAAATACAGCCTGGATTTGAGTTGGCGCCAGGATCACAGCAATCTTTTCGGGCATGACGAATCTACACAGAACAAACCTATCTGGAGTGTAGGTGGTAAATGGCAGATAGGCAAAGAGTCATTCATGAAACGCACCAATAACTGGCAGAATATGCTGGCCCTGCGCGCTACATATGGTATTACCGGAAATTCTCCTTATGTGGGGGCAGCTTCGCTTTTCGACATTCTCCGGGTAGTAGATGCCAATCAGCAAATCGGGGCGGTTGCCGGTAATGCGCTTTCAATCAGTCAGCCCGCTAATACTACGCTGAGTTGGGAAATTACTCATACCACTAATCTCGGACTCGACTTCTCGTTGTTAAAAGACCGGATCTCCGGTAGCTTAGATGTTTATAACAAGATGACTACCGGCCTGATAGGAAATGTAACGCTGAATCCCTTTTCCGGTTTCGCTTCTCAAACAGGCAACATAGGAGAGTTAAGTAATAAGGGAATTGAACTGGCTTTAAAGACAGTAAACATAAAATTGCGTGACTTTTCCTGGTCTACCAACATCGCCTTTAGTTATAACAAAAATAAATTGCTGTCGTATGTAGACGTCAATCCGCAGTTTTTTAACGCCAATTCAAAAATTACATCTTCCTACCAGGTGGGCTATTCACTGGGGCCTCTCTTCGCGTATCGCTATGCCGGACTGGATAATATGGGTGATCCGCAGATTTATATAAAAGATCATGCGGTAAGCAAAGCACTCGATGCTGCTACTCCTGATGATGTAGCGTATATGGGTACTATGCGTCCTACCTTTAATGGTGGTTTGTCGAACACTTTTTCCTATAGGGGAATATCGTTGTCCGTGAACATGATCTATAGCCTGGGCAACGTGATGCGTCGCGAAATGAATCAATTCTATACCGGACGTATGTGGAGTTCGACCGCTTTCAACGGCCCCACTATCAGTCCCGAATTTTTAGATAGATGGAAACAACCGGGTGATGAACAAAAAACCAATGTGCCTTCTTATGTAGCAGGATCCGCCAGTTCCAGCAGAAGAAGCGTAGGCTATTATGTTTATGGTGACCTTAATGTAGTTAGCGCGGACTATGCCAAAATACGTGATATCACGCTGGGATACGATCTGCCGGCTTATTTGCTGCAAAGAATAAAGATCCGCAACATCAGGGTATATGCGCAGGCAACTAACTTTTTAGTATGGACAGCCAATTCCGACCACGCCGATCCGGAATATTCCAGTATACAAAATGGCGGCCGGACACTTCCTCCGTTTAAGCACAGTTTTAGTCTTGGTACCAATATTACTTTTTGAGTCCTGTAAAAATAAAATCGAATGCGTACAAAATATATAGGCAGTATTCTGGGGATTATATCACTGATATCTCTGAGTGCTTGTAAAAAAGACTTTTTGAACATCGTTCCATTAGGATCACAAGTGGCATCAACTACCAACGACTATGACCAATTGATGAATGATCCGTCGCTCTATTATTTTAATGCTGGCGGTGGTTGGCAGGAACTGGTCTTGATGGGAGATGAAGTAGGAGCAGATGCGACTTATTTTAATCAGGGATCAGCGCAAATGATCAATGCATTTCAATGGAAGGACGATATTTTTTTACCGACTGATGGAATGCCCGTGGACTGCCGGTTACAGCTCAGCAGTCTCTATCAGTGCAACAAAGTTATTGCAGAAGTGGCTTCTTCAACCGGGGGAACTGACTTGCTCAAGGCACAGGTTAAAGCAGAAGCGATGGCTACACGTGCCTGGATCAATTTTGAGTTTATTAATTTTTATGCAAAACCATATCTGGCATCTACGGCTGCTACAGACCCGGGCTGGCCAATCATAGATCAGGCTAACGTATCTATTTCCAATTATCAGCGGGCGTCTGTGCAGGCCGTATATGATTTTATGATTAAGGATCTTACCAGCGCTATTGCTGATCTGCCGGTAAAGGCAAAAATACTTACGCGCATGTCCCGTCCGGCTGCAGAAGGCCTGTTAGGAAAAATATATATGTTTATGGGCCGCTATAATGATGCCGTTCCATTATTCAATGCTGCGCTTGCCGACGTGAAAGCTGCAGGTGTGCCCGTGTTATATGATTACAATACCACACTGGCGCCCGGTGGGCCTTTCCTGCCAATAGATCCTTCTTACGGCCCTAAATCACCCGGACAAATTTATACCGATATCACAGAATCAGTCGTTTCCAAGATTTTTAATAATGGGCCTTACAGTCCGTTTTCCAGCAATCCTTTGGGAAGTAGTGGTTTGGTGCTGGCTCCATGGGCTGCGGCATTGTACACTCCCGCTGATTTACGTCTTAAACTCTATTCGGATAAAAACCTGGATGGCTCGGCTATTGGCGGCGGACGATTACGAAAATATGGTGTACAATGGTCGCGTTGCGGTTTGCAACTGGCAGATCTCTATCTGCTCAGTGCAGAATGCAAAGCCCGCCTGAACGATCTGGATGGCGCAAAAAAAGATGTAGAAAGTCTTCGTATGCGTCGGATGCCTATGCCGGATGCAGCAGTGCCGGTTAATATCGCTTCCAGTCAGACAGCATTAATCAAATTCGTCATTGAGGAACGTATCCGCGAGTTTGCCATGGAAGGCGCCCGCTGGTTTGATATGCGCAGATTGTCTGTAGATCCGTTGTTTGCAGGTACTGCATTTAAACACGTGTTATATGACAATGATGCGGGCAATACTACTACTTACACAATGAATCAACCCAATCGTTTAACATTAAGAATTCCTCCTGCTGTAATTGGTCTTAATCCGGGAATGGCCAATAATCAATAATAAAAATTAACAATAAATAATATGAGAACGTATTTTTTGTGTCTCCTGCTGGCAGCGGGATGTTATTTCCATGTGTCTGCTCAAAGCACTGGCCGTCTTCAAATAGATAAGCAACATCCTGCACCGAACCAGGAAATTACATTGCGCTATAACTCAGATATCGCTGTGCCGGCGGGCAAAGAGCTGCACGCACGGGTCGGTTTTTATAATCAGCTCAAATATCCCAGGGCCCGGGATATAACGATGAAACTATCCGGCAATGCTTATACCGCTACGATAAGCGTGCCGGAAGGTGCAGTAGTAATGGGTGTTGCTATTGGTATGGATACGATAATAGATGCCAACAAGGGAAAAGGCTTCCTGTTTGACGTATATAGTAATGACAAAGCAGTGGCCAATATCCCCGGCATCCGATCATTTATTTATACTTATGGTGATGAAGTGTTTGGTATCAAACCCGATCCCAAAGCGGCATTATCATGGGTGAATTTGCAAAGGCAGGCCTATCCCGCTACTAAAAGCGACTACGATAATATTTACTACACCTGCCTCGTAAAGAATCCCGGTAAAGAGCATCGAAAGATATTGGATGCAGAGATAAAAAGGTTATTGAATAGTGACAAAGAAGCTGACTTTAAAAAAGCAGTTGATATCTATGGCTATCAAAAGAATAGAAAAAAAGTGGATAGCCTTTTTCAATTACTGTTGAAGCGGTTCCCTACCGGTTTGGCTGCGAGAGGCCAAGCCGCCGGAGAGATATTTATTATAAAAACGGCTGCTGAAATGCAGCAGGCATATGAGCAATTCTGCAAGCAATTTCCTCCATCCCTGTATCATGAAGAGCCCATACAATATGATTATATCAGGATTGGTATTGCTCAACGATATGCCCGTGAAAAGGATTCTTTGCACGCAGCAGCATTCGCCGATAGCGTCCAGACTCCTTATTTAAAGCCAACGACATACAATAATGTTGCGCAGGAGCTGTTCAGAGCAGGCTTACTGGAAACAGCAAAAGTGCTTTTCCAAAAAGCATTTTCAGGTTATGATGAATATCTGTCTGCAAAAAAGAACGACGAAAACGCTGAAAAAGCCCTGAAAACTTATGTAGAAAGTTATTGTAATTATGCGATCATCCTGTATGAGCAAAAAAATTACGAACAGGCATTAAAATATATCACTATCGCCTACCAGCATTTGAACAACGCGGTAGCGCTCAATTATTATTATGCAAAAATATTAAAGGCAAATGGTAAACCGGCAGATGCCCTGCACATCATGGATGGTATCATGCGCACCGGAAATGCAGATTCTACTATGGTCGCAGCGTTTAAAACACTTTACCTGGAACAGCATGGTGCACAGGCCGATTTCAATAAATATATGGCCACTATACAGGAAGAAGTAGTTAAAAAGCACCGGGAAGATATCGTGAAACAAATGATTGACCGCCCGGCCAAATCTTTTACCCTGACGGATTTAGATGGTAAAAAAGTATCCCTGGCCGACTTGAAAAATAAGGTAGTCGTATTGGATTTCTGGGCTACCTGGTGCGGCCCTTGTAAGAAATCGTTGCCAGCTATGGCCATGACGCAGAAAAAGTATAGCAATGATCCTGGTGTGAAATTCCTTTTTATTCATACATGGGAACAATCCAATACGCCGGTACAGGATGCAAAATCGTATATCGACAGCCAGCAGTATGACTTTGAAGTATTGATGGACCTCAAAGATCCTGTTACCAAAAAGAACAAAGTGGTGGAGAGTTACGGCGTAACATCGATACCTGCGAAATTTATTATCGATCCTAAAGGAATTATTCGCTTCCAGCTGACAGGTTTTAGTGGAGATACCAGTGAAGCAGTACAGGAGTTGTCTACCATGATAGACCTTGCCAGGGAAGAGGGAAAAAGAAATTAATTAAAGTGAGAAAGGTTGTAGTAAGTAACTACAGCCTTTCTGGTGCTTATAAAAATCTGTCATGATGGGGCAACTATTTTAGTTGTCCCTTTTTGATATTTACCTTACTGTAAGGTAGTAGCAGGAATATTCATTTTACAGTCCTTTTTATTACACCGCAAGGATCGCCACGTTCGTCGCTGTTGACCAACATTTATAGTTTAATAATAATTTTTCCAAAATGCTTTCCATCTTTAAGATAAGTAAAGGCGTCCTTGGCTTCCTTAAAATCATAAATTTTATGGATCACCGGGTGAATGTTATTTCCTACTAAAGCATTGTTCATCCTTTCAAACATTGCTTTAGACCCAACTTCAATACCCTGCAACTTAATTTGTTTACTCATTATCGGACTTGTACTAATCTCTCCGCTTAATCCGCCAATAAGACCAATAATTGAAATAGTAGCATCATATGTGGCAACGTCAACAGATCTGTTGATATTGTTGCCACCCACTACTTCTACTACGTGATTTACACCATGGCCATTGGTAATATCTTTTACCTGTTTTTCCCAATCGGGATGTTCATTATAATTGATGAGATGATGCGCCCCTAATTTACCGGCCAGCTGCAGCTTTTCATTGCTACCGGATAATAGAATCACCTTAGCTCCGGCCATTAATGCGAATTGCAGTGAAAACAGTGATACGCCTCCTGTACCTTGAATTAATACTGTACTATCAGGTGTAATATTCCCCCTTTCAATTATCCCGTTCCACGCGGTCAGGCCGGCACAGGGCAATGTGGCACCTTCTTCATCAGACAGGAAAGCGGGTATTTGTATCAATTCATGCTGATCAAATATGGCATACTCCTGTAATAAGCCATCCCGCGAACCGCCTCCAAGCGGATTTAATAGTTTTTCAGCACTCAATTTTCCATCGATCCAATTAGGTAGAAAAAGCCCGGCCACCCTGTCGTTTAATGATAATGTTGTAACAGCGCTACCTTTATCAACAATATACCCTACACCATCAGATACAGGAACTCTGCCAACCGGAGGTTTCCATCGGCCGAAACCGGTAACTACTAATAGATCCCGGTAATTTAGGGATACTGCACTGATTTTAACAAGCACTTCATTGGGGAGAAGTTCGCGGATGCTTTGCTCTTTCAGCGCCAGGGAGGGGATACTGTAATCCGCTGTAATTTGGTAACTTTTCATATTGTTATTACTTTTATTTTATACAAAGAAATGTTTGGTTCAAACAGCCGGTGATTCATAAACCAGCACCACTATGACCTTACAGCATGTAAATTTAGATCAAAAATGATCCGTGGGTTACTACGGTGCTAATTATGAGACACTCATAAAAAAATGAGTATGCGCCAGAAAAAACAAAATTCTACCAATACGCTTAACGAACATTTCCTGGAAGAAAGATGTACGCTGAATAAGGTTTTAAAAATTATCGGCAAACGATGGATCACAGAAATATTAATCCTCATTGAAAAAGATGTATATCGGTTTTCCCAACTGAAAGAATGTTTGAGTGGTATATCAGATAATGTATTATCAACAGCGTTGAATGAGCTGGTAGAAAGAAAATTGATCAGAAAGGAAATCTACAATCAGGTACCCCTGAAAGTTGAATATCAGATTACAGATACCGGGCTGGAAATGCTTACAGTATTACATAGTTTATGTGCATGGGGGAAAAAACATATTCCGTACGATGTCCGGATGACTCCTGGTGTGGCAAAAAAAGCAGGGATATAACAATTTTCATTAAAAGTGAATCGCGCTATATTGTCTAAATCCTTCTGTGTGCCTGCAGCCTGTTAAGCTGATATCCATTCCGGAGACGGGATTGTCTCAAAATAAAAAAGGACAAACCGAAGTTTGTCCTTTTTGTGCCCAGAACTGGATTCGAACCAGCACATCCTTGCGAACGCTGCGACCTGAACACAGTGCGTCTACCAATTTCGCCATCTGGGCATCGCATGTCCCCGTTAAGGGATTGCAAAAGTAAGCACTTTTTTAAATTCACCAAATTTTTTTTCCGCAGACAAAAAAATAGCGCCTGATGAATACTCATCAGGCGCTATCCGGAACAAAAAATTTATACCGCTACATTGAACTCACGCAGGGTGTCGTTCAGGCTGGTTTTCAGATCTGTAGAGGCTTTACGCTGACCAATGATCAGTGCGCAGGAAACCTGGTATTCACCGGCAGGGAATTTCTTGGTATAAGTACCAGGAATGACCACGCTGCGGGCTGGTACACGGCCTTTGTATTCAATAGGCTCGCTGCCGCTTACGTCAATGATCTTGGTAGACTGCGTCAGTACTACGTTTGCACCGAGTACCGCTTCTTTTTCCACAATCACACCTTCTACTACGATACAACGGGAACCTACAAAGCAACCATCTTCAATGATCACCGGACTTGCCTGTAATGGCTCCAGTACACCACCAATACCAACACCACCGCTCAGGTGAACGTGTTTGCCGATCTGTGCGCAGGATCCTACAGTAGCCCAGGTATCTACCATGGTGCCTTCGTCTACGAATGCGCCGATGTTAACATAAGAAGGCATCAGGATGCAACCTTTGGCGATGTAAGCGCCATAGCGGGCTACCGCGTGTGGTACTACTCTTACACCCAGCTCTTTATAGTTCGACTTCAATCTCATTTTATCATAGAACTCAAACGGAGGTACCTCCATTGTTTCCATGGGCTGAATGGAGAAGTACAGTAAAATAGCCTGTTTCACCCACTCATTCACCTGCCAGCCATTTTCTGTTGGCGTCGCAACTCTCAGATGTCCTTTGTCTACTGCTTCTATCACCGCTTTTACTGCATCTGTGTACTGAGTCTCCTGTAAGAGGCTGCGATCAGCCCAGGCAGCCAGTATTTGTTGTTGTAATTCCATTTTTTTATTTTTTGCAAACATAATACGTAGAAAATAAAATTACGAATTACACGGGGGGATTTCCGGAAATCTTATCAGATATACGTAATTCGCCATCCGTAATCCTTAATTTTGCCTTTTGTCTGAATAGCATTGTATGAAAATAGGATTCGACGCCAAGCGCGCGTTCCAGAACAATACCGGCCTGGGAAATTACAGCCGTACGCTGATATCATCGCTGGTAAAGGATTTTCCGGAAGATGACTATTACCTGTTTGCACCAAAGCAAACAGCGATGTACGATCTGAGCGATATGCCCGGTTTACACGTTATATTGCCGGAAAAGCCGCTGCATCGCTGGTTTAAATCTGCCTGGCGCAGCCGCTTTGTGGTAAAGGACCTGCTACGCTATGGGATCGGTATCTACCATGGCCTCAGCCATGAACTGCCGTTTGGGATTCATAAAAGCGGCGTGAAATCGGTCGTTACCATGCATGATCTTATTTTTGAAAGATACCCGGAGCAATACAATCCCATTGATGTGATCACCTACCGGCGGAAGGCGCGCTACGCCTGCCTGCATGCGGACAGGGTAGTGGCCATCAGCGAGCAGACAAAGCAGGACCTGATCACTTATTACCATACGCCCGCCAATAAAATTGATGTGGTGTACCAGAGTTGTGATCCTTCCTTCGCGGTTACTTACCCGGATGATGAGATCGCTGAACTGGGCGCCAGGTACCGGTTACCATCGCAATACTTCCTGTATGTAGGATCCCTGATTGAAAGAAAGAACCTGCTGGGCATTGTAACGGCCATGAATACACTGAAAGGAACGCTGGACCTGCCGTTGGTCGTATTGGGCAATGGCAGCGGGTATAAGAAGAAAGTAAAAGCTTACCTGGCGGCAAACGGTCTCACTACACAGGTAATTTTCCTCAATGAGCAGGTACGTTTGCAGAACAGTGAGTTGCCGCTCCTTTACCAGGGCGCCGTGGCCTTGATCTATCCCTCTGTCTTCGAGGGCTTTGGTATCCCGATCCTGGAAGCGTTGTGGAGCCGTACACCTGTTATTACCTCCCACGGATCCTGTTTTGCAGAAACAGCGGGAGATGCCGCCATTTACGTAGATCCATTGAATCCGGCCACCATCGCCGATGCCATGAGGCGCATAGTGGACAATCCTTCGCTGGTAAAGCAGTTGCAGGAAAAAGGATGGCAGCATGCGCAACAGTTTACACCTGAGAAATGCGCAGCCGCCATGAGAAAAGTATATGAACAATTAAATAAGCCATCATAAATGTTTGAAGATGATATCAGCGCAGCCATGCCGGTGCTGCGAAACGGAGGCCTGATCCTTTATCCTACAGATACAATCTGGGGCATCGGCTGCGATGCAACCGATGAAGCGGCCGTACAGAAAGTATTTGCACTGAAAAAACGCAGCGAAAGCAAAAGCCTGGTGATCCTGCTGGCAGAAGTAAAAGACCTGCTGCAATATGTGGCCAATCCCCGGCCCGATATGGCCGACATAATCGCCGGTTTTACCCGGCCCACCACAGTGATCTATGAAGGCGCACTGGGGTTAGCCCCCAATGTGATCAGTGAAGATGGCAGTGTGGCTATCCGGATTGTAAAAGATCCTTTCTGCCGTCATCTCATAAAAAGACTCCGTAAACCCCTGGTATCCACCTCCGCCAACATCAGCGGAGCGCCTTCCCCGGCCAGCTTCAGCGAGGTAGCTGCCGATATCCGGAATGGCGTGGATTATGTAGTGAAATACCGCCAGGAAGATACCGCTGCAAGCGCCGCATCCAGGATTATCAGGATAAACAAAGACGGTTCTATCGCGATAATCCGGGATTAAAATCGTTTATTTATTACATTTGCGCCCTGGTTTTCAGCGAAAGGAATAAAATTAACTGGAATATATTACTATGATCAGCAGCAAACCGTTAGACATACCCTGCTCCCTGCAGGAAAGAAAAGTGCTGGAAAAGATAGCATTAGCCGCCCAGGAACTGGGCGTACCTGCCTATCTGATCGGTGGCTTTGTGCGGGATAAACTGTTGGGACGGAAAACAAAAGACATGGACGTTGTTTGCGTTGGCGATGGTATCGCCCTCGCGCACAAAGTCGCAGATAGCTTAGGCAACAACCTCCCCGTTAACTTCTTCAAAACATACGGCACCGCCCAGGTGAAATGGAATGAACTGGAAATAGAATTTGTAGGCGCCCGTAAAGAAAGCTACCGGGAAGCTTCCAGGAATCCGGAAGTATCTGCCGGCACCCTGCAGGACGACCAGAACCGCCGCGATTTTACCATCAACGCTATGGCCATCAGCCTGAAAGATATCGATTATGGCTCCCTCCTCGATCCATTCGACGGACTGGGAGATCTTGATAAGAAAATGATCCGTACGCCCCTGGCGCCGGCACAGACTTTCAGCGATGATCCCCTGCGCATGATGCGCGCCATCCGCTTTGCCTCACAACTGCAGTTTACCATCGAGGAAAGCGCCTTTGCTGCGATACAGGAAAATGCAGAACGCATCCGCATTATCTCCCAGGAAAGGATCTCCGATGAGTTCAATAAAATAATGCTCTCGCCGAAACCCTCGGTAGGACTGGATCTCCTGTATAAATCCGGCCTGCTCAAAATTATTTTCCCCCAGATGATCGATATGGTGGGAGTAGAGATGTATGAGGGAAAAGGTCATAAAGATAATTTTTATCATACCTTGCAGGTAGTAGACAATATATCCGAAAATACCCGCGATCTTTGGTTACGCTGGGCCGCACTGTTACACGATATCGGAAAACCGGCCACCAAAAAATTTGAACCAGGCCATGGTTGGACCTTTCACGGCCACGATGCAGTAGGCGGCAAAATGGTGCCCCGTATCTTCACCAGGATGAAATTACCATTGAGTGATAAAATGAAATTGGTAAAAAAACTGGTAGAACTACACCTGCGGCCCATCAGCCTCACCAAAGAAAATATAACAGACTCGGCTATCCGAAGATTGCTGTTTGATGCCGGTGATGATATAGAAGGACTGATGATGCTGTGTGAAGCGGATATTACCTCAAAAAATAAGTCGAAGGTTAAACGCTACCTGGAAAATTTTGAATTGGTCCGCAAACGCTTGAAAGAAGTGGAAGAGAGCGACCGGATCCGCAACTGGCAACCACCTGTTACCGGCGAAATGATCATGGAAACATTCGGGCTGAAACCAGGCAGGATAGTAGGCGACCTGAAAAGCGCCATCAGAGAAGCCATCCTGGATGGTGAAATCCCAAATACCTACGAAGCGGCATACGCATTTTTATTGGAAAAAGCTGGCGCATTGAATCTAAGCCCGGTTAAATAAAATTGGTAATTTTACAATACCATAATAATTTTTACTAGCATTCAGGATCCACCGCTAAAGGCGGAGAGTTTAATCATTAAATAACTTATAACCTTTTTTGTCATGCCGGTTTTGAAATTCAGAGTTTACTGGGAAGAAGATGAAAGTGTCTACAGAGACATTGCCATTAAGCCGAATCAGACGTTCTTATTATTTCACCAAGCAATTTTGCAAGCATTCGAATTTGATTCAAAACATAAAGCTACCTTTTTCCGTAGCAACGATAACTGGCAACGTGGCCGGGAAATCATCCTGGAAGCAGATAACCAGCCCCGCAAAGCGGAGCCCCTGCTGATGGCGGATACAATGATTGCCGCTGCGGTTAAAGATCCTAATCAGAAATTCATTTATCTCTACGATTTCGCCAAAAACTGGTCGTTTCTCGTAGAACTTATCGGCGTTTCCAAAGACGAAAACAGTAAAATTACCTATCCTGCCTGCGTACGCAAGGAAGGCCTGGCCCCCAGCCAATACGGCACCAAAGGCCTGGTAGGCGATAAACTCGTGGAAATGGAAGAAAAATACGACCTCAACAAAGAAGGCATGGACGCTGATGGCTTCGGCGAAGAAGGCGAAGAAAGCGACGCCCTCGGCGGCGACGGAGGCGAAGAATTCGGATCAGAAGAAGAAAACAATTTTTAAAATATTTCCCATCAGTCAATTTAGGGATCTGTCTATTTTTTGCAGAGAAGAACTGTTCCATGGATGAAACAGCCCGTCTTCCGCAAAAAATAAGCAGATCCCTAGCTATTTAGCGCAATATTTATGCAAAAAACCGTCATCATTATCGCAGGTCCTACCGCTTCCGGCAAAACTGCCCTGTCTGTTCAGATAGCACAGCTGTTCAACACAGCCGTGATCTCCGCAGACTCCCGGCAATGCTACCGTGAAATCAGTATCGGTACCGCAAAACCTTCCCCGGAAGAACTGTCGGCGGTTCCCCACTATTTTATTAACTCCCACAGTATCAGGGAAGAGGTTAACGCAGGCATATACGAGAAACTTGCCCTGCAATACACCAGCGAAATCTTTGAAAAAAATGATGTAGCCATCATGTGCGGTGGCACCGGCCTCTACATCCGCGCCTTCGTGGAAGGCATCGATGATATGCCCGCCATCGCCCCCGGTATCCGTACCCACCTCAATGAACAATTTGCCCGGCATGGCCTCTCCTGGCTGCAGGAACAACTCCAGGAACGCGATCCCGGTTTCTACGCCACCGCTGAAACACAAAATCCCCAACGCCTCATCCGCGCCCTGGAAGTACTGGACGCCACCGGCCAGTCTATCACCACTTTCCGCAACGCCACCCGCGCCCAGCGCGATTTCCGGGTCATTAAAATCGGGATCAACCTGCCCAAAGAACAACTCCATCATAATATTCACTACCGGGTAGACCAGATGATTCAAGCCGGCCTCGTTGAAGAAGTCAGATCCGTACTGCCTTACCGGGAACATAACGCCCTGCGCACCGTAGGCTACCAGGAAATCTTTAGCTTCCTCGACGGATATATCTCCCTGGATCAGGCCATAGACGATATTAAAACACATACCCGCCAGTATGCCAAAAGACAACTGACCTGGTTCCGCAAAGACCCGGCCTTCCAATGGTTCGATCCCCGCGATACGGCAGCGATCATCACTTATGTGAAACAGCAGGCGCAGTAACTACACCACCGCTTCAAAGAAACATCCTCTCTCCAAAAAACGGATTACCGGTGCAACCGGTGAGGGCCTATGCTATGTGTACACCTGAAAGCAGATGTAATAAATCGCACTGTTTATTGTCATTGCATTGTCAGGTAAGCCGTATCCTAGCCCTATCCCAGCCCTATTCCAGTGCCCCATAAGCTCCACCTATTAGATACGGCTTATCTATAGTGGGATGAGTGAATACCTACCCTATATCGGGGTGTATGATAAAGCCGGCAATAACAATCTCCTGCAAATAATTACGGACAACCGCTGTGCTGAAACCGGACATTTGGGATAATTATGGAATATGTAATTATTTGTATCTATGTAACTGATATTGTGGCATTTTCTTAGCTGCCAGAGCAGACGCCCGAAGCCGGGCTCACTGAAACATTCCGCTTATGTTTAGAAACTATCTGAAAATCGCCTGGCGACACCTGCTGAAAAACAGGCGTTTTACCCTGCTGAATCTTATCGGGCTGTCTACCGGTCTCGCAGGTACGTTGTTAATCTGCCTCTGGGTATACGATGAAGGAAGCTTTGACCATTTCCATAAAAATGACCGCCACCTGTTTCAGGTCATGGAAAATGTGCCACACGAAAAGGGCATCACCACTTCTCCGGAAACACCCGCATTACTGGCCGCAACGCTTAAAGCCAATATGCCGGAAGTGGCCGCCGCTACGGTAAGTACACCGCCCTCCTGGTTTCCGAAAATAGCCCTGACAGCAGGAGATAAAAACAGTAAAGCCGCCGGCATTTTCGCCGGAGCAGATTATCTGCAGGTATTTTCTTACCCATTGCTGCAGGGAAATAACCAACAGGTACTCCAGGATAAAAATAGTATCGTGATATCCGCCAGCCTCGCGCAAACCTTGTTTGGCAGCGTATCAGGCGCAGTAGGTAAAACCATTCACTGGCAGCTGGATAAATTCAAAAAAGCCAGTATCGTGTCCGGCGTGCTGGAAAATACACCGGCTAACTCTTCCACCCGGTTCGATTGCCTACTGCCTTTCGATGTGTTCAGGGAAATCATGAATATTACTGCCATGGACCCACAAGGCCCGTTTTATACCTATCTCGTTACAAAAGAAGGAACAGATGTTACCGCCTTTAATGCAAAGCTGAGCCAGTATATGACCAGTCTCACAAAAGGCAGTACCAGCTCCCGGCAGCTGTTCCTGGAGCGTTACAGCGATCATTACCTCCATGGTAATTATGAAAATGGCGTACAGGCAGGCGGCCGTATCAGCTATGTAAAACTTTTCTCACTGATCTCCCTTTTCATCCTGCTCATAGCGTGTATCAACTTTGTAAACCTCTCCACCGCTCAGTCTTCCGGCCGCATGAAAGAAATGGGAATCCGGAAAACGATCGGCGCTAATCGCGCTACACTGGTACTGCAATACCTGGGAGAATCCATGCTGCTCACTTTTTTATCGTTGCTCGTAGCATTGATGCTGGTAACACTGTTGCTGCCGGAGTTCAACCAGATCACCGGTAAATCATTGTCCCTGTCGTTCAATACCGGCACGGTTGCCATCATCCTGGCTATTGCACTGGCAACAGGCCTGCTGGCAGGCAGCTATCCCGCCTTCTACCTCTCCGGGTTTCATCCGCTATCGGTATTGAAAGGCAAAATGCCCGGATCTCCCGGTCAGCTGCTGGCCCGTAAAGGCCTGGTGGTATTCCAGTTTACTTTGTCGGTGTTATTTATGGTGGCGGTGATTACTGTATACCGGCAAATTGCGTATGTGCAGCACCGTTATCCCGGATATGATAAAGACAATGTGGTATACTTCGACGTAGAAGGCAAGGTGCCGGAAAAGATCCCTGACTTTTTAGCGGGTATTAAAAGGATTCCGGGTGTAGAAAATGCATCTGCCATGGTAGGAAATGTGTTGGGTGCACCTTCCAGGGGATGTAGCTGGAAGGGCAGGGGCAAAGACGAAATTATTTTATGCCGTCCTTTCCAGGTAAACTATGATATGATGGAAACACTGGGGTTGCAGATGGCGGCCGGTCGTTCTTTCTCCAGGGACTATGGTACAGACAACAACCGCATCATTTTTAATGAAGCGGCCATCCGGGCAATGGGTATTGAAAATCCTGTGGGCAAAGTGATCCAGTTCGATGGAAGTCAGCTGGAGATCGCCGGGGTAGTGAAGGATTTTCATTTTCAATCCATGCATGAAGCCATCAGTCCTGCCTTTTTCAGGCTGGATATGGTGAACAGCACAGTGATGGTAAAAATCAAAGGAGAACAAACAAAGACGACGCTGGCGGCACTGAATCACTTTTATCAGCAGTATAACCCGGGTTTTGCATTTGATTATAAGTTCCTCGATGAAGATTATCAGGCGCAGTATATCGCGGAGCAACGGGTGGCCGCGCTGTCAAAGTATTTCACCATACTGGCTATCCTGATCTCCTGTCTGGGTTTGTTTGGTCTGGTAGCTTTCACGGCAGAAAGCCGGCGCAAGGAAATCAGTATCCGCAAGGTGCTGGGTGCTACCGTAGCGAATGTGGTGCTGATGTTATCGGGCGTGTTTTTACGTTCGGTGCTGATCGCCATCGGTATCGGTTTGCCGCTGGCCTGGTATGGCATGAATCGCTGGTTACATAGTTTTGTATATCATATGGAGATGGGCGCCGGGGTATTGCTGCTGGTGGCCGGGGCTATTATCGGGGTCACGTTGCTGACGGTCAGTTTTCAATCGGTACGGGCAGCGCTGGAGAACCCGGTAAAGAGTCTGAAAATGGAATAAAAAAAGTCCGGGTCATCAGGCCCGGACTTTTTTTATCATCAGTTGATTTGTTTAGAACTTGAATCCTACAGACAACACGATATTGCTTCTGGCAAAATCCATGGTAGCAGCCTGTGGAGTCAATGCGGCTTCATATACGGTATACGGCTGATACCTGTCTTTTCCCTGGGTGTAGCTGTAGGTAGCATCTACATACAGGCCTTTGGTACGCAGACCAAGACCACCGCTGTACACTTTACGGGAAGCATCTACACCGGCGTTGTAAGCATCATTGCTATATGGGTTGCCATACGCTGCAAAACCTGCTCTTACGGCATACATGGCGAGGAATTTAACCTCAGCGCCTACACGAACATTGGAAGTGGCTTTGTAAACAGCGCTGATATTGTTATTCAGCACGTTCTGGCCAGATCTGTTATCGCTCATTTTGAATTTACCGGACGACTGGTTTACGTATTCATAATCTGCCGTGATAAAGCCCTGAACGGTTTTAGGTTCCTGCAGGTTGCCAAAGAAATAGGAAGCGCCGGCACCTGCACGCAATGGAGCGGTGTAGTTGTAGTCATTTTCAACAGGATATCCCTGCGTCTGATCCAGTGAAATAGCGCCTACTTCTTTACGGCCGTCTTCTATATCTGAATATAATTCGGAAGTATAACTGTCATGAATAGAGTACCAGGTAGGTGTTACGAAAGTACCACCCAGTCTGAAGTGGTCAGATACCTTGTAGAGGATACCCAGTTTACCACCAAAACCCAGACCGGTACGTTTGAGGTTCTTATAATAGTCGAAATACTTGAAATTATTGGCATCGCTTCCGGTGGCATCATCTTCTGACCAGGAAAGATTCTCTTTGTAATTAATGCTGGGCAGGTTGATGCTGGCGCCGATATAGAGGCGGTCGCCATAGTTACCACCTACTGCGAAGGTATATTCATTGAGGCCGCCTTCTGTTTTCAGGGTTCCTCTCTGCTGGATACTTGCCAGCCCACCAATTTGCCTGGATGGAGAAGACAGTGCCATGGGTTGTTTATTACCGGTGGTAGGTTGATAGTCTGCAATCAGTCCTGTAGCGAAGCCAAGGTCGTAACCCAGTGCCTGTGTGGCTTTGGAGCCGTCGAACAGGTCATCTACCCATACATCTGCGTAGGAAGATTTTTTATTATTGCCGGCGATGGCGATTTCGTTATTGTAATTAGCCACGCGCTGCATACCCAGTGAAAAGCTGATATTGTTCCACGTGCTGGCGCCGTTGTTTTTGTTGGTAGCCATTACCAGGCCGATGGACGGCATCTGGAAATTGGAACGGTTTCCTTTGTTATCGAGCGAGCCATTGCCGAGGTAGGTAGAAGTATTCTGCGAGATACCTACGCCGCCTGAAACATGAAACTCACCGGTTTTGAAGATGGCAATACCTGCCGGGTTAAGATGTGCGGATGAATAATCTCCTCCGAGACCTATGCCTGCTCCGCCCAATGCCTGGGTTCTGGCGGTTCCCTGAGGTTGATTGGGAGAGTAAAGTAGTGCGTCGTTGGTGCTCTGGGCAATGGCTGTCACAGATATAAACATGCCACCTAAAAGAGGATAAAGTCTTTTAATCATAATCTGTTTTCTTAAAAATGAGATTGCTGCAGGTAAAATTACGGTTGCTGGACGTTTGCTGCGATATGTATAACGTGCTGAACTGGCAAAACGTGTGTGGAGATAAAAAATAAGCGTAGTTTTTCAGGCTACGCTTATCTTGTCAATGTTTTTTTATTAACGGCCTCCTCTGGATGGACGGCTGTAACCACCGCCGCCACCGGAATTACCACCACCTACACGACCACCGCCTGAGCTGGGAGGAGTGTAGCTTGGAGCCGGGGTAGGAGCTGGTCTGCTGTATTCTGCTCTCTGTGGACGGGAATAATTACCATTGTCGCTACCACTGTTGTAGGCAGGTCTTGATACAGGTCTTTCTGAACTGGACTGCTGGAACACACGACGTGGTCTGTCATTACCATTCACTACGTTACCGCCATTGGCTGGCTGGAAGGTACCGGTTCTGGAAGGACGGGTATATCCGCCACCACCGGTGCCGCTACCGCTATTGGTATAATTCGATCTTGGTACTCTTTCGTTACCTGCTCTTACAGGACCGTAAGAGTTGGAAGGACGGGAATTGTAATATCCGCCATGTCCGTAGTAACCACCACCATAGTAGCCACCGTGGCCGTAAAATCCACCACCGTAGTAAGGGTAGTAGTAAGAAGGCCAGTAGCTGCCGATGTATGGGTATCCCCAACCGCCACCGTAGAAACCGCTGTTCCATGGGCTATAGAAACCACCCATTCCCCAGCCAAGGCCGAGGCTCAGTGAAGGTCCGTAGAAACTGCTGTATGGGCTGTAACCGAGTCCGAAACCACCGAATCCCATGCCCATTCCCCAACCGCTGCTCATGTACAGGTTGGAAGCCGCATTGTAACCATCCTAGTAATCACCGGAGTAGTTGCTGCCACTGCCAAATCTGTTCAGACGGCGTTGGTAATCGCCCTGGTCTTCATCCTGGTAAGTAACATAGTTACCACCTTCGTCCTGGTTGCCTTGTACATAATTGGCATCATTCTCATCCTGGCGGCTATTTCCATTCGAACCATTATTGGAGGCATAGGTACGCTGCTGCTGACGCGGAGAATAGTATACATCATCCGGTGTCTGCGCCGTTTTGTAGGTACTGGAACACGCGCCCAGTGCGAGCGAAGCGGCCAGTCCAATGTATAATATAGGCTTCATTTGAAATATGTTTTAAGCGTGATTCGTGTAGTAAATTTACTTCTTTTTAACGGATTTAACGGGAAGAAAGTTACAATAACACAGACTACGTTATATTATTTTGTGATAAGTGTTTGCAACGTTATGTTTTTCATCTATGTTTGTGGAATTTCTTCTGAAGGTAATTTGGACAAAAACTAAGCCAATTCAGCCCCTGGCACATGGCAGACAGGTTTAATTTTGACTTGACAAATATAACCCGACTAAGCTTAAAACTAACGATATATAAATAAGGTATAATTTTTATGAGTAAAGAGATCACAGCCCGCTCGGAAGACTATTCAAAATGGTATAACGACCTGGTATTGAAAGGCGGCCTGGCAGACTATTCTGCCGTGAAGGGATGTATGGTTATCAAACCATACGGCTTCGCCCTCTGGGAAGCCATGCGCGATGTATTGGATCGCAAATTCAAGGAAACCGGTCACCAGAATGCATATTTCCCGCTGTTCATCCCTAAAAGCTTTTTAAGTAAAGAAGCCGCCCACGTGGAAGGATTCGCAAAAGAATGCGCCGTAGTAACCCATTACCGCCTGAAAAACGACCCCGATGGCGGTGGCGTTATTGTGGACCCGGAAGCCAAACTGGCAGAAGAACTCATCGTTCGTCCCACTTCTGAGACAATTATCTGGAATACATATAAAGACTGGATCCAGTCGTACCGCGACCTGCCCCTCCTGATCAACCAGTGGGCAAACGTAGTACGCTGGGAAATGCGTACCCGCCTGTTCCTCCGTACCACAGAATTCCTGTGGCAGGAAGGCCATACCGCTCACGCTACTGCACAGGAAGCCATCGCCGAAACAGAACAGATGCTGAACATCTACGCTGATTTCGCTGAAAACTATATGGCCGTTCCCGTTGTACGTGGACTGAAATCACCCAGCGAAAGATTCGCCGGCGCCGTAGAAACCTATTGCGTGGAAGCCATGATGCAGGATGGTAAAGCCTTACAGGCTGGTACCTCCCACTTCCTGGGCCAGAACTTCGCCAAAGCATTCGACGTACAGTTCTCCAATAAAGAAAATAAACTGGAACACGTGTGGGCTACTTCCTGGGGAGTGTCTACCCGCCTGATCGGCGCACTCATCATGGTACACAGCGATGATGAAGGTCTCGTGATGCCGCCGAAAATTGCTCCTATCCAGGTAGTGATCGTGCCTATTTACAAAGGCCCCGATCAGAAAGCCGGTCTGGATGAAAAAGTGAACGTTATCGTAAAGGAACTGAGAAGCGCCGGTATCAGCGTGAAATACGACGATTCCGACAATAACCGCCCAGGCTGGAAATTCGCTGAATACGAAATGAAAGGCGTTCCCGTTCGTATAGCCATTGGCGCAAGAGATCTCGAAAACAACGTGGCCGAGGTAACCCGCCGCGATACGAAAGAGAAAATGAGCCTGTCGCTGGATGGTTTATCCAACCGCATCAAGGATCTGCTGGACGAAATTCAGATCAACCTCTTTAATAAAGCAAAAGCTTACCGCGATAGCCACATCACCCGTGTAGATACTTTCGAAGAATTTGAAAAAGTACTGGACGAAAAAGGTGGCTTTGTATCTGCACACTGGGACGGTACCGCCGAAACAGAAGAACAGATCAAAGACCGGACAAAAGCAACCATCCGCTGCATCCCGCTGGACAACCCGCAGGAAGCCGGTACTTGTATTCTGACCGGCAAGCCATCAAAGGAAAGGGTGCTGTTCGCCAGAGCTTACTAAGAAAGAATTACCATATTAACCCGACGGATTACGGATTTTCAGGAAGATATTCATAGGAATTCTTCCTAAAAAGCCGTAATTCGTTCCGGTGTTGTCTGGAAGCTTTCATAAACCATTAAAATGATCCGATGCCCTTGAACCGTTTTATAATGTTATGGGGGTTGGTCTTCTTTTGCACTGTTACAACATCCCTGGCACAAGGGCTGATGATCCGTAACTATAATGTGAAGGACGGACTGGCCAACGCTACTGTTTATGCTGCTGTGCAGGATAAAGACGGGTTCATATGGTTTGCTACTCCCACCGGCGTCAGTAAGTTCGATGGTAAAAGATTCCGCAACTACGCCAAAAAAGACGGTCTTACGGATAATGAAGTGGTGAAACTCGCCGCCGATTCCAAAGGACGGGTATGGTTTTTTACCCTCAACGGAAAACCTTCCTTTTACGAAAAGTCAGTCATCCACAGCGAAGACAACGACTCCTCCCTGCTTTTCAACAGCCGTAGCCACTACATGCAGTACGCCTTCGAAGGACAAGGCGGCTACATCTGGTTTCTCAATACCAATAACCGTATTGTACAATACAACGGCAAACAAACGATTTACGATAAACTGGGTGCTTCCGGCGCCGACCTGTATTTCCTGATGCGCAACGACAGCATCTTCCATCCTTTACAGGCTTCCTTTCACCTGGAAACACTGAGAGATCCCAATAATTCCTTACAGCAGATCTCTTCCGTTTGTCCGTACCCGTTAGATGATCCCACACTGCGTACCCGTGTAAACGAAAACGCCGTAGTGATCATGCGGAATACCCTGTACTCCTACACTTCTAAAGAAGCTTTCTGCTTCTTCAATGGCGCAGAATGGGGAATAAAAGATGATATCAGCCACATGTGCATCGACAACGATAACCTGTGGATCGGTACCCAGCGTGCTTTGTATTTCCTCAAAGGGTACTTCCGGGGAGAAAGAAGAATTATCCGTTTGCTCGATAATCATTTTATCACCTCCCTGCTGAAAGACAGGGACGGCAATATCTGGATCACCACTTTTGGAGATGGTGTATACAATATCCCCTACAAGAATTTTTATTTCAGTTACCTGGATAATACCAATGGCCTTTATTCGCATTCCATCTTCAGCATCAGCAAAGACAAGAAAAACGACCTGCTGCTGATTGGGCAGAATGCCGGCATCCTCAATACCATGGATGTGGATAACCAGATCCGCCAATATACACTGGACACCACTTCCGGCCGTAACAGCGTACTCTCTATTACCCCGCATACCAACGATAATGTATTGATAGGCACCGATAACGGCCTGTATAATTTTAATGCCCTTACCCGTAAAACATCTCTCTTAAAAGCAGTAAAAATGCTGAAAGATGTAGATGTTTCCCCCGGTGGAAAGATCCGGATAGCAGCGAAAAACCAGGTGATTGCGCTCGATGACTATGCCATCAGCGACCTGGATATGCTGGTTACTTCCATCGCGAGTATCAGCGACTCTACCTATTACGTGGGCACCAACATGGGCCTCTATTTCTGCACCGATAAGCAACGGACACTGGTACCCGCCGGCGCAGACACCATGCGTAAGGTAAGTATCAAAGACCTTAAATGGATAGACGGTTCCCTTTGGGTAGGCACCAGCGACCAGGGAATTTATGTGATGCAGCACGATTCAGTTGTAAAGCACCTGTCGACCGCAAACGACCTGGCCAGTGATATTTGTCAGCAACTTTATTACGACGGTGTTGGCCGCCTGTATGTAGCTACCAACCACGGCGTATCAGTGGTGGATGTGAAAACACGGCGCATCACCCGCAACATCACCTCCAGCGACGGATTGATGTCGGATGACATCCGTGGTGTGTATGCGGATCATGATATCCTGTATATCGCTACCTCCAACGGGTTGTGTTATTTCAATGCAGATCATATCCCCGTAGATACCATTCCACCGGTGATCTACCTGAATAATATCCGTTATGGCGACAGTACCTTCCTGTCTTCCCAGCGTTTTGTACACCTGTACAAACGCAAGGCTTCCTTTGAAGCGGAGTTTGGTACCATTGTATTTGATTTGCCGGAACTGGTAGAGTACCAGTATAATTTTTCGGGAGATAGTACCAATGGCTGGGTAACTACCATGTCGAATATCATCCCGTTCCCGGACCTGCAGCCTGGCAACTACACGCTGATGGTAAGGGCGAGGAAATACAAGAGCGACTGGTCCAAGGCGCTGAGTATGGAAGTAAACATCCTGCCCAGATGGTACCAGCAATGGTGGGCGAGAGGCATCCTGCTGCTGGCGGCTTTACTGCTGGTAGGCGTAGGCCTGCGCTATATTATCCGTCGTATTAAGCAGGCAGAGAAGCGGAAAACAGAGTATAACCGGCGTATCGCGGAGCTGGAGGCCAAGGCATTGACCAACCAGATGAATCCGCATTTCATTTTCAATTCCCTGAACTCCGTGCAACACCTGATTTTAGAGAAAGAAGAGAAGCAGGCCCTGAATTTCCTGGCGGATTTTGCCACACTGATGCGGCAGATGCTGAATAATTCCCGTAAATCGTATATATCCCTGGAAGAAGAAATCGCTTTCCTGACCCGTTACCTCGAGTTGGAAAAGATCCGGTTTGCACATTCCTTTACCTATCACTTTATCATGGAGGATGCTTTGAAAGAGTATACCATTTATATCCCGCCCATGATTATTCAGCCGATAGTGGAAAATGCCATCAAACACGGGTTGGCACCCAAGAATATCAGCGGTTACCTGGAGATCCGCCTGGAGATGGTGGATGACCTGTTATATTGCTCGGTAGATGACGACGGAATAGGTTGGGATAAGTCAAATAGCATTAAAAGTTCAAGGCTCATTAAACACGAGTCTACTGCACTCAGCGTGATTAAAGAGCGGTTGCAGATTATAAAATCTTTTAATGGAAGTGTTGGAAAGTTAGAAATTATTGATAAATTTAAATCTGGTTTCGGCAATAAGGAAGGTACCTTAGTTGAAATACTGATTCCCATTGTTAAGATGTTATGAGTAATATAAAAGCTGCCATTGTAGACGATGAAGTCCGCAACATTCATATTTTACGCAATATACTGGAGAACTACTGCAAAGATGTGACAGTTGTCGGTGAAGCGCAGAATATCAATGAGGCGGCAGAAATGATAAAGAATAACCCCATTGATGTTCTGTTTCTTGATATTGAGATGCCACCACACAATGGATTTCAGCTCCTGGAAATGTTCCCGGTGCTGAATTTTGAAGTTATCTTTATCACCGCTTTCCAGGAGTATGCACTGCAGGCAATTAAATTTGCCGCGCTGGACTACCTGTTGAAACCAATCAAGGTCAGTGAGGTGGAAGATGCGTTGGAAAAAGTGAAAAAGAGCAAGAAGGGGAGACTCAACGAACTGGCATCCATCCTGAAAGACTACGTAAAGAACAACGATAATGCTTTCTCAAAGATCGTTATACCGGTAAACGACGGGTATAATGTGATCGATCTGAAAGATATTATCTATTGTGAAGCCTTTGATAGCTATACCAAAATTCAGCTGATCAATAACGTATCCCATCTGATCTCCAAATCATTGAAGGAATATGAGGAGATGCTCTCTGATAAAGGATTTTACAGGGTGCATAAGTCCTTCCTCATTAATATTCATCACATCGTCAAGATCATCAAAGGGCTGGGAACAGCCGTGGTGATGAGCGATCAGAAGAATATCCCGATCTCCTCCCGTAAGAAAGATGAATTCTTCACCCAGTTGAAAGGAGTGATCAATCTCTAATATTATTAATTTATTGTAATTATTAAAGCCGGTGGCGCAACGCTTAACCGGCTTTTTTGTGCGTTCACTAACCGGATTGAACCGTTTACGGATTTAGACCGGTTCATCTCATATACTTATATTATTTTTCTAATGGGTTTTCATAGATATGGCTGATTGCATGCCCGGTCTTTTAAGGCTATTGCGTGTATGACTTAATGGAAAAGTCCCGTTCCCGAGTAAGCCGGGACGGGACTTTTATCTTTTAAGACCCTGACCTGTTAAAGGATCAGAGGTTTTCGGTACCAGTACCGGTAGTTACATTATAGTAATAGATATTTCCACCTTTTTCAGGATAGAAGCCTATCAGCTTGAGTGTTTTTTGTTTTTCCACGGCCTGGCTCAGGTCATCTACAGAAGTGATCTGTGTGCTGCCTGCTTTCAGGATTACGAACCCGGGCGCCATGGTGGTTTGTTTTTTCAGGATACCATTGCCGATATCATTGACTACCACACCGCCATTTACACCCAAACGGGCTGCCTGATCCTTGTCGAGTTCGGAGAGATCCGCACCCAAACGGTCCAGCGCTGTTACCTTTACCAGGTCGGTATTACCTTTCAGGTTTTTCATCACCACATTGTTAACGGTGATTTCCTTACCATCGCGCAGGTAGCTCAGGCTGATCTTATCGCCTGGTTTGTAACGGGCCACCTGTTCGCTGAGCTGGGAAGTAGTCGGGATCTTCACTCCGTTTACCGCAGTGATCACATCGCCGGTACGCAGGCCGGCAGCAGCAGCAGAGCTATTCGGCAATACTTCCGTTACCTGTACACCATTTACATCTCTTCTGATACCGGCATCTTTCAGCTGCTCATCGCTCATATTGGCAATGAGGGAAGAAGGAGCGTATCTCACACCGAGATAAGCACGCTGCACGTTACCATATTTCAGGATATCATCGACTACCTTTTTGATCAGGTTTACCGGAATGGCGTAGGAATAACCTGCATAGGAACCTGTAGGAGAGGCGATTGCAGAGTTGATACCTACCAGCTCACCAGCGGTATTCACCAATGCACCACCACTATTACCCTGGTTCACCGCCGCATCGGTTTGTATAAATGATTCGATGGCGCTGTTTACCCGGCCACCACTTTTGTTGATACCAATGGAGCGGGATTTCGCACTCACGATACCAGCAGTTACGGTGGCATCAAGATTCAGCGGATAACCCACGGCCAATACCCATTGTCCTATTTCCACGTTGTCGGAGTTACCATACAGGAGATAGGGAAGGTCTTTGGCGTCGATTTTTACCACAGCGAGGTCGGTGCTGGGGTCAGTACCTACCAGTTTCGCTTTGTAGGTTTTGTTTTCGTTGCTGAGGGAAACGCTGATTTCATCGGCATCAGCAATCACGTGATTGTTGGTCACGATGTAGCCATCTGCGGAAATCAGTACACCGGAGCCGGAAGCCATCTGGCCCGGAACATAGTACCGGCGGCCATCTCCGCCACCATTAAATTCATCTCCGAAGAAATCGTCTCCGAACAGATCCTGCAGGATACTGCGTTTTCTTTGCAGGTTATTACCATTGGTAACCTGGCGCGGATTGATTTTCGTTTTGATATGAACTACTCCCGGCACAGCTGCTTTTGCCGCAGTAGTAAAATCTGATGGTGGTGTGGCATTTGCATTTCCTTCTGTACCCGGCATGTAGCGGGCATAGTTGACAGGGATTTCAGTTCCGTTCTGGAAAACCATCGGCTGCTTCGGCTGGATATATTTGCCATACACAAATATGGAGGCAGCTGCCGTTACAGCACTGATAAGAACAGTCGTAACAATTTGCTTGAATTTCATATTATAGTG
The DNA here is from genome assembly GCF_900110835.1 of Chitinophaga arvensicola. GTDB lineage: Bacteria > Bacteroidota > Bacteroidia > Chitinophagales > Chitinophagaceae > Chitinophaga > Chitinophaga arvensicola. The sequence continues at coordinate 3,065,060 of NZ_FOJG01000001.1, forward strand.
TGTTTGCGTGATAATTAATTTAACGCAGGTATATGATCAATTTATATGCCCTGAGTACAAATTTAATTCGCAGCAGGAATCAAACGCAACCCGGGAGATTTACTTTAACACATTTTTATATCAATCGTTAAACGCGGCTTAATACGCTACTGACAGGCATGACAGCCCGCATGTCAATATAACAAGTAATTGCGACAAATTGTTAGGGGAATGCCTCCGTTGTGCGGTATGTCCGGACACAACGGAGGTAAGACGTTATAAATCCAGCAGGAATTTCATGGTATCCACGCCGTCTGCATAATCGGTGAGGGAGGGTTGCTGCGCAGAGCCAAAAGGTGTAAACTGCTGACCTACCAGGCATTGGAGGGCTTCTTCTCCGGAAAGCTCCTGTTGGAGCTGAGCCATATCTATATAATAACTATAGTGTAAAACGCTGAGCGGTGAAAACAGGCCGGTATTTTCCTGGAGCAGGATACTGCCGTTGGTCATATACGGACTGGCATTGAGCAACAGGAGCGCCAGGTTATAATCGTAGTTGTTCTTGTATTTATGATGATCTGCCAGGTAGCTGTATTTCTCCAAAGCTTTGAGCAGGGGCACAAAGTCGTAGTCGACCGGCACATACACTTTGGTCACATTACGGCAGCCAAGTCCGAAGTAAAGCATAATATCATCTGCCAGGGACGAAAGTTCTTCTGGTGTTTCGTTACCGGTGAGGATAGCGGCGGAAGTACGGTTATGACGGATAATATGCGGATATTTTGCAAAATAGTAGTGGAAGTAGCGGGCAGAGTTGTTACTGCCGGTGGCGATATAGGCGTCGCAGTTTTTCAGCATATCCTGCACTTCGGTCTGGTGGGCCTGGTCCGGGTACCATTCCCCGATCTTCTCCAGGATATGTTTCATGAGGATCTCATCTTTACCGGAGAGCTTCATTTTTACGGAATGCCCGCTCAGGAAGCCGCAAAGCCAGTCGTGGAAGCCTACCAGGGGAATATTTCCGGCAGAAACGATGCCTACGGTTTTGGGCGTCCTTTCTTCGGTGGCTTTCGGATAGCCGGCCAGCCATTCCTGTAAAGGCGCCGGAGAGAGGAAATACCGGGAGATATTCTCCAGGGCGTTGTCTATAAAGGAGGGGATAAACCAGCCATTTGCAATATAAGCACGCTCTTTTACTGCTTCCAACTCCGGACTTTTATCCGCCAGATACTGCCCCAGGCGCACTAATGCGGCTTCTTTTTCTACTATGTTCATGAAAGTATATAAATAATGACCTAATTAAACCGGGAAAATTTTATTTTTGTCACACAAAATTAATGGCTTACTACTTAACCAAAAAGTTTACACTATGGCAATTAAGATAACAGACGAATGTATAAACTGTGGCGCCTGCGAACCAGAATGCCCCAACAATGCGATATACGAGGGTGGTGTTGAATGGGCTTTAGCCGACGGTACCACCGTAAAAGGCTCCTATACATTGATGGATGGTAGTGTAATGGATGCTGACCTGCGAAATGCGCCTATCAGTGTAGATACCTACTATATTGTGCCCAACAAATGTACAGAATGCCAGGGATTTCATGAAGAACCACAATGTGCCGCGGTTTGCCCGGTAGATTGCTGCGTACCGGATGAAATGTACCAGGAAACTGTGGATGAGTTGATGGATAAGAAGGCAAAACTGCACGTTTAAAATATTCAGGAAGGAAGCTTATAACCGTTCCCGCTTTGGCCGGAACGGTTTTTTTTATGTAATTTGAACAGCCGCCGTCTGCAAGGGCCGTGGCTCTTGACAATTAACAAATATCCTTTAACTTTACCCGCTTATTGTAAAACATTTTATGAAGAAGAATATAGCTTTGGTCGCCGGTGGCTATTCAGGAGAGTATGTGATTTCCGTGCAGAGTGCCGTAACTATTGAAAATAATCTCGACAGCAGTAAATACAATGTATATAAGATCGTCATTACCCGGGAAAGCTGGAGCCATACCGGTGCAGATGGCGTGGTGACCGAAGTGGACAAAAATGATTTTTCCTTAACCATCCACGGAAATAAAATCACCTTTGATGCCGTTTTTATCGGTATCCATGGTACCCCGGGCGAAGATGGCCGCTTACAGGGATATTTTGAAATGCTCGGTATTCCGTTTACCAGCTGTGGCATGGTCACCTCTGCGGTAACGTTCAATAAAAGCTATTGCAATAAGGTAGTAGAAGCCTTGCAGGTGGTGAATGTATCCAAATCGGTGCATATTTTCCGCGAACAGCCCTATAACACTGCTGACATCTTGCAGCAACTGCGTTTACCCGTATTCGTGAAACCGGCAGAAGGAGGCAGCAGCATCGGTATGTCCAAGGTGAAAACTGCGGAAGAACTGCAGCCAGCTATCGATAAAGCGTTTAATGAAGATTCACAGGTACTGATCGAAGAATTTATCAAGGGCCGGGAACTGACCATCGGATTATTCCGTTCCAAAGGTGCCATCACCGTATTGCCTATCACGGAAGTGGTGAGCAGCAAGGAGTTCTTCGACTATGAAGCGAAATATACCCCGGGTGTGAGCAATGAAATTACTCCTGCGCCGGTAAGCGACGATATTACCCGTAAAGTACAGGAAACCGCGACTGTATTATATAATAAGCTGAATTGCAAAGGCATTGTGCGTGCTGACTTTATATACGAAGAAGCCACCGGCAAATTATTTTTCCTGGAAATCAATACTATGCCCGGTCAGTCTGAAAACAGCCTGGTACCACAACAGGTAAGGGCTGCCGGAAAGACCCTGCAGGAATTTTATGGCCTGCTTTTGGAAGAAAGCATGCAATAACGATTATCACACTTAATTTAATTATCGTGTTCGACTTTATTACCAAACGCTCATTTTTATTCAATCTGTTAGCGGTTATCGTCATGTTTTTTGCCCTGGCACTGTTATTTTTTTCCATGCTGGGCTTTATCACCAAACATGGACAACAGCTGACCGTACCGGATGTACATGGAAAATCTGTTAAAGAGGCCATTGAACTGCTGGAAAAAGCCGGTTTTGAAGCCGATGTAAGGGATTCCATTTATATTGACAGCATTCCTCCGCTGGCGGTATATGCACAAACGCCGGATAAAGGTGCGCAGGTGAAGGTGGGCAGAACCATTTACCTGACCGTGAATAAAACAGTAGCGCCGATGGTGAAAATGCCGGATCTCGAAGGACTTACCTTCCGGAGTGCCGAAATGATGCTGAAAAGCATGCGCCTGAATGTAGGAGATACCATCTACAAACCGGATTTTGCCACCAATACCGTTTTGCAGCAATTGCTGAATGGCAAGAAAGTAAAGCCGGGCACAGAAGTAGCAGAGGGCAGTAATATTACCCTGATCCTCAGCAGCGGAACCGGCAGCGTGGAAAACCCGGTGCCTAACTTTGTAGGACTCACCTATGCGGAAGCCCGCGAAATGCTGAGTGCCAGCAACCTCAATCCAGGTACAGTGATTATTGATCCCGGTGTGTCAGACACGGCGAATGCCTATATCATTAAACAGGTGCCTACCCGTAAAAACGAAATAGGAGATTTCAATATGGTCAGGGCCGGTGAAAGCGTGGACTTCTGGTTATCGGCCACCAAGCCGGTTACGGACAGTACCGCTACCGCCAAACCTGTTGAACAGGAATAATTGAAAATGATGTAATTTGATTTTAAATACTTAACAACATGCAAAACATTACGGCAGAAGAACTGAAACAGCGTATCGACAACGGAGAAGAGCTTTATATATTAGATGTAAGAGAACCACATGAACGCGCAGAGTTCAACATCGGCGGAACGCATATTCCTTTGGGTTTTGTTCAGCAGATGCAGGTGGATGAAATTGAAGACTGGAAAGACAAAGAAATCATCGTGTACTGCCGCAGCGGTAACCGCAGTGGTCAGGCCTGTATGTTACTCGATTCCATGGGCTTTACCAACACCAAAAACCTGGTAGGTGGTATGCTGAAATGGACAGAGCTGTATAAATAATTTTTATTGCAGAAGCGGAATAGCTGCGGCTTTGCTGCAGCTATTCCGCTTTGTATTTTGATGCAGGCCGGTTTAGGCTTTCTGCTCTACAATAGCCGTTGCTTCTATCTCCACCAGGTAACGGGGATCAATCAGTTTACTCACTTCCACCATCGTAGTAGCGGGTTTGATGCTTTTAAAGAATTCTCCGTGAGCACGGCCATATTCCTCCCACCTGGAAATATCGGTTACAAACATGCGGGTGCGTACTACATCATGTAAAGTGGCGCCGGCATTGATCAGCGCGGATTCTATTTTCGCCAGCGCAAATTTCGTTTGTTCATAGGCGTCGCCTTCTGCCACTACCTTATCGTTGTCGGATGCTACGGTTCCGGATACTTCAATGATATTACCGATTCTTACTGCACGGGAGTAGCCTACTTTCCCTTCCCAGAGCGCTCCGGAGGAGTAATTGGTACGTTTCATAGCTATATTTTAGAAAGATGAGGAGATATACAAATCTACAACATCCTGTGGGTTGCGATAGCATGATCCTGCACTGGGTGACACCATGAATCATTACGGTGTTATTGCCGCGTTCCACTGCTATTATCCGGCGGTGGTGTGGTTCTGAACTTTACCACTTTCCCCAGCAGATCGAACCAGAACGGGGCGCCAAGAGAAATAGCCAGCGCCGTAATGCACCAGCCGCCAAAGATCAGCCAGCTGTTTTGCTGAAAGGGATGGGTATAGCCGCAGCGGAGCACCGGATGGCCACTGCTGGTGTCGGTGATGCAGGCGCGGCTGATACCCAGCACATTGGCAGCGTCGCCGGCATCGTTGCGTAGCATGGCGTAAACACCGATCAGGGAAGTATCTCCCACAAATACGCGCAGCGAGGTATCGGCACGGAAAAAGGCGCTGTCTGGATGCAGTATATTTTTACGTATAAGTGTATCCGTTATGGCGCTATAAGCAGGCGTTCGGCTGGTGGCCAGTTGAACCATTTCGGTGCGCACGTTTTTGTCTTTCATCAGGATCCGTGCAATGGCAATAGAGTCTACATTGAACAAGGCGGCAATGGTGATACCGATGAAGAGCAGCCAGGTTTGTGTTTGCTTGCGGTACCAGCCACTGGCGCGGGTCATGGTTTCATTGAACCAGCTCTCCATATTGATCCGGAAGGCAGGAATATTGTGATGGGCATCTTCAAACAGCTGCAGCAGGTGTTCCTGTGTATCTGGTACCAGGTGCAGGGTATTGAGCGTGAGCGCCGTTTTCACCGCCTGTGCATCTGTACCGGCATGTTCTTTCACACTACCACGGAGCAGGTGCAGCATGGTTTGTGAAAAGATCTGCGGACTGATATACGCAGGTCTCGATGTAGCGCTGTTTTCCCCCAGGTTACGGATGGATGGTGTGCTGTAGAATTTCCGGAGAAACGGATTTTTGCGGAAGGGTTCAAAAAAGTAAACCACGCTCCAGCCCAGTTCGTAAAACCAGTTGAAGAAAGTAAACTTTCCAAACCAACCGAGGTCTTTGCTGTGATCATCTTCTTCCAGCATCCTGCGCAGGCCTTTGGTGAGCAACCGTGCGCGGGAATTGAAAATTCTGGCAATCAGTTCCTGTACTACGGAAGCCAGCAGGCTGTAAAGCAGGTAAATAAAAATAAGGCCGAGGGCCACATCAATGGCCAGGTTACTAAACATAAGGATAGGTATTAAGTTGACATATTCACATAAAAGTAAATATTTATACTAAAGATAAAAGGCCGCTACGCAATGTATTTGCAAACCCGTCGTTATGTTCTTATGAACTGCCGCTGAGTGCGGTGCAGAAACATTATATATTTGCGCATATCTTAGTCCATATGAACTTGAAACATTTAGCCTTGTGTATAGGGATAGCCGCCGCCAGCAGCGCCTCTGCCCAGATCAAATACAGGGATACCGAGAAGAAGCCGACTTTAGTACCTTACGACAGCAGTATTGCCTTTCAGCATCTTACGCCAGACATTGCCCAATTGACGCTGGTAGGACAGGAAATTACGTTCCTGAAGCTGAACCCGAAGCGTCCGGTGAAGAACAAGGAAGATACCCTGCTCGATAATATTAAAGTGAAAGCCGTGATGGAAGTGCCATATAAGAGCGTACTCAAAGGCGGACATTTTTATACGCCCTATAAGGCGGTTGAAAATAAAACCTTCCGCATTGTTGACTACGACCGTAAAAACCTTGACGGAGGTACACCTACCCTGATCTTTACGCTGCGCGATGAAGACAGGAAGCTGTTGCTTTTCCAGGTACCCGAAGAAAGCTTATCCAGTACGCCGGTTATTATCAATGGTAACTACGAGTGGCTGAAACAGCAGTATGTTGGAAAGAAACTCCGTCTCCGGGCAGAGGAAAAGAAAACGGAAAATGTACTGGATAATAACAAGGAAATTACCCTGAGTAATGCAGATACCTATTCCTGTACAGACATTGCGGTGATCTATGCCGGTAAACAGAAGTATGGCCAGCCTTTCCTGATAGTGAAGAACAGCGAGAACCAGGAACTGGCAATTGGTGTGGGTAAGAAAAGTGAATACGCCAATGGTCCGCTGATAGAAGAATTTGAATTTTAAGCGGAAGGATACGGGGTTGTATCCTTGTATGAATAAAGCATAAGGCGCTCTTCATAAGAGCGCCTTATGCTTTTATTTTGTATCGCCGGTTTCAAAGAAACAGCAGCTGCCACCTACCCAGGTGTCCTGGCTGTTGAACCCGACGCCGATCATTTTTCCCTTGCTGATACGGGCCAGGTTGTGTACCAGTATAGGCCTGGCAGAGCCGTCCTGCCAGATATAGATCATCCTGATCTCACAGATCGCCGGTCCTGTAGGCGTTTCTATGGCAGGGGCATATTTTACTTTATGTTGCAGGATCCAGTTCTCCGGATCTTTGATAGCATCAATATCTGCGGCAGTTACATCTATCAATACCCCTTTCCCGGCAAAAGAAAAGAGGGGCTTCAATACATAGTTTTCCAGGTCGGCCGGCACTACCGGTAATTCATGCAGGAACCAGCTTTTAGGTACATAGTCGCTGTGAATAAAAGGCATGATGTATTTGCTGATGCGGTAAAACCAGTTGGGATGTGTGATCCATTCCACATCGAGTTCCTGGAAAAGATTGACATGTGCGCCCAGGCTTTCTGCCTGATGTTGCAGGTCATCGAAAATGATGCGGTTATAGATGCGGCGGATACGCGTTTTTACGCCATCCTTTATATAGTACAATTGTTTTCCTTCCTGTATCAGTTCCGTTAAGCAAACGGTTTTAATCCCCAGGTTTTTTTCTGTGCTGTGAAAGTCGATACGTGTTTTCTGCTCCTCCGGTTTTACTTCCAGCAGGATCACTTCTTCCGGTGCAAAAGGTCCTACGATCATATCGCGCAGCAACTGGTAATAAGCTGCTTCGTCGAGTCCGTTGAAGAAGTTACTGAGTCCGGCGGGGATATTGAAATGTGTTTTGAACCGCCTGGCCATTACTTCCTGGAAAGCCAGCATGGTAGGGAATCCCTGCAGTTCAATCAGCTGCGGCACCAGGTGGTCTTCTGCATCTTTACACACGGCAAAATCAATCACAATGAAATGCGGATGATCATTTTCATGCGGCACTTTCAGCGATGCAGGAATCGCATCACGGGTAATGGTTTTGAAATCGGGGCGGAGCAATACATCCACAATTTCTTCACAGGCCTGCACCAGTTTGTTGCCCAGGGCAGCAGGTACAAACACCGGTGTTTCCGCCACCCGGAAAGCAGGCGCTTCACCGGTATCATCGGCAATACCTGCTAAAAAAGCCTGGTATTGTTCGGGCGTGAATTGCTCATTATATAATTTTCTGACAGCAGGGATCATAAATTGTTGAATTAAAAGAACGAGTGTTCCTTGTCGTTATGCGCCGCCACCTGTACCAGCCGTTCAATATTGGCGAGCCTTTCAGAGAGCTGACCGTAAATGGCATAGTCCAGGAAAGCGGTAATGAAGCGATCGTGTGTGAGCATAATCCTGTCCGGATCGGTGAGTTGCTGGATCATGCTGTTATATTTTTCCAGGCCGTGGTGTTTCACCACCTGGTTTTTCTTTTCTTCCTGGAGCAGGTACATGTGCATACCGGCGGCATCTGCTTCGGGATGAAACTGGGTTCCTATAAAGTGTTCGTTGAAGCGGATGGCCATAGTAGCACGTTCCAGCGGCACATGTGGCCGTTCTTTTTCCAATGCAATGACATAGCCGCCCATTGCCTGTAGATTTTCGTAATCCAGTTCAATCACTTGCCAGTCGCGGCTATCTACAATATAAAAAGGGTCTGGTAAGGCACTGAATACTTTTTCCTGCATGCCGGCAGCGGTTTTATGTACGGGGAAAACGCCGAAAGCGGGCGATTTACGTTTACATACATTCCCCAGTTTATAATAGCGGCACATGATCTGGTAGGAGTGGCAGATAAAGAAGACGGGTTTCTTGACGGCTTCGGTACGATTCCACTCCAGCAAGTCTTCTATGAGGGAGAAGTAAGCGGTTTCCCAATCGCTGCCTTCACTGTCGACCGGACTACCCGGGCCGCCTGTAGAAATATAGATATCATAGGAAGTGTCAGGAACCTGTATCTGCTGCCTTACTTCAAACTCATCGAATTGCAGGTCGAGTGCATGCATACTGGCATATTTCGCCAGTATTTCACGGATACAGCGCATCCCTTCATTGGGAACACCCTCATACATATCCAGCACAGCTACCTTCCAGCTATTTTTAATTGGATGCATGCTGCAAAATTACACAAATTTGTCTTTTTACCGGTGTTAAGTGATGAAGACGAGCATCAGCAGCCTTTCAGGAACTGGCCCTGGATGAAGTCGGTCACGGCTACAAGGTCGTTGGTGTCGGCGTATACCTGTAGCTGTTTATCCGCGCCGGTACCGGTTTCCAGCAGGCGGGTGGTGGCGGCAATCACTTCGCGGCTTCCCAGTTCATCTACTACATCATCAATAAAATCCAGTAGTTCAAATATGAGGGCGCGGGTATTGATTTCCATTTCCTTGCCGAAGTCGATGAGGTAACCATCGATGCCATAACGCGAAGCTCTCCATTTATTTTCATTGATGAGGGCGCGGTTATAGATGATGAAGTTGAGATTCTGCATGCGCAGTTTATAGATCTTCGCACACACTGCCTGGAACAATCCTGCCAGCATGATGGTATCATCGAGGGTTAAGGGTACATCGCATACCCGGAATTCTACGGTATTGAAAAACGGGTGTACCCGCAGATCCCACCATACTTTTTTGGCGTTGTCGATGCAGTTGGTTTTTACCAGTAGTTTGATATAGTTATCATATTCCTCAATGCTGGCAAAATAGTCGGGGATGCCGGTACGGGGAAATTTATCGAAAACTTTGGTACGGAATGATTTGAAGCCGGTGTTGCGGCCTTCCCAGAAAGGAGAGTTGGTGCTCAGTGCAAAGATATGCGGCAGGAAGTAACGGACAGAATTGGCAATATGTATCGCCATTTCCCTGTTTTCCATGCCTACATGCACATGCAGCCCGAAGATGAGATTGGAGCGGGCGGCATCCTGCATTTCGTTCACAATTTCAAAGTAGCGGGGATGATCGGTGATCAGTTGTTTTTCCCATTTACTGAAAGGGTGGGTACCGGAAGCGCCGATGCTGAAGCCCAGGTCGCCGGCTATTTGTGCAATGGTACGACGTAGATACGCCACATCGGTGCGGGCCTCATCGATATTGGCACAGATCTGTGTGCCTACTTCCACAACGGCCTGGTGGAATTCCGCTTTCACCTGGTCGCTGATCACTTTATGCGCCTGTTCAACAATTTTTTGTTCATGTGATCTGAGTTCCCGGGTAACGGGATCTATTACCATGTACTCTTCCTCAATCCCCAGCGTGAACGCCTTAAACATGTGGTATATATTTTAACACTGTCTACAAATGTAGGGCAGTAAAACGGTTTCATTTTTCTTTTTGTTGTTTTTTGGCCGGGCTTTTTTTCGCGGCGGTCTTTTTCTCCTTCTCGGGCGCTGCTTTTTTCTCTTTTACTGCTGCTGTTTTCTTTGCTTTGGGAGCGGCAGTTTTCTTTTTCTCTGCGGTGGCTACCGGTTTGGCTTTTGTACGACCTGGCTGCACAAATTTTCCCCAGGTGAGATTATCTTTTCCCGGTTTCTGCGCAATAGCCCTTTCAATGGCATAGCGGGCGCTGGTTTCCACCACCCATTCAAAATGTTCCGCACCAATAGAATGAATATCCGCATCAGGGGCGGGGTTGCAGAAGTCGATCGCATAAGGTACTTCGCTTCTTACCGCTATTTCTACGGTATTGAAATCATACCCGAGATGTTCATGCAGGGCCAGCACCTGTTCTGTGATCTGTGCGGCGAGCGCTTCGCTGGGCTCATAATCGGCCTGGTAACGGAGATGATGCGGATGCTTTGGATTGTAGGGCATAATGCGCACATGCTTACCACCAATACAGAAGCAGCGGTAGTATTGGCTGAAATCAATTTCCTCCTGCAGCATCATCACCAGCTGACCGGTTTCACTGTGTTTCTGGAAGAAATCCTCTTTATCCTCAACGCGGTATACATGCTTCCAGCCGCCACCGGCATAAGGTTTCATATAGGCCGGGAAGCTCACATATTCGAAGATACTGTTCCAGTCGAACGGATAAATGAGATTCCGGAACGATTTATCCGTGGTCTCATCCGGTAATTTATTGGAAGGCAGCAGTACAGTGCGCGGTACATTTACACCGATCTTTTCTGCCAGGGCATTATTGAAAAATTTATCATCAGCGCTCCACCAGAAAGGGTTGTTGATGACCGCTGCTCCTGCTGCTGCTGCATTTTTGAGATAGGAGCGGTAGAAGGGGACGTCCTGCGAAATGCGGTCTACAATAACGGCGTAGCCGGCGTCTTCTCCCTGCATCACTTTATCGATGGTGACAAATTCCGCGAAGATACCCGGAGGGTTGATACGGTTTACCCGGTCTACAAAAGCCTGCGGAAATGTGTTTTCCTGTCCGAAGAGAATTCCGATTTTTTTCATACTACTTACTTGATAAGTGAAACATAATGCGGCAGCATTTCCCGCCAAACGGGCCAGTCGTGCGTAGTTTGTGGCCTGATATCCAGCCAGTGTGTTATTTTTTTACCGGCAAGAATCCCCGACAGCTGTTCATTCTGCGGCCTGGTCACATCCCTGTCGGCTACGCCCAGCACAATGCCCATGCGCCAGAGGTCTGCATGCTGATTATCCGGTATAAAGTCGGCCGGGTTATTATAATATACGTTGTCGTCGTAGTGGCCATCCATGCGGAAGCGGATATCAAATACACCGCTTAAACTGAACAGGTAAGATACCCGTTCGGGATGGCGGAAGGCGAAGTTGGTGGCATGGTATCCGCCAAAACTGCATCCAGCGGCTACAATCCGCTCATGACCCGTTTCTTCGGTGATGCGGGGCAATATTTCTTCCATGAGCAGTTTGTCATAACAGGTATGATTATACGCTCTTTGATCCGGGGGAATATTTTTGTTATACCAGCTTACGGCATCAATGCTATCGGGACAATACACCTTGATTCTGCCTTCTTCAATAAACCAGCGGAGGGCCTCTATCAGGCCAAAGTCCTTGCTTTCATAATAGCGTCCCATGGAGGTGGGAAAGAGGAGTAAAGGATAGCCACTATCGCCGTAAACCAACATCTCAAATTCCTTTCCCAGGTTAGGAGAATGCCACTTCAAATAGTTTTCAGTCATGGGAAAGTGTTTAGTTAAATTTAAAAAAGATTATTGGTTTATTGGTAAATTGTTCCGGTGCAAACACATCAACATTATATCAATTCTGCATACCTGGGGCGGGAAGTGGTGCTGGACAGCTATTTTGCGGGTACGTCTCCTCATATACTTTTACTGGTAAATGACGGGCAGGAACTTTCCGGGTTATTACCTGCACTTCCTGATACGCTGATGGTAGCGGGTATTCATGCCGGTGCAGAACGGAAAGCGGAATATGGTACCGCCGGTGTACCGGATTATATGGGACAGGGACAGAAAGCGGGCGACTATACCCATTTTATTATAACGGAACTGTTGCCATTCCTGCAACAGCAGTATCCCGGTATTACGTTTACCAAACGGGCTTTTGCCGGTTTTTCGCTGGGCGGGCTGTCCGCATTGGACATTACCTGGCATCACCCCGCACTTTTCCAACTGGCTGGTGTTTTCTCCGGTGCTTTATGGTGGCGTAGTAAGCCGCTGGGCGCGGAATACCACGACGACCGCGACCGGATCATGCATCAGCTGATCCGTGCGGGCAGCTATCATCCGGGGCAGCAGTTTTTCTTTGAATGTGGTACAGCCGATGAAACGGCCGACCGGAACAACAACGGGGTGATCGATAGTATTGACGATACGCGGGATCTTATCCGGGAGTTGCTGCAAAAGGGGTACCGGCCCGACAAGGATATTTTTTCGCTGGAAATTCCCGGTGGCCGGCATGATGTAGCCACCTGGAAAAAAGCGATGGAGTTGTTCTTACAATTGCCTTTCTTTTATTGAAGATGATAAGGCAGGATTGTCATTTTTACCCGGACCATTAATCGTGTGCTTTATTGTATTGTCAGGTAATAAAGCACAATTTCCACCCTTCTGTTTTTTCTTCTGCCTGCGGGCGTATTGTTGTCTGCTATGGGCATGGTTTCTCCCATCCCCGTTTTATCGGTGATCTGGCTTCGCGGTTTTACCCGTTTGATGTAATCTGCTACGGTGAGCGCTCTGCGTAGTGATAATTCCTGGTTGTATTCACCGGTGCCGGTATTGTCCGTGTGCCCGGTAACGGTAATGGTTACACTATCGCTGTCCGGTATTTTACGGATCAGGCTGTCCATGGCTTGCAGCATGGTATTTTCAAGCCGGTGGCTGTTTACCTGGAAAAGAATATCCGGGATAAGCAGTGTATCAGTACGGGTAACCGATACCGTTAGTTCTTCCGCTGGTTGGCAGTTGATCACTTCCACTCTTTCGGTGGAGTCCTGAGAAGATGACCGCCGGCCTACGCCTGTGATGATAAAGTCGTCGAAACTGAATCCCCGTTGATAAACGAAGTAGCTGACAATGGCCTTAGCTTTGTCCTGTGCTACGATTTCATTGAATTTTGCATTGTCTTTTCTTAAAAACGAATACCCGGTTACCCTGATTTTATGAAGCGCGTAATTGTCGGTTTGTTTCAGCAGGTTTTCCATTTGTGCAATATAAGCGGGGTCAATATCCCTGCTTTTGGGCAGGTAGAAATCACCTTTCAGCAATAAGGTATCGCAGGATCCTTTGGTATAGAAAACGGTACGTACTACCGGGCGGAGGATATCATCCCTGGTATTGGCATGTTTCAGGGGGGAGAGATAGTCGTGCCGGTTGTGTATGGCGTACATGCCTGCAAGGCGTTCTGCGGCATCAGCGCAATTATTTCCGGAAAGTGGTGTCAGAGAAAGTTTGTCGAGCGACAGGTAGTAATTGATCTTTTCCGGGTAATGCGCCAGTGTGGAGTCGAAGTTGCCGATGATGATGTAATCGGCGTCCCTGCTGGCGGTGAATACTTTTTCGAGTGTGATCCATCCGTTGCGGCTATCGATGCTGTCGGCCGCAGAAAAGACCAGGCTGGCCGGCACTTCCAGTGCTTTTGCCTGCCAGGTGAAAGTCATGGCGGTATCAAAGTAGACACCGGGTGTGGGGAATTCATGTCCATTGGTGGCAACATTCATTTTCAGCCGGTATTGTTGTCCTTTTCTGATGGGGCAGATCAGTTGGGCCTGGCAATAGTTCCGCACAGCCGGATCAATTTCGCTGTACATCGTCAGCGAGAGATAGCGGTTATTTTTCTGGCTGGTATAAATAAAGCGTGCGGAGGAAGGCGCCACCGGGTGCCAGGCGCTGGGAGCGCAGGGGTAGTTGCGTTCGGTACAGATATTTACATCCGTAAAATCGGGATTGGGAATCAGGTTCTGGGCCTGTATACCGGAGAAAGCCAGCAGGCAGGCGATGAAAAAGGTGAGGTAACGAGTACAGGACAAGGGTAAAGGATTTGCCGTATAACGTGGAGGGGCAGTGGAATATTGCCAATAAGGAGATGTGTAAAAAAAAGCGGGGCCGACCCAAAGGTCAGCCCCGCTAAGTATAAGGTGTCTGCTTTTTAGAAGCTGTAACGAAGACCAAGTTGTCCTCTCCAGCGAGCAGTGAAGTTGTTGATGTAGTATGGTTTTTCATCACCGAAACCATTGATCTCTCTTCTTCTGTCGTATTGGAAAGTAGAAACGCCGGTAGTAGCGTTACGGCTGGAATACGTCAGCGGAGTAGAGGCGTTGTTGGAGATGAAGTAAGTTCTACCCCAGTCTTTGTTCAACAGGTTGCCCACGTTCAGGATATCGAAGGTGATTTCCACTTTGTGTGACTTGATGATAGGAATAACCTGTGCAATTTTGAAATCGAAGATGTTTTCAAACGGCGTACGGGAAGCATTCTTCTTGGCATTTTCGCCGCGGTGTTTGCTCAGGTAGCTGTCGTTGCTGATCAGGCGTTCCAGGTCAGCTCTCTGTTCTGCTTCAGAACGGGTGTAGGTGGAAGTAGCAGAAGCAGTGATTGGTCTGAATGTCATGTTCTGTACTTCAGAAGCAGTAGGGATGTAGATCAGGTCGTTGTTACCGCTGGAACCCAGGTCGTCACCGGTTGGATCAACAGAGTTGAAGTAAACCCATGAGTAAGGGATACCGGACTGACCGTTGTAGAACAGGGTCAGGGTAGTGCTGAATTTGTTGTCCTTACCATATCTGAACTGTTTTGAAACCAGTGCCAGTACGCGGTTGCCCATGCTATAGTTGGAACGTGCCATTTCCAGGTTGTTCAAACCATTGATGTTCGGGCCAAAGCGCCAGTTGGAGCTGGCAGTAGAAGAGGTACCGTCGTTCAGGGCGTAAGAATCGCCGTAAGAGTAACCTACTTTAAAGAAGAAACCGTTGTTGGTAGACTTGGACAATTCACCGGAGATGTTATAGGTATAACCGTCGCTGGTATTTTTCATCAGGAGCACCTGTGGACCGAAGTCGGTGGTAACTCTTTTCCAGGTTGGTCTTTTTACCGGACCGCCCATGGAGATGCTGTCGCCGGTTGGAGTAACGTTCAGGTTCGTCCAGTAAGCGTTGTTGAGCGTTTTCGCGAAGTTACCTTCTATGGATGCTCTCATTCCCCATGGTAATTGTCTTTCAACAGCGAGGTTGGTTTTGAATACCTGTGGGAATTTGAAGTTTTTGTCTGTCAGGTTGATGTTGGATGCAGCGGGGTTGAAGTTCGCACCAGCAGCAATTACACCAGCGGCAGAGTATTGACCGTAGAACGGATCATTCGGATCGTATTTCAGTGTCAGGCCGGCAGGTACGGGTGTGTTACCCGGAGCGGAGCTGAGGTTGATGTTGGTATAGATGTTACCGGTATTGTTATACTGGTTGGAGATCCATACAAATGGTACGCGACCGGTGAAGATACCTACACCACCACGGATGGTAGTTTTACCATCATTGGTAACATCCCAGCTGAAACCAACGCGTGGAGCGATCAGCAGTTTTTGTTTAGGGATGGTAGAGGTAGAATAACCTGCAAATGCCGGGTTCTTTTCGAAGTTCTCGTTGTTAGGAGGGGTAGTCGGGAAGAACGGCATGTCTACTCTAACACCATAAGTCAGGGTAAAGTTTCTGCGGATATTCCACTCATCCTGTGCGTAAACGCCTACCTGTGCTGCTTTGAAACCGATACCGTCTCTGTTCAGGGAGTCGGCAGTGGTGTAGTTGATAGAGTAAGCAGTTGGTTTACCACCGGCGATGAAGCTGGCGATAGAGTTATAGGTATAAGCACCGAATGCGTTCTGGATAAAGGTGTTCTTTATTTTATAGAACTCGGCGTTTGCACCTACTGTGATGGTATGTTTACCGTGGTACATGGTCAGGTTATCTGTGAATGTCCAGATGTTCTGATCCAGTGCGTTGGCACCTGAGGATGGTTCAGTACCTACATAAATGGTGTTACCATTATCGTTGATAGTGATAGCCGGGAACGGATCGCCCAGGTATTTTCTTCTGTCTTTCACCACGTTGTATCCAACCCTGAATTCGTTACTCAGTCTGTTGGAGAAGTTGGAGTTTAATTCCAGTACGGTGGAATTGCTCTTGGAAGGGAAAGTATAGTTCGCGTTACCAAAAGTAGCAGTAGCTGGTGCTCTGCTGGCGATCATGTCGCTGGCATCCAGGTAGTTGTTACGGATGGTGAGTTTATGTACGCTGTTGATGTTCCAGTCGATACGTGCAAACAGGGTAGTAGATGGCTTTTCGCGTTCCTGATCGGTAAAGCTGCCCGGGTTGTAGGTCGGGAAGGATTTTTTCAGGTAGTCGGCGATGCTCTGCATTTCCGCGAGGGAAACTTTGTTAGCGCCTGCAGCGGGGTTATAATCGATCGGGTTGTTTCTTTTGGATCTTTCAGCGTTTACATAGAAGAACAGTTTGTTCTTGATGATCGCACCGCCTAAGCTGGCGCCGAAGATCTTGTTGCTGAAAGAACCGTATTTGGAGCGGGTAGAATCCGGAGCTTTACCAACTAAACCCTGATCCTGGTAAAATACATATGCAGCACCGTGGAGTTCGTTAGTACCACTTTTGGTAATGGCGTTGATTCCACCACCGGTGAAACCACTTTGCTTCACGTCATAAGGGTTCAGAACGATCTGCAGCTGATCGATGGTTTCCATGGAGATAGGGTTTGCACCTGCCTGGCCACCATTGGTACCGGAAGCAGACAAACCGAATACGTCGTTGGTAACCGCACCATCTACCGCAAACTGGTTGTATTTGTTACTCATACCTCCAAAGGAGATACCCATTGGAGAACCGTCTTTACCATTGGTAGAAACAGCGGCCTGTGGGCTCAGTCGTACGAAGTCCTGTACACTTCTGTTTACAGTAGGGATGTTGTCCATCTGTGAACGGGAAATGTTCATGGCAGTACCACCGTTGCCTTTCGTGGTATTTTTAGTAGCAGTGATGCTGATTTCTTTCAGGCTGGTAGAGCCTTCAGACAGTTTTGCATTTAATTTCAACGGCTCACCCAGTTTCAGGAAGATGTCGTTGTAAGTTTCGGTACCGAAGCTGATGAAAGATACTTCAACTTTGTACGGTCCGCCAACACGCATGTTGGGGATGGTGAACTCTCCACCGTTGCGGGTGGTTGTTCCATAAATTGTTCCGGTAGGTGTGTGGGTGGCTTTTACAGTAGCCCCGATGAGGCCCTGGCCTTTTGAGTCAGTTACTACACCGGAGATGCTGGAGGTGGTCACCTGCGCATAGGTTACAAAAACCGAGAGTAGTAATGAAAATGTAAAGAGTAATTTTTTTAACCCCATAAAGCAAAGAAATTGTTGTTTCAGCCGCAAAGTTGGTTAATTTTCTTGTTATAACTTTAACTTGAAATTAACAAATTGTTAAGTACACTGTGAATATCTCAAGTGGACTATAAAATATTGGATGGGATCTAGGGGAAAGCCTTTAAACAGTAGGATTTTACAATAAAATGCCTAAAAATTATGATTCCTCAAATGTGCAATATTAATAATGGGAAAAATCCTTTACCAGACTGAACTTTATGGGGTTTTCCGTGTTGCAGGGATTTGGAATTGTTGATATTTTTTATATGTTAAAATCACACTGTGTAATTAACATTACTGCAACATTATTTTAACACAATTCCAGTTGTCATCCGTGATTACTTTTCACATGTATATGTCGTAACTTTGCGCAATTCAACATTACTGACCCGGAGGGAGTATATATATGTTAGATAAAATAGAAGCAGCAATAGAAGATATAAAAAACGGTAAACTGGTGATCGTAGTAGATGACGAGGACCGTGAAAATGAAGGTGATTTTATTACGGCAGCACGAAATGTAACACCGGAAATCATCAATTTTATGAGTACCCACGGCCGTGGGCTTATCTGTGCACCGCTGGTAGAAGAGCGTTGCGAAGAACTGGGACTGGAACTCATGGTGCGTGACAACACCGCCCTGCACCAAACCCCGTTCACCGTTTCTGTAGATCTGCTGGGACATGGTTGCACTACCGGTATCTCTGCACACGACAGAGCCAAAACCATACAGGCGCTTATTGATCCCAACACCAAACCGGAACATCTGGGTAAACCCGGTCACATATTTCCGCTGAAAGCTAAAACCGGCGGCGTATTACGTCGTTCCGGCCATACGGAAGCCACCATCGATCTGGCCCGTCTCGCAGGATTCGAACCTGCCGGCGTACTGGTAGAGATTATGAATGAAGACGGTTCCATGGCCCGTTTGCCGGAACTGCGCGAAATAGCCACGAAGTTCGACCTGAAACTGATCTCCATCAAAGACCTCATCGCTTATCTCCTCAGCACTGAAACGCTGATCGAGGAAGGGGTGAAAGTACAGATGCCTACCAAATATGGTAACTTCGAACTGATCGCCTTTAAACAGATCAATTCCGGTGAAATTCACATGGCATTGAAAAAAGGCCACTGGGAAAAGGATGAACCGGTACTGGTAAGGGTACATTCATCCTGCGTGACAGGAGACATTCTCCATTCTTTGCGTTGCGACTGTGGCGAACAACTGCATGCCGCCATGCAGATGGTAGAAAAAGAAGGAAAGGGACTCATATTATATATGAACCAGGAAGGAAGAGGTATCGGTCTCATGAACAAACTGAAAGCCTACAAGCTGCAGGAAGAAGGCATGGATACCGTAGAAGCCAACCTGGAACTGGGTTTTAAAATGGATGAACGTGATTATGGCGTTGGCGCCCAGATCCTCCGTCACCTCGGTATCTGCAAATTGCGGCTGATCACCAACAACCCGCGTAAACGCGCAGGTTTGAATGGATACGGCCTGGAAGTGGTGGAAAATGTGCCGATCGAGATTCACCCGAACCCGCACAACGAAAACTACTTAAGAACCAAGAGAGATAAATTGGGTCACGATATTTTGAAAGGATAATTCGGCGTCTATACAGAGCCCGCGTAAGGCAGGAATGGATAGAACTTCCTGTAAAATAAACCACACAAGGGAGTAAGTCTGCTTAACAGCAGATTTGCTCCCTTTGCTGTTTTAGTGAATGGCTGTTGTATCAGTTTTTACTTTGGTAGAATCTTCCTGCTCCTGTTTGAGTGCTGCTGCCCTGCGGAGAGAATCCATCAGCGGGGTACGCCTGCGGCGGCTGTCGTTGAACAATTCACTGAAACGGTTATATTCCCTGATATAAGAAATACCCACCCCTGATTTCGTACGGTTGTTGAGGTTATATACGTCGTAATCTGTTTTACTGAATGCATTGATACGGAAGCGTCCATCCGGCGTCAGGAGGTATTCAATGCGGAAGTCGCCCGCAAAACGGTTGGTATTGGCAGAGGTGGCTGTTTTACCCCAGTCGTAATCGCCTCCGGCATACAGGCGGAAACGGTTATTAAACAGGTTGCTGGTGATACCGGCACTTACCTGGTTACGGTCTACCGAAGAGTTGTCCTGTGGTCCGCCCACGTTATAGGCGCGGTAGTTCACATTCACACCGATCCCGCTTCCTTTCAGCAGTACACCGGTAATATTGTTCAGAATGGCCTGGGCCTGGGCGGATAACGCTTGTCCCACACTGTTTTTACCGGTGATACCTACATTGGCGGCTGCTGTGGTGGTAGCATCATCCGGCAGGAACTGGTTGGAGAACAGCAGTCCCCATACCTGAAACAGTGCCTTGTTCTGGTCGTTGTTGATTTCTTTCAGGTGAGCGGCTACACCACTTTCATATGCGAGGCTGCCCACTTCGGGCAACTGGATCGAGTAGGTAATATCCGGTTTCAGCAGGGCGCCACGGAGATTGATCTCTACATCCACTTTTTCGGTACGGGTGGCGAGTTTATCCGTGCTGATATTGGTACCCTGGCCTACCAGGTTATATAAACTCACCTTTGGCAGGGAGTATTTGGCCATAATATTTACCCGGGCTTCCGACGGATCGCCGTTCCAGGTAATGGTACTGTTCTTTTCTATATCGAATTTCCAGCTGGTAAGCCGCTGGAAAGTGAAATTATAGGATCCGTTGTTGATTTCATAGTTACCAAACATGGTAAAGTCGCCTTCCGTATTCACGGTTATCTGGAGGTTACCGGTACCATTGGCGGAAATAATATCGCCGGTGGTGGCATCCAGGATCACATCGATCTGCGCATCCGGGTTGGCGGCGATATCCAGCTTTACGGTCAGTTTGGTATTATCCTTTTTCTTCTTCTTCTCAGCGATTTCAGTACCATATGTTTTGAAAGTGATGTAATCGTATTTACCGATATCCTTACTGTCGGACATGGGCAGGTAGAAGTGGGTGCCTTTGATGGGGCGGGCCAGGATATGCATCTGCATATCATTGATGGGGCCGGAGAAGTACACTTTACCATCGGCGAGCACGTCGCCATAGAAGAGATCATTGTCGGTGGCGGCGGTATTGAGGAAAAGGAACCCACGGCCGGTAACGTCGAAGTCGAAGTTCATTTTATCGAAGTGATCGTGGCTGATATAGCCGCTGGCAGTGCCTTTGGTGTTGTATTTATCTATCAGCACAAAGTTGCCGAATTCGATCAGGTTGTCATCTACATTGATGTTCAGTTTGGGAATCCGGTAGTGGGTACCCAGGTAATCGACGGTAACGCCCACCGTATCGAGTGATAGCGTACCCTTCACAGAAGGTTGCTGCGTGCTGCCTACTACATTTAAAGTACCGGTAACGGTACCGGTTAGATTGGATACATAACCGGCCAGGTATTTATTCAGCAGGCTGATAGAGGTGCCATTCAGTTTCACGCTGGCATCAATGCCGTTATCGGCTGCTGAAAACCCGATTCTGCCCTGTGCAAGGAATGCTTTCCCTTCGTTGTCGGATTGCACATTGAAGGTAGCGATACCGGTGCGGTGGTGATAGGTGCCATCTACATTTAAGATGCCGATAGAGTCATTGTCGATACGCAGCTGTCTTGTTCTCAGGGCGGTATTGATATCCAGGTTCTGGGTAGGATCTGCAATATTGATGGTGCCGTCTGTAATCCCTTCAATGCGTGTGGTAATGAGCTGGGAAGGAATAACATCCGCCAGGTTGAGGTTCTTGAGTGTAACAATGAACTTCGATTCGTCCGGATTATATTCATTGGTTTCTACGGTAATGCTCTGGTCGTTGCGGGTAACCCTGAAATTTTTTACCGTGAGAAAGTGTTTGCTCCAGTAGATTTCATTGCCGGGAGTTACATTCCATTGCCGTTCGTTTACCGTGAAGGCGCTGTTGAGGAAGTTGATCTTCAAACCATCTGCCACCGTGATGATGCGGGCATAAAAGCCATCCAGGGAAGAGGTGTCTTCTGCTGCGAGGTCTACTTTTACGAACGAGGTATCATGTCCGGAACTGGCCAGTATCAGTGGATTTTCGAGCATTACATTTTTGCCGGACAGGACTTTGCCGATGCTCGTACTGATATTGACTTTATTGAAGTTACCATCTCCCTTAATCTGTAAATCCTGTACATGGTATTGCTGATAGCCGGCTTCGGGTACCTGGATGTTCAGGGCCAGGTTGCCGCCATTCATCGTATTCAGGGCGCCGGTTACTTTACTTTCATCGAAGCCGGAGAACTGGTTGGTAAAGCCTTTCAGCAGTTTATCCACTTCACCGAGATTGAAGGCAAAGGTAAAGTCCTGGTTAATGACGCTGTTCTGTGGCGCCGGGAAAAAGCTCGGATAATATTTATTCAGGAGCAGTTGAAATGCATCCGGCAGTTGCAGGAAGCTGTACTGACCTTTTACAAAACCGGCGATTTCACTGCCGGTAAATTCCAGTAGTTTCTGGTTATCCACCATGTGTGACGATACATAGAGGGAGTCGAATTCCAGGCGGCGGTTGTCTTTGAAAACAGACACTTCATACATCCTGGCGGTACCGTCGAAGTTATCGATATTGCTGCCCACGAAGTTCAGGTCCAGTTTGGCTTGCAGGGTTACAGAATCTTCTGTGATATGCAGTGCTTTCAGGTCGCCTTTACGGATTTCGGAGTTGAATTTAAACTCCGGAAGGGCGGCGTTAAAGTCGATGGTACCGGCGAAATCCATATCCAGGTTAGGATCATTGGCGGTGAGGGAGCCGTTGAAAAATTTCCGGCTCATTTCCCCTTTGGTTTTGATGTGCTGGTAATTGTAACCTAAAAGGGAGATCTCCTGTATATCGGCATCTACACTGGCTTTCAGCGTCTTGAAATTAAAGCCGGCGCCGTCTACCTTGGCATCCATGGAGATGGTGGACAGGTTGGTGTTGTCGAAAAGACTGCCGATATCGAAGTTGGTGGCCTTGAGACTTCCGGAGTACACCGGTATATCGCGGCTGGTTTTAAAGTTAAGATCCGAATTCAGTTTACCGAGGTTGGTCTGGAACTGGCCATAGGCCACAAAGTCGTTAATGAACCCGGTATAGCTTCCCTGGAAGCGGATCGCGCTCAGCCGATCGATGCGCACGGTGCTCACAATATCCTTTACGATGGGCATGATCTGCATTACATCTTTACCGGTGGTGACTAGTTCTTCGGTATGGAAGTCGATGAATGTTTCGAAGATATCGGGCAAACCGCGCATCTCCAGGCTTCCTTTGAGACGGGTAGTGCTGCCGGCGGTAAGGTCTATTTCGGATGCTTTCAGGTTGCTTACCGGTCCTCTGGCTTTACCGCTCAGGGTAATTTCCTTTTTCCAGGAGGCCAGGGGCGGGGCAAAGAAGGCGATATCGTCTGAAGAAAGGCGGCAGTTTTTGAACCGGGCCTGCATGAACACATCATTGATATAATCGCTCATATCACTGATGTCGCTGTATTGCATGGTATAGTAATCGCCGATATGACTGCGGTTTGTTTCGAGGTCGAGTTGCGAGAACTCCATCTCCACGGGCGACATTTTAAACCGGCTGGTTAATTTTTTTACTTCAAAGCCGCTGCGTTCTTTGGTGCGCAGGGTCAGGTCTCCGATCACGCTGTCCTTTACCAGGCTGGTATTGGTGAGGGAGAGATTGATTTCATTGAAACGGATATGATGGGGGGCAAAGTAGCCGTCTTCTATTTTCGTGGTGTCGTCGGGGTTATCTACCCCGAAAATGCCGTTTTTGATATTGAGTTCCTTTACGATCAGTTTCCAGTTGGCATTATTCCATCGCAGCTGCTGTAACTGCCCCGTGTCCGGTACGGGGTGGTTGGTACTGGCTACCCGGCGCCGACGCAGGGGAGAAGAGGCATAACTGCTGATAATAAAATTCGGCTCGGTCAGGGTAAGTTCCTGAATATCGATGTTATGTTTCTGGAGGTCCAGGTTTTTGGCATCCAGGTAGATGCGTTTGGCGTATGCCCGCATATCTTCACCCACCCAGGCGTCTACCTGGTTGAGCCGGATGTTTTTCAGATCAATTTTTTTCAGATCCAGCGAGATGCCGGAAGAAGGCTTATGGCTGGTATCAGGGGCCGAAGAGCCAAAGGCGGCCTCAATAAATGCGTAGTTCCACACGGAATCTTTGCGGGAGCGCAGCAGGTTTACCTGTGCATTTTCCAGTCCTACAAACTTGATCACCGGTTTGTCCTGAAAAAAGAACCAGTCGGTAATACGCACCTGCAGCTTACCTGCATAGAGCAGGGTATCTTTATGCTGGTCTTCTATGAGTGTTCCCTGCAGCTCCATGCTGTTGAACAGCCGGAAGGTCACGTGGTCAATTTCCACGCGTGTTTTCAGCTGCTGCGAGAGCCGGCTGGTTACCTCATGTACGAGGAAATTCTGCACCACGGGGATGTTTACCAGTATTCCAATCAGAATGACAAGGCCTAACAAACATAGTAACACGACAGATGATATTTTCCGTACTTTTTTCAGGCGGCAAAGTTTATCCGGCAAAAATAATTAATAGTTGGCAGTCAATGCCATTTAGCCGATAAATAAGATAGATTTCCGGTTCAACCGTCGATAGACGTGGATGAAATGATTTCGTATATAGGTGGCCGTGAGTGATATGTTATAAGCACCGCATTGGTAAAACAGGTTTACTATGATTATCATGATATTGTCGGGAGAGTAATAATATAGTGATGCTATATTGTTATTTTATGGTGTTATTTTAAGTAGTGTGGCTGATGTAAAGATCGTATTATGCTGATTTTCAAATATATGCACAAGAAAAATTGGCAAGGTCAGACATGGAAAAATCAGTCATGAAATTGTCATGAATTGAGCCGGCGCTATTAGGAAAACTTTAACATTTCTAAATTTCGTTCAGAACAATGAAAAAGTAGCACGGGGTAGCATTACCGTGAAGAGCAAGTGAGTAGCATTTTCAGTGAACCAATTTCTTTCAACCAAACAGATTAGTCAACCAAACAGGAACAATTTATTTATTCAACCGAACAACGAAGTATCATCAATTATCAATTCATCAAATAACAGGAACAACGATTAAATCACAGTGAACCAATTTTATTAGGCATTCAGTCTATCAGCCTGATCATTCCAGAATAATTTATTAAACCAGAATCTATGCACAAAAAGTTGCTATTATTAGCGCTAATGGGATTCCTATGCCTGCAGGTATGGGCCCAGGAGCGAAAAATTTCAGGTACCGTTACGGATGACAAGGGAGGGGCGCTACCCGGTGTATCTGTAAAAGAGGTAGGTACCAACAATGGCGCGGCAACATCGCCGGACGGCCAGTTTACCCTCACCCTCAAAGGCAATTCCAATAAGTTATCTATTTCATTTATAGGCTTTGAAACGCAAACAGTAGCGTTATCGGGCAAAACATCCTACACCATTTCTCTGAAACCGGATGCCAAAAGTCTGAAAGACGTAGTGGTGATCGGTTACCAGGAAGTAAGGCGTAAAACCGTTACTGCTGCCGTTTCCAGCGTAAAGGGAAAAGAAATCGAGAACCTGCCTTCCCCAAGTTTTGATCAGCTGTTGCAAGGACGTGCAGCCGGTTTGAACGTACAGAACTTTACCGGTGAGCCAGGCGTAAGAGGATCATTCGTAGTGAGAGGAAATACCGCTATCAGCCGGGATGCCAGTGCCGCCCGTACTTTGAGCTCCCCGCTCTTTGTAATCGACGATATCCCGGTATCCATGGATGATGCGGCCGCATTTGACAATACCGGTACCAACTATATTGCCGGTCTTAATCCCAACGACATTGAATCGATCGACATCCTGAAAGACGCGTCCGCTGCTGCTATTTATGGCTCCCGTGGCGCCAATGGCGTAGTGATCGTGAAAACCAAACGTGGTAAGCTGGGAAAGCCACAGGTGAATTTATCAACCTATGCAGGTTTGACCCAACAGCCAAAGTTTGAAAAAGTATATGGAGGCGCAGAAGAAAGATGGTTCAAGATGGATTATCTCAAGAAAAATTTAACAGACGAGCAATGGCACACCATACTGCCCATCATGTTAACAGATAGTCTGAATCCATCTTTCAACGGAGCTACCGACTGGCAGGATCTCTTTTACCGCAACGGTATAATCCAGAACTATGATATGTCTGTTTCCGGTGCTACTGAAACTACCAACTACCGCATCAGCGGCAACTACTACGATGAAGACGGAACCATCCGTGGTACCGGCTTTAAGCGCTACACCGTATCTGCGGCCATGGGGGTGAAAATGTCTTCCCGTCTGAATGTGTCTTCCCTGTTCCGTTTGAGCCGTGGCGACAGATCACGTGGCAGAGGTGTGGCGCCTGGTGAAGATGTTATCCCCTTACAACAGGGACAATACCTTTCTTCCCTGTTTAATATCGGAGACATAGACCGGAAGAACTTTACCGGTGATCTGGAATCAGGCCGCGACAGGAATATCAATGATGACATTACGGCCAGTCTTACCCTCAACTATGAGATCAGTAAAAAGCTGCGTTTTGCTTCCATCGGCTCTATCCAGTCCAGCGTAAACAGCCGCGATATTTTTCGGCCGGGAGAACTGAACCTCGCCGGCCTGTCGTATGCACAGAGCAGTAAATCGCGCTATGAAAATGTGAACCTCGACAATACCCTGAGTTATAATACGGATGTGGTTACCAAAGATCATCACTTAAACGTGCTGTTAGGTAATACGATCAACAATATCCGCAACGAATATACCGGCATCGGTAGTGGCGCGTTGAGCAACGATAACGTAAAAGTGGTACAGGGCTACGATCTGAACTATTTGCAGTACAGAGATGTTTATGGCAACCTGGTATCCGGTTCTGATTATCAGTCGGCCGGTATGTTGTCTTTCTTCTCCCGTGTGAACTATGACTACAAGGAAAAATACCTCCTGTCCTTTGCTTACCGCGCAGATGCTTCTTCCCGCTTCGGCCGCAACAGCAGATGGGGTTACTTCCCTTCTGTATCCGCCGGATGGAATATTTCAGAAGAGCCTTTCATGGCGCCGCTGAAACAATGGGTGGAATATTTCAAGATCCGTGGAAGTTATGGTGTAACCGGAAGCTTGCCGTCTCAATACTATCTGCAGTTTAATACCTACAGCATTAACCAGGGCGGTTATGGCGGCTCCGTTGCCGGTACCTATAATGGTGTGAATGCCGTAACGCCCAACTTCAAAGACGGCGTGGCACAGGACGGACTTACCTGGGAACAGGCGATCCAGTCGAACATCGGTGTGGACGCGAGTTTCTTCAAAGGCCGGCTGAATGTGACCGTAGACGCGTTTAACAGGGGTACTTCCAAGATGTTATTCAACCTGTTGCTGCCTTCTACTTCAGGATATGAAAAAGTAAATACCAATGCGGTAGATGTACGTAATACCGGTATGGAATTTACTATCCAGGGCCGTATCACACCGCCTAACAGCAAGTTCCAGTGGAACTCTTCCCTGATCCTGTCTTTTATCAAAAACCAGATCGTGGCATTGCCCAATGGCAACCGCGACCTGATTGTGCCGGATAATACTACGCAAATGACTTACGTGTTGACCAAAGGGCGTTCGATCAATGAGTTTTACCTGATCAAAAATGAAGGTGTTTACTCCTCTGCCAAGGATATTCCTTTTAACCCTTACACCGGTGAAAAGCTGACCTACTGGAATGGTAACCACACGGTACAACCAGGTGATTTTATCTGGAAAGACCAGAACGGAGATTATGATGTATGGGACTGGAATGACAAGGTACGCGCCGGTAATCCCAATCCTGCCTGCACCGGTGGCTTCTCTAACTCCTTCTCTTATGGTCCGTGGAGCTTACAGGTGTATACTACGTTTACCCTTAAACGTGATATCTACAATAAATACATGTCCGACAGGCTGGCTGCTATCACCAACGACTATGCTACCATTGCCGCCGTGGATCCCAACTCCATCGATAGCTGGCATAAAGAGGGCGATAATGCCAAGTATGCAGAAGTAATTCCTTACAGCACCAAATACTACTACCAGTTCCTGCCGTTTTCTTCTGCGTTTGTAGACAATGGTTCTTATCTGCGTATCAAGTATATCAACCTGGCCTATACCTTCTCCCCGAAAATTCTCGAACATTTAAAACTCTCCAAACTCCAGATCTATGGCGTGTGTGATAATGTGAAGATGTTCCAGAAGTCCAGTGTGCCGGATGCAGAAGCAGTGGATGAAAAAGGTACGTATACCGGTGGTGGTTATCCCATTCCACGGAAGTTTACCCTGGGTATAAATGTTGGTTTTTAATTTAAAAAAGAAGTCGCTATGAATTGTCTGAAAAATATATTCACGGTACTCGGTGCAGGACTGTTGTTATCACCGTTTGTATCCTGTAAAAAACTCCTTGACCAGGACCCGATCAACTCTCCCTACAATTCTGTTTTCTGGCAGAACCAGCGGGATGCAGAGCAGGGAGTGGCCGGCGGTTATGCCCTGTTACGTAAAGCGCTTACCTCCAATACAGAGTACAACGAGAATATGTCGCACTTTGCCTATGGATCGTTGCCTGCTTTTGAGTTTTCTGATTACAACCAGTATGATGTAAGGTTCCTTATAAAAGGCGGTGATGGTTTGAACACGGCCGATTTTCTGGGCTCTTATCTGGAGACATATCACGACTGGACGCCCTACTATAAAGTAATCACCCAGGCGAATATCATGTTACATAATATTCCCAATATTCCGGATGCGCAGTTCACTGATGCACCTGGTAAAACACGTAACCGTTACCTGGGAGAAGCCTATTTTATGCGTGCTTTCAGTTACCTGTACATGGTGCGTATCTGGGGTGATGTGCCGCTGGTCACCAAATATGATCCTGATCCGGTGAATGCGCCAAACCTGCCAAGAATCAGTGAGAAGGCAGTACTGGACACCTGTATCGCAGATCTGAAAAATGCGATCCGACTGTTGCCATGGGAATATAAAAATGGTAGTGAAAGAGCCGTGCGGGCAAACAGGGGCGCTGCTTTTGGCTTGCTGGCGCACGCCTACATGTGGCGCAACTTCCTGAACAAGGGTCAGGTGGTATCTGATGTGAGCAATGCTATTGCAGCAGTTGATTCTGTAGAGAAAAGCGGTCAGTACCAGTTGCTGGACGCCACCATGTACCCAAAGATCTTCCACGGTAAATCACAGGAAGGGGTATTTGAAATCAATATGCAGGTGGCTAACGGTGAACAGCAGATTGAAAAAGGGTTCTATTACAATATCCTGAAAACGCCTTTTATCACCAACAAGAACAGCAAGATAGACGCTCCCAATACAGACCTGATCAATATGCTGTATGATGAGGAGTCGACAGATGTTCGCCGCCAGTATTACTTTACCAACCTGGATGCTGATGATCAGTACAGTGTAATGATGTGCAAGTTCGCAGGGCCTAACCGCGAAAACATCAACTATAAAAATCCGGGGAACTTCACCGATGCAGCAGTAGATGCCAACATCATCCTGATGCGGTATGCAGACTTACTCTTACTGCGTGCAGAAGGCTATGCAGACCAGGGAAACATAGGCGCCGCGCTGAAAGATATCAACCTGGTAAGAGTACGTGCACACGCCGATCCTATTCTGCCGGAAGATGTTTCCGATATCAAAGAAGAAGCTTTCCTGGAGCGTTCACGTGAATTGTATGGAGAAGGACAACGCTGGTATGATCTCGTTCGCACCGGGTTCCTCACCAACCAGGACATGAATGCCGGTGGTATTTTTCCACAGGACCGTTTCAATGCGGGTGGCTGGAAATGGCCGGTAGGGCGTGTTCTGTTCCTGAACAACAGCGTGGTGACCCAGAACGCTTTCTGGCTCGGTAAAGTGAAATAGCATTCTGAATTTTTAAAAAGTATTCGACATGAACAAACTCAAAATATTTACACGCGCAGGATGGGGCATCTTACTGCTCACCGTATTACTGGCTGCCTGCAAAAAGGATGATCATTTCATTGGTGGCAGCGTAGCCAATGACCACACCGATCTCACTACTTACGACTACCTGAAGGCCAATCCTGATTTCGATACCCTGATCCTGCTGATAGATAAAGCAGGGTTAAAGGAAACCATCAACAGCGATGTCACTTTTGCTGCGCCAACAGACTATTCTATCAAGCTGTTCCTGGCCAGTCGTACAAAGGCGTTGCAGGCGGCTACCAACAATGAAAACATCAAGTATACCATCGATAGCCTTAAAGCGCCTGAGCTGCGGGATTCGCTGCTGGCGTATGTTTTCCAGGGGAAGATTGTGAGAACAGATCTCTCCATGGATGCGCAGGTATACAAAAACAAAGTGGGCGAAGACTTTGCCTTCAAACTGGTGAACGGTGGCTTTGGGGGCATATTTGCCGCAGGTGTAAAATTAATGGCGATTGTAAAAGTGATTCACGGACTCGATCCTGTTCCACGTCCGGATGAATTCCCGGATGAAGACAAGGACAAGGAGTACACGTTGCAGACGACCGGTATTATTACTAAAACAGGTGTGCTGCACGTAGTACAAAACAACCATGTATTCTACTGGAAATAATCACTTTCAAAAAACGAACACTATGTCAGTTAAATATAATGTAAAGAAATACCTGGGAGCGGCGGTACTGCTTGGTCTGCTGATCACCGGTTGTAAAAAAATAGAAGAAGGTTTTTTGAGTGATGGTTTGTACATTCCTGATACGCCGATCAAGGTGCAACGTGGTAATGCTTTCCAGAAAACCAGTGCAATTCTTGCGGATGGCACTACCCAACCAATGACTGTGAAGTTGCTGGACATCCGGAGAATAGACAACAAGAAACATGCGGATGAATTCTTTAAGGAATATCCTGTTTACGTGTATACGGCGGCGGTAGATCCGGCTACAGATACCACCATTGAACTGGTAAATAAGAAAAGGGAGCTGAAAAAGCTGCAGCCGTTTGTATTCCTGACCAGTGGCCAGTTTGTATTTAACGGTGCTACCGACAGTTTACCACTCGGTATCGACTATGAATATGATATTGAAGTATCCAACGTGGCGGGTTCGAAGGTGTACAAAAACATCGGGATGCTTACCACCATTGATCCGCCACTGGTAACGGAAATGACTACCGGTTGCAACTTCTTCCCGGACGATGGTTCTGCTACTGTTCCCATGGGAGCTGCTTCAATGACTGTTACACGTGTCAGTGAAAGCGGTGCTTCTGTAATCCTGAAGATTACGGATAAAGATGGTAAACCATTTAATCCGAAGAAAGGAGAGATCATTAAACGTGGCGACCGCCCTATTTTTGAGAACTACGCCAGGTTCCATCCAATTGAATACACGGATACAGCGATGATCTGTAATTTTGAAATTGCGCCGTTTCCGTTGAGCCGCTATTCCAGCGGTGGTACCAACTGGAACTACCTGATGTATTATCGTATTCCTTCGAGCTTCCTGTCGGTAGATAAGAACCTGACCAGTAAGATCGGCAGCGTGAATCCGCTGTTTGCTTTCCGCCTGATGAAAGCGGGTGTGTATGTAGTGGAACTGAGATTACCGAAAACAATTAAAACTACTCCATAAGAAAGAGTATATCACTATAGGGGGGATGGTCCGCAATGGGCCATCCTTTTTTATTTTATGCCATATTCCCGGAGAAACTGGTGCAGGGTGGTCACGTCTTCCTGCAGATGCAGCGCGGATACCACGGCCCTGTTTATCGGTTCGCTGTGCGGGAGCGGGTAGGGGAAGCTGGAAATGACGAGGTCCCTGTCTTGCAGGTACTGCACAAGTGCTGTACCGGAAGGCAGAATAAACATGGGTAGTCCATGCGGATTATGTACCCCGGTATTGGCGGTTAAATGTAACAGATACGCGATATTCTGCTGGAGGATGCGCTGCATTTTCTGTATCAGTTCACCGGATTGCAGCCATGCGTAAGCCGCAGCAGGCATCATGGGCGTGCTGCCGGAAAAAAGGGGCGATCGTTTCAATGCCATAATATCTGCGGCATGACCGGCCACTACACCGCCTTGCAGGCTGTATGCCTTTGCGAGGGAGGCGGTGAGCAGGTAACGGACAGTGGGAGCTTCCGGCAGGAAATGAATGGCGCCCTGCCCGGTGGGGCCCAGTATCCCGATACCATGCGAATCGTCTGCTACTACCAATACTTTACGCTGTAGTTCCTGTAGCCAATGAAAAGGGTGAATGGTGCTGGTCAGCGGATTCACGGTATCCGTGATAATCACGAAATGATCATCCGGATGGGTATTTACTTTTTCGATGGTCTGCGTGATCCACTCTTCCCGGCTGATGGCCGGCAACACGGGCTGCTGGTACCACAGAGAAGGATGCGCGTCGGGTGCGTATAGTGGTTGCCGCGTAGCGAGTGCATACTGTACTGCCGCCTGTGCCGCCATGTAACCTGAGGAGAAAACCGCGGCGGCCTGTTGCTGTAAATGCTTGCCAAGGGCATGCTCTATCTCTTCGTAGATAGATAAACGTAAGTTAGCCGCCCTGGACGAAGGGAAAAGCAGGCCATACTTCTCCATACCGGTTGTCAGCGTAGCTTTGAATACGGGATGATGATGAAGTCCGAGGTAAGCAAACCCCGAAAAGAACAGGCAGCTGCGCCCATCCAGCGTTACTGTTCTTCCAGGTGTATGATCGGTGTACAACATAAGTTTATTCTTTCTTAGTACATAAGATAAACTGGAAATCGGTGGAAGTAACCTGCATGTCGAAATAATCTTCTGTTAACCGGGTGATGGTGACGAGGTTTTCCACTTTCCGGTCGCCGTTTTTAGCGGTCACAGAAATCATGGCGCCGTTGCTCAGGATAAAGTATTTCCCGGTGTCGGATCTGCCGGCAATGGTAGCTACAAAAACGTTCTTGTCCAGGAACTGGTAATAGGCATCGCGGTAGTAGCCTTTTTTCAGGTCCTGTGCCTGTATGTACTGTGTGTTGCTGATGGGAGATTCCGGTGGAATTTTCACATCATACACCCGCCATTTTTTATTCATCAGCAGTTCATTGTTCTTTTTGCCCTGACAAGCGGTGATCAGGAGCAAGGCTGCGATAACGGGAAAGAGAGGTCGTATTTTCATGAATATTAGTTCCCTGTTTTTGCTTTATTGTAGGCTGCCGATCCTCCTTTCGGGATGGACAGGCTTTCCCAGTTGTCTTTCAGGATCATTTTCCCGAGGAACACAATTTGTCCCACGTGATAAGGCACATGTGCCAGTTGCCGGTTAATGGCATCGATCACAATATGTGGTTCATTACGGATAAAAACGGTGCGGTCCAGGTCTGTTTCCTGCAGGCTGCGGATGGCGTTCAGCATACAATCCCAGCCGGCATCCCAGAGTTGCAGCAGCTGTTCGGCGGAGATGTCGCTTTCTTCAAATTCGAGGTCCCTGTCGCGGCCCGGCTTTTCTCCGTCGGTGGTGAGGAAGTCGGTCCACCTCGACAACATATTTCCATGCAGGTGTTTTACAATCATAGCAATGCTGTTGGGGGCTCCTTCCGGATTCCAGTTTAATTGCGCGATGTTAAGACGTTGCATTGTTTTAAGTCCGAGTTCCCGGTGTATTTCCAGCCGTTTTAAGGCGCTTTGTAAATAAATGGATTGAATAGCCATGTCAATATGTTTAAATTAATATCCTGCGGCGCTGTCGTCTCCGCGTTTGTCCCCGGATGCTTCCAGGAAGCGGCTTTCAGGCGCTCTTTTAATAATTTCCGTGTGGCCGATGGAGCCGCGTTTCACTACTTTATAACCCATTCCTTCGATGGCTTGTATGGTGCTGTCGGGGAAATCTTTTTCCACGGCAATTTCATCGGGCAGCCATTGGTGGTGGAATTTAGGTTTGTTGATGGCTTCTGAAGGAGAGAGGCCAAATTCGAGTGTATTGATCAATGTCTGGAATACAGAAGTAATGATGGTGGCGCCGCCCGGCGTACCGAGCGAATAGAGCACCTGGTTTTGCTGCAACACCAGTGTAGGTGTCATGGAGCTGAGCATCCGTTTGGCAGGTGCAATGGAATTGGCTTCGGTGCCTACCAGGCCGTACATATTGGGTACGCCGGGTTTCACGCTGAAGTCGTCCATTTCGTTATTGAGCAGGAATCCTGCTTTGCCCACCACTGTTTTGCTGCCGTAATGGCCATTGAGGGTAGTGGTGACTGCTACTGCGTTCCCATCTGCATCAATGATGCTGAGGTGGGTAGTTTCTTCGCTTTCCGGTAAGGTACCGGCTTTGGTAATTTCGCTGGAACCTGCTTTACCGGGTGTAAAATCCTGCATGCGGGCAGCCAGGTATTTTTTATCTGTCAGTTGGGAGATGGGTACCTTAACGAAGTCAGGATCGCCCAGGAATTTTGCGCGGTCGGCATAGGCCCGTCTTTCAGCTTCTACCATCAGTTGTACGGCTTGTGGCGACTGGAAGCCCCATTGTGAAATGGGATAGGGTTCAACCATTCCCATCAGCTGTTGCAGGCAGATTCCGCCGCTGGAGGGCAGGGGCATGGTAACAATCGTATAGCCTTTATAGTTAAACGCTACGGCGGTCCTTTCTTTTGCTTTGTAGTTTTTAAGATCCTGGAGGGTCATGATGCCATTACCGCGTTTCATTTCAGCCACGATGTTGTTGGCGGTTTCTCCCTGGTAAAACCCGGCTGCTCCCTTATTACGTATAAGCGTGAGGGTATGTGCCAGTTCTTTCTGCACCAGGGTATCACCCGCTTTCCAGGGTTGGTCACGGATAAAGGCTGTTTTAGCGGTATTGAGCCGTTCGAAATCCGCTTTGTCCCTGTTGAGGTTTTCGGCTTCAGAGGCGGTGATCACGAATCCTTTGTCTGCCAGCAGGATAGCTGGATCTATGAGTTTGGTGAAGGGAAGCTTCGCATATTTCATCGAAGCAAACAAACCGGCTACGGTACCGGGTACACCGGCAGCGAGGTGGCCATCCAGGCTTAGCTGCGTGATGGGATTGCCGAGTGAATCGAGATACATATCGCGGTGAGCTTTGGCGGGAGCAGTTTCGCGGTAGTCGATTGCGATATTGCGGCCATTTTTCAGGTGCGCTACCAGGAATCCGCCGCCACCCAGGTTGCCTGCGCCGGGATATACCACGGCCAGTGCCAGCTGTGTGGCAATGGCGGCATCTACAGCGTTACCACCCTGCGACAGGATGATAGTGCCCACACGGCTGGCCAGCGGATGGGCAGATACCACGGCGCCATGAAGGACTTTAATATCTTTCTCAATACTATAGTCGTAGGGATGTAAATCATTTATCGTTTGTTGGGCACAGGCGGTCTGTAAAGTGCATACCGTCAACCCCAGCATAATCAGGAAACGCATGGGTATCTGTTTGGATCGAAATTAAGATATGCCGGGAATTATAGGAAATTTAATAATTTAAGGAAATTATAATTTCCGTTTCCCTATGAAATACCTATGCCGGCCCGTAGTGGCCATTTTGCTCGTAACGGGCTGTTTAACAGTGAAAAGCCGGTTTACTCACCTACCTGTACCGGCAGTACGATAAACCGGAAAACAATTCCTAACTTACCGTATCAAATTGCAGGCTTTCTATGCGCAGAATTGTATTAATGGCTTTGGTTATGCTGGGTTTTCTCGCCGCCAACGCCCAGGTACCTACACCTGATCAGTTTCTCGGTTATCCCCTGGGAACACAGTTTACGCCACATTACAGGGTGGTAGATTATTTTAAACAGGTAGCTGCTACCGCAAAAAATGTGAAGCTGGAGCAGTATGGCGCTACTTATGAAGGCCGGCCGCTGCTTATGGCAATTGTTGGTTCTCCTGAAAATATGGCCCGTATAGAAGAGATCCGCCAGCATAGCCTGGATATGTCCAATGCAAAAGGCGGCGCCAACGGGAGCCAGCCGGTGATTGTATGGTTGAGTTATAATGTACATGGTAATGAGGCCGTTTCCACAGAAGCAGCCATGCAGGCGCTGTATGAACTGGTGAATAACGGCAATGCACAAACGCAGCAATGGTTAAAGAATACGGTCGTTATTATCGATCCCTGTCTGAATCCCGATGGCCGCGAAAGATATGTGAACTTCTACAACAATACCCGTGGTGTAAAGCCTAATGTAAACCGCTGGTCCAGGGAACATAACGAACCATGGCCGGGCGGAAGGGCGAACCATTATTACTTTGATCTGAACCGCGACTGGGCCTGGCAAACGCAAAAGGAATCACAGCAACGCGTAGCGAAATACAATCAGTGGATGCCACAGCTGCACGTAGATTTCCATGAACAGGAAATAGAGGCGCCTTATTATTTTGCGCCCGCAGCAGAACCTTTTCATGATGCTATTACGCCCTGGCAGCGCCAGCTGCAGGTGCTGATCGGCAGGAATAACGCAAAATATTTTGATCAGCAGGGATGGTTGTATTTCACCAAAGAAAGGTTTGACCTGTTTTATCCGAGTTATGGTGATACTTACCCGATGTACAACGGTGCTATCGGCATGACTTACGAGCAAGGCGGCAGCGGACGTGCCGGCGTGGCCGTATTGAAGAAAGATGGTGATACGCTCACGCTCACAGATCGTATTGCGCATCACTTTACTACCAGTATGTCTACCATAGAAGTGGCATCTCAACAGGCGGAAAAGATCATCAGCGAATACACGCAATATTTTGAAGCAGCAAAGAAAAATCCACAGGGCGGGTATAAGTCTTATGTGGTAAAAGCGGGTGGTAACACAGAGAAACTCAATTCCCTGGCAGAGCTGTTGCGTAAAAACAATATTGCCTTTGGCTTTGGCTCCAATGCTGCCAGTGCCAGTGGTTTCAATTACTTCACCGGCAAAACAGAAACGTTTACTATTGATAAAGAAGACCTGGTGATCAATGCATTTCAGCCGCATTCCAATATGCTGCGGGTATTGTTTGAGCCGGTATCTCACTTAACAGATTCGGTTACTTACGATATTACCGCATGGGCATTGCCTTACGCTTATGGTTTAACCTCCTTTGCTGTAAAGGCGCCGCTCACACCTGCGGCAGATGCTCCGGCAGTGCGGAACAATACACCTTTGTCTGCACAGAAGCCATATGCTTATCTGGCGCAATGGAATAGTTTACGCGACGTAAAGTTCCTGTCCTCTTTATTACAGAATGATATTAAAGTGCGCTTTACGGAAACGCCGTTCAGCGTGGGCGGAAAAGACTTTCCCGCAGGTACACTGATTATTACCCGTGCAGGTAATACTGCGAAAGGCGATCAGTTCGACCGCTTCATTACGAGTCAGGCAAATCAGTTTAAAATTTCTCTCGATGCAGTTGCGAGCGGCTTTGTAGATAAGGGTATGGACTTTGGCTCCGACAAGATCCGGTTCATTAAAAAGCCTCATGTTACCTTGTTGGGCGGAAGGGGTATTTCTTCGCTCGGCATGGGAGAAATATGGCACTTCTTTGAGCAGCAGCTGGATTTTCCGATAACGGTGGTGGATGAACGAAATACAGATGATATCGATTGGGATCAGACAGATGTGCTGATCTTACCGGATGGCGATTATAAAATGCTGGCAGATAAAGCGGCTTCCGATAAATTAAAGGAATGGGTGAAGAATGGTGGCCGGCTGATTGCGCTGGAAAGTGCGGCTGCTGAACTGGCTGGTGGCGAGTGGGGCATTAAGTTGAAGAAGGAAGAGGAGGATAAGGAAGCCAAAGAAAAAGCAGTTTCCACGCGTCCTTACGAAGCATTGAAACCATATGCCAACCGGGAGCGGGAGAGCATCAAACAATTTATTCCAGGCGCGATTTACAAAGTACAGCTGGATACCACACATCCGCTGGCCTTTGGCTATGCAGGTATTTATTACACCCTGAAACAGGACGCCAATCTGTACGAGTTTATGGAGAATGGCGGCTGGAATGTAGGTGTGTTAAAGAAAGATAGTTATCTGAGTGGCTTTGTAGGTGCAGATACCCGTCAGCAATTAAAAGATGGGTTGTTGTTTGGGGTGAAAGAGATGGGCGACGGAGAAATTGTTATCCTGGCGGATAATCCTTTATTCAGAAGTTTCTGGGAGAATGGCAAGCTGTTGTTCAGTAATGCTGTTTTCCTGGTAGGACAATAGGGGCATTGATTTTTATCCGGATATTTTGTGTCGGTACATATCTCCCGGAACAAAATATCCGGATAAAAAAGCGGTTATAAATTACGTTTTATATTACAACCCAGGCTGCTGGAAGTGTTGGTCGTAACTGTTTTCCCGGCCAGCATTTCATTGATGGCATTTCTCAGGTGTTGTATTTTTACTGTTTCCATGTTCCCCGGACTATCATCAATTCCTCCCTTATAGGTCAGCTTACTGTTTTTATCAAACAGGTAGCATTCCGGTGTGTGATTAGCATCGAATGCGTTGGCCAGTACAGAATTTTTATCGTAAATGTAGTACCAGCTGAAATGCTGATCGGCAGCGTACTTTTTCATCTCGTCGTATGAATCGGCGTCGTTACGGTGGGCTTCATTTGAATTGACCATTACAGTGCCGATATTATTCTTGACAGCGTAGGTGCATATATCCCGTAATCTTTCCTGGTTGCGGATCATATAAGGACAAACATTGCTGCCAAAGATGACCAGTAATCCGTTGGCTCCTTTTGCGGCGTTGAGGGTGATGTTTTTTCCGGAAACATCTTTACATACAACATCTGATTTAGGTAAGAGTGATCCGGGTTCCAGCGGTGTTTCGCGGATGGGTTGAAACGAAGAAAACAATGCAGTACAGCAGGATAAATAAAAAATGGACTTAATCATAGCAGACGGTTTTCAGGTCCTGACTAAATATAGTAAATGCGACAGTAGTATTTGCTTTTTTGGGAGCAAATAATTGTTGAAGATATATAGAAAAATTATAAAATAAAAATATTTAACAAGTGATTTCCGGTCCGCATCAGGCAGATAAAAGTGCGGCTTTTTCTTCCTGCCTGGCATCGCTGACGGTACGGATGCTGGCATTGAGTTCAAATCCTACGAGGAGGATAAACGAGTTGAGGAAAATCCAGAGCATAAGTACCAGGATGGTTCCGATAGAACCATAGATCTTGTTATAGTTACCGAAATTATTGACAAACCAGGAGAACCCGATGGTCACCAGGATCATACAAACGGTGGCCACGGTGGCTCCGGCAGTAATGAATTTCCACCGGCGGGTGGTGGCGGCGCCGATGCGGTATAAAACGGCATTGACAGAATAGAAAAGCATGATGATCAATACCCAGCGGGCCATGTCGATCACGTTTCTCAGCAGGGTGCTCTGGATGCCGATCAGGTTAAACAGCCAGCGCAGGGTGGCGCCCTGTGCAATGATCAGGGACACGGTGATCAGCAGGAGCAGCACCAGTATGGCGGTTAGTTGCAGCGCAATGAGCCGGTTCTGCCACCATTTCCTTTTACGGAAGCCGGCGCCCTGTATTTTGCTAAAAGAGCGCAGGATGCCCATAACCCCGTTGGAGGAATAGAAAAAGCCCATCAGGAACGCGATAGAAAGCAACCCGTTGCGATGGGTGTAAAGAAAGTCGTGGATCATTCCCCGTACAATCATATAGGTATTGTAGTTCGGGGTAAGGTCCTGTGCCAGGTCGTAGAGGGTAGGCTCTATGTTTTTTACCGGGATGTAAGGCACGAGGGTGAACAGGAAGATAAAAAAGGGGGGGATAGCCAGGAGGAAGTTGAAGGAGATGGCCCTTGCACGGTCTCCCAGTCCCCGGTTTTTGGTTTCCTGTCCGAATTGTTTCAGTACATCGTATAAAGGCAGGCCTTCAAACCCGGGCAGGATCAGTGTTTTTGTCCTTTCCACCAGGCGGCGGTAAGGTTTTGAGCGGAAAATGATGTTTTCGGGTCTGAAGGCCAAATCTGTTATTTTATTTAGAATCCTCTTTTATTCAGTTCTGCCTGGTATTTCCTGGCGTTTGTGAGATGCTCGGCATAGGTGGCTGCGAAAGCATGATAGCCGGAGAAATCGGCCCTGGCACAGAAATAAAGGTAATCTGTTTCCGGAGTATTCAGCACTGCATTTAAAGTTTTTTCTGATGGCGTACAGATGGGTCCCGGCGGGAAACCTTCGTAGCGGTAGGTGTTATACGGTGAATCGAACAAGGTATGATTTTCCCGGATGCGTTTCAATCCGAAGTCCTGCAACGCGAATTTCACAGTAGGATCGGCCTGGAGGCGCATTCCTTTGCGGTAGCGGTTGAGGTATACGCTGGCGATGAGTGGTTTCTCATCGTTTTTATTGCTTTCTTCTTCCACGATGGAACCGAGTATGGATACCTGGTTGATAGAGAGCCCCAGTTTTGAAGCTTTTTCCTTTCTTTCCGGTGTCCAGAATTCTTCCCTTTCCTTTTCCAGTTTTTTAAAGACGGCTTCTGCGCCGGTGTTCCAGTAAAACTCGAACGTATTCGGGATGATAGCGCACATAACGGTGTTGCTATCCAGGCCAAACTGGCGGAGATACACCTGATCTTTCATGAGGGAGCGGAGCACATTGGAGTCCGCTTCCAGGTTGTTGGATATTTTTCTGACGAAATCGTCTTTGGTGCGCAGTTTATTGATCACCAGCACTACGGGTGTTTGTTTTCCGGAGCGCAGCATCCTGGCAATATCGAAGTTGCTCATTCCACGGGAGATCTTGTAACGGCCGGCTTTTACGCGGTTGGGATAGTCGAGTTGCTGTGCTACCCAGTTGAAGCTGTTCCGGTTGCGGATGATTCCCTGTTCTTCCAATCCGTCCAGTACATTGGAATAGGTGCTGTTGGTGTGTACATAAAAGTACTTACTGTCCCCGAATGCCTTGGTATTGGGGCCAAATACGCGGTAAGAGGTATATACCAGTGCTCCTGCGGCCAGACAACCGGCCATGACCAGTATCCGTCTTATCCAGACCGATTTTGTGCTGGAAGTTTTGCTTTTTTTAGCCATAGATAGTATTGGAAGTGACGAGTGGGGCAAAAGCGGGATCTGTCTGGTTTTTCAATATAGTCCGCTGGTTGCCATTAAAAAAAACCTCGCTTTTAACGGCGAGGTTTCAAATATTATTATTCCGATAATGTTATTACTTAGCCGGAGCTGGAGGCGGTGTGTTGCCTGCTGGTACGTTTACCGGAGTTGCAGGAGGCGCTATTGGCTGACCCGCAGAAGCTTTTTCTACAGCGCTGGGAGCAATCTGCTGTACTTTGCTGCCTTTACCGATAAAGAAAGGAGCAGTGAGGCATAATATTGCAATCAGAGCGGCCAGTATCCAGGTACCTTTTTCTAATACGTCAGTTGTCTGACGCACCCCAATCACCTGATTTCCAACACCACCGAGGTTGCCGGAGAGTCCGCCACCTTTAGGGTTCTGGATCAGCACGAAGAAGCCTAACAACACACAGGCTAATATGATCAGGATACCAAAAATTATCAACATAGA
This sequence comes from Chitinophaga arvensicola, assembly GCF_900110835.1. Taxonomy (GTDB): domain Bacteria; phylum Bacteroidota; class Bacteroidia; order Chitinophagales; family Chitinophagaceae; genus Chitinophaga; species Chitinophaga arvensicola. Next base: position 3,106,095 of record NZ_FOJG01000001.1, read on the forward strand.
AATTACTGTTTATTTTTGTCTGTTTTTGACTTTAGTTCTAATATCTTTTGCGCAAAATAAGCGTTTTTGTCGGGATTAAGCAAACTTAATTTTTGATATATCTTAATCGCGTTTCCATACTGTTGCTGACGTACCCAGATTTCTGCGAGGGTTTCAGAAACAATATCATTGTTGAAAACGATGGAGTCCATGGCCATCTTCTCTACGGTTTCAGATACTTCCGGTTCCTCGTCTTCCTCATAGATCCGGTGTAGCTGCTGGTGATACCAGTCTTTATTGGTTCTGCCGGCGAAGTTATCCTTCATTTGCCGCAGCCAGGAGGTAAAGCTTTTCATTTCCGCCGCGCCCTGCTCGTTCAGATCATCTGCTTCTTCGGGATTTTTCAGTCTTTTGTAAGCAAAATAATCATCGGTAAACAGGGGCTGGAACACCAGTTCCGTTTCCTCGTCAGCAGTAGCCATCGGGAATATTTTGATAGGCCCGGAGGTTTGTTCGGCATCTTCTGCCGGCGATGGCATTTCCACTGGTGGCGGCAGTACTTCTGCCGGTGTGGCCGGGGTAGTGTCCTCCGGTTCAAAATCCGCTACGGGCGCGGGTGCCACAGCTGTTTCTATTTCAGGGGGAGCCGGTAATTCTTCCGGTGCCAACTTCGTTTCGGGTGTGTAGTCCGCCACTATATCTGCTGCTGTGGCTTCTTCCAATACAGATTCCGTTTCCGGTGCTGCTATAATGGCGTCCAATGCTATTGTTTCGGATTCCGTTGCTGTATGTATTACTTCCAATGCTATATTTTCTGCTTCCGGAGCGCTGGCTTCGGAAACGTTGTGATGGGCTGTTGTTGTGTGAGCCGGTATATCCGGGGCGAACGCCGCTTCCGGTGTATCCGGAATGACAGGTGCCGGTATGATTTCCGGCGCCACAGGAGTTTCTTCTTCTGTGAGAACTGCTGCCGGGCTGCCGTTTTGCGGCAATCCGTTGTGTGCATCTACCGGAAGGGTATCTTCCGGAATAATGGCAGCCACCCGGTTTTCTACCACCTGCAATACCTGTTCTTCTGTGATCAGCTGCCAGGCGTAATGATGCTGATCTGCATAGAGCAGGGCTTTCTTTACTGCAGGATGTTGAAGATTCCCTGTTTGCTGGTATACTTTCCTTGCCAGCAACAGGCGGGCTGCAGAAAAATAGGGATGATCCGCCACCAGCTGCTCCATTGCCGCTTCATTTACCAACTGAAGGGAAGGTTGTAGAAACACATGTGCTATAATCCTGTTTGCCGTCATAGGTTGCTAATGTAATAAAAAATGAATTACGCATTACCAGTTCGCAAAGGCCCTGTTGAAGATATCATCTGTGATACCCGGGATAATATTGGATTCCAACAGATTGTTTTCAACGGTACTGGGCAATTGGGAAGCCGGAAACTCCGCAGAACGGGAGAAAGATTGCGTAAATCCTTTTTTATCACCGATCCTTTTAATGAAGGTCACGTTTACAGTTACATTCAGCCTGGAGGTAGCTGCCTGATCCACATTGGTAACGGCGGCATTCGAGAAAGAGTAGCCTGTAATCGTAGCTTTGAACTCATAATCTGCCCTTGGTTCGGTTTCAACTACCTGGGTCAGACGAGTCTGGGAGGTAATTTTATCGCGGAGTTTCTGGGTCAGTTTCTGGCTTAAGGTCGGGTTATTGATGGGCGCCCTGTTTTCGATAAAGCGTACATTCACTGTATTGGCGCCTTGTTCGATACTGGCCCCGGTAGTGGAATACTTTACAGAACAACCTGCCAATACTGCCATAACGGCGATGGCTATATATACTCTGATGTTGCTGATCATTGTGGTGCTGATATTAAATTCGTTTATTCGGCGATGTTATATTCCTTGAGTTTGCGGTAAAGCGTTCTTTCAGAAATACCCAGGTCCAGCGCGGCATCCTTACGTTTGCCCTTATGTTTTTTCAGCGCTTTTACAATGAGTTCTTTCTCTTTGTCGGCAATAGACAAGGTTTCTTCTACTTCTTCGTGATGATCAATTTTGTTGTCCGATAAGATAATAGGCTGTGCATTATTCAAACCAGGACTGGCGGGTGTATTCATTTCTGAGGCTGCAGGATAACTGTGCAGCACGTGATTATCGGCATGATACTCCGCCGTATGCGCCATCGTCGGATTTTGCAGGATATCGAAGAACATCTTTTTTACTTCTGTTACATCTTTCTTCATGTCAAAGAAAAGTTTGTACAGAATATCTCTTTCACTGTTAAAGTCATTGCTCTGTTGCGGCGCTGCCAGCATAGGCAGGCGGTTTACTTCCGGCTGATCCGGCAGGAAACGTTTCAGGTCATTGGCCGTTACCAGTTTATCTGAAGATAGAACGGAAATCTGTTCTGCAATATTTTTCAGTTCACGGATATTTCCTCTCCAGGGATAATTCACCAGGATATTACGGGCTTCTTCGTCCAGTTGTATCGAAGGTGTTTTATATTTTTCGGAGAAGTCTACCGAGAATTTTCTGAACAGCAAAGGAATATCTTCTTTACGGTCGCGCAGCGCCGGTACCCGGATAGGCACGGTGTTGAGACGGTAGTACAGATCTTCCCGGAACTTGCCCTGCTGGGTACGTTCCAGCAGATCGCGGTTGGTGGCCGCTACTACGCGTACATCTGTTTTCTGCACTTTGGAAGAACCTACGCGGATATATTCACCCGTTTCCAGTACACGCAGCAACCTTGCCTGCGTACCCATAGGCATCTCACCTATTTCATCCAGAAAAATGGTTCCTCCGTTCACCGTTTCAAAATATCCTTTCCGGCTGTCTACCGCGCCGGTGAAAGATCCTTTCTCATGACCGAATAATTCGGAGTCGATGGTGCCTTCAGGAATGGCGCCGCAGTTAACGGCTATAAATGGATTATGCTTACGGGCGCTCAGTGCATGAATGATCTGAGAAAATACTTCTTTACCAACACCGCTTTCCCCGTTAATGAGTACCGTGAGATCAGTATTGGCCACCTGAACAGCCACCTGCAATGCGTAATTGAGTGCGGGACTACTACCAATAATGCCAAACCTGTTTTTTATAGCCTGTATGTCCATAAGCGGTTATTCGAATGTTTGATGATTTAAATTAGTGGCTGTTATACCACTGCTTTTCCTATTAAAGTGCCCGATGTGCAACTTTCTATCTTCACCATAACGTAATCACCCTTTTTAAAGTTTTCTTTCGGAAAAACGATTACCTTATTCTGATCATTGCGGCCAAAGAGCTGTTCTTCGGAACGCTTGGAAGTACCTTCTACCAGTACTTTAAAGGTTTTACCTACTTCCAGCAACATGTTTTCCTGTACAATGTTACGGTGTTGTTCCACTATTTCCGCCAGCCTTCTTTTCTTCACGTCTTCCGGAATATCATCGGTGTAGCGGCGTTCCGCCAGCGTACCGGGACGCTCGGAATAGAAGTACATATAGGCCAGGTCGTAGCGGGTTTGTGCCATCAGGGTCATTGTTTCCTGGTGATCTTCTTCCGTTTCCGTACAGAAACCGGTGATGATATCAGTAGACAAGCCACAGTCGGGGAGCAGCTCACGGATACGCGCTACCTTTTTAATATACCATTCGCGGGTATAGGTGCGGTTCATGAGTTGTAAGATCCTGGAACTGCCGCTTTGTACGGGCAGGTGAATATAGTTACAGATGTTATCGTACTTCATCATAATGAAAAGTACCTCATCTGTGATATCTTTTGGATGGGAGGTGCTGAAACGTACTCTCAGCAAAGGATTGATAAGGGCTACTTTTTCAAGCAGCATCGCAAAAGTGATGGTTTCACTGCCATCGTCGCTGGTCCAGTAGTAAGAGTCTACGTTCTGGCCCAGGAGGGTCACTTCGCGGTAGCCGTTGGTAAACAGCTCGGCGGCTTCCCTGACAACAGAATATGCATCGCGGCTGCGTTCACGGCCACGGGTAAACGGTACTACGCAGAAGGAACACATATTATTACATCCCCGCATAATGGATACAAAGGACGTAACACCGTTGTTATCCAGTCGCACCGGACTGATATCGCCATAGGTTTCTTCGCGGCTCAGCAATACATTCACCGATTTCTGTCCGCCGCCGGCTTCTGCTATCAGTGCTGGAAGACTGCGGTAAGCATCCGGACCCACTACCAGGTCCACCAATTTTTCTTCTTCCAGCAGTTTGCCTTTAATACGCTCGGCCATACAGCCTAAAACGCCCACCAGCATACCAGGGGTCTGCTGTTTTATTTTTCTGAATTCAGTTAAACGTTTACGGACGGTCTGCTCTGCTTTTTCGCGGATAGAGCAGGTATTCAGGAGGATCAGACTGGCTTCTTCGGCATTGCGGGTAGGGCCGTAGCCTTCTTCTCCGAGGATAGAAGCTACGATTTCACTATCGTTGAAATTCATGGCGCAGCCATAACTTTCGATGTAGAATTTTTTAGTATATGTTTGGGTGCCAGTCGTTTCAGGAGCAAAAGCTTCTCCCTGGCGACTTTCATCATGCACTTTGGTATCCAGATCAAGCATCCTGACAAAAATTTTGGAAGGCAAAAATAGGTAATAAAAACAACAAAATGACAGAATGGCAGAAAATAGTATTTCCGGATCCTTAATGTTCATTTACAGCATTTGTTTTAGCACAATGCTATATGAAAGAACATTAAAAACCCGGAAATAAACCGGAAAGGCCGGCTAAAGATTTATGCTGTCTTTACACCCAGCTTTTTCGCAATCCAGCTATCTTTCAGCGGTTGCAGCCATTGGGTATCCAGTTCCTGCCTGGTTAACACCGTATTATTCAGGTAAACCGTATTTTCATCGATGTAGCCTTTTTCAAGGGCATAGGCCACCTGGGCCATGGGTAATAGTTGTACTTTATCTTTTACAATAAAGCCCAGCAGGAGGCGATCAAACATATTTACCTCATACTGTTTTTCGATACTCTTGATAATCCGAACGGAACTATCTGTGCTGCAGCCACTTACAGTCGTCTGCGATTCATCGGCCATCAAAACAATTACCTGGTTCAGCACTACCTGTCCCCAGCCTTTTACCGGTGCGCCGTGGGCGTTCCATTGTGCTGTGAACTGGTGCAGTTGTTCATTGATTTCCAGTATCTCCTGTTCATTGAATGGTCTGTTGCTCTGGTATATCCAAACCCTGGAGGCGGGAGAAAAGCCTGAAGGGAAGATGTTGCTGGTATTCATGTCACAAATTTAGGTAAATGGATTCATTTCATACTCGCCGCAATTAATTCTGCCAGATCCAGCACCTGTACGGAGTCTTCTTTCCCGGCTTCTTTTACGCCGTCTGTAAGCATGGTCATACAGAACGGGCAATTAGAGGCAATCACAGCGGCCCCGGTAGCCACGGCTTCATGGCCGCGTTCGAAATTGATCCGGGTGCTGCCCTTTTCTTCTTCCTTAAACATCTGCGCGCCACCGGCGCCACAGCAAAGCCCCTTACTTTTACAACGCTTCATTTCCACCAGCTCCGCATCGAGGGTTTCCAGTACTTTGCGGGGAGCTTCATATATATTATTGGCACGACCAAGGTAGCAGGAATCGTGGTAAGTGATCTTTTTACCTTTGAAAGAGCCGCCTTCCTGCATTTTTATCTTGCCTTCATCTATCAGCGATTGCAGGAAAGTGGTATGATGGATCACTTCATAGTTACCACCCAATGCAGGGTATTCGTTTTTCAACGTATTAAAACAATGCGGGCAGGCAGTAACAATCTTCTGTACGGCGTACATATTCATTAACTGTATGTTGTTCTGTGCCATCATCTGGAAGATGAACTCATTACCAGCTCTCCTCGCAGGATCTCCGGTGCAGCTTTCCTCTTTTCCCAGTATCGCAAAACGGACACCCACTTTATCCAGGATAGTCGCAAAGGCCCGGGTGATCTTCTGGGCACGCTGATCAAAACTCCCTGCACATCCTACCCAGAAAAGTACTTCCGGGGTTTCACCGTTTGCGGCATATTCTGCCATTGTCTTAATATGCATCTTTGATTTTTTAATTAATACCTAAAATGATTGCATGCAATCAAATGAAAAGCCGAAAAGTTATGCAACTGTCTAATATTCCGGGTGTATCCTTTGAATTCCGACACCTGCCTGTTTCTTATATCTTTAAGACGAATTCAATATAAAGATAAAAAACAGAACTGCACAAATTTTAAATCATTCATCGCCCCGTCCCGCAACGTGATTTTTCACCCTGACGCTCAAACGTAATTGTCCCGATAAATGAAACTATTATCACGATCATCATTTTAACTTCCCCCTTATTAATAATAATTTTGACCTCAAAAAAAAGGGTGTCATTTCTTAAATCAATAACAGTACTTTTTCTAATGATAGCGTTGATGACGCAATCATTCAGCCGGGTATTTATTGTTGTTGATTACTACGCCAATACCAGCGCTTTTGCAGAGAAATGTGAGAATAAAGCCCGTCCGTCTATGCATTGCAACGGAAAATGCCAGATGATGAAAAGGCTGAAACAGGAAGACAACAGAGATAATAAATCTCCCGATAAAAAAAGTGATAACAGGTATGAACTGATTACCTGTAACGATGCTTCTTTTAAATTAAATATACCCATACCCGTTATTACCACTAAAATACATTTTGTGGAGAATAACAGCGCTGTCTTTAAAATGCCCCGCACCTGCTTCCATCCTCCTTCCTGTAGCTAACTATTCCGCTGATGCTGACCTGAAAAAATAATTGCTGGTATTCTTTATTAAGATACCTGTCGTCTTTTCCATTTCATAATTGTAAATAATGAGAACAATCATTTTATCCGCCTTATTTCTATGCTTCACAGGTATCCTTCACGCACAGACAACACCGGTTGTAAAGGTAGCTGTACTGCTTTATCCGGGCGTAGAACTGCAGGATTTTGCCGGCCCGGCCGATGTATTTGTAAAAGCTGCCGGTGTTACCCGTGGACAGTATGATGTTTACACCGTATCGCTTCAACCCGGAATGATCTATACGGAATCAGATAAGGTGGCCATCAAACCGGCATATCAGCTCACCAATATGCCGAAGCCGGATATACTGGTGATCCCCGGTGCAAGTATGACGGTGATAGAGACGCTGCGGACAGATAGCGCGATGTATTCCTTTATCAGGAAATACAAGGACAGCGCGGCCGTAACAATGTCTGTTTGTACAGGCGCCTATTTACTTGGCAGAACAGGTGCGCTTGATCAGATCAGGTCTACCACCCACTTTTTTGTGGCAGATGATTTCCAGGAGACTTTCCCCCATACTACTTTAATAAAAGATGTGAGATATGTGGATGAAGGACATATTATTACTACTTCAGGCGTTACATCGGGCATAGATGGGGCACTCCACCTGGTAGAACGCTACAGTGGCGAAAAAATAGCTGCGATGGTAGCACGCGGTATGCAATACAATACACACAGGGAAGAGGCCTGGCCGGTAGCTCCTGCGGGCATGAAGTTTCAGCGCTCAAAAAAGAAAGACTAGCCCACAAAACAGGATCATGAGATATTTACCGCTTATTTTTTTGTTTTTGGGAACAATGCCGGTTTGGGGGCAGTCGGCCGATACCTTGAAAAATGTACCATCACATCGCTATACGCAGCAACTGAGTGAAGTGAATATAAGTACGCAGTTGCTCCGTTCAAAGGACAGGGCCAGTAACTATAGCGCCAGGCTGCCATTGCGTTACCTGGAAAATCCGCAGGTGGTAGCTTCTATATCAGGACAGCTTATCAGGGAACAGGGCCTGACGGATCTCAACAGTATCATTACCCGGAATGCACCCGGTGTCAGTAAAGGTTGGGCGGCTGCAGCTTCTTATTACACCGTCCGGGGATTTAATACCCGGAACTATATCCGTAATGGCGTAGCTGCCTATGTGACCGGTGATATCGATATTGCCAACCTGGAGCAGTTGTCTGTTATCAAAGGCCCTTCCGGTACTTTATTCGGAAGTTCACTTGTATCCTTTGGAGGTGTGCTGAACCGGATTACCAAAAAGCCTTTCGACAGTACCCTGGTGGAGATTGGCTACCAGGGCGGCAGCTATGGACTGAGCAGATTTACTGCGGATGTGAATACGCCGTTGAATAAAGATAATACCGCCCTGATGCGTTTAAATGCTTCCTATCATTACGAAGGCAGCTTCCAGGACGCGGGCTTCCTGCGCAGCACTTTTATTGCGCCGGGATTTATATATAAGGCCAGCAACAGGCTGACCTTCCTGCTGGACGCAGAAATATACCTGCGGGAAAGTACTTCTATGCCTCAGTTTATACCAACAGGTCCTAAGCAAACCGGTTCAACACGCACCTGGGCGGCTACTCCGGGCGAACTGGGGCTGGACTATAAAAAGTCTTACAGCAATAACAGCATCACATTGAAAAATCCGAATACCGGTTTTTATGGTCAGATAAATTATAAAATTTCCGACCAATGGATGTCCCAGACAAACCTGATCAGTACAAGAGCAGGAAACACCGGGAACTACCTGACCTTTAGCGTAGCTAAAGGTGATAGCTTACTCGCCAGGAATGTGACGCAATACCCTACAGGTACATACGTGACGAACCAGGTGCAGCAAAACTTTACAGGTGATTTTAAAATCGGAATGTTACGTAACCGGATAGTGGCAGGACTCGAATTTTATCAGCAAACTGCCAATGTTTCGTCGAATGCCTTGAATGGGAGAGGAGGCCGTGCTTCCTTTGACACGTTGAACCTGAACAGCGCAATGCCGGCTTACAGCGCCATCAGTACTTCAGCTATTGATACAAAACTGAGTAAATATAGTGCTGCCTATACTTCCAGCGCCAACTATACTTATGCGGTATATATATCTGATGTGCTGGATGTTACCGACCGTTTGAATGTGATGGCCAGTCTTCGTGCAGATTATTTTGACAACAAGGGAACGACCAATACTACCACGGGTATTCCAACAGGGAATTACAGGCAGACCGCCTTTTCGCCAAAGTTTGGATTGGTATATCAGTTGTTGAAAAACAGGCTTTCTTTGTTTGCCAACTATACGAATGGTTTCCAGAACGTAGCGCCAACAACCCAGCCGGATGGAACGATAACGACCTTTAAACCCCAGTATGCCAGTCAGCTGGAAGGCGGCATAAAAGCGGAGCTGGCCACAGATTTACTTAGCGCTACCATCAGTTATTACAACATCAGCCTGAAAAACACGGTTAGGCCGGATCCTGCAAATCCCACCTATAGTATCCAGGAAGGTATGCAATACAGCAACGGTGTGGAAGCAGACCTGCAATCGCGGCCGGCAAAGGGTTTGTTTTTGAATGCAGGTTTTGGGTACAATAACAGTAAACTGACTTCGGCAGACAGCACCGTGCAGGGGCGCAGGCCTGTAAATTCAGGGCCGGTTACACAATTGAACGGCTATGTGAGTTACGAGGTGGCTGGTGGCCTTGGTATTGGCGTGGGCGCAAATTATGCCGCGAAAAATTTTATCATCAACAACACCACCAACGGACAGTTTTACCTGGATGGCTATACGCTGGTGAATGCCTCGCTTTTTTACAGCCATGCCCGTTACAGATTTTCTATAACAGCAGATAATACAGGTAATACACGATATTATACCGGTGGATTTGGAACTTTTACTCCTGGTGCATTGCGCAGGTTTACCGGAAGTTTGACAGTACAGTTGTAACAGACTGTTTTAAAAAAGAGAGCGGACATTTCAATTTCCTGAAATGTCCGCTCTCTTTTATGTTGATAATTTATTCCCCGGTCCATTTATCCCGGTCATCCATACTGAATTTCCAGGGGGCCATGTTGTTTTCAATATTACTGAACATTCCTGTCCATTCTGCGGGTGCACTTGATTCTTCCATTACCAGCTGGCGGCGGAGTTGCAGGATAATATCCAGTGGATTGATACTTACGGGACATTCCTGTACACAGGCGTTGCAGGTTGTGCAGGCACGTAATTCTTCTTCTGAGATATAATCGCGTAACAGTGATTTTTTATCATCAGTAAAGGCGCCGTTAGCTTTGATATTGCGGCCTACTTCTTCGAGGCGGTCGCGGGTATCCATCATGATCTTGCGGGGCGACAGCAATTTGCCGGTGATATTGGCCGGGCAGGCAGCGCTACAGCGGCCACACTCCGTACAGCTGTAGGCGTCCAGGAGGTTTTTCCAGGTAAGATCCATGACATCTTTTGCGCCAAATTTGGGCATGGTATCAGATGCAGGGGCGTTGGCCGCAAGTTCCGGTTGCAGCATCAGCTGTACTTCGTGTTGTACAGCAGGCATGTTTTCCATTTCTCCTTTAGGTTCCAGGCTGGCATAGTAGGCATTGGGAAATGCCAGGATAATATGCAGGTGCTTGGAATAAGGCAGATAATTCAGGAAAGCAAGTACGCCTGCTATGTGCAGCCACCAGCAGCCGCGTTCAAGCGCTTCCAGGGAACCGTCGGACATACTGCTGAAGAAGTGAGCAAACATACCGGATACCCAGAAGTTGCCCGTAGGAATATAATGTGCAGCGCCTTTGGCCTGCAATGCCTGATCAGCGGAGTTCATTGTCAGGAACAGGAGCATCAGCACTATTTCTGTGATCAGGATATAATTGGCGTCGGATCTTGGCCACCCGTCGAGGTCTTTGCTGATAAAGCGTTTTAGTTTGAGGATATTTCTACGGATGAGGAAGATGGCGCATCCCACCGTTACGAGCACCGCCAGCACTTCAAATAAACTGATCAGCACCGGGTACAGGCTACCTAGTACGGGAACGAATAAACGATGTGTGCCCAGGATACCATCCAGGATAATTTCCAGTATTTCAATATTGATGATCAGAAATCCGGCGTATACAAAAAAGTGGAGTACGGCCACGAGGGGATTACGGAACATTTTCTTCTGGCCAAAAGCCAGCAGCAGGAGGTTTTTCCATCGTTGATCCGGATGATCGTTCAGGTCCTTGTCCCGTCCCAGTAGGATGCTTTTCCGTATCCGGCCTGCCTTTTGGGCAAATAACCAGACCGCAGTCCCGAACAGGATCACAAATAATAATTCTTGTACAATTCGCATTAGCTCAGATTTGACTCTCTAATTTATGTCTTTTTTAGCTATCAGCCGTTAGCGGTTAAGCATTAGTGTATTTGATTTTTTTGCTAAGTGCTAGCTGCTAATGGCGAATTGCTTATTTTTGCACCCATGGAAAGCAGGAACATCATTCTAACACAGGATATCATTCAAAAGAAAATTGAACGTATCGCTTACGAAATCTATGAGCTCAACAGCGATGGAACAGATATCATTTTAGCCGGTATCTGGGACCGTGGCGTTATCATTGCCCATAAACTGGCTGCTATCCTGGAACAGATCTCCCCCCTGAAAATCCATATCATAGAACTGCGTCTGGATAAGCAAAATCCGGGTGAAGTCCTTGTTTCGGAAGAAATCGACTTTAATAATAAAGTGATTGTAGTGGTAGATGATGTGGCCAACTCCGGTCGCACCATGCTCTATGCTTTGAAGCCACTGCTCAAATACCTCCCTAAAAAGATCCAGACGGCTGTGCTGGTAGATCGTAAGCACAAATCTTTCCCGCTGTCTGTCGACTTCGTCGGTTATTCCCTGGCCACTACCTTGCAGGACATGGTGCTGGTGGAAATGAACGGAGACGAGATTGTTTCAGCGTATTTCGAATAAAATTTCCTAGAAATAAAGCGGATGTAGTTTTACGCGTCCCTGGGAATTGATTTCCAGGGTGGGCGCGGGAATTTTCAGCATATTCAATACCTGGAAGATCACTTTAACTCCTTTTTTGCGCGTGGGTATTTTGGTGAAGTCCACATCCGGTGAGAGATAGAATTGCCTGATACGCTGTAAATGGCTGTAATCGCGGTCAATACCATGCTCGTCTGTCCAGGTATTATCCCGGCCACCGATCATATTTTGTGCACCATATCCAACGGCCACATTCAGCCATTTGGGAAAATGACTTTCTTTCCGGAACGAATACAGGTTTACCGACAACCAATAGGTTTGCCCGTTATAATCTTTCAGGGTTCTTTCCCAGAAGGAGCTGCCAAAAAGCTGGTTGGTTTTGTTGTGCAATACCGGGTCAGGATAACGTTCGGGATGTGCAGAGAACTTTAACTGGATCCGTTGTTCATTCCAGACCAGTTCCTGGCTGATAAGCAGGGCGGATCCGATGGCATTGGCGCCCATATCGCCCCAGGAAAAACCCCATTCCGACGAGTAACCATCCAGTACTTCTATTACCGACTGGTAAGCAAACCCGCTCAATCCGCCGATCCAGATCTGCTTCTTCCTCGGTAACCCTGACCAGCGCCACATTTCCCGGCTATACTTTCCGATGAAATAGGCACTGAAAATATGACCGGCTTTGTCCATCTGTTGCCACTCGGGCATGTCGTTGAAAAAATGGAACCCGGACCTGGGGTAACCTTTATACCAGGCGGTATTGAGCGCTGCCAGTCCGGCGCCATAAGTAGCTACGGTTACGCCGCTCAGGATCCATACACGTGATTTGATGGTGGTATCAGGAATAGTGGAGAAGGACACTTTCTTTTGTGCCATACTGCCCAGGTGAGGCAGCAACAGGATCAGGATAAGGTATAACTTCTTCATGCGGGTATATAAACAATACCGGGAATGCCGAAAGAGGAGATTTCAGATTCTTTCAACATTCCCGGTTTTTATCATCTTATGCAGATGACAGGGCTTATTTCAGTTTCAGATCCTGAATAATGCCATTTATTTTCTGATCCAGTTCAGCGGTCACGTTATCAAACTCGCCGGCATTAGCCAGTGGAGCATTTACGCTGAAATAGAATTTGATCTTAGGTTCGGTACCGGAAGGGCGTGCAGATATTTTGCTGCCATCAGCCAGTACAAACTGCAGTACATTGGATTTCGGAAGATCCAGTGCGGTAATATCACCGGTTTTGATATCCCTGATCTGTTGTAACTGGTAATCGTATAAGGTGACTACGGGTGAGCCATTGATGGTTACCGGTGGATTTTCGCGGTATCCGCGCATCATTTCGGCAATTTCTTCGGCGCCTCTCATTCCCTTCTTGGTGATAGAGATCAGGCTTTCTTTGTAATAACCGTAGCGTACATAGATATCGATCAGTTCCTCAAAGAGGGTTTTGCCGTTGCTACGGGCTACCGCAGCCATTTCGCAGATCATCACTACAGATGCAACGGCATCTTTATCGCGTACGTTCTGGCCAATCATGTAACCGTAAGACTCTTCCCCTCCGCAGATAAAGTTTTCCTGCGGCTCTTTGCGGCGGATCAGGTCAGCGATCCATTTGAACCCGGTGAGTACGTTATAGCAGGTGATATTGTTCTTAGCCGCGAATACATCGATCAGATCGGAAGTAACCACTGTTTTGGCGATATAATCGTTTGGTTTGGCCCATCCTTTGCGTTTGCGTCCTTCCACGATGTAGTTGAACAGCAGTACGCCGGTCTGGTTACCATTCAGCAGGATCCATTCTCCTTTGAGGTCTTTTACGGCAATGCCTACACGATCTGCATCCGGGTCGGTACCCAGGAGGATGTCTGCATCCAGTTCTTTGGCTTTTTTCAGGCCAAGGTTCATGGCTTCGGATTCTTCCGGGTTCGGATATACGACGGTAGGGAAATTACCATCCGGGGTAGCCTGCTCCTGTACAACGTTTACATTAGTAAAGCCGTACTGTTCCAGTAACTGTGGTACCTGGGTGATACCGGTACCATGGATGGGGGTATATACTATTTTAAGATCGTGCTGTTGTTTGATGATATCCGGGTTGATGGATAAACTGAGCAATTCCTTGCGGTACGCCTCGTCCACTTCCTGGCCGATGAGGGTGATATTGGCTTCGCCACCGGTCCATTTTACGTCGTCCGGAGAAACGATGTTTTCTACTTCACGGATCACGTTATTGTCGTGCGGAGGTACCAGCTGTGCCCCGTCGTTCCAATAGGCTTTATAGCCATTGTATTCTTTAGGGTTGTGGGAAGCGGTAAGTACCACGCCGCCCTGGCATTGCAGGTGACGGATGGTGAAAGACAGTTCCGGTGTAGGGCGCAGGCTTTCAAAAAGAAATACTTTGATCCCGTTGGCGGCAAAAACGTTGGCTACGGTTTCAGCAAAAAAGCGGGCATTGTTGCGGCTATCGTGTGCAATGGCCACCTTAATTTCCCCGGTAAAGGTTTTTTTAAGATAATTGGCAAAGCCCTGTGTGGCCATTCCCAGGGTATATTTATTCATGCGGTTGGTACCAACGCCCATGATGCCCCGGAGGCCGCCGGTGCCAAATTCGAGGTTACGGTAAAAGGCGTCGTTGAGATCATCGGGGTTACCTTCCTGCATTTTCTTCAATGTGGCAACGGTTTCAGCGTCATAATTCCCGTTGAGCCATTGCGCTACTTTGTTTTGAATATTTATATCCATGGTCTTTTTTTTGTGAGCCGTAAATGCTAAAATGGATTGTAAAGTAAAAATAAAAAAATGAATGTGGGAAATTACACCTTCCAAAAAACATTGAAAATCGTCTGTAATGGTTAATTTTGCGGCCATGAGGCGGTATGAAGATACTTATAAACAAAAAGGATTACGCAAACAGTTAGTTGATAGTATCCGTCAGAAAGGCATCACCGATGAAAACGTACTGGCGGCTATTGGTAATATTCCCCGGCATTTCTTCCTGGACACGGCTTTTGAAAGTATAGCGTACGACGACCGGGCTTTTCCTATCGGGGAGGGCCAAACCATTTCACAACCTTATACGGTGGCTTACCAGACCCAGCTGCTGGAAATAAAACCTTATGAGAAAGTGTTGGAAATTGGTACTGGTAGCGCCTATCAGGCCTGCGTGCTGGCCGAACTGAAAGCCAATGTATTTACCATAGAAAGACAACGCAAGCTGTTTGACCAGGTAAAAACCTTTCCTTTTAAAGCCCAGTACCCTAATCTCCGGTTCTTTTATGGAGATGGCTATGAGGGCCTGTCTACCTATGCGCCTTTCGACAAGGTGCTGGTAACTGCCGCAGCGCCGCATATCCCTGAAAAGCTGCTGCAGCAGATGAAAATCGGGGGTAAAATGGTAATTCCTGTTGGCGGACAGGATGTGCAGCGTATGTTGCGCATCACCAAAATCAGTGAAACAGAGAACGAGCAGGAACTGTTCGACAACTTCTCCTTTGTGCCGATGCTGGCCGGGAAAAAATAAAACAGGGGCCCTGGAGCCCCTGTACTTCTTTTATAACCTTCCGCCTCCTTCTTTAGGCTTTTCTTCTTCGGGTTTCTCTTCTTCTTCCTGCGGTTTCTTTTTCTTGAAGAGGTTAGGATCCATTTTGCCAAAGCGGTACCGTATATTCAGACGGATAAAGCGCGTGGCCCTTTTCCGGTCGTAGTCCTGGATAAAGGTAGCTGTTTCGTAGTGGGAACTGAACTGTTGTGTATTCAGCAGATCCGATACGTTCAGCGCTACTACCAGTGCTTTGGTTTTCAGGAACTCCTTGCGTATTCCCAGATCCATGCCGTTCATGGCCTTAAACGTTCCCTGCGGCTGGATGCGTGGTGAGCGGAAATGCCCGCCTAATTCAATACTAAACTTGCCGGGTAAACGAAATTGGGTGTTTCCGTTCAGGCCATAGCTGAAGTTTTCGTTATTTACCGCAATACTCGTCAGTTTGCTGTATTCTATGTTCAGGTTCGCCCAGATCTTCCACCATTTAGTGAGATTCAGGCTATACGACACATTACCGCCCATATTCTGCTGGGTGGCCAGGTTCATGGGTTTGGTGGTGGTAACGCCGGAAATAGTGTCCAGGGTACTGATACGATCGATGTTGTCGTTTGTTTGCGCGTAGTAGGTACTGGTACTCAGGTAATTATTGGATTTGGGATAATACACGGAGTAGCTCAGTTCAAACTTATTCGACAGCGCCGGTTGCAGTTCCGGGTTACCTACCCGGATGTTTTGCGGATCGGAGTTATTGATATACGGTAGTAACTGATCAAAATTAGGCCGGTCTATACGCGTGGAATAGTTGAATACCAGGCTCTGGTTCTGGTTCTTCGGCATGTTGTATTTCAGGAACACGCTGGGAAACAGGTTAAAGAAGCGGTTATTCACCGTGGTGTCTTTCGTGAAGGAATAGCCTTTTAACTGCGACTGCTCGGCACGGACGCCCACCTGGTAGCCAAGGTTACCGAGTGCGTTGGCGTAATTCACATATCCTGCATAAATATCTTCTTCATAGTTATACTGGTTGGAGAGATCCGGACTGATCATGTAATCCTTTTGGTTCCAGTCGTACAGCGTGGCAATATAGTCGTTGTCGATATGGCGCAGCGTGGCTTTCACACCGGCTTCCAGCTTACCTTTCTTCCCCATGGGAGAAGTATAGTCGGATTGTATATTCCAGAAGCGGTTACCATTATTCCCTTTGTTGCTTTGCCTGTCGGCATTCGGTAGGGTATCTACCCCGGCGTAGTGGTATTGGGTATTATAGTCGCTTCCGCTGTTGCTGCCATTTTTGCTGTAGCTGGCGTAAGCGGTCAGCTCCTGGTTGGGCTTGTCGAAAGTGCGTTTGTAGCTGATGTTGGTGTTATTGTTATTGCTGTTATTGAAACTGCTGTTGTTCCGGTCGCCATGGCGTAGCGACTCCCTTTTCTGATCCATGTAATCCAGCAGGATGTTGTCTCCATTATGGTTGTTATTGAAATTCAGCCCCTGGGAGATGGTGAAGGTATTGTGATCATCCAGGAAGTAATCAAATCCCAGGCGTGCACCGTTGTTGGTATTCCTGTTTTCGTTTTTACTTTTCTGGGAGAAGAACCAGGTATTGCTGCTATCTGCGATGAGGTTCTGGCGTGTGCTGTTACCACTGCCATTTACCTGTTCGTAACGGCCATTATAGTTACCGAAGAAATTAAAGCGTTTCAGGCGGAGGCTGGCATTGGCGCTGCCGAAGCCTTCTCCACGGGTGGCACCGCCTACATTGAACATCACGTTGTAACCGATGGCTTTGTCTTTTTTCAGTACGATGTTGATAATACCACCGCTACCGTTTGCTTCAAATTTGGCAGAGGGATTATTGATCACTTCCACCCGGTCGATGCTTTCTGCGGGAATCATCTGCAGCGCTGTTTTGGCATCTCCGAAGGGAGAGGGCTTACCATCCACATAAATGGTCACGCTTTTACCACGTAGCGTGATGTTATCATCGATATCCACATCTACACTTGGAATATTTTTCAGTATATCCGTTCCCGTACCACCTTCCGCATTGATCATGTTGCCGGCGTCAAATACCTGCCGGTCTATCTGCATGGAGAAGGCGGGTTTTTCTGCTTTGATTTCTACCGCGTTTAATACTTTTCCTGCCGACTGGAGGCCGAGTACGCCGGCGAAGGTATTTTTCCCTTCGGTTACGCGTACTGCTTTTTCCAGCTTCTCATAACCCATGAAGGTAATGCGTACTACATAGATGCCGGGAATAATATTATTGAGTGAAAAAAGTCCTGCCGGTGTGGTATACGCACCTGTTACCATAGAAGAATCTTCCTGTTTCAGTAATACAACAGAAGCATATTCGATAGGTTTATGAGTAACAATATCTGTTACCTTACCTGTAACTTTCAGAGAAGTGGGGATGGGCGTTTGTGCGTTGACGTTATATGACGCAACAAACAACACGACCATGAGTGAGAAAAAATTTCGCATGCGTGGATTTAGCAACTTTAATAATGATACAACAACACTATAAAAGTAATAGGCGTATGCTTAAACGTTCACGAAATATGATGAGTGGTAGCTAAAAAAACATGGCCGGCAGAGTGCTGTAGCACTACTAACCGGCCTGTGGTTTGCATTCACCTTCTTTAGTATCGTTTAGAAACTCTGCATGGGATCACCCATCTGCTGGTCGTTTCCGCTATCTCTCTTTTTCTTTTTAAACAGGGAAGCATCGAATTTTCCGAAGCGGTAGCTGAAGTTAAGTTTCAGTACTCTCGACTCACGTTTACGGATATAGTCCTGCGCAAACTCCGGAGATGCCTGGTTTAACTCATACTGGCGGGTATTGAAGATATCCGATAGGCTGAGTGTAACCGACGCGGCCTTGCTTTTCAGGAAGTCTTTTTTTACTGCCACATCTACCGTACTGAAGCCTTTGATAGTGCCGAGTGCGGAAGAAGGGATCTGGTTGAATCCGCCGCCGCCACCACCACGGCCGCCACCACCGCTGGAGGCTGGCAGTGCAATCGTAGGCGCCTGGTAAGTGGCATTTACCTGCACGGTGAAGTTGGCTGGCAATTTTGTTTCTGAATTTATTTTAGCAAACCAGCTGAAACCATTGTTATCATAGTTTTGACCATTAGCGTTTACTTTCATATCTGTCTGATAGAAGTTCACGTTACTGGTAAGATCCCATCCTTTCACGATCTGGTTTTTCATGGTCAGTTCCGCGCCATAGGAATTGCTTCTGTTGGCGTTGATAAACTGTGTCAGCAGTGTATCTGCACCGATGGGCGTGCTGATGGTGGAAATCATGTTATTGGTATTCCTGAAATATACACTACCGAGGAAGTTATTGTTGCCCCAGTTTTTTACATAGGAAAACTCAAAGCTGTTGGTGTATTCCGGTTTCAGGTTAGGATTCCCTTCGCGCTGATTCTGCGGATCACTGTAATCGCGGTAAGGAATCAGCTGGAAGAAGTTAGGCCGGTTTACCCTGCGTGAATAGTTCAGCTGCAGTTCCTGGTCGTGTTTTAATTTCTGGGAGAGGAAGAGGCTGGGATATAATCCTGGTACCGCTTTCGTCGGCTTGTACTTTGTTCCTCCATTTTCTCCTGCATACACATATTGTTCTACGCGTAATCCTGCCTGATAGCCGAAGTTACCGATGGTATTGGCGAAGTTGGCGTAGCCGGCGTATATTTCTTCGTTGTATTTGTAGTTGTTCGACAGCAGCGGGTTGTTGACAAACGCACCACTGATGGTATCTTTATCGTACACGTTATACAAGCTGGTATAATCCCGCAAAGTGGCTTTGGCGCCTACTTCCAGCTTACCGTTCTTTCCGATGGGATTGGTGTAATCTGTCTGGAAAGTGACGAAAGTGGTTTTGCCGGAAGTGGTATTGTTTTGCAGCAGCGATTGTCCCAAAGGCTGTCCCAGTGCGTTTTGCGCCTGGGTGATATAATCACCGTTGCGGCTGTTGTTGCTCTTGTTATAGTTTACATCAGCTGTCCATTCCTGGTTGGGTTTGGCAAAGGTATGTTTGAAACTGAGTGCTGTGGTGTAGTTACGGAAGCTGAAATCGTTATTGTTCAAACGATTACTGAGGCCGGTCACTGCATGTGTTTTATCGGAGAAGGTGCTGAGCAGGTCTTCGTTATTTTTGAAATCTCCGGCCACGATATTTTGTGAGAGGGAGATGGTATTGCGGTTGTCGAGCATGTAATCAAGGCCGAAGCGTCCGAACTGGAACAGTGGTTTACTGGTACTGTTACTGTTCTGGAAGAGGTAGCTGGTATCTGATTTGGTACCGTTGCGGAAATTGCTTCTGCTGGTGGTACCATCTGCCCAGTTTTGGTTGGCGTTGATGTTATAGTTGGCAAATACGTTGAACTTACCCTGACGGATATTGATGTTACCGCCGCCATTGTATTTGTTGCCGGTACCGATACCCGCGTTTACGGCGCCATTGAAGCCGGCTTTGCGGTTTTTCTTCAACACAATATTCAGAATGCCGGACATTCCTTCTGCGTCATATTTCGCAGATGGATTGGTGACCAGTTCAATACTTTCAATGGCATCTGCCGGAATCTGATCCAGGGTGAGGGTAGAAGGTTTTCCATCTACAAAAATGTTGGGAGAAGCATTACGTACGGTCACGTTACCATCGAGGTCCACATTTACAGATGGTACGCTTTTCAGTACGTCCTGTGCGGTACCGCCAACGCTGCTGAGATTTCTGTCTACGTTAAATATTTTCTTATCGATACCCATGGCAAAAGCACTTTTCTGCCCGGTGATCTCTACGCTTTGCAGGGTTTTTACATTCTGCTGCATTTTGATGTTACCAAGATCCTGATCGGTTGTTTGCGGGGTAATCAATACCTTCTTTTGCATGGAGGTATAGCCCATAAAATTGACCCGTAATATCACCGGGCCAAAGGGGAGGTTTTCCAGGCTGAAATCACCGTTGGATTTGGTGAGCATGCCGGTTACCAGTGAAGAATCTTTTTGTCTTAATAAGGTAACGGAGGCATATTCAATACCCTTTCCGGTTTTGGCATCCACCAGTTTGCCGTATAGATGGCCGATCTGGGGCATGTTTGGCCTTCCGTTTTGTCCTTGTCCCTGTCCCTGCCTGGGAGCCGTTGATCCGGGCGCCTGTGCGGAGGTGTGTACCTGCCACAGGAGTATACCAGCAAGTACTGCGTAGCATTTCTTCATCCTTATTGTTTTTTATCCGGACTTTCTTCTCAGATAAGGACAAATGTATCGGGGTACTGGTATGAATGGTTTGAGATTGTGATGAGTGGAATGATTCCCCGCAGGAAATCGCAAAAATGAGCGCTAAGAGGTCTTAACAGTAGTTAACAGAGTTGACTTTTAACCGTTTAAGAGGGAGATGCCCATACAAATTAATCCGGTAATCAATCCGCTGATGGCGCCGAGTAATTTGAAACTGCGTAGTTCTTTCCGGAGCAGGTCCTGGGTAATGGTTTCCAGTTGTGCTGCGGAGATGCCGGTAATTTTTTGTGCCACCAGGTGCTCCAGGTTCAGGTCCTGTGCTACATTATCGAGGTATTGACGGATCAGGACGGGGAACAGGGTATCCAATTCCGCCACCAGGTGTGTTTTGATCTGGTTCACGATGCTATCGCCGATAAACATGGAGAGTACCGGCATCGCTTTGGGAAGTCTCTCCCGTAAAAAACTATCCAGGTGCGTTTCTACCAATGGAATGATCTTTTGCACCTGTGCCGGATCAGCGAGTTTGTTTTTAATATCTTCCAGGGAGAATTGTTTTGCTACCAGTGTACCGATGCTGCGGGCGAGTTGCGGTTGTTTTTTGGGGAATAGTCCCTGTAAAGTGATAAAACCGAGTTTTACGGGTTGATAGGGGCGGAACAGCAGGTTAACAGCGAGGCTATTGAGTAGCCATCCAATGACAGCAGCAATGAGGGGGAGAAAAAATATCATGGAATGAATTGATTTTCACAAATGTAGAAATTCGGGGCGCAAAAATTAAATGGTTTTTTGAAAGTGTTTACATCTCTGTGAACGTTCCTTGCTTAAATAAATCGGGGAGTCCTTTGCTGAACCATTGCGGTATTTCTGTAGGGGAGATGTGAAAGACCAGCGTATTTCCTTTTTTTGTTGCAAGATGTAATACCAGCTCTTCAGAAGAATCAAGAATAATTAGTTCATCTATCAGATCAAAATGTTGATTTAGTTTATAAAGATTGCCATAGTAATTTTTTTCAATTTCGTATATAGGTACGTTATGCCCTCCATTCATTGCGCGTTTAAAAACTCTATCCTGGGAAACTTCGAGAGTTGCTAATCCCATAAACAGCATATTTACCTGGTAACCTGCTTTTTTAAACAGACCAATTAATGTCCAGCTTTCTTCTTCTGTGAAATGTCCCTCGTATACAAAATCCTCATTTTGTGCAAGGGCTGATTTATATTGTGTTTCGAATGTTTTATCCACGAATTCATCTGCCAACTTCCCGGCTTCCTTATAAGAGCAACGTAGTTGGTTACGGAATTCCAGTTGTTTGACTGATTTTAGTTTATCGCCGTCAAAAGGTGCATGTTTATCAATTAATGCCGTGGGTAACAAATCGGGGCCTGCAGAGGATTTACCTGCTCCATTGGAGCCAGCAATGATATATAGCGTTGGCACTTGCTTTATTTGGAGTTAAGTCTGCTTCTGATCTGATCTGCCTGTTGTTTTGTCAATTCGCTTTCAATAACGAAATCATTCAGCTTTCGGGAAACGGATACAATTTTGATCTTTCCATCAGGATATTCCATATAATATTTACCGACTGGAAGATTTTTATTATAAATCATAAAGGGATTACCCTGTTGTAGGGTTTCGTTTCGAAGCTTCTTAACAGCTGTCTGCGCTCTTTTTTCTATGTCTGTCAATGGCCTCATAGACTGAAATTTTTTATGTATTCAAATTTAAATAAAAGAAGCGAGACGTTCTGCTTACAAATAAAAAAGGCTTCCTTTTACAGAAGCCTTTTCCCTTTTTAGGGTGATTGAGGGGTCTCGAACCCCCGACCCTCAGAACCACAATCTGATGCTCTAACCAACTGAGCTACAACCACCATGTTCAACGGTTACCCCGTTTTTGGGAGTGCAAATATAAGAGAATCTTTTATTCCACCAAGAAATTTTTTGCGGGGTGGAAAAATCAGTTTAAACAGACGGGTGGGTATACCGAAATAATCCACACTTCCGGAAATAAAAAAAGGCTTCTTTTTACAGAAGCCTTTTTTACTTTTTGGGTGATTGAAGGGTTTCGAACCCTCGACCCTCAGAACCACAATCTGATGCTCTAACCAACTGAGCTACAACCACCGTTTTATCTTTATTTGTGTGTTATTCCGTTGTTGGGAGTGCAAAGATAAGCGAAACTATTTTTAAATTCCAAATACTTTGAATAAAAAAATTTCAACAGGTTATATATGGCACTTAGTATTCAAATGAATTGACAATCTGTTCATATTATCATCGGCTTCATTTGTTAATGTTCCGGGCAGTCATCATTAACAAGCACCTCTATTGTTACTTCCGGAAAAGGTGTATCTTTGCGCACTTTCCCATTCCATTCCCATTTTTATAATTGACTGATAATCAGTAGGATGTTATTTTATGGCATCACAGAGACCCCTGCTTTCAGGTGGTTTAATGCCGTTTAGTCCGGATTAGTTAACCAAGACAGGAAATATTTAACAGATTCCTTATTTCTACTATCTATCAGGAGAAAACTAAGTATTTAATATTTAATTGTATATACATTATGGATCAGCTAAAACTGAAGTTACAGGAGTACTATCAGCGTTACCAGCAAATGGACCAACGGGTGAAGCCTGGAAAGGAGGAGCCTGGTTTTGAGGACGTGCTGGACATGGAAAATGATATTCTTTCACAATTCGGATTGCCTACATCCCGGCGTTTTGTGCAGATACTGCATGATTTTGTGCACCATGGCCATGTAAGTGACCAGTTGCTGGATTATGTGAGCAAGAAACTACGTACTGCTGCACGTAAATACCTACTGGCCCCCGTGATGTCGGATATTGATCTGCTCGAAGGCGCCCGGGAACAGAAACGGAGCGCATACGATGTGTTGCCCGAAATCGGGTACCCTGCCCAGGAATACGCGCTGTTTCTCATCAGCGAGCTGTTTTACCGTCGCAATATGGCCGCCGGTGATATCCTCGATGAACTGAAAAAGATGCAGCATTTCGACAGCTGGAACGACCTGATGCTGCTTAGTAAAATACACAATCACACTACCCACGAACTGTACGCCAAACTGAAAAAACAGGAGTTACGCTTCATCGACGAATTTATCCAGTTTACCCGCCGCCAGGAACCGTCCAGGCTGGTGAATAAACGCGCCACCCCACTGGAAGATGGTTATACCCCCAACTATAAAACCATCACTAAAGTACAGGTGGAAGATATCATTTTCGATGAACAAACCACCCCCAGCCTGTTTGGTAAAATAAAAAGCGGCAGGGGATATGCCCGCATCACTATCAGCCTGGAGTTTTCAGAGCTAAACCAGATCCTCATGAGCAGCGACGAACTGGGCGTAGAAATCAGCAATCATATCAAAAAACGATTAGCTAATCCGGCCGCAGAAAAACCTACGGTCATAGATATACGCGCCGAATTCGGAGATGTGCTGAAACTGGATAATTGCTATCTCGAAGTATATAAACCTCAGCACAGGGAAGGAAATAAATGGGTGGAAGATAAAGATCACTTCTACTTCGTGGATAAAATCCTTACCAAAAAAGAATTTGAAAAAAGAACCAAGGAAGCAGAAGTAAAACGTAAAATCCAGGAATGCCTGGAACTGATAGGTGGCTCTTATGTATACTACCAGCGCCTCCGTCGTTTAGGCATTACCGATGAGGAAGCCAAACTGCGCGCAGGCCTGCAGGATGAGCTGCTGTTCAAGTTGTCTTACTTCCTGAATAAAGTAAAAGAATAGGATCAGGTTAGATGTAATTAAAGGGAGATAGAAGTGAGTACATCACTTTTATCTCCCTTTCTCTTTTAAGAGAGAATTATTAAGTTTGAGGAAAAAGAGATGGAAGAACTTACGCTCGGTGTTGGCTCCAGGGTACAGCACGCACATTTTGGCCCCGGTGTTATTGTGGCTGTTAAGTACGCCCAGTACCGCGTTACCTTCATGGATCATGGTATTAAAATGATCGATAAAACTGATCCCCTGTTTGAGGTACTGGTAGCGGAAAACGCAACAGCAGAAGTGGAAACAGCGTCTGATGTGGA
This sequence comes from Chitinophaga arvensicola, assembly GCF_900110835.1. GTDB lineage: Bacteria > Bacteroidota > Bacteroidia > Chitinophagales > Chitinophagaceae > Chitinophaga > Chitinophaga arvensicola. The sequence goes on from NZ_FOJG01000001.1 coordinate 3,130,709, forward strand.
AACTTCGCTGCTAAAGATCCTGCGCCTCTGGGGCGGTATCACAGAGGTAGTGCCATTGGGCGACCGCTGGAAAGGCGGTACCCTCGTACTCCAGCCGGGCGATACTACCCTCAAGGCAAAAGAACTGCCGATTGATACTTTCTTTCATAAAATAGTGATGCTGCGCGACCGCCTGCGGGTACTGGAACAAAACATCAACAGCCATAAAGTACTCACCGATGAAGAGAAGGTGAACATGCAGCAATACATCACGCGTATCTATGGTTCCCTGACTACTTTCAACGTATTATTCAGAGACAAGGAACACTGGTTCACCGGGGAGAAAAGCGGTAACGATTAATTGGTATCTATATGATAGATCTGTTCCAGCTCCCATCTGTAAGGTTCCAGCATATGATGCAGGAAAACATTTTTGCTGGTGGACGGAAATAATTGATCATAGCCTTTCACCGGGTATAAAATAACCGGCGTTCCTGCCGGGGTATAATTGTGACTGGTTACAAAATCAGGCCGCTTATACTCCGGCAGTATCTTTTTTACCCGCTTGTAAGCCAGGTTCCCCAATATCCGTTGCATACGCCTGGACGCCCTTTTGGAGGGCCGATCCAGGCGACCGTAGATATATTTCAGCGCTCCCCGCAGCGGCCATTTCTGTTCTTTAAATGCACCTTTTATATTTGTAAAAGGACTCAGCGTATTGAAATCCCTGGATGTCTGCAGGGAGAAAGGCGTTTCCGGCACCCAGTCGCGCGCGTTCACCACACGTAGCCCCCAGCCACCGCGACTGATAAAATCAAAGTCGTATGCATAATACAGGTTACCCGGTTTCGGCGCTGCACTGGCATAGGTTTTAAAAACAATGTCCTTGGGTAATGCTGTTTCATACGCCAGCCAGGAGCGCAGCAAAAAGCAGATGGCGCCACCCTGACTATGCCCGAAAATGATGTATTCGTGTATACCTTGCTGATAGTATTCGTTAATGGTCCTGATGATCTCCGGTCCCATGGCTGCTACTGCCAGCATCCAGCCGGCATGTACATAGGCCCGGGGATCTTCCGCCACTTTATAGGGAACACTGGTGCTGTCGTTTAACTTCACGGTACCCTGCGCAGGTATCATACCGGCATAGAAATTTTCCAGCCAGGAAGTGGCGGTACCATTGGTGCCACGGATCACAATAATACCTACATTGTCTTTTCTTTTCCAGAGATCCCAACGGTTTTCCAGTCCCGCTACTGCGCCCCGGTACACCAATTCCATATCCCTGGGAGGATTGCTTTTTACTTTGGTCCAGGGGGTATCGCCCATCCGCTCTGCCAGTTTCAGCAGCTCACTGTATTCTGAAGGGTTAAATTCCGGTAAAAGATGCTGGGCACCACATTGATTACTTCCCCAAAATAAAAATAGACAACAGAACAGTGAAATACGGAACCCCATAGAGAAATACAAATTATAGATGACCAATTACAAATGAATAGTAATAAAACTGCCGCACTTTAAGATAAAACAAAACAATTCATCTGGTTTCATTGTTGTAAATGCGTTTAACTTTCAAGCCTAAATTAGTTTAAATATGGCAAAGAGAATTGAGCACGATTTCCTCGGTGAAAAAGAAATACCACATGACGTCTATTACGGTATTCAAACCCTGCGTGCAATAGAAAACTTTCATATTACCGGTATTCCGCTGAAGGTGGAACCTATCTTTGTTCAGGCGCTTGGCTATGTGAAAAAAGGCGCCGCCATGGCCAACCGTGACCTGGGCGTACTGGACAAAAACATCGCGGAATACATCATCAAAGCATCTGATCGCGTAATTGCAGGAGAATTCGATGATCAGTTCCTCAGCGACCTGATTCAGGGCGGTGCAGGTACTTCCGTGAATATGAATGCCAATGAAGTAATTGCCAACGTGGCGTTGGAAATGATGGGCAAACAAAAAGGAGAATACGAATTTTGCCATCCCAACAATCATGTCAACTGCTCGCAGTCGACCAATGATGCCTATCCTACCGCTTTCCGCATTGCGCTGATCAATAAACTCACCGGCTACAAACAAACCCTGAATGAACTGGGGAATGCTTTTGCGGCAAAAGGAGAGGAGTTCAAGAATGTATTGAAAATGGGCCGCACCCAGTTACAGGATGCCGTGCCCATGAGCATGGGAGATGAGTTTAAAGCTTTCGCCACTACCCTCCATGAAGAATTATCCAGGGTAGAAGAAAGCAAACGGCTGATCTCTGAAATCAATATGGGCGCCACTGCTATTGGTACCGGTGTGAATGCACCACAAGGGTATTCAGAACTGGTGACCAAACACCTGGCCGCTATCACCGGTCTTGATCTGATACTGGCAGCAGACCTGATTGAAGCAACCGTAGATACAGGTGCTTATGTGCAATTGTCCGGCGTATTGAAACGTACCGCCATCAAGGTATCTAAAATATGTAACGACCTTAGATTGCTTTCTTCCGGACCACGCACAGGGCTGAACGAAATTAACCTGCCTCCCATGCAACCCGGCTCTTCTATTATGCCAGGTAAAGTAAACCCGGTAATTCCGGAAGTGGTGAACCAGACCGCCTTCTATGTGATCGGCGCCGATCTGATGGTGACTATGGCTGCAGAGGCAGGACAGCTGCAACTCAATGTAATGGAACCAACCATTGCTTTCGCGCTGTTTACTTCCATTACTTATATGAGCAACGCCTGCACCACCCTGAAAGATAAATGTGTAGTAGGTATCACCGCCAATGCAGACCGTACAAAGGAAATGGTGATGCAGAGCATCGGTATCGTAACACAACTCAATCCGATCATCGGGTATGAGAAATGTTCTGCCATCGCCCGGGAAGCACTGGAAACAGGCAAGTCCGTTCACGATCTGGCCGTAAAAGAAAAGAAGTGGGTAACCCAGGAAAAGTGGGATGAAATCTTCACTTTCGACAACCTGATCAGACCCCAGTTTATTCAATAAAAATCGTCACTGCTTACCGGGAATAAAAACTTCCGGTAAGCAGTGATACCCTTGCAAACTCACTGCTGCAGCCTCGCAGCAGGAAGCATAAGACAGGATATATTTTGCCGGTTATTCACCTCTTGAGCTATACTATCTACTTATGATTATCTGGTTACAATTTGCTGTTTTATTAGCCGCTATTCTTGTTGGTGCCCGCATGAAAGGTATCGGACTTGGTGTGATGGGTATGGTGGCGCTGGCTATCTATATCTTTCTTTTCCGGATGCGCCCTGCAGATCCGCCGATTGATGTGATGCTGATCATCCTGGCAGTGGTGACTACTGCCGCTACCCTGCAAGCAGCCGGTGGTATGGATTACCTGGTACGACTGGCAGAAAAGATCCTGAGAAGTAAACCCGCATTGATTGTATTGCTCGGCCCGCTGGTAACGTATATGTTTACCCTGTTTGCCGGTACCGCGCATATTACGTATTCCCTTTTACCCATTATCGCAGAAGTATCTACCAAAAAAAGAATACGCCCTGAAAGAGCCCTGAGCATTTCTGTAATTGCTTCCCACCTGGCGATTACGGCCAGCCCTATTTCGGCCGCTACCGCAGCTATTCTTACTATATTAAGCGGTAAAGTGGAATTGCTGGAAATCCTGAAAGTGTGTATTCCCGCCACGCTGGTGGGTACATTGGCAGGAGTCGCCGTCTGCTGGAAGCAGGGGAAGGACCTCGATAAAGATCCGCTGTTCCTGGAGAAAATGAAAGATCCCGAATTTGCCAAAAGCATTAATGCAGATACAGAAGCGGCACAGGCGCCCTTGCAACCCGGCGCCAAAACTTCGGTGCTGATCTTTGGATTGGCGGTGCTGCTCATCGTGCTGGTGGGTGCTTTCCCGGATATGTTACCCTCTTTTGGGGAAGGCCTCAGTAACCTGGCGGTAGATGCTGCCGGGCGTATTAAAATGTCGGCCATTATAGAACTGGTAATGCTGGCCGCCGCCGCTGCTATCATGCTGTTGTGTAAAACATCCGCCGCCTCTGTGGCAAAAGCCTCTTTGTTTACTTCCGGTGCACAGGCCGTAGTATCTATCTTTGGCGTGGTATGGATGAGCGCCACTTTTATGCAAACAAATACCGCTGTCATTGAACATACCCTGGGCGATATGGTGCGCTCTGCTCCCTGGACATTTGCCATCGCATTGTTCCTGCTCAGTATCCTGTTGTTCAGTCAGGCTGCCACTACCAAAGCACTGATGCCGCTGGGCTTATCACTCGGCATTATTCCGCCCCACCTGGTGGCCATGTTCCCTGCGGTGAACGGCGATTTTGTATTACCCGGATATCCTACCCTGCTGGCTGCTATCAATTTCGACCGTACCGGCAGTACCCATATAGGTAAGTATCTGGTGAACCATAGCTTTATGATCCCCGGTCTGGTCAGTGTCAGTGTTTCTGTAGCCGTCGGGTTCCTGCTGGCTGGGATATTGTGGTAGCATCGGTTACCGCATATTTTAACTTCCGAAATCTAACAATTATGCATATCCGCAAATTGCTCATGGTGGGTGCACTGCTGTGCACATTTACTGCAACTGCACAACAGCAGGAAGCCGCCAATGATACGCTGCACACCCCGCTGATACCGGTCCCGAAACAATCGTTGCTCAATAATGTGGATGTAATCGCGAACATGCGCTTTGCTTTCCGGAATGACTTCGAAAACGGCACCTACACGGGGTCGCGGTTTGTGAATGAACAGTTCCGGCTGGAGATCAAAGGAAAGGTCGCTGATAAGCTGTATTTCCGTTTCCGCGATCGCTATACCCGCGACCCGGTGACCCAATCGGTCGATAACCTGAGCCGTTCTACTGATCTGGCTTTCCTGCGTTTCGATCCAAATGAAAAGTGGAAGATCTACGCAGGTAAATTGTGCGCCGACTGGGGCGGTTATGAATTCGATGCCAACCCCATCGACATTTATGAATACTCCGACATAATTGAATATGCGGATAACTTCCTGACCGGCGCCGGTGTTGGCTTTATGGCCAGCAAAAATCATGAATTTACTTTCCAGCTGTTGAACAGCCGCACCAAAACTTTCGAAGAACTATATGATTCCATCCCCGGCATCAATGAAAGCAAGTTTCCTTTTGCTGCCGTAGTTAACTGGCGGGGTAATATGTTTGACGGTAAGTTCAGCACCATCTGGTCTTACAGTGTTTTTAAAGAAGCGACGAGCCAGTATATGAATTACATCGCGTTGGGTAACCAGTTGTCTTTAGGCCGTTTCCGGCTGCAGTACGACTTTAAACTGAGCCTGGAGAACCTGGATCGCAAAATGATTGTGAGTAGCTTTACGGCCGATAAAAAGGCCGTGCAGGGGGTGCGGTATATGAGTCATTGGTTAAGCGCCGATCTGCAGATCAGCCGCATTGTACACCTGGCCTTTACCGGGATGGTGGACTATGCTTACTGGGATGGCAACCCCGATCCCAATAAAGATAAAAAGCTGCGGACTGCCTGGGGATATATTCCCGGCGTAGAAGTGTACCCGTTAAAAAGTGTGAACCTGAAAGTATATGCGAATATGATCGGCAGGATATACCGTTACACCGATTATGCGAAAACGGCGTTGGGAATGGTGAACAATGATAATTACCGTTTCTCTGTAGGGATTGTAACGCCGCTGCTGATATTGTAGGAGTACGCCTCCGGCACCAGCCCAATCCTTATTTGATGATCATCTGGTTTAAAAGATCCGGGGAGATAGAAGCGAATTTATCCGCTTTTATCTCCCCGAAATATTTAGCAACAAAAGGCAGGAGCGGCAAGACAAATGCCAGCGGCGCTCCCTTCACCTAGAACTCCTGCTCCAGGCGGCCTACACTGCCGTCTTCACCAATACCTTCCACGACTAAACGAAAACGTTTGGTAAAGTCATTGTTGTAGAACTCGACTCTGGCGGTATGCGTCAGGGTATCGATCGCTACGTTTGGATTCCAGTAAAGGGTGAGGCGTTTATCAGGTAGTGCATGTACTTCTTTCTTTACTGAATAATCAGGAGAATAGAATTGTTTTACTATCTGGTAGCCTGCTTTTTTATACAGTTTGAAACCACGGATGCTCGGATCATTTTTCGGTGTATTGTCGCCACCTTTTTTGGTGTATACCGCAATGGCGCCATTTGCGCCGCCTGCGCCGCCCATAAATGGAGGACGGAATACTTTGATGTACGCAATATCCTGGATGGAGAGTGTGCTGATCATACTCACGTCCGACTGCATTTCATTCAGATATAACCCCGGTGCGCCACCGCGCCAGGAGAGTGATGGATTGTTATAATCGCCGGTGATCTGCAGACCCGCCACTTTGGATTGCAGGTATTGGAATACGTTTAGTGCAATCGGTGTTTCCTTGGTGAGGTCAAAAGAGTAACCATCACCACCGGAGAACATGCCGGAAGCATAGCGTTTGTCGGTGGTTTCTTCCGGTTTTACTTTCTTCGCATCTACGTTTACTTCTTTGAGGTACACCGTTTTGTTATTGATAGAGCGGTTTACCTTATTACCTTCCGACGCATTGGCCAGGAATTGCTTCAGCGCATTGTTATCCACTGCCGGTGGTACCCTCAGTGGATAAGGAATTTTAACCTGGGTAGGACGTTCAAAGAAGTGATTGTCGAATTTCACATTCACATCTACGCCTTTTTTCACGAGATCATTTCCCTGGTAGTAGATATATGCCGTATCCGGGAATACCATGTTCGCCATTTCAAACTGTCCCTTATCATTGATCGGGGTAGAGGCAAACATGGAGGAGCTGTCTATCGGGAGACGGATAATCATATCCAGTTTACCGGTAGGCATCGGGCGGCCATTGAGCATGGTGGCCAATCCTTTCATTAGCAGTCCCTGCTCATAAGGGAACCTGATTTCAGGGAATTCGTTATTGAGGATCTTTTCCCAGCTGAAACGTCTCCATCCGTTGGTGAGCATGATCAGGTCCAGCCCTTTGAGCGTAGAATCCGCCTCATTGCGGAAATACCAGGATGGATTGTAGATATAGCCTTTCAGGTCGGAGGTGAGCAGGAAGGTAGAGATGATATTATTGGAATTTTTATCTACCGGTACAGCATCTGCATCTGTAATAGACATGGAGATGTTGGTTTGCATGGTATCCGGTAACCTCAGTTCAATGGCATTTTTTGCCCTGGGTTCCTTGTGGGTGTCGGCATCCAGTACATCCATCTGCATCAGGTCATTTTTGCGGACGAAGGCAAGCCTTTCTGCCAGCGGCTGACCGGATTTAGCGAAGAGGGTGATCTGGATGATACCGGAAGGAAGATGATCTGCGGGGATAAAGCCGCTGATACGGCCTTCACCGATATCGAGGTTTGCTTTATACACCAGTTGTCCGCCCATCTGTGCGATAATCACGAGATCATTGAAAGAAGTATCCGTTACATTTCCGGGAACGGCCTGGTAGAAGATGCGGTTGCCTTTATTGAATACTTTCAGGGATGCGCCTGTGGCAACGGCTGCCGGCAGGGCAATGGTTTTCGTTTGTCCTTTTGCGCTTTTCACCACGGCCTGGAATGCATCCTGTGCATCGGCAGGGGTGATGTCGATGGTACCCATACCATCGTGAATGCTTTTAAGGGGAACGGTTACACCTTTACTGTTTTTTACGGTACCGGATACTTCAATGGGATAGCCGTTGTTGTCGATGGCTTTAAAAGCCACTACGTTTGGCTGCCCCACGATGAGGTTACCGCCTTCGGGGAAAAACTGTACGGCAAAGTCGGGAGTGGTAACGCTGTCGGCGTCTGCCTGTGTTTTCTTTGCCGGATCAAAAATTTCTATGTTCCGGTTATAGGTGAATGCGGGATCGAAATTGAGCATCCAGGCAGTATAGGCACGGAGCTGGTATACGCCGGGCTTCTGCGTTTCGGGCAGGTCGAAATTACCCGGTGCGCCGGCATTACCTGCGGCAAACAGTTTCTTCTGTACAATGTTATTATTCTTGTCCAGCAGTTCTACGTAAAGGTTGGTGGCCGAAGTGGAGGGCATGCCCTGCAGGGTGATATATGCTTTGAACCAGATGGTTTCTCCTGCGGCGTAGTAATCTTTGTCGAGATGCAGATACACTTTTTCAGCCGGGAAGCGGCTGCTATGGGTCTGCAATGCTTTTATGATGCGGTCGGACCAGTCATTCGGATGTGGAAATATAGCCAGTGCACTCATTGCGCCGGTTAACATCACGGCTGGTATCATCCATTTCAGGTAACGTCGCTTTTTCTTCAGGTACGATTGCATGCAATATAGTTTGAGCGGGTATAATATATGTCAAAAATATAAACTTTGGAAGATTAATCAGTAAGATTACGGCAGGTTTGTTATTATTGCGTGGTCAAGCGACGGTTTTAACAAGATTTTAATGAGTTCAGGACAGAAACGTTTAGTGGTTGCTGGTGGCGGTGCTGCCGGTTTTTTTTGTGCGGTAAACGCGGCCCGCTTATGTCCGCAGCTGGAGGTAATACTACTCGAAAAAACAGGTAAGCTGTTATCAAAGGTAAAAGTAAGTGGCGGCGGCCGGTGCAACGTAACCCACAACGCCCCCGATATTACGTACATGGCTAAACGCTATCCCCGTGGACAGAATTTTGTAAAAAAATCGTTTTCCAGGTTCTTTGTTCCCGATACCATCTCCTGGTTTGGGGAAAGAGGCGTGAAGCTCAAAGCGGAAGATGACGGTCGAATGTTTCCGGTAACAGATAATTCCCAGACGATCATCGACTGCCTCCTGCGGGAAGCAGATAAATACCATTTGAATATCCGGACTAATACCGAAGTGACTGCCTTTAAAAAGGGCAGCGACGGCCGCTGGCAGCTGGAACTACAGCAGGGACCTGCACTTAAGGCCGACTACCTCTGCATCGCTGCAGGTGGTTATGCGCAGGCTGGAAAATTTGCCTGGCTGGAACAGAGCGGTCATACCGTTGTGCCACCGGCGCCGTCCCTGTTTACCTTTAATATGCCGGGTAATCCCATTACCAGCCTGATGGGCGTAGCCACTACCGCACAGGTAAAAGTGGCAGGCACCAAATTGTTGGAGCAGGGGCCGCTGCTGATCACCCACTGGGGCATGAGCGGTCCTGCAGTGCTGCGTTTGTCGGCCTGGGGTGCGAGAGAATTGCAGCAAATGCAATATACCTTCACCGCCATTGTGAACTGGCTGCCGGATTATAACGAGAATACCCTGCGGGAAGACTGGCCCAACCTGCGTTTAGAACTAGGCAAACAGAAATTATATAATAAAAATCCATTCAGCCTGCCACAGCGCCTGTGGCAGTTCCTGCTGCTACAGGTAGGTGTTACCGAAGAAATGCGCTGGGCAGATCTGCCGGCGAAAGACCAGAACCGCCTGATGAAATTACTGGTGAGCATGGAATTTCCGGTAAAAGGGAAAACTACTTTCAAGGAAGAATTTGTGACCTGCGGAGGTATTACCCTCAGCGAAATAGACCCGGCCACCATGGAGAGCCGAATAGTACCCGATTTGTATTTTGCCGGGGAAGTGATGGATGTGGACGGTATCACCGGAGGGTTTAATTTCCAGCACGCATGGACCAGTGGTTTTGTGGCTGCTAAAGCAATTGCACAAAAATCAGCATAATAAGGATCGTATAAAAGGGAAGGCAGACCATTGGTCTGCCTTCCCTTTTTATAGGTTACAGCTTGAGGTAGTGAACCCCTGGCGCATACTCTTTTTCCAGTGCTTCCAGCAAATGCTCAAAATCTTCCGGCTGCCGGAGAAAATCTACTTTGGTGGTATCTACCACGAGGGTACGTACCGGGTGCTGTTTGATATACTGCATGTAGGTATCATGTACATTCAGCAGGTATTCGTCCGGGATCTGCTGCTCATAGGAGCGATTGCGGTGACGGATGTTTTCCTGGAGCTTGTTGACCGGTGCATTGAGGAAGATCAGCAGTTCAGGTTGTACCAGTTGCGGGTTGATAATATCGAATAACTTCTGGTACAGGGAATATTCTTCTTCCGGGAGATTAATTTTGGCAAACAGCAGGCTTTTGATAAAGAGGTAATCAGAAATAATCACATTGCTGAAAAGGTCCTGCGATTGCAGCATTTCTTTCAGTTGCTTATAGCGTTCCGCCATAAAGAACAGTTCCAGCGGGAAAGCGTATTGCTGGGGGCGGTCATAAAAAAGCGGCAGAAACGGATTGTCGGCAAATTCTTCGAGGATCAGTTTTGCAGAGAAGTGTTTGGCCAGCATATTGGCCAGTGTTGTTTTCCCGGCGCCGATGTTTCCTTCTACCGTAATAAATTTATAGTGCATGAAGTAATGTTTAAAGTGAATGCCGGTAACGGCTTACCGGAAGTGTGTCGGGTGTGCTGGCAGCCAGTTCCCGGACAGTTTTATGCAATACCGGGTGTACATAATCCGGTACGATTTCCAGTAAAGGAACCAGTACAAATTGCCGTAAGTGCATACGTGGATGTGGTACCTTCAACTCCGCAAGGGAATGAACCTCACCGTTAAAGAAGATCAGGTCTATATCGATAACCCGGGAGCCCCATTTTTCCTGCCGGATACGGCCAATCTTTCTTTCTATCTCCAAAAGTGTATGCAATAACGTTAGTGCATCCAATGATGTGCGGATCTCCACTCCCTGGTTCAGGTAGTCTGGTTGATCCACGGCTCCCCAGGGAGCGGTCTGGTACAAGGCGGAGGTCTGTAGCACCTCTCCGGCGTTTTCAGCAATCAATTGTACCGCCTTTTGCAGGTTCCCGGTACGATCACCTAAATTGCCACCTATAAGTAATATTGCTGTATTCATGTATATTTCGAGCCCCAAAAGTAGCCATATTCCTTATTTTTGAAAAAATGTATCTTTCCACCTCAGTTTCATCTTAACCAAAAAGTATGCGTTTCTTCAAAGTTTTCCTGGCCGCTTTCCTGGCATTTGTAGCATTTTCCCTGCTATGTTTATTCATAGTAGTGTTCATGATAGGAAAGGCCCTCAGCTCCTCAGAGAAGGTAGCAATAGCCCCTAATGGCGTACTGGTACTCGAAACAGGGCAAACTTACAATGAGCAGAAGCTCGTTAACCCGCTCGGCGCCCTGATGAACAACGAGCCTGGAGAGGTACCCGGATTATTCCAGACCGTTCGCCTGATCAACAATGCTGCCGGTGATGATAACATCAAAGGCATCTACCTGAAAGTAAATGGTAACCCCAATGGCTTCGCCAGCACAGAAGAATTGCGTAATGCCATTCTCCGCTTCCGGAAGTCCAAAAAGTTTGTAGTAGCCTATGGCGAAGTGATGGACCAGAATGCCTATTACCTCGCCAGTGCAGCAGATAAAGTATACCTGAACCCTAAAGGCGGGGTAGACTTTACCGGTTTTGCCAGCCAGGTAATGTTCCTGAAAGGTACCCTCGATAAACTCGAAATCAAACCTGAAATCTTTTACTGCGGAAAATTCAAAAGCGCTACAGAGCCACTGCGCGAAACCCAGATGACAGAAGCCAACCGCATCCAGACCACCCAGTTTCTCGGTGAACTGTACGGCAACTTCCTGACAGGTATCAGCAGTACCCGTAGTATTGATACCGCCACTCTACATGGCTATGCCAACGAAAACCTGATCCAGGAACCGGCAGACGCCCTGAAATATAAGCTGGTAGATGGTCTGAAATATGATGATGAAGTAGTGGCTGAACTGAAAAGCAAAACAGGCGTAAAAGGCGATGACAAGGTGAACCTGGTCACTCTCGGAAAATATAACAGCGGCACAGAACTGTCGCCCGGCAGCGGAGAAGGCAGAATTGCCATCATCTATGCACAGGGAGATATCATCGGCGGAGAATCTGACCGGGATAATACCATTGCCAGCGAAAACTATATCCGCGAAATCCGTAAAGTACGCGAAGATAAAGACATCAAAGCCATCGTATTTCGTGTGAATTCAGGTGGAGGCAGCGCCCTGGCATCAGAAGTGATCTGGCGCGAACTGTCGCTGGCCAAAAAAGTGAAACCGGTAGTAGTGTCTATGGGTGATTATGCCGCTTCCGGTGGTTATTACATCTCCTGTATGGCCGACAGCATTTTTGCAGAACCTAATACCTTAACGGGTTCTATCGGTGTGTTTGGCGTAATGTTCAATATGCAGGACTTCTTCAAAAATAAAGTGGGCGTTACCTTCGACGCGGTGAAAACAGCACCTTATGCAGACCTGGGTTCTGTAGGCCGTCCGCTGAATGAAGCAGAGAAGCGTTTTATCCAGAACGGGGTGGACAGCACCTATGCATCCTTTAAATCACGCGTAGCTGCGGGCAGAAAGCTGAACCTGGCGGTGGTAGACAGCATTGCCCAGGGGCATGTATGGAGCGGTATCCAGGCAAAAGAACTGGGTCTGGTAGACCGTATCGGTGGTATCAACGAAGCCCTGGCCTGCGCTGCACGCCTGGCGAAGATATCAGAGTACCGCTTAAGGGAGTACCCGGAAGTAAAAGACCCGCTCAGCAAACTGATGAAGACCTTTGGCGCCGATGTAAGCGCGAAACTGGTAAAGAAAGAACTGGGTGTAAACTACGACATGTACCAGCAGATCAAAGAAGTACAGCAGTTACATGGCGATATCCAGGCAAGAATGCCTTTTAAGTATAACTTTTAAGTAGTTTTTAATATACCATAAGAAAGCAGCGGAAAGGGTGGAAATGCCACTTTTTCCGCTGCTTTTTTGGTGAATACGGGAAAGTAAAAGCTAAAAGCTGGAAAAACGTTGTAGTTTTACCGCCGGTTTTTAAAATAGCAGAATCAGATGAATGGAGCGAAGTACAGTCAGTTGAGGGCCATGCTGGCCATTACAAAAGGAAGTTTAAGGGGAATTTTCCGCAGTCCTTCCGCTGTAGTGTTTAGCTTAGGTTTCCCGCTGGTATTTATCCTGGTGTTTGGGTTTATCGGTAAAAGCACGGTGTCCGTAAAGGTAGGGGTAGACCGCCGCACGGATATCACCAGCAAGTATTACCAGGAACTGGCACATGCCGGTACCCTCAAACTGGTAACCGATCAGCCGGCAGCCGAAATGGAAGACGATCTGAAGAAAGGCCGCCTGGTAGCTATTCTGAATATTGTGCCTAAAGAAGGGGCAGACCATGTAACGGCATACGATATTAATATCCGGACTTCCACCGCTTCTGATGCGGCTAAAAAGGTGACTTTGATGTCCGTGCTGAAAAGCATTGCCGGTAAACTGGACGATGAAACCTATAAACGTCCTACGGTAGCCACTTTCACCCAGACGGAAGTACCTGGCCGCGAATTTAAGACCATCGATTTTATTTTACCCGGACAGCTGGGCTTTGCCCTTATGAGCGCCGCCGTATTCGGTACCGCTTTCCTGTTCTATAATATGCGCCAGACGCTGGTGCTCAAACGTTTCTTTGCTACACCTATCAAGCGTACCTATATTGTATTGGCGGAAGCCCTCAGCCGGATGATCTTCCAGCTGATCAGTTCTGTGGTGATCATTGCCCTCGGACATTTTGCTTTTGGCTTTACCCTGGTGCATGGTTTTGCTACCTTCCTGGAAATGCTGGTGTTGTCTGTATTCGGTCTGCTGGTTTTCATGGGCTTTGGCTTTGTGGTAAGCAGCCTGGCTAAAAATGAGAGCACTATTCCGCCGTTGGCCAACATTGTTACACTGCCACAATTCCTGCTGGCAGGTACCTTTTTCCCGATAGATTCCTTCCCCGGTTGGTTACAGCCGATCTGTAAGATTATGCCGCTGACCTACCTCATCGATGCCCTCAGAAAAGTGGCCTTTGAAGGCCTGCACCTGTGGCATGTGGGCTGGGATATTGCTATCCTGACCCTGTGGGGTGTTGTCGTATATGCGGTAGCCGTGAAAGTATTCAAGTGGGAATAAGGCGTTTTCGTTAGCTTTGTAGGATCTAAATCCAGTCAGATGCAAGCCTTTTTCATTATTCTGGGTGCTTTTATCGTCCTTGTACTGGGGCTTTTCATTTTTACTTTATTCCTGTCTTCCACCGTGAAGGTGGAACGCTCACTGGTGATACCAGCTGCCCCGCAACGCATTTTTCCCCTGATCAATGTAGTACGCAACTGGGAGCTATGGTCTCCCTGGCACGACCTGGACCCCAATATAAAGATTACCTACGGGGAAAAGGAAAGCGGCGCCGGCGCGGGTTATAGTTGGGAAAGCCGCAACCGGAACGTAGGTACCGGGCATATGACCCTCACCGAATCCAGGCCGGATCAGTATATCGCCACCAATACCGATTTTATGGGAATGGGACTGGCCAAAGGCTATTTCCGGCTCGATCCGGTGGATGCCGGTACCCTGGTTACCTGGGGAATGACCTGCGATATGGGACAGCATCCTATCCGGAAAGTAATGGGACTGATGATGGATAAGTGGGTAGGCAACGATTTTGAAAAAGGACTGGACAAAATGAAGCGCCTCCTTTAATGATAATATATCTGTTATGCGTTTGTTGAAGTTATTACTGATCAGTGTGATCATTTTAGGCGGTTTGATTTTCGGATTGTCGCTTGTTTTTCCCTCTACCGCAGTAGTAGAGCGTACTGGTGTGATCCATGCGCCCATTGATACGGTATATGCCCACATCAGTAACCTGAAAGCCTGGGAAAACTGGAATCCCTGGACCCGCCCGGATACCACCGCCACCCTCGTATATTCAGATCCACCATCCGGTGCAAATGCCTGGTATAGCTGGGATGGAAAGCTGAACAGCGGAAAAGTAACCGTACTCGACAGCGATCCGGCGAAAGGCATTCACTACCTGCTGGATATAAAGAGCGTACGACCGGTAAATGGTGGTATAGAATTAAAGCCTACGGCCGATGGAAAAGCCACCGCGATCTTCTGGCATATGGAAATTAAACTGGGCATGCTGCCCTGGTGGAAGCTGAGAGGATTTGTGGCCGACAGGATCTACGGACCTGCCATGGATAGCGGCTTAACAAAGCTCAGCCGCATTTGTGAAGGCAAATAATATGGAGTTATTTTACCATTGATCCAATAGTTTTGTTTGCACTGGTTTTTATGATTTAAATTGTTGTAGTATCTCAACACTTCTTACAGAAAAAACTAAAAAAATGAAACATTTCTTTTTGGCAACCTTATTTCTGGCCATGACCAGCCTCGTTTTTGCGCAGGAAAAACCACGTAAAAGCCCTCACGTTACAGCAGAAGCCAACGGTATTAAAGTAGTTTACGGACAACCTTCCAAAAATGGCCGTGTTATTTTTGGTACCCTGGAACCATTCGGTAAAGTATGGCGTACCGGCGCGGATGAAGCGACCGAAATCACCTTCAGCAAGGATGTGGTTTTTGGTGGTAAACCAGTAAAAGCAGGTACTTACACGCTCTTCTCTATTCCTGATCCTAAAACCTGGACCGTTATCCTGAATGGTAAACTGGGACAGTGGGGCGCTTATGACTACGATAAGAATAAAGGAGAAGATGTAGTTCAGGTGAAAGTTCCCCGCCAGAAATTATCTACCCCGGCAGAAAAACTCACTTTCACTTTACCCGCTAACGCTGTGGTATTTGAGTGGGACGATACTAAAGTTTCCGTACCGGTAAAATAATCCGGGCACCGTTTTTTACAGCAGGAGGGCTGACCGGTATACTGGTCAGCCCTCCTGCTGTTTATGCCAGTTGTTGCAGCAGTTCGCGGATACTGCCGTATACCTGGTCCAGTTGCTCATCGGTGATGCAGTACGGCGGCAGTATATAAAGCGTGTTCCCCAGCGGGCGCAGCATGATCCTCCTGGCTTTGAAGAAACGATGCAGTTCATCGGCCAGTGAATTCGTGTATCCATCTGCGTTAGCCGTCACTATTTCAAATGCCAGGATGGTCCCCAGCAGTCTTGGATTCTTAATAATAGTATGTGTGGATAGTTCCGCGAGAAAAGCCACGTGCTTTTCGTGTATGCGTTCGCGGTTAGCCGCACAGGCCGGATCGATAAACAGGTCCATGCTGGCCAGTGCTGCTGTACAGGCCAGCGGGTTGGCCGTGAAGGAATGGCCATGGAACAATGTTTTAAGTTTATCGGCAGAGAGAAACGCTTCGTAAATGGCGGCAGTGCTGGTAGTAACGCCCAGCGCCATGGTACCACCGGTTAGTCCTTTCGACAAACAGATAATATCCGGCTGCGTTTGTACATACTCCATAGCGAAATTCTTCCCTGTTCTGCCAAAGCCAGTCATCACTTCATCTGCAATCAGCAGGATATTGCTGGCAGCGCAGAATTGCAGGAGTTGTTCAAATACACCAGCGTCGTACATCACCATTCCCCCGGAGCCCTGTAGCAGCGGTTCAAAAACGAAAGCGGCGATATCTTCCGGGTCCAGTGCTTTAATATCGTTAATAATCCGGGAGATATTTTCCGCAGTGGGCACTTCCAGGAAATGAACATCAAACAGGCGGTCATCAAATACCCGGGTGAACACACTTCTGCCGCTTACACTCATGGCGCCGAAAGTATCGCCGTGATAAGCATTTTGGAAGGCCAGTAATTTATTTCTGCGGGTGCCTTTGTTATCCCAGTACTGGATCGCCATTTTGAGGGCTACTTCGATCGCCGTGGAGCCGTTGTCCGAATAAAAAACGCGGCGTTGATTATCCGGGAGGATTTTCAGCAGTCGTTCTGCCAGGTTTACTGCCGGCGGATGCGTGTACCCGGCGAAGATGCAGTGTTCCAGTTGTCCGGCCTGTAGGGCCAGCTGCTGCGCAATATGCGGATGCGCATGGCCATGGATATTGACCCACCAGCTGGAAGTAGCATCTATATAAGATTGATTGTTTTCGTCGAAAAGTAATGCGCCCTGACCCCGCACGATACCTATTGGTGCGGGCGCTGTCTGCATTTGTGTGTAAGGATGCCAGATCACGTCCAGATCACGGGCCGACAAAGAAGTTGTTTGCATAATTGCTGGCTGTTGGTGCAGGCGCGAAGGTACTATAAAAGCACCATGCAATGAACCCGTTGTGATGCATATGGTTATCCGTTACTGTATTGCGCCAGCATATTCAGCAGATCTTCTGCCGCATAAGGTTTGGGCAGCATATCCTTTATCTGTAGCCGCGCCAGCCGCGCTGTTACTTCCGGCATAATATCGGCGGTGAGTACAATGATAAATGCGTCCGGCTGTAATTGCTGGATATGCGGAATGGTTTCATAACCGTTCATTTCCGGCATATGCAGATCCAGGATGATGCCATCGAATGGTTGTTGCTGGATTTTTTCCAGTGCCAGCCGGCCATTGCTGGCGGTTTCTATCAATGCACCGGAATTTTTCAGTTGAAGTTCCAGAACACGGATGTTGATGGAGTTATCTTCCACTACCAGCAGTTTCATGTTTTTCAGGAAACCCGGAGGGCGTTTGTTTTTGCTACGGACAAGTGTATGTGCTGCTTCCGGTATGCTAAAATCAATCTGAAAACGGAAGGTGGTGCCTTCATTTTTTTTACTCTCCAGCATGATGGTACTTTTATGAAGGGCAACCAGTTTTTGGGTGATAGCGAGACCAAGCCCGGTGCCGCCGTGGTGGCGCGTGGTAGCAGAATCTTCCTGTACAAAACTATCAAATATTTTATCCTGCATTTCGGGAACGATGCCAACACCGGTATCTTTTACAGTAAAGAGCAGTGTACAGCTGGCGGCGGTAAGGGCTTCTTTTCTTATTTCCAGTTTTACCGCACCTTCACTGGTAAATTTGATGGCATTATTCAGCAGATTGCTCAGGATCTGGGACAATCTGACCGGATCGCCTTTGAGGGTAGCGGGGAGGAGATCCAGCCGGGTGATCAATTCAATCCCTTTGCTCTCCGCCATTGGCTGATAGTTACGGGCTATGCTGCGGAACAGTGCATCCGGATCAAACGGGATGTCTTCCAGTTCAATTTTACCTGCTTCCATTTTACTGAAATCGAGGATATCATTGATCAGGCCCAGCAGGTGTTGGGCAGAAAACTGCAGGTTTTGCAGGGATTCCGCCTGGTCAGGGACCGGATGATCTTCCAGGATACCAGCGATACCGATAATTGCATTCAAAGGTGTCCGTATTTCATGACTCATAACAGATAAAAAGTCACTCCTGGATTGTGCTGCTTTTTGTGCATGGTCGCGTGCGGCCATGAGCGCCAGTTCTGCATCTTTTTTATCAGTGATGTCCATAATAATGCCCCTGAAATGGGTAAGCTGACCGTTGGTATTAAATACTGCACGGCCGATACTGCGCACCCATATTTCTTTGCCTTTGGCGGAAACATGCCGCAGTTCCAGGTCGTAGGGCTTTTTTTGGTGGTATAGTTCGTCGCGCGCTTCAATAAAAGCGGGCTGGTCTTCCTGGTGATAAAAGCTGGCGGCCGAATGAAAAGTGATGGGGAAATCGTAAGGCACTTCCCTCATATCATATATTTCGCGGGTCCAGTAAGTTTCTCCGGTGGCGGTATTGAATTCCCATCCACCCATTTTGCCCATCTGCTGGCAAATACTGAGCAGCTGGTTACTCCGCCGTAGCTCCGACTGGGCTTGCAGATAGCTGTTATTTCTTCTTTCACTTTCCGAAATATTCCGGATCATCAGAAGGATACGCTTAGGCGCCGGGGCTTTATCCCGGATCAGGCGCATCTTGAGCTGGTACCAGTTCTGCGGGTCCTGGCGGATATCGGGGTAAACATATTCCTGGTCTTCCCCGGTCTGCAGCAGTTTGTCTGCCATCCGGTTGAAGGCGATGGCATGTTCGCCCAGTACTTCGGTAATGGTTTTGCCGATCACTTCTTCCCGGGGCCTGAACAACAGGTTTTCCTGACTACACCATACATGGGTGAAGATCTTCTGGTCATTCATCTCAAACAGGATGTCATCGAGCGTGAGCATCAGGGAATCCCATTCTGTTTTGAGGCGGGTGAAAGCGGTATGTAACTGACGGCTGTTCATTTCCCGCAGGGAATGCCGGTATATATGTCCAAGCACGGATAGGAGGGGCTGGAGAAAAGGAATGGTATCCGGTGCATATCCACCAGTGTTTCCGGCCAGGCCTATCACGGCCAGTATCTGTTGATTGTAAACGACGGGCAGCCCTATAAAGGGGGCGGGATTATCCGGCGTAACGGGCAAAATGGCTGCTTGCCCTTTTCCTGCCACCATTTGCAGGGCAGGTGTAAAGTTCCATCCACGCTCCGGCACATGATTGATAATGTTAATAGTATGAAGCTGGGAAGCGGGAGGGCCGGTTTTTATCTCTCCGATAAAACCCCAGGAGCTGCCGGTAAGTTCCATCAGTTGTTGCAGCAGCTGTTCCATGGCATGCGGGGGATGTTCGGGTGTAGTATCATCTGTAGGGAGACTACTAATGATGTCCAGCAGTTTTTGCTGGCGCAGTAGTTTATCCTGCAGGGAAGTATCCGCCGGATGCGTGTCACCGCCTGAGTCATTTTTGAGGGAACCAGTAATAGTATTTGCCAGCATGAGCAATGTTGGTGTTTATTATTGGTTGCTGAATAGAAGGCCAGGTTATGAAGCCGGTACGCGGTATTATTAGGGACCGGGGGGATAAATTTAGGGAATAAACCGGATAAAATGAATTAGGATTTACCGGGGATCGACCATAGTCGATCCCCGGTCCGTTTATTTGGCCATGCCTCCGTTTCTGAACAGGGAATAGGCTGTCTGATAGGTGGCAATACTGTTTTTCAGCAGTGCACTGTCCATCGGCGCAGCATGTTGTTCATTCTTCGCAGCATTCCAGCTAAAACATTCTGCTTTTTGCTGCGGGCTCAGAATGAGCAGTTTGCCTGGCTCCAGGTAGCCCAGTTTCTGGTAGGTGCTCACCATAGCGCGTGGCTGATAGCCCGGTTCCAGTACATTCCGGCCATATAACTTGCTGTTGTAGGTCCAGTGCAGCATGCCCAGCAGGGTAGGATAAATATCTATCTGGGAACACATCACATTTATTTCCTGTGGCGCTACATTGGGCACATTGTACAATATAGCCGGAATATGGTACTTGCTGATTTCAATTTCATTTTTACCGGCACTGCTGGCGCAATGGTCGGCCACAAAAATGATCACCGTATTTTTATACCAGGGTTTGGTGCTGATCTTTTTCAGGAACTGGCCAATGGCATAGTCGGTATATTTTACGGCGCCTTCCCGGCTGGTACCCGAAGGAATATCTATTTTGCCCGCCGGATACGTAAATGGCCGGTGATTGGAAGTGGTCATCACGAAATCGTAAAACGGTTTGCCGGCTGCATATTTTTCATCTGCACTTTTAATGGCTGCTGTATAGATATCTTCATCACATACGCCCCAGGCATTCTCAAATTGCACGGCGCTGTCGGGAATATTGGTACGGGTGGTGGTGATATGATCGTCTACCAGCTTATGACGCAGGCGGTCGGTAATATCATAGCCATTGTTGCCAAAGTATTTGTTCATGTTGTCGAAGTACCCGTCGCCACCATAAAAGAAAGTACTTTCATAACCAGCCTGTTCAAAAATGTGACCGATGGAATACAGGTTCTCATTCTTTTTACGGCGTACAATGCTTTGTCCGGGGGTAGGCGGCACTGCCAGGGTGAGTGCTTCCATACCTCTTACGGTACGGGTGCCGGTAGCATACATATTGGTAAACAGGATGCCCTGTTTTGCAATGCTGTCCAGCACCGGGGTGATATGACCGGTATTACCGAAACGCTCCATGAAGTCGGCACTGAAACTTTCAATGGTGACCATAATGACGTTAGGAGTTACACGTGTAGTCGTGTCAGTTATACTGCGAAAAATACTGTTCCCGTTTTCCAGGTAGTGGCTGTCGGGCGACTGCATCATATTACGCAGCCGGTTGAATGCCGTCGGCTCATCTTCCATCAGGTAATATTTATCATATGCCAGCTCATTGTTGAGATAAGCAGATACAAAGGAATATACACCTGCTTTGGCCAGTTCCTGTGCATAGCGGTTCTTGCCTTTTTCTGCCCAGGTATTGTTTACCAGGAAGATATGTAACAACATCAGTCCCAGTAATACTGCAAAGGTGAACAGTCTTTTGAAGAAAGGGGTGTTCGACTGGAAACTGCTGCGGAACGTGCCCCTGCGGCTCAGCCACCAGGTAACGAAGGCGGTAAACAGTAACACGCCGCCAATCAGTAAGGGGAGGGGGTACGACTGGTTAATATTGCTGATCACTTCATAGGTGTAAATGAGATAGTCGACGGCGATAAAATCAAACCGGCCGGCATATTCTCCCCAGAAAGTAAATTCGGCAAAGAAGGAAAATACCAGGATCATCGTGGCCAGGAAAAAGCCGGTGTAGGTGAAGGTCCGGTTAAATAAAGTATTGTTGAGCCGCTGTGGCAATATCAGCAGATACAGTGCATAGCCGATGGTAAAGAACAACGCGACCCCGATATCATACACGAGTCCCTTTAAATAAATAGCCGGTAAATCGGATATGTGCATGCCTGATTGCGGGAAGGCCCAGATCAGCAATGCGGTTCTAACGAGGAATGACAGTAACAGCAGTACAGTGCCAAAACCAAACAGAACGGCGTACCTGTTTTTTACAGATTTCATGGTGTATAGAAAATTAAAGACCGCGAAGGTACGCCGTTCCGGAAGAATTTAACTATAAGTTAACTTTTACAGACATATTAATAATTCTGCCATCAATGGGACCCCACAGCGGCGCGAATTCCGGGTGGGTCACCGTACCGGTGTAAAGCGGTGTATTTTTTCCCTGCCGGGCATCAAAAACGTTCTCAGCATTTAATACCAGGGTCACATGCTCGCCCAGTTGCCGGGAAACCATGGCCGCCCAGAACCAGTAGTTCGGGGTGCGTTGGTTCTGGTCATCGTATTGATGGCCTATCCAGCTGTTTTCGATGCCAAAGCGCCATTTTTCTTCGATTTCGTACGCAAGGGTGCTGGCAAACTTATCCTGTGGCGCAAAGGCTATGTTGGTATGTCCGTTATTATCATAGCGGGAAACGGTATGGTTATATCCCAGGTAGAGTTCCAGGTGGTCCAGTGCAAAACGCAGATAGGTATCTGTACCCAGGCTGTTGACCGCATAAGGCATATTCCGGAGCAGGTACATGCCTTCGGGGGCTGTTACCGGCACAATCGGATCTTTGATATGGGTATAATAAAAGGCCTGGTTCAGCGTCATGTCTACCTTGCCCAGGCTGGTATGATAGTTACCATCGAAATTAATGCCCTGGCTTCTTTCCGATTTAATACCTGCGCTCAGTGGTAAAAGGTTGCGGTAACCGAGGGTTTGCGTTTGCGCGGTAAAGATGGCAGGCGATTTATAACCGGTACCTGCGCTGAGGCGGAGGGATAGGTCGTCTATAGGTTTATATACAAAGGCGAGGCGTGGTAAAACATACCAGCCGAATTCGTTGTGATGGTCGGCCCGTAATCCGGCTTCGGCCATGAACTGATCGGTGATATGAAAACCATCCTGTACAAAAGCGCCTATGGTGTTGTATTGGTAATTATTCAGCAGGGTGCTGTCGCCTTTGGCGCGGTGGTATATTTCACCGGTGTTGTTGATACCGGCTACCCAGTCGTGCCGGCGGCTGCTTTTATGATAAGCTGCTTCCGCATAGGTGCTGGTCTGATTACCCAGTAGCGAAAACGTGTTCACGTCATTTTGCAGGTGAAAGAAACTGCCCACACCTTTTATGGTGAGTGTGCCGCCGCCCAGGTTTTTCTGTGTGTATTGTAAATCAACGCTATGGCGTTCACTGTTGTTTACTTCGGTATATTGGTGGATGGCATCTGCATGATGGTCCAGCACCTGCATATCGCCACCTTCCCTTTTTTCGATGGTACCGGTATATCCTGCTACAAAGGTGGTTTGCGGGTTCAGGTACCAGAAGAAGCGCGGATGCAGCAGGTACTGGCGGAGCCGGGGTACATCGCTGAACCCGTCTTTATTTACGTCGGTGGCATTTTGTGTGGTAACGCCCGCAAACAGGGTTAAGCCGGTTTTGCCATATTTTTCCGCGTAATAGGCGTTTACGTTGGTTTCTTTCAGCGTACTACGATTAACCAGTACCGTTAGTTCCGGTTTACTGCCGGGAGTTTTGGCTACGAAGTTGATGATACCGGCAATGGCGCCGCCGCCATAGAGCGTAGATACGGAGCCTTTGATGATTTCCACCTGTTTGAGATCCAGGGGAGGAATAGATAGTACGCCAAAGTTGCCGCTGAGGCCTTCATACACGGGTACGCCGTCGCGGAGTAACTGGGTGTATTTGCCGTCCAGTCCCTGCATACGGATGGCGTTATTACCGCTTACGGCGGAGGTGTTCTGAATATGGATCACGGAAAGATCGCCCAGGATACTGGATACGTTTCCTGGTTTAATGCCGCTTTCTTCTATCATTTCTTCTTTGCCAAGTACTTCCACTTTCATGGGGAGGTCCTCGATCCGGCTGTTGTTGCGGGTAGAGGAAATGATCACTTCTCCCAGGTCGGATACTTTACTGATGGTATCTTTAGGCGGCTGTTGCGTCGTGTCTTTAACGGCAACGGGTACACGATTCTGTGCCATCCCGGTAGCGCCTGCGCTGATAATGAATGCTGCCAGTATAAATTGTTTCATAGATTCCTTTATGCTGCAAAGAAAAGCAGAGAATCTGGAGCAAATCTGAGTTAGGCGCCTGTCGTGAAGGTATGTTCCCCGTTTTGATATTGATAGGAGAGATGGAAATGGTAGGAATCTGCCATTTTTTTCACAATGGCCAGTCCCAGTCCGTTGGAGTTGGTATAACCGCTGCTGTGTTTTTTAAACCGTTGAAAGAGCTCATTGGCGGGGATCTCCGGCAGCTGGCTGGTATTGGTGACAGAGAAGGTATCGGTGGTAATCTTTATCCGGATTTTGCCCTGTGGATAATTGTATTTGATGGCATTACCCAGCAGGTTGCTGACCAGAATGTCTGTGAGCGCCGGATGCAGGGGCCAGGGCGCGGTATCAGCCATATCAGTATGGATGTCCAGTTCTTTTTCTTTGATCAGTTCTTCAAAAAGCGATAAATACTTTTCCACTACTTTGCAAAGGTCCGGTGCTTCGGTGACGGGAAATTGCTGGTTTTCTATTTTGGCCAGCAGGAGCAGGTTATGATTCAGGCGCGACAGGCGTTGCAGTTCATCATAGCTGGTGAGGATGCTTTGTTGCTGGGATTCAGACAGGGTATCATCCTGCAGCAGTAATTCCAGCTTGCTCTGTGCAATGGCCAGCGGTGTTTGCATTTCATGCGCGGCATCTTCGGTCAGTTCCTTCATGCTGGTATAGTCCTGGTGAATGCGGCTGGTCATGCTGCCCAATGCGGCATTCAACTGGTTAAATTCATGCGTGGCAGTACGTTCAAACACAAGTGCCTCCAACTTATTGAGCTGCAGTTTTTGTATCTGGTCGAGCGATCTGTAAAACGGTTTCCAGATCCGTTTGCTGATCAGCCAGTTCGAAAGCAGTACAAAGGCGAGCAGTCCGCCGAAAGCGGCCAGCATTACATGTACAATATTCCTGATCAGGTCATCTTTTTCGATAAGGGATTTACGGAGTACGAGTTCGTAGTTTTTATTGTTGAGAGTAATCACCTGGGTGAGCTGACGGAAAGGCGCGTAGGTGTTTTCCGGCTCCTGATAAATACTTACGCCTTTTAGTTTATGTTTTGACTGGGCAGCTTTTTCGGTGGGCTGCAGGTTAAATTCGGGGGTATTGATGCTGAACACGGGATTATTTACACTGGCGCTATCCAGGTAGCGCATCCATTGCAGCTTATCATTCACCAGTTCTTCATCCGTTTCATGCTTTATTTCCTTATTGAACTTCGTATACAGGTAGAAGGCGCCTGCGGTGAAAACCGGCAGCATAATCAGCAGGAAGTATACGGTTGTTTTAGTCAGCAGTTTCATTGTATTGATTTTACCCGAACCGGTAACCCGTTCCGTATACTGTTTTGATATAATCTTCTCCACCTGCTTCCAGCATTTTTTTCCGGAGATTTTTGATGTGGGTATAAATAAAATCGTAGGATCCTGCCTGGTCGTACTCGTCCCCCCAGAGATGTCCGGCCAGTGCGGATTTGGTGACTACCCGGTGTTGGTTGGCAATGAAGTACAGCAACAGCTGGTATTCTTTTCCTGTGAGGGTGATTGATTTATTATGTACCAGCACTGTTTTCGATGCAGGTTTGATGGTGATTTCGTAGAAACTGACCGTTGTATTTCCCTCGAAATTTTTACGGCGTAAAATAGCGTTTACGCGGGCATTGAGTTCTGAGAGATGAAAAGGCTTGGTGAGATAATCGTCGGCGCCCAGTTCCAGGCCCTTGAGCTTATCTTCCAGTGAGTCTTTGGCAGAGATGATGATGATACCTGCCTTGGCTTCCAGGAACTTCAGTTCTTTGACGATATCGAGGCCACTGCCTTTTGGCAGGCCGATGTCAGCCACAATACAATCGTAGTCAAATTCATTGACCTTGTCAATGGCCTGTGGAAAATCCGCTGCCAGTTCACACACGTAGCCCTGGTGTTCCAGGTATTCCTGTATGCTGGCCCTGAGCGCAGGTTCATCTTCTATAATCAACACTTTCATGCGCTAAAAGTAGGGATAATTCCTAAAGGAATTCTGTAGTAGTTATTTTGGCTGTAGATGCCCGTTAATACTATGTTTTCGGCTGTTATGGTTAGGTATCCGTATTATGATATCGATTTGCAGGTACTATGCCTGCGGTTGCTTGATCATTTTCTTACCGGCCGGAAAACTATGCATGCTTGTATATCGTAGATACATTACCGATATCAAAACTATTCATACAAGCGTTCTTATGAATACTTATTTCAAAACGATGGCGGATAGGCTGTTACAGAAAAAAGCGCCGGAATTGACCACCAGCAGGCGACAAACATCAGATGATGATACGAGTGAACTTTTTGCATTAATGGATAACATACCGAATGCCAAATCAGTAGCGGCCATGTATCAGCAGATGATACGTACAGGCACCATGACCGCGCATTTCAGCAAGGGCGATCCTGGCAGGAGATGGTTGGAAATAGAACAGTTGATCCTGGACAGAGAAAGCCGGCGTAAAGGAAACCGCCGCAAAATAATGTGGATGCTGATTGTTTTTATGCTGGTAGGCGTGGCCTCTTATTTTGGTGGGGTTTACTTCCTGACAAAAGGAAAATACCTCGCCACACAAATGGCCGGATAAGCGTATTTATTACACCTTTTTTCATTATTGATAGATGCAAAAAAAACGTCCCATAGCAATATGCTACTGGGACGTTTTTGTTAGATATCACTTATATTATTTTCTTTCGGGCATTTTAACGCTCAGCGGTTTTTCATTCCGCAGCATCTTCGCCGCTTCTCCTGTTAACCAGAGATAATGATCTGAAGGTTTACCATCTAAATTAATAAAGGGAGTCGTGCTGCTTACCGGCGGCTGATCACTGCCTTTGAATATAGCGGTGGCTTCATTTACTTCGTCAAACATGGCTACATACAGCATAGTGGCACCGGCAGTTAAGGCAGTGGAAATTTGCTGCCAGTAGAAACGGCCACCCTGGCGTGGGATAGAACCTACCGGTTTTACATCATCCGGGAATTCGTAGCGGCTCAGGTTATGCCAGCTGAAACCGGGATAAATGCAGGGCACATATTCCAGGTGGTTGGCGCGGCACCAGGCCTGATCGTCAATGAGGGCGTCGCGGAAACGGTCCATATCGTTGTGCAGCAGCGGGGAGTAACGCTGTACATTCCATGGCAGCACAATATCCGCCTGTTTGATGATGGTATGCAGATAAGGGTCCGGAATACAATCGGCATTCAGTGTGCGCCATGCGGTAGGTACACCCAGCATCACTGCGCAGCCACCATACACCGGATCATTCTTCAGAAAATCGATCAGTTTTTCCAGTCCGATATTCCGCAGGTTATAAGGGCGGTCAGGGAAACCAATACCCCAGATAGCTACCACCGGTTTGCCATTCTGCTGCAGGTAGGTTTTAGTACCCGGCTGATTGGTTACTTTTAATTGATCTACCAGGTATTTCCAGTCGGCGATGATAGCAGAGCAATCTTCGTTGGTAGCGCTCAGGCCGGACAGGTCGTACATCACTGCAATGGCTCTTTTGTATTTGGAAGCAGCGGCAAACGCATTTTTCAGGATCACGGAAGAGCTGCTGTCGCGGTGTTTGGCATTACCAAAGAAACGCTGCATAAACACGCCATCTACGCCATACTCCTGCATCCATTTGAAGTGGATATCTACAGTGCTTTTATCATATGAACTGAAAAAACGTGCGGGCTGTCCGTTGGCCAGCTTAAAAGGTGTGGCGTAAGTCTTCTCATATTCACTTACATCGGGCCACATATCAATACCGCTGCGGGTTTCATCTCCATAAGAAAAACGGCGGGCGCCGGAACCATCGCCTTCGGCGCGGAACCAACCCTGGTAACCGGCCATCACCAATCCATGATAAGTAGGGTACTGGGATTCCTTGCTGTGTTTCCCCTGCCCCAGTGCGGGCGTGGTTAGCAGGAAAAGGAAAGCTGTCAAAATACGCTTCATATGTTTGCTATTTGTTATTAACGGTGGAATTATTCGTGCATAGCAGCCTATAGGTTATGATCCGCTGGCATCCGGTTTTAAAAAGAGGAGAATCCGGCTTGCCCGGATTCTCCAAAAGGTTTTGCATTCACCTTAGTTGTGTATTCCGGCTGTAACACCGGAACAAGCTGCAAGTAAGGCGGGAAGGACTAACGGGAGCGTTAACAAAGCATTAATTGATGCTATTAATAGCATATTAACACGATTAATTTCTTAAAAGGGACTATTCTGTTACTTTAATGAGGAAATCGAACAGGTTTACTTCTGTATCCAGCTGCAGTTTCTTACGCAAACGATACCGGGCAATTTCTACTCCTTTCACGGAAATACTCATCAGCTGGGCAATTTCCTTGGAGCTTAAATTCAATTTGAGATAGGCGCACAGTTTCAGATCTGTGGCGGTCAGCACCGGGTATTTCTTTTTGAGGTTACTGAGGAAGTTATGATGTACTTCATCGAAGTGCGCGGCAAACTGTTCCCAGTCGTTGTCGCCTTTCTCTGCGTCTTCCAGTAAACGGAGGATGGGTTTGAAATCACTGGCGGCGCCGGTTAAGCCGGTTTTCTTCAGCAACAGCGACAATTCCTCCCGGATCCGGGACACCAGCTTACCCCGGTTTACCATGTGCATGGTAATGGTAGCCAGCTCTTTATTTTTGAGATGTACTTCGGATGTCAGCTTATCATGCTGCAGGCTGATCAGCTCTTTTTCATTTTTGTAAAGTTCCAGCTGATGCAGGTAGTGCAGTTGCTTCTGGGCGGCATCATGTTGGTCCTGCATATGCCGCAGGCGTTTCTTATGCTGTTGCAATAACCAGAACAAGAGGCTGCCGGCGGCCATCAGATACAGCGCATAAGCCCAGCCCGTCTGATACCAGGCGGGCAGTACTTCAAAGGTATAACTCACGGCTTCGGAGATATTACCGGTATTGTTACGCGCTCTTACGGTAAATGTATACGTGCCGCAGGAAAGATTGGTATAATCCTTCTCGGTGCGTTGCGACCAGTCGGACCAGTCCTGATCCAGCCCGATCAGCTTGCAGCTGAATTCAATATTATCTTTTTGCGGGTATACGTTGGCGGTATATTCAAAGTGAAAGGAATTCCATCGTTTAGGCAAACGCACCAGGGGCACGGCTTCCGCACCTGTTTTAAGGTAGCCCCCAAATATCAGGCTGTCTTTGGGCGACAGCGCCGTTACACTACTGATCAGCACCCCCAGGTGGGTACTGGCATTCATATACTGCTGGTAATTGATATGATAAATGCCTTTGCCGGAACAAATGAAAATATTCTCTTTATCGTAAGGGTAAATGTAACCCGGACTGGTACTTGCCTGTGCAGGCAATGCAGGAAACCAGATCAGGGAAAAATAGCTGCTGTCGGCCGGGTGATTGAAATCTACCACCCCGATCAGCTGATTACTCACAAACCAGATATTTCCTTCTTTGTCTTCCGTAAGATACCTGACCGGCATCTCTTTGAAAAACGGCTTGAAGTAAGCGGATGGCTGCATTTTCCCGGAAGCAGCATTATATTCATACACTCCTTTTTCGGTAGCCACCGCAATACGGTTCTTGACTTTGTACACAAAATTATTGGTGCCGGCGGGCAGGCCGTCTTTCTGCGTCAGGATGGTTTTATGGACCACGGTCTTTTTGTCGGCGGACAATTCCATGCGGAAAACGCCCCGGTAGGGGTGGGAGCCCCAGATGATCCCGTGATCAGAAGCGAGGAAACGCATGGATTCATACAGGCTGTCCAGTTTTACGATTTGCTCCGGCTGCTGACTGTTGTTATAATTCAGCAGCATGATGCCGGTATAGGCGCCGGCCAGCACCTGTTGCTGGGAGGTGGCGTCGGGTTGCAGCGGTAAAAATGACCAGGTACCCTGCTTGTTGGCCAGGGGAGTGGCATTGCCGTTACTGATCAGGAAGGTGCCATCCTGGTGTCCCATGAGCAGCTGGTGATTGACTTCCTGCAGGCTCCATACCTGCCCTTTTGTATTTTTTACTTCTGTGAAGGTACCGCTGTTGGCGCTCATGTCTTTTTCTTCCGGGTTCACGGGCAGGGTAAACAGCCCGTTGGAAGTACCTACATACAGCTGTTGATTGAATACCGTAATAGCGCTGCCGGATACCTGGCTGCTTTTGTCGGGATAAATATGCCTTAGCGACGTACTGTAATTTACCAGGTCAATTCCATTTTCCAGTCCCAGCCAGAGATTCCGGTCGTTGTCGGTGAACATGCTGAGGATATTATTGTTCTGCAACCCTTCGCTGCGGGAGAAATGCTGAAACAGCCGGCCTTGTTCATCTACAATAAACAGCCCGTTGCCTGTGGTACCAATGGCGTATTGGTTATCCGTAATTTGCTGAGTGCAGTTGATGCGGTCATTGAAAAGGATGGGATCAATGCTGGTTTTGTGTGGTATCAGCAGATGGTTATACAGCAGGAACAATCCACTGGAGAGGGAGGCTACCAGCAGGGTATCTCCATGATAGGGGGTAATGCTCCTGATACGCAGCCCTTCTGTCGGGATATTATGACAGGCGGGTTCCCAGTTCCCGTTGTTCAGGGTGAGCAATCCCATACTGCGGTCGGTGGTATAGAGGCGATGGTTGACCCAGGTCATCATCAGCCAGCCACCGGGGGCATCAAAGAAAGTAATTTTATTGTTCCTAAGTTCGAAGATACTTTCGATAGTTCTGAAGTATACCACATCTCCCGAAACAATAATATCCCAGATATCGGCAAACTGATGGTCTACCGGTGGGATGAGATGCTTGAGAGAATGATACTCCAGCGTGCCATTGTCTGCCGGAAAAAAATAACCGATTTCATCATGACCGCCAACATATATCCTTCCGGAGGTGTCTAATGCTACGGAACGTACTTCTGCTTTGTTGGGCAGACGGTGCAGTTTCCAGTACCTGCCATTGAAAGTCAGCAGACCATCATTATTGGAGATGTAGAGGATCCCATTCTTTCCTTGTCTGATACAATTGATGCCGGCGCTGGCCCGAAAATCCAGGCTATTATAATTAATGATATCCGGAAGGCCGATGGTATGCTGTGCTCCGGCGTGTTGATGAAGGCAGATAAAAAGTAACAGGAATATCAGGACTCTATGCATAGACCAAAACAAAATAGGATTTTTCTGTGAAAAAAATCCGTTGTAGTGGTAATGTAGTGGTGGAAATTATCCGGAATCAATTGATTATCAGTAATGGTAGAGGCAATGTTTAGGTGAAAAAATAGGGTCTGAATGGATTATTCCGGATATTTGTTTTCACAGGAATAGCACTCAGGTCAACCGAATTTTATCCTGGTCCACGTAAAAGGTCACTGTAAAACCACTGTTTAAATTTAAGAACGCCTATGATTCGTTTGATGGGGTATATTATTTTAGGAGTACTTTTTTCTTTATCCGCCTTATCGCAACCTGTTATTCATGTAAACCAGGTGGCATATGATAGTTATAGCCCCAAAACAGCTGTAGTAGCTATTAAAGGTCAGCTGTCTGCCCCAACGTCCTATTCTTTACAGACAACAGACGGAAAAGTGGTATTTACCGGTAAACCGGGTAAAGCGGCGCAGGTGAAAGAATGGGCAGCAGATACCTTTTATTATCCGGTTGACTTTTCCCGTTTCACCACCCCCGGTACATTTCGTGTAACCGTACAGGTGAGTGGCGCCACTTATACTTCTCCATCCTTCGGGATTGGCGACCGCGCATTATCGCGTACAGCCATCCCGGCCATCTTACATTTCTATAAAGGACAGCGGGCCAATACCCCGGAAGAGGAAGATGCCGATAAAGCAGTATTATTATATGGTAGCAATAAAAGAGTGGATATCCGAGGGGGCTGGTGTGATGCTTCCGGCGATGTCAGTAAATATTTCTCCCACCTGGCCTATGCGAATTTCATGTCGCCCCAGCAGATTCCGCTGGTTACCTGGTCGCTGATCCAGCTGAAAGAGCGCACGCAGCGGATGCTGGACAGCTTACAGCAAACAGCTGCCGCTGAACAGGAAGCATTGTGGGGAGCGGATTACATTATGCGTGCGCTATCCGACAGCGATTATTTCTACATGACCGTATTCAGTTATTTTAATAAAGATGCCCATGCCCGGCGGATCGTCGGATTACTGGCCAACAGCGTCACTACCTCCGACTATCAGTGTGCCTTCCGGGAAGGCGGTGGGATGGGCATCGCCGCCCTGGCCAGGATTTCCACCTGGAAAAAAGATGGCGCCTTTACTTCCGCCCAATACCTGGATGGCGCCAAACGTGCTTTTGCACATCTGCTGATCCATAACAAGGAATACGATGATGATGGTAAGGAAAATATCATCGATGATTACTGTGCCCTGATGGGCGCCACGGAATTGTGGATCGCCACCGACAGTGCCCTTTACCGCGATGAAGCGCGGAAACGCGCTGCCAACCTGGGCAAACGTCTTTCACCGGAAGGTTACTTTATCTCCGACGATGGCAACCGGCCTTTCTTCCATGCCTCCGATGCAGGATTACCTGTGATCGCGCTGGTACGTTACCTCGATAAAGAAAAAGAAAGCAGCTACCGTAATAACGCACTGCACACCATCCGCAGGGCGCTTGATTATAATCTCGCGGTGAGTGGTAAGGTGAGCAACCCCTATGGGTATGCCCGCCAGCATTTCAAATACCGTGGCGAAATAAAAGATGGCTTTTTTATTCCACATGAAAATGAAACCGGCTGGTGGTGGCAGGGCGAGAACGCCCGCCTGGGGTCACTCGCAGCGGCAGCCATCGCCGGAGGGCGACTGGTATATCCTGCCAAAGGAAACTGGGGCGTAAAAGCGCCGCTGGCGCAATACGCTTCACAGCAGCTGTCCTGGATCCTTGGCGCCAACCCTTATGATATGTGTTTCCTCTATGGTTACGGCAAAAACAATGTGCCGTATATGCAGGCATTGTACGGTCATGGTACCGGCAAAGGCGGCGTGTCGAATGGTATCACGGGGAAAAAGGAAAACGGCGATGGCAGTGGCATCGACTTTAAAGAAGAAGATAATGGCAACGAATGGCGATGGACGGAACAATGGATTCCGCACTCTGCCTGGTTCCTGCAGGCCGTTACGATGATGGCAGCAGAATAATATTATCTTCCCGTACACATAACCTACATTTTTTATGTCAACCAAATCGAACAGATTACTATCAATTGATGCCTTCCGCGCCATTACGATGTTGCTGATGATTTTCGTCAACGATGTGAGCGGCGTTAGCAATATCCCTTCGTGGATAGAGCATGTACACGGAAATGAAGACGGGCTTGGTTTTGCGGATACGGTGTTTCCTACCTTTTTATTTATTGTCGGATTGTCTATTCCTTATGCGATCGGTTACCGTATCCAGCAGCAGCAATCCTTTATTAAAATTGAGACCCATATTATATTAAGATCGGTGGCGCTGATTGTGATGGGTTTCTTTCATGTGAACCTGGAAAGTTACAGCAGTGCAGCGGTGTTGCCATATGCGGTATGGGAAATAATTATCACGCTGAGTTTTTTCCTGATCTGGCTGGATTACCCGGCAACGCTCTCCAAAGCCTGGCGCTATACACTTACAGGCCTCGGTATTGTACTGCTGGCGTTGATGGCTTATCTCTACAAAGGAGGTGATGCGGCCAATCCGCATGGTATGCGTCAGTCGTGGGGAGGCATCCTGGGCATTATCGGATGGGCTTACCTGGTGAGCGCTACGGTGTATCTGCTGATCCGGGGACAATTTTTCTGGCTGCTGGCGGCAGTGCTGGTATTCCTGGTCATTAACCTCGGAACGCATGGTGGCTGGCTACATCTGTGGCTGCCGGTAGTGGGTGATGCGTCTTCTATTACACTGATCCTGGGCGGGGCATTTATTTCTGCATTGTACAGCCGTTTGTTACAACAGGGACGGGTAAACGCAGTAACACCGGTACTGGGCAGTATCGGCGCAGGCGCCATTGCACTGGGTTTCCTGGTAAGATCGTCTACCGGCGGTATTTCCAAAATTGGTTCTACACCAGCCTGGGTATTGATCTGTGGCGGTATAGGCATCCTGGTATTTGTGTTACTAATTTTCCTGGTAGATGTAAAAGGTAAATTTCACTGGTTCAAGGCGATCAAACCCGCGGGCACCAGCACGCTTACCTGTTACCTGATGCCTTATTTATTATATTCCCTTTTTTCCCTGGTACATTTTAATTACCCGGCCTGGTTCAACACGGGGATAGGTGGTATTATCCGGTCTTTTGCCGTAGCCTTCGCCGTGATCCTGTTTGTAGGTTTCCTGGAGAAAAGAAAATTAAGATTAAAGATCTAAAACAATCAAATCAAAAGATATGATGAAGTATTTGCATTCACCAAAGAAAGGAGGTATCTATTTATTAATGCTACTACTCCCGGCTTTCATTAACGCTACTACTCCTGTGCCACGGTTGTCTGAAAAGAAACCCGCGGCGCAGGCGAAGCCGGTGGTCATTGGCTATGTAGGTGGATTCCGTGGCCTGGTGAATACAGACAAAATTGCGGCCCGCAAATTAACGCATATCAATTATGCGTTTGTAAATGTGCAGCACAACCGGGCTGTGCTCACGAACGAAAAAACAGACACCATTAACCTGCGCAAGATCAACGAACTGAAGGCAATCAACCCCGACCTGAAAATACTGATCTCTATCGGTGGATGGGCCTGGAGTGAAAACTTTTCAGATGCCGTGTTAACGGATACGGCGCGGAAAGGCTTTGCAGCCAGTGCAGTAGAGATCATCCGTAAATACAAACTGGATGGGGTAGACATCGACTGGGAATACCCTGCACGTCCGGGAGAAGAAGGCAATGTGTATCGTCCGGAAGACAAACAGAACTTCACGCTGATGTTTGCAGAACTCCGGAAGGAACTGGACAAGCTGCAAAAAGAAACCCGTCAGCCGAAGCTGCTGACTACCGCAGTAGGTGGCTTTGAAGGCTTCCTGGAAACATCAGAAATGGGGAAGGCCGCTAAGTACCTGGACTTTGTAAACCTGATGACCTACGATTTTTACTCTGATAAGAATGCCTGGCATCATACCAACCTGTATACACCGGCCGGCAATCCCGGTGCACACTCGGGCGACAAAGCCGTGAAGGCCTACATCGCCGCCGGCGTACCCGCAGAGAAACTAGTGATGGGCATTGCCTTTTATGGCCGCCGTTTCAAACTGGCCGACAGCACCGGCACCGGACTGGGTGGAAAGATTGAATCGCAGTCTTTCGGTAAAGGCTATACGTTTACCAAAGATAGCCTGATCAATAAAAATGGTTTCCGCGCTTACCGCGATGAAAGCGCCAAAGCGCCTTATCTCTTCAATGCGTCTACCCGCGAGTTTATTACCTATGATGATGAATGGTCGGTACAGCATAAATGCGACTATGTAAAAACGCATAAAATGGGAGGGGTGATGTTCTGGGAATATTCTTCCGATGAAAAGGAATATTTACTGGATGAAATTAATACTACCCTGTACGCCTCTTATAATAATCCCACTTTTTCCGCCCTGGTATTGTATGAAGGCGGCGGGCATCACGTAGATTTTTCCAAAGCGGCCAAAGGCTGGCTCACACAGCTGGCAGCAGAGAAACATTTCAACCTCACGTTTATCAATAACACCGATTCTATCGATGACGCCTATCTGAAAAAGTACCAGCTTTTTATCCAGCTGGATTATGCCCCTTATAACTGGAAACCTGCTGCGGCAGCAGCTTTTGAGCGCTACATCGATGAGGGCCGTGGCGGATGGATTGGTTTTCATCACGCCACCCTGTTAGGTGAGTTCGATGGCTTCCCTATGTGGAACTGGTTTTACAATTTCATGGGCGGTATCCGGTTTAAAAATTATATCCCTGATTTTGCAGATGGCAAAGTAACAGTAGAAGATAAGAAACACCCGGTAATGAAGGGTATTACTTCTCCCTTTACTATTCAGAAGGATGAATGGTATACCTATGATAAAAGCCCCCGTGCACAGGTACATGTGTTAGCCACTGTAGATGAAAACTCCTACGTACCAGCTTCCGATAGAAAAATGGGAGATCACCCCGTGGTATGGACCAATGAGCATTATAAAGCAAAGAACGTATACATTTTTATGGGCCACGGCCCCTCGCTGCTGGATAATCCAGCCTATGTACAACTGTTTAGGAACGCTATTTTCTGGGCGGCCGGAAAGTAGGATCATATAATAAGCGCAGGGCAACCGCTGCAGCCATTCTGCCCTGCGCTCTTTTTTTCGTATAAACGTTAACGTGAATTTTTTTTGATGGGCTATACTGCCCCGGCCCCCTATTGCCTGTAACGATCGCTTGTTATTTATACTATCAGCCAATTTCTAAAGACACAACAGCTCTCTGAATCCGATTTGTTTTATCATCAACCAAATTATCATGACTCAGAAAACTATTCTCCTGTCGGCGCTGCTCTGTTTCTCCTGCAGCGCGTTGGCCAATCCCCGTCCGGCCACTTTTATGCCCCCGCAATTGTCACCTGTCCGGGAAAAAATACAAGGCACGGTGAAAGATAAAACCGGTGATCCCCTGCTTGGTGTGAGCGTATCCATCAAAGGCACACAGCGTGGAACGCAATCAGATGCCAGCGGACATTTTTCCCTGGAGGCCGATAAAGGCCAGACACTTGTTTTCAGCTTTGTAGGATATGCCCGGAAAGAAGCTGCCATCGGCGCTTCCGGCATTGTGAATGTGACACTGGAACCAGATAATGTGATGTTGAAAGACTTTGTAGTGACCGCCCTCGGTATCGAAAAACAAAGTAAATCGCTCACCTACGATATTCAATCTGTAGGCGGTAAAGAACTACAAACGGCGAAAGATGTGAGTTTTGTGAACAGCTTAACCGGCAAGGTAGCCGGCGTGGTGGTTAACCGCAGCTCCTCCGGTGCAGGCGGTTCTACCAAAGTGGTGCTGCGCGGAAATAAATCGCTGAATGGCTCCAGCAATGTACTCTATGTGGTAGACGGTATTCCGCTGGCAGACAATACCAGCGGTCAGCCAAACTCCGGTTGGTCGGGCCAGGATGGCGGAGATGGTATCTCCAACCTCAACCCCGATGATATTGAAAACGTCAGTATCCTGAAAGGTGCTTCTGCCAGTGCATTGTATGGTAGCTCGGCTGCCAACGGCGTGATCCTGATCACCACTAAAAAAGGCAAAGCCGGTGGTTTCAGTGTCAACCTGGTATCCAACACCACTTTCGAAAAGCCTTTCTCTTTACCGGAGTTCCAGAACAACTACGGCCAAAGTGCGCCCAGCACCAGTGGCGGCCTTTCCCAGGAATCATGGGGAGAAAAAACACCGGCAAAGAATAACCCGGCCGATTTCTTCAACACCGGTAAAACCCTGATCAATTCCATCTCTGTTACCAATGGTACAGAGAAGCAGCAATTGTATCTTTCCTACAGCAACACACATTCCGATGGTATCATTCCTTTAAATACCCTCAATAAACACAACTTTACTTTCCGCTCTTCTTCCAATTATTTCAATGAAAAAGTATCGTTGGATGTAAGCGCCAACTATATCACGCAGAACGTAAAGAACCGCCCCAGCATTGGCTTGTATTTCAATCCGCTGACAGGCGTATACCTGTTTCCCCGCAGCGCAGATTTTAATGCGTTCAAAACTTATGAAGTGTATGATCCCGTGCGGCAGATCATGGCGCAGAACTGGCCTTACATGAGCGATATACAGCAGAACCCTTACTGGATTCAAAACCGCAATCCCAATGTGCAAAAACTGGATCGTATCATGGGCGCGGTAGCCGGTAAGTATAACATCACGCCCTGGTTGAATTTACAGGCGCGTTTTAAAATAGATAAAAATAATTACTCTTCCGATCAACGCCTGTATGCCACTACTTCCAGTGTGGTAGCCGGTGTGCATGGCAACTATAATTACAATGAAGGCAGCGGCTTGCAAACTTATGCAGATGCCTTGCTGAATGTGAATAAAGATCAGGGCGATTTTACCATCCTGGCCACACTGGGCGCCAGCCTGATGGACAACAAATGGCAAAGCCTCGGCTTTGGCGGGTTTTATGGAAAATTACTGAAGATTGATAACTACTTCAATATCTCCAACATGGACCGCTCTGCCATGTCGTTGTTCCAGACCACCCCATCGCGGTCGCAGACACAGTCCGTGTTTGGCAGTGCGCAGGTTGGATGGCAGAATAAATTGTTTGTGGAAGTAACGGGTCGTAACGACTGGTCCTCTTCTCTGGCTTTTACCCCCAATCCCTCTTTCTTTTATCCTTCTGCGGGATTGAGCGCGGTATTGAGCAATATCGCGCATATGCCGGCCTGGATCTCTTTTGCAAAAGTACGGTTGTCCGTAAGCCAGGTGGGCAACTCCATCCCGGCTTATATCAGCACCAATCCGGCGCAGTTTTCTATGAACGATGGTAACCTGAACAACTATACGTATAAACCATTTGTGAACCTGAAACCGGAGAAAACGCAATCTATCGAAGGTGGTACAGAATGGCGCTTTTTCGCAGATGCGTTATCGTTGGATGTAACCTGGTATAAAACCAATACAAAGAACCAGTTCTTCTCGGTACAGGCCTCCCGTGGTACCGGTTACGACGGTTATTATATCAATGCGGGTAATGTACAGAACCAGGGATTGGAAGGAACGCTGAGTTTTAAAGGACCTATTACCGGTCAGCTGAGATGGAACCCCACGTTGAACTTTTCCATGAACCGGAATAAGATCATAGAGTTGTATGATTATATCGATGAGAAAACCGGTGCAGAAACAAAGATCGATCGTTTTGTATTGTCGAGCTTCGATAGCTATTCGCTCGAAGCCCGCAAAGGCGGCGCCTTTGGAGATATCTATGCGAGGGG
The DNA here is from genome assembly GCF_900110835.1 of Chitinophaga arvensicola. Lineage (GTDB taxonomy): Bacteria > Bacteroidota > Bacteroidia > Chitinophagales > Chitinophagaceae > Chitinophaga > Chitinophaga arvensicola. The sequence goes on from NZ_FOJG01000001.1 coordinate 3,169,323, forward strand.
ATTTGTACGTGATGCCAGCGGCAAAGTGACTTATGATGCAGACGGACTTCCGGTATTACAGGAAGCCGGCAAGAATGACCAGTATGAGTTTGTGGGTAATTCCAATCCTAAATTCCTGCTGGGCTTCAACAATACTTTTACCTACCGTGATTTCAGCCTGAGCTTCCTGATTGATGGCCGTTTTGGTGGCAACCTGGTGGATATGACTGCCGCCTTCCTCGACTATTATGGGGTATCTGCTGCTACCGGTAAAGCGCGCGACAATGGAGGCGTAGATGTGAATGGTAAAAAGGTGGACCCGGAAACGTATTACAAACATATCGGTAACCGCACCGGCGCGCTGGCAGCATATGCCTATTCCGCTACGAATGTGCGTTTGAGGGAGTTGTCTTTCGGCTATACCATCCCGGGTAAACTGTTCAACAATAAGATTAAAAACCTGAAAGTGGCTGTGCTGTCGCGTAACCTGTTCTTCTTTTACAAGAAGGCGCCTTACGATCCGGATGTGGCTTTGTCGACCGGCAATACGCTGCAGGGCATCGACCTGTTTGGTATGCCCAGCACAAGAAGCATTGGCTTTAACGTTTCCGTTTCTTTCTGATCCTTTAAATCAAATGTCATGAACACACTCTTTTCAACTATAGGCAGGCTGTTTCTGCTGCTCGTGGTGCTTACTTACGGTATAGCCTGTACGAAGAACTTTGAAGATTATAATACGGACCCTAACAAAGTAACAGAAGATCAGCTAAAAGGCGATGGGCAGGATGTAGGGTCCTTTTTCCCGAATATGCAGACCTCGATTATGCGGGTGGTGGACTGGGAATACCAGACCCAGCAAAACCTCAATGCGGATGCGTATTCCGGTTACATGGCGTCGCGTAATCCGTTTATTGGTGGTAAGAACAACTTAACGTATTCGATGGTACCCAGCTGGAACACGACGGCTTTTGACCTTGGATACAGCAATGTGATGAGTAACTGGCTGGTGATTAAACAGAGAGCAGAAACGGTGAAGCCTGATTTCTATGCAGTGGCTACCATCCTGAAAGTGGCTTCTATTCAAAGGGTAACGGATCTCTACGGACCATTGCCGTATACCCGGTACGGTGAGGGTGGCTTCACGGCGGAGTATGATGCGCAGGATAAGATCTATGCCGCGTTTTTTGAGGAGCTGACCAAAGCAGCGGCTGTATTATCGGCTTATGTGAAAGAGCATCCGGGGGCCAAGCCTTTTCAGAACTTCGACCTGCTGTTCGACGGCGACTATATAAAATGGGTACAGTTTGCCAATACGCTAAAGCTTCGGCTGGCTATGCGTTTGACCTATGTAGATGCTACCACCGCCAAACAAAAAGCAGAAGAAGCGGTGGCCGCCGAAAATGGTTTGCTGGCAGGTGAAGGTGTATATGTGCACCAGGTAAATGGTACCACTTACATGAATCCGCTGGCCTCTATATCGAACTCCTGGACTGATATCAATATGGGCGCGCCGATGGAGTCGTACCTCGTAGGATATAAAGATCCGAGGCTGGGAAAATACTTCACTACTTCTATTGAAAGTACGAATGGTTACAAAGGTATCCGCAACGGGATCAACATTGTGGCTACGGACGATTATAAGAGTTTCTCCTATCTCAATATTAAAAATGAAGATCTGATGCGGCTGATGAGCGGGGCAGAAAGTTATTTCCTGAGAGCGGAAGGAGCGCTGCGCGGATGGAATATGGGTGGTACACCGCAGGCATTGTATGAAACCGGTATCAAGGCTTCTTTCGCAGAGGCCGGTGCAGGCGCCAGCGAAACCTATGTACAGGACAATACCAGTAAACCGGCAGCTTATATCGATCCGAAAAATAACGCTAATAACGCCAACGCACCTACGACTATCACCATTAAATGGGAAGAAACGGCCGCTTTTGAACAGAAGCTGGAGCGGATCATTACCCAGAAATGGATTGCCTTGTATCCCGACGGACAGGAGGCCTGGTCGGAGTTCCGGCGTACGGGTTATCCTAAATTATTCCCGGTGATAGTGAATTTCAGTGGAGGCACTATCCCGGCGGGCACTTATGTAAAACGCCTGCCTTTTCCACAGAGCGAGTTGTCGAACAATACAGCCGCAGTAGCAAAGGCAGTGCAGCTGCTCGGTGGCGCCGACAATGGCGGCACCCGGCTTTGGTGGGATAAGAAGTAAGTCATCTCCCGGAAAAAGCAGCAGCAGTTAACGGATCACCAGCATTATTCTTAAACACAAATACACAATTATGATGAAGAAAAGCCCATTGTTACTATTCCTGTTGTTAATGGCCGGTGCCGCAGCTGCTGCTGTTTCATCACCGAAATTTAAAGTACTGGCCTTTTACAATTTAAGGGTAGAGCCTGACCACGTTGATTTTGCAAATGATGCAGTGGTCTATTTCAAACGCCTGGCAGCAGAGAAACACTTCCAGTTTGATACTACTACCGACTGGTCGAAAATGAATACCGCCGTATTGAGTAAATACCAGGTGGTGCTATGGTTAAACTTTTTTCCGACAACGCCGGAGCAGCGCGCTGCTTTTACCGATTATATGGAACGTGGCGGAGGCTGGATCGGGTTTCATGTGGCGGGTTACAATGATAAATATACGCAGTGGCCCTGGTTTGTGAATTTCCTGGGCGGCGCGGTGTTTGTCAACAACAACTGGCCTCCCTTGCCGGCCAGGCTGCATGTAGACCCTACCAGTCATCCGGTAACCAAGCATTTACCCGCCGATTACCTGAGCCCGGCAAATGAATGGTATCAGTGGGAACCTAGTCCGAGGTTGAACAAGGATGTGGAAGTTTTAGTAACTTTAGATGCCGCCAATTACCCGCTCGGAAAAAAGAACCTGTTGACCTACGGCGATATCCCGGTAGTATGGACCAATAAAAGATACAATATGCTGTATGTAAATATGGGGCATGGCGACAAGATCTTCACGGATTCACTGCAAAATAAAATGTATGAAGATGCCCTGCTCTGGGTAGGTCGTAAGAAAAAATAAACTGGTACTGTATGAAAATATTCCTTCGCACCTGGCTGGTTGGTATGTTGTTACTGCCACAGCTTTTATTGGCCCGGCAACTGCCTATTGGCGCCGCTGCGCCCGACTTTCATCTGCCGGCGACAGACGGGAAAAATTATTCATTGTCCTCCTTTTCCACCGCCAGTATTCTGGCGGTGGTTTTTACGTGTAACCATTGTCCTACGGCACAGGCTTATGAAGGGAGAATTAAAAAGCTGACTTCCGATTATGCCGCAAAAGGTGTACAGGTGGTGGCGATTATGCCTAATAATGCGGAAGCATTGCGGTATGATGAGCTGGGCTACACAGATCTCGGTGATTCTTTTGAAGACATGCAGCAACGCGCAAAGGACAAGCAGTTTAATTTTCCTTATCTCTACGACGGCGATAGTGAAGTAGTATCGCGGGCGTATGGTCCTATTGCCACCCCGCATATCTTTATTTTCGACAAAAGCCGTAAGCTGCGCTACCAGGGCCGCATCGATGATATGGAAAACCCGGCAAAGAAGCCCGGCTCCACCGATGCGCGCAATGCCATTGAAGCATTGCTGCAGCAACGTGAGGTGCCGGTTGCCATCACAAAGGTGTTTGGCTGTTCGGTGAAATGGAAAGAGAAAAGTAAAGTCGCACATACAAGAACAAAAGAACCTGTGAATGTAGATACCTTGTCGGTGGGTGGTATTAAGGACTTGCTGAAGAATAACTCCTCCAATCTGCGGCTGATCAATATCTGGGCTACCTGGTGTGTGCCCTGTGTAGCAGAGTTCCCGGAGTTTATTATCCTGGGACAAACTTTCAGTCAGCGTGATTTTGAGTTTGTAAGCATCAGCGCCGATGATCCGGAGCGGAAAGATAAAGTGCTGCAATTCCTCGATAAGCAGCATGCTACTGGTAAGAACTATCTTTTCAGTGGTACGGATAAGTACCAGTTGATGGAAGCCGTAGATCCTAAATGGCAGGGTGCATTGCCTTATACTGTTTTAGTGGAACCGGGTGGCAAAATCGTATATGCGCAACAGGGAGAAATTGATCCGGTGGCGCTGCGGTCCTTAATTTTTCATCACCCGATGATTGGTCCCTTGTACAGGGAATAGATCCACGTTGGGCCATTTGGTGGCGGGGTTATTGACTGCTTTCCAGAGCAGGCCGTCCAGGTCGTTGAAGAAGCTGCTATCCGTGCGGGTATTACAGAGCATGACCCAGTTAAACCCTTTCTCACTCCGGATGATTTCGGTGGCGGTACCGGGGAGTGAACCGGAATGCCACCAGTTGTGCCATTGATTCACCGCCCATCCGAGTGCATAACCCGGATTGGCTGTGGAGCCGGTGGTCATTTCTTTGATAGAAGCGGCGGATAAGATATCCGTTGGTAACGGAACCCCATCTGCGTGTACCAGCAGGCGGGCAAGGTCGGTAGCGCTGGCAATCCAGCCTCCGTGCGCATCCATGCGGGTGATGTTATAGATATAGGGTTGCTCGCCATGTTGACCGTAATATACTACTTCGCCGGATTTCCGCTCTGCAGCGGTATTACCGCCAATCTGCATATCGGTGATACCACAGGGGAGCAGGATCGCTTTTTTTACATATGCTTCATAAGACTGGCCCGATACTTTTTCAATGACGCGGCCGAGAATACAGTAGCCGAAATTGGAGTAGGCGTATACTTCGCCGGGTGTGTTGGTTAAAGGTTGATGCTGAATGGTCCAGGAAATCAGTTCATCAGCGCTCATGCGCGGGTGACTGAACATAGGATCTTCGCCGTTATTGCTCCAGCCACCGCTGGTATGTTGCAGCAGTTGCCGTACCGTAATTTTCTGCAGGTTTTCCGGATAGGGTTGTTGACCGTAGATAGTATCCAGCAATGCGTTCGGACCAAACACATGATCATCCAGCGATAATAATTTTGCTTCCGCCAGTTTTAGTATAGCCATAGCAGTTATACACTTGGATACGCTGGCGATACGGAATAAATGTTGCGGTGTGACAGGAGTATGTGTGGTCGTATCTGCGTTACCGTAGCCACGCGCATATACCAGTTTACCATGCCGGGTAATGGCAATGGCCATGCCAGGCACCCGGTATTGTGCCATGAAGGCTTTCACGGTATTGTCTATCTGCGGTATGCGGGGTTGTGCAATGGCATTACCAACTGCCAGCAGACAGCAAAAAAAGAGCGATAGATATCTCATGAAATTAAGGTACAAAAATATTGCCTTCCAGGTAGGTTTTGCACATGCCACCGATCAGCACTCTTTCGCCGGCATCTTCGCAGTAGAGTTTTCCCGTTCTGGCAGATACCTGTAACGCCACCATTTCTTTCTTATCCAGTTGTTGGCTCCAGAAGGGGATAAGCGAGCAGTGGGCCGATCCGGTAACAGGATCTTCAAAGATACTGGCCTGTGGCGTGAAGAAACGGGATACAAAATCAACATGCTTTCCTTTGGCGGTAACAATGATACCGCCGGGGTCCAGGTTAATCTGGTCGAGCAGGGCTTTATCCGGTTGCAGGTTTCTCACGATGGCTTCGTCATGATACACAAGTATATAATCCCTTGCCTTGAGCACTTCCATAGGATATACGCCTATGCCTTTGAGTATTTCCGGGGGCAGGGAAGCCGGTACGGGTGGTCTGGATGGAAAGTCGAGCGTAAGGAGATCATTATTTTTTGAGACCACCAGCGGGCCGCTTTGTGTATGAAACGTGAGCTGGTGCATATCCCAGCCGAGGTGATTGAACAGCACGTGTGCGCTGGCCAGGGTGGCATGCCCGCAGAGATCCATTTCAATATCGGGTGTAAACCATCGCAGTTCGTAGTGGCCCTGTTTTCCGGCAGGAATAAAGAAGGCGGTTTCCGGCAGAAAGTTTTCAGCAGCAATTTTCTGTAAGATATCTGTTGGCAGCCATGCTTCCAGGATACACACTGCTGCCGGGTTTCCACCAAACAGTTCATTCGTGAAAGCATCTACCTGGTAAATGGGTATATGCGGCATGACGGTTATTTTTGGTAAGCTACTGTAAAGGTATTGCTTTTCTTCCTGGGAAGGGTTACCGCCCAGAAAAGCAGTCCCAGTAAGCTGATAGCGGCGCCCAGTATGCACACGGCGGTCCACCCGGCATAGGCATATACCGTGGTGGCGGCAATACTGCCGATACCGCTGCCAATGGAATAAAAGAGCATGTACCCGGCTACCATGCGGTTGCGTGCTTCCGGCCGTATGCTGTACAGCATGCTCTGGTTGGTTACATGCACCGCCTGTACGGCCAGGTCGAGCAGGATGATGCCTGCTATCAGTGCAGTGAGCGAGCTGGTGGCAAATCCAAGTGGAATCCAGGAAAGGAATAACAAGGCGAGTGCCATACCGGTGGTCCACTGCCCGCGACCTTTATCGGCCAGTTTACCTGCCCGTGCTGCTCCCAATGCGCCTGCCACTCCAATTAATCCAAACAGTCCGATGACAGCAGGCGTAAATCCATAAGGCGGTGCGCTGAGCGGCAATACCAGTGACGACCACAATACGCTGAATGCAGCGAAAATAAAAAGCGCCAGCATGGCACGGACCCGTAACACCGGTTCCTGTATAAACAATTGAAATACCGACAGCAGCAATTGCGGATAACGCAAGGTCGTTTTCTCCGGGTCCTGGCGGGGTAATACACGGTAGAGCATGACGGCGGTGATGAGCATGAGCAGGGCGGAAAAGCCGTACACCGCCCGCCATCCGGCAAGATCTGCAAGCACACCGGAAACAGTACGTGCCAGCAGGATGCCCAGTACTACACCGCTGGTGACCAGCCCGCTGATCCGGCCCCGTTCTTCCGGAGCAGCCAGTGTGGCAGCATAGGCGACCAGTGTTTGTGTAACTACCGCCAGCAATCCAACTGCGGCCATGCCGCCCAGGAAGGGTATTTTCGACGGCGCCCGGGACACTACCAGTAAAGCGATGACCGCCAATATTAATTGCGTAACGATCAGCTTGCGCCGGTTCAACAGATCTCCCAATGGCAGCAACAGCAGGAGGCCCAGTGCATAGCCGGTTTGCGTAATAGTAACAATGATTCCCAGCGAAGGGGCAGGGATGTGTAAATCATCTCCCATGGTGTGCAACAGGGGTTGTGCATAATATACATTGGCAACTGCGAGTCCGCAGGCAGCGGCAAATAATAAAGCAGTAGTGCGGGATAGTTTATCCATATAAGCGTATGTTTTTTGTACTATTCGGTACAAAATAAGTGTGTAAAAAAGGTAATATCTCCCGGGAGATATTACCCCAGTATTTTTAATTGTGATTCAATCAGTTCCCCGAGAGCCTCATTATCGGGATATATGCGGCGGGTGATACCCAGGCCGTTCCAGTTGTTGAGCAGTATACGTGCCAGCAAAGCTGGTTCCAGCTTTGAATGGAGGGTACCTTGTTTTTTACCACGCAGCAATGCATCCAGGAAAAGTGTTTCCAGTTCCTGTAAATGAACGGCTGCTTTTTTCATCATCGGGTTTTCGATATTGGACAATTCTGCTACTGCGTTGCCAAAGATGCAACCCTTCTGGTGGCGGCTTTTGGTGCTTTGTGCCACGTTGCGGAAAAAGGTTCTGATATATTCTACCGGATCAGCGCTGGCATCGAGTTCTCTTCTGAACTGGGCAATGGCCTGGTCGCTGTGCTGGCTGAGTGCTTTTTCATACAGTTCTTTTTTACCGCCTTTGAAAGCGAGGTAAAAACTGCCTTTCCCTATGCCCATGGCGGCGAGCAGGTCTTCCGTGGAAGTGGCCTCGTATCCCTGCCGCCAGAAGATTTCTGCGGCTTTGTTGAGTACTTCCTCGTCGTCGAATATTTTGGGTCTGCCTGACATATCACGGTTCGTTTATGGCCCAAAGGTATATTGTTTACTAAATAGTACAAAATTTTATTGCGTGAGTGTATGGTCAGACAGGAGTCGCAGATTGAAGGGAATTGGTATAGGAAAACGGATTAGACGAGGTGAATATTTATGAGGTCTATAAAAAAGAGCGCTGACCAGATACCATCTGATCAGCGCTCTTTTATTCAGTGTTCAATACATTTTACTGATGCGGTGTCTGCGGATGCAACAGCTGAAACAGTGCCTTCTGCAGATCATCGTTATGTAAATTATTTAACTGCTCTGTTGCGATCTCGTAAAAGGCCGTTTTCTTGCCTAATACGCCTATTACAAACGTGTGCCCTGCCTGTACCGGCTCCGCAGTCTGGGGGTGCTTTTTTGATAGTGTTACCACTACGTCTTTGAATTTTGACATGTAGTGAATATAACAAAAAATCCCGACTTCCGGGAAAAATACCGCATCAGCTCATTCTTACGTCCTGCTGTAATTTCTCCATCGCATTCTGGAAAGACCCTGCGCGCGTCACTTCGCCGGAATTCACAAAGAATATTTCATCTGCATTTTCAATGGTGTTCAACCGGTGTGCGATGATCACTCTCGTGGTGCTTTCCGGCAACTTCTCCAGGATCTCGCCCAGCAATTGTTCGGTCACCGTATCAATATTGGCGGTGGCTTCATCGAGGATCAGCAGGTCTGGTTTGCGCAGTACTGCCCGCATAAAGGCGATCAGTTGTTTCTGTCCGAGGCTTACACTATCGCCGCCGGAAAGCACTTTTGTCTCCAGCCCGTTTTCAAAGATGGCCAGCAACTTTTCGAGGTTGGCTTCTCTGATCACTTCGATCAGTTGTTCATTGGAGAAATCTTTATATGCCGGGTTGCCGTAGAGGATGTTTTCTTTTACGGTGCCGGTGAATAAGAAAGGTTCCTGTAAAATAAATCCTATTTTCTGTGAACGCTCATCGGCGTCATAGCTGCGGATATCCCTGCCGTTCAGCAATACTGTTCCCTGTGTGGGATCGTAGAGCCGCGCAATCAGGGATGCAGTGGTAGTTTTACCGCCACCGGTAGGGCCTACCAGCGCATAGGTTTTACCTTTTTCCAGCGAGAGACTGATATTATGCAGGATCTCTTTTCCTTCAGGATAACCGAAATGTACGTTACGAAACTCCAGCAGTGCCGGATGCATACCCGGTGCATTGGTGGAAGGTACGGTTACCAGGTCTGTTTCAAGTCCGAGAATCTCTGAGATGCGGTCCCAGCCAGCCATCGCCACCTGGAAGTTGGCCCATAAAGTCGCCAGTTGTCTTAACGGATTATAGAAATAAGTAGCATATGCCAGGTAACTAACGAGTAAGCCTATACTAAATTCTCCCTGTGTAATCAGGTAGATTCCACCGGTGAGTACCAGCAATTGTGCGATACTGGCACACATGGCATAAAAGGGCAGAAATACGTTGTTGGCAAGACCCGTACCTATTGCGCTTTCATAGTTTTTTTCATTGGCATCCTGGAAACGCTGCCGGAAATAATCGCGGCGGTTGAAGGCTACAATCACTTTGAAATTACTCAGGCTTTCCTGGATTTCCGCGCTCATATTACCCACTGTTTTCAGGTTGGCGGCATTCTTTCTTTTTACCCAGGGCGATAGTATGCGGGTGAAGATCAATATGAGCAATGCCGGCGCCAGTGCGGCAATACCAATCTTGTAATTGATCACCAGCAGGAAAATACCCGCACCAATCATGGTAGAAATATTACCCACAAACTGCATCAGCGATTGGGAAAAAAACTGGTTCAGTTTATCGGTATCATTATTTACCCGGGAGATCAGATCGCCTGCTTTATTCTGGTTAAAGAAAGCCACAGGTAATTGCTGGATCTTACTGAAAATGGCATTACGCAGGGTAAATAAGGTACGTTGACCCACACCGCCCATCAGTTTGGTCTGGAAGTAACTGGTGAATAATGCTACCAGGTAAATCCCGAGCAGGATACCGGAGAAAATGAGTACGCCGTGGTATTGCTTATGCTGTACATAATGATCGATCGTGTAACCTATCAGGAACGGTCCCAGCAGGTTGAGCACCGAGTTAAGCAGGATGGCGATCAATGCTACTGCCAGGTTTTTTCTTTCCTGTGAGATCAGCTTCAGCAGGTTACTGAATGCGGAGTAGTTGGATATTTTCTGTTCCTTCTCCGTAAACTTATTAAGATTGTAATTCATAGTTGCTGGTGCTTTGTTGGGAATTAAAGATCTGCATGTACTCAGGACTGGAGTGCAGGAGCGATTCATGCGTGCCGGCGGCTATGATTTCACCCTGCATCAGCAGGATGATCTGGTCGTAATGGGTCACGGAAGCAATCTTCTGTGTCACCGACAGCAGCGTGATGCCCGGGTATTCTGCCTGTACATTGGCCAGAATTTTCTTTTCCGTATTGGTATCTACGCGGGCGGTGAAATCATCCAGCAGCAGGATCTTTGGGTTAATAGCCAGCGCGCGGGCCAGCATGATACGTTGTTTTTGTCCGCCGGAAAGACTGGCGCCTCTTTCTGACACCACCGTCTCCAGTTTCTCCGGAAGGGCTTCGGTAAAGTCTTTCAGCTCCGCAGTATATAAGGCTTTTTCCATCGCCGCCTGGGTCACGGTTTCATTAAAGGCGATGTTTTCGCGGATACTCATATTGAATATGATACTATCCTGGAATACAAAGCCCACCTGGCTGTGGAAGGATTCACTTTTATATTCGCTTACCGGGCGGTCATCTATCAGCACGGTACCCGAAGTGGGCTTTATGAGGCCGGTGAGCAGGTACAGCAGCTGTGTTTTCCCCGCCGCCGTAGGCCCGATGATAGCGACCTTCGATCCGGCTTTAATAGAAAACGAAATATTTTTAAGCACCGGTTTCTGACCGTAGTTAACGGTTACTTCCCGGAATTCGATATCTCCCTTAACAGGGGTAGTAAGATCACCCTCCGGCATAATATCCGGCATATTGATCACGTTGCTGATCCTTTGATAGGAGGCGGTGGCCTGCGCAATGATATTGCTCATAAAGCCAATGACCAGTATCGGGAAGATGAGTAACGCGAGGTAGCTGCTGAATGCCGCAAAATCGCCCAGGCTCATACTGCCGGTGATCACAAAATGTCCGCCGAGCGCGAGGATAATCAGGTTGGCAATACCGGCGGTGAAGGTGATTACCGGGATCAGTCCTGCAAAGAGTTTCACGATAGAAAGACCAAAATCCATGGCCTTGCCGTTGGCATCCAGGAATTTCTGGTATTCCAGCTGCTGGGAATTGATGACGCGTATCAACGCGGCGCCCAGGATACTTTCATTGATTACCTTATTCAGCCAGTCCATAACCTCCCGGCTTTTAATAAACAGGGACCTCACTTTGCGCAGTACCAGGAAAAAGGTAACGCCTATCACCGGCAATGTGGCAATTACAGCCAGCGCCAGTTTCCAGTCGATCGTGATCAGCAGTACGCTGGCGCCGATAATGATAAACAGGGAAGATACCAGCGATACAATTGCCTGTGATACAAACAGCTTGATAGAGTCTACGTCTGCAATGAGATTGGTGAGCAACCGCGAAGGGTTGGCCTGTTCTACCCAGGCATAACTCTGTCCGGATATCTTATCAGATATTTTGGTACGCAGGTTACGCGCTACTTTTTCAGAGACATATGTTTGAATGATGTTCTGGAAATAAGTAAACAGCAGGATGATGACAACCGCAACGGAGAATTTAATGACCAGCGGGTTTAGCTGGAAGGTACCATGCTCATAGGCATCGATACCGTTTCCGATAATTTTGGGCAACCACAGGTTGAGTCCATTGCTCAGCAGTGTAAACAGTATCAGCAGAAACACCATACCAGAATATGGCCGCAGGAGACTGAATATGCCGGCTTCTTTCTTTTTACTACCTTCTTCTTGTTTCATCTTTTAACAGGTACGTTTAGCAGTGCGGCTTTTAAGGATTTCCAAATGAAGACGGATCCGCTCTGCAAATATTGTATAATATCGGGGCAAGTTATTATTTTTTTAGCGGTTCCCGGTAAGCCGGATAACACAGAAATCATAATTGTTTTATATATTGGGGCGACTAGATCCTGTACTATGAATCTCATCCAGCTATCTGCCCGCTTTATTATTCGTCAGTCTTTCCATTTGTCCGTAAAAATTATTGAAAGTTGTAGTGATACCAGCACCTGCCGGGAGCAGTTGCAGGCACTGAAGCAGTTACCACCGGGTACGCTTGGCCATGACATCGCCAGCTGCCTCGAACAGCACCGGTTGCGGCTCGTTCCGGGTTTTGAAAGTCACGACCTGAAACACGTATTGCTTGGATTTAAAATGACGCCGGAAGATGAGATCCGCCTGCAGGCATTTATGATCGGTAACGGCAACTATACCATGGCCAGCTTTGCGATCTTTATTTACGGGGCACTGCTATTACCGGACCGGTGGAGCACTTTCTACAGCGATTGGTGCAAAGGCCGGGAAACTGTGCCGGTAAGTACCTGGACCCTGGAAAGCCATGCGTACTGTGATACAGTTGCCATTCAGCAATATATTGCCCATCCTGTACCGCAAATTCCTTTTATGAACAGATTTGTAAAATTCGGCGCTATGGCCGCCATCGTAGCCGGTGTATCCGGTATGCTCTTTTGCCTGCCCTTCCTGTTTTCAGCCTCGGTAGCCGACCTGGTGGGCGCCGGGTTTCCTTTTGTAGGTGGTGCAGTTATCGCCAGCGCAGGATTGATAGCATTGTCGAATGTAACAGGTATAAAGGCGAAGGAAGTATTAGCAGTGTAATTTATGCAAGCCATCATTTTTTGCGGCATTCAGGCCAGCGGCAAGACTTCCTTTTACAAAGCGAATTTTTTTGATACCCATATGCGGATCTCCATGGATCAGCTGCATACCCGTAATAAGGAAAGTCGCTTCCTGGAAGTCTGCTTTTCCATACAGCAGCCCTTTGTGGTGGATAATACCAACCCTTCCCGGGCAGACCGGGAATCGTATATCCGGCTTGCCAAACAGCACAAGTTTAAAGTCACCGGTTATTATTTTCAATCGGCGTTAACCACGGCTATCCAGCGCAACAGCGGCCGTTCCGGAAAAGCAAATATCCCGGAAGCGGGTATCCGGGGTACGCATAAAAGGCTGGAACTGCCGGCATATGACGAAGGGTTTGACGAGTTGTACTATGTGGCCATTCAGGATAATACCTTCATTATTAAACCATGGAACAATGAAATTTGACGACCTTGATGTGAAAATGCGGGCGTTTGAAACAGCACATGATCAGCAGGTGCTGCCGGAAATGTATATGGTAGCCCGGATCGATGGCCGTGGTTTCACCCGTCTGACCAAAGAAACACATTCTTTTGAAGCGCCGTTCGACGCGCGTTTCAGGGATTATATGATCGATACCACTGCGCATCTGATGAACTGTGGCTTTAAAGTAATATACGGTTATACCCAGAGCGATGAGATCTCGTTGTTGTTTGATGTCAACGAATCTGCCTTTTCCAGGAAGCACCGGAAATATATTTCTATACTTGCGGGGGAAGCCAGTGCAAAGTTTTCTACCTTGCTGGGGGATGTGGCGGCATTTGATTGCCGGCTCAGTGAATTTCCCAATGAAAGGCTGGTCGTGGATTATTTCCGCTGGCGCAACGAAGATGCACACCGGAATGCACTCAATGCCCATTGCTACTGGCGTTTGCGGCAGGATGGGCTGAACAGGGCCGACGCGACCAAAAGAATAGAAGGACTAAGCACTGCGGAAAAGAACGAGCTGCTTTTCTCCTTTGGCATTAACTTTAACGACCTTCCCCTCTGGCAGAAAAGAGGAACCGGCCTTTACTGGGCGGATACGGAGAAAGAAGCATTTGATATAAAACAACAGACAACCGTTACTGTTAAAAGAAAGCAGCTGCAACGGAACATGGAATTACCCATGAAAGATGATTACAGCAATTTCATCAACACTATTATAAACGCCTGACTATGCCCTGGATCCAGCACCCGATACGCCTCGATGGCCAGCATGCACTCCTCACACCGCTGGAGTATCTTCACTTCAATGAGCTGATCAATGTAAGCCATGATCCGCGCATATGGGAGTTTATGCCGGTGATGGGACATGATCCGGCCACTTTGCGTAATGCATTGGAACAGGCCATGGAGGCAAGAAATAAAAATGAACGTTATCCATTTGTGATCATTGATAAAGCCAGTAACAAAGTAATCGGCAGTACCAGCTACCTGAAAATCAACCCGGAATACAAAAGCCTGGAAATCGGGTGGACCTGGTATCATCCTGATTACTGGGGCACGGGCGTCAATGAAGAATGTAAGCTGATGCTGCTCACCCATTGCTTCGAAACATTGGGGACCATCCGGGTAGAAATCATCACCTGGGATAAGAACCTCCGTTCCAGGAAAGCCATAGAACGTATTGGAGGCCAGCTGGAAGGTATCCGCAGAAATGCGGCGATCCGGTACAATGGCAAAAGGAATTCGGTTATTTACAGCATCATTGATGAGGAATGGCCGGCCACCAAAGTGAAGCTGACCGACCTCAAAAACCAGCGCTATCAACAGTTGAAGACCAGGTAGCCGGTGTATTTTTCGCAGCGATTATAAAATAATCATCTTTTATCGGTATTTTTATACCGGTAAATCATCGTTTATATTGTCAGGAGGGTGTTTCCAGGGATGATAGAGGAGTATTCAAACAAGGAGCATATTTTACTGCGAAAGTTCGCTGGCGGAGAACAAACCGCCTTCCAGTTTATATTTAACCAGCATTACAGCGCCCTGTGTTATTTTGCCTTTACCATTGTGGCAAATGAGCAGGAGGCGGAAGATCTTGTACAGGAAACCTTCTCAAAGCTGTGGGATAAACGCAGCGATTTTAAATCTGCCACCAATATAAAAGCCTTTCTTTTTATTGCCACCAAAAATGCCTGCCTCAATTTTTTGAAGAGCAGGGAGCGGCTGCAGATAAAGGAAAAAGAGTTTTCTTACCTGCAGGACGATCAGGTAACGGACGATATGACCGGCTTTGATCCGGTGCTGACGGAAACAGAAATTATTCAGCAGCTGTATGAAGAAATTGAACAGCTGCCCACCCAATGCCGGCGCATCTTTAAAATGAGCTATCTCGAAGGGCGCAAAAACGAGGATATTGCCAATACCCTGCAAATCTCCTATAATACGGTAAGGGCGCAGAAATTAAGAGCATTGAAACTTATCAGGAGCAGCCTGATAAAAAAGAACATCATTCCATTGTTGGGCGTTTACATCACCCTCCTCAAGCATTATTATAATTATTACTGATCATCGTTGCTCCGGTAAAACCGCGTACCAACCAGTACCCGCTATGCCATAGCGGGTATGCCGGGCTTATTTCCGGCCCGGAAGATATTAGGTCAAAATATATATATAAGAGGCCGTTTCAATGAAGATCGGCTGTAGATAAGCCCTATCTTATAGGTAGCGGTTATAGGGCGCTCACATGGGTGGGGGATAGGGCTTAGATAGGGCTTACCTCCTGAAACGCTTACTGGTATTGATGTTGAAAACACGTTTTGGGAGATTTAATACCGTTTATGGTAGTGATCGTTTTTAGGCGGAAAATATTTTTCGCGATTTCTTTAATCGAAAACAATTTTTCATTGTTTCTATACTAAAAGAGGGAAGTGGCAGCAGATCAACACAGTGGAACAAATCCGGTATTGCAACGAATCGCTTATCTGATCAATCGTTATCAGCAGGGCATATTGAGCGCAACAGAGGAGGCTGAATTGCAGGAATGGACCGCCGCTGCGGAGGAGAACCGGGTTTTCTTTGAACAGTTGACGGATCCGGTGATCCTGCAACAGAAGCTGGCGCAATACGAAAAATTTGATGCAGCAGCAGGTTGGGCCACCTTCAGTGCCCGCCAGTTTCCCGCCGCCACACCAGTGAAGGTTCGCAGCCTGTACCGGTGGAGCGCAGCAGCAGCCGTGTTATTGCTGCTTGGCGCAGGTGTTTATTTTCTGCGACCCGCCGGTCACACTAGCCAGGTAGCGGAAAAAGCGGTCACAAAACCGGTGTTACCCGGCTCCAGCAAGGCATTGTTAACACTGGCAGACGGCTCTGTAATACCGCTGGATAGCAACGGTAACCAGGTGATTTCGCAGCAGGGCGCACAGATTCATCTGAATAACGGCCAGCTGCAATACAATTCGCAGGACTATTCGGCACAAACAGCGTTGAATACCCTCACCACACCCAGAGGAGGACAGTTCCGGCTCACCCTCCCCGATGGTACACGGGTATGGCTGAATGCCGCTTCCGCTATCACGTATCCTACCGCTTTCCCGCAGGGAACAAGGGAAGTGGAAGTAAAAGGAGAAGTATATTTTGAAGTAGCGGCCCTGGCAAAAATGCCTTTTAAGGTGAAAGTCAGCCCGCACACCAGCATAGACGTATTAGGCACCAGTTTTAACATCAATGCCTATACCGATGAACCAGGCATTCAAACGACCCTTATACAAGGCGCCGTAAAAGTAAATGCAGGTAACGTTTCCAGGGTATTATTACCCGGACAGCAGGCCCTTGTAAGCGGCCCTGATCAAATGAAGGTAGTGGCACATGCAGACACTGCCGCCATACTGGCCTGGAAGAAAGAGGAGTTTTATTTCCGCGACGCAGACATCCCCACCGTGATGCGTCAGCTGGGCAGATGGTATGATGTAACAATTGTTTATGCAGGAGCTGTTCCTGCAGGCAGATTCCAGGGAGAAATCCAGCGTAATCTGCCACTGTCGGATGTGCTGGAAGGACTGGAAAGTACCGGCATCCACTTCCGCCTGCAGGGACGCAGCATTATAGTAGAACCGAAGTAACAACCATTTTTTAGCTATTGTCAACGGAAACATTTATGCACCACCAACTTTAGCAATTGTAATGCGGCTATACGGATAAAAACCGGAGGTGATTGGACCCACCCCCGGCGAATGTCCGGACGATATAGCACTAAGCTTGTACATACTGAATACTGATTATCCATCCTAACAAATGCAAATTTATGCAATTGACTTATCATGGTAAAGTCCTTTCTATGCCCGGACTTTCCCCAACCAAAATTGCACTTACTATGAGATTAACGATTGTTCTCATGATTGTGGCGACATTAAAAGTATCTGCGGGTGCTTTTGCGCAAACGGTGTCTGTATCAGTAAAAAATGCGCCCATGGAGGACGTGTTTTCATCGGTGAAAAAGCAGACAGGGTATCTCTTCTTCTACGACAGAGACCTGCTGCACACGTTGAAACCCGTGACCATCAAAGCAGAGAATACAGCACTGACAGATTTTCTGACGCAGGTTTTCAACGGCCAGCCAGCTACTTACATTATTAAAGACAAAACGATCTTTATTATGAAGAAGGCATTGCCGCCTGCCGGCAATAATCCATTGCTCAATATGGAAGCTACCCAGCAACCCGTTACCGGCGTGGTGAAAGATGCTGCCGGTAACCCATTACCCGGCGTTACCGTGAAAGTAAAAGGTACCAATACCGGTACCATTACAGACGCCAATGGCCGCTTTTCTATTGCAGCCGGCCCCGGCGATGACCTGGTGGTGACCTATGTAGGGTTTGAAGCACAAACCTTTCATATCGGTAACTTTGGTCCTTTTCAGTTGTACCTGAAGGAAAAACCAAGCAGCCTCGATGAAACGGTGGTCATCGGTTACGGTACCACCAGCAAACGTAACAATACCGGCTCTGTATCCAGTATCAAATCCGGTGATATCGCATCCCAACCGGTACTGGACGCTATCGGCGCCATGCAGGGACGTGTATCCGGCGTATTTATCAATTCTTCCAGCGGTCTGCCAGGCTCCAATTTCAAGGTAACCGTAAGAGGACAAAGCTCTATCCTGAATCCCAGCGATCCATTGTATGTGATCGACGGCGTACCTTTTTATTCAGATCCCATTAACCAGTTTACTTCTGCCAACGGCAGCCAGAGTCCCCTGGCTACTATCAACCCGGCGGATATTGAGCGCATTGACGTACTGAAAGATGCCGATGCAACCTCTATCTACGGTTCCAGAGGCGGTAATGGCGTAATTCTCATCACCACCAAAAAAGGGAAGGCAGGTAAAACACAAACTAACTTCAATGTATACACGGGAATAGGTAAAGTAGTCAATACCGTAAAGATGCTCAATACGCCAGAGTATATCGCGATGCGTAAAGAGGCATACGCACACGACAACGTAGCTTACAACCCCGATAATGCCCCGGATCTCACGGTATGGGATCAGCAGCAAACAATGGATTGGCAGAAATACCTGATGGGTAGTAATGCACACATCACCGAAGCACAGGGATCTGTATCCGGTGGTAATGAACAAACACAGTTCCTGTTCAGCGGTACCTATCATAAAGAAACAACCGTAATGCCCGGTAGCCTTGGCTTCCAGCGTGGCGCCGGTCACCTGAATGTGAACCACTCCAGTACGGATGGCAAATTCAATATCACGGCGTCTGCCAGCTACTCCGCCAGCGTAGACAATTCACTGGCCACGGACCTGGCTACCTTTTACAATCTTCCGCCAAACTATCCTTTATATGATTCTACCGGAAAATATTACTGGTTTTCTATGGCACAGAACCCGGCTGCTTACCTGATCCGTAAGTCGGAAGTACGCACCAATAACCTGGTAACCAACAGCACCATGCGTTACACCCTGCTGCCCGGACTGAACCTGAAAGCCAACCTGGGTTACACCAGAACGGATATGAAGCAGATGCGCATTACGCCCAATGCCAGCTTCAACCCGATGGATGCTACCGGCAGCCAGTCGTACTTTGGTAATTCCAGCTTCGGCTCCTATATCGTAGAACCACAGGTAGATTATAACCGCAGGATATCCAAAGGTGACCTGCAATTACTGGCAGGCGCCAGCTGGCAGCAAAGTATCACACAGGGACAATCAGTGATTGCCGATGGCTTCTCCAGCGATGCATTGCTGGAAGATCAGCAAGCCGCCAGTGTGATCACTCCCCGCCCTTCACAGTACGCATTTTACCGTTACACCTCTGTTTTCGGCAGGGTGAATTATAACTGGGAAGGGAAATACATTGTCAACGCTTCCTTCCGCCGCGACGGTTCTACCCGTTTCGGACCGGGCAACCGTTTTGGTAACTTCGGCGCTGTAGGCGCTGCCTGGATTTTCAGTAAGGAAGAATTTATGAAAGAGCTTTCTTTCCTGAGCTTCGGTAAACTCCGGGCCAGTATCGGTAACTCCGGTAATGATAAAGTAGGCGACTACAGATACCTGGACAGCTGGGCTTCTACCAACTTCCCCTACAATGGCGTGCCTGGCCTTTCTCCATCCCGTCTCCCCAACTCATTGTATCGCTGGGAAGAAAACCGGAAAAAAGAAGTAGGACTGGAACTGGGTTTCCTGAACGACCGGATTCTCTTTAACACCAACTACTACTATAACATCTCAGATAACCAGCTGGTAGATTTTCAGCTGTCGCCACAGGTAGGCTTCCCTTCCATTACCGCCAACCTGCCTGCCAGTGTGGAAAACAAAGGATGGGAATTTGAATTGAATACAGTGAATGTCAGACAAGCACATTTTAAGTGGAACTCCTCGCTGAACCTGACCATCAGCAGGAATAAACTGAAATCCTTCCCGGATATTGAAGCATCTGCGTATAAGGATATATATGTAGTAGGACAACCATTGTCTATTGTAAAAGGATACCAGTTCCTGGGCGTAGATCCGCAAACAGGCCGTCCTACTTTCTTCAGCAACAGTGGTAGCCCTACGCCTGCAGAATTCGACGACTATGTTATTTTGGGTAACAGCGATCCCCGCTTCTATGG
Organism: Chitinophaga arvensicola; assembly: GCF_900110835.1. Taxonomy (GTDB): domain Bacteria; phylum Bacteroidota; class Bacteroidia; order Chitinophagales; family Chitinophagaceae; genus Chitinophaga; species Chitinophaga arvensicola. Next base: position 3,189,150 of record NZ_FOJG01000001.1, read on the forward strand.
TGGTTTACAGAACTCGTTTACCTGGAAGGAAATAAGTCTCGATTTCCTGTTCCAGTTTGTAAAACAGGAAGGGCCAAACATTAACTATGGCTACAATTCACCGGCTATCGGTACCATGGCCAACCAGGACATCAGTGCCCTGGACCGCTGGAAGAACAAAGGCGATAACACCAGTGTACCCGGCGCTTCTACTGCTTCCGGCGCAGCAGATTTCAGGAATTACAGTCTTTCTACGGCCAACTGGGGTGATGCGTCCTATATCCGCCTGAAAAATATCTCCCTGAGATATGATCTGTCGAAGTACACAAAGAAATGGAAAGTGAATAACCTGAGTGTATATGGCTTAGCGCAAAACCTGATCACCATCACCAACTACAGTGGCCTGGATCCTGAAACACAGGGCAAAATTATGCCGCCACTGAAATCTTATGTGGTAGGATTAACGCTTGGTTTATAATGAAATATTTCTGTTCAGCAGTTAATAAAAGGATTAACATGAAACGTATTCATATATTATTAGTCGGCCTGATTTTCATAAGTGCTGCTTCCTGCAAAAAATATGTAGACACGCCGTTACCAAAGAATGAACTGGTATCCGAACTGGTTTTTACGGATGATAAAACCGCTACGGCAGCCGTTACCGGCCTGTACAGCACCATGAACGCATTCAACTACCAGTTTGCCAATGTGCTGGGAAATTACCTGCCTTCCATGCAGTCGGATGAAATGTATTACTATGCCAGCTACGCAGATTATGATGTATTCCGCGAAAACCGGTTACTGCCCAGCAGCACCTTTGTACAAAGGATGTTTGCGGATATTTACAGCTATGTATACCAGATGAATGCCTGTATTGAAGGCCTTTCTGCTGCTACCGGGCTGACGCCTGCTGTGAAAAATCAGTTGTTGGGTGAATCTTACTTCACCCGTTCCTTCCTGTATTTTTACCTGGTGAATATGTATGGCGATGTGCCGATGATTACCGGAACGGATTATAAAGTGAATGGCGTAAAGCCCCGTGCTCCAAGAGCAGAAGTATACGACACTATTATCAGTGGTCTGAAACAGGCCGTGGCACTGATGGGTGATGCGTATCCTACCGGTTTGCGCTTACGTCCGAATAAAGCAGCAGCTAATGCTTTACTGGCAAGAACCTACCTGTATAATCAGCAATGGGCGCTGGCAGAATCTACGGCATCACTGGTGATCGGCGATAGCCGTTATACCCTGGTGAAAGATCTGAACACCGCGTTCCTGGCCAACAGCCAGGAAGCCATCTGGCAATTGCAGCCGGTAAACGTGAGTGGTGGCCGCAATACCTGGGAAGGATTTACTTCTACTCCTCCCAATGCTACTGCTACGGCTTTATTCAGACTGGATACACTACAGCTGATCCGGAAATTTGAACCGAATGACCTTCGCCTCGCCAACTGGACCGGTTTCAGAAAAACAACCGCCGGCGCCACTTACTATTTCCCGTATAAATATAAAATACGTCTGGGTACAGCAGGTACTATTACGGAGTATTCTATGGTGATGAGAATAGCGGAACAATACCTGATCCGCGCAGAGGCGCGTATTCAGCAAGGCAAACTTGATGCTGGCCGCGATGATCTCGATGCTATCCGCGAACGTGCCGGGTTAAAGGATCTTGCTACCGGTCTTACACAACCGGCTCTGCTGCTGGCGGTAGAACAGGAGCGCAAAGTGGAACTGTTTGCAGAGTGGGGCCACCGCTGGTTCGATCTGAAACGTACCAAAAGATCAGATGCGGTACTGGGACCACTCAAAGGCGCCAACTGGCAACCAACCGATACCCTGTACCCGATTCCTTCTGATGCCATCAGAACCAATGTTAACCTGACCCAAAACGAAGGGTACAAATAACCGTAGAAGATATGAAGCCATTCACAATACTGCTTTTACTGCTGGCCCTTGCTTTCAGTAAAGGACAAGCACAGCAACGGGTAGTGATCACACCTGCTTACCCGCAACGCGGGGAAACGGTAACGGTTACTTACGATCCGTCGGCGCCGGGAGCTGGTATCCCGGCTGCCGCCAATGCGGTGACAATGGTATTCTCCTATTCCAATTTTTATAATCAGCCCTGGAGAATGAACATGCATCGGGAAGGAGATAAATGGAAAGCTTCTTTTGTATTGGCCGACTATACCGTATATGCTACCTTTTACCTGGAAAGCGGTGAAGCCATTGACCAGCCGGCAAAGGACCAGCATTATGAAATACCTGTTTATACTAACAAAATACCCGTAAAGGATGCCTCGTTGTATAAAGCGTATAGCCTGAGCGCACAAATGGGGAAATCTCCCTTACTGGCGGACAAACAGGCAGCATTGTATAAAAAGGAGCTGGCCCGCTACCCGGACAACTACGAAGCAAAATTACGGTTACTGACCTACGAAATAAACAAGGCCGGTACCGTAAAGGAAAAAGAAAAGCTGAGAGGTGCAGCGCACCAGGTGATCGCGGACCGGTTTAATTCAGCGCCTACCAACAGCGGCAATATGAACAAGGTGACCATGGGTTACCTCATCATCGGTGAAAATACCCGTCTGGATTCTATCCGGCGCGTGGTGATGGAGCGCTATCCGCACTCTGAGCTGGGTCGTGATCTGCTCACCGGTGTGCGCGCCAAAGGAAAAGATACCGCAGACCAGATCGTGTTTTTTGAGAAAGAACTGTTGGACGAAACACCTGCCAACAGCGGCTCTTTTACAGAAATGCATGACATCCTGTTCCAGTATTACGCGGCAAAAAAAGACAGCGCCAAAGCGTTGTACCATGCCCGTTTCCTCACTACCGGAAAAGAAAACCCTTACCAGGCGCCTACCTGGCAAAGTATTGCACAAACCCTGCTGGATAACAGTCTTTCGCTCGATAGCGCCCGTGGTTATGCCCAGCGCGCGCTCGACAGCGTACGAACGTACCCGGTAGGCGTGATCCGCTTTTTCCCGGAAACAGGTTATATCTATCCGTATGCGGACGACAGCACCAGGAACGCGGTATACAACAAAGCCAGTCGCCATTTATCGTCGATCCTCGGATTGATTGCCATGAAGCAGAGCCAGTTAATGGCAGCCGATAAACACATGGCGCAGGCAGTAGATGCGTACGCCGATAAAGAAACGCTCGATAATGCAGCGCAATATTACCAGGCTACCAACAACACGGCAAAACTTACCGCACTGCAAACTTTCCGGAAAAAGCTGCTGGAAGATAAGGTACGTAAACAACGGATCAATAAACCAGCCCCTCCACTGACTTCTTTCGTGGATATGAAGGGAACACCGGTAACCGCTGCCTCATTGAAAGGAAAGATTGTTGTGATTGATTTCTGGGCTACCTGGTGCATTCCATGTATGCAGGAGATGCCCTATCTGCAAAGATTGTATGATCAGTACAAACAACATCCGGATGTGGTATTCATGATCATTAACAGCGGTGCTAAAAATACCCTGGCAGATGCTCAGGGATGGAGTGGTCATAAAAAATATACTTTCCCGGTGTATTATAATACCGATCCAGCCATAGGAGATAAATTCCGGTTTAATATTATTCCGGCTTCCTACCTGATCGATAAAGCAGGAAACATTCAGTTCGTCAACATCGGATTTGAAGGGCCGGAAGTGGAAGAGAAGCTGAAACAACAGTTGGAATTGTTATTAAAGGATTAAGGTCAACCATTTATATTGCGGGCCGTTTGAGGAACAGTTGTTCTTTCAAACGGCCCGTTTGTTATGTAAGTAATCACACTGAAATATAGCGGCAGTAAATGGGTTTGGGGTCCTGCCTTTTATTTGCAACACACGATAAAATAATTTGCATTTTTCTTTTAAAGTGAATATATTTATATAGTGTAGACCCTGAGCCATTGATCTGTCTGTAGAAATACTATCCCGTAGAAAATTGATTCCACCGGTACTCAATATTTAACCTAAATATTCAAACCAATAATGTAACCCAAACATCCTTTTTTGTATGAAGAAAACTCTACTATTGGCGCTCCTTATAGGAAGCGGCCTACACCTCTGTGCTCAAAATGATTATTACTGGTCTTCCGGTAAAAAGATTCCACTGAAAACAGATTCCACTACGGTCATTATTAAAACGGCCACCACTGCAGAATTGAAAAGTGCAGCCGCCCGCTTTAAATCACTGGCGCAACCCGGTGTGGCGGTCGATCACGCAGACTCGCAGCAGCTGGTGATTAAGTATCATCGCAAGGTGGCGCTCAAAGAGGTGACTGCCGATCTTGCTGCTGCCACCGGCAAAAAAACGGAAGCAAGATATGCGCATACTGCGTTGCAATCTCCCTTTATCCTGACCGGTAATATTTTGTATGAACCGGCAGATGGAAAAACACCGCAGGACGTTCTTAATTTTCTGGGTAAACAGGCTATCACGAGGCAGTATGAAGACCGCTATAAAACGGTGCACGTAACCGCAGCGCACCTGGATAGCGTATTGGCGATCGCTAACCGCCTGTATGAGAGTGGGCTGGTAAAATGGTGTCACCCGGACTTCTTCTCCGATTTCAAACCCAGTACCAATGATCCGCTTTATAACAATCAATATTATTTAGATAACTATGGTCAGACCGGCGGTACTGCCAACATCGACATTGACGCAAACGTTGCGTTCAATAATCTGCCTGCCAATGCGGCCAACAATGTGATCCGCGTGGCCGTCATTGATGATGGCGTAGATGCACATGAAGAGCTGGGAACCCGTTTGGTAGCAGGTTTCACGGCCGGTGGATTTGGCACCGGTGCGCAGTCAAGCACCACGCAGGCGCACGGGCAAGCCTGTGCAGGTATCATTGGTGCCACCCGTGATAACAACATAGGTATTGCCGGACTGTGTTCCAATTGCCAGATTGTGCCTGTGAATATTTTTAACGGCTTCAATGGCGCTGCTGCCAGTGCCGGCGATATTGCGGGCAGTATCAACTGGGCGTGGACAGCCACCCAGGGAAATGCAGATGTATTGAGTTGTTCCTGGGGAGGAGGTTTACCGGCAGATGCCATCACACAGGCTATTACGGCGGCCCGAACACAGGGCCGGGGCAACAGGGGCGCGGTAGTGGTGTTTGCGGCTGGTAATTTCCAGAATGGCAGTGCTTCTTCTGTAGCCTATCCTGCTAATGTGTCCGGTGTCATTTCTGTAGGCGCTATCAATAAATCCGGCGCCCGCTGGTATTACAGTCCCAATAGTCCTTCCATTGTAGCTCCCACCGGAGATGTGAATGGTAACGGCGACGTATACACGCTCGATCGTATGGGTACCAATGGTGGCAATGCGGGAAATTATGTGACCAATTTTGGTGGTACTTCTGCTGCTTGTCCGCAGGTAGCGGGCGTAGCTGCCCTGATTTTATCTGTTAGTCCGCACCTCACAGAAGCCCAGGTGAAAACCGCTATTCTCACCAGCGCTACACCCATGAATAACTCCACTAATTTTGGTGCAGGCAGACTGAACGCATACAATGCCATTCAAAAGAGCCTCCCTTATATTATAGGGCCGGATGCTTTCTGCACCACTACGGCTAATTATACCGTAGGGAATGCACCGCCTAATGCCACCTACGCGTGGACGGTGAGTAATACCAACTATGCATCTGTAACCCCTTCGTCGGCAACGGCTACGGTTACACGTTTTTCTCAGGGATATACCCCACTGAATGTAACGATAAACGGTATTTACCAGGCAGGTAAATCGCTGGTACTGGGATCCAATTCTTCGATAGAGGTTCGCCAGGCAGGTACCTGCTATGATGGCCGGCTTACCTGGGAGCTGATCGCTACGCCAAGTTCTTCCAGCGCCAGCAACTGGCAATGGGCAGCAGATCCCAACGCCAGTGGAGAATTTTATATCAGCAGCCCCAATAGTTCTTCCACCTTTGTTACCGTAAAAGGCGGCGGTTATGTAAATGTGACCTATACGGATGCATGTGGACAAACCTCCATGTCCAACGGGGGACTGGTATACAGTCCTTGTCCGTCCAGTCTGATGGCCAATGTTACGGTATATCCGAACCCGGTGAGCAGCCAGCTGTTTATAAAGAACGGTGTAGTAACACCTGCTGTGAATGCAAAAGTTGCAGCAGCGGCACCAGACAATACGCTGGAAGCGAAACTGTATAATGAGAAAGGATGGCTGATCCGTTCTTCAAAAATAAAGGAAAGCGATGCCACCATCACTTTTGATACCGGCAATCTTCCGGAAGGAACTTACTATTTGCATTTGTACCAGGGCGGACAAAGAACCGAGCGACAAATTGTAATCAGGCATTGATATTATAAGGTCCATGCTGTAAGCCGTGCAGATCCCCTGATCTGTACGGCTTTTTTTATGGGAAGATGATTACCTTGGAGATGATGACCGGAATCGGACACCTGTTGTATTGAAAACGGGCAAATTGTCATCATGATAGGTGCCTAATACATTGGTTATCAATAACGCCCGTTTCCGGCATTCAATTAGACCACGTCATCATATGTTCAGGAATTACTTCAATATCTCGCTCCGGAATCTTTGGAGAAACAAAGCATTTTCGGCTATCACCATTTTCGGTCTGGCTATTGGTCTGACCACCTGCTTACTGATCACTTTATTTGTGACGGATGAATTGCGGTACGACCGTTTTAATCAGAAAGCCGACAGGATTTACCGTATTAACGCGGATTTCTTTGTGAATGGTGCTGCATTTAAGGAGAGATATGCCCCGGGGCAGTTGGGACCGGTGCTGCAGGCAGATAACCCGAACGTAGAGAATTATGTAAGGTTTATCCGCCAGGGAAATATCCTGGTAAAGAAAGATAATACCACGCTGATAGAACACAATGCCAGTTTTGCGGATTCCACCCTGTTTGATGTATTCAGTTTAAAGATGATTGCCGGCGACCCGAAAACGGCGTTGAGGGAACCACATACCATGGTCATCTCCGAAAAGATGGCGCTGAAGTATTTCAACAGCACCGATGTAGTAGGGAAAACCTTACAGACCGATAACGTGAACACTTACCAGATTACCGGTGTAATCAAAGATGTACCGGATCAATCACATCTGCATTTCGATTTTGTGCGGGCCATGTCTGAACTGGAAGACAGCCGGGTAGATGGTAACTGGATGTCTGATAACTATGCCACCTATGTACTCATGCGGGAAGGCGCTACAGGTGAGCAGTTGCAAAGTTATGTGAACGCTGCCACGAAGAAGTACATGGAAGGACCGTTGCAAAAGATGACGGGCAGTAGTTTTGCTGACCTGGAAAAAGCCGGTGGCCACTTTGGATATAACGTATTGCCATTGACAAAAATCCATCTGCAATCACCTTTAGCGGATGAAGCAGAACCTTCCGGGAACATTCAATATGTATATATCTTTATTGCTGTAGGCGTGATTATTTTGCTGATCGCCTGCGTCAACTTTATGAACCTGTCGACCGCCCGCGCTGCTGGCCGTGCCAAAGAAGTAGGGGTGCGGAAAGTGCTGGGCTCACAGCGTACTTCGCTTATCTTCCAGTTCCTGACAGAATCTACGCTGACTACCTTTTTTGCGCTGATACTGGCCCTGGCACTCACCGTATTGTTGTTGCCTTACCTGAATCAGCTGGCGGACAAGCATATCCGGCTGGAAGCTGCTTATTTTGTGTGGGCATTGCCTTTTCTCCTTGTTACCACGATTGTGATTGGTTTCCTGGCAGGCAGTTATCCCGCTTTTTTCTTGTCGGGTTTTGAACCGATCAAAGTGTTGAAGGGAAAACTGAACAGTGGGTTCAAAGGTAGCTGGCTGCGAAACAGCCTGGTGGTATTCCAGTTTGCATCTGCCATTTTACTGATTGTAGGTACATTAGTGATCAACAATCAGCTGAATTTTATACGGAACAAGAAACTGGGCTATAACCGTGAACAGGTGCTGGTATTGGGGAATACGCAATCTTTGTGGACGCATGCCGGCAGTTTTAAAAACCAGGTACTGGCTATTCCCGGTGTGGAATCGGGTACGATGACGGCTTCTCTTCCTACAGACATCCGTCAGAACACCAGCATTTATTCCAGGGATGCGGCGCATAGCAATGGTCAGGTAAGTGGTTTCCCGGAATGGTATGTAGATGCGGATTATATTAATACCATGGGGATGAAGATGGCCAGCGGCCGCAATTTTTCACCCGATATGCCTTCGGATACTTTTGCTTTGCTGGTCAACGAAACAGCAGCGCGTTTGCTCGGATTTAACGACCTGAATGAGAAATACCTGTATACTGATCGTCCTTTGAAGGTAATTGGTGTAGTCCGGGATTTTAACGCGGGTAGCTTAAAAAGCAAAATCCCACCGATCATCTTCCGGTTGCAAAATTCGCCCGGTAATATGGCCTTCCGTATTCATACCAGCAATATCCCGGGATTGATTGCGAAGATCAAAAGTGCATATGAGTCGCAGCCGGGTATGGGTGGACAACCATTCGTGTATTCTTTCCTTGATGATAATTTCAACCGCCTGTATTTGTCGGAGCAGCGCACAGGTAAGATCTTTATTTCCTTTGCGGTACTGGCGGTGCTGATAGCTTCGCTGGGCGTGTTCGGGCTGATTACTTATGCCGCAGAGCAGCGTACCCGGGAAATAGGGATCCGCAAGGTATTGGGTGCTTCGGTAACGGGTATTGTGGCGCTGTTATCAAAAGATTTCCTGAAACTGGTAGGAATAGCGATTGTTATTGCTACGCCGCTGGCCTGGTATATGATGAGCCGGTGGCTGCAAAACTTTGCCTACCAGGTACAGATGAGCTGGACCACTTTTGCGCTGGCCGCGTTTATTGCAATCATGATTACGTTGTTAACCGTGAGCTATCGTGCTATCAGGGCGGCGATGGCGAACCCTGTAAGAAGTCTGAAAGCAGAGTAATTAATTGGCGAGCGGTAGTTCCAGGTAGAAGGAGCTGCCGCCTTCCAGGTTGTTTTCAAACCAGATGGTTCCCTGTTGTGCGGTGGTGTATTCTTTACAGAGGAACAGTCCCAGGCCGATGCCTTTTTCGTTATCTGTACCGAAGGTAGAGCGTACTTTCAGGGAGAAAATATCTGCCTGTCGCGCCAGGTCGATACCCACACCACTGTCTTTCACTTCAATCAGGCATTTATCGCCTGACCTGCTGGTTTTGATAAAGATGGTACCGCCCGATGGGGTGAACTTGGCGGCGTTTCCCAGCAGGTTACGGACAATCAGTTGCAACATGTTGATATCCGCCATTACTTTGATAGATGCGTCGATATTGGTATCCAGTGCAATTTTCTTTTTAGATACCGCCATTTTATTGATCTTCAGAATAGGATGAATAGCAGAGGCCACATCCACGGGGATAAGGTTTACATTCAGGCCATCCATCTGTGTTTTAGACCACACGAGTATATTGTACAGCATTTCCTGGGTGCTGTTGACCACATAGAGTAATTCAGTTTCTATCTGTGTTTTATTTTCGGGGTCCAGTTCTATTTCCCGCATCAGTTGCAGGTAAGACTGGATCGCTGCCAGCGGGTTACGAAGGTCGTGGGAGATGAGGGAAAAGAGTTTACTCTTTTCTGTATTCATCATCTCCAGTGAGCGCGTTTTTTCTTCTCCTCTCTTTTTTTCGTTGTTGTAGGCATTTTTCAGGTATACAGTGCCTATGAAAATAACAGCTACATTGATGATGTAGGTAGGCGTCATATCTGCAAAGATGTCTCTCCTGGTTTTATATACGGCTTCCACAGACGCAGGATGATAATATTCCCAGGCAATTAATCCGAGTACGGTGAGCAGGTTCAGTGCCAGCCACCAGTAGTATTGTTTGGGAGGGGAAATCAGCATGGCCAGGAAAAAAGACAGGGTAAAGGAAAGGAGGGAGGCGCCCTGTATGCCCCCGCTATAGAAATAGTTGATACCAAACATGGCGTTGATCACGATCACGGCAATGACTATACTGATATCTACCTTTTTCCGGTACCTGGATAAAAAATAGATAAAGGAAAAGGCCACTACGAGGAACGCAAAGATCAGCGAGGTAACAGTAAGACCGGTAATGTAATTGTAAGGAACATTAATGGCAATGATAAAGAGGGAAATCGCACATATCGCATTGAATATTCGGTTTTCTAGTGTAAACAGCTGAGGGTCACCTATCAGAAAGTTTAAGAACTGTTTCACCCGTTGGGACATTGTTGTGGTTCCGGTTATTGACATGTTACTAATTTAAGCAAAAACAACTGCTATTCACAGTGAAAATGCCGGGCTCAGGATAAAATCATATGATTGTAATGTCATCATTTTTTTTTGCTTTTCTGCCTGTCATTTTTTCTTTGAAAAGAAGACAGGGCCGGCAAAATCAAAGATGATTGTTGGGAGAAGCAATATCCGCGCCATTTGCGTCATATTGTATTCAAGTAGATGTGTTAATGAAATGTTAATTGATATTTGCCAGTGATCCGGCTGTTTTAACGGGAAGTCTCCGGAGGATACCTCAGTACCTGCTGTCCTCTCTTTTCATGCTTTTTGCTAAATGCATTTTATAAAACAGGGAAAGCTATAATAATTATCATTAATTTTCGGCCACGGAAAAGATAAAGAGGTATTCATCCACTTTTTAATATGCGCCACAAAAATGAGGAGTGATGGAGACTTATTACAGCTGATACAAAGAGACGACACAGCTGCTTTTGAATCTATCTATGATAAATACTGGCAGGCCCTTTATTTAAAGGCATGTCAGCGCGTGGATAAAGACGAAGCCAAAGATATTGTACAGGAGGTCATGATTACCCTATGGCGCAGAAGGAATGAGATCCGTGTAACACAGGAGGGAGACCTGGGCCGGTACCTGTTTACCGCCATCCGTTACCGGGTGATCAGCCATTATGCCTTTAGCGCTGCGGAAATTAAGAAAGCGGGATTTTTTGACACTTTTGACGATTATATAGCAACAGATACATTAGAAACCAAAGAACTAAAAGCCAGCATCGAAACCGAGATCGGCAAACTGCCAACCAGAATGCAACAGATCTTCCGGCTTAGCCGCGAAGACGATTACACCATTGCTGATATTGCCAAAACGCTGAACATTTCAGAACAAACCGTGAAGAACCAGTTGACAGACGCCCTGAAAAGGCTGCGTACCTCACTGAAAGCTTCTTCCACGGGAGATTGGACATTGGTATTGATCTACCTTTTCTTCCAGTTCCCTCATCAACAATAGTCCGCATAGCGGCTTATTTTTCCTTGTGCTGCCGGTGCCACGCCCGCTTTTTGGGAAAACTGTGCACCCGCCACCCGGCTGCTTTCGTATAGCCACGGAACTGCCATCCAATGCTTTGTACACCCGGAGGCAACGGGTGTTTGACCACATCCATAGCTACCTATGGCTCTCCATCTCCCGGAGGAAAAATATTTTTTTAACCGGACTAGTACCAGACATTATTTTTTGAGATAAGTAATAAAATCGAGCGTAGTGGAAGTCAGTAAAATCAGACAGCTTTTTAAAAAGTACATGCTGGGGCAGGGCTCCGGCACCGAAAACCATGCGATAGAAGATTGGTACCAGTCGTTCGATGCCGAACCATTACCACAAATGGACGAAGCGGAACAGCAACAGGTAAAACGGGAAATGTGGCTCCATATCCAGCCGCAAATTATCGTCGCTAAAACGTTTTATCTTACCCGTGGCTGGAAACGGGCTGCTGCTGCGGTTTTATTCCTCGCCGGCGCCGGAACCGCAGGATATTTCCTGGCTATCCGTTCTGCCGACACCTATACCACCTACGCTACCCGCACGGGTGAACGAAAAACTATCCGCCTCGCCGATGGATCCGTGATCGTATTGAATGCCGGTTCTACTATCCGTATCCCTGATCAACTCCAAAGGAAAAGAAAACTCCAGCTGCTCGACGGAGAAGTATTCTTCGACGTGAACACCAATCCGGATATCCCCTTCATCGTGGAAAGCGGCCCCCTGCAAACGACCGTACTCGGTACCTCCTTTAATGTATCCGCATATAAAGATGTGCATACACTCAGCATCGGCGTAATGTCCGGTAAAGTAAAGGTAGCCGGCAAAGGAAGCATGGCACAGGTGCTGGAGCGCGACCAGGAACTGGTCTATAATAAAATCAGCGGAGAACTGAAAGTATCTCCTGTGGATGAACAACAACCAGGCTGGAAAGAAGGCCGCCTGATTTTTAATGACGTTACGTTCAATGATATGGTGGTATTGATGGAAAAGAACTTCGGTATTACTATCACCACTACACAGGAACATGTAAGAACCACCAGGTATACCACAGAAATGCCGACAGATATGGAGCCCGCAAAAGCAGCACAGGTGCTGGCGGCGATCCACCATCTGCAGGTACGGATGATCAACCAGCACACTGTTATCTACGAATAATAAACAATGTAAAACCAAAGCTAATCGCTTAAACCACGTAAATGGAACCTTCTAACAATTAACGCCTAACCACGTATGAAGAAAATTGTAAAAAATTTCAGAAAGCGGCTACTTGTAGTCGTTTTGAGCCTGACGTGTGTGCCTGCGATACTGCCGGTATACGCCGGCCAGGGACAAATCCTGCAGGAAACAACCGTTACGATCGCATTGAAAGGCGGAAGCCTGGAGTCTGCCATCAAAGAACTGCATCGCCGTACCAAAATCAATTTTGCGTACGACCGGCAATTGCTCAGTACTTACACCATTGATCGTTTTTCCTGTGCCAACGAGCGACTGGATAACGTGCTCGAAAAATTACTGCAGCATAAATCACTCGGCTTTGCAGAAGTAAATGATATCGTTGTCATCAGCAAACTTACTACCCCGAAAGCCGCTACCGGCAGCCGTCAGGAGGTAGTAGTAGCCGGTGTGATCAAGGATGAAAACGGCAAACCACTGCCCGGTGTAAGCGTAGCCGTGAGAGGCGTCAGCACCATGACCACCACCGATGCCAACGGCCGTTACAAAATCATTGTCAATACCCCCACGGATGTACTGGCATTCAGTTTCATCGGTTATGAAACAACAGAGATCGTAGCCGGTAGTCAAACCACCATCAACGTACAACTGAAAGTAGCCAGCAAATCGCTCGGTGAAGTGGCCGTAGTAGGCTTTGGTACGCAGCGTAAGGTCAGCCTGGTTGGTGCGCAGTCGACCATCCGCCCCGCTGAATTCAAACAACCCGCATCCGACATTTCTTCTATGCTGGCTGGCCGTATTGCCGGTGTAGTGGGTGTACAGCGTTCCGGTGAACCCGGTAAAGGCAGCGCCGATATCTGGATCCGTGGTATCTCTACCTTTGGCGGTGGTAACAAAGCTACGCCACTGGTGCTGGTAGACGGTGTGGAACGTTCTATCAACAACATTTCACCGGAAGACATAGAGTCCTTTACTATCCTGAAAGACGCGGCTGGTACGGCTGTATATGGCGTGCGCGGCGCCAATGGCGTCATCCTCCTGAAAACAAAAACAGGGAAGGTAGGAAAACCACAGATCTATTTTGATTACAACGAAGGCGTGAACTCCTTTACCAAACGGCCTGAAATGCTCAATGGTATTGATTACATGAATCTCGCCAATGAAGCCTCTACTACCCGCAATCACAATCCGGTATTCTCTGAAGAAACCATTGCCAAAACAAAGAGTGGCGAAGATCCGCTGCTGTATCCAAATGTAAACTGGATGGATGCGGTGTTCAATAAATATGGACATACCCGCAGCGCTAACCTGAATGCCAGCGGCGGTGTGGAAAATGCACAGTACTATGTATCGTTGGGATACTACAACGAAAGTGGCTTCCTGAAAACAGACGACCTGGAGAAATACAACTCTTCCTTAAAATACAACCGCTATAATTTTACGTCGAACTTAAACCTGAAAGTGACGAAGTCCACCAAGCTGGACGTAGGCCTGCAAGGCTATTTCTCCAACGGTAACTATCCCGGCATCAGCACCCACGATATTTTCCAGAGCGCGATGGATGCGTCGCCGGTCGTATACCCGGTCATGTATCCCGGTGGCTTTGTGCCGGGCCGCTCAGCTAACGGCGGTTTCCGTAATCCTTATGCAGACCTTACCCGCAGAGGATACCGCAATGAATTCAGGAACCAGCTGTATTCCAATATCCGCGCTACACAGGATCTGAAATCACTGACGGAAGGTTTATCCGTTACCGCCATGTTTGCCTTTGATGTATTCAACCAGAATTACATTACCCGTTCCAAACGTGAGGATACCTACTTCCCGGATATGAATAATCCATACAAACCGGATGGCACGCTGAATCTTCTGAAAACCTTTGTAGGTAATCAATACCTGGGATTTGACAAGAATGATGGCGACCGTCAGACCAACCGCCAGTTTTATACAGAAGCCGCAGTAAACTACGACCGTGCTTTTGGAAAACACCGTGTTACCGGCCTGGGATTATTTTACTCCAGCGATAAAACCAATACCCTGGCAGGCGATTTTATCAACTCCATTCCGGAGCGGTATCTCGGGCTGGCGGGTAAAGCGGCGTATTCCTATGACGACCGCTACTTTGCAGAATTTAATTTCGGGTATAACGGTTCTGAATTATTTGCACCGGAAAACCGTTATGGATTTTTCCCTGCTATCGGTGTGGCATGGGTAGCTTCCAATGAACAGTTCTTCCAGAACTTTAAAAATGCCGTGTCTTTCCTGAAGTTCCGCTACTCCAATGGTAATACCGGTTTAGGTAGTGCCGAAGAGCGCTTTCTTTATATCACCAAACTCAATGATAACGATCGCGGCTATACGTTTGGAAAAGGATTTAATGAAGGAAAAGGAATCAGTATTACCCGCTATGCCTCGGATGTACGCTGGTCTGTTTCCAATAAACAGGATCTGGGTATAGAACTGCGTACGCTGAACGACCGTTTGCTGATCAATGTGGATGTGTTTAAGGAGCATCGCACGGGTATCTTCCTGCAACGCGCTTCCAATGTGGATTTCATGGGACTGGATAATCAGCAGTATGGTAACCTCGGCGCTGTAGAGAACAAAGGACTGGACGCTAACCTGGAATATAGCGCCCGCATCGGGAATGTAGATATCGCTGTGCGTGGTAATATTACCTGGAACAAAGACAGGGTATTGGAAGATGACCGTCCGCCACAATTGTATCCCTGGATGGATCATCGCGGCAATAACATCCTGGCGCGCTATGGCTATATCGCAGAGGGATTGTTTGTAGATCAGGCAGACATAGACAAGAGTGCGGTACCCGGCTCCCGCTCGCAGATCAAGCCAGGAGACATTAAATACAAAGACCTGAACGGCGATGGTAAGATCAACTCTGCTGATGAAACAAAGATCGGTCGTGGCGATGTACCAGCAATGGTGTATGGTTTTGGCATGAACTTCGGCTGGAAAGGTTTTAACGTAGGCTTCCTGTTCCAGGGCATCTCGGATGCCGATCGTATGCTGAAAGGCAGCGCCATCATACCGTTTAATGGCGGTGGCGGAGAGAGCAATGCCTATAGCATTGCCACCGATCGCTGGACACCGGAAAACCCCAGGCAGGATGCGTTTTATCCACGACTGGCCTATGGCGAAGCAGAGAACGTGAACAATACCCAGAACAGCACCTGGTGGGTGAAAGATGTCAGCTTTATCCGGCTGAAATCGGCGCAGATCGCGTACAACCTGCCTTCCAGCCTGTTGCAGCGTATAGGCGTGCGGAACTCCTCCGTATACTTACAGGGTATCAACCTGCTTACTTTCAGCAAGTTTAAATTATGGGATCCTGAACTGAACACGGATAACGGTTCCGCCTATCCGAATGTCAGAACTATTTCGCTGGGGGTAAACCTGAAATTTTAATCACGTAAGAAACTGATCATGAAAAAGCTATTATATATTTTACTGGGCATGGTGTTATTGTCTTCCTGCAAGAAATACCTCGACCAGGTGCCGGACGACCGGCTCACAATTGAAGAAACTTTCAGAACCTGGGCCACGGCGCAGAAATTCCTGAACAACGTATACCTCCGTATCCCGGATGAATTTGGCCAGCGTAATCCCGGTGATTACAACAACCGGGGACTGTGGACAGGTGGCTGCGATGAAGCCGATTACGTATGGAGTTTTGTACAGTCCAATAATGTGAACATCGGCAACTGGGATTCCAAATCCGGTTTTGTGGGCGACTACTGGACTAACTTTTACCGGGGTATCCGCGCAGCCAGCGTATTTATGGACAATGCCGATAAAGTCACTGATCTTTCCCCGGAACTCATTACCCAATATAAAGCAGAGGCCCGCGCGTTACGCGCCATGTATTATTTCTACCTGATGCGTATATACGGTCCCGTTGTACTCATGGGGGAGAAGCCGGTACCGGTGGATGCCAGTTTACAGGTACCCCGCAGTTCCTTCGATGAATGTGTAGCTTATGTAACCAGCGAACTGGAAAAAGCCGCTGCCGATCTGCCGGTGATTCCCCGGAACGATGAAGAATATGGCCGCATCAGCAAAGGTATTGCCCTGGCTTTCCGTGCCAATGCGCTGATGTATAGCGCCAGTCCGCTGTTTAACGGCAACACCGATATGGCAGCGCTGAAAAACCAGGATGGCAAACAGCTGATCAATCAAACGAATGATCCCAATAAATGGAAACTGGCTGCCGCCGCTTACAAAGCTTTCCTGGACCAGTTTGTACCGGGTACCTATAATTTGTTTAAGAAGAATAATGCAAAGGGAGAATATGATCCTTATCTTTCCTGCCGGGATGTATTCCTGACGGATTGGAATCCGGAAGTTATTTTTGCCCGCCCGGCGAATTCATTGAATTCCCGGCAGTATGAAATGACGCCTTTCCATAGCGGTGCGCCTTCCAGTGATGTAAGAGGCAGTGGTGGCCTGGGTGCTACGCAGAATATGGTAGATGCCTTTTTTATGAAGAATGGCAGAAGCATCGATGATCCGTTATCCAATTACGTAGCCACCGGTTATTCCGATTTTACCGGGCCTAATGAAACGGCCCCCAGTAATATTTATAACCAATGGGTAAACCGGGAGCCGCGTTTTTATGTGAACATCACCTACGATGGCAGTACCTGGCTGAATAAATCTTTTGGCAACATCGTTACCCGGATCTACAATCACGGCAATTCCGGTAAAGCCACGGGCAATAATGATTACAGTCCTACGGGTTATATTGTGCGTAAAGCGCAGGGGCTTGGCAAATGGGATGTAGGCGGTCGTACGCTGATGCTGATCCGCCTGGCGGAAATTTACCTGAGCTATGCCGAATGTGTGAACGAAGCAGATCCCGGCAACCCGGATGCATTGAAATATGTGAACCTGATCCGTGAAAGAGCCGGTATTCCGCAGTATGGTGCTGCCGGATTGCCTGCACCTGCCGGACAAGTAGCTATCCGGGAAGCGATCCGCAAGGAGCGCCGCGTGGAACTGGCTTTTGAAAATAACCGTTTCTTTGATGTGCGCCGCTGGAAGATCGCCGAGCAAACCGAAAATGGTCCGATCTACGGATTGAATATCGGATCAGATATGCCTGATTTTCTGAAAGTAGTGTCTTTTGAAACCCGCGTATTTGAAAGAAAGCATTACCTGTTTCCATTGCCGGCAGACGACGTGGATAACGACAAACAGCTGGTACAGAATCCGGGCTGGTAAATATATTGCAATCATCACCGCCGGAAGCAGGGAAGTAGCAGCCTGCTTCCGGTTTTAACCGTTTTATATGAAGAAGATTACCTGTTTACTGTTAGTGGCGCTGTTGCTCAACAGCAACTGTTCCAAAAGTAGTTCCAAGAATGAACCTGTTGGCCCCGGACCTTCTACCGGCGTGTCTTTCACTACCAAAGACGCTGCCACCGCGTATAGCAACTTTAACCAGTATTTCTATAGCACATCCGACAAACTGTATTACAGCACTACTGAAAAGAAAGGCATCGGTGCTATCTGGACCCAGGCAATTTATTGGGACATGGCCATGAACGTGTACCAGCGTACAAAAGATCCGGCAGATCTGCAACGGATCACCGATATTTTCCAGGGTGGTTACAACCGTTATGATAAATACAACTGGAACAATACAAAAGAGTGGTTTATTTATGATGATATTATGTGGTGGGTGATTTCCCTGGCCAGGGCGGAACAGTTGACCGGGAACAAAGACTACCTGGATCTTTCTGTTTCAGGTTTCAAAAGAGTATGGGAAGGATCGTATGATCCGGAGAAAGGAGGGATGTTCTGGGATTTTAATCACAGCGGTAAAAATGCCTGTATCAATTTCCCGACTGTAATCGCCGCCATGGCCTTGTATAAAAGTACAGGTGATGCTGCGTATCTCCAGAAAGCAAAAGATGTATACAGCTGGGGCGTTAATAACCTGTACGATCCCAACACCGGCCGTGTGGCAGATAATAACGTAAACGGTAATAAAGGCTGGTCGGATTATACCTACAACCAGGGTACTTTTATTGGCGCTGCAGTGATGCTTTACAAGGAAACCGGTACGGCGTCTTACCTGGAGCAGGCAAAGCTGGCCGCTACGTATACACAGAAAACCATGAGCGATGTAAATGGCATCCTGCCTGCGGAGGGCGACTGGAATGAGCAAGGGGTGTTAAAAGCGATTTTCGGCCAGTATATCATGGCGCTGATCAACGATGGCAAGCAGCCGCAGTTCCTGCCATGGATTCAGAAAAATATCAATGCTGCCTGGGGGAACCGCGATGTAACAAGGGGATTGACCTACCGCAACTACAAAGTTCCCTGCGTAACAGGTGTGCTGCAATCTTATGAAGCCAGCAGCGCGGTGTACATGATGCAGATCTGTCCGCCGGCAAAATAATACAACGCATCGTTTTCAGGAGGTAAAGCGCTATTTTTGCGCCTTAAAACAGAATATACCTCATGAGAACGATGTTGTTTTTTGTACTGACTTGTTTGTTAGCCTCCATTTGCGCGCCCGTGTTTGCCCAGGAACAGGAGGAATATGTTTTTAACACCTGGCTGGCGTCCAAAGATGACAGCCGTTATATTTTTGCAGATACCGCTATGGTGCGTATCAGTCCGGATACAAAGCAGGCGGCCATCGACACACTGCTGGCAGGAGATGATATTACCGTTGTGGAGTTGCTGACCAAACAGATGTTTACCCTGAAGGGCATTACCCTGCCCTGGATAAAAATTAAGTATAAGAAAGATGGGGTGGAGAAAGAAGGCTACGTATGGGAAGGACTGATCTCCTTTTCACCGATGCGCCGGGGCGACCTCAAATTCGTATATGCGTATGATCGTCGCGTGGATACCGTTATTGATAAAACAAAACAATTCCAGTATATCGTAAAGCTGAAAGTAGTACAGGCACGCACGATCCTTGCCAGCACCACCTTTAAAATCTTTGAGGGCGAAAGCTCCAGTTTTTCCTATCCCAAAGTAATGCCGGCATTAGGTCTCAATAATGTACAGCACATTGTGTCGCTTAGTTTCGGAGGCGAGGCCTGTGGTGTTCCTACCGATTACTATTACTTTGCCTGGATGAAAGATGGCCGGCTGGTGAGCCTGCCCGGCAGAACAGAAGTAGGCGATGCCGGTGTGTACTATCACGGTGAATCCTTTATTTTCCCCGGCGAAAAGAATGGTCAGCCGGATACGATTATCCTGAGTATCCACGAAGAGGAGGAAACAGAAAAGGTAGATAAGAACGGAGAACCTATCATGTCGGTGAAAGAATCATCCGAAAAATACAGCTGGGATGGCGTGAACGGCACTTTTAAAAAACTTGGAAAGTAAAGCGGGGCATTTTAAACGGGTTTAATAACATTGAGTTCATATAGCCTTTATACTTTGTGGTGCAATTCGCTACCATTATATGCCAGTTCAAGTACAACCCGCTGTTTCGTTATGGCTTCAGGGTGATGACCCTGCCTTTAAAGTGGTGTTTGATCATTACTACCCCCGTTTGCACAGGTATGCGATCCGTTACCTGAAAAATGAAGTATGGGCGGAGGATACCGCTATGGAGGTGCTGGCAAAGGTATGGGAGAAGAAAGCCATTATTACTGCGGCAACTTTTGAAAACTATCTTTTTACCATTGCCCGTAATCAGGTGATCAATCTCTGGAAGAAGAGAATAGAAGTGGTGGTGTCTTATGATACGCTGGAAGACAGTGGCCTCGAAGACGCTACCACCGACCCTTTGCTCACAAAAGAACTGGAAGCCGTATATCAGCAAAGTATTGCGGTATTGCCACAGCAACGGCAAACCATTTACCGGATGCACCGTAATGAGAAGCTGAGTTATAAAGAAATCGCCGATATTCTCCATATTTCGCCGAAAACCGTTGAAAACCAGATGGGCGCTGCCCTGAAACACTTACGCGCCGCCATGATGCAATACCTTACTTCTGTCATTTTATAATAGGCTATCTTTGAAGAGGTAGCTGTATTTATGCTGGAAAAACTACGGGAACATATTGAAAAGATCGTACCGCTGACAGACGGGGAGTTTGCCTTTGTCAGTGATCACTTCACCGTGCAGCAACATAAAAAGCGCGCGTTCTTGATTGAGGAAGGAAAAAGCGTGAAGTATACTTATTTCGTTATCTCCGGGTTGTTGATGCTGGTACATAACGACGACCAGGGAAAGCAACACATTGCCGCCTTTGCGATGGAAGACTGGTGGGAAAGTGATTTCCTCGCCTTTTACACACAAACCAAAGCCACCATGTCGCTGCAATGCCTGGAAGACACGGAAGTGGCCTGCCTTTCGCTGGAGGGCTACGATAAGCTATGCGCAGGGCTTCCTAAAATGGAACATTTTTTCCTTAAAAAAGCGAATGGAGGGCATATTGCATCGCAACAGCGCATCTTATCATTCTTAACCTCCAACGCGAAAGACCGTTGCGAACAACTGCTGAAACGTTATCCTTCCCTGTTTCAGCGGGTACCTAAAACGTTACTGGCATCTTACCTGGGTGTTTCCCGGGAAACCCTCAGCCGGATCTGGCGTTCTTCCTGATGTAATAATTGTGATGTTTGTCACACAAAAAAAGTGTGACTGTACCCACCTTTGCAGGGTACAAATTTTTATTCACGGTTGTGCCGGTCGTGTGCAATCAAAAAATAACAACAGATGGAAACAAGAGTGATCAATCCCTGGCAATGGCAGGATCAGCGGAGCTATGTGCAGGCAGTAGAAGTAAAACAGGCAGCGGGCACCCTGTATTGTTCGGGTCAGGCGGCAGTGCATGCCGATGGACAATCCAGTAATGCCGATATGAAAACCCAGATCCTTCTGGCGCTGCAAAACCTGGAACAGGTAATCAGTGAGGCGGGATACGAATCCAGGAATATTGTGAGGTTAACTATTTATACCACTTCTTCCGCAGAATTTTTTAGTCACTTTGATATTGTACGGGAGTGGGTGGCGAAGCATGGTTGTAAGCAGGCGCTCACTTTGCTGGAAGTGAATGCACTTTTTGAAACGCTGTGTGTAGAATTTGAAGCGACGGTAGTGAAGTGATATAGTTAAGTAATCTGTATAACAAGGCCCGGCATTATTGCCGGGCCTTGTTATATTAAGGAATTGTTACCGATAGGGGTTTGTAGTTGTTGGCTGGTATACGTAAATAGAAAGACAACACATGCAGCGTAAACAAGTAGACAGGGAGTTATTGCAGCGTTACCTTGATGGGGCCTGTTCACCGGCAGAAATGCGGGAAGTGAGGCAGTACCTGCAGGGGGAAGACCACCGGGAAAGCCTGGAAGATTTTATGGCGGCCGATTGGCAACAGATTGCCGCAGGAATGGAACCACCGGCTACCCAGGCGGATTATGAACGTTTCCTGCGATTAACTGGAACGCCTGTACGCAAAGTGGGGGTGTTGCGCCGTATGTGGTGGGCAGCCGCAGCAGCGGTGTTGATCGCCGTGGCATCGGTGGCGTGGTGGCAGCAGCAGCATACGCGGGCGCTACTGGCTACCAATCAGATATTACAGGCGCCCGCCGGTAAAACCACACTCATTCATCTGCCGGATAGTTCACTGATCTACCTGGGACCGGGTAGCAGTCTTACTTACAATAAAGGCTATAATATCAATAACCGTGACCTGTATCTCAACGGGGAAGCCTATTTCGTGGTGGCACACGGTGGCAGGCATCCTTTCAGTGTGCACACCGGAAAGCTGACTACAGTGGATATCGGTACTGCCTTTAATATCCGTCATATGCCCGGAGGCAGTGGTACAGATGTTACCGTAGCAGAAGGTAAGGTAGCGGTGCATTACCAGCAGCAGGAAATCCCGTTGCAGAAAGAAGAGCGGTTACATTTTGAGACCGCCACCGGATTGCTCAGCAAAGAAACTGTGCGGCCGGGAGAAGCTATTGGTGGCTGGCGTCAGGGCATCCTGGTATTCCGGCACATGACCCTGAAAGAAATTATGGCGGATCTGGAACGGCAGTATGGTACCGTGATCCGTTTTACTTCACCGGAGATGGAGGAGATCAGTATCACCACTACTTTACCGGGCGTATCCCTGGATACCGCGCTTGATATTATCTGCGAAACGGCCGGTGTTCATTATATCCAACAAAATAAGGTCATCTATATAAAATAAAAAACCGCCCTGGAAGGGGCGGAATTATTTGAACATTTACGCTGCTGCCGATGGAATGCGACTCCCGGGCAGCCTTCAATAAAAACCAAATAATATTAAAAGTATGGAAAAAAAACGAAGCTACCGCTTTAATGGCACTCCTATGCTTATCAGCTGGAGATGGTTGTGCTGCCTATTGTTGCTTGCAGGGAACATGCTCTTTGCACAGGACAACACCAAAAACATTTCGCTGAAACTGGATAATGCCACTATTGAACAGGCCTGTGCGGCAGTTGAAAAGGCCGCAGGGGTTAATTTTACTTATAAAGACAGTAATATTAAACTGTATAAA
Organism: Chitinophaga arvensicola; assembly: GCF_900110835.1. Taxonomy (GTDB): domain Bacteria; phylum Bacteroidota; class Bacteroidia; order Chitinophagales; family Chitinophagaceae; genus Chitinophaga; species Chitinophaga arvensicola. Next base: position 3,212,126 of record NZ_FOJG01000001.1, read on the forward strand.
GACCCTGTTACCCTGAATGTACGTGGAGCATCGCTCACGGATGTCCTCAACCGGATATTCACCAACAGTCCGCTGAACTGGACGCTGAAAGGAAAGATGATCTTCCTGACCGAAAATCCTGCTTACCGCAAAGCGGATAACAGCAACGCGCAGCCGGTTGCACTATCTACCGTGAACACAGAACTGAAAGGTGTGGTAGTAGTGGGCTATGGCAAGCAGTCACGCAAAGTGCTGACCAGCTCCATCACCACGGTACAAAGCAATGATTTTAACAAGGGGAGTTTTAACAGTCCTGCTCAATTGCTGCAGGGAAAGGTAGCGGGTCTTAACATCACCCGCTCCAGCGATCCTAACGGAGCGCCGAGCATCAGCCTGAGAGGGCCGTCTACTCTGCGTACCGGTGCAGCACAGGAGCCGTTCTACGTGATCGATGGTGTGCCTGGTGCAGATGTACGTTTGGTAGCGCCTGATGATATTGCGACTTTTGATGTGCTGAAAGATGCTTCTGCCACTGCGATCTATGGTACCCGTGCGGCCAATGGCGTGATCATCATCACTACGAAGAAAGGCAGTGAAGGTCAGTTGCAGATTAACTATAACACCTATTTCTCCACGGAAAATATTGCCCGGAAAATAAAGATGATGAATGCCGATGAGCTGAATGCATACCTGGCAAAAAACAATCTTGCCCAGGATCCTTCGGATAAGCAGGGCGCTAATACCGACTGGCAAAAGGAAGTAAGTCGCACGGCCTTGTCGCAGAACCACCATCTTTCCCTCGGTGGTTCCGCCAAAGGGACCAGCTACAATGCTTCCGTGAACTATTTCGACAACAACGGTATCCTTAAAGGCACCAGTTTGAAACGCCTGATTGGTCGTGCCAATATTGAACAGAAAGCATTTGATGATCATCTTCGTTTAGGCGTATCATTGGGTACAACCAACAGCACGTCTGATGTAATTCCTGATCAGCCGATCGTATTGTATAATATGCTCCGCTACCTGCCCACGGTGCCTGTAAAACAACCTGATGGCTCATTTACAGAGAATTTACAGCGTGTACAGTACTACAACCCGGTATCGCTGATGCAGAATGCGTGGGAGAAAGATGAAAGCAAAGTGAATATGCTGAATGCTACGGCGCAGGTGCTGTTGCCTTTCGGATTTAAATACGATCTGAGCGTTACTTCGCAGACAGAGCAGGTGACCAGCGGCAGTTATTTCACGAGTAATTACACCCTGAAAACAGGTTACAACGGGGAAGCGATCCGTTCTTCCTACCAGAACACCAAGAAGATCCTGGAAACATTCCTGACTTATGATAAACAACTGGGCGCCCATAATGTGAATGTGCTGGCGGGTTACAGCTGGCAGGAAGATGTGAACGGCGATGGATTCCGCGCCAATAACCGGAACTTCGCGTCGGACGATCTCGGCTATACGAATATCGGATTGGGAAATCCTGCCGGTAATTTCAGAACCGACTGGGGTGATAATCTGTATCAGAAACTCCGGTTGATCTCCTTTTATGGCCGTGCAAAATATAGCTATAAAAACAAGTACCTGATGCAGGCCTCCCTGAGAAGGGACGCGTCTTCTGCGTTCGGTGTCAACAACCGCTGGGCTACGTTTCCTTCTGTGTCTGTTGCATGGCGCCTGATAGAAGAATCGTTTATGAAAGAACAGCAACTGTTCAGCGATCTTAAATTACGTGTAGGCTATGGCGTTACTGGTAATTCTCTCGGCTTTAACCCTATGATCAGTAAAGTGCGTTACAGCGCTACCGATGCGTTTCAATACCAGGGCGTATGGATGAATGCTATCGGTCCTGCACAGAATGATAACCCGGACCTGAAATGGGAGAAAACCGCCATGCTCAACGTAGGATTGGATTTCTCGCTGTTCAAAGGGCGCCTGAATGCCACTGCAGAATACTATGATAAGAAAACTACCGATCTGATCTGGTATTACCCGGTGTCCACTACCCAATACGCCAAGAATACCTATACGGCCAACGTAGGAGAGATCAGCAATAAAGGCTATGAAATTACCGTAGATGCGTCGCCGGTAGTGACCAGTAATTTTAAATGGAACACCTCCATTAACTTCACGCACAATGAAAACAAGCTGGTATCCTTATCCAACAGTCGTTTCAAGCTGGATTCCATTTTCCAGATGGAGCCAGGCGGACAGGGACAAACCGGTTCTATGGTGCAGATCCTGAAATCGGGCTACCCGGTTGGACAGTTTTTTACCGCTAAATATGCAGGCAAAGACGCCAACGGCGTATCACAGTTTTATACCCGTGATGGCAAGCTGACGGCCAGTCCGCAGAACTTCCGTGATTTCTTCTACGCCGGTAATGCACAACCTAAATTCCTGATCGGCTGGAGCAACAGCGTTTCCTGGAAGAAATTTGACGCCAGCATCTTCCTGAGAAGTTCCATAGGCGGTAAGGTAATGAATGCCACCCTGGCTGATCTGAACCGTCCGAATGATGTACGCAGTTACAATCTCCCGGTATTCTCTTCCAACGAATCACCGGCAGACGGAGGCGCTTACAAATACTCTGACCGCTACATTGAGGATGCTTCCTATCTGCGTATCGACAACCTGACACTGGGTTACAACTTTGGCCAGATTATTAAAGGCATCCGCTCATTACGTGTATACGTGTCCGGTAATAACCTGGCTGTGCTTACCGGTTACCGTGGTATTGATCCGGAAGTATCGCTGGGTGGCTTAACACCCGGTATTGATAACAAATCGTACTATCCCCGTACCCGTGCCTTTTTGTTTGGTTTGAATGTTTCTTTTTAATCACCGCTGATATAACTGCTCTGACATGAAATCTTTACTTCACTATATTTTATTGCCCATTTGCGCTATCAGTCTGCTGGGCGCCTGCACAAAAATTGATGTGCCGGTGGAGAATGAACTGACACCGGAAAATTTCCCGGTAAACGATAAACAATTTATTGCGGCTATCGGTCCTGCCTATACGCAGTTCCGCACCAGCTATGCCACCTCTTTCTGGCAGCTGCAAACGCTGAGTACAGATGAAGCTATCCTGCCCAGCAGGGCCGGCGGCTGGTATGATGGCGGCCGTTACCAGCAGATGCATTATCATAACTGGACACCCGATAATCCTATTGTAGGCGATAGCTGGAACTGGGGTTTTACCACCATCAGTACCTGCAACCGCATCCTGACCAACTACGCTGCCGCAGCCACCAACGATACCCGCAAACGTGCCCTGGCGGAAGTACGCGCACTGAGAGCGATCGCATTTTATTTTATGCTGGATAACTTTGGTAAAATACCGGTATCTACTACCTTCGGATCAGCAGAGCTGCCCGTGCAGAAAACCAGCCAGGAAGTATTTACATTTATAGAAAACGAAATAAAGGCCACCCTGCCGCTGCTCAGTGATGCCAATGATGTGAATACCTATGGCCGTCCGAATAAGTACACCGCATTTGCATTGCTGGCCAAACTATATCTTAATGCTGCCCGCTACAACGGGCAGGATCGTAATGCCGATGTAGTAGCGGTTTGCGATAGTATTATTACTTCCCGCAAGTTTAACCTGGAAGATAATTATGCGAAAATGTTTTATCCTGACAACGACTGGAAAGTAAAGGAATTCATTTTTGCCATTCCTTATGATCAGGCAGTGGCCAAAGGCGCACAGTTTTCCTGGATGTCGCTGCATCCTGCACTGCAGGCAAAGTATGGCTTGTCCTACCGCCTGAGTAATCCCGTGAGCACCATTCCGGAATACTATGCACAGTTCAGTTTACCGGGTGATGTACGCAACGATATCTGGCTGACCGGTAAACAGTTTGATTTTAATAACAATCCCATCATCATAAAAACCACCAAAAAAGGACTGGATAATACCTATACAGGCGCAGATGGTAACACGCCCGTTGATTTCCAGCTCACCTTTACGCCCAACGTTACCCTGGTGGGAGTAGAAGCTTTCGAAGTAGGTGGAGATGAACTTGGTAAAGCCAAAGGTTTCCGGAACAATAAATACTACCCGGATGTAACCGCTACCAGCCGCGATCAGAGCAATGACGTGCCGGTATTCCGTTATGCCGATATCCTCCTCATGAAAGCAGAAGCAGAATGGCGCGGAGCAGCCGTTACCAATGGTGAAACGCCGGTGGCATTGTTTAACCAGATCAGGGGCAAGCGAAAAGCACCAGGCGTGAATACCGTAACCGGAGATGACTTTCTCCCCGAACGTGCGCGGGAGCTGAACTGGGAATGCTGGCGCAGAAATGACCTGCTGCGTTTTGGGAAATATGAAGATAAGTGGGGCTATAAAACAGATAACAACGTCAATAAACGATTATTCCCGATCCCTTCCGGTGAGCGGGTATTGAATCCTAACCTGCAACAGAATCCCGGGTACTAAACCTGCTTTTATAGGAACGCCTTTCTGACCACTCAGAAAGGCGTTCTTATTTGTATATTGCGGGTATGATAGCCATCATTCTAAAATGGATAGGGAAGATAGCGGGTGTATTATTACTCCTGTATATGGCGGTATGTATCCTCGTATATTTTATCCAGGAGCGGTTGCTTTTTTTTCCGGAGAAACTACCCGCCACATATGCTTTTCATTTCCGGGAGCCTTTCCAGGAAAAGATCATTCCTGTGGCCGATGGAACGAAACTTCATGGACTGTTATTTACTTCCCATGCCCGTAAAGGACTGATTTTTTATCTGCATGGTAATGCGGGATCACTCCGTTCCTGGGGCGAAGTAGCCGCCTCCTATACGCAGCTGGGTTATGATGTATTTATGCTGGATTACCGTGGTTATGGAAAGAGCGAAGGACATATCAGCAGTGAAGCCCGTTTTTATGACGATGTACAAACGGCGTATGACAGTCTCCGGACAAGTTATCCGGAGCCACAGATCACCGTGCTGGGATATTCGGTAGGTACCGGTGCTGCGGCCTGGCTGGCAGCGGAGAATCATCCGGCGCGACTTATACTGCAGGCGCCTTATTATAGCATGAAAGATATGGCCAGGTATTACTATCCATATCTGCCTTCTTTTTTGCTGAAATATACCTTTCCTACTTACCGGCATCTGCAACGTGTGGCCGTTCCTGTTACTATCTTTCATGGTGATCAGGATGAGGTAATTTATTATGGCTCCTCCGTGAAGTTGCAGGCTTACTTTAAGCCTGGCGACCGGTTGATTACGCTGAAAGGGCAGGGACATAACGGGATGACGGATAACCCGGTGTATATGCAGGAGGTGGCGCGGGTGCTGGAATAATAAAATAAGGATTTTTTTACTACCATATTGTGGCCATATGAACGCAAAGCGGATTTTTATTGCCTTGAAGAATCACCGGCATTTACAATGCCATCATGATTCTTATACATTGAATCTTAGCTATCAGCAAGGCATATTTAAGCTTAATACTTATATTTTTGATGGTAATGATGTTTTTGATGAAGCAAACTATACAGAAGAGTATAGTTTTGAAACAAAAGACTTTAATGAGTTTAAAAAAATAATTGACACTAAGTTTCCCGGTTTTATTGCGTCTGATATATCACAATAATGTTCACCTTTACTGCATTTTAATTACGCGGTGATCACCTTCACATTTTTCTTCTTACAAAACTTCAGGTCTGCCGGATCAGCATCGGTGATCAGGGCATTCACCAGTTCCAGTCCAGCGAAATTAAGATAGGAAGTACGACCAATTTTTCCGGCATCACATAACAGGTACGTATAATCGCTTTGCGTGGCTAACGCCATGGCGATGGCGGCTTCTTTTTCGCTGTGTGCAAATAATCCCTGTGCGCTGATACCATCAACCCCAATAAATGCTTTCCCAGCTTTATACCGCTGAATATGTTCCCCTGCTATGGTGCCATGGATGGCTTGCCTGGCGGCATCATATTCGCCGCCGATGATGTTGAGCGACACCTGGGAGTGTTGCAGCTCAAAGATCACGGGGAGGGAATTGGTGATGACTTTGATCTTTTTGTTTTTAATGTACTGGCATAAGCGGAAAACGGTGCTGCCGCAATCCATAAAGATGATGTCGCCGTCATTGATCTGTGCTGCGGCTTTTCTGCAGATTTTATCTTTTGCAGCGGCATTGGCGGCGGTTTTGTTCACAAATTCATAGGGGTTTTCCGGTTGATCTACCGGTATGGCGCCACCGTGGGTGCGATACAGGAGCCCATCGTCCGATAACTGGTTAAGGTCTCTGCGGATGGTGATCTCTGAAATATCCAGTGTAGCGGCTAATTCCCGGGTATCTACTTCCCCCTGTGCAGCCAGTAAAGCAAGGATCTTTTGTTTTCGGAGTTGGAAATTCATTTTAAATAATTAACTTGATCAAAAGTAATCAATATCGATCATAAACGATCAAATATATGAAAGCAATTAATATCCTGGATACGGTGATCCTGTCGGACAACTGGTATACGCTGAAGAAGGTAACCTATGAAGTGGTGGGGCGGGATGGTCTGGTGATACGGCAGGAACGCGAAGCATACGATCGTGGCAATGGGGCTACCATCCTGTTGTACAACAAGGAGCAGGGTACGGTTATCTTAACCCGGCAATTCCGTTTGCCTACCTATATCAATGGAAACGACACGGGTTTGCTGATAGAATGCTGCGCCGGTTTACTGGATGAGGATCATCCGGAAGAATGCATCCGCCGGGAAACCATGGAAGAAACGGGTTATGCGGTAACGGCCGTGGAGAAAGTGTTTGAGGCGTATATGTCGCCCGGCTCCGTGACGGAAATCCTGCATTTCTTTGTGGCGGCGTATTCCAGTGAAAGCAAAATGCAGGAAGGAGGCGGCCTGGAAGAAGAGCAGGAGAACATAGAAGTGCTGGAGCTGCCTTTTACAAGGGCGATGGAAATGATTGGTACACATGAGATCCGGGATGGAAAAACGATTATGTTGTTGCAGTATGCGGCGCTTCATATTTTTGTGGCCGGATAAGTATCCGGGAAGCTGTCTATCTGTCGCTGTTGATACAATAGCATTGGTGATAGGGGGCGGTATTTATAAAAGGCCATGAGGAATATCCTTATCTTTATAGATATGAACATTGCCACCTATCTTCCATCGGCTATTCTTTCTCCTTACGTGAGTGCTTTCCTGATTATTGAAAGTGCGGAGGGGATGGAGAATCGTGTGATGCCCGATACGGCAGTAGTGATGTCTTTCAGGTTCAGTGGCCAGGTAAGGGCGGAGGAGAATGAGTTATTGCCTTCGGCAGGACTGGCAGGCTTACGTAAATCTTCCCGTTTGCTGCAATATGCACCTGGTACCGGTAATGTGCTGGTGAAATTCAAGGAGGGTGGGGCGGCGGCTTTTTTTAAAGCGCCATTGCATGAATTGTTTGATACACAGCAATCGCTCGATAGCCTGTTACGGCAACAGCAAATCAGGGAAGTGGAAGAGCGGCTGTATGAAGCTGCGGATCATCTGCAACGCATTGCTATTGTAGAATCGTTCCTGATTTCCAGCCTGAGTTCCCGGGCGCCGGATCTGCTGATCCGTAGTGCGGTGGCACAGATTAAAACGGCTCACGGCGATGTAAAGATCAAGGCGTTGGCGTCAGAACACTATATCAGCCAGGATGCTTTTGAAAAACGTTTCCGGCGTCAGGTGGGTTCTACGCCCAAACAATTCTCCGCTATTGTAAGACTAAGGCATCTGCTGGATCATTGTCCGGCTGCCGATAGCCTGACAGAGGCAGCTTATGAAGCCGGTTACTACGATCAGGCGCATTTTATCAAGGATTTCCGGGCGTTTACCGGTCAATCGCCACAGGCTTTCTTTCAGCAGTCTACCTGGTGGTGAGAATGCAGCTCATAGAACCAGAGAAAGAGAAACACCCGCTGTTCTCCTGGCGGTGACGATGCTGCACATAATATCATAGAAAATACTCCCCCGCTGTAACAGCCCCTTCACCTCTTCAGAGGTAAACGTAGCCTGTTTCCAACTTCCTGTTGTAAACCTCTTCTTCCTATCTCCCGGAAAATATATTTGAAAATGAGCGTTTGCTCACTTATCTTTGTGCTTCATGCGATACAGAGACGAAAATAAGGTACAGGCCATAAGGGAATCCGCCATTGCGATGGTAGCGAAAGACGGACTCGAAAACTTTGGTATCAACCGGCTGGCAAAAGCAGCGGGTGTATCGCCGGCAACTATTTATATCTATTACAAAGACAAAGAGGATCTGCTTACCAGCATCAGTATAGAAGAGGGGCTTAAAATGACCACTGCCACGCTGAAGGGCTTCAGTTCGGACATGTCGTTTAAAGAAGGGCTATGGGTACAATGGAAAAACCGCGCAGCCTTTGCGTTGGATAATCACTTATCAGCTGAATTTTTTGAACAGCTGCGGAATTCTACCTATAAGGATAAAATGGTGGAAGCGATTTCAGATGCGTTTCAGAGTGCGATGGGCAACTATGTAAAAAATGCGATAGACAGGGGAGAGATCAACGAAATGCCGCTGGAAGTATATTGGTCTGTTGCCTTTGCTCCGCTATACTCCCTGATAAAGTTTCATAATGAAGGCCAAAGCCTTGGTGGCCGCAAATTTAAATTCTCCGAAAAGGTCATGAAGGAAACATTCGACTGTGTAATAAAAGGATTATTGAAGTAACTATTTTTTTTGTCAATTTGATAAGTGAGCGCTTGCTTATAAAACCAATAAGATGCCACACATTCTTATTTTTAAAACCAATATAGCCACTGCGGAAGACCGTTCAAAAGTAGCACCTTTGCTAAACGGTCAACCCTTTATTGAACAATGGACGGTGGATATTGAAGACGTGGATTGTGTGCTCAGGGTAGTTACCGCTGAGCCGGCGCCACAACCTATCATCGCCCTGGTCAATGCCGGTTCGTACGAATGTACAGAGCTGGAAGATTAACAACTATACAATCTCCCAAAAAAATGAAACAAACACCTGCTGCATTTTCTTCTCATCAGAAAATGATAGTTGCCCTCCTGGCACTCACACAATTTACCGTCATCCTGGATTTCATGGTGATGTCGCCATTAGGTGATATGCTCATGAAATCTATGAGCATCAAGCCGAGCCAGTTCGGACTGATCGTATCTGCTTACGCATTCAGCGCCGGTATATCCGGACTGCTCACTGCTGGTTTTGCAGACCGTTTTGATCGTAAGAAACTCCTCGTATTTTTTTACGCCGGCTTTATCCTGGGTACCCTTTGCTGCGGGCTGGCCAACACCTATTACACCATGGTGGCCGCACGTATTGTTACCGGGTTATTTGGCGGTGTAATGGGATCCATTTCCCTGGCCATCATCACCGACCTGTTCGACATTTCGCAGCGTGGCCGTGTAATGGGATTTGTACAAATGGCCTTCGGCGCCAGCCAGGTACTGGGTATTCCGATCGGGCTGTATCTCGCCAACGCATGGGGATGGGAAGCCCCTTTCTTCCTGGTAGCGGGCGTGGCGGCTGTTGTTATGGCGCTGATCATCCTGCGTCTGCAACCGGTGATTGCGCACCTCGCTGTGCAGCGCGACAGATCCGCGTTTATGCATCTCTGGCATACGGTCCGGAACCGTAATTACCGCATTGGTTTTACCGCCACTGCACTCATGTCTGTGGGAGGTTTTATGATGATGCCTTTTGGTAGCGCTTTTGCTGTCAACAATCTCCACATCACCGCCGAACAACTGCCCCTGCTGTTTATGGTAACAGGTGTAGGTTCCCTGTTTATCATGCCCGCACTCGGAAAACTGAGTGACAGGGTAGACCGGTTTAAACTCTTTACCATCGCCTCCCTGTACGCCCTGGTGATCATTGTTATTTACACACACCTGGCGCCACACCCGCTTTGGGTGATCATGTGTATGAACATTCTTATGATGGCAGGTATTATGGGCCGCATGGTGCCTTTTACCGCTCTCACTACCGGTATCCCCGACATGGCCGACAGGGGCGCTTTCATGAGTGTGAACTCTTCCCTGCAACAGATTGCCGGCGGTATCGCCGCCGTAATTGCCGGAATGATCGTGGTACAGAAAGATAAATTCAGTCCACTGGAACATTATGATACACTTGGTTGGGTGATAGTAGGACTCACCATTCCGTGTATTTATCTTGTGTACCGGGTGAGTAACATCGTAAAGGCAAAACTGGCCAAAGGCGCTGTGGTGAATCCTGCGAGTGTTGTTACAGAGGTATAATTATTGAAGAGAAGCTGGCTTGCCGGCTTCTCTTTTTTCACTGTTTTGACTATCTTTAAAAGATATAAAAACAGGCAGAAATGAAGCCATTACTTGAGGAAAAGGAACTGATATGGTCGGCTGTGGTGGCGAATGTTGCTATGAACCGTGAGAGGAATGCCAGCGGCATCAACAGTTACGAAAAGGAGTTCAGATTTATCCCCGCAGACTATCTTGAAAAGCAGATGCAAACAAACGGTCAGGCCTCCTGGCTGGATCTCTGTTGCGGGAGCGCCCGGGCACTGACGCAAACAGCGCAGGTACTGACCCAAAAAAACATACAACAACACATTACTTTAAAGGGCATTGATCTGCTGGATACCTTTCCTGCGGCAGCGGATAGTTTTTCTTGTCTTGACCTGGAAGTAGCTTCGGTGACGGACTGGAAACCGCGCCAGTCATATGATCTCGTCACATGCTCGCATGGCTTGCATTACCTCGGTGATAAGCTCAAAGTAATTGCCATGGCAGTAGCAGCACTGAATACGAAGGGATATTTTGTGGCGCATCTCGATCTCAAAAACGTATATATTAATGGCGCGCCGCAGGATGTCTTCCTGAAAAAAATATTTACACAGCACCATCTTCACTATAACGCACGTACGCGGATCATCAGTTGTACGGGGCCACAGTCGCTTATTACCGGGTTACAGTATCTCGGGGCCGACGACCAGGCAGGGCCTAATTATACCGGTCAGGGAGCCGTTAATTCCTACTATACTTTCCCTTCCTAACCACTCATCCCTCATTCCCCGCTGCTCATCACTTCCGGCCCTCCCACCGGCAATTATTTTCTATCTTGATTTCCTCAAATGCAACCTATATTCTCATGCGCCTACTTCTTGTGCCTGTACTGTTATGTATATCGACCACTATTTTTGCCCAGGACTCCACGATGTCCGTACGTGAATTGAAAAGTATCAACGTTACTTCTAAAAAGAAAACCATTGAATTCAAAGGCGACAAAATTATCTACAATGTAAGTACCAGTGTGAATGCTATGGGCAGTAATGCACTGGAATTACTGAAACAATCTCCCGGTGTAATGGTGGGCCCTTCCAACAGTATTTCCCTGAACGGAAAAGGAGGTGTAACGGTGTACATTGATGGTAAACCTTCCTACATGCAGGGCGATGCCCTGGCAGCCTTGCTTAAATCGCTGCAATCTGCCAATATCCAGAGTATTGAACTGATGCCCAATCCTTCCGGCAAATATGATGCAGCCGGCAGCGGCGGCATCATTAACATCCGCCTGAAAAAACTAACTGCCTCGGGGTATAATGGTGATATATCTGCCGGTATTCATTTCGGAGAGACGCCAAAAACAGAGGCGGCACTGAATATGAACTACCGCACGGGTAAGTTTAACCTGTACGGCAACTATAATCATTATTTCGGTCACCGGAATATGCGTTATGGCTTCGATCGTGTGCAAGCCGGGCAACTCATTGATAACCGTACCGCCGATACCGATATGCGTAATCCTGTTAATTTCAAAGCAGGCGTCGATTATAATATCAACAGCCGGCATACGCTGGGCGTAATGATGAATGCCAACCTGTATTTTGGTCCGGGACTTACGCATACACTCACGGATTTATCAGACAGCGCTACCGGTCAACTGCAATCGGTGCTGAAAGCAAAGAACGATTACTACTCCCAGAAGCAGAACTGGAAGAACTACAATTTTAATTATCAGTATAAAGATACCGCCGGCCGTACATTCACAGCTGATCTCGATTATGGCGCCTACCGTGCGAGGATTAAGAATATTCTCTACAATGCGTTCCTGAAACCTGATGGCATCACGGAAACGGACCGGTATTCGCTGCGCACGCTCAATAGCAGCGACATTAATATCTATGGTATAAAAGCAGATTATGAGCAACCCATTTCACATGGTAAACTTTACACCGGCGTAAAATGGAGTACCGTGGAAAGTGGCAACCGGGTACGGCTATACGATGTAAAGACCAGCAGTGAGGATCTCAATATCATGCGTAGCAATGATTTCCGCTACGATGAAAAAATATACGCCGCCTATCTGATGGCGGATCAGCAATGGGGACAATGGAAGTTACAGGCGGCCTTACGTGCGGAGCAAACGGATGCCGGCGGCGCCCTGAATGCAAAAAGTAAGTTCACACAACAGGATACGGTGCAACAGGTCAATAACCGCTACCTGGGCTGGTTCCCGTCTTTTAACCTTACCTGGAAACAGAATGATATCAGCAGTTTTTCTTTACTCTATAACCGTAAAATCGACCGGCCTACCTACGCTGATCTAAATCCTTTTGAATACCAGATGGATGAATTGTCGTTCTGGAAAGGAAACTCTTTTCTCCGTCCGCAGTATGCCAATAGTGTAACCGTTGGTTACAATGCCAGCGGTATACTTGCTGCCACTGTCACGTATACGCATATACGCGATATGTTTGTGTCTATCACGGATAGCATCGATGGCAACAAAATGATTATCATGCCGGAAAACGTAGGTTCGCAAAACCTGCTGTCCCTGAATGTGTCTTCGGCTTTTACACCGTTGCCCTGGTGGAATGTAACCGCCAACGCCAATTTCTTTCATAAACAGAACCGGATCGATTTTGATGCTGCCCGGGCAGTCACGCTAAGCATCAATACTGTGATGCTGAACCTGCAGCAGGTATTTGACCTCGATGCCAAAACACAGGTAGAAGTAAGCGGTTATTACCAGTCGCCCGACCTGGGCGGCGGCTACCAGCGGACCTTGTACGTATGGCAGGTAAATGTGGGCGTGCAACGCAAAGTCTGGAAGGAGAAGGGCACAGTCCGCATCGGTATCAGTGACCTGTTCCAGACATCCCGCTGGGCCAGCCTCCGGGATTTTGACGGGTTGTATTACCGCACCTACGGATCGGAAGATTCACGGCAGTTAAAGCTGGGTTTCAGCTACCGGTTCGGCAATATCAGGATGGCGAAGGAGCGGGACAGGAGTTCCGGGCTGGAAAATGAGTCCAGGAGGGTAAAATAAAAAATAGGTCAATTATAACCCGTTAGGGGTTGATTGCGACGATCTTTTAGCTTAGATTTGGTATATGAAACAAATATCCATTCTCGTACCCAAAGGCGCAGTAGCGCTCAGCTGTATTGAAGGCTCTTTTGTATGTTTCACCAAGGCCAATGATTTCCTGGAGAGCCTGGGAAGGCCACCGCTGTTCAATGTGCAGCTGGTAGGCCTTTCGAAAGAGGCCCAGGAATACGACCGGTTTTTTAAAGTAACCCCGGATGTACTCATCACCGACAAGCACAAGGCCGATCTGATCATCATCCCTGCTGTCAACGGAGAGCGGGAAGAGATGATTGAGCAGAATAAGGATTTCTTTCCCTGGATCGTAAAGCAACATCATGCCGGTTCTGAAGTGGCGAGTCTCTGCGTAGGCTCGTTCCTGTTAGCTTCCACCGGGTTGCTGAATGGCAAGCGCTGTTCCACCCATTGGCTGGCAGCCAATGAATTCCGGAACATGTTCCCCGATATAGAGCTGGTCTCCGAAAAGATCATCACGGATGAAAAAGGCATCTATTCCAGTGGCGGCGCCAACTCTTTCTGGAACCTCCTTATCTATATCCTCGAAAAATACACTGACCGGGATCTGGCTATCCTGGCATCTAAATATTTTGAGATTGAAATTGATCGTACTAATCAATCCACCTTCACCATATTCAAAGGCCAGCGTGAACACCAGGATGAATCCGTGAAACAGGCCCAGGAATTTATTGAGCAGAACTGGCAGGACAAGATTACGGTAGAACAATTATCGTCTATGTTCGCCGTAGGCCGCAGAAGCCTGGAAAGAAGGTTTAAAAAAGCTACCAGCAATACAGTTTCTGAATACATTCAACGTGTAAAAGTAGAAGTAGCCAAAAAGAGTTTTGAAAGCAGCCGTAAAAATATCAATGAGATTATGTGGGAAGTAGGTTATTCAGATACAAAGGCATTCAGGACTATATTTAAGAAAACCACCGGTTTGTCACCGCTGGAGTACAGGAATAAATACAATAAAGGAGCCGTTAAGATATAGGTTTATTTGTCTGTGCCGGAAGGATGGGAAAACAATTTATGCCACCGTCCTTCCAATACACCTTTTAACATCGCGCATAATTCCTGGAAAGTATTGGGTTTGGTCAGAAATAATTTGGCGCCCAATCGCATGGCATCTTCCATATCTTCTTTCATATCAGAAGTACTCAGCACAATAATATTGGTCAACTGGTGCTGTAATATTTTCTTCAACTCTACCAAACATTCTCTCCCATTCATTAAGGGCATATTGAAATCAAGAAAGATGTAATCAGGAGCAGAAATTTTGTTTTCCTGGAATAGGGCCAGTGCCTGTATTCCGCTGTTGCAAACATGGGTTTCAATGACCGGTGAGATGTTGTTGATGGCTTCCTGGAAAAAGGTCCTGTCATCCGCGTCATCATCAATAATCATTATTTGTTGTGGCTTCGTCATGGTTAAAATTTAAGCATTTAGGATTTCCAATCTTCGGCGGGAAATATGAAGATAAACAAAAATGCGTCGCTATTCAAATTAAAGATTTCGTAATACATATGGCGGATCTCGTTTCCTGTTTCGATGGCGCAGATATTGTATTGCGGGTATTATCACCCTGTAAGCATTATTCCCATGAGAAAATATTTGTTATCACTCCTATTGTTGTGGATCATAAAACAGTTGTCTGCACAAACTTCCATTTCGTTGCCCGCACCACATGCTACGAAGTCGCATACCAACTACAGTCATGTAAAAGGCTGGAAGCCCGGTGAAACGCCACAGGCACCGGCAGGCTTTGAGGTGTTGCTTTATGCAGATGGTTTTGAAAATCCAAGATGGTTGTACGAACTTCCCAATGGCGATATCCTGGTAGCAGAATCTAACAGTAATCATTCTACCCTGACGAAAATTGGCGCTGCTATCATCGGCGCCAACAAGTCCAATAGTATGAAACATAGTGTAGACCGGATTACCCTTTTGCGCGATACCAACCACGACGGTATCCCGGATGTACGTACTGTTTTTCTGCAACAGCTGGAACAACCTTTCGGGATGTTGCTGATCGGGAATTATTTTTACGTGGCTAATACCAATGCATTGTTGAGATACCCTTATCGCAAAGGTGATACGCTCATCAGCGCTACTCCCACAAAAATAGCGGAGCTGCCGGCAGGATCAGCCAACCGTCACTGGACCCGGAATATTATCACGAATAAAGAACAGTCGAAAATATATATCGCGGTTGGATCGGGTACTGATCATGCAGAGAAAGGCCTTGCCAATGAACAATCCAGGGCAGCCATCCTGGAAGTAAACCCGGATGGTACCGGTCTGCATATCTATGCCAGCGGTTTGAGGAACCCGGTAGGTATGGGTTGGGCGCCCGGTACCCAAACACTTTGGGTGGCTGTGAATGAAAGGGATAAACTGGGAGATGATCTTGTACCTGATTATCTTACCAGTGTAAAAGAAGGTGGCTTTTACGGATGGCCATGGACCTACTATGGTCAACATCGCGATCCCCGGGTAAAGGAGCCTGCTCCTCCGGAAGTGAAAAATACCATTATTCCGGATGTACCGTTGGGCGCTCATACTGCTTCCCTGGGGCTGGTATTTTATTCGGGAGATGATTTCCCGGAAAAATATCACAACGGCGCATTCATCGCCCAGCATGGCTCCTGGAACCGTAAGCCGGTATCGGGATATAAAGTACTGTTTGTACCATTTGAAAAAGGAAAACCTTCCGGTAAACCGGAAGATTTCTTAACCGGCTTTGTCACCGACTCCGTAGCGGGTACCGTCAAAGGCCGGCCCGTAGGATTGCTGCTCACCCATGATGGCTCCCTCCTGGTTACAGACGATAAAACCAACCGCATCTGGAAGGTCCGCTACGGAAAAAAAGGAAAGATGTAACTTGCAGCCGCATTAAAACCAATGGGATGAAAATATTTCAACAGGCATTACAACTGCAGCAAAGAAGAAGGGGATTTCATATTATCACCGCTGAAATTGTACAGGCATTTCCAGCCCTGGCCGAAATACGTACTGGTATGCTCCAGGTATTTATACAGCATACTTCTGCTTCACTGACGCTCAATGAAAATGCAGATCCTACAGTGAGAAAGGATTTTGAAATGTTCTTCAATAAAACAGTGCCCGAAAACGATCCGGAATACCTGCACGACGATGAAGGCTCCGATGATATGCCGGCACATCTGAAAGCCGCGTTACTCGGTAATTCTGTGATGATCCCTATCCGTAATGGCCGCCTGGCACTGGGTACCTGGCAGGGCGTATACCTCTGCGAACACCGCAACTATGGCGGGGCGCGTAATTTACTGCTGACGGCCTGGGGAGAGTAGGGGCTTGTTACCTGCTATTTTGAACCTGCAATCAACTTCCAGTTGAGATACGCTGCCCGCCTGCAATGCGCACAGGGCCGGTACCCATTCCTGATAGCCTCCGCTTCATCTGCAAAGAAAACACGGTTCGCGTTTTTCATCCGCTTGCCGGAATAACAGGAAAGGGTACCATAAATTTTCAACGACTGATTTCCTCCCAGTGTAATTTTTTCCTGGTGAATGAGCCGGCCCAGTTGCAGCCAGTGTAAGTCACGGTGATACCACATGCTCAACTCAATGCGTCGTGAAAAATAATACCCAGTGTATGACGTTGCCCGCTATGCACCGGGCTTACGCCATGTTTCATATTCACGCGGTAATAACCTTTGCTGCCTTTTACCGGGCGGAAGTTGGTGGTGAATATCAGCATATCGCCCCGCTGTGGGCGGAGTACATTGGCTTTCGACTGCGCCCTCGGAATCTGCTCCGTCAGTACAAACTCCCCACCCGTATAATCTTCTCCCGGCTCGTTGAGAAAGAGCACCAGCTGCATCGGGAAATAAATATCGCCATACAGATCCTGGTGCAACGTATTAAATCCTCCTTCTCCATATTTGAGAATGAGGATGGTGGGCCTGGTTTGTCCGTTGTCGTGACAATGCTGCTTTAACGCGGCATGTGTATCAGGATAACGTTGTGCTATGTTTAGTACCTCCATCCATTTATTCGCCACAGGTGCAATAAAGGGATACACTGTTTCCCGGATACTTGTGATCAGGTCAGGTAATGGATACTGAAAGTATTTGTATTCTCCTTTTCCAAACCGGTAACGTTCCATCACAATGGTTTTGCGGTAAGTTTTATCCGCCTGGTAGGCATCGATCAGTGCATCGCACTCTGTTTCATTCAGTACGTTTTTCAACAATGTGAATCCCTGCTCCTGTAATTGCGCTGTAGCGGCGGGCCAGTCGTGCGACAATAGCCTTGTGGTAATATCGTTCATCTTATTTTTTTATATGATACTACAAAGGTAGCGGGAGAGATAGCCGCAGAAAACCCGGTTCTTGCGGTGTTGAAAAACCGGTGTGCGTAGGAGAAAGATGATAGGGGGAGATGACACCCATTCATTGCTTCGGGCGCTGCGCACGGCGGTGGCACCAATAAAACTGCGTCGCTGTTGCAGGGCATAATTTTTGTGCCGTCCTGCTCATGCGGAAACAAGACCAGACCCCCTCCCATGATCATTACCCCGGCTTTGTACAGGTACGTGGTGCGCGTGAAAATAACCTGAAAAATGTAAGCCTTCGTATTCCGAGGAATGCGTTGGTGGTGTTTACCGGCGTGTCGGGCTCCGGAAAATCGTCACTGGCGTTTGGAACGTTATATGCGGAAGCGCAGCGTCGTTATCTCGAATCGGTATCCCCTTATGCGAGGCGTTTATTTCACCAGATGCCGGTACCGGTAGTGGATGAAATAGATGGATTGCCGCCAGCCGTGGCGTTGCAACAGCAACGGGGCGCTCCAACTACCCGTTCATCGGTGGGCAGCGTTACCACGTTGTCTAATCTTCTCCGGATGTTGTACTCCCGTGCCGGTGTATACCCGCCTGGTGTACCGGCAATGGATTCAGAGTTTTTTTCTCCCAATACACCTGCAGGCGCTTGCCCGGTGTGTCATGGTCTTGGCCGCATCTATGATGCTACAGAGGCCTCGATGGTACCGGACGATTCGCTGACTATCCGGGAAAGAGCGGTGGCCGCATGGCCTACTGCCTGGTATGGACAGAACCTGCGCGATATCCTCACTACCCTAGGTTATGATGTAGATAAACCCTGGCGGGAGTTGCCCAAAAAAGTACGGGAATGGATCCTGTTTACAGAAGAGCAACCCGTAGTACCCGTATACGCAGGCTTTACGCCAGCGGAAGTAAAAGAAGCTCTCAAACGCAAGATGGAACCCAGTT
The DNA here is from genome assembly GCF_900110835.1 of Chitinophaga arvensicola. Taxonomy (GTDB): domain Bacteria; phylum Bacteroidota; class Bacteroidia; order Chitinophagales; family Chitinophagaceae; genus Chitinophaga; species Chitinophaga arvensicola. The sequence continues at coordinate 3,230,748 of NZ_FOJG01000001.1, forward strand.
ATATGGGCACTTTCTCTGGCGCCAAAAGATATGTGATGCACACTTTTGCACATACAGAAAGTGCATCTATGAAGAAACGGGTATCACAATATATGATCAGCCGGGAATGCCCGGAATGTGAAGGCAAACGCCTGGGACGTGCCGCGTTGTCTGTTCAGTTCGACGGACTGGATATCGCAGAGATGTCGAGATTGCCGTTGAAGAAACTGGCAGCGTTGATGGAAAGATATGCCTGCGGTTCTTCTTCGGCTTTTGCAGCGAAAGGGCTACATCCTGAACGTATCATTGTTGCACAGCGTATTGCACAGGACCTGGCACTGCGGCTCGGAATCCTGCTCGATCTGGGACTGGGCTACCTGTTGCTTGAACGCAGTTCTCCGAGTCTCTCACCGGGAGAACTGCAGCGACTGCGCCTGGCCACACAGGTCCGTTCAAATTTATTCGGAGTGGTATATGTACTGGATGAACCTTCTGCTGGTTTACATCCTGCGGATACGGCAGCCTTACTAACGGCTATGGATAAACTAAAAGCCGCCGGTAATTCCTTATTTGTGGTGGAGCACGACCTGGATGTGATCCGTCATGCGGAATGGATTGTGGATGTGGGACCAGCTGCAGGGGAGCAGGGCGGGGAAGTGCTGTATAGCGGCGAACCGGCAGGACTGTCGGCCATAGCGGCTTCCAGTACGCGGCACTATCTTTTTGCGAAAGAAAAACCCGCTGCCCGCCAGGTCCGTACACCGAAAGGCTGGTTAACACTGGTAGGCGTGACCCGTAATAATCTGCACGAGCTGTCAGCAGCTTTTCCACTGGGGGTATTTACAACGGTAACGGGTATATCAGGTTCCGGTAAATCCAGTCTCGTTAGCCAGGTGCTGGTAGAACTGGTAGCTGAACATCTGGGAGCCGCGTTACCGGAAGCCGAAGAAGGGGAAGAACTGGAACAACAACAGCCCGTAACCCTCGGCGGTAGTATCACTACGGGCATGGATAAAATAAAACGGCTGGTACAGGTAGATCAGAAACCGATTGGCCGTACCCCCCGTTCTAATCTTGCTACCTATACAGGTTTGTTCGACCAGGTACGTAAACTATTTGCTGCCACCAAAATGGCGAAGGCCCGTAAGTATGACGCCGGACGTTTTTCATTTAACGTGGCTAAAGGTCGTTGTGAAACCTGCCAGGGCGAAGGATCTGTGATGGTGGAACTGCTTTTCTTACCCAGTGTGTATGCGCCCTGTCCTACCTGTCATGGCGCCCGCTACAATGCCAAAACGCTGGAAGTAAAATGGAACGATAAAAATATAGCGGAAGTATTAGGTATGACAGTAGATGAAGCGAAAGGTTTCTTTGCAGAAGACGCTACCTTACAGCGTTCCCTGGAAGTGTTACACGAAGTTGGTCTTGGTTACCTGCGCCTCGGACAGCCGGCTACCGAGCTTTCCGGTGGTGAAGCCCAACGGATCAAGCTAGCTACGGAACTACAACGGATCGGGAAGGGTAATACGTTATACATCCTGGATGAACCGACGACCGGACTACATCCTGCCGATGCAGAGAAGCTGATGCAACAGTTGAATGGGCTGGTAGAAGCCGGCAATACCGTAGTGGTAGTGGAACATGAAATGCGGGTGGTAGCGGGCAGCGACTGGGTAATAGATATTGGTCCGGGTGCCGGTGATGAAGGCGGGCAGATAGTGGCGGCAGGACCTCCGGAACAAGTGGCCAAAGCCGCGAACAGTAAAACCGCTCCTTACCTCGCTGCGTTTATGTCCGGAAAGTAAAGTATTACATAAGTGAAAAATAGTATTCAACGAAATCACCGCCTGTTTATCCGCGAGGTAAATGGTAATATTCAACGGATGAATAGCATTTTTCCTGTTTTTTTATCACCGCAAACCCGCAGCGTTTGAATTAGTATTAACGTTGCGTCATATCAAAGGAACTTGCATGTTAAAGTTGGCCATCATCAGCGATATTCACGCGAATCTGCCTGCACTGGCGGCAGTATTGGAAGATATAAAACAATCCGGCGCCGACCAGGTATATTGCCTGGGCGACCTTACCGATGCCGCCCCGTGGCATAATGAAGTGATCGCGCTGATCCGGGAAAAGCAGATCCCCGTAATCATGGGGAACCATGATGAACGTATCGCCTTTGACCATCCGGTGAAAGCATTGAGTAAGCACAGTAAAGAAGAGCAAGCGGCCCGGCTGATTGCCATCAACTTCACCAAAGAAACGATTACGCCGGAGCATCGCGCTTTTCTCGCGGAATTGCCGCATTCCATTCAACTGCAATTTGCTGGCTTCCGCCTGCTGCTGGTGCATGGCAGTACCCGCAGTAATGATGAATATATATACGCGGATCATGACGAGGATGACTTGTTGGGAATGCTGGAGGAACAACGTGCAGATATACTGATAACCGGGCATACGCATCTCTCGTATATACGCCCGCTGAAAGCGGCAGGAAAAATGGTGATCAACACCGGTTCAGTAGGCAGAACCAAAGAGAAAGACAGGCTTGCTGCTTACCTGCAACTCAGTATCGTGAATGGTGAAATAACCCCACAGATCCGTAAAGTATCCTATCCGCTTGAAGAAACTATTGCTGGTATCAGGAATAGCGCAGTGCCTGATTTTTATGCTGATTTTTTAGCAGGGCATGAAAAAGTATAAGGGCGTATCTTTATAAGCAAATGACCTGGTATGGAAATTACAAACAGGGACTATAGTGCTATCAGCCCCACGGCTAAATCGCTGTTGTTATTAAAAGGCGTTACCAACATACCCTATGCAGCAGCTGCTGCTAAACTGATACTGGCTCCCAAGCCTTATCAGCCGGAATTGTATAACAAGGATCTCGCGTTCTGGGTACGGCTATTGCATTTCGAAGATCGCTATCATAGTATTGACCAGTTGTTACTGGATTTACCGGTAAAGAATATCCTGGAATTGTCGTCGGGGTTTTCTTTCCGTGGACTGGCAACAGTGCAACAGCCGGGTTATCATTACATCGATACTGATCTGCCGGAGGTTATTGCTACTAAACAGTCGTTCGTAACTGCATTCCAGCAGGAGCCTGCGGCCGGTGTGCTGGAAGTATTGCCGCTGAATGCACTGGACGAGGCCGCGTTCCGGGAAAGAATCGGTCATTTTCCCGAAGGCCCTGTAGCTATTGTAAACGAAGGGTTACTGATGTATCTGGATGAAACCGAAAAAGAGAAGCTATGCGGCATTATCCGCCGGATTCTGCAACAGCGGGGCGGGTACTGGATTACCGGCGATATTTATATAAAACGGGAGGAAGCTACCAATGAGATCCGGAAGGATGAACAATGGAAAGCTTTTTATGCACAGCACCAGATCCATGAAAAGATGTTTGACAGTTTTGAGTCTGCCGAACTATTTTTTCAGAAGATGGGATTCGCGATAGATAAGGCGTCGGTGAGAGATCATGAAAAACTTACCGCTTTGCCGCATCTGCTCGAAATGGCTACGCCGGCGCAGCTGCAGAAAATGCGGCAGACGGGGAAAATCCGTACTACCTGGCGGTTGATGCTGGCTGAATAACTCAGGCCATCACTACCAGGTCTTTCAGTACATTATAAAGCTGTTCCATATTCACCGGTTTGCTCAGGAAGCCATCGGCGCCGGAGGCAATCACTTCTTCTTTTACTTCACTGTAACAATTACCGGAAACCAGGATAAAGGGTATCTGCCGGAGTGTGCGATCGGCTCTGAACAGCGCCAGCATTTCTATGCCGCTGGTATGCGGCATAATCATATCCATGAGTACGGCGTCCGGTTCATGTAGTTTGGCCTTAGAAAATCCCTGTGGTCCTGAATCTGCGAGGATCACTTCAATGCCCATGCGTTTCAGCGCCAGTGAAAAGGCCAGGTGATTCAGGTGATCATCATCTACCACCAATACTTTCAGGCCTGCCAGAATAGAGTAGTCCAGTTGCTGTGAAGCCATTGGCGGCGGGGGAGTGGCTTCTACCGGCATCCGCAGCGTAAAAATGCTGCCGCCGCCCTCCGGATTGTCTGCTACGGAAAGGTCGCCGCCCATCATACGGGCCATATGCCGTGCTATGGGAAGTCCGAGGCCGCTCGATTCTGTATGCTGCCCGCTTTCCGTAACATATGGATCAAAGATGTGTTCCTTTTTTTCTTCCGGTATCCCTACCCCCTGATCTGTTACGGACACCTCCAGCTGGTTATTTTTCATACCGGCTTTTACATAGATGATAGACCGGAACGTAGTAAACTTGATCGCATTGCTGAGGAGGTTTACAATGATGGTGCGCAGTTTCGACTTATCTGCCAGGATATATTCCGGCAGGTTATCGTGTAAGTCGATATGGATATGTACAGATCTTCTTTTAGCGAGGTATTCATAAGTATCACACAGGTGTACCACCCAGTCGCTGAAATGAAACGGGGATGTGCTGATTTCATCTTTCCCGGCTTCAATTTTAGACCATCCTAATGCATTGCTCATCACGAGTTGCATGTCCTGGCAGGCAAAATGAACGGCTTGCAGGTGGGCGATACCTACCTGGACAGTTTTTTTGCCCGGGTCGGCGGTTTCTATATAATTCTGCAGAATGCTGTTGACCACATTTAACGGGGATCTGATTTCGTGGGTGGTTTCCCGCACATAGATCCGCATGGCCTGGTTGGTTTTGTCGAGTTGGTTGACCAGCCGCTTCAACTGCCTGTTCTGAAACCTGCTTTCCTTTGTAAAATAATACAATGCGGTGCCATTCAGGAAAGTGGCGGCAAAAATAACTAACCAGTGTAAGTTTGATTCGGTTTCCTGACTAAGTGGAAGGGAATGGATCACCGGGTGGCGGAAGTTTAGCTCTATCAATATCAGCATAATGGCGCTGATGGCCAGTACGGCGGTTTGTGCCCAGGATTTATCAAATACCAGGAATACACAAAAGGCGAGGAATGGCGCGAACAGGTATATCTGGGAGGCCGGTCCCAGCAGCGTCCCGAAATACCAGATCGAAATGCTGTGCAGCAGGAACATGAACTGTTTTCCGTATTCCGGTTTACTGTAGCGGGTGATCAGCAGGATAGACAGGAACAGCACCGTTTCCAGCATGGCCGGGTAGAAGATACTTTTGTATCCGGTCATATAGTATAACAGACATCCCAGGCTGAATGCCAGCAGACTGGCGCCTATGGCTAGCGAATTGACAATCCTTATAATCCTTTCCTTTGTATCATCGTCTTCAATAGTGGTTTCCGTCATCCTGGGCAGTGTAATATTGTTTTTCATAATTCCAGGTTTTCATGTTAAGGGGTAGCAGGATTTTTCCTGATGCGTTCAAGGTAGAAGAATGTCGATTATCAAGTGTAAATTCTTTGTTAACAACATACTTGTTTTAGCAGAGGTTTAAAGTTACCGAGTGAAGATTTTAACAATTAACGCACATTTTTTTGTTAGTTATAAACACTATTTTCATATTGAAATAATACTGTACATGAGAAATCGTTTGTTTTGCCTGTTTTGCAGCGTCTTTCTGTTGCCCGTGGCGGTTAAAGCTACGGTTGTGGTAAAAGGTGAATTACCGGCAAATCCGCATAGTCTTATTACATTTTATCGCTATGTCGACTATGTCAGCATGGCACCGCTGGAAATAACACAGGTACATACTGATGGCGCCGGGCGTTTCCAGGCAAACATTCCTGATTCCGCCGGGATGCTGATCAAGCTGATAGTGGAAAACAGGTCCCTGTCCTTTTACGTGCTGCCCGGCGGGGAATATGCTGTAGGAGAGGCTCATAACGAACTGGGGGTAAAAGATGTGGCCGGCCGCCCCATTAATCAGCGTATACGGGAGATGTCCGGTGAATTCCGGGACAACTGGTTTCCTTTATTTGTGGATACCATCACGAAGGAGTACCGGAAGGATGCGCCGTCTGATACCGTATTCCGGCATTGGGAGGCGATAGAAAGGAAATATACAGCAGATTCCACTCAGCCGGAATACGCATTGCTGCGCTACCAGGCTGCTATCTGCTACCTGTCATTTATGCATCAGCTGCCGGGAGCGGATCAATTGATGAATAATTTTGAGCGGATATATTTTAATGAAGCCCCCATACAGGAAAGGAATCCTTTTTATACGCAGTTGCTGGAGAGCTATATGAGTTACAGGGTAGTTATGCATCCCCTCCAGCGTTATCATGCATCGCCCTACAACAGCATGGATCAGCTGATTCATGAAGTCAATTATTTTCCGGGCAGCAGATTACGGCAGCTGGCCCTGGTGGCAGGCTTGAACCAGGAGTATTTTTCGGAAAGAGATGTAGACGCGCGCGAAGTAGTCAATCGCCGTATCCAGACCGAAGTGCTGAATCGTGTCACTGATCCTGTCATCCGTGAGATGCTGCTGAAAGTGATATCGGAAAATAACCGTGCCCGCATCGGGAATAAATTTCCTTTGCTATCTCTCAAAAACGAAAAAAATGAAATAGTTAACATCGCAGATATCAAATCAGACCTGATCCTGGTGGATTTCTGGGCTACCTGGTGCTGGGGATGTGTGGAGGGGATGAAAAGCTTTCCTGATTGGCTCCGCGAGTGTGGGGACAAATTAACGATTGTTACCATCTCTGTAGATGACAACCTGCAGAAAATGACCAGTTTCCTGGATAGGCGCGAAAAGCTTCCTGGCGTGCGCTCTCTGTACAATGGCCGGACCGGCGGCTATCTTGATAAGTTAATGATACGTGGGTATCCTACCTATATCCTGCTGAATAAAAACCGTGAAATAATCGCCATGCCAGGTTATACATCGGGCGTGAGCGGGTTGCTGAAAGCAGCATTGTAATGGCCTGGGGCCGGCTGTAGCCCCGGCTACTAACGTATACGGATATTTGAAAAATCATGCTGACGCAATCCGGAAAAATATCATACCCCAAAAATTCCCGATCTCGCAAATACTTTGGGGGATATCAACCTACTTTTGCAAAAGAATCAGATACCTATAATAGATACTGTATGTAGTACGCCTGATAACCATGCTTCAGGAGTCGCTTTTCACTTGCATACATCTAAAATGACATAAAGGAAACAGGTAAGCCAATTCACCTATGCTTCGGGGACGCCCATGGGAAGGGGATTCGTGTGCCTGTACATCATCAATAAAGCTGTTTTAAAATGTATATCAGAAAATTATTGCTGACCAGCATCTTACTATCCCTGGCGTTTTTCGCAGATGCACAGTCAGTTACTCCCGCTACCATCAGCGGCTACGTTAAAGATGCTGCCGGCAGCCCTATTCCAGGCGCCTCTGTAAAATTACACCATAGCAATGCCAATGCTATTTCCAATGTAGATGGTTTCTTCCGCATACAGAAGATCAACCCGGGAAAACATATACTCTCCATTTCTATCGTAGGATATAAAACAAAAGATCATACACTGGAACTCCAGCCCGGTGAAGAGAAGTCTTTGCAATTCGCCCTGGAACAATCTATCAGCGAAATAAACACCGTTTCTGTTATTGGTCGCTCTACCAGCCAGGAAGTAAACCGCCAGGCGTACAATGTAACTGCTATCGACGCAAAGAAATTATATAACTCCACCCTCGATCTGTCGCACGCACTGGACCGTGTATCCGGCGTCCGCGTACGTGAAGATGGTGGCCTCGGTTCCCGCATGAACTTCTCGCTCAACGGCTTCACCGGCCGTCAGGTGAAATTCTTCATCGACGGCGTGCCCATGGATAACTTTGGCTCCTCCTTCCAGCTGAATAATATTCCGATCAACCTGGCCGACCGGGTAGAAGTATACAAAGGCGTAGTACCCATCTGGCTCGGATCAGATGCTTTGGGCGGCGCTATCAACATTGTAACCAGCAACAGTAAACGCAGCTACGTGGATGCTTCCTATTCCTTTGGCTCGTTCAACACTCACCGCTCTACGCTCAATGCAGGTTATACCGCGAAATCCGGCTTTACTATCCAGGTAAACGCCTTCCAGAACTATTCCGACAATAACTACAAGGTACGCGTTAACGTAGCCGATCTTAAAACAGGTGAATACTATCCGCGTCAGACGGTTAGAAGATTCCATGATACCTACCACAATGAAACCATCATTGCCAACGTGGGGGTAGTAGGGAAAAAATATGCAGATAAATTACTCTTCGGTATCACTATGGGCCAGAACTATGCGGAAATCCAGACCGGCGCCCGCATGGTGAGCGTATTCGGCAACTGGCACCGCAAAGGAGATATCATCATGCCCAGCGTGAAATACCAGGTGAAAGACCTCTTTGTAAAAGGACTGAACTTCAGCTTAACCGGTAACTATAACCTGGGACATGAACAAAATATAGACACCGTAAACCGCCGCTACAACTGGTTCCAGCAATATGAACCTAACAATGGCGCTGAACGCGAACGTTCTATGTACAAGTTCAGCAACAACAACGGTATCGGTACCGCTAACCTCAGCTACAAAATTGATGACCACCACTCCTTTGTACTGAATGATGTTTACAACACCTTCAACCGTAAAGGAAAAGATCAGCTTTTCCCGATGGATGAAAAGTATGATCAGCCAAAAAAAGTATTTAAAAATATTCTCGGCCTGGGATACAAATTTGATTACAGCGAAAAATGGAATACCTCCATCTTTGCAAAAAAATTCTCCCAGACCAACCGCTTTTCTCAAAGCTACAATCCTAGCGGCAACTGGGGCGATGTGGCCTACCGCCAACTGGAAACCAAGTTTAATAAACTCGGTTATGGTATCGCTACTACCTATTTCCTGATACCTGCACTGCAACTGAAAACTTCTTACGAGAAAAGCTACCGCTTACCTGAAACAGAAGAACTCTTTGGTGATATGCTCAACCTCGAAGGTAATACAGACCTGAAACCGGAAAGCAGCAACAACTTCAACTTCGGTGTAAACTACCTCACACATATCGGGAAAGATCACCACTTCAGCTTCGACGCTAACTTCCTGTACCGCGATGCGAAAGACTTTATCCGTCCTATGCTGAATCCGAACCAGACCAAGCAAACCAACGGTAACCTTGCCGCTGTGACCAACATGGGTGTGGATGGCGAAGTAAGATACTCTTTCAAAGACCTGTTTACCGCCGGCGTAAATATGACTTACCAGAACCTGCGTAACAATACAGAATTTGAGGATGGACAAAAGAACAGAAGCCCGCTGTACCGCGATCGTATTCCCAATATGCCTTACCTCTTTGGTAATGCCGATGCTTCCCTGTTCTTCAGAGATTTCCTGAAAAAAGGAAATACACTGACACTGGGCTACAACTTCCTGTATGTACATGCTTATTATCTCTCCTGGCCTGGTCAGGCAGAAGAGAAGCTGGAAATACCAAGACAGTTCTGCCAGGATGTAAACCTGGTGTACAGTCTGGCTAACGGCCGCTATAACGTATCCGTGGAATGCAAGAACCTGGTGGATAACCGGCTCTATGACAACTTCACCTTACAGAAGCCCGGCCGCGCATTTTATGCCAAGCTGAGATATTTTATCAGCAAGTAAATATTAATCATTCATTTTTTCAATACATCGTGATGAAGAAAATCAGTAAGCTTTTATTCCTGCTGGGCAGTATTGTTCTCCTGGGAGTATCATGCGATAAGGAAGACACACTGGACGAAGGTTTTGTAGACGGAGGAACACAAGGATTATCTAAATATGTGATAACGGTAACGCCGGTAGGAACCACAGGTATCGCAGATATTCTGCTCACGGCCGACCGGCTGGACCAGGGTTCCATCACCACCAAAGGAAACGGAAAAGAACAGGATGGTTCCTACCGCTACTACCTCACGCACAAAGGAAGATTTTTCAGTCTCCTGTATGGCCAGGGTAACCCGGGTGCGGTAACAACCTATCGCTTTGGTCCCGATGGTAAACTGGTAAAGGCTTCTGAATTCCAGACAGAAACGGTGCAGCTCTTCACGAAAGTAAACGATGAGTTGTTGCTGATGAAAATACCGAGAAGCGGTAATGAAACCGCCGGGATGTATCGCATTGATGCCCTGAAATCAAGGATTGTGGGACGCGATAGTGTTAATATCGTGAAACTGGCGGCCAACGGCGAACGTGCACACTTTACCTGGGCTACACAGGTAGGCAATAAAGTATACGCTCCTTATATGAGTATCAAAGGCTGCTGCAGCGATGCTTTCGGTACCGTTTATCCCGACAGCACCTGGGTGGCCGTATTCTCCTACCCGGAACTGGACCTGGAAAAAGTGATCCGCGACAACCGTACCAGCTACCTGGGAGGTTACTTCAATAATGGTTTGTCTGTAACTGAAAATGGCGATGCATATGGTTTCTCTTCCGCAGCCGCTACCAACAGCGGTGTAGTCACTACTACCAAACCATCTGCTATTGTAAGAATCCTGCATGGCACCACCGAATTTGATAAAAGCTACTTTTTCAATGTACAAGAAGCATCCGGCGGACATCATATTTCTACGCATACTTACCTCGGCGATAATATGTTTTTACTGATGATGTATGCGCAGTCAGGAAAAGTATCCGGTCAGCTGAAAATGGCCCTGGCCAATGTAAATACTAAAACGTTCACCTGGGTAACCGGTGGCCCTGCTGAAATTACTTCTACGTCAGCAGCTTACAATAACAACACCCTTTCTACAGATGGCAAAACCGGCTTTATTGGTTTGAATACCACTACCGGCAGCTGGGTATATAAGATTGACATAGCAACGGCTAAAGCTTCCCTCGGGTTGACCGTGGATGGCGGAAAGATTACAGCGATCACCAAAGTAGATTATTGATTTTTATGCAGAATAACAGGAACGCTCCATCAAAAAAAACGGCCGGGAAGAAACCAAATTCCCGGTCGCTGTTCTACCGCATCTCCGCCTGGCTACACCTGTGGCTGGGCCTTGTTTCCGGTATTATTGTCGTGATTATCTGTATCACCGGATGCATCTACGTTTTTAATGAAGAGATCACCGGCTGGATGGAACCTGACAGCAATGTCCCGGTACAGGCACAGGCCCTGATTCCTCCTTCAAAGATCCTGGAAGTGGCCGGGAAAGAATATCCCGGCAAACAGGTGGGTTATGTATTGTATAAAGAAGGCAAAGCGATAGAAGCCAATATCGGCGGCCGTCGCGGTGGTTCTACCCTGAAACTGAACCCATATACCGGTGAAGTGATCAGCAAAGTAAACCGCAAGGAAGGCGAAACCAGCTTTTTCAGATGGGTGCTCAACGGTCACCGCTTTTTGTGGTTGCCGTTTAAAATAGGCCGTCCTATCATCAACTACAGTACCCTGATCTGTGTAATTACCCTGATCAGCGGGATGGTATTATGGTGGCCCAAAAAATGGAATAAGAATACCCGTAACCAGAGCTTTAAAATAAAATGGGGCGCCAGCTTTAAGCGGGTCAACTACGACCTGCACAATGTACTGGGCTTCTATGCACTGCTGGTGCTGTTTGCCATTGGTGTTACCGGTATGGTATATGGCCTGCAATGGTGGAGTAAAAGTCTTTACTGGGCAACCTCCGGTGGTAAAACCTTACCGGAATTCGTGGAGCTGAAATCCGATTCTACCCAGGCAGGAATAAAACACTTCGATAACCTGGGACAGAAAATGGATATGGCCTGGCATACTACTGTGGGCAAACATCCTGATGCGCCTGGTTTTTATGTTGCCTTCCCGGATACCACCAAAGCTACTGCGGCCATCTCTGTGATCGTATATCCAAGCAAAGGACAATACTATAACAACCAGCGTTATGCTTTCGACCAGCATACATTGCAGCCGCTGACGGGTAACAAGCTGTATGAGCAGTCTTTTGCAGAAGCTGATTTTGGCGCTAAAGTGAGAAGAATGAACTACGATATCCATGTGGGCAGTATCCTCGGCCTCCCTGGTAAGTTTATGGCATTTTTTGCCAGCCTGATCGGCGCTACCCTTCCTATCACCGGTTTTATTATCTGGTGGGGTAAAGGAAGAAAGAAGAAAGCGCCCGCAACGGCTAAGAAAGCAGTACAAACGGCTGCTGTATAACCGCCCATATTTCCGATTCCTATATGCAAAAGGGGTATCATCCAGGTGATACCCCTTCTTTTTTTCCAAAAACCGGGTACCCCGGACCTCACCCGGTTGCGGAATTTTATCCCCTCCGGCCGCTGCTATGGCCCTTGAAATTGCGGTATGATTTTTTGGGACTGTGTGTTAAACAGTTTACCATGGAAAAGATAAACCAGGCTTCAGATAATGCAAAAGTTGTATTATCACTCATCCAGGCCATTAATGACGAGGATTTTGAGACGGCCCGCCGTTTCGCGCAGGATGAGATGACTTTTGATGGTGTAATGGGATCGCGCAGGGGCGCCGATGCTTATTTTGACGATATGACAAAAATGAAACTGAAATACGATGTACAGAAAGTGTTCGTAGACCAGGAAGATGTTTGCGTCTGGTACAACCTGGATATGGGCGGCAAAAATATCTTTGGAAGCGCCTGGTACCACCTGGAGAACGGAAAGGTAAGTTCGCTGCAGGTGGTTTTTGATCCCCGTCCGTTGTTATAATTTCCGGAGAGATCTGAAAAATTGTTGCTATCTTGTTGCCCATAATTTAAACCAATGCATCGTATTTATTCAAGTACTCCTCCGCCTGCTGTTGTTGTTTTGTACGCAAAATAACCAGCGTTACCAAGGCTTTTAACGACTCCCTGTTCCAGGGATCGGTTCTTCCTGTTTAGGTATTCAGTCACTGAATGTACCTGGTTATTTTCGTGTACCCCTTATTCTCCTTTTTTCTTATTTACACAACCGAAAATAATGACCAGGTATATATTAATGGTTTTCGCCGGCGCGTGCAGCTTCGGCATTCTTTCTACTTTTGTAAAACTCGCTTACCGCGAAGGCTATACTGCCGCAGAAATATCCTTTACCCAGGCTTTAACCGGGATGGTGGTATTATGGATCATTTACCTGCTCCGTAAACGCCGGAGGGAAGCGATAACACCCGGTCAATGGGGCTGGCTGCTGCTCACCGGCGCTAGTATAGGGCTCACCAGTTTTGTTTATTATATATCCGTCGCTTACATTCCTGCATCGGTGGCTATCGTGATCCTGATGCAGTTTACCTGGATAGGTTTGCTGATGGAGGCGCTGATCTTTAAAAAGAAACCATCAGCCTTACAGGTGATCACTACATTGTTGATCCTGGCGGGTACCTGGATGGGAAGCGGTATGGCTGGTGGTGGCTTGTCCCGCTTATCTGTAAAAGGCTTACTGTTTGCGGCGGCATCGGCATTTTTATATGCTGTCTACGTAATAGCTAACAGCAGGGTAGGAAAGAACCTGGATGCCGGTAAGAAAAGTGCGGTGATGATCACCGGTTCCACGCTATGTATTTTTGCAATCAATGCGCCGCAACTGTTGGCCAGTACTCATTTCGACATAGGCCTCGGAAAATGGGCCTTGTTTCTTTCGCTCTTTGGTACCGTGATTCCACCCTTATTATTTGCCAGGGGCATTCCCAAAGTGGGAGCGGGTATCAGTGGGGTGATCATGACGGCCGAGTTGCCGGTGGCCATTGTTTGCTCGCATTTTATCTTGCAGGAACCGGTAAATGGTTTGCAGTGGGCAGGAGTGGTGTTGATGCTGTTATCGATGCTGTTGCTGAATGCGCATTACTTCCAGAAAAAAACAACGGTCCGGGCCAGGGATAGAAAACCACAGACCGTATAACCAATGATCCGTATAAGAAGCGATCCCGGCGATGAGGGATCGCTTCTTTTTTAAAAACAATACCGCTTATTGTTTACCTTTAGCCGTTGTTAATTGTTGCCTGTTATGCGCCGTATCCTCCTATGCCTTTTGTTCTTTGTTATTCCGTTGCGGGTGTCGGCCGATGGTATTCTGCAATTCCGCCACGTTAAACTGCCCGCCGGGATAGGCGATGCTATTGTTAATAACGCGACTATCGATAGTCACGGCCTGCTCTGGTTTTTCAATACTTCCGGTTTGCACCGGTATGATGGCAATCACCTGCTTACATTCGACCTGGTAAGTACGCCCTCTGTTATTTTCAATGCTATTACTACCATCGTTATTGACCAATCGGATAACCTCTGGATAGGTACGCAGAGCGGATTGGTTTTTTTTGATACCCATCGCTGGACTACCCGCTTGATAACACCTCTGAACGATCCCGGCGAAGGAGGAACACATTTTATAAAGCGTATTTGTATTGGATCGGATGGCACGATATACACCACCGGGAACAACTATAAAATTTATCGGGTAGAAAAGGAGCACCTGGTGCAGATCGCTGACTTATCTGATCAGCCCCGTGCCGATCCGTTTGCACGCGCCATTGATTACATCGGGGAACCGGTGAAAAATCAGCTGTGGGTGGTTCATAGCGGTCGTTTACAATGCCTGGAAAGAAGCGGTAACGCTTACACGCCGGGAGCATATCTCGCGATGCCGGAATTAAAAAACAGTATTACTCCCGAAGTGTACTTTCATCCCTCAGGTAAGATCGTTTTTTTTGCAGGTAAAGCCGGCATCCAGGTATTTAATCCGCGTACCCGGCAGCTGACGAAAGTGAAACAGGTAAATGGCGACACGTTATCTATCGCGGGGTATATTCGTTTTTTCCTGTTGCCAAACGGGGAACTGGGTATTTATATCCGCCGGCTGGGCGTCTTCCAGTATGATGCGGCGCAGGACAAGGTGTTTGTTCCGGAAAATAATATACCGGCAAATTTTTTTAATGCGGATGTAACGTCTGTGGTTACACGTGATAATAAAGTGTATTGTTCTTTTGAAAGCGGTGTGGCAGAACTGGAATTGACAAAGGACCCGTTCCGCAATCTGCTGACTACCAACGACGACCCCACTGCACACAGTATCCGTGCTATTTATAAATCATCGGACAGTTGTTTGTATGTCACTTCCTATAAAGAAGGATTTATCCGGCTGAATGAGGCAACCGGACATTTTACCCCGATCGTTAACGGGGTAATTTACCGGGTGCTTCCCTGGGATGATCACCGGTTGTTGCT
The DNA here is from genome assembly GCF_900110835.1 of Chitinophaga arvensicola. Lineage (GTDB taxonomy): Bacteria > Bacteroidota > Bacteroidia > Chitinophagales > Chitinophagaceae > Chitinophaga > Chitinophaga arvensicola. The sequence goes on from NZ_FOJG01000001.1 coordinate 3,245,838, forward strand.
GGCTACCGAAGGAAACGGGCTGCACTGGTATGATCTGAAAACCGGCGTCGTGACACCACAGGTGGCTAATATCCCTGCCAGCAAAGGACAACCGGACCGGGTGCCCCGTTTTTTTATCAGTATAGTGCGGGAAAATGATTCGCTGGTTTGGCTGGGTACCTACAGGGGCGCATTCCTGCTGAATATCCATACCGGCATCATGTCGCCGCAGGGGAAGGGAAAAGCCGCCCTGGCATTGCAGAACAGCCGTATCAATGAAATATTGCCGCTAAACGGGCATTGCTATTTTGCCACTATCAACGGACTGTTTGATCTGGACCGGTCTGATGATAGCGTGCAGGCGCTACCTGTTAGTCAGACCACCCCCGATAACCTCAACACCTGTTACAGTATCCGGTTGGTGAATAATCAATTGTGGCTGGGCAGCAATGGCCGGGGCATCCAGATTATTGACCTGCATGGGAAGTTGATCCGGGAAATCGACGCCGGTAACGGCCTGACGGGCAATATTGTATACACACTGGTACAGCAGGGACATTGGATGATTGCCGGCACAGAGCATGGGTTAAGTATTATTGATACCCGCAATGGCCAGATCACCAGTTACTCACAACTGGATCATCTTCCTTCCAATGAGTTTAATCACGCAGCCGCCGCCGTATATGGCGACCGTGTTTATATGGGAACCCTCAATGGTATCACCACATTCAGGGTGGAAGATATGCTGCGTTATAAACATGCAGATATGGACCTGAAGGTTAGTCTCACGAATTTCAGTACTACTTCCGGCATGACGCTGACGCAGCATCATAATCTACCCTATTTATCTGATGTGAAACTGGAAGTGCCGCCCGGCGTGGATTTTTTCTCCCTTAGCTTTGGTGGAACAGATAAGCGCACGGATCTCCTGAATTATTATTACCGCATTGAGGAGGACGGACCGTGGCTGGAAATCGGGCAGCAGCATGATATCAGTATCGCCCGTATCACACCGGGACAATATACTTTCCACCTGGCCACCCGTTTTCCCGGGCAGGCAGTGTTTAAGGAATTATTGTCGGTGCCGCTGGCAGTATTGCCTGCTTTTTATGAAACGGTGTGGTTCCGGTTGTTGTGCATACTTATCGTGTTATTGGGGATAGTAGCCATTTTCCGCTATAAGGTACGGCAATTGCTCAAGGAACAATCCCTGCGTACTAAAATTGCCGGCGACCTGCACGATGAAGTGGGCAGTACGTTGACCAGGATTTATTTTCAGGCCGATCGCCTGAGCGCTTTGCCGGAAGCACCGCTTATGGCCAAACAAATCGCCAGCTCCAGCAGGGAGGCGTTACGCACCATGAGTGACATGGTCTGGTCTATCGACTCCCGGTTTGATACCGCTGCGGATCTCGTCTCCCGAATGAAAGATTTTATAAGCAACCTGGGAGATGAACTGGATATTCGCTTTGTATTCAACGTTACCGGGGCGTATGCGGGCATGCCGCTTACGCAGATCATCCGCCAGAATTATTTCCAGATCTTTAAGGAAGCAGTGAGCAACGCTACCCGCAATGCCAGTGAGCCGGTAATAAACATAAAACTTCATTTTTCAGAGGTGATCGCCTTGCTAATCAGTAATACTTTTCCTGAAAGTGAAGAACCGGTAAAGAAGCCCTATCAGGGCGGACAAGGGACTTACTTTATGCAGCAGCGCTCCCAGCTGATGAAAGGGGAACTGGAAACATGGCAGGAGGGACAGGTATATTACCTCAAACTCACAGTGCCAGTGAGGTAAATCCCCCAAAGTAGGGAGATGCTTTTTTGTTTTTTTTCCTTCATCTTTACAGCTATGATTTATCTGGGTATCATAGAAGACGATGCAGTGGTGCGGGAAACGCTGGTAGATTTCTTCCGGCAGCAACCGGATTTCACCTGCCTGCTGTCGGCCGGATCGGTGGAGGAATTCCTGTTGCAATGGGAACCTGATCTGGTCCTGGATGTAGTGTTGTCTGATATTGGTTTACCCGGAAAATCAGGGATAAAAGGCATTCCGTTGCTGAAAAAAAGAGCCCCTGGCTGCCAGGTGATTATGCTGACGGTGTATGATGATCCGGAGAAATTGTTCCAGGCTTTGTGTGCCGGGGCGAATGGATATCTTCTGAAACATACGCCGCTGCTGAAAATAAAAGAAGGTCTGCTCACCGCTATGGAAGGTGGCGCGCCTATGTCCCCTGGGATTGCGGCCAAAGTGGTGGCCTATTTTCATCCCAAAACATCCAATTCCCTTGAAGAAAAGATTACCCCGCGTGAAGCGCAGGTATTGCGGGCGGTAGAAGAAGGACTCACCAATAAAGAAATTGCCATCCGCTTAAGCATTTCACTGGAAACGGTGAAATCACATATCAAGAATATCTATCAGAAATTGGAAGTGAATAGCCGTCATCTCTTGATCAAGGGCGGTTTCGGGAAAACAGTCCATCCCCCTAAGTAGGGATACCGCAGTGCGGCATTTTAGATTTTCTTTGTGCCTTATCAATCGATACATGCCTGCGTCAGTTTTAGCCATCTCTTTTTGTGCCATTACTCAGATGTTTCAAATATTTTATATGTTTCCGGTCTGCGGGCGAAAGTCTTTGCTCCGTGGAACGGCCGCATATCTGCTTCCGTATGATCTCCCTATACCCATAATCACGGCAGGTTGTGCCCATCCGGGCACAACGGCTGTGAAAAATTATACCAGTCGCCATTCTAAATCTGGTTACGCCGTTGCCTGGGATCACTTGTACGACCGTGGTCTCAGGAGCGGCGTTTTATAGGGAAAAACTATTTAATATCATCCTTCCTGACCCCACAAAATAACGTTTCCTTTCATCGACATTGTCTGATAACCCTCATAAAAGCCGCCCTGGCAGGCGGCTTTCTTATTTATCCCCTGCCCGTTTGAGGGGAAATTACTTCCGTTGTAATTAAATTAATATCTTTGGAGTCAACCAAACTGGAGGTTAATATCCCCCCGTTTGCCGCTGTGATATGTTTGATGAAAGAGACATTTGGGTGAAATTTTGTGCCGGTGAACAAGCTGCCTTCCGTGAATTATATGATCAATATTATTCACGCTTATTTGTATGGGGGTGTAAGTGGCTCGATGGTGATGCCGCTTTTGTAAAAGACCATCTGCACGATTTTTTTATTTATTTATGGGAGAAAAGAAGTAACCTGTCTCAGGACATACAGGTGTCTGCTTACCTGCTCACCGCTTTCAAACGCCGTCTGATAGAACAATGGGGAAAACAACAAAAACTGACGGATGTCAGCAGCATGATGGACCTGTCGGCCGACGACAATGAAGAGGCAGACCTCTTTGATACCCAGTTTGGCCGTGTACAGGCTGCCATGGCCAATTTGAGTCCCGCTCAACGGGAAGTCATAGAAATGCGTTTCCTGCAACACCTCTCTCTCCAGGAAATTGCCGATGTAAAAAATACAAGTCTCCGTACCGTCTATAACCTTACCCACCGCGCGATTTCGCAGCTTCGACAGGATGTCGGCAAAAAAAATATTTTATTTCTGTGGTAAATCGGGTGCGCTTTTCCCTCTGTATAGAAAAAGCAAGCCGGAATGGAATCTGTCTCCGTAGAAAAATTAATGGCACAGTCGTCTTTTATCAACTACTGTTTTCAGACAGGGGAGGAAGATATGCGCTATTGGGAGAACTGGCTCCGGGAGCATCCTGAACATCAGCAGGTCGTACAGGAAGCCAGGGAGATGGTGATGGCCGCAGGCTGGCTGTCGTATGCGGAAAAGGAAAAACCGTTGGCACTGGCTCAACTGGATGAATACCTGTTGTCCGCGTCCGCACCACGCACCCGCTCCATCCGCTGGTATTACGCCGCTGCTGCTTCGCTGATACTGGTATTCGCGGCCGCCTGGTATTTCAAACCTGCCCGTACTGCCGCTCCTGTTGTGGCAGCGCGTTCCGGACCGCTCCGCCTGCAATACAGCACCATGGGCCACGCCCGGCAAGGCTTTATATTACCTGACAGCAGTTATGTACTGCTCGAAAGCAACACGCTGCTGCAGCTGGATCATTCTTTCGGCGTCAGCAGCCGCAGCATGGAACTCAATGGGGTCGCTTATTTCAAGGTGTCGCCCGATCAGCACCGGCCGTTTAAGGTGAGAAGTGCGGAGTACACGGTGACTGCACTGGGTACCGCTTTCCGCATGACGGCACAGAAAGCTGCGCTGCATGTATTACTGGAAGAAGGAAAGGTGATGGTGCAAAAGGAAACTGCAGGCAAGCAAATATTGGTGGCTTACCTGCTGCCATCGGAAAGTTTGCTCCTGGAGCCTGATTCCCGCAAATCACCACAACCACAGCAATTTGCACAAAGTACCCTCAACGCATGGAAAGCACAGGAGATCATTTTTGATCATACGCCTTTAAGCGAAGTGGTACTCCAACTGGAAGCTTGTTATAATATTAAGATCAGCGTAGAAGGAATCAACCTTCAACAGGAAATATTCTCAGGACGATTTAAGAATGATGCACTACCAGCTGTACTGGATGTATTGTGTTTCACATTAAACAAACAGTACCAATTTGCCGATTCGACCAATGTATTAATTAAGTAATCAACCAACTATGGATTTACATTTACGCCGGTTATCCGCAGGGATAACGAGCCGGATTTCCCATGCCTTTCTGGTGGTGATCACTTTTGTGCTCACCCTCACGCTGCTGCCTGCACATGCGCAGGAAAAAAAGATGGTCACCCTAACAAAGGTGCCCGTTGAAAAAGCATTTCATCAGTTGTCCGGCTTGTATAAAGTCCGCTTTTTTTATGCCGGTTCCGCCATCAACAAAAATGAAACGATTACGATCCCTCCTGCAGAGCGATCGCTCGAACAGGTGTTGCAATACCTTACTGCAAATTACCGTTACGCCTTCCGCAGATCAGATAACATGATCAGCGTGAGTTTGCCACGACCTCCTGCTACCATTGCTACGCAGGAAAAAACGGTGCGTGGCCGCATCGGGCTGTACGAAAATGATAACATCATCTATAATGCCGGTGTTACTATCCGGGAACTGGGTAGCAATAACGCAGTGATCACGGATGATAAAGGTTTTTTCTCCATGCGTCTTCGCACCAATGAAGCGGTGCTGAGTATCAGTTGTGTAGGATATGAACCAACAGAACTGGAAGCGGGGGATAAAGCCCAGGTGAATGTTACCCTGAAGCAATTATTACAGGCTATTCCCGAAGTAGTGATCTCTACGGGGTACCAGACCCTCGCCCGGAAAAACACTACCGGTGCCTATTCCCTGATTTCAGAAAAAGAAATAGAGCGCAGAAGCAGCCAGTCGCTCAACAGTGTACTGGAAGGCGCTATTCCCGGTCTTACGCTGGCTTCCGGCTATGGGAGGGTAAACGGTGTTCGTCAGCCTACCGGTACCGATATACAGGTACGGGGTGGTAGTGCACTGCAAACCGGCCGTAATGCGCCACTCATCGTAGTGGACGGCTTCCCGGTAAATCAGCTGCCCACCAATATGAATGATGTGGCCAAGATCGATGTACTGAAAGATGCCGCTGCTGCTGCCGTATGGGGCGCCCGCGCCGCCAACGGCGTTATTGTGATCGTTACCAAAAGAGGTAAGGAAGGCAAACTGCGTGTTAACTACGCCAGCAATACTTATGTTACTTCAAAGCCCGATTATTCAAAACTTTTTCGTGCCAATGGAGCCGACCTGGTTGACTATGATAAGGAAGCGTATGATAAAGGATTCATCGATCCACGGAACTTTGAGACCTCTGCCAATGGTTATTCCCCCTCTTTCGACCTGCTCTTTCAGCTCAATAAAGGATTGCTGACAGATGCGGAATTTAAACGCAAACAGGATTCCCTGGGAGGCATTTCCAATCAGCAGCAGATCAAGGATCTCCTGTTACGCACCGGCGTACGCCAGAACCATTACCTCTCGCTGTCAGGCGGTGGTAAGGGATATAACTTTATGGTATCCGGTACCTATGAAAATGGGAATACCGTATTTGTTGGCGACAGGGCACAGACAGCCCAGTTGAACACCCGTGGCGACTTTCAGCTGAGCCCGGCGCTGCGTTTTAATGTAGATATGAACGCCGCTTTCGATGATAGCAAAACAGTGCCTTCCCTCAGCAATGATATCCAGAAATTGCCTCCCTACCAGTTACTGGTGGATGGCAACGGACAATACCTTTATGATTACAGTGTGTTTAATAAAGCACAGAATGACCGGCTCGTAAAACTGGGCTACGCAGATAATGGCCGCAACCTGCTCGAAGAAGCACGTATTGCCAATAACAGGAATAAAACGTTCGCGCTGAGAACCAATGTAGGCGGACAGTGGAAAATAGTAAAAGGATTGACACTTAATGCCAATTTCCTGTACGACCGGAAAAAACAAAGCACTAAAAATATTATTCCGCAACAGGCCTATAGCAACCGTAATTATACCAACCAGTTTACCACACTGGATGCCGCCAATAAGCCGGTGTATAATCTTCCGCAGGGCGACCGTCTGGATCAGGCAGAAAACAGCTACAACAACTGGGCAGTGCGTACACAGCTGAATTACACACGTATGTTCGGGTCTGTACATTTCATCAACCTGGCAGCAGGTGCGGAAGTAAAGAAATATATCACCGATGGATTTACCGTCAGCAAATTTGGATATAATGATGACCTGCAATCCTGGCAGCCTATTGATCAAAAACAACTGCTGAAAGGAGGCCTTAAATGGTGGAACGGAAACGGCGTGCCCATCTTTGACGCATCGTCCTATGATCGCTTTACCTATAACGACATCCGGGAGAAATCTTCCTATGGTATAGCTACGTATACCTACGACGACCGCTACACCGTTACGGGTAGTTACCGCGTAGATCAGTCGAACCTCTTCGGGGTAGATCCGAAGTACCGCCGTACGCCGTTATGGTCGGCCGGTGTGGCATGGGATGCTACGCAGGAATCTTTCTTCAACGTTCCGCAGATCAGTATGCTGAAACTGCGTGCAACCGTTGGTCTTACCGGTAACTTCGATGAAACCACCACGCCGTTACTGGTGGCTACGCGTCGCTTTCAGGCGAATCTCAATGATTTTGCTGCCCGCGTTGCCTCCTATAATCCGAAACTCCGTTGGGAACGTACGCGTACTATCAACGTAGGGGTGGATCTGGGTATGTTTAACAACCGTTTCCAGGTGACTGCAGATGTGTACAACAAATATGGTTACGACCTCTATGGCAACCTGGTATTGGATCCCACTGTTGGTTTCAATCAAATGAATATCAACGCAGCCCGGATGACCAACAAAGGTGTGGAAATGGCGATACAGGGAAATATCATAGACGACAAAAACTTCAAATGGCACAGCCGTTTGAATATCGCCTATAACAGCAACCGGATTATTGATAACAAAGTACCGGATGGTAATCCTGAAATCAACCGCCCTTCCGGCACCACGCAATATGTGGAAGGATATAACCGCGAATCATTATGGAGCTATCAGTGGGCAGGACTGGATGATCATGGTAACCCGCTTGTATACGGTGATAAAGGAGAAAAGGTAAAGAAAGCAGTATTCTCCTCCCTGGTACATAGTGGTACTTACCGTGCGCCTTATTCCGGTGGATTTACCAATATTTTCACTTATCGCCAATGGCTCCTGAGCGCGCTCACTACTTTCAACTTCGGCAATGTACTTCGTCGCGAGATGCCTAATATGTATGCATATGCATTTTCTACTTCGATGAACTACCAGATCCGCGATCGCTGGCGTAAACCGGGCGATGAAGCACATACTGATATTGCCTCACTTACCCCGTCTTTTGATCCGGCGGATTTTTACGACGGACGCGAACGCGTGATCCAGTATTCTTCCAATAGCGTGATCCCGGGCGATTATATCCGTTTACGCGAAGTGCAGCTCGGCTACCGTTTACCGGATGCTTTGCTCAAACGCACCGTATTGAAAAGTGTACAGTTCATGGCGCAGATGAATAACATCGCGCTGTGGAAGAAAAATAAGTACGGCATAGATCCCGAAGCAATAGATCCGATCAGCGGCGCCTACTATTTGCCTGAACCAAGAGTAACCACTTTTACTGTACGTGTAGAACTGTAAAAATATGATCATGAAAAAATTAACAATATATCCGTTGCTCGGTCTTTTATTACTGACCGGGGGCTGCAAAAAATTTCTTGACGTAACACCGAAGGGAAAATTCCTGCCCACCACCGTTGCCGACTACGAGTTGTTTATGAACGACCTGTTGCAGGCTGACGCCGGGTTTGCCAATATCGAGTACATGGGGGATGATCTCTCCTTTACCGATGACCAGGTTACTTCCGGTGGGGATACCCGCAGGGTAAAAAGTTATCTCTGGCTGAAAGAGGTCTATAAAGATTTGGAAGACGATGCGGAGTGGACCCGCATGTACAACAACATCTACAACTGTAATCTGGTACTCCAGAATATTGAAACGGCCACTGGTGGTGCGCCATCAGATGTGGGACGTATCTCCGCAGAAGCCCGTATTCAACGTGCGTACAATTATTTTCACCTGGCCATGTTGTTTGGCAAAGACTATGATGCGGCTACCGCTGCTACAGATCTGGCCGTGCCCATGCCATTGATCCCTGACCTGGAAGCAAAATCAAAACGTGCTACCGTTAAAGAAGTATATGACCAGGTATTTACAGATCTGAATACGGCGTTAGCCACACCGGGGCTGCCCGACTTTGGTCGTAACTACGTGCATCCGGGTAAAGTAGCGGCCTACGCACTGCTGTCGAGAATTCACCTGTACATGGGCAACTATGAACAGGCGCAGAAATGGGCAGATGCGGCATTGGCCATGAAAAGTACCCTGGTGGATTATAACACCTTCAGCTTTATTCTGCCATCGAAGCCATTTAATGGGGTAAATAATAAGCCTACGGCAGATGTAAATCCGGAAAACCTGTTTACTAAAACAAACAGTGCTTCCAATGCAGTGACCACCTTCATGATCAGCCCTGAGTTGTTCCAGCTTCTTGGTGAGAAGGATCTGCGCTATGTATATACCTTTACGCGAATTGAAAGATCCGGTCTTCCTACCACTAACCCTTACCCGATCTACTTTGCCAATATGTTAAACTACAGCATCGGCGTACCGGAAATGATGCTCATCAAAGCAGAATGCCTGGCCCGCAGTGGTAAAAAAGACGATGCACTGAATCTGCTGAATACCCTGCGTAAACAACGTTTCAAGCCAGCCGACTATACGGATCTTACCGCAACAGATGCAGATGCCGCACTGGCACTGGTGATGACGGAAAGAAGAAAGGAACTGCTGTATCATGGACTTCGCTGGTTCGACCTGAAAAGGCTCAACCGCGATCCAAGGTTCAAAAAAGACCTGACCCGGACCTATAAAGGACAACTATATACGCTTCCTGCAAATAGTCAATGGTACCTGCTGGAAATAGCGCCAAAGATCATCTCCATCAATCCGGCTATTATACAGAATCCGAGATAATCCAATTACGAATCTGCTGGCCTTTCGGAAACGAATGGCCGGTTGCTTTAAAACCACCTGCGAATGAAACATCTTTTCTTCCTGATAGGTAGCGCGGCATTGCCTGCATTGACACAGGCACAGCAACTGACCTTTTCTTCCGCGCTTCATCAGTCGTCCGAAAAAGTAAGCATCTACCGCGAATGGCCTACCCGCCAGTTACAGGATACCCTACATTTAAGCGGCAATGCTTTTCAGTATACCCTGCCTGCTGGTGCTCCGGCCGTATATTCCGTACACCTGCGTAAACCATTTGTAGATGCAGTCATACTGGCTGGTGAAGGCCCAGTTACCATCAGTGTCACAAAAGATACACAGGTAGTAGTAAAAGGAGGCGTGTTGCAGCAGCGCTGGAAAGATTTTGAACAAGCCGTTGCTCCGGACGAAAAGCTGTGGAATGAATGGGGCCGCAAATACGAACGCGGCGCTAATCTCGATGAGAAACTGAAAGCCAATAAAGAAAGTAATCGTTACGCGGAAAAAGTACAACACGCACGACTGCAATTCACCGTATTGAATGCAGATAACCTGCTGGGCGCATGGATGGGATACTACTATGCATTCGCCTGGTCGCCGGCTAACCTGCAACAACTTTTGCCCGCTTTCCGGAAACAGACTTTCGCCAAAGCCACCTTTGATAAACTGCAGGAAAAGCAGCAGGAAGCAGATAAATATAACCTGACCGGGAAAAAAGCGCCGGCCTTTGAATTGCCTGCGATAGATGGTAAATCCGTGTCGTTGCAGCAGCTGATGAAGGACCACGACTATGTATTACTGGATGTATGGGCTTCCTGGTGTACCCCCTGCCGCGCTACCAACCGTAAACTGGCGCCATTGCACGAAAAGCTCAGCAAAAAGGGAATTGCCTTTGTATCTGTCTCCGTAGATGAAAAAAAGGACCTGTGGGAAAAAGCAGTAGCAGCAGACAAGATCCCCTGGACACAACTGCGCACCAGTGAAGGCATGAAAGGCGAGTTTGTACAGCAATATAAAGTACAATCACTTCCCGCTACTTTTCTCATCGATAAAACAGGCACTATCATCCGGCAACATATTGAAATAGCCGACCTGGAAAAATTATAGTTTTATGAGATCATATGTACTGTTGGCGCTCGGGCTCTTTTTCCTCGGGCAGGAAAGCTACGCACAGCTGCTACTGAAAAATGCCACTATCATCAATGGGGATGCCGCCATTAAGCCCCGTAAAGGGTCTCTGCTGATCCGTGGAGAAAAGATTGTACAAATAATAGATGATCCGGCCGCCATCCCGGCCGGTGTAACCCGTGTGATTGACTGTACCGGGAAGTTTATTACGCCCGGTTTAATGGACGCGCATGTACACCTGGCTACGGTAGACATGAACCGGCAAAAGCGGATGCATGCCAAAACAGACAGCATCCTGGAAAACATGCTGCGGCATGGCATTACTTCTGTAAGAGACATGGCCGGCGATGCCATTTTCCTGGCAGAATACAAACGCGCAATTGCTACCGGTCAACTGACCGGCCCGGATATTTTTTATGCCGCGCAGTTTGCAGGCCCGGGATATTTCGCCATGATGAAAGGCAGTTCCCGTGCAGATGATGATCTGGGTACTACTCCCTGGTATTGCGCCATTACTCCTCAAACCAATATTGCCCTGGCTGTTGCCGCCGCAAAAGGCGCCGGCGCCAGCGGGATTAAAATATACGCAGACCTGACAAAGGAACAGATTGCCGCGATTACCCGCGAAGCACACGCACGGGGACTCCAGGCATGGAGTCACGGCACCGTATTTCCTGCTAAACCGATGGATGGCGTAGCAGCGGGTGTGAACAGTTTGTCGCATGCCGGCGATTTTGCTTTTCAGCAGCTGAAAGGAGATACCCTTGCTCTTCACGGCGCCTGGGCGCAACTCTACAGCAAAAGCTTTGTGTTTGATACTACGGTGCAGGTACAATTGCTGAAAGCTATGCAGCAACGCGGTATTTTCCTGGATCCCACGATATTTCACGCCAGCAACAATAAATTGTACAATGCTTTTACGGTTACGCGCATCGCTCACCGGCTGGGTGTGAAGATAGTTACCGGCACCGACTGGATTTATCCTGAGAAGAATGAGCCGGTGCCATTGATGAATGAAATGTTGCTGCTGGTTAGCAAATGTGGATTGACTATTCCCGAAGCCATCCAGTGTGCTACACTCAACAGTGCCACAGTAACCGGTTTACACGACCGTGGTCAGATCCGCGAAGGCGCCCTGGCCGATCTCCTCATTACCAATACCAACCCTTATATTAGCCTACCTGCCCTTTTTCAGCCTGAAATGGTGATTAAGAGGGGACAGGTCCGTCAGTGGTAACACAACTTGCCTGGAAGATCAGGCTGCCTTTAAGGGCACCATACAACGCATGTCTGTGTCGTTGATATATTCTTCCAGGCAATAACCCTGCGGGTCCAGGTGTGGTTGCTCCAGCAAGGCGTCGAAAGTCTGGCTGACCTGCATCATGTTCTCCTCGTAATTTTTCAGCACTTCCGTCATATAAGTGCCCTTCCTGATCGTAAAACTCTCACAGCCATACTTCGCCCCCTCTCCCGGGTATTTGGCGTTTACAGCGGCCCTGTAAACGATCCCCTGGTTGTTTTCCGGCCGGGAGATACCATAGAGATGTCTGCCTGCCATGGAAGGCAGGAGGGATACCAGTTTTTCAAAAGCCGGCTTTATGCCCTCCGGGAAGGTAGTGGCGCGGACATAAAACACTTCGATGTCATTTGTCAGTGTATATGGTTCCATAAAAGCATTTTCCTAAAGTTACGTCAGGGAGTTGGTATGGATACGGTGTGAAGGGGACAAAAGGGGTGGGGGATCGGGACAGATGAAAGGGCTATATTACTTTGTCCGCGCAGCCTGAACGATTGCATTTAATGCGGTTAAGAATTCTTCTGCCTCCGCCTTGTTTCTGATAGAAAGGGAAAGGTTGTTTGTCACTGGGCGGTGAGTGTGGTCTCCCTGCTTTATCTCGTTTATGTGGGCAGCAGCAGTTGTTTTTGCAGCGGTGGCTGCAAGGGCGGTGAATTTGTCTATTTTTTGTTGAACGCTGTGTCGCATAAGTATTTAACTATACACAGCAGAATAACGAATAGTAATAACCATTTTATAAATCATTAAAAAAATTTGTTCCCCAATCAAAAAAAAGCGGGTGCCTCTTTTCAGAAGCACCCGCTTTACTGGTGGTTGATTTTATTAGAAACCTGTCATCGGTATAGAAGTCGCCGCTTTAGTAGCTTTTGTTCCCTTTGAAATGCTTTCTTTGATCTTTGCCTCTGTGTCTTCGCCGAACCCGGTGAAGCGCTCCATGATATTACCGTCGGTATCTACCAGATATAAGGTAGGAATGCCGGAGAACTGGAACTGTTCCATGGTTTTATCTTTGTTGTCGCTCAGCAGCTGATCCCATGGCATTTCTTCTTCTTTCATCGCTTTTCTCCAGGCGTTTTTGTCGGTATCGATGGAGATGCTCACTACGTCAAAGCCTTTCGCTTTATATGTTTCGTACAGTTCTTTTACTTTAGGGATGGCCTGGCGGCAGGGACCGCACCAGCTGGCCCAGAAATCCACCAGCAGGTATTTGCCTTTATATTTTTCCAGTCCGGCTACACCGCCTTTGGCATCCGGGTATTTCACAGATGGCATAGGCTGACCTGATTTCAGTTTCATGGCCTGTGCTTTGTTGGTGAGGATGGTTTGTTTTAAAACTTTGGCCTCTGATAACCACGGGTAGCGGGCAATCAGTTTGTCGAGCATGGCCATGGCTTTATCATATTTCGCACCGGCTTCTGTACCAGCCATACCACGCAGGGCATATACCAGCACGGGGCGGTCGGCATAGGCGCGGGTCAGCATTTCTTCACGAAGGAAATAGTCATCCCGCATAGGATTGTATTTCTTCGTATTTTTCATATAGCCGTACCAGGTAGTATCTGTCGCTTTTTTGGCATAGTACTCCATGTTGTATTCATCTACCATGCGGCGGTAGTTCAGTTCACCGTTCAGCGTGGACAGGTTGATGAAGTTGTTGTCATAAGAGCCGTCTACGAAATTGTAGTGTGGTATTTTGATTTTGTAGAAAGCGGTATCATAACCTCTCATTTCCATTTTTACATCCGCGTCGCTCCAGAATGTGGCATAATCCCAGTGCAGTGCATCCACAGTGTAGATACCCTGGTGGTCCTGTTTGATTTTAAAGGAGAAGGTATTGTCTTTGGTCAGCAGGCAGGAATCCACTACTTCCGGTTTCCCGCTGAAGTTATCTTTCGTCAGCCATACCATGTTACTGGTACTTTTAGGATCGGTAAATTCTACTTTCCCTTTTACAGAGATGGATTTTACTACGTTGTTCTGCTGTGCCAGCAGGGCAACCGGAGCGGCCAGCAGGGCCAGTGGTGCACATAGCGCGAAAACGGCTTTCTTCATTATCGGTAGCGGTTTATTGATTTTTATGAATGTTGCAGCAAAGTAGACATCGTTTTCTTTTCTGCAACAGATAATGGACATACCGGCTGCAAAAAGGTACCAACCGGCGGGCGGCAGGGACCAAAAAAATAACCGCTTTTTCCGGTGGAAACCAGCGTGGTATATAGTATCTTCATCGCCGTTTGAAGAAAACATCGTCATATAAACCGTACCGGTACTTTGTACATCTCGCCATCTGGATGGTGCTGATTGGTTTGTATGCCTTTCCCGGCATACGGGTCAACTGGCCCTCTGCATTCGGATTGAAATGGGTGCTGGTAAAAGATGTGCTGTATGGCTTTATCAATTTCCAGTTGTTCTATCTGCTGGCTTTCGGCTGGCTGCCGGTACCGGTTGAGAAAAAGCAATACGCAAAGGCCGCTCTGGGGATGGTACTGCTGGTATTGGGTTTTGCGGTGATCAAATATGCGGTGGGTTATTTTTTCTTCCCTGACCAGGTGCTGATGGGAATGGTGCCGCTTATCGGGCAACCGAAAGTATACCTGTCGTTTGCTGCCTATCTGCCACTTGCCCTGAAAACCGGGATGGGCGTCGCCCTGCTGGCTTATGGCTACTGCCTGTTCCTGCAATGGCGGAATACCGATCCGGCCGACCGGCAGCTGGCCTCCATGGTAGCGCAAACCCATGCCCGCTATGAGCGGATGCAGCATGGCTCCCGGCAATTGCTGCATCACCTGCAATTACTTACTCCCATCCTGGAGAATGAACAGCAGCGCGAGACAGAAGGCACAAAGGCTATTCTGCTGCTATCGGATCTGCTGCGATATATGCTGTACGACAAAGCACTGGAGAACGAGTATGTAGGTATAAAAAAGGAAGTGGTGCATTTCGAAAAATATGTACAGTTACGCGGTTTGCTGATCGCTACCCCGCAACTGCATCTCCGGATAGCCGGCGAAGAAAATAGCGGCATGATCCCTCCCTTGCGGTTACAACAACTCACAGAAGAAGTACTGCAATCAACAACGGAACCGGAAGTCAGCATTACCTTGTCAATGGAAAAGGACGCGCTGATGTTATCACTGCAGGCGGGTACAGCTCCGTGTGTTTCACATAAAATAAAGTGGCATGAATAACCACCGCCAACATATCCGCCAGTTTTTACTCCTGCTGCTGATCTGGATGATCCTGGTGTATGGCGTAAACCTCCTTATGGCAGGGCGCTTCACCATGGACGTTTTCCGGCATATGTCTATTAACGACGGCTTATTCGGCTTCATCAATTTTTTTGCTTTTTATATTTATTTCCGCTGGATCATTCCACCTTTCCTGGAACACAGGAACCTGCTCCGGCTGTTTGCACGGATAATACCGGTTTTACTGGGATTTATTGCGTTGAAATATACAGTGGCGAAGTTGTTTTTTGAAATGGATACCCTGTATCGGGGTTATCGCATAGAAGACCGGCAACGGGTAGAAATTTTCACCACTCCTGCACAATACCTGGTCAGCGGCTTATGGAGCGGCGCCGTGATAGTGCTGGCCGCTTTTGCTGCCCGGTTTTTTATATTGTGGCTGCAGGAAGATCAACGTCGTCACCTGTTGCAGCAACAGCAACAACAGGCGGAAGCCGCCTTTCTGAAAATGCAGCTGAATTCCCATTTCCTGATCAACAGCCTGAATAGTATCTATTCACTGGCACTGGTAGGATCGCCGGAAGTAGTAACGGCGAATAAAACACTCACCGATCTGCTGGCGTATATGGTAGATCAGCCTTCGGATATTGCCTATCGCGTACCCATCGCCGATGAAGTGCGTTACCTGCAGGATTTTGTTGCATTGCAACGCATCCGTACCGGGCGTAATGAAGGCGTGGTGTTTAACGTGCCGGAATGTCTCCCGGAGAAAAAAATAGCACCGCTGCTACTGGTGCCCTTTGTAGAAAACGCATTTAAACACGGTATCAGTAACCGTCCGGAAAAGCCTGTGCGGATTGATTTGCAGTGCAACGGACAACAACTGGAATTCACCGTGCATAACTATATGTCGGGTACGCATCGCGATAAAACCGGTGGTATTGGCCTGGAGAATGTGAGTAAACGGTTGCAGCTGATGTACCCGGATGAACATCTGCTGGAGATAACCGCCACGCAGGATGAATATTACAGTAAATTAGTGATTAACTGGTAAAATTATGGCAGTAAAGTGTATAGTGGTAGACGACGAACCACTGGCCGCACAGGTACTGGTGGCTTTCATCAACAAAACCCCGGACCTGCAGTTATTGAAAACATTCCATCATCCGCAGGAAGCGCTGGCGTTTCTGAAAGAAGAAGCTGTGGACCTGGTGTTCCTGGATATACAGATGCAGGAACTCAGCGGCATGGAATTTATGCAGCTGGCGCCCCCCGGTATACAGGTGGTGATTGTATCTGCCTATGATGAATATGCCGTAGAAGGCTTCGACAGAGAAGCAGTGGATTACCTGCTGAAACCAGTATCGTTCGAACGTTTTGCCAGGGCGGTACAGCGGGTATTGGCGAACAGTGCACCCACTATTTCCCAGCCAGCCGGCACCGACTATATTTTTGTACGCACTGATAAACGTATTGTTCGGATTGACCTGAAAGATATTCTTTTTGTAGAAGCCCTCCGCAATTACGTAGCTATACAAACCACCAAACAAAAGATCCTCACTTTGCAGAACCTGCGCAGTTTTGAAGAAATCCTGGCGCCGTTCCGCTTCCTCCGGGTGCACAAATCGTATATCATCTCCCTGGATAAAATAGATAGCATAGAAAGACAAAGAATATTCACGGGCGATCACCATGTACCCATCGGAGATGCTTACCTGAAGCAGTTTATGGAAGCCATCCGGCTAAGCTGACCATAATCAGGTGGGAGACTGACAATTGTCATTTTAGAGGAAGATGCCTCACGTTACATTTGCATTACCGGTTTAAGCACAAGAACGTTACTATAGTGATGGCATTTTCTCACAAAGTAAAATGGTTAGATATGAATCAGTTCAAAGATAAAGTAGCATTGGTTACTGGCGCAGGCTCCGGTATCGGAGAAGCGGTAGCAAAACTGTATGCTGCGGGCGGAGCAAAGGTGATAGTAAGTGATGTAAATGAGAAAAGCGGTCAGGCTACTGTGGCGGCCATCAAAGAGAAAGGTGGAGAAGCTACTTTTATTCCCTGTGATGTAAGCAATGCCGAAGCATGTAAAGCACTGGTAGATAAAACACTGGAAACATACGGAAGACTGGATATCGCCTGCAACAACGCAGGTATCGGAGGCGTGGCCAAACCATTGGCCGACTATCCCATTGATATCTACGAAAAAGTGATTGGCATTAATCTCAATAGCGTGTTCTATGGCATGAAGTACCAGTTGCCCGCCATGTTGAAAAATGGCGGTGGCAGTATCGTGAATATTTCATCCATCCTCGGATTGGTAGGTGCTGCTACCACAGCAGCCTATGATGCTGCGAAACATGGTGTGATCGGTCTTACCAAAACAGCCGCAGCGGAATACTCCGCACAGGGTGTGCGCATTAACGCGGTATGTCCGGGTTATATCGATACGCCCATCCTCAATAATGTAGACCCCGAAATAAAGAAAGGCCTGGTATCCCTGCATCCGATCGGACGCCTGGGAAAGCCGGATGAAGTAGCCGAAGTAGTGGGCTGGCTCAGCTCCCCACAGGCTTCCTTTGTAACTGGCAGCAGTTACACCGTAGATGGTGGATACACAGCAGTATAGTATAAAAGAGTGTTAATTTGGTTCAACAGCAGCAGCCATCCTTTCATCAGGGTGGCTGTTGTGTTTTAGAACAGTTCCGATAAGAGATTGTATTGAAGTTGTCAAGCGTGAGTAACCGCTGTGATGGCTAGTATGTGCGTTTTTATCAAGGTTTGTTTTCCCGTTTTTTTTGCTATATTTATAACAGTACTTTTGTGAGCCCGACTTTTGGAAAACCCGTATTATTTAACCCGCCATATCTGTTATTTACCTCGTGTATAAATATCCATCCATATGAAGATGAAGAAAATCCTGCTGGAATTATTTACCGCGATCCTGGTGATCCTCTTTATTTACACCCCCACCAGCAAGCTGCTGAAGTTTCATGCGTACACGCGCAGTATGCGCGTGCAACCATTGCTGCCGGCCTTGCAGACATTCTTAATCTATGCAGTACCCTTATCCGAAATAGTAGCTGTGATTCTCCTGGTGATTCCGAAAACGAGGAAAGCAGGACTGTACCTGACCCTGTCGTTGCTATTTATTTTCACCGGTTATATTAGCCTGATCCAGCTGAATTTTTATGGCAGGATTCCTTGTAGTTGCGGTGGTATTTTTCAGCGACTGAACTGGGAACAACACCTGTTACTGAATGTATTTCTTCTCTTGATAAGTATGGCCGCCATATGGCTTCAAAAGAATATCTCCCGTCATGAAACCCATGATGGGAAAGCGAAATCATGGGCCCGCTTATAATCATTACACAAAAAATTCTTAACCATTTAAAACAAATCACATGAAAAGTCTGAAATTTATTTTGATGGCCATTGCTGCCTTCGCCGGTATTTCAGCTGCAGTTGCAGCTAACGCCCGGTTTGATGTATTTTACGTTAATGAAACCAGTAACGGTACTTATCAACGGGTACTTCCTGCTGATTACGATCTGCTGCATTGCTATAAGAGTTCCCAATACCCTTGCTCTTATACACTTAACAGTGTGATACTGGGGCCTAGTGCCACGGAAGCGGAACTGATCGCAGCCGGCGCAGTGCCTTCTTCCTCTTTTGCGCAATATGATCGCACGCATTGGTAGTGAAAGTAAAAGAGGCCTCTGTGAAAGAGGCCTCTTATCCGGTTTAATGAACCGTCTTCGTAAACCTCTGAAACCGCGCATGGCACGCAGCTCCGGAGGTTACTCCTTTTCTAGTCCTCCGCCTCATGAATCGCGCGCACCGTTTTTATGATTGCATCTGGTGTAACTGAAATACTATCTATGCCCTGCTCTACAAGAAACTTTGTGAACTCAGGAAAATCAGAAGGCCCTTGTCCGCAGATGCCCACTTTCACTTTCTGCTGTTTCGCTACTTTGATGAGATGACCGATCATGCGTTGCACCGCAGGATTGCGCTCATCATAAAGGTTGGCCACCAGGGAAGAATCCCTGTCGAGACCAAGTGTAAGCTGTGTCAGATCATTGGATCCTATCGAGAATCCGTCTATGTATGCAGAAAATTCTTCGGCCATCATAATGTTGGAAGGCAGTTCCGCCATCAGGTATACTTCCAGTCCGTTTTGTCCGCGTTGCAGTCCGAATTCTTCCATGGTGGAAAGCACCAGCTTTAGTTCTTCCACGGTTCTGCAGAAGGGAATCATGACCACTACATTTTTCAGCCCCATGGTTTCCCTTACTTTGCGGAGTGCTTTACATTCCAGTTCAAAGGCTGGTTTGTATTCCGGGGAATAATACCTGGAAGCGCCTCTCCAGCCCAGCATCGGGTTCTCTTCTTTGGGCTCGAAATATTTTCCTCCCAGCAGGTTGAAGTATTCATTGCTTTTAAAATCAGAGAAGCGTACAATCACTTTCTCCGGGTAAAAAGCAGCGGCAATTTTGCCCACGCCGTAGGCGAGTTTATCCACGAAATAATCTGTTTCACTGGCATGGCCCTGGATCAGTTGTGCGATCTTTGCAGACAGTTCAGGATCGTTCAGTTGCCGGTGTTGCAGTAATGCCAGCGGATGCGCTTTGATATAGTTGTTGATGATGAATTCTTCCCGCGCCAGTCCTACGCCTTTGTTGGGTAAGTGCGTGAATTGAAATGCCATGGCCGGAGAGCCTACATTCAGCATCAGCGGGGTGCGTATGCTGGGTAGCTGGCTCAGGTCCAGTTGTTCTTCCCGGAATGCCAGGATGCCCTCATATACAATGCCATCACTGCCTTCTGCGCAGCTTACGGTAATTTCCTGGCCGGCATTCAGTATTTCGGTGGCATTGCCGCAACCCACGATGGCAGGGATACCCATTTCTCTTGCTACGATGGCAGCATGACAGGTACGTCCGCCTTTATTGGTGACGATAGCGGAGGCCATTTTCATGATAGGCTCCCAGTCGGGGTCTGTCATATCGGTTACCAGTACATCGCCTGGTTTAAATTCACTGCCGGTAATCAGGCGGTTATCGAGGGAGAAGAGTATATTGACTTTACCCGCTGCTATTTTATCGCCTACGGCGATGCCTTTCAGCAGCTGCTTTGCGGGTACATCTGTATGATCAATGCTATAGGTGGTGATCAGCTGATGATCTTTGCGGGAGTGAATGGTTTCCGGGCGGGCCTGCACAATATACAGTTCATGTGTAAGTCCGTCTACTGCCCACTCCACATCCATAGGACACCAGCGTCCTTTCTTTTCAGAGTAATAGCTTTCGATACAACGTACCCAGGTGGCCAGTTGCATGATCTGCGCATCACTCAGACAGAATTGCTGTTGCAGCGTTTTTTCTACCGGAATAATCTTTGTTCTTTCATCGCTGCTTTCTCCATATACCATCTGCTTGTCTTTTACGCCCAGCTTTTTTTCGATGATGGGAATATAACCCTGCTGCATACATGGTTTGAAGACGATGAATTCATCCGGCGATACCGCTCCCTGTACCACCATTTCTCCCAGGCCGAATGAGCCGTTGATCACTACTACTTCTTTAAAACCGGATTCTGTATCAAGGGAAAACGCTACACCGGAAGCGCCCAGATCGGCACGTACCATTTTCTGCACACATACGGATAAGCCTATACTGAAATGATCATAGCCAAAGTTCTGCCGGTAGCTGATGGCGCGATCGGTAAACAGCGAAGCAAAACAGTTTCTTACGGCGTCGATCAATGCGGCAGGACCACGTACGTTAAGAAAGGTTTCCTGTTGTCCGGCGAAAGAAGCATCCGGTAAGTCTTCCGCGGTAGCGGAAGAACGCACGGCTACATCTGTTTGTTCCTGTCCGTATTGAAGCGATAAATGGTAATACGCCGCAATAATTTCTTCACTCAGTTCGTGCGGAAAACGGGTACTGCTGATGGCCTGTCTTATTTTCTGACCCGCCCTGCGCAGGGTGATGATGTCGTTGTAGTCAATAGTGGCTACCTGTTCGGCAATAAATGTTTCCAGGCCGCTCTGTTTCATAAAATCGTAATAGGCAGTAGTCGTGATCGCAAATCCCGAAGGTACCGCTACACCTGCTTCCGACAGGTTGGCGATCATTTCACCAAGGGAGGCAGATTTACCTCCCACCAGGGCAATAGCATCCATCCCCACCGCTTCCAGCGGTAGTACAATACGCTCTCTCATGTAAGAATGAGTTTAAAGAATAAAAAATGTGGAAGGATTTTTTTTGTCTTCCAAACGTGGTCTGATTTGTATGAAAGCAAATTAGCTTTTGCGGGAATGGAATGGTGAGCAATCGGATAAAAGCGAAAACAAAACTAAAAAAATAAGGCGCCGCCGACTTTTTTTCATCAAATCAATAAGAGTATCCCTATTTTTGACAAAAAAGCCAACATGAATTTCACACCTGACCAGATTGATATGTGTATAATGGACATATTGCAGGAAGACGCCAGGACCACCAATAAAGAGATTGCGTCCAGGTTGGGTAAGTCGGTCACCTCTATCTTTGAACGGGTAAAACGCCTGGAAGCGGAAGGGTATATTTTACGCTACATCGCGGTGCTGAATAAAAATAAGCTGGGCAAAAACCTCGTGGCATGGACCAGCGTTACCCTCAAAGAACACGGCCACGACAGGCTTCTGGCTTTCGAACAACAGATCAATACTTTCCCCGAAGTAATGGAATGCTATAAAATGAATGGTCAGTTCGACTACCTCATTAAAGTCCTGGTAGCAGATATGGAAGCCTATGAATTGTTTAATCTCACCAAATTATCCAAACTCGATAATATCTATAAGATCCGCAGCCTGTTTGTTTTAGCAGAAACCAAACAGGAAGTGGAACTTAACCTGAAAACAGGATTACCCCTTAAGCTGCAACAGAAAAATAAATAATTTTAAAAAGTAAATGCGCAAAAAGAAGTGGCTGTATCTGCTTGCGCATCACAGCCACCAGGTGTCAATATAAATCTCCCGCCGGAAATAAGAATTATCGCCCGCCCACTACTGGGAACTGGGAGATACGCAGTTTCGTACTGCCATATGGTATCAAAGTGATCTCTTCTTCCTGGCCCGTCTCCATACCATAAGTAATACTATAGGGAATAGGACCTGTCATTTCATTATACAATTGCCAGGAGGGAATTCTTTTTGCGGTTGTTTTCAGGGAGATGGGTACCTGACCGGCAGCCCATGGCCATGCAGCTGGTGCGCCATTTTTTACCACCTTGTAACGTGCAGCCAGCTGATCATCCGGCGTGGCAATCAGGGCGTAGTTCCAGGGGGTAAGTGGCCGTACTTCGAGATAGCTGGCGCCATAATCTACCGGGTCTTTATCATTCTTTACCGGTGTTACTTTTTCCCCGATCTGCAGCGCATAGGTAATCGGTCCGCGTTCTATGGACAGGGAATTTTCAAACCAGGTTTGCTGGTAAAGGTGCATGGGTAAGGATAATTCCACCACATCGCCCGACTGCCACGTTCTTGCTATCTGCACCACCTGGTTGCCCGCTGCTTCTTTTACCACTTTGCCGTTTACTTTAACAGTGCCTTGTTTGCACCAGGCAGGTATCCGTAGGTGCAAAGGGAACGTTGCCAGCTGAGGCGTCCGGATGGTAAAGGTCACGGCTTCTTCAAAGGGATACTGGGTGGTTTCTTTTACTGTAACGGGTATGTTGCCGGCTACGGTCACCTGTACTTCACTGGGCGCATACAGCAACGCTGCAATGCCGCTGTCGGCCGTAGCATACCAGAGGTTCTGCGCAAACTTAGGCCAGCCCTGGTGCATATTGGAAGTACAGCAGGGGTAACCGGACAATAAGCCATAACAAAGATCTGTGCCGCTATGGTTTACATCAAAGTTGCGGATATGCCGGGTAGCCATTACCTGGTTGGCCTGCTGAAAATACTGCCGGCTCATGAAATCTTCTGTGATCTGTGAAGGGAGGGTATTAAAGGCGATCTTTTCCAACTGATCAGCATACCGGACTTCTCCGCTCACTTCCAGGATACTTTCCAGCGAAAACATCATTTCCACTGCCGTACATAGTTCGGAGCCCTGGGTGGGATTATTGCCATGCAGCGCTTCATCGCCGCCGTAAAGGCCATGGGCCATTCCGTTGAATCTGCGCAGATCATCGAAGCCTTTGGCGGTTGCCTTGCGGTAAATGGAATCAGGATGCTGCTGGTAATAGATCATCGGTTCTTTGATCCCCTGGGCCAGGTTCACGCCGTGGATACTGCCGGAGGTGGATAACAGGTCCGAGTGCATAAAGGCCTGTGTGTAATCAAAGGTCTGTTTATGGAGCAGCTCTGCGAGGTCGAGCAGGTAGGCGTCTCCTGTAATATTATACAGCCAGTATACCACCATGAGGTTGTCGCCTGCACGGTAACGCGCCCAGAACGTCCAGTGATCCAGTGGATGTGCCGGCAGTTCTTTCAGCTGGTACCGGAAGTAATTGCTCATAAGTGTAATGATGCGCGGATCTGCCGTGGCATCGTAATACTGTTTCAGTACTTTCAGCATCACCATTTTGGGCCACCAGTCGCGGCTGTTGTCGCGCTGTACGCCCGGCTCAGAGGGGTAGTCTTTAGCCGGACCAAAATAACCGTCTGGCTGCTGACTTTTAATAGACCATTCTACCCATGGTTTTACTTTGGCAATCAGTTCCCGGTCTTTCAACAGGTAGGCAAGAGGGAGTAATCCATCGATCCAGTAAGGACCGCGTTCCCACTGATCGCCATCGCCGCCCAGCCAGCCATTGCGCTGGTTCATCACCAACGGATACAATTTATCCAGCTGGCCGGTGGCACCATTCTTTTGTTGTACCAGTACCGTACGTAACCATCCCTGCGGCGTAATGGCGCCCAATGGTAACGTGGTATATGTTTTTTGATAAAGGGGCGCCCGGTTATAGACGTAAGCGGGCGTCGGTTTT
Organism: Chitinophaga arvensicola; assembly: GCF_900110835.1. Taxonomy (GTDB): domain Bacteria; phylum Bacteroidota; class Bacteroidia; order Chitinophagales; family Chitinophagaceae; genus Chitinophaga; species Chitinophaga arvensicola. The sequence continues at coordinate 3,269,996 of NZ_FOJG01000001.1, forward strand.
TTCTGTGCCGTGGTCTGAAAAGCAAGACCCATCAGCATCGTGGAAGCTATTGCAAAATGTTTCATATTCAAAACGAATATAGACGTTATCGTTACCCACAGTTATCCCAAATGCCTCATTCTTTCCATCAATTGTATCAGAACTAATATTCTTCTTAAGTTTGCACAAAAAAAATGCGGCATTTACTGGCAATATTGTTACTCGGAATCATAGGCATACAGGCATCATCAGCACAATCCAATCCCTTTACACTAGGCGAAATTCATCAGTTGCCATCTGCTGTATTGAACGAAACACGCACCCTGAATGTATACCTGCCGGACAACTATCAGCAGGCAACCTCCCGGAAGTACCCGGTTATTTACCTGCTCGACGGATCGGGTAACGAAGATTTTATCCATGTAGCAGGTGTTATACAGTTCCTGACCATGATTGAACAGATACCACCGGTTATTCTTGTAGGTATTGCGAATGTAGACCGGAAACGGGATTTTACGTTTCCTACTACCGTGAAAAAAGATAAGGAAGATTTTCCCACTACGGGCGGCTCTGCAAATTTTATCCGGTTTATAGACACAGAACTGCAACCCTATGTACGCAATCATTTCCGGACCAACGATACCTCTACGTTGATAGGTCAATCGCTCGGTGGTTTACTCGCCACAGAAATACTCCTGAAACATCCCGCGATGTTTAATAATTATGTAATTGTAAGTCCCAGTCTCTGGTGGGATCATGAATCATTGTTGAAAAATAAGATCAACGAACCGGTTGCCAGCACGCGTGTTTTCCTGACGGTAGGTAAAGAGGGCAAGGAAATGGAAGTGCCTGCCCGCCAATTGGGAGAAGCATTGAAAGCAGCAGGGACGAAAGGCCCGAAGGTATACTACCTGCCTTTACCGGAAGAAACGCACCTGACTATCCTGCATAATGCGATTTATAAGGCGTTACCGTTGATTAACACCGGGAAGTAAAGCGATTCAATCATACTTTATCTGGCAGTTATTACAAAAGAAGCTTCGCCGGTTTGTTTTCCCCAGATATGCTTTTACCAGCGGGATCTCACAACGCGGACAGATCTTTTTCGTATGTGCGAGCCAGTGTTTTTTCAGTTCAAATGCTTTTTTCCATTGCAGGAAATCAAAGCTGTATTGCACCGCCTCTTTTACGAGTTCTTTCTTTTTCTTTAGGGGTAATTTTCCGGTCAGGCTTTCAGGGTGCACGCGTATGCGGAATAATACTTCGTTCTTGATGATGTTGCCCACGCCTGCGAAGATGTCCTGGTTCAGGAGCGCATCGCACACCAGCATGTCCGGTACTTTTTTAAGCTTGGCCAGCGCTTTGGCCGCATCCCAGTGTTCGTTCATTACATCTGCGCTCCAGTCATATACCTCATCCAGGGGTGCTTCTATGATTTTGATGGAGCAGGTGTAAAAGTTGAGTTCCCCTTTGGCAAACTGCAGGTGTAGCCGGGGAGTGCTGTCTTTGGTAGTGTTGATGCGATAGGTGCCAAACATCAGGAAGTGAATCCGGATGGTAAAGCCGGGAAAGCAGATCAGGAAGTGTTTGCCCCAGCTTTTAAAGGCCAGGATCTTTTTACCTGTCATCCGGTCTATGTCTATTTTGGCGTTACCGGAAGCACGGAGCACCTTTTTACCGGTAAAGGCAGCTGCTTCTTCTTTGGCGATAACGATGGAAGGACCTTCTGGCATAAATTTAATAATGTAAATTTATATAGGTAACCATACTAAATCACGTGCCATAGATGTCGCAGTTAAGTTTTTTCGATGACAATGAAAGCCTGCGTTTTCCGGAGAACCTGCTGGAGTATTATCCGCAGTTCCTGGATACCGGAGCGGCGCTCGCTTTAATGAACGAACTGATCGCCACCGCGCCCTGGAAGCAAACTACGCTGACGATCCATGACAAGGTGCTGTTAACGCCCCGGTTAACCGCCTGGTATGGCGATGCAAAGCAAAGCTACCGTCTTTCGGAAAAGCAACTGGATGCTGCTCCCTGGACACCCGCTTTAAGCGCGCTGAGAGAGAAGGTGGAAGCCTTTACCCATCTGCATTTCAACAGCGTATTGCTGAACTATTACCGGGATGGCAATGATTCGGTGGCCTGGCATAGCGATAACGAGAAGGAGCTGGGCCAGCATCCGCATATCGCTTCACTGAGCCTTGGGCAGGCCAGGAGTTTTGATTTCAGGCATAAAAAGGATCACCAGCAGAAATACTCCCTGAAATTAGGTAATGGGTCCTTACTGATCATGAAAGGAGATCTGCAACAGCACTGGGAGCATCGCATCCCGAAATCTGCAAGGCCCTTGCAACCCCGGATCAATCTTACCTTCCGGATCATTTATTAAGTAAATGTTATCGTTGTCCTGTTGAGGAATAATTACCCCACTGCGGTAACACATCTTCCAACAATTACCTACTTTCGCACTACGTTAAACACCTGTTTTATGAATTTATACACGGCAGTAGCATTACCGTTATTCCTTTTGACCCTGCAACCTTCTGATCTTCACAGCGAAGATAAGGGGGTGATAGAAGTATTGGCGCCCAAGCCCCAGTCACGTATTTCCTTTGGCAATGGCATCGACCTGATTGTAAAAGGACTGAGCCTTAACATCGATAATATCCGCTTTATAAAAGCGCCTAAAGCCAGTGATTATTTTAAAAAGGCGAACGACAAGGCTGCTTATGCGCCTTCGCTCATCATCGGGGCATTGAATGGTATTGAATCGCTGCACGACCTGAACCCGGAATCACCGGCTACCAGGGAGCAGTTTGCTATCGCGCTCTATGAAGCCATTTCACATACCGGTCAGTATCCGGTGAATATGATGTTTATCAATATCAAAGATGAGAAAGCGTTTGCCAATAACGGGATGAATGCTGTGCAAACCCTGATCAAGTTTAAGGTAGTGGCATTGGAGAATGGCAACTACCGTCCTAAGGCTTATATCACTAAAGCAGAAGCAGAAAAGATGGTAAAGAATGCAGCAGAATTTGTGCAGGCGCATAAAAATGCTAATGCAGAACAGGGCGGACAGGAAGCTGCCACATTTAAAATTACACCGGTAAATGACAAAGTAAGCAGTGTGCTCATTACTGTGGGAAACCAGCCTACTTCCGGTTACAGCCTGTCTGTTACCAGTATTGTTTTTCCGGGAGATAATGAAGCAGTGATCCATTATAAAATTACGCCTCCTGCATCGGGTGGCATGAACCTGCAGGTAATTTCCGAAGTGAAAGCAGAAGCGTTTATCCCTGCGGGTTATAAAGTAACTTTGACAGCAGAATAATCTCAACAACAGATAAAAAAGAAGCGGGTGCATCGTCAGATACACCTGCTTTTATTTTTTAAGGAAGATCAGATACTGTTCTTGCCAATGACGGTCCAGTCGTCATTACCATGGCCTTTTTCGATCCAGCGATCCATTTCGGCGGCAATGGCAGGTATCACTGCTAAAGTAAGATTGCCTTTTTTCGCGGCATCAATAAACAGCTGTGTATCTTTCCGGGCCATGTTCAGCTCCCAGGAAGGGTTGTTGTAAGTGCCTGAAGTCATCCGCTGTAAACGGGCCGGCAGTGCGGCGCCCGGGTTCCAGGAACTGAACAGGGAACTCACATCGCTTACCGGGATCTCCAGTGCTTTGGCCAGAGATAAAGTATCTGCCAGGGCGGCGGTTAATCCTACCAGGAAGCTGTTGCCGATCAGTTTCATACCAGCGGCTTTACCGGGAGCATCGCCCAGGTTGATCACCATGCCTGTCATTTTGGATAGGGCGGGTTGCCAGGTGCTGATCACCGCCTGATCGCCGGAAACCAGCATATTACCGCTGCTCTCCAGTGCGTTGGCCGGTCCCATGAACACAGGTGCATGCAGATAGGTGAAGCCACGCTCTTTCCAGGCTTTTGTTCTGGCAATGGCGCCTTCCGCAGAAGTGGTGGTATGATCAATGATCACGGCGCCGGGCTTTAAACCGGGCGTAGCTGCTGCCAGTACTTCATCTACCGTATGATCATCTTTTAAGGTAAGATGAATGCGGTCTGCATTTCTCACTGCGTCGGTAACGTCTGCAAATGCTTTGGCGCCGTAGGTTTCCAGTGCAGTGGCTTTGGAGGCTGTACGGTTCCATACCTGTACAGATTCCCCTTTGCTGATCAGTGCCCTCACAAAATTTGAACCCAGCAGGCCCATGCCTAAGAATGCTATCATAAACCTTTTTTACCGAAGATAAGGAAATTATACCCTCGTCACAGGAGAGCTGAACTGCCATGCAGCAGGTTTCCTCATGATTGCCTGCCCGCATAGAGCAATGGGGTACGACCGCTCCAGGGCGCCGCTTTTTCCAGTTGTGCAGCGAGCTGCAATAACAGCGCATCATTTCCCATCCTGGAAGAGAAGGTAACGCCAACGGGTATACCATGTTCATCGAAACCCATCGGTAAGCTGATGGCAGGTACGCCGGCGATATTGAATACCTGTCCGAACGGCGCTGCAGCACAGGCCTCCCGCACCCAATCTGCCCACCGGATGCCCGCTGCGTGGCCATCCACGCTGCCAGCCAACGGTGCCGTGATGGCGGTAGTTGGGGTGATCATCACGTCATAGTTTTCATAAAAGCGCCCCGCCGCTCTGGCTACTGTATTGGTATATTCCACTACCCGGATAAGATCCCGGGCCGACAATTTTTTCCCTGCTTCATAACCGCTGAGGGTAAACCGCTCCAGGGTATCAGTGGAAACAGGCTGCTGCATTGCGGCCGACAATTGCGTTACCCCATACGTCGTATAGGCGGCCCAGATGGTGTTCATACAATCCAGCAATGCTGCTTCTTCCAGCGCAAAACGTTGCTCCTCTACTTCATGCCCGAGAGAGCTACACAACTGTGCCGCCGCCAGGGTGGCATTTACGACTGCCGGGTGCAGCGGGGCCGACAACCAGGGTTCCAGGTTGAGCGCTATTTTTAGTTTTGTGGGTGGATGTGTCAATGCGGCCGTATAGGAAAATTGGGGTGGCGTGTAATAAAACTCACCCGCCGCAGGGCCGGCAGTGGCATCCAGTGCGGCAGCTGCATCCCGCACGCTGCGGGTAAGCACATGCTGCACTGCCAGTCCAAAAAAGAACTGCCCCATATCCGGTCCTACCGGGTTGAGGTTGCGGCTGGGCTTTAACCCCACCAGTCCTGTAAATGCCGCTGGTATCCGGATAGACCCGGCCAGGTCGGTGGCATGTGCCATAGGCACCATACCCGATGCCACCGCTGCTGCAGCGCCACCAGAAGAGCCCCCGGGCGTATAAGCCGGATTCCACGGATTGCGCGTAATACCACCCGCTACCGACGAGGTATCCGTAGAGCCTCCAAATTCAGAAGTAGTGGTCCGGCCCAGGATCAACAGTCCGGCAGCTTTGTACCGTTTCACCAGTTCGGAGTCGTGGTCCGGTTGAAAACCTTTTGTCAAACGGCTGCCCATTTCCTGGTGTTTACCTGCCTCCGCAGCGCCCAGGTCTTTCAGCAGGAAAGGCACACCTCCAAAAGGTTCATCTTTCCCCCTGTGTTGATCGCTAAAAGTATTTCCCCGTTCGGGATACACTTCTGCCAGGGCATTCAAAGCGGGATTCAGGGTTTCAATGGCCTGTAATGCAGCCTGGGCTACTTCATGGCGACTCACTTGTCCCTGCCTGATTAAGGCCGCCAGTCCTACTGCATCATAGCTGGCATATGCTGTTATAGTCATCTTTCCTGTTTTTGATATTGGCAAAATTATACCGGTAAGAGGGGTTTGTATAGGTACGATTTTGCTATTATCAGGTATATTTACACCATGAAAGGAAATCTGCATTATCCATTTGAGATCAGTTATAAAATATTGGAAGCAGGGGAGAAACAACAACGCCAAACCAATAATTTCTTTGAGTTGGTCTATATCCTGGAAGGCAATGGCAGGCAAACAATCAACCAGCATGCCTTCGATTATGCTGCCGGTCACCTGTTGCTGATTACACCGCAGGACGGGAGCGCTTTCCAGGTGAGTACACCCACCCATATGTTGCTGATCGGGTTTGATGATATCTACATCCGGTCGGCTGCATTCTCCGGTAATGAACGGGAGCGGGAAGCATGGATTAAACGGCTGGAATTTATCCTGCAACATGCGAACCATGAACCGGGCTGCATACTCACGGACCAACCGCATAAAATGCTGGCAAAGGCAATGGTGGAAACGCTTGTGGCAGAGTATGCGCATTGCGACCTGTATAGCAAGGAGCTGATTAACCAGATGGTAAACAGTCTTATTATCCTGGTGGCCCGTGCCATTGCCAAACGATTACCCGATAAATTCACCCCGGTAGCGGATAAAAAAACACTGGATATTTTCCAATACATCCATGAACATATTTATGAACCGGAACAACTGAAGGTAAGCGCCATCTGCCGGTATTTTAATATCTCACCCAATTACCTTGGTAAATTTTTTAAGCGGCAGGCAGATGAAACCCTGCAACAATATATCCAGCATTATAAAATAAAAATGGTGGAAACGAGATTGCTGCACAGCGATATGCGCATCAACGAAATTGTTGCGGAGTTGAATTTTACAGATGAGAGTCATCTCAACAGGCTCTTTAAAAAATATAAAGGAATGAGCGCCTCGCAATACCGGAAAACCATGTGGAATGCTGATATCAGTGGGGGTGCGAAAAAAGATACGGGGAGATGATAACGTCTTGCGGTTATCATCTCCCCGTATCCCGAACCAGTTACTGATCTTAAGTTTTGGCCTTTTCAAAATGGCCTCCCTCTGCACCTGCCGCCCGGCTGGTTTGCAGCAGGATCACAAAAGGCGCATGCCGGGGCGCATTCCCCACGGGAATAAAATATTCATTCTTTCCGATCAGTTCCGGTGTAACCGGCTGACCTGACGCTGACGCCTCTGCTAAAGTGGTTTTCGCCGGTAATTTTACCCGCAGGTTGCCCGATACCGGTACATTGAATACTACCATAAATACGCTGTCGCCCCTGCGGGTATAATAACCCCAGTCGGGTTTGCCAAGACCGGCCTCCGAAGCGCCATAAACCGCGCTGCCGTTTACTTTCATCCAGTTGCCTATTTCCTGCATACGTTGCACCTCTTCACTGCGGAAAGTACCGTCTGCTTTTGGACCGAAATTAAGAACGAAGTTGCCACCCAGTGAGGTCGATTTTACCAGCATTTCTATCAGTTCATTAGACGATTTGATATGGCCCAGCCAATGTGCATGATATCCCCATTGGTTTTCGGGAATGGTCATTACACCTTCCCAATCGTTGCCATGCACATCTGCCGGTTGTTCCGGCAGCTTGCGTTCCCAGCCCTGTTCATAATCACCCATCAGATGATTGTTGGAGTCGAAATGCCGCGCCCCGCGTTCATCAGCGCGTAAGCGGCTGCCAATGATCAGCCCCGGATGCAGCTTTTGCAGGTATTGCTCCAACTCATCGGAGAAAGCGCCATCATTTTTCCAGGAATCATCCCAGGTGCCATCAAACCAGAAACCCTTTACCGTAGGGTATTTTACCAGCAGTTCGGTCAACTGGTTCTTTACAAATACTTTAAAGCGTTTGTATGCTGCACTGTCGGCCGGTGTTTTTAGTGAAGTGCGCCAATCGGGATGGTTCCAGTCGATAATAGAAAAGTAGAGATATACGTCGATACCCTTTTTATTGTACGCCTCTACCATCGGACCGATGATATCTTTTTTGTAGGGAGAAGCAGCTACCGTGTAGCGGGTATACTTACTTGGCCATAAACAAAATCCGTCATGGTGTTTGGTGGTGATGATCATGTAACCGGCGCCCATATCTTTCGCCTGTTGTGCCCACTGCTCCGGATGATAATTCACCGGGTTAAACTGTTTGTATAACTGGTCGTACACAGCGGTCGGCATTTCCTTCCATGATCGTATCCATTCTGCTGCGCCGTTATAGATTTTGCCATTCCATTCTCCACCGGCAATGGCATACAAACCCCAGTGGACGAATTGCCCGAAGCGCAGGGATCTCCAGCGGGCCATGTCCGCATCGGTTCTGTTGCCGCTGCGGTGAGCGCCGTGTTGGAGGGGAATACTGTCTTTGTTGGGTGAGCTTTGCGCGTTGCTGTGCAGCTGTACCAGTAGCAACACGGCTGCAGCTGCCATAAATATTTTCTTCATTGTTCCGCTTTAATGGGTCCAGGTAATCGTATCCGTATATACTTTGCCGTTATGTACGCCTGAAGCGGTAAGCGTGTTCACGCCTTTCTTCAGTAGTAGCCCGTCAAAGATAAAATCTTTATTATTGGCGCCTGCGTGGCCGGCAACAGGTGTGCCGTTATTCAGCGTCAGTGTTACCTTCTCCAGGTTACTGAACACTTCTGCGTGTACCCGTTCGGGTAAGCAGACATTATTCCGCCGCTCAGCAATATAGATCATGGGCGCCGGATTCCAGTTGGCCTTATACCAGTAGAATGCATCTTTTTTCTGCTTCCGGTCGTAGGTGATCAAACCTTTCAGGTTGCGTGCATTCACGCCACCGCGATTCCACATCGGTACCGCAAATTCAAACATATTCCACAGGTAAGAAGCGGTAATATAAGGATGCTTTTCTATCACTGACCATTGTTTTACATGCGTGGCAGTCTGATAGGTTTCGGGAAAGAACTGCCCGCTTACCGGATCAAAATCTGTGCTCAGCGTATCGGTATGCTGGTTGATGTTGCCATCTGCGCCATACTCGGTGAGCATCAGCTTATATCCGGGATAATTTTTTTCCAGTCCGGATACCCATTCTTCGATGTCGCCGATGCTGCCTTCATACCAACCGAAATAACGGTTCATTCCCTGTATATCGGTGGCCAGGTTAGCCGGACGGTTCATTTCTCCATACCCGCTCACCGCTACCGTGTACCGGTCCGGATCTTCTGTTTTGGCCAGGTCATTCAGCTGACGGGTCACAACCGCTACATATTCATCCGGTGTTTTGGCATATACTTCGTTGTGCATACCCCACACGTAAATGGAAGGGTGGTTAAAGTTTTGCCGGATCAGTTCTGTCAGCTGCTGCCGCGCGTTCTCACTTTCTTTTCCGGAGAAGTTATTGACAAAGGGAATCTCTGCCCAGATCACAAAACCCATGCTGTCACATTGTGAATAGAGATACTCCGATTGCTGGTAATGCGCAAAGCGGATGGTAGTAGCACCTATTTCACGGATCAGATCCAGGTCTGTTTTGTGTTGCGCATTGCTGAGGGCATTGCCGCAATCCTGCCATTCCTGGTGACGGGTCACACCGTGCATCACATAAGGTTGTCCGTTCAGTAAACAACCTTTACCGGCCACTACTTCAAAGCTACGCAGCCCCAGCGGCTGTGTCACGGCGTCTGCCAGTTTTCCCCCGGTCATCACGGAGGTGGTGAGGGAGTAGAGATAAGGATCTTTGATGCCATTCCACAAATGCGGGCGATTCACGGGCAACTCCTGCCGGATAATGTTGATGCCCTGAGGCGAGAGGGTGACCGTTTTTACGGTAAAGGCTACACGCTTTCCATTCGCATCTTTTATCTCCGTTTGTACCTGTACGTTAGTGGCCTGTGATTGCTTGTTTTCCAGTTTGGCCATCACCGCCACGGTAGCCTTTTGCGCACTGACGTTTTTCTGTGTAATATAGATGCCGGGAGAAGCATAGTCGGTGGTGGTAATGTTGATATCATTGGTGATGAGGAGATTCACCGGGCGGTAAATTCCTCCGAAAATACCAAACAGGAAATTATTGACGGGCAGCACATCTTCCCGGGCTTTGTTATTGGCTTTCACCACAACAGTATTCATCTCTCCATACTTCACTACATGTGTGATCTCAAAGCAAAAGGCGGCATAAGAACCTTTGTGTTCCCCTATAAAACGGTTGTTGACGTATAGTCCTGCTACGGAGCCCACGCCGTCGAAACGGAGGAATAATCTTTTCCCTTTCAGCTGGGCTGCTACGTTGAAAGTCTTGCGGTAACAAGCTTCCCCGGCATAGAAGTTTTTACCTTCCTGCATATCCCGGTTATTCCAGGTATGCGGAATGGTAACTTGGGTCCATGCCGTATCGGTCTGGTCTTTCTCTGCCAGGAGCGGACCTTTTCTGAAGTCCCATCCGTCGTTGAAAGGAATTACCTGTCTGCCTTGCTGTGCGTACCCCTGTAAACACAGGAGTACGCACAGCAAAGCGATGATACCATATTTTTTCATCGTTCTTATTATTTGGAATAGCCGGTGTTCTGTGTGAGTACGGCATCTTTGTTCACATCAATTTCGGTTTGCGGAATGGGCAGGTGGATATTAAAATCGCTGATGGTAGGCGCTACTTTCGGGTTGTATTTTTTTACGCGTTCCACCAGTTTGTTGGTGCGGATCAGCGTCAACCGGCGCAGCTCTTCTGCGGTGAGTTCCCGGGCTCTTTCATCCAGGATATAATCCAGCGTTACGTCGCTGCCTTGCACCTGTTTTGCATGGGCGCGGTCGCGGATCACATTGATGCTGGTGGCAGCATCGCCCGGACGACCCTGTAGCAGCTGTGCTTCGGCCATAAGCAGGTAGGTTTCGCCCAGGCGCATCTGTATCCTGTCTTTGTACGATTGCGCACCCTGTATGTCCTGTGGCTGGAACTCATACCATTTGGTGGTATGTGCATAGATGTTCTGCACCGTATCAAATCCGCTGACGATCACCGGTTGGCCGTATTTAGGAGATGCCGGATCATTGTAATAATAATTGCGGCGGATGTTGTAAGGTGAATTACGCATGTCGTCTTTGGTGTACAGGTCATATGTCCACCAATTGGTAGGCCGTATTCTGCCGATACCGCGACCTCCCAGTGAGTCGCATACTTTCATCCCTGCCACGTTTACATAAAACGGTCCCCATTCGCGGCGATGCTGATCAAAGTCGGCCCCGCCGCCGGTAACGTTATAGTTCTGTTCAATAACCCAGATGGCTTCTGTATTTCCCTGGCTGCGCCGCATATTACCATAGGTAAACATATCGGCAAACGGATCGCCTGGCTGCGATGCTTTCACGCCATAACGGTTGTTAATGAGCGTAAAGAACTTGCTGTCGATGATCCTTTTAGCAGCCGCTTCTGCATCTGCAGGCTTGTTGGCGCGGAGCAACGCTTCGGCCAGCAGCTGCGTGGCGGCAAATTTATTGATCCTGCCTTGTTTGGTCACATGCGCAGGATCAGGAAGATTGGCCTCTGCAAAAGTGAGGTCTGTAATGATCTGCTGGATTACCTCGGCTTCTTTTGTTCTTGTGTAATCGGTGCGTGGACTGCTCACAGGCGCCACTACCAGTGGCACATCTCCAAAAAGGATAGACAACTGGTTATAAGCATAGGCACGGAAAAAAGAGGCTTCTGCTTTGTAAAAACTCCGTTGTGCATCAGTGATACTCGCTTTCGGATTGGCGGTGGCCGCAATGATCACATTGGCTGCGTTGATCAGCTTATAGTTCCAGTTCCAGATCAGGGGAAGGGAACTGGTTTGTGAGTTGAGGTTCTGATAGTTCTCAAAAGGCGCCTGTACAGTATTGGGCTGACCTGTGATGGCCATATCGGTCCCTACATAGAAGGTAGCCAGCAAGCCCTGTGTATTGCTGTAGTCATTGCGCATTACGCTGAGCATCCCGGTGCTGGCGGCTTCGAAGCCGAGCTGGTCTATGAGTGTATTGTCCGGTGCGTAACTGGATTTTAACTGTTCGTCGAGGAAGCTTTTACTGCAGGATGATATTGTCATTAGCGACATGCCCGCCAGCACAAATCTGTATATATATTTAAAGTGGTTCATTGTTATCGCTTTTAAATTATAAACTGATATTTACGCCCATGATCAGGGTGGTATTCAATGGATAAAAGTCTGAGCTTTGTTGTCCTGCACCCTGGCCGTTGTTCAGGCGGGGAGCGGAAGAGGTAATGGAAGAAGGAGACGTTTCCGGGTCATACCCCTGCCATTTGGTAAACGTGGCGAGATTCCGTCCGCTGATATACACGGTGAGGTTGGAGATCTTATACCGTTGCAAGGTGCTTTTATCAAAATTGTAACTCAGCGTTACATCTTTAATGCGAATGAAAGATGCATCCTGTGCATATTTATATCCTTTTGGATTGGTGTAGAACAGCGCAGGGTTTGTATTGATCTTATTCTCGGAAGTCCAGTAGGGAATATCTGCCGGTAAGTTGATAATACCTGCCTGATCGCGGTTATCCAGGATATTGTTGGCACGCAGCGTACCGTGTACATCCTGTATGAAAATATTCAGGGTGAAATTTTTATAGGTAAAAGTGTTGGTCAGTCCCGCAGTATACTTCGGTAATTGTGTACCGAGATAGGAACGGTCGGCAGCGTCTATTTTTCCACTGTTATCGATATCTGCAAATTTGAGGTAGCCTGCTTTTGCGCCCGGATCTATTTTAGCGTCTTCTCCTTCCTGCCACACGCCGGTCATGGTATAATCGTAGATGCCGAGCATAGGTTTCCCGATGAAGAGATTATTGCCAATATCATCTTTATTATCGCCATAGAGGGCCACTACTTTATTTTTATTAAAGGAGATATTGAAGCTGGTATTCCACCCGAAATCGCCCGACTGGATATTGCGGCTGTTCAGCAATATTTCCAGCCCTTTGTTGGCGGTTTCGCCGATATTGTCGTACACATTGTTATAGCCGTTGATAGAAGGGATTTTCCGGAGCAGCAACAGATCGGAGGTGCGGGTAGAATAGCCTTCAATGCTACCGCTCAGGCGGTTGTTCCAGAGGGCAAAGTCGATGCCCACGTTTAAACCGGTAGTGGTTTCCCATTTCAGGTTAGGATTGCCAAGGGTATCCGGTACTACGCCAACCGCGCTTACCCCGTCATAAATATAATTGGCGGTGCTGAGTTTCGACAGTGTACGATAGGGACCCACGGCCTGGTTGCCCGACATACCATAAGAGGCGCGCAATTTCAACTGCGATATCACAGGTACGGCGGCCATGAATTTCTCATTCTGGATATTCCAGCCGGCGGCTACAGAAGGGAAGGTAGCATAGCGGTTGCTTTTTCCAAACCCGGAATAGCCATCACGACGGATAGTAGCGGTGAGCAGGTAGCGGCTGTCGTAGTTGTAGTTGATCCGCAGCATCTGCGATAACAGGGTACTGCCGGTATAACTGGTGGTTGTTTTCTGTACCTGTGCCGCCTTCATATTGTTGAAGTCGAGGTTATCGTTGATAAACGTGTTGGCATCCAGTTGTGCGAACGTTTGCTCGTCCTGCTGTGCGCTATACAGGCCGGTAAAGTCCAGCGCGTGTTTATTACGGGAGATGCTGTATGTCAGGAGATTTTCTACGATCCACTGTTTGTTCTCAACGTTTTGTACACTGGCGGTACCATTCATATCACCCATTTTACGACCATAGTAATCGGCGGTCCGTAACGGGCGGAAAGAGTAGGAGCCATTTACCCGGTATTTCAATCCTTTGATAAAATTGGGCGCCACTTCTGCATAACCGCTGGTGGTCATGTTCTTGTTGCGGTTCAGGCCCGGGTTGTACAGGTTGATCAGCGGGCTCATATACAGCGTTTGCGGTGCAATGGGATAGATCTCATAGTCGCCCGCAGCATTGTACAGGGATCCGTAAGGGCTGAGGGAGTTCGCATCAAAAAGGGTGACTTTACCACCATCCTGGTTGTTGTTCACCAGAAACATATTCACACCTGCTTTCAGCCAGGAGGTCACATTGGCGTCGATATTGGCGCGGATGCTGGAGCGGTTGTACTGGAAGCCTTTCAGGTTACCCTGTTCTTTCAGGAAGGTACCGGAAACGTAGTATCTCACATGTTCGGTACCGCCGGAAATACTCAGCTCATGACTGTGGATATATCCCTGTTGGGCAATTTCCTTGAGCCAGTCAACTTCCGGTTTGCCGTTGGCAAAATTGGTTTGTTCGGTGATATAGGGAAGATCCGGTGCATCGGGGCGTCCTGCCTGGATATTGTACCAGTGATTTTTGGTGCGGTATTGTTCGCCGTTCATCTGTTTTACGGTGTTGGCCTGGTACTCCGGACCGGCATAGCCGCTGTAGGAAATCACGGGTTTGCCTGATTTACCTTTTTTGGTGGTGATCAGGATCACGCCGTTGGCGCCTCTGGCGCCGTAGATGGCCGATGCAGATACATCTTTCAGCAGGTCGATGGATTCCACATCATTTGGATTGATGTCGTTATAGGTACCATTGAAAGGGATACCATCCAATACAATCAGCGGGGCGTTGCTGGCGTTGATGGATTTCAGTCCGCGCATATAAAACGCCGGAGAGCTGCCCGGTTTGCTGCTGTTGCTGATTACGCTCACGCCGGGAATGGTTCCTTGAATCGATTGCAAAACATTTGTAACGGGTAGATTCTTCAGGCGGTCTTTGGGTACGGATGCTATGGAACCGGTTACATCGCTTCTTTTGCGCGTACCATAACCTACTACCACTACTTCGGTTTGTTGTTCTACGGAAGCTTTCATCACGATATTAAAAGTGCCGTTACCGTTTACGGTGATTTCCTGCGGTGTCATGCCCAGGTAGGAAAAGAGCAGTACCAATGGTCCGTCTGTTGGGATATGTAATGCATAGGTACCATCGGTGCCGGTGCTAACGCCCTGGGAGGCGCCTTTAACCCTCACGGATACACCAGGTAATGGATTGCCGGCTTCGTCTGTCACCTTGCCTTTCACATCTGTACTGGCAGGCGCCTCGTTATTTTCTTCGTGCCGGTTTTCTGTTTTAGGTGAAATAAAGATCGATTTGTTTTCTATGACATATTTCAGTGGCTGATCTTTCAGCATGATATCGAGGAATTCCCGGATGGGGGCATTTTCCACTTTCATGGTCACGGGATTGGCTTTGTTGAGCACTTCCCGGCTGGCTACTACCGTATAGCCGGATTGGTTCCGGATGATGGTAAAGATTTTTTCCACCCGCACATTCTTGCCCGACCAGGTGAGTAGTTGGGCGTAGCCGGTGGCACTTACATTTAAAAAAGCGACGGTAAGCAATAAAAACGTCAGTTTCATAACTAACAGCATTTTGGTTGAGAACCGGCTCCAGGTATGCGCGCTGTCTGATTTTGGCGCATAGGGAAGCCGGTTACAAAGAGCATTTTTTTGCATAGCTTTGTAATGATTAGGCTTGTAAATAGATAGTTGTACGGAATTACTTCACTGTTTTGCATAGCTGTAATCTTTCGCCGGAGGTGGGTCGAATCACCTCCGGGTTTTTATTACCTGCTATCTGGCATTGGTTGAATGTTAGTTCACTGTTTTTCGATAACTGTTATTAAATATTTATTTTCCTACAATCAGTTTTTTGTCTTCCAGCCGAAAATGAATACCGGATTCTTTCAGGAAGGTTAATACGCTCGACAGATTCACATCGCTGCCGATTTCTCCCACAAACGTAATATCCGGTGGGGTTGTTTCGTATACTACTTCTATGTCGTACCAACGTGCAATCATGCTGATCACGGTGGTTAATTTTTTATCCTGGAAATTCAGCACATCATTTTTCCACGCAATAATGGCGAGGGTATCCACATCTGAATGAAGCAGTGCGGCGCCGGTTTCCCGGTTTACTTCCAGTTGTTGTCCCGGATGCAACAGGTGTGTTTGCTGTTGTTGACTCACCTGTACTGCGCCCGACATCAGCGTGGTACCGATGTTCGCTTCTTCCGGATAGGCGTTGATATTGAAATGTGTACCCAGTACGTTGATACGGGTGTTGTTGTTTAAGGTAACGGTGAAGGGTTGTTTTGGATTGGCAGCTACTTCAAAGTAGGCTTCTCCGGTGAGTTTCACATTGCGCTGGGCGCCGGTGAAAGCGGTTGGAAAACTGATGGAGCTCGCCGCGTTCAGCCATACATTGGTGCCATCGGGCAGGCGCAATCTGAATTTGCGGCCTCTTGGCGTAGTCATGGTGTTGTAGCTGAGTGTGCCGGCGCCGGTAGCGTCGTAGGATAGCTGGCCGTTGCTGAGTGTAACACGGGTACCTTGCTGGGTGGTTACTACGCCGTTACCAAGACTATCCAGTACCAGCTGGCTGCCATCCGCGAGGGTGAGTACCGCGCCGTTTTTACCGGGTTTTACATCCGCTGCCGCCATCACAGCAGGCGCCGGTTTAACGGTACGATGCCAGGCGAAGTATCCGGCAGCGCCTATCAGCAGCGCAATGGCAGCTGCGGCGGCATATCGGAAGTAGAGCGGACGTACTGTAGTAGGCTGCTTTTGCAGAATACTATTGAGTTGTGGCTCAAATAAAGCAGGATTATAGGCTGGATCAGGTGCTGCGTGGCTATGTAGTTCACTGATCAGCGATGTCCATGCTTCGTCGTCATTGCCGGTGCGTAGTGCCGCAAACAGTTCTTCTTCCTCTGCAGCAGTAGCAGTGCCGTTGTAATAACGTTCCAGTAAAAATCGGTAGTACTCTTTTGCTTCCACGATACAATCCCTTCTTTTGTTGTCAGACGCAGAAATATATTCACTGTACTATGCGTCTTTAAAAAAAATCATAAAAATCTCGACAGGAGTATAATCAGAAGAATAGGAAGCCGGGTGCCGGTGTGTTTTTCCAGGTATTCCCGGATAAACCTGCGGGCGGTGACCAGCTGGTTTTTTACTGTATTTTCAGAGATGTCCAGGGCATCGGCTATCTCCTTACGGGATTTGCCTTCCTGGGTATTCATCATAAACACTTCCCTGCGGGAGGCAGGTAATTTTTCTACGGCGTGTTTAATCAGCGCCTGTAATTCTTTGGCATAAATGCCGGCAGGTACATCGGCATCATCCGGCAGGTCTTCCGCCACATCTTCCTGGCGTTGCTTTTCCCTGGCCAGTTTCCTGAGTGCCGATAAAGAGTAATTCGAGGCGAGGGTATATAACCATCCGCCGGGATTCTCAATATGTTTCAAGGTATCGCGGACCATCCAGACTTTGAGAAACACTTCCTGTAATACTTCTTCCGCAGCCATATCGGATTTGAGCAGCTTCTTTACCGACCCCGCCAATATTGCATTGTAGCGGTGGTACAATAAACGGAAAGCTGTTTCATCTCCACTTGCAATTTTTGAAAAAAGTATCCTGTCCTCATTTAAGTTCACAGCGTAATCCCGATTTTATGGCTAAAGATAAGCTTATGGTCAATATTATACTACACCTGCCAGGGGAGTTGTATTGTCATTACATTGTCAGGTAAGCCCTGTCCTAGCCCTATCCCCGCCCTATCCCAGCCCTACCTAAGCGCTTCTTATAAGATGGGGCTTATCTATAAGTGAACAGTATTTCATCCTGTTTTTTACCGCGTGTTAAGTATTATCGGGGTAACAATTCACCAGAAATAATACATTTACAGCATGAGTAATCATCCAAAGTTTACAGCAATGGCCTCTGCTGCTATTCATGCCGCTCAGGCCAATATGGCCCAGAATGCCCATCTGACGCCCGTTTTCGCCACCTCTACTTTTACATTCGACAGTGCGCAGCAGGGCATGGATCGTTTTAAAGGCACGGAACCGGGTTACATTTATTCCCGGTTTGGTAATCCTACCGTAACGGTAGCGGAAGAACTGATTGCCGCCCTGGAAGCATTTGATATTTTTACGGAAGATGGTCAGCCGCTGCAGCTGAAGGCATTGCTGCATGCAAGTGGGCAGTCGGCCATGGCCACCCTGTTCCTTTCCAATGTAGTAGCCGGAGATACGGTGTTAACGCATTATTCGCTCTATGGAGGCACCCATGAGTTCCTGTTCGACTTTCTCCCGTCATTCGGCGTGAAAGCACAGATCGTGGATTTGCACGACCTGGCATTGGTAACATCGCTGCTGCAACAGGACCCGTCTATAAAAATGATTCATATCGAATCGCCGGCCAATCCCTCCATGCGTTGTGTGAATATTGGGGCTATCTGTAAAATCGCTGCCGCTTATAAAGTGAAAGTGAGTGTAGATAATACTTTCGCTACTCCTTACCTGCAGCAGCCGTTCCGGTACGGGGCCGATTTCGTATTTCACTCCACCACCAAGTTCCTGAACGGGCATGGTACCGCGATCGGCGGTGTGCTGATCGGAAAGGACCTGCCTCACATGAAAACGAAAGTCAATAAAACAGCCAAATTGCTCGGCGGATGCGCCAATCCATTTGATACCTTCCTGTTGATCCAGGGCATCAAAACCCTGGAACTCCGCATGAAACAGCATTGCAGTAATGCGCTGCAGGTTGCGGAATTTCTCCATGCACATCCCGCCGTTGCCCGGGTGAATTATAATGGTTTGCCGGTACATCCCGATTATGAGCTGTCGGCCCGGCAGATGCGTTATCCCGGCGCCGTTATGAGCTTTGAACTAACAGCTGGTTTTGATGCGGCCGTACAATTCATAGACCGGCTGCAGATGTGTTTGCGCGCAGTCTCTGTGGGCACGGTGGATACACTGATTTCTCATCCGGCCTCTATGACGCATTCCGGCATGAAGAAAGAAGACCGGGAAAAAGCGGGTATCGGGGATGGCCTGATCAGGATGAGTGTAGGGCTGGAAAGTGTGGAGGATATATTGGCGGATCTGGAGCAGGCGTTGGGATAAGTCAGATAAAATGATTATTTTTCATTAGTTTAGTAACACATGATATGGGATACATCAAAGAGCCGAAAGGCGTCAACTTCGTGGTGGACCCGAAGCCGCTTACAGAGAATGATAAGAAGCTGATCAGTGAGGTGATTTCTCACTATAAAGCAACGGGGAAAAAGAAGCGCATAGCGCCTGCCAAACGTACAGGAAAGCATGCAGGCAGTAAGAAACTATCCCGATAGTAAACATCCCTCACGCCAGTAACAACGACAGCAAATACACCAACCCAACCGACACCACGCCCATCACAACGGTACCCGTGCTATACACCCGTAGCATATCCTTTATTTCCAGACCGGAAAATTTAGAGATCACCCAGAAATAGGCGTCATTGGTATGCGAAATCATCATAGAGCCTGCACCCATGGCCAGTACGCATAGTATGCGCCCGTTGGCGGAATCCAGTCCCATCGCAGGAAGGAGTGGTTGAAGGATAGCAGCTGCGGCAATGACAGCTACCGTAGACGATCCCTGTGCCGTTTTGAGCAGCGCGGTTACGAGGAACGGAAGTAAGAGTCCCAATGCCACTACGGAGGGATATTGTGCAATATGACTGCCAATATCCGCTTTTGCCAGGATGGCTCCAAAGGCGCCACCGCCGCCAATGATCACCAGTATGCCGGCTGCTTTTTCGGCCCCTTCCTGCAGGATATGTGTCCTGTTACTTTTCAGCTGGGTAAGTGCCAGCAGGATGCCCACGCCAATGGCTACTTCCGGGATACCCAATATGGAAATGGATTGCAGCAGGGGAGAAGGGGAGGATGTTTCCAGTCCGCTGAGAGATCGGATGGCAATGAGCAGCACCGGTACCGCAACAGGCAATACCGACATCAGTACTGACGGTCCCTGTTTTACTGCCTCAGTTGTTTCTTCTGAATTACTAACGTCTGCGGCTATATGACGGGCGGCAAATGCCGACCAGAGATAGCCGGCAATGGATGCCGGGATGGCGATCAGTAAACCATACAGAATTACTTTACCTGTTTCTGCATGCAGGGTGCCGGTGGCGGCGGTGATGCCCGGATGCGGCGGCATCAGGCAATGTACGGCATATAACCCTGTGGCCAGCGACGAAGCCATCATGATCATCGGGATACCCGAACGCTTCGCCAGCGCTTTATTCAGACCGCTTAACACAATGAATCCGGAATCGCAGAAAATGGGCATCCCTACCAGGTAGCCGATAATATTCATGGCCATAGCCGATCTGCCCGTACCGGTACGGCGCAATACGTAATTGGCCAGTACCGTGGTGCTGCCGCTATGTTCCAGGATCAGTCCCAGCGTGGTGCCGAGTATAATGAGCAGCCCCAGCGACCCCATAATATTGCCTATGCCGCTTTTGATGCTGCCCAGGATGTCTGTTACGGGCAACTGTAAAATGATGCCCGTCAGTATACTGGCCAGCAACAACGCAAAGAATGCATGTACCCGGAAACGGGCAGTGAGCAATACTATCAGGATAATACCGGCCAGCAGCCCCAGGATACTTTGTGTCAATGATATGGTCGTCATATCTCCCTAAGATAAAATTATAATACTAACGGGGCAAGCGCTGTTTTATAACATTAACGCATATATGTTTTTGTAAATATTACAGATTATTTATGCAACAGCTTGATAATGGCTATTTTACATACCTTTGCTCCTTAATATAGCGGATATGAAAAGAATGTTATTGACCTCACGCTACTGCCTCCTGGCTGTGGTGACTATAGTACTGATAGCTTCCTGCGCTTCCTCCCGGAAAAGCAGCAGTCAGCATGTTTATATGAACAAGCAGTATGAAGAACTGAAAAATACCCTGAACGATGCAGAGGTAAGTATCATCAAAGACAGCCTGAAAGTGATTTTCCCCAACAACGTACTTTTCGCCTCTTCTTCCGATCAGATCAATGAAGCCGTACAGCCTACCTTCAAACATTTTGCGGATGTATTGAACAAATACAATAAAACAAAGATTCTCATTACCGGTCATACCGACAATACCGGTGCTGCGGAATACAACCGCGACCTGTCTGAACGCCGTGCCGCCGGTGCAAAGAAACTGCTCACCAGCTTCGACGTAAACACCGACCGCATGTTTACCTGGGGCCTGTCTGATCGTGATCCTGTTGCACCCAATAATACGGAAGCCGGTAAAGCGAAAAACAGGAGAGTAGAATTTGTGATCCTGTACGACGTAAAAAACTAAGCGTTCCCCGTTTCCCCGCACGCGCTATTGTTAATATACCATCATAGAATGCTAATCTTCCATACAAACTGCATGTAAAGAAGCGTTAGCTTTAAGGTATAAGTGACTATGAGCAATAAGCAGCCAATTTACGCTTCGTTTTGGGAAACGGGAGATATTGCATCATTTAAAGAATTGATGAAGGCATACAGTGCTTCTTTGCAGTATTTTGCCTGCAGCATCGTTTGTAACCAGGAAGAAGCGGAAGAAATAGTAGCCGATGTGTTCATCAAAATATGGCAGCAGCGCCAGCAACTGCCTTCCCCCGAAAATATCAAGTTCTATCTTTTTAAAGCAGTAAAAAATACGGCGCTCAATTATCTCAAAAGCAACGGCCGGCGCATTACCCACCATGCCGCCTGGGAAGTTCAGGTACACCGCCAGCACTCCCAAAACCCCGAAGATATCATGATCAGCAAGGAACAGGTAGTATTGATCCGCACCGCCATTCAATCCCTGCCACCCCGCTGCCGCCAGATCTTTATTCTCATTAAAGAAGACGGACTTACCTACGAACAGGTAGCGCAACTCCTCGATCTGTCGAAGGCCACCATTAATGTACAGATGAGCATTGCCCTGAAAAAAATATGGGCTGTACTGGACCCCGCACTTAAATATTCAAATTCCTGAATTTTTTTTTAAACGACTTAATTGTTTTCCTTTTTTGCGTTGTCCTATTAGGGAAACAATCCGAGCATATATTCTCTATAATGACCAACAGACTATGGGAATTATTGACCCTTCACTGGAGCAACGCGATTTCTGAAGAAGAAAAAGCGGAACTGGACGAGCTATTGCTGGAGCATCCGGGCGACTGGCTGAAATCCGGTTTAATGGATCAGCTGTCCTTTAACAGGATCTCGGTGATTGATGAAGAACAAACCAGTCAGCTGATAGACAGGGTAACAACTGCTATCAGTGAAACGCCTCCCCGGAAAAAGTTCGGGTTCAGACAACTGGCGCTGTTCCTGGGAATATTCATCACCGCAGCCGGCGCATTGGCCGGTTACCTGTTCTGGGCGCAACAGCCGAGGTATAAAATAGTATCCACGGATGCGGGGATGAAAACGAAGATCCGGTTGCCCGATGGCAGCACCATCTGGCTGAATGCCGGCAGTACATTGAAATACCGCGAAAAATGGGACCAGCCCAAAAGAGAAGTATACCTGAGCGGAGAAGGGTTTTTTGATATTCAACCATCTGCTGGTAAACCATTTATTATCCATGCGGAAAAAATGGATATCCGCGTGCTCGGTACCAGTTTTAATGTGCGCTCCTATAAAGAAGAAGACTTCCAGGAAACGGCTGTGGTGTCAGGAGCAGTGGAAGTAACCTTGAAAAACAAACCGGACATGAAGCCCATCAGGCTCACGCTTCACGAGAAAGTGATCCTGAGAAAAACAGACATCCACGATAAAGAAGATAAACAGATCGCAGATAAACAAAAAAAGGAAGACTTGATAATAGAACGCCAGCCACTATCACCGATATCGCCAACAGATAGCAGCCATTCCATGGAAACAGCCTGGATGAACAACCAGCTTATATTCCGGAATGAAACAATGGAGTCGCTCGCACTACGGCTGGAACGCTGGTACGGCCTGAAAATTATTATTGAGAATCCGCAACTGGCGACATCCAGGTTTTCCGGAAGAGCGGATAACGTGTCAATAGAAAAACTGCTGACCATTTTACAGGAAATTCAACCATTCAATTATTCCATTCAGGATGACATCGTAACAATTAAGTAAAACATATTATTATGACCATGAGTATTATCGGGGAGCGACCTCCCTAGCTGGCATTGCCATGCCCTCCACGTACTGATACAGAAATTCACTTTATTGAATCTCAACCTGAATCCACTCCGGTTATGAAAAAAACAACTACACAAACTGCGTTTTTACTACCGCATCCTGCACGAAAATTGTTGAGAATGTTCAAATTCACCAGCGTGCTGCTGCTCCTTTTTTTCCAGGCATCCGCAGCAGGATACTCGCAAAATACCCTTTCCGTTTCCTTTGTGAATGCGGACATGGAAAAAGTATTCCGTTATCTCGAAAGGAAATCGGGCTACACTTTTTACTACAGCAACACGGCCATCGAGAAACTTCCCAAACTGAGCCTCACTATGGAAAAGGCCGGTATACGGGATATCCTCGATGAAGTATCCCATCGCACCGGGCTGCACTACGCGATCCTTGACAATAATATGATCGTAGTCCGCGAAACTGCCGCACAACTCCAGGTGAAAAAAATTACAGGCCGCGTGCTCGATGAAAAAGGTCTTCCTTTACCCAATATTACCGTACAGGTAAAAGGTACCACCACCGGCGCTTTAACATCGGTAGATGGTCAGTTTACCCTCCAGGTGCCGGACAATGCCATCCTCGTGGTATCTGCCATCGGCTTCCTGAAACAGGAAATACCTGTAGGCAACCAAACCAGCTTTACCATCACCCTTAAGGAAGATGTGGCCGGGTTAAATGAAGTAGTGGTAGTGGGATACGGCACCCAGGAAAAACATAAACTCACCAGCGCCGTGGCCACCATTTCTGGTGCAGACCTGAACAAACGGATTGCTACCAATCCCGCTACGCTGCTCCAGGGCCAGTTGCCCGGACTGCAGGTAACACAAGGTTCCGGTGAACCCGGCAACGAAAATGTGCAGCTGCGCATCCGTGGTATCAGTACTTTCAGCGGTGCAGGCAATGATCCGCTGGTGATCATAGACGGACTGCCCGGTAACATGAGCATCTTAAATCCCAACGACATCGAATCCGTGTCTGTATTGAAAGATGCGGCGTCTGCAGCCATCTACGGCTCCAGGGGCGCCAATGGTGTAATTGTGGTGAAAACAAAGAAAGGAAAGGGCGGTGCTTTTTCACTGACCTATAATTATAACCTGGGTATTTCCAAAGCAGCCAAACTGCCCGATGTGATTTCGAATTCAGCAGAATACATGCAACTGTCTAACGAAGCCAGGGCAAATTCCGGCCTGGCGCCCATCTACACCCAGCAACAGATTGATCTCTACCAGAACGCCACCGATCGCGTAAAATATCCCAATCACAACTGGCTCGATGATATTTTCCGTACCGCCTATACGCAGAATCATTACCTGAATATGAGTGGTGGAAAAGAAAATACAACGTATAGCCTCGGTTTGGGTATCAGTACCCAGCCCGGCGTGATGATCGGTTTCGATTATAAAAAATATACCCTCGACCTGGGACTCAGTTCCAAAGTAAACAAAAGAGTGACCATCGGTACCAATGTACAGATGCGCTATGCCGACCGGAAATATCCTGAAAACGGCGCCGGTGATATGTTCCTCTCCGCACTTGCACAATCGCCGCTCTATCCCGCTTCCAGCGATGGAAAGTGGATCAAGAAAGCTTATTCCAATGAACTGGGTAATAAAAACCCGGTAGCCATTGTGGATGAAGATGTAAGAGTGAGAACGAACGACTACTACGCACAGGGCAACCTCTCCCTCGATGTAGACATCATAGACGGATTGAGATGGGAGAACAGGGCCGGTATGAACTATGATAATTATAAATACAATGATTTCAGACCCGTAGTGCCCACTTATTATTTCAGCGATATGAGCCCTGCCGGCTTGCTCGATGATGGCACACCGGGGCTTACCGTGGGCAACCAGGGTAGTATTTATACTGTTTACTACAGCCAGTTTACCTACAAGAAAAAATTTGGCGAACATAATCTTTCCGCCCTCGCCGGTTTTCAACAGGAACAGGCAAAGGCCGATACCTTAAATGCCAGTCGTACCCAGTTCCCCACCAATGTGCTCCGGGAACTGAATGCCGGTCCTACAGAAGGACAAGCCAATAACGGTACTTCCGGCCAGTGGGCCATCCGCTCTTTTTATGGTAATGTGAATTATGATTTTGCAGATAAATACCTGTTTGGTGCCAGCTTAAGATACGATGGTACTTCCAGGCTGCCTTCAGACACGCGCTGGGGCCTCTTCTATTCATTCTCCGGCGCCTGGAGAATGTCGGCCGAATCATTTATGAAGGACGTGTCCTGGATCAACGACCTGAAATTACGTGCCTCCTGGGGACAACTGGGTAATCAGAACATCGGTACTTATCCTTACCAGTCTACGCTGGATAACAGACCTTACGCCTTCGGATCTTCTGTATCCACCGGCTTCACAGGTAGTACCCTTGTAGATGCAGGCCTTACATGGGAAACCACGCGGGTACTGGATTTCGGTATCAATCTCACCGCCTTTAATAATAAACTCACTTTCACGGGCGACTGGTTCAATAAATACACTTTTGATATCCTGCGCAACTCACAGGTACCCATATGGCTGGGACTTACCGCGCCCATTATCAACGATGGCGCTGTGAGAAACAAAGGCGTGGAATTCAATGTGCAGTACAACGACCGTATCGGTAAAAACTTTACCTGGTATGTAGGCGCCAACTTCCAGCGTTATAAAAATGTGCTGGAACAATTCGGCAAACGGGAGATCAGCGGTACCACCATCCGCGAAGAAGGGCATTCGCTCGATGAATACTACCTCTATGTCTGGGATGGTATTTTCCAGAGCGCCGATGAAATTGCCAAATCTCCCAAACAACCGGTGGCAGCCACTCCCGGTGATCTGAAAATAAAAGATGTGAACAACGACGGCGTGATCGACGACAAAGACCGCACCTATGTAAATGGTAAATACCCTTCTTTTCAATACGCATTCAACCTTGGTGCTTCCTGGAAAAACTTTGACCTGAGCGCACAGCTGTATGCTTCACAAGGACAAAAAATTTATGTGAACGGATGGGGTATTGAACCATTCAGACAGGGATCCATTCCTACTACCGACTGGCGCAACCGCTGGACGCCGGAGCATCCCAGCACCACCATGCCGAAGATCTACGTGGCAGATGGCTATCAGCCGGTACAGAACTACGCATCTACCTATTTCCTGAAAGATGCGTCTTTCCTGCGACTGAGAAATGTGCAACTGGGCTATTCACTGCCCACCAGCACTATCTCCAGGATCGGTATGAAATCGCTCCGGGTGTATTTCACCGCAGATAATGTATTTACCATCAGCAAATTTCCCGGACTGGATCCTGAACGTGTAGGCGACGGTAACTACGTGACCTATCCGCAAACAAGAACGTTCACTTTCGGAGCGATGGTTCAATTTTAATTCCACCTGTTAAATGATTCAGCTATGAAAAAGTATCAGCAATATATCATTTTGATCCTGTGCGCCGGGATGATCATCACCAGTGGATGTAAGAAAGTGCTGGATGTAAACCCACCGGATAAACTGGCTTCTTCGTTTTTCTGGAAAACACCGGACGATGCGGACAAGGCTTTAACCGGTTTGTACAATTATTTGTATGCCAGTGGCAATGGCTATGCCACTTCCCAGTTCACCGTTTTCGCCTGGGATAATTTCACAGACGATTCCTACGGACAATATAATTATGGCGGTGGCCTGAATGCCCTCTCTTCGGGGATTACGCCGCAATCCGGCGATTTTGTGAGCGCCTATTACAACAACAGCTACCAGGCCATTGCTGCCGCCAACTCCTTCCTGGCTAATGTAGATAAGGTATTGAGCGGGGACAAAGCCACCCAGTATAAAGGCGAAGCTTACTTTATGCGGGCGTTTTACTATTTCTGGCTGGCACAGTTATATGGAAATGTAGTGATCGTTACAGAAGATCCTTTCACCATCGATTATAAAAGCACGCGCGCCAAATCAGACCGGGCAGATGTACTGAAACTGGTGCTGTCGGACCTGGATGCGGCTATTGCCGCCTTGCCGGACAATGCGTATACCGATGGCCATGCGGTGAAATCCACTGCCCAGGGCTATAAAGTGCGCGTGTTACTTTTCCAGAAGAAGTATGCCGAAGCAGCAGCGCTGGCCAACCAGATTATTACCGCGAATAAGTATAGCCTGAACGGCAACTATGCCGGCAACTTCTACAAACCGGATCAGAACAACAGCAAGGAAATTATGTTTTCCGTAAAATACCTGCGTCCGAATGTGCTGCACCAGGATGTAGCAATTGCCGTGAGCCTGCAACGCTGGAAAGGAGAACAGGGTACCCAGGACCTGATCAATGAATATGAAGCAGCAGATGGTAAGGATACCGCATCTTCTGCCGTATATGTGCCTGGCAAACCGTTTGAAAACAGGGATCCAAGGATGCGGCAGACCTTCTTTTTCCCGGGAGATACAAAAGCCCAGGGCTGGCCGTTTACCGGGGCGTTGGCCATAGCCACTCCCGGCAAGGATAGCTGGACCACCGGTTATTATGCCGTAAAGAAATGGCTGGATCCAACCCTGGTAGATCCGGACTATGGCGCCATCGATGACAATGATTTTGTATTACTTCGTTATGCGGATATCCTGCTGATGTATGCAGAAGCACAGAATGAAGCTGCGGGCCCGGATGCCTCCGTATATGCCGCTGTTAAGGCCGTGAGAAACCGTAGCAATATGCCGGAGCTGCCCGCAGGATTATCAAAAACGGATATGCAAAGCCGTATCCGTCATGAAAGACGTGTGGAGTTCGCATTGGAAGGGCAGCGTTATTTCGACCTGCGGAGATGGGGAGTTGCCGTACAAAAACTGAATGGCTTCGTATCCAATCCGCTGCAGCCTGCTATTAAAACAAAGTACCAGGCCAATTATGAATTCTGGCCTATTCCACAAACAGAGATAGACCGGAATGCACCGGATCTGTTGCAGAACCCCGGTTATTAAATCAATGATCGTAAAAGCGGCTCCGTGATCACGGAGCCGCTTTTTTTTGCTATAAAATCCGGGAGTTATGTTGTATTATTAATAGATCAATGAAACCCAAATATTCCCGTTATGAACACACGTCGTGATTTTCTGCAAAAGATGGCCGCCTCCGCTATGGTATTGCCCCTGATGCCCCTGGCCGGCTGGGCAAAAGACCTGGACCGGTATGATGGACCTGTATTAAGAGTAGCCCTCATGGGACTGGGTGGATATGCCAATCGCGTGGCCGATGCCATGCAGGCCTGTACCAAAGCAAAACTGGTGGGCGTAATCAGTGGCACCCCGGCAAAGATCAAAGACTGGCAAAGCCGGTTTTCTATCCCGGATAAGAACTGTTACAACTACGACAACTTCGACCAGATAAAAAATAACAAAGATATTGATGTGGTATATGTTACCACGCCCAATGCCCTGCACCACGACCAGGTAATCCGGGCTGCTGCGGCTGGTAAACATGTGATCTGCGAAAAGCCGATGGCCGTTAATGCGAAGGAGGGCCAGGAAATGATTGATGCCTGCAAAAAAGCAAAGGTAAAGTTACTGGTAGGCTATCGCATGCACTTCGAACCCAAAACACTGGAGATTATCCGGATGCGGAAAAACGGCGACTTTGGAAAAATCATGTTCTTCCAGGGCCAATGCGGTTTCACGATCGGCGATCCTACCCAATGGCGGCTCAATAAACAACTGGCCGGTGGTGGCGCCATGATGGATATCGGTATTTACGCCATTAACGGTGCACGTTATATGACTGGTGAAGAACCGGTATGGGTAACAGCGCAGGAAACCAAAACAGACCCGGTAAAGTTCAAAGAAGGCGTAGATGAAACCATCCAGTTTCAATTTGGCTTCCCCAGCGGCGCCGTAGCCTCCTGTCTCTCTACTTATAATATGAATAACCTCGACCGCTTTTTCCTGGACGGTCAGAAAGGTTTCGCCTCCTTACAGCCTTCTACCGGTTATGGTCCGATCCGTGGCTATACGAACAAAGGAGAATTAACACAACCACATGTAACGCACCAGACCGTACAGATGGACGAGATGGCAGGTATCATTTTAGAAGGCAAACAACCCATCATCCCGGTAGATGGAGAAGAGGCATTAAAAGACCTGAAGATCATCGATGCGATCTACCTCGCAGTGAAAACAGGGCAGAAAGTAGCCCTTCAACCCGTTTAAGCAGAAGCGATCTGCCGAGGAAATATCCCGCGTGATAGTTAAAAACGGCAGGGTCATCTATTAGTGATCCTGCGGCAGCAATACGTATCTGATCAATTCGTTTCTTTATGGTTAAAATCATCAGCTATGAAAAAACGATTACTATCAGTATTGCTGCTGATCTGTTTTGTTACCGCAGCAAGTGCGCAAGGACTGCATTATGGTATCAAGGCAGACCTCAACATGTTTAAACTGGATGGGGAAGGCATTAAATCAAACTACACGCTGGGAGGCAGATTAGGGGTTTACGGAAGTTATGATTTTTCAAAGAAGTGGGGACTGCAACCGGAGTTACTGTTTTCACAGGCATCTCCAAAGCGTGACGATAATTTCAGTGCCAAATATATCAATACTGCCAATGCTACCGCGAATCAGAGTGTTAAATTAACGTATCTCACGCTGCCGGTATTATTACGTTATAACGTCAATCATTTACTCACTATCAACGCAGGACCACAATACAGTTATCTTATTTACGCTAACGAAAACCTGCTGAACTATAACCGCAACGCTTTTAAGCGGGGTGACCTGGGAGTGGCTGCAGGCGCTACTTTCAACTTTGATATACTGCATGTATATGCACGCTATGTGCTTGGCCTCACAGATGTGAATGATATCGACGACCGATACCAGTGGAAAACACAACAGGCACAGGTTGGTATCGGCATCGATATTAAATAACTATGCTTTGGCCGTTGTTACGGTATCGTATATACGTTGCAGCTGGTGTATATGCCGTTGTGTATGAATTGTGATAAAGGATATCCATTCGAAGCGGGTAAAAGGTCCGAATCCGGGCACTTCGAAACTGGTACATTCTTCTGTAAGATCTAGTGTGCCGGCGGCATTGGTCAGTTTATGCCAGATAGCGGTGGTGTTTTTCAGGACCGCCTCTCTGGGATGATATCCTTCGTCGGGGCGAATCTGTTCCGGTGAAGTCATTTTGATATCAAAGTTGAGGAACAACGATTTTACAGCGGGTACTTTTTCGCCGGGTTCCCGTTCGGTGGCTTGCACCGGGCCATACAAGAGGCTACAGTCGCCGGCCTTGCAGATATGATCGGCTACCTGCGCGGCTGTCCAGCTGCCTTCAAAAGGGATGGTATTGAGTTGTTCATCACTGAACGAAGTGAGTAGTTGTTGCAGGGTATCGCCGGTGGCGTTTACTTCCTGTAAAAGGGCTTGTCTCATGGCTTTGCTGTTTTTACAAACTTAAGCCGATGCATTGGTTAGCACAGGGGGGGAACCGGACAATTAAGCGGTTAAAAAAGACAACTACATGAAAGTGGCAACAGGTATCCTGCTGCCACTTTTATTTTTCGGGAGATTAGCTTAAAAATGGATAGTCCGTATAACCGGCTTCGCCAGGACTGAATAAAGTGGTAAAATCCAGTTCATTGAGGGTCCCGTTAACGGCTATACGCTGATCAAAGTCGGGATTGGCCAGGTAAGGTTTGC
Source organism: Chitinophaga arvensicola (assembly GCF_900110835.1). Classification (GTDB taxonomy): domain Bacteria; phylum Bacteroidota; class Bacteroidia; order Chitinophagales; family Chitinophagaceae; genus Chitinophaga; species Chitinophaga arvensicola. The sequence continues at coordinate 3,300,435 of NZ_FOJG01000001.1, forward strand.
CAAAGGCCACGAGATCGGCGATGCCATTGTCCAGCGTGGTGAGCGCTGTTTCCGGTGTAAGCCCGTTACATACAATGATGGTGCCTGTATAAGCATTGCGGATCGCCTGCAATGCTTCCGGTGTAATAAATTCATTCATGGAAAGATGAATGTAGGCGATGCCTGCTTTTTCCATTTCCTGCGCCAGGTAGGTGTAGGTAGCCTGTGCTTCTGCCTTATCGTATGGCGCCAGGTCGTTGGAACTTCCGAATGGAGAGAAACGGATACCTACTTTTTCTTTGCCGATGGCTGCTACTGATTGTTGTACGATGTCTACAATGATCTTTGCGCGTTTTTCAAAACTGCCGCCGTAGGCATCGGTGCGGTTGTTCACTACGGGGTGCAGGAACTGTTCCAGCAGGTAACCGTGTGCGCCATGCAGTTCCACTCCGTCAAATCCTGCGGCTATTGCATTTTGTGCCGCTTTTACGTGACCCGCAATAACTTTTTCCACGCCTTCTGTTGTTAATGCCACCGGAGTGGAGTAGGGCTGCATACCGTTATTGTCGGTATGTATGTTACCGGCTGCGGGAATATCGGAAACGCCGATAATCTGGAGGCCATTTGGCACGTTATCGTTGTGTCCTACACGGCCGGTATGCATCAGTTGCAGGAAGATGCGGCCATTGTTGGCGTGTACGGCTTCCGTTACTTTTTTCCAGCCTTCTACCTGCTCAGGAGAATAAATGCCTGGTATACGTGAATATCCCAGTCCTTCGGGTAACGGTGAGGTACCTTCCGCCACAATGAGTCCGGCCCCGCTGCGTTGCGCGTAATATTTGGCCATGATGTCATTGGGAATATTATTGATGGCCCGGCTGCGGGTCATGGGAGCCATAACGATGTGGTTCTTTAGTGTAGTGCCATTCTTTTGAAATGGTGTGAGTAGTCTGTTCATTGCTTCAGCTTTAAATGCTGGAACAAAATTGAGATACTTAGAGGACTTAAAATAGTCATTCAGGCCATAAAAACAGTCCTATCCGGCGAGTGTGTATTTCTTTGGTTTGAGTCCATGATGCCGTTCAAATAACCGGCTGAAATGACTGAGATTGGAGAAGCCCAGCTGGTAGCCGGTTTCGGAAACACTAAGGCCGCCCTGGCGGAGTAAGCGCGCGGCTTCTGTCATCCGTGCAGCCTGGTAATAGTTATAGATACTATCTCCGAATACCTGTTTAAACAGGCCTTTCATTTTTGTTTCGCTCATGCCCACCAGTGTGGCGAGGTTTTCGAGATGAGGCGGCTGACTGAGGTCTGTGAGGATGGCGGCACGTACTTTCAGGATCCTGTCGGCGTCGGTGTTATGTACTTTGTTATGCTGTGCACATTCCCGGTGTACCAGTTTAGAAAACAGCAGGTGAATTATTTCGCGGACCTTATTCTGACAGTACAGGCGTACCAGGAAATCTTTCCGGTTATTGCTACCGGTCAGCTCTACAAACACGCGCTGCATATCCGGTGTCATGCTTTCATAAAACAGGAAAGAAGAGAGCGGCTTTCTGATCACATCCACCAGCGCATTGGGCCTGTCCATATGTAGCAAGCTGTTTAACACAATGGAGCTGACCCCGATTACCATAAAGTAAATATCGGTATGAGCGGGGAAGAAGGTTTCGGTATCTATATCGGTAGAGGCAATTTGTACAGCGGAATCATTGTTTTTCGAGAAGGAGATGTCGCCTTGCCCGGTAGACATCCATTTACCGGGTGTTTCGTTGCTGTTTAGAATAATGGTGATGAGATCCTGTGGCACCGCAGGAGCTTTGCGCCGGAGCACAAAGTCCTGGTGAAGCCGGTAGCGGTGAACGATCCCTTTGAAATCATCTCCCAGTTCTATTCTCCGGATACTTCCCTCACCGAGGGAAGCCGGAATTTTCAGACTGTTATTGTGTACAGGTACACCAATCTGCCTGCCGAAGCTGGTCAGGAAATCGAAAGAAGGTTCCGCTATAAATTCAAATACCATATCCTTTAAGAGGCTATTTTCTTTTCTGCTGATGCTACTGTTTGCGCAATGAGGGTAGCGATGGTCATGGGGCCTACGCCACCTGGTACAGGTGTATATGCGGCTGCGCGGTCTTTCAATGGTCCCAGTTCAATATCGCCGATACCACCGGTATGATAACCGGCATCTACCACTACGGCGTTGTCTTTGATCCATTCTGCCTTTATGAATTCAGGTTTACCTACGGCGCCTACAATAATATCCGCCTGTTTGATCAGTTCGGGTAAGTTGCTGGTGCGGGAGTGGCAGATGGTGACTGTGGCATTCTCGTTCAGCAGCATCATGGCTACGGGCTTGCCGAGAATAGGGCTGCGGCCTACCACTACAGCGTGTTTGCCTGCAATGGGTAATTTATAATGTTTCAGCAGCTCCATGATACCTGCAGGAGTGGCGCTGCCATAGGCAGGTTCATTCATCGACATACGGCCGAAACCCAGGCAGGTTACACCGTCCACATCTTTATCGATCGCAATTTTATCAAAACAGGCCCTTTCGTCGATCTGGTGAGGCACCGGGTGCTGCAACAGGATACCACAGATACGGTCGTCGTTATTCAGTTTGTCGATGGCGGCCAGCAATTCTTCCGTAGTGGTTTCTTCCGGCAGATGTACTTTTACGGAGGTCATGCCCACGCGCTCACAGGCGTTGCCTTTCATTTTCACATATACTTCAGAAGAGGGGTCGTTCCCTACCAGGATAGTGGCCAGTACCGGTACCACGCCTGTTTTTTCGATAATTCGTGCCACCCTGATCTTTAAATCTGCTTCCATTTGTTTGGATAAAGCTTTTCCGTCGAGTAGTAATGCTGTTGCTGTCATATGCAGGTGTTTTATACGGTCCGTTGAAGGGGGCAAAGATAGGAAGCCTCCGTGAAATTCATTGAATTCGGGTGCCTGTTATTATTACGGGAGATGAAAATGCCCTGTGCCAGCGCCGCTGTGCGCATTTCCAGGAGGCAGGTTAATTTTTCAGGTCTTTCGGAAGCAGGCCGAATTTTTTCCGGAAGGCGGCGGTGAAATGTTGCGGGTATCTGTAGCCTATCCTGTCGGCTACTTCATTTACCATCATTTTTTCTTCCAGCAACAATCTTTTTGCTTCGTTCATCCGCAGTTCAGCGATATATCCAAACACGGTGGTATGAAACAGCGCTTTGAAACCGTTCTTCAGTTTCAGTTGATTGATGCCGGCGGTACGGGCCAGTGCGGTAATAGAAAGGGACTGGTTGTAATGCCGGGAGATATAATCTTTGATGCTGTGTAGCCGCGCTACATCATCTGCAGCGAGGCGGCTGTTTATCCTGTTGGCCGGTTGGTCCAGTTGCCATACCTGCGACAGGAACAGTTCTGTGGCTTTGGTTTCCAGGTAGGCTGCCTTCAATGTACCGGTGAAAGGGGCATGTTGCAGGTCGTGGATGATCGCGTACATGCCTGGCAGCATCCGGGCAGTAAACTCCGGCGACGGAATATTCACCTGTTCGTTTTGCTGAAAACGGTCCATGAATCTGCTTTCTGTGGTAAAGAGCTGCATAAAGAAATCTTCCGGCACCAGCAGTTCAAAAAAGGAACGGGTTTTATGACGGGTAGCAGGCACCTGGAGTTGATACGCTTCCGGGGCTTCCCGGTATATGACAAACTCTTTTTCCCGGATGGCATGGGTGCTGGCAGCGCCGGCATCCTGCAGGCGGAAATGCGAAACAATGGCCTTTTTGTCCGGATGAAAAGAAAGTTCCCGGGCAGCAGGATTTTCATAGCTGCCCCAGCGCAGCTCCAGGTGATTAAACGTCATTTCCTGCAGCCGTAGCTGAAAGCCGGAAGGGGCCTGTAAGGTGAATTGTTTTTCAGTGACGGCCGTATTACGGACGCTGTTTTCCTGACATCTGCCGTTCATAATACTTCTTTTTGCGTTGATAAGAGTTCCGCTGGCGTTAACTGCCGCAGCAGGCGGGTGGTAACTTTGGGTTACTAAATTAAATCATTAAAATGGAAAACAAACGTTACGTCACCGTATTCGGCGCCACCGGGAAAATAGGAACGGCCTTACTGCATTATTTATCACAGGCGGAGGTACCTGTCATTGCGGTAACCCGCGATAGTGCGAAAGCATTTCCGCTGCCATTTATCACCTGGAAAACGGCTGACATGGGAACGCTGTCCTCCCTGCCTGCAACGATGGAAAACAGCAGCGCGGTGTTCCTGGTGTCAGGGATGAGTATCAACTTTATAGCAGAACAGGGAAATGTGATCACTGCTGCAAAAGCGGCTGGTGTAAATCATATCGTGAAACTGTCTTCGGCTTCCGCAGGGAAAAGTTCTCCGCCGCATATAGTGGAATCCGCCATCGGCAGCTCGCATAAGGCCGTGGAAGACCTGCTCAGGGCTTCCGGGGTTGACTGGACCATCCTGCAGCCTACCGGCTTTATGCAGAACTGGCTGGGTGAGTTTGCACAAAAGATCAAAGACGAACGTCGTATTTACGAAGCTACCGGCGATGGTAAACGGGCGTATATAGATCTGCGTGATATTGCCGCAGTGGCCTTTACCGTATTGCAGGAGCCCGCGAAACATGCCGGACAAACCTACATCCTTACCGGTGATGAAGCGCTTAATTACTGGCAGGTGGCTACTCTTATCAGTAATGTATTGCAGGAGGAGGTGACCTATGTGCCCCTTACCATCGCAGCGGCAAAGGAACGAATGGAGCAAAAAGGAATGCCGGCATGGGCGGTGCAAACTTTTCTTGCCTATGCGGAGGTGCAGCGTAACGGCGATGCTGCCTATGTGAGCGGCGATGTAGCAGCAGTATTGCAGCAACCTGCCCGTACGGCGGCCGGATTTTTTGAAGAGTATGCAAAGTGGTTTAAGTAAAGCTACGGCGCCATGACAGGTAAAAATAAAATGTTTATTTTTACCTGTCATGGAAGACTGGCAGGAAAAACAGAAGGGAATACCGGATATCATCCGCGAAATTCACGGGATCTTCGGAGAGGATTTTTTCGACTTCACCGATTTCTGGGATGGAGATAACATCGCGATCGGTATTAAACGGAAAGACACCCTGGTTTATATCTCCGGATGGGGCGAAGAAGGAAACTATACTTACTACCTCGAAATTGAGCGGATAGATCCTCTTACCTGTATGCCGCTTGAAGTGATGGAGCGGGTGAATAAACTGCCCCCGGAAGCCATCATTAAGCATATCCTTGCCTTTGTAACGCAGCACCCGATTCCCTGAATGCTGATGCCTCCCAAAAATAATTTCCCCGGTGCTAGGATCCTTAAATAAAAAATGATAGTTTCCATATCAGTAATTGCTTAAACGTATAAGCATTCCGCGATAGTCAGTAGCAGACCACCCAAAACTGATTCCACATGAAAAAGAACAATAACCGGCGTTTTTTCCTGAAAAACATGGCAGTAGCCTGTTTGGGCGCCACCGCCTTACCCGCAGTATCACTCGCAGGAGCACCAGATGCGTCATTAACGCCCGAACCGGGGGAATTGTCGGCAGATGCAGTACAAAACGCCGCGCTGAAAGGCCGCAGCTTCAATGATGCATACACCGGGATTTACAACAACCGCATCGCCTTTCCCATAGGTGGCATTGGCGCCGGCATGTTTTGCCTGGAAGGAACCGGCGCTGTATCACATCTCTCTATACGTCACAATCCCGAAATATTTTACGAACCCGCCATGTTTGGCGCCATCAACATTAAAAGTATGCCCGGCCATGCCCGCGTGCTGGAAGGCAGCGTACCCGACTGGAAAAAGTTCGGACAGCGCGATGCCGGACTGGGAGGCACCGGCGGCGCCACCTGGGGACTGCCACGCTTTAAAGACGCCGTTTTTACAGCCCGTTTTCCTTTTGCAGATATTCACTTAAAAGATCCTGCCTGGCCTTTACAGGTGCAGTTAAAAGGCTGGAGTCCTTTTATTCCCGGCGATGAAGATCATGCCAGTATGCCATTCGGCGCTATCGAATATCATTTTACCAATACCAGTCCTCACGAAGAAGAATATGTATTTTCCTATCATGCCCGCAACTTCATGAAGCAGGCGGATACGGGTCATACGGTGAAGCCTATACGACAAGGGTTTGTGTTATCGCAGGCAGCCATGCCGGATGCCCCTGAGAAAAAAGGGGACTTCGCTGTGTTTACGGAGGAACCGGCTACTATTACCGACCATTGCTGGTTCCGGGGAGGCTGGTTTGATCCGTTAACGATGGTGTGGAATACCGTAAAAGCAGGTGACACCCGTAACAGCGCGCCGGTAGACAATGATGCACCGGGTGGTTCCTTATATGTCCCTTTCCGGCTGGCGCCCGGTGGCAAAAAGGTAATCCGTCTGCTGATGGCCTGGTACGTACCGGATTCGAAATTACGTATAGGCGACGACGCGAGTGGCAACACATCTGCTGCAAAATATTACCAACCCTGGTACAGCAGCAGGTTTAAGAACATAGCGGAAACAGCCGCTTACTGGCTGGCCCATTATGATGAATTGCAACGGCAAACATCTCTCTTTACCCATACCTTTTACAACAGCAGCCTGCCACCGGAAGTACTGGAAGCAGTAGCGGCAAATCTCACCATCCTGAAATCCGCTACCGTGATGCGGCAATACGATGGCCGCTTCTGGTGCTGGGAAGGTTCGGGCGATAACTGGGGCAGTTGTCATGGTACCTGTACGCACGTATGGAATTATGCGCAGGCAGTGCCGCACCTGTTCCCCGCACTGGAACGGAGCCTGCGGCATACAGAGTTTCACGAAAACCAGAACGCGGAAGGACACCAGGGATTCCGGGCAAATATTCCCATTTCTCCTCTGGTGCATAATTTTCACTCCGCAGCTGACGGGCAGTTGGGCGGCATTATGAAAGTGTACCGCGACTGGCGCATCAGTGGTGACAACCACTGGCTGAAACAAATGTTTCCGCTGGTAAAAACCAGTATGGATTATTGCATCCGTACCTGGGATCCGAAAAGAAAAGGTATCGTGGAAGAACCACATCATAACACCTATGACATTGAGTTCTGGGGCCCTACGAGTATGTGCACCAGTTTTTATCTTGGTGCACTCACGGCTTTTACCGCTATGGGTAAACATCTTGGTGAGAATGTATCTTCCTATACTTCCCTTTATCAGCAAGGAAAACAATACCTGGAAACACAGCTCTATAACGGGGAGTATTTTATCCAGCAAATAAAATGGACCGGTTTAGCAGCACCGGATCCGGTAAAAGCGCAGTCGTTTAATACGCAATATGCGCCGGAAGCACTGGCACTGCTGAAAGAGGAAGGACCCAAATATCAATATGGCGCCGGATGCCTGTCGGACGGTATTCTCGGCTCCTGGATAGCCAGGGTATGTGGTTTGCCTGAACCGGTAGATGCTGCGAAAACAAAAAAACATTTACTGTCAGTACATAAGTATAATCTCAGGCATGATCTGCGCGAACATGAAAATCCGCAGCGCTCTACTTATGCGTTAGGCGGAGAAGGCGGCCTGTTGCTTTGTTCCTGGCCCAAAGGAGGGATGTTGTCGTTGCCGTTTGTGTATAGCAATGAAGTGTGGACGGGCATCGAATACCAGGTGGCTTCCCACCTGATGCTCCAGGGCGAAGTGGCAAAGGGACTGGAAATTGTACGCATCTGCCGGGAGCGTTATAACGGTACGGTGCGTAATCCGTTCAATGAATATGAATGCGGCCATTGGTATGCCCGTGCTTTATCGAGCTATGGCCTGTTGCAGGGACTTACTGGTGTTCGTTATGATGCGGTGGAACAAATAATTTACATCGATTCAAAGGTGGGCGATTTCACCAGTTTCATCGCCACTGATAAAGGCTTTGGAACGGTGAGCTGGAAAAAAGGCGTACCTGCTTTAACGGTAGTACAGGGAAGTATTCCGGCGAAACGCGCAGTAGTAGCAGGAAAAGAAGTGTCTCTGCTCACCGCATGAAGCAGAGACACCCGGTATTTATAAACGACAGGTCTGCACATCGTTGATCAGCTGACCGATATGATCGATACTGATTTCCACGCGATCATTGTCCTGTAAGGTAAAGTCGTTGCCGGGTACCAGGCAGGTACCGGTCATCAGGAAACAACCTTCCGGAAAGGCACATCCCCGGTATAAGAAACTTACCAGTTCTTCGTGACTGCGCTTCATCTGGCTGATGGGCACATTATCGGTATACTGCAACTGGTTGTTGCGGTAAATAGACATGTGTATGAGAGTATCCGGAGGTATGGGTGCATCCGGTACCATGAGACAGGGACCTAGTCCGGCACATTTCTCATAAACTTTTGCCTGGGGCAGATACAATGGATTTTCTCCTTCTATGCTCCGGGAGCTCATGTCGTTGCCGATCGTATAACCTTCGATGGTGCCATGACTGCTGATAAACAGGGTCAGTTCCGGTTCGGGTACATCCCAGGAAGAATCCTGGCGGATGTATACCGTTTGCCGGTGACCGGAAACGCGGTGTGGCGTAGCTTTGAAGAATAATTCCGGGCGTTCTGCCACATACACTTTATCATAGAAAGTAGCGCCGCCGGAGATCTCGGATTCTTCCATACGGGCCGTGCGGCTCCTGTAGTAGGTAACGCCCGCCGCCCATACTTCCTGTGATCCGATAGGCGGCATCAGTTCTTCTGCCAGCAGTATATCGGCGGTGGTTTTGTCTATGGGCGATAATCCTTTCAGATCGTTCAGTACCTGCTGGTACAATCCTTCCCGGTTTACAAAATCGTTCCAGCTGGCCGCAATAGTATAGTATTCATCCCGGTGTGCAATGAGCAGGATACGGGTGGTTTTATAAATACGAATGATGTCCATTTGACAATTATTTGTTGGTAAGGAAATGTTGTACGTCTTCCAGCGGCAGCTGCCACAGCTGCATCGCGAGGGTAGCCAGTGCTTTGCGGTCGCCTTCAAAATGCATGGTTACCTGGCGGTATTGCAGCGATTCGCCTGGTTTGAGTGGCCGTGCATCTGAAGATGATTCTACTTCATAGAATGGTCCCATTTGCGTGCCATCGGCCAGTGGGCCATCGTTGTAACAGTTCACCGCATCGCCTTTAAACGGTTCTTTCTGTATTTCCCATTTGGAGTTCACATAGCGGCCGGTGGGTACTACTTCATAGAGGAGTACGGTGAGCGTATTATTTTCCAGGTCGATGCTACCCGCGCCTTTACGCGCTACGAGTGGAGAGAGGCCCAGTTTTCCGCGCGACTTCCCATCTGCACGGAATAACAGCAGGCTGTCTTTTACCTGTAAATTTTGAGGCGGAATTTTACCAAAGTAATCATCGGTGATATGTTGCCTGGCATCAGGTCCGGGCTGGAAGGGTGCTACGATGGCGGTTTGATCTGATGGTTTGAACATGCCCAGCAACCAGATGCTCAGTAATCCATTTTGTTCCTGCCAGGCGCTGTCGCCTTTATTGGTGACGGTGTTGTCTGTTTCGTAGGCCACTGCGCTGATACCGGCTGGTAATGCGATTCCTAAACGGGTACTGATATTCCCGTTGTTCAACAGGCGGATGGTTCTGCTGATCTGTAATTGAAACGTGCTGCCATTATAATTCTGCAGGGCGCCTGTTTGTTCGTAGGTAATTGTATTATCTGATTGTGCTGTAACGGCATAATGCGCGGTGTCTATCAGACCGGGCGTTTGCCAGTTGGCGAAGTCGAAGGTTTTACCGGCAGGAAAAAACAACGCATACTGACCGCCTTCAGGACCCAGCCAGAAGCGTTCTTCGCCGCCAAAGGCATTGATATGCGGTGCATACTTTTGGGAGGACACTAATGGATAATTGATCCATCCAAAGCTTTTACCTTTGTCGCCGCCGGTGGTGCTGGTCATCACGCGGGCCTGGTAGTCGCCCGTGACCACCAGCCGGCTGCTGTCGTCATTGTTTTTCAAGACGACCACATTTTTCAGATGCTGTTGCAGAAAAGCAACGTCTTCGCCAAAGTTGACAGGCTTCATGGGTGATGATTCTTTTGTGGTGTGGCCGTTATTGCAGGCAAAGAGTCCTGCTGCAAGGCAACTGTAGAGAAGGAAAGATTTCATAACGTTAGCATTAAGCTTGAAATAAAATGAGCAATTACAGCGATACGCCTCTCTTCCAGGGGATAAAATCATCCTGTCCGAGGAGTTGTGCTTTGGTCGTATAGTTTCCACTGGCCGTATCGATCACCATCTCCAGGATGCTATCTGAAATAGCTTCAATAGTGGCGTCGCCACTGATCACCGGTCCGGTATCGAGGTCAATGATATCATGCATTTTGTTTGCGAGTGTACTGTTGGTGGATAGTTTAATGACCGGTGTTACCGGGTTACCGGTAGGCGTTCCGAGGCCGGTGGTAAACAATACCACATTGGCGCCGGCACCTACTTCGGCGGTGGTGGATTCTACATCGCTGCCGGGTGTGCACAGCAATGCCAGCCCCGGGCGTTGCACCCGGCCGGGATAATCTATTACATCGGTCACCGGGGAAGAACCTCCTTTTTTGGCGGCGCCGGCAGATTTGATCGCATCGGTAATGAGTCCATCGCGGATGTTTCCGGCAGAAGGGTTGGAGTCGAAGCCGGAGCCTACTGCTTCTGCTCTGCTGGCATAATCGCGCATCAGTTGTACGTAGCGTGCAGCCATGTCCGTAGTAACACAGCGATCGCTGAGTTCCTGTTCCACGCCGCATAGTTCCGGGAATTCGGAAAGGATCACAGAGCCGCCCAACGCCACTATGATATCGGCTACTTTGCCTACGGCGGGGTTGGCAGAGATACCAGAGAAGCCGTCGGAGCCGCCGCATTCCATACCCAGGCATAATTTGCTGAGTGGGGCAGGTTGCCGTTGAAAGGTGTTGGCATGTGTGAGTCCTTCGAAAGTCTGCTGCAGTGCCTGCGTGATCAATTCCTTTTCAGAGCCGGTCTGTTGTTGTTCCAGACATATCACGGTTCTGTCGAAGCCGGGCACTCTTTTTTCAATTTCTTCTTTCAGGATACTGATCTGTGCGTTCTGGCAACCTAGACTGAGTACAGTGGCGCCGGCTACATTGGGATGCGTGATATAACCTGCCAGCAATCCGCAAAGCGTGCGTGCGTCATCTTTTGTACCGCCGCAACCCATAGTGTGGGTCAGTAGTTTTATACCATCTACATTCGGGAAGGTACGTCCGGGAAGCGGTAGGGTGGCGGTTTTCACGGCAGGGGCGCCCTGTTTGAAATGGCGCAGCATTTGTTGCAGCAAGGCTTCATAGGGAGATGGTTCCTTGTAACCTAGTTCTTTTACCAGCATTTCATGCAGCAGTTGTACATTCCGGTTTTCGCAGAATACCAGCGGAATAATGATCCAGTAGTTGCCGGTGCCTACGCGGCCGTCTTTACGGTGATAGCCCATAAAGGTGCGGTTTTCCCAGGGAGATGTATCCGGTGGTGTCCATCCGGTGTGGCGCTCTCCGCTCACGGCAAACTGACCGGAGGCATGCCGGATATTTTTGGTGGTGATGAGTTCACCAGCGGCGAGATCTTCGTTGGCCAGGCCTACCAGTACGCCATACATGAGGATGGGCCCATCTTTCGCGATAGGTTGGATCACCATTTTATGTTTGGCGGCAATATCGCGTATAGCTGTTACCGTTATATCCCCATCTGATACGGCGGTACCGGCGGTGATGTTTTGCAGCGCTACCCATACGTTGTCGCCGGGATGGATTTTCAGTATCGTTTTTTTCATTGATATACAGTTATTATCATTTATACCAGTGCCCGGTCGAGATGTACATACCCGCCATCTACATGAATGAGTTGCCCGGTAGTATGACTTGATTTTTCCGACAGCAGGAAGGCGGTCATTTGTGCAATTTCTTCCGGAGTGGTCATGCGTTTTTCCAGTGGGATGCGTTCCACGATGCTGGCCAGTTTGGAGGCTTTGTCGGCGAAGGTGTTGATCCAGCTTTCGTACAGCGGTGTCCAGGATTCAGCCACCACGATGGCATTTACACGGATGCTGTAAGGAAGCAGTTCTACGGCCCATTCGCGCGTCAGAGCATTGCGGCCGCCGTTGGCAGCGGCATAGGCGGAGGTATTTCCCTGGCCGGTTTCTGCGGTTTTGGAGGTGATATTCACAATAGCGCCTTTGCTGTTTTTCAGCTGGGGTAAAGCATGATGAGCGATCAGGTAGTAGTGTACCAGGTTGCGGTGGAGCGACTGCATAAACGCTTCATAATTTCCTTTTTCCAGTCCTACGCCATCGTTGACGCCGGCATTGTTCACGAGGCCGTCGATGCGGCCAAATAAATTCACCACTGCGGCTACTGCCTTTTTGCAGGCTTCCGGTTGTGTAAGCTCTGCTACTACCTGTGCGGCTTTGCCACCGGCCTGTTCAATGCGTTCCACCTGTTGCAGGTTGTCGGCTTCGCTTCTGCCGATGATCACCGGAATGGCGCCTTCCTGCGCCAGTACCGAAGAGATGGCGGCGCCGATGCCTTTGGCGCCGCCGGTAACGAGGATGATTTTATCTTTTAAGCCAAGATCCATAAGTAGTGTTTATAAGGGATTTTTAGAGAGTTCACCGTTGATCTGCCGCCATATCTGTAAGGGATTGCCGTCCTGGAGTTCAGGGGGCAGGAGATAGGCGGGAAAGTCCTGGTAACATACCGGGCGGCAGAAACGATAGATGGCCATCGTACCTACAGAAGTGCCCGCAGCGGGGGTAGTGGCAGGCCATGGTCCGCCGTGTACCATTGCATGACTAACGGCTACGCCTGTAGGAAAACCATTGATGATGATCCTGCCGGCTTTTTCCCGGAGGATGTCGATCAATGTAGCGTGTTCCTGCAGATCATCTGTAGTGCCGTGGATGGTGGCGGTGAGCTGACCTTCCAGGCGTCTGGCCAGTGTATAGAGTTCTTCTATGCCGCCTGCATGGATGTGGAGGGAAGAAGGACCGAATACTTCGTGGCAGAGCGCGGGATTTTCAAGTGCCTGTGCGGCCGTGATCTGCAACAGGCTGGGAGTGGCCTGTTGATCCGCGCTGCCAGCTTTACCCAATAAGGTAACTCCTTGTTCCTGTAAGGTAGCAATGCCCTGCTGGTAGGCCTTTAGAATGCCCGGTGTGAGCATATACCCGGTGGGCATGCTGCTGATGCCCCGTTGTAATGCGTGGATAAAAGCTTCGCTGGCATCCCCTGCCGAAGTGAGAAACAAACCGGGATTGGTGCAGAACTGCCCCGTGCCCATGGTGAGGGATTGCAGGAAGGCGGTGGCCAGTGCGGCGCCTTGTTCCTGTAAAATACCCGGTAAAAAGAATACGGGGTTTACGCTGCCCATTTCTGCATATACCGGAATGGGTACGGCTCTGCGTGTAGCCGTATCATATAGTGCCTTGCCGCCCTGGAAAGAACCGGTAAAGGCAATGGCGGCCACCAGTGGATGTGCGGCCAGGTATTGCCCGGTTTCATGGGAGGTGCCATGGAGCAGGGAAAATACGCCATCGGGCATATCGGTGCGAAGGGATGCTTTGCGTATAGCCGTGGCAGTTAAATGGGAGGTGTGCGGATGTGCGGGATGCGCCTTGAATACGACGGTGCAACCGGCAGCCAGCGCAGCGGTGGTATCTCCACCGGCAACAGAAAAGGCCAGCGGAAAATTACTTGCACCGAATATACCGGTAACGCCTATAGGAATCTGCATCTGGCGCAGATCTGGAGTGGGTGTGGTGATACGGGCGTTTACCCAGGAGCCTTCTGTTAGTAATGCTGCAAACAGGCGTAGCTGCCCGGTAGTACGATCACGCTCTCCCTGCAGGCGGGCCAGTGGCAATCCGCTTTCCGATGCCGCTACGTGGATGAGTTCATCTCCCAAAGCCGTTATTTCTTCTGCGATAGCGGTTAAGAAAGCGGCTCTTTGCGCGGAGGAGGTTTTCTTGTATATATTAAATGCCTGTGCTGCCAGGTTCAGGGCGGTATCTGTTTCCCCGGTGGTGGCTTCCCGGAATTCCTGCGGAAGCCATTGCTGCTGTTGCGGCGCGAAGGCACGGAAGGTATGGTCGCCTTCACCTGAAAAATTATGTCCGATCAGTTGTAATCCAATTAACGAAGTTCTGTTCATCTTCCTGTTTTTTTGTGATTAGTTTACTTCCAGTTCATTCATCGACGGCAGTTTTGGGAAAGGCGCATGTGGTTCGCGCTGGTACCAGTACACAACGCTGCTGATATCGGATTGCTGGGGCAGATAACGTCCGCCGCTGCGCCAGCCCAGGTCCTGGATGGTGATTTTCAGTTCTTTTTCAAAACGGATGGGATCCATGATGTGCCAGCGGTACAGGCCGAAACGTTGCTGTGATTTATATAATCCGTCCGGGCGTATTACCTGTGATAATCCGGAATAGGGCGTGCAGAATTCCTGGTAACGGCCTTTGGTATCGAAGTTATAGGAGCCGCAGAAATAGTCTTCCGTACCGGTACCGCAGATTGTAGGATATTGTTTGTCGCCATCCATGAAGAATTTAATTTCTCCTTCGCCCCACCAGCCGTTGTTGTTAACGCCCCAGGCGAGGTAAGTACCTACGTACTGGCCCTTGCCTTTTACGCCGTCTATCATTGTGAAACTGGCGTCTTTTACAGGATTGTTGCGGCGGAACTGTGCGTGAAAGTAACCCGCATCTTCCGGTACCGTAGTGAGGGTGTAATCTACCTGGTAGTAGAGGGTCATTCTTTCCGCGTTGATGTTTTCCATGGTAATGCGGCATTTCTTGCGGAAGGGCATGGCCCAGTAGCAGTTGAATGCGCTGCCGGGATTTACACATACCGGCAATGAATTGAGGGGGGCATATTCGCCCCATCCCATGCCGAAGAAATCACCTACGGGTACTTCTACAGAAGGGGTGGTTTCATCGTCCCAGTAGAAACGGAGAATGGAGTAGCGCCAGTTGCCGGTAGGGGTCATCCAGATATGCTGTATGGCGCCCGGACCGGTAATTTCTGCCAGGGTAAAAGTTTTGCCGGGTTCTATATGAATGTATGGATTTACTTTCCAGCCCTGGCCCAGTTCCCTGGCGGCGCCACTGGCATTACCCTTTTCCAGTGTGGCCATGCCGCCTTTGCCGGGCTCGCCGGTGAAGTTCTCCGGACTGATGGACCGCGTTTTGGCGTCCGACAAACGGTAAAGGTTGCCCATATTCATGTCCAGACCATTGAACGGTTGCTGGGCGCTGGTGATGGTCCAGCTGAAGAGCGCAATAAAAGACAGGAACAATAGTTTTTTCATCATGCGTGGTATTAAAAGATTAGGTTTTACAGTGGATGCTTAACAATGCTTTATCGTTTAAGCAAAAGGGTCATTTAAAAAAGATACTGCTGATAGGATCATTGGCTGCCACAGGATTTTCTCACGATCAGCGTGGTATCGATGCAAATATTGGAAACGGCGGTGGTATTGTCTTTGATCTGATCCAACAGCACACGTACTGCGGCTTTTCCCATATCCAGAATGGGTTGTTTTACGAACGTTACCGGTGCATAAAACAGGTCCAGCGCTTCTGCTTCGTCAAAGGTGATCACCGCCAGATCGTTGGGTATGTGTATACCCAGGGTATTGATATATTTCAGTCCTTCTATGGCCAGGCTATTGGTGGCAAAGAAAAGGGCATCGGCCGGGTGTTTACCTTTCAGTAACCCGTCGATGGCTGTTTCTATATCTGTTTTCAGGTGGGAATAACGCGCCCTTTTGAGCAAACTGGCGGGCGCAGGCAACTCATGCTGCTGCAAAGCCGCCTGGTAGCCCTGAATCCGCTCACTGATATGTTGCAGTGTTGTTTTATAGGCTACCATGCCAATGCGCTTCCTCCCGGCTTTCACCAGGTGGGAAACAGCCTGGAATGCCGCTTCCTGGTTATTCACCGTAATATGGTTGGCCGCAATCTCCGGGAAGTAGCGGTCTATCAGCACAAATGGCACATGCTGCGACTGGAGTTGCAGGAGTTGTTGTTCCGAGCCTTCGGTAGGCGTAATGATCAATCCATCTACCTGACG
The DNA here is from genome assembly GCF_900110835.1 of Chitinophaga arvensicola. GTDB lineage: Bacteria > Bacteroidota > Bacteroidia > Chitinophagales > Chitinophagaceae > Chitinophaga > Chitinophaga arvensicola. Next base: position 3,316,518 of record NZ_FOJG01000001.1, read on the forward strand.
GTTCAGCAACACATGGATCAGGTCCTGCGATTTATCTACATTTTCGTCGGAGCTGCCAAAGATAACGGTGTAGTTATTCTTCTTGGCTTCGTCTTCGATAGTCCGCGCAATGTTGCCGAAGAACGGGTTCGAGATATCGGCGACAATCAGTCCGATCGTAAAAGAGCGGCCGCTTTTCAGACTGCGGGCAATATGATTGGGCTGATAGTTCAGCTGCCGGGCTATTTCCCGAATCTTTTTAGCCATTTCTTCCCCGATGCGGGCCTCTTTCTCCTTGTTAGTCAATACATAAGACACCAGTGCCGTGGATACACCAGCTGCTGTAGCGATATCTTTCAGGGAGACCTTCTTCATGTTTTAAAAATATGCTTAAACGTTCAAGCATGCAAGTTTTTTGGGAGATATTTTTGGGAAAGGAGGGGCGGGGTGAAATTTTTGCACCGCATATTCCCTGCAGATGGCATCTCTCAAAAAATATTTTCATTCCCGCTTTTTCAACTGACAAACAGCTGTCACCTTGGCCTCCTAGCTTTGTTTCCGGAAGTTATCCAACACACAAAACACAAACAATTATGAAAGCTTTACAGCCCTTTAACATTGATGTACCGCAAACCGTATTGGAAGACCTGGCACTCCGCCTGAAACAGACCCGCTGGACCGATGAACCCGAAAACGCCGGCTGGAACTATGGTACCAATCCGCAATACCTCAGAGAACTGGTGGCATACTGGCAACAGGGATTCGATTGGCGCAAACAGGAAGCCCTGTTGAACAGCATTCCGCAATTCACTGCTGAAGTAGATGGTGTTCAGCTTCATTTCGCCTATATAAAAGGAAAAAATGCGAATTCACAACCCTTGCTGCTCACACACGAATGGCCCGATTCGTTTTTCCGCTTTTATAAAATTATCCCCCTGCTCACTACCGGCGAAACTACCTTCGACCTGATTATCCCGTCTATACCGGGTTTCGGCTTCTCACAGAAAGTGGCGGTATCTTCCGCCAGGGCCGCCAGCCTGTTCAGTCAACTGATGACGGATGTACTCGGATATGAGCAATACCTGGCTGCGGGCGACTTCTCTATTACTACCTCACTGGCGCAACAATTCCCTGAGCAGGTGAAAGCGATTCATCTCACGGATACCGGTTATCCGAATGGTACGGAAGACTGGAGCACTATGTCGCCCGCAGAGCAGGAGTTTGGCCAGTTTATCCAGGGCTGGTGGTTTATGGAAGGAGCGTTTAACATGATCCAGTCCACCAAGCCACAAACGCTCGGATACGCTTTGAATGATTCACCCGTAGGACTTGCCTCCTGGATCCTGGAGAAATTCTATGCCTGGAGTGATACGAAAGGAAATATCGAAAACAGTTTTACCAAAGATGAAATACTCACCAATATCATGATCTATTGGGTCACTGAAACCATCAACACCGCTATCAGGAGATACCTGGAAGATGCGCGTGCCATGTTCGGGCAGGGTGGTCCTCAACCGGTGCCGAAAACGATGGTGCCTACGGCGGTATCTGTTTTTCCGGCCGACAGTAACACACCGGAAGAATGGGCCGCCCGCCGGGTAAATCTGCAACGGTTCAGTAAACTGCCGGTTGGTGGCCGCTTTGCCGCTCTGGAACAACCGGAATTGTATTCAAAAGAAATACGGACCTTTGGGCAATTATTTTCCTGATGAAAGATTATCTGTTCACCTCCGCGCGTCTTGGCTTCCGTTACTGGGAAGAAACCGACCTGGTTCCTTTTTGTGAAATGGGCAAAGACCCGGAGGTGATGCAATTTTTCCCGGCGACGTTGCCGGAGCAGGATTCCATAGCCATGGTGGCCCGGATCAGGCAACACTTTTCAGAGAAAGGTTACGGTCTTTATGCAGTAGACCTGCTATCTACCCAAAAATTTATCGGGTTCATCGGGTTGTCCACCCCGCGTTTTGATGCATATTTTACCCCTTGTACAGAAATAGGCTGGCGCTTGCGGCGGGATGCCTGGGGCCGGGGACTGGCAACGGAAGGGGCTATACGATGTTTGTCATATGCGTTCGAGACGTTTGATTTTTCCGAAATTTATTCGTTTACAGCTGTTATCAATCAACCCTCTGAGCGGGTAATGCAGAAAGCGGGTATGCAACAGGTAGGTACTTTCCAACACCCGATGGTGGCGGATGACAGCCCGCTGAAAGCACATGTGTTGTATCGCATGGCGCGACCCGGCAGCTTGTAAATGTAGCGGCAATCCCCTACATTTAGGGATATGATACAATTGGAAACATTTACACCGGAAGATTTCGACCGTTTTATGTCATGGGTCGACAGTGAAGAAGCACTGGTTCAGTTTGCCGGTCCGTTGTTTACCTACCCGTTAACCTACGAACAACTTGAAAATTATCTTCATCAGACAAAGAAGCGGCCCTTTAAGATCAGACTGACGGAAACCGGCGATGTGATTGGTCATTGTGAATTGAATTTCGAAAAAGAGATGCCCCGTTTGTCTCGTATCCTGATAGGGGATCAACGCATGCGTAATAAAGGGTTGGGTAAACAGGTGGTAAAGGAGCTGGTGAAATTATTGTTTACCACTACGGATCATACGGCTGTGGATCTGAGCGTATATGAGTGGAATCATAATGCGATTACCTGTTACGAACAGATGGGCTTCCGTATTAACACAGGGCAGGGTACTACTATCGTAGTAGGTGGAAAGGAATGGAAAGCGCATAATATGGTGTTGCAGAAAGCCGACTGGCAATTTTAATTACATATCAACAGCATGGAAAAATCATCTGGAAATTTTGGAAAACTCGCCGCTCTTTTCCCGAATTGTGTGGTAGAAACCGCCGATGGACCCGCCATTGATTTTGACATGCTGAAACAGGAAATCAGTCATGCTACCGTGGAGGGCCCCGCTGAACGCTTCCGGCTGGAATGGCCCGGCAAACGTGCCGCTCTCGCTGCTGCCCATCAACCGCCTACTCATCGGCTGTATCCGGTGCATGCGGAATCCGTTAACTTCGACAACACCCAAAACAGCTATATAGAAGGCGATAACCTGGAGGTGTTAAAATTACTACAGGAAAGCCACGCCGGAAAAATAAAGATGATCTATATTGACCCGCCCTACAATACCGGGAGAAACTTTGTATACGACGATAATTTTACACAGCAGAAAACGATTCAAACAGTTAATCCGGAGGCCGCCAGCCGTTATCATGCCAACTGGTTATCCATGATGTATCCCCGCCTGAAACTGGCCAGTACCCTGCTTTCGGCCGAAGGCCTTATCTTTTTGTCTATCGACGACCGGGAACTACATCATCTCTGTAGTATGTGTGATGAAATTTTCGGAGAGATGAACTTTGTGAGTTGCTTTCCACGCATCACCAAGAAAGCCGGTAAATCCACTCATATGGTGGCGAAGAATCATGATTATGTGTTGTGTTACCGCCGCTCACCCGGCGCCTGCTTTAATCCCTATGCGTTTGAAGCACAGGGATACGACCATGCAGATGAATATGAAGAAGAAAGAGGGAAATATAAACTGAGTCAGACATTGGATTACAGCTCTATTCAATATTCTCCTTCCATGGATTACGAAATTGAAATAGAGGGGCAGGTACTCCGGCCGGGTAATGCCACCCGGGAGGCGATGTTACAACGGCAGGCACGTAATCCGGCCAGTGATTTTTGCTGGAGATGGAGTAAAGGACTGTATGAATTTGGATACAAACAAGGCTTCGTGGTATTGAAGCAATCCAGGAACGGCTATCGCATTTATACCAAAACATACGAGCGGGCCGTCATTTCCCGCCAGGGTCATGCGTATACAGTAGAAACAAAAGCACGCACCAAAGCTTATTCCTCTCTCGACCTTCTGGATAACCGGTTTTCGAACGACAATGCCAAAAAGGACATGTACAAATTATTTGACCGTCACATTTTTGAATATTCAAAACCGGTGTCCCTGCTCAGTGAATTGATTTCTATGGCTACGGCGGAAGGAGATATAGTGCTGGATTTCTTTTCCGGATCAGCTACCACTGCACATGCCGTGTTATCGATAGCCGCGCTTTCAGGCAAGCAACGGCAATTTATCCTGGTGCAGCTGCCACAGGCTACGGACGAAAAGAGTGAAGCTTATCAGGCTGGTTACAAAAATATATGTGAGATCGGGAAAGAGCGGATCCGCAGAGCTGCAAAAGCAATCCGGGAGGAAACAGGCGTGATCACAGACGACGGTTTCCGGGTATACCGGCTGGAGAGGAACGTATTTCCGGAATAATTTTATATTTGATGATGGGCATTGTCCAATTATTCCCATTCCGTTTGTTGTAGGTATAGTATTCACATTTAAATCTATTTGACATGAATGAATTTATGCTGATTTTCAGACACGAGGATGGTAATAAGGTCGCCTCTCCGGAGCAGATCCAGGTCTGGATGAAACAAACCATGGACTGGATCGGGGGTATTGCCGCCCAGAACAAATTTGTGGAAGGTAACGGCCTGCCTTTTGCCGATGCGCGCGTGGTGCGTCCTCATAATGTAGTGACCAACGGACCTTTCGGTGAAATCAAAGAAACTATTGGCGGATATATTATTGTGAAAGCCGACTCTGTAGAAGAGGCGGTGGAATTTGCCAAAGGCTGCCCTGTATTACAGGGCGATGGCAATAGTGTGGAAGTGCGCCGCGTAGATCGTCATTAAATAAGTTAAAGCCCCTGCAACAGGGGCTTTTTTATATGAAACAACCGGAACTGATACCGCATTTATTCCGGACGGAATTCCGGAAAATTACCGCCGTACTCTGCAAGGTATTCGGGTTTGAACACCTGGAAACGGCGGAAGACCTCGCGAGTGAAACTTTTTTATCTGCCATGGAAACCTGGCCTTATAAAGGTATCCCGGAAAACCCTACTGCATGGCTTTATCTCGTGGCCAAAAATAAAGCAAAGAATTACCTGCAGCGGCATCATCTCTTTACAACAAAAATAGCCGGACAATTACAGCCAGATGCTTCCGGTAATGAGACACCCGACATTGACCTGTCTGATAAAAATATAACGGACAGTCAGTTGCAGATGATGTTTGCGATCTGTCATCCGGCTATTTCTACAGAAGCGCAGATCGGTCTTGCGCTTCGCATTCTCTGTGGTTTTGGTATCACCGAAATTGCGGATGCTTTTCTGACGAATAAAGAAGTCATCAACAAGCGGTTATTCAGAGCCAGAGAGAAACTGAGGGAAGAGAAAGTGCAGCTGGAACTTCCCGGGGAAAGCGACATCAAAAAACGCCTGGATACGGTGCTTACTACATTGTACCTGCTTTTTAATGAAGGGTATTATTCTGAAAGTCAGGATGCCGTACTGCGTGAAGATCTTTGCCTGGAAGCCATGCGCTTAACTTATCTGCTGATAGAAAATGAAGTGACCAACCAGCCGGAAGTAAATGCACTCTTTGCCCTGATGTGTTTTCATGCGTCCCGGTTTGAAGCCCGGAAAAGTGAAAACGGGGAAATTATCCTGTACCAGGACCAGGATGAATCGCTTTGGAATGAGGAACTTATTGCCAAAGGGGCGTGGCATCTGCATCAGGCATCCGGTGGCGATAAAAAGTTGTCGCGATACCACCTGGAAGCCAGCATTGCCTGGTGGAATACCCGGAAAGAGGATAGTCCGGAAAAGTGGGAGCATATCCTCCAACTCTATAACCGTTTGCTACAAATGGTATGGTCGCCGGTAGCGGCGCTGAACCGGACCTACGCCCTTTCCAAAGCCAATGGTAAAGCCGCCGCCATTGCAGCGGCAGCGCAACTGCAACTGACGGACAATCATTATTATTATGTGTTGCTGGGTGAACTGTATACAGGCATTGATAATGACCGGGCAAAAGGCCATCTGCAAAAAGCACTTTTACTCGCAAGAACGGAGACGGATAAACGAACTATCCGGGCAGCGTTGAGCAGGTTGTGAATATCAGCTGCCGGCCTTCAAAGCACTTTTAAATGCAGCCGTAATGGCGGCGTTATCTCTTCTTAATATCGTGGCATTTACCATCATCCTGGATGCTCCGTATGGTTGTGGCTGACCCACAATGATGCCTTGTTCATTCCGCAGCCAGTGCGCCATTTTTACAGTGTCGATCTTTTTATCGAAGCGGAGGTCAAAGATATTGGTACCTCTTTCCCGCGCAGTGATTTCCAGTCCACCGAGGGTGTTCAGCGATTTGAAGAGCGATTGTGCTTTTGTAATAGCTGCCTGCAGCACCTGGTCAATGTCTTGCAGGTGATGCAAGGCCATGGCAGCGTTCCCCCAGTTGGTGAAAATACCGCCGCCATGTACTTTTATCAGGTGGGGCATTTTATCGATCACCTTTTTTTCGCCGCAGAGTACAGCGCCGCCCTGTGCGCCGAGATATTTATACAGGCAGAGATATACGGTATCAAAGTGTTTGGCGTAGTCGATCACTTTATTGCCGGTAAAGGCGGCAGAAATATGTAACCGGGCGCCGTCGAGGTGGGTCTTGATACCCTGTTCGCGGCAATAGTCGGTGATGCGGATGATTTCTTCCAGCGGAAAATAAGTATTGGTGTATCTCCGCACGGGCGTTTCGATAGAAAGCGCGCCCACCGGGGCTTCAAAGGCTTCTTCTGTTTTGTGCCAGTTTACCGCTGCTTTGAGTTCTTCCAGGGTAAAAGTAGCATGGTCTTTTCCTAAAGGAATCAGTCTTTTGTGAAAGATAGTTTGCGACGCATCTGCCTCATCGCGGTACACGTGGCTGCTTTCCTGTACCATTACTTTGGGATTTTCGCCAGAGAGCACCTGCAACGCCAACTGATTACTCAGCGTACCGGAGGGTAAATACACGGCAGCTTCTTTCCCGGTGATTTCACAGCATTTGTCCAGCAGTTCTTTCATGGTGCCATCTGTTCCGTAAAAATCCCGGCCGATCGGATGTTTTTGCTGGATCATTTGCAATTGTTGCAGATAATCGAATGGTCTGTAAAAAATGCCATCGTTAATAAAATAAATTTTTTCGCTATCCTTATCAGGATCCGTAAAACCGGGGGCAGGGGTAGCGTGGGAACCCAGTGGCAAAGCACCGGCGAGGGCAGATAAAGCACTCGCTTTTAAAAAATGTCTGCGTTGAATATAGGTCATAAGCACTGTATTGAAGGCCTGTTGCCGGAAAGAAGAAACAGGCGGGTTACAATTGCTGCTAAATATAAGGAAACCAGTCCGTCATTTATTCAGATGCCTTCCGTAGCAATATCGTTGTCGTTCCTGCCGGTGGTTTGGGGCAACAGGTGTAGCATCCAGGCGACTATCCCAAGGCAAACGATGCTGCCGGCAAGGCCCCGGTTGAGCGCTTTGCTGTAATCCGGCAGTGTATGATAACCGTTGATCACACTATAGAAGATTCCTCCGAGTATACTGATGCCGAGTGCAGAAGCTGTTTGCTGGAACGTAGAGAATACCCCTGCAGCTACGCCCGCAAACTTTACCGGTACACTTTTTAACACGATGTTGAGCAGGAAAGGTAATACCAGTCCGTTCCCCAGGCCATATAAACCTATCAGCAATACCACCGGTGTACTGCCTACCCCGGGTCTGAAAAATAGTATCTGGAGTAAGAAGGAGCTGAGGATAATGATAAGACCCGTCTGTAACACACTTTTCCCAAATTTCACAATCAGCCTGGCGGCCAGCATAGACGAGATCATGAATAGTACGGCATGAAGGAGGAAGCAGGCGCCGCAATCCAGCGCCGTATAGCCAAGCCCGTTCTGAAGGTACACCGCGCTCATGAGCAGGAAAGCAGTATGCATCATGAAGTGAAAGAGTACGGCGATCAGCCCGATGTTGAACTCCCGGATTTTAAAGAGGGCCGTGTCGATCAGGCTGCCTTGCCGCAGCTGAATCTTTGCTTGCTGGTGACGGATAAAGTATACGAAAATGAAGGCGGAGCATATCATCAGGCCGATGGCCCATAGTGGCCAGCCCATTTCCCGTCCTTTTGTCAGCGGATAAATAAGACATACAAGACCAGTGGTAAGGATCAGGGCGCCGGAGTAATCAAATTGCTGCCCGGTGTCTTTGGGTGTTTCGTCGAGAAATTTCCGGATGGCCCACATAGAAAGGATTCCTACTGGTAAGTTGATGAAGAAGATCAGCCGCCAGCCGGGTATCAGGAAATGAGTAGCTACCAGGTAGCCACCGAGCATCTGTCCGATGATAGCTGCAATACTGAGGGTGATGCCATACCAGCCAATGGCTTTGGCTCTTTCCTGCTGACCCGGAAACAATACCTGTATCAGCGCAATGGATTGTGGTACCATGAGTGAAGAACTCACTCCCTGGAGAAAGCGCATGATATTGAGTTGCGGCGGTGTTTGTGATAATCCGCAGCCGCAGGAGGTGAGGGTGAAGAAAAACATTCCCCAGAAGAAGATCTTTTTTCTGCCGAGGTAATCACCGGCTCTCCCGCCGGTGATCAGGAAGGAGGCGCTGCCTAGCAGGTATCCGGCAATAACCAGCTGTATTTCCCCGTCTGTGGCGTGTATACCGCTTTTGATGCCGGGTATGGCCATGTTGATAATGAATATATCAATGACATAAAGTAGCGGGGCCGTTAAAATAACGGTCAGTGCCAGCCATTTGGAATGGCGGCCAGGGTTCCTGGTCATAATATGATAGTGGGTTTAAGTGAGTGGGATTTGTTACCGGTTTTTTTGTTCCAGGTCCAGCAGCCATTGCTTTCTCCAGATACCGCCACCATAGCCTGTGAGGTGGCCGTCTTCCCCGATTACGCGGTGACAGGGGATAAGAATGGAGATCCGGTTCATGCCATTGGCATTGGCTACTGCCCGGATGGCTTCCGGTTGTTGTGCAACGATGGCCTGTTGCTTATAGGAGCGGGTGGTGCCATAGGGGATGTCGCGCAGGATATTCCAGATGGATTGCTGGAAAGGTGTACCGGGCGTATAGAGTGGCACGGTGAATGTTTTGCGGCGGCCCTCAAAGTATTCTTCCAGCTGTTGTTGCAATACCTCAAAATGCGGGTTGCTTCCCTGGAGGATATTGGCATTGAGCAGTTTGGCCAGTTGTTTCAATTCTGTTTCCAGCATTTTCCGGTCGGTAAACTCCAACAGGCAGATACCCTGTTGCACAGCGGCGGCAAACATGGTACCCAGCGGGGTTTCGAGTCTTGTGATATTGATCAGCTGTTTATCTTTGCTCTGTGATGGCGCTACACCGAATATTGATTTAAAGGAATCAGAAAATCCGCTGAGGGATTCATAGCCTGTATCAAAAGCGACTGCAGTTACCGATTCGCCATGTTGTATTTTTTTGAAGGCGGCGTTAATGCGGAACATGCGCTGATAGGCCTGGAAGGTGATACCATGATTTTTCAGGAACCATCTTCTGATGGTGATTGGTTCTATTCCTTTGCTGACGAGGTCGCTGTCCCGGAATTTCCGGGAAGGATCTGTTTGCAGTTCCTTGAGGATTTCTTTGATCACGGGAGGTGTTTCATTCAGTTTTTCCAGCGGGCTGCAAACTTTGCATGGCCGGTATCCTTTGGTGATGGCATCTTTGGTGGTTTTAAAGAATTCTACATTTTCCTTTTTGGGCTTCCTGGCGGTGCAGGTGGGGCGGCAAAAAATCCCTGTTGTTTTTACCGCTGCTATGAAGCTGCCTTCATAAGCTGCATTTTTGTCGAGAAGCGCCTGGTACATGATTTCATCCGTCAGCATGTATATCTTTTTCTCAAAAGTACGTTAGTTGTAGGGGGGTGGCAACCGGAAAATGAACAAGTATTTTTTGGCGGCGGTTTCATCCGTGTTGCACCGCCAACAATATCCGGTACCGTTTGTTAAGATAGAAGAGGTTTTTACGACATGCAGAAAAATACAGGTTTATGAAGAAGTATATCGGACTTTTTTTATTGTGTCTTCCCCTTGTAACGCTGGGGCAGCGGGAGAAGCTGCTCTACGGATATGCCTATGGGATGATACATGACGGCAACGCCGGTGGCGGCGTGATCGCCAATGTAGAGTTGCTGAATCATTTTATCAGTGTGGGACCGGGAGTGGAAGTAACTTCCTACAATGATCATACTTTGATCCCGGTGTTTGCGGATGTGAAGATCAAGCATCGCTTTCTGCATATCGATCCTTATATCACCGGACAGTTTGGGCGCAACGGTTATAATGTAGATCGTACTGCACCGGTGTCTAACGGGACCGGGCAGGAGATGATCACATTTAATGAATCAGGAAAATATTTTTATGGCGTAGGGGCAGGTGTGGCCTGGCATTTTTCCAAAATAGGCGTGTTTGCATCCTATATCTACCGGGGATACCAATATCGTTATCCAGATAGCGTGGATGCCGACACTCATGTTGTGAACTTTGGCGACCGTGCGGTGAATGCGAGCGTATTTAATATCGGTATTGTATTCTGACAGAGGTTTTCATTTCCCCATTGAAAGATTTGCGCTGTAAGGCCGAGCAGGGAGATACCGCTGCCGGTGAGGTGATAGATAACGATTTGCGGGTGCTTGCTGACGATCACTTCGCGGCTGATCAGTCCGTGTTTTTCCAGCTCTCTTAAATGTCCGGTCAGTATTTTTTTGCTGATCCGGGGCATTTTCTCCTGTAGTAGTCCAAACCGGTTAATGTCCTGCCGGATTAAATACAAAATCACGGGTTTCCACTTTCCACTGATGAGTGCTATTGTTTTGCTCACCGGGCAGATGCCCGCATCATAGTGCTGATTTGTTATTTCCATCTCCCGAAAATTTTAAAAAAAGTGAATAGTTACCATCCGGTAACTACTTGATTGCCCTCCCGGCCCGCTTTAGCTTTGCTGGTATAAAAATACAAAACATGTTGAAGCCAGTAAAAAAAGAGCAAGGCAAAGTAAGTCTTTATAGCAATATCCTGATGATACTTACCTCTGTTCACCACGCCTATGGCGCAGTTGTTTATCATACGCCCTGGCGTATGCATATCCTTTTTATGAGTGTGCCGATGATCCTTGTTACACTGTTGCTGAACCGTGTGCTGCAGCAAAAGGCCGATAGAAGCGGTTGGGCCTGGGTTTTCGGGAGTCTGGTGTTACTGCTATCTGTGATGATGATCGGTACTTATGAGGGATTGTATAATCATGTGCTGAAGAATGTGCTGTACTTCGGTGGCTTGTCTGCCCGCGGGATGGCGATGTTTTTCCCGCCTTCCATGTATGAGTTGCCCAATGATGCATTGTTTGAAGTAACCGGAATGTTGCAGGGAGTGGTGGTGATACCGTTGGTAATACATTTTATTGGCTGGGTACGCGGGTTGTTGAATAGCACAACATGAACTGATCATTCTGTAAATTCAGGTCAGCAGAGATGGTCAGGCAAAAAGTATTGTCTAAATTGCGACCTTGAAAATGACAATACCATTTGAAATTCACCTGACCGTCGACGGTCTGCCGGCGGAAGAGACAAACGCTTTCGTACAATGTTGTACGTTAGAAGGCGCCAAACCACTGCTGATGGAATTATCCAGGGGAGCCTGTATCAGGCAGCCTATGCTAACTAAAGTGTTGTATGCCACATCGCTGGATACCGTACTAACGGATACGGATATGCTGTGCGGCCGGTTACTGTCGGCGGGTTATACCGTAAACCGCGTGAAAATAGAAATTCCCGCTGATCAGGCGGCTACGTGGCAGGAACCAGCCCTCTACTTTGAGTGGCATGGAAAAATCAACTACGTACAGCCGGCTGCGTTATTGCAGCTTTGTGAAAAGCAGGAAGTGCATCTCTCGGTAAATTCCCTGCGCAACGATCCGGATACCCGCTTTATTACGCTGCGGGAATATGGGCCGGAGCCGCTTTTCAGGGAGCGGGTAAGCCGGCTGACGGAGGTGCTTGGCAGCGGTGGCTGGGAGTTGTATAAACAACAGGCAGAGTACTGTGTGTATGATACGAATGTAATGCTGGATAAAGGATGGTTAACCAAATGATAATGATGACCTATGCAGACACCTGAATATACCCATAAAATGATGCTGGCCATAGAAGGCCTTATCCGCAGAGCGGCCGCACTGCAGGTTCCACTGATGCTGAAAGGCAGTATGCTTTCCCGGCAGTATTTTAAAGATCCCACGGTGCGCTATACACATGATGTAGACTGGGTGTACCTGGATCCGCTGATAGACCAGGAGCACGCGGTATCGAAACTCGATCCGATGATGATTGCTATCACAGAAAGTAAGGAATTTGATGGCATCCGTTTTAGAAGTTTCCGGGAAAATCAGTTCTGGCGCAAGATCGACTACGCTATGGCAGATGATTTTCCTACGATTAATACGGATATTCTCACTTTTATCGGGGAAGAAGAAGTAGAGATCAGGAGTGTGGATATTTCTTTTAACCTGGAGATAGATCCCGCAGCAGTTCCACTCACTTATGTACCCCTTACAGGCGAGCCTTTTGTAATTCCATATACCGCGCCATTGGCGTTGCAGGTGTCCTGGAAACTGCATCAGACGCTGGTAAATCCACGGTTGAAAGATCTTTTCGACCTGACTCACCTGTTGCAGCATCCGCAGTTTACTGCGGAAACAAGGGCACAAACTATCCGGGCATTACTGAGTGAATGTCGCCGTGACCGCCTGCCGGCAGTGAACCTGGCTTACCTGGCATCCGGGCAGATTCACCTGTTGTTCACGAAAGAGCCGCTGCAGAAAACCTGGAACTTCTGGAGGTTGGGATTGTTCGAGTATAATGGCAATATCAGTGAGTACTCCGCTCCATTCTGGAATATTACGGATGCAGACAAATTGCCGCTTACAGTGGAAGATTTCATACAGGATTTTTATACGCAATTTTATGCGGCCGGGTTTGATAAAGATTCTTTTGCTGCCTATGAGCAGCCTTCAGGAAAAGTATAATTTAGAGGCCGGGCAGCACCTGAAGTTTTATCCGTTCAATCTGGCGCCGGTGCCGGAGAACGTGTACAATCGCGTGTTCGGCCATTTGTTCCACATCATAAACCTGTCCCCAGCCGGCTTTTATTTTTAAGTCGTCATCAAATTCTTCCAGTTCATGGTCTTTGAACTGATTAAATACTTTTTCCGTGAATTCGAATGCCTGGTTAAGATCTTCCAGGTAGGCGGCCACAGTTACATGAAATGTTTTGGCGGGTCTTGCCAGCGGATGCTTTTTCAGGTTGTAGATACTGGTGGCATAGCCAAAGGCCGAACTTACCACATGTGATAAAATGGTTTGTATAGATCTGCAGTTTTCATCGTTTGTATGCGGATCGGTAATAATGGTCAGTGCTTCATCCGGGAGAGAGAGGATCACTTGCTTTAGGCTGGCAATAGCGCTTTCGTATTCATCAAGCAATGCGCCAATAGCGCCCTGTCTGAAAGTTCGTGTCATGGGTGATAAAATGGTCTGATCAAAAATAGGCTATTCACCAGATAATGGCTAAAAAAGCTACATTTACAGCTATAGCTGCCAAAAAATAAATCTGTTATCCGTATATGCTGTTTATGAGAAAAATGCTATTTGCTGTATTGTTATTTCCCTTTTTGTTTACCAATGCCCAGGATACTGCAAAGAAGCCAGCAGCCACCTTTCCGGGTACAGCCTGGGAGGAGGTGAAAGATCCTGCGGCTTCAGGATGGGATCCGCAGAAATTACAGGAATTAAAGGAGTTTATTATTGACAGTGCCCATACCACCGGCATGATGGTAATACAGCATGGAAAGGTGTTGTTTTCCTATGGAGATATCAAAGAAGTAAGTTATATCGCCTCCTGCCGCAAAAGTATATTGAGTATGCTGTACGGGCCGTTTGTTGAAAATGGAAAAGTAAGACTGGACCAATCGCTCGAACAGCTGGGTATCAATGATGTGGGCGGATTACTGCCCATTGAGCGGAAAGCCACGATCCTGAATCTGCTGACATCCCGATCAGGTGTGTATCATGTGGCGAGTTACCAGGGGGATGAATATCCAATAGCGCCCAACAGGGGCACTGTGGCGCCTGGTAGCCTGTTTTTGTACAATAACTGGGATTTTAACCTGGCCGGTGCTGTTTTTGAAAGGCAGACGGGTGTTGGTATTTATACGGCGATAGATTCTATGCTGGCGGGGCCTTTGAAGATGCAGGACTGGGACAAAAGCATTCAGCATAAAGAGGGAGATAGTACGCAGTCCGAATATCCTGCTTATCCTATGTGGTTTTCGACCAGGGATATGGCCAGGATTGGTTACCTGATGCTCCGTAACGGGCAGTGGGAGGGGCAGCAGGTAATTTCGGCCAGCTGGATCCGTACCATTACCGCGCCTTTTTCTTCTTTCCGGGAAATACGTGCTTACCGTGATGCTGATTATATCAACTTTGGTTATGGCTACTTATGGTGGGTATGGGATGCCCCTTATAACCAGGGGGCTTATAAAGGCGCTTATTCGGCGCAGGGCTATTTTGGACAGTATATTACCGTGTTGCCGGCGCTGGATCTGGTGATTGCGCACAAGACGAACGACAAGTATGAAAGGGCTACCAGCAATTATTTCAATATTGTAGACAGGCTGGTAGCTGCCAACAGTGCGTATGCAGTGGCTCCTGCGGCACCGGCGCAGTATGCAGATAAGAAAGTAACCATCAGTAAAATGTTGCTGGAAAATTATTTTGGTCTGTATCAGTTGCCGTTTGGCACCAACCGGTTGCTGCAGATTGCAGAGCGGAGTGATACGCTCCGTGTGCAGCAGCTTTGGAGTAAAAAAGAAGAGCCACTTTTTCCGGTATCAGACAGTGTTTTTTCTACGGCCTCGGGTACGTTGCTCATTTTTTCAGACCTGCATGATGGAAAGACGGCGAACCTGGTGATCAAAGAAAGAGGATCGGTATTTTCTTCTTTCCGTGTACATCCTTCCGGGGTGGCGCTTTTAGCAGCTTATACCGGTGAGTATCGTCAACCTGAATTACAGACCAGTTACCGGATAACGGTGAAAGACGGGCAGCTTTATGCAAGCAATACGCTGGTAAAGGAGGTGTTTCCATTGAGTGAAACGGATAAGGACCTGTTCAGATCAAAGCAACAGCAGTTCCGGTTTCACCGCTCCGGGGATGGAAAGCAGGTGACTGGTTTTTCTGTTATTACCAAAGGAATGAAGGATGTCCGGTTTACCCGGAAATAATGATTTGTAAGCCTGGCGGGTATGGATAATACTTGTCCGCCGGCTCTCCCCGAAGCAATTTTTTCCCAGATTTTTTCCGGAAAGTGTGATTTTTCAGACCTGCATGCGAATAATTAAGAAATAGCATACAACGAATGAATCCAGCGGATAAATCGGAACGTTTTCTTGCCGTTCTTCAGGCCCATAAAGGGATTATCTATAAGATCGCTCATTCCTACTGTCATCAGGCAGCGGACAGGCCGGATCTTATACAGGAAATCATGGTGCAGCTATGGCGGTCATTTGAAAACTACAATGGGGCTGCTGCTTATTCTACCTGGATTTATCGTATTGCATTGAATGTGGCTATTTCCTTTTACCGGAAAGATAGCCGCCGGCAGCATGTTGCCCACCCTTTATCAGCAGAGATGCTGAATATGACTGCTCCGCCGGTTGCAGATGAAAGTTCGGAGCAGCTTGCATTTCTGCAGCGTTTTATAGCGGAGTTGAAAGACCTGGATAAGGCATTGATGTTACTTTACCTGGAGGAAAAGAGTTATCGGGAGATAGCGGAAATTATGGGTTTATCTGAAACGAATGTGGCCACGAAAGTGGCGAGAATCAAAGGAGTTTTAAAGCAGAAATTTTTGTCCATCAAATCGCAGTAGTCATGGAAGACAATGAAATTATTCATCTCTGGAAAACGTATGATATGAAACTGGAAGAAAGTTTATCGCTCAACCGGGAGTTGGCGGCAGATCTGACCCGTCTGAAAGTGCAGACTTTTATGTCGTCGATGAAACCATTAAAGCTTTTCACCATCCTGGTGGGAATGGTATGGGTAGTGCTTGTGGATACGCTGATTATAAGTCTGTTTCATGTGGCGGGCGCGTTTTTCCTGGTGTCGGCAGGGATACAGGTATTATTGACGCAGCTGGCTATCGGTATTTATTTGTATCAGCTGGTGTTGATTCACCGGGTAGATATCAGTGAGCCGGTGCTGGCTACGCAGGAAAAGCTTGCCCGTCTTCAATCATCTACTTTGTGGGTGGCGAGGTTGCTTTTTTTGCAGTTGCCGGTATGGACCACCTTTTACCTGAATAAGGGGATGCTGGAAAATGGGAATATGTGGTGGTGTGTGTTGCAGGTATTGGTTACCGCTGCTTTTACCTATGCTGCGATCTGGCTTTTTGTCAATATCCGGTATGAAAACCGGGAAAAGAAGTGGTTCCGTTTCATTTTTGCGGGCAAGGAATGGACGCCGATTATGAAGTCGATGGAATTACTGGGGGAAGTGAAATCGTATCAGTAGCTGTTGTTACTACGGCAACTTCGCCACCAGTTTTTCTGGCATATGCTTCAGTATACGGTATATGATTTTCCATTTAAACCCGGGTACAATGCTGAAACCGTTGCCCGCATTCACTATTTGCGCTGCGATAAAAGAAGGTTCCATGAGTAAGGATTCGGGAAGATCCAGGCCTGCAGTCATTTTACTGCGGATATAGCCTGCAACGATCACATTAACGACAATTTTCCTGGGGAAGAGATATTGGCGGAGACCAGCCAGGTATTGTGTGAAGGCAGATTTGGTGCTGCCGTATATGAAGTTGCTTCTGCGTCCTCTTACACCAGACAGCGAGGAAAGGCCTATAATTCTTTCCAGGTGCGCATTTTCAGTATCCATGGCAACGAGGTTGAGAATAGATAATGCGCCGGCATAGTGTACATTGATCATACGGTAACTGCCTTCCCAATCCAGCAGGGCCTGATCGTTTGTTACCTGGAAGCCGGCTGCGTATACCACGATGTTGGGTTTGGCTGGTAAGCCGGCATAGAAAGCTGCGTGGGTATCGAATGCGGTTGCATCGAAGTAAAGAATAGTCAGTTGTTGAACGGGTGCATTCCGGGCTTCCATAAATGAGGAGATGGCCGCAGTACTGCGGGAGGCTGCGATCACATGGTAGCCTTTACGGAGGTATAGCAGTATAGCTTCTTTGGCTACATCGGAGTTGGCACCGAGGATGAGCACAGTTTTGGTTGTAGTCATAGGGCGCAAAAATAGGGATTGTTGGGGAATTGGTATAGGGGGAATCCGTAATTTAAAGTGGCCGTATTTGGTTTTTGTGAAAGGGTTGTTTTAAAGGGTTGTTTGGTAATCCGGATAAATATATCTTTTTTGTAGGCAACATAAATAGAGCGTTATACAATGGAGCGATTTTGTTGTGATAAGTTTCGGTTCAGGTACGAAGCTGGTAATGGGATGGGGTTCAATTTTCGGATTATTAAACTCAGTCAGAAATTTATTGACAGAGGATATCTGGGAGATAACAGATACCGCTATATAATAACTGAAGGCTATACGGTATTTGATGAAAATACGAAAATGACCGTTATTGAATATTGTCCTTATTGCGGCGGAGTTTTAGCATCTGTATATAATAGCGATAATTATGTAAATGAATTCAATCATCCTTTTTGATTTTTATGCAAGTAATAACAATTACAGATATTTTGAACAAAACAGGTAGCGAAATCACAATGGATGATTTAATTTATTGCTTTGAAAAAGTAAGGGGACAGGGTGATGTAGGTTTTATTAAATTAGATGGGGAAAGGAAGGAAAATCAATATACTGTTTGTATTATGTTTCCAGGTATCAAAGAAGAAATGATCAGGGCAGATGAGTCAACCCTGAAAGAGGCCCTGTTGAAGGTGCTGTCGAAGTATGTTGATGTGAAAAAAGGGATATAAAACTTATCTCATACAGCCTCAGATAATTGAATTATTCTGAATAGGCCTTCCCTGACGATGCTTTCGTTTTCTTACAATTTTGCCCCTCCCTTCTTCTCTACTTTTGTGCTGTTCACTAAAACAAATCATCATGAAACAGCAAACAACACCACGCCCGGTATTATGGAAAATTTACAAAATAGGGAAGAAACTGGCAAAATACGCCTGCTATATCGCGGTGCTCTATTTCGCCTGGAAAGGCTTTATGAGTTGGGATTAAGGTACTTTTTGCTTTATCCGCATATTTACTGTAAACTTATATCGGTAATAATTAAACCCGATGATAGTATCAGTTATCCGTAAATGCCTTTGTTGTATAGGCCTCGCCGCAGTGGCTACCGCCCAGACCCCGGACAAAAACAAATTCGAAAAGATGGAACCCGCTTTATCGGCCATACTACAGGAAGCGCACGCCGCCGGATTTGCAGTGGCGGTAGTGGAAAAGGACAAAGTCATTTATTCCAGGGGCTTTGGTTACAGGGATGTGGCAAAGCAACTGCCGGTGACAGCACATACGCAGTTTGCCATTGGGTCGTGTACCAAAGCCTTTACCAGTGCTTTGCTGGGAAATTTACGCAAGCAGGGCAAAGTGGATTTCGATAAGCCCGCCACCACTTATCTGCCGGCATTGAATTTTTCAGATGCTGATTTAAACAACCAGGTAACGTTGCGGGATATGATGTGTCATCGTACGGGCTTTTCCCGGTACGACCTGGCCTGGTATCTTTTCGCTTCAGATTCAAGGGATACGCTGTTGCAAAGAATGCATTTTATGAAGCCTAACGCACCACTGCGTGCACGCTGGCAATACAATAACTTTATGTTCATGGTGCAGGGAATGGTGACGGAAAAGCTGACCGGTCAATCCTGGGAACAGAATATCAGTAGCCAGTTTTTTCAACCCCTGGGAATGAACGAGTCTTCTATCGGTACCGTATCACTGGCGGCAGCAACTGAACCTGCAAGGGGATATGAGCTGGAGAAGGAGAAAGAGATTAAGCTAATGAAGTATCATCCCATTACGGCGATGGGACCGGCAGGAGCCATCAACAGCACGGTAACGGATATGTCGAAATGGCTGATCACCTGGATCAATGGCGGTAGTTATAATGGCCGTGAAATTATACCAGCGGATTATGTAAAGGAAGCTGCCAGCTCACAAATGGTGATCCATGGGGCGTTTCCCGACAAAGCAAAGCCATATGAGCAGTTTGCGAACTACGGACTGGGCTGGATGCTGGAGTCTTACCACGGACATTACCGGGTGGAACATGGCGGCAATATCGACGGGTTTACGGCACTCACCACTTTTTATCCTTTGGATAGCATTGGCATTGTGGTATTGAGTAATCAGAATAACTCCGGGGTACCTACAAAAGTGACCGACCTGATCTCCGATCGCCTGTTGGGTGTAAGCAATGTGGCGACGGCCAGGAAGCCGGGCCCCAAACCGGAAGATCCTAAACCGGTGAATGATTCTTCCCTGATCGCACATCCGGCTACGCATCCGTTAACAGCCTTCGCTGGGCTGTATAAAAATGATGCCTACGGGAATTTTGACATTTATTTAAAGAAGGATTCGCTTTTTGCACGATTCCCTTATGTTACCTGGTATCTGCAACGGGAAGGATACAATATCTTCTCGCCATACGACGAAGCAGATACCGTGATAGATGTTAATTTCAAATCCAATATCCGGCTGCAGTTCATGATGAATTACAGCGGGGATATTGATCAGCTGGGCTTTTCATTCGATCCTGCCGGAGAACCAGTCATTTTTAACCGGGTGCCGCAACTGCTGAATATTCCGGCAGCTACGCTGGCGGAGTTCACCGGTGAATACAAGATGGCAGATATGCTCATTACGATAAAACAAAACGATGCTAAAGTATTGACCATGACAGTGCCGGGACAACCATTATACATCCTGGAGCCGGTCGACGCCAATACTTTCCAGATAAAGGAACTGAAAGGCTTTAAGGTGAAATTTATCCGGGATGCGCAGCAACAGGTCATTGCCATAACGAGCATCCAGCCCAATGGTACTTTCCGCGCAGAAAAGACATCATCGAAAACAAAGTAATGACCAGCCCCGAATAAAAAATAAGGGATAAATATACCGATTGGTATATTTATCCCTTATTTTTGTGTTGTCAAAAAGAAACATTTATGGACAATCAGTATGATATTGTAGTCATCGGATCCGGCCCCGGAGGATATGTATCCGCTATCCGCGCTTCTCAGCTGGGGTATAAAGTAGCCATTGTGGAAAAGTACAGCACCCTGGGTGGTACCTGTACGAATGTTGGTTGTATCCCGGCAAAAGCCCTGTTGGATAGCTCAGAACATTATCATCAGGCCAGCGAACAATTCAAGGCACATGGTATTCATATCGGAGAGATGAGTCTCGATTTTAATCAGTTCATCTCCCGGAAAAATGAGGTGGTGAAACAAAATACCACAGGTTTGATTTACCTGATGAAGAAGAATAAAATTGATGTACATCAGGGATTGGGCAGTTTTATAGATAGTACGCATCTTAAAGTAACCGCAGCAGATAAAGAAACTATTCTTACAGGTAAGTACTTTATTATTGCTACCGGTTCAAAACCCTCTTCTATCCCGGGCGTAAATATTGACAAGAAAAGGATTATCACTTCTACAGAAAGCTTATCACTGCCTGCGAAACCTGCTTCCATGGTGATTATAGGCGGTGGCGTAATTGGGGTGGAACTGGCCTCTGTATATGCGCGTATAGGCACCAGGGTAACGATCATCGAATACATGGATTCCCTCATTGCTACCATGGACCGGGAGTTAGGCAAAGCATTGTTTAAGACATTGTCTAAACTGAACATCGATATATTACTGAGCAGTCAGGTTCGTGCGGCAGAGAATAACGGTGAATCCGCGACGGTGAAATTCCTTAACAAAGAAGGGCAGGAGCAACAGATTACGGCCGACTACTGCCTGGTGGCAGTTGGTAGAAGAGCCTATACAGATGGACTGAATTTATCTGCTATCGGCATCACCCCGGAAAAGAACGGGAAGATAAAGGTCAACGGACAACTGCAGACCATTGTTCCTAATATTTATGCGATCGGCGATGTGGTTGACGGGCCAATGCTGGCGCATAAAGCAGAAGAGGAAGGTACGCTTGCAGTAGAAGTGATCCATGGTTTGAAACCGCATATTAACTATAACCTCATCCCCGGTGTGGTGTATACTTGGCCGGAAGTGGCAGCAGCCGGTTTTACAGAGGAGCAACTGAAAGCGCAGGGCGTGGAATATACGGTGGGTAAATTCCCTTACATGGCCAGCGCCCGTGCCAGGGCTTCCATGGATACCGATGGATTTGTAAAAGTACTGGTATCACCCAAATACGGTGAAATTTTGGGCGTGCATATCATTGGTCCACGCGCAGCCGATGTTATTGCGCAAACCGTGGTAGGAATGGAATTTGAAATTACGGTAGAAGAAATGGCCCGCATCAGCTATGCACATCCAACCTACTCGGAGGCACTGAAAGATGCGTTCCTGATGGCTGCCGGAAAAGGCGCCATCAACATCTAGTACTTACTTAAAATGTTTTTTATATTCTACCGGACGTTTGCCGGTGATCAGCTTGAACATGTTGATAAAATGCGATAGTGTATTATATCCGCATTCATAGCAGATTTCGGTGATATTTTTATCGGTGTCCATCAGTAGTTGACAGGCATATCCGATCCTGAGTTCGGTGAGGAAGCGGACATAGGTTTTTCCTGTCTCCATTTTAAAATAACGACAGAAAGAAGTTACGGTCATATGGATCTGCTCTGCCGCTTCTTCGAGGCTCAGTTTTCCCCGGAAATGCTTGTGCGTATAGGCAATCACCGTTTTTAAACGGTGATTGTCGTTATGAGAAGGTGTGTAATTAAAGTATTGGGTAGATAACAGCGTATAGTCGCCGCTTTCCGCGATCAGGTAAAGGATCTGTAATAGTGTGAGCAGCCTGTTACCGGGTGATAATTCCGGCAGATCTTCCATCATTACAGCTACTTTGCGGGCAGTGTTGCCTTCCAGTTTAATACCCTGCCGGGAGAGGGATAACAGGTGGGTAAGCTTACGCATTTCAGGTAATGCGGCGAGCGTACTGTCGGGAATATCCTGTTTAAAGAGTGCTACAATAGCTTCCCCGGATTGTCCTTTCTGCGTCCGGATAAAAGTGTCTTCATGCCGGAAGGAATGTGGCAGGTTAGCGCCGATCAGCACTACATCGCCGCTGTGAAACGGACCAATGTAATCACCTATCAGCCAGGTACCAGCACTTTTTTTGATGTAAAGTAATTCCAGCTCAGGATGATAGTGCCAGCTGTTACGCATGTTTTCCCCTACGTCTTTTCTTACTGTAAAGGAAGTCTCAGGTGGCGGAGAAACTTTTTTCAATACTGCTTTCATACAGGTGTGATGGCAATCGTGGCGTAAAAGTGAAAAATGATAAATTAAAAATACCTATTTTTTCTCACTTTCCGCCACGAACGCGAAAGTCCTTATTTTAGGGCCAGCTTGAATCCTACTACCTTCCAGGAGGGCATCCGTGAAGGACGGCTGATCACAAGCGCGTCGTCTTCTATTTTCCACTGCACTTTTTCCGCACTGCCCAGTAATTGTATGGCAGTAATTTTTTGATGCGGCATTTTACTATTCTTTCCAAAGGATCTGATACGGATGTCTCCTTCCGGCGCATCCAGTACATAGGCATAGAGGTGATTGCCTTTGGTGGTAAAGCGTACATCCCCGGCGGTGTATTTTACTTTGCCTTCATTGAAATTACCTGCCTTTACGGTAACCGCATCCAACGGCTTTTCCCCGTAAATGGTCCAGGGGCGGCTGCCATAAATGCCTTCTCCGTTTACGGTCATCCAGTTACCGATTTCGCCCAGCGTTTTAAGCATATCCGGTTCCAGGTCGCCTTCGGGTGTTTGTACGATATTGATCAGCAGGTTCCCGTTCTTGCTTACAATGTCTACCAGCATCTGGAGTATATCCGTAGACGTTTTATAGGCCTGTCCGGTCCGATAGTACCAGTCGCCGATAGAGGTATCTGTTTGCCAGGGGAAGGGGCTGATTGTGTCCTGCACGCCTCTCTCGATGTCCTGTGCCCACATGCCTTCTGAAGGCTGTTTGCAGTTATATACAGCCGTGGCTTTGCCTTTATGAAAGGCGATGTTATCATTGTAAAAATTGGCGAGCATACTGCGGCCGGTATCTCCAAAAGGAAGTTCACTGTCGGAATACAGCAGATCCGGATGATAGGTTTCCACCAGTTCTTTTACATCGTTGTACCACTCTTTCATCCAGGCGGGGTTGGTGGTGAGCCAGCCATGATCGTCGGGAGCGCCTTTGGTATGGTACAGATCAGCGAAGGCGGGGTCCTGCCCATCATACGGCACGCCTTTTTGCGACCCTTCCTTATCGGCGCCATGACTTACCTGGAACCAGGTGTAACTGGCGGCCAGGTGTTCCGACACGCCGAAGTAAAGGCCTTCTTTTTTGGCCGCCTGCTGCCAGAGGCCAACTACATCTTTTTTCGGGCCCATATTCACCGAGTTCCAGGGATGAATTTTGGAATGCCACAGGAAGAAGTTATCGTGATGGCTGCCCATACTCACAAAATACCTGGCGCCGGCTTTTTTATAAAGCTTCATTAATCTTTCCGGATCCCATTTTTCTGCCTTCCAGAGGGGAATAATGTCTTTATACCCGAATTTGGAGGGGTGACCATAATGTGCCACATGGTATTTATATCGTTCGCTGCCTTCTTCATACATGGCCCTGGCGTACCAGTCACCCTGCCGTGGAACTGCCTGTGGGCCCCAGTGCGCCCATATGCCAAACTTTGCATCCCGGAACCAGGCCGGATACTGGTAAGTCTTTAAAGAAGCGGTAGTAGGTTGATAAGGTCCTGTGGTGACTGGTAGTTGTTGCGCAGAAGCCGGTTGCAAACCGGAGAATGCCAGCATGCCTGTCAGCAGCAATACGGTTGTTTTCATGTGGAATTGCGTATTTATAAGCCAAATGTAGCCGTATCGCCTAAAAGTAGGATCGTTGAAATTGTCCCTTTAGCAGGGTATCTTATCCTATTGCGGAAGGAGGGATAAAAAATACCGGCGCAGTTTGGTAAAACTGCGCCGGCTTGGGGAACATTGTATTTATTGAATGGGGTTGGGTTAATAACAAACAAACGACGTTAAGACACAATTAAAACTCAACTTTCGGGGTTACTGTAAACATCCCATCTTTTGTATCTGCCACCTGCCAGTATCAGATTTGACGGGATCGCCGGATAAAAGGCCCTATCAGCTATTACTCCTGCAAATCCATAAAGGATTGTATTACAGATGCAAATGTATAAAGCAGTGTTAACGGAGTCAACTGCGAAAATTCGCAGGTTACCAGATTTCTTTATTATTTTTATCATCAAAAAGATGCATCCTGATAAGTTGGCGTTTGGCAGTTATTCAAAAGGGTTTATAACCAATGTTCCGGCTGATCTTAACAGCCCGGAAGCAAAGCACTTTAAAAATACAATCCGCCGGTTTGCGGAAGAGGCGACCTATATCTATTCTTTCAAAGAAAATAAAATGCTTTATGCCGATGGCTGGGAACCGTTACTCGGCTACGAAGATCATGAAGTGAGTATGCTTACGCTGGTGAGCATCACTGCCCCGGAATTTGCACCCTTCTCCAATGAACTGAATGATAAAGCCCTGATGTTTTTACATAGTAAGCACATTGAGGAAGAGCACCAGTATAGCTTCACCATCGAACTGAAAAAGCTGCATAAGAATGGTACCCCGGTACCCCTAATCTGGAAAGTGGGCGTATTTGCCACCGAAGGCGGGAAGGTGACCTGTATCATCGGCCATGCACAAAGGAATGAAAGTATCAAGTTCGGCAGCGTGATGCGCTACGCGGCTTACGGACCCGAGAAATCCGAATTTGAAGAAGAGCTGAACAAACAGTTGTTCCGCTACTATGCCATTTCAGAAAAAGAAAAAGATGCCCTTTGTATGGTGGCAGAAGGTTACTCCTTCAAGGAAATTGCTGCTGCCTTTGGGGTGTCACAATCGGCTATTGAAAAAAGGATTTTACCATTGTACAAACGTTTCGGTGTAAAAAGCCTGACGCACCTGATCAGCTTTGCAACTGCAAACCATATCCTGCCTTAGCAGGTTTGGGCGCAAATCGCTGCAGGTTCAGAGATAGCATTTTTTCTTTTTCCACACCTATACTGTACAGCATTTCCTGCCACTTTGCCGATAGTTTACGGTCTTCGTCATCATTACCCAATACCCAGATCACATTGGTATCTTTCAGCGCCGTTCTGTTAATATCATGGCTGGAAGACCCATCTACAAAGCTGAGAAAGCGATCTGGCGTTATCAGGTCTTCTTTAATGGGATCGCCGGGATTAATATCGTCGATCACCAGGATGGAAGCCTTGCGCCAGGTCCATAACACCCCGGCATTGGTATCGTCGTCCTGTTCAAAAAACATGCAGTAAAGCTTCATGGCCGAGGTGTATACAGCAGAGTAATGCCGGATCGACAACTCCGTGGCAATGGCTACGCTCAGACTGGTTTTACCACTGCTTTTCGGACCAAAGAGAAACAGGTGCATACCCATGCTGTTATTATCAAGGAAGCGCCGCACCAGTTCTATATCGCTACTGTCTATTTGTTCTGTATTCCACTGACTGAGCCGGAACTGAAACGGGTATCCCGGTGTTTGCAGGTACATTTTTGTGAGATACCAATAATAGGAAGGATACAGGATCAGCAGGCCGGTGATCATTACTATCTCTTCCGCTAGCAGGGTAGGTGCGCATAGCAGGGAGCAGAAAAAAGCGCCCAGCCAGAAAAACAAGAGATCTGTTATGGTATCAAAAGCCACATTGCCCCATGCAGGCTGAAATACATAAGACTTCATGCCGCCTTTTTTACCAAACGTCAGCGGGCCGAGAAAATTGATAGTTTCAAATACCAGCCATATAGCACTGATGATCCAGGCTGCGTTTAAGGCCGCACGCGTTTCCTCCATATGCGGCTTCAGGAGCAGATAAGTGATGAAAGCCGGAATAAAACCCAGCGAGAAATGACCAAACTGATTGGCCAGCCAGGTATAGGTGAGTGTAACACCCCGGTAAGAATCCTTACCACCAAGATCGGCTTTTAGCTGTCGGAACATATTTCCTCGGGTAATAGTTTTCTTCATGAGCATTGCGGGATAGGAGATGCAAAATCGGAGATAAATATAGTAAATCCCACAAAAATGGGCGTTCAATATATAAATGATGGGGATCTTATCAGAAACTCAAAGAAGCGGGGGCTGTTTCTTATGAAACAGCCCCCGCTTCTTTTACATGGAGTGGATCAGTTTTTACCAATCGTCCATTTCACGGCGGCATCAAAGAGTTGTATACCCGTTGGCGTTAGTAAAGGGAAAGTGGTATTATCCAGGAAGAACATAACCCTCCTGGCAGGTGCAATGAAATCATAGTCCATGGTGGCTCCTTTTTCATAGCCATAAATCACCGCTTTATCCGGCTGGCCCGGCATTGTAGCAATAATAGCGGCGCCCAGCCCAGGTTTGCCCCAGCCCATCGGTTGATCTTTATGATAGGCAACGGCCATTCCTGCCGGAACGCCGCCGGACAAAGGATGTGGTGCGTTTACCATCCAAAGGTAGTGCTCTTTTTCTACCTCGCCGAAGTCTACGCCTTTATACCTTCCGGTAAAGCGCATGTCGTCCTGGATATCATTTTCCCACATCATCACTGGCACTTTTACATCGGCATATTTGCCTGCAAACCGCTGTGAGCTGACGGTGGAAGAAATGAGTACCATATCAAAACCTTCTGCACGGGAAGGGGAATCGCTTTCATCAGCAAAGGTAACGGCGTATCCGAGCGAGTCCAGGCGATGTTTTACCAGTTCATCTACCTGCCTGTCTTTATATTCCAGTCGCAATATATACAGGATCTTACCGCCATTATTACGCTTTGTTTGTGCTACGGCCGATGTAATGATGACCAGCATCAGGAAAAGCTGGCAAGTTATCTTCTTCATACCTTTTAATTTTTATCCGGTTAAAAAACATAAGAAACAGAGGTCAGCCAATTCCGGGGCGCTCCCGGATACAGGCGGGAGTTGTCATATCCGCCAACCCAATGCGTTTTATTGGTGATATTGTTGAAATTGGCCTGTAACAGGAATTTATTGACGCGGTAATACAATGCGGCATTCACCAGCAGGTAACCCGGCCCTTTTGACGGAAGGATATTATTGGTACCCTGGAAGCCAAAGGTGCGGTCGCCCACATAGTAAGTACCGGCGCCGATACCGAAACCTTTCAGCGGGCCATGTGTAAATTCATATTTACTCCAGATACTTCCCTGGTGTTTGGGTGCATTTGGTTTTTGCTGGTGGTTGTAAAGACTATCAGTCATACCCTGCGCTCCTTCCAGCGTGGCATTATTGTAAGCATAGGTGACAATCAGGGTAAGATTGGGCAGAATACTACCTACTACATCCAGCTCCACACCTTTTGCCTTTTCTTTGCCTATCTGTACCAGCAGGTCCGGATTATCGGGATCCATGGCGTTGTACAGGGTATTGCGCTGTTCGATGCTGTACACCGACATGGTGGCACTCAGTCTTTTCTGGAACCATTCCGTTTTCAGTCCTGCTTCCAGCAAAGTACTCCGCAACGGATCAAACGGGCCGCCGCTCACTTTATTCTGACTGGAGGCAGATTGTGGATTATAGCCGGTAGCATAGGTGGCGTAGGCGTTGATGTGGCTGGTGAGCTCATAAGTGGCGCCAATGCGTGGCAACACCGACTGCTGCGTTACTTTCGTCACAGCCGGGGTAGCATATCCGGGGTTGTCGATGTAGTAGTTGTAACGCAGTCCCATCAATATTTTCAGACGGTTAAACGTGATCTGGTCCTGCGCATAAACACTGTGCTGCTCGGAGAAATAGGGCACCACCACATCGGTATTGTTATCCTGGTAGATGTAGCTATTGGTGTTCAGTAGCCGGTGCTGGTTGGCAGTCAGGTCGTAAGAGGTGACATTCGGTTTGGGGATCATCTTGCCTTTGTATTCGTAAAACTCATATTTGGCAGAATCTTTTGCCACATACTTAGCCGTTACGGTACCATCTTTCAGCCGGTAGCCCGCTGCATCCGACTGAGAAGAGCCCACCGGAATTTTGCTGTCGTTGTAATCGTAACCCACCAGTAAGGTATGTGCCAGCGGCCCGGTTTTAACATCTACATTCAGGTAAGCGGTAAAGCTGTTGCTGAATTGCTCGTTGTGGCGCATAGAGGCCCTTCTCAGCGCCAGCTCCTGGATCTGTTTCCCCTGTTTATCTACCGCAAAGGCAGTACTGCGGTGTTCCAGCAGATCCTGGCGGTAACCGGTACGCAGGAAAGAGGTGTTAAAGGTAACATGACTGCTCAGTTGATGACTCATGGAAGCGGTGACGAGGTAAGTTTTTTCTTTCAGAAAATCATTGACATCCGCCACATTGAGAGAGATGGGTGTAGAATAGAGATCGCTGGAGCCAAAGATAGACTGGCCCCTGTCGAGGCGGCTGTCAGATTTGTTGTATACCACATCCAGGTTGATCCTCGTTTTTTCCGAAGGCAGATAAGAAATAGAAGGAGCGATAACAATATTTTTATCAAACAGCAGGTCCCGGAAGGAATTGGCGTTTTCGTATCCCAGATTCAGCCGGTATAATACCGTTTTATCTTTGTTCAATGGACCGGTAAAATCGGTATTCAGGCGCATGGTGCTCCAGCTGCCGATTTGCAGGTTCACTGATTTCCGGTCTTCTTCCAATGGTTTCTTGGTCACTTTATTGATGGTGCCACCTGGATTCGCATTCCCATAGAGGGCTGCTGCCGGCCCTTTAATAATTTCCACCCGTTCGAGGTAATTGAGCAAACTTTGTCGCCAGAAGCCATTAAAGGTGCGCAGTCCATTAAACAGCTGCGTAGAACTATTACTACCGACGCCGCCCTGGTTGCGGAATCCCCGGATGGTGACATCGTCATAGAAGGTATGCTGATTCACCCCACTCACGTTTTTTACAATGTCAGTCATCCTTACCGCTCCCTGATCCTGCATCACCTCTTTGGTAACATATTGTATCGACTGCGGAATATCTTTGATGTCGGTAGCGGTTTTGGTGCCGGCAAAGGTCACGGAGTTTTTGTAGCCCTTTTCTTTTCTGCCTGTTACCTCTACTCCCTGTAATTCTTTGGACACCGCCAGCAGTATAATGTTCCTGACACTGGTTGCTGTGGCGGCAGGATCCAATGTGATCCTGTCTGCAAAAGTTTCAAATCCCACATGTGAGAAAACGATGGTGTACTCACCTTTTCTCACATCGGAGAAATGATAATTTCCGCTGGAATCACTGAATGTATTCTGTTTGCCAAGCCGGATACTCACCCTGCTTAACGGATTGTTTTTTTCATCTGTAATGGTTCCGCTGATCATTACCTGCGCAAAGGCATGAATAGTGAATAAGCATATCACAACAAGGCATAAGGCCGCCTTTCTCCAAATGGATATCATCTGTCGTTGATTTAAAATAAGTATTAAAGTGGCATCTGGATAGCTTCCGGGGTATCACAAACTGGCAGGATGTTGTATGCAGGCTATAGATGGCTATATCATGCCGGTATAATAGCAGGCGCAAAACTACGCTATCACCAGGCGAATCATTTATGAAATCGGGAAAAATTTGAGCAGCTGTTTGCTTTTTTGTAAAGCCTTATTGGTATTGGGTTTTGACGGACTACAGAACTTGAACAGAATTGACTTTTACATTTGTTGCAGTAAATATAACCTGCAATTGTTAAATAAATCCTTCAGCAGCAATCATAAAAACGGACGCGATGAAACAGACAAATATCTTCATACTGTTACTTTTCTTTTCCGTGCAGGTGTTCGCCCAGGAAAGAAATCTCAGTTATTACCTGGAACAGGGCAAACAGAACAGTCCACTGCTGAAGGATTATCAAAACCAGCTGCTGGCAGCTAAGATAGACAGCCAGCGCCTGAGGGCCGCTTATGGTACACAGGTAAACGGTGTCAGCAACAATACCTACGCACCACTGATCCATGGAATCGGTTATGATAACGCTATTACAAACGGCGGACAGGTAAGTGCACTGGTAACAGCTACCAAAGAACTGAATGGCAGAAAATGGCTCGGCAACCAATTGCAGGGTATTCATATCCAGAACCAGGGCACGGCTAATACAGCGAAGATTTCTGAACAGGAACTGAAAAAGAATATCTCGGCACAATATATTACCGCATATGGCGACTGGGCACAGTACAGCTTTAACACCGAAGTACTTTCGTTATTGAAAGAAGAAGAAATGATACTGAAGAAGCTGACGCAGACAGGAACCTATAAGCAAGTCGATTACCTCACCTTTCTCGTTACCATGCAACGGCAGGAACTACTGGCAGGGCAGATCCTGGCACAATACCAGCTCGACTTTGCACAACTCAATTATTTGTCGGGTATTGCTGACACCAGTTTTAGCCCGATAGCAGATCCGGCACCGGTGATGGAACACCTGCCTTCACTGGAGAATACCGTGTTTTATCAGCAATTTCAGATAGACAGCTTACAATTAAAGAACACCGATGCCGGGATCAATCTGGCGTACCGACCCAAAATAAATCTCTATACAGATGGGGGTTTTAATTCCACCCTGGCAGTAGACCCCTATAAAAACTGGGGTATCAGTGCAGGCCTTAGCCTGGTGATACCCATCTATGATGGCCGGCAACGTAAAATGCAGCATGATGAAGTAGCCATTTCTGAAGATACCCGGAAGAATTACCAGGATTTCTTCTCCCGGCAATATCATCAGCAGATCCGGCAACTGCTGCAACAGCTGCAATCGGCGCAACAGCTGATTGAGCGGGCAGGCAAACAACTTACTTACGCAGAAGGACTGATGCAGGCCAATAAACAACTGCTGGTAAAGGGAGACGTGAGGATTGCTGATTATGTGATCGCCATCAATAACTACCTGGATGCAAAGAATATTATTACACAGAATATCATAAATAAATATCAGCTGATTAACCAGGTTAATTACTGGAACAGTGTTAATTGATAAGCCATGAAATTACTGACATCGCTCTGCTCCTTACTGCTGACCGGCCTCGCTGCCTGTCAAAGCAACGCACCCTCGGCCTCAGAGAAGGATCCCTCCGCAACAGGAATTCCTGTAAGTATCGCCGCTCCTGAAACGGGACCGATGAGCGACTCCGTAGAACTCAATGCTACCGCTACCTTCCTGCTGAAAACATATGTGAAAGCAGTAGCCAATGGCTATCTGCAGGCATCCGGTATAAAGACCGGGCAGCATGTAACCCGTGGACAGGTGCTGTTCACACTTAAAACAAAAGAAGCGGAGAACCTTGGTAATACCATCAACCGGCTGGATAGTTCTTTCCGCTTTACAGGCCTGATTACCATTAAAGCTCCCGGTAACGGCTATATTACACAGCTGGCCATCCAGGCCGGTAGCTATGTGCAGGACGGGGAACAACTGGCTACAATCTCAGACGACAACAGCTTCGCCTTTGTACTGAATATCCCTTACGAATATACGCCGCTGATTGCTGCCAACCGGAAAGTGACCGTGTTACTGCCCGACGGGCAACAGCTGGATGGACACATGGAGGCGCCCCTGCCAACAGTGGATTCGGTATCACAAACCCAGAATTATGTGATCCGGGTAGCTACTACCCAACTCATTCCGGAGAACCTGATCGCCAAAGTGCGGCTCCTTAAAAGCAGGAGACCCAATACTGTGTTTGTTCCCAAAGCGGCGGTGCTGTCGGATGAATCACAAAGTGAATACTGGATCATGAAAATGACAGATAGTAGCACCGCGGTGAAACAGGTTATTCAGAAAGGAATGGAAACCGGAAATAAAATAGAGGTGCTTTCTCCTCTGCTGACGGTAAAGGACAGGGTATTGGTATCTGGTAACTACGGGCTGCCTGATACCGCAACGGTGACGATTGTAAACAAACAGCCGATATGAAAAATTTCTTTCTTGCATATAAGAACCCGGTAACCGTTTTACTGGTGATAATTGTGGCTGGCGGCTTGTTTGCGTATAGTAAGATACAGTCGGCCCTTTTCCCGGAAATTACTTTCCCGAAAATAAAGATCATCGCCGATGCCGGGCAGCAACCCGTCAATAAGATGATGATCACTGTTACCCGTCCGTTGGAACTGGCGATTAAACAGGTGCCTGATCTGGCCACTATACGAAGTACTACCAGCAGGGGCAGTTGTGAAATATCTGCATTTATGGATTGGCAGGCAGATATCAATATCAGCCAGCAACGTATCGAATCAAAAATCGCGGAAATAAAAAACGTATTGCCGCCGGATGTACAGATTACCGTGGAAAGAATGAATCCTTCCATACTACCGGTGAGCGGCTATACGCTGGAAAGCCATAACCGTTCCGCAATAGACCTCAAATACCTGGCTACCTATACTATCAAGCCTTTCCTGTCGCAGGTACCGGGTGTTTCCGAAATACGTATTATCGGCGGAAAAACAAAGGAATACTGGGTACAGCTGGATATGCAGAAGATGAATACTTTCGGGATTACCCCGGATATGATTAACACTGCACTGGGGCAAACGAACTTCGTTAAATCCAATGGTTACCTGTCGGACTACCGTTTGCTGTATCTAACGGTAACGGATGCACTGGTTGATACCAAAGATAAACTGGATAACCTGGTAGTCAGCAACAACGGTAAGCGCGTAGTGACGCTGTCGGATATTGCCGCCGTCGCCATCCGGGAAGCGAAGGAATACATTAAGGTGAATGCAAACGGAAAAGAAGGCATACTGATTGCCGTGATCAAACAGCCCAATGCCAACCTGGTTGATCTTTCCCATCGTATGGAAGCCAGGATCACCGATCTGCAGAAGACTTTACCGGCAGACGTGAAAATTTCCCCCTACTACGTGCAGGCCGACTTTGTACAGGAGGCCATCAAAAGCGTGACCGACAGTTTGTGGATAGGACTATTCTTAGCCATTGTAGTCGCTGTTATTTTCCTGCGCTCTTTAAAAGCAAGCAGTACGATCCTGATCACGATTCCGGTTACCTTGCTGCTCACCCTGATTGTGCTGTATGCAACAGGGCAAACATTTAATATTATGACGTTGGGGGCCATCGCTGCGGCCATTGGGCTGATCATAGATGATGCTATTGTAGTAGTGGAGCAGATTCACCGCACACATGAAGAACATCCGGATGAGCCTACCACGGTATTGCTGCAAAAGGCCATTCACTATTTGTTCCCGGCCATGCTGGGATCCTCGCTGAGCACCATTGTTATTTTTGTGCCTTTCCTGTTGATGACCGGCGTAGCAGGTGCTTATTTTAAAGTGATGACCAATACCATGATCATCACCCTGGTATGCTCTTTCCTGGTCACCTGGATCGGACTACCGGTGATTTACCTGTTACTCACCAATACCCGTAAGGAACGTACAGCGGCCGCAAAGCATCCTGCAGGGCACGATGTTAAAAAGCAACGGTGGGTGACCTGGTTTATCACGCGGCCCTGGGTAAGCGGTGTATTTGCGGGGATACTTGTGTTGATGATCATATGGATCGTACCACGCCTGGAAACCGGTTTCCTGCCTGAAATGGATGAAGGAAGTATTGTGCTGGATTATAGCTCTCCACCGGGTACTTCACTGGAAGAAACAGACCTGATGTTACAGAAAGTAGAGAAGATCATTACCGGCATACCCGATGTAGCCGCATATTCCAGACGCACCGGTACGCAGATGGGTTTTTTCATTACAGAGCCTAACCGGGGAGATTACCTGATCCAGTTGAAAAAAGGACATCAGTTAACCACCAACGAAGTGATAGACCAGATCCGGCAAAAGGTGGAAGCTACGCAACCCGCTCTACGTATAGATTTCGGGCAGGTGATAGGAGATATGCTGGGAGATCTGATGACATCCGTACAACCTGTGGAGATCAAAATCTTCGGAAATGACCAGCCTGCGTTACAGGCTTTGTCCAAACAGGTAGCAGCAGTGGTGAGCGCTGTGCCGGGTACCGCAGATGTATTTGACGGGATTGTGATAGCAGGACCTTCTATCAGTATGGAGCCCAATAATAAAATGCTGGCTCAATACGGCATCACACCTGCCAATCTGCAATTTCAACTGCAAACCGCGCTGGAGGGAAATATTGCAGGCGCTGTATTTGAAAAGGAACAACTATCAAATATCCGGTTGGTATATCCTGGCAGCCGGGTGCTGACAGTAGCCGATATGGCACATTTACAGATCTTCCTGCCAGATGGCAAGCTGCGGCCGCTGACTGATTTTGCTACGGTAAAGATTAATTCCGGCGAAGCGGAGATATCGAGAGAGAACCTGCAGTCGATGGGAATTGTGACCGCCCGGCTGGACAACCGGGACCTGGGGGCTGTTATGAAAGAGATCAGCCAGAAAGTAAATGCGGAAGTAAGACTGCCCGCCGGTTACAGTATCACCTACGGTGGAAGTTATGCTGATCAGCAGCAATCTTTCAGAGAGTTATTATTGATCCTGGTTACCTCCAGTTTACTGGTATTTGGCGTGATCCTCTTCCTGTTCCGTGACTTTATAGATGCGGTAATCATCCTGCTGGTGGCTGTGCTGGGTATTGCAGGCAGTTACCTGGCATTGTATCTCACGCATACACCGCTGAATGTGGGGAGTTACACCGGTCTGATCATGATAGTAGGTATTATAGGGGAGAATGCCATCTTTACTTTCCTGCAGTTCAAAGAGTCGATGGCGCATGCCAGTAATGCGGATGAGGCGATCGTATACGCCATTTCCACCCGCCTGCGTCCCAAGCTGATGACGGCCATTGGTGCTATCATCGCCTTGATGCCGATTGCGCTGGACATCGGCACCGGTGCACAATTGCATCAGCCATTGGCAATAGCGGTGATCGGCGGTTTCATAGTGGCGTTACCGTTATTACTGATTGTGCTGCCCAGCGTGATGCGGATGCGGTATAAAAAGAAGACAACGGCATAGGAGAGGGGCTATGCCTGCTCTGTTTCGCCGGCTAATACAGCCACCGGCTGATACCGCTTCTTTTTTCGTTGATCCAGTACCCGTTGCCGTAGCCGCAAAAACGGCATTTCTACTGCTTTATTCAGCCCATATGCTCCCAGGCCGGCCACCAGGAAGCAAGCCAGCAACATCAGATTTCCCTTCGGCGGGATGCCTGTTTTGGCGAGTAGTGGCTGCGCCAGATGTATAACGCCTTTGTGCGACAGGTAAAGCCCGAATGATAACCTGGCTATTAAAGCAGTGATCCGGCTGTTGAACCGGTATAGTATACACCCAGGACTTACCGCCGCCATGATAGCGATGCCATAGCCGGCAGCCACCAGGGGATAGCCAAATATAGAAGCATGAAAACTATGCTGATCTTCACAAAAGAACCAGGCGCCGGTTAAAACGATAGCGCTTAATAACAATACCACATTTCCACGTTGGGCAAACCAGGCTTTAACAGCCGGGCGGAACGCAAATAGCGCCGCGATGGACACACCGGCCAGTAAGCCATCCAGTCTGGTATAGGTGGGATAATAGATGTGCCGGTACCATGTTACCCAGGAATCGTTCTGTTCCTCCACCGGCGCATATAAAGCATACCAGCAATATAACCGGATGGCAACGCCAAAGATAAACAATGCCGGCAGCAGCCATACAGCCTTCTTCCATGCGTTGAAACGCAGTAGTCCTGCCAGCACGAGGGGGAATAACAGGTAGAAATGTTCTTCCACACACAAAGACCATACATGAGAAAAGGTGCCAAAGTTTTTCAGGTCAAAATTGAAATTCTGTGTGAAGGTCAGGAACTTCCAGAGGGGCGGTAAAGCCTCCCGTTCGTGAAAACCGGGAAACAGAAAGTAAATACTGAGCACCACCACATAGGCGGGAATGATGCGGAAAAAACGTTTGATAAAAAATTCAGGCAGGGCAATACCTTTACCTGCGGCGATGTTTACAAATAACTGGGAGGATATTAAATAGCCGCTCAGTACAAAAAAGAGGTCCACGCCGCTCCACCCGAAACCAATAACATCATCCAACCATTGCGGATGTTGAAACATGCGGTAATGATACAACAGTACCAGGATGATGGCCAATGCCCGTAAGTGATCCAGTCCTGATAGTTTTTTTTCGGTGACGGTTGAATATGTCATAAAACGCGGGCATTGTTATCGCTGTAAAAAGAAGGGTAAGATAATATCTTTGGTGGATTCGCGCAATGAATGAAGTTAAAGGGCGGTAACAGGTTAACTTCTTCTGAACAAGGCAGCATACATCTGACCGGCTCCGTACAGGGAAGGTCTTTCTCCGAGTTTAACAGCAGATGAAAATCCAGCTTCCAGGAATAATGTTTTTAAAGTTGAAAATGGCACCGGGTAAGGAACCCATGGGTTGGCCCTGGTGGTTTCGTACTCTACAATCAGCATGGCGCCATCTTCCCGGAGATGCCCGGTTATTTTGTGAATGAAAGCAGTCTTTTCGGGTACATAGTGAAGGGAATTCGCCATGAGGATGCCAGCTAACCCGGATACAGGTAAGTCTTCCTGCAAAAAATCGAGGCGTCCCGGTTGTATGGTAACCTGTTGTGGATAAGGGAGGTTGGCCAGCTGCTCACGTCCTTTGTCCCACGCATAAATAGCGCTGCCAGCCGGTAGCAGGTTCGCCAACGCGTATGTGAATAATCCGGTACCACATCCAAGGTCGGCCCAGGCGCCTGCGGCTGGTGCAGGATGTTTTATCAGGGCAATGGCATCTTTTAAATCCATCATTCATTTATTTAGAGAAACGGGAAGGCGTTGTTTTGTAAAGATAATATGGAAATGATCAACGGAATTAATTTACAAATTCCTTACTATATTTATCAGTATGATTAAGTTAATACCAGCAACACACAGACGGGCACTTGCCATGGGGATTGCGAAAGGGCCGGCATCGGCAGTTATGTCCATGATAACATCGGAGCAACTCGATGTGGACGCATTCATGGATGATCAATCATACACACCGGTAGTGATGAGTATATTGACCTCCTACGGCCTCAATGAGGGGGAAGACCGGTTGTTATTACTCCGGTTTGTGCTGGAGAAAGGTGCTAATCCCAACACTAACTGCAAAAGCGGATACAATTCATTGCATGTGGCAGTGCAACAGGAAAAGCTGGTCAGAGAGATGGAACTGTTGATGGATTTTGGAGGAGATCCCAACCTGGCAGACAGGAATGGCGGAACGGTGGCCTATTGGGCTATCCAGGCATTTCCATGGAGAACGGAGGGAGAGGAGCGACAACAGCATCTCCGTGTACTGGAGAAAATCATGATGGCGGGTGCAGATCTGGACCGCAAGAATAAATTCGGCGTTACGCCCCGTGCCTGGCTGGAGCGCTCGCCGGAAGATGTAAAAGTATTGGTGGCAAAATGCGAAGCACTGGAACCCGTTTATACGCCCAGTCTTGTATTGCAACCTGTTTTTCCTACCAGGCTCACTTACCCGGAAGTGGCAAAGCAGATATGGCAGCAAATGGTGCCTCCCATGGGGCAGGCAGATACCGTACAGGGGGAGTTATTGCGCGCCCTGGAAAAGCTCAGGGATGAAGCACAGCGTAACGGGAATATTAATTATTTCGACAGTCATTTGCAGCTGGCAAAATTTGTAATGGATACGCTGATAAATACAGGGGGCTTTGATAAGAAAACACAGACGAAGATAAAGTCGTCGGCCAAGCAACTGATGAAAGCCGGTTCACCTTACCTGGAAGATGATGTGTATGATTACCTGGTGGACAAGGTCTGTGAATTCTATTTGAAGCATTCGACGCCAATTCCTCACATCCATAACCCCAATATTTTATGCTGATATCTGCATAGAAAATAAAACATGATGAAAGCAGGAATATATATACGCAGCACCGCTCTTTTAGACGATACTTATTTTGAAAAAACCATATTGTTCATCACGGAGTATAATGAAAAAGGGGCGATGGCATTTGTAGTCAATAAGCCTTTTCCCCGCAGGTTCAATGAATTGGCGGAGTTTAGTGATAGTCCGCCATTTCCGCTGTCGGAAGGCGGTCCGGTAGACCTGGAGCATCTTTATTTTATACACCGGCGGCCGGAGTTGATCGCAGGAGGGGTACCGGTAAAGGAGCCTGTTTACTTTGGAGGAGATTTTCAGACGGCGGTGGAGCTGATGAACAATAAGGGCATAACGGAAAAGGATATCCGCTTATTCATCGGGTATTGTGGCTGGGATGCGAATGAATTGGAGGAAGAAATAGCAGAGGGTAGCTGGGAGATATTGGAGGAAGTGGAATTATTTTAGTAAGATAAATAAAAAGAATACTGCTGTGAAGCACTTAAAAAAACAAATGCACCATCCGTGGTGCATTTTTGTTTTTTATAGAATTAATACATCCCTCTACTTTTTAAAAGAAAAATTTGTGTAGTCAAATAACTACACTTATATTTGTAGTCAAATGGCTACACAATGAATTTAAGAAGAGATGTATTTCAGGCAATAGCTGACCCTACAAGACGGGCGATATTGCTGTTGGTAGCGTCACAATCCATGACGGCGGGTGCCATTGCATCCAATTTTGATACAGCAAGGCCTACCGTTTCAAAACACCTGCAGATTCTTACCGAATGCGAATTATTGGAGCAAAAGCAGAATGGCAGGGAGATTCATTATCACATTAATGCAAAAAAAATGAAAGAAGTAGCAGATTTCTTAGAACCATTCCGCGAAATGTGGGATGACCGCTTTAATAAATTAGAAGCCATCATGAAAAAGTACAAACCTAAAAACTGACACTATATGGAACGAAAAACAAAAGTGAATGCCGAAGAAGGCAAACAGGAATTAACGATCACCAGGGAGTTTGATTTATCGCTGGAGTTGCTTTTTAAAGCATATGAAGATCCTGAAATTGTGGAGCAGTGGATGGGCACGAAAGTATTGAAGCTCGAAAACAAGAAGTTTGGCGGCTGGCAATTTCAGACATCGGATGCAAAGGGCAACGTGGTATTTCAGGCAAACGGTGTCATCCACGAGTTTCTTCCCAATCAGCGTATTACGAGGACTTTTGAGATGGAAAACGCGCCTTTTGAAGCACAGCTTGAATTCCTGGAATTTGAAAAGCTCACAGATGATACCAGCAAGCTCAATATGCACATCGTATACAGATCCGTTGGGCTGAGAGACCAGATGGTAAAAATGGGATTCGCACCCGGTCTGAATATGGCGCATAACCGCCTGGAAGATATTGTAAGCAAATTAAAATAACACATCATGACAAAGACAAATAAAATTATCTATTGGATCGCAACTGCCTGGCTCGCCCTGGGAATGTTTTCTACCGGCCTGCAGCAGTTGTTCAGCGGAAATCCGGAAGAAGGGTTTACAGCAAACCTGGGTTACCCCGCTTATTTTCTGACCATCATTGGTGTCTGGAAAATATTGGGTGCTATCGCCGTACTGGTGCCTAGATTCCCACTGATAAAGGAATGGGCGTATGCAGGTTTTTTCTTTGCCATGACAGGCGCCGCCTTTTCACATGTTGCCACCAGCACGGCGGATAAAATGTTTCCTTCTTTATTGCTATTGGCTTTAACGATCATATCCTGGTATTTCAGACCGGCAGACAGGAGAGTTATTTTGGCTAACATTAATAAATGACAATCATGAACCCTAACGCTGATTTTTATTTTGACAAAGCAGGCAAATGGCAAAAGGAAACGGAGACGTTGAGAGCGATCCTGCTTGACTGTATGCTGACGGAAGAAGTGAAATGGGGTGTTCCCTGTTATACGTACCAGGGCAACAACATTGTTTTACTGCACGTTTTTAAAGAATACTGTGCGGTGCTGTTTTTCAAAGGCGCTTTGCTGGGTGATGCCAATGGCATCCTGGTGCAACAAACGGAAAATGTGCAGGCCGCCCGCCAGATGCGTTTTACAAACCTCCGGGAAGTTGTGGAACAGGAGTCGGTGCTGAAATCCTACGTTTATGAAGCCATTGAAGTGGAGAAGGCAGGGTTGGAAGTACCAAAGAAAAAAACGGTCGACTATGCCATTCCCGAAGAGTTTCAAAAGAAATTAGATAAAAAACCTGCATTGAAAAAAGCGTTTGAGGCGTTAACACCAGGCCGGCAAAGAGGGTACCTCCTCTATTTTAATGCCGCCAAGCAGTCGAAAACCCGGGAGTCGAGAGTGGAGAAGTACCTGCAACACATTCTTGATGGAAAAGGATTGGATGACTAGTAATGTAAGGTGTTAATCCCGTTAACATCGCTATCTGAGAAGCCCGCAATGAATAATCCTGTCCAGATAACATTTTTTATTTTTGAGAGATGAACAGTGAGGATGCTATTTGCTGTTTAAATAAATAGTCATGCGTGATAAAAGATTTGTAGCGCTTCACCGGGGCGGCCCGCTTACAAAAGAACGGCATGTTCAACTTATTCAATGGGCACACGACTGTGTCAGTCACATTTTACCATTATGGAAAGGTGTGCCGGATGAACGTTTAACCAGCGCACTGGCAACCGCGCGGGAATGGGCTACCGGGAAAGCTTCTGTCGGCGACGCCCGGAATGCGGCCTTGGCTGCAATTGCGGTAGCTAATGAAACGATTGATCCTGTTGGTGTGCTGGTAGCCCGTGCAGTGGGTCATGCAGTGGCTACGGCTCACATGACCGATCATTGCCTGAGGGCCGCTGCCTATGCACGGAAAGCAGCAACGGCTGCGGGCAGATCAGTGGCCGAAGAAATACAGTGGCAGGAGCAAAAGGTACCTGCCGGAGTGAGAGACCTGGTACCCACTCCGGATAACGTGTAGCCATTGAAGTAATGCCCTTTTTTTCCATCAAGAAAAAAAATATTTAACTACGCAGGTAGGTTGCGCAGATAGGTATGCATCTTTGTAGCGTACAGTAGTTGATGCTATTTGTACATACATCTGATAACGCTCAATTGTTAT
Source organism: Chitinophaga arvensicola (assembly GCF_900110835.1). Taxonomy (GTDB): domain Bacteria; phylum Bacteroidota; class Bacteroidia; order Chitinophagales; family Chitinophagaceae; genus Chitinophaga; species Chitinophaga arvensicola. The sequence continues at coordinate 3,357,682 of NZ_FOJG01000001.1, forward strand.
TCATCTTGAAACTGAACGCACTATACGAAACGATTCACTTACGGAAAAGACCCGAAGATGTGGCAGCACTCGTGCAGGATGCGCTTCAAGGGACGCTCAGTAAGGAGGAGGGAGAGATACTGGCAAAGGCAGCGGGGGCAGCCCTGCGTGCAACTGTATGGCAGTATACGTCCATGCTGGAAGCTTTTGCAAAAGTAACAGGTCTTGAAAAGCAGGTGAGTAAAGCGATGGAGTTATTCCGCCTGGACGATTCGCCAGCAGGTGCTTATGATGATCCCGAAGTGGTGGAGCAATTTATTGCCCGCGTTAGTCCGCTGATCCATAAAAACCCGGGCTATAGTAATTATAAAACAGACCGGTTGAACCGGGAAGAAAGAGCCGCTGCCGGATTGGATCTTTCGCGTCGCAGGTATAATAAACTGTTCCGTTGTTTGCGCAGACTGGAAACAAAACTGGGCATCCTGATCAGAGAGCGTCAGAAGAGTCTTTTCCAGCGTACCGGCAAACATGGTTTTGCGGAAGATATTACCAGGGAAGATTTTACGGGAGATGTGAACAGCGCTTGTTTTATTGCTTACTACACGGCCCGTTGTAATCTGCGAAGTGAATTCACCGTGAGTGGACAACAAAGACCTTATGATGAAATTGCAGACATGCTTTTTAAACGTTGCGCCGCCGGCGGAAAGCAAACCAACTGGTGGGCAATAGCCCAGGTATACGTTAAAACCAATGTACTGGAACAGTTAACAGACGATCAGCAAGGCGCATTGCTCGGCAAATGGACCGCCTTGTTACAACAGGTCGCTTCGTTTTTGGAAGACTTATGGACACAGAATGAATTTAACCGTACTTCCATGGTGGTGAAACGTGGTAATGATTCTACCACCTGGAACAACACTGCCGGCGCCTGGAACAAGGCAAGAGACAGCTGGTTAAACCTGCTTTACGCCCTGGGAATGGAGTTTGTGCTGGAAGATATGTGTCCGGGGAAAGTGATGCGCCTCATCGCAGCCGACGTGGCGGCCTGGCATCATATGGTGGGAAGTAAAGGAGATCCGAACCTGCTGGTATGGAGTCAACTGCCCCTTCCCTGGGAGGTGTTTTCAGGCAGGGAGGCGTGCAACCGCACCATGGTAGAAGCAGCTTGTAAATCCGCCGGACTGGATACGGGAAAATCCGGTTGGATAGCGCCAAGGCCTCAAGGTGTAGTACCATTCCGGCCCACCCCTGAATTGGTGCATGGTGTTGCCATTTCCAATCCTTATCTTGCAAAAATATTGAAACAGCATAAATACTTTTCCGGCAAAGACATAAAGCCGCTTTCGCCGGAACAAAATTAAATTAACGGAGTAGTTCAGTGGAAGAACTTCCGGCACTCTTCCGGATAGACGCAGGTTCGAGCCCTGCCTCCGTTTCAATGTACTGATAGCATCAATACCTAAATCATTTGAAATGGCCTTACCCAAAAAAAGGATGAGAAAAATTACAGTTGGAACCACCAGGTATGCATGGCGTGTAAAAGGTGGTGATGAAGGCCTCCATCTTTCAGTGATCCCCTTAAAACAACAACAGTATTTATTAACCGGTGGTTTCGGTTATCACTCTGTTGTAACCGGAACCAGCATTGCAGCAGATGGACAAACCATGACGCATTTAAAACCAACATTGGTGATAACCGGGTTTATTGTCCGCCAGGTTATTATCTATGCATTGAATGCGGGATGGTTGTCAGACGCAAACAAGCGTATTCTGCATGTAGGTGCGATGGATGACGAAGTAAGTTTTCATAAGTAATCGCTTGTTTAATACCCTTCTTTCACAAGATAAGTCCGGATACGCTTCATTACCATAGAAAGCTGGTTCCTCACCGTTTTCTCTGAGATCCCAAGGATGCTCGCTATCTGTGGATTATCAAGCGCATGATGGAAACGCATATGATACACCCGCTGATTCTGATCAGGAAGCTGTTCTATAAAATTGCTTAATTTATCCTGTAATTCCCTGTGAAGTAAAGGCGCATCTGCATGAGCATTCAATGATGCAGGCATGGCTGTTAAGTGTATATTGTCCTGCCGGGTCTTATCTCTTATGTAAGCCGCTACCGCAAACTTTACCGCACGTTTTAAATAGTGCGCCACCGGCTGATCAATCTTTAAAGTATCCCTGCGCTTCCAAAGCGAAATAAAAATATTCTGCACAATATCTTCTGCTACAAAATCATCCTGCATCAATTGTCGCGCAAGGTTTAATGACTCATACCAGTAACGATTATAGAGTGCACTAAACGACGCTTCATCAATAGTAAATGGTGCTACGGGATCCTCGTTAAACACAATACATAATTGAATTTATCTTTAAGGATGAATCAGGAAAGCCTTTCGGACAGGGCTCTCCACGCTGCGCAAAACTACCTATATAATACCGGGCGCGTTTTTCAAATCGGGAAAAAGACTTGCGCATTTGGGAATTAATGTGCGCCCATTATTCATTCGCCATAGAAATGTCAAAAACGGGAGATAATGAAATCTGCACCGGGACATCTGCCCCGCATCGGATACTATAGGATGAATAGAAATACGATGGATGTAAACAAAGACCTGCTTCAAAAGTATTACCAGGGACATTGTACAGACATGGAAAAGCAAATGGTGGAAGAATGGTTGCTGAGGCAGGATGCTTTTACCGGTGTGGTACACGATGATAATGAGGATGCCAGAGCGCGCATGTGGTATATTATCAACGCTAATACTATCGGTCATTCAAGGGCCAGGATACAGCGATTCAAGCAATACACCACCATTGCGGCTTGCCTGCTTGTTATTGCTACCACTGGTTTCTTAGTCTGGCAAAAAGTGTACAGGCTCCCGGCTGCATCTGCCTATATCATTATTGATAACACCAGCAGGCATTTACAGACACAACAACAAATGGGGAATGTGTTTTTGTCAGAATCGGCAAACGGACCACTGAGATTTATATCCACACCCGATAAGAAGGATTGTGTACTCTATACAAATTCTCTGATTATCAACAACCAACGAGGGGAAGATATATGGGTATACCTGAAAACCAGCAGTGAAAAATATAGCAAGATGGTGAAATTTCTGTGCCGTAAAAAAACAACCTACGTGGCGGGCTATATCACAGAACATAGTACAGGAGGGAGCCGGAAGTACCTATATTCAAAAGTATCAGGAACAGCCATGTTTATTCCGCAGGAATTTGAGAGCAATATCAACAGCCAGCTGAATGCCGCAAAGATCAACGGTAAGCAAAAAGGTCACACGACCATTATTATTTAAATCAAAATGTCGCACGAATCATTTCAGGAGTTATAAGCATACATAAAGCGTAAAAAAAAGTGAAACAGATTTTTATATTACTGTTATCAGGATGGCTTCTCCTGGTAGCCTGTCCTTCTATTGCCCAGGAAGCAAAACAGAAAGGCGATAATCTTATTTATGGTGACATCAGGAGCAAACTAGGAGAGCCTCTTATCGGCGCTTCTGTTAAAATAGACAATGAAAAAACATCCGGTGCCATCGCAGATTCTAATGGTACTTTTCAGATTCATACCCCACGCACCGGTAAAGTAACCATCCAGGTTTCCTCTGTAGGCTATCGCCCGCAAACAAGGGAAGTGTATCTTAAAACGGGGCAAAAAATATATCTCGGTTTTAGTCTCGCAGAAGATAACCGTCAGCTGGGAGAAGTAACTGTGGCAGGCGCCAGCGTGAATCAGCATAAGGTAAAGCAACTGAAGGAATCCGGTTTTAATGTGAATGTGATAGATGTCAATGAATATGGTAACACATCTTCCGATATCAACCAGGTGCTGAAACGTACTACCGGCGTACTGGTGAGAGAATCCGGCGGTGTCGGATCCGATTTTACCTTCCAGGTAAATGGGCTGGCTGCAAAGATCTACATCGATGATATTCCAATGGATCAGTATGGAAAATCGATGACACTGAATAATATCCCGGTGAACCTGATCGACCGGATAGAAGTATATAAAGGCGTGGTGCCCGCACATCTCGGATCAGACGCCATGGGTGGAGCGGTGAATATTATTACCAAACAGAAGACCCGTAAATTCCTGGACGCCAGTTATAGCTTCGGGTCTTTCAATACCCACCAGGTGGCACTTACCGGCGGTGTCAGGAACAAAAAAAATGGACTGAAACTGAGAGCCAGTACCTATTATAATTATTCCGACAATAATTATATGATGTACAGTGATTCCACCTATAATGTGAATCTCAACGTGGTGAAGAAAGATGAAACAGGTACTTTCCGCCAGGTAAGCATTGACAAAGCACGACGCTTTTATGATACCTACCGCTCTGCCATGGGAGAAGTAGAGGTGGGATATGAAAAAGTAAAATGGGCTGATTGGTTTACTATCGGGCTCACCTACTCTGAAAATAAAAAACAGAATCAGTTAGGCGCTACGGTTAATTCGGTGTATGGCGGTTTCTGGTCGGAAAACAAGTTCCTGATGCCTACGATTAAGTATCGCAAAGATAATTTTATCATTCCCGGATTATATGCTAACCTGTACGCCAACTACGCTAATAATAAAGATGTAAACAGGGATACGGCGTTATACCGGTACGACTGGACCGGCCACTGGGCAGCTAATTCAGGGGGTGATACCATTCCCCATGTATATACGAAATATTTCGATGACAGCTATACGGCCAGGGCTAATTTCAATTATAATCTCGACAAGGAAAACAATCATAGCCTCAATTTCAATTATACTTTTAGCACCACCCGTCGCAGAATCTATGATGAAGCGGAAACTAATCCTGAGAAAAGAGAACTTTCCGGCTTGCCCAATAAATTGGGTAAGCATATTGCGGGTATTGCCTGGCAGGGTCAGTGGCTGAATAGAAAACTCATTTCCGTAGCATCTTTCAAGTATTATGGCATGGGTACAAAGGCATTCATCGACAATAGGAAATTTGATGATTATGGCAAACCGATCAGCGGAGAGATCTATAGTGAGAAAAACTTCTTTGGTTATTCCAGCGGTTCATTGGCTTTACGTTACCGTATCACGCCCGACTGGGGAGTGAAAGGCTCTCTTGAAAGAGGATATAACCTGCCTGAGGTGGATGCGATGTATGGAGATGGAAAGAGAATACTGGCTAACCTGGATTTGAAACCCGAACGTAGCGACAACTATAACGTGGGTGCCTACTATAATCATTTCATCGGAGACCATTTCATTAACCTTGATGGATCGGTGTTTTACAGGAATTCGAAAGATTATATCATTTCGCAGGTAGTAGAAGGTACTAATCTGACCCAGAGCCGCAACTTACCAGGGGTGGTCCTGTACGGGCTTGAAGCAGAAGCCCGCTATGGTTATAAGGATATGGTGAATCTTTCCGCGAATGTAAGCTATGACAAAGCCATCGACAACTGGAAATACACCGATGCTACCAATTCGCAGATCAGCCTTGTTTATAAAGAGCAATTGCCAAACCGGCCATGGGTATATGGCAACGCCAACCTGATGCTGGGTAAACGGGATCTCATCGGAAAAGGTACCCGTTTGCAGTTCAATTACCTGTACCAGTATTCGCATTGGTACTATCTCACCTGGGCTAAACTGGGAAGTCCCGGCAGCAAGAACTTTGTACCCGGACAATCCGTGCATAGCCTTATTATGGCTTACAGCTGGAAGCAGGATATATACAATATATCAATGGAAGCCAGAAATCTTACAGATGAAAGGGTGTACGACAACTTCCGTTTGCAGAAGCCCGGTCGTGCGTTCTATGTAAAATTAAGAGTGTCATTAATGTAGTTCAGTATTCATATAAAATAAGCAAATGAAAAAGTTAAATTGGAAAAACGTATCAGCGATGTTGCTCGCCACCGTATGCGCAGTACCGTTAATACAATCATGCAGCAAAACGCCTGACAATAATAAAGGACCAGAAACGCCGGTAACGCCTAAGGCTTATGCGATTTTTGTGACCGTAGGAAATGCTTCCAGCAGTGAAAATTACTATACACTCACCGCAGGAGATCTGATGAAAGATACCCTGCTTAGCCCGGTGAACTCCGGCGTAGAACCGGATAATATTACTTTCTGGGTAGATATTTACAGTGCGTTTAACGGAGGCAATTTCTATTATACACAGGATGGAAACATCATCAGCAAGCAACGCATTGTAAACGGTAAGTACAAGGAAATAGGGAACATTGTGGCCGGTGCCGACTCCTGGCAGCTGGGCATGATGAAGACCGTCTTTAATAGTAGCGGATTGAATTTCCTGAGCTGGGAAGCAAAATACGATCCGGCTACAGATATCATTGAAAAGAATCTCTACATCGTAGATACTACCGGTGCGATGACCGTGAAGTCAAAAAATGCCATCAAGTTCCCGGTTCCTACCTATAAGCTGTATCGTGACGACGGAAAGGAATTAGATAAAAAGGATATTGCCATAACCCCCACCAGTTTTACTATCCGAGATGGCAAAGCCTTTGTTGGTTTTTACTACGACTGGGTAACAAAAATCGATACTGCCTATATGCTGGCATTTGATTATCCGGCCTTGACGAATGTGAAGCTGCTGAAAGACGCCCGCCTGGGTCACGTATCCGGTGCCTGGTATGCCAGTTCTTCCAGCTTTACGGATGATAACGGCGATTACTACTTTACTACTATCAGTAAAGATAAAAAATATGGTCTGTTGCGTATTAAAAAGGGCGCCACTGAAATTGATCCTACCTATGCCTACGACCTGAAAGATCTGGGAGATATCAGCAGTATCGCCAGCTGGGGAAGTTATGCAGGTATCGATCATCATGCTTACCTGAAAGATGGCCTGGCCTTTTTGGGATCCTATATTATAGATGTACGTAATAAAAAGGTGATCAAAGACCTGAACAGCTTCGGACTTGGTAAAGTGCAGAACACCATGGATACTTATACCGAGAATAATAATGATTTGTATGTAGTGTTGAAAACAGATGATGCCCGTTGGTTTATCGCTAAATACGACGTTACTGCCAATACGCTTAAAAGAGGCGTGGAAGTACACAGTGGTATCAAAGGTATCAGCCGCATAGGTCGCTTGTACTAGTTCTTCATTTACGATAAACGGGAACGCCGCTGCAACTGCAGCGGCGTTCCCGTTTATGGCCGTTTAAAGATTTAATTGGACGGGCTGAATACATAGCGGATCGTTACACCATAGGTGCTGGGATCGCCTAATACTGCGGCATATTGTCCTGCGTTACCTGCAGCTACAAGCAATTGCTCAAAGTAGTTTTTGTTGAACAGGTTACGTCCCCATACAAATACTGATACACCCTTTGCTGCACGGAAACCAATCCTGCCGTTTACCAGCGTGTAGCCATCAATGTTCAGGTAAGGAGAAGGGGAGGGACTGGAAGAGAATTCAGAGCGATAATATCCATCGAGTGCCACGAAGTATCTTCCTCCCTGGCCCAGGAATTTTCCACCAACAGATGCTTCACCACCCAGGCTGGCCGCCCATTTGGAAATGCCGGGTAATCTTCCGCCGGAAATGTCTTTGAAGGCATTGGCAGCGCCGGTTTCTTCCAGCGGTACCGGGGCATTTTTGAAGGATTTGTATTTACCGTCTGTATAAGACACAGCGCCAAAGAGAGAGAAGTGGTTACCAAAACGGATGTTACCATCCAGTTCCACGCCGCGTACCTGTACTTTTTCAGCATTGGCGAGGTAACCACGGTTTACGCCCAGTTCAGCGGTTTGCACTTGTGTCTGGAAATCTTTGATATCAGTGTTATAGATAGCGAGATTGAGGGTAGAAGAGGCAGAAGGACTTGTTTTAAGACCTACTTCAAAATGCTGTACATACTCCGGTTTGATCTCTGCCAGTTCCAGCATTGGTTTTCCACTGGCAGTCGGAAGTCCGCCGAGGTTAAGGCCTACCGGTTTGTAATTGGTAGAGTAAGTGGCGTAGGCATTGATATTATTATTGGCTTTGAATGCAACGGTCAACTGGCCGCTCAGGTTAGTATTATCTGTATTGGCAGAGAATACCTGGTCGGTGTACACGATGTTTTTCAACGCCAGCAACGCAGCATCATTAGTTTGCAGACCACCATATGTTTTGCGGCTGAAATCCAGTTTTTTATCATCGTAGTTATAACGCAAACCGGGGAGTACGTGGAGTTTTTCCGTGATGGCCCAGTCCAGTTGTCCGAATACAGCGCCGCTGACAGTCTTCAACCTGGAAGTAGTGCGGATACCATATCCATCCAGCAGTCCTGGTGTTTTCCATAACTCGCTGGTAGTAGTTTGTGAGAAGCGCCATTGTGCAGAGCCGGATTCCTCAATATGTACGGGATCTGTTTTCAGATCCTGACCGATAACGAATACACCGATCACGCCGCTCAGTTTGGAAGAGAAGTTACCGGCATAGCGCACTTCCTGTGACCACTGCTGGTGTTTGGAAGTAGCCTGTGATAAAGACAGTACTGATAACCCGGTAAAGTCGCGGTCGTTGGAGGGATCCCAGTTCCAATAGCGCCAGGCAGAAGTAGCGGTGAGGGTACCGCCGCCTATCCTGGCGTCTACGTTCACGGATAATCCACCCTGGTCGTTACCGGAGCGCCAGGTGGTGTTATGATCGATTAACCGGTCGAAAGGGTTGCGGCTGGGCAATTCATATTTGAGGTCAGCGATGATGTTATCAAACTGACGGTAAGCGGGGCGCTGTGTTTTTACCACACCTGCAATCACCTGTGCATATCCTTCGGGGCGTTGTTTGGAGGCATCGCCGATAAGGGTGATGTTCACACGTTCAGAGGCTGTGTAGAGGAGTTGAGCCCGTGCACCGATGTTATTGATATCGTTCACATGCCGTTGGGAAGATACATTGTAAATGGTACCGTCGCGCTGTGTACCGGAGAAGGAGACTTTACCGGCCAGTTTATTGACAATCTTACCGTTTACAGAGGCTTTTGCCTGGATGTATCCATAGTTGCCATAACTCACTTCTGCGCTGGCACTGGGAGCAAAGGTGGGCTTACGGGTGGTAATGTTCAGGGCGCCTGCGGTGGTGTTCTTACCGAACAGCGTACCTTGCGGACCGCGTAATACCTCGATCTGTTCTACATCCACAAAATCAAAGGTGGTGGCTGCAGGGCGTGCATAATACACGCCGTCCAGGTAAAATCCAACACCAGGATCAATACCATCGTTAGTTAGTCCGAAGGTGGAACCAAGACCGCGAATATTCAGCGTAGTGTTACGTGGATTGGAGGAATAGAGCTGTACGGAGGGGATCAGTTCTTTTACCCTGTTTACGTTAAAAGCGCCTGCGTCCTCGATCACGCCACCTCTTATTACTGAAATGGCGATAGGTACATTCTGGATCTTCTCATTACGACGGCGCGCCGTAACAGATACTTCATTGATCTGGCGGTTATCTATTTTGAGAACGATTTCCAGGTTGTTCTGGTTTTGTTCGGTCACTTCCACTTCACGGGAAGCAAAACCAATGGAGCTGACAGCCAGGGTAATGGGGAACGGGGCATAGGTACGAAAACTGAATTCTCCTTTGCTGTCTGCAATAGCGTGGTTGGTGGAGCCTTTCAAACTGATAGTTGTGCCGGGTACGGGGGATCCTTCTTCGCCTTTTACAACGCCCTTAATTACTTTTTGTGCAATCGCGGCGTTGACCACAAAGGTCGTGAGGAATAACAGAGATAGTAATCTTTTCATGATAATGATAATATAGGTTATATGATGATATTTGGTTGCTACAGTAGTCTACATAGTCTACTAACTTAGTGGACAAATATAATACTCAAAAGGAAAACTTTTATATTTTTTTTAACTATTCGGGTTTTAAGATCATGAGTAGCGCCAGGGGAGTGGTTATCAGCGGGTTAACCAGCTATACGCCGATATCATGAAGACTAAAGGCAATTTTGATATTTACGAATGTTCCGTAGATTTACGAAATATTCGTAATGTTATCATGAGAAAGTTAGCACACTACATAAAGTTATTGATCTGTCTCCTGTTGATTTTATCCGGGGAAAAGGCAAACGCACAAGCTGCTTTGGTACAAAAGGCCATAGATAAGGTAGGAAGTTACCAGCACTTAAAGTATCAACTTGTTAGTAAGATAAGGGAATATACCGACGACACGATGGTGTCGATCCACAAGGATCTGCTCCTGAAAGCGCCCGGCGATACTAATTTTGGTTATTTTTTCCGCATGGAAGCACTGAACCCCGGTAATTCGTTGCCTTATATAGCGGTATACAACGGGAAAAACCTGGCAGAACTCCATCCCCAGGACAGCACCTATACCATTGATAAAATAAAACCCTATCCTTTTGCCGGCTCATTGCCAGGGTATCTGAAAGTGATCAGCAACCTGCTGAAGAAAAAACCTTCCGAAATGGCCGCTGATACTACGATCGATGCCCATCCCTGTTCCCATGTAGTGCTTAATACATACGATACCGTTATTAATAAAGAACATTTATATACACGCATACACATCTTTATAGATCAGCTGTCCGGACTACCAGTAAGGATCATGGCAAATTCGAGATCTGCCAATACCGGTGATGGTATCACCGATTATTATTTAGAGTTCCGCTATACAAATTATGAGTTAACGGAAAGTCCGCAGGATCTTGTCGCCGTATCGGTTCCGGAAGGTTTCCATCTGCCCCTGGTGCAGACACCTGTGCCGGTTTTACTGGCCGCCGGCACTGTGGCGCCGGACTGGGAATTATACTCATCAGACGGAAGAAAGCTATCGTTGTCCCAATTGAAAGGCAAGGTAGTACTGCTCGATTTTTTCTTTATCGGTTGCATGCCTTGTATGCAGTCCCTGAAACCACTGAACAGGCTACACGAAAAGTATAAAAATGTGGAGTTCGTGAGTCTGACTTCCAGAGACAGCAAATCATCTGTCACAAAATTCCGGGGAAAGTATAATATCAGTTATCCTATCTATACTGATGCCGCTGATGTGGAGGCGCAATATCATGTCACCGGGTTTCCTACCTTTTACTTTATTGATAAGAAAGGCACTATCGCCAGCGTATTGGTGGGGTATGGCGATGATTTCGAACAGAAAGTAGCAGCTACACTGGACTCGTTATTGTAGCATAAATTTATTTTTCAGGTACGTAGGGGTATCCTTCTCCGGGAGACGTTACTTGTTTGTAACCATAAAACATTTAATGATCTCATGAAACAGTATGTTAATCTGTTAAGCACCTTGCTATGTCTTTTAATTACCTACCATAGCCCTTTGATGGCGCAAAAAAAGGCCGTTGCTGCAAAGCATGTTATTGAAAAAGAAGATACCATCCTGATGCTGAACGGGGAATCCAAACATGGAAAAATAAATGGTGTAGGATCAGATGTGGTATTGTTTGTACACAGCGGAGAAAAGCTGGAGTATTCCCTGAAGAAAACAGAGATCCAGAAGATCATTTTTGCCAGCGGCAGAACGGAACTCATCACAGCTCCGGCAGTAGCTAAATCCGCATCCGACGACTATCCGCCAAAAGTGGATAACCTCATTGCCATATTGCCTTTCAAGTATCGCAGTGTGGGAGAAGCGTTGGAACAGATCAACGCCACCAAAGAAAAACTACAGGACGATACTTATTCGTTCCTCAGCAAACGTAATGGCATCTACAAATTCCAGGATCCGCAAACCACCAATGCTTTGCTGATCAGAAAAGGGATTGATGAAAATACCATCAAGGGATATACGTTTGATGAACTGTGTAAAATACTGGGCACTGAGTTTATTGTACAGGGTGGATTGTCGCGCAGCAGCAAGGAAAATATTGCATCTGCAGAAACAAAAACCGCTACAAAAGATGACGACCGTATCCGGCAGAACAAAGCAGGGAGCACGGTGGTACAAAAAACATACGAAAACGAATTGTCTGTGTTGATCTACAACCGTCAGAACGAAAAAGTATTTGACAATCACCGCACGGCCATTCTGTCCAGCGAAGCCTCCTACAAGGATGCGTTGTTTTACATGCTGAAGAGATGCCCGATGTATAATAAATAGGCAGGCAAAACGCCGGGAATATTTCCCGGCGTTTCTGTTTTATGAAAATTATATTTTGTAAAACGGATGACTGGTACCAAGAAAGGTAAGACCGATTCCTCCTGCACCATTATAGAACCGGAGGATGTACAGCTTATTGGTGGTCAATGTTTGTACCACGGAGGCGGGAATAGTAAAGCTACCGCTGCTGCTGTTAGCCAGGTATTGATAGTATCCGATGGAATTACCCGTGTTTAATTCGTAAATCCCCACCCAGTTGGTAGATGATGCAGTCAGCGAATGAAAGCCACCCACAATGCTTTGGGAAGAAGAGTAATAATCCTGCCGCGTAAACCCGGTAATGGGTTTGTATTGCAGGGGATTGGTATTCCATTCGTGCAGCAACTTCAATAATGAATAACGACGGTAATTACTATCTACTGCATCTTTCGTGATATCCCAGGTGAATAATCCCCTGAACTGATGCGCTTTCAGGTATTCAGCTTTACGCCTGGTTTCATACAGGCTGTTGTACCGTTGTACATAGCCGGATGGCTTTCCCGGTGCATTAAAATAAGTGGTCAGGTACGGTGTAAAAGTGGTATCTGCCGGTTGAAGTTTTAACAGCGCTTCGTAACTCATTCCATCGCCTGCGCCGGTGCCGCTTGTATTGGCATATTGTGACCAAAGCCCGATACCAAAAGCCAGCTTATTTTTGCTCACTTTTTGCGCCCAGGTATCAGACACCGTAGCCAGGTTGCGGTTGGGTTCTGCCTGTAAATAGTCCATCTTTTCGCGGCCATAATCCTGGATGCCCAACAGGTCGGCGTTCTGATATACATCCTGGTTGATATTGGAGCGGCTGTGGTCACCGATGGCCAGCGATACGGTGCAGATTTTTCTTCTTCCCCTTGCAGTAGAATCATGCAGGGCTGTTGCCAGGTCGCGGATAAATAAAGGATAATTGGCGCCAATAAAGCCAGGGTCTAAAGAGCTGTCTTCAAAATCTATATCAATGCCATCGAGTTGAAAAGAATCTACATATGCCCGCATCAGGTATTGAATAGTTTGCGCCCTGTTCGTGTTATTAAAGAGTGTTGCTGTAGCTGCTCGTTGCACATCGTTGTTATGCAGATCGGATAAGGCAAGTACAATTCTTATATCCGGATTTTTTGACCTCACAAAACTAAGGATATCTGCGAGCGGTGGTTGCTGATAAGCGGTCGGCGATGCATCATTATCTCCCCAGATCAATCCTTTTTCTTCTGTTACCGTTTTCTGTGAGATAGTGGTGATCAGATAGAGCATATTAATATGCTCGTAAGCGTAGGCCTGGTAAGTGCCGATGCCCCAATACGGAAGATAGCCGCCTATGAGGAAGTCAGGCAATGCTACCGGGGTGGAAGGACCGCTATAGCTGGCAATATTTTTATTTTTAGGTAACTGTGTGATAGCAGAATTGGTATTCTTCTGACAGGCGGTCATCGCCATACAGAAAGCCAGTATGATACAGCTGTTTTTCATAAATGAATTTTTAGGAAATGCCCGGGAGCTTTTCCCCCAGGCATTTTTCAGGGTTACCAATTGGGATTTTGTACCATATTCGGATTTGCATTCAATTCATCTAACGGAATAGGCCAGAGATAATCCTTTGCAGCGTTGAACTTTCTTTCTTCCACAATTACCGGTTTACCGGTGGCAGGGTCTACGGCGCCTTCTACCGGGCCATTGAGCACGGTACCGATTTTCCATCTCCGGATATCAAAGATCCGCTGGCCTTCAAATGCCAGCTCTACCTGGCGTTCCCGGCGAACAAGTTCACGGAGTTTGTCTGCGTTGTTATACACCGCAGCATTGACTGCCGGCATGCCTGCCCGCTGCCGGATTTTATTCAGGTACAACAGTACATCCGGGTTTTGCGACTGCCCGCTTTCAATCAATCCTTCTACATAGTTCAGTAAAACTTCTGCATAGCGGATAATCATAAAGTTGAGGTTGCCGCTGTAAGTAGAACTGGCATCTTTTGGATCCAGGTATTTTTTCATCCAGAAGCCGGTGACGGTAGATTGCGGCTGACCGATCAGATCAGGATTGCCTGCTGTGGCGCGATCGAACGGCAACAGTTTACGGTTTACAAATACATCGCCGGGCAGCAGCACGGAAGCAAATAAGCGCGGATCGCGGTTGCCTTTGAACCCGGGATCTTTCTGATACACCAGGAAGCTATCGGTGCCGAGTTCCCGGATCGTTTTCCCCTGTAAGGTTTCATAGGTATTCACGATGGCGGCGGTAGGATTGGTGGCAGCCTGGCAGCCCAGGCTTTTAGGCGCATTGCGGAAAAATACTTCCACCTGTGCCCTGGGTTTGAAAAGAATGCGCTCTTTGTTGATCAGGCCATTATAGGAAAACAGATCTACATAGCTGTTGGTGCTGCTGTTGCTCTGGTGCAGTTCATAGACTTTCATGTCTATCACTTTTTTTGCGGCCACAGCGGCATTAGGGTAATCGCCCGCGTTGATGTAAAGAATCGACTGCATGGCATAACAGGCGCCTTTGCTCATACGCCAGGCATCATCATTGTCGTATTGATCCGGTAAATTGGCTGCACAGCTATCCAGTTCAGTCGCAATAAATTTTACCACTTCTTCTTTTGAATTCCGGGCGGCCATAGATTCCGCTGGCAGCAAGGCGTGATCCACGATAGGAATAGGACCGTACATCAGGAACAGCTGCAGGTGGTACCAGGCTCTCACGGCTCTTGCTTCATAAGCGTACCGGGTTTTAAATGCCGCATTTTCCACATAGGCGGTCTGATAGTGCTCCAGGAAACGGCAGGCTCTCCGGATATTGGTATAATAAAGGGCATACAGGTCGCGGGCAGAGCCGGTCTGGCTATTGGATAATCCGAGCGGATAGTTGCGCCAGTCGCCGAAGTTGCCGGCATGTATGGCTTCGTCGGTAATACCGGCCATATGCATTCTCGCGTCGGGCATATAGGAATAAGTGCCGGAAGGAAGACCGCTGTAAATATCATTCAATGCGGCTTTCAGCTGCGATTCCAGTTGCCACCATTTGTTATCGGTGGTGGCAGTGGGATTATCCTGTTCGAGGAAATTCTTTTCACATCCGCTGAGGCCCGTCAGCAGCAGGGCGGCAAATAAAGTATAATAAAGGAATGTTCTCATGATCTTGAATTTTTTGGTTAGAATCTCACATTTAAGCCGGCGGTATATACCCGCATGATAGGGTAGGTATTTTCATCGCCCCGGCTTTCCGGATCCATTACTTTCACATCGGAGAAGGTGAACGGATTCTGCGCATTGAAATAAATACGCAGGTTGGTGAGTTTGATACGACTGATCAGATCCGGGTTGAAATTGTAACCTATCTGGATATATTTCACCCTGGCATAGGCGCCGTTTACCTGCCAGAAATCGGAGGTGAGGCCATTGCTGCCCGGCGACGGGAGCAGGCGGGGGAAACGGGCCCCGGGATTTTCCGGTGTCCAGTAATCCTGGTGCCATTTCATGGGCGTACCACCTTCACCGGTTACGTTGAGGGGTAAGGCAATACGACCGGAATAAAATACCGGCACTTTTCCTGTGCCGGTAACCAGTGCTTCAAAATCAAAACTCTTATAGCGGAAAGAGAGGTTGGCAAAATAAGTACTGTAAGGATCCTGGGCGCCCAGCATCACCCGGTCTTTGTCGTCGATGACACCGTCATTATTCTGATCGAGGTAATGAATGTCACCGGCTTTCTGGCCTTTGAATATCGCAACGCCTTTTTCCACATCGCCCTGTTGCAACAGCCCCTGTGTTTTGTAGCCATAGTATTGACCAAAAGAATAGCCTTCCTGGCGGATTGTAGACCCTTCTATCAATGGGTTCGGCGTAATTTTGAGCAGGGTAGATTTGTTATAGGAATAACCTGCGTTGATGCTGAAACTGAGCGAACGGGATATTTTTCCATTATATCCTGCTTTTATTTCCCAGCCGTTATTTTTCATCTCACCAATGTTAATCGGCGTGCTTCCGATGGCGGAAGTAAGCGTGGGGGCAGGCTTCAGAATCAGGTTCGTGGTTTTTTTGTTGTACCAGTCGAACGTAATATCCAGTTTGTTTTTAAAGAAGCTCAGGTCTGTTCCCAGGTCCATGATGCCGATCGTTTCCCAGGTGATGTTCGGATTGGCAAAGGAAATTTCGGAGCCGCTGCCGGTGTTGATGGTAGACTGGTACTGATAAGGATCAATATTGTTGTTGCCCAGTTTTCCGTAGGAAGCGCGGAGTTTAAACTGATCCAGGAAGCGGATCTCTTTCAGGAGGTTTTCATTGTGTACGTTCCATCCCAGCGCGAGCGAGGGAAAGTTGCCCCATTTTTTACCGGGTGCAAACAGGGAGGAGCCATCTCTCCGGATACCTGCTTCTACCAGGTATTTATCGGCATAGCTGTAGTATAATTTACCAAAATAGGAAATTAATCCTTTCTCCGTCCAGGCGTCGGCGTTAGTAAGTTCTTTGGAATAGCCCGCAATGATGTTTACGCGGTGATTGTTGAATGTTTTATCGTAGTCGAGGTTACTACCTACATAATAGTAGCTGGACCGGGCAGAAGGGCCTGCAATTTTCACGACGTCGTAATCCCTGCCGGTTTTCTGGTTGGTAAAATAATCGAAGAATATATAGCTGTCCCTGTCTTTTTTATCTGCCCCGGAAGATACCCGGTAGCTGAACTGGCCTTTGAGGCTTAATCCTGGAATCAATTCCCATTTTGGCCGAAGGTTAATCAGTACTTCATCCCGCAGCTTTTCCGTGATGCCGCCTTTTTCCAGGTTGGCAACTGGATTGGAGCTTTCGCTGAAATTGCCATAATAGGTATAGCCGGGTCTTTCTGGTTTCTCAGGGAATTTGGCAGCCACATTGGGAGGCGCTTTATAGGCCCATCCGATGATATTGGAAGTGCCGTATCCCCAGGAATAAGGCTCCGTCTGACGGTCGCGGGAGGCAAAGAGATCCATGTATACCACGATGTTTTTACGAAGATCCACACTGGTATTGGCACGAACGGAGCCACGTCCGAAGGAGGAATTTTGTATCATGCCTTCCTGTTGCAGGTAGTTGGCGCTCAGGAGAAACCGCGCGGTGCTGTTACCACCGGATACCGTGAGGTTATGATTGGTGATATTGGCTGTTTTCCGGAATACCAGGTCGTTCCAGCTGGTATTCGGATATTTTACAGGATCGTCGCCCTTTTCGGTGGCGCTGATTGTTTCGGGTGTATAGATAGGATCGCCGCCGCTATTGCTTTGCGCTTCATTGATCATGCGCATATAAGTAGGGGCATCTACGAAATCGGGAATATATTTGGAAGATTGTACCCCGGCATATGCGTTATACTGTACGTCTACTTTGCCGGCCTTTCCGCGTTTGGTAGTGACCAGGATAACCCCGTTGCCGGCTCTGGCACCATAGATGGAGGCGGCAGCAGCATCTTTCAGCACGGTGATGCTTTCTATGGTGTTAGGATCCAGCTTATCCATATCAAAGGGAACTCCGTCTACCAGGATCAGTGGCTGCGATCCAAGGAAAGTACCTACGCCCCTGATTTTAATAGCCGCAGCATCACCGCCGGGAAGGCCGGAACCCTGTGATACGGCAATGCCGGTAACGCCGCCCTGCAGGGCCTGCGACAACTGCGTAATCGGTTTGTTATTCAGGTTGCTCAGGTTCACGGTACCCACGGAGCTGGCCAGGTGTTTTACTTTCTGTTCAGAGAAACCGGTCACCACTACTTCGTTTAACCCGCTCACATTTTCTTCCAGCGATACAGTCAGGTTGCTTTGGCGGTTGTTGATATGGTATTCGAAGGGCAGGAAACCGGTATAGGAAAACACCAGTGTTTGTCCGGGTTCTACCTTGATATCGAAGAAACCGTCATTGTCGGTGGCTACGCCCCGGGTGGTACCCTTGATCACTACACTTACTCCCGGCAGGGGAACAGGCGGTTCTTTGCGGTTGTACACTCTTCCACGTAGCCGCATGGTATCTGAAGGCGCCTGTATACCGGAAATGGAAGGTGCCACCGGATCTTTCGTGATCACAATCACCTGGTTGCTTTTCTCCACATAGTGCAGGTTCATTTGCCGGGTCATGTAGGCGACCAGGTCTTTGATGGTGGCGCTGTCGAATTTTACGGTGATCATTTTCCGGGCGTCTATTTCGTCGTTGTTGTAAAAGAAACGGTACCTGGAGTTGGATTCCATGTATTCCACAAGTCGGCCCAGTGTGATATTGGAGAAATTGACCCGTAGTTTTTTCTGCGAATAACCGGTCGCGGAAACCTGTAGGAAAACCAGTATCAGAAAAGTAGTTAGCTTCATAACTTTAATCAATAGTTTGATTGGAATCATACCAATAAACCTACCTGTAAGTGCAGATAATTTCATAATTTAGTTGTGTTGAGTTCAGACAATAGGAAATCCTGAAACCTCTTTTTGTTAAAGATTTCCCTTTACTTGACGAAACGGGGAATGTGGCTGCATTTCCCGTTTTTTCTTTTTACCGGAGGAGGGTGCTAGCTAAAGTCCCGCCACAGACGGTGGCCATAGCGTGTTGATTGATTCATAGCATGACGAATAAATTCTGTGAATAGATTATTGGTTGTTAATAGATAATAATTTGACCGGCTACTGTTTTATAATTGAAATGTTTCGTGGCTTGCAGGATATTTAATAGTTCTGTAACAGATTCATCTTTTACTTTCCCGGAGAAGCTGGCCATTTTGATGGCATCATCCTGGAATATTATTTTTACATTGTACGCCCGTTCTATTTGTGCGGCCAGTTGTTCAAATGTTTCTTCTCTGAAAATCAGTTTGTATTCCAGCCAGGCAGTTTCCTGCACCTGTTGATCCACCGGATCTTTTACCAGCGGGCCTATCCTGATGTCGGGCTTTGTGTGGGTGGCTGCAGTTGCCGTTGCCGGCGTGCCGGACCGGGTAGTCGTTACCGTAGTCAGCTGGTTATCCACTTCCACTTTTTCGCCTGGTTTTAATAATATTTTATTGTCTTTTTGCCGGTGGATAGTTACTTCCACCGCACCACTGATGAGGGCTGTTTCGGTTTTGGATTCATTGGGATACGCTCTCAGGTTAAATACAGTGCCAAGCACTTTTACATCTACCGTAGCAGTATGAATAATAAAAGGACGATCCGCATTTTTGGCTACCTGGAAATAGCCTTCTCCTGTCAGCTTCACTTGCCGGTTACTATTCATAAAATCAGTAGGGTAGGCCAGTTCGCTGCCTGCATTCAAGGTCACGGTGGTGCCATCGGGCAGCACTACATTGCTGCGGGTGCCCGGCTTTGCCTGTACAATGCTCCAGTTAACCCGTTGCTGCGACTGGAAAAAATAAAGGGAGCCGGCTACTATCAGCCCCAGGAATATAGCTGCCGCCCAATACCATCGCTGATGGAGTTTTCGTACTGGCGTTGGAGGTATTTCTGCCGGTTGTTGCTGGTGGAGTATATGCTGGAGCATCTGTTCTTTCCGGTCAGCAGGAATAGCGCCGCTGGTGGATACTGTGGCCTGTTGCATGGCCAGCACTTTAGCCGCCAGCTCCGGGTCGGCTGCCAGCAGGCGATCCAGTTCTTCTGTTTCCATCCTGTCCAGTTCTCCCGATATTTTCCTGGCGATCAGCTTCCATACCCTTGAATTTGCTTCCAATTGTTACAGTTTATGAATGAGCGTTGTATATAAGACAACCCGGAAAGGGAAATCCTACTAAAGGGAATAAAAAAAATTGGAGCGTAGTTAGAGGTCTATATACTGACCGATTTTTATCTGCTGGCTGATTTTCTTCAGGGCAATACCCATTTGTACGTTGACGGTGTTGATGGACAACTGCAGAATATCCGCTGCTTCCTGGTATTTCAGGCCATCTTCTTTTACCAGTTTAAAGATCATCCGGCAGGCTGGCGGCAGGTTGTTGATCACGCGCGCGATGGCTTCCAGGTTTTCTTTGCTGATCAGTTGTTTATCGGGAGATATAACGGTGAGTTCCTGTGGAGTATCGATCTCTTCAATCGTGGCGGCAGATGCCAGCGGGTTTCTTTTTTTGAGATAATTTAAAGCGGTATTTCTAACGGCAGAATAGAGGTAGGTATTGATATTTTTTACTGCGCCGAGGTTTTCCCGGCGTTGCCATATATTGAAGAACACATCTGATACTACTTCTTCTGCTTCCTGAGGAACCTGTAAAATAGTATTGGCAAATCTGAACAGCCGGTCACTATACAGGTGAAAGAACTGGCGGAATGCCTGCTCATCACTATTCACTATTCGCGGAATCAACAGAGATACATCCAATATCTGGCCGGTTTAATGGCTAAAGCTAACGATTGGTGAGAACTTAAACTAACGGGATATTAGCTGATTTAAATGTTTTTTTAACAACACGCCGGTACCCGGAGAGTGTGTATTCAGTACACATTCTCCGGGCATTGCAGCGTTGGCTTACCACTTCGGATTCTGTGTCAATGCTTTGTTCAGCAATATTTCCTGCGTGGGCAGCGGGAATAAATAATCCCGGTTTTCATTAAACGACTTTTTAATAGCCGGTAATACGGTAATCAAACCTCCGTTGGCACCGTTTTCCAACTGAATATCCACACCCAGTTCCAAGTATTGCGCAGCAGGAATAGCAGGTCTGGTACCCGTGAAGATGACCACATCCGTCTGGCCGTCATGATCCAGGTCGTAAGCACCTGGTCCTTTAAAATGCATGCCTTTGAATTGATTGGTCAGCAGGTGTCCTTCTTTCCAGCGCATCAGGTCATTCCATCTCAATCCTTCCATTACCAGTTCTACACGCCGTTCTCTTCTGATCTCCAGGAGCACGCCTTTGTTCTGGTCACTCACATGGGTATACGCAGTAGCCAGGAAAGGATCTATATGGCTGTTGGCATCCGCCATACTCAGCGATGGCATGTTCACCCTTGCCCTTAATCGGTTGATGGAAATATCCAGATCTGCCTGTGTAAGCGTACCGAGTTCGGCTTTGGCTTCTGCATAGTTCAGGAATGCTTCGGCCAACCGGAATACCGGTAAAGGATTGGCGTTACCATTTAATTTATCCTGTGTTTCGTCGGTAACGAATTTTGTTAACTGATAACCGGAACTGGTGCTGGTAAAAGACGGTGCTGAGGTAACAGCGGCCCCGATCCGTTTATAGCCCGGTGTTCTGATGGTTTGTGCCAGCCTGGGATCCCTGTTCTGCGTTTCCGTGAAAAAGGAAAGGGTATCGTAGCCTGGTGTATCGGTTAACCTGCTTCCATCTTTCATGAGATAAGAATTGACAAGATTCTTTTCCAGTCCCGGTTTACCAAAGGAAGGGGAGATGGTATAATAGTTAACGCTGTAATAGATATTCGCCTGCGCCAGGAAACTACGTGCCAGGATGTATTCACTATTATTTTTTGATGCGGTGGTAAATAGCTCCTGGTAGGCGGTTTGAGGGCCGCTACCGGTGTACAGGTTATACTGACCGCTGCTGATCAGTTGTGCCGCCGCAGTGGCTGCCTGTGTGAGCAGATCGGTACTTCCCGGCAGTGAAAACTCTGTATGGTATTTCCGGAAGGTCCCTTCAAAAAGACAGATCCTGGATTTCAGCGCAAGCGCCGTCCATTTATTTACCTTATTTACGCTCGCTTTGGTGGAGTCCAGGTTATTGATGGCGTAGTTGATATCCTGCAAAACAGAGTCGATGATCATGACCCTTGAATCCCTGGGTTTTAATAATGCTTTATCATCATCTGCAGCTATTACATTGGAATACCAGGGCACATCTCCGAAGCGGGTGACCATAGAGAAGTAAAAGAAGGCGCGGAAAAACCGGGCGGTTCCTTCATACTTATTGATGATAGCCGGGTTCACGCTACCCGTTCTGCAATTATTGATAAAGTAATTGATGTTTCTCAGTGCGCTCCAATCCCATCCCCCGCCTGATACAGGAATGGTCCGGTTGCCGGTAAGCTCACTGGGCAGGCTGTTCAGGATGATGTTGTCTGAGTTCTCACCGGTTAAGCCATAGAAAGGAAGTGTAGGTGTTTGATCGTTGCCGGAAGGACCAGGTATCACCACATCATAAAAAGAATTCGTGTAAAGGTCCAGCTGATTCTCCGAATTAAAAGCGTTATTGGGAGATATCTGTGAAAGCGGATCTCTGTCAAGAAATTTTGAGCAGGAAGCAAGTGTTAATGAAACCAGTATCGCTGCTGATATTTTTTTTATATCCCGTTGCATAGTTGATGTCCGTTGTAAGATTAGAAAGTTACGTTTACGCCCATGGTATAGTTCTTCATGTAGGGATACGACCTGGCGCCATTGTCGGTAGCATTGGCCGCAGAAGAATTGGCATTGTAGGCGCCGCTGCCTCTGTCCACATCATAGGGCCCTACAGATTCCGGATCTATGTATTTAGACCTGAACTTCGTAAAGGTGAGCAGGTTTTGTCCGGAGAAGTAGATATATACATTCTGCACATAGTTACGGAAGCGGCCCAGGGTAGCAGGAGTAACGGTATAACCAAGGGTCATTGTTTTCAGTCGCAGGTAACCGATGTTTTGCAGATAGCGGTCGTTGGGCGTATTCAATGCACCGCCGGAATACACTTCATAACCTCTCACGATAGGGAAATAAGCATCCGGATTTTCCGGTGTCCATACGTCTTTTCCAAAGTCTTTAGGAATGAAGGAAGTATACGGTCTTCCATACACGCCCCAGAAAAGGCCTGCTTCTACTGTTGGGTACCAGTCTTGTTTCAACACGCCCTGGAAGAATAAGGACAGGTCAAAATTGTTCCAGTTCACGCGGGTGTTAAAGCCGTAAGAGTAGCGGGGTAAGGAGTTACCGATCACTTTCAGATCGCCATGATCCGATACGGTATTACTACCGTTATTGATAGTTTTATCTCCGTTGAGGTCTTTGAATTTCACGTCGCCGCCTTTTAGTTTGCTCCATTCTCCGGGCGATTCTACCCGCTGCGACTGATCGATCTGGTCCTGGTTGATAGGCCATGCCGCAGCTTCTGCATCATTCCTGAATAAGCCATCTGTGGAGTAGCCCCAGATTTCTCCTATCCGCTGGCCTACATAGTAGTTATTTAATAATTGTTTGGGGTTATCAAATTTGGTGATCTTCGCCGTATAGTCGCTGATGTTACCTCCAACGGATACGGTCATATTTTTACCACCTACGAGGTAGTGATTACTCCAGTTGAAAGAGAATTCAAAGCCGTCGGTTTGCAGGTTACCGGCATTTTGTTTGGGTGAGCCGGCCCCGAATACGCCGGGAAGGGTTTTACCATTGATCAGCATGTCTGTGGTGAGGCGGCGGTAACGGTCGAAACTGAGTTGCAGGTTTTTAAATACGGTTACATCAATACCCACGTTTAAAGACTTGGTTTTTTCCCAGGTAAAATTGGGGGTAATAGGATTGGGCGCATTGATATATTTCACCTGTCCGTTGCTGTTCACCCAATTGCTGGTACCATTGTTCATGACGGGGATATAAGGGTAGAAATCGGCCGAACTGCTGCCCACGTCCTGGTTACCCAGCAAGCCATAGGAGGCTCTTAATTTCAGGTCGCTGACCTGTTTTTTGAGCGGTGCAAAGAAGTGCTCGCTGCTGATGCGCCATCCGCCGGATACAGAAGGGAATAATCCGAAACGGCTGCTCCGGGGAAACCTGGTGGTACCATCATACCTGCTGTTGAGTTCCAGTAGGTATTTGCTTTTGTAGTCGTACGCTACTCTGCCGAAAACGCCCATCAGCGCCCATTCTTTTTCATTACCGGCAGCGTAGTTGCTTCCGGTGGCCAGGTCCAGTTCATTCAGGTCGTCGGACAACAGATCAAACGCCCGGGCATTGGTATATTTAAACCGTTGCAGTTCCTGGTTATAGCCGGCGGTAACCTGCAGGTGATGACCTTTCCAGTTATTGGTGTAAGTGGTGAAGAGGTTGAGGGTCTGATGCTGGTCGATGTTATTGGTTTCTGCTAAATAGCTGTTGCCATCGTATTCATATTTGCCCGGATAAACGGACCAGGGAAACTTCGCAGACCGTTGTGTTAAGTAGCTGGGCATGTATTCGTAAGAGAAGTTACCATCTACTTTCAGTTTGTCTTTGAAGAAGTTCATGGTGAACCCCAGGATCTCCGAGATATTGTATTTTATTTCCTTTCCTTTTGACTTGCCATACGACAATTCAGGATATTCACTGGCGGCATAGTTATTCAGGTTTGTTCTGAACCGGAAGGAGCCATCGGGGTTTTGGGGAACATAGGCGGCCATAGCGTGATTATACAAACCGGTATTGTTACCATATTTACCGGCGCCGGGCCAGTTGTTCTGACCGGTGGAGAACTGCACATTGGTGTAGAGGTTCAGCCAGTCTTTTACCTGTGAGTTGATTTTTGCTCTGAGGTTATAGCTTTTGTAGCTGTCGTTTCCCAGGTAGTCCTGGTATAACCCGCTCTGGGAAAGGTATCTGCCGGAAAGGAGGATATTTGTTTTTTCCGATCCGCCGCTCAGCGTGAAATGATGTTCCATCTGGGGCGTGGCTTTTCTGTAGAGGTAATGCCACCAATCAGTATTACCGTAGGAAACATACATATCGGTACCATTGCGGTTTTGTTTGACGATATCCGGCAGACTTTTATCTGTTTGTCTCTTTTTTAATTCGGCATAGTCGTTATCGTTATAGCCTGAATAGCTGCTGCCGGTGTTGCGGCTGAAAGCCTCATCTACCAGTTTCAGTTGTTCATATCCGTCTGTCATGAAATCGGTTCTGGTAGTAGGGGTTTGTATGCCGTAGCTATATCCGTAGGAGAGATTTAATTTACCTGTTTTGGCCGTTTTGGTGGTGATGAGTATTACGCCGAAAGCGGCTCTTGCACCATAGATGGCAGCAGAGGCCGCGTCTTTCAGTACCGTAACGGAACTGATATCATTGGGGTTCAGCAGATCCATTTTACCAGGTACACCGTCGATGATGATCAGGGGGGAGCCGCTTACATTGTTGATGGAGGCCATTCCTCTTACGTTAAAGGTGGCAACGCTGCCGGGGTGGCCATCTCCGAAGTTGATGTTCAGATTGGGTATAACACCTTGCAGTGCCTGTCCTACGGTGGCTACCGGCTTATTTTCAAAAGCAGTGGCATCCACCTGGCTCACAGCCCCGGTGAGGTTTACTTTTTTCTGCGTGCCATAACCTACTACCACGATATCGTTTAGCTGCTTATTACCTGGTTTCATGCGTACGAGCAGGTTCCCGATATTATTGACAATGGCTACTGCTTTTTCGGTATAGGCTTCATAACCGACGTAGCTGAATTGAAAATCATATTTGTTGCCGATAGCGAGGTTGTCTATACTGAACAGTCCTGCGCTGTCTGTTTGTGTGGCGCTGCTGAAGGTTTTGTTGAGCCATGCGCTGACCGTTACTCCCGGCAGCGGACTTCCCTTTTCATCCAGCACGGTTCCTTTTATCTTTGCATTTTGTGCATAGACCAATACCGGGAGGAAGCCCAGCAGGAGAAAGAGGATGCCGATAGTTTTCTTTTTAAAGAGGATCATGTTTGATAATTTTCATTCAAAAGTTGTGGTAAGGCAATAGACACCCGTTCTCCCCGGTGGAGGAGTTTTTTTCGTACCTGGCAGGTGCGGAAACGGGTACTTACTTTATAATTTTATGGATAGATGATTTTGAGTTCATTATCTGTTAACTCGTATTGCAGGTTATTCATTCCGCAAAGCATTTTTAACAGGTTTTCGAGAGAATCATTGGCATTGAAATAGCCGGTAAATGGTATTTCCTGCAGTTTTTCCCTGTTGGTATAGACGATCTGTAATTGAAATTTCTTTGCCAGGTTATCAAAAACATCTGCCAGCGGCGTATTTCTGAAATTCAGGTTAATGGAGTCTGCATTGCTGGCCGGTGCTTCTTTGCGCAGGTTCTTTTTCGCTTTTACGGCAGGCGATATCCGGGTAATCAGGTAGTCGAAATCTTTTGCTACAGACAGTTGTTCACCGGGATTCAGGTAAGCTTTTTTAGTGCCGCCGTTTATCGCGGGATGAATCACTACTCTTCCTTCATACAATAATACCTGTACATTTTTATTACTGGTGTTTACCCGGAAACGTGTACCCAATGCCGTAGTGGCAATACCGTTGGCATATACGGTAAAGGGTTTTGCGTGATCTGTACTTACGTTAAACTCAGCGGCACCACTCATGGTAATATCTCTTTTGTTATGCGTGAAAGGGATATCATAATGCAGACTGCTATGCGGATAAAGCGCTGCAGTAGAACCATCCGGCAATGCAATATTCATGACGGTATCCGATTTGTTGACGGTATGTTGATGCACAATTGCGATGACGGGCATAGTATTATTTGTTTGTCCGGTTTCGGCTTTCTTTACCCATTGCCAGGTGATGATAACAGCCAGTGCAATACCTGCTGCTATGCCGGCGATGCGTGGGAGATAGCCGATTGTTTTTTTCTTTGAAGCATGGCTGGTAGCAGATATATTGGTATGGATCTTTAGTAACAATTCATCCGCTCTTTTTCTATCTAAAGTACCGGTTACGTGTACCTCTTCTGTATCCTGTTCCAACAAAGCAGACGCACTGTTTTCTGATTGTTGTTCCAACAATTTTTCCAGTTCCTTCAGTTCATCATGACGGATATTACCAGACCAAAACTTCTTTATTAATAATTCTGATTTCAGCATGCTTTCGCTTTTAAATACAATGACTTTAACAGGAGTGAGGGGTGAGGGTGTGTTATGCTAATGTTAACAAAAGCTGGCGGTGGAAAATAACATGAGTGCCACGAAGAGGAGATCAGGGTTGGTTTTTACCATTTCCCATTTAATCCGTTCCGCTGCCTTGGTCACATATTCCCTTACGGTATAGGGCGATATTCCCAGCAGTTCGGAGGCCTGGCCATAGGTTTTGTGATGTAGTTTGCAAAGCGTAAAAGCCTGTCGCTGTTTAGGAGGAAGGTTGTTAATAGCTTTATCCAGGTGAACGAGTTGTGCTTCTATATCCACGGTATCTTTATGATCAGCCTGGGGGATGGCTTCATCCGTCAGTTCTCCTATGAAGTGTAGTTTTTCCCTTACTTTTTTCTGGAGATAATTAAGTGATTTATGCTGACTGACTACCATCAGCCACCCGCCGATAGACAAGCCCGGATCCAGGGTTTCCCTTTTATCCCACAGGGTAATAAATACATCCTGTAAGATCTCTTCTGCGTCTTCCTGTTTTTTGATTAAGCGGCATATGTTCGCAAAAACAGCAGGATAATATTTATAGTAAAGAGAATTGAATGACTTTAGGTTTCCTTTCCGCAGTTCGTGTACCAGTACGCTGTTTGCTGCTGTCTCCATATGCTGATAATATTTGCGTATAAAAAATGAATGACAATCGGTCTGCAAGTTGACAAACTTTATGTTCCTGCGGTATTATCTTTCTTTTAAGAATGGCTATTTATGCTTGCATAGGAAGAAATGGATCTTCATGGTGATACTATTTTCACTATACAGGTGATGTTACTACACCGGTAGCCGGGGGGCCTTTGATATTTAGGTATTCTTGTATGTATATACCCTTTTTAACCATTCATAAAATGGTCATGCGCGGTATATAAGCCCTATCTTATAGGGGGCGCTTATATAGCGCTGAGATGGGAGTGGGATAGGGCTTAACTGGGGCTAACCTCATAAAATGAGTGGTGCTGGTGGGGGTATTATTGTATGATAAGCATGGATGAGGGATATGCACATGAAAATTTGTATCTTCATTGGTGAATGAACCCATAGTATTTAGAAAAATAAGATTATGTCAGGAAAAAATAACAGGGCTAAAAACTATCAGGCGCGCAGAAGAAGGGGGGCTGGCGAGTCAAATGAGTATGAAGAACATCTTCCTGATGGTTTTTTTGATATGGTTGGACGCCGTGCTGCCATCAATGCAATTAACGAGAACAGAGCCATGAATTTGCCAGTAACCGGATTGAAAGATGGTTGGGTGGTACGTGAAATGCCAGATGGAAAATATCAGCAGATTTCAGAGGTTAAAATCGTCTCGCATGATGTTTACAAAAGACGTAATCTTGTAAAAGGTACAGTTATTCATGTCGGTAAAAGGAGCTAAAAGAATGCGGGTTTTCGCGGGGCCCAACGGCTCCGGGAAAAGTACCATCATAAAGGAAATCCAGAAGGCATTCAGAACCGGTACTTATATTAATGCAGATGACATTGAAAAGGCTGCCAGGGAGAAGGGATTTGTTAACCTTGGAGACTATAATCTTGAAGCCGATGCTGCAAATTTTAATGCCTACCTTGAACAATCTACGCTGCTACAAAAGGCCAGGGCAGAAGGATTCACAATTGATTTGAAATTTTCCAGCAATGTCATAACCATAGGAGCAGATTCCAATAGTTATGAAGCTGCTTTAATTTCTGAATATTTAAGGCGATTATTAATCGAAAAGGGAGAAACTTTTTCTTTTGAAACCGTTATGTCCCATTCGTCTAAGCTGGATGTACTAAAAAGTGCGCATGCTGCGGGATTTAAAAATTACTTGTATTTTATTTCTACGGAGTCCGCTGATATTAATGTGAATAGGGTGAAGGAAAGAGTAAAGAAAGGTGGACATCCAGTTAATGAGCAAAAAATCCGGGAACGATATGTGAAGTCTATGGATCTGGTAATTGATATGCTTTCCTATTGTCATCGTTGTTTTTTCATTGACAATTCAGGAGATGTTTATCGCCTGATTGCAGAGGTAGTGGACGGGGAAACATTGAAAATTGAAACTAACGAGATTCCTATCTGGTTTGATATTTATGTATTGCGGAAACTTGGTGTTTAAACTCCTTTTCCTATGCTATTATTCGACCACTCTTCAGGGCACGAAAAAGATCCGGAAAAATAAAGTTGGAGAAGTTTCATCTTAAACTAAGATACTGGCTGGAATTTTTTCATAAGCCCGGCCAGTATCTTTCATAAAATTATCTATATCTTTTTCTTTCATCACGCATCCGGTATTTCCGGTTCTACCAGCTTTGTCAGTTTCTCCAGTGATTCCTGCCAGCCCAGGTAGCACATTTCTACAGGTATAACAGCTGGAATTCCTTCCTGCGTAATTTTAATGTCTGTGCCTGCGATTGTTTTCTTAAGCCAGATGGTGGTGATCATTTCTCCCGGAAGATTCGGATCATCAAATTTATTGGTGTATTTGATGAATTCATTGGGCTTGAGTTCAAGGTATGACCCGCCGAATGAATGGCTATGTCCTGTTGTAAAATTCTGAAAGGACATTTTATAGGAGCCGCCTTCTTTTGCGCTGAATTCATGAACGGTACAAAGAAAGCCGTATGGAGGCAACCAGGAAGCAATGGCAAGGGCATCCGTGAAGGCGCGGTATACTTTTTCAGGAGAGGTTTTCAGCATCCGGTGTAAAGCAACTTTATTGTCTGACATACTATCTGTTTTTGGTTCCTACTCTTGTGGCTTTTCGGTTTCGCCCGTTTTTACAGTGGTTGCTGCTCCACTTGTATCGTTGTTAATATCAACACTACAAAGATGGAGGGAAAAATTGATGTTGACCGAGGTGTAATACGACAACTTGGCGGGGTAAATGCGACGGATAGCGGGAAGTGAAGATTATAGCAGACTAAGCACCTGGTCCCTGCGGTGGATCACAGAACCGCTGACTTCAACCGTAGCTATATCAAAATCTCCTATCCATTCAGAGAGTATCTCATTCACCTTGCTTCTGAGCCTTGGTAAGTCTGAACGCGGACAATCTATCAGATCCGGCGTTTCAACAGGTACGAATACAAGGAGGTCTGTTCCGGTGATTATTTCCCGGGCTGTTTCGAAAAGTGTCTGGATATTTTTGCCGGGATCAATGGCGTGAATGTAAGAGAGGATATCAATGGGGCATCTGTCGAAGATGGTATTGTCTTCGCTGCGTTCTATCTGTTGAACGGAATAATGGAATTGTTGTATGAAATCTTCTATATCAGGTATGTCTGAAAATTCATATCCGGATTCTTCCAGTTCGTAGTATGGTTCCTTGTAAAGGGTATATGTGGGAAGAGATGCTGCAAGTTCTTCTGCCAGGGTTGTTTTTCCAACGCGGTGAGCGCCTGCAATTGCGATTTTCATTTGTATGGGTATTTTTTGTTTACTGTTTATTTTATTGAGATGAGTACCGCGCGCGGCTATATTCAGGATAGCATGAAAATAGGAATTTTTTAGAAAAATGGCCAGATTAAGTAGTACACTTTCATATTCGGATGGGTACTATGTGTAGAAATATTTTGCCGGATTCTTCGGTCATGGCAAAGTAGCTATAAAATTTGTAACTCCCGATAATGTTAAACCTGTATGAAGAAATTACTATCCCTGCTCGTAATTTTAATGATGACTTTTCCTCTTTTCTCTCAAAGCAAAGGATCTCCGGATTCTGTGAGAATCAATACGGTGCAGCAATACCGGCAATCCCAACCGGTGGAAAACGTGGTAGCTGGTCCGGGAAAAGATAAAGACGCATTGAGCGTATGGGTGGCCTGGTCGCAGATAGTGGCGGCCCTCTTTACTATTGTTTCTTTGTTTTTTCTGATTTATCAATTGTCGCAACTCAGAAAGGCAAATAATACTTCAAACAAACAGCTGGCTTTTGTAGCGCAAGCAAACAGGGCACAGGTAGTGATAGGACTCTTCAAGGAATTCAGATCATTGGGCTGTAAAAAAGCCAGAGAAACAATTAAGGCGAAGGGAACCGAAACCGTATTTACCGACGTGGTAAGTTATAGTCATCTGTTAAACCATTTTGGCTTTTTGCTCGAACACGATTATATTGATGAAAGATCAGTTTATGAGATGATGGGTTTGAGTGTCATGTCTGCCTGGAGGGCGCTTTCTCCCCAGATAATCAAAATGCGTAAGGATAGTGATGCGCCATTGGATTATTATCCCTATCAGTACCATTTTGAATATCTGAATTACCGCATGGAAAAGTATTTCCCTGAAGGAAAGAAACGCATTGATAAGTTATTAAGTGAGATGGCTCCTCAGCCACCTTCACCAGCCGCTGCATCGGAGGAGATAGTTGCCAATGCTTGAATTAAAGTAACGTGTTATCTTGCTGCTTTGTCAAACCATACTCCATACAACTCCAGGCAGCTTCCCAGGAAGAACAGTATCCGGTAAAACATTCTGATATTGTCTCTGTTTCTTATGGCAAAGCTGATGGGTTTCCGGTGAAGATTTTCGGTATTATATTTTTCATGAAAGCCGGTTAATGCGTCGAGTAGGAAGTCGCCGGTCAGTATAGCGAGGCTATTCAGGATCAGGACGGCGATGGACATCAGTACCGCGAAGAAAAAATATTTGAAATCAGGTCCTGGCTGAAAGCCACTCACTTTCATAAGGAGCATACAAACTACCGCCAGTACCGGTAAAACAAGCAGGGAGGCGCCATATAAGATAAATCCCTGTTTCTTTTGCATGTTATTATTCATGAAGAAGATAAAGAGGAAACAGACCGCAATAAAAAAGAAGTACAGAAATCTTGTCATGAATAACAGGGTTCACAGTGTTGTGCATCATAACAGGCACGGAATATTTACCTGCACAAAATAAAGCATATTAAAGTAAAAGAGCGGGATTTTTGCTGATTTTCCGGTTGGAAACTTTGCTTGCCATTAAAATACTGGTGGGGTAAACAAGTTACTGCCCGGGCCTCCCTATCAATTGCGTGAAGACCCGGGCAAGCTGTTGCTATGTTCTGTATGCTTTCAATACATTCATCACCCAGGATTTGCCCCATTCTTCCACTTGTTCTGCTGTCCAGAGATAGGGGTAGAAAATCCTTTTCTGGAATCTTGGAGGCAGGTATTTTTGCCAGTTGGTACCACCTGTAGCAGCGATGTCTACCGGATCACGCTCCAGGTATCTTACGGCAGATTTATAGTGAGACAACGGCCATTCCACGTTTACAAACAGGTCCAGTTTTCTGAGTTCTGTTTCCACGGCGCTCATATCCTCCCCTTGCTGTTTTAAGGTCTGATACAGGGCGGAGAAATTTTTGTCAATATTGTTTTGGGCCAGTTGCAGCAATTGGCCTGCATATTTCGCGATGAATTGTTGCAGGGTAAGCGTTTGTTTACCGGTAGCTAATTCTGAAGCGCCGTATTTCCAGTAAATAGATTCGAACTGTTCTACAGGCGATGCTTGTTTGAGTTCCTCTCTTTTGCTCAGGGATACCAGTTGGGCGAGGTGGGTGGAATAGATCTCGATCATACGGTATTGAGCCGATTGGAAGCCGCTGGCAGGCAGCAGCGACATCCGGAATTTCAGGAATTGCTCTTTTTCCATACCATCCACCATGATATCGAAGGAAGATACGAGGGCGGTGAAATAGGCATTGATTCTTTTAAGTCGGGCTGCAAAGAAGGTGGGCGTCAGTGAAGGATGTTCGCTGATCTGTTTGCACTCGTGCAGGGAGAGTTTGAAATAAAGTTCGGTGATCTGGTGATACATGATGAAAATCTCTTCGTCCGGATAAGAGGTTTTCGGATGTTGAAGACTCAGCAGTGTGTCCAGGTGAATGTAATCCCAATAGGTAAGGTAATCTGCGTAAAGCAGGCCATCAAGATATGCAGTGATGTCTTGCCCCATGGCAGCGTACTTCTCCTGCAACAGGGATAGTCTGTCTTTTATTTCAGTTGTTATTTCCATGTTTGCAATTATTGTTTTGGCGTAATCAGTTCTTTACTTATGTGGAGCAGTCGTTCTGCCGTCAGGAAAACATCTTCAAAGCTATTGTACAATGGTATCGGGCTAAGCCTGATCACATCTGGTTCGCGCCAGTCGCCCAGGATATTATTGGCCACCAATGCATGAAATATCTCCCTGGCGTTGTATTTGGCTATAATGGATAACTGCGCGCCGCTTTCGGTTGCAGCGGAAGGTGTGATGATCTTGTATTGTTCAAAGCCGAGGGTGCTGTTTATTTCCCCGATAAGGTAGCGGAGGTAGGCTGTCAGCCGCAGGCTTTTTTCTCTGAGTGGCCCAAGGAAGCCTGCTTTTTCGAAAATTTTGAGGGAGGCATGATACAACGCCATGGGAATAACCTGTGTGCAGCTGACCTGCCAGCCATCGGCGCCAGCTTCGGCCATGAAGCCTTTTTCCATTTTGAACCGCTGCTGTTCCTGGTAGCCCCACCATCCGGCAAAGCGGTTGAGAGAGGTATCCGCAAAATGTTTTTCGTGTACAAAAATCCCGCTGATACCGCCAGGACCGGCATTCTGGTATTTATAAGAGCACCAGCATGCAAAATCAATATTCCATTCATGCAGTTGCAATGGTACGTTGCCTGCGGCATGTGCCAGATCGAAACCCACAACAGCGCCTGCGTTGTGACCTGCGGTGGTAATAGCGGGCATATCGAACCACTGACCGGTGAAATAGTTGATGCCACCAAACAACACGAGTGCCAGTTGTTCGCTGTTAGCGGCAATTACAGCCAGGATATCTTCTGTGCGGAGGGTAGCTTCGCCGGCGCGGGGCGCCACTTCAATAATGGCGTCTTTTGGATCATAGCCATGGAACCTGACCTGGCTTTCCATCGCATATTGATCGGAAGGGAAGGCGCCGGCTTCCATAATGATTTTAAACCTGCCGGGAGTGGGGCGGTAGAAGCTCACCATCAGCAGATGCAGGTTAACGGTGAGTGTATTCATCGGGCATACTTCCTGGGGGTGTGCGCCAACGATATGAGCCATCAGGCTTTTCAGTTCTTTGTGATAATACATCCAGGGTGTTTCACCTTCAAACCATCCCTCTACGGCGAGGTTTTCCCAGTTGTTCAGTTGTTGATCCACATAGTTGCGCGCTGTCCGGGGCTGCAACCCCAGTGAATTTCCGCACAGATAGATGAAGGGAGCACCGTTTTGCTTAGGGAAAAGAAACTCTTCTCTCAGGTGACGTAATGGATCTTGCTGATCCTGGCTTTGTGCAAAAGCCAGCTTATTTTCGAAAGTCATACGGATAAGTATATGAATGGTTGGAAATTGCGCTCACAGACATTATTGTCAATGGCGTCAAAAGTATATACTGATAAGTTGGATAATCGCAGCAGCATGCCGCATGCAGGAGGAGTGCCTGCTAAGAAGGTCTGTTAATGATATTTTTGTAGATATCCTCCATTATTGGTAAAGTCGGGCAAAACAAATATAAATTGCTCACACTGCCAAATAAATTTAGGCTGGTGATCCGGGAATGGTTATCGCTGTTAGTCCCGGAAGTAATTGGTGATGATGTTACTGATGGTATCTGCTTTATCTAAAATCATCAGATGCCCGCCGCCCTTAATACGGTAGTCGGGATGCACCCGCCTGGTGGTAATTACCCTGTCGGCCGTTCCATGGATCTGTATAGTTCTCTCAGGAGTTTCTTTATTATTCCAGTAAGCGATTCCTCTTAATGCCCATCGGAAGAAAGTAACATCGGTATCCTGCAGTAGTTTTGTCAGTGCTTTTTTGTCGGCGGGCGATTTAGCGCCAAAGTAGCGATAGGTAAGAAAATTGGTGCGTTTTATCAGTGACCCGGGAATGATCCGGTATAAGCCTATTTTCATGAAGAAGAACTGTTTTCTGTTCAATTCACTCTTTGTGCGGACCGAAGAGATCAATACCATTTTTTTAACGGGAATCAGTTTGGATACTTCCACTGCCATAATACCTCCAAAAGAAAGCCCGATAATATAGGGGTTTTCGACGGTGATCTGGCTCTTGACTCTGCCGGCATATTGTGTCAGTGATTCATTGGGTATAGCTGGTATCCAGTTAATGTACACCTTATGGTAACCGGGTAGCTGCAAGTTCATGAAGATACTTGAATCGGCGCCGATACCGCTGAAAAGATAAATCGTTTTTTGTTCCTTTTTAGTGGTGTCTTCCGGGGTTTGAGAAACCGCCCGGAAGCTGCTTAATATCAATAATACAGAAAAAATCACTTTCACACATTGCTCCATAAAAATCCTCGTTTGCACACTTTTTCTTGACGAAACAGGCTGCGATATTACAAAAAAAGTCAATTATTAAAGTATAGAATTATTTTATCTATTTGTTCAGACACCGCTGTGGTTATCCGTTGGCGCTCTGTCATAATCAAAAATATTGCCTAATATTGTAAACTGCGGCCTGTGGGCGCTAAGCGTGCTATTTATTGTCTGTATTGCCCGAAAAAATCATATATGTTCGATATAAAAATACAATCCCCATTTACGTTTACCCCTGTTGCCCATCCCGGTTGCAGTAATGAAAAAGCGCTTGCGTTATATCATGAAATCAATTGGGCAGATCTGTACCGGCAGATGGAAGCCAGTGGCAGCAGCCCGGACAGTCCTTTTTATTATTTTGAAATCAACCGGCGGAACCATCTCGGGGAAGCAGAAAGACTCTGCATATCCGGATACATACGGGATCTTGTTTGTGTAGGATATATGCGGCCGAAAATGGAGCGTAAAGGATTTTTCAAAAAGAAAGATGTACTTAATCCAACCTTTCGTACGCAGATGGATGCTGTGGAAGGCGCCTTTGCCTTTTCCTGCCTGGATGCATTTATGAAAGGGAACAACGTTTTCCTGGAGGAGAATCTGTATGATAAGGAGGGCGATTGACCTGTGTTGCCGGGATAGTCACATCGGGATCAACAATGAAAGGGTAGTAAAGATAGAAAGCATAGCTTTACAGGACATGGCATTTGTCGTATTTCGCCCCTGAAATTGTCGTGTACACCCTGCAAGCGCCTTGTTTTTATTGTCGAGATTTGAAGCAACAACTTAATAATTAAAACGATGGCACTTATCAATCCTTACATTCACTTCAATGGAAATGCCAGGGAAGCATTTACCTTTTACAAGTCAGTATTTGGCGGAGACTTTACAAAAGTTATGCATTATACAGATCTGTCAGGCCCGGAATATCCAATCGCTGAAAAAGATGAAAATCGCATTATGCATATTGCTTTGCCAATCGGTAAAAGTAATATGTTGTTGGGGAGTGATGTACTGGAAGTAATGGGGCAGGTAACGGAAAACGACAACCGGAATACTATTTCCATCAGTGCGGAAAGTCGTGAAGAGGCCGATCAGTTGTTTAACGGACTTTCTGCAGGAGGGAAAATTGAGATGCCCATTACTGACAGCCCTTTTGGTTCCTATTTTGGTATGTTTACCGATAAGTTTGGCATTCAATGGATGGTGAACTTTGACCCTGAAAATACTGATCAATAGTATCAGTTCATTCGGCGGGATCTCCATATCCCTCCCATAAAGCTTTCACGTATTCTTCATTGTTATTATCACCTGATACCCGTTTGGTGATGATTTCGCTGTCGCCCTGCATACGGTAGTATTCCAGCGTAGTTATATTGCTGGTGTCCTCCATGCCGGTGGTATTAATGATTAACCTGACGCCTGCTGAAAGCTGCAGTGAGTCATTTACCCAATGATATTCTTCTTTAAATTTGGTGGCATACCAACTGCCTTCCCAGCTGGACCTTACCACATTTTTCCCGGGAACATAAACAAAGTTCCATAATATACAATCTGTTCTGACCCGCAAACTGCCATCTTTCCCTGATAGTATGGGTAAGGTCGGTTTATGACCATTCATCTGCGGGAAACCATCGACAAGGATATCCGTATATCCGTCCGCATTGATATCTATCGTATCGATGTGTGAAAGTCCGTGGCCATTGAAGTAAACACCGAAGAGGATTAGCAATATTGCTTTGCTTTGCATACAGGGATAGTGGGTATAAATATAAATCGTTCCGGTTATTTACCGGGATCTGTTTCAGCGCCGGTGATGGGGATACTGTTTTGTGCTACTTCTTCGGCTGTAAGACCGTACATAGGGGGTGTTTTCACTCCCAGCAGGTTCAGGTAAATATACAATTCGCCACGGTGGTGAATTTCATGTTCTACCATGGCGCGCATCCATTTCCATATGCGCATTTCTACCTGTCCGGGTGTAGTGCATTTACGTTGCAGATCATTGTCACTTAATGCCCGGAATATGTCGAGTGATTGTTCGTGTAGTTGGTTGAAGAAGAAGAGAATGTTGTCGTAGCCGTCGGCGAGATCTTTGCCACAACCCTGGTATGCGCTTGGGCGGCCGGCGATGGTTTCGGCAAACATGTATCTTTCAATAGTGGCGATATGCCTGATCTGATCACCGATCGTGAATTTTCCGGGTTTGTAGGACCAGTCCAACTGATCGGCAGGAACTACTTTAATAATCCGGAGGGTACGCTCCCTTACTTTATGATAGTATTCAAGAAAGGGCGGTATGCTATGAATTTCCATGAGTTATCTGCTGGCTTTGATGAGTGTGATTAAAGAAGTAGCCACCTGTGTTTCCTGATGGTTGTTTAATGTAAAAAGATCGGTTTGTACCACCGTGATAGTGGCGCCGCCTTTAAGTACAGTCGCTTTGGCGATGAGTTTTTCTCCTTTCGCCTGGCGCAGGAAATTGATTTTGAATTCTATCGTAAGAAATGAAATATCTTCCGGAGATAGGGTGGTGGCGGCATACCCACCGGCAGTATCGGCCATTGCGGCGATGACGCCACCATGAAAAATACCTGAAGTCCGTAGGAGGAAATCGGTAGGAGGTACCGATATGGTAATGGTTCCTTTGCCGATATGCTCAATAGTGGCGCCATAAAATTGCATGAGTTTCTGCCTGCCGAAACTGGCGTTGATTCTTTCGCTGATCTGTGGGTCTAACATGTTTGAAGTTTCCCGGAAAGGTAAATTTTTTTTGTTTATTCAAAGGCCGGTTGACTTTCTTCACCTTCAATCAGGCGTCTGCAAAAAGATGTTATCTTTGAATAACCGGCACCCGCTGGAGGTTAACTTCATCATATGAGATACATTACCGGTTTACTCACTTTATTACTGTTAATTATGGCGTCGCCTGTGCAAGCACAAAAAGTGCCCCCTGTCATCCCCGGTTATTATAATGCCAGCCGGATGGAAGTGGCGGAAGAATTATGCGTATTTGAAAATAACCGCTTTGCCTATGCTGCGAGCTACGGAGCAGTTGATCAGTTTGTAAAAGGGGTATGGGTTCAACAACATGATACTGTTTATCTTTCTACTGATCCGGTAAAGGATAAGTATATCATCACTTCTTTAACAGACAAAAAAGTGCCTGCGGGTAAGCTGTTACTGGTTTTCAGGTTCAATTATCAGCATGCCCCTTATCTGAAATTCAGTTTTTCTCCATCACCGGAACTAACTGACCCTCCCGCTACTACGCAAACCAACGAAGGTTTTGAAATTCTTGCAGGCGAACCTGCCAGCAGGCATTTGTACCTGCTTCATACCATGTACGATAGCGACTTTTCGGCGTATACACTAGCAGATAAAGTTAACAAGGTATACATTGCCCCGGGGGATGGATTGGGCAAGCCTGTCTTCAAAAATATTCCTTTCCTGGTGGGCGACAGCTGCCTGATCAATATCCAGGATGAAAACCGCAGGTTTAGCTACCAGGGACCGGTTGCAGAAAAGGATAAAGCGCTGGCCAGGCCGGGCAATGAGCAATAGATGTTATTGCTGCTTCCGGGGTTTAGCTCTTTGGTTGAGTTGTGGCAGCCAGTATTCCGGGGGCGCGTTTTTCCAGGCAACACCAGCCCAGCCGGCATCTGTGTCCGGATTACGTGGCGCCCATACCCTTGGGCGTGGGAGGGAGCATACATAGCGGCTGGCCTCCAGTATCTGCGTTGAGGCCTTCCAGTTAGGATCCAGGTTGATCAGCTTTGGAATTCCTTCTTCAGTGAACTTTGGATCACGGGTTCGGGCAATGAGCTGGCAGTGGCATTTTGATTCGAACAGGGCGCTGACAAAACGCGGGGCGCTATCATCCATCCAGAGGAGGCGGTCTCCGGGAACCATCCGCGCTTTATAAATGATGGTGTCATTATCTGCCGTTTTAGTCCGGTTTAAATAGGGAACGGGATCTTCATGGGAGAAAGGTGCATCGTCATGAATATCGGCTGTATATCCGGGATCGTCTGTAAAATAGAGTTCCAGGGTATCGCCATCGGTATGGGCCTGCCACAGATCGATCATTTCTGCCTCCGGGGCGATGATGGAGGGATAGCCGCTTAGAAAAAGCACCTGGTTTGCCCGCATAGACAACAGCAGGCGATCACCGTTTTGCAGGAATACCTGCGATTGTTTTGCCCAGGCTTTTATACCATCAGTTTCCTGGCGTGCCTGTAAAATAGTGTCGATGGCAACTTCCGGCGATACTTCAAAGAATTCCCGGTTGGGGCGGTATCGTTTGTCCTTCAGGAGATCATGCGTCAGCTTTTCCAGTGCTGTGGGGTTGGAGGTGATGGCGCTGAAAACCACTTCAAAAGGGTCAGGTGAGCTCGTAGAAAAAAGGTCTTTTGCCCTGTCTTCCGCCAGCGCTGTTGTCATACCGATTTTGACCAGATGGGGCATTATTTTATTGGTGAATACGTATACAAATCCGAAAGAATATTGCGACATCATCTCTGGCTTTAGGTAACCGAATAGGAATTAAGATACGAAATATTACAGGATGTGTGGTGTTTGGGAAAACGTTGGCCCGGATGAATATCTGTAAATTCCTGACGAATATGGATTTAAAATCATCAAATATAAAACGGTAACATAAAGTAAATATTCGTTCTGCTATTTTTGACCTGGAAAAGTTAATATGAAAACTGGCGCTGGTAGTGACCTATGACATGATGAGCGCCTATAAAACCAAAATTATGTTGAAGTTTGACAAAATTAGTAAAAAGCCGCTTGATTACCTGTATGCGATCATCTGGATAGGTATTTTCGGCGCGCTGGCCGTTTATGTATATTCTGGGAAGGTGTTTGAGCCTAATAACGGGAAGATCCATATCGTTGCTATTCTGATAGGATGGGTAGCACAATATATCGGCTTATTTCTTACGGCATTGCTCTTGTTTGCAATAGGGGTGTATAAAGCGGTTATGATTTTATTTAGTAATAAATACGGGGAATGAGGTAACAGGCTGTTTGGACACTTCTGTTAAAACCTTAAAAAAATATAACTTTAGGGCATGAAGTCTGTTTTAACTGTTGTTGCGTTGGCGTGTCTGCTGGTTGGCCAGACCGCATTTTCACAAACCTTTTTCAAAGTCATCCCGCTTGGGGTGAAAGGCGGCATTGATGAAAGCAATCTTTCCGCTTACATGATTGCCCCACAGGGAAGCGATGCGTACGTTTGCCTGGATGCAGGTACTTTGTACTTTGGTATTGAAAAAGCCATAAAAGCTAAATTGCTGCATGGAACTGCAACAGACGTGTTGAAACAATATATAAAAGGCTACCTTATATCGCATGGGCACCTGGATCATCTGGCGGGCATGGTGATTAACTCACCGGATGACAGCAGTAAAAATATTTATGGTCTTGATTATTGCCTGGAGGTATTAAAAGATAAATACTTCTCCTGGAAAAGCTGGGCCAATTTCGCCGACGAAGGCGAGAAGCCCGCGTTGGGAAAATACCATTATGCTGTGCTTACGCCAGGCATTGAAATGCCCTTAGCGCATACCGATATGCAGGTAACCGCCTTCCCGCTAAGTCATTCCAGCCCTTATCAAAGCACCGCTTTCCTGGTGCGTCATAAAGAAGCATATGTATTGTACCTGGGTGATACCGGTGCTGATTCAGTGGAGCACTCCGATAAAATGCACCGGTTATGGGAACAGGTTGCCCCGTTGCTAAAAGATAAAAAATTAAAGGGGCTTTTTATTGAAGTCTCTTTCTCCAATGAGCAGCCGGACAAACAATTATTCGGCCATCTTACCCCACGCTGGTTAATGACAACATTACAAGACCTCGCCTCACTGTCGGGTGCCGAAGCGCTGAAAAATTTCCCAGTGGTGATTACACACATCAAGCCTGGCGGCAACCGGGAGCAGATGATCCGTCAGGAGTTGCAGGCGTATAACCCACTGGGTGTTAAGTTAATTATTCCGGAGCAGGCGAAGTTGCTTAGGTTTTAAGTTTTTCTTTTAATTGGGAGAATGTTTTTTAAACTGATTGGGCGTTACACCTGTCTCTTTTTTAAAAAGCCGTGAAAAGTAGGACAGGTCCTCAAAGCCCAGTTGATAAGCAATTTCTGATACACGTTGATCGTCATTTCTCAAACGGTTCTTGGCTTCATTTATAAGATAAATATGGATTAGCTCGATTGCGGTTTTACCGGTTTCCTGCTTTAGCAGATCGCTGAGGTAGCGGGGAGATAAATGGAGCTGCGAAGCCAGGCTAGTTACATTGGGCAAGCCCCGGGTAAATCCGTTTTTAAAATAGCTGCTCAGTGCATCATTAAACTTTGATACCGTTTTTCCGGAGAGTTCGGAGCGGTTTATAAACTGGCGCTTGTAGAAACGCTGAGAGTACTTCAACATGGCATCTACATGTGAAAGCATAATGTTACGGCTATACTCATCATTATTCGTGCGGTATTCTGCATCGATCTTGAAAAAAAGATCCCACATAATCTGCTCTTCACGGGGAGAAAGATGAAGTGCCTCATTTGCTTCATAATCAAAGAAAGCATATTTGCTGATCTCATGATGGAGGAAATGGCCGTTCAAAAAATCCTCATGAATGAATATGACAAATGAGTCTTCATAATATTCAAGCTCTTTGAATGCTATTACCTGACGTGGGCTGGTAAACAGCATACAACCATTTTCATGGTCATATTTGGTTCGCCCGTACATAATAATCCCCGATTTAAGTTTTTTTAAGGAGATAGTATAAAAGTCAGAAGTAAATGGCTTGTCAGCAAGCGAAGTTTTTTTCGGGCACCTGTAAACGCTGAACAGCGGATTCTCGGGCATTGGCAGACCATTAAAGCGGTGCAAATCGGCTAAACTATTAAAGTGCTGCATGGCTTAAAGATTAAACAGATCTTCCCCATCATCAGGGGAAGATCAATACTACTACAATATAAAGATTATTTACCTTGTGCCGCTAAAGTTGTCTCCAGCCAGCTATCCCATTCAATGTTCCTGCCGCTGTATTCCTTTTTAACTAACATATTGGCATATTTTCCGAGAAGCAGGCGTAACGGAGGATTTTCGCTGTCAATTAATTTCAGAATGGCAGCTGTTGTACCGTTTGCATCTCCCCTGAAATCCGGTGGGATAGCCGCCTGATGACTTGCCTTTACCTCATTATATGCTGGAATTTCCGTAGTGTGCGTAGCAGATGAATTACCCCATTCCGTATCAAACCCGGAAGGCTCCACAATAGAGACTTTTATACCAAAGCCTTTTACTTCAGCAGCAAGCGATTCACTTAAGCCCTCTACCGCAAATTTAGAGGCCGCATACAGGCCTAACACTGGTCTGCTGATTAATCCCAGTACACTTGAAAGCTGGATGATGTGGCCATTTCCCTGCTCACGCATGACGGGTAATACTGCCTGTGAAAGCCACAATAATCCGAAAAAGTTGGTTTCCATTTGCTGCCGGGCTTCTTTTTCGGTCGTTTCTTCGATGGCGCCGAATAAGCCATAGCCTGCATTATTGACCAGCACATCAATAGTCCCAAAGTGTTCTTTTGCTTTTGCAATTGCTGCAAAGCCAGCTGATCTGTCGTTAACATCGAGCTGCAGTGGTAAAACGTTATCACCGTATTTGGTTGCCAGATCGTTGAGCGCACTTAAGTTCCGTGCTGT
Organism: Chitinophaga arvensicola; assembly: GCF_900110835.1. Lineage (GTDB taxonomy): Bacteria > Bacteroidota > Bacteroidia > Chitinophagales > Chitinophagaceae > Chitinophaga > Chitinophaga arvensicola. Next base: position 3,400,593 of record NZ_FOJG01000001.1, read on the forward strand.
TGCGATTACTTTATCACCTCTTTGCAGTAAAGCTTCTGCCCATAATTTACCGAAGCCACGTGAAGCGCCGGTAATAAAAATTATTTTCGACATTGTTTGATTTTTTATTGTCTGACAAATTTAGCGCGTTAATTGGCTGCAGAAGTAGGACAGAAGTGGGGAAGATTAGGATATTTTTACGTGGGGTTAATTTGGGGGCGTTTGACGATCCTGACGCATATTTATAGTTATTTTATTGATTTCTGTTCTAATTTAAAGTTAACATCTACTCCCGTTGATAGTTGTCGCTGGCAACTCCAAAGAGAACGTAAAATAAGAGCCTTGAAGTTGCATTTTTGATACAACTTCAAGGTTTTTTAAGGGTGAAAGTACTTTTTGAATTTAGAAGAAATAGCACGATAGAAGAATAGTCATAGCATTTTTAAATCCCATATATTTTATCTGCCATTACATTTTGGATTTGGCCATGCTATTTTACATTACATTGTAATGAACTAATTTATACTTTTTTGCATCGAATTTTTCAAAGCTTTTTCCACCAGAATATCTGAAAGAGTTACTACTTCTGGAGGTGTAACCTGTGTATTTACTCTATTGCTTGTTTGTAATGTATTTAGGTAAGTTAAGCTATTTTTATATGCCGTCGCTTTTGTTTTTAAAACCATTAGGGCCGCGTTGTAAACTTTAAATTTCGCGTTTTGAATATCAATCCGTTGTTTCTCTTCCTGGCCTGAAGTATCAGAAGACGCCACATAATCCTGTATGGTTAGTACATTCGCAAAGCCTTCAATGACTGAGGGACTATTAAAGTTTACTAATGTGCTATCTATTTTCCTAAATTCATTGTAAGTACTTATTAGATCCTGACTAGTTGAAGCGGAATCTGATTGTGCTTTTTTTATTTGATTTTCTTTGTCATATTTATTTAATAATCCTCTAACAAAAGTGGTGTAATCCCTACCGCTAAAAGCTGTGTAATATTCATGCGTTTCGTCAAGTGACTTCATTCCTTCTTCTGCCACATAAACTATCTTAGCCTTTATTGAAAGAGCTACCGGCGTATTTGAAAGATTAACATTTAAGTCTGAGATGCTGCTTAGACTGTCATGAGTTTGGTATTGTATCTTGAATGACTTGATAGCGGCACATGAACTGATGAAAAAGAATTTGAGAGAAGGGTTACTGTCCAGATAGTCTTTTAAAAATATTAGATTGCCTTTGTTTATTTCTTCAGCTAAATATTGCATTTCTGATTTTTTGGATTGCCAGTGCAGTATTTGTAATGAGTCTATACTTATCAGGTATTCAATGTATTGGGATTTTGCGTTGTTTGTAGAGGCATTGAGCAATGTTTTGTAATCAATCTGCAAATCAAATCCTGCATTTTTTTTCAAAACGTACCGGTCTACTATTTTCTTGGAGGATTCGATAAAAGGAAAATTGTCATTTGGCATATTAAATGCGCTTTTTATATTAGTTGAATCATTCGGATCATAAATTATAAAGCTTCCTATTGGGATTATTTGATCATAGTTTAAACGATTGTCCTTATCTCTTCGTAATAGTTCATAATATCTGCTCTGAGATGATAATCTGATTAGTTCTGCGACCGGCGTATAACTTTCCGGTTGAACCACTGCCGCAATTAAATCAATGTTATTATTTTCTTTTTTCTTCAGAGAAGCAATGGGAAAACTTCGGGTTAATATATTTTTCCTCTTATTTTCATCAAGACTATATCCTGAAATTATAATGGATACATAATCTTTAGTATCAATCGATATCTTTTTAATAGTATTGTTTGATACACTCAAAGGTTCTTTTTCCGTAAGTCTTCCACTTTTTTCCTGAAGTTGATAAAAAAGCAGACAGTTTTCCGTATTGGATAATCCGAAGCCATATAGAAACTGAAAAGTGAAGTCTTTTCCGAAACAATTGATAGTGACGAAAAGAAGGATAAATGTGTAGATTTTTTTCATGACTATTTTTTTGAGTTTGATTGATAAAAGGGAATATGATTTATAATATTGGGATACAATTATAGAAATGAAATTGGGGTGATCTTAATACAATTGAACAGCTTGATTTTCATGAAAGTATTAATTATCGAGTCATTAGTAACGTGTTTTATTGACTATCATTGGGGTAATAGCATAATTTAAATTACTCAAAATTTGGATCCATTCCAATGTTTTTGAATAAAACATAGAAAATGTATATATTTATTTGCAGTTGGTACGAATTAAGCTCCTAACATATGGAGAATCATTTATAGCCCCTTGATAATGAAAGTAATCTATTCTGCTCTAATCCTTTTTATGCCACTACTCGTTTTCGGACAGAGAAATGTCCGCTTGGTAGTGGTGACATTTAAATCTGATATAAAGACTGTGACTATAGATAGCGCTACGAAGGCATTGAAAATTGCATCTTTGCTATTAAATTCTAACGAGTTTCAAGATTCAATAATTAAACGAAAATTTCCGTATAGCAATTTCTGTCTTGGTTGTGATAATAGTAAAGATATTGTTGGTGATAGCATTTTGGGACAAACAATTTTAGATAGTATTTTTCGCCGATCAGCGGTTGGATTAAAACTAGTATTAAAGATTCAGGGTAAACTACCTTTTTGGGGTAGGTGCTTTGGTTTAGGAAATACTTGCCCCAATAAGGACTCTATAACCTCATTTTATAAAAATATCAGATGTGATATGGGGAAGGAACTACCTTTTACTTATGCATATGGAATTCATATCTGTCATGAATTTGCGCATAACGTTGGATTTTGCCATACAGACAACAATGTTGATCATGATATAACGGAGGCTGTCGGTTGGATTGCATATTATTTTGTAAAGAAATGGTATGACGATCATGTTCTCACTTTATGAAAATGTAGCGTCTATGTTTTGAGGTGTTGTTATAGAATGAGCGAAGAGTCTTACAGTGCCCTCAGTGTAAGGTTTTACTGGAATAATTGTGTTAAAATCGCCGGCCTGCTGTTTTTAGAGAAATAGTTCTTCATCCGTGAAGAGTTTTTTAATTGAGATAATTTTTAACCTGTTTGAAGTAAAAGAGGCATTTGGTTGAATTTAAGCAAATTAAAACAGGTTCGAATCCAATTGGATTCACGGACGCCGGTATGATCAGCATAGCAAGTATAGCATAATACTATTCTACTTCAAAGGCGAGGTTATAAGTCTCTTTCACAGGGCCTAACCAATTTTCATCCGGATAACCCGTCAAAATATCTTCTAATAGTTTCTTGGTTTTTAAATAGAAGAAGTCGGCAGATTCGGAAGTTACAAATGAGACAATACCAGGTACGAAATTTTCCCGTTTGAGGTCAATCAGTCCTACTTCTTTGTAGTATGTATATATGTGGGCGTATTTTCCATTTATAAGAGGCTCTGAACTCTCCAAAGTTTTGAAATTTAATTCCAGATACTTCCCATGGGTTAACTGATTTCGAAGCTGAAAAAGTACTGTTATAGCTTTCCATGTTTCATTATCAGTTAGCTCGGTTAGTTTTTTACCTGATATTAGCTGAAAAAACTCTACATACTGAAGCCAGGAGGCACTTTCCAACTTTTTAAAAAGATCTATTCGCAACCGGTCTTCTATTGTTTCATTTTGACTGGGATGTCCACAATTGTCGGTTAGTAATTGGAACAAGAAACCTTCAATGATACAAGTAGAATGAAATAGTATTGTGAGATTTATGGAATAATAATGTTTTGTTTTATCCCTTTTGTTTTTTAACCATTCAATAAAACTAGGAAGTGTAATCCAAACTTCGTCTATGATCGAGTGGTGATATGAATCACGAAAATTTTCCATTCCCCTTTCTTGTTTTTTCTTTTTCGCAAAGCAAATGCTATTCTACGCATCCTAATTGCGCATTAATATTAAAAAAGTTAACTTTGATGCTCGATTGATTAGATCTAATAGCAATAAATAAAGTGACAACTATTGGTCTTATCTGCTTGATACAAGCTATATTTTATACCTATTTCTAAAGATTAAATAGAAATAACTACTTAGGTCATTGAATTTGAATAGGAGCATCAATAAACTGGTTAAACATTTCTCCAGCCTGCCCGATTTGATAATGAACCCATTTGCCAAAGAGGACTTCATTGTTTGGATAGTTTTCGGCGATGACATAACTTGTTCAAATATAATAATTGAGGTTCGAATTTAGCGAGATTGTTTGTAAGCATAAGTTGTAATTTTCTTTTGTCCCTCCACTTCATTGATAACATAATGAAATGTAAATTTGCCTCGTTAGCGCAGGTAGTTCGGAGATAACTGTTCAAAAAATATTTACCTGTATTATCTGCGATTATAATCTCTGTGAGGCGTTAATACTTTACTTGCAAAGATGTATAAGTTAATTTATTGTATGTTCAATTTTTTTAGAAAAAGCAGCAGAGAGAAAAAATACCTTAAGAATTGGGAGATTGATATAGGTACAGAATTTGACGTTATTTATAATTCTGATTCTATTCAATATGTAAACGAGGATGCAAGAATCGCGATTTATTTTTCTGTTCTTAACGTCAGTGGTAACCTGCTTACTGCAAGTGAAGCATTCTCAAATGAGCCTCAAATAATCCAAGACGCCGGCAAGTGGCAGTTGAAGGGTGCAAAAAAATCTGTCAACCAGATTCTTATTTGTGTTATTTCATTTGAGGACCAAAATGATGCTCCATGGGCAAGAGCGTTTTTTGCATCCATTAAACAAAAAAATAAGAGCTAGGCGCCGCGCAATCCTGGTTATTCGATATGTTAAGTTATATCTAACTGAGTAATCAATGTACTAATTTCAGTCAAATCTTCGATTAAGAGGTTCGAATTTGGTCCAGTCATCCCGACTTTACAGGACAAATGAGATGCATTCCCGTTTGTCCTGTTTTTATTTTGGCTAAAACCCTTGTCCGGTGAGTATATGAGGGTCACCGTTTCATTAATACGCTTTGAGTCACATTACCTCGCCCCCGAAATATCTTAAATCAGTTCAAATTATAAACGTTATTGCTTAACAACAGAATAACTTTTTTCTAAGACTTAAGGTTTTAAATTGAAGTCAAACTAACCACATATGATCTTATCTGTTCAGAGTTACAAGAATCATGAGCTAGTACTGTATCATGCAGGAAAGCATAATATGCCTCTGCACCAAAGTGAGGTAATATTTGAAGAACTGAAACTTTTCTTAGTCGATTGCCTGACAATTGATAAGAATGTACCCAATGAAGAAATTGATGCTTTTTGGCATAGTTTTATACTTCATACATATGACTATCAGGCTTTTTGTCACAACTATTTAGGAAGATTTATTCATCACTATCCTCATTTTGATAAAGCTGGTACAGCAGAGATGCTATCAGAATCATTCGAATGTCGTTGCGATAGTGGCTCAAAGAACACCCCAACCGCTTATTCGAATGAACCATTCTTATTTTAAGGATCTTGTTATTTACATAATACCCGGTATTCTACTTAATGTGATTGTTCTGGCTATTCTATTTGATAAGAACGCTATCCAGGTCATTACGAATATCGAACTTATTAAGTCAAATGCATTCATCTTTTCATTTCTGATCTTTTCGGCCCTTTCCGGTTTTATTCAGTCCCAGTTTCAAATAACTATTATAAACAAATTGATTTATAAGAAACAGGATATGCGCTTGATTGTTAATCTCCAGTTTCCAACTGTGATAAAGGAGAATCTGGCGCGGCGGATTAAAGAAGAATTTAAGCTGGAAGGGGTTGCAGAAGATATTATTATGAAAGATAAGGAATACTTCTATCAATGTTTAACGATAGTGCTTATGACCGAGTATAAAAGAATGGGGCAGATTATTGATCGCGCTATATCTGTTTCTCAGTTTGGTTCTGCCATTATATTTCCGACCATTCTTTGTGTCTACTATATATTTTCAAAGATAGAAATGAATGTTTATATAAAATGGTGCATATTCCTGGTTATTGCTGTACTGATAGTCAGGATCTGTTATTTTACGGTTCGACGTTTTAGAGAAACCTGGATTGAGGAAGTATATAAGGTTTTTTTATTCCGTCCTATTCCTCCATCTGCCGCGCTTTTTCCCGCTCCCGGTCAAAGTACCTCCGAGACTGAGGATGCCGGCCCTGACTCAGATATGCTGTAGATTAGCTAAAAGAGGCCGGAAGCCCGGTATTAACGTGCGCGCTTACTGCGCGCTTCCATTATTTTTTGCAATCGACTTTCACGCGCAACAAGATCGATCATCTTTTCCTCATACTAAGTTGACCGGATTTGATATCCGGATGCTTCCTCCTCAAAGAGAGATCAGCAATGGCATCAGGAATCATGACATAGAGTTATACCGCGATAAAATAGCGTAGTGTATTTTTGATAAATAATTATAACGAGGAAAAATATTATTCTTTAACAAGGCAGCATTACTATTGTCTTGTTTGTTTAAAAGCCATCCCTTAGCAGTGTCAATTAATCACTGTCTATTCACTGGCCAGTCCTGCTGCATTTCCGAAATATAACTATATGCACTCTTTTCGCCCAGTGTATCTTTTCCAATTAATCTCTTCCGGTGAACCAAGCCCCAGGCCAGGAGCTCGAATACAGCTTTATCAAGTGTTCTGCCGTAATCTGTTAATGCATATTCCACGGTAACGGGACGCGTATTCAATACTGTTCGTGTCAACAACTGATTGGATGCCATTTCCCGTAACTCTTTTGTCAGCGTTTTGGCTGATATACCATGTACATGCCTGACAATATCCAGGAAACAAAGACTACCATGCTGCATTAGCGCACATAAAACCGGGATTTTCCATTTGCCCGACAGCATTGATACTGCATCCATAATGGCGAGTCGGTTATAGGAGCATTCTGCTATTTGTTCAATACCGTCTTTCTTCTTCATACAGTCCTGTTTACGTGCCGGCAAGTTACTTATTATTTTTATCGGTTACCATGGGGTAATCAGTTGCCTGAAGGTAACTGATGCCTCTTGTAGTGCTACCCGGAATACCTTTGATCTTTATTAAAACCGAATAGTATGTCAGTTAAAGTAGTAAGTATTAAAGCCTTTGGAAGCCCGGATGAACTTTGTGTTACAACAGTTGAGCCGCCAGAGCCAGGTGCAGAACAAGTGCTTATAGCGGTAGAAGCCTGTGGCGTTGGATTAGTAGATGTACTTTTTAGAAAGGGATTATTCCCTGGCCTTTCTCCTGTGGGGTTTGTGCCAGGTGTGGAGGTGGCAGGAAGGGTTGTAGCCGGAGCCGGGGAATGGATAGGGAAACGGGTATTTGCCAAAGTAGAAAGCGGAGGTTATGCAGAGCAGCTTATTGCCAACGTTACCAGTATCACCGAAATACCTGCTGCGTTATCTTCAGAGGCTGCCGTTGCATTGGGAATTAACGCATTAGTGGCACATTTCTCGTTATTGCACGGGCACTGCGGAAATGAGAAAGAAGTATTGGTGAGAGGAGCGGGCGGCGGAATAGGTACTATCACCGCACAACTGGCAAAGATCAGCGGTGCGAAGGTAACTGCATCCACCAGCTCTCCTGAAAAGCGCTCCATGCTATCCGCATTGGGTGTGCTGCAATTTGATGACGGGGCACGGGAATATGATCTTATCATTGATCCTGTTGCAGGAAATGAGCTGTCCTCTTTCTTTACCAGGCTGAAAGCCAACGGCCGTTATGTAGTCAATGGTGTTGCCGGCGGCTTTCCGCTACCCGATTTTGCGATGCCATTGGTATCATCGTTCCGGAAATCACTGGCCATTTCATTTCTTAGTCTTAATTCCATTACTGATAGCCAGCTAACAACTGCCCTGACTGATATATTTATGTTGGCAGTAGAAGGAAGGATTACTTCCGTAATTGACAGTGTTTATCCGCTGGCGGAAGCTGCAAGAGCACATGAAAGACTGGAATCGGGTAAAGTGTTTGGAAAAGTAGTACTCAAAGTTTAAGGTGGCAGGATATTGTAAGCATGTAGCCGCGAAATAGGAAAGCCTGTAAATTCATTGATCTACGGGCTTTCTTCCAATAGATAATTCATGCTGATGTTCTTGACCTGATTGAACATCCGGTTCTGCTCAGCATCCTCCGCTGTCCCGGATAAAGATAATTTACATTTACAAAAACGAGCGCTGTATGTTTTATAATCTTTACAGACATCAGCTACAGGTAATCAGCATATCAATTATTTAATTATTTTGCACCCGTATTGCCTATGCTACTGTAACAGAAACATCTCTTTTGCCTGGAATTTTCCGTACACTCTGAAAAAAAGGGTATCGCTGACCTGGTATCTATGGCCTGTCGTTATCAATTTAAAATGTCGTTTCAATGTCGCTGAAAAGTTTATTACCCTATGAGCAGTATAGCTTTGTAACAAAGTTGAGTAAAACAGAAATAACCAGGCGCTTGTCGGAGAACACGGCACCCCGTCCCGGCGTATTTTCATTTGACACACAGGATACGATGTTTGTCGGCGATGTTTCGGAAGATACGTTTGAACTGACAAGAGTTACTCCAAAAAAGAACAATATGCTGCCTCGTGTAAAAGGCGCAATAACACCATTCCTCGGAAAAACGGAAGTGGCGTTCACCCTAACATTTACAAAGCCGGCGATAATATTTTTTGGTTGCTGGATGGCATTACTCACTTTTATCTGCTTCCGGCTACTGTTTAATCTTCCTTACTTTCCGGGGGCTGGATTGTTTTCGATGTTTCCTGCCTGGTGGCCATTTTTTATGTGGATAGGAGCGATTATCTTCATTGTACTGGGATTCAGATTTGAAAGTAAAAGGGTAAAAGGGTTATTAATGAACTTATTGGAAGGAGAGGTAAATGCGTAAATAAATCATTTACATTTGCTGCTTCGCATGCCATCTGAAAATAGCGGGTTAACCCCGGTTTTATATGAAACAACTATTCATTTTTCTGTACTTCATTATTGCAACAGCAGCCTACGGACAAGGACAATCCGCCGCGCAGTACCGGTCCGATTTCAACCTGAAAGGCAAGCCACGCGTTGTTATTCAAACGCCCTATACGGTAGTCATGAATGCAGGAAAACCTCAGAAGGGCCAGCGGGGCGGCGATGCAGATGCCATTGATAATGCACAACTGAGTTTTAGTGAGCAGGGGATTTTATTGACCAAAGTCTCTTTCGATGAAAAAGGAAAGGCCGAAGAAAAAACAGTATATGAGATAGGCCCGGAAGGAAAGCTCACATCAAAGAAAACATATAACTACGATCCACGGTTTGCAGAGGTCCGTCGGCTGTCAGTATGGTCATACAACAAAGATGGTGTTCCAATACGAGCAGACGCCTATCGTTTTGTGGCCGGCACTACAGAAAAAGAGACAAATAACTACAAACAATCAGCGCTGTTCACCGGGGCTATTGAATATACCTGCAACGACAGCGGAAAAGTGACGATAGAAAAATACCTTTTACCCGATGGTGTAAATACAGAGACGACACGTTACAGCTATAATACAAGAGGGCTAATGATTGCAAAGCAATCCTTTGATGAGAAAGGAGCACTGCTGCTGACTGAAAATTTTGAATACGACAGTAAAGACAGACCCATAGAAGCGGTAACGATTGAAGGAACGAACGGAGTGCCGGTGAAGAACACCTACACCTATGATGGAAATACCCGTGAAACGGCCGCATTTAATAAGAACGGAATTGTTTACCGTGTAAGGACTGAAAAATTTGATAGTAATCAACAGCTCACGGAGAATGTGCTGCGAAACAGGCCCGCCAACAGTGTTGAAGAAACATTCCGCTATGAATACCTATATGACGCCAAAGGCAACTGGACCCGTAAAACAGCTTACCACGACGGTAAACCTTTCCTCATTGTAGAACGTACCATCACTTACTTTTAAAGACAGGCGCTCCGAAAAAAGCGCAAAACCTAAATTATTATCCCGTTTATTATAATCGCGTTGCCTTTTTAATCCCTATTTTTGCGGATCATCAAAGACAATCAGCGGATGAAGTATATTATTGGATTATTTGTTATGGCCGCAATGGCGGCAGCCTGCAACGGAAACGGATCAAAGTCTCCCGCTACGAAAGATTCCGTGATGGCCATGGAGCCCGAGGAAAAGCAGTATGATACTTCCCTGGTGGCCAACAGACGGGATCCTGTCTGCAGAATGCCCATCAAAGCCGGCATTTACGATACCGCCCACTATAATGGCGCCGTACTGGGCTTCTGCTCCAGCGCCTGTAAAGACAGCTTCCTGGTTAATCCCGGAGCATATACACTGGTATTAAAATGAAGTGGAAGATAATCATAGCGCTGGGGTTGTTCAGTGCTTGTCAGCAGGCGCCCCGGCACCTCCCGCTACTGGGTGAACCCATTGTGAGGGAGCGGCAGGAACAGGGCAAAACGGTGTACGATAGCATCTACCCGGTGATTCCTCCTTTTTCTTTCCTGGATCAGGACAGCAGTATCGTCAATGAAAAGACATTCGCCGGGAAAATATATGTGGCAGATTTTATATTTTTGTCCTGCCCGGCTATCTGTCCGAAGATGACAGCGGAGATGAAGAAAGTATACCAGGCTTTTGGGAAAGAGGATCGCGTGATGCTACTGTCGCATACTATCGACCCGGAACATGATACCATCCCCCGGTTAAAAGCATATACCACCAGCATGGAACTGGATAGCCGGAAATGGCGCTTTGTCACGGGCAACCAGGATAGCATCTATCATATGGCGGAGAAAGCTTATTTTTCCGGCGCTTATAAAGACAGCACCGCTCCGGGAGGATATGCGCACAGCGGAGGATTGCTGCTGATAGACCAGCAACGTCATATCCGGGGTGTATACAACGGTACTTCACCCGATGAAACAAAAAGATTAATCAGCGATATTCATATATTGTTAAAAGAAAATTGAAACGGATTATCTCCATATGGCTGCTAGGTATCATGCTCTTACAGGGCACGGGTAACTGCTGGATAGTGGGGGCATTCTACCTCAACAGGGATTATATCGCTTCCCAACTCTGTATCAACCGGTTCGACCTGATCCCCGTTTGTAAGGGATCCTGCTTTCTGGACCGGAAAATAAATGAAAACGAAAAAAGACAGGAAAAAACACCAGATATTAAATTAAAAGAGATTACCCTGTTTTGTATGGCGTATGAATATACGCCGGCAGCACAGGTATCCACTGGAAACCATATTGCCTTCTGCGATTATCAATCGCCTTACTCCCCCCGTCAATGGTGCGGACAACTCTTCCGGCCGCCTTCTGCTACCGCATAAATACTCCTTATTGCGTTAAACATTTTTAAGCTACTATTTAAGTATGAAATCCAGCGAAATAGCTGTGTTATCTGCTGATATGTTTGACAACACACATGATTTTTTCTGGATAGGACCACTGGCATGCATACCCGAAAAATACCCTTTGCTCGAACAGCCGCACCGGCAGCTATTCTACAGTTTACTGTGCATCGAAAATGCACAGGGCACAGCGGTTATCGACGGGGTATCTATCCGGCTCAATCCTCCCCAGGTAATCTGTGTGAAGCCAGACAGTGTATTCAGCATTGACATCCATCCTGCCGCCACCGGTAATATTATCTGTTTTACAGAGGAGTTTTTCTCCCTGAGATATAATAATAATGCACTGTTACAATTCTCTTTCCTGAACAAGGAATGTGTGAATGATATCCGCCTGGACCACAATCAGGCTACGGAATGGCGCACCATTACCAGTTTTATGCTGCAGGAATTTCATCGCCGGCATAAAGGTGTGGATAGTGTGTTGCGTTCCTATCTCAATATCCTGCTCTGTAATCTCGACAGGCATTTTCCGCCCGGCGATCCGGTGGAAAGGAAGAATAATAAAGAAGAAAAACTAAGACAGTTCAAAACATTGCTGGATGAGCATTATGTCAGGCACAAAACGCCCTCTTTTTACGCAGGGCAGCTGAATATTACCACCAACTACCTGAATAAATTATGCAGAACGTATAAAGGATCGTCCAGCGGTGAAATGATCCGCAAACGCGTTACCATTGAAGCACAGCGGCTGCTTCATTATACGGGGCTGTCTGTGGCGGAAATCGCTAAAGAACTCGAATTTGAGAGCGCCTCCTATTTCGTCACCTTCTTTGGGAAAAATACCGGTATGACGCCGGAAAACTTCAGAAAACATCATCAATAAAAAATCATGGAAACAAACGACGTTTTACACAGACACGAAAGAAAATTCCGGCGCAGCAGAATGCTGGTGAAAGTATCCCTGGCCATTTTACTCCTCCTGATCCTTCTCCTGCAATATGATCATATTGTTAACTGGTTGAAAAACCTGGGATAACAGCAAGGGAAATAGGTCAACAATATGTAGCGGCCAATGTTGTGTATGATTATTGCTGACCTGTTCCAAACAGCTGTCTATGAGAAGAGCATATAAAAAGGCGGATTTTCCCGTATCGGAAATCCGCCGGTTCCTGGAACCGGGCCCCATTGTGCTGGTCAGCTCCCGCTGGAAAAACAAAACCAATATCATGACCATGGGCTGGCACACGGTCATGGAGTTTTCGCCGTCCCTGATAGGCTGCATGATCACCGCCGCCAATCACAGTTATGAGATGATCCGGAAAAGTGGGGAATGTGTCATCAATATTCCTACAGTTGACCTCATAGACGAAATAGTGGGAATCGGCAACAGCACCGGCGGCCATTTGGATAAGTTCCGGAAATTCGGTCTTACGGAGGAGGAGGGACAATTTGTCCAGGCCCCGCTTATAAAGGAGTGTTACGCGAACTATGAATGCAAAGTGGCAGATACCCGGTTGCTGAAAGGATATAACTTTTTTATCCTGGAAGTGGTGCGGGCGCAGGCTGCGGTATACCCTAAATATCCGCGTACCGTTCATTACCGGGGAGAAGGGGTGTTTATGGTGTCCGGAAAACACCTTAACTTAAGGTCGAAATTCAGGAACCAAAATCTATAGCCCTTCTATGCTCGTTACCGTTATTCAATACATTCTGCTGATCTTTTTCATCCTGTTTCTGGTGATGATCGCGCAGAAAATGAAGATTGCCTATCCGATTGTGCTGGTTATCGGCGGACTGGCACTAAGTATGCTCCATATTTTTCCTTCGATCCAGATCGATCCGGAGCTGATCCTGCTGATCATAGTACCACCGCTGCTTTACGAAGCCGCCTGGTACACTTCCTGGAAAGAACTCTGGCGATGGAGGCGGGTCATCTCTATCTTTGCCTTCCTGATCGTGATTCTGACTTCCGGGGTGGTGGCCGTGGTATCCCATGCGCTCATCCCCGGATTTACACTGGCCATGGGCTTTGTACTGGGAGGCATCGTATCCCCGCCGGATGCGGTATCAGCTACCACCATCCTTAAATACATTAAAGTACCAAAAAGACTTTCGGCCATCCTCGAAGGCGAAAGCCTGATGAATGACGCATCCAGCCTGATTGTATTCAGTTTCGCCAGATCGGCCGTCACCACCGGTGTATTTGTATTGCATGAAGCGGCCGTGAGTTTTGTGGTGGTGATTGTAATGGGCATTGCCATCGGATTGCTCGTAGGATTGCTCTATTATGTGATTCACCGCTGGTTACCTACCAGTACAGAAATGGACGTAATCCTCACCCTCACGGCTCCTTATGTGATGTACATTACAGCAGAGTCCCTGCATGGCTCCGGCGTACTGGCCGTTGTAAGCGGCGGATTGTTTCTTTCTGCCAGAAGTCAGCGGATATTAAACTACCGGAGCCGCCTCCAGGGCGCCAATGTGTGGTCTACGCTGGGCTTCCTGCTAAATGGACTGGTGTTTATGCTCATCGGGCTGGAACTACCGGTTATCATCCGTGAACTGGGCAATGTGAGCCTCGGCGAAGCCATCAAGTACGGCGTGATTATCACGGTGGTACTCATCATTACGCGCCTGCTCAGTACTATGGGCGCTTCCGTATTCACTGTATTTATCAGCCGGTATATCACTACCGCCGATAACCGGCCTGGATGGAAAGGGCCGCTGCTCTTAGGATGGGCAGGTATGAGGGGCGTGGTGTCGCTGGCTGCGGCATTGTCTATCCCCGTGTACATGGACAATGGCGAGCTGTTTCCCCAACGTAACCTGATCCTCTTTATTACATTTACCGTGATCCTGCTTACGCTCGTGGTACAGGGACTCACCCTGCCGCCGCTGATCCGCTGGGTGAATATGGAAGATCCGGATAAACCGCTGCCTCCCGAAGAGCAGGAAAGAATTATCCGCGAGGCATTACTGGAAAAAAGCATGGAGTTCCTGGACAAGGAATACCCGGAGGAAGTGAAAACAAACCCTGCGCTGAAGCAGTTGCGGGAAGATCTGCAGCATCGTCAGACCGTGTCGGTACACAACCAGCTGGAAGGTACGGATCATAAGTTGTATAAAAAGATCTATCTGAAAATGCTGAACCATCAGCGGAATGTGTTGCATGAACTGAACAGGGATCCGCATACGGAACATGGGCTGATCCGCAAATACCATGAGCTGGTGGATATTGAGGAGGAAATTTTAAGAATGAAATATGAAAATGTAAAATAATAGCGCAGGTATTCCGGGAGATGCCTGCGCTGTGTCTGCCCGGCTGCCGCGATTCCAGCATCGTGGCGCCAGGCCGCATTATATCTCCATAAATTGTATCTTTCCGCCATGAAAATGAGTGATTACCTGCGCCAGGGAAAGTCGGAAAACTACCAGGATGCAGAAGCGAAAGGGTTACTGAAAGCTGGTGAGGTGGCGGCATTGCTGACGAAACAATTCAAAACAAAAATACTGGCTAAAGAGCTGAGTGTGTTTGCCACAGAATGGCATCACGCCGGTGTGTTCGCGGGATCCCGCAATGGTAAACTGATCGGGCGCAAAGTGTATTTCTTTGCAGCAGCCGATGTACAACATATCTCCCTGGAAAAAATACTGGCCAACAGGGAAAAAGCAGCGGCCAAACCACCTGTTGACAATACACCTGTGCAAGGTTGGTATACACAGTTTTTTCGTATGACCGATCCCGTTACCCGCAGAAATATTTCCAAACCCTTCATCGGTATCTACAAAGGTCCGGCATCCAAAGCGCCCAAAGGTTTTAAGGCATTAGCTGATGACGCATTTGAAGCGGCTGAAAAACTGCGTGGCAAAGAACTGAAGCCGGGGGAATCTCCACGTTTTTAAAAGAATGCCCTATATTTGCCCCCTCAAAAAATCAGGATGACGTACCAGGAGAAATTAGCAGCGGTGAAAGCATATTACCCGTTTGAAAAATGGAGTGAGGCCTTTTACCCGGATGAAAATGATGTGGGTGGCATAGAAGAGTACGCACCTGAAAACTGCGAGGCCGCAGCAGCAATCATGAACGACCTGGTGGCAGCATTGACAGCTGCCGGAGAAAAAGCCGCAGAAGGGGAAAAGCTGGCCCTGTTCGAAAAAGCAGTAGAAAATTACAACGTCATGCACGACGAGATCAAAGGATTTATTGACCACCGTCAACACGATGATCTCTGCGACCTGTTCAACCGCGTTACCCGCACAGCCGGCCTCAACCCGGTAGATTATGCGGATGGGGAAGGCATTACCGGTATGTGGCGGGAATGGTAACCACTGCATCCGGATTCCGGCTTTTTTACTTATCTTAATTGAAGTAAATCATCCACAGTATGAAAAGCTTGCCTACTTTACCGCTGATATCCAGGTATACTGCAGAGCAACCCCGCTTTACCTTGCTGGATTCCGTTGCCAACAGGATTACACTGATCGCATTTTGCAGTGTTTTCAGCTTCCTGTTCATGTATATCTTCCTGCCTTTTAATATTAATATGTGGTACGAAGGCCAGGAATTATCGCTCTTGCCGCTTTTCCTGATCTTTACCGCCTGTGGGATAGCGGTGATGTGCATTTCACAGTTCGCTTTGGCAAAGGTAAAATGGCGCCGCAAACTCACCAATGCCACTTACCTGTTCTGGTTTCTTGGTGAAATCGTAGGGGTGGCCCTCATGGTAACCCTCGTGGATGTAACCCTGATCGATACTTTTTTCCTTACCTGGACTGAATTTATTAATACCCTTCATTATACCGCCCTCATTTTACCGCTGCCATACTGTATTGCCCTGCTCTGGTTTTTTACCCGTGAAAAGATAGCGCAGTTGAAAAGCCTGGAACAGGTACAGATCGTAAAGCCCGTAGAAGAGCCTTGTATCCTGATCCGCGATGAACATGATAAACCCGTGCTTACCCTGCATCCCGGAAAGCTGCTCCTGATGAAGGCCGAAGATAATTATGTACAGATCTTTTATATCTCCGGAAATACTATCAGCAAAGAGCTGGTCAGAACTTCCCTGAAGAAACTGGAATCCTATTTGTCGCCCGGCTATTTTGTACGTGCCCATCGCTCATACCTGGTCAATATCTCCAAAGTGGTTCTTTTTAAGAAAAATTCGAAAGGACATTACCTGGAACTGGAAGGACTCAGCGACATCAGCGTGCCCGTATCCGCCAGCTGTTTAACCGCATTCCAGGAAAGATTCGCCCCGGCCTCCTGATTTTCACCCCCAATAGTCGCATTTTCGCCCCAAAGTCACTCCCCGCACCACTTCCACTTCCCGGATTTTGGTAATATCGCTATGCCACAAGGCGGCAATATTACACGTTAAATCTATCAACCAAGCCATCTAAAATCCCACCCACCGATGTTAAGATCTTTTATCATCAACATGATTTGCCTGTTGGGGATCACCCAATTGGTCAACGCGCAGATTGTACTTTCGGGAAATGTTCGGAACAGTGTTACGCAGGAAGTCGTGCCGGCGGTTTCCGTTACCATGAAAGAAGCACCCAATGGCGACTATACCAATGACCAGGGAAATTTTAAATTTTCTACCCGGAGAAATTATCCTGTTACCCTTATACTGTCATCGGTAGGCTTTGAAACAAAAGAAATCACCCTTTCCGGCCCCGGCTTCCAGCGGATTGAGCTGTCGCCCGCCTCGGTACTGGGAAAGGAAGTGGTGGTTTCTGCCAGCCGGTTTGTGCAAAAGAAGATAGAATCACCCGTTACTATCGAAAGAATCGGTACAAAAGACATTATCAACTCGCCGCAACCGAGCTATTATAATATGTTGCAGGGACTTAAAGGAGTAGATGTAACCACCTCCAGCCTGATGTTTACCACGGTTACCACCCGTGGTTTCAATACCAGCGGCAATACCAACTTCACCCAGATTGTAGACGGCATGGATAACCAGGCGCCCGGGCTGAACTTCCCCATCGGCGCCATCATTGGTCTTACTGAACTGGACGTAGATAACCTGGAAGTGCTGTCCGGTGCCTCTTCTGCGCTGTATGGCTCCCGTGGACTAAACGGTACCATGGTTATGACCGGCAAAGACCCATTCAAATACCAGGGACTCAGCGCCCAGATCACGCAGGGGGTGAACCATATAAAGAAAGGTAAATCCAATGACCCGCTGGGCCCGTCGCCTTATTACGACTGGACCGTTCGCTGGGGGAAGAAAGTGAGTGATAAGTTTGCCTTTAAGATAAATGTACAATACACCCAGGCGAAAGATTGGATGGCCAACGATACCACCAACACCAACGGTCCCGGTGGCCCTTTGCAGGATCCTAACTACAACGGCGTAAATATTTATGGTAGCAAAACTTCCGTGGATATCAATCCCTTCCTGGAAGGCGCATTGCAGCAGGTGCCGGAACTGGCGCCTATCATAGAGCCGTTGCTGGCAGAAGGGCGTCATGCTGTGGCCCGCACCGGCTACCCCGAATACGGCTACCTGAGCAGCGACGCCAAAATGTTCAAAGCCAATGTGGAACTGCGTTATAAGATCAAACCTAAACTGGAAGCCATTTTATCCGGCACCTACGGCCAGGGCAATGCGGTATACAGCAACGATACCCGCTACGCACTCACCGGGTTTCACCTGGGGCAATACCGCGCGGAACTGAAGGCCGACAACTGGTTTGTAAGGGCCTATACCTCCCGGGAAAATTCCGGTCATACTATTATTGCCATGCCCACGGCCCAGCTGATCAACGAAGCCTGGAAGCCCAGCTACGACGGCAACACGGGCGACGGCTGGTACCCGCAATATACCAGCGCCCTCCTGGAAGCGATGAGCCAGGGTAAAAGTTACCTCGATGCCAGCAATATGGCCCGCACCTTCGCCGACCAGGGAAGACCCGATGCAGGCAGTGCGCAGTTCCTGCATCTGAAAGACAGCATCGCCAATATTCCCACCTCAAAAGGAGGAACACTGTTTACCGATAAAAGCCGCCTGTTTAATGCAGAAGCACAATACAATTTTACACACCTGGTAAAGTTTGCGGAATTGATCGCTGGTCTCAACTACCGCCTGTACCGCCTCGATTCCAAGGGAACCCTGTTTCCCGATAACGATGGTCCCATAGATGTGGCAGAATACAGCGCCTATGCACATCTCACCAAAAAAGTAATCCATGAAAAGCTGAGTCTCGCTGCGGCTTTCCGCTACGATAAAAATACCTTGTTCGCCAAACCACGTGTCACTACCCGCGTATCGGCTGTACTGGAAGTGAATAAGGAAAGTTTTATCCGCTTCTCTTATCAGAATGCTTACAGCTTTCCATCCAATATCCAATCGCTGCAAAGCACGCCGGTGGATTACAACAGCTTTGCCTCCGGCGGCTCCGACAGGCTGCTCAACGGCGTGTACCAGTTCAATAAATTCCCTGCCTATACACTCGCCAGCGTGGATTCTTTTCAACGCACAAAAAATCCGGCAGATCTGAAACAGTTCTCATTGAGTGATATCAAACCGCAGTCCGTTGATGCGTTCGAGTTAGGTTACTCCTCCCTGATCTCCGGCCGCGTGCTGATAGACGTATTAGGCTATTACTCCACCTGGAAAAACTTTATCGGCTATGTAAATGTGGCGAATACGCCCGGTACTGCCGATCCCAATGCTTTCCTGGATCACAGCACTTATATACAGTATAATATTGCGTACAACGGGGCCGAGAAAGTGAATACCTATGGGTATGCGGCCAGTGTAAGCGTGGATCTGTCGCATCATTTCCTCGCCAAAGCGAACTTTTCTTCCGATTTCCTGAAAAACCGGAACAACAGCCAGGTCAATAATTTCAATACGCCCAACTATAAATTCAACATCGATTTTGGAAATACCGGCTTCGGAAAAAAGGAACGTTTCTCTTTTAATACTACCTTCCGTTACAGACCGGCTTATTTCTACCAGATCGGCTTTGGAAGTGGTACCGTACCCGCCTCTGCGGTCATTGACGCCCAGGTGAGCTATCGGTTATTACAGGCGCATTCCACGATTAAACTCGGCGGTACCAATCTCACAAATACTTACTACAGAAATGGCTTCGGTAGCCCTGCTATCGGAGGCATGTACTACGTAACTTTTGCCTATAATGTTTTCTGATTATAAAAAAAACAATTGAATATGAAACGATATCCTGTCTGTTTGTTATTGATTGCCCTCCTGGCCGCCTGCCAGGGTCCGGAAGTACAAGAAAAAGGTGGTTACAAAACCCGGCTCAGTTTTGCCCCCGGCGATGAAACAAAAATTGCAGAAGCCTTGCTGTCGCTGACAGACAGCAGCAGCATTACCCTCAAAGAAGGGACGTATAAATTTGATAACCTGAGCATTGCACAGGTGAATCAGATCCTGATCCAGGGTGCAGGCGCTGATAAGACTATCTTCGATTTCTCGGCCCAGAGCCAGGGTGGGGAAGGTATCCGCGTAACCGATGTGAAAGGCTTCAGCATTGATGGCCTTACCCTCCGCGATTCCAAAGGAGACCTGATCAAGATCAATAAAAGCGAGAATGTGGTGATCACCAATCTCCATGCGATCTGGTCCGTATCTGACTCTACCACCGGTGGTTACGCCATCTATCCGGTGATGTGTAAAAATGTCTTGATTGAAAACTGCTACGCCCAGGGCGCTTCAGATGCCGGCATTTATGTGGGACAAACCGACAGCGCCATCGTTCGTAAATGTAAAGCTTACAAGAATGTGGCAGGCTGCGAAATTGAGAATACTTCGCATGCACAGGTATACGATAATGAGTTCTGGGGTAATACCGCCGGCTTCCTCATTTTCGACTTGCCGGACCTGTCGAAACGCGGTGGTTTCGTGAAAGCATACAACAACTACTTCCACGATAACAACGAAAAGAACTTTGCCAAATCCGGCAGTTTTGGTTCCACCTGGGGTGTGGGGAATGCTGCACCCGGCAGTGGCGTAGTGATCCTGGCTGCTTCCGATATAGAATTGTATAATAATCGCATCATCAATAATAACTCCAGCGCGATTTCCATCGTATCCGGATTTTTTATTGACGAAAGCGCCGGATCAAAAATCAATGATCACTATTTCCCGATCCCCCGCAATGTGCATATTCATGATAACACCATGGAAGTGGGGGCTGCATTTCCTCCTGCTGTGTATGAACATCATACCGGTAAAATCCTGGTGGGAATAGAACAGAAATTAAATGCAGACGATCCGGCCAGAAAGAATGCCCGCCTGCCTTTCATTACCTATGATGGTATCACTACCAATATACTCACGAAAGGTACTGCTGTAAACCCGGATTCGCTTTGTATCACACAAACAGGCCCCAATTTATTCGTGAATGTAGACGCCATGAATATGACGTCGAAAAACTGGAAACCCAGTACCGACGTTACGCCTTATGTATGTAAATAAGTATTTATTAAAATTTTTTTAGGGAGATGAGGAAGTCTTGCTTATTAGTGGTGTGTTTAATTTTATGGATTGCCTTCACGCAGAGTTGCCAGCAACGCCCGGCACCTGCTGCTGTGGCCGCGATCTTCCAGTTCAAACCGCGTTTATCTGATTATGGTTTTTTCACCGGCGCGCTGAAAGCCTTGCAGCCACGCAAAGGTGTGGTGAATTATGAATTGTCGACACCGTTGTTCACCGATTATGCAGTGAAAGACCGCTTCGTGGTATTGCCCGATGGTAAAACTATCCAGTATACAGATCATGGCGCACTGGATTTTCCGGATTCCACTTTCATCGTGAAAAACTTTGCCTATACCAATACGGCGCATGAAAAAATCATGATTGAAACAAGATTGCTTTTCCGGGATCCGGCCGATCATCAGTGGAAAGTGATGAATTATCTCTGGAACAAGGAGCAACAGGACGCGGAGAAATGGATCCTGGGAAAAAAGGTACCGATAACCTTCCTGGACGACAATGGGAAAGAACATACTACACTGTACCAGGTGCCCAATACGAACGATTGTAAACGTTGTCATATCAATAACAGCGTGCTCACGCCTATTGGTCCGAAGGCGCGTAACCTGAATTTTACCCGCCCCGGGCAAACACAAAATCAGTTGCAGCAATGGGCGGCCAACGGTATGTTAACGGGCCTTCCTTCAGCGGATAAAGTACCCCTGCTGCCCGATTGGAAAGATAGTTTGCATTATACTGTCAATGAACGGGCCCGCGCTTACCTGGATGTAAACTGTGCGCATTGTCATACCAAAGGTGGGGATGCTTTTAATACCGGTTTGTTCCTGGAGTATGAACAAACCAAGCCCGATCATCTAGGATTAATGAAGTCGCCCGTATCTGCCGGCGGTGGCGCCGGTGGCCTGGATTACGACGTGATCCCCGGTGATCCTGCACATTCCATCCTGGCCTACCGGATGAACAGCGTGGAACCCGGTACGGCCATGCCGGAACTGGCGCGCACGGTGGTACATACAGAAGGAGTGGCGCTTATCCGCCAATGGATTAAAGAAATGAACCGGCCCGGTACAATGAAACCGTAAGCCCGGAGGCCGGGAGAAGTTGAATATTTGCTTTTTGAGATAAATTAAGCCGTGGTAGCCGGTTTTGCATTGCTCAGATCCCGATCTGAGCAATGCTTTTTTATGGGGTGATGCGCCGTCCTGATAGCTTTGCAGGTATCAATTTATTTATATGCAAAGGAAATTATTGTTGATGGGGATATGCCTGTTACTGGTCCCTTACCTGTATGCACAAACGAAAATGAGTGATCAGCTGGAGCAGCTGTTATCCCGCAAATGAAGAATGACCACCGCACCCGATTATTGGCAGGCGCCTTCTACCAGGGGCATGGTATCAAATTTCAGGGCCTCGTTTTGTGTGCTGAACACCGGTAGTCCCTGATGATCTATACTATCCGGTAATGCCTCAAAGGCTTCGTGGTCGGATATTTTGAAGATAACCGGCCGGGCGCTTTCTATGCCTTCACTGTAGAACACATATTTTCCACGGACAATCCCCTTACTGATGATGCCATTGAAGGTGCCTTTATTTTTATCTTTCTCAAAAAAATTATAGACGAGGGTGCCGGTGGCTACACTGTCGTGCATGGTAAGCCGGAGTTGGATGGTATCACGGCCCATTACCTTTTCATAGCAATGACTGGTCTTTTCCCTTTCTACCGGTAAAGAATCGGTTACTACAGCGGTTTGCTGCTGGCCTTGCTGATGGCAGGACGTAAAAATAGCTGCTCCCAGTGCCAGTAATAAGTAGGATGTTTTCATGACCTGAAAGTAAGAAAAAGGCTGCAATTGCATTTAACCTGGCCGCGTTTTTATTTCCCCGGAAAAGATTGTAATTATGTGGCATCCCGGTAACATCCGATTAATCAGTAACAACAATGAAAAAGAAATTATACCTGTTGACCATCCTTTTAGCCGGACTGGCAGGCGTTACATATGCGCAGAATGTATTGTCTTCCTGCCGGAAATGTATTGTCATCGCCGAGCAATCGCAACACCGTATCGTGATTGCTGATCTGAGTTCCGGGGCAGTTATCTGGGAGTGGAAGCCGGAGCACTCCAATGTGCAACCGGCGCATGTGAAGTGGTTCAGCAATCCCAGCGATGCCAAAATGGTGTATAACAACGAATATGTATTGATGAATGCCTCCGGTGGCGGCGTGGCACTGATCCGGGTGGCAGACAGGAAGGCCGTTTTTTATGCTTATGCCGGTGGCAATACGCACTCGGCCGAACTCTTACCGGATGGTAATATCGTGAGCGCCTCCAGCACCGGTAATTACCTAATGTTGTTTAAAACGGATACGATCCGTTATCCCGATAGCGTATATACGAAAAAAGTACCTATTGATTTCGGCCATAATGTAGTGTGGGATAAGGAGCAGCAGCTGCTCTGGTCTGCCGCCCGGAATCATATGCATGCGTTCAGGTACAATTTCAACTGCGAAACGCCCGATCTGTTGCCCGATACGGTTTTTGCTTTGCCCGGTACAGAAGCGCATGACCTGTTCCCCGTATATGGTGAAAATAACTTATGGCTGACAAACACCACACATGTATATAAATTTGATGTGGCCACCCGGCAACTCAAAGAAGCAGCGGTATTACAGGCGGATATAAAAAGTATTTCTTCAGCAGGGGCGGGACTTCCCACGATCCTGATCCGGCCAAAGGAGTCGTGGTGGACAGACGAAGTGCTGGATGCAACAGGCAGGCGCCTGTTTATACAAAAGGGCTGGAAGATCTATAAAGCCAGGTGGGTAATCCCGAATACCTTTAGCTATCCGGCAAACGACCAGTTGCATTTGTGCATGTAAAACGCGTTAATCTTCGTACTTTTGCGGCAATGCAAAAAGAAAAATACTCATTAGGTAATATACTTACCAATCTAAAGATCGATTCACTCAATGAAATGCAGCAGGCATCAGTGGACGCAAACAAGCATCACAATGATGTTATCCTGTTGTCGGCTACCGGTTCCGGTAAAACGCTGGCATTCCTGCTGCCCATTCTGGAAAATCTCGATCCTGCCAATAAGCATACACAGGCGCTGATCGTTGTTCCTTCCCGTGAACTGGCGCTGCAGATAGAAAAGGTGTTCAAATTAATGGGCACCGGCTATAAGATCACAGCCTGCTACGGCGGACATCTCAGAGAAACCGAAGAAAACAACCTGATTCAGCCACCAGCAGTGATTGTGGGTACTCCCGGCCGTCTTGGTGATCATATCCGCAGGGAAAATATCACCACCGCCGCCATAGAAACGCTGGTACTCGACGAATTTGATAAAACACTGGAACTCGGTTTCCAGGAGGAAGTGGCGTTCATTATTGAATCACTGCCGAACGTTAAAAAGCGTATCCTGACCTCCGCTACTGATTCCGTAGAAATACCGGAGTTCCTCGCGCTGGAAAAGCCCGAAAAACTGGACTTCCTGCCGGAAGAAGGTACACCCGCTGCCCGTTTAACGATCAAAGAAGTACTTTCTCCTGAAAATGACAAGGTAGATACCCTGTTCCGTCTGATCTGTTACCTGGGGAACCGCTCTACCATTGTGTTCTGCAATCACCGCGAAGCAGTGGAACGTACCAGTAAACTGCTCTCCGAGAAAAGTATCATCAATACCTTCTATCATGGCGCTATGGAACAACAGGAACGCGATGCGGCCCTCTGTAAGTTCCGTAACGGCTCTGTGAACGTACTGGTGACGACCGATCTCGCTGCCCGTGGACTGGATATCCCGAATATCCGTTACATCGTGCATTTCCACCTGCCGCATACAGAAGATAGCTGGACACACCGCAATGGCCGTACCGCCAGAATGGAAGCCAGTGGTACCGCTATCCTGATCCTTGCCCCGGATGAGAAACGTATGCCTTACCTCGCAGACGAAGTGATTGAAGACATTGAACTGCCAGCTACGTCTACCATTCCCGATAAACCAAAATGGACCACCATCTTTATCGGCGCAGGTAAAAAAGATAAGGTAAATAAAGTGGATATCGTTGGATTCCTGTCAAAGCAGGCCCGTTTAAAGCAGGAAGATATCGGCCTGATCGAGGTGAAAGACTTTTTCTCCTTTGTGGCAGTTGTGAAATCCAAAGTGCAGAATGCGCTGGAGATGATCAAGAATGAGAAGATCAAGAATAAGAAAGTGAAGATTGATATCGCGAGATAATCGCGGATGTTTTATATAATACCAGGAGGCCGTCACTTTACAGTGGCGGCTTTTTTAATGTCTCGCTCATAAAACACCTGTGGTTTCACAAAGGGGGCAGTATAAACGGCTGCAAGCAATTTTTGTTCTTTTTCTGATAGCAGCAGCGTAATTATCCTGTAATTAATCCGGTCAGTAGCGCCGCCGTAGGTGGTCCTGATAAAACGTGACCACGGCTTTTTCTTTGGATGAACGTCAAATACCCGTGGGGTGTCCTCAATGGAAATGACCTCGTATCCCATTGATAAGAGCGATTTTTTAAGGATCTTATCGATATCCGTGTGAATAAAATACAGTAAAACGAAAATAAGCGCACCAGCGATGAAGAGGTACAGGAGAAAATCGTAAAGGAAGGATAAGACAATGCTTGTCATTGCGCTTCTTTATAGTAAGATTGTGTTACTTCAATCACACCTATAATCTGATCATTAAACATATCCAGTTCTTCTGCCGGTACCCACAATTCATTATGAATCGCACCACCTACGTTTTCCACCTGGTAACGTTTCAAAAACTCACTACTCAGTGAAAACTTTGTTACAAAGCCTGAACCGTACGCAGGCACATTCCACTCCACAGAGATCTGAATCGCATATGCCTCGTTCATTACCGGGTAAAAAATCGGTTGATCAGGACGCCTCGGAGGAAACCTTTTCCAGCCGGATTGTTCGATCAGCACTAATTCCTCTGGTCCTACGGGACGGTATAAGGTAGTCAGCTCCATTCGTGATATTTGTTTATTTTTAAAAACGAATATAGGGAAACAATGATGAAAACCAAGCTCAACAAACCCGGTATCCCACAATATGTATTAAACGATTTCCGTCACCTGCACCGCCAGGAGGGCGATACGTCCGGTTTTGGATACAGTAACCTGGATGTGTCCAAAAGGATAGCGGGGATCGAGATCTATTCCAGTGAAGGCCTGCGCCCGGCGGTGGGACCACTGAAATCCGATTTTTACCGGGTTAGCATTACCCTGAGTGGGAGCGTGGATGTGCAGCTGGGATTGGAGCAATTCAAACACCGGCCCGGCACCCTGAGTTTTACGTTTCCCGGCCAGGTATTCAGTAAAAGCAATATTGCAGCGGATACCTTTGGTTATTATATTTTATTCAATGGAGATTTCCTGCAGGAACTTATTCCGGGAGATATGATTGCTACGGAGTTTCCATTTTTCGATTATGCAGGCGTACCCTTTATACAGCTGGAACCAGCACCCATTGCTGCGGTGGCGGATTTCTGCGGTAAGATTAATGAAGAACTGCAACAGCACCGGCCGGGTTGTGAAAAAGCTATCCGGATGTACTTGTACCTGTTGTTGCTGGAAGTAAAAAGAAGTTACCTGTCGCAACAGCTGCATTTAACAGCAACGGATACACGCAATACTTACCTCGTACCGCGTTTTAAAAAGTTGGTGAGCCAGCATTTTCTGTCAAAAAAACGCGTGGCCGATTATGCCGCACTACTGGGAGTTACACCGAATCATTTGAACAGAACTGTAAAGGAAATAACAGGGCATACTGCTTCGGATGCTATTTC
This sequence comes from Chitinophaga arvensicola, assembly GCF_900110835.1. GTDB lineage: Bacteria > Bacteroidota > Bacteroidia > Chitinophagales > Chitinophagaceae > Chitinophaga > Chitinophaga arvensicola. The sequence continues at coordinate 3,427,234 of NZ_FOJG01000001.1, forward strand.
ACAAATGCTGGTGCAGGAAGCAAAAGCGATATTGCGGTATACAGATACGGCGGTATCAGAGATTTCCTTCCAGCTTAATTTCAGCGATCCGGCCGGCTTTAATCGCTTCTTCCGGGAACAAACCGGTCAGACGCCGCTGGCATTCCGCAAAAATGCATAATCGGGTTAATACAATGCATTATTCAGTTAACAACCCACCCACGCAGATGCCCCAACTTTGTGGGTATAAAAATAAACGATATGTCTACCTCATTGGAAAGTAAAAAAGTAATTATTGCCGGTGGTTCCTCAGGCATCGGCCTGGCTACTGCGGTGATACTGGCAAAAGAACAAGCGAATGTAACGATCACAGGCCGCTCTGCCGCGCGACTTGCAGACGCAGTAAAAAACAGGCCGGGCATTCATACCGCTTCGCTGGATAGCAACAACCGGAAAGACCTGGATGCATTTTTCGGCGCACAGGGAAATATCGATCACCTGGTCATTGCGCTCAGCGGCGCAAAAGGAGCAGGTAAGTTTGCGGAACTTTCGCTGAAGGATTTGCGGGAAGGTTTTGAAGGGAAATTCTGGCCACAGCTGAATACATTACAAGCTGCGTTGCCTTACATTAATAAAGGTGGCAGTATTACACTGGTAACGGCGATATCAGCTATATCAAAGGCGCCGGGTACCTCCGGTCTTGCTGCCATCAACGGCGCGCTGGAACTGATGATTCCTTCCATTGCTAAAGAGATACAACCCCTACGGATCAACGCGGTATCACCTGGCGTGGTAAATACACCCTGGTGGGATTTTCTGCCGGCAGATGCAAAAGCTGATACGTTCCATGAGTATGCCGCTCAAATACCAACGGGCAGGGTAGGAGAACCCGATGAGGTAGCAGATACGATCATTTTCCTGATGCGCAATGGGAATATAACGGGAACGATCATACGTTGTGATGGCGGCCTGAGTTTGTAATGTTGTTTATATCCGCAACGATCGCATGGTTTGTTGAAAGGTCAGTTGCAATAAATCATCCGTCAGCGAAAAAGGCAGACCGGACATATTAACATTGTCGATATGGAATTTCACCAGGGTATAAAAAGGACTGTAAGCCAATGCCCAGAACACTTCTACCGGCAATGACACGATCTCGCCTTTTTCGGTGGCGTTTATATAAAAACGTTTCATGGCCATTTTAAAAGCATTTTCTTCCGTACTACGCTGCTTTTTGATCAGCGGAGAATTACGGAATTGCTCATAAAAATGGTAATGCATGGGATACTGACGGATGTAATGAAACCGGTTTCTCCATTGCAGCCACATACCCGCTTCGAAATCCATATCGGGGTCAAACCCTTTCATCGTTTCCTGTACGAAGATCTCCACACCCGCTGTATACAACTGGTTCAGCAGGTCTTCCCGGCTTTTGAAATAGATATAGATGGTAGATACAGATATATTGGCCGCTTTGGCCAGTTTATGCATACTCAAACCATCAAAGCCTTCCTGAACAATCATTTCCATGGCTTTTTCCCGGATGGTCCATTCTTTATTTTCGTCTTTTGTACGCATATGACAAAGATAAAAGAATGATTGTTCTTTTAAAAGATCTGCCCGGATTTTTATTTAAAAGGTCGTTGGAAAGGCATTTTTATAGTCCGAAACAGCATTTACCGCCTATTTCAGTATCACATGGCGCAAATGATCTTCATGATCATCGGCCCATTGGCCTAATTTATCAATCACAGGGATTAACGTCTTACCAAGTTCGGTGAGACTGTATTCTACTTTTGGTGGTACAACAGGGTAAATTTTCTTAACAATCAGTTCGTGTGCTTCCAGTTCATTCAGCTGCATATTCAACACCCTGCGTGAGGCATCAGGGATTTTGCGTTGTAATTCACTCGGGCGTTTGTGGCCCTCGTTGATAAACCACAGCAAACGGATTTTCCATTTGCCGTAAAGTACTTCAGCAATCAGGTCAAGACCACAATTCAGATTTATCGGCATCTTTCTTTTATGCATAGGACAAATTTAAACCTATGCGCCCAAACAGGCAATATGGGATAAAATTCTCCCTATGCCATTCGGTTTTCCGTACTTGTGTAAACCGCCCATGCTACTGAACTTTGCCCTAAAATTTTTCAATAAATGGAACAGGGATTTAATTTTAGTAACGAGTTATCAGGAAAAATAGCTTTGGTAACCGGAGGCACAAAAGGAACCGGTAAATCCATTGCCCAAAGATTATTAAATGCGGGTGCCACCGTTATTATAACGGCGAGAAATGCACCTGAACAGGCAAACAGCCATCTGCATTTCATTGCGGCAGATCTGAGCCAGTCTGCAGGGACACAGGAAGTAGTGAGCAAAGTGCTGGAACAGTTTGGCAGATTGGATATCCTGGTCAACAACATGGGCGGATCAAAAACACCGGGCGGAGGTTTTGCTGTATTGAATGATGAAGACTGGGAAAGCACTTTTCAAACTAATTTATTGGCGCCTGTCCGGTTAGACAGGGGCTTTTTACCGCAAATGTTAGCACGTGGGAATGGCGTGATCATCCACATTGCTTCCATTCAGGCAAGATTACCATTGTTTGATGCGACTTTGCCTTATGCGGCAGCCAAAGCAGCACTGGTCAACTATAGTAAAAGTTTATCGAATGAAGTTTCGCCGAAAGGTGTAAGAGTTTTAACCGTTTCTCCAGGTTGGATTCAAACAGACGGGGCAACGGGTATGATGAAGGAAATTGCAGCACGTACAGGCATTGCCATTGAAGATGCCATACAACAGGTAATGGAGAGTTTAGGCGGAATACCTTACGGCAGGCCTGCACAGCCAGAAGAGGTGGCAGAATTGGTTGGTTTTTTGGTTTCTCCGAGAGCCAATTATCTGACAGGAACAACATTTGTAATTGACGGTGGAACGATCCCCACTATTTAGTCGCCTCAAAATAAAAGGAAGGTGATTATCTTCCATTACCCTGCTCCGGCTTTTAAACGGCATACATTGTTTAAAAGCCGGAGCAATAAGCAGGAGGCGACAGATTTCGCCGGGAAAGATTTATTTTAAATCGATCAGGGAACTTCCTGCCGGTAATTCATAAGGTTCCTTCCCTGCTTCAAAGATCCTGGCGCTCAGGGTGCCTTCGAGCGTCAGGGCGTCTCCATGGGCGTAGATCCAGCTGCCTTCGCGAAGGCCCAGCACGGGTGTAATATTTTGTGTATGATATTCTTTAATGCGGGTTTCCCGGGTTTCTCCCATATGTTGTGAGCCGGGAAGAGGATCCAGGTAATGCGGATTCAGGTTAAAAGCGATCAGTCCCATGGTCTCGAAACTGGGGGGATATACGATAGGCATATCATTGGTGTTTTGCATGGTAACCCCGCCAATATTGCTGCCTGCACTGCATCCCATATAGGGGGCGCCGTTATTCACCGCATCGCGTAATACAGACATCAGTCCCAGTTCATGCAGTTGTTTTACCAGCAGGAAAGTATTGCCACCACCAGTGAAAAAGCCTTTCGCCTGCCGGATAGCGGCGGCCGGGTTGTCAAAAGTATGTAACCCGCGTACGCGGATGCCAATCTGGCTGAAAGCCTCTGCTGCACGGCTGGTATAGTCATCATGTGAAATACCGCCAGGGCGGGCAAAGGGCACAAAAATGATCTCATCTACGCCTGCATACAACGTTTTCATGGCTGGTTGCAGGTATGCCAGGTAGGTTTCTCCAAACAGCGTGGAGGTGCTCGCCAGTATAAAGTGCTTCATAATCAAAAAATTAAGCAAAGGTAGGGGATCTGCTTAAATTTAATGACTATCCGGTTCCTGTTCCCCTTCCATGAAAAACTGGCTGCAACTGGCTGCCAGGCAGGTGTAAACACAGGAATGCTGCTCATTATATAGATAGAAATAGGAGCCTGCATTAATGCGGTAGTTAAAAGTGTCCTTATTTATTAATACCACCCCCTCCATTTCATAAGCCAATGTGCTGTAAATGTCGTGAATAGTCGGGCCGTCGGTTGGCTCTCCGTTCCGGATAATTTTTTCAATGGCCACAGCATTCAGCCGCCATTTCCGGCCACGGGCCGTGTCTGGGGGATATTCTTTGCCGGTGGTCACCGGGGTAAAACTGAGCACCTTTATTTTGGCATCAGCGGGAATGTAAACAGTATCCTCTTCTTTCGAAACATGCAGGGAATCAGGTTGTATCACCATTTGTTCTTCTGTCATAGGCAGAATTGTATCCGTGGATACCACTTGTTTTGGGGGAGATGAAGCCGGAAGGCAGCCCGTAAAAAGCAACAAACATAGGAACCAATGTTCCCGATTGATCAATAGCATATAGTTGGTTTGGAATAAGATGACTCCACAAATATCGTTTTTCCACGGATGTTAAAACGCTGTAAAACAAAAATTAGTATAAGTACGCATCCCCCTTTATCAGTGCATGTTCCAGGCAGAATAAAACACTGCGGTTTTCCCGCATTCATCACCGTAAATATGCTTTCATTTCTCTCCGGAGCAAATTTTTTCCCCGGGAATACAGGCGCATAAGCCTTCCCAAGACATCAAGTGTATTTTTTTATCGTTTTAATTGTAATTGTGACAATTATTTTGTTCTTTTGAATAATTGCAGCAAAATCAGCCCTGTTGCACCGGATTTATAAAACCTCGTTATGAAAAAGCAATTTCGTTACATCCTTACCGGTATCCTCGGCCTGTTATTATATACGCAGGCAATGCAGGCGCAGAATACGGTTACTTTCCGTACAGACGCACCTGCACAGACTATCAATCGCAATATCTACGGACATTTTGCAGAGCATCTTGGCAATTGTATCTATGGAGGATTTTATGTGGGAGATACCTCCCATCTTCCGAATACCAATGGTGTGCGGAAAGATGTGATTGCCGCGCTACGCAAAATGAAGATCCCCAACCTGCGCTGGCCGGGCGGTTGCTTTGCAGATACCTATCACTGGAAGGATGGCATCGGTCCCAAAGAGAAAAGACCGGCTATCGTGAACACCTGGTGGGGAAATGTGACAGAAAATAACAGCTTCGGTACGCACGACTTTCTCAACATGTGCGAAGAGCTGGGTGCTGAGCCTTATCTGTCGGGAAATGTGGGCAGTGGTACGGTTCAGGAACTGGCTGACTGGGTCCAGTATGCCAACTTCCGGGGAACCAGCCCGATGTCTGATCTGCGCAAACAGAATGGTCGCGCCGAACCGTGGAAGGTCCGTTTCTGGGGCATCGGCAACGAAGCCTGGGGATGCGGCGGAAATATGCGCCCGGAATATTACGCTGATCTCTATCGTAAGTTTACCACTTTCATGAACAGTGAATGGAAAAATGAACGCATCTTCAGAATCGCCTCCGGCGCCAGCGACGCAGATTACAACTGGACCGAAACCCTCATGAAAAATATCCCGCAACACCTGCTGGAAGGTATTGCCCTGCATCATTACTCCATCATCAGCTGGGAAAAGAAGGGTGATGCAGTTGATTTCACCGAACAACAATATTTTCTCACCATGAAATCCGCCTTGCTGATCGATTCCCTGATCAGTAAACACGCCGCGATCATGGATAAATATGATCCGCAAAAGAAAGTGGCCCTTGTGGTAGACGAATGGGGTGGATGGTATAACGTGGAAGGGGGTACGAATCCCGGGTTCCTTTTCCAGCAAAATACCATGCGCGATGCCATGATTGCCGGCGCCACACTCAATATCTTCAATAATCACGCTGACCGCCTGCGTATGGCCAACCTCGCCCAGGCCATCAATGTGTTGCAGTCGGTGATTCTTACCAAAGGCGACACCATGATACTAACCCCTACCTATTACGTGATGGAAATGTACAACGTACATCAGGAGGCCACCCTTATCCCGATAGATATTCACTCCAATGCTTATACGCTCAATAACGAACAGCTGCCGGCCGTTTCGGTATCTGCTTCCAAAGATAAAAATGGTGTGACACACATCTCCCTGGTAAATATCGATGCGCATAAAACACAGGAAGTAACGCTGGATACCCGCAGCCAGGCATATAAATCCATCAGTGGTAAAATATTGGCATCGGCCAAACTCCAGGACTATAACAGCTTTAAAAAACCGGATTATATCAAACCGGTAGATTTCAAAGGAGCAACATGGAAGAATAATAAAGTCAGTGTGAAACTGCCTCCTTTTTCGGTAGTCATGCTGGAACTGAAATGAAGAAAGGGGCGTTGTTTAACAACACTGCCTGCGTTTAGAAAGTAATGGTCTTTGGCGGGCTCCCGAATAGCGGGAGCAGCCTGTATTTGAAGGGCAAGGACTTCCTGCTGCCTCACGAAAAACGGCTCGCCGCACAAGTTTGAAAGCCAACGATTTCCCGCTGCCGCCCGCATTTATAAAACGTACTGGCATCTGCAGTTGATATACGATAAACAAGCAGGTGAGTAAATTATAAATTTTTTTACGCTTTTAAATAAGTGTCATTATAACAATAAATATGAATTCATCCTACGTAATAGGGGTAGACTACGGCACGGATTCCGTGCGTTCTATCATAGTAGATGTGAAAGACGGGCAGGAAGTGGCCTCGGCAGTGTTTTATTATCCCCGCTGGAAAGACGGTTTGTATTGCAATGCTGCACAAAGCCGCTTCCGGCAACATCCGGACGATTATGTGGAAGGACTGGAAACTACTATCCGGCAATGTCTCCAACAGGCGGGTGCCACGGTAGCATCCCATATCAGGGCAATTTCTGTAGACACCACCGGCTCCACACCCGTGGCAGTAGATGAAACCGGTACGCCATTGGCGCTCACACCCGGTTTCCGGGATAATCCGAATGCGATGTTTGTGTTGTGGAAAGATCATACCGCTTTGAAGGAAGCCGCTGAAATCAATGCTACGGCCGCTACTTTTGAAGAAAATTACCTCCGCTTTGTAGGGGGCATTTATTCGTCGGAATGGTTCTGGGCAAAATTGCTGCATATTCTTCGTACAGACGAAGCCGTTAGAAATGCCACTTATAGCTGGGTAGAGCACTGCGACTGGATTCCTTTCCTGCTCTGTGGCGGAAAGCATCTCCGGGAATTGAAACGTGGTATCTGTAGTGCCGGGCATAAGGCATTATTTGCCGAAGAATTTGGCGGCCTGCCACCAGACGCTTTCTTTACTGCCATTGATCCTTTATTGAAGGGATTTACACAACGACTTTTTACGCGGACCTATACTTCCGGAGAAGCCGCCGGCCACCTTTGCCCCGAATGGGCAGAACGGCTCGGGCTCCCCACCAGCGTGGTGATCGGCATCGGCGCATTCGATGCGCATATGGGCGCCGTAGGCGGACAAATTGAGCCGTATCATCTCAGCAAGGTAATGGGTACTTCTACCTGTGATATGCTGGTAGCTCCCCTGGACGAAATGAAACATACACTGGTGAAAGGCATCTGCGGACAGGTGCCAGGTTCCGTTATTCCCGGGATGATGGGGATGGAGGCCGGACAATCCGCTTTCGGTGATGCCTATGCCTGGTTCAGCAACGTACTGGCCTGGCCGTTACAACAACTATTGCCTTCCTCCTCCCTCATCGATGCGGCAACCGCTGAGAAACTATGCAAGGAGACTTCCGGCCGACTTCTTACCGAGCTGGCGAGGCAGGCGGCACAAATTGCACCGGAAGAACACAGTGAACTGAGCATCGACTGGCTCAATGGTCGCCGTACGCCGGATGCAGACCAATCGCTCAAAGGCACGCTCACCGGCCTGAACCTGGCCTCAGACGCCCCCCGCATTTTCCGCACTGTGGCAGAATCGACCTGCTTCGGCGCTAAAGCTATTGTAGAGAGATTTGAAAGGGAAGGTGTGCCCGTGAAAGGACTGATCGGTATCGGTGGTGTCGCCAAAAAATCGGCCTTCATCATGCAGATGATGGCCGATGTGATGAACATGCCTATCCGTATTCACCGCTCTGAACAAACCTGCGCACTGGGTGCTGCCATGTTTGCTGCCACCGCAGCAGGATTATTTGCCCGCGTGGAAGACGCGATGGAAACAATGGGGCAGGGTTTTGAAGTGACCTATGAACCGGACATACACCGCGCAGGCATATACGAAAACAGGTACCGGAAGTATAAAGCCCTGGGCGCCTTCACCGCTAAGCTCACCATCGATTAATATTGTATGCAACAGTATCAACATATCCGGCAGGCGGCATATGAAGCCAATATGCAACTGCCCGCACTGGGACTGGTCATGTTTACCTTCGGGAATGTGAGCGCCGCCGATCGCCAACTCGGAGTTTTCGCCATCAAGCCGAGCGGTGTTCCTTATGCGGAATTGTCGCCCGAAAAAATGGTCGTTGTGGATTTCGATGGCCATACGATTGATGGCGAATTACGTCCCTCCTCTGATACACTTACCCATGCGGTACTGTATAAGCACTGGGAACATATCGGCGGCATTGTGCATACCCACTCTACCTATGCTACCGCCTGGGCACAAAGCCAGCGCGATATTCCTATCTATGGCACGACCCACGCCGATCACAATACGGTAGATATTCCCTGCGCGTCACCCATGACGGATACCATGATTGCCGGGGACTATGAATACCAGACGGGCTTCCAGATCATGAATACGCTCACGGAAAGAGGCCTCACCTACCAGGACATAGAAATGATCCTCGTGGGAAATCATGCGCCCTTCACCTGGGGCCATACGCCCGCTAAAGCAGTGTATAACAGCGCCGTCCTGGAATCGGTGGCACAAATGGCATATCTCACGGAGTCTATCAACGGAAACGCACCAAGACTCAAAGATGCGCTGATCAGAAAACATTTTGAACGTAAACATGGTCCCGGTTCCTATTACGGGCAATAAACCAAACAACATGATTCATCTGAAAAATTTCGAGATCTGGTTTGTAACGGGTAGTCAGCACCTGTACGGAGAAGAGACCTTGCAGCAGGTGGCTGTTCACAGCCAGGAGATTGCTGCCGCACTACACCACGATACACGTATGCCCGTTACCGTAGTATACAAACCTACCGTAAAAACACCGGATGAAATTTATGCCGTATGTATGGAGGCGAACGCTACGCCCAACTGTATCGGTATTATCACCTGGATGCATACTTTCTCGCCTGCAAAAATGTGGATCCGTGGACTGAAAGCATTGTCCAAACCCATCTGCCACCTGCATACCCAATATAACCGCGATATTCCCTGGAGCGAAATAGATATGGATTTCATGAACCTGAACCAGAGCGCCCATGGCGACCGTGAGTTTGGATTTATGATGAGCCGTATGCGCATCAACCGGAAGGTGATTACCGGCCACTGGCAGGATCCGGAAGTGCTCCGGGAACTCGGGGCCTGGGCCAGGGTTGCCGCAGGATGGCACGACTGGCAGGGCGCGCGCTTTGTCCGCTTCGGCGACAACATGCGCTTTGTAGCAGTAACAGACGGTGATAAGGTAGCCGCAGAATCCACGCTTGGCTTCTCTTGTAATACCCACGGTATCGGAGATCTGGTAGCAGTGATCAATGGTATCTCCGATGCTGCTGTGACTTCACTGGTGCGGGAATACGCCGACGCATATACGATGTCGTCTGCCCTGCTGCAGGATGTGGCGCTGAAAGATGCCGCCAGAATTGAACTTGGTTTGAAAGCATTCCTGGAAGCAGGTCATTTTAAAGGCTTCTCAGATACCTTTGAAGACCTTCATGGCATGATTCAGTTGCCGGGCATTGCCGTGCAACGCCTCATGAACGCAGGTTACGGTTTTGCGGGGGAAGGTGATTGGAAAACAGCTGCACTGGTACGGGCTATGAAAGTAATGGGCAGCGGACTGCCCGGAGGCAACTCCTTTATGGAAGATTATACCTATCATTTCGATCCAGCTGATCCTATGGTGCTGGGCTCGCATATGCTTGAGATCTGCGAATCTATCGCAGAAGGAAAACCATCCTGTGAAAAACATCCGCTGGGTATTGGCGGAAAGGCCGATCCGGTACGACTGGTATTCAATGCCGCTGCAGGACCGGCTATCAACGCCTCCCTGGTAGATATGGGTAACCGCTTCCGTTTGCTGGTGAATGAGGTAGAAGCTGTGAAACCGCCACAGGCGCTCCCTAAGCTACCGGTAGCCCGTGTGTTGTGGAAGCCTTACCCGGACATGAAAAAGGGCTGCACCGCCTGGATCCTGGCCGGTGGCGCACATCATACCTGCTACAGCCAGAACCTGAACGCCACCCATATGCAGGACTTCGCGGAGATGGCTGGTATAGAACTGGCACTCATTGGCAGGGATACAGATCTGCGTGAATTCCGTAATGAACTCCGCTGGAACGATGTCAGCTATAAGTAGCGCTATCTTTAAGGTCTGCGCAACAGCGATACTGGATAAGACGGGCACATGCCCTGATTAAATAATGGTGCTGACAGCTGCTTGCAGTAACTTGTCAATATGACGATTATCGGGGTGGATAACCACGTTGATGTTAATTATCCCGATAATCATCAGTTGTTTTTGTACTTTCACGCACTAATTTATTTTTATGAAAAGATATTCGCAGCAGACCAGGTTGTTGTTCGCCGTAGATTGTATCATTTTTGGATTTGATGGCCAGGAGATGAAACTGCTGCTGATACAAAGAGGATTTGAACCCTGCAAAGGCCAGTGGAGCCTGGTGGGTGGTTTTGTGCAGGAAAGTGAAAGCGCAGAGGATGCCGCTGCACGTGTACTGAAGAACCTCAGCGGTCTTGATGGCATTTATATGGAACAATTGCATACCTTCAGTTCCCCTTCCCGCGATACGGTAGAACGAACCGTGTCTGTGGCCTACACTGCCCTGATTGATATCCAGAAATATAAACAGCAATTGAACGAAGATTTCCATGCCGTATGGTTTCCGATCAATCATCACCCGGAACTGATCTTTGATCATAAAGCGATGGTAGACCAGGCCAAGGAGAAGCTGCGCTACAAAGCCGCCCTGCATCCACTGTTGCTGGAATTGCTGCCTGGTAAATTTACGATTCCCCAATTGCAGCACCTGTACGAATCCGTTTATAACATATCTTTCGATAAAGGTAATTTTAGCCGCAAAATGCTGTCGACCAAACTATTGGTAAAGCTGGCCGATAAAGATAAACTCAGCTCCAGGAAAGGCGCTTTTTACTATAAGATAGACCGGAAAAAATACCACGCAAATTTTCATGCGTTCCTGAATTTTGTACCCGACCCACATACCACGCAACACAATGGTGGTTTGTAAGGAAATCACCACATTTTAGAGACTATCACCCGTTTTAAAAGACGCAAATATTTGCCTGTAAGACACTAATTAAATTTTTTTAATTGTAAATTATTTGACTTTAGCCGGATTATCCCGATATTTAGTGACTCTTTTTCACTTAATATCAAAATACGTTATGGACATGAATTTAAAGGCGCTGACCGCCCTTATGATCTCCGGTGGTACCCTGCTGGCTTCCTGCAATAACAATACTGCCCCTAAAGAAGAAAGTAAGGATTCCACAACAGCCGCTGTAACTGCCGGCCCAAAAAGCTTTGGGCAGTCGGACGGTCAGGAAGTACTGCAATACACCCTGAAAAATGCCAACGGAATGGAAGTAAAGATCCTCAACTATGGCGGCACTATCACGGATATCATCACTCCTGATAAACAGGGGCAGAAAGGCAATGTTGTGCTGTCGTATGATTCATTATCCGGCTACCAGCAGAAAGGGCAACCTTATTTTGGTGCACTCGTAGGCCGGTACGCCAACCGTATCGCCAACGCGAAATTTACACTGGACGGCAAGGAATATAAACTCGCCGCTAACAATAACGGCAACACGCTCCATGGCGGTCTGAAAGGATTTGATAAAGTGGTATGGGCCGCTACACCTGCGGGCGACAGCAGTCTGCAACTGGTATACAACAGCAAAGACGGAGAAGAAGGTTACCCCGGTAATTTACAGGCTACTGTGGTATATACCCTCACTCCAGACAATGCACTTCATATCAGTTACAAAGCTACCACTGATAAGGCTACGCCTGTTAACCTCACCAACCACGCTTACTTTAACCTCTCTGCAGGGAAAGACAGCACCATCCTGGGCCATGAATTGTCGCTGAAAGCCAGCAAATTTACCCCGGTAAATGACAAGCTGATTCCTACGGGTAAACTTGATCCGGTAAAAGGTACACCGATGGATTTCACGACTGCCAAGAAGATCGGTGCTGATATCGGTAAAGTAAAAGGTGGTTATGATCACAACTGGGTGCTCGACAAAAAAGAAGGCGAACTGGAAACAATCGCTACCCTGTATGATCCTACCAGCGGACGTTTGATGGAAGTAGCCACTACCCAGCCAGGTATCCAGTTCTATACCGGTAACTTCCTGGATGGTACGCTCACGAATACACGCGATGGACAGAAATACGTGCAGAACGCGGCACTTTGCCTGGAAACACAGCATTTCCCTGATTCTCCGAATCAGCCCTCTTTCCCATCAGCCATCCTGAAACCAGGTGAAACATTTTCACAGACAACGGTGTACAAATTCTCCGTGAAATAATATCGTTGAAGGAATTATATAAAAAGCGAAGGGGATGTCTTTTAAAAGACATCCCCTTCGCTTTTTTATGGATCAGTTATTGAAAGTTCGGATTCTGCACCAGGGTACCTTTACTTCTGTCGATTTCCTGCTGAGGCATCGGGAAGTAATAGTTCTTAGGCTTTGCAAACTTACGCGCGGCACCACCACGGGTGATCACAGTGCCATCATACGCCCGTTTAGGCTGGTTGTAGATGGCCGCAATATCTACCAGTTTCACTTTGTCCCAGCGCAACAGGTCCTGGTGACGCTCGTTTTCACCGCATAACTCCACCCTGCGCTCATGCATCAGTTCTTTCATACCGCCATTGGTAACAACAGGTAAGGTGGCAGATGCACGCTGGCGAACGGCCCTGATTTCTGCATCACCGGCGCCTGGCCCGTTCAGGCGGATCTTGGCTTCTGCTACCAGCAGGTAAATATCTGCGGAACGCATCAGTGGTGTTTTAAGTGAATAGTCCAGTCCACCGGAGGGTTTCCATGCACAGAATTTTTTATAGTGATAGCCGCTCCAGGATGTGGATGCTTCATAGGTAGCAATGCCGGTACCAATGTTTACCTGGTCGCCGGGCTGCATGATGCAGATGTTTTTACGCGGATCGCCTGTTTCAAATTCGTCTACCAGTCCTTTGGTAGGGTAGAAGAAGCTCCATCCGTTCCAGTTGCGCGGGGCATGGTAGGTGATGAAGTCGGAATACCCGTTGCCATCCACTGTTTGAACTGCCAGCAGCATTTCTGAATTATTGCCGGTGGCTACGCTGAAGTTGTCGGCATAATTAGGCGCCAGTTTATAGTTGGCATTGCTGACTACCTTACTGCCAAATTCGATGGCTTTATCGAGTTTTTCCCAGTTCATGTACAGTTTGCATAGGAGTCCCCAGGCAGTACCTTTGCTCACGCGGCCTTTGTTTGCATCGTCGTAGGTTTCGGGCAACTGGTCGGCAGCTGCCAGCAGGTCGCTTTCTATCTGGGCGCGCAGTTGATCGGCCGTTACTTTAGGTTTGTTATAGAAAGATTTTATCACATCATCTTCTGTTACCATCGGAGCCTCGCCATAGATGAGCAAAAGGCGCCAGTACGCGAATGCGCGGAAGAAATGTGCTTCACCAAGACAACGGTTTTTGATGGCGTCGTCCATGCCCGCAATTTTGGGAACGTAGATCAGTACGTTGTTGGCGCGGTTAATGGTTTCATATTTCCATCTCCAGCCTACTCTTACACTGTAGGTAGAGGCGTCATAGGTGAAGTCTTCAATGACAGCGTCATAATCATGGTCGCCGCCGCGTACCTGGTCATCCGAGCAGTTATCGAATACAAACTCGTTGAAGCCGGTATAATCTTCTTCGAGTAATACATTATAGATACCGGTTACACCGTCGATGGCATCGCTCTGGTTACGCCAGTAGTTGCCGGTGCTGTACACCCCTTTGGGTTGTACATCCAGTACGCTTTTACAGCCGGCAAAGAGTAACGCCGTGAGCACTAATATATGTTTGATCCGTTGCATAGTAGTTGATTTAAGGTTCCCGTAAATTAAAAGTTGAGCGTAGCGCCAAAAGTAAAGGTCCTGGCCTGTGGATAGGCAGCTACGTCTACACCACGTTGTCTGTTACCATCTGCGGTACCGTTATATCCCAGCATAGGTGTTAAACCGGAATAGTTGGTAAGGATAAACAGGTTTTGTCCGGCTACATACACATGGATATCGGAAATACCGCTGCGGCCCCATACTTTCGACGGGATCGTATAGCCGAGGGAAGCATTTCTCAGGGAGAAGTAATCGCCGTTTTCTACAAAACGATCGGAGGCACGGTTGTTCTGGTTCGCATTGCCCAGGGTCATTCTTGGTACAGAATTACTGGTACCGGCGCCATGCCAGCGGTTCAACGCATCGGCATACATGTTATAGGGATAGTTGGGATCCATGCCCTGCATTTTGTCGGCGTTGTAGAGTTTTACGCCGCTTACACCTGCAAACGAAAGACTCAGGTCAAAGCCTTTGTAGCTGGCGCTGGCCTGGATACCATATACCACTTTAGGATTCGGGCTGCCGAGGTTTACACGGTCTTTGTCATTCACAATATTATCGCCGTTGGTATCCAGGAAGCGCACATCACCGGGTTTGATGTTTTCTTTGTTCGGATCTTTGCTGATGTTCGGATCATTGTTGATTTCTTCCTGCGTCTGGTAGATACCACCGGTTTTCCAGCCATAGTAAGATGCCAGCGGCTGGCCTACATAGGTGCGGGAAATTTCCTGTCCCTGTCTGCCGTAAGGCGTAGAGCCGATATAGGAAGAGGGGTCGTATAATTTTGTTACTTCATTTTTAATAAATGAAGCATTTGCACTGACATTATAACGGAATTTGTCTTTACCGCCCTGGTAGCCTACTTCTATTTCCCAGCCTTTATTATTCAGCTGCCCGATGTTACGGTCGGGAATGGCGGAGGTGCCATGGAGGTCCATTTCAGGTGCTGGCACCAGCATGTCGCGGGTATTTTTGTTAAACCAGGTAATGGTGGTATTCAGTCTGTTTTCGAAGAAACCTGCTTCCAGGCTGATGTTTGTCATTTCTGCTTTCTCCCAGGTAATATCTGGATTCGACAGTCTTGAATTCCATACGCCGGTGTAGCCTGTTTCGCCGAAGTTATAACGGCGGTCTTTATCGATCTGTGCGAGGTATTGGAATTCAGTTACGTTCTGATTACCGAGTTGTCCCCAGCCACCGGTGATTTTCAGGTTACTGATGGCTTTTACGTTGTCTTTAAAGAACGTTTCGTCAGACACGCGCCAGCCTGCGGAGAAGGCTGGGAAATAGCCCCAGCGCTGATCAGGAGCAAAGCGGGAGGAACCATCTGCGCGGAAGGTAACCGTGAGCAGGTATTTGTCTTTAAAGCCGTAGAAACCTCTTACAAAGCCGGAAGCGATAGCATTGGCATTGTAGTAATTACCTTTTGCATCGTGGATATCGTTACCATTACTCAACACCAGCTGGTCTTTCGACTCATCGTTAAAGCCCCAGCGTTCGGCCTGATTCCAGGAACCATTGAAGGTTTGCTGGGAATAACCACCGGTAACAGTGATGTGATGTATCTGGGAGAGCACCTTGTTATAGGTCAGGAAAATTTCACCGAGCTGGTTGTTATAGTTTTCGTTACGGTTTACCAGTTCTGCGTGGTCGCGGGCCCTGGTCTGGTCCAGTACTTTTGGATTGAAAGTAAAGCCATTTACCAGGCTGCCATCGAAACCGTAGTTACCGCGTAGGGTAAGTCCGTCGAGAATTTCCACTTCCGCATAGGCGCTGGCCAGCATGCGGTAAGTTTTAGTCCAGGCATCTGTTGTTTCTGCGGTATACACCGGGTTATTGATATCTCCCAGTTCATTACTGGCTTTGGAGCTGCCATAGCTGCCGTCCGGGTTATGCACGGGAATGGCCGGGTTAAAGCGCAGGGCGCTGAAAATAAGACCGGTCTGGGAGGAGTAGGTATCTGGTCCGGCGTTTTGTTTGTAGGTCAGCTGCAGATTTTCTCCCACTTTCACGCGTTTGCCGAGTTTATGTTCTGAGTTGATACGTACGGAATATCTTTTGAAGTAAGAGTTGGTGATGATGCCGTTTTCATTGTAGTAGCCGGCGCTGAGCATGTAGTTGGAGCTGTTGTTACCACCACGCAGACTCACATCGGCGTTGGTGACGTCGCCGGAGCGCAGGAGAGCGCGCTGCCAGTCGGTACGCTGGGTGGCATAGTACGGGTCCTGCCAGATAGGCTCTATGGCTACTCCATCGTTGGTATAACGTTCCTGTTTCAGTTTCACGAGATCGGGGGCGGTGAGCAGTGGAATATAACGGATGGTATTGGACATACCCCGGTAAATATTCACAGATGTTTTCAGCTTTTCGCCATAGTTTCCTTTTTTGGTGGTGATGATGACCACGCCATTGGCTGCACGCGTACCATAGATGGCCGAAGAGGAGGCGTCTTTGAGTATTTCCATGGAGGCAATGTCATTCGGACTCACGTCTGCCAGGCCACCGGCGGGAACGCCATCAATAATAACCAGTGGTTCTGCATTATTGATGGTACCGGTACCACGGATGCGGATGGATGGCGTGCTGCCGGGGGATGCGTCTGAGCGTACGATGTCCACACCTGTTACGCGGCCCTGGATGGCTTGCGCGGCATCGGATACGGGGAGGTTTTTAATATCGGACCCTTTTACGGAAGCGATGGTGCCTGTCACATCGCGGCGGCTCTGTACACCGTAACCTACCACAACTACTTCGCCCAACCCTTTGCTGGTGGCCGACAAGGATACGTTGATCACTGTTTTGTCGCCTATGGTAATCGATTGCGGTTCATAGCCGATAAAAGAGAACAAAACCGATTTAGCACCTGCGGGTAAAGAAAGGGTGTAGTTTCCTTTGATATCGGTGCTGGCGCCGCTGTTGGTGCCTGGTATGGTAACGTTTACGCCAGGCAGACCAGTGCCGTCTGCCGCTCCGGTAACTTTTCCGGTGAGGGTCTTTTGAGCTAGCGCCGCACTGGTGGCTGCGCATAGAAAGACCATCAGAAAGCATAATTTTCCAGTGAATGAGTACCTCATAATTAATGAATAAGACGTGAATGTGATAGAAACCTGAATGGAACAGATATACGGCCAATATATCTTTTGTTGTTGCTGTTCGTTTTTGGTTGTGATGAAATAATGTTTGCTAAATCGTTATTGCATATTTAACTGTTGTAGGTAAAATTTTCATTTTAATTCACCGGGTTCCAAAAAAGAGATGAAAAAACGTTGGTCTTTCACATGATCTGATATGGCATGTTCTAAATAATTGTCTGGAATATCGATCTGGTATTTCTACATAACATCGGTTACACGGATGGCCCGCAATGCTTACCTCGACTACATTACACCGTTCAATTGGAGGCACTCATTTCGTTTTCATAACACTTGACCAGAAAGATAATGAATTTTGCAAATGTACAAGTATAGTTTTTTCGCATGGCAGGATGATAGATTAATTGTTGGTTAACAATGAGCAGTGTACACCTTACGAAATCGGTTTCGGAAAAAGTTGGCAAATCCTCCGGGAGGATCGTATTTTTAAACGAATATCTGTTGCCTGCTTATGAATTACGGGAAATATCTGCTGACTATTATACTCTGGAACATCCTTTCCACAGGGTTGTTTGCCCAACAAAGACCTTATCTGCCCAACCATGCTGAAATAGTACACCGATATAAAAAAGTACAGTTACTGGATAGCCTTACGCGAAAAACCATTTCCCGTCATAATGTAGATGCCAGCTGGTTACCCGGAGATGCTTCTTTCTGGTACACGATTACCGGGAAAGACAGCAGTCATACGGTGTACCATGTAAATGCAGCAACGGGGAAAAAGACCGTGGTGACGGATACAGGTCAGTTGTCTATGCTTGCCCGGGAAAGTGTAGCGCCCAATCCCGTCCGTCAGCGGGAACCCGGTCGTTGGGAAGGATTTTCTTCCGACAGCATATCTCCGGATAAGAAATGGGTGGCGACCACCATCCACGGGAATGTATATCTGCGCTCCCTCATCGATGGTACGCTGCTGCCGTTTACCACAGATGGGAATGAAAAGGGGGATTATTACAGCGCACTGGCCTGGTCGCCGGATAGTAAATACGTAGTGGGATACCGCATCCATCCCGTGGAAGATCCGGCGGTATATTACATCCAGACCGATGTTGCCGGTACTACACGCGGGCAGCTGCACTCACAACCCTATAAACAGCCGGGAGATCCTTTTACCTCGTATGAAATGTATCTCTTTACACTGGCAGGTAAAACTACCACCAAAGTAAATACGCCTGTCATCGATTACTTTGATGCCCCGGTGTTGCACTGGCGTCATAAAAACCCGCGTTACTTCTGCTATGAAAAAGCCGACCGTGGTAACCAGCGCTTCCGCATCATCGAAGTAGATGCGATGAACGGTAATACCCGCACCTTACTTGATGAACAAGCCGCCACCTTTCTCTACGAATCCAGGATATATACCCACTATCTACCGGAAACCAATGAACTAGTTTGGACCTCGGAAAGAGACGGCTGGCGGCATATCTATCTCCTCAATACCCTCACCGGGCAGATCAAAAACCAGGTAACAAAAGGGGAGTGGGTGGTGAGAAATATCGACAGTATAGATGTTCAAAAAAGAGAGATCTGGTTCCGGGCCAGTGGCAGGAACCCCGGAGAAGATCCCTACTTTATTCATTACTACCGGGCAGATTTCAGCGGAAAGAAGCTGCTGGACCTCACTCCGGCCGCCGGTAACCACCAGGTATTTTTCTCTCCCGAAAAAAAATACTATATAGATAAATATTCACAGGTAAACGTGCCCCCGGTAAATGAACTGCGGCGCACCGCAGATGGAAGGCGGATAGCCCTGCTGGAGAAAGCAGACATCAGCGGATGGCAGGCCACCGGTGTTCCATTTCCTATACCGTTCCACGCCAAAGGCCGCGATGGTACAACCGATATCTGGGGGATCATGTGCCGTCCCGGCGATTACGATTCTACCCAAAGCTATCCCGTAGTGGAAAATATCTATGCCGGACCGCATGATGCTTTTGTCCCAAAAAGTTTCATGAGCTACTACAATGATATGCAGCGCCTGGCCGACCTGGGTTTTATAGTGGTACAGATCGACGGCATGGGTACGGCCAACCGTTCAAAGTCTTTTCATGATGTGTGCTGGAAAAACCTTGCTGATGCAGGTTTCCCCGACCGCATTCTGTGGATCAAAGCACTGGCCGGTAAATATCCGTTTGTGGATACTACACGGGTGGGGATATATGGTACTTCCGCCGGCGGACAAAATGCACTCGGCGGACTCCTCTTTCACCCGGAATTCTATAAGGCCGCCGTGGCCTCCTGCGGTTGTCATGATAACCGTATGGATAAACAATGGTGGAATGAACAATGGATGGGCTACCCTGTGGGTAAGCATTATGAGGAACAGTCCAATGTAACGAACGCCGGGAAGCTACAGGGGCAACTGCTGCTGATAGTAGGAGAGGCCGATACAAATGTGCCACCGGAATCGACCTACCGTGTCATCAACGCATTGATTAAAAATAACAAGACTTTCGAGTTCCTCCCGCTGCCCGGTGTAGGACACAGCGATGGAGGTGCCTACGGCCGCCTCAGACGCGCCGATTTCTTCGTTAAAAACTTATTGCATACCGATGCCCCGGATAGAAATACAAATGAAGAACAAGGCTCCTGGTGATCGTCAGGTACGCGGACGTTTTACCGGCGCATTATGCAGGAACTCAATGGCCTTTTCCAACTGTTCATCCTTCCCGGCTTTGATGCCCTCTATGGTGGGCGCTATATAAATATCCGGGACAATACCGGTCTGTTGTACGGTCCGGGCGCCATCGGGTAAATAATAGATACCGCTGAATTCCATGAATACCTGCATATTGCCCGGTAGGCTGACAGGTGGCAGCGAACAACCATCTGCCCCGGCAGTAGTGCTGCCGATAACCGTAACATCCGGCGCCTGCTGCAGGGAAATGGCATACGACTCCGTTTTACTCTGCGTCCGCTCATTAACGAGTACCACTAGTTTCCCTTTGTAGTAATCCGGGTTTTCTTTGCCACAACTATCACCTGCGTTCATACGGAACAAACCCGGCATGGTCAGATCGGGATGGCTTTGCCGCCAGTAAGGCACGCGATGCGGATAAAAATAAGTATCGTCATAAAGTGCATCATCAAAAGAATAACCTCTCAGATCTATGATCACACCTTTGGCGCCCAATATGTTTTTTGCATATTTTTTAAAAATGTCGCGTTGTGAACTCATGTTCGCTACGTTGATATACACTATATTATTTTTCAGGGAGACATAATCTCCCGGCAGGCCTTCCTGCCTGGACAGATGATTCATGTACTCTTCCAGGCCCGCTTCTCCCTCAAAAAAATCAGTGATTGCTACCGTGAAAATATGCCCGTTCCTGTTTACCCGGTAGTTGATATGGTTATCATTGGTGCCGGTGAGCATCTCTGCAATGCCCCGGTTGGTGGCCGCAGTATTGGACGCCGGTATATAGGAACGGAAGTAGCTATAGTAGTCCGCAAAAGGCATGTCATTGATCTGCTCAATAATATCACCGGGCTGTAAATCAGGCAGCTGCTTATTCAATGTAAAAACCTTTTCTACCACTGCCTGCTGATCAATGATCCTGACCCGGAACGGCGCATGTTTACTGCCAAATATGGCAAAATAAACCTGCAACAGGTAAGGGTTGTCCATGACGTTCAGCGTGGCATGACTTGTTTTCAAGGATGCATAGGATTGCAGATGCGCAGCGTACAAATTGGACAGATCTTCCGCTTCCACGAATCTTTTAATCAATGTTTTCAGCTCCTCCCCCCAGTATCCCGGTATTAAAGTGCGATAGGCATGAAAGTATTGTACCTGGTTCCAGAACCGGAGCGCAGTAAGATAACGGAATCCTGCGTCAGGTACATTGGGGTACGTCATCTGGGGATAGGAACGCTCATGCGCGTACAGTAACAAGGTGGTATCGGGTAATGCGGCATTGTATGTAATGTAATAATTGGAGCGGGGACGCTTTATATACACGATATGCCGGAGTGCAAGGGCAAGACTGTCGCCCAGCAACTCCGGCCGGATCCAGTCCAGATCCGGGAACTGCTTTACATCTGTACTGTCAATGAGAAAAGGTGTCGTCCGGGGAACAGGTCCATACGATTGTACCCAGTTTAAAAACACCTGGTTGGCGGCGACCGTATTTTTGGCGGATATAACGGATGGGAGTATACGAAAAAGTTCATAGTCCCATTGGTAGTTACCGGTGTTGACTACCGGGTAATAGAACTTCAGAAATCCCCATATTTTCCCTAAAGTGGTTAAATGGTCTAATACCAGGCTATCGGCAATGGGCAAACTACTGAAGCCGGAACCATGATCAAAAGCATGATCCTTATCGGCCGGATAAACCGGCAGCGTATCCGTAAAATTGGCCGGCTTTCCATCTACGAGTAAAGTAATGTCTTTTAAGAATACGGAGCCGGTGCCCTGAAAGGCAATGTTGTAGGTAACGCTTTTACAACCCATCAGCAGATAGGACCGGTAATTAAAAGTTGCATCAGACGCAAAGGTGATGGTACGGGTTTCCCATACTTCGTTTTTTGTGGGAAGCGATTGTCCCGCATAGCGGAGCATCCCCAGGTATATGGTGGAGCTATCTGCATCTTTGGGATAACTTTCTGCCGAAAACCTGCCCTTGAAACCCGATAGTTTTATTTTGAAGGTCACTGCCAGCGAATGCTGCCCCTTCAGTGCAGGGAAGGTATTCGATAATATCACTACAGCCGGCGCATCACTTTTCTGTAATTGTAATTGCAGCGTACCATCAGCTATTGTAGTAACTGAACTGTTCTGGGTAAGTGGTTGCCATTTATACTGGGCGCTGAGTGTACCCGTTAAGGTTAGAAACAGTACAACACACAGGCCGTGGATATAAGACATAGAAAGCATCAGTTTATCATGTGGTAATAAAGACAACAGGAAGATAGGTAACGTATATGCCTGGACGTAAGTCAGCGCTATCCTGTTTTGATCAATTTCCGGAAATTTTATGTCTTTTACAACAAATGAAAAAATAACAGGTATCACGGCTGGATAATTATAACTGATACCGGACATCGTCGAAACCAGCTATGGTAAAGGGCTTTAAACGGCTGATTCTTCCGCAGGCGAAATAAAAAACGGAAATATTTATTTATACTTTGTAATACAAAGTGCTTTTTGTTTTATATCTTTGGTGGGTATTCAATTCATTTTGTATGGAAGATAGAATCTTCAAACCCTTTCCGGCATCCTTTGTGCTCGGCCTGATACTGGTATGCGTATCCCTGATCATGTTTGTTGTTTCCTGCATAACAAGCAGCGATTTTAGCAGCGAATTTCCTTTTCTTGTTACACACCTTTTGTTACTCGGTTATTTCTTTGGGTGCTGGTTTGAAGGAAGTCTCCGGCCATGGTATGGCAGGCGAAAAATCATGGCGGCATTTGTGGTATTACTCCTCATCGACGCCTACACCGTGAATAATTCTTTCACCGTATTTCAATCCGCCTCCGTATGGTCAGCTATCATGCTGGTATGCATCTGTGCTAACATGCTCACCTTCGGATTTTTTGAAGTCCTGCCGGAATGGGCGCGCCGCCTGCAATGCGTGGTCCTGGGATTCACTTTCCTGTTGCCCTTCTACCTCGCTATCTACCTCTTGCCGTTATATCTGATCGGAGTAATCGGGTTAATTGCCATCGGCTTATCTATTGTTACTTTTTCACCGGTTTTTATCATCTGGTTTAATCTGCGGATGGTGAGAAAACTGGTATGGCCGGTGCGGGCTTACCGTCTCACTTATTTATGGTCAGGCGCTCTTTCTGTCAGCATAGTTGTGTTTTATTGCGTGATCTACGCGTTAGATAAAAGTGCCCTGGAAGAAGCTTATAATACCGCTAATGAAGAAGAGCTGCCCGCGTGGATCACAGCCTCTCAGCACACGCCCAATGACTTTGTCACGGAACAACTGCTAAAAACTGGTGTGGTATATACCAGTGCCGGCATCCGTTCGGAGTTCACGCTCTGGAACATGCCCCAGAAAGAATACGATCAGAAAATTACGCATGATCCGCTGTTCATGACCGCCAGTGCCTTGCTGGGACCTATCGATATTCCTGTAGAAGACCGGTTCAATATTCTCAGTGTGATGTACGACAAAAGACATTACGCAGCGGATCGTTTATGGACCGGTAAAGACCTCGTTACCACCAGTGTTACCACCAGGGCCGATATCTGGCCACAATACCATCTTTCTTACACCGAAAATACCTATACGGTGAGAAATGATACCCGGCGGCGATGGGCCACTGATGAGGAAGCCATCTATACTTTCCATCTGCCGGAAGGCGCCGTAGTCACCTCGCTCTCCCTATGGATCAACAACGCAGAGGAAAAAGCCGTACTCACCACCCAGGCTAAAGCCGATAGCGCCTACACCACCATTGTAGGTAAACAACGCCGCGACCCGTCTGTGGTGCACTGGCAGGAAGGCAACCGCGTTATTGTGCGCGTATTCCCTGTACCACAGGGCGGTGAACGGAAGTTTAAAATCGGTGTTACTGCACCATTGAAAGCAGCAAAAGGCGCCGTTCTTTACGAGCCCGTATGGTTTGAAGGTCCCCCGCATGAACAGGCCGTTTATAACGCGAAACTCAACATGCAAAATGGTGCCCGTGTAACAAAGTATCCGGCTGGTTTTTTTGCAGACAAAGGAAACACCATAGAGAAGAACGGAAAGTATAACGCAGACTGGCAACTGGAAATACCCGATGACGCCATAGACAATGCCGCATTCAGTTTTAATGGACAACGCTATACGTTGTTGCCCTATAAAGCAGACTACGAATTTTTTACACCGGAGAACTTCTATCTCGACATCAATGCCAGCTGGAGCCATGATGAATACCAGTCTATGCTGACCAGGTTGAAAGGCAACATCTGGGCTTATCATCCGTTGCGTGGCATGATCGCTGTCACCGACGAAAATAAGGAAACCCTCTTTGATGAATTGCATGCACAACGCTTTTCCCTGTTCCCTTTTCACCGGATTACCAATCCCGCCACCGCACTGGTCATCACATCAGCAGATAGCATTTCGCCTCAGCTGAAAGACCTGGATGATTTCAATTTCAGGAAACACCTGCGTCCTTTCTTTACCAGCAATAAAGTCAGGGTATTCAATTTCAGTGATCACCTGTCGCCTTACCTGGCAACCTTGAGGGAGTCACGGTCACTGATATACGAACAGGAATCGCTGCGTTTACTATACGCACATCTGGCTGAAAACCGTTTCCTGAAACGGGAGGAAGACAGCAGCCAGGTAGTCATTGCCGGCGCTGATATGCGTATTGCACGCAGCACAGACAGCACCGCAGCCAAAGGCCCCGATCACCTGGCCCGTCTCTTTGCCTACAACGCCATACTGCAGGAACTGGGACCCAAAGTAACCGGTACTGATCTTACCAATGAAACAGACCTGATCGGCATGGCCAAAGCCGCTTATGTGGTAACGCCGCTTTCCAGCCTGATTGTACTGGAAACACAGGAAGATTACGACCGTTTTAAAATAAAGGAGGATGCCAACAGCCTTCAGAATGCTTCCCTGAAGGGGCATGGCTCCGTGCCGGAACCACATGAGTGGGCCTTGTTTATCCTGGCCATCGCGGTGCTGACTTACGTACGGTTTGAGAAATTATTTAAAAGAAAAAAGCACCTATGCTAACGTTCGTGTATACACGGTTTATAGAAAGAGGGGCAAAACTGCCGGCAACTTTGTTGCTGGCGGTTTATTTTATCGTCGCTATACTACAGCTCCAACATTATTTTTCCTGGCAGAGCGCTTTTTTTGGACTCTCCATTATCACGATGGGCGTGGTGTCTGAAGTGGATCACACACGGCCGGGAAGTATGCGCTGTGGCTGGATAGCCTTGTTGTTCCTGTTGCTGTCCTGGAAAACGCAGGTGTTTACACTCCGGTATGCCACGCTGATCACTGCCGTGTTTTTCGTAATAGAATATTTTTACGGGAGATTATCCCGCCTGAGTTTTATCACTGCTGTACTCATAGCGCCTGCCATTGATTTTGCGGTGAATGTTTTTAGTTTCCCGATCCGCCTGTGGCTTACCGGCATGGCCGGCAAAATGCTGGCCGGTATTAATCCGGCTGTAACCACCACCGGAAATATGATCTTATTGGGTAATCATGAATTCACCGTAGATATTGCTTGTATGGGCTTACAGATGCTACTTACCTCCCTGCTTTGCGGCATCATGATGATAGCGTTGTACCAGCGGCGTTACCATAAGGAATTGCCGGCGCTGGCTACCTTCTTCATATTAGGAGTGATTACAGTATTGAATATCATCGCCAACCTGTTCCGTATTTTGCTGCTGGTGCAGTTTTCGTTACCTCCCGGCACGCTTGCCCACGATGCGGTAGGCATTATTACCCTGTTGGTGTATGTGCTCCTGCCTTTGCTGCTGGGTATTCCATGGATGCTGCACCGCTATGGAAAAGCGCCGGCCGGTAATGCTGTTATGAATCTTGCTCCTGTATATGGCCTTGGACTGCAGCTGCTGCTGGCAGCGGGTATTATTGCCGGCCATTTTATGCTTACGAAAAATATGACCACTACCACGGCCACGACAAAACAGGTGAAGCAGCTGCCCGGATACAGCTATACATCTCTCGATGATAATATTATTAAACAAACAACGGCAGATGCACTGCTGTATGTGAAAGGTATTCCCGGTTTTTATTTTACCGATCATCAGCCAATGATCTGCTGGAAGGGGAGTGGGTTTGAATTTTACAAAGTGCAGGAGGAAAATATCCAGGGAACAAAAGTATACACGGCGGAGCTAAAAAAAGACAGCAGCACCCTGTACACTGCCTGGTGGTATGAAAGCCGTTCCCACCGCAGTACCAGTCAGCTGGAATGGAGATGGAATGCGCTTTGCAGCGGGAACAGCTATTTTCTTGTAAATATTACGGTAGATAAAAAAGCATTGCTGGCGCCTGAAATAAAGCACCTGCTCAGCGCCCACCTTATTCAGTGATCACTTCCGTTTCTTCTTTATGCCTTGGCTGGTAGTAAATGTAGTAATAAGCCAGGATCAGCAGGCCCGTAAAGAAAGGGATCAATGCCAGGTGCTTGTAGGTAACGGCGCCCACAATCACCATCGCATCAAAATGGAAAAATTCACTGATCATCCAGTAGGAGTTGGCCGCAATCCATACAGAAATCGCTACGTTATGGCATAACTCCGACATAAATTGCCGGGTGCGCCACGCAATAACAATGGAGATAATCAGCGTAGGAAAGATCATCGCCACACCCAGCGGCTTCCAGATCATACACCAGCTGATATCTTTCAACAGCCAGAAAACAATATGCAGATTTTCCATCTTACGGTAACTCAAAGGAATACTGTATACCGGAGAGGAGGAGGCTTGTTTGCTCATTTGTGTTATTCAGTTAATTTTATCTGGTTGAAATAGCGCACAAAGATATTCTTTATCTTCGTTTCTGTATCAGCACAACTCCTGCTATGAATGAATTCTACTGGTTTTATCAGCGGACAAAGTTTCACGGTATCAACTGGATCCCCGAAAATTTCCAGCGGGTCATGATCATCGTCCATGGCATCGGGGAACACATGGGGCGCTACGACCATGTGGCGGCATTTTTCATGAAGGAAGGATATGCAGTGATTGGTATTGATCACTACGGACATGGCAAAAGCGATGGCAAAAAAGGTGCTTCCAGGGGCTTCGGCTTCATGTTCGATTACCTGCATAGTTTCCACCGCCATGTAAAGGATACCTATGGCAAGCCCGTTGTTATGTACGGTCACAGCATGGGTGGGGGAGTACTCACCGGCTACCTGCTCAGAAAACAACCTGAGTTGCTGGCCGCCGTTATTTCCGCGCCGGCACTGATTATCGGTACCCGTCCCGGAGGTTTTCTCAAAGGCTTTCTCAAAGTAGCCAGTTCCCTGGTTCCCAATCTCCGGATCAAACAGGGACTCGATATTAATAAAATTTCACATGATAAAGGGGCAGTAGAAAAATTCAGGGAAGATCCCCTGCGTCATGATAAGCTCAGCCTGCGCCTGGCCAATGATATGATTCAGAACGGCGCCTGGTGCCTGGAACACGCAGAAAGATTAAGCGTGCCCGCATTACTGATCCATGGCAACGCCGACGAATTTACCGCTGTGGAAGGCTCCCGCCTGTTCGCAGAAAGAGCCCCTTCCGCCTTGCTCACCTACCGGGAATGGGATGGCCTCTATCACGAAATGCATAATGAGCCCGATGCCCGCGACGTTTTATTGTTTGTGGCCGGTTGGTTGAGTAATGTGAGATAATTAGTAAATTTGGTTTACAATTTATTAACTATGAAATACCAAAGCTCTTTCAAATGGCTCCTGCCTGCTCTCTTGCTCTTTTGTTGCACGCAGGCAAACGCACAGGTAGATCTCGGTGTCCGTGGCGGCATCAGTATACCCAATCTTACTGCCGGCGGCAGCGAAAGCAATCCGCTGAATACCGGCTACAGCTCCCGTCAGGGGCCCGACTTCGGCATCTTCGGCGAGTACCACCTCAGCAAACTCTTCTCTATCGAAGCCATGATCAGCTACTCTTCACAGGGTGGTAAGAAAAACGGCCTCCAGGCATTTCCGCCAGACCCGACTAAGTTTCCTCCAGGTGCGCCACTGCCGACCTACCTGTATGCCGACTTCAAAAGCCAGGCAAAACTGAACTACCTCATGGTACCCATCCTCGCTAAATTTGGCTGGAATCTCGGTCCCACCTCACCATTGCGCCTCTACGTAGACGCAGGCCCGTTCTTTGGCTTCCTGGTCGGCGCCAAACAGGTAACCAGCGGCAACAGCGCTATTTTCCTGGATGAAGCCGGAACGCAACCCGCTGCTCCGCCGGAATCGTTCGACAGAACAACAGATATCAAGAATCAGTTGAATACTTTCAACTTTGGTGTGAGTGGAAACGTAGGACTGGCATACCTCTTCGGTCGTAACCAGATCTTTGTGGAAGGAGGTGGCAACTATGGCTTCCTCAATATTCAGAAAGGCACTGCCAATGGTAAAAATAATACCGGTGCAGGCACGGTATCTCTCGGATATGCTTACCGCATCTGTAACAAGAAATAACAAAAACGCCCCTGCTCAGCAAGAGAACAGGGGCGTCACTTTTTTATGGATTAGTAGACCATAATCCAGCAGACTTCACCAGCACACGCCTGTTCAGCTTCAATTGCGCTACCACAAATTCTGCCAGGTCTTCCGGCTGCAACACTTTATCCGGATTACCATCTGTTAAATTCAGGTCTTTTGCCATATCCGTGGCAATGGTGCTCGGTGTTAAAGCACTTACCCGGATATTATGCTTCCTTACCTCCAGCATCAGCGACTCTGTTAAGCCCAGTAACCCGAACTTAGAGGCGCTGTAGGCGCTCGTTAATGGCGCACCACGCTGTCCTGCTGTAGAGGAAATATTGATGATATCGCCGGTTTTACGTTCAATCATACCTGGCAACACCGCACGGGTCACGTAATACACACCCAGCAGGTTCACGCGGATAATCTGCTCCCATTGTACGGGGTCCAGGTCCATAAACCCGCCAAAAGCAGCAATGCCGGCATTGTTGATCAGGATATCCGGCTGGCCCAGCTCTTTTGTCACCGTAGCTACCGCTTCATTCACCGCCGCTATATCCGCTACATCCGCAGTAGCATAGGCTACTTTTACACCCAGACTGCTCACTTCCTTCGCCACCGCTTCCAGTGGACCCGCATTACGTCCCAACAGGGCTATATCTACGCCTTCCTGTGCCAGCGCTATCGCCAGCGCACGGCCTATGCCTTTACCACCACCTGTGATCAGGGCCTTTTTTCCTTTTAATGATTCCATAATGCCTTCGGTTTTTAAGGATTAAAAATACCCGGCAAAGGTACATGCTTTGTTCCATTTCGGATTATCTTCGCAGGGTCTCATTTAACCGCGTCAGATCATGATACAGATTTCCAACGAAAAACTTACCGTGCAGATTAACCCACAGGGAGCAGAACTGCAAAGCATTGTCCGTAAAGATAACGGCCTCGAATACCTCTGGAGCGGCGATCCGGCTTTCTGGGGTAAGAAAAGCCCCGTACTGTTTCCCATTGTAGGCGGACTAACAGACAATACCTATCACTATAACGGCCAGAACTATACGCTGGGCCGCCATGGATTTGCCAGGGAACAATTGTTTACCGTTACGGAGCAGGCAGAAGAACATGTTATCCTCCGTCTCTCAGATAATGAAACTACCCGGAAAGTATATCCTTTTCATTTCGACTTTACCATTCAGTACCTCCTGCAGGACGATCAGCTGCAGGTTACCTACCAGGTAAAAAACCAGGACGATAAAACCCTGCTGTTCTCCGTTGGCGCCCATCCGGCTTTTAAAGTGCCGCTCACACCGGATACTACCTACGAAGATTATTACCTGTATTTTAATAAGGAAGAAGAAGAGGGAATCTGGCCGTTGACTGCTGGCGGACAAATACAATCAGCGCCCGTGCCGTTCCTGCATCAGACACATGAACTGCCCCTGAAAAAATCTTTGTTCTATAAAGATGCCCTGGTATTTAAAAACCTGGACTCTACTGCCATCAGCATTAAAAGTCACCTTACCCGGCATGGACTCACCCTGGCTTTTGAAGGATTTCCCTACATGGGCATCTGGGCCGCAAAAGATGCGGACTTTGTTTGTATAGAACCCTGGTGTGGTATTGCGGATAGCGTGGATGCTACCGGTGCACTGGAAGAGAAAGAAGGGATTAACCGGCTGGAGCCGGGAAGATTGTTTGAAAGAACATGGACCGCAACGATATTCTAAAAACAAAAAAGCTGGTAGCGATCAACTACCAGCTTTTTATTTTTAGAAATTATATCCGGCTTTCAGGCCAAAGAAACCACGTGTGCCATCCTTGAACCACGCTTCATACTTTCCTTCTACATCCAGACCCAGTATACGTATTCCGATACCCGGAGCTACGAGTCCGCCGATACCGTTATAGTTTTTACCGGTGTACTGTACCGTACCACCTTCTACCTTCACATACAGGATAGAGATCAGGTTGTACCGTAATCCCAGGCGGATAGGAATTACATTGTAATCCGGATACTTCAGGTTGTTGGTCACTGCAGTGCTGTAGTCTTTACCTCCAAAATGGAAATAGCTGACAGAACCTACCGCTGTTAAACCCGCTACCAGTTTTACATCAGCTCCCAAACCAATACCATAACCGGTGTTATGTGTATCACTGAAGTCGCCCACCGGGAAACCCGCTTCTACAAATGGTCCGATACTGAATCGTTTCAATTGCGCCTGTGATGATTGCGTGCTCATACAGATGACAAAGATCATGGTTGCAAATGCCAGGAAGATTTTTTTCATAAGAACTAATTTTCAGAGGATTGGTGACTAGCAAATTAGCCATAAAAGTAACGAATCAATTGCTAATTACCTCATGATGTGCCAATGACACTTCTGCCTCTTTCTGGTCCTTACTGTGATGTGATCCCTGCCCGTTGCTGTTGATGGTGTCTATCCTCGGCGGAATCAGTTTATACACCACCGGTGTTACAATACGCGACAACAGCGTAGAACTGATCAATCCCCCGATCAGTACAATTGCCAGCGGTGCTATCAACGGATTGGTTGATATAGCTACCGGTATCAGTCCTCCGATCGCTGTCAGGGAAGTGAGTACAATTGGGAGGAAGCGTACTTCTCCGGCCTCCCGGATGGCCTCTTCCAGCGGTTTGCCCTGCATCCGCAACTGGTTGGTAAAATCTACCAGCAGGATCGTATTTTTTACTTCAATACCCGCCAGCGCAATCAAACCAATGATGGCGACAAAGGAGAGGGAGTTACCTGTAAGCCACAACGCTACCGCTGCCCCTACAATACCCAATGGTATTACAGATAATACGATCAGCATACTCTTGAACGTTTTAAATTGTAAGATCAGTACTGCTACAAAGAGGAAGATCGTTACAATGATCACACTCATAAAGCCGCCGAAGGAATTTTTCCGGCTTTCTACTTCTCCCCCCATCTCGTAAGTATAGCCTGCAGGCAGTTTCAGGGCATCCATCTGTTTCACCACATCTTCAATCACCTGGTCGGTAAGAAATCCTTTTTTGATAAAGGCGCCTACTGCTACTACGCGGTTTTTCTCCTGGTGATTAATGGTTAAGGGAGATGTTTCCAGCGCCAGTTCTGCCACCTGTGAAAGCGGAATCGCGGTTCCCTGACTGTTGTTTACATACAGGTCTTTGAATACGTCGAGGTCCGGTTTGGCCGTTTTCTGCTTGGTCAGCAGAATATCGTAGTCGTTATCGTTCTGGTCATTATACTGTCCCAGGTTGATACCGGATACGGCTAAACGCACCACCCGGTCGATATTGGCTGTTGGAATGCCCAGCTGCTGCGCCTTTTCCCGGTCTATCCGCACCCGGATATCGGATTTCAGGTTGCTCACCGGATTATTGATGTAGATAGTGCCCTGCGTTTTCTCCAGCATCTTTTCCACATTGCCGGCGAGAGATCGTAAGGTATCCAGATTATCGCCAAATAAGCGTACTTCTACCGGCGCTACCATTGGCGGCCCCTGTTCAAAGTTCTTTACTTCTACTTTTGCACCAGGATAAGGTGTCCATTTTTTACGCAGCGCTTCAATCAGTTTATTCTTGTCTGCCGGGTTGGTATGCGGATCCAGCTGCACAAACAACTGTGCATAATCGCTTCTTTCATTCTCCTGCATCTCGTTGTAATAGATGCGGGGATTGCCTTTACCGATGTTGCTGGCATAGGAACTTACCATCTTTTCCTGTTTCAGTTCTTTCTCTATCTGCTCTACCACGCCGTTGGTATAAGCCAGGTTCGATTGTGGCGGGGTAAAGATATTGATCAGGAACTGCGGCTTTTCTGAAGCCGGAAACAGGCTGAAACCAATCACTTTAAACAAACCGATGGAGGCGCCAAATACTACCAGTGATACCAGTATGGTCAGCACCGGGCGATGTAATGCCTTATCCAGCAATTTCGCGTAGCTGCCGTGGATCATTCTTTTCAGCAAACGCATAAACAGGTTGCCCTCCGGATTACCGGTATGCTCTTTCAGTAAACGGCTGGCCAGGAATGGAATAATGGTCAGCGATACCGCCATAGAAGCCAGTACGCTGAAAATAACCGCCAGCGGGAGGCTACGGATAAAGTCGCCGCTACCTTCCGGCATAAATACCAGCGGCATAAACGAAATGACCAATGCGGCCGTACAACCCACTACTGCCAGCCCAATCTGTGAGGTGGCTTTGAGTGTGGCTTCCATGCGGCTATGTCCTTCCAGCATCCACCGCTCAATATTCTCTACTACCACAATGCTGTCATCTACCAACAGCCCCAATGCCACTACCAGTCCAACAATACTCAGCTGGTTGAGGTTGAAGCCAAACAGCTGCAACAGCACAATTCCGATCGACAACGACAATGGAATGGAGATCATCACAATCAGCGCCGGGCGCTGTCCCAGCGGAAGCAGGGTAAAGGCTACCAGCAGGATGGCAATAATGAAATCTTTTCCCAGTCCACTGAGGCGGTTATTCACGGCATCAGCCTGGTCGAAATACTGCACCAGATCAATGTTGGGAGGCAGGGTCTTTTTGAATTTCTCAATCACCGGTTTATAGGCAATCTGTGTTTTGGTGATATTCTCACCGGATTTCTGCGCGGCAGATACTACTACGCAACGGTGACTGTTTAATCTTACAAAGTATTTTTCATCTTCAAAGCCATAGTATACACGGGCAATATCTTTCAGGAAAACATTTTTACCGTTACCCGCAGATACAATCGTATTGCTGATTTCATCAATGTTCTGGTAGTTGCCGCTGGTTTTGATGTTAAAGCTTTTTTCACCCGCATCGATACTACCACCGGGGATATTGGCCATTTCACTCTGAATGGCGGCCATCACGGTATTTACCGGTAAATGCAACTGGGCCATTTTATCCAGCTGTAATTCTACGCGTACCTGTTGTTCCGGTAAGCCATGCAGTTTTACATTTTTAAGGGAGGGTACTTTCTCCAGTTCATCCTGCAGTTTGTCGGCATAGTAACGGAGTTTGTCGCGGGAAGCATTTTCGGAGATCAGCGCTATCTGCATGATGTTTACATCCGAAGGTTCCTGCTTACGCACTTCTATGCTGTAAATGTCGGCCGGCAGGTCTTTCCGCTTGTTGTTCACTTCGCGTACCAGCTCCTGGTATTTCTGGTCTACGTTGGAGCTGTATTTATATTCCACCCGCATCACGGCTACGCCGTCGCTGATGGAGGTCCGTACCCGCTTGATATCATCGAGGCCATAGATTTCTTTCTCCATGGGGTCCACTACCAGGTCTTCCATGTCTTTCGGGCTGGTGCCGGGATATACCACGATAACGGTGTATTGCGGCGCCCTCATTTCGGGATCTTCCGAGCGGGGCATATTGAGGATGGTAGTGATGCCCAGCACAATGATCATTATAAATATCACCAGTGTGAACTGGTAATTTTTGACGGCATAATTAGCTATTTTCATGATCGTAGTGGTTATTGGATAATACGGATAGGTGATTGATCCTTCAGGTAGGCGCTACCGGAAATAATGAGTGCCTTTGCCTGTTCCATGCCGGTGCTGATCAGCACATTTTCTTTTTCCATGCCTGCAATAGTGACGGGGATTTTCCTGGCGGTTTTGTTATCGTTGGTGACGAATACAAACCCACTGCTGCCGTTGCCGTCCAGCAGCGAGGCGTAGGGAATACTCCAGGCCGTGCTGCCGCTGATGGCGCCGGCTTCTATATGACAACGGCCAAACATGCCGGCCGCGATAGCGGCGGGCTTGTTGCCGGTAATTTGTACGTCGATGAGGAAGGTGCCGCTCTGTGCATCTATGCCTTCAGATTTACGTGTAACCATTCCGGTGAGCGGATCGCCTGTTACACCGGATACT
This sequence comes from Chitinophaga arvensicola, assembly GCF_900110835.1. Taxonomy (GTDB): domain Bacteria; phylum Bacteroidota; class Bacteroidia; order Chitinophagales; family Chitinophagaceae; genus Chitinophaga; species Chitinophaga arvensicola. The sequence goes on from NZ_FOJG01000001.1 coordinate 3,461,571, forward strand.
TCGATGCTGGCTTTATCTCCGTTCTTTACCTGTGCCCATTCCCGGTCGCTTACGCCTACACGCAGCAGCCAGTGCGCACTGTTGGCGCCATTGGTTTGCAGTACGGGGGTACCTGCATTGACCATTTGTCCGCTGCTCACCAGTTTGTGTAATACATATCCGTCCTGTGTGGCATGAATGGCAGAATAGCTGCGGTTAAACTGGGTGGTGCTGAGTTGCTGCCGTGCCTGGTCCATGGTGGTTTTGCTGTTTTCCAGCTGTTCCTGCGTGGCTACACTGTCGTTGTGCAGGCGTACAATACGCTGGTAATCGCGTTGTGCTTTTTCAAAGGCCAGCTGGTCTTTCTGTACCTGTGCATCTATTTCAGTGAGATTGAGCGTGGCGAGCAGTTGTCCTTTGCTAACTCTATCGCCTTCTTTTACCAGGATGCTATTTACAATGCCGTTGGTTTTGAAGGAAAGATATACTTCATCGTCGGTGGTAAACTGGCCGGAGGCGTTGATGGTGACTGCCGTGCCTTGTTTTGCCAGTGGCATTATTTTCACCGGGATCGTATCTGAAACAGTAGCAGTAGCTGCCGGTTTGCTGCCGCAGGAAAACAGGAGCAGGGAGAGTGGCAGCAGGAGCAATGTATTTTTCATATGAGTAAGTTTAAGGAGTTTTATTGTTTGTTGGTGATATCGTAAGATGCCTGTGCACGTTCTACTCCGGCGTAGGCCGTTTGTACCGCCGCCTGTGCTACAGCGGTTTGCAGCCGTGCCTGGGTGAGTTGGTTCTGTGCATCCAGCAGTTCTATATAGAGTAGCTGACCTTCTTTGTATACTTTCATCTGGTCGCGGTAATATCTTTCGGCAAATGACAGCTGGCTTTGTGCGGTCTTGAAATTGAGCACGGCAGTCTGGTAGTTGTTCATCGTTTGGTAGAGCTGCAAGCGTAACTGTTCGGCTGTTTGATCGGCTGCATTGGAGATGGTGGCTACGTCGTTCGCCGCCTGTTTGATCTTGTATTTGTATTTATGGGAAGCAAACAGATTCCATTCCAGGTTCACGCCGAACAGGTAGTAGCGGGTATCCTTATCGAACTTTGCGCCCATACCCTGTGAGCCAAGATCCAGGAAGGTGCTGAGTTTAGGAACGAGATAGGAGCGTTGCAGTTGTTCGTTTAACCGGTATACGTTGGTGGCACTTTTATACTGGGCCAGTTCTTCCCGGTCGTTGATATCTTTTCCCGGTAGTTGCTGTGGCATGTTCAGCAGGGTGCTGTCCAGTGTAATGTCTTCATCCAGGGAGCGGTTCAGCAGGAAGTTGAAATAGGCTTTTGAATTCTGCCGCGAGTTGATCGCTTTGTTGATATCGGCATCCGTTTTTTCTTTCTCCGTTTGTGCGCGGTATAAGGCGGTGTTGTTGCGCATGCCGTTACGCACCATGCTTTCGTTGATACGGATATTTTCATTGATCAGCGACAGCGCATTGTTGTAGATGGCCACGGACTGTGCTGCCTGGTAATACTGGTAATAGGCGGTTTTTATATCGCGCACCAGTTCCCGTTTGTACACATTCATAGCCGCCTGTTGCTGTGTGATCTGTTCTCGTTTGATCTTCTGGTTATAGTAGATTTCTGCATTGATCAGCGGCAGACTGGCACGTACTTTTGCATCATAAAAATTATCGGGATTCAGTTGCACCGATACGTTGTCGAGGTTTTTAAAATTGTGACTGTTGGTCAGCTGATTCAGACTGGCATACACCGGGTTCATAATATCTCCGATAGGGAAGTCGATGGTACGGCCACCGGACGATTTCGTATAACTCCCCAGCACAGATACATTCGGACCAAACAGCGTTTTGGCTTCCTGTAACGCCAGCATGGATTTACTCAGCTGGAAGCTCTGGTCTTTCAATCCTTTGTTGTTATTGAAAGCGGATTGTATGTATTGATCCAGCACAGTACTTTGTGAGAAGGCGCTCAAACCTGCGCTGAGCAGGCCTATTAACAATGCTCCTTTTGTGATTAATGTGTACATAATGAACGGTGTTTATTAATACCGAAAAAAATAAAGCCAGGCAAGGCTTTTATTATCGTCGTTGATATACTGAACAGTGTTTAATGATGCTGTTTAAAAAAAGCCGTATAGGCTTTTAGTATAGATGCCGATGGCACATTTCACTTTCACAGATTACGTTCTACGCTTTGATCATCCGCAGGTATTCTTTTATCGCTTCATTCATGATCGCCGGCATTTCTTCATCTGATACCCCTGATACTTTGGAACATCTGCCCCGCAGATGGAGGCTTACAAAGCCATGCGCAAAGGCCCATACAGACAATGTTCCGATAGTGGCATCCTTGAACTTTACCACTTTCTTGTCAATACACTCCTGCATCAGGTGATACAATCCATCATAAGCCGGATCTCCGTTCTCCCATTTCTCTTTCTCTACCAGCGCATTCATCGGGGCTTTGATGATAAACATCAGATCATACAGCTCCGGATGATTCCGGGAAAAATCTAAATACGCATGCGCCAGTTGCTCCAGTCGTTTAAACGGATCGGTATGTGTTACCTTCTGCAGAAAGTCCTTGGCCAGTGTGGCAAAAGCTTCCGTTTGCACGTCATACAGCAACTGGTCCTTATCTTTATAATAAAGATAGATAGTTGCAGGACTGTACTCAATTTTATCAGCGATATTGCGGATAGATACCTTTTCATATCCTTCTTCCACAATCATTTTAACGGCTACATCTACAATACGTCTGCGCATTTCAGCCTTTTCACGCTCTTTTCTTTCTATAATGCCCACATTGTATAGTTTACAGTGCAAATATACTGAACAGTGTTTATTTTCCAAATTTATTTCCAGGAAACCTTAAATAAGCGGGTGGAAATCTACTCTACGGTTATCTCATCGCAGCACAGCGATGGCTTCTTACCCGCCACCAGCCGCCAGTCAGGAAGTGTAGCCGGGCATTTGGCCGTTACCCGGATATACCGGGCCGCTGTGCCAGGCACCGCAAAGGAGTAAGGGTTGATATGCACGGCGTAATCCTCCTCCGGCACCGGGATATCTTTCGTCCCGGCCACCGTGAAGTGGGTACCATCTACAGATGTTTCCACGACCACCTGCGTAGGATTGAAAATATAATGCCTTGCATCCTGCAGGAAATTCATCTGTACCTGGCGGATGGTTTTACTGCTGCCCATATCAATAGTGGCAATCATGTCTTTACCATAGGTAAAGAGCCAGTTGTAGCTGAAATCATTACCGCCGGTAAGTCCGTCGGTGAGCGTACGTTCCTTTTTAGGTGTATACTCCGGTGTATAAGGATTCACCAGTGTCACCGAAGCACCCTGCGCCAGGCTTTTTATCCATTTGCGGGAGAAGATCGCCTGCCATTCCTGCGCATACGCATCAGGTGATAAGCCCCCCTCAGAGAGTTCCTGCACGCCCGCCGTTTTACATGCGGCTACAAATTTTTGCACCCGCTGCGGCCACCGTGGATTTACAGTGCCATCGGGTTGCAGGTAACCATATTTATCAAATCCGTAAAACCGGGATTGCTGTAATACCACATACTCCAGGAACAAACGTGTACGATAAATCCTTTGCAGGAATACTGTATTATTCGCGGCAGCCACTTCTGCTTTATCCAGCAACCCGGAATACTGATCAATCAGCACCGGCGACAGGTAATCTTTGGTATTATAGATCGGGTTACCATAAATATCCAGCACGCTATGGGTGCTTTTTACCGCGTCGCTGAGTGCATCCAGGTATTGCCCCATTACATTGGCGGCAGGCCCGTAATAGCCCGTTAAAAAGTCGTTGTTGATCTTTTTCAGATCGGCATCCGGCTGCCATAACAAACACGCCTGTACGTAGCTGTTGTATTCGGCCATATCGCCATACGTTTCTCCACTGCCCTGCGAGAATACGCCTTTCACATGATGTGCGGCAAAATATTGCAGGTTGGGTTGGAGGTTGGTATAATCCGGAAATGGATTCAGGTAATTGGTAAACTGCGTGGTATAATCCCAGATGAACAGGTTACCGGTGGTTGCTTCCCAGCCCTGGAGATTTTTCCGGAAACCGGCTGCTGATGCCGTTTGCGCCAGCGGCTCCTGCCGGAATGCATCGATGGTACTCAGCATAATGAATACATTGGCGGCCGGTTTCGTTTTCAACGGCGCTTTGGCAGTATAGCCATAGGCCAGCGTGGTAAAATGCTGTTGGGGGAACTGCCCCGCTACCCGGTTCACAAAACGGATCAGGGATCCCTGTGGTCCCCCTTCTTCTGCATCCGTTTTTTTGCAAAGGTCGCAGGTACAGGCGCCGCCACCGTCCTGTGGCGCAATAGACCAGTACATCGCATCCGGGTTGGCCGCTATGGCTTTTTTAAACCACGCTACCGTAAGTGCATATACGTTTTCATTACTCAGACATAATTGGAGAGGCTGCCTTTTGCCATTTACCAGTGAATAGTATTCGGGATGATCTTTGAAATAGGTATCCGGTGGCACCAGTTTGAAAAACGAATGTCCCCATAACCCCCATAGATCTTCAAACCGGTGAAGTCCATGCCAGGCCAGGTATTCCGCATCCATGGAAGGAGGGTAGTAGGTTTCGCGGTACTGAAACGCCGGTTCACGTAAATCGGAAATGGGCCCTTTTAAGCGTATATCCTTTGCCGTTGGTACCTGTGCGGGGCCTGCATCGTCCTTACGGCAACCCATATACGTCTGCAACGTGTAATACACACCATACACCACGCCCTGCCCGCTGCCGCCACGGATAAACAATTGCTTGTCTTTGACCCCCGCAAAATAACCTTCACTTTTTATACTCGGAGGTCCTGCGGTATGCGAGGTATTACCGATAAATACCGCCGGTTGTGCTTTATATTGTGATTCGGGTATAACGGGTAGCTTAGCCCCGGATATCCGCTGAACATAATCCTGGAAAATACCGGCGGCCCTGCTTTCTGCTTTGGTGGCCTGCTCCGGCAACACGATCACATATCCGCTGCGCCCTTGCTGTACCAGCGTAAGATCCTCCGCCTGTGGTGTACAGGCACTGTATAGTAACGTCGTGATCATTAACAAAAGGCTGCTCATAATTCTGCACATTGTAATTCCATTAAAATTTCCGCTGAAGCGACAGGTAAATATCGTACTGATTCTGGAACCCGGTATCGCTGATCTTCTGATTGATCCAGGTACCATACAATCCCAGGGTGGTGCGGTAATGTACCACTTTCTGATAACCCGCGCTGATGCTGCGTGTCAGCAAACCAGAGAGGTTGGGGAAATTCACCAGCCTGCTCTTGTCATCCGGAGAAGTACCCAGTCCTGCTACCAGTTGCAGATAGTCCTGCTGTTTGTTCATATAATAACGGGTGGTCAGGTTAAACGATGTATAAAAGCTGGATGTTTCACTGATGGCAAACCCACGCAGGTTAATCCAGAAATCCCCGAATGGTTTGGCGATGGAAAGTACGCCGGAAATACTGGTGGTACTGTCCACGTTCAGGTAACGGCCACCCAGTTCCACTTCTATATCTTTCTTAAAGGTCTTGAAAATAGAGTAGGCCGCACGCACCTGGGGGAATACTGATTTGTTGGAAAACGCCATCATACCATAGGAGTACAGCTTCGGGTTATGCTTGTAATACATCTCCGCCAGTCCTTGTAACCCGTTGCCATTCTTTCTGCCGGCGTAGTTCAATTGTACGGCATAAGAACCGCGCTTAATAAAACGCCGGTATTCTACCGTTGCAATGTTGAACTTGTCGGAAGTATAATCGTAGCTGGAATTATTGAAGTATAGCCCAAACTGATTCTTCAGTGTTTTGCTCAGCAGGTAATCCCGGTAATCGGTATTGGCGGCTGTTGGCTGCAGCTTCACAATAGAATCTGCTACAAGTGCTGCAGCGGTAAAGTCCTGCTTGTTCTCCAGGGTAATAGCCCGTTTCATCAGAAAAGCTTCGTTGCCGGGATAGTATTTCATTCCCTGTGCGGTATATACCAGGGCACTGTCGTACCGTTGTTGTCCGTTCAGGATATTGATGCTGTATAACAACGCCATGGAATCTTTCGGTTGCAGTGCGAGTACCTGGTTAAACATCGCCAGTGCGCTGTCGGGTTGCTGATTCCGTTGATAGTCGGTGCCTGCCGACATGAGGCTGCTTACATACGCTTGTTTGTATTTGATCGTATAAGGATACCGCGTCATCAGGTCGGATGTAATAGCGGCCGACTCGTTATACGCGTGCATTTCCTGTAATACAGACGCTTTTTTCAGTAAAAAATCGCGGTTATCCGGATAATACCCCAGGGCTGTATTGGCGTAATACAATGCGCTGTCGGGCTTACCGGTAGCGGTTTGCATATTGATCATATAATCCAGCGCTTCGCTGTTGGAAGGCGCGGCTGCCAATACCAGTGCCAGCTGTTGTTTTGCCAGGTCATATTCATCGGCTTTCATCAGTGCACGGGCAGACGTTAAGCGCATATCTGCGAGGTTGCTGCTGAACCGTTCATCGGTAGGATACCGCGCTGCCAGTTGTGCCGTGATCACCGCAGCTTCTTCATACCTGCCGGCATCTGCCAGTACGCTGGATTTTTTCAGCAGAAAAGTGGCATTATCCGGGTAATAGGTCAGTGCCTGATCCAGTGTTTTTAAAGCAGCGGGTGTATTTTTTTGAGAGATGTAGGTATTGGTCAGCAGGTTTAATACGGAAGAATCACCCGGACTGATCCTGCCGGCAGTTTCAAACGCTGCCAGGGCCAGATCGTATTGCTGTTGTGCCAGGTACTCGCGGCCGGTAGCGGTTTGCAGCTGTACCAGTCTTTCTTTTAATTCGGGATTGGGCGCGCGCTGGTACAGCGTCATCGCCAGTGCTGCCGCACTGCCGTATTTACGGTCGCCTTCCAGTACATCCATTTTCAGACCGAGTAAGCGGGTATCGTTAGGAGTGGCTTTCAGGCCACGGTTAATCCATGCCAGTGCTTCTGCATAAGCGCCCCTGGCCATGCTGTAGCCAATCAGTTTGTCCAGCGCTTCGCGGTTGCCGGGATTTTTTTCCAGCACACCCTGATACAACGTATAGGGGTCCATGTTAGCATAGTAGGTAGCGGCTTCCATGCGCAGCGATGTTTCCAGGGTACGTGCCTTTGCATCACCCGGGAACCGGCGCAACACTTCCTGTAAAGTACTCAGCGCTTCTACATAGGCGTGCATTTCCTGCAGGATGCCGAGCTTGCGCATCAACAGATCGTAGCTGCCAGGGTGAGCGAGCAACTCATCATTTACCTGTTCCAGGGCGGATTGATAGTTGCCTCCTTTCAGGGCCACACCCAGACTTGCTTCCCGGGCCTCCTGGTTGCGTGGTTCTACCAGTAAAACACGGTCGTAGCTCTGACGCGCCATGCCACTGTTGCCCAGCTGCTGATAATATTTGCCGCTCAATAAGTAGTGCTCTACATAGGCATTACGTACGGTGGTGTCTTCCGGGTATTTATTCAATACCGTTTCGGCCAGTTCGTTTCCGCGATATACTTTATGTTGCATATCCAGGATGCCAAGCTTCTTCAGCATAAATTCCCGGCTACCCGGAAATTGGCTCAGGGCTTCATCTGCATAGCATTCTGCTTCCGCATATTTGCCGGTAGTCAGTTCCACGTTGATCGCATAATAATACGCATCCCGGTATTGCGGATTTTTCGCAAGTACTTCCTTTACATATTTTCTGGAGAGATCATATTGTTTGGTGAGCATATAAAGACGTGCCAGTAACAGCTGCTGATCGATGAAATCAGGCTGTGCTTTCAGCGCCTGTTGCGACAGGGCAATGGCTTTGTCGTAATGCTGTTGTTTCGTTTCCTGAAGGGCCTGTTCATACAGGGCTTCTGCATTATTCTTCTGTTTAAAGATCTGTGCCTGCGTTTGCATCGCCAAACACACCAATATACCCGTTAACAGATGTTTTAATACAGCCATTTGCTTTTCTTTTATAAGTTTATTTCTTTTTACCAAAACCTTGTCGTTGCATATTTCCCCAGGATGTTTTCTTTCCGGTGAGGAAGAACCAGTAACCCCGCAACGCAAAAAATACAATCAGTGGATGGTAGATCAGTGGTTCAAAAAATGCCATGAGCGATAAGGCAATCACCTCCCGCCAGGTTTTGTAATAACCGTAGGTAAGCTGGTCCCAGCAGATCGCCAGTGTGGTGATCATCACGGAAAACAGGTATACAAACAGCAGTAATATCAGGGCGTAAGGCCAGTTTACCTGGTCGGTCACCGCCAGGTAGATGTAATAGATGATACCCGCGAATTCAATGATAGGCGCCAGGAACTCAAAAAAGAGGTTATAAGGCAACACCACCAGTCCCAGTTTTTTATACCGGGGATTGAAAATGATTTTCTTGTGCAACGTCATGATCTCTGCCAGCCCGCGCCCCCAGCGGGTACGCTGACGGCTGAATACTTTCATATTCGGTGGGCCTTCCGTCCAGCACTGTGTGGTAGGAATATAACGTACCGCATATTTCAGTTTGTTATCGATCATAAAAGCGCACATACGCGTTACAATATCCATGTCTTCCGCAAAGGAGCTATGGTCATATCCACCCGCCTTGATGGCTACTTCTTTATCGAATAAACCTAATCCGCCGGATACATTGGGTACGCTGTTCATCACGCTCCAACCCATTTTACCAAGTACATATGCCCGGATATATTCCATTTCCTGGAAGCGGGGCAGTATTTTTTCGGGGGGGCGTACCCGTATGATCACTCCTTCATCGATTTCGGTGGAGTTGGCGATACGCAGTGTAGCACCGGTGGCAATTACCTGCCGGCTATCTTCCACTACATGAACATATCCGCACTGGGGGCAGGGTTCACCGATCTCTTTTGTTTTTTTATGCTCTTCATCCATGAAGGGCTTGATCATGCGGAGCAAGGTATCTTTTTCAATGATACAATCCACATCCGTATTCAGGAAATAATCAAAAGAAGCGGCATTGATACCGGCATTGGCGGCATCAGCCTTACTTTTACCATTCACTTTATCTACCACCAGCAGTTTATCATAAGCGGTGTTGGTAGATTTATATAATTGTCTGACTGGTTGCGTCACAATACGCTCATTGTAGGCAAAATCTACCGGTACCAGTTCAAATTCACGGATCAGCTTTTCCAGCGTATCGTCTGTACTCCCATCATTCACAATGATCACCTCAAAACGTGTATAGTTCAGCGTTAGTAGGGAACGCACGTTCATAATAATGGTCACGCTTTCATTATAGGCAGGCGCTATCACGGAAATGCCCGGTGTAAGCGGGGAATCCAGGAGATGGTCGTAGTTGGTGAAGCTGTTTTTTTTACGGAACATAATGATACCACGGAAAGACATGTAAGCCAGCAAAGCATACATGAACAGCAGCACAATACCGTAAATAAATACGCCCCCTTCAAAAATTGTTCTGATCATAGCACGCTGTTTTCTTTATTTTTTCTTCTTTCCAAAACCTTGTCGTTGCATATTTCCCCAGGTACTCTTCTTGCCGGTCAGGAAATAGTAGTATCCCCGCAGCGAGAAAAACACGATGAGGGGGTGATACAACAGAAATTCCATAAAAGGAGTGAGACACAGATACGCCACTTCCCACCACTTTTTATAATACCGGAACGATAGCTGATCCCATAATATCGCAATGGTGGTGATCATCACCGCATACGTATATACGAAAAGCAACAGCATCGATGCGTAGGGCCAGTTCACCTGACCGGTAACCGCGAGGTATATATAAATAAGGATACCGCTGAACTCCACCAATGGCGCCAGCAGTTCAAAAAAGAAGTTAAACGGAAATACGATCATACCCATCTTCCCGTAACGGGGATTGAGGAACATGCTGAAATGCGCATACATCAGCTGGGCAAGCCCTCTGGCCCAGCGGGTACGTTGGCGGCTGAAGATTTTCACTGTGGAAGGACCTTCTGTCCAGCACAAGGTTCTTGGTATATAACGCACCGCGTAGGAAATTTCGTTGTCATGCGCGTACCGGCACATCCTGGTCAGCAGTTCCATATCTTCCCCGAAGGAGCTGTGGTCATATCCGCCGCAACGCGTGGCTACTTCTGTGTCGAAGAGGCCCAGGCCGCCGGATACATTGGGTACACAGTTGATGTAGCTCCAGCCCATTTTGCCCAATACAAAGGAGCGGATGTACTCCACTTCCTGGAAGCGGGGGAGGAGCTGTCGGGGCGGCCGCATACGGATCAATACGCCTTCGTCGAAGTCGGAGGAATTGGCGATACGCAACGTGGCGCCAACAGCGATCACGCGCTTCTTCTCTTCCTGCATCACCGGTAAAATCAGCTCCAGCAAAGTATTTTTATGAAGGATACAATCCACATCGGTACACACGAAATAGTCGAACGTAGCTACGTTCATGCCTGCATTCACCGCATCTGCCTTACTTTTTCCATTCACTTTATCAATCACCATCAGGGCAGAGTAAGCAGGGTCGGTGGATTTATAGATCTTTCTGACTGGCTGCGTGAGGATCCTGGCGTTATAGGCAAAGTCCACCGCCACCATTTTAAATTCTTCCACCAGCTGTTCCATGGTATTATCCGTACTTCCATCATTGATAATGATGATTTCATAGCGCGGATAGTTCAGGGTGAGCAGCGATCTTACGTTGGAAATAATGGTCAGGCCTTCATTAAAGGCAGGCGCCAGGATAGTGATGCCGGGCGCCATCGGTGAACTGGCCAGCGTTTCCAGCTGATGTTGGGTATTCTTGCGGGTATAATACCGGATCGCGAGCATCGACAATAAAGCGAGCAGGGCATACACCAGTAGTAAAATCAACCCATATACGAAAAGCGTATTTTCATAGGCCTTGCCCAGCACTGAAATAATGCCCTCCATTAGTACTTGATTAAAGGGTTCATACAATGCTTCAGGATCAGCAGACTTTCCCGGTCGGCTGTATCCAGCAGTTCCTGTAATACCTGGCTGGCTACCCAGTCGTTTTTAACGAGCGATTTGGCTGCCGCCTTACGCAGGTCGAAATTGGTGGAGTGCAGGAATTCCTGTTTCAGGAAATCTACCTGGCGTCCGCTGCTGATGCGGCCGATGGCCTTCAGGATCTCAATCTGGCATTGCAGCGGCTGACTGGTGAACATGGATACCAGTCTGTCTTCCACATCCGGTACCCGGAGTTTGCCCAGGCAGTTGATGGCATCTGCACGCAGATAGTGATCTTTCGTATCCAGCAGTTTGATCACTGCCGGTACGGCCGGTAACTGGTTGTAATGCACAATCAGTTTCAGGCAGAAGGATACCACGCTCTTGTTGGAAGAGTAGGTGATCCAGCGGGCGAAATTGGGTATCGAAATATCTTCTGTAGTGGTAATGATCCGGAATAATTCCACCTGGTCCCACATCAGCAGTGGATCGGTTACTACATCGAAAAATTTGAAGGGTTCGTTTTTACTGAGTTTGATGTAGGCATGCCTGGCAGCAGCCCTCAACTCACGGTTACGGCTATTCGTTAATGGCAGGATGGTTACATCGGCCACCGGGATGTCCATGTCGATGAACTCAGTCAGGGCCCGCACTTTCCGCGCCCATTTCGACGATTTCATCTGTTTCATGGTGTCCTTGCTCAGTTCCAGTTGTATATAAAGACTACGGAGCAACTGACCCGCATTCCCCCGCACGTTCCGGCGGAAGTGAATGATACGGTTGGTGGTAGCCTGCCTGGCCCATTTCTTATGTAAGGGTAATTCCTGGAATCCGTCGAGGTTCAGTTGTATCCTGTCGGCCGGCGTACCAGCAGCTACTTCCGGATTAGCCAGGATTTCATCAATGATCAGGTTATCTATTTTAGGGAGCAGGTAATCCAGTCGTTTTTTACGCTGGTGTCCACGGAAACGGCTTCTCAAAATAGAAAAATACGCCAGGAGCGTAATGGAAATGGCTATTATGATAAAAATCATCGCCAGCCTTATGGCCAGCGGCGCCTCCCGGAAGGTGCTGAAAACAGGATCCAGGAAGGCAGGAGTTGGAATATCGAACATCAGCTATTTATTCTTCATTAACAATCTTTTTACCCTGATCAGTAATTCGGCAGGTATGATCGGTTTTTTCAGAAAATCGTCCGCACCCAGCTTGAAGCCTTCCATGATCATATCTTCATTGCCTGCATTGGAAACAATAATCACCGGAATCGGCCTTGGCTGACTTTTTACCCTGCTCAGAATTTCAAATCCATTGGCATAAGGCATCATGATGTCCGTAATGATCAGATCATAGCCATAGTTGGTACTCTCCAGTTTTTCAAATGCTTCCTTTCCGTTTGATACATGGTCCAGCTCATACTCGGAGGTGGGGAGAATTCTTGCCACTATTTTAGGCATGATCTCATCATCTTCTACTAACAAAATTTTACTCATCGTGGCTGAATTTAGTCTGCTAAACAAATCGCAATATTTAATTGTTTAGCAGGATGTTATTTTATTGTGAATCTTAATAGGTACGCTTCATAATGCGCAGGATTTGCGCATTATACAGGTATATACTTGAAAAATAAATGAATAGTTTTCCATGGATAAAAAAAACGGATAAGGCATTGCTACAAAAATAGATCTGTTATTGTGCACAAAGATATTGAATATGAAGGCATTTAGGTACTTTTATACCTGATTAAGGAATTAATATTATATGAGAATTTCATTAATTAACAGACTGTACCTCGGCTTTTCCGTTGTAGTATTACTTGTCATCCTCGGCGCTTTTCTAACCTGGCAAACTTTTTCTTCGCAAACAGAAGAAGCCGGATGGGTACAGCACACTTACCGCGTATTAAACAATTCTGAAAGGATCCAACGCTTACTTTTCGATATGGAGGCCTCCCGCAGAGGCTATCGCAGCACGTTAAACGAAAGTTTCCTGCATCCCTATGAACTCGCGCTGCCTAAAGTGTCGCCCGCTGTCAATGACCTGCGCACCATGGTGATCGATAATCCTACACAGGTAAAAAATGTGGATTCCCTGGAAGATAGCATCAATTCCCTGCTCAGCTTCTGGAATGAACTGGATCATATTATCGGGCAGCAACGTTTTGAGCAGAACGGCGCTATTACAGAAAAGGAAACCGCGCTGATGGATAAGGTCCGTGCTAAAATAGGACTGGTAAATACAGAAGAACGCCGCCTGCTGGGCATACGGGAAGAATTTAAAAGTAATTCCTTTACGAAGGCGGTGAGAACGCTTCTGATCAATAACGCCTTCATTTTATTGGTAGGATTCATACTGATGAGGATCACCTACGCCGAATTCAGACGCCGCCTCAGAGCACAACATGCCCTGAACGCCAAACTGGCGGAAGTGGTGGAACTCAATACCACCGCCAATGAAAAAAACTGGTTGCTCACAGGAGTAAACGATATGAACGACAGCCTGCAGGGCGTGAATAACCGCGATGAACTGATGCGTAAATGCCTGCATACCCTTACTAACTTCGCAGATTTTGCCGCCGGCGCATTTTATTGCTACGACGAAACCCACGATGATCTTCGTTTGTACGCGGCCGTTAGCATGCCTGCCGGGATTCCCAACGCCATTTCCCTCCATGAAGGCTTTACAGGCACCGCAGTGGCCGGAAAAGAAATCCTGGTTATCCGGGACGTGCCTGCCACCTACTGGCAATTGCACTCCGCCAGCGGTAGTATGCAGCCGGGCTCCCTGGTACTGATCCCGCTGTGGATTGAAACGGAACTACTGGGCGTCATTGAACTGGCCTCCTTCCGCGATGTGACGGATACCCAGCTCCGGTTGCTGGAAGTACTGTCGAAAGATATATCCGTTGCCGTTAATGCCGCCAACGCCCGTGAAAAAATACTGCGACTGCTGCAACAGGTGCAGGAACAAAAGGAAATTCTTATCAGTCAGCAGGAAGAACTGCGGCAGTCAAACGAAGAACTGAGCCGGCAATCGGAAATACTCCAGGCTTCTGAGGAAGAACTGAAAGTACAGGAAGAAGAACTCCGCCAGGTAAATGCGGAAATCACTGAAAAGAATAAAGACCTGGAAACCGCCAGGGGCGCACTTTCTATAAAAGCCACCGAACTGGAGGCCAGCAGCCGCTACAAATCTGAATTCCTCGCCAATATGTCGCACGAACTGAGAACACCACTCAACAGTGTACTCATCCTGGCAAAAATGCTGCAGGAAAATAAAGATAAAAACCTCACGGATAAACAGATGGAATACGCCGGTATCATCTATAAATCCGGCTCCGATCTGCTCCACCTGATCAATGATGTACTGGATCTCTCTAAAATAGAAGCCGGTAAAGTGGAAATGAATTTTGAAGAGGTATCCGTACGGGGCATTATCGATGATATTTCCGATCTTTTTGGCGTAGTATCACAGGAAAAAAATATTCAGTTTATTAAAAACGTGGCGCCCGAAGTACCGGCAGAAATCCATACCGATAAACTACGGCTGGAACAGGTGATCCGTAACCTGCTCTCCAACTCCTTTAAATTTACGCCTCCCGGTGGCGTGATCAGTCTTTCCTGGTATATGAACGCACCAGATGTACTCAGCATCAGCGTTACAGACACCGGACCCGGAATTCCGGAAGATAAGCAAAGCCTTATCTTCAATGCTTTTCACCAGGGCGACGGCGCCACCAACCGTAAATATGGCGGTACCGGCCTCGGACTGAGCATCAGCCGGGAACTGATGTTGCTGCTGAATGGAGAAATCCGCCTCGATAGCAGCACCGCCTCCGGTAGTACTTTTACAATCCAGCTGCCGGTGAGCGCGAATGCCACGCCACTGAGCATTCCGGTAACACCGGCTGCTGCACCCATGAACATGCCGTTGATCCAGCCCGCAATGGTGGTGAACGACGACCGCGATAATCTTTCGAAGCAGGACAAACTGATCCTGATTATTGAAGACGATATTTATTTTGCCGATATCCTGCGCGACTTCGCCCGTAACAAAGGATTTAAAACCATCGTGGCACACAACGGGCAGGAAGGACTGGCCTACGCCCGCAAATTCCTGCCGGTAGCCATTATCCTGGATATGAACCTCCCGGTAATCGACGGCAGCAGCATCCTCAAAATCCTGAAAAGCAGCGAGGAACTGAGCAAAATCCTGGTACATGTGGTTACCGCCGCCGATATACAGGGCATCCGGGAAGATAACATCCATGGCTATACGAGAAAGCCGCTGGAATTACAGGATCTGGAAGAAGTGTTCACCAGTATCAGCACCCAGATCCAGGCCGGACTGAAAAAAGTATTGCTTGTGTCTGTAGGACCATTGAGCGCCAATGCCACACTGGAAGCCATGAGCGAAGAGCGCAACCTCGGCACCCATTATGATATTGCCGCTGGTGTTCCGGAAGCACGGCAACTACTGGGTGGCAAAAAGTATGATGCCGTGATCGTGGAAATAGGAGAAGAACTGGAAGCCGGCATCACCCAGCTGGCAGCACTCACCACCATCCCCGAAGCCGGCAGCACACCCCTGATCGTATACCTCGACCAGGATATTACGGTGCAGGAAGAACAACAGCTGAAGAAATATGCTTCTGCTATTGTACGTAATTCCTCCCATGCTTCCGACCGGCTTATGGATGAACTGGAACTGTTCCTTTATAAACTACAGAAGAAAGTAGAAGTACCCGATATGACTGCTTCCTGGACGGAAGAGCAGTTGTCCGGTAAAACGGTATTGCTGGCAGATGATGACATGCGGAATGTATTTTCGATCAGCGCACTGCTGGAAGAACAGGGTATTTCCGTACTCACTGCCGCCGACGGGAAGGAGGCGCTGGCGGTACTGGATCAGCAGCCGTCGATAGACCTGGTGCTGATGGACATCATGATGCCCGAAATGGACGGCTACGAAGCTATGAAAAGAATACGTGCCGATGGCCGCTTCCAGCAACTGCCGGTAATTGCCCTCACCGCAAAGGCGATGGCAGGCGACCGGCAAAAATGTATGGAAGCCGGTGCATCCGATTATATTGCAAAACCCGTAGATAATATTAAATTGTTATCATTGTTAAGGGTATGGTTGTCTTAATAGAATTATGGTAGAAGAAATCAGCAACGCGGATTTTACAGACCTGGTGAAAATCATTCAGCAGCGATATGGCTATGACTTTACAGACTACGCTTCCGCCTCGCTGAAACGTCGCTTCAGCAGGTTTACCGGCTACACTGGCATCGATAATATCTTTGACCTGAAACACCGGTTGCTGAATGAAACAGATTTTTTCCGGGAGATGATCCGGTACATTACGGTGAATGTTACCGAAATGTTCCGGGATCCTTCGTTCTATAAAGTGCTGCGGGAGCAGGTAATACCACGGCTGGCATCTTACCCCAGTATTAAGATATGGCATGCCGGCTGTGCTACCGGGGAAGAAGTATATTCTATGGCTATTTTACTGCAGGAAGCCGGTCTGCTGGACCGTTGCCGTATCTATGCCACCGATCTCAATGAAGCCAACCTGGAGAAAGCAGAAAGCGGTATCATTGCGTTGAAGGATATGAAAGACTATACGCAAAACTATATGCAGTCCGGGGGGATTCATGATTTTTCCAATTATTACACCGCCCGTTACGACAACGCCATTATTCACCCGTCTTTATTAAGGAACGTTATTTTCTTTCAGCACAACCTGGTCACCGACCAGGTATTCAATGAATTTCAACTCATCTGTTGCCGGAATGTTTTTATATATTTTAACAGAACACTCCAGGAACGGGTGGTGAAGTTGTTTTATGAAAGCTTAACTTCGTTAGGGTACCTGGCATTGGGTATTAAAGAGTCACTGTTATATAATGAAGAAAGAATAAAATTTGAACCTGTGAATCTGGCGAATAAAATATTCAGACGTAAAGTATAAATTTGACAGTCCCCCATTCATACCGTATCCTCGTTATTGGTGGCTCCGCCGGCAGTATGCCGGTATTATCCGCATTGATGGAAGCCTGGCCGGTTCCTTTCCACATACCGGTGGTACTGGTAATCCATCGTTTAAAAAACGTGAAGAGCGAACTGGGTGTGCTGTTATCAGACCATATACAGATCACAGAACCGGAAGATAAAGAGCAACTGCTGCCAGGACATATCTACCTGGCACCGCAAAATTATCACCTGTTGATCGAAGCCGATGGCACCATTTCCCTGGACTATTCAGAACTGATCAACTTCAGCCGGCCATCGATAGACCTGAGCTTTGAAAGCGCTGCTACCGCTTTTGGATCCGCTGTCATCGGTATTTTACTGAGCGGCGCCAACAAAGACGGCGCAGAAGGATTATGCCGCATAGCCGCTGCCGGTGGCACAGCAATTGTACAGGATCCGGCTACGGCAGCTTTTAACACCATGCCGCAAGCCGCCTTAGATCAATGCGCAGACATACAATCCATGACGCCGGATCAGATGATCCGTTACTTAAGAAATATAAGCACCGCAAATAAACGTTGAGAAATGAAGCAACACAAACCGAAAACATTTACTATACTGTTGGTGGATGACAAAGCGGAAAACCTCGTATCGCTGGAACATATGCTGGAAGGCGATCACCGCGTTATCCTGAAAGCCACTTCCGGTAATGAAGCATTGAAAACCGTATTACGTCACGATGATATTGGGCTCATCATGCTGGATGTGCAGATGCCTGAAATGGATGGCTATGAAGTAGCCAGGCTCTTACAGACAAATCCTAAAACAAAAGATATCTCCATCATCTTTGTAACTGCCATCAACAAAGAGGAACAATATGTAATGCGCGGTTTTGAACAGGGCGCCGTAGATTACCTGTCCAAGCCACTGGATGTAAATGTGACCCGGGCCAAGGTGACCGTGTTTGAAAAGTTGTACCGCTATCAACATCAGCTGAAAGAGGCGATGATCGAGAAAGAGAAAGTAAACAAACAGCTGGAAAGGTTTATGTACGTGGTGGCACATGACCTGAAATCCCCGCTGTCCGGCGCTATTGGCCTCCTGGCACTGATCAATGAAGACGAACGGATTCAGAGCGCTCCCGATCTGAAAGAATATATGAAAATTGTATTGGGCGCCACCAATCACCTCACAGAAATGATTACCTCCATGCTGGATTATACCCGCCAGAGCGACATGGAACAAACGATAGAAGAAGTTAATGTACATGAACTGGTAACACAGTTATCGAAGCTGCTGTTTCCTCCTGCCAATATTCATATCGAAACAGGGGGGACCCTGCCGGTACTGGAAACCAACAAGCTGAAACTGCAACAGGTGTTTCAGAACCTCATCTCCAATGCCATCAAATACAATGATAAGAAGGATGGTCTTATCACCATCGGGGGCACCGACAAGGGCGAATTCTATGAATTCTATGTAAAAGATAATGGCCCCGGTGTAGCCAAACGCGATACCGACCGCATTTTCAAGCTGTTTGAACGGCTCGATAATGAAGGGAAAGGAGAAGGCTCCGGTATAGGCCTGAATATCTTTAAGCTACTGGTAGAAGAACAGGGAGGTAAGGTATGGGTAGAATCTTTACCCGGAGAAGGAAGTACATTTTATTTCCTCTGGCGGCAACGCTATTGATCCAGGGTTTCAAAGATCCATAGCCGGCCGCTGATCTGTTGGGTGGTAACAGGAAGACATGATACCGAGAGGGTGCTGTTTTCCAGTTGCCAGGTCCAGTTGGTCAGCGCATTTTCAGGAGAGGAAAACAGGTGTACGGCCTTTTTATAGATCTCTTCTGTATTCAATGCTTTATTCCGCAATTGCATCATCGCATCTGAAAGTACCGCCGGGAGCTGTTCTCCCGGTCCGGATAATCCCAGTAGTGTAGCGCCTTCCTGGTTCACCCATCCGGAAAAACCATCGTTGTTGATAAATACCAATGCATGCGGAATGGTGTGCAGGATGGCCGCAAAACGGATAGCTACCCGCTGAAAGTACAGCTGTTGCTGGGATTGCAGCAGAATTTCTTTCAAACGTAAACGGATCGTTTCTATACATTCTACAAAATCCGGTTCAAAGGAAGGCGGCTCACTCCAGCCCAACACCAGCAGGCTGTTGTTGGGCGTGGTATTTACCGGTATAATAATAGCAGACGACAACGCCTGCAATACCTCTTTAAATACATTTTCCTTTGGTACGGGCAGCTCCCGCCAGTAAATGGTTTTAAAGCCATGGGCGTACAGCAGCTTTTTAATGGGCTCCGGGTTCAGCACAATGTCGTTGAGATGAACGGGAGACGCGCATTTCACTTTGGCGGTATCTTCATCCTCAAACTCCAGTTGCAGGGCTATGTCGGCCCCGGTCAGATTTTTGACGAGCGAAATACTGAATGCAAGAAAGGAAGAGATGTGCTTGTCCTTATCCCACCGACTCGTTTGATTGATAAAATTTAAAGCTTTACGCTCCCAGATACTCACAGTATGTAATTGAAAAAATGAATTAAAGAAACGATTGAATGGCAGCTATTACTTCTGTTGGTGCGCTTACCTGCGGAAAATGCCCTTCTGTCTGTACCTGGGTACGGCGGCTGTTGGGGATATGTGTTTCCAGGTACTCACTCACCACTGCCGGTACGGCAATGTCGTTAGTGGTTTGCACTACCAGTGTCGGCAATGTTACTTTGGGCAGTTCTTCCCGGTAGTCGAGGTAAAAAATCGCTTTGGCCACCTGGATCGCAATATCCGGACGGATGGCCGACAGGGTGTCTGCAAAGGCATTAGCTAACTCGGGCCGGTCTTCATTCCGCATGGCCAGTTTCGAAAAGCCTGCTGCCCATGCATGATAATTTCCTTCCATGGCTTCAAAGAGGCCGTTCAGCGCAAGATGGTCGAAACCCCCGATGTAGCCGTCTTTCGGATCATTGAGGTAGCGCGGACTGGAACCCAGCAGGATCAGCTTTTCGATCATGCCCGGGTAGTGGATGCTGTTGAGCAACCCCGTCATCCCGCTTACAGAGTGACCTACAAAGGTGACGTGTTTTAATTCCAGTGCCTGTATAATATCCGCCAGATCCGTTGCATAGCCATGAATGGACTCATAACGCTTGGGGCTGTACGCTTTCATTTCTGCTTTACCACCGCCCACATTGTCGAACAGCACAATTTTATAATCGCTTTCAAATGAAGGCGTCACCTTGGAAAAAGTAGTCTGATCTAAACCGAAGCCGTGGGCAAACATGAGGGTCTGTGGTGCATCCAGGTTACCAATGACATGGATGTGATTTCTTGCGATGATGTCCATAGAACAATAAATATTTGAAAAATGATGACTATAGCAGGCCTGAAAAACAGGTTAATTTTGAGATGACGTACTAATCCCTAGTGGCAGCTAAGGAGGGTTAGTTCGCATTAAATATGCCTTTGCACTGGCCGTTAGGTCACATTTTTCAAATATAAGTAATTAGTTTGAACCAACTACCTACTAATAGGTATGGGGATGCTTTATTCCTTCCGCCGTTGTCCGGAAAGAAGATTAAGAAATAGCCCTTGCTTTTTTGAACCGCTTTTACATATATTTACGCTTAAACCTTTTGGTGATTGATGGACTTGCAGGATAACGCGCTGCTGGAGAGGATGCAGTTACTGGACGATAAAACTGCCTTTGATGAGTTGTATCACCGTTACTGGCAACCATTATACATGGCTGCCTACGCCAGGCTGCAGAACGAAGCAGACGCAAAAGATTGTCTTCAGGAAGTGTTTGTAGCCCTTTGGCAAAAAAGAAAAGAGATCGTCATCCGCGAAAAGCTGGATGCTTACCTTTTTATTTCGCTCAAATACCGCGTGCTCAATCATATCCGCCATCATCATAATTACCAGAAACACCTGGATATTTTCGCAGATTTTCCCCTTCCTTTTTTGCCTTCGGCAGATGCCCGCCTTTCCTTGTCAGAAATGCAGGAACTGATCGCAGATACCATTGCCGGTATGCCCGGAAAAATGAAGGAAGTATACCTGCTGAGCAGGCGGGACGGCCTTTCGGTGCAGGAAACAGCTACCCGATTGGGCATCTCCCAGCAAACGGTAAAAAATCAGTTGACCACCGCCTTAAAAAGACTGAAAGACCGGCTCCGGTCCTATAAATAATTTTTTTTCTACTCATCTGGTACTACCACTTAGCACGGGTGTCTTTAATAATACAAATGGTTAAAAGCGTGGATGTTCAACAGAAAATAGCTCAGATCCTCCAAAGGCTTGAAACCGGAACCTGTACTCCACAAGAACTGCAATGGCTGCAAGACTGGTATGAATCCCAGGACGCGCAACCTATGCATACATTCCGGGATGAAGCCCATCAGCAACAGCTGCAGGCAGATATGCTACAACATATCCATGCCCGGCTGGAGCCGGTTAGCACACCCGTGGTACGGATGCGCTACCGTTGGCAGATCGCAGCAGCAGTGATGGCAGGGGTAATCGGTATGGCCGGCTGGTGGTTCTTTAAGAACTGGCAGCCAAAGCACGACATGATTATTGTGCAGGTGGCCGCAGGGCAGCAAATGGATTTTGCATTGCCAGACAGCTCCCACGTGTGGCTCAACGCCGGTGCCCGGATGGAATATCCCCGGCAATTCGGAGAAGTTCGTGCCGTAAAGCTCGACGGAGAAGCTTTCTTTGACATACAACCGGATGCCCGTCACCCTTTTGAGGTACACACACAGGAGATTAATGTGCAGGTGCTCGGTACTTCCTTCGACGTGAAAGCATACAGCACCCTCGATGAAACACAGGTGACCGTGAAAACCGGTATGGTAAAGGTGTTACACGACCAGAAAGGACTGGATGTACTCAGCGCCAATGATCAGCTGACTTTCAGCAGATCGGCACAACAGTACATGAAATCAAAAGCAGACAACCAACAGATCAACGAATGGGCCAGCGGTATGATCAGCCTCTCGCAGGTAGGATTCGCCGAACTGGCTCTCACACTGGAAAATCAATACGGTGTGCATATCCGGTACAACCCGGCAGAAATGAAACACGATGAATACACGCTCCGGTGCAGCAAACAACTCAGCATCACCCAGGTCCTGGACCTGGTCAGCAGTATACATCCCTTACAATATGATATGAAAGAGAAAGAAATTACCATACATCGTAAAAACTAAATAGCGCATACAAGGAGGATGCAACCAAAATTAGTAAGGATGGACACGCTTTAAGCCATCCCTGCGATAGCTATGTCCCACCGGGAAATAAAAAACCGCATCTGTTGGAGCAGACACGGTTTTTAGAAAGTTATACAACAGTCAGGCAGTGATTTGCAGACACGCTTGATGACTGTTATATGCATTTAGTTAACACTAAAATCAACCAAATATATGCAAAAAACGCTTACGCTAACTTTTATACAACGTCTTATGAGATGGAGCGTAATGGTCACTGTTCTTATACTCGGAGGATTCACACTCCTCTTCGCCAATAACGGGTATAGCCAGCTATTACAACAAGTAAGAGTGACCGAAAAATTTGAGAACGAATCCCTCGCTTCCTGCGTGAAAAAACTGGAGTCCGGGTACCACCTTTCTTTTGGTTACGATAACCAGGAACTGGCCCGCTACCAGGTAAAAAAACTGACCTTCGTCAATGAACGGCTGGAGAAAGTCATGCACTCCCTGCTGGCGAATACACCATTGCAGTTCGTAGAGAAAAACGGCGTGCTGCTCATCGTGAAAGAGGTAATACCCGCCGCGCCTTTGCAGGAACAGCAACCAGCTCCGGGCAAAGTAAAAGGTGTTGTTACCGACAACGACGGACAACCGGTACCAGGCGTCACCGTGAAAGTAGCAGGTACCAAATATTATGCAGTGAGCAATCCGGAAGGCGTATTTGAAATTACCCTGCCCGCCGGAAACTATACGCTGCAACTGTCTTTCATCGGGTATAAACCCGTACAGCAAATGGTGAAGATCGTGCCAGGCACAGTAGCACAGCAAAAGCTCGCTATGGTAGTGGAAGCATCCCGCTTAACAGAAGCCGTGGTGATCGGTTATGGGGTGCAGGAAAGACGCAGCCTCCTCGGTTCCGTATCTACCTACCAGGCTTCTAAAGAGCCCGGACAAACGCCGCTGACCATCGACCAGGCCATGGTAGGTAAACTGCCCGGTGTATTCATCGCCCCTTCCAGCGGTGTGCCGGGAGCCGCCTCCAACATCACCATCCGGGGTATCAGCACCCTCAATGCCAACGGTAATTCACCATTGATCGTCATTGATGGCGTACCGATTTATGGCATCGATCCCAATGTAAATACAGTGAACTATAATGAAGGTAATTCCGCAGGATTTTCCTTTGGTGGTAACCAGGTGGTAAACGAATACCGCCAGCCTACCACTTTTGAAAAGAATCCGCTGGCCACCATCAATCCGGATGATATTGAATCCATCGAAGTCCTGAAAGATGCCTATTCTACCGCTATCTATGGCTCCCGTGGTTCTGCAGGGGTGATCCTCATTACCACCAAAAAAGGAAGCCGGGGTAAAATGCGGGTAGATGTTCAACTCAGCACGGCTTTCAGCAAACCGAGAGAACTCCCGAAACTCATGAACGGCGACCAGTATGCTGATTTCTATACGGAGCTCTTCCGCCAGAAGGATTCTGTCGGAAAAGCACAATCAAGCTGGTACTGGCCCTTAAACTATAAATTCCCGAAAGGCGTAAATACCAACTGGCTGGATGAAGTAGTACGTACTGCCAACAGCAATAACGCAGTGGTATCCATGAGTGGCGGCACAGAAAAATCCAATTACTACGTAAGCCTTGGTTATAATAAAGACCAATCCTACATCATTAACAACGACTTTACCCGCTACCAGGGCCGCGTAAATTTCGATAACCAGATGTCGAAATCCCTGAAAGTAGGCGTGAGTATGTCGCTGAACCAGGCTACCAACAATTCCCTCAGCGCGCAATGGGCCTACCGTGGCGCTATTCAGAAAGCACCCAATATCCCGGTGTACGACAGCACCGGTAAATACAGCTGGCTATTCGGTAAAAATCCTACCGGTCCGGAAGAGGTATCCAATCCCGTGGCGCAGGCGCTGTCCGGTAAAAACTACACCACCGATAACCGGGTGCTGGGGAATGTTTTTGCCGACCTGAAACTGCTGCCCTGGTTAAGCGCTCATACGGATGTAGGGGTAGACTGGATCAATTCCCGCTCCTATAACCGTATCATCGACCGGCCCAAGCTGGTAGGTGGCTCTGCTACGGAAACACAACAGCAGCTGCGGAAATGGGTAATCAACAACCGTCTTGATATCAATAAAATAGTGGGAGATGGGCATGCGATTAGTGCTATGCTGGGTCAGAGCTTTGAAACATCTACCGAAAATGTCAACGGTGTTTATGGCACCCGGTTCCTGACCGATGAAATGCTGAGCATTACTACCGCACAGGATAAAAGAGTACTGAATTCCCTGCAACAGCAATGGGCGCAGGTATCCTATCTGAGCCGCCTCAACTACGAATACAAACATAAATACCTCGCAGGCGTAACCTATCGCCTGGATGGTTCTTCCCGCTTTTCTGCCAACCACCGCTATGTGGGCTTCCCGTCTTTTGCACTCGGATGGGTACCCAGTGAAGAAGGTTTCCTGAAAGGCGTGAAAGCGATTGAACAGCTGAAGATCCGCGGTAGCGTAGGCTTTACCGGCAACGATGGCGGTACCGGCTATTATGGCAACCAGGGCCAGTATGTAGTGGATGTATATGGCGCTACTTATGGAAATACCACTACCATCGGCAATAAACAGCCGGCCAATCCAAACCTGGAATGGGAGCGGACCACCACCTGGAACGTAGGCGCCGACATCAGTTTATGGCAGGGCCGCATCACTGCTACCCTCGATTACTATCGCCGTCAGACCGCCAATGCTATCCTGCAATCTGCCCTGCCTTATTTTATGGGCTTCACCCTGCAACAGCAGAACCGGGCAGATCTGAATAACAAAGGAATTGAATTCAGTATCACCAGCGAAAACATCTCCCGGAGAGATCTCCGCTGGACCACTACCTTCAATATCTCCGGTAACCGTAATATCGTTACCCGCCTGCATCAGATCAGTGAAGAACAGCTGGCGGCACAGAATGAAACCTCCGGCGGTCGCTTCTGGCGAGTAGGTCACTCTGCTACGGCCTTTTACCTCTACGACTGGGCTGGCGTGAACCCGGTTAACGGACAACCGCAATGGTCAGATAATACCGGTAAAGTATCGGAAGTGCCTATCCAGAAACAGTATCCCAATGCACCTTATGAACACCGCAAATATATGGGCGATGCCATGCCGGTGGTATTCGGTGGTTTTGGTAATACCCTGAACTGGAAGAACTTTGAACTCAACTGTTTCTTCTCTTTCTCCGCCGGTAATAAGATCTATAACGGCGCCAAAGCGGCTATGTACAGCTACCTCGGTAGTTCCTATTCCGCCAATAACGTGTACAATCTTTCCACCGATCTGCTGAATTACTGGAAATCACCCGGACAAAAAACTGATATCCCGGCGCTGATCAATAATTCCAACTATGCACAGGCCGGATTTGGCAGTTCGTTCGACTATACGCTGGACCGCAAAAACGACCGTTTCCTGGAAGATGCTTCTTTTGTAAAACTGCGTAGCCTCCTGCTGGGATATAACTTCAATAGCAGACAGCTGAAAAATACCCGCGTGTTTTCTGCCCTGAAAATTTATGCAGAAGCAAATAATGTGTTTATTCTCACAAAGTATTCAGGCCTGGATCCTGAGGTGAGCGCATATGGCTCTTCTGCCCTGAACATGGGTTATGATGAACTTACGATGCCCTCGCCCCGCACATGGCGGATAGGAGTGAAAGCATCTTTCTAAAATTATTTAAACTGAGCCGGATATGAAAAAATACAGATACCATATAAGCCTGTTTACACTGTTGCTGGTGCTGGGCGCCTGCAACCGGCAACTGGACCTGAAGCCGGAAGGTACCATGGTAGAATCGGAACTGTTGAAGTACGAACAAACTACACAAAACTATCTCGCAGACACCTATCTGCGCATGATGGATGCCTGTGCCAGCGATAACTATCAGATAGGAGATCTCACCGGTGGTATTGCCGGTACCAATGATCCAAATCTTGCAAAAGGAACCATTGATCCACGTGATGAAAACTATACGGCCTTATGGTCCAAACCTTACCTGACCATTAACCAGGCAAACGTGATCATTAATCAGCTACCAAAGTATGCGCAGTTTGATAAAAGCAAACAGGCGCCCCTTATTGCAGAAGCGCTTTTTATACGCGCCTATTGCTACATGGTACTGTTACGGCTATACGGAGATGGGGCACTGCAGGGTAAAAAAGACAACATGGGCGTGCCGCTGAGAATTGCTTCCTTCGACGGGTACAATGGTTCGCAGGATATACCAAGGGCTACTAACGGAGCGGTATACACGCAGATACTGAAAGACCTCGACGCCGCTATTGCCGACTTACCGGCCGTTCGTCCGGATGCACTCAGCCAGGGCAGCAGGGCTACCAAAGGCGCTGCCAATGCACTCGCCGCAAGAGTATGCCTCTACAGCCAGCAATACGAAAAGGCCGCTACTTACGCACAGGC
This sequence comes from Chitinophaga arvensicola, assembly GCF_900110835.1. Taxonomy (GTDB): domain Bacteria; phylum Bacteroidota; class Bacteroidia; order Chitinophagales; family Chitinophagaceae; genus Chitinophaga; species Chitinophaga arvensicola. The sequence continues at coordinate 3,488,233 of NZ_FOJG01000001.1, forward strand.
AGCCCTGACCGGTAATAATTACAGCCTCCAGCCCAACTTCTGGACCATGTGGCCGGATCATTACGCCAGTCTTGGTAGCTACCCCCTCAGCAAAGAAGTACTCTTCGCCTTCCCGGAAAGCTTTAACAAAACATCGAAGTCGAACGACAACAACGGCATCTATTACGCATACGGATACTATAAAACACTACCTGGTTTTCTTGCCTCCTACGGAGATCATGACGAAAGAAAAGATAGTATCAACCTTTCTTATCAGCCGGTGATGCGCAAATTCACCGACATGAACATGCGCGACAACGTAGTGATGATCCGTTTGCCGGAAGTAATGCTCACACTGGCAGAAGCACTCGCACAAACAAAAGGCGTGAACAGTACCTCTATCGATTTACTTAACCAGGTATACGCCCGCGCCTATACGGTAAGTCCCGTGCCGCATGTATACGTGGCGGCCGACTTTGCCACACCGGCCGCGCTGATAGACCGTATCCTGCAGGAACGCCGCTGGGAGCTGGCTTTTGAAGGATTCGCCCGTTTCGACGCCATCCGTTATGGCAAAGCACCTAACCCGGAACTGCCGGCTACCCGCTACGCATTCCCGATACCACAACACGAAATAGATATCACGCAGGGCCTGATCAAACAGAATCCCGGCTATTAATGGAAACCACCTCCCGGATCACATGATCCGGGAGGTATTAATCAATCATCACAAATGAAAAAAATCATCACCCTTCTTTCTGGTGTTGCGATCAGCCTGGGCAGCTACGCCCAGCAACAACCACAGATTACCTTACAGGGCACACTGGCCGGAGATCTGAAAGGATATAACAAAATGTATATCTACTCCCGCACATACCACGATTCCGCTGTCATTACCAACGGACACTATTCCATCAACATTCCCTTTAAAGAACCGGTGTTCCTGATGCTGTATCCCGAATACATCAAAGAACAACGCATGATGTACCAACCCTTTGGTATCCTCATGGATAAACCGGTTACCTACACCGTTACCAGCGATATTGCCAAAGGCATGAACGCCTCTGTGGTAAAAGGTTCGGAAGCAGTGGAAGTATTGCAGACCTATAAAAAACAGAAAGAAGCTGCCTGGAAACAGATGACTGAAACCCTGAAGAAAGAATATGGTCAGCCCTGGATGGATGAAAAAGATGCGCGTCATGCAGAATTTGAAGCCAGGCAGAAAGCCCTGCAACAACAGTACCTGGTGCCTTTGCTGCAAAAGCTGGTGAAGGATCATCCCAATTCCTTTGCGTCCGTTTTCAGTTTGGGAGAAGCGCGCGAAATGATGAGCACCGACCAACAGGATCGCCTCTACGCCGGATTGTCGTCCGAGATGAAGAAAACCAAAGAAGCGAAAGAGTTCCATCAGTTTACGGACGGAATTAAGAATTCCGCTGTAGGTAAAAAGGTGAAAGACTTTACCCTGCCCGATGAAAAAGACCAGCCACTGGCATTGCAGCAGTTTAAAGGCAAATACCTGCTGATCGACTTCTGGGCCAGCTGGTGCAGTCCCTGCCGCCAGTCGTTTCCTCACATGAGAGAAGTGTACCAGCAATACAAAGATCAGAACTTCGAGATCTACAGTATCTCCATCGACAAAAGTAAAAGTGACTGGCTGAAAGCAGTAGCACAGGAGAACAATCCCTGGAAACAGGCGCTGGATAACATCAATATTGCAGGCAGTGGTTTTGCAATCACCGGTGTACCTACTACTTACCTGATCAGTCCTGATGGTGAAATCCTGATGAAAGAAGTCGGTTTTGAACCCGATGGCAGCGGTGCTATTGAAAAGAAACTGAACGAACTGTTTGGCGCTAGCGTAAAGTCGGCCGCAAAAGCAACAGAAGCACCGAAAACAATGAAAGCCATGCCGATGGTGCCTATGCAGTAAAAGACCGGCTCACCTGTAATTTTAAATCATGTTATGAAAAGAATACTCACACTGTTGTTAATCTGTTGCAGCACCGCTGCAATGGCTCAGATGGAAGCCGCTAAAAAAATCATCCCGGATTATACACACGAAACCATGCTGAAAAGTTCGCCTTCAAAAATATGGCGGGTGATCAGCAACCTGCCACAGGTAAAGGATTATGCTAACGGTACTATTAAAGACGTACAGATCGTAACGGATAGAGATACCCGCTACCGCGATATCACGTTCACGGATAATCGCAAACGCCGCGATATCATTGACCAGGTGCATGATTCGTATAAGTTTTTTGTTTTCAGCATCGTATCTCCCTTACCCAATGGCGTTACACATGCTACCGTTACCGCACTGGTGGAGTCCATGCCCGATAAGGATGATATGTCGGTAGTAAGATGGAGCATTATCCTGGAAGGTGATAAAGGTGGCCGCAAACCACTGGTAGATACGCTCTCCGCAGAGATTGGCAATTATGAAGCCGGACTGAAGAAATTGCTGGAACAATAAACAACGATAGATATTGTCTTTCTCAGGATCCGCTTGCTAATCCTGAGAAAGACAAAATTCGTTATCTTTGCGCCTTACAAAAAAAGGCATTATGACCCGGCAGCAAAAAGCATTTCTGTTCGATCTGAACGGTACCATGATCAATGATATGGAATATCACCTCGAAGGCTGGTATAACATGTTAAACAAGCTGGGAGCCAACCTCCCCAGGGAAATTGTCAGAAGCCATATGTATGGCAAGAACGAGGAGCTGCTGGTGCGTGTATTTGGTAAAGATCATTTCACGCCGGAGCAGATGGAAGAAATTGCCCACGAAAAAGAAGTATTATACCAGGAAGCATTCCGCCCGCACCTGGAGCTGATTGCCGGATTACCAGCCTTCCTGGAAAAAGCCGCTGCTGCCAACATTCCCATGGCCATTGGTTCTGCCGCCAATACCTTCAACATCAACTATGTGTTGGACAACCTGCATATCCGTCCTTACCTGAAAGCAATCGTCAGTGCGGATGACGTTACTACCAGTAAACCCGATCCGGAAGTATTTCTTAAATGCGCACAGCAACTGGGTGTGAGTCCTGCCAATTGTATCGTTTTTGAGGATGCACCAAAAGGCGTGGAAGCAGCCTTGAACGCAGGTATGGAAGCGGTGGTATTAACCACAATGCATACACGAGATGAGTTTGCTGCCTATGGCAATATCCGCGCATTTGTAGCGGACTATACCGATCCCGTGTTACAACAGCTGTTTTTATAAATCAGGAATATTGTAATATAATTTCCTAATGTCAACCGGGTAGTATAAATTGCCGGGTTATAAATTATTGCTGGTATGACACGCTATACAGGGCAATCAAGAATGCTGGTAGCAGTTGATTGCATCATTTTCGGTTTTGACGGGGAAGCATTGAAGTTACTGCTGATCAAGCGCGGGTTCGAACCGCAGAAGAATAAGTGGAGCCTCATGGGTGGATTTGTACAGCCCAGTGAAAGCTTCGAATCAGCCGCCGCCAGGGTGCTGAACAAGTTAACCGGCCTGGAAGGCGTATACATGGAACAGCTGTTTGCCTTTGGTGAACCAGACCGTGATCCGGTGGAACGTACCATCTCTATTACTTATTTTGCCCTCATTGATATCAATCAGTATAAACTGCAGCTAAACGACGAGTACCATGCAGAATGGATCTCGCTGGATAAGCTGCCATCGCTGATCTTCGACCATACCGATATGGTGAGGATGGCGCAGGAAAAGCTCCGCTACAAAGCAGCCATTCATCCTATCCTGTTTGAATTGCTGCCGCTGAAGTTCACCATTCCGCAGCTACAATTGCTGTATGAAGCAGTATACGATGTTACTTTCGATAAACGCAATTTCAGCCGTAAGGTATTGTCTACCGGCCTGCTGATCAAACAGAAAGATAAAGACCGGCTCAGCTCCAAGCGTGGCGCCTTTTACTTCAAACTGGATAAGCGTAAATACAACGCTAAATTTAATGCCTTCCTGAACTTCGTTACTGATCCCGGCAACTTACGGTAAACCGATCCAGATAGTTCCTTTTACAGGTGGATTCAGCATCACATTCAGCTGACTTTCCGGTCCCATCTGTGCAGCATCCTGGAACTTTGTGCCGATGGGCGCAATGGCGCTCATAAAGCCGATATCACCGTCCGGAAAGGCTGGCGTGGTGTTGTTATTGGAAGCCCCTTTGGGCGCCTCCGGACGGAACACCTGTAAAAACGTACCCCCGTTACCGGTATAGAAGGTAAAAGGTGGTTCCTGTGTATAGAAAGTGGCCTGGTAAACATTGGCATGATAGCCCTTGAATTCCGGATAGATCCAGCTTTCTCCTGTTACCGTATTGTTGTAATCTTTATACCAGTTGCCAAAGAGCTGTCCCTGTCGCCTGTTTTTCCATACGCGGTAAGGCCCTTCGCCGATCCAGGCAAGCCCTGTTACTTTTTCTTCCGGATACCGGAAGGTAATACCGGTAAAAGGCGTTTCCCCTTTTACGTTATAGCTGTAATCCAGTTGAGCCGGTACTCCTGGCTTGAAATGCCATTTCAGCTGCAGGAAACCACTACCTTCATATCTCACGCTGATAAAATAACCAGTGGAATCATCACCGGAGCTGAATGAGGTTAACTGCTGTGAAACACCTGCCAGCACCGGGCCTCCGCCCAGTGAGATTTTTCCTTTGGGCGTGCGGATATGTAAGAGCTGCCCGGTAGCGCGACTGAAAGCATACACGCCGCTGCCATTATCCACATAAAGGGTATCGTGATTGTTGGTGATATTCAAACGCCCGTTCGCTGCGGGAAACTGCTTCACGTGCTTCATAGGAGAAGACAATGGCCAGCTGCGGTGGAGGATGTTGCGGCCGTAAATATCCTGTACGCTGAGGTATAAGGCATCCGCATCCTGCCATCCATCGGGGAGGGGAAGCTGGAGATAACCTTTGGTATGCGGCGCGAGGTCAGGTGCAGCAAGCGTACCGGTGGTGATGGTATCTGTGCGGGTATTTTTTCCGGGAGATGTGAACCGCAGCAGTTGCCATGTGAAGCGGCATCCGCCCAATTGCGTATAGTCGTAACGGTTTTCCACGGGTATCCGGCCGTCAAATACCGTAGGTATAACGGTCATGGGTATATGTACCGGCGACCATAATTCCCGGATGCTGTAAAAGCTGCCTTCCTTTTCGCGGTGTGGGCCTACAATGCCGTCTGGTGCATGGTTGCCATCGGTGTCGATGATGCCGTTTTTGTCGGTGCGTACCAGGCCTTCATCAGCAAAGGCCCAGAGGAAGCCGCCCGCGCCATGCGGATGTTGCAGGATACGGTCCCAGAAATCGGCCAGGCCGGCGCCCATACCGCCATCATACAGGCCATGCATAAACTCTGTGGGCAGGTAAATATCCGCATCGTATAAACTGGCATTTACGAGGTAGTTGAAGTTGGGATAATGTTTGGTATCCACACTGCTGAATCTTTCCCAGGGATGCAATACCGGGCGTTCCTGCGGATCATACAGCGCATAATCTCCATCCAGCGCACGGTTAAAGCCTCCTTCATTGCCATTGTCCCATGCAATGATGCTGGGATGGTTCACATCCCGTTCTACCAGTTCCCGCACCAGCCGGTGCCCGGTAATGGTATCATAAGCCGCCTGCCAGCCGGTGAGTTCATCCAGCACAAACATGCCCAGGGAATCACACACATCGAGAAAATGGGTGTCCGGCGGGTAGTGCGACATCCGCACCGCATTCATGTTCATGTCTTTCATCAGGTTTACATCAAGCAGACTGATGGCTTTACTGAGGGTACGTCCCGTTTCCGGCCACGCGCTGTGACGGTTTACGCCTTTCAGGATCACTTTGGTATCATTTACGTATATGCCATCCCGTGGTCTTACTTCAATAGTGCGGAAGCCAAATGGCTGTGTAACGCGGTGCAGCACCTGGTCGCCTTTCCTGATTTCCACTACCGCCTGGTACCGGTTAGGGTATTCTGCGCTCCAGGTAGCGGGGTGATCAAATTGCTGCTGCAGCGTATGTACTTCCCCGTGAGTGGCCGGTGTAGTCACTGCTTCCTGCAGCGGCTTACCGTCCATGGTAAGTACCTGTGCGCTCAGCGTGGCGCCATCCGGCAACGCCGTTGTAAACGCCTGCACGCTGAAATGGCCTTTTGCAGTCGCATTAATGGCGATACGGTCTATGTTTACCAATGGCTTCACTTCCAGGAAAACGGGGCGATAAATGCCGCCTAAGATCCAGAAATCTCCGTTGCGTTCTGCCCTGTTCACACTGGCGTTGGCCGATTGTTTACTCACTTTTACTTCCAACAGGTTGCTGCCGTTGCGTAACAGGGAGCCGATATCATACCGGAAGCGGTAAAAGCCGCCCTGGTGCACAGGGCCTGCCAGCTTACCGTTGATCTTTACTTCCGCATCGGTCATCACGCCATCAAACACAATATTCACCTGCTTGTTACGCCACTGATCCGGTGCATTGAACCGGTAACGGTATAAGCCCTGTTCATCGGCTTTCACCTTATCATGGCCATAATTGTAGCTGCCGAATCCCTGCTGTTCCCAGTTGGAAGGAACAGGGATCGTGGTCCATTTGCCGCTGCGCTGACCGCCGGAACAGTGGAAGTCCCAGGCAACGGTATGGTCTTTATCTGTACCGGAAAGATAGATGTATCGGGTGTCCTGTGCCATAGTCACCTGCATGTAAAACATGCCGGCGAGCAACAGTAGTTTTTTTGCTGACATAACGGAATTCATTGGATCATTGGATAATAAAGTTTTCGCTAAGGATATGCGCACATCGGGGGTAATTATCCGCTCTTCATTGTCAGTGAAGTGTCAGGTAAGCCCTATCTCCCCCCTATCTCCCCCCTATCTCCCCCCTATCCCAGTGCCCTGTAAGCCGCACCTATAAGATAGGAGTTATCTAAGGCTTAACGATGTCTTGTTCATGGGATATAAATAATACATTTTATCCAGAGATTAAGAAATATCTGGGGGATCGGTTGTAAAAATGCGTGAGCGGGTGGAAGGGGAGAGAAATGCAGTTGCCTTTGCCTGTTTAAGACAAAAGGCAACTGCAGGAAATATTATTTACCGAAGCACTTCATCATTTTATGGAAGATCTCGTTGTTTTCATATACACCACGGAACAGTTGGGAATTAGGTCCGTAAGCAAATACCATCACGGGAATACCGGTATGGTCGTTGGTGGCAAAGTGGCCACGGAGGGTGCCTTTGGCGATATCTCCGTCCATCAGTGCAAGTCCGCCGGTTTCGTGATCTGCAGTAACGATTACTGTGGTTTGTTTGTCCTGGTCAGCAAAGCGGAGTGCTTCTCCTACGGCTTCGTCAAAGTCGAGCATCTCCCGTACCAGGTAATCCAGGTCGTTCATATGGCCGCCGTGATCGATGCGGGAACCTTCCACCATCAGGAAAAATCCTTTGCCGGAGGCATTCAGTTGTTGTAATGCCTTTTTCAGGGCTGTTTTCAGGTAGTTACCACGACCGCCGCGCATGGAGGTAACCACTTTATCAGACAATATCACCAGGGTACGGTTTTTCGTAGTGGCGTTCCAGTTATCGAGGTTGTCATATACCTGGATGCCGGAAGCGGCCAGCTGCTGACCGAAATCCCTGTCCAGTTCTTCGCGTCCGCCGCCAACGGCCAGCTGCAGTTTGCTGTTCAGTAGTTGTTTTTCGAGGGTATAGGTGCTGTCCCTGTCGGCAGTATGGCCGTAGAAAGACGCCGGTGTGGCGCCGGTAATTTCTTCCGTTACAATAACCCCGCTCTGGATGCCTTTAGGCGCCAGTATTTCTGGGATTACAGGAATAGATACATAGGTGTTGTCCAGTCCGATAGCCCGGTTATGGGTTTTGGTACCGGTGCCCATGGCAGATCCGCCGGCTGCGGAATCGGTATGATAGTTATCTGTAGAGGCGGTCTTGGACAAGCCCAGCTGCTTCATCTGGAAGATATTGAGCGCGCCTTTATTGGCGGTATAGCCGGAAAACATTTCAGCCAGCCCGGTACCATCGCCTATCATCAGGATCACGTTTTTGGAACGCACCTGTGTGGCGTCGGAAGCAAACGTGGGCTGGTAAACCGGATGCACCGGCATATTGGCTGCAGTAGTGCGGGTGGTGTTATGCATTACATCATACAGCTCTTCCGGGTGGTCGGTACCGATCCAGTCGGCCCCGAGATCCATCAGTTTGTAGTAGGTAGAGCGGGTTGAAGGAGCGCCCCAGAAACGGAATGCATATCCCTGTTCATGGGCTTTATTGATTACCTGTGTTACTTTTTCCAGTTCGGTGGGTATGAGCGTGCCTTTTCCGTTCCAGCCGCTATACTCGTGAAAATCGACACTGAGCATCGCCACGCGCGGTTTTAACGCGGCAGGATATACGCTATCCGGACGTCCGTCGAAAAAGAAGATGGGATCATATTTTGGCCAGTTGGCCATAGGAGGCAGGTTGCCGGATAATACCAGTTTTACGGCATTGGGATTTACGCTTCTGTCGAAGTATTGCCGGTAGGGCAGCAGCAGTTCCTGTAGGGCCTGCAAGGTAGGCGTACCTGCTGTTTTCAGATCTATCAGTAATTGCATGGGGGCGCCATCGGCATAGGCTTTACCGTTATACAGGGCAAACTGTCGCAATACCGGTTGCAGGTACATTTCCCTGAATGTGCGGAAAGGAGTGATGGCGCTGGAATCATGTGCCACATAGATAACGCCGTTTTTCAGGTGTATATCCGCTTCTATAGAGCCAAACTGCAGCGAAGCGGCTGCATAGAAAGGAGTGGCCCGCTCATAGTCGTTATGAGAGTGTGCCTGTGCCATGGTATACTGTCTTATTTGTGCAGATGCACCGGTGGCCAGCATCACACCAGATAAAATGAACAGTGCTTTTTTCATTGTATGCTAAACGATAGTTTTAAAAATTCCGGTCCGGATTCTTCTTCCGGAAACGTATACGTGACCCGCGATCTACGGATGCAGCGCATGGTATGCTTCCTGCCGGAATTGGCCCGGCAGGCCTGCTTTTCAGCGGGCAAAGGTGCTACAATCCATCGGGGCTATTGTAACGTGGCTGTTTATCTTTATGTTAATTGTCTGTTTGAAAAATCGATTTAGTCAAGGCTGAAGGACTAAGATATATTTTAAAACCGATAAAAAGAAAGCGATGTGGATGGAATGAAAAACGTAAAAATTACAGGTTAAACGTGACGGTGTGCAGGAACTGATGGTGGGTGACTGTCTCTTAAAACGCTTCCTGTTTTCAGGGGATACCGGATTTATCTCAGAGTGTTGGCCAGTTCTGTACCAGTTCTTTCAGCTGGTTTTGTCCTTCCGGCCATTCTCCCAGTCCGGATTCACTGTTGAGATGTCCTTTGGCGCCGGCATTTACAAAACGGCTGCCCCAGTGACGGGCAAAAAAGGCGGCTCTTTCCAGGGAGCAATAGGTATCATTGGTGCTGGCTACAATAATACTTTCAAAAGGCAGGGCGATTAAAGGGATCGGAGAGAAACCGGTGGCCTCAGGCGGAAAGCCCGGGCGTTCGGCATCTGCCGGTGCTACCAGGAGCGCGCCACGGATTTTGCGGCGGGTTTGTCCGGCCCAATGCGCCAGTGCAATACAGGCCAGGCTATGGGCGGCTATTACTACCTGCGGGCCTGCATCGGCCACCGCCTGTTCTATCTGCGCTACCCAGCTGGCACATACCGGTGCATCCCAATCCTTTTGCTCAATCCGTTTTGTTCCAGGTATGGATTGTTCCCAAAGTGTTTGCCAGTGTAATTTTCCGGAGCTACCCAGCCCCGGTGCGGTCAGTACTTTTATTTCCATGACATTGAGGCATTGTGTCATGAAAGATAGTAAAAAGAATCACCAATTACGAATTGGTGATATGCTGTAAAAGAAAATAGCCGGGGCTGAAAAGCACCGGCAACAGGTAACAACCAAAACAGCATTGATTAATACTGAGTATCTTAAATATTTATGATATATAAGCAATCGCACCGGTCATCTCCCGGAAAAAATGAGAGACCCCGGCAGGGAAATAACCCACCGGGGAACATCCCCTGGTTTTTTAAAATACAAACCCTTTGCGCTTGAACATCCAGATATTCCGCCAGCCATCGCCCTGCTGTACAAGCGTCATTTCATTGGCATTCAGCTTGAGAATGTTATAGGTAATATTACTGCCCCAGCTGATATCTGCCCCATTGATTTTAATCCGTTGGTTCAGGGTATCCAGCGTAAAGGTAGCTTTGGTGGTAACACCACCGTGGGTGATGGAAAAATTGGTATTCCTGTTCAGGTCAAACTTCATTTCATCGTCCAGTACCCCCTGCTTTCTCAATTCGGCTGTACCATTTTGCCACCATGCCGGGCGGTCGGCATCCCCCGGGCCATTACCAAAGCAATACCCGCCAGGAACGTCTACCGCCCATACCCAGGTTTTACCATCCGCGCCGTTTGTCAGCAGGTCATATAACTTGCTGGAGAAGAACAACGGATCATTTTCACTGACGGTTACTTTTACAGAATCTGTTTTGGGCCCACCGCTGCCGTAGGCTGCATATTTGATGAAGAAGTCGCCCGCAAACGGCATAATTACCACCGCTTTTTCTTCTTTGCTGGTACCGAAACCATAATCCCAGAAGGGGATAACATTTTTTGTTCTGCTTTCCAGGGTAACCTGGTTATCATAATCCGGGTTCTGTTTAACAGAAAAATCCAGTTGCATGCCGGCCGGATCCGCAGGCGTGATTCGTTTTTCGTAGGGACTACAGGCATTGAACAAAGCCGCTGTAAGTCCTAATACATAAATATGCAGACGTTTCATTGTTATAGTTTTTAAAGTGTACAGGATCACCATCCGGTGTTTTGATGGAGGGTACCGTTTGATAAATTGATCTGTGTTTCCGGGATAGAGAACAGTCCGTTGGTTTCTGCCCGGAAACTGACATTGAATCCTGCCTGCGCAGAAGGGTTATCAATGGCCTGTTTCGCTGCGGGGATACCCTGCCGCAGCAGATCCCAGTAACGTTGTCCTTCCAGTGCCAGTTCCAGTCTGCGTTCCTGCATGAGCTGCGCTTTGTTGCTGAGTGTAATCCGGTGCGTCTGATCGCCGAAGGCGCGGTCACGTACCCTGTCGAGGTATCCCTGTGCTTTGCCTGCGTTGGCGGTCAGGTTTAATTCGGCGCCCATCAGCAGTACATCTGCAAAACGGATCACCATATAATTATCGAAATTATCCCACTGAAAACTGCCTCCCAGGTCATCCGCATTTTTATCTTTTAACGGTGTATACTTTTTGATAAAGAAGCCGGTATACTGTGCCTGGTCGTCCAGTTTGTAACTGTCGGCATAGCCTTCCCCGTTAATCGAAATAATGGAAGCTGTTTGCCGGCTATCGCCCGGCGCAAAAGAATGATACAAGGCTTCATTCACGGTAGCTGCGCCCCAGCCTTTGTAGTAAGGATCGAGGTTTTGCGACCGGATACCGATCATTACCTGCATACGGTTACCGTTCTGCTGATTCTGATCGCCCATGCCCAGGTAAGTATACTGGATCGTAAATACGCCTTCTGCGTTATTCTGCCCCGCGTAAGCAGTAGCACTTTCTGCCGATGCACGGAACAGGTTCTGGTATTTGGGGATCAGGCTGTGCCCACTGTTATTGATCACATCATCAATAGCGGCAATGGCATCAGCCTGCGAAAATACCCCGGCAATATCCTGTTTGTTATAGTAACCGGTATAGTAGAGAAACACACGCCCCAGTAAGGCTTCTGCGGCCCATTTGGTGGCCCTGCCGTACTCGCCGGAAGGAATGCTGCTGAATGCGGTAGCAGGGAGGTCATTGGCGGCCAGTTTCAGGTCGCTGGCAATGAGCATATACACGCTGTCGGGGCTCGCCTGCGGGATGTTGTAATTACCTGGTTCCAATGGTGCTGTCAGCAAAGGTACGTGCCCGAACATCCGCACCAGGTCGAAGTAATAGTAGGCCCGCAGGAAATGTGCTTCTGCGGTGTAACGTTTTTTAGTGGCATCATCTCCCTTGAAATCCACGGCGTCAATTTTCTGTATCAGTTTATTGGCGCGGTAAATACCGGTATAATATTTCTTCCAGGCATAGCTGTTCAGGTCATTCATCTTAATGCTCTTATCCCACTGGTTCCAGCCATTGTCGGAAGCACCACCGCCACCAAAACAGTTGTCGGATGCAATTTCTGAACTCAGGGCAATATTGCCGTAGCCATCCCAGTTAAGTACGCTGTACGCGGAAACCAGTCCCTGGTAAGCATCTGCCGGTGTCTTATAAAAATCTTCTTCTGTGATGGAATTGATGGGTAATGTTTCGAGGAAACTCTTTCCACAGGAACTCATTAACCCCGTTATGATGATTGCTGCAAATATTTTCTTCATGATTGCCGGCGTTTAAAATTTAACATTAAGACCGAATAAGATGGTTCTGGGCTGCGGGAAATAACCGAGATCCGTTCCGGACGACCAGCTGTCTATACCATAACCCACTTCCGGATCCAGCCCACGGTAATGGGTAAACGTAAATACATTCAGCCCGGATATATACAGTCTGAACTGCTGTATAGGTACATGTTTCATCAGTGTTTTCTTCAGGTCATATCCAAAATTGATACTCTTCACACGCAGGAAAGCGCCGTTGTGTACATAGAGGTCGGAGAAGCGGGTATAGTTCTGATTGGCTTCATTGCCCTGTGTTACACGGGGTATGTAGTTGGAGGTGCCTTCACCATGCCAGCGGTCAAACACAGCGGTGGTGTAGTTGTTGTAAAAGCGGTCATAGGCACGGGTACCATCCACGATATCATTACCACCAACGCCGTTCAGCAGTATAGCCAGATCAAATCCTCTCCAGCTGGCAGACAGGTTGATACCATAAGTATGCGAGGGGTTCGGATTTCCTACTTTCGTTTTATCGTCACCGTTAATCACACCATCTCCGTTCAGGTCTACAAAACGTACATCGCCGGGCTGTGCTCCCGGCTGTATTTTTTGCCCGCTTTTACTGGTATAAGCATCAATTTCTGCCTGGTTCTGGAAAATACCGGCTGTTTGCAGTCCATAGAAATAACCGATCGGCATACCATTCTGCGCGCGGAAATATTCATCCATATTGGAAGACAATACGCCGTTGTACGAGGGATGCAATACGCCTTCCTGGTTAGGGATTTCCAGTACGGTGTTTTTATTAAAGGCAATATTGCCACCGATACCAAGGGTTACTTCACCAAAGCGGTGATTGTAGTTGATGCCCAGTTCAATTCCCTGGTTCTGGATATTACCACCATTGATAAAAGGAGCCCCGGTGCCTACGATGTCGGGTATAGGCGCTACTACCAGCCAGTTGCGGGTGTTTTTACGGTACCAGTCGAAAGCAATGGTCACGTCTCTGAACAGGGTGGCATCAAACCCGATATCGATCTGCTCGGAGGCTTCCCAACGCAGGTTGGGGTTGGGGATCCTGTCAGGAGAAGCACCGATGGCTTTCTGTCCGTTGAAATAATAATCGCGGTAAGTAGAGTTGATAGTAGCCAGGTAAGCAAAATTATCAATCCGGTCGTTGCCGTTTTGCCCCCAGCCACCACGGAGTTTCAGGAAGTCGATCCAGGAATTGTTTTTCAGGAAAGATTCATTGGTTACAATCCATCCTGCAGAGAAAGAGGGGAAATTTCCCCAGCGGTTGTTGGCGCCAAAGCGGGTAGATCCGTCATGACGGATAATCGCCGTCAGCAGGTACTTCTCATCGTAGTTGTAGGTAACCCTGGCAAAATAGGAGTTCAGCGCATTGGTAGACCGTGTGCCGAACACTTTCCGGGTAGAGTCATTGCGGCCGTTGTCGATGATCGCATGATCAAAGTCGGCAATGATCAGGTCTGTTTTGCTGCCGTTCACGCTGTATCCTTCAAACTTATTGGCGGTAGTACCTACTACTGCATTTATGCTGTGTTTACCGGTGTTTAACTGGTAAGTAAGGTAGTTGTCCCAGTTCCAGGTGAGGTTGCGATAAATTCCCTGGCTGGCAGAAGGATGAAAGTTGCTGTTATTGGTACCCAGGTCGTAACCGGCTACGAAGGCATTGTTGTAATTATAGGAAATGTCGGCGCCAAAATCGGTACGCAGAGTGAGGCCTTTCAGCAGGGTGGCTTCTGCATAGATATTACCCAGGATCCTGTCGGTGATTGTCTGGTTGTTTTGTGTGTAATCGATCATGCCAACGGGATTGGGCTCGTCTGCATACGGCGATTTACCATAGCTGCCATCTGGCTTGTACACAGGGTATACTGGTGTTGCATTGAGCAATCCGCGCACTGAGTTATTGTAGATATTTCCTGTGCCGATACCCCGCTGGCGTGTATGCGCGAACGTGAGGTTCTCACCGGTTTTGATCAGGTCTTTATAAAGCTTATGTTCTGAATTGATACGGAAAGAGGTTCTTTCAAAATTGGATCTGCCTGGAAGTCCCATCACCCCTTGCTGTCCCTGGTAGGAGAGGGAGGTGGAGAAAATGGAGTGTTCATTACCCCCGGACAGATTCAGGCTGTAATTCTGGATAGGTGCATTTTTATTGGTCGCCGCTTTTTGCCAGTCGGGGTCTTTACCCAACCTGGTGATGGAGTCTGCACTATAAATCGGAACGGAGCCGGAGTTGATCGCCGCTTCGTTCATCATGTTGGCGTACTGTTGTGGATTCAGCAGGTCCAGTTTGCGGGCAGGGTTCTGTAAGCCATAGGAGGCATCAAAGCTGACGCTCATTTTGCCGGCGCGGCCTTTCTTCGTGGTGATAATAACGATCCCGTTGGCGCCGCGTGTACCATAGATCGCGGAGGAAGCGGCATCTTTCAGTACATCGATGGCGGCAATATCGCTTGGATTGATGTAGCTGATATCTTCTGCCGGAAATCCGTCTACAATAAAGAGCGGGCGGGAATTGCCATTGGTACCGATGCCCCGGATGGTAAACTTCATGGCATCGCCAGGCTGACCGGAATTGGAGGTCACCTGTACGCCGGGTGTTTGCCCCTGCAAGGATTGTTCAACGCTGATGCTGTGATTTTTTACCAGGTCTTCGGTATTCAGGTGTACCGTGGCGCCGGTCACTACTTTTTTCTTCTGGCTGCCATATCCCACTACGATGAGTTCATCGAGGCCGGTGGCGGTGCTTTCCAGGCGTATGTTCATGGCAGCGCCAGGCTTTGCCGGGAGTTCCTGTTTCGTATAGCCGATGAGCGACAGTACGAGGATGTCGCCCGGATTTGCCTGCAATGTGAAAGTGCCTTCACCATTGGTGACGGTGCCACGGGTAGTTCCTTTGATGATGATATTTACACCAGGCAAAGGAACGCCGGTTCTGGCATCGGTTACTTTGCCGGTAACGTCTTGCCTGACAGGATGCGTGTATGCCTTTCCGTTATTGGCGGCTGCATGTAGTGCCGGCGGCGCCGCAGTAGCCAGGCTGCATACAGCAAGCGCCTTCAGGACGGTTTGCCGTGGAAAGTAGTGGCTGATTGTGTACCAGTTTTTCATGTTTAACGTGTTTTATTTAGGCAAAGGAGTTGTATCGTTACTGAATGTGAAACCTGTTGGAAAAAGGCCCGGGTCAGATGGCCCGGACCGTTGTTGCTATTCCATTATATGTTATCATTTTACCTGTCTTGTCACTGATATCCGGACCCGCTTCTTTTCGTTTACCCACAAACGTTACCAGGAAATGCCGTTGCTGCAGCATACCGGGGAAACTACCTTCCCGTTGCCCTATCTGTAATGTTTGCGTAGCCTCATTCCAGCGGAACGGGATGTTGCTGAAAGCGCCTTTTTCATACTGGTAGTTTGTGTTTTCATCTTCATAAAGGGTAAATTCCCCGTCTTTTCCCGTATACACATATAAGTGGATGGTATCTGCCGGGCGTTCACTGGTGTATTGCAGCGCCGGTCCTACCGGGAGGATAGCGCCTTCCTTTACATACAGTGGCATCCTGGACAATGGCGCCGGGGCGGTAATATGGCGGCCACCAGCTTCATATTTTCCGGTATAGAAATCATACCAGCCGTTACCAGCCGGCAGGTATAATTCGCGGCTGCGTGCATGGTAGTCCGTTACAGGATTCACCAGCAGGGAAGGGCCGAACATGTACTGGTCGCGGATATTTAATACGGCGGTATCTGCGCCATAATCCATGACCAGGCCCCGCATCAGCGTATAGTCGTGGTGGTAAGTGCTGCCGGCTACTGCATAGAGATAAGGCAGCAGGCGATAACGCAGCTGGTCGTAGTATAACATTGACTGGTAAGCTTCGCTGCTGTCAGGAGCGATGTTAAACATCTCCCGGTAGGGGTATTGCCCATGTGAGCGGAACAGCGGGCAGAAAGCGCCATACTGGAACCAGCGGGTATTCAGTTCCCGCCATTCTTCCAGTGCAGGTCCCTCCGGGTTCGGATGGTCGTATTTATCTTCCACGAAGAAACCGCCGATATCGGTGGTCCAGTAAGGCAAACCAGACATGCTGAAATTGAGGCCGCCGGGAATCTGTCTTTTGAACTCTTCAAAAGTGGCGGCGATGTCACCACTCCAGGTGGCGGCTGCATAGCGTTGCAGGCCTGCATAGGCAGAGCGGGTCAGGATAAATACCCGTTGACCGGGTTTTGCTGCCCGCTGCCCTTCATAAATGCCCTGAGCATTTACCAATGCATACGTGTTAAAGTATTGTGTGGAAGATCCCAATGCTGTTGGGTTCATCAATGATTTACGGTCTGCTATGGAGGCATTGGATAGGATATCCGGCTCGGTTGCGTCCAGCCACCAGGCATCTACTCCCTTGCTGAGCAGGTTCTTTTGCAACAGGCTCCAGAACAGTTTGCGTGCTTCGGGATTAAAAGCATCATAAAACGTAGATACGTAGCCGTTACCTATCCAGTCGCGCTGCCTGTTTTTGATATTCTGTTTGTAGAGCCAGTTTTTACGGTCGAATAATTTGTAATTGCCGATACCTTCATAGAATTTCGGCCATACAGAGATCATGAAATTAGTATGGTATTGCTGATGCAGGCGGTTGATCATGCCCTCCGGATCGGGAAAACGGGCAGCGTCAAATTGCTGGCTGCCCCATTCGTCCTGTTTCCAGTAGCTCCAGTCCAATACGATATTGTCCAGCGGAATTTTCCTTTTGCGGAACTCCGCTACGGTGTTTTCAATTTCGTCCTGCGTTTTATACCTTTCCCTGCTTTGCCAGAAGCCCAGTGCCCAACGCGGTATCATGGTGGCTTTGCCGGTTACCTGCCGGTAGCCACTGATCACCTCGTCGGTATTTTGTCCGTACATGAAGTAGTAATCAATACGCTCACCCGCTTCAGACGATAACTGCATTTTATCTACCTCTGCAGCCGGTGTGGGAGAGAGAAATTTGAGGGAAATGAAGGATTGCGTAGTTTCAGGAATCCATTCTATTTTGATGGATGTTGCTTTCCCTTTCCGGAGCTGATGGCGGAACACCGAAGCACCGGGGTTCCAGCTTTCCCGCCACCTGTCGAGTTTCAGTTGTCCGTCTATCCATACTTTGGTGTACCCGGAGGTAGTCATGAAGAATTTAAACTCCCCGGTTTCATCCGCATTTACGCTACCTTCCCAGGTCACTTTTCCTTTCACCATGGGAAAGGCGGCGGGTAATGCGCTTAATTTGTCCAGGAATTCATAATCAATTTTATCTTCCACTGCTTTCACATACACGGTATTATTATAGCGGTCGCCGTAAGTAGCTGTTAAACCACCTGCTTTCCCCTCTGCTGAAATTAAGTGTAAGGCAGACAATTGCTCAAATGGGCGGTTATCTCCGAAGCGGGTGATGGAATAGTTATCCCACAATATTCCATAGTTACGGTTTGATACGAGGAAAGGTACTGCTGCTACAGAGTTATACTGGGTGAGATCTATATCCTGGTTTTTGTAGTTCATTAAACCGGTCTGGTGTTGTCCCAGCCCATAGAATGCTTCATTGGCCGGAGATTCAAATACCTGCCGGATGCGGTATAAAGATTTACCGTCGATAGTAACGGGGGTAAAGCTTTTACCCCCACCACGCGCTTCCTGTAAAATGAGGCGGCCTGCTTTGTCCCTGAATTCCACTTCGCCGGTATGGAGTGCTACAGTGGCAGTAAGACTGGCAGTTGTCAGGGTTACTGTTCCGGGGTGTTCTTCTGAATCCCACTTTACGGAATTGCCCTGTATATCTATTGCCATCAGGCTCGGAGATCCGTTGAAATGTTCGTCTGCTGTGGCGGTTACATGGATCACCTTATCAGAGATCACCTGTAATTTCACTTGTCTGACCCCGTTGGGCGCAGGATTTTTTAAATGTATCAATAAACCATCTGATAGTTTGTCGACCTGCCCGGCATAACACCAGGAGGTCAGCAACGTCATTAGTACGATCGGTATCGCCCTCTTTATCTGCATATTTGAACGGATTTTTTTCGTTGGTTGAACGTGGTGTTTACACAGGTCCGTGGGGGACATGTATGTTTATTTTCAAAACGTGTTTTACTTCAGAACGTGTGAAAACAAAAATAACGGGCCCCCGGGAATCGCAGGGTACGGGTATGTTTTAGATGTAGGGCGATTATGTTAACCACCTGCCTGATGAGGGTATTCAATTGATACCGGTATGGGCATTGAATGTTAATAATTGAAACAGCATGACATTGGTTTTAAAGCGTTTACAGCAGGAAGAGGCCGATGAGTGATACGGTGATCAGACCCAACAGCAGAATTTCGAGAATGAGGTAAAGCCGGTTGCTCCGTTTAAAGTTTTGCTTGAACATAGTTGGTAGTAATAACAGATCCGGCAAAATTATTCTATGCGCCCCGTAGGAAGGGGGCGCATTTCGTTATTTGATAGGGCACTTTTGTTGTTTTACGGCATGATGTAGTATTGATGTAGCAGCATTATTTCTTCTTCCCGTATACGGAAGGCAGCACGTTGTACTCCATCTTAAAGTATTTCGTAAAATATTTGGGATTATTGAAGCCTACTTCATAGGCCACTTCTGCTACTGTCAGCTGGCTTTTTTCGAGCAGTTGTGCCGCACGCTTTAAACGGATACTACGGATAAATTCGATGGGAGACCTGCCAGTGAGGGCCAGGATCTTTTTATAGACAGATACCCGGCTCATGAAAAGCGCTTTGCTCAGTTCTTCTACGGAGAAGTCGGGGTTGGCGATATTCTTTTCTACAATCTGTAAGGCGGTTTGTATAAACTGTTCATCCGCGGAAGAAACAGCCACTTCGCTGGGATTGGCTGCTATATGCTGCTGGAATGTTTTCCGGAGCGACGACTGTTGGGAGATGATATTTTTGATCCGCGATAATAGTACTTCAAAATTAAATGGCTTGGTAATGTAGTCGGACGCCCCGGTTTCCAGGGCCTCCAGTTGCTGGGCTTCTTCCGCCCTCGCTGTGAGCAGCACAACAGGCAGGTGGGCTGTCCGCTGTTGTCCGCGTATTTTCTTACAGAGTTCGAGGCCATCCATTTCCGGCATCGAAATATCGCTGACGATGAGATGGGGGAGGGTGTGTTGCAATACTTTCCAGGCTGCCGCCCCGTTTTCGGTGGCTATGATCTGGAAATACTGTCCCAGGTTATCTTTCAGGTAAAAGCGAAAGTCCTCATTATCTTCTACCAGTAAAACCACCGGTTTTTTACTGTTGCTGTTGACCGGAACTGAGGGAGGAATATGTGCGGCGGTGCTGATTACTTCCTGTACCGTTCCGGCAACTGTTGCTGTTACTGTTTTTACCGGCAAACACACGGTAAAGCAGCTGCCCATTTCCGGGGCGCTGTCTACACTGATGCTGCCACCATGCATCTTCACAAATTCCCTGGTAATAGACAGGCCTATACCACTGCCCTGGTTTACCATAGAAGCAGGTACTTCATGCTGAAAGAACCTTTCAAAGATATGTGCCTGTTTTTCCGGTGGAATACCAATACCGGTGTCTTTTACGGCTATCTCCAGCTGTTGACTGTTCTCCTGGTAGCTAACGTGAACGGATATACTGCCGTTTTCAGGTGTAAATTTAAAGGCATTGGATAGGAGGTTGAAAAGGATCTTTTCTATTTTATCTGCATCATATAGCATGGTCAGTTCCTGTATATCGCTCTGAAAATTAAGCTGGATATGCTTTTTCTCGGACAGGTCGGAAAAGGAGGAGGTCAGGTCTTTTATAAACCCGATGATTTCGCCTTCGGCGGGATGTAATTTTATTTCCTGTACTTCCATTTTACGGAAGTCGAGTAACTGGTTGACCAGGTTGAGTAAACGCCGGGCATTACGCTGCATCAGTTCCAGTTGTACTTTTAAGCCGCTGTCGGCCGACTGGCGCATCATCTTTTCCAGCGGGGCAATGATCAGGCTGAGCGGGGTTCTGAATTCATGACTCACATTGGTAAAGAAACGGATCTTCAGGGCGTCCAGTTCGTGCATCCGTGCCGCTTCCTGTGTTTGCTGCGCTACCCGGAATTTGAGCCGTTCCCGCTCCAGGATGATCCGGCGGGCCAGCAGCAGGGCGCCCAGGATCAGCAGCGCATAGCCGATAAAGGCGGGCCAGGTTTTCCAGAAAGGAGGCAGCACCCGGATTTTCAGGGTAAGTGCTTCTTCATTCCAGACACCATCGTTATTAGAGGCTTTTACCCGGAATGTATATTCTCCCGGATCCAGGTTGGTGAATGTTGCTTTTCGTTGGAGGCCGTCAGTATACAGCCAGTCTTTATTAAAGCCTTCCAGCATATAGGCATACCGGTTTTTCTCCGGATGGAAATAGTTGAGGGAGGCAAATTCCAGTGAAAAAACATTTTCCTTATGTTTCAGGGTGATGCTGCGCGTTTCGGGCATAGAGGCCTGCAGCAGGATGCGGCCGTTGACCTGTTCACCGGGCAATATGCTTTTATTAAAGATCTGGAGATCCGTGAGTACTACGGGAGGCAGGTTATTATTAAGGGCAATGGCATTCGGATAAAAAAGATTGAAGCCATTACCACCGCCAAAGATGAGTTCCCCGCGACTGGTTTTCAGGGCGGCGTTTTCATTAAAGTCTTTGCCTTGCAGGCCATCGGATTCATCGTAATTTTTAAAAGT
The DNA here is from genome assembly GCF_900110835.1 of Chitinophaga arvensicola. Lineage (GTDB taxonomy): Bacteria > Bacteroidota > Bacteroidia > Chitinophagales > Chitinophagaceae > Chitinophaga > Chitinophaga arvensicola. The sequence goes on from NZ_FOJG01000001.1 coordinate 3,509,392, forward strand.
ATAGGTGGGGGTGGCGCCTTCCCGGATCATCATATTGGATAATCCATTGGGAGTACTCATCCACAAACTGTGATCATTGGCTTCCAGGATATTGAGGACAGAATTATCCGGCAGGCCGTCTTCCTTCCGGAATGTACGGAAGTTGTTGTCTTTGCGGTGATAAAGGTCCAGTCCTTCGCGGGTACCTATCCAGATGTGGTCCTGGCTGTCCTGGAAAATGCATACCACGTTGTTATGACTCAGGCTGCCGGGAACATTCGGGGTATTGCTGTAATGTTTAAATGTGCCGGTCGACAGCTGCAGTACATCCAGTCCATCGGAGGTACCTATCCAGAGATTTCCCTGCCGGTCTTCCATCAATGCTGCGATATATTTAGACGGCACTTCTTTCCGGTAGTGTCTGAACTGCCCGGTGGCGGGGTCCATTCGGTTAAGGCCGCCGCTGAGGGTCCCTATCCATAGCTGGTGCCGGCTGTCTTCCAGTACTTCCCAGATACTGTTGTCGCTGATGCTGTTGGTATCGGCGGGGTTGTGTTTATAATGAATAAAGCGCCGGCCATCGAAGCGGTCCAATCCCCCGAAGTAGGTACCTATCCATAGCTGCCGGTTATGATCTATGCAGAGGCTTACGATTACATTCCCGGAAATGCTGTTATTGTTGCCGGGTTCATGCCGGTATTGGGTAAAGTTGTTGCGGCTGCGGTCAAAATAGATCAATCCGCCGCCATTGGTACCGATCCAGAGATTGCCGGCAGCATCTTCCACAAAACGGTTCACATCATTGTAAGGCAAACTGTTACGGCTATACGCCTGGTACTGGTACAGCGGGAATTTGACCATGTTTTCATGGTAATAATTCAGTCCTTTTTTGAAAGTGCCTACCCATATGATACCGGTATTGTCTTTATAAAGACTGGTAATGCTGTTCTGGCTCAGGCTGCGGTTATCTTCCGGGATATTTTCTATATACCGGATCGTCTGTTTTTTCTTATCGATGATATTGATCCCGCCATGATCGGTGCCGATCCAGATGAAACCATTGTTATCCGGTACAATACCTCTTACAATGTTGTTATTCAGGGGAAGCCCGGGAGTAGACTGGTCGATATGCCGGAAGCGGCCGGTGCCGGCTTCAAAATAGTAAGCTCCGTTGTCTTCGTTGTTACTGAAGAGCCAGAGGTCTCCATCCATATCTGCCGCCATAGACCAGGTGGTACCCGGGCTTTGGGGGCGAACGAGCGTTGTGTTGCGGTAAATGATCCGATGGTTGCGGGCATCCATTTTTTCAAGAATGCCATTGCTGTGCAGGAGCCAGTAATGGCCACTTTTGTCGGGAAGCAGTGCGGATACGGTATTGGTGGCGATACTGGCGGTATCGGCAGTATGTTTGAAAGAAAGTGCTTTTTGCTGGTTGTGCACCAGGAAAATCCCGGCAGTAGGGTGAAGGAACCAATAGTTGCCGTGGTTGTCGTTTACAATATCAGTGATTACATTGCCCGGGATGCCCCATTGTTGCAGGACCTGTTCGGGATGCCGGTTAAAGCGTGTGCTGACCGGGTCGTAAATGTTGATACCGCTGCGGGTCTGGATCCAGAGCTGCTGTCCCGGTCCGGGCATGATCTTATTGATGTTATTGTCTGTCAGGGAGGTGGTATCCCGCAGGTCGTGCTGGTAAACGGTAAAGTGGTAGCCATCGAAGCGGTTCAGTCCCGACACGGTACCAATCCACATAAAACCGGTGCTATCCCGGAAAATACAGTTTACCTGGTTATTGGACAGGCCCTGGTTAATATCAATCCGGTTAAACTGATAGGGAAGGGTTTGCCCCTGCATTGCAGTGGTAAAGAGAAAGGAAAAAATGACTATAAGGACCCGCTTCCGCATGTACGCACACCTTGGTTGAAAAATTGTTGGCCTGACAATTATAATGGCGCAACAATATAGTAATAAACGGATACAAAAAAAGAAAGGTCGAAAGAATTCGACCTTTATTGCTAAAATTCCACGTTATGGCACTCAGGTCCATAAAAAGTTAATCAGCTAAAAATCCGGCATAACCGGTATATGATAAATGATATTTGCAGTTTTTAATTGGGGTAGCCAGCCTCTTGCTATACAAAAGTAGGTGAAGGTAAAACGAATGTCAAGAAATTAGCAAACAATATTTAAAAAAAAATAAAAAACCTTCCGGACGCGCATTTTTTTCTGTGGCTGGATAATTTCAGATTATAATCTTTAAAGATAAATGAGTATTTTTTTGCCAATCTGAAAATCCATGAAACGTATTGCTTTAAGTATGATGCTGTTAGGAGGTGTGATCACTGCCGCCTTCGCGCAGTTGTCGCCCGCTAAGGGAGGAACTGTTACGCTAGACTATTATTACAATAATGAATCAAAGCCGGATAAGGCCGGCAACCCGGTAAGGTGGCACTACGTGTGGGGGGAAACGGATGATGGGGGTGTATCGCTCTGGGGGCATATTTTTGATTCCCTTGGCGTGAAAAAAGACAGCCTGTTGACGGCGCCCACCGCCGCCAACCTGAAAAAGACGGGGATCTATATCATCATAGACCCGGATACCGAAAAAGAATCTGCCCATCCCAACTACATGAATGAAAAGGATGCCGGTGTTATTTACAACTGGGTAAAAGCTGGTGGGGTACTGGTATTGCTGGAAAATGATTCTGCCAATGCGGAGTTTGCACGCTTTAATCTCCTCAGCGAAAAATTCGGAATTCATTTTAACGGAGATAGCCGTAACCGGGTACAGGGGCAGAACTGGGAACAGGGCGCGTTTCATATCCCTGCAGGGCATGAAATATTCCGGGGTGGAAGAAAGGTCTATATCAAGGAGTTATCTACCCTGACGCTGAAATCGCCCGCCCGTGCGGTATATAAGGACGGTGCACATGTAATCATGGCCGTTGCCAGAGTTGGCAGGGGAACCGTGTTTGCTGTGGGTGACCCCTGGTTTTACAACGAATATGTGAATGGGAGCAGGCTGCCGGCATCTTTCCAGAACTATGAGGCAGCAGGGGATCTGACGCAATGGCTCATAAAAGCAGCCAACCGCTAATATTTCAGGAAATTGATATTTCGCCGGATACCGGCAAATTTACTGCGCTTCAGGGGGGAGTGGCGGAAGATGGTCTTAAAAGCTTCTTCTGTCATTTCTTCCCAGTCGCGGGTAGAAAAGTTCAGTATAGCCGGTACCGGAGTAAATTCGGCTTCTTTATTGGCTTTGGCAAAACGGTTCCAGGGACAAACATCCTGGCAGGTATCGCAGCCAAACATCCAGTCATCAAACTGCCCTTTCATCTTATCAGGGATCAGTTGTTCTTTCAGCTCAATGGTAAAGTAGGAGATACATTTGCTGCCGTCTACCACGCCGGGCGCCACAATAGCTTCCGTAGGACAGGCATCCAGGCAACGCGTACAGGAGCCGCAGAAATCGGCTACCGGTCCGTCATATTCCAGCGGGATATCCGTGATGAGGGTGGCTATAAAGAAAAAAGAACCGGCCTGCTTATGGATCAGGTTACCGTTTTTACCGAGCCAGCCCAGCCCACTGCGTTTTGCCCAGGCCCGCTCCAGTACGGGTGCAGAATCTACGAAACCGCGGCCCTGCACAGGACCAATGCGCTCCTGCATCCGTAATAACATGGTTTTCAGCCGTGCCCGGATTACTTCATGATAGTCATTTCCATAAGCATACTTGGAAATACGCGGGGCGTCGTCGCGTTGCCGCTCGGAGGGGAAGTAGTTAAACAGCAGGGTGATCACCGATTGCGCGCCATCTACGAGCTTTCGCGGATCTATCCTTTTGTCGAAATGATTTTCCATGTATTGCATGTTGCCATGCATACCTTTATTCAGCCAGTTTTCCAGCCTGCGCGCATCGTCGTCCAGCTGCTCCGCTTTTGCAATGCCGCAATGGTCAAATCCCAGTTCTTTCGCCAGCTCTTTTATGAATAAAGTGTGGGTCATCCGGGCAAAATTACTATATTATTTATATCTTAGGCCGGCATATTATCCCATATGCCCTAACTGTATGCGCTATACCTTTGTAATGCCGATGACGGTTGTCGGCTGTTTGTTCGCCTTGTTTACCTATGCCCAGGATGGTAGTAAAATGAAATTCGGCAAAGTTTCCAAAGAAGAATTTGCTATTCAGAGATCCGAGAAAGATACCGGCGCCCATGCCATTGTTTTATCCGAAATAGGTTCTTCTGCTTTTGAATCAGATGGAAACGGTCTCCGGCTCATCTATAAAGTACACCGCAGGTTTAAGATCATCGATCCCAATGGCTACGACGTAGCTACCGTGCAGGTATCCCTCAATAAATCAGAGGCAGGAGAAGAACGTCTCCAAAACCTGAAAGCAGCTACCTATAATCTTGAAAACGGTCAGATCGTGGAAACGAAACTGGAAAGCGAAAACGTTTTCAACGATAAACAGGATAAGTCACTCATGGTAAAAAGATTTACGTTACCAGCCGTGAAACCTGGATCTATCATCGAATATACCTTTAGTGTCACCTCTCCTTTTTTCAGACATTTACGTTCCTGGGATTTCCAGGGCAAATACCCCCGTTTATGGAGTGAGTACAGCGTCGCTATTCCTGAATATTTTGATTATGTATTGATCCCTCAGGGATATGAAGAATATGTGGTGAAAACAAAAACAGCTTCCCGTACTACTTTCTCGCTCAGATCAGATGCGTCGGGAAGTATGGCTTCTGCCAGGTCTTTTACGGTGAGTCCACAGGTATCTACCTATAAATGGGCACTGAAAGATGTACCACCCATTAACCAGGAAAGCTTTATCACTACAGTAGATAACTACGTAAACCGGATAGAATTTCAGCTGTCGGCCTACAACTGGCCCGACGAGCCACGTAAGCCGGTACAAAGTACCTGGCCGCAACTGATGAAAGACCTGATGGAATCAGAATACCTGGGAGGCGTATTGAAACCTAACAACGGTTTCCTGTCTGATAAAGTGGAGGAGCTGACAAAAGGCGCCAAAACAGATGCCGACAAAGCAAAAAATATCTATAACTGGGTACGCGATAATTATACCTGTAGCAACTACAGTACCATGTGGATGGATAAATCATTGAAATCCGTCTTCAATTCAAAGAGTGGTAATGTGGCGGAGATCAATATGCTGCTGGTGGCCATGCTGAAAAAAGCAAACCTGTTTGCTACGCCGCTGTTACTCAGCACCCGCGCAAACGGATACGTATACCAGTTCTATCCTTTATATACCCACTTTAATTACCTGATTGTTGGGTTGAACCTGGGAGATGAATATGTAAAACTGGATGCCTCTGAACCTTTGATGGGCTTTGGAAAACTGCCTGCCAGATGTTACAACGGCGCAGCCAGGATGCTCGACGAGTTTGCAGAACCTGTGATCCTGGGCGCAGATTCACTGAGAGAACAGAAGTATACCAGCGTTATCCTCGGAAAAATAGAGAATGGTATGGTATCCGGTGCATTCGCACAAAGACCCACCTACCTGGAGTCTTTCGGCGTAAGAGCAGCAGTGAAAGAGAAAAGTATAGACGAGTATTTTAAACAGGTGACAAAATCCTATACGGGCGAAATCTCACTGGAAAATAAAGCTATCGAGGACCTCAAAGAACTGGAGTCGCCGGTGATGATAAAATACGATTTCAAAATGCAGATGGGAGAGGGAGATATATTATACATCAATCCACTTCTCAATGAAGCTACCACCAGGAATCCCTTCAAAGCTATGGAACGTAAGTTCCCCGTGGAAATGAATGCCGTGTATGATGAAGTGTTTTCTTTCAACATGGATATCCCGGATGGTTATGAAGTGGATGAAATACCCAAACCAGCCATCGCTAATTATAATGAGAACGAAGGCCAGTTCCAGTACCTCATCCAGCAGGTAGACAGGCACATCCAGCTGCGCTGCCGCGTAAGGCTGACCAAGGCCAACTTCACGCCGGAAGACTATCCCTCCCTGCGTGAATTTTATGATCTCATAGTGAAGAAGGAAGCAGAGCAGATTGTATTAAAAAAGAAAAAATAAAGTATGGGTAAACTATTATCAACCGGTCTGGCGCTGTTACTGTGTATGGCGGCTCCTACCGCAAAAGGAGGAGATCCGGTATACCCTGCAAAAGATATTCCCGACTCACTGAAAAAGGACGCGCACCTGGTAAGGCGCATCGATGAAACCACCATCAGAATAATTGATGAGACAGAGGCCAGGGTCATTTTTCATTATGTGACTACCGTACTTGATGAAGCGGGTGCGGAAGACACAGAAGTGATGTTATTCTATAACAAATTACAGGATATCCGTTCTATCAGCGGCGCCCTGTTTGATGCCGAAGGCCGGTTGGTGAAACGCCTGAAACAAAGCGATATCCAGGATGTGAGCGGTGCGGGCGGAGGTACACTCATGACAGATACCCGTATCAAACATCATCAGTTCAACTACAGCGTATATCCTTATACGGTAGAATATACTGTTGAAATGCGTTACAATTCACTGTTCTTTTTACCTTCCTGGACACCGCAGGCAGGAAGCGATTGCACCGTAGAACTGGGTAAACTGACAATAACAGCACCCGCCACATACGCACTGCGGTATCAGAGCTATCGCTACAATGGCCAGCCGGTGGTCACCACAGAAAAAGAAAATAAGATTTATACCTGGGAAGTAAAGCAACTACCCGCGATGAAGAAGGAATCATACGCCACAGAATTCTATCGCCGTACTCCCAGCATATTGCTATGCCCATCGGACTTTACCATGGGAGGGTTTAAGGGTAACCTGAATACCTGGAAAGACTTTGGCAAATTTGCCTGGCAGCTGAATGAAGGCCGCGACGTATTGCCCGATGCCATCAAAAGCAAAGTAGCCACGCTCACACAGGGACTCAGCCGGGAAGAGAAGATAAAAGCATTGTATCGATACCTGCAACAGAATTACCGTTATATCGATATCACCCTGGGAATTGGCGGCTGGCAAACCTTTGATGCCGCTTCGGTAGCTGCAAACGGATATGGCGATTGTAAAGCACTGACAAACTTTATGATGTCGATGCTCAAAGAAGCTGGTATCAGGTCCAATTGGGCATTGGTAAAAGCAGGTGACGACGAGCATAGCTTTGAAGCAGATTTTCCCTCTCCGCAGTTCAACCACGTGATCCTCTGTGTACCCGGCGAAAAAGATACCACCTGGCTGGAATGTACCAGCAATACACTGCCCGCCGGTTATCTGGGTAATTTTACGGACAACAGACCAGTGCTGCTGGTAGATGCAGAAAACAGTAAGCTCGCGCATACACCGGTATATGGAATCAGCAGCAACGAACAGATACGGCATATTACGGCTACTATCGATTCCAGTGGTAATATCGATATCAATGCCAGTACTTTTTATACCGGTTTGCAGCAGGACCATCTGCACGACCGCCTGCATTCACTCAGTCGTGAAAAACAATTGGAACTGTTACGCAAAGGACTTGATTTCGGGAGCTATGATATTAACGATTACCAGTGTAAAGAAAACGGCACAACGCTTCCTTCTATTGAAGAACATATACAGATCAAAGCAAACAACTATGCAACGGTAACGGGTAAACGTATGTTCGTAGTGCCGAATATCATGACCCGCAGTGGCAGGAAATTAGAGGAAGAAGGCCCACGTGTTTCAGAACTCCAGTTTGAATTTCCTTACCGGGATATTGACTCTGCGAGTATTATCCTGCCGGCAGGATATAAGCCGGAGTCGCTTCCGCAGCCGGTAACCATTACAGGTAAGTTTGGCCATTACAGTGCCAGCGTTTCCCTGAAGGGGAATACCCTGACGTATATACGAAAGATAGAACATAAGGATGGGATCTTTCCGGCAGCGGATTATCCCGAACTGGTTAAATTCTATGGGGCAATTTTGCGGTCCGACCGTAGCCGCCTGGTATTGGTAAAGGAATAAGCACTACAACAAAGCGGGCCATTGGCCCGCTTTGTTGTTTAACTATAAAAGCTTGATCCGCTCTTCTTCCAGGTCTATCTGGAATATCTGCCAGCGGATAATCTCGTCCGGAAATTCCGGATCCTTGTTCATCCCGACCAGGAACTGTCGCTGCTCTTCCAGCAACTCCAGGTAATGATATTTTGCGGTTTCACTTAAGCCTGCATTTTCCGGTTGCCGGATTTTATTTTCCCATTGCTCAATCATATGCTGCAACTTCTGGTCGGTAAGCAGCCCTTTCACTTGTTTTTCTCTTAATAGTCTTACTGTTTCCTCCACCATCAACCTTTTTACCTTCGCTTTCAGCGCATCTTTCGGCTCTTCATTGGTATGAACATTGATATTCGAACGCCTGATAAGAAAGGGCAGCGTAAGGCCCTGTATCAGGAGCGTAAGCAGGATCACCACGAAAGTAATAAACAGGATAAGGTTCCTGTGAGGAAACGGGTGGCCATGCAGTTGGGTAGGAATAGCCAATGCTGCTGCCAGGGACACCACGCCCCGCATGCCGGTCCAGCCCATTAACAGCGGCAACGTTAGTAAACGGCGTGTACTCCTGCTCAGCATCTTCGATGCCACACCGGGTCGGAATATACGTGTAGCCAGCATCGCGGCATATGAACTGAGAATCCGCGCAAAGATCAGTACCGCAGTGGCCAGTACACCATAAAAAATAGCTTCGCTCAGGGGGGTATTGTCCGCACGTAAACCCGCTACCACTTCCGGCAGTTCCAGGCCGATCAGCATAAACACCACACCATTCAGGATAAAGATGAGGGCTTCCCAGAAACTTCGGCCCATCACACGACTGGAGCTGGACAGAAAGGAGAAACGCCGGTTGGCCAGGAAGAGGCCACCCGTTACTACCGCGAGTACTCCGGAGCTATGCACCGTTTCGGCAATCCAGTAAAGGAAATAAGGCTCAATAAGCGAAAACACAATATCTGATGGCGCATCGGTAGGGAGGCGTTTATGCGCCTGCATGAAGAGCCATCCGAATATCAACCCAAGTCCCACGCCACCCATTACCATCCAGGAAAAATCAACGAATGCCTCCTGGAAAATGAATTGTCCCGAACCTACCGCAATGAGCGCAAATTTGAAAATGATCAGAGAAGACGCATCGTTAAGCAAACTTTCCCCTTCCAGTATAGCTGCCATGGATCTGGGGATTTTTACAAATTTCATGATCGCTCCCGCGCTTACTGCATCGGGTGGTGATACGATGCTGCCGAGAAGAAAACCCAGCGCCAGTGTAAAGCCAGGGATCAGGTAGTTGGCCAGCAGCGCCACCGCAAAGGCTGAAAAGAGCACTACCAGGAATGCAAAGCTGCCAATCATGCGCCACCATTTGGACATTTCCTTGAAGGCAACACTCCAGGCGGCATCAGATAACAACGGCGGCAGGAAAATAAAGAAGATCATATCCGGGTCGATCTGTACCCTCGGCAGCCCGGGTATAAAGCTCACCGATAACCCGGCTATTACCAGCAACACAGGATAGGCAATCCTTAATTTGGTTGCCAGCATTTCAATCAATACAATAATGGCTACCAGGGCCAGAAGAAGGGGTAGTTGCTGATGCATATGGAAATCATAAGTATGCCAAAGTAAAATCAATTTTTTTAATTGGGGCTTTAACATATTGTCACGGCTCCCCACATACGCAGATTTCCCCGTTCGTTTCAAAAGAAAAGCTGCCCCACACAGATGATGAGGCAGCTCTTACTTTATTCAGCTCTTCTTGTTATTTTTCTCTTACACTCACAGAAATATGCCTGTCTTTTTTCTTTTCCTCGTCAGGCGCTGTAGCGGCAGCTTTGGCAAACTGTGAACCATAGCCTTCTGCACCGAGTAATTGTTTGGTATCAGTTTTACTGTTCTTCAGGGCAGTTACCACAGATTCTGCGCGGTCTTTCGACAGCTTCAGATTCAGGGTGCTATCGCCGGTACGGTCGGTATAACCGCCAATCTTGATTTTAGCTTTAGGAAATGCCTTCATGATCGCAGCAATATTGCCTACCTGTTTCATACTTTCTTCCGTAAGCTCCGCACTACCGGTTTTGAAATTGAGGTTGTCGAAATCGAACCAGACATCCTTGCCGGCCGGGCGGCTGTCATCTTTCAGGAAAGTGACCAGCTGGTCTTCTATACCACCTTTATAGGCGTCCAGTACGGTGCCATCGGGCAGTGTTACCTGGATGCTTTCACGGGTAACTACCGGGCCACCTTCCGTAACGCTCATGGTGGCAGAATCGGCCAGCTGACTGGTAGTAACACTATCGGTGATAACGGTATTGTCGTGTTTACCGCTTCCGCAGCCACGCATCAGGTACCATAACAGGATAATGGCAACGAGAATGAGCAGTAGCGACCATACCCAGCGATTGCTGGATCTGGCCTCCGGTTTTATATTCACGGCGCCACCAGTGGTAGTAGCCGTATCCAGGTGAAGCAGGCCGCCCAGCTTTTTGCCAAGGTCGCCGATATTGGCGAGTCCGAGTACACCTGCAATATTCAATCCTCCCGGAATGGCTCCCAGGATCTTGTCTTTCTGCGAATCCAGGAGGGAAAGGAAGGAGTTGGGAGATAGATTGTTTTGAGCAGCGTATTGTCCTACTGTGCCAAGCGTGGCCGGTGCTGCGGATTGCAGCAGGGTGCTGGCAGATGATTCCTTGATACCGGCATAGGAAGCTAACATGCCGATGATCGCATTTACCTTGTCGCCAAATAAACTGCGTAACAGGTCTGCGCCTTTACTGAGTAAACCGCCTGCTCCGCCCTGTAAGGCGCCGGTAATAGCAGAGGGATTTGCATCTCCTGCCACTCCTTTTACCAGGTCGAGCAAACCACCAGCGCTGCCGGCTGATCCGGCTTTATTCAGCAAGCCTGTTAGTACCACCGGTATAATACCACCTATAGCCTTCTGGATGCCGCCCTCGCTTTCTCCCAGTTGTGAGGAAGCCTGACTAACGACATTATTGTTGAAAATACTTTTAGCGCTTTCCAGTAAATCGAAAGACATAATTGTAGGGTTTAAATGATGAAGAATGTGATGATAGTTCTGATTCTAAATCATCCAGCTGTTAGCAGGAATGTACAGTTGCACTGCAAGGACTTTTATAACAACAGAGCCGCCCGCGTTGTTTGATTCCCGTAATAATAAACATTCAGATATAAGTTTTAACATATAAATGCTGATTATTAAGAGATTGATTTTTAGGTAGATGTGAACTTTTTTATCGTTTTCTCTTGGCTGCCCGGTCATTATATCGTACCTTTACTTCGCTTAACGCAATTTCCGACTGTTGAATGTGCCTTCCGCGCACGATGCAATACGCTATAACAGTCAATATTTATTGGATTTGATCATTTGTCGGGCCACATCGTGCCCGGTTTCCCTTTCCGGCTAGCTGTTTTTTGCAGTTGCATGCACATAGAATTCCTATGTCGCCAGGAAAAAGATCAGCTTAAACATATTTAAAAATTGATAACTATGATTAAACAATCATCGTATTGGTTTTTGCTATGCTTACTGCTTCTCTTGCCCAGTATGCTTGTTGTTGCACAGGATAGTACCGAAACCAGAAAAGATAAGCCCACCTTTCACATAGGCGGAGCCTTGCGCTTTAATTACAACCTCTCTACCTGGAAAAAAGAACAGGTAAAACGGGGTGGCGATTTCGGCTTCGATATGTTCCGTGTTAATGCAGATGCGGCGTGGAAAGGCTTATCACTGCACGCCGAATACCGCTTTTATTCGAAGGACTTTGGCGGCGCCATGCTAAAGGAAGGATACGTTCGTTATCACTTTAATGACAGCACACATATCGACATCGGCCTTACACAGGTGCCGTTTGGTAACCAGACCTACAACTCCCACAGCTGGTTCTTTAACCTGCCTTATTATGTAGGTAAGGAAGATGACTACGACATGGGGGTCAAATTTGAACGACGCAATCCCCATTGGCTTTACCAGGTCGCGTTTTTCAAGAACGCAGAGGAACTGAATTTTGGTGATAAAACAGAAATAGATCCGGGCCGTTATTCCTACGATGTAGCCGGAAGAAATAAAGAAGTAAACCAGGGAAATGTGCGCACGGAATATTTCTTTGATGCGAATAACAGTATAGGCGCTTCCGTGATGCTGGGTGGTTTGTACAACATCCCTTCAGGCAACATGGGAAGCCACTGGGCCGCTGCACTACATACCAATCTTAACTGGCGCCGGTGGAATCTCAAACTGCAGTCGATGTACTATCAATATAACGTTGCCGACTCAACGCAGTTTGAAAAAGCAATAGACATGGCGGCCTACGGCGCTGCTTACCAGGTAGCTGCCCGCAGCTTTATGCACACCGCTTCGCTGTCGTATACACAACCGGTGCATTGGGGGCCGGTCAGCACACTTACTTTCTACAACGATTACTCCTATATGCATAAACCGGAAACCGGTTTTGCAGATACACAGATGAATGTACTGGGATGTATGATCACCGCCGGGCACATCTACACTTATATAGACTGGGCCGCCGGAAAGAACCATCCATGGCTGGGTCCTGTATGGACAGAAGCCCTTGCTGCCGGAAATACGGATGCCGGATGGCATAGCCGGTTCAACATGAACATCGGCTACTACTTTTAATTATTCACCGCTACACGCTAATGGAGAAAAGATTCACCGGCAGCGGACAGCTAAACACTTTACAGATGCCTAAACTTCAAATCGATAACCTCACCCTCATCTTTGGCCGCGAACGTCAGACGGCGCTGCAACTGCTCCGGGAAGGTAAAAGCAAAGCAGACATTCTCGATGCCACCGGTTGTACCGTGGCCGTGAAGAATGCTTCGTTCCAAGTAGAAAAAGGAGAGTTCTTTGTTATCATGGGACTTTCCGGCAGTGGCAAGTCGAGTTTGCTGCGCTGCCTGAACCGCCTGATAGAGCCCACCGCCGGTGATATCCTGCTCAATGGTACCAACATCACTGCCCTCAATGAAGCGGCATTACAACAAACCCGCAGAAAGGAAATATCCATGGTGTTCCAGAAGTTCGGATTGCTGCCACATCGCACCGTTCTGGAAAATATTGCCTTTGGCCTGGAACTCCAGGGCATGGCGCCACGGGAAAGGAACGCCAAAGCCACGGAAGTAGTGGAACTGGTAGGTCTGAAGGGCTACGAACAAATGCTGCCCTCCGAACTATCCGGTGGTATGCAGCAACGTGTAGGTCTCGCACGCGCGCTGGCCAACGATCCTGAAGTATTGCTGATGGATGAGGCATTCTCTGCACTCGATCCCCTCATCCGTACCCAGATGCAGGATGAATTGCTCGACCTCCAGGAAAAAATGCATAAGACCATCATCTTCATTACACATGATCTGGATGAAGCCATCCGCCTGGGCGACCGTATCGCCATTATGAAAGACGGAGAAGTCATCCAGGTAGGTACCCCCGAAGAAATCCTCACCGCACCAGCCAATGATTATGTGTCTTCTTTCGTAGAGAAAGTAGACCGCAAAACCATTATCACTGCTTCTTCCATGATGGATACCAAACCTACCATGGCCGTATTCCGTAAAGATGGCCCGGAAGGTAGTTTGCGTAAGATGCGCGCCACCGGGCTCGACATCCTGCCGGCGGTTACGGTGGATAAACATTTCCTCGGCTTTGTGTATCTCCGCGAAGTACTGGAAGTAAAGAAACGTGGCGAACCCACCATTGAAGCCGCCATCCACCGCGATGTACCCGTGGCCTATCCGGATACTACAGTGGAGCAGATGCTCCCTTTTATCGCAGAAACAGATAAACCGGTAGCCGTAGTGGATCCGAAGAACAACAAACTCCTGGGACTTATTTCCCAGACTTCCCTGATTATTGAAACCACCGGCAATCAGCCGGTATAACTGATACGAACAAACGAAATTGATATGATTAAAATCGGAACATATATAGAACAATTCATTAACTGGCTTACCCATAACTGCGGGCCGTTTTTCAAAACGGTAAAAGTAGGTGTGGAAGCCATGGTGAACAGCGTACAATGGTTGCTCACCTTTACCCCTTTTTATGTGGTCATCGCCTTATTGGCATTGCTGGCCTGGAGGAGGGCCGGATGGGGTGTCGGGACAATGACACTGCTGGGACTCAGCCTCATCTATGGCATGGGCTACTGGGGGCAAACCATGGAAACACTGGCACTGATCCTCGTGTCTGCTGTGATTGCCCTGCTGATTGGGATTCCGTTGGGCATCTGGGCCGCAAAAAACAACACTGCCGGTAAAGTGATGCGCCCGTTGATGGACTTTATGCAAACCATGCCCGCATTCGTATACCTCATTCCTGCGGTATTATTCTTTGGCCTCGGTAAAGTCCCCGGCGTATTCGCGACCATTATTTTTGCCATGCCGCCTGCTGTGCGCTTAACCACCCTGGGCATTAAACAGGTACCGGAAGATATTGTGGAAGCCACCCGCTCTTTTGGCGCTACTTCCAGGCAGTTACTTTTTAAAGTGGAGTTGCCACTGGCTATGCCTACGCTGCTGGCTGGTGTAAACCAGACCATCATGATGGCCTTGTCGATGGTGGTGATTTCTGCGATGATCGCTGCAGGCGGACTGGGAGAAGTGGTCCTGAAAGGGATTACCCAGCTCAAAATAGGACTGGGCTTCGAAGGTGGCATCGCCGTGGTGATCCTGGCCATTATCCTGGATCGGATTACCCAGTCGTTCGGAAAGAAAAAACAACGTGCTAAACACTAAAACCATTTGATATGAAGAAATTACTTACACTCGCCCTGGCTGCACTGGTTGGCTTTACCGCCTGTAATTCCGGCAACGGCGCAGGCGAAAAGAAAATTACCATTGGCTATGTAAACTGGGCAGAAGGTGTGGCCATGACACAACTGGCCAAAAACATCCTCGAACAGAAAGGCTACACCGTAACGCTCAAAAATGCAGATGTAGCACCCATATTCGCCGCCGTGGCCGGTGGTGATGCCGATGTATTCCTCGATACCTGGATGCCCGTTACTCACCAGAATTATATGGAAACATTCGGACAAAAAGTAACCGTGCTGAATACCAACTATGAAGGCGCGCGTATTGGCCTGGTAGTACCCGACTATGTAGCTGTAAAAAGTATAGAAGAACTGAATGCAGCAAAGAAGAAATTTGATGGCCACATCGTTGGCATTGATGCCGGCGCCGGTATCATGAATAAAGCAGAACAGGCAGTGAAAGATTACGGTCTGGACTATCAGTTACAATCCTCCAGTGAAGCAGCGATGATGGCTACACTGAAAAAGAGCATCGATGAAAAACAACCGGTGGTAATTACCGGCTGGGCCCCGCATTGGATGTTTGCCCGTTACCAGCTCCGTTTCCTGGAAGATCCTAAAAAGGTGTTCGGAGAAACAGAAAAGATACAGACCATTGCCAACAATGAATTCAGTGTATCCGACACCGTAGCCGTGAATTTCTTCCGTAAGTTTCAGTTGAACAGTGAACAGTTAGGCTCCCTGATGGGCGCACTGGCCGACGCGGATGGTAAGGAAGATGCTGCTGTAAAGGACTGGATCGGTAAGAACCAGGAATTAGTGAAACAGTGGGATTAAGCGAGAGATAACAGGTGCAGTTATGCACCATCTGCCGGATAAGGAGGCTGACCATTCGTTTGGTCAGCCTCCGCTTTTTTAAATAACGCTATACTTTTTACATCTGTCAGGGAAGTTGCATCCGCTGCTGATTTCTGAAGATCACCACTTTTACCTTTTTATCTCCGTAAAAATCAGTTGCCTGTTGCAACTCTTTTACATTGCTTACATTTTTATCACCCAGCTGCAGGATCACATCTCCTGCTTTTACCGCATAGCGGAAACCGGCGGGCACAGTTACCAGGAATGCGCCTTTATCGTCCGGTAAGCCGGCAGCAGAGCGCTCTCCCAGTGTTTCAATATTTTTCACCTGTGCCCCCAGCCAGTTGCTGATGCCGGCGCCGGTAGCGGTTATGGTTTTCAGCACCGGTAGTGGTGCTTTCGCTGCCAATTTCTTCAATGCAGGCGATACTACCCCAAACTGATCCATCGGGAAGTTCCGGAAACCAATCTTCAACGCAGGTGAGCCGGGTTGTACACGGTAATCCCCTTTTGCCGGTGAAATGAATAATGGATCGCCGGAAAGGGAATGCACATCCGTGGAAGTATTCATAGCAGCTGCATCGGGAAACAGGTTGTTGTCGATGGTATCACCCCAGTATTTAATCCCGATAGGCTTGTAGCTGCTGGTCACGATATTGTGACGGAAAATATCATGACTGTTGGCAAACCATACATGCGGATGGAAGGAGTTATTGAGGATAATATTGTTTTCCACCGTGCGGAAAAAACCTTCCCGGAGTTTGAGTCCGCCGTTCAGGCATACATTACTGTAGATGTGATAATTGGAAGAACCATCGTCCAGGTCAATGTCCCAGCCATGATCACAGCGGAAACGGTTATAACGCAGCACATTGGTTTTCACGGCGTCCTGTTTTACCAGCCAGGGGTGCAGTGCCACCATGCTATCCATCATTTCCCGATCGGGGTACCACCAGCGGTCGCGTCCCCAGGAGTTGAAGGCGCCATGGTCGCCGGTTTCCAGTACGGTGTTAAATACATCATTGTATTCAATGAGGTGTCCGCCCCAGGTACCTTCACTCACGTTGATGCCTGCACGGGGAACATCATAAATGGTATTATGTGCCACCGTAATATCCATGGCCATCGAAATCTGTACACCGGCGCTTTGCTTTTCGATACGGCCGGTACGGTAGATCAGGTTATCAGAGGCGACACAGGAATCAGGGTAATTGCGGCTTTTGGGGCCCGCTGCGGTATCCATTCCTGCAAATACGGGTGATTGGTTGTATTCAAATAACGGCGCCCTCACGGCGTCCGGATTGCCCACAAAGCACACGCCACTGCCACCGGCATCATGGATATGATTACCAGTGATCGTAGCATGACGGTTATAATTGCTGACGAATACCGCATTACCGCCGTTCTGATCAAACTCACAATCCTTGATGGTGCAATGTTCGGTGCCATCCAGCAATACGGCGCCGCCCCGGTAAATGGCCCAGTCGCTTCGCAGCAGCGGCTCACGGGTATCCATAAACGTAGCATTGCTGTGAGCAAAACGTATCCCCTTCCACGTGACATCTTTCACGGGACGTGCTGCATCGCCTTTCAACACCACAATTTCAGAAAACCGGGATATCACCACTTTTGCTTTTTGTAAGTTGGTACCGGGTAATGGTTTGTAGTACAGCGTTTTATTGGCTTTGTCGTAATACCATTCCCGCGATGCATCGAGTTCTTCAAAAATATTTTCCACGAAACGGTGTTGTTCATTCATACCCATCTGCCGGTTGTTCTGATAGCCGCCTTCCAGCTGTAAAGTGCCATCTGCCTTCACCCCGGTGATGCGGTAGTGATAGCCACCCCATTCAGCGCGGTGCAGGGCATGGATATAGCCGCCTTCGGGATGCTGCCAGGTTTTTATCCTGGCGGGACTAAGGGCATCAGCAGCGGTGCCGTTAAAGTGTTTGGCACTGCTGTCGTAGTTCGGATAGCGTGCAAGGATCTGCTGCTCATTATTGATATAAAGCTGATGGAACTCAAATGGCACATCAAGTGTGGCTTTATAAATGCCGTTTTTCCAGGCAGTCCATTGCAGTTGGAGCGCTTGTCCGCCACTGATCGTGACTTGCCCGCCTTGTTTGGACGCCGCCTGGAAAGTAACAGGACCATTAAAGTAACCGGCCGTTATCAGTAAGGTGGTGTCCAAAAAATAGGTGCCTGGCTGAAACAATATATTAACACTTTTCCCAGGCTCTTTCTGCTGGTGAATATGTGCCAGGGCTATGGCGTGACTTAAACTTGTAAAAACGATCCCGCCAGACATCTTCGCCGGTGGATCAGGAGTAACTGATATCGATATAGATTTATCCGGCGTTATCTGCGCTGATAACACGGTGGTAATCTGGCATAACGCTGCTGCATATACGATACAGGTAAGGAGTTTCTTCATAACTGCTAAACGGTGAATCGTAAATATACCCGGAATAAACGGGCGGTTGTAATGAAAAATTAGCAGTTACTAGGCTAATTTTCTGCTAAAAATGCAGTAATCATTCGCTTTATATGTCATAATTTCCGGATATACAACATTGGATCACGGTTTGTTGTTATCCAAACACGTTTGATAACACAAAAAAAGGAGCAAAACAGACAGATATGAACTTGAATAATTTCACTATAAAATCGCAGGAAATACTGCAACAGGCACAACAACTGGCTTTTAATAACCAGAACCAGTCTATCGAAACAGGACATCTCCTCAAAGCCTTATTAAATGATGAGGATAGTCCGATAGAATACTTATTGAAGAAGAATGATGTAAACACATCATTTGTGAACAATAAGTTAAATGAACAGATCAACAAATACCCGCGTATGGCGGGAGGTGAAGGCGGTCAATCGCTCAGCCGCGATGCCAACAACGTCATCCTGCGTGCAGGAGCCGCTATCAAGGAATTCAAAGATGAGTTTGTAAGCGTGGAGCATTTACTGCTGGGTATCCTGGGAGGAAATGACGACACCGCCAAACTGCTGAAGGATGCAGGTTTAACCGAAAAAGGATTGAAAACCGCTATCCGCGAACTCCGTAAAGGAGATACCGTGAATTCACAAAGCGGTGGTAACCAATATAATACTTTACAGAAATACGCCAAGAACCTGAATGAAATGGCGAGGGAAGGAAAGCTTGATCCGGTAATCGGCCGTGATGAAGAGATCCGCAGAACATTGCACATCTTATCCCGCAGGTCAAAAAACAATCCTATCCTGGTAGGTGAACCAGGTGTGGGTAAAACCGCTATCGTAGAGGGACTGGGACATCGTATTATTAACGGCGACGTACCGGAAAACCTGAAATCAAAGATCATTTATGCCCTCGATATGGGTGCTTTGATGGCAGGCGCCAAATACCGTGGTGAGTTCGAAGAACGATTGAAAGGTGTAGTCAAGGAAGTAGCAGAAAGCAATGGAGAAATCATCCTCTTTATCGATGAAATTCATACGCTGATAGGTGCAGGTGCCATGGAAGGCGCTATGGACGCTGCCAACATCCTGAAACCAGCCCTGGCAAGAGGAGAACTCCGTGCCATCGGTGCTACTACCCTCAATGAATACCAGAAATATTTTGAAAAGGATAAAGCCCTGGAACGTCGTTTCCAGAAGGTATTGGTAGATGAACCTTCCGTAGAAGATGCCATCTCCATTTTACGTGGACTGAAAGAAAAGTATGAAAGTCATCACCACGTACTGATCAAAGACGAAGCAATTATTGCAGCGGTAGAATTATCGCATCGCTATATCACCGACCGCTTTTTACCGGACAAGGCGATTGACCTGATCGATGAAAGTGCAGCTAAGTTGAGACTGGAAATGAACTCCATGCCGGAAGAACTGGATGAACTGGAAAGAAGGATCCGTCAGCTGGAAATTGAAAGGGAAGCGATTAAAAGAGAAAACGATGAAGACAAGCTGCGCGAACTTGGAGAAGAGATCGCCCGTTTGGGTGAAGAAAGAAACACCTTCAAGGCGAAATGGCAGGCAGAAAAAGAAGTGGTAGACCAGATTCAGAATGCCAAATCAGCCATTGAAAACCTGAAGCTGGAAGCCGAGCAGGCAGAGCGTAACGGTGACTTCGGCCGTGTGGCAGAGATCCGTTATGGTAAAGTAAAGGAACAGGAAAAACTGGTTACAGATCTGACAGAAGAACTGAATACAATATCTGCTAATCACAAACGTCTTCTTAAAGAAGAAGTAGACGCAGAAGATATCGCGGAAAACGTGGCGAAAGCAACCGGTATCCCGGTATCAAAGATGATGCAGAGTGAGAAGGATAAATTACTCCACCTGGAAGATGAACTGCATCAGCGCGTAATAGGTCAGGAAGAAGCGATCATCGCCGTATCTGACGCTATACGCCGCAGCCGCGCAGGATTGCAGGATCCGCGCAGACCTATCGGTTCCTTCATCTTCCTGGGTACGACTGGTGTCGGTAAAACAGAGCTGGCGAAAGCGCTGGCAGAATACCTGTTTGACGATGAAAACATGATGACCCGTATAGATATGAGTGAATACCAGGAGAAACACTCTGTGAGCCGCCTGGTAGGAGCGCCTCCGGGATATGTAGGATATGATGAAGGTGGTCAGCTGACAGAAGCTGTACGCCGCAAACCATACTCTGTGATCCTGCTGGATGAAATTGAAAAAGCACACCCGGACACCTTTAACATTTTGTTACAGGTACTGGATGATGGCCGCTTAACCGATAACAAGGGCCGTGTAGTGAATTTCAAGAACACCATTATCATTATGACCAGTAATATGGGAAGCCATATTATCCAGGAAAATTTTGAAAACATTAACGACGGTAACCGTGATGAAATCGTAGATAAGACGAAAGATGAAGTGATGACACTGCTGAAACAAACGATCCGTCCGGAGTTCCTGAACAGGGTAGATGAGGTGATTATGTTCCAGCCATTAATGAGAAGTGAGATTAAAGGAATAATTAACATTCAGTTACAACAACTGAAGGATATGGTAGCTAAAAATGGCATGATATTGGAATTTTCAGACTATGCGTTAGAGTATCTTTCTGTACAGGGTTACGACCCGCAGTTTGGTGCAAGACCGCTGAAACGCCTCATCCAGAAGGAAATCATTAACCTGTTAAGTAAGAAGATCCTGGCAGGTGATATTGATAAATCCAAACCCGTGCTGATCGATGTGTTTGATGGCGTAGTGGTAATCAGAAACAATTAATTCTAAATACGACGATACATAGTTAACGATAAGCCCCGCGATTCTTCGCGGGGCTTTTTTATGTGTGGATCACTTTCGTTAAATTTGAATGAATCAAAAAATTAACCATATGGCCGGAGAAAGAGAAAGACGATTTATGCAGCATGCCATCGCGTTGTCGCGCAAGGGGATGGAGAATGGTGACGGCGGTCCTTTTGGGGCCATTGTTGTGAAAGGAGAGGAGATCATCGGGGAGGGGTGGAACCAGGTGCTGGCAGATACTGATCCTACAGCACATGCGGAAGTGGTGGCTATTCGCCAGGCTTGCCGCAAACTGGGTAGTTTTCAGCTGGAAGGTTGTGAAATTTACACGTCCTGCGAACCTTGCCCGATGTGCCTGGGCGCTATTTACTGGGCGCGGCCGCAGCGGGTGTATTATGCGAACACAAAGGAAGATGCTGCCGCGATTGACTTTGATGATTCGTTTATTTACCGGGAGATAGGGGTGGATCATGCCGATAAGAAAATTCCACTGATTGCTTTGCCGGATAAGGAGGCATGGGAAGTTTTCCGGAGATGGAAAGAAATGGGGGACAAAAAGCTTTACTGATTTATACGTGTAAAAAAAATGCAGCGGAGTTTTTCCGCTGCATTTTTTGTCACTATCTTCTCAGGGAGAAATGGTAAGCCCAGAACAATGCGAGTAATAAGAAAAGTATACAGAGAATAATAACGACCAGGGAAATATAAGTATCCGATTTTCTCCTGGTGCGGTAGCGTTTACGTAATTTTTTAAGAAGACTCCATTTCATTTCAATGATCCATCCGGGAATCTTCTCCTTTTCTTTTATGGCAGACAATCCTTCCAGAGCATCGCTGCAAAGCTCACAGTCGGACAGGTGCATTTCTACTTCATGTTGTTCTTCCGCAGTCAGCTTCCCCTGCACATAGTCCAGCAGCTGCTGTTGCGTAGGACAGCTTGTAGTTACAAAAATATCGTTGAAATGCTCGTTCATATCACTATTGATGCAAATTAACTTTTGTTTGCGCGTTGTTGTTTTTCCAGTAAAAGTTTCAGGTTTCTCTTTCCATTCTGGATATAGCTCTTAACCTGAAGCAGGCTATATCCGGTTTGATCAGCAATTTCCTGATAGGATTTCTTTTGCAGGTAAAACAGTTCCACACAGATCCTTTGTTCCGGGTTTAGCTGGCTCATAGCCAGTTCCATATTTTCCAGCAAGATATCCTTTTCCTGGTACACCTGTTTATCTTCGGTATCAGCGGCGATACCTCCCATATGTTTATCGGAAATTTCCTCTTTGTATTTCAGGTGTTTCTGTCTCAATTGCATGAGGCAATAATTCTTTGTTACCTGGTAGATCCAGGCCCGGAAATATTGTATTTCATGTTTATTGATGTCAGATAACATCTTGAGAAAGATTTGCTGTACCGCATCGCGTGCGTCCTCTTCGTTTTTGAGGTACTTCATGCACATACCCAGCAAAAGCAGGGCATACCGGTCGAAAAGCACACCTATCCAATCACTGTTGTTATCAGCTTTGAACCGTTGCAGTAGCTCCTGGTCTGTTAGTTGTTGTATGTCTGGATTATTCACAGGCTAAATAAAATGGAATGCTGCATATCAGATGCAGCATTCCGCAAAAATCCATAAATATTTTGATATTTTATTTTTTACATACCATCTAAGGCTTGCTGGGCGCTATTTTTCAGGGAGCCATCCATGCGGATCACCTCTTTAAACATACGACGGGCCTTTCCCATCTGGCCTTTGCTGCGATAACAGATAGCCAGCTGATAGCGTGCCATCTCTACGTATTTGCCGGAGCTCACCGATTCAATTCTTCTGTAGCGGTCGATGGCTTCGCTGAGGTTGCCCTGTTGCTGGTATACCATGGCTGCTTTGTAGAGATATTCGTCGCTGTTGATAGCGGTAGACTCTCTTTTAGCGGGTTCCGGATCTGGTGCCTTCTCTTTTTCTTTGGGAGCGGCGGCCGTTTCCGGTTTGGGGTCTGGTTTCTTATCTTCTGTTTTGTCCTTGTCTTTCTGACTGGCTTTATCGGCTGCTTCTTTTTTCAGGGAATCGGCCTGTTTTTGCAGGAGTGCCTGTTTGTGGATGCTGTCTGCTACATGTTTCTTCTGCAGCGCTTTCAGCGCAGCCGCTTTTTTAATGGCAGCAGAATCCGGATGTACGGGTGTTACTGCCGGTTTTAGCGGTGTCTCTGTTTTAGCAGCAATTACCGGCGTTGCAGCCACTTCGTGTGTAGCCGCCGGTGTAGGTGTAACCACGGGTACATTGGTGGCTACGTTTTCACGTGCAGAGTCCACGGGTGGTACGGAAGCTGCCATGAACCGGATGGGAGGCTGATTCCGCATATGTCCTCTGAGTACATACACGCTACCCACGCCCAACCCGATGAAGGCGGCGATCCAGAAGTACACCAGCATGTGTTCCTTATTCTTTTCCTTGCGGGTATATTGCGCTACTTTATGTACATGTGAAACCGGCTGTATGCTGTTTTGCACATAGCGTTGCAGTTTACCGGTAAGGTCATGGTATTGATCGGTATTGTCCTGTTTTTCCAATGCCTGCAGCGCATCATAACACAGATCACAGTCTGTGAGATGTTGTTCTACCAGATGTCTTTCCACGTCTGTTAATCTTCCTTCCATATACCGGGGCAGCTGATCTTTGCTGAGGCAGCGGATGGAGGAGAAGATCTTCAGTACTTTCTCATTATTCGGTTTGTTACTTAGCATATCCCTGATTCATAAATAGCTTGGCAAGTTTTCCTTTGGCGGCTTTCAGTTGTGTTCTTAACTTTTCCCTGGACAGCCCGGTACTGGCTGTGAGGTCGGCAAAGGATTTATTTTCAAGATAAAATTGCGTAAGGAGTGCACTATCGTCTGCATTTAGTCGCTGTAAAGCCTGTTCGAGCCTTACAATGAGATCCTGACGGTCAATTATATTGGTGGCGGCTTTATCTACGGTATTTTCTATATGCAGCAGGTCCCTGCCATCGCGTGAAGGATAGAAGGGGGTATTTTTTTCTGGTTTACCCAGGTATCCTTTCTGTATATGTAAGATCCATTCATTGGCTTTGTAGATGGTCTGCGTTTTAAGGCTGGCATTTAGCCGTTGCAGCAGGGCGGGAAAAACAACGTTGGGGTCGAGGTTGGATTGGTTATTCAGATAAGGCATTGTTACAGCAACCAGTAAATGACTGTACCTGTCCATCAATACGCCTTCCGCCTCGCGGTCATGTTGTTTCCTGGCGCGGGATATTAGCTCTTTATCTGATAAATTGGTTAACTGTTGTTGCATAAACTTATTACTTTATATTTACGTACAAAAGCGGAAAAAGTTCATTTAGCGCATAAGATTATTGAATAATAAAATGGATTTATACAATTAATATGCCATACGCCATTGTCATTGTGCCAGTTGCGCCATTACGGAGTGCGGCCTCACATAAAAGCGAAATGATTTCCCAGTTGTTATGGGGAGCGGGGGTGGAAATCACCGAAACGGCTCCCGATGGCTGGGTAAAAGTGAAAAACCAGTACGACGATTATACAGGATGGGCTACTGCCGCCCATCTGGAAATAATATCCGATGCTTTATACCTGGCACCGCCCGCGTTTTACCTTCCGGGTTGGGTGAACCGGGTACGGATGAATGACCAGTTGATGCAGGTGCCTTTTGGCTGCCTGGTGAAGAGCAACAGCAATACTTCCACGCAGTGGGGAAATATTACCGTAAAATTCGAAGATCAACTGCTTCCTTTTCCGGTATCCGGGGAGGTAGATGTTACCGCCTTAAAGAGCGCCGCATGGCAATTTTTGAATACGGGTTATCTCTGGGGTGGCGTCAGTGTATTCGGTACAGACTGTTCTGGTTTTACACAAAATGTATTTAAGTTGTCCGGTATTTCTTTGTGGCGCGATGCTTATCAGCAGGCAGCCCAGGGAAACACGGTTGATTTTTTGCAGGAAGCCCGGCTGGGGGATCTGGCCTTTTTCGATAATGAAGAAGGACGAATCACACATGTGGGGATCCTGCTGAATGACCACGAAATTATTCATTCTTCCGGAAAGGTACGGATAGATCCGATAGATAACCAGGGAATCATTAATGCTGATACCGGCTTACGGACGCACCGGCTACGGATTATCAAAAGATATTTTTAGGCAGCAGGTAGCTTACGGAATCGCATTTCAGCGGTGCGTAAGCGGCTGAAATGCGTACGGAATACGTTTAAACAAAAAAGCAGCGAAGAGAAGACCCTTCGCTGCTTTTTTGTTTAAAGCTACGATTTAGCTCTGTTTGAAGATCTTGCGGTAGTCGTCGAAGCTCTTCAGAATAATTTCTTTTGCTTTCTCTTTGTTCTGGAATTCTTCTACCACAACGGTTTTCTTTTCCAGTTTTTTATATTCTTCGAAGAAATGACGCATTTCATCGATGAAGTGAGGAGGCAGTTCGCTGATATCGTTGATATAGTTTACGCTCATGTCGTTGGCTGCTACGGCAATGATTTTATCATCTGCTTCGCCACCATCAATCATTTGCATAACGCCGATGATTTTAGCATCGATGATACACATTGGTACGCATTCTATCTGGGAGATCACCAGGATATCCAGTGGATCATGGTCATCGCAGTAAGATTGTGGAATAAAACCATAGTTGGCAGGATAGTAAACGGAAGAATATAAAACGCGATCCAGTTTCAGCAAGCCGCTTTCCTTATCCAGTTCGTATTTAGCTCGGCATCCCTTTGGAATCTCTATAATTGCATTTACAACATTTGGCACTTCAGAGCCGGGACTCACACTGTGCCAGGGATTTGTCATCATAATAATCTACTTTACTTTAAGGTTTATTGTTCAATATTGGCTTAATGTTGAAAAGTGAATAAAGTATTCACCTCACTTTTCATGAAGATATGGTCAGGTTTCCGGTAAGTAAAAACAGGAAGTGAGCCACACATCAAATCATTAATGCGTGGCAAAATTAAGGGAACTAGCCGTTAATAGCTAAAAATTATCCCTTCCTTTTTTGTGTAAAATGTAAAAGGAGGTGTAATTATTAGTTGCGGTTACCATCAGATGCGCTGTCGATCAATATGGGCGTACCATTCAGAGAGTCGCCGGTAACGCCGGTAGAATCGATGTAGGTCCTGGCACCACCGGTTTGCGGTGTGTAGTTGGGGATGATGCTGTCGAAGGTCAGGGAAATTTTCCACTGTCCGTTCTCTCTTACCATCTGTAGTACTTCTTTCTGGTGGGCGGATGAGTTCAGAATAGTGACAGCGGCTTTGTCGCCGTTTTCCTCTATGTTGACTACCTCAATCCTTGCATTTTTAATCTTTTCTCTTTCGGCGCCACTGCGGCGGCCGTCAAAGATGGCATAGATCTGTAATACCTGTTGGGATTCTTTGGTGGCATAATCCCTTGCCTGGTCGTAGTTCGAATCCTGAATCGCATGCATAAACGCCAGCGCTACCTCTTCTGGGGAAGCCCTTTTCTTACAACTGCCTAACAGCACGGTTGTAATCAATGCCAGTGTCATGATTCGAAAAAAATTGGTCATGCGGTCGATAAATTATAATATATCACAACAAAAATAGGGGTAAACTTCAATTCTGCAAAGTCAATCAGCTATAGCACAATACATTCACAGGCTTCCGGACTGAATGTTTCCCTTGGATAAAAACAGGTGAACTTACGGCAATCGCCGTTAACAAAGAGTTAAATATTTAGATAATTGCTATTTTGATAGCCGGTTATTGCCGGAACAGGAAACCTGCCCTGGTCAATAACCAATATCAAAATAGCAATCGTCTTATGCTTTATTTGTCTTTATTGGCGTCGTAAGCCCTGATGATGGCTTTCACCAGTCTGTGTCTTACCACATCCTCTTCATCCAGTTCCACATGCCCGATGCCTTCAATATTACGAAGGATGCGGGTAGCCCTTTCCAGACCGGATTGCTGATTTTTGGGTAAATCTATCTGCGTCAGGTCACCGGTGATGATGGCCTGGGCAGAGGCGCCGATACGGGTTAGAAACATCTTGATTTGCAGGTCAGTGGCATTTTGCGCTTCATCCAGGATAATAAAGGAATTATCCAGGGTACGTCCACGCATATACGCCAGTGGTGCAATTTCAATGACGCGGTTGGTCATGTAGTAGCTCAGCTTTTCTGCAGGGATCATATCATCCAGCGCATCGTACAACGGCCGGAGATACGGATCGATCTTTTCCTTCAGATCTCCCGGTAAAAAACCAAGGCTTTCGCCGGCTTCAACCGCAGGACGCGTCAGGATGATCTTTTTTACTGCCTTGTTTTTGAGTGCACGAACTGCCAAAGCTACGGCGGTATAGGTTTTACCGGTACCGGCAGGACCTATGGCGAAGATAATGTCGTTCTTTTCTGCCAGCGCCACCATCTTTTTCTGATTGGATGTACGCGCCCTTACCGTTCTGCCGTTGGGTCCAAACACCAAAACTTCATTGGGGTTACGCTCGCTGAAATGATCGATTTTTGTGCCTTCCTCATCTCCCAGAATCTGTTCAAAATAGTTCTCTGTCAGGTTACCGTTCCGTTCCAGGTATTTAACGATCTGACCGATTTTTTCCTCCGCTGTAGCCACTTCTTCCGGTGCCCCACTCAATTTTAACTGGGTGCCCCTGGACAGGATCTTAAGCAATGGGAATTTCTTTTTCAGCAGATCAAGCTTTCCGTTGTTAACACCGAAAAACTCTATGGGATTAATACTGTCTAAATTGATGATGGATTCAGTCAATGATTCTACGATTTAATTGTCCAGGAAATGATCGGTATTTTTCAATCCGAATATATTTAATTCTTGTACAACCTGGAAGACGCAATTGTTAAGCTATCACTAAATTCTGTACCCGTTCTGTTTGAAGGATTCAACTTTAGCGGCGATATCCTTGTTACTTAAAGCGAAGATACGCGCGGCCAGAATGGCTGCATTCTTAGCACCCGCTTTTCCTACTGCCAGTGTACCTACCGGTAAACCCGCAGGCATCTGCACAATTGAATACAGGGCATCAATACCACCTGGTAAACCACCATCTAAAGGAACTCCAAGAACAGGCAGCGAAGTGTAAGCTGATACTACTCCCGGTAAGGCTGCTGCCATGCCCGCTGCGGCAATAATTACGCCAAAACCCTTTTCCTGAGCGGTTACACACAATTCTCTAACTTTATCAGGATTGCGGTGAGCAGAAGCCACGATCATTTCACTTTCAATACCGAAATACTGTAAATGTTTTTGTGATTCTTCCATTACAGGCTTATCACTCTCGGAACCCATGATAATCAAAACTTTCATCTGATGATATTTTTTAAATTATAATATAATAAAGTTATCCCAAAGATATTGATCGTTTGACAATTTTAGAAAACTCAAAATCCACAACGCGTGGATAAATCATCCCCCGATCCTATCTATCCCCCTGTTCATTCTACGTTAGCAGGGAATTGCCCTTTATCCAACATTTTATTACTTTTACCTGCCTAATAGTGTTTTTTATTATATAATGCCTACTTTAGGCGTTTCCTGACACAACGATTTTAGATTCTGCTATCATATGAATGTAGTTATGCTGGAACAGCATTACAGCCACTTACAGCATCTTGAAACCGCTATTAATGCCTTTGCACTCTCTGTTACGATGGATGCAGCGGGGACGGTGACTGCGGTTAATACGCAGGTGATAGCCGCATTGCAGCCATCAGCCGGTCCGCATACCGGTGTTCCTTTTACCCGGCTCTTCCGCCCGGCCCACGATGCACATTGGCAGGATACCTGGCAACAACTCACCGAAGGCAAACCGGTACAGGAACAACTCTGCTTTTATATACACGATTCCGACACCCCTCTCTGGCTGGAAGCAGGCATCACCCCTTTCTTCAGCCAGGATGGCCAGTTCACCCACTGCCTGCTCATCGGCATCGATATTACCGCCCGCAAACTCACGGAAATCAAACGCACCCAGCATGAAGTATACTACGGCCAGGTGCTCGAAAACCTTCCACTGGGGCTGCAACAATTCTCCCCGGAAGGCGATAACATGGACATGAACAACCGGCAGCGGGAAATATGGGGAAATCAACATGCTTTCTTTACCAAGCCAGGCTATAAATGGCTGCAGGATCCGTTTTACCGGCTCAACGGACTCGCCGGTATGTTTGAGGAAGCCCGTAAAACCGGCAAAACCATCAAACGGGAAATACTGCTCAGCTACCGCGAAAAACACCTCGAAAACGTGACCCGGCTTTACCCGGTTTACTTTGAGGCCACGATCTTTCCGCTCACAGATCAGCAGCGGAATATGGTCAATATCTTCCTGATACTGGATGATATCACCGAGAAAAAAATATCGGAACTCAGTCTCCAGAAAAGCGAACGACTGCTCGACAATATCATCGAAAACCTCCCCATCGGGTATATACAGTTTGATAATTTCGGTTTTATCCGCCGGATCAATCAGACCCAACGCTTTTTCTTTAATTCCCCGCATCCCGCTATGCGTCAGCCTTTCAACGTGATGAACGATGAACTGGCCACCATGTTTGAACTGGACAAACTATTTATCCAGGCACTGGAGGAAAACAAATCGCTGCGCGTGGAAAAACGCATCGACTTTTCTCAGGACAAACGCTGGACTACCGTAGGACGGGAAGTATACCTGGATCTGACCGTGTTTCCGGTGATAGAGCCGGTCGACAAGGAAATGATCGTAGTAGCGCTGGTGAATGATATCACCGATAAAAAACTGCAGGAACTGGAAAACAGGAAGAACCAGGAATTCCTGCAGCAAACCGGCAGCATCGGTAAAATAGGCGGCTGGGAAATGGATATCGACAGCGGAAAAGTACGCTGGACCGATCAGGCCTATGCCATCCACGACTGCCCGGAAGAAGAGGATATCAACGTAGACAAAGCCATGGCGTACTACACGCCGGAAGCCCGGGAAGTGCTGGAGCAACTGATGCAGCAATGTATGGATACCGGGAAGCCTTTTGATGCGCAACTCACCATCATCACTACGCAACAGCAGGTAAAACGGGTGCGGTCCATCGGGCAGCCAGGGTATGTAGACGGCCGCCTGGTACGCATGTACGGCGTGGTACAAGATATTACCGAGCAACTGGAAATCCGGGATGCACTGACCCGCAATACAGAACTGATGCGGCTTTTCTTTGATACCATCGATATGGGGTACGCCGCCATGGAGAAAACAGGTAACCTCAATTTCCTGAACCGGAAGGCAGAGAAAATGATCGGTCACCCGGTAGCAATAGGCGCCAATATCTTCGAAGAATTCCCCCGCCTCAGTGGTACCGTGTTTTATGCCCGCCTGCAGGAATGTATCCTGCAACAGGCCTCCCAATCGTTCGGGATCTATTTCCCGGGGGTAGACAAATGGTATGACTTCCTGCTTACCCCGATGCAGGATGGCGGTATTTCTGTGTTTATGCGCGATATTACCGACAGCCGTAAACTGCAGAAAGAGTTACGCAAAGCCAACGAGCAGCTGTCCAATCTGAATAAGAACCTGGTGAACCAGAATAAGCAGCTGGAAGACTTTGCCCATATCACCTCACATAACCTGCGGGCGCCCATTGCCAACCTGAAGGCGCTGATGCAGATGCACAATGAGGCATCCGCACAGCAGGAGCGGGATCTTTACCTGGGCATGGTGCATGAGGTGATCAAGAAGATCGATGAAACGCTGAACGACCTGGTGGAAGTGGTGCAGATCCGGAAAGATGTGAATGTGGAGAAGGAAAAACTGTTGTTTGCGGAGCGCTTACAAAAAGTGCGTGATATTTTACTGGTAGATATAGAAACCAGCAATATCCAGATCACCTATGACTTTGATGAGGAGCCCGTATTAGAATATCCGAGGGTATACCTGGATAGTATTTTACAGAACTTCATCACGAATGCCATCCGGTACCGTTCTTCAGAACGTACGCCGGCACTGCATTTGCGCACCTGGAAAGAGAACGATCATA
This sequence comes from Chitinophaga arvensicola, assembly GCF_900110835.1. Taxonomy (GTDB): domain Bacteria; phylum Bacteroidota; class Bacteroidia; order Chitinophagales; family Chitinophagaceae; genus Chitinophaga; species Chitinophaga arvensicola. The sequence continues at coordinate 3,540,341 of NZ_FOJG01000001.1, forward strand.
TTTATCTCAGTGTACAGGACAATGGTGTGGGAATAGATATGGAGCGGTTTGGCAACAAGCTTTTCGGCTTCAGAAAGACTTTTCACAAGAATAAAGACGCGAAGGGAATTGGCTTGTTCATTACAAAAACCCAGGTAGAAGCAATGGGTGGAAGTATAAGGGCAGAAAGTCATCCTGGAGAGGGTACCAAATTTATTATTACTTTTAGATCAGAATAAACCCCCTTTATGAAGTTGATCAATACGATTTTTATTGTAGATGATGACCCGATTCACCAGCAGATTGCTAAAATCATGATCGAACGTCAGGCTATCAGCAGTCATATCCGCGTATTTTCGGATGCGCAGGATGTGCTGGATCTGCTCCGGGAGCATGCAGGAGAGGCGCAGGCTTTGCCGGATCTTATTTTGCTGGATCTGAATATGCCTGTGATGGATGGCTGGGAGTTCCTGGAAGAATATGCTGTTTTCCATGATCAGCTGCCTAAGCAAATCCGGATCTTTGTACTGACTTCCTCTATTGATGAAAAGGACAGAGAGCGTGTAAATGCTTATAATTTTGTTACAGGATACCTCACCAAGCCATTATCCAAGGAAATTATTGCGCACTTGTCTTAAGTGCGTGGATGGTTTTTTCAGGATCGGCAGCAGAGAAGATAGCGCTGCCAGCTACTAACACATTTGCGCCTGCCTGGATGAGTTGTCCGGCGTTTTCGGTACCTATGCCGCCATCTACCTCGATGAGCGCGTGCGCATGATTGTCGGTGATCAGCCGTCTCAGTTGCCTGATTTTCTGATAGGTTTGTTCGATAAAGGTTTGTCCGCCGAAGCCTGGGTTTACGCTCATGACTAATACCACATCAATATCCCGGATCACATTTTCGAGCATGCCTACCGGTGTGTGCGGATTAAGCGCTACGCCGGCTTTCATGCCAAGCCCCTTGATCTGCTGTATATTCCGGTGGAGGTGGATACAGGCTTCGAGGTGAACGGTGAGAATATCAGCGCCGGCTTTTTTGAAATCGGCTGCGTATTTTTCAGGTTCTTCGATCATCAGGTGTACATCGCAGGGTTTCTGAGCTTTCTTCTTGATTTGTGCGATGACCGGCAGGCCGTAGCTGATATTAGGGACAAACCGTCCATCCATGACATCCAGGTGGAACCAGTCGGCTTCGCTGCGGTTCACCATGTCCACTTCTTTTCCCAGTTCCAGGAAATTCGCTGCCAGTAAAGATGGCGCCACTAAAACAGGATGATTTTCCAAGTGATGTATTTTTGAGTAATGTAAATTTAAGTAATTACGGGTTCAATCTTTTCAGGGCCGCTGTTGCTTCTTTAAAGTCTTTTTTAAAGGAAGATGCCTTTGTATAGTCTTCAATAGCCAGCGCTTTATTCCCCAGTTGCTCCTGTATGGTAGCGCGGTAGTAGTACGCCCAGGCATCTGTGGGAGCTGATTTTGCTGCAAGATTATAATAGGTATACGCCGTTTTCCAGTCTTTTTTACTGCTGTAAATTTTCCCGAGTGCCAGGTAAGCGGCTTCAAATCCGGGATCAGCCACAATACACTGACGGTAGGTATTGAGTGCCGCCGCCTCATTACCCAGTTCTTCCTGGAATTGTGCGGCTTCATATAACGGATAGGCGTTTGTGGTATCGAGCCGCCATGCCTGCTGGTAATAATTCAGTGCTGCCGGTGCTTTGCGGCTGCGCAGCAGATCGCCGAGTTCCATTACCGCTTCAAATTCCGGTTGCGGACCGGCGGCATGAATCGCGGAAGTAAGGTGACGGATGGCGGTAACAGTATCCTGTTTATCTTCTGCCATGCGGGCTTTCAGGTAAAAGGCCTTATCGCGGGCATCGGTCGTTTGGGCGAGCACGTTAGCCAGGCTATCTGCGGCTTCGTATTGTTTATTTTCTATCAAAGCAGTGGCCAGTCTGTATTGCAGGTACGTATAGCCGGGCGCGGTATTCAATGCCTGGCGGAAGTTGGCGGCTGCTTTTTTGTAATCATTGACGATGAGAGCAGCTTCACCTGCGCCGGCCCAATAATCGGTATTGGCGGGCATGAGCGCCGCTGCTTTTTCAAAATCGCTCTGTGCCAGCGCAGGATTGGTATTAAACAACAGCAAAGCGCGGTGGTAATAGAGTTCCGGGTTATCCGGGAATTGCCGGATGGAATCCGTTACCGGGCGGATAATATCGCTGTTTAATACGGAGTCCGGACCGTTGGCCGTTGTTTGCTGGCGGGTGCCGGCATTATTATTACATGCCAGGGCACCCATGAATAACAGGAGGATAGGTAAATACTTCATACTGGCGCCAAAACTACAGAATCATTACCGCATTAACCAGTTTTTGAAAGCAGCATAGTCGGTTGTCAGCAGGGTAGCCTGTTTTTCCTTACCATATAACGACATCACTTTGGCGGGCGTATATATTTCCTCGCGGATGGCCTTTGGAGCGGTATCTTCAAATTTTACCGGGTGAGCGGTTTCCAGGAAAACGCCGGTCAGTTCCGGGGCGTGTTCGAGGTAACGTTGCAGTCCCATGAAGCCTACAGCGCCGTGTGGATCGAGCATGTAATGGTTTTCTTTCCATACCTGTTCCATGGTGCGGACAGTATCTTTATCGTTGAAGCTATAGGCGGTCAGTTTTTCCGACAGGGAAGGCAGGCTGTTGCCGAACAGTTCCAGGATGCGCACAAAATTGCTGGGATCTGCCACATCCATGGCATTGGAGAGGGTAGGTTGTGCCTTGGCTGGTTCATATTTGCCATTGGCCATAAAACGGGGCACGGTATCATTGATATTGGTTGCCGCCACAAAATGCGATACGGGCAAACCCATAGCAGCGGCCATCATACCCGCGCAGATATTACCGAAATTGCCACTGGGAACGGAAAATACCAGTTTCGGATGTGCGGCTTTCATTTGTTTATAGGCCAGGAAATAATAAAACATCTGCGGTAACCAGCGGGCTACATTGATAGAATTGGCGCTGGTGAGCGGACGGCGGGACTGCAGTTCTGCATCGAGAAAAGCGGTTTTCACCAGCTGCTGACAATCATCGAAGGTGCCTTGTATTTCCAGGGCATAAATATTATTGCCGAGTGTAGTCAGTTGTTTTTCCTGGAGCGTACTTACTTTATTGGAAGGGTAGAGGATCACCACTTCTACACCGGGAACATTGTAAAAACCACTGGCTACGGCGCCGCCGGTATCGCCGGAGGTGGCCACCAGTACGGTAACGGGTTCGGTGCTGTTGCGGCGGAAGTAGCCTAGGCAGCCGGCCATAAAGCGGGCGCCTACATCTTTAAAGGCAAGGGTAGGGCCATGAAACAGTTCCAGCGCGTAGGTATGACCGGTTACTTTCTGTACAGGAAAAGGAAAGTGTAAGGTATCTTTTACGATCTTTTTTAACGCTTCTTCGGGTATTTCATCGCCTACAAACGGGCTGATTACTTTCAATCCGATCTCGTGATCCGTATAGTCGTGCAGGTGAGTAATGAAATCGTTGTCCAGCTTTGGTATCTTTTCCGGAAAATATAATCCCCTGTCTGGTGCCAATCCCTGAACTACTGCTGTTTCAAAATTTACCTGGTGTTGTTTGTTCTGTAAGCTGAAATACTGCATGAATAAAACGTTGTTAATTGGTTAGTCAATCACTTTTACACCTTCGGTGTTAATCTGGGAAACGTAGATTTTATAATCCACGCCAAGTGGTGCGTAAACGCTATCCATTGTGGCCGCTACTTTGCGGGCATTTTCTTCTCCTTTACTGAGCATAAAAACAGAGGGGCCGGATCCGGAGATACCACCACCCAAAGCGCCGGCTTCACGGCATTTGAGTTTCAGTTCATGGAAGGCGGGGATCAGGATGGAGCGGATGGGCTCTACGATAACGTCTTCCAGGGAGCGGGCTATCAGTTCATAGTCGTTTTGGTAAAGGCCTGCTACGAGTGCTCCCACGTTACCCCACTGCCGGATGGCATCTGTCATCAGTATTTTTTGTTTCAATATTTCACGGGCATCGGAAGTTTTCACTTCTATCTGTGGATGTATCACGGTTACCCACAGTTCTTCCGGAGTATGCAGGGTGGTAATATCCAGGGGCCGGTAGCTTCTCACGAGGGTAAAACCGCCGAGAATGGCCGGGGCTACGTTGTCGGCATGGGCGGAGCCGCAGGCCAGTCTTTCCCCTTCCATGGCAAAGCGTACCAGTTGTTTTTTGGTAAACGGTTCACCCAGCAAATGGTTCACACCTACTACTGCACCGGCGCTGCTGGCGGCGCTGGAGCCGATACCGCTGCCCGGGTGGATCTTTTTAAAGATTTCTATTTCAATGCCTATATCAGGGCGCTCATATTTCTGCAACAGGGCCTGAACGGCTACACCGGCAACATTACGGGATGTTTCCAGGGGCAGGTCAGCGCCATGGATGGCAGTAATGCGGATACCGGGTTCGCTGCTCCTACGGAGAATCATCTCATCGCCCGGCGCATTGAGGGCCAGGCCGATTACATCGAAGCCACAGGCTACATTGGCCACTGTTCCCGGTGCAAATACTTTTATACTATCCATATCACCTTTAAGTTAGTTTAATTTAATAATTGATTGTCAGGATTGCAACACTATTCATGTAAAGTTTACAATCTGGCGCTGCGGATGATGTCTGCAAAGATGCCGGAAGCCGTTACATCTGCGCCCGCACCGGCTCCTTTCACGATCAGCGGCTGGTCTTTATAGCGGCTGGTGGTATACAGCACGATATTATCTTTTCCTTCCAGTTTGAAGAACGGGTGATCTGGTGCCACGCTTTGCAGCCCTACGGAGGCTTTGCCATCTTCATAGCGGGCCACGAACTTCAGGCGCTTGCCTTCAGCGTCAGCGGCTTCGCGCAGGCCCTGGAAGTGACCGGCATGTGTATCCAGCTCTTCATAGAAAGCAGGAACAGAAGGGGCATCGAGGCATTCGGCCGGGAGGAAGGAGTAGTTGGTAATTTCGTCCATCTCAATGGCAGCGCCACTTTCCCTTGCCAAGATGAGGATCTTTCTCATCACGTCTTTTCCACTCAGGTCTATGCGTGGATCCGGTTCGGTATAACCTTCGTCCTGTGCGGCTTTCACGACTTCGCGGAAGCTGGTGCCATTCAGGAAATGGTTGAATACAAAGTTGAGACTGCCGGAGAGCACGGCTTCGATGCTGTGTACCTTATCGCCGCTTCGGATCAGGTCATTCAGGGTATTGATGACCGGTAGTCCGGCGCCCACATTGGTTTCAAACAGGAAAGAGGCGTTGTACTTGCGTGCCAGGTCTTTCAGCTGTTTATAATAGGCATAGTCGGAAGAGCAGGCAATTTTATTGCAGGTCACTACGGAGATACCGTGTTGCAGGAATTCGTGGTATACGGCGGCGATGTCGCTGCTGGCGGTATTGTCCACGAATACGCTGTTACGCAGGTTCAGTGCTTTGATCTGCTGTACAAAGCCGGCGGTCGACAGCTGCTGGCCCTGCTGCAGTTGCTCGCGCCAGTTGTCCAGTGCAATACCGGTGTCGCTGATGAGGGTATGCTTACTGTTGGCCAGTCCGATGACGCGGATCTGCAGGCCCAGTTCATGCTGGAGGTAATGTTGCTGTTGTTGCAGTTGTTCCAGTAGTTTGCTGCCTACATTACCTGCACCGGCGATGAAGAGGTTCACCTGTTTCAGCGGTGTTTCAAAAAAGGTTTCGTGCATTACGTTTAGCGCTTTTTTGATATCGGCTTTGTTGATGACAGCAGAAATATTTTTTTCGGTAGATCCCTGTGCGATGGCTCTTACGTTTACCCCATTTCTGCCCAGGGTGCCGAAGAGTTTACCGCTGGTGCCATGATGGTTTTTCATTTTATCTCCCACTACGGCTACGATGCAAAGGTCTTTTTCCACGAGGAGGGGTTCGATCCGTTTTTCGTTTATTTCCTGTGAAAACTCGCTATCGACGGCAGTTTTGGCTTTCAGCATATCTGCTTCATGGATCCCTACGGTGATAGAGTGTTCAGAAGAGCTCTGGGTGATCAGGATGACGTTGATGCGTTCCCGTAAGAGTGATTCAAACAGTCGTTTGGAGAAGCCGGGTATACCGACCATGCCGCTTCCTTCGAGGGTGAGCAGGGCGATGTGCGGGATACCGGAGATGCCGGTTACCGGGAAACTGCGGTCGGCGCTGTCCTGGATCAGGGTACCGTGATCTTCGGGGGCAAAAGTATTTTTGATCCAGATGGGAATGCGTTTGCTCATTACCGGCTGGATGGTAGGCGGGTAAATAACTTTGGCGCCGAAGTGCGACAGTTCCATGGCTTCCACATAAGAGATGTGGGAGATCGGAATGGCCTGGGATACGATGCGGGGGTCTGCGGTCATCATGCCGCTTACATCTGTCCAGATATCCAGCACTTCTGCGTTAACGGCGGCGGCAACGATAGCGGCGGTGTAGTCGGAACCGCCACGGCCCAGGGTAGTGGTTTCGCCATCGGCGGTAGCGGCTACAAAGCCGGGTAATACTACATAGTCGGCGGGCGACTGTGCGAAGTACTGTGTAATATGATGATTGGTGGCAACAAAATTAACGGCGGCGTGGCCAAAGTGGTTATCGGTAACGATTAGTTCGCGGCTGTCTTTGCAGGTGGCGGAGAAGCCTTGTTGTTTCAGCTTTTCAGCTACGATCACGCAGGACATCAGTTCGCCGTAGCTCATGATTTTATCGAGGGTGCGGGGACTGAGTTCTGCTACCTGGAAGATGCCATCGCAGAGGTTTTCGAGGGCATTCAATTTTTTCTTCAGCTGGCTGATCTGGCCACTCTGTGCGGTGATAGGGAACAGTTCGCGGATGGTATCCAGGTGCCTGGATTCTATTTCCTGCAATATGGTTTTATAGTCTTCGTTACCTTGTTCTGCGAGTTGTCCGCAGCGTATAAGCTTGTCCGTTACTCCGCCAAGTGCAGAAACGACAATGGCATATTTACCGGCAGGTTTATGTTGTTTGAGGATGTTGCAAACCTTGTCTATTGCTTTGGCGCTTCCTACTGAAGTGCCGCCAAATTTTAATACTTGCATATGGAAAATTTATACGTAGAGAACTCCGGGACCTCCCGGTTATGTACCACCCTTGTGGTCGTTGGATCATATGTGAAAACTAACCCCGCAGTGGGGTTGTAATAATGGTGGTCGTTGTCGCCATAGTGCCCGCGTTCTGCCTGGAGGCAGAAGTAGAAGAGAATTGATATGTGTAGAACGGTATCACTATTGAAATATGACGATTGTGTAACAAAAGTCTACAATTACACTGGTAAATAAAAGCGCAGTGTCTATTTTTAGAAATGTTTTAAAATTATGCCATTTTGTTAGTTTATATGATTGTAATAATTGTTTTTTGTGAATGGAATTCAATATAATGCATGGAAAGCAATATTTGTATTATTGCATCAGGTGAATAAAAGGGCTTTTGTATGACATTTTTATGACTGAATATGTAATTGTCAGGTAGAATTGGAAGAAAAGAATGTAGAAGAAGTGTCTGCTATAAGGCCTGCATCTCCCGTAAAAAAATACCCGCAGGAAAATACCGTTCTTATGTTGCTACCTTCCTGTCGTCATAAAAATCATTTCTCAATTCCCCCTTTTTCCTTACCTTGCTCATCTAAACAATTGCCACTTGTCCATTTCACTGAAATATACAAGCAATAGTCAGCTTAACTACTACTTTCTCATGGCCACGCTTGCCATGGATTCGACTTTGGCATAACCTTTCCCAACGGCCGCTACCGGCCATCCTTCGTATTTATATACCGTAACTTTGTGATAGTATTCAGTTGCTATTCGCGTGCATGTGTATCATGATTTTTTCTGCTGCTATCTGCAGGTTGCGCGGTATTCATATAAAATTGGAATTATACACCAGTACAATGGCATCATACACCCATTCAATCATTAATTGTACACCAAAACAATTTTTTCAAACCACCCGTTATGCCACATTATCATAAACTCGGACAGATACCACATAAGCGCCACACCCAGTTCCGCAAACCGGATGGCCAGTTGTATTCGGAACAGTTGTTTTCCACGGAAGGCTTTTCCTCTCATTCCAGCCTGCTGTACCACTGTCATCCCCCTACGGAGATAGTGAAAGTAGACGAGCCTTACTCTGTTGCGCCCAGGGTGGCGGAAGAGAAAATGCTGAAACACCGCAGCTTTATCGGTTTTAATATTAAACCCGAAGATGATTTCCTGGACAGCAGAAAAGCGGTACTGGTAAACAGCGACCTGCATATTGTGCTGGCATCGCCCCGGAAAAGCATGGAAGGTTATTTCTACAAGAACGCGGATGCGGATGAAATGATCTTTATACACGAAGGTAGTGGCGTACTGAAAACACAGTATGGTCAGCTGACCTTCGGCTATGGCGATTACCTGGTGATCCCGCGTGGTACTATTTACCAGATCTCTTTCAACAGCGCCGACAACCGGCTCTTTATCGTAGAGTCGTTTAGTCCTATCCGTTATCCGAAAAGATACCTCAGCAAATACGGACAGCTTCTGGAACATTCCCCTTTCTGCGAGCGGGATATCCGTCAGCCGGAAAACCTGGAAACGATTGATGAGGAAGGCGACTTCCTGATCCGCATCAAAAAGAAGGGCGTTATTTACCCGATTCATTATAAGCATCATCCATTCGATGTAATCGGATGGGATGGATGCGAATACCCGTTTGCCTTTTCTATCCACGATTTTGAACCGATCACCGGGCGGGTACATCAGCCGCCACCGGTGCATCAGACTTTTGAGGGCAACAATTTCGTGGTATGTTCTTTCTGTCCGCGTTTGTTCGATTATCATCCGCTGGCTATTCCGGCGCCGTATAATCACAGCAATATCGACAGTGACGAGGTATTGTATTATGTAGACGGCGACTTTATGAGCCGTAAGCATGTGGTGCGTGGTATGATCACATTGCATCCGGCAGGGATTCCACATGGTCCGCATCCGGGTGCCGTTGAAAAAAGTATCGGTGCAAAAGAAACAAAGGAACTGGCCGTGATGGTAGATACTTTCCATCCGTTGCAGATCACGGAAGCCGCACTGGGCATAGAAGACGGCAGTTATGTGATGAGCTGGTCAGAATAATAAAACAAACAGAAACCAACCAACTAATAAAACCAAAACAATTGAATGCTATGGAAACAGCAGTTATGAATGCAGACAACTTAACCGGTCAGCAAGATTTTTTACCACTCAATGGTACTGATTACGTAGAGTTTTATGTAGGCAATGCCAAACAGGCGGCTATTTATTACAAAACCGCTTTTGGTTTCCAGTCGGTCGCTTATGCCGGCCCTGAAACCGGTGTAAAAGACAGGGTATCCTATGTGCTGGTGCAGAACAAACTGCGCTTTGTGCTCACTACTTCTCTGTTGCCTGATACTGATATTGCGCGTCATGTGGCCAAACATGGCGATGGTGTGAAAGTGCTGGCGCTGTGGGTAGACGATGCGCGTTCTGCGTACGAGGAAACTGTGAAACGCGGTGCTACGCCTTACCTGGAGCCAGTGGTGGAGAAAGACGAATTTGGTGAAGTAGTACGCAGTGGTATCAAAACTTATGGTGATACCGTACACATATTTGTGGAGCGTAAAAATTATAAAGGATTATTCCTGCCGGGCTTTAAAGAATGGAAAACGGCCTACAATCCGGCGGATACCGGCCTGCAATATGTAGATCATTGCGTAGGTAATGTGGGTTGGAATGAAATGAATACCTGGGTGGAGTTTTATGAGCGTGTTATGGGCTTCAGGAACCTGATTTCCTTCGACGACAGCGATATTTCCACGGAGTATTCAGCTTTAATGAGTAAAGTGATGAGTAACGGTAACGGTCGTGTGAAGTTCCCGATCAATGAGCCGGCGGAAGGAAAGAAGAAATCACAGATTGAAGAATACCTTGATTTCTATGGTGGCCCGGGTGTTCAGCACGTGGCGATTGCGACCAACGATATCGTAAAAACCGTAACTGAACTGCAAAGCAGGGGCGTAGAGTTCCTGACGGTGCCGCCGGTATATTATGAAACATTACTGGACCGCGTGGGTAAAATCGACGAGGAAATTGCACCGCTGCAAAAGTTAGGTATCCTGGTAGACAGGGATGATGAAGGTTACCTGTTGCAGATCTTCACCAAGCCTATCCAGGATCGTCCTACCGTATTTTTCGAAATCATTCAGCGCAAGGGTGCGCAATCTTTTGGTAAAGGTAACTTCAAGGCGTTGTTTGAATCTATTGAAAGAGAACAGGCGCTGAGAGGCAATTTATAAGCTATCTGTTACTGACGGAAGCGTTACAACAAAGTCAGCCTGCCATCCGCTCCGGTGTATCCGGAGCGGATTTTTTTTGTGAGTGATTTTCCTGGCCGCTATGCGCAACCGGCGGCTGAAGCTATGATGATTGTAAAGTCCTGTAAAGTATTATTGTTTCCCCTTATATGGCTATCGTAAAAATACATAGGGATGTTAACGATATGTAAATGATGCACTATTGGAAAACCGTGCCCAGTAATCCCCCGTATATCTTGCGTCTTTTCCCGCAGTCGCCACACTTTAGTAATTTTTATACAGTATACTAATATTTAATATTTGTAACCTATGCTCACAATGAACATAGCCCGTGGGGCTATCTATGCCGCTTTGGTGACATCGTTCACCGTTTTTTCCGCCTTTCGTAGCGAAGGCAACCGTACTTTTCAGGGACACAGGGAAGGAGTTTCCAGCGATGCGCTCCGAACGGGCAACGCCGAGGGGCAGCAGACCTATCTGCATAAGGTAGTGTCGCCAGCCGGGCAAACATTGCTGGAATACAACGCAGACCGTACGATCCGCCGCATTGTGCAGTTGCGGAAAACCGAAAATGATACCTACAGCGACATACAGCTGCCGGTATATGAAAATGGCAGGGTCGTGAAGTGCCTGTCGGCCGACGACGAGAAAGCAGTGACCGGAGATCCTTATCTCGCTTTCGAATACAGCGGCGATAAAGTGTCCAGGATCAGCTACTACCGCGACAATGCCGTGTATTCCTACGATTCCCTGGTATATGATGCCAGCGGTAAAATAGCGACACGCCACCAGTTTGGCCGTAATGCTGCCAAAGCCACCTGGGAAAATACCGGTTATCTGCAATATACCTGGACCCCTGAGGGAGATGTAGAACGCATGGATACCTATGGTAAACAACCTGGCTACAGCAAATTCGTATATACCTCCTCTGTCAGCTATACGTACGACCGCAAACAAAACCCACAGCAACAACAGCCTGAACTGGCCTTACTGCTGGAAGGCGGCGCCGGTAATCTCTCCGCGCATAATGTGCTCACCGAGACTATCAGTTCGCCCAATACTTCCCGGGTCATCACCAATACCTACACCTATGCCTATAACGGGAAATACCCGGTGAGAGCCACTTATAGCTCAGGTATGGATGCTGCTACCGTAAAACTGGAATGGATAAAGCTACAGTAATGTAATAATCGCTTAACTTTACAATATTAAAATAGAGGTTCCGTTTTTATGAGGATGCAAACACTGTTCGGTGTATTGTTTTTGTTAGGTGGGATATTCCAGGCTTTCACGGCTATATTGATCTATCAGGGGCATAAGCACTATATATTGAAGATTGCTAACAGGAAAGTAAGTATGGTAATATATTTTATTTTTGCCCTGTTATTGTTTTATCTTGCTTATATAAATCTGGTCTAAATATTTAAATTTTGTTGAATTAGTATATGAAGCGACTTGTTGTAATCGTCCTGATACTGTTGGGTGCAGGCAAAATCTTTGCCCAGCAATCTTTCCTCGACAACCAGAAAATGTTTCCAAAAGTAGGGGAGGCATATCGTGAAAAGGAAGAGTTGCTGAAGAAAGAGTTCGAAAAGAAAGGGTTGACTTATCCTGCAAAGTATATGTTTGTCCGTTCCTTCAAACTGGATAGTGAAATGGAGATCTGGGTGAAAAACAGCGCTGCGGATACTTTCCGCCTGTTCAAATCCTACCGCGTGTGTACGCTTTCCGGTAAAATGGGGCCTAAGCGCAAGGAAGGTGACCGCCAGGTGCCGGAAGGATTTTACTATATCAACGATTTTAACCCGAATAGTAACTATCACCTGTCACTGGGAATCAACTACCCGAACTTCTCCGACCGCATCCTGAGCGATCCGAAGAATCCGGGTGGTGAAATCTATATCCATGGCAATTGTATTACGGTGGGTTGTATTCCGCTGACCGATGAATTTATAGATGAGGTATACATCATGGCGGTAAATGCGAAGAATGCCGGCCAGGATTTCATCCCGGTACATGTATTCCCGGTGAAGTTTGGCAACCAGGGCTCTATGAATTACCTGGGTACCTTTACACTTACCGACAGTTCCTCCAAACAGTTCTGGACAGAACTCCGTTCTGCCTACGATTATTTTGAAAAACATCACCGTCTGCCGGTTGTACTGGTAGATGACAAAGGTAAATACGTCCTGTAACAGTCGCCAGACGCAGGACCCGGTGGGTAGATGGAAGTCTCAGGCAGACTGACATCTACCCATCTCTTTTTGAGCCCCTTCCTAATTTCAACCGCTGGTCCATATTTCACCCCTCTTTATTTGGTTTTTAGAAGAATTTTTTCCAACTTGTTCGAAGGTCAAATCAACTTACTATTTATGCACAGAAGAGACGCAATAAGGAATGTGGCGATTTTGTTGGGCACCGCCATTTCCGCTTCCACGTTGTCAGCTTTAGAGAGCTGTACAGGTTCCGCTCCGAAAAACTATGATTTGCAAAAGCCGGAAACCAAAGCGTTACTGGCGGAGATAGCGGAAACCATCATACCCAGAACCAGTACTCCTGGTGCAAAAGATGCCAAAGTAGAAGACTTCATCATCATGATGATGAACGATTGCTACAAAAAAGAAGACCAGCAGGTATTCCTGGATGGCCTATCCAAAATTAACGCGGCGAGTGAGAAGCAATTCAAAAAAGGCTTCATGGACATTACACCGGAACAACGCACTGAACTCCTCACCGGTATTGAAAAAGAGCGTGTTGATTACAACAAACGTAAAGATAAAAAAGAAGGAGATCCTACCCATTATTTCCAGTATCTGAAAGAACTGACCCTGCTGGGCTATTTCACCTCAGAGCCGGGTGCCACCAAAGCGCTGCGTTATGTAGCTGTTCCCGGTAAATACGAAGGCTGCACTCCTTATTCCAAAGGAGAGAAGGCCTGGGCTATGTAATCCTCTTTTTTACGCTTTAAATGACGACCAATGAACCTGAATATAAAAGCACAGGCAGAGAATACCTATGACGCTATTGTAATAGGCTCTGGTGTAAGTGGTGGCTGGGCAGCCAAAGAACTGACTGAAAAAGGCCTGAAAGTACTGATGCTGGACCGTGGTAAGCCACTGGAACACGTAAAGGACTATGAAACTGCTACCAAAGACCCATGGGAATTCAAACACCGTGGCCGCATTACGGTAGATCAGCGCGAAACGCATCCCAAGCTGAGCCGCGACTACCCTTACAGTGAACACAACGAAAAATACTGGATCAACGATTCCGAAAGTCCATATAACGAAGTAAAACGCTTCGACTGGTACCGTCCCGATATCGTGGGAGGTAAATCCATTATGTGGGGCCGCCAGTCGTACCGCCTGAGCGACATCGACTTTGAAGCTAATCTGAAAGACGGTATCGCCGTTGACTGGCCGATCCGTTACAAAGACATTGCTCCCTGGTACGATTACGTAGAAAAATTTGCCGGCATCAGCGGAACCCGTGAAGGGCTGCCACAACTGCCGGATGGCCAGTTCATGCCCGCCATGGAAATGAACTGCGTAGAGAAAGATGTGAAGAAAAGTGTAGAAGACAAATTCAAAGGTCGTATCATCACCATGGGGCGTGTGGCCAACATCACGCAGCCATTGCCTGGCCGTGAGAAATGCCAGTACCGTAACCTGTGCAGCCGGGGTTGTCCGTTTGGCGCTTACTTCAGTACCCAGTCTTCCACTTTGCCGGCTGCAGTAGCTACCGGTAACCTGACGCTCCGCCCTGATTCCATCGTGAACTCTATTATCTACGATGAAAAAGCAGGCAAAGCTACCGGCGTAAAAGTAATCGACAAGCATTCCAAGGAAATGGTGGAATACTATGCGAAAGTTATCTTCATAAACGGTTCTACCCTGGGTTCTACCTTTGTGATGATGAATTCCATTTCTTCCCGTTTCCCGAATGGTCTGGGTAACGACAGCGGCGTACTGGGTAAATACCTGATGGATCACCATTTCCGTACAGGCGCTTCCGGTACCGCAGAAGGTTATGAAGATAAGTACTACTTCGGCCGCCGTGCCAACGGGATCTATGTTCCCCGCTATCGCAACATCGGTAACGACAAACGCGATTATATCCGTGGATTCGGCTACCAGGGTGGCGCCAGCCGTTCCGGTTGGAGTCGCGGTATCGCGGAAATGGGTGTGGGTAAAGACTTCAAGGAAGCGATTACCGAACCAGGCAAATGGAGCATTGGTTTAGGTGGTTTCGGAGAATGTTTGCCATATGAAGCCAACCAGGTAACCCTCGATACTTCTGTGAAAGACGCATGGGGGCAGCCGGTGTTGAAATTCGATGCAGAATTCAAGGAGAACGAGAAAAAGATGCGTGTGGATATGATGAACGATGCTGCAGAAATGCTGGAAGCAGCGGGCATCAAAAACGTGAAGACATACGACAACGGTTCTTATCCGGGTATGGCCATTCACGAAATGGGTACAGCACGTATGGGCCGCGATCCTAAAACATCGGTGCTCAACGGCTTTAACCAGATGCACGCCGTGAAGAACGTATTTGTGACGGATGGCGCTGCGATGGTTTCCGCCTCCTGTGTGAATCCTTCATTGACGTACATGGCCCTGACTGCCCGCGCAGTAGACTACGCCGTGAAAGAATTAAAGAAAGGAAATCTCTAAAAATATCACTGTAAGCAGCGGTCAGGGGATAGCTTTATAAAGGCTGGTTCCTGGCCGCTACTGGCGTTAATACACAACGACATGAATCTGAATATAAAGGCAGAAAAGGAAAATACCTATGATGCCATCGTGGTTGGTTCCGGTATCAGCGGTGGCTGGGCAGCGAAAGAGCTGAGTGAAAAAGGGCTGAAAACACTGGTGCTCGAAAGAGGCCGCAATGTAGAACATATCAAAGACTACACTACCGCCATGAAAGCACCGTGGGAGTTTGCACATCACCTGCAAACCACCAACGAAATGCGCGATAATCACCCCATCCAGAGCCGTTGCTATGCTTTTGATGAAGCCACACAGCAATTCTGGGTAAATGATAAAGAAAATCCTTACAACGAAGTAAAGCCGTTTAACTGGCTGCGCGGCTATCATGTAGGAGGCCGCTCCCTGATGTGGGGCCGCCAGGTATACCGCTGGAGCGACCTGGATTTCGAAGCCAATGCAAAAGACGGTCACGGAGTTGACTGGCCTATCCGTTATAAAGACATTGCTCCCTGGTATAAATATGTAGAAGAATATATTGGTGTAAGCGGTCAGGCAGAAGGCTTACCGCAATTGCCAGATGGTGTTTTTCTGCCTCCCATGGAGATGAACTGCCTGGAGAAACACGTGGCTGCGCGTATTAAAGAAAGGTACAACGACCGTATTATCACTATCGGCCGCGTAGCGCATCTGACCAAAGGGTTAAAAGACCGTGGTCCGTGTCAGTTCCGTAACCTCTGTGCACGTGGCTGTCCGTTTACCGGCTATTTCAGCAGCAACGGCGTTACGCTGCCCGCAGCAGCTGCCAGCGGTAATATGACCCTGCGTCCGGATTCTATTGTACTGGAAGTATTATATGATAAAGATAAAAGTAAAGCGACCGGTGTAAGAGTGATGGATTCCCATACCCTGGAAGTAGTGGAATACCACGCGAAGATCATCTTCCTGAATGCCTCTACACTCGGTACCAGCTGGATTATGCTCAACTCAGTATCGGACCGTTTCCCGAATGGTTTTGGTAACGACAGCGGGCAACTGGGACATAACCTGATGGATCACCATTTTGGCGTGGGCGCCGGCGGTGAGTATGAAGGTTTCGAAGACCAGTACTATAGCAGCGGTCGCAGACCTAATGGTATCTACATTCCCCGTTTCCGTAACACCAACGCCAACACCATGCAGAAAGATTATGTGCGTGGATTTGGCTACCAGGGCGGCGCCGGAAGGGGCAGGGGAGAAAGTTGGGAAGGCATCGGCGTACAGCTGAAAGAAGCCCAGGGCGAACCCGGTAAATGGAATATGGGTGTTGGCTCCTGGGGCGAGCATCTGCCTTATTTTGAAAATAAGGTGACGCTCAATAAAAATAAAAAAGACAAGTACGGCTTACCCACACTTGATATCGACTGTGAGTTTAAAGACAATGAACTGGCGATGCGTAAGGATATGCAGGCGAGTGCCATTGAAATGCTGGAAGCAGCAGGATTAAAAAATGTGCATGGCTACGACAGTGCACCGCCTCCGGGACATTGCATTCACGAAATGGGAACAGCCCGTATGGGTAAAGACCCGAAAACGTCTGTACTCAATGGTTTCAACCAGGTACATGCAGCTCAGAATGTATTTGTTACCGATGGCGCCTGTATGAGTTCCTCCTCTTGTGTGAATCCTTCTATCACCTATATGGCGCTTACTGCGCGGGCATGTGACCATGCCATCAGCGAATTGAAAAAAGGCAATATTTAAGTCGCACGGATACGTGTACAGGAATTTTGTTTCCGGGATATTTTTCCCGGAAATAAAATTCCGTATCTGTTGTTTCCCACTTTTTTGACGTATTTTGTACGCTTATCACCCACTTTAACTGAACAATGAAAAAAGTAATCCTAAGCGGTATGCTGGCGTTATCCTGTTGGATGGGGCAGGCAGTACAGGCACAGCAAAAACATTCCTTTGCATTAAGTACAACAGATTTCATGCTGGATGGAAAGCCCTTCCAGATGATCAGCGGAGAAATGCATCCGGCCCGTATTCCACATGAATACTGGCGTCAACGTATCCAGATGGCAAAAGCAATGGGTTGTAATACAATTGCAGCTTATGTTTTCTGGAACTATCAGGAGCCGGTGAAAGGGCAGTTTGATTTCAGCACCGGCAATCACAACATTGCAGAATTTATTAAGATAGCACAGGAAGAAGGCATGTGGGTGTTGTTACGCCCCGGACCTTATGTATGTGCAGAGTGGGAATTTGGCGGTTTACCCCCCTACCTTTTGCAAACACCGGATATCAAAGTGCGGTGCATGGATCCGCGTTATATAGCAGCGGTGAAAACCTATGTGGAGCGACTGGCAGCCGAAGTAAAACCTTTGCTGGTAACCAACGGCGGACCAGTAGTAATGGTGCAGATAGAAAATGAGTATGGCAGTTATGGCAATGATAAAACATACCTGAACACCTTAAAGGATATGTGGGTGACTAATGGCATCAATGTTCCTTTTTATACAGCGGATGGTGCTACCGCTTATATGCTGGAAGCCGGCGGTGTAGAGGGGGCAGCTATCGGGCTGGATTCCGGTGGTTCTGAAGCTGATTTTGCAGCGGCGAAAAAACAGAATCCAAATGTACCTGCATTCAGCAGCGAATCTTACCCAGGCTGGTTAACCCACTGGGGCGAGCAATGGCAACGTCCGGGTATTACGGGCATCGCGAATGAAGTGAAATTCCTGATGGATACGAAACGTTCTTTTAACCTGTACGTTATTCATGGGGGTACCAACTTCGGTTATACTGCCGGCGCCAATTCCGGCGGCAAAGGAGGTTACGAGCCCGATGTAACCAGTTACGATTATGATGCGCCTGTTAACGAGCAGGGTAGCGCGACGCCGAAGTATGATTCCCTGCGTCAACTGATAGGTTCCTATCTCCCGAAGGGCAAAAAATTACCGGCAGTGCCCAAACCTATTCCGACGATCACTATTCCGGCTTTTAATCCTGCGCCATTTACTTCTGTGTGGGATCATTTACCACAACCGGTTAATTCCCCGCAGCCTAAACCGTTTGAGGCTTACGGACAGGACTATGGTTTCATAGTGTATAAAACCACGCTGATAGGACATAAAAGCGGCAAGCTGACGATAAAGGATTTGCATGATTATGCCACCGTGTTCCTCAATGGCAAATATATCGGCAAACTGGATCGTCGCCTTGGAGAGAAAACCATCGAGATTCCGGTGAGCGATGTGAAAAATCCGGTACTCGAAATCCTCGTAGAAGGAATGGGCAGAATCAATTTTGCAGAAGCGATCATCGACCGCAAAGGTATCACCGACCGGGTAGTACTGAATGGTATGACACTGATGAACTGGGATGTTTATTCCTTACCGATGACGGAAAAATTTGTACAGGAATTAACAGCCTCTTCTTCCAACGCTACCAAACCGGGGCAGTTTTTTAAAGCTACTTTTAACCTGGATAAAACCGGAGATACTTACATCGATATGTCTGGCTATAAGAAAGGTATTGTTTGGGTAAATGGTCATAACCTCGGCCGTTACTGGGAAATAGGACCACAGAAAAATCTGTATTGTCCTGCGCCGTGGTTGAAAAAAGGAGCGAACGACATCGTGATATTTGATTTACACCAGGAAGCAGCAGCACCGGTAAAAGGTGTAGCAGGGCTGTAATAATTTATATTCCGGAAGAAGCAGCAGTGGTTTTACCCTGCTGCTTCTTCATTTATAGGGAGATAAGATTTGCTTTTACGTTTTAGCAAGACAGATACGGGTTTGTGTACATCCTACACAAACGATTTATTTCTCCCTGCCTTGCTTTTAACCCTGAAAATTGTTATCTTAGGAATGGTGGTTTTTCATTTATTTACTATTCTAAAAGTCTTGCCATGGGAAAGGTACGTAACATCCTGCAAGTCAAGGGTCACGCAGTATACTCCATTAATCCCGACAACACTGTTTTTGAAGCCCTGCAGCAACTGGTCGATCACAATGTGGGCGCATTAACGGTGGTAGACAACAACGATCATTTTATGGGCATCTTTTCGGAACGTGATTACGCGCGTCGGGTGATCCTGAAAGGACGTGCTTCCAAGGAAACACTGATCCGCGAAATTATGACGGAGCGGCCGATCACCGTATCAGAAGATGATTCCATTGAAGATTGTATGGGTCTGATGACAGATAAACGTATCCGTCACCTGCCGGTAGTAGATCCTCAGAACCGGCTTATCGGTCTTATTTCTATCGGAGACGTGGTGAAGTTCATCATCGATGACCAGCAGCATATTATTACCAGTCTGGAAGGTTATATAAAAGGCACCCATGTCTGAGAACTACTTCGTAGTTCCGTAGCCACACCTGCCGGCAAATGGTAGCAGTAAAATATCAAATGTATGCTGACTTATTCTTCTGTTACCAGCAACCGGTATATCCCGATAACACCTTTGTCTGAGCAGTTGAATGCGAGGGTTTAACCCGCCCTGTTCTGTTCATCACTGGTACCGGTTTTCCTTTCACGCGCTGCCTTGATAGTGGCGCTGCCGAACTTATAGCTGAACGACAGGTTTACCGTCCGGAACTGCCAGGTATTGAAGATGTTTAAATGCAGGTTGGCGAAGTCCGCAGAACCACGGTAACTCTCGTTCCGTAATATATTGTTGTAACTCAGTTTTACCGTGGCATTCTTATTCAGGAACATTTTCTGCACGCCCACATTTAAGTTATACTGCGCATATCCCTTGAAAATTCCGAAGATAAAAGGGGAGTTGTAATAACCCATTACTTCCACTTTGAAATCTTTCGGAAGGGTAATGGTATTGGTACTGCTGAGATAGTAGTTGAAATTATAACGGTAATAAGGATCGTTGGTAGCAGGATCTTCAAACCGGTATTGATTATAGGAAAAATCGAAATTATTATCACTGGTCCACCATTTGGTGACCTGGAAAGGCAGTGTAAACAACGCACTGTAGATATCTGTTTTGTCGTAGTTACGCTCGGTGCTGATGGACGCTTTGGTGCTGTCGTCCTGTATAATAAATTCTTCCATCATGTCTTTGATGCGGCTGTAGCGGAAGGTAACAATGTACTTGTCTTTAAAGGTATACGCCAGTTCTGCTATGTTGCTGTATTGTGGCTTCAGGAAAGGATTTCCTTTAAAGTAAGTGTACTTGTCCAGGTAGAACATAAACGGATTCAGTTGCCCGTATTGTGGTCTTTCTATCCTGCGGGACATCGCTAAACTCAGCTTGTTCTTATCATTCAGTTTCTGTTCGATGTTGATGTTCGGGAAGAAGTCGGTGTAGTTACGTTTTACGTTTGTTTCCGTAGTAAAGGAGTGCCCGGAAGACACCGTGTTTTCCACCCTTAAGCCCAACTGTACATTTGTTTTATGTAATTGTTTTTTATAGGTAGCATAGGCTGCATAAATATCTTCCTGGTAATTAAACTGGTCGCTCAGGGAAGGCGAAGGCTTGAAACTGCCATTGGCCAGGGAATCGAATTGCAGCAGGTTAGTGGTGGTAACAAAGCTGGCCTTGGCACCGGCTTCGAGTTTGCTTTCTTTACCGAGTGGCCAGCTAAGATCCGCTTTCAGACTTTTGATGATCACCTGGGTACCACCGGTGGTGCGGATACTGTTCGGATTCCTGTTCAGTTGTGTTTTGGCGTCATACAGGCTGTCGTTCAGCTGCATGAGGCGATGATTGTTGAACTGTGCATAATCGGCATCAAAACTGATTTCCTTTCCGCCTGCAGTATCAATAATGGCTTTATAGTTCAGGTTCAGCGCTATGTTATCAAATTTGTTGTTGTTGGTGGTCAGGGAGTTCACCGTGGAATCCGGGAGCATGTTTTGCTGGCCCAGATTGGCGGTGCTGAAGATCTGGTTGCTGAAAGCATTTTTATAGCCGTTGGCCAGCACGCCGATGGTTTGTTTTTCCGTGATGAAATAATCCATTCCTATCTTCAGGTAATTATTTTTAAAACGATTGCGCTGGAAGATACTCTGGTCAAGGAAAGTGGTGCTGCCATCCTTTTCCAACAGGCTCCGGGTGTAATGCCGGGTGGTCTGACGGGGATAATCGCCCTGGTCAAAGTTGCCGAAGAGGTTGAACTTTTCCGTTCTCCAGTTAATGTTGCCGGAAATACCATAGCGGCCGTACCTCGACTGTGTAAGGGTGGCATTGATGTTACCGTTGATACCGGTCATCTTTCCCTTTTTTGTTTTTATGTTGATGATGCCCCCATTGCCGGCTGCATCATATTTGGCAGATGGGCTGGTGAGAATTTCTATCGAGGCAATGCTTTCCCCGGGTGTTGTTTTCAGGAGATTGGTAAGTTGTTCGCCACTGAGGTAAGTCAGTTTACCATCGATCATGACGGTAACGCTCTGTCCTTTCAGTGTAACGTTTTCGTTGTTATCTACCTGTACGCCGGGTGCGCGGCGGAGCAGGTCAAGCGCCGTATTGCCGGCGGCGCTCACACTGTTTTCAATATTCATGACGGTTTTGCCGGCGGAGCTTTCGATAAAAGGCTTCTGAGCAGTAACATTTACCGCCTGGAGGTTTTTCCCCAGGGTGTTCAGGCGGATAGTGTCCAGCTGGAGGCTTTTATGGGCGCCATCCAGTTGAAAAACCTTACTATAGGAAGTATTATACCCCATCTGGGAAGCCTGGATGAAATAGTGTCCGTAGGCGATATTGTCGAAGCTACAGCTACCGGTAACGGTAGTCAATTCGCCTTTTACCAGGAGGGAATCCTTTACCTTCCTTACCATAACGCTGGTAAAGGGGAGGGGTTTGCCTTCGGGGTCCGTAATTGTCAGTGTTATTTTTCCCGTGGATTTGGGCTGTTGTGCGAGGGTCGTGAGCGCACAAAAAAGCATTCCCAGGGCTACGATGATTGTTCTCATACTATCGTTTCCGTTGTAAATTTTCTCAAAAGCTAATAAACCAAAAAAAGGGGCTGTTATTTTCTGCTGCAGTTATCCTTATAGTACCGAAATGCCATTCTTAAAACATCCTGCATTTTGCCAAGCGGCATCGTTTCAGTCTCGCTCGCAACACATGATTGGGTAGAGGGACAAGAAGGAGAAGGTGTTTCCCGGAAATTTCCCAGGGTAATAAGGTAAATAGGTAGTTCGTCCGGGTTACTGGCGGAAAGGTGGCCTCGGTTGACCATGGAGCCTCCGCATGCCAGAACCAGCAACACAACGGTACTCAGGCTTAAAACGATAGCAACTTTTTTCATACCACATTTTTACTAAAGACGAACGGGTACGAAAAAAGTTGCACGGAGGATTCAGAATATTTTACTGGATAAATTTATTTTTTCCAGAGACGCTGTATGGTGGCGGGTGAACGCTGTTCCAATAAAACAGGATGACCGTCGCTGAGTTCTTCCAGCAGGCCGGCCTGGTAATAACGGACGGTCAGCAGCTCCAGGCCCTCGTTGTACACGATTTTGAACTGTTCGTGGAGGGTTTTGATCAGGAGTTCTATCTTTTCCGGGTTATTGTCGATGCAGCAGGAGAAGTTGATGGCCCCGTTCTGCATCAGGTTTATTTTCACTTTCAGGCCATGGAAGATCTCATAGATATCGCTGATCTTATCTTCCGTGATAAAGGAAAAGTCTTTGGAGGTAATATTGAGCAGCACCTGGTCCTTTTTCAGCACAATAATGGGCGGTAATTGCTTTACATCGGCAGTTTCGCTGATTACGGTACCCGGCAGGTTTTTATCCAGGAAACACTTTACCAGCAGGGGAATCTGTTTGTTCTGCAGTGGTTTGATAGTTTTTGGATGGATCACCTGGGCGCCATAGTAGGCCATTTCAATCACTTCAGCATAACTGATCTCCGGAATATTAACGGTATTAGGGAATTGTTTAGGATCGGCATTTTTAAGGCCTTCCACATCTTTCCAGATGGTCTGGCTTTCTGCATCGAGCATATTGGCAAAAACCGCAGCGGAATAATCACTGCCCTCACGGCCCAGGGTCACACTTTCATTTTGGTCAGTACTACCGATAAAGCCCTGTGTAATGACCATATTGATACTGTTGAACAGCGGCTGTACTTTTTCGGTGACCTGGCGCTGGGTGTAAACCCAGTCGATATTGGCATCCCGGAAATTATCGTCTGTACGGAATATGTCTCTTACATCCAGCCAGGTGTTGGTAAGACCCACCGTATTAAAAAAGGCGCTTACAATGGCGGTACTGAGCAATTCACCCAGGCCCACCAGCTGGTCATAGTAATAGTCGTAGGTGCGGAGGGGCGTTTCGCCCAGGGTCCATTCTGCTTCGGTAAAGAACTGTTGCAGTTGGGTAAACAGGGCATGTTCCCGGTTACCCAGGAGCGCTTCGGCTACATTCAGATGATGATGTTCAATATTAGACAGTAGTTGTGCGGCAATTTCCCGGTTGCCCTGGAAAAAGTTTTCTGCCACCTTTTCCAGGTCGTTGGTGGTTTTGGCCATGGCAGAAATAACAATGAGGAGTTTTTCGTCCGGAAATGACTGTACAATTTCGGCCACCTGCCGGATACGTTCAACACTTTCTAAACTTGCGCCGCCAAACTTGAAAACCTTCATATGATAGTTTATCTTCTTTTAAAAAATTATTTGGCAAAGTAATACAAGTTTAGAATTGTTTTAAAATCTGTTTATAGATAAATGACAGTTCCGTTAAAATAGTTTCAATTGCCCTAATTTCGTCCATACAACCTAACGTTATGAATTTGAAGCAAAAAGTAATGACCCTGGATGAATTTACCATCCAGGAGTTGCGGAATTATCCGGGTGCAACCGGCCAGTTATCCGGTTTGCTGCGCGATATTGGTCTCGCTGCCAAAAGAGTAAATGTGGAAGTTAATAAAGCCGGCATTGCTGATATTTTAGGAGAGGCCGGCAGAACCAATGTGCAGGGCGAATCAGTGAAAAAGCTCGATGAATTTGCCAATGCACAATTTATCAATTCATTGGAAACCAGTATCTACTGCTGCGGCGTGGCCTCAGAAGAAAACGAAAACTTCATTCCTTTCCACGATGAGCATTCCAAGAAGTCGAAATACGTGGTATTACTGGATCCCCTGGATGGCTCCAGTAACATTGATGTGAATGTATCTATCGGTACCATTTTCTCTGTATACCGCCGTCTGACCCCGGAAGGCTCCGAATGTGAGCTGGAAGATTTCCTGCAGCCTGGCACCAAACAGATTGCAGCCGGTTATATTATTTATGGTTCTTCTACCATGATGGTATATGCGACCCGTCGTAGCGTGCAGGGCTTCACCCTGGACCCTTCCATCGGTGAATTCTGTTTGTCGCATCCTAACCTGAAATGTCCGCCGGATAGTGATATTTTCTCTGTCAATGTGGGTTATTACCATTTATATGAAGAAAAGACCCGTAAATCCATCGACCATTTTATGGCCCGGAATGAAAACGACCGGATCTACCGTCATCGTTTCGTAGGCTGTATGGTGGCGGAAATACACCGTACCCTGATCCAGGGCGGCATCTTTATGTACCCGGCTTTTGGTAAATATCCCGCCGGCCGTTTAAGACTCTGCTACGAGTGCAACCCGATGTCCTTTATCATGGAGAAAGCAGGGGGCGTGGCGATGGCCAATGGTAAACAGCGGTTGCTGGAACTTAAACCGGTACAATTACACCAGCGGATGCCTATCTTCATCGGCTCCAAAACCATGATGGATACCTGGCAGCGCATCATTAACGAATAGTAAATAAAATATATTTTTGAAAACGGTGTATAGCGGATACAAAAAGTCCACTGTACACCGTTTTTAATTTCTGGTACAGCGCTTGCTAAACCTGGCGCGGTTTTAATAGTCTTTATTATAACTCATTACTTATTTTTAATTATTAACCATTTTATCTCTATGTTGATTTTGAAGAACCAGCGGATCATCGCATTATTAATCGGTTTGTTGGCCGTTATCCAGGTTAGTGCGTGTTCACGTGCCACCCATCCGGCAGACAGCAGTAATGCAGGTGGCAGTATGGATGAACAGATCCTTTACTACACCAACAAGTTCCGTCAGTCCAAAGGGCTGAAACCACTGCAGCTGGACCCTACCATCAGCCAGCAGGCACTCCGCCACAGTAAAGACATGGCCAATGGCAGCACCGGTTTTGGTCACGAAGGGTTTGAAGACCGCGTAGCCAACGTATCCAAAAAAATGGGGCGTGTGGCGGGCGCCGCTGAAAACGTGGCCTACGGCACCCTCGATGCCGAAGCGGTGGTAAACGGATGGATCAAAAGTCCGGGTCACCGTAAAAATATGCTGGGCGATTACACGCTCATAGGTATTGGTACCGCCCCTAAAGGAAGGATCACTTTCTTTACACAGGTGTTTATCAAACAATAGTCAAAGGGGAGCGGACTGGTGAAATGCACTTCCGCTCCCCTTAAATCTCCCTTGTTTTTCGCATTCTTTCTGTAATTTGGCCCCATGGAAAAGAAAAAGATTATTGAGGTCAGTAACCTGGTGAAAAAATACGGGGAATTTATCGCAGTAAAAGGAATCAGCTTTGAGGTATACGAGGGAGAAATTTTTGGTCTCCTGGGCCCTAACGGCGCAGGTAAATCCACTACCCTGGAGATTATTGAAACCCTTCGGGAGAAGACAGGCGGTCAGGTGATGGTAGGCGGGTTCGATCTCGACAAATCTCCGAACGATATTAAGAAAATCATTGGTGTACAGCTCCAGAGTTCCGGCTATTACCCCGGGCTGAACCTGGTAGAACTGATCGAAATGTTTGGTGGTCTTTATAACCAACCGGTGGAGCCAATGACCCTCCTGGGCATGTTTAACCTGGAAGACAAAGCCAAAGCAAAGTTCAAGGAACTGTCCGGTGGACAGAAGCAGCGTTTTTCCATTGCGACTACACTCATCAATAAGCCACAGATCATTTTCCTGGATGAACCTACTACCGGTCTGGATCCGCAGGCCCGCCGCAATCTGTGGGAACTGATCCAGCAGGTGCGCAGCCAGGGTACTACCGTGGTGATCACCACGCATTATATGGATGAAGCAGAATTCCTGTGTGATCGTTGCGCGATCGTAGACAGTGGACAGATCATCGCGATCGATTCTCCCGATGCCCTCATCGACAAACTGGTTTCCTCCGGTTTCGAAAGGAAGAAAGAAGTTAAGAAAGCCAACCTGGAAGACGTATTCATTCATCTTACCGGTAAAGATTTACGGGAAGAATAAACTACATACCGGATGGAATCATTGCAATATCCTATCGGCCGCTTTGTTGCGTTGCCGGATTATACGCCGGCGCAGTTACGGACATATATCGATGATATCCGTTACCTGCCGCAACTGGTGGAAATTGCCGTGCAGCAACTGGACGAATACCAGTTGCAAACACCTTACCGCCCGGATGGGTGGACGGTAGCACAGGTGGTACACCATCTGGCAGATAGCCATATGAACGGGTATACCCGCATGAAACTCGCGCTTACAGAAGATAAACCGGTGATCAAGCCCTATGAAGAACAACTATGGGCCGAACTACCCGATGTGAAATTTACGCCGGTCAACATGTCCATCACCTTATTGTACGCATTGCACAGGCGCTGGGTAAGCCTGATGGAGCATTTAACTCCGGAAGACTGGGAACGCACGTTTATTCATCCCGCTAATGGTACACAACATAACCTTAAAACCCATGCAGCCAATTATTCCTGGCATGGCAAACATCACCTGGAGCATATTTTGCGCCTGAAAGAAAGAATGGACTGGTAAAGCATTGTTATTATGAATATGGACTGGAAATTACTCTCATCAGAATATCTGTTTAAAGACGCATGGCTGACGGCCCGGGTAGACACCTGTGAAACACCCGCCGGTAAAATTATAGCACCTTACTATGTACTGGAATATAACAACTGGGTGAATGGGGTAGCACTGAGAGAAGACGGACAGGTGATTATGATCCGGCAGTACCGGCAGGGAGTAGGTAAAACATTGCTGGAAATTCCCGGTGGTACCATGGATGATACAGATCCGGATCCTTTATTCGCTATGAAACGGGAAATGCTGGAAGAAACGGGATATGCCTTTAAAGAATGGGTATCATTGGGCACCATTGCCCCGAATACCGCCTCCAGCAATAATTATACGCATATGTTCCTGGCATTGGGTGGCGTAAAAATGCAGGAACAGCAGCTGGATCATAATGAAGATATTGAAGTGGTGATCATGCCGCTGGAAGAACTGCAGCAACTGGTATTGGATAACAAGATCGTACATAGTCTGCATACTACCTGTATCTTCTACGCGTTGCTGCATCTCGGCAAAATGAAGCTGATAAAATAACTACATCACTTCTGCTACAATAAAAAAGCTGCCACATACAAGAATCATATCTTCCGGCTGGGCATGTTGCCTGGCCGCCTGGAGGGCCGTCTGAACGGTAGCATAAGGAGCACCCTTCAATCCGCTTTCCGCTGCCATCTCTGCGAGTGCCACTTCATCCAGCGCCCGTGGAATCTGTGCTTTGCAGAAATAATAATGTGCAGTGGAAGGAAACAATGGCAATACTTTCTCTACTTCCTTGTCTTTTACAAAGCCCACTACGATATGTAACTGCTGATAATTCACATGGCCCAGTTGTTCCATGATTTCCTTTATGCCCGCTTCGTTGTGGCCCACATCCAGTACCGTAAGCGGATGTTGTTTGATCACCTCCCAACGGCCTCTCAACCCTGTCAGTTTTCTTACATGCGACAATGCCTGGGTGATATGATCCCAGGTAATATGCCAGCCGTTTTGTTGTAATATTTTGACAGCAGACAATACACCCATCACATTTTTTTCCTGGTAATGTCCTGTCAGATCGAGTTGCAAACGGCGCATCTGTTGTTGACGTGTATCCAGCAACGTTAGTGTGAAGTGATTGTCTTCGATCGCATTGGAGGCTTCGAGCCATTCCTGGTCTGCAAAGTGAATGGGAGCGCCTGCGGCCTGGGCGGTATTGATAAATACGTCCTGTACCTCCGACTGTGTTTCACTGATCACTACCGGTACACCTGGTTTGATGATGCCGGCTTTTTCAGCGGCTATTTGCGGGAGGGTATCTCCCAGGAGATTTTTATGATCAAAGCTGATATTGGTGATCAGGGATAATTCAGGAGTGATCACGTTGGTGCTGTCGAGGCGACCGCCAAGTCCCACTTCGATGATGGCAATATCTACTTTTTCTTCCTGGAAATAGCGGAAGGCCATGGCAACGGTGAGTTCAAAAAAAGAAGGCTGTATGTCTTCTATATGCGGTCGCATCGTATCAGTGAACTGTGTCACGAAATCTTCCGGGATCATTTGTCCGTTGATCCGGATCCGTTCTCTGAAATCCAGCAGATGCGGGGAGGTATATAGCCCGGTTTTATAACCGGCCTGTTGGAAAATAGCCGCCAGCATATGGCTGGACGAGCCTTTACCATTGGTACCGGCTACGTGTATGGTTTTGAACGAATGATGTGGTTGTTGCAGCAGATCAAGTAATGCAATGGTGTTATGCAGATCTGTTTTAAAAGCACTGGCGCCCACTCTGGTAAACATGGGCAGCTGTGCATAAAGATAGTCCAGCGTTTCTTTGTAAGAGGCCATATCAATAATTATTAACCGGGCAGCCCAGCTGGCGTTTGCGCATTTTGAAAATGCCGCCACCATTACCGTCACCCCGTTGGAACATGCTTGAATTTAAGCGCAAAGCTACGAAAGCGTCTGCATGATCGATGCGTCTTTCAAAGAGGTTGGTAAAAATTGTACTGGAGCCGATGAGGAGAGGCCCGATGCGGATCCCTGCTCCTACATCTGCCTGACCGTTGCGGTTAATGGTGAATGGCATATAGGCGCCAAAAAGGTAGGTTTCATACCGGGGCGTGATACTGAGCTGGGTTAATGCGTATGTTTTGGAAATATCGCGGTTACCGGCGGTTAATGCGATTACTGCATGTGCGCTGATAAAGAAACGGTTGTCGATGTTATAGTCGCCCATCAGGTTCAGGGCAGTAGGCAGCATCATGTTAAAAGTAGAATCGGTGCCCAGTGGTGTAAAATATTTATTCAGCCGGCGGGCGTATTGCTGCAGGCTTTCTTTTTTCTTGTATTGTATTTCTTTCGGGTCCACGTTATCGTTCACAAGACTGAGGTCTGTATTGATCGGTGCTTTCTGGTATTTGATGCGGCCGATGTCGGTAATGGAGGCGCCTATACGAAATTTATAATCGTCTGCATCTGTACCTTCATAGGCGCCGAAGCCGCCATTGTCCGGACGGTACTCATAGATGACGCCGATATCGGCACCGATCCCATTATTATGAAACAGCTGGAGGTTTTTCTGTGCAGGTGTTTGCCAGTCATCCATTTCTTTGTTATAGGCATAGTACAGCGTACCGCTGGTAATACTGGCATTGCGGGAATTGTTTAACCGGAAGTCAACGTTTTTCACGGCGGCATACCCCGCGGCGACGCCACTGAGTAATTTAAGGGTTACACCCGCTTTCCATCGGCCGGTGTAGGTTTCTTTAATGGTGCGGGCATAGCTGAAGCCCAGTTCATGCCATACATGTGAGGATACACCGGCGCGGGGAATGCTCAGGTTGTCGCCCTGGAATCCCTTGTTGGGGAAATCCACACCAAAAAAATTGGCGATAGGGGTGGTGATGTTGCCACCGCTGCTGCTGCTGCGCATGCGCCATACAAAAGAAACGGACTGTTTTTCGTCGATGGCATACAATACGGAGGGGAGTGCTATTTCAGCCATTTCCCAGCCCATTTGTTTTCTTTGGGCGCCTTCATCGAGAAAATAGTCCCGGTTACGTTTCAGCGTATCGGGCATATTGAACAATACAGATTTCGGAACACTGAAATAGGTGTTGCCGGCATTTACATCTGCACCGATTATATTGACATCCCATTTGTAGCGATAGCCGGCGGCACTGGCGGGGTTAGAGAATACGCCATAAATACCCGCGTAGTTACTGTTGTTGTAACCCGGGAATGTTTGGGCCATAATGGCCTGCGTTAGCAACAGCAACATAGCTGTGCTAAAAAAGATACGGTTAAGTCTTACTATCATCGTTGGCGATAAAAAACAGGTTTCTCGAAATGGCACAGAAATTCCGTGCCTGTCAGCATTTGAAGTCATAGGTTGAGATATAGGAACGAATGAAAGAATTCCGGGACGAACCTATGCTGTTCGGATCAGGTGACTGACCGTGCAGCTGTTTTTCCAAAAAATCCTTCTATAGTAATTGTTACTCTGCTTTGAAAAAGAAGCGGATGGTCCCAAACTGTTCTTCGGGAGCGTCCGGATTGGCATTATACTTTAGTTGTCCACTGGAAGCCGCTTTTTTGGCAATCTCTATCAGTCGCGGGTTGCTGATGGTAGACCCTTTCATGCTAAAAGTGGCGGAGGTGACATTCCCTTTCTGATCTACCTTTATATTGATGGCTACATAGCCGGATTCTGTACCGTCGTAAGTTACCTGTGGTCTGCCGATGAGGCTTCTGCCGTTCAGGTGGAAATCGGAACGTCCGCCACCGAGGCCACCGCCCGTGTATCCGCCGCCGTTAGGATTGCCTCCCAATTGGCCACGATCGCCGGGTTTGCCGGTATTACCCTCACCGGTAGCGTTGTTGGAGCCATTAGCACTGTTGCCGCTGTTGGCACTGTTGCCGGTGCCACCTGAAAATACCGCTTTGGGTTTAGGTGCAGGAGGAGCCGGTTTAGGAGGTGCTTCCACTGGTTTCTTTGTTGGCTTAACAGGCTTAGGTTCTATTTTCTTTGGAATTTCTTTGGGTTTCACCACCGGCTTTTCCGGCTTTTTTATTTCAGGAGCATCTTCTTCATCTTGTGTGGCGATGTCCTGTTGTGGTTCTGCTACGTCTGGTGCGGCGGTAGCCGGACTTTCAGCGGCAGCGGGTTGCGGAGCGGCTGCACTGGGCGGATTGGGATTCAGTGGTTGCTCATCGCCCATACCATCATCAGAGGTACCGAGGTTTACTTCCATTCCCAGGTCCTGATCAGGTAAAGGTGGTGGCGCTGAAAAACCGGTAAATACAAGGGCCACTAACAGCAATGCATGAACGCCGATAGTAATTCCCAATGCCTGTAAGTTTTTTTTACCGTTTTTCTCCTCCATGATAACCTTATTGAGCGCCTGTTTAGACCAAAGTTAATGTTTTGATCCAGAAAAAATAATCACTCATCAAAAGATGAATTCCGGATCTTTGCAAAAACTGTGCTGTTAATCCTATTATGAAAAAATATTTTTCAGCGATTTTATGAACCTTGCCAGACAAACGATCCGTCTTTATCAGAATGCATACACCGGTTTATCGCCTGCCACCTGGTGGTTATCGCTCGTGTTGCTGATTAACCGGAGCGGTACCATGGTCATTCCTTTTATGACCGTTTATCTTACCCAGCATCTTCATTTCAGTATTGCCCAGGCAGGCCTGGTGATGGCCTGTTTCGGTACCGGTGCCATTGTAGGCGCCCTGCTGGGCGGATGGCTATCTGATAAAATTGGGTTCTACCAGGTACAGTTCTGGAGTCTTTTCTCTAACGGATTATTATTCATTTTATTGGGTCAGATGCATACGTTTGAGCAAATATGTATCTGCGTATTTGTGATGAGTTCTGTAGGAGATGCCTTCCGTCCGGCGAACAGTATTGCTATTGCGGCCTACAGCGCTCCGGAAAACCGGACCCGGTCATATGCCCTGAACCGCCTGGCGGTGAACCTTGGTTGGTCGGTAGGCCCTGCTATTGGGGGAATTCTGGCGAGCTTCAGTTACCAGTTGCTTTTCTGGGTAGATGGGTTTACCTGTATGGGAGCGGCGCTGCTGATGCGGTTATTCCTGCCGCCGGTGCCTGCGCCTGTAAAAGAAGTAAAAACGGTAGTGAATAAGGACGACAAGGTCTGGAAAGATCATGCCTACCTCTGGTTTTTACTCTTTGCTACACTGAATGCTATTTGCCTGTTCCAGTTTTCCAGTATAGTACCCTTGTACTTTAAAGAGGTGATGCACCTGGAGGAATGGGCTATCGGGCTCAATATGTCGGTAAACGGGATACTGATTGCCCTGGTGGAGATGGTAATGATTTATCGCCTGGATGGAAAAATGCCCAACCTGGCTTTTGTGGCACGTGGTGCGCTCATGGTGTGTGCGTCCTACCTGCTGCTTTGCCTGTTGCCTCCTGTATGGGCGCTGGCGGTGCTGTTTATGGTGGTGATCACTTTCGGGGAGATGTTCTGTCTGCCTTTTATGAACAGCTTCTGGATTGGCCGAAGTAAAGACCATAACCGGGGACAATATGCTGCGTTATACACCATTTCCTATTCGCTGGCCAACATTGTGTCGCCTACTACAGGGGCTTTTGTGGTGCAACACCTTGGATTTAAGCCCTGGTGGGCAATAACGGCGCTGGGTTGTGTGTTGTCGGGGGCGGGTTTTCTCTGGTTGCAGAAACGGCTGGCAGGTAAGCAGATTACCAGCCAGCCCTAAAAAACTGTCCTCAGGAATAGTTTGCTTTACCTGCAGACGAAAGGTGTAATCCTTACTTCAATGGCCGGTGTACACACATTCCCGGTAAATGATATGGAAGCCGTTTTATTTATGATCGGCTTGCAAAATTCACCAGCCGGACCGTTCATTCCTGCATAAGCCACACCAGTAGAGGGATAAGCTGAAATCCCTACGTTAATGATATAGTCGCCGTTGGAAAGATTTCCGGGAAAAGTATACGGAAATACCGGGTTGGTTACCGTATATGTGGTGCCATTCGGGACATAGATCAGTTGCAGCCAGTTGGTAGATATACCTGTACTGTAAACAACAATTGTTGGCCCACATCTTTTAACCGTTTTTTTTGATGATTTTCCGGAATGATCGTTTAAGATATTAAAACTGCTGCCTAACAGTAACATCACTGGCAAGGCCAGCAAAATGAGGGATTTTTTCATATTCGGGTTATTTTGGTTAAACAATCACTTAAACTACCTTTTTGAAACGGCATTTTAGCTTAAAATCGAGTCTTGATAACTTAATCTATAACCCGTAACTTTACCATTATTGCTATAAAATCCATAATTTTGCAGAGAAATTAGTAAAATTGGTTAATGAAAGTAATTCAATTTACTGTCCCCGTTGCCGATGAAGGGGCTGTCGTAATACAGGAAGACATCCTCCCTTACTTCTATAATTATCTCCATCGCCATAAGGAGGCACAGGTAACGCTTATTATAAAGGGAGAAGGCACCCTGATTGCGGGTAACTACACCCAACCCTTCAAAGCGGGCGACATCTACGTAATTGGCGCCAATCAGCCACATATGTTTAAAGGAGATGCCCGGTATTTTGAAAACCTGCAGGAAAAGAATATTCACGCCATTCACATCTTCTTTGACCATGAGCATGCCTTACAGGGCTTATTTTCCCTGAAGGAGATGGAACCTGTGCGGAAGTTCCTTCAGTTGACCGCAAACAGTTTACAGTTACCTGCTGAGTACACCGAGAAAATAACCCAGGATATTTTAAAGATCTCCCGTTTGAGCGGAGCTGAACGGCTGCTGGCTTTTGTAGGAATGCTGGTCTTTTTTTCCAAACAGGTAAAAGACTGGAAATCCTTATCCACCGGCTTCTCCCGTCATTCCTACAGTGAGTCGGAAGGTTTGCGGATGAATGATATTTACCAGTACACCCTGGAGCATTACGCCGAGAATATTTCCCTTGGGCAGATAGCCAGCATAGCACATCTGACCACCTATGCTTTTTGCAAATACTTTAAGAAACACACCCGCAAAACGTATCTTGAATTCCTGAATGAAATCCGGATCAATGTGGCCTGTAAGAATATCATTAATGGTGATTTCGACAGCATTGCTGCAGTAGCTTATGCCACCGGCTATAATAACCCGATTACCTTTAACCGGGTGTTCCGGAAAGTAACAGGGATGTCGCCCTCTGCCTATGCCAGGCAATACCGTTTTGAGGAGGCCGGGTGATTACATCTTCACTCTTTTAAAAAACGCGATCAGGCATTATTGCCATCTTTCTTTCTGCCGGTGACTCCCGGCGGTGGTGTTTGCCGTGCGGCTATACCCAGTATAAAGTAGTGATATTTTGTCCTTCCGGCTCTTTAACTCCCCCGTCAAACCGTAGATAAGCCCCAGCTCATAGGTGGAGCTTATAAGGGTTGGGAGTAGGGGGGAAGTAGGGGTTAGATAGGGCTTACCCCCTGGAAGGCTTACTGGTGGCATGTCCTGCAACGCGTTTTTTCGTCTTTTTGGGACCTGGGTTGTGCTGTATGGATATTCTGGCAGGAGAATTTAGTATCAGTATGCATAAAAACAGCAAAGCCATTCCGGTGATCCGGAACGGCTTTGCTATAAATATGTTTGTGCGGTTAATGAGCGAAATCACTCATGTAATCACCAGTAATACGTTCTATTGGCGGATTGAAATAACCGAACTTCAGATCAGGGAACTCTTCCTGGATCAGCTCCTGTAATTGTTTCACGCCCAGGCATTCCCCTGTTTCAGTGATACCCAGTTTTCCGAGGTACCAGTCAGGATCAATGTTGAAGTTACGCCACTGGATCATATCCAGGTTGGTTTCCCGGATGAGGTTCCGCAGGGCTTCGTATTCATCGGCGCTATCGGTCATACCCGGAAACACAAAGTAGTTGATAGAGGTCCAGCCACCGAATTCCTTTACTACTTTCAGACTTTCGATCAGGTCTTCAAAAACGTAGTTATTAGGACGGTAGTAGGGTGTATAGAACTTCGACTGTGCAGAGTTCATACTCACACGGATACTGTTCAGGCCCGCCTCGCAGAGGGCTCTTACCGCATCCGGCTTACTGCCGTTAGTGTTGATATTAATGCTGCCTTTTGGCGTATGCTTCCTGATTTCAAGGATGGATTCGCGGATAGTTTCCCACATGAGCAGCGGTTCGCCTTCGCAGCCTTGTCCGAAGCTAACGATGGGGAAGGGAGCTGTTTCCAGGTGAGGCACAGTGTACTCCACGATTTCCTGTGCTGTTGGTTTGAAACGCAGGCGATCCTGTGTAGAAACAATGGTTTCTTCTTCCGGCTGGAATGAAATGCAACCAACGCAGTTGGCATTACATGCAGGAGAAGAAGGAATCGGGCATTCCCATCTCCCCATAAAATAATTACGGGCAGCAGGGCACTCGTAGGTAAGCGCGCAGTTTTCTGCAAGATGCTGTACGAGCCGGTTATGCGGATAGGCTTCCACCAATGTTTTTACACCTTGCTTTACTTTTTTGTCGTCGAATCCGGCGCATTCCTGGCGGATATCCGCTTCGATACGGGTAGCCGGTACATAGAATTTGCCATCCAGCCAGCCTACTGCGGTGTAGCAGAACAACGGCAGGGTAGGCGCATCCGGCATGGTTTCGTAGGCCGACAGGTAAAAGCCGGTATGGGCAGGGGGAATAAATGCGGCTACCGCCCATCCTTTTTCACACAGCTGCATATCGCCGGTAGCGGCATTGATACCGATACCCCGGCGGCCGGGCAGCTCATACAAATTACCTCCTTCCGGTAATTCAATCCATTCCTCCGGATCAACCGGCCATGCATCCCAGCCACTGCGGCCAGTGGTATACAGGCTGGTATCTTCAAAAATATTACCGTTACCGTCTGAGTATAATATGTAAGGTGTTTGTTTTAACATTTTTTGTGTTTAGTCGGATTATTGCACCCTGCTCTGGAAGAAGTTATTCAATGCTTCCCTTTGTTCTTTACCTGGTTCGTCCAGTATTTCCAGCTGCAGGATCTTGTTATTCTTAAAATCTATTGTAAGCAGGTCGTTCCGCAAAATTACGTTATTCAGTTCGTTCCAGCCAACCAGCCTTTTAGAGAAGGTAGTAGGCAGGGTAATACCGGTGGTATCCATTTTCACATAAGAAGGCTGGAAAATCCGGTATTCCATCCAGCCAACGTAGGCCAGTCCTGCTCCTACGAGGAACAGCAGGATGGCGGTAACCGGCTGGAGATGCGACAGGAAGTATAAACTGCCGGTGAGGCAGATCAGCGCTTCTATCATCCGGGCTACCGTATTTACTTCGGTGAACTTCTTAAATCTTCTCATGGTAAAAGGAAAGCCGATACAAAGCAGGCCTATGATCAGGAAAAACACTACCAGGAACCAGTTGGGTTGCGGACTGCGGTAAATACCGATCGCGTTAAACAGGAACAGTATGCCGGTAAGCCCATGCATCACCGGTAATAACCGGATTCTGCTGGGGGTATTCGGATGCAGGATGCGCAAACTTTGCATGAACAGGAATGTAAGATTAAGAATTGGACTTGATCAACAGGTTACAGAGTTTGAACAGCACACGGGCGCCTACATTGGCATCCCATTCGTCGTGTGAAGTGCTCACTTCATTCAGGTCGAAACCGATCAGCTGACGACCACTTTCCAGTACCCTTTTGAAGAGGAAATAAATCTGTTCTGCTTCGAAACCACCTGGTACCGGGGTGCCGGTATGCGGGCATAATTTCGGATCAAGTCCGTCGATATCAAAACTGATATATACCTGTTGCGGTAAATTGGCTACGATGCTGTCGCAGATCGCTTTCCAGGATTCACCTTCAAATTGTCTTTCCTTGATATCTTTATCGAAGAAGGTTACTACACGGCCTTCGCTGTTGTTCACATAATCCACTTCTTCCTCGCAATAATCGCGGATACCTACCTGCACCAGTTTGGTGAGTTCCGGTACTTCGGCCAGTGCATTGTACATGATGGAAGCGTGGGAGTATTTGAATCCTTCATATGCATCACGCAGATCGCAGTGTGCATCGATCTGGAGGATACCAAATTCTCCTTTGTGTTCACCGATCGCTTTGAAGAAACCCAGTGGCGTACTGTGGTCGCCACCTACCAGACCAACGAGCTTGCCTTTTTCCAGCAAACCTTTGGTTTGTGTGTATACCCATTCGTTCATGGCGCGGGTACCATTGCTCACATCTACCAGTGTTTTCTTCAGGAATTCATTTTCAGAAATATCTCCCCCTTCGGTCAGGAATTTCAGGTATAATTCTGCTTCTTTCCGCAGGTAATCGCTGCGTAATAACAGGTGTTTGTCTGGTTCCCGCATATAGAAACCCTGTTTCCATCCGTCTTTCACATCAGCATCATAAAGGTCTACCTGGAAGGAAGCCCTGAAAATGCGTTCCGGGCCACGGGCGGTACCATTGTTATAGGAAACCGTTACTTCCCAGGGAACAGGTAATAATACCAGCCGGGCTTCTTCTTCTGAAAAGGGTAAGCCAAAAACGTTGTTGGACAGCAGGCCAACCGAGTTAGGGTCAAATTGAGATAAATCTGCCATGATAAAGTCGTACTTTTCTAAATTCCGCGCAAAGATAGGATTATGTTTACTTACAGCCCTCCTTCTCCAAAAAAGAATTGCCTTTTATATAAATTTTGTCCGATGAAGGTCATTTTCACTTAATTTTGCCGATTAATCGGAAACAAATAAAGTACGGCAAAAAGGGAAGAATAGTTAAAGTCGCGTTGGTAAAGGGTTTTTGCAGCTTGTGTCAAATCAATAGGGAAGATAATTTTCATATGAAAAAAACAAATATTATTCTGCTGGTGGTAATTGCGGTAGCAATTGGTGTGATAGTTACGATGGTGGGTGATTTCAGTACCTATGAAACCTTCGCGACAGCCCGCGAAAAAGAAGGGAAGGAGTTCCACGTGATTGGTAAACTCGATACCCTGCAGGCCATGCACTACGATCCGATCAAAGATGCCAATCTTTTCAGCTTCTACGTACACGATAAAACAGGGGAATCCCACAAAGTCGTTTTCTACGGCGCCAAACCTACCGATTTTGAAAAAGCAGAATCCATCGTACTGACCGGTAAAATGGAAGGCAATGAATTTCATTGCAACAAGATCCTGATGAAATGTCCTTCTAAATATAAGGACGACCAGGTTGCCGTAAGCAACAAACAGATATAAGTTTAGCTATGTATATGTATAGGATTGCCGTCAGGTAGTCAGATGCCACAATATTCACATCTCTCAGAGGAATTTTATGAAGTTTGTAGGGGAACACTTATTGCCGGGCCAACTAGGCCACTTCTTTGCCATACTGGCATTTGTAGCATCTATGGTAGCCACTGTGGCTTATTATAATGTAGTAAAAGGAAAGGAACCATTAGCGCGCGAGTCGTGGAAACGACTGGCCCGATGGTCATTTATTTTACAATCCGCCGCTGTAGTGGGCGTATTCACCTGTCTGTATGTTATTCTGTATAACCACTATTTCGAATATAAATACGCATGGCGCAACACGTCCCGCGACCTGCCTATCCAATACCTCTTATCCAGTTTATGGTCCGACCAGGAAGGTAGCTTCCTGCTCTGGAGTATCTGGAACAGTATCCTGGGGATTTTCCTGATCCGTACTTCCAAAAACTGGGAAGCCCCGGTAATGACCATCTTCTCACTGGCACAGTTTATTATGGCCAGCATGCTGCTGGGTATCTTTATCCTGGGCTATAAAGTGGGCAGCAATCCGTTCATGCTGCTGAGAGAAGCACCTGAAAACCAACTGGCGCCTATCTTCCAGACACCGGATTACATGCAGCATATCCATGATGGTAACGGATTAAACGTTACCCTGCAGAACTACTGGATGGTGATTCACCCACCGGTACTGTTCCTCGGTTTCGCTTCCATGATCATTCCTTTTGCCTTTGCTTTTGCAGGCTTATGGGTGAAAGATTATACCGGTTGGGTAAAACCGGTTCAACCATGGGCGCTGTTTGCGATCATGATGCTGGGAACCGGTATTATGATGGGCGCCGCCTGGGCATATGAATCGCTTAACTTTGGTGGTTACTGGGCCTGGGATCCGGTAGAAAATGCCTCCCTGGTACCATGGCTCACCATGGTGGCCGGCGTGCATACCCTCCTGGCTTACAAAGCTACCGGGCACTCATTGAAGTCGACCTTCTTCTTCTTCTTTATTTCTTATGTACTGATCCTGTACTCCTCTTTCTTAACAAAGAGCGGCGTACTCGGAGATACTTCCGTACACTCCTTTACCGATATGGGTATGACAGCACAGCTGCTGATTTCCATGCTGGTATTTACCATTCCGGCGATTGGCCTGCTGATCATCCGCAGAAAAGATATACCGTCCGTAAAGAAAGAGGAAAACAGCTACTCCCGCGAGTTCTGGCTGTTTGTAGGTTCCCTGATCCTGCTGATTGCAGCGATCCAGATTACCTTCACCACTTCTATCCCGGTATGGAATAAAGTATTGAGTGGTACCGGTCTGAAATCCCTGTTCAACATGAACGATATTGCGCCGCCGTCTGACAGTATTTTCCACTACAACAAAATCCAGATCTGGATCGCCATTGTAGTAGGTATACTGACAGCTATCGTGCAGTTTATGCGGTATAAGGATACCCCACGTGGTGAAATCACGAAGAAACTGGCTGTGCCAACGGTTGTTTCTTTATTGCTAACCGGACTGGTGGCCTGGAAAGGAACCATCACCTACGATACCTATGGCGCGGGCTTCCTGACCGCCATCTACCTGATGCTGTTTGCCAGCATTTACGCGATTGTCGGTAACTTCTTCTATATCTTCTCCGGACTGAAAGGCAAACTGAAAAATGCGGGTGCTTCTGTTGCGCATATCGGTTTTGGTATGGTATTACTCGGTGTGCTGATTTCTTCCGCCAAAATGGAAGTGATTTCACTGGACCGCATGAAGATGCTGGGAGATGGTATTTTCACCAAAGAAAGTAAACAGAATCCCCGTGAGAATATCATGCTGCCAAAAGATGTACCGGTGCAGATGGGCGACTATCATGTTACCTATACCGGCGACTCTGTTGCACAGGGCGATCCTAAAACTTACTACGTAGTACAATACGAGAAAAAAGACAGACAAACCGGTAAGGCACTGGAGCGTTTCACGCTTTATCCTGATGCGTTTGTCAATAAAAAGGAAAATGCATTATCGTCCAATCCTGCCTCCAGGCATTATCTGACAAAGGATATCTTCACCTATGTATCTGCAGCGCCTAACCGCGATGAAGCAGCTAAATCAGATACTACTCCTTATGTTACACATGAGATGAAGCAGGGTGATTCTGTATTTTTCTCCAAAGGATTTATTGTGCTGAAGGGATTAAATACAAAACCACAAAACCGTAACTACGTTCCGCAGAACGGTGATCTGGCAGTGGGTGCTGAACTGGAAGTATATACGCAGACAGACGATCATTTCAAACTGCAGCCGATCTATTTCATCCGCGACAGCAGCTACCAGTACAGCGTGGAAGATACACTGGCGCCGCTGAACCTGAATGTACGGTTCTCTAAAATAATGCCTGCAGAAAACAAGATAGAACTGAAAATCAAGGAGGCGACCAGCTTCAATGATTATATCGTGATGAAGGCATTGATCTTCCCGTACATCAACGTTTTATGGCTGGGTATCCTGGTAACTATTTTCGGTACAGGGATGTCTATTTATCAGAAAGTAAGAAGAAGATAACCACCGGTTATTTCAACATAAAGAGAATCCTTCAACGGCATTGCTGTTGAAGGATTTTTTCTTGGTTAAATCCGGGAAAGGGACGCGGCGTTTCAGAATTCTTATCTACATTTAGTACTACTAAATATCCTGATGATGCGTAGGTGGTTGCGTATATCCCTGATCGTTATAGCCACGCTTTCTGTGGTATATCTCCTTGGTCCCAAACCGGCCACCCCTGATTATCCGCTGGCATTTCCGGCGGTTCCGGCAGCGGGGGCTGCCCTGAATGATTATGTGAGCAGCCGGGAGGCTGCACACCGGCTTAAGCCGGATAACCAGGCCCGTATTATCTGGCAGGATAGCGGTTTCCATAAAACGCCTTATTCGGTGGTATACCTGCATGGATTTTCCGCCAGCCAGGAAGAAGGAAACCCGGTGCACCGCAATTTCGCGGCACGTTTCGGGTGTAATCTCTACCTGTCGCGGCTCGACGGCCACGGTATCGATACCTCCGACCAGTTGTTGCACATGACAGCTACCGGTTTATGGGAAGATGCCAAAGCAGCGTTGGCCATTGGCCAGGCGCTGGGCGACAAGGTAATCCTGATGAGTACATCCACCGGTGGTACGTTGGCGCTGAAGCTGGCCGCCACCTACCCCGATAAGGTGTATGCCCTGGTTAATATGTCGCCCAATATCGCCATCAACGACAACCTGGCTTTCCTGGCAAACAATCCCTGGGGGCTGCAGCTGGCAAGGTGGGTGAGTAAAGGCGATTTCAGGCATGGCAGCGACAAGGATCCCGAAGTAGCGAAATACTGGTACAACGATTACCGCCTGGAGGCGGTGGTGCAACTGGAAAACCTCCTGGAAAGCACCATGACAGACGACACGTTCCGGAAAGTGCATCAGCCGGTACTCAATCTATATTATTACAAGGATGAGGCCCATCAGGATAAGACGGTGCGGGTGTCTGCCATCCTGGAGATGGAGAAAAAGCTGGGTACACCGGATTCACTGAAAGCGGCGGTGGCCATTCCCGGGGCGGGTACGCATGTGATGGGCTGCACGCTGACCTCGCACGATGTTCCGGCTGTGGAAGCAGCGATCGCGGATTTTGCCATCCATACGCTGCAGATGAAGCCGGTACGGTAACACTTTTTAGTCAGCCTGAAATCTGAAATCTTTTATAACTTGTGGTAACATTACCTATATAAGCAACGTTAGTTAACTATGCGTCTCCGTTTTCAAACCTTCATCGTTTCATGGTCCCTTATACTGGGCATATCCCTCTGTCACAACCGTGCCATGGGACAGGAAGCGCGTGGGGCGGATGTGATACCGTTGCATGCCATTGTGGTAGGGCAGGACACCATCCCGGTGATCACCCTGGCCATTTTTGATGTGGTGGCTAAAATGCCCAAAGCATTGAAGAAGGAACACGAACGCTGGAGCCGTTTGCGTAATGCAGTGTATGTCACCTATCCTTTTGCGAGATCTGCCGCCAGGGTGCTGAAAGATGTAAATACCCAGATGGCTGGTATGAGCAAAAAGGAACGCAAAGCTTACCTGGCCTCCAAAGAAAAGGAATTGAAAGCCCAGTTCGGCGATAAACTGGAAAACCTCTCGGTATACCAGGGAAAAGTACTCATGAAACTGATTGACCGCGAAACGGGTCAGAACTGTTTTGAAATCATCAAGGAGCTGAAAGGTGGATTTAATGCCCGGGTGTGGCAAACCGTCGCCTTCTTTTTCGGAGGCAACCTGAAAAGCGACTATGACAAGCAGGAAGACCACGACATCGAGGTGATCGTACAGGAGCTGGAAATGTACCAGCAATACCGCGCCTACAATTAATTGGGTTATCTTCGTAATATTCGCCTGTATTGAAAAAGGGATTATTATGAAAGCAAGGACCTTACTGATCAGCTTATTATTTATTTCTTCCGGAGTGATGGCCCAGGTGGCCGATGACGATCCTGTGTATGTGCTCGACAGCGTGGTGGTAAACCAGGCAGCCATTGGGCAGGTATCGCCCGACCGGATCGGGGTGATCACCATTGCGAAAGGCTCCAAAGCAGTATTGAAATATGGCAGCCAGGCCGAGAATGGCGTGGTATATATAGAAACCAAACCTTTTGCCCGGAAACGGGTCAATGTGCTGTTAAGCCAGGAATCTCCGGCATACGACAGCCTGTTGCGCAAATACGGCAGCGACAGCAGTTTTTACTTTATTGTGAACGGCAAACCCGTTACACCCACCAATGAAACCGGTTTGATGACCATCGACCGGAAAACCTTCCGCTCGGTAAGGGTGATCTCTGACAAAGAGGTACAGGACAAGTACCAGGTAATGGACCGGAAGGCCGGGATTGTCATTACCAGTTCAGAAGATTAAATATTTTCCCATCTTTGCACCTCAATTTACAGCATATGAAACTAGATATACTGGCTATAGCGGTGCACCCGGACGATGTGGAACTGGGGTGTGCCGGCACACTGATGATACATGCAAAACAGGGGATGAAAGTGGGTGTGGTAGATCTTACCCGTGGAGAATTAGGTACCCGTGGTACGCCTGAATTGCGTGAACAGGAAGCGTTGGCAGCGGCAAAAATTATGGGATTGGAAGTAAGGGAGAACCTGGGTCTGGCAGATGGATTTTTCCGGAACGACACGATGGAGCAGATGGCGATCATTACCGCGATCCGCAAGTTCCGCCCGGATATAGTACTGGCGAATGCCATGGATGATCGTCACCCGGATCATGGAAGAGCGGGCAAACTGATTGCCGACAGCTGCTTCCTGGCAGGATTACGGAAAGTAGAAACAAGTGTGGATGGACAGGCGCAGGAAGCGTGGCGTCCGAAGCAGGTATTTCATTTCCTGCAGGACCGGTATCATGAGCCTGATTTTGTGGTAGATATTACAGCCGTGATGGAGCAGAAGCTGGAAGCGATCAGAACATTCAGTTCGCAGTTCCTTGCACCTAAGGATAACGAGCCGCAGACCTATATTTCAGGATCCGGCTTTTTCGATAGTGTTATTTACCGGGCGAAGATGCTGGGCAAAATGGTAGGGGTGGAGTATGCGGAAGGATATACCTCTGCGAAGATGATCGGTATCCGCAACCTGGCGGATCTGATCAGTGAAACGACCTGATAACTGACAGTAAATAAATTAAATCGGGAGAAAACGACGGATATATCCGCTGTCATCTCCCGATTTTTTTCTATCCGATAAAATCGATCATAAGATAATTGTGGTGACGTGTTGCCTGGTTGGGCAACAATTGTCGCAAGTTGTGGGGCGGGAGTGCTAACCGGCTGCATCAGAACTTGCCGGCACATAAAAGTCCTACCCCTTTGGGGTGTTTTCAGAAACGGTCAATGGGACCCGCTAAACACTAAATGAACAGATCTCTTGTAGCGTCAAATTCATCGTGTTTTATGATGCTGTTTTTGATAAACGGGATCAAAGCAAGTCCAATCGTGATAACCACCAGTAATACGTATTTTTTCTTCATTTCCATGCTAATTTGATTAAAAAGTCCACTTATATAACTAAATAACGTGCCAAAATGTTACAGAAATAGCATAAAAATGTTAACTCAAGGATATTTTTTTTGATTATAATCCCCACTTTCCCCGATATACGCGTCACCGCAGTACAAAGCCCTATATATAGAGAAACTCAATGTCACATTCTTAAAATCTATTTGATTAATAATGAATGTAATGTGATCTTTGCGGCGTCAAAAGCAATAAATCATTAGTCTGTAAATCAAAAAGAGAATAGTTATTATGAAAAATGTTATTTTATCCGTAGGGTCAGAGTTTCCTGAGTTCAAAAAAACGGCAGTAGTTTCTATCGAAAAAGGTAAAGAATTTTATGAATTGTCTTCTGAAGAACTGAAGAACTCCGGCAAATGGATGGTGATGTTCTGGTGGCCTAAAGACTTTACTTTCGTATGTCCTACTGAAATAGCTGAGTTTAACAAGCATGCGCAGGATTTCGCGGATCGTGATGCGGTACTGATTGGTGCATCTACCGACAGCGAATTTGTACACGCTGCCTGGAGAAGAGATCATGAAGATCTGCGTGGTCTGCAGTTCCCTATGCTGGCTGATACTTCCAAATCCCTTGCTACAGAACTGGGTATCCTGGAAGCCAATGAGAAAGTGGCTTACCGTGCTACTTACATTGTAGATCCACAGGGTATTGTACGTTGGGTTTCCCTGTACGATCTGTCTGTAGGCCGTAGCGTGAAAGAAGTACTGCGTGTACTGGATGCACTGCAAACAGATGAGCTGTGTCCT
Source organism: Chitinophaga arvensicola (assembly GCF_900110835.1). Classification (GTDB taxonomy): domain Bacteria; phylum Bacteroidota; class Bacteroidia; order Chitinophagales; family Chitinophagaceae; genus Chitinophaga; species Chitinophaga arvensicola. Next base: position 3,585,337 of record NZ_FOJG01000001.1, read on the forward strand.
TGCAACTGGACCAAAGGTGAAGCTACGCTGACTGCTTAATTCAAAGAATCCTTTAGTGTTTTATACGGGGTGGTCCTGTCGGAAATATCTTGGCAGGACTACTTCCCGGAATAAAATGATAAAATAAAAAAATTACATATTATGTTTGCAACTACAAATCAGGATACGGCTGTTCAACTGCTGGAAGCGGTGGGTTTAGCGGCAGATCAGATTTCGGGAAAACTGCAATCCCTGGCGAATGTGGATGCCCGTTATCTGAAAGATCTGAAGATCAATGTATCCAACTCTCTTGCAGCGGGAACGCTGACAAAGAAAGAGGCGTATATGATTGGCCTGGCAGTGGCAGTAAATGAGAAGCATACGGATCTGCAGGCGTCTTTTGAGAAGCTGGCGGTTCAGGAAGGAGCAACCGACAAGGAAATAGCGGAAGTGATCAGTTGTACTTCCCTCATGAGTGCCAACAACGTATTTTATCGTTTCCGGCATTTTGTGAACAAGGAATTTTACACCACTACTCCGGCTGGTATCAGGATGAGCATTATGGCAAATCCGGTATTGGGGAAAGAGTTTTTCGAGCTGCTGAGCCTTGTGGTATCTGCACTGAATGGTTGTGAAATGTGTGTGACTTCTCACGAAGAAGCGCTGTTGAAACATGGAACGGATCAGCAGAGAGTGTTGGAATCGGTAAGATTAGGGGCAGTTTTGCGTAGCCTGATCGTGCTGTTGTAAAATATTTTTTTCGGCAAAAGACAGATGTAAATTTGCCTGATAATCTAATGGTTATCAATCTTTTGCATTGTGTTCACATTTTAAGAAGCCATTTTTTACGGGTGTCTTTTATGCATTTGTGAATAAATTCATTTAATAATATTTGCAAAATCCATAAATAAATTGGACTTTTGCATTCCTAAATTTTTAGATCATGGCAAGAGTATGTCAGGTGACAGGAAAGAAGCCGATTACAGGTCACCATGTTTCCTTCTCCAACATTAAGACAAACAGAAGGTTTCTTCCTAACCTGCAAAAGAAACGTTTTTTCCTGGCAGAAGAGGACAAATGGATATCATTGAAAGTATCTGCTGACGGTTTGAGAACCATCAACAAGAGAGGTTTGTATGCAGTTGTGAAGGAATTGCGTGCAGCTGGTCAGGAAATCTAATTCTAAGACTCACTTAATTTGTAATACACAATGGCAAAAAAAGGTAATAGAGTACAGGTAATTCTGGAGTGCACAGAGCATAAGACTTCTGGCCAACCCGGAACTTCCCGTTACATCTCTAACAAGAATAAGAAGAATACTCCTGAGCGTCTGGAGTTGAAAAAGTACAATCCTATTTTAAGGAAGGTTACTGTACACAAAGAAATTAAATAAGTAATTGTTGATGGTGAATGGTTGTATTTGCGTACCGCCAATTAGCCATTACCATAAAAACAATAGAATACCATGGCAAAAGTAGCTTCAAAGAACTCGAAAGTAAAAGATGCTAAAGCAGCAGCTGAATCAAAGGTATGGACCAAAGTTATCAGAGCAGTACGCTCTCCTAAAACTGGTGCTTACACCTTTAAGGAAGCTATTGTGCACAAGGACAAGATCCAGGAGCACATGAACCAAAAGTAATTCGGCTTTACTAATAATACTGAAAGGCTGTCCCGTTAAACGGACAGCTTTTTGTGTTTGGGGGATGAAGGAGCCTTGAAGAGGCAATTCGCTACAGCGTGCGCTACCGGGATAATTTCCAGGTTTTGGCAGCAATGGCTTTTATATCGCTATCACAATTTCCACTGTTAACACAAAAGGTGTACTTTAGCACCCTGATGTAAATGATGCTGCAGAAAGGCAGCCGGATAACTCAAAAAAAACCGGAATATACCGGACCCAATTAATCTAAACTATGAGCTTTTTCAATAAACTATTTTCCAGGGAGAAGAAGGAAAATCTGGATCAGGGTTTACAAAAAACCAAAGAGAGCTTCCTGAGTAAGATAGGACGCGCCATTGCCGGAAAATCGACCGTAGACACGGAAGTGCTGGATAACCTGGAAGATGCCCTTGTTTCTGCCGATGTAGGCGTAGATACCACCGTAAAGATCATAGACCGGATCGAGCAACGGGTAGCAAAAGATAAATATTTAGGAACCAGTGAATTGAACCGGATGCTGCAGGAAGAAATTGCCGCCATCCTGGTAGATGCACCAGACAGTGGTTTCCGCGATTTCGATACACCAGTTGGTAAAAAACCCTATGTGATTATGGTGGTAGGCGTGAATGGAGTGGGTAAAACCACCACCATCGGTAAACTGGCCTATAATTTCAAGAAAGCGGGCAAATCCGTGATGCTGGGTGCGGCAGATACCTTCCGTGCAGCAGCAGTGGATCAGCTGACGATCTGGAGTGAAAGGGCAGGAGTGCCTATCGTGAAGCAGCAGATGGGATCAGACCCGGGCGCAGTTGCATTTGATACAGTCCAGAGTGGCGCCGCTAAAGATGTGGATGTGATAATAATTGACACGGCTGGCCGTTTACATAATAAGCTTCACCTGATGGACGAGTTAGGGAAGATCAAGCGGGTGATGAAGAAAGTAATTCCGGATGCTCCGCATGAGGTGCTGCTGGTACTGGATGGCTCTACCGGGCAGAACGCACTGGAACAGGCCAAACAGTTTACTGCTACCACAGAAGTAACGGCGCTGGCGATCACCAAACTGGATGGAACTGCAAAAGGCGGTGTAGTACTGGCTATCGCCAACCAATTCAAAATACCGGTAAAATACATTGGTATCGGTGAAAAAATGGAAGATTTACAGGTGTTTAATAAAGAATCTTTTGTAGAGTCTTTATTTAGTGTAAATGGCTGATTTTAATTAGATTGTGAATGCTGTTTCATTATCTTTCTAACAGATATTTAATATTTTACTTGAAGTAATACCATTGTTCGGGCTCCAATTGGAGCCCGGCTTATTTTTTGATCAACTTTAAAGCTCTTTGTTTGTATTTATAAAAATGCACTGCATTTATTACATTTGAAAATTGTTCCCTTTTTGTACCCTTTTTAACAATTCGTAAGTTTATGATAGTACAGCACATAGATCGAGTTGAAGATATTACACCAGCGGAATTCAAGAAGAACTACTACCACCCACGAAAACCTGTAATCATTCCGGCGGCAGCACTCAGCAAACATTGGCCGGCCTATAACAAGTGGACATGGGATTATTTCAAATCAATAGTCGGAGACAAGACAGTTGGGGTATATAATAATGAACGCGCCAACGAAAACACCCTTGTAAACGGAGCAGATGATTATATAACATTCGGGGAATACCTGGATATGATACAAAAGGGGCCGGTTGCGCTTCGGATCTTTCTCTTTAACATTTTTCAGCATGCCCCACAGCTGGTAGAAGATTTTACTTTCCCGGATGAATTGGCTTCCGGTTTTCTGAAAAGGTACCCGATGCTGTTTGTAGGCGGTGCCGGTTCGGTGGCGCATATGCATTACGACATCGACCTGTCGCATATTTTCCATACCCAGTTCATAGGCCGCAAGCGTGTACTGTTGCTGGAAAACAAGCAATCCCCCCTTATTTACAGGATGCCCTTTACAGTAGAAAGTGCCGCCAATTTTGTGAACTGGCACGAACAACTGGACCAGGAGCACTTCCCGGCATTAAAGCATGCAAAGGGATATACTACCATCCTGGAGCATGGAGACACCATGTTTATGCCGGCAGGCTACTGGCATCACATGGAATACCTGGATGGCGGTTTTGCCATGAGCCTCCGTGCCCTCGACCCATCTTTCGTTAATAAATTAAACGGCCTTTACCATTTGGTAGGATTGAGGGGAATGAACAACCTGATGATCAAGATGGCCCCCAAATGGTGGTATCATTATAAAAGACAAAAGGCCCGGGAGCGTGCTGACAAAGCCATACAGGCTATCTCCTGATACCATCCGCCTCAGTATGCTAAGTAGCTAATCAGCAGTTACTTAGCATTAATTTCAGATTGTCAAATCTTTTTGCTACCTTTGCACCTTCCTTAACCCCCACTAAGACTCAAGTCACAAATACAGTAAGTCTGCTGTTAAATTCAATCAGTGTCTGTGTGTCTTCGTGGCGGTAGCGGCTCAACGATTGATTGACCGCTTGTTTAAAACAATTCGCGCTTGAAGACAAAAACTTTAAAGAAAGACAAGGTTAATATTATTACGCTTGGTTGTTCCAAGAACATGGTGGATTCAGAAGTACTGAGCGGACAGCTCATGGCTAATGAAATCGATGTAGTGCATGAGAGTGCAAAACGCGATCATAACATCGTGGTGGTGAACACCTGCGGATTTATTGACAAGGCCAAAGAAGAATCGATTAATACCATCCTGGAGCAGATCGACCTGAAACAACGGGGTAAACTGGACAAAGTTTATGTAACCGGTTGTTTGAGTGAACGTTACAGGGGAGACCTGGAATCAGAAATTGCAGGTGTAGATGCCTGGTTTGGTACCATGGAACTGCCTCAGCTCCTGAAAAAGTTTGATGCAGATTATAAAGCAGAACTGGTTGGAGAAAGATTACTCAGTACCCCCTCACATTATGCTTACCTGAAAATAGCGGAAGGTTGTAACCGCACCTGTTCTTTTTGCGCCATTCCGCTGATGCGGGGTAGCCACGTTTCCAAACCAATTGAAGACCTGGTGAAGGAAGCAGAAAAGCTGGTGAAATCAGGTGTAAAGGAAATCATGCTCATTGCACAGGAACTCACCTATTATGGTCTGGACCTGTACAAACAACGCCGTCTGGGCGACCTGATGCGCGCGCTGGCAGGAGTGGAAGGACTGCAATGGATTCGTCTCCATTACGCTTATCCGACCAAGTTCCCGATGGAGATCCTGGATGTCATGAATGAATTCCCGAATATCTGCAAGTATATCGATATGCCGCTGCAACATGCTTCCAATGCGATGCTGAAGGCGATGAAACGCCAGATCACCCGGGAAGAAATTGAGCAGCTGGTACACGACATCCGTGCGAAAGTGCCGGGTATCTGTTTACGTACCACGCTGATCGCCGGTTTCCCCGGTGAAACAGCCGACGACGTGGAAGAGCTGAAAGGTTTCCTGGAAAGAATGCGTTTCGACCGGGTCGGTGTGTTTACCTACAGCCATGAAGAAGGCACCAGCGCTTATGCACTGGAGGACAACATCCCGGCAGAAGAGAAGGAGAGCAGGGCGCAGGAAATTATGGAAGTACAGCAGGAAATCTCCCTGGAAAAAAACCAGGAGAAAGTAGGAAAGATCTTTAAAGTAATAGTAGATAAAAAAGAGGCAGGCAGATACCTTGCCCGTACCGAGTTCGATTCGGTGGAAGTAGATAACGAAGTGATCATCGACACAACCAAACGCCTTAAACCCGGCGATTTTGTGGAAGTGCGTATCACCAAGGCGTTTGACTACGACCTCGAAGGAGAGTTGGTATAAACACGTACAGCCGATAGCTAACCGCTAAAAGCTGAAATAATATTTCTAACAGCTGATAGCTAACTGCTAAAAGCTATATCCACAGCTCCCGACGGAGCTTGATTAATGCAAATCAATGACTACATTTGAATCACTGGGCTTACAAGAGCCTATCTTAAAGGGAATTACGGACCTGGGCTTCGTTTCCCCAACTCCCATCCAGGAACAGGCAATACCAGTATTGTTAGGAGGCGACCGCGATTTCGTAGGTCTGGCCCAGACGGGCACCGGTAAGACTGCTGCATTTGGCCTTCCATTGCTACAGCAACTGGATCTTAAAATAAATAAACCACAGGGACTGATCTTATGCCCTACCCGTGAACTCTGTTTACAGATCACCAATGATCTGAAAAACTTCAGCAAATACCTCGGCGATGTGAGCATCGTAGCTGTATATGGCGGTTCCAGCATTGTTCAGCAACTGCGTGAACTGAAAAGAGGAGTACACATTGTAGTGGCTACTCCTGGTCGTTTACTCGATATCATTGACCGTGGCGCCGTGAATTTTGAAAACGTGCGTTACGCAGTACTGGATGAAGCAGATGAAATGCTGAACATGGGATTCCAGGAAGATATCAACAGTATCCTGTCCAACACTCCGGAAGGAAAAACAACCTGGTTGTTTTCTGCTACCATGCCACAGGAAGTTCGCCGTATCGCCAAGAAATACATGGAAGATCCGTTTGAACTGACCGTAGGTAGCAAAAACAGCGGTAACGTTAATATAGAACACGAATACTACGTAGTGCGTCCGCGTGAAAAATATGCGGCCCTCAAACGTATCGTGGATTTCAATCCTGAAATTTTTGGTATCATCTTTACCCGTACCAAAATCGAATCACAGGAAATTGCTGAATCACTGATCAAGGACGGCTACAATGCAGATGCCCTGCATGGTGACCTCACGCAGCAACAGCGTGATAAAGTGATGAAACGTTTCCGTGAAAGAGCCTTACAGGTACTGGTGGCAACCGATGTGGCTGCCCGTGGTATCGACGTGGATAACGTAACACACGTTATTAACTACGATTTACCGGATGACGTAGAAAACTACACCCACAGAAGTGGTCGTACCGGTAGAGCAGGTAAATCAGGTATCTCTATTGCTATCATCAGCAGCCGTGATACCGGAAAGATCCGCCAGATCGAACGCGTTATCCAGAAGAAATTTGTAAAAGCAGAAGTACCGGATGGTTTCGCAGTATGTGAAAAACAACTGTTTGGCCTGGTGCATAAAGTACATAACGTAGTAGTAAACGAAGAGCAGATAGAGCCTTACATGGAGCGCATCAACGAAGAGTTTGCATCCATGACCAAGGAAGACCTGATCAAACGTTTTGCTTCCCTCGAATTTAACCAGTTCCTGGAATACTACCAGGATGCACCTGATCTGAATGCAAAAGATGACAGACGTGCAGGTACTTTGGGCGAAGACAGAGGTCCACGCAGAAGCGATGGCAAATTCACCCGTTTATTCATCAACCTGGGTTCAGTAGATGATTTCAACCGTGGCGATATGCTCCGTTACCTGTGCGACAACACTGGCTTACGTGGTAACAAAATCGGTCGTATCGATCTGAAAGGTGTTTACTCTTTCTTTGAAGTAGAGAACGAAGAACTGCCAAAAGTAACCGAAGCTTTCAAGAAAGTGGAGTACAATGGCCGCAGCGTGAGGATAGAAATGTCCCAGGATGGCGACAGACGTCCCCGCACCGGTGGTGGTGGCGATCGTGGTCCGCGCAGGGAAGATGGTCCGCGTAAAAGAAGCTGGAGTTCAGAAGGCGGCAGCAGCCGTCCGGGCGGTAGCCGCAGCGGTGGCGACAGACGCGAGTCTTTCGGCAGCGGTGGCAAACCTCCGTACAAGAAAAAATACTAATCCCGTAAAACGGAATAGCGATATTTAGCAAAAGGTGTCCTTCGGGGCACCTTTTTTGTTTTCAAGAAAATATCTGTTTCATCCTGACTGTCAATTTCCCAAAAATTAAACTATCTTGTTAATCCAGACACCCAATTCACACGTTACTATGACCGGAGATACAAAACGCGCTTTACAACAGTATGTAGAACCATTTACCCTTTTTTCTTCCAGTGATATTACACTTTTCCAGGCAGGCTCACATTACCGGCTATACGAAAAGTTTGGTGCGCACCCAATGGAGGTGGAGGGCGCCAATGGCACCTATTTCGCTGTTTGGGCACCCGATGCAGCGTTTGTAGCGGTGATGGGCGATTTTAACGGGTGGGATCATTACAGTCATACGCTATACCCGCGCTGGGATAGCTCCGGTATCTGGGAAGGTTTTGTACCAGGTGTGAAACCGGGTTCCCTCTATAAATACTTTATCCGGTCGAACAGTGGTGAAGAACTGATCAAAGGCGATCCTTATGCCAACTACTGGGAAGTACGTCCAAAAACAGCTTCCGTGGTGTGTCAGCTGGATTATGAATGGGATGATAAAAAATGGATGGACCATCGTCGTAAAAACAATGCGCTGGATAGTCCATATGCGGTTTACGAAGTACACCTTGGTTCCTGGCGCCGCCCGGATCCCAACGATCCGGAGCGGGTATATTCCTACCAGGAAATTGCCGATATGCTGGTGCCTTATGTGAAGGAGATGGGCTTTACCCATGTGGAACTGATGCCTGTGATGGAGCATCCTTTTGATGGTTCCTGGGGATATCAGATCGCCGGTTATTTTGCGCCAACATCCCGGTATGGTACGCCGCAGGACCTGATGGAAATGATTGAGGCCTTTCACCTGGCCGGTATCGGTGTGATACTCGACTGGGTGCCGTCCCATTTTCCTTATGATGCGCATGGCCTGTTCCGCTTTGATGGATCACATGTGTATGAGTATGCAGATATGCGGAAGGGCTATCATCCCGACTGGAACAGTTATATTTTCAATTATGCCCGTAATGAGGTCCGGTCGTTTTTACTCAGCAATGCCATATTCTGGCTGGATCGTTTTCATGCCGATGGCTTACGTGTAGATGCGGTGGCTTCCATGATACACCTCGACTACTCCCGGGAGCGGGGTGCCTGGCTGCCTAATGAACTGGGAGGCAATGAAAACCTGGAGGCGATCAGCTTCCTGAAGAAACTGAATGAAACAGTGTATGCGTTGTATCCGGATGTGCAGACCATTGCAGAAGATTCTACTTCGCATTATGGTGTGTCCCGGCCTACGTTTATGGGAGGACTGGGTTTTGGTATGAAATGGATGATGGGCTGGATGAATGACACCCTCGACTATTTCAAGAAAGATCCGATTCACCGGAAATGGTACCAGAATGACCTGACCTTCAGCCTGGTGTATGCTTTCGGAGAAAATTTCATGCTGCCGCTGAGTCATGATGAAGTGGTGCACGGGAAATCGCCCATGTTGTATAAGATGCCTGGCGATGACTGGCAACGATTTGCCAATCTGCGTTTGTTGTATAGTTATATGTATACCCATCCCGGTACCAAGTTGCTGTTTATGGGAGATGAGTTTGGGCAAACGTCCGAATGGAATTTCCGTGGGGAGCTGGACTGGCACCTCATGCAACATGCCACCCATAAGGGATTAAAGGCCTTTGTAAAAGATCTCAATGAATTTTATAAGGGTTCTACTGCGTTATATGAACAACAGTTTGATGCGGCAGGCTTTGAGTGGATTACTGTCAACGACTATGATAATTGTGTGCTGGCTTATGTGCGGAAGGGAAAAGCAGCGGGAGATATTTTGCTGGTAGTATTGAATATGACGCCGGTGGCCAGGGAGAACTACCTGGTAGGATTGCCGGTAGCCGGCCAATGGGAAGAAGTATTGAATAGTGATGCACCGGAATATTATGGAAGTGGAGTGGTGAACACCGGTATTATATCTACCGTAAAACAGACCTATAACGGTAGGGACTATACGATTTCCCTGCGTTTGCCGCCTTTGGGAGCTACCTTGTTAAAGCTCCGGCAACCAGATAGTAGTAAGCGCAGTTGACTTTTGACAGGAAAGGAATAGTTGATTTAAAATAAAAATTAAGGGAGATGTAAGCAGATATACCTGCTTTCATCTCCCTTAATTTTTTAACGTGAAAAAAAATAAGACATACAGTATCAAGATAATCAACGTCTTTAAAAAAGGTGCTTAAAAAATCCGTTTCCCGATTAAACCTTCCGGGTATTTCTCTATCTATTAACAGCCTGATCAAGATAACAATAAGGGGAGCGGGTGGTACGTTTTAAGTGGTATCGGAGATTCAACCAGGTCAGTTTCAAAAGTCCATATTTTTTATTTAGTTACATAAAACCGTTCTTTTATGAAAAACGTTCACCTCAAGCCGGGGCATGGTTTGGTGATGGCCGCACTAATGGCTGTTGCATTCCTGGGAGCCTGTAAAAAGGACAACTCCGCTTCCAATCAGCCGATACCGGAGAACAAACAAAAAGTAAGTCTTTATCTATCAGATGATCCGGGGTATTTCGACAAAGTATTACTGGACATCCGTAGCGTAGAAGTGCTGGTGGATACCTGTGGTAAAACGGATGATGAGAGCTGGTCCGACAGAGACCGTTGCTGGTGGGATGAAGACCACAGCCACGACCGGAACAGTGGCAAAGATACCTGCCAGTTATGGGATTCATTGGGTATCAAGCCGGGTGTGTACGATCTGCTGACGCTCCGTAACGGCGCAGATACATTACTGGCTGGTGGCGTTGTGAACAAGGGAACGATGGAGCGCATCCGTATCACCATCGGGGACAACAATTCCCTGGTAAAAGATGGCGTCACCTACCCGGTAAAATCAATTTCCGGACAATCTAAAATCATTGTAAGGGTGCGGCACTCAGAATGGGACGAATTGAGTAGCGACAACCTGCAGCTATGGCTGGACTTTGACGTGCAGCGTTCCATTATTAAGACCTGGAACGGAAAATTCATCCTGAAACCCTACATTAATGTATTTACCATTCTGAAAATGGGCAGTATTTCCGGCACAGTAACGCCATGGGATGCTTATCCGGTGATTTCCATCTATAACAATACTAATGACACGCTTTATGCACTGCCGTGGAGAAACGGAGATTTCAAGGTGCGTGGTTTAAAGGTGGGCGACAACTGGAACGTATTTGTAAATGCCTCCAATGGCTACCAGGACACCACGATTACCGGTGTGAAAGTAGAGCGGGGCAAGGATACCAAGGTGGGTAATATTAAGCTGCATAAGTAGCTCACATCATACAACTTTGATAACCCTTATTTGCTAATTTTTGGTTTAAAAGATTTGGGAAGATGAGGACGGTGTGAGCCGTTTTTGTCTTCCCAAATTATTTTCCTTCCTGGCAGAATAGGAAGAGAAGCAAAATTATATATGCAAAATATCTAAATTGTGTGAAAATAGGATCTATGAAAAGACTATTGTTTTTAAACTTCTTATTGCTATTGGTGTGGAGCCACAGTTTTTCCCAGGGGAAGCCCAATCAGCGTGATGGCCAAAACCGCAAGCAGGGGCGTTGGATAGAAGAGGTAGGAGAAGTGCGTGGAGAACCTGGTTATACCTGGGAAGGCGTTTATAAGAACGACCGTAAAGAAGGCGTCTGGAAAAAGACCTCCGCCATTGGTAATTTACTGGCAGAGGAAACTTACCGGAATAATGTGCTGGATGGATATTGCAAGTATTATTTTCCGAATGGAAAACTGAACGAAGAGGGGGCTTTCCTGGCAACAGAAATAGCGGGGCAGCGGGATACCATCCTGATAATAGATCCGGTAACGAATGCAGAAACGCCGACAGAGATTGTACGGTTGGGTAATTCTGTGCGTAACGGGGTATGGAAACTGTATGATGAGGAAACGGGAAAGATGGTAAAGGAATATTACAAACGCGGTGAAACCGTTACTGCTGGCGAAATTGGAGATACTACCACTGAGGCGGCGCCGGCAACCAGGCCCGCACCATTGCAATTGCCGCATGAAAATACCGGCAAGCATAAAAAGAAAGGTTGAGAAAATGAACAGGCTTCAAAGCTAAAATGAACAAAAAGATTTGTCCATTTTAGCTTTTTTTGTGTACTTTCATTAAAGGATGTGATCTTATAGAACCCGTAAGACGCCAATAATTTCTTATTGTAAAATCCTTTTAACTTGTTTGTATGAAAAGCCTTACTATCAACCACGCAGAAAATTCACAAGAATTACATGGAATGGACTATACCACGGACAAGATGGAAATCCTGTTCAGGGCTGTTTTTGTGTTCCTGGTATTTTGTGCGTTGACATCAATTATTTTCCTGTCTGTTTTCTATTAAGCATAAACAATCATATGGCGTTGTCGTCATCAACGAAGAAGGCTCAAAGATGATTAATTCATCTCTGAGCCTTCTCAATTTTGTACCTGTTTGCTAAATTGATTTTTTAAGATAAAACCTTTACCCAGTAGGGGTTTGGCAGAACAGGATCATTATTTTCCTTTCAAACTTTCTTAACTCAATGTTAATAAGTTATTCATTTTGTTCATTGTGCTTTGACATTTTGTACAATGATATTAAGCATCTAATTTTGATATCTCTAAAGTTGGCATAGGTTATGAAACCGGCGCGAGATCTCTATCTGAAGTGCCTTTTCTTTTTACCACTTTAGCAAATGCTTTACTTCATTATAATTTCTTCAAAGTTTCTTGGTACTACAAATGAAATAGTATTATCTGTTTGCAGATTGGCGGCAGTTAAGACGATTGCTTGTCCGTCTACCAGCAGGGTAGCAGGCTTGAACGGCAGTCCGTGTACTGTTACGCGGTAATTTTTATATGAAGATTCGTAGTTGACAAAAAACTGTTTTTTCAGATACAGTTGTTGTGCCGTAGACCGTTGCTTGAAGCGGATCACATTGTACTGGCCATTTTTGTAGCCATAATGATCACCGGCATCTTCATATAGCACGCTTTTCACTTCTTCTTCCCCGAAGTATACATGAAGCAGCATTTCCGTTACCGGTGTTTGCTGGGTGTATTGCATGGCAGGGTATTCCGGTAGCACGGCGCCGGCTTTTACAAACAGCGGCATTTCATCCAGCGGTGTTTTCACCGTAACGTTACTGGCGCCGGTAAATGCCTGGTCATTGAAGAAGTAGTACCATTTGCCTGCGGGCAGGTATACCGATTTTTCCTGCATGCCTTTTTCGCTCACGTGACTGATCAGCAGCGAATCGCCGAACATAAACTCGTGGTTACAGTTGTAGGTGGCAGGATCCTTCTGTGCCACAAAAGCCAATGGGCGCAACATAGGCGTACCATGTGCGGAATATTGCCAGAAGGTGGTATACAGGTAAGGCAGCAGTTTATATCTTAAGGTGATAAACTTATTGACTACTTTTTCATAATCGGCGCCAAAGCTCCATGGCTCCTGGTTAAAGCCGGTTTCATTACTGGCGGAATGGGTACGCATCAGCGGATGAAACACTGCCAGCTGGATCCAGCGGGTATAGAGTTCTCCGTCTGGTTCACCGATAAAGCCGCCGATATCGCTGCCGGTAAAGGAGATGCCGGAAACGGATAAGCGCTGGCATTGCACACTGGCCAGCCAGAGATGTTCCCAGCTGGATACGTTGTCGCCCGTCCATACAGAAGACCAGCGTTGTACACCGGAGTAGCAGGAGCGGGTGATGAGGAAAGAGCGTTGTGGCATCAGGTATTTTTTCATACCGGCAGCCGTGGCCTTACTCATCAGGTGACCATATACGTTGTGTGCCTTGCGGTGACTTACTTCTTCTCCATCATAATCGTGGCGCACATCTTCCGGGAAAGTACCCATTTCGAATACGGCTGGTTCGTTCATATCGTTCCACACGCCGCGAACGCCCGTTTCTGCCAGGCTTTTGCAAAGGCCGGCCCACCAATCGCGTACTTCGGGGTTGGTGAAATCGGGGAACACGCATTTACCCGGCCATACATCTCCTTCCATGAGCGCACCATCGGCACGTTTACAGAAGTAATTATTTTTGATGCCTTCCTGGTAAACGGCGTAATCGGTATCGACTTTAATACCCGGATCAATGATCACCACCACTTTAAATCCTTCTGCCGCCAGTTCCTTGATCAGGCCAGCCGGATCGGGGAACCATTCCTTGTTCCAGGTAAAGCAGCGGAAGCCTTCCATATAGTCGATGTCGAGATAGATCACATCGCAGGGGATCTGGCGTGTCCGGAATTCTTTAGCGATTTCCTTTACCCGGGTATCCGGATAATAGCTCCAGCGGCACTGGTGGTATCCCAAAGCCCAGAGGGGCGGGAGTTCCGGGGTACCGGTAATTTTTGTATAGGATTCAGCCACTTCCAGCAGGTCGGGGCCGTAAATAAAATAGTAGTTCATTTCACCGCCACGGGCCCAGAAACTGCATGCATCTTCCCTTTCCTTACCAAAATCGAAGATGGTGCGGAAGGTGTTGTCGAAGAAGATACCGTAGCCGATACCGTGATGCAGGCCATAGTAGAAGGGAATATTGCGGTACAAAGGATCGGTTCCTTTCTGATAACCGTAGGCATCTGTACCGTAGTTTTCGAGGCGTTTGCCCCGGAGGTTCAGTTCTGTCGGTTTATCCCCCAGACCGTAAAAGCATTCTCCTTCCTGTACTAACTTGCTGCAATACTGTATTTTACCACCTTTCAGCAGGTAGTGCTGCCAGTGATAACCCATTTCATCCTGGTTAATCACTTTGCCTTCCTTATCAGAAATAGTAATGCGGAGATTGTCGCGGGCAATAAATACCCGTAGTTCGTGGGTGTATATTTCAAAAGTTTCTTCCCATTCCTTAATGCCAAAAGCGATCGGTGATTCTTCGAGTGTATCGCTGGTTGCGTATGAAAAATCTCTCTGGAAAGAGCCTTCAGCTGCGTATCTGAAGCGGATGATCTTGTCGGCGATTACCCTCACCTCCAGGATTGTTTCCGTTGTATAAAAACAAAAATAATTTCCTTCCTTTTTCCATTCCCTGATGCTATCCGGGTAGTGTTTTGCGCCGTATTTACTTGACGAGGTTTCAACTTGCATAATCTCTTTTTCTGGATACATGGTAATACATTACCATGGTCTTAAATTACATAAAAATTCAGAGTACTTATAGTCCTTTTACGTTGGATGCTTGTTTTTCTGCGTTTACCCTTTAAAATAGCAGCTTTGCAAAAAATACCCGCTAATAAATAAATTACTTATTAACTTCATATCAATAAATTTACTTTTTGCTTTAACCTATTTTAGTGGGTGCACCTTTCCAGGAGCACCTTTTTGTTGGCCGTGAACTCATCCCCCTACTTTTCCTCCAACAGTCCTGTATTCACACCATGTGTTGCCGGGCCTTTGTGTTCCGGATCCAGTACAGCAATATTTTTACCTGCCAGGAATACGCGGTGTCCTTTTCTTGCTTTTACAGCCACGTTGAATCCGTTGCCGATTTTTTGCCAGTTCATGCCGCCGTCTATAGAAATATCCGTGCCGGAAGTACCGGTGGCGACCAGATGGCTGTTATTGATCCAGGCTACGCACGACTTGTAGCCGCCTGGCGGCGTAACCGGCGCAAACCAGTTGCGGCCTCCGTTGGTCGTTATCATACAGTTCCCTGCTCTGGCAGTGTCCTGTTTATAATCGCCTCCTACTGCGATACCTTGGCGGGTATCCAGGAAAGCGATGGAAAAAACACCCCTAGTTGCGCTGCCCTGCACCACAGGAATCGTATAGGCCTGCCAGTTATTTCCGTTTTTAAGCGTCTGTTTGTTGCTTTGTTGCTGACTATCGTTGTGCTTGCGCGAGCTACTTTTAAAAAGCCGGGCTACACTGCCGCCGGTCGCAAAATAAACGTTATTTCCGGGAAGTGCCACCACACTGGTACCGCTGGCGGCAAAAATGGCTTCTCCTTCGTTGGCATCGGGCAATGTTGAAATGGGGTCGGGTTCCCAGCTGCGGCCGCCGTTATGTGTGCGAATGACAGTAAATTGATGCGCCAGCGGGTCGCCGATAGCAATACCTTCTTTATCATTAAAAAACTGCATGGCGTCGAAGAAGATGCCCTGGCGGTCATCCCGGAATACCTGGGTCCAGGAAGTTCCCCCATCTACGGTTAAAAAAATCAGGGCAGGCTCCCCGGCGTTCAGTACAATGGCTTTACGCGCATCAAAAGCATAGAGAGAGCGCCAGTCGCAGCTATCGCAGCCGGGTACGATATGCCATTGCCAGTGTTCTCCGCCATCGGTACTGATACCCACCTGGCCACCGGTGCCGGAAGCCCATACAATATTATCTGTTACCGCGCTGAGTCCCCGGATACTTTTCACCGGGGTAACAGCAATTGTTCTTACTTCATAGGGCGCCGGCGGCTGTTGCGCTCCGGCCGGCAGAAAAAGAAATAACAATGCAGCGAAAAGCAGGTAGCAGATACCCCTGCGTCCGTTAGGGGCGAAAGGCCACTGCCATGTGTTTAAGGCGAACCGTACGATCGTTGCGTTGGCTGTTGTCATAGAGTATATTATTTAAATCCAATCTGTTATCAGCAAGAAAATTACAAAATTGCTACAAAGTGTGACACAGATTTATATATTTGCAAAATACCTAACCTGCTTACTCATTAACAATAATCAAGTGCATCAACCGCATCGCTTAAAAATGTTTATCCTATGCTGCATAACGGGATTGCTTCCCGGGTTGCTCCGTGCACAGGATAAGCCATACATTTTTGACAGCTACAGTGTTAATGAGGGACTTTCACAAAGCACCGTCTTTGATATTACCCGCGATGACCAGGGATTTATGTGGATTGCCACCCGCGATGGTGTAAACCGTTTCGATGGCTATACCTTTAATGAATACCGCTATAAACCCAGTTCGCTCTATAAAGCAGGAGAGGGCAAAGGGGAACTGGTTCCCAGGGGCTCTACCGGCAACCGCGCTGTGATCAACCGCTTCGATCTGAAAGGATACAAAGGTTTTTCTTTTTACAAAGATAGTCGCTCGCAACTGCTGCTCGCCCATAACAACGGCATCAGTGTATACGATAAATACCGGAACAATTTCGCCGGTGTGTTTGAAGATACGGTGTATGTAAATGCACAGGAGCGCGACAATAATGCGAAATTTATTATCCTGGGAGAAGATACCGCTGCCAACAACCTCTGGGTATGGCGGCCTATGAAAGGATTGTACGTACTGGATAATACCACCTATAATAAACGCCGGATCATTCTGTACCCGCCGCAGTTTACACAGAGAGGCATCCTGCCTACCGTAGCCATGAAAGATGGGAATACGATCTGGATGAACGGAGACCAGGGAGAACTGTACTCACTGAATATTAAAAACCTCCGGATCTCAACGTATTGTTTACCAGGTGTAGGCAGCAAACCATTACTCCGCAACCTGAACAAGGATTCCATGATCATTGTGAGTGCGGGGCATATTACCATCTTCAATAAACAACGTAATAAATTCAGTGACCTGGCCTTTGATATCAAGAATGAAAAGGGAGAACCTTTTATTCCTGCTGTGTCGGAAGTCGATCAGTTTGGCAATGTGTGGATAGGTGGCAGCGACGGTGTGATCATTT
The DNA here is from genome assembly GCF_900110835.1 of Chitinophaga arvensicola. Taxonomy (GTDB): domain Bacteria; phylum Bacteroidota; class Bacteroidia; order Chitinophagales; family Chitinophagaceae; genus Chitinophaga; species Chitinophaga arvensicola. The sequence continues at coordinate 3,602,425 of NZ_FOJG01000001.1, forward strand.
ACAGTATTGCACGGAATGAGATTCTGCGGCATATTGTGAGCTTCAACACTTTTGAAACACGGTCATTCAATGATGTATCCTGTCTGTATCGCGACCAGTCCGACAATATGTGGGTAGGGACCGATGGAGATGGCATGAAAAAATATTCGCCTCACAAGAAAGTCTTTAACCTGTACCGGTCTCCCTATATTACCCACAACATGGTGCAGGCGGTTTACAAACATGACGATGGTAAACTGTATGTAGGGCTTATGCGGGACGGACTGAATATTTATGAAGACGGAGGCAAGTTCCTGGAGCGTATTTCGAATGAATTATATCCGGGAAAATTTCCGGGCAACGACCTTGGCGCCATTTGCCGGGAGAACGGCGACCAGCTCTGGCTTCATTTTGCAGGGATGCATATCGGGTTGTTCAATGTAGAAACGAAGTCATTCCTCGATCTGACGGGGAAAGTAACTGCGTTGGGTTTACCCACACAAAAGGATCCGTTTCCGTTCCTGTTCAAGCGTACCAATGGCCAGTTATATTTCAACTATGGCAGCTACCTGCTGATGTTTGATGACACCAATAAAGGCTACGATGTAGCGGTGGTGCATAATTTTACCGATGAAGTACTGACTACTTTTTATGAAGATTATATGGGTAACCAGTACGTGGGTACGAAATCAGGATTATATGCTAAAAGTGTAGCAGATTCCCGGTGGAAGAGTTACTATCTTCCTGCCGGCTCTACGGTAAAATCTATTAATAAGAATGCGCATAAAGAGTTGCTGGTGGCCACCAACAAGGGATTATTCATTATGGATGATGCCGGCAGAATCAAGCAGCATTACAATAGTTACGACAATCCCAAACTGATCAATGATTACATGTATGGGGTGTTGCTGGACGATAAAGACAGAATTTGGGTAAGCCACAATAAGGGGTTATCGCAGATTAATCCGTTAACAGGAGAGATCACCACGTACAACTATGAAGATGGATTGCAATCCAATGAGTTCAATACCGGTGCTTTTTACAAATCAATTGACGGGGAATTATTTTTCGGAGGGATCCGTGGCGTGAATGGTTTTTATCCGAAGAACTTCCGGGATAACCTGTCGAATGCCAAGGTGATTATCCGGAGGATGGAAGTGCTGGATAAGCCTTATGAATCAGATACGGCCATTTCCCTGCTGAAGAAAGTGGAACTGCCATATAACCAGAATACGATAGCGATAGAATTTGTGCCACTGGAATATACCAATCCGTTGAAGAACAAAGTGCAGTACAAGCTGGAAGGAGCGGATGAAGACTGGGTACAGGCGGGTACTTTCCGCATGGCGAGGTATACGAATCTACATCCCGGGAGTTATATTTTTAAACTGCGGGGATCGAATAATGATGATATCTGGAGTACGGCGCCTACCACGCTGGAGATCGTAATCCGGATTCCATTCTGGCAGTCGCTGTGGTTCCGCTTTTTGCTACTGTTGTTGTTGCTGGGTATTGCGTACTACTTCTCTACTTTATACCTGGATTATAAGATACGGCATGAGAAGCTGAAGCTGGAGAAAGAGCAGGCGGTAGACCAGGAGCGGGCGCGTATTTCAAGTGATATGCATGACGATCTTGGATCGGGATTATCGACCATCCGTTTATTGAGCGAGGTGGCGAAGCGTAAAATCCAGGATCCCACTCAGACGCGGGAAATAGAGCGTATTTCTGAAACGGCAGGAGAGATGGTAGACAAAATGAGTGAGATCATCTGGGCGATGAGTTCATCGAATGATTCGCTGGCTAACCTGATCGCCTATATGAGAAGTTTTGCGGCAGAGTTTTTAGAGCATGCGCATATTACACATCAGTTTTATATTCCGGAAACGATCCCTAATATCAAGCTGAGTGGGGGAACGAGAAGGAATATCTACCTGGCAGTGAAAGAATCGCTGCATAATGTGGTGAAGCATGCAAAGGCCACCGAGGTAATTGTAGAAGTAAAGATGCATAAGAATATGACGATCATGATAAAGGACAATGGAAAGGGATTTGACCAGGAGAAAGTAAGATTATTCGGAAATGGTTTAAAAAATATTCAAAAGAGGATGATATCTGTAGGGGGAAATGCGGATATCAGCTCGAACAATGGAACAATAGTTTTTCTCGATATCCCACTAAATTAACATACATTTGTTTTTAATAACATTTAAGTGTTATAATTCCTTTAAACATGACGGTATACTCAAAGAAGAAGTCCCAGGATAACATGGACACTATCACTATTGCGATAGTAGAAGATAATCATGATATCCGCACGGCTATGGAATTGCTGATTAATGGTTCTGACGGTTATGCCTGTGTTGGGACATTCAATAATGCTGAAACGGCGGTGGAGCAGATACCTCAGCTGATGCCCAATGTGGTGCTGATGGATTTTAACCTGCCGGGCGGCATGAATGGTATTGAATGTATTGCGCAGTTGAAACGGGAGCATCCCGATATGCAGTTTATGATGCTGACAGTATATGAAGATGATGATAAGATCTTTATGGCGCTGGAGGCCGGTGCGAGTGGTTATATTCTCAAGAAAACATCTCCCGGTGAATTACTCGAAGCGATCCGTGATCTGTATGATGGCGGTTCTCCGATGAGTTCGCAAATAGCCAGAAGGGTAGTGGCGTTTTTCCAGAAGCAGGCGAAACCAAATCCGGCGCTGGAAGCCCTGACTACGCGTGAGAAAGAAATCCTGGATCAATTATCCAAAGGATACCTGTACAAAGAAATTGCGAGCAATCTTTTTATCAGTATTGAAACGGTAAGACGTCACGTGCACAATATCTATGAGAAATTGCACGTACGCAGCCGTACAGATGCTGTCAACAAATATTACAACCGATAGTCAGATAATTCAGGGATTTTATTGTTTCATGTTATATGGAGCAACAAAATCCCTGAATGCTTTTATCAGCGGTGTCCGGCTTTAGGCTTGAACACCAGGTGTACAGACAATACCACAGCGGCAATCAACAGACAGGCGAGTTTAAATAATAAACCAGTTTTCATAGGATAGGGATTATACGGTTAATAGGTAATATGGTTAAGTCTGAGACATAACTCTCCCTGATGGCTATTGCCAGGCTGATGTGACCAGTTGTGAATATTGTAATAAAGCCGGTTGTTGTAATTATATAGATGTGTTGATCATCGCATCATCTGCCATGAATCAAATTTCCGGATAAGGCGCAGGAATTTATTTCCGATGCTGTTATCCTGTTCTTTTTTAATGAAGTAGGTTGCGACCAGCGCCACCAGAATAACTGCAGTAAGCAGTAAGAGAAATAGTATTTTCATAAGGACATAGGTTAGGATATCTCAAAAAAGTTGACTTATGTAAATATAACGATATTTTTGATATAAGGTTTCTTTCACATTAACTTTTTTTATACCATTTTCATGTGATCACCCCGAAAATACCCTTTACCACGCTTCCAGTCCTCGAAATATAAAATTTAACAGTCTTAATACATTGATAATAAATATTGTAAGCATAGTGTATAACTTATACTTGGGATGATTCCCTGAATCCTTTATTTTTGCCAGCAATCACTTTTTGCTAAAAGATTTAGTATCCTTGCAGAAGATTGAATTACCTACGAAACAATAGTATTTAGGAAATTATAATATATTATGGCAAACACGGACAAAACGGATAACAAAGATCTATTTGCTTCCTATACGGAAGACTCCATACGGTCGCTGGACTGGCGGGAGCATATCCGCCTCCGGCCTGGTATGTATATCGGTAAACTGGGAGATGGATCGAGTATGGATGATGGTATTTACATCCTGCTCAAAGAGGTAACGGATAACTGTATTGACGAGCATACCATGGGCTTTGGCAAACAGGTGGATATCAAGGTAACAGAACATCATGTCACGGTCCGGGATTTTGGTCGTGGTATTCCTTTGGGGAAAGTGGTGGATGTAGTGAGCAAGATCAATACCGGCGCCAAATACGACAGCAAGGCCTTTCAGAAGTCTGTAGGTTTGAACGGGGTGGGTACGAAGGCCGTAAACGCTTTGTCCAGCTATTTCAAAGTGCAATCAGTGCGTGATGGCCGCATGAAAGTGGCGGAGTTTGAAAGAGGCGTCTTAATAAAAGAGCATAAAGAAACGGCTACCACGGAACCTAATGGTACCCTGGTAACATTTACACCGGATGATACGGTATTTAAGAACTATCGTTTTATCCCGGAATTCCTGGAGAACCAGATCTGGAACTATTGCTTCCTGAATGCGGGCCTCACCGTCAGCTTCAACGGCAAAAAATATATCTCCAAGAATGGTTTGCTGGACCTGCTCCAACGCAAAACCAACGAAGAAGACCTGCGCTACCCTATCATTCACCTGAAGGGAGAAGATATTGAAGTGGCGATCACCCACGAAAGCCAGTATGGAGAAGAATACTATTCCTTTGTAAACGGTCAGCATACCACCCAGGGTGGTACGCACCTGGCGGCCTTCCGCGAGGCTTTTGTGAAAACGGTGCGCGACTTCTACAAGAAAGATTACGAAGCAACAGATATCCGTGCATCCATTTGCGCAGCGGTGTCTATCAGGGTACAGGAGCCGGTGTTTGAATCGCAGACAAAGACCAAACTGGGTTCCCAGGTGGTATTTGAAGGCGGTCCATCTGTAAAGGCGTTTGTACTGGAATTCCTTTCCAAGCACCTGGATGATTACCTGCACCGTAACCCGGCTATCGCCGAAGCGTTGAAGAAACGTATTGAGCAGAGTGAGCGTGAACGTAAAGAACTGGCAGGTATCAAGAAACTGGCCAACGAAAGAGCAAAGAAAGCGAACCTGCATAACCGCAAGCTGCGCGACTGCCGTCTGCACCTGAATGATGAACTGACCGGAAAAGACAAGGCAGAACAGGAAGCACGACGCTTGGATACCACCGTATTCATTACGGAAGGTGATTCCGCGAGCGGCTCCATCACCAAATCCCGCAATGTGGAAACACAGGCCGTGTTCAGTTTGCGTGGTAAACCGCTGAACAGTTTCGGTCTTACCAAGAAGGTGGTATACGAAAATGAAGAGTTCAATCTCCTGCAACATGCGCTGAATATCGAAGAAGGACTGGAAGGCCTGCGCTACAACAACATTGTGGTGGCTACCGATGCCGATGTGGATGGGATGCACATCCGTTTGCTGCTGCTGACTTTCTTCCTGCAGTTTTTCCCCGACCTGGTGAAAAACGGACACGTGTATATCCTGGAAACGCCGCTGTTCAGGGTACGTAACAAGCAGCAAACCATTTACTGCTATAACGAAGACGAGAAACAGAAAGCAGTAAAGAAACTGGGCAACAAACCGGAGATAACCCGGTTTAAAGGATTGGGAGAAATTTCCCCGGATGAGTTTGGCCGTTTTATCGGAGAAGATATCCGCATAGAGCCGATCATTTTATCGAAAGATATTCATATCCAGAAGTTACTGGAATACTATATGGGTAAAAACACCCAGACCCGCCAGGAGTTTATCATCAACAACCTGCGGTATGAAAAGGATTTAGTTGAAGAAACAGTATAGGAAGGCATATGGGCTTAATACACATTGTTTTTGGTCAGGCTTCAATCCCCGTGTTGGCAGAAGCGGTGGCGATGGATGAAAAAATGAGTGGAGAAATCCTTTGTTTTGAAGACGACCTGTCTGTAGGACCGTTATTTATCCTGGACACCCCTGAAGGCCGTAACGGCCGCCGGTTGTTCTGGCAACAGCTGGCCGGTATTGAACCGGTGGCGTCAGCCGCTGATGAAGAAGTACCAGTGGCGCCCGTGAATGAAGAAACGGATGATGCCGACCGTTTCAAATCCCTGAAAGTACAGTTAAAAGCAGATCCTGAACAGGAAGTCTGGATATGGGCCGGGCAGAATGCCCGCGACGTATGCGGTTACTACTGGCTGGTGAGTCAGCTGTATGATTTTGCAGGCCGCATTCATATCATCTATCTCAATAACCTGCCTTTCCTGAATGAGAAAGGCGCCGTATTTTATCCTACGCACCTGCACCAGATTCTGCCAAAGGAATTTCTGAAAGCAAAAAAGCTGGCGCGCGCTATTTCACTGGCAGAGTACGAGCTGGACGGAGATGAGTGGCATCGCCTGATGAATGAAAACGCTGGTATCCGTTTACTGGAAGGCGGTAAAAAGATAAAAGGAGAGCCTACTTTATTTTATGATAAGGAGCTGCAGGCACAGAGCGGAAAAGAATTTGTGAAAGCATGGAGAGTGGTGCAGCAGGTAACCGGTAAGCTGAAATACCCGGTGATGGACCAGTTCCTCGGATGGCGGCTGAAAGAGCTGATCCGCGAAGGTAAACTGGAGAGTAAAGGAGAGTTGAAAACGATCCGCGATTTTGAAGTAAAGCAACCGGGAGAAAATATCACCACCACTGAAAACCCCACTACCGTATGATCACCGTAACACCATTGGAGCTGATGGGCGCAGATGACCGGGGCAGCGGTTATTTCTGGAACTGCAACCGCACAGGCGATTTTCTCGTTTGCTACCGCAATGCCGGCAGCAGCAGCGGTCAGCATTACCATGAAGGCAAAAGCGACAACAAGAATCCGGAAGTCCTGTACCTGTTTACCGGCAAGGCCGCCATTCACTGGTGTCCGCTGGGTGGACAGGAAATTGTGACCACGGAAATAACAGCACCGGCAAGAGTAGAAGTGCCGGTGAACATATGGCATCAGTTAGTGGCAATCACGGATTGCTGCTTTATTGAGCTGAACTCCCTGGAAGATGTACAGCGTGATAGCATACGCATCTGGCGGGAGGATTTTGAAAAAATGATTAACGTAAAACCGTAAGTGTACTATACATGGACATGGAAAATAAAACACCAGACGAATCTCTGCACAATGTCATCCACGTGGGGGGCATGTATGAGAGCTGGTTCCTGGATTACGCCTCTTATGTGATCCTGGAGCGGGCGGTGCCCAGCGTGGAAGATGGGTTGAAACCCGTACAGCGTCGTATCCTGCACGCCATGAAAGAAATGGACGATGGCCGTTTTAATAAAGTGGCTAACGTTATCGGGCAAACGATGCAGTATCACCCACATGGAGATGCTTCTATCAGTGATGCCATTGTTAACCTCGGACAGAAAGACCTGCTTATTGAAACCCAGGGTAACTGGGGCGATGTGAGAACCGGTGATGACGCCGCAGCCGCCAGGTATATTGAGGCGCGCCTGTCGAAGTTTGCACTGGACGTGGCTTTCAATCCTAAAACAACTTCCTGGCAGCTCAGTTACGATGGCCGTAAGAACGAACCACTGGCTTTACCCATGAAGTTCCCGCTGCTGCTGGCACAGGGAGCGGAAGGTATCGCAGTAGGCTTGTCTACCAAAATATTACCGCATAATTTCTGCGAGCTGATAGATGCTTCCGTAAAATATCTGCGTGGTAAAAAGTTTGAACTGTTCCCGGACTTCGCTACCGGCGGTATGATCGATGTAGCCAACTACAATGATGGCAAACGCGGTGGTAAGGTAAGGGTACGGGCACATATTGAAGAGAAAGATAAAAAGACGCTGCTGATCAAGGATGTACCTTATGGTATCACCACTACGCAGCTGATGGAGTCGATCGTAAAAGCCAACGACAATAGTAAAATCAAGATCAAAAAGGTAGTGGATAACACCGCTGCAGAAGTAGAGATTGAAGTGCAACTGGCGCCCGGCATTTCTCCGGATATTACCATCGATGCCCTGTACGCCTTCACGGATTGCGAGATCTCTATTTCTCCGAATGCCTGCGTTATTGTAAGTGATAAACCGCAATTCCTCACCGCATCCGATCTGCTGAAAGCTTCTGCCGACTACACCAAAGACCTGCTGAAACAGGAACTGGAAATTAAGCTGGCGGAATTACAGGAGAAATGGCATTATACTTCCCTCGAAAAACTCTTCTTCGAAAAAGGGATCTATAAGGAACTGGAACAGAAGCATAAGGACTGGGAAACCGTACTGAATGCGATTGATAAAGGATTTACACCGTATAAGAAACAATTGAAACGCGAAATTACCCGCGAGGATATTGTGAAATTAACGGAGAAGCCTGTACGCCGTATTTACCGCCTGGATATCAATGAACTGAACGAACAGATCAAAGGTATTGAAGCGGATATCAAGGAAGTGAAAAACAACCTGGCCAACCTCACGGATTACACCGTAGCTTACTACGATAACCTGTTGAAGAAGTATGGCAAAGGCCGCGAGCGTAAAACCATTATCAAAACTTTTGATACCATCCAGGTGGCATCCGTAGCGATTGCCAACACCAAAATATATGTAAACCGTGCAGATGGTTTCATTGGTACTTCCCTGAAGAAAGATGAGTTTGTAGCAGATTGTTCTGATCTCGACAATATCATCATCTTCCGTCGCGATGGTAAAATGCTGGTGACAAAAGTAGCCGATAAAACCTTTGTGGGTAAGGATATTATTCACGTGGATATTTTCCGTAAGAATGATGAACGTACTACCTACAACATGATTTATGTGGAAGGTAAAACGGGTGTGAGCTATGCCAAACGTTTCAATGTAACGGGTGTTACCCGCGACAAGGAATACGACCTGGCGCATAAAGGTGAGAAAAATTCCAAAGTGCAGTATTTCTCTGCCAATCCAAACGGAGAAGCAGAAGTGGTGACGATCAAGCTGAGCCCGAACTGTAGCGCACGTAACAAGGAGTTTGACCTGTTCTTCGAAACCATTGCTATCAAAGGACGTAGTTCCATGGGTAACGTGGTGACCAAGTACCCGATCCGTGGCGTGAAATTCAAAGAGAAAGGCGTATCTACACTTGCCGGACAGAAGATCTGGTATGATACCGAAACCGGTCGTCTGAACACAGAAGAACGTGGTGTTTACATCGGTGCTTTTGAAGGAGAAGACAAGATCTTTGTCGCCTTTAAGAACGGTACCTATGAACTCACTAATTACGATCTCACCAATCGTTATGAATCCGGTGATGTGGTGTACATTGAGAAGTTTAATCCGGAAAAAACGGTGACGGCGATCTACTTTGATGCAGACAAGAAACAGTTTAACGTTAAACGTTTCCGCATTGAAACGCAAACGCTGAATAATAAATTCACTTTCATCAAGGAAGGAGCAGCCAATTACCTGGAAATGGTGACCACGCATACGCAGCCGATTGTATTGCTGAAAACGGGTAAGAAACGCAGTCCGGAAGAAGAGGAAATAGACCTCTCCGAATTTGTGGAAATAACCGGTTGGAAAGCAGTAGGAACAAGGATTGCGGGCGAAGACCTGATCAGTGCGGAATTGTTGTCTGAAGATGAAGATCCGGATCCGAATGAAGAAGGACCAGCAGGCGGACAGGGCGAATTGTTCTAGCCGGTTGTTTAAAACGATACCAAAAAAGCGGATAGCATATGCTATCCGCTTTTTTTATTTAAGAGAGATGATTATATTTTCCCTCCCATATTCCTGATCATTTTTTCAAGGAAGTTGATCGCAGCAAGATACTCTTCTGTGCTGATGCCTTCCATTACTTTTTCCTTGTTCTTCAATTGCAGCGCTTCAATGGCGATGTATTCCTGTTTCCCGGTATCAGTAAAGGAATAATGATTTGCGGAGAACTGTATCCAGTTACGGACGATCAGTGATTCCAGCAGTTCATCCAGTTCTTTTTCTGAGAGAAAGCGGTTTACCTGGTGGTAGTACAGCTCTTTACTGATTTTTCCGTGCGTATCTATATTTTTCAATACCTGCCAGTGAAACCTGTTGATCTGGTAGGTTTCAAAAGCATTATTGGTGAAATGTGTAATAAGGCTGTCCGCTTCTTTGAGATACCAGCCAATGGGAAGCTTTTCAGCTATTTCGGATTGCATGAGTGTTGTTTTAATCTTTGATGGGGGTGGTAATTTCAATCATAATGGCATCAAATGTAAAGTAGAAACCGAATGTTTTGCGCATGATCTGTGGCTCCTGGTCCAGTTGGATACCTCCGCTTTTCAGTCGCTCCCAGGTGGCTTTTACAGCAGCTTCATCTTCCAGGTAAAATCCGATATGGAAAGTATCCGGGTAGGTGTGGTTGCCTTTTTCGTTCATTTTCTGGTGCATCAGCACCAGGATGAATCCATCAGGACCGTGTAAAACGGACAGCGTATCGTTCAGCTTCGGATCCACACAGGTAAAGTCGAAATAGGTTTCGAATAAAGCGCGGGTGGAGGGGATGTCCTTTACAGAGAGGTTCAGGTGATTGAGTTGCATGATAAATGAATGTTCGCTCGTTTATGATGCAAAGGTAAAAGAATGATTGTTCTTTTAAGAAAAAAATTTAAAAAGCAGGTAAAAAAGTGGTTTATGCCGGTAAATCAGGAATAAAAACCGGGCTACTATTGGTATCGAAAGGCAGATAGATCCGTTCCCATTCGTTTCCATCAACAATTTCCCAGGTATGACCGGGGCCTTCGGTATCTTCGGCGATGAGGATAATACCTGGTTCGATAATAAAGGTATCGCCATTGGTAACGGCAAATTTCAGCGTCCCTTTGAGGGTTACCACGTACTGCCGCCTCGGGGCAGGATGCGGAACATTTTCGAGGGTACCGGTGCCGGTTTGTCCAAAGAAGTAACCGACTTCTATTTGCCGGTGGGTTTCAATTCTCCCGGTTTCAAAAGAACATTCTGTTTCATTGATATTGAATAGCCTGATAGCCCTGATGTAAGTTGATCCGTTATCCATATGCTTTATTGTTTCTTCTTTTGCGTTGCTGGCTTCTTCGGTGCTTGTTGTTCGTAGTCTTCGGCCGACTTCGGCTGGGTCATACTTTTCTTTTTCTGATCCAGTGGTTGGGGGGTAGGAGCGCCTTTTCCCATAGGAATGGCATCATGGAAGATCTTATTCACATGCATCCATTTACCCGCCAGCCATTTAAAGCCTTCGTAGTCCATATCGGATACGTAGGTGAATTTCTTCGCCGGCTCATTGGTTTCTGAAATGAGGTGATCATATACGATCATATTCAGCTCTTTGTTATAATTGAGCGTAGCGGTGCTTTCCTTCTTATATTCAATGATAAAGCGGTTGCGCGTGGGTTTGGGCGTACTGTCTTCTGCGAAGCTGAAAAATGGACCGCCAAACACCGGTGTGCCGTTTTTAAAGGTCAGCATTTCCACTATTTTCTTCTGACTGCGTGGGTTATTGGCGTCCCAGCCAAAGAGGGTATAAAACTCCTGGTTGAAGTAATGGCGGTGTACGATATTATAGTACAGGCAGCCATACCAGGACTTATTATCTGTAATGGTATCTGTATTGGTCATGTAGTCAGACGCATCGAACAGGGGGAATAGCTTGAGCTGTCCATCAGGCGTATTCATCTGGATAGCCCCAAAATGCCGGTAAAAGCCGTTTTCACGTTCCAGTGCCCAGGTGAAAATGCGGAAGGCGCTGTCCTGAGGGTATTGAATGGACACCGTTTTCAGGGAATCAAAGGAAAAACGGAAAGAGTATTTTGTTTTCAGCGTTCTGACCAGCAAGGGAATAAACTCATCTATGGCCCGTTCCCGGCCATCATCACCTTTACCGTTGAAGATGTCCTGGCTGAGCTGTTGCAGGGTATCCTGGCTGCTTTTCAGGTGTTTCAGCCCGGCAGCATCCGGTTGCTGGGCAAAAGCCAGCACAGAGATGATCATCAGGAAAAGTGACAGTAATGATTTTTTTACCATGTCTATTATACGGTTCCGGCTGTGAATTATTGTATAGCCTGTGCAAACTGCAGCAGGTTTTGATATCGCTGGTCAATCAGCGGATGCGGAAAAGCGGTTTCCGGACGGGTAGAAGGAATAAAGATCGTTTGCATGCCCAGGTTCTTTCCGAACTGCATATCGCTCAATGTATTGCCTACCATTACGGAGCTACTGAAATCGATATCCGGAAAATCCTGTTTTGCCTGCATCCCCATGCCAGTTGCCGGTTTTCGGCAAGGACTGCTGTTATCTACATCCGGGCAAAAATAAATGGCGTCAATTCTGCCGCCATGTCCTTCAATCTGTTGCTTCATCTGCGTATGTATTTCCTGCAAACCTGCTGTGGTAAGCAGGCCACGGCCAATACAGCGTTGATTGGTGATCACAATAATGCGGTCGAAACGTTTCGCCAGGATAGGCATTGCTGTCAACACCCCATCGCTGAATTGAAACATATCCGGTCGGAGTACATACCCATCACGGATTTCATCGTTGATTACACCATCTCTGTCGAGGAATAAGGTCATGATACCAGTACTTTTTTTGCTGCTTCGTAATCTTCCGGAATACCGATATCGATGAAATAGGTATCGCTGATATAGCCGTACAATTTTCCTGCGCGTACGCCTGGTTCCAGCACGGCTGTCTCAAAAGAAAATTTTTCCGGTAAAGCCAGGCTTTTCAGAAAGCCGGCAGAAGTGCGGTAAATACCTCCATTGATGAGGCCTTCTTCGCAGAATTGTTTTTCATGAAAAGCGGTGATGCGCTGTTCTGATTCATCCAGCTGGATGCTGCCATAGCGGTCGAACTGTTGCATCGGTTTTAAGGCCAGCGACAGCGGACTTTGATGTGCCTGGTGGAAGTTATTGAATGCGGCAAGATCCACATCAAAATAAGTATCCCCATTCACAATAAACACCTCGTTGCCCTTCAATGCCGGTAGTGCATGAAGAATACCGCCGCCGGTACCCAGAGGCTCCGGTTCTACGGTAAAGGATACACGTAAAGGCAGTTCTATGCTGTTACACCAGCTGATCACCTGCTCAGACAGATAACCCAGCGATAGCACTGCATGATGAATGCCTTGTTTATGCAGGTATTGCAGTAAGTAATACAGAAAAGGATGTTCGCCCAGCGGCGCCATGCATTTAGGCTTATCGGCCACTACACTTCTCAGACGTGTGCCGAGTCCACCGGCAAGTACGATACATTCACGTGTCATGCGCCAAACAGGTTGTTTTCCACTATTTCACAAATGATATGTCCTACGGTGATATGTGCTTCCTGTATGCGGGGCGTATCGGCAGATGGAATATTGATCAGGTAATCGCTGCCTTCTTTCATTTTGCCGCCGGTGCTGCCGGTCATGCTTACGATGATCATACCTTGCTCCCGGGCCACTTTCATGGCTTCGAGGATATTGGCGGAATTACCGGAAGTGGAAATAGCCACCAGTACATCGCCGGAACGACCAATACCCCTCAGGATGCGGGCATATACCTGGTCGTATCCATAGTCATTGCCAACTGCCGTCATATACGAGGTATTGCAGTGTAGTGCTTCCGCATACAGTGGGAGGCGGTCTTTATAAAACCGGCCGGAAAATTCTGCTGCGAGGTGCTGTGCATCTGCTGCACTCCCGCCGTTGCCGCAAAAGAGGATTTTATGATCTGTTTGCAGACTGTGGGTAATGGTATCTGCTACTATTTTAATCGTATTTAACAATGGTTCATCCTGGCAGATCGCTTCTTTGACGTTGATGCTTTCCCGGATTTTATTGACGATGAATTGTTTCATGTTGCAGGCTTTTTGATAGTTGTCCCCTTAAATACTCCACGTTTGAATACCGTGATTGGTAAAGGTATAGCGTTTTACATCGCCACCAAAACCGCTCAAGGCATCTACTACGGCAAAGCGGGTATTTTTAGGGCAATAGAAGATCATAAAACCACCGCCACCGGCGCCTGAAATCTTACCTCCGCTGGCGCCGGCTTTGCGGGCAGCTTCGTAAATTTCATCCAGTTGCGGGTTGGTGATACCCTTGGCCATTCTCTTTTTATGCTCAAAACCGTAATTCAGGATTTCACCGATTTTATCGATGGTACCCCGGAGCAATGCCTCCTTCATCATCACCGCCTGTTCTTTCAGTTGGTGCATGGCTTCGATGGAGTCATCTTTTTTATCGGTTACATTTTTTTGCTGTTCGGAAATAATGCTGGAAGATAAGCGGCTGGTAGAAGTATAAAACAATACCAGGTTATTTTCCAGTTCGTGCAGGTTTACTTCTTTGATGCGGAGCGGGTTTACAATTACTTTATCGCCTTTGTAAAACTCCATGAAATTTACACCACCAAACGTAGCGGCGTATTGGTCCTGTTTACCACCTGCCTGTTGAAGATCTTCCCTTTCAATGGAATAAGCCAGGTGCGCCAGGTCGTATTCTCCCAGCGGAAGTTTCAGCCATTCCGCAAAAGCGCCCAGTACAGCTACTACCAGGGTAGAAGAGGTACCCAGGCCAGATCCTGCGGGAGCATCCACAAAGGTGGTGAGTTTAAAACCGGTAGCCGGCAAGGTGCCATAATCTTTCTGTACCCGGTTGATCACGCCTTTCAGGATATCCAGTTTGCCATCTAACGGTAAGGGGTAAACGGCATCATACACGGCGCTTTCTCTTCTGTCGGCACATTCAAAAATAATCTGTCCGTTCTGCAGCGGCTCTATGGAGGCGCGTGCATACAGGGAGATAGTGGCATTGAGGATAGCGCCACCGTATAAATCCGAGTACGGACTTACATCTGTGCCACCACCGGCAAGGCCTATACGTAAAGGTGCTTTACTTCTGTAAATCATGCTAGCTTTCGTTTTAGCAGATGAATGATACGTCTGGTTTTATAACGCCAAACGGGAATGGTGTCGTGCTAATTGCCGGCAGCCAGTGTTTTTATTTCATTGGCAAGCCTGGACCAGGAGTATTGCAGCTTCTCTTTGCGGAGGGCTTCCACCATATCGGCCTCCCGGTTGTCAACGAAGTATTTTTCGATGGCAGCTGCAATAGAAGCCGGGTCGGGAGTTGCCTGAAAACCCACTACACCATCCGGCACCATTTCTACAAGTCCGCCTACATTGGTTACCACCATGGGTTTCTCAAAATGATAGGCGATCTGCGAAATGCCGCTCTGGGTAGCGCTTTTATAAGGCTGTACCACCAGGTCGGCGGCACAGAAGTAATTTTTTACGGCTTCGTTTGGAATGAAGTCGGTGTGCATCAGCACCCGGTCGCCCAGTTGCAGCGTTTGCAGCAGTTCCAGGTAAGGGGCGGCATCTTCATAATATTCACCCGCTACAATGGCGTGTACATCCAGTTTTTTCAGGCGTTCATCTGCCATGGCCTGTAATAACAGGTCCAGACCTTTGTACTGGCGGATGAAGCCAAAGAAAAGGATATATTTTTTATTTGGATCCAGCTTCAGTTGGGCACGGGCAGCGCTTTTGGTAATGAGCGCACCGTAGTTGTCGTAGATCGGGTGGGGGATGAGCGATGCTTTTTTATTGGGCTCAAACACCCGCAGATCATTGAGTACCGACTGGCTCATGGCTACAAAGGCATCCACCGGCTTCAGGAAATATTTTGTGAAAGCTACGTCACCGGGTCTTTTTTCATGCGGCACTACGTTGTCCAGTACGGCAATTACTTTGGTGTGCTTACGCTTGCCCAGCCGGAGGAGGGAGCCCAGCGCCGGTCCCATGATCGGGAGCCAGTATTTGGTGATGATGATATCCGGATTCATTTTCCGGATCTTTCTGCCTGTTACCAACCAGTTCAACGGGTTCACGGAATTAATGAGCCGTTTTATTTTCAGGTGGGTGGGCGCAGGATCGGTAGAGAACTGGCTTTTACCCGGGAAAAAGAGTTTGGGGTATTGAACAGTAAAGGTCCATATTTCCACCTCATCTGTTTGCTGGAGTTCTTCTGCCAGTCGCTCGTTATAAGCAGCCAGCCCACCCCGGAAGGGGTAGGCTGTACCTAAAATAAGTATTTTCTTCTTGTTAGCCATAGTGTCAGATTACGAATAGAGGATGAATGGATCAGCGTCTGCGGTCGTGACGGTATGCGAGCTGTAATTCATCTTCTGTCACGTTATTGGTATGGTCCATCCGTTCTTCTACCAGGTAGGAGTTACGTTCGGTGGCGTTACGGGTCACCAGTTCACCGATAAAGCCGGTCAGGAATAACTGGGAACCAATGATCATGCAGAGCAGTCCGAAATAGAATAACGGGCGGTCTGTCATGTTCACTTTATCAAAGAATATTTTTGCCAGCGCCAGGTAAGCGGCCACTACAAAACCTACAAAGAAGGAGAGGGAGCCGAGGGCGCCAAACAGGTGCATGGGGCGTTTGCCGAATTTGCCGATAAACATGATGGTCGCCAGATCGAGGAAGCCGTTGATAAAGCGTTCCAGTCCGAATTTGGTGACACCATATTTGCGGGCACGGTGTTCTACTACTTTTTCGCCGATTTTACGGAAGCCGTTCCATTTGGCGATAACAGGAATATAGCGGTGCATTTCACCGTATACTTCTATGGATTTTACCACCTTTTTACGATAGGCTTTCAAACCGCAGTTCATATCGTGCAGTTTTACGCCGCTCATACGGGTAGTGGTGTAGTTATATAATTTAGAAGGCAGGTTTTTGGTGAAGGCGTTATCGTAACGTTTCTTTTTCCAGCCGCTGACGAGGTCGAATTTTTCTTCCACGATCATACGGTACAGTTCAGGTATTTCGTCGGGACTGTCCTGCAGATCTGCGTCCATAGTGATGACCACATCGCCCTGTGCCGCATTGAAGCCTTCGTTGAGGGCCGCTGATTTGCCGTAGTTGCGCTGAAATTTGATCCCTTTGATATGGGGATTCTGTGCAGCCAGTTGCTGGATAACGGCCCAGGAATCGTCGGTACTGCCGTCATCCACCATCCATACCTCGTAGGTAAAATTGTGGGCGTCCATCACTTTCGCGATCCACGCGGCGAGTTCCGGTAAGGATTCTTCTTCGTTTTTTAAAGGAACGATTACGGATATGTTCATCTTAATAGAATAGTATAATTATTGTGCCCTTACAGGCGCTTTTTTACGGACAATCACTGCCAGTACAGCAGATACCATGAAAAATTTTATCAGGTTTCTCAGGTAATCGATGAAAGCAGAAGAGATGGTGACACGATAGTCTGCCTCTTTCAGGTCTTTCAGCTGTTTATCTATTTCATACTGCGGCGCTTTCATCTTCTGCAATAACCATGCAGTATCTTCCATCAGGTGTTGTTTGGACAGTTCCAGCAGGTGGTTATCTGCGACATAGGAAAAAGCGACATAGTTATACACGGCCATCATCAGCGAACTGATCACAAAGGTGGTAAAGATCGGTTTAATGGCATCTTTAAAACCGATATATCCACCCAGCTGTTTCTTCTTTTCAAGTCCGGCCAGTATGCCCAGTGCTGCCCAGACAACGAACTGCAGGAACTTTAATTTAAGCGAAAAAAGATAATCAGGACCGGCTACCCAGATCAGCACATTCCAGAGGATCATGGCCAATCCTACTATAATACCCCATTTTAAACCGGGATTTGAATTTTGTTGCATACGTACACGCTACTAGTTATTAATATGAAATACAGGTCCATTCACTGTGGCATGTACTTTTCCTTTCAGTTGTGCGCCAATATACGCTGAATTTTTGGACCGGGAGGCGATATGGGCTTTGGTAAATTCCCAGGTAACTTCCGGATCAAAGATCGTAAGATTGGCGGCGGCGCCTTCCTGCAGGGCAGGTTGAGGCAGTCCGAATATTTTGCGGGGCTGGATTGTCAGCAGGTTAATCAGCTGTTCCAGCGGCAGTTGCGGCAGGTATTGACGGATCACACCAAAAGTGCTTTCCAGTCCGATCATCCCGTTTTTGGCATATTCAAATTCCACTTGTTTGGCATCCCAGTCCTGCGGCAGGTGATGGGTAGCGATACAGTCGACAGTGCCATGTAAAACGGCTTCCTGCAATGCTTTCACATCGTCTGCACTGCGCAGCGGCGGATTTACCTTCAGGTGGGTATCGTAATCAATGAGTTGTGCATCCGTTAAAGACAGGTGGTAAGGCGTTACGGAACAGGTTACCTTGATGCCTTCCGCTTTGGCGGCGGCGATCAGTTCCACTGATTTACGGGTGCTGATACCGGTAAAGTGGATCCGCGAATCGGTATATTTTGCCAGTTCCAGGTCGCGCTGAATAATGAGTTCCTCTGCCAGTGCGGGTTTTCCGGGCATACCCAGCTGGGTGGAATAAATACCTTCGTGCATGAGTCCATGCGCAGAAATGCTCTGGTCGTCCGGCAGCTGGATCAGCGTGCCATCAAATGCTTTGATGTATTGCAATGCTTTGAGCATGAGTCCGGGCGACTGCAACGGTTTCAGTCCGTCAGAAAAAGCCACGGCGCCTGCCTGCTGCATCTCATACATTTCTGCCAGGCCGGTGCCTTCCAGGTTTTTAGTGGCTGCGCCAATTGGCAAAACAGTAGCCGCCGAATGGCGGGATCTGCTCAGTACGTATTCGATCTGCGGTTTCGTATGCAGGGCGGGCTGCGTGTTGGGTACTACCATTACAGTGGTGTAGCCACCGGTGGCAGCAGCTCTGATACCGCTTTGCAGGTCTTCCTTATGTTCCTGGCCCGGATCGCAGAAATGTGCGAAAACATCCATCCAGCCGGCGGAAACATGCAGGTTATTACCTGAAATAACCGTAGCTCGGGCGTCTTCCAGGTTATCTCCTACCTGTTGAATGATCCCGTTCTGAATGGAAATGTCTTTTTGCTGCCCGTGCAAGGGTGAGGAAGGTGCTATAATCTTTACGTTCTTGAGTAGTATGTGCATGCTTTACGTTCTATAACCGGTCCGAAAATACAGGGGCAAATGTAACATAAAACTGTTAATTGTTGAAAGCGAGCTTCCCCCGTTTCCAGGAGCGCCGTTCAGGTTGGTATGATAATTGAAAATGCAGGGGTAGCAGATCAAAATAACTTCCGATGATTGACTATCTTTCTAACCTTGTAGCACGGATATGCGACCGCACAGAACAATTGCATAATGGCCAGACAACCAGCTGGCAGGCGCTCCGGGAAGCAGAACAACTGGCAAATCACGCTTATATACCCTTACTCTACCAATATATTACGCAGGAGCCGGATAAAGATAAGCGTCGCGCTGCCTGTTTTATTATCACACAGCTTTCCAGGAATACCAACGACCCGGAAGTAATCCGGTTTTTACTGGACCGCCTCCGGATGGAGCAGGATGCCGATATGATCACGTCCATGCAACAGGACCTGGAACGCGGACTGGCCATCCCCAGCTATATTAACCTGGAACCTTTATTTAATAATACCCTTTCGTTAAATAACAACATTCGCCGTTCGGCCCTGCTGGCCCTCAGATGTTCCCATCATCCCGCTGTGGAAGACTGGGCCCTGAACCTGCTCAAACGTACGGTGAATGAATACGATATCTATTATATTACCCTGCTGCTGCATAAAGTAGGCACGCCGAAAAGTGTACCTGCCCTGCGCCGGCTGCTCGAATACCACCGCCAGGACGTGAAAAGCCTTGCTTTTGCCGCCATTGCGGATATTGAAAAAGAGAAGGAAGCCATGTTCTATGCCCGCTGCCTCATGCGCGGACAACTGAAATTTGAGGCCATGGAAGCCATTTACAAGTATGCCGATGAAACCGCCATTCCATCCGTAACGGCCCGTATCACGGAATTGTTATCCAAAAGACGGAGCAGCGCCCGCATGACTATAGAAACCGTGAAGAACGGATTTACAGACCTGATGCTGGGCATGGAATTCCTGTTCCGCTTCCGCACAGCTAAGTCAGATGTGAAAAAAACGTTCTCCTGGATCACCGAAAAAAGAGCCGATTACCTGTTGCCCGAAGAAAGAGAGTGGGTGAGAAAGCATTTAGTTAGCGCCTAAAGCCTTAATTTAGCTCCCCAAAAAGAGAGATGAAGAAAGCTTTCCTATTGCTTTTGACAGGATGGATGATGATCGGGGGGCAATATACCTACGCCCAGCAACGTCAGTACACCATGGCGGAAGCAACGAATGGACTCCGGCAGCAACTGGCCCCGGAAAGGTTACGACAATTTGAATGGATTCCCGGAGAAAACGCCTACACCAGCGTAATAACCAGCAACGGCAGCTATGCCTGGGTAAAAGTAACCCTCCCTGCCGGTAAAGCAGATACCCTGCTCACTTTATCCCGGTTAAACGACCAGTTATTTTCTTCCAGACCTTTACGCGGATTACCGCCACTGCGCTGGATCAACGCCAACAGCGCCTGGTTTGCCATCGGCAACGCCCTGTACAAAGGCCAGCTTGAAAATGGCGCTATGCAGTTCAGCAGCTGGTGCGAATTACCCGCTGATGCAGAAAACATCACCGTTAATAAAGAAAGCGGCCAGATTGCCTGGACGGAAAAAAATAATCTTTTCATCCGCACTACCAGCGGCACCGTACAAGCAGTGACCAACGACGTGGATATCAATATCGTAAACGGTAAAAGTGTACACCGCGAAGAATTCGGTATCGATAAAGGCATCTTCTTTTCTCCCAAAGGCGATCAGCTGGCCTTTTACCGAATGGATCAACGCATGGTGAATGACTATCCGATCATCGACTGGTCTGTAACCCCCGCACATAATACCAATATCAAATACCCGATGGCTGGCGGCAAATCACATGAAGTGACGCTCGGTATTTATCAGCCATCTACCCAAAAAACGATTTTCCTGAAAACAGCCGGTCCCGCAGATCATTACCTGACCTGCGTTACCTGGGCGCCGGATCAGCAATCGGTATACGTGGCCCTGCTGAACCGCGAACAGAATCACCTGTGGCTGAACCAATACAGCGCCACCACCGGTGAACTGATCAAAACACTGTTTGAAGAAACAGATGCGAAATATGTACATCCTACCCATCCACTCACCTTTGTACCGGGCAGCCCCGATCAGTTTGTATGGTGGAGCGAAAAAAGCGGCTACAATCATCTGTATCTCTATAATACCAACGGCCAGCAGCTGCGTGCTATCACTGCAGGCGACTGGGTAGTGAATGAACTGCTGGGCTTTAATACCAAACAAAATGAGATCCTTTTCACGGCAGCCAAAGAAGGTCCGATGGAAAAACATCTCTATAAAATAAATTACAAGCAAAAAAGCGCTGCAGCAGTACGCCTGGATAAGGCCGCCGGCTGGCACGAAGCACAAGTGAGCACCGATGGTAATTATGCATTGGATGCATACAGTTCCGGTACTACACCCTATACCGCCCGTGTAACCGCAACTTCCGGAAAATTTGAAAAAGAAATTCTGGCTGCCACTGATCCGCTGAAAGATTTTCAACGTCCGCAGATCAAACAGGTAACGCTGAAAGCAGATGATGGTACACCACTGTATGGTAAACTGATCCTGCCCGTGAATTTTGATTCCACCAAAACCTACCCGGTAATTGTATACCTGTACAACGGTCCCAATGTACAGCTGATCCGCAATACATTCCCGTATAGCGGTAACCTCTGGTACGAATACATGGCCCAGCATGGCTATGTGATCTTTACGATGGATGGCCGTGGCAGTGATAACCGTGGAAAGGCTTTTGAACAGGCTACTTTCCGCCAGTTAGGCACCGTGGAAATGAATGATCAGCTGCAGGGCGTGGCTTACCTCAAATCATTGCCATATATCAACCAGCAGAAAATGGGCGTGCATGGCTGGAGCTTTGGCGGCTTCATGACCACTTCGCTGATGCTGCGTCATCCGGGTGTATTTCAGGCAGCTGTTGCCGGTGGGCCGGTGATCGACTGGAGCATGTATGAAATCATGTACACCGAGCGCTATATGGATACGCCACAGGAAAACCCGGAAGGCTATGCCACGGCTAACCTGCTCACTAAAACAAAAAATCTGCAGGGACACCTGATGCTGATCCATGGTACCAACGATGACGTAGTGGTATGGCAGCATTCCCTCGACTTCCTGAAAGCCTGTGTGGACAACGAAGTACAGGTCGATTATTTCGTATATCCGGGACATTTACACAATGTACTTGGCAAAGACAGGGTACACCTGATGCAGAAGATTACTGATTACTTTGATGCACACCTGAAATAGGTCGTATCTTTTGATAAGCGGAGCGAAGATCGTAGCGAAAAATTAATATTCGCTGTTATCTTCGCTTTGTTATTTTATGCTACTTGCGATCAGTTCATTAAAAATAGTCCGACAATGAAGTTTTTATTCCTCGCTATGGGCCTTTTCACTACCACCGCAGTGATGGCACAGCCAAAGAAACACAAGGTATTATTTATTATTGCAGATGGTATTCCGGCAGATGTGATCGAGTCACAACCTACGCCCAATCTGAAACGTATTGCAAAGGAAGGTGGCTATTGCCGCGCATACGTAGGCGGGGAGAAAGGTGGTTATTCACAGACGCCCACTATTTCGGCTGTAGGGTACAACAGCTTGCTGACCAGTACCTGGGTGAACAAGCACAATGTATGGGACAATGATATTGCTGCACAGAATTATTCCTACCCCAGTATTTTCCGCTTTTTTAAATCCGCTTATCCGGAGAAGACTACCGCCGTATTTTCTACCTGGCTCGATAACCGCACCAAGTTGCTCGGTGATGGATTACCGCAAACCGGCGGATTGCGTATCGATCACGCGGTAGATGGACTGGAACACGATACAGTACAGTTTCCCCACGATAAAGACAGCTGGTATACGCACCTGATCGATGAAGCGGTGGTAGCCAAAGCGGCTGATTACGTGAAGAGTGATGCTCCCGATCTTACCTGGGTATACCTGGAATACAGTGATGATATGGGACACCGCTATGGTACCGGTGAAAGACTGGATACAGCCGTAAGGATGACCGACGATATGGTGGGAAAAATCTGGGATGCGATGGAATATCGCCGCAAAAATTTCAATGAAGACTGGCAGATCTATATCACCACGGATCATGGTCGTGATGCCCATGGCGGACATAATCATGGCGGGCAATCAGACCGGGAGCGCACCACCTGGATCGTGACCAATGCGAAAGGCCTGAACAGCTATTTTAAAACCGCGCAGCCGGGCATCGTTGATATCGCTCCATCCATCGCAAGATTTATGAACATCACAATCCCGGTAGATAATGCAAGAGAGCTGGATGGAGTACCGCTGACCGGCGCTATCTCTCTGGCACAGCCTACGGCGAAACTGGAAAAAGAAACCTTGCAGCTGGGCTGGAAAGCCTATGATAAGAAAGGTAACGTGAAAATATGGGTTACCACTACCAATCACTATAAAGAAGGCGGAAAGGATGAATACCGTTTACTGGCGACAGTACCGGTGTCGAAAGAAAGTGCCACTGTCAATGTGAGCGCACTGCCTTCTTCCTTTTATAAGATTGTGCTGGAAGGACCGTTGAACAGTGTGAACAGGTGGGTGGTACAACAATAGGCAAAAACACCGGAAAAGAGGCTTTACGCAAACGCTTGCGCTGATAACGCAAGCGTTTGCGTACATGAAATGTTAAAAAAATCATGTAGAATCGTTGTAGCAATTAATACGAAAGTGAACTAAGCTGGAAAAGCAGCAATTATAGACAGCGAACAATGAAGTCGAATAACCAGCCACGGTCAATACTGTGGCTAGGTTATCGATAAATATTTTAACGGTGATGAATCACCAGTTGTGACTCCATAATGGTGCGTTGATAATCATTCAGCGCATGTTCCCCATTCAGCAGTGATAATAACATATTGGTAGCCGCCTGCCCCTGTTCATACGGGAACTGCTCCACAGATGCAGCAGGAGGAAAAGCCGTATACCCGCTTACCGGTGTATTGGCGTAAGATACAAAAGTTATATCCTTATTTATTTCCAATTTTTGTTTCAGGGCATATTGTACGGCGTCCATGGCTACGTAGTCGTTGAACGTAACGATGGCGGTTACTTTGCGTTTGAGCGACAAGAGGTATTTCATAGCAGCTTCCGTACCTGCGGTGGTGAGATCGGCATTGACGATCAGTTTGGGATCGTATTTCAGGCGGTGTTTCTGCAACGCCCTGATATAGCCGGTGCCGCGTTCTTTGCTGGCTACCATGGTTTCCGGCCCGTTGATCATGCCAATAATGCGGTGGCCCTGTTTCAGCAGGAAATCCACTGCCTGTACCGTACCTGATTCCAGGTTGCAGGAAACGGAATGCATATTGGGCAGATCCGGTATGCGGTCAAAGAAAACCACGGGAATACGGGCCTGCTGCAGCATTTCAAAATGCTCGTAATTACTGGTATTTTTTCCGATAGATACAATACAGCCATCTACCCGGTGTTGCTTCATACTCTGGATAATCTGTTTTTCGCGCGCTTCATCATCGTGCGATTGTCCCAGCAATACCGTATAGTTATTACTGTAAGCGGTATCCTCTATACCACTGATGGCGCTGGCGAAGAATGCTTCCGATAATTCGGGCAACAGGATGCCGATGGTGAATGTTTTGCCCTGCTGAAAATAGATGGCAGTCTGGTTGCGTTCATAATTCAGTTCTGCGGCCAGTTCTTTCACCCTTTGCTTGGTTCTTAAACCAATACTATGGTGATCATGTAATGCTCTTGACACCGTGGATACAGAGATGTTCAGCCTTTTTGCAATTTCCTTTATTGTTGGTTGACCCGAAGAAACCACTTTTCTCATACTGACAGCAATTAATAGAAAATAGATACAGCATATACTCTGCCGGACAAGTTACTTAGATATTGGAAAACATTAACTTTTTTTTATGAATAATACATTTTTAATAAAGCAGTTAGATCCATCCGGACCAGCTTTAATAAAATTCTAACACTGTTGTAACGAACTGAACGATGCTTCGGCCTGTTATTTGCTATAAACGGATACCTTTCCATTGTATCCCCGACTATTTATATATACTTATTTGTTAGATTATTAAAATGTATCATTTTATGAAAATAGCACAACTAGCCTTGCCGGTCGCTTTAGTAACCATTTTAGCGTCCTGTTCTGCACCTCGTAAATTAAGGGAATCACAAGCAAGGAATGCACAGCTGGATAGCCTCTACAGGGCAACCTATGGTAAACTGAGAACCTGTGAGGAAGATGCTGCCCGCGCTGCCGCTTCGTACAAAGAAAAAGTAACGAATTTGACAGAACAGCAGGATCAGCTGAAAACCAACAATAGCCAGATGCTGGATCACCTGAAAGAATTGTCAGTTATTTCCAGTTCACAGGCAGAAAGTATCAAGAAATCACTCGATAATATCGGCGCAAAGGATGCCTATATTAAAGACCTCCAATCTGCCATTGCCCGTAAGGACTCCCTGAACATGCAACTGGTGATGAACCTGAAAGGCGCCATCGGTAATATGGACGACAAGGATATTAATATCAAGGTAGATAAGGGTGTTGTATATATTGATATCTCCGATAAACTGCTGTTTAAAAGCGGTAGCTACGATATCAACGAAAGAGCGAAAGAAGTACTCGGCAAAGTGGCCAAGGTGCTGATTGCGCAGCCTGACATCGAGTTCATGGTAGAAGGTCATACCGATAACGTACCATACCGTCCTAACGTATTGCTGGATAACTGGGATCTGAGTGTGAAGAGAGCTACTTCCGTAGTACGCATTCTGCAGAACCAGTATAACATTCCGCCTGCACGTATGACTGCTGCCGGTAGAAGTGAATACCTGCCGGTTGCTTCCAACGATACACCGGAAGGAAAAGCGGCCAACCGCAGAACCAGGATCGTTATCCTGCCACAGCTGGATCAGTTCTTCAAATTACTGGAGAAACCAGCGAACTAAGTTTTCATTTCCATTATATAAAAGCTATTACAGCGGATGAGCGGGCAATTATTTGCTTTGATCATCCGCTGTAATAGCTTTATTCTTTATGTATATTTGCCATCTTCAATAAGAATGTGTTATGAACGAACCTATGTTTTGTGATCCGGTGAGCGGCGTATGTGAAATCCCGGGTACTGCTGTTAAGGACGCGCCGGTAGTAAGCGCGCTGCCTGTTTCTGAAAAACCCCTTCAGCTGGTTTATTTTACGGATCCGATCTGCTCTACCTGCTGGGGAATAGAGCCGCAATGGCGTAAGCTGAAACTGGAATATGGCCATGTACTGGACATCCATTATCACATGGGTGGTTTGCTCCCTTCCTGGGAAGTGTATAGCTCCGGTGGTATCAGCGGCCCTAAAGATGTAGCGCACCATTGGGATGAAGTAAGTCTGCATTACCAGATGCCCATTGATGGCAATGTATGGTTAGAAGATCCGTTGCCGTCTTCCTATCCTCCCTCTATCTGGTTTAAAGCAGCCCAGCAGCAGGATCCTCATAAGGCAGTCATCTTCTTAAGAAAGATGAGAGAAGGGCTGTTTATGGGTAAACAAAATATCTGCAAGCCGGAACCAGTATTGAGGGCGGCTGCGTACGCCGGACTGGATATATTACAACTGGAAAAGGATTTTAATACAGCAGCACCCGGTTTATTTGAAGCAGATCTGGCAATGGGTAAACAATGGGGTGTCCGTGGTTTTCCTTCTATCTTTTTTATAGATAAAGATAGCCGCTCGGAGTTTGTATATGGTGCGAAACCATATACCGTGTTTACCACAGCCCTGAAAAAATTATTGCCCGATGCAGTGGCGCGTACCTATGCGAGAGATCTGGCGCTGTTTTCCTATTTCCCTACGCTGACAACGAAGGAATTTGCTGTTTTAAATGAGTGTGCTTTTGAGGAGGCAGAGCGGCAGCTACTGGCTTACGAGGCAGAGGGCCGTTTGCAGGTAAAACGTATTGCAAGTGGTGCGTTATGGTCAGTAGTGTAAGATAGGAGCATTGGTAACTTTACTGTGGTAGTTTTGGCACCGCTGGTTTTTTGCCAAAGAAATAGGTGACACTGCCCATAAAGTATTGTGTAAGTACAGTATTGCGTTGTTGTTCTATGAAGGTAGTAGATTGAGAGGTAAGCAGCGATTGATTCTTTTTGGTCAGGTCATAGGCATAGAGTTTTGCCTGCAGGCTTTTTCTTCGCAGAAATGTTTTGGAGATCCAGCTGTTGACTACTACAAATTGCTGGTGCTGGCTGGTGTTGTTGGCGTATAATGCAGAACTGCCCAGGGAAATATCTCCCGGAAGGAAGATCTTGGCGGTCAGTGATACATTGTACATGTTATAGTCGGATACTTTGTTGTTCAGTATGGAATAACGGCTGCTGATGTATAACATGCTCACAAATCCTTCCAGTTCCAGCAGTTGTTTATAGGCCCAGGAAGCGTTCAGCATCTGGGTGATACTCAGATCCGAGGTGCTGGCTCTCACCCGGTTGATCAGGGAATTGGCCTTGTTAAAGTAGCAGGACAACGAATAATTCACGGTGAGGCCTGACTTTGAAAATCGTTTTCCCACTGTAAAATCCTGGTTGAAATTATAGTTCCCGTCAATATTGATAGGTTGGGTGATTTGTCGCCCGGCAGAATCGGAATATACGGATTGTGCAATTGCATCATTAGGCAGATCCAGTCCGAAATTGGTACCGAAGGTGATCCCTTTTACACTGAAAGAGCGGTAGCCTATACCGGCTGAATTATAAATAGTTGGTTTCAGATCCGGGTTTCCCAGTTGCACATACAGCGGATTACGGGTCGATACCACAGGGACCAGCAGCATACCGGTGCTGGGAATCCGTGTTTCCCGGTTAATCCGGAAGTCAAAGCTGCGGTAATTATCTATTTTGTAATAAAGATTCAGGTTAGGGGAGATGTAGTTTATTTTTTGCCGGAAATCATTGCCGGCAGTATAATTTTTACTTTTTGAATCAGTGGTGTTATAGGAAACATTGAGTTGTCCCTGCAGTTTGGTTTTGTTAAGAAACAGGCCGGTGCTGATGGACTGTTCTGTAAGATTATTTTTGAAATTGTACGTCAGTTCTTTATTGACAATATCATAGCCCTTTTTCTCATTATCAAAATTGAAAGCGTCCTGGTTATTGTTTGTCTGATTGCTGCTGATCTTGTAAGCTACATTCATGAACAGGGTGGGCATCAGCGGGTATTGGTAACTCAGTCGTCCTGTTAATCTCCTGATATTGAGTTTTGACTTTACCAGTTGATTGATGGTGTCTTCCATTTGTGCTGCGGGCAGCCGGTTTAAGGTATTATTTTTTTGATCATCCCTCGTATTGTTCTGTTCAATGTTAAAGGATGCACTCAGGCTCCCCCAGGAAGGATTGAACTGGTGATTGTACTGCGTAAGCAGGTTAATGGTATTATTTCTTCTTTCTTCCTGATTGGTGGTATTTCCTGCATTGATGGTATCATTTTTTTTCCCGCCGAGGGAAATATAGTCATTGCTGGAATGGAAGTTATTATGTTGTGTGGATCCCATCACATCAAACGACAGGAAGTTCTTGTCGTTCGGCTGTACGGTGATATTGGCAAACACATTGTTCATGTTAGCTGTTGCATCCGAGTTGGTATTACTGTTGTAGCGGAAATTACTATCCGGGAGAATATTGTCGCGTTGTAGTGACTGGTCATTATTGGTGTTGTGGCTCATGTGCATGAAGTTCGCATTGAGCTTTATTTTTTTCGACAGATCGGTGGCGAGGTTGGCGTTAAGGCTATTCTTTTTGGAAATGCCGCCCATCATACTTTCTGCCCTGTTCAGGTTTTCGTCGGTGGAGGAGGGGCCACGGGAGGAATTGACGTTGTTGATATATCCCATTACCACCGCCTGTTTGTTGTCTCTGAACATATTGGCGTTACCGGCGGCCGTATATCTTTTATCGGTGCCATAACCAGCACCGGCTGTGCCGTTCACTCCTTTTTTGTATTCCTTTTTAACAGTGATGTTAATCACCTTTTCATTTTTGTTGCCTTCAACTAAACCATCTGCTCTTTTCCGGTCTATCACCTGTATCTTATCTACCAGGTCTGCAAGCAGGGTTTGCGTTATTTTTTTGGTATCACTATTCCCGTTGCTGTTGTCCTGGAATAGCGGACGCCCGTTTACCAGGATCGTTTTAATGGGAACACCCTGAAACGAGAGGTTACCTTCTGCATCGATGGTGATACCGGGTAATTTGTTCAGCAGGCTTTTCACGCTGGCATTTTCGGTAGTCTGAAAATCTCCTGCGGAAAATTCTACCGTATCTTTCCGGATACTGAAAATGGATTTCGTGACCTTTACATTGATGCTGTTTAAATTGATCGGGTTACGTGCAAGCCCTGAGTATTTAAGATCTATTAGTAAACTTTTGGTTTTTTCTGTTATAGCGATATAATTAGTAACGGCGGTATAGCCCATAAAAGTAATGGTGAGACTATAGTTACCCACCGGTACTTTTTTTATCAGAAAATCACCTGATTCATCTGCTGTGGTTTGTGCAGTGAGAATTGATTTCTCAATCGTATAAAGTAATATCGTGGCGCCGGCCATCGGTTTCCTGGTATCTTTATCATAAGCGTGACCCCTGATTTCCCGCTGCGCCATAAGCGTAAGCGATATACCGAATATAAGTGTGGTTAACGTTATGACGTATCTGTACATTGGACGTGGTTAATTCAATGCAATGTTAACCAGCGAAAAATGGTAAAGTGTTAATCAAGATCAAACCGTAACAGAATGATATAACTATTATTAAATCGTAAAACAAGATGAGGTGATTAACAAATGATTAACGAGGCACGATGCTTGATTCTTATTTCGATATGGATGTTTTTTTGAAGAGAATCGAACCATCTTTTTGAAATATTTGTTTATGCAAAATACTATTTTATGAATACAGACACATTAGTTGCATCACTGAAGGACATGCTGCTGAAACCCAATGCACACGTGACTTTTGCAGATGCCGTAAAGAAATTGCCGGAAGAATTAAGGGGCGTGGTCCCACCAGATATGCCCTATAGCATCTGGCAGTTAGTAGAACATATCCGGCTCACACAATATGATATCCTGGATTTTTCCCGGAACCCGGATTATAAGGAAATGGAATGGCCGAAAGACTACTGGCCAAAAGAAACTGCACCAGAGAATGATGCTGCCTGGAAACATAGTGTGGAGCAGGTAAACAAAGACCTGCATACCTTTATCAGTTTGCTGGAAAAGAGTAAAGACCTGTTTGCGCCTTTTCCGCATGGCGATGGTCAGCATTTATTCCGCGAAGCGGTGTTGTTGCTCGATCACACCAGCTATCACACTGGTGAGATCGTAGCGGTACGCCGGATGTATTCCGCGAAGCGGTGTTGTTGCTCGATCACACCAGCTATCACACTGGTGAGATCGTAGCGGTACGCCGGATGTTGAAGGCCTGGCATTAAATACATTTCCACAAACAGTCGGTAAACCAGTGTTTACGGTCGAAGAAACGGGCTACTGGCTTAAAGCCTGCATAGGCGGCCAGTTGGTCGGTTTCTTCGAGACTGTACTTCTGCGAAATTTCCATATAAATGGATTCATTCTCCGCAAAGTGAATCGTTTGCTGTTCACCAATATGTACTACCTGTTTTTCCAGGCTGATGAGATAGCTTTTGCACGCGCCTGTTACCGGATCGTAAGTAGGAAAGTGTTCAAATTTTGTTACATCAAAATCGGCCTGCAATTCCCGGTTGATCCGGTGCAGGAGATTGAAGTTAAAATCGCGGGTAATGCCCGAAGCATCGTTATATGCATTGAGAATTACCTGTGGATGCTTTTTCAGATCGAAGCCGGTCAGCAGCAGATCACCTGGCTGCAGATATTTCCTTAACTGCTGGCAGAAGCTGCGGGCAGCACCTACACTGAAGTTGCCGATGTTGGCCCCCATAAAAAGTATTACCTTCTTTTTACTGGTGTAGTTATTGGCCTGCTGCAGCATGTGAAAATATTCCCCGTTTAAACCATGCAACTGTAATCCCGGCACCTGTGCCGGTAAATTCTTTTCCAGCTGACTGATCACATTGGCGGAAATATCTATCGGGAAATACGTATAATCTACACCGTTATCTATCAGCGCCTGTAGTAAATGAACGGATTTGGTGGCATCACCGGCGCCCAGTTCCACGAGGTCGAAATCACCTGCATATAACTGCAATGCCTTCACTATCTGGGACGATTGCTGACGGATAATTTCCATCTCACATCCGGTCAGGTAATATTCATGACATTGCATGATCTGCTGAAAAAGTGCATCTCCGGCGGCATCGTAGAAATATTTGGGGTCCAGGTATTTCTGTGACGCGCTGAGGCCCTGCACCACATCACGATAAAATGTATCGGTAGCGGGTTTGCGCTTGCTTGGGGCAAACACAGTTGGAATTACAGTCATAAATAAATTTTGATGTACTGAACTTGAATTACTTCATAACGGTTGCTCAATCATCCTGCCAATCTTATTCCGGTAAACTGCCATCTTAACGACGGATGGAAAAAGTTACGGTAAGTGATACGGCTGTGGTTGGGTGAGGTGACTTCAGAGCCGCCCCTAAGCACCATCTGGCTGATCATGAATTTTCCGTTATATTCTCCGATCGCTCCCGGTGCTTTGGCAAATCCGGGGTAGGGAAGATAGGCACTTTCGCACCACTCCCAGCGTTGTCCCCACGAAAGTTGTGGCGCTGCCGCCTCCCATTCAAATTCAGTGGGCAACCGCTGCCCCTTCCAGGCCGCATATGCTGCTGCTTCGTAATAGCTGATATGATTCACCGGCGCATCCGGCATCAGCGGCCTGAGGCCTTGCCAGGTGTAATGCACCCATTGCCCGTCTATGTTGTACCAATACATAGGCGTGGTTACCTGGTTGTTCTTTACCCAATCCCATCCTTCTGCATGCCAGTACCGGAAATCCTGGTAGCCGCCAGCCTGGATAAAATCCAGGTATTCCGTATTGGTTACCAGCGCTGTACTGATCCGGTATTCCGGCAGGTATACGGCATGTCTGCCCAGTTCATTATCGAAACAGAAACCATCTCCCGAAAAGCCGATATCGTACATACCCGCACGTATATTTAACCATGCCGGGCCGGTATTGTTCACTGGCGTCAGATCTTTATGCTGAGGATCATATGCCGGGAACAACGGATTATGTCCGAGGATATATTTAATATCCGTATACAGCAATTCCTGGTGCTGCTCTTCATGATTCAGTCCAAGGATAAACAGCTCCGTCAGTTTTCTGGAAAGCGGTGTTTCCAGGAACGCCATCATGGCTTCATCCACATGTTTGCGGTAACGCATGATATCCTCCACGGCTGGCCGGCTGAGGTTGCCCCGGTTGGTACGGATCACGCGGGCGCCCACTGATTCGTAATAACTGTTGAATACATAGTTATACTGCGGATCAAACACCGTATAACCTTTGGCGTTAGGCGCGAGTATGAATGTTTCAAAAAACCAGGTGGTATGTCCGAGATGCCATTTCGGTGGACTTACATCCACCACAGGCTGTACTACATAATCTTCCGTTTTCAGCGGGGCACAGATCTGTTCACTCCTCCGCCTGACTGTTTCGTATTGTTCTTTCAGTAACATAATTACAGGTGCTTACTGTTGATTCACATATTTTGTAAAACCGGAAATACTGTTGATGTGCAGCTGTGTGGCTGCTGTTCTCCGCATCATCAATGCGTAGGTGTTATTAAATCCGATGGGTTTGAGCCATTTGATATGGTATTGTTTTTCAAATTCGCTATTCACATAGTCATATACTTTCCGGCTGTCGCTGATGATACTGTCTGTGATGTGCTGCGGTGTTTGCAGGATCACAAGTAAGCCGGTACCGGTATATTCCGGGTATAGATCTATCTGATTATTTACCAACGCATCAAATACTATTTTTGTTCCGCCCAGTCCTGTTTTGGTGACGGCGGCAAGATCCGTATGTCCTTCAATGAGCATTTTGTACATGGCTGCCAGGATATATCCGTCACCGAAAATCTTGGAGCCGATGCGGATACTGCCTTTGCTGCCGTTACCGGCTGGTTTGAAAAGCTGGTGTGCTACCAGGAAATCCTTTGCCACCTTCTCCGGATTCTGTTTCAGGTAATCGACCCGGTAATTCAGGTCTGTCATAATGCTATCATTAATTGTACCAGACAGCAGGTTGAGTGCCGGCTCCAACTCCGGGTATTTTTTCAGCGTTTCATCACGCACGATTGGGGCAGCGTAGTAAGGTGGAAATATATGTTTGTCATCTTCCAGTACCACCAGGTCAAATGCCTTTACCCTGCCATCGGTGCTGCTGCCGCTGATCACATCCAGCTTCTTCTCATAGGCGGCTTTATACATAATCATATCACTGATCACCAGGGTCCGGATATTCAGTCCATACACAGATTTCAAGCCTAGGTTGCCATCTTTCCGCCCCATAAATTCCGGGGTAAATCCTGCCAGCATTTTACCATTGTAGGTATCCGGGAGAAGATAAAAAGAAGATAATACCAAAAAAATAACGGGCAGGGCAACAATTGTTTTCCTTGCTTTGCGGATATTAATGTGCTGTATGAGCGACAGGAGCCAGTCGAACAGCAATGCCAGCAACGCCGCCGGTATAGCACCAGCCAGCATCATATTGGTATTATTGAGTGCAATACCGCCAAAGATAAATTCTCCCAGTCCGCCGGCAGCAATATAAGCCGCTAATGTAGCTACGCCCACATTAATCACCGTGGCTGTCCTGATTCCTGCCAGTATCACCGGCATGGCCAGTGGCAGTTGTACTTTCAGCAGCATTTGCCGGCGGCTCATGCCCATTCCGGTAGCGGCCTCTGTTACATTGGGATCTACGCCGTTGATACCTGTAAAAGTATTGCGGATGATAGGGAGCAGCGCATACAGGAACAATGCTACTATAGCCGGTTTCGGGCCAATACCCAGCAAAGGGATCATGAAGCCGAGCAATGCAATACTGGGAATGGTTTGCATAACACCTGCAATGCCCAGCACGGGCGCAGCCAGCCGTTTTCTCCGGGTAATCAGGATTCCTGCCGGAACGCCGATGGCCACTGCCAGCAGCACCGATATAAAAGTGAGACCGGTATGCGTCAGGGTTTGTTCCAGTAATTTACCGGATTGTTGTTGTATAAAATCAAAAAAGGTTTCTGTCGGTTCCATGCCCTTGTGTTAATTTTTATAGGCCGCGATGGCGGCCATCAATCCGTTCCCGTCGATCAGTTTTTGTTCCTGTTCATATACCACACTCACCGGTTGTGTTGTAATAGCTTCTAATGCCTCCCAGCAGGTACTTTGCGCAGTAAGTTGTTTACTTACCGGTGAAGTTGCTGCCGGCAGCCAGTTCCACAGATCACGGATATGCAGCGACTTCAATTCCAGTTGCAACCGTTGCGGGTCCAGGAAGGAGCTGACAAATGTATTGGCGGGGCGGAACAGGAGATCGGCCGCAGTACCCAGTTGCTGGATCTTTCCTTCATTCATGAGACAGATCCGGGTGCCCAGTTCAAATGCTTCTTCTACATCATGGGTAACAAGAATAATCGTGCGGTGACTGATTTCATCCAGGGCTTTGAATTCTCTGCGTACGCTGATGCGCGTGAGTGGATCCAGTGCGCCAAAGGGTTCGTCCATGAGCAGCACCGGCGGATCTGCCGCCAGCGCACGCGCCAGTCCTACCCGTTGCTGCTGTCCGCCGCTGAGCTGCTGCGGATAAGTATCTGCGTAGGTAGCAGCGGGCAAACGAAGTTTATCCATGAGCGTAGTGGTACGTTCGCGGATGCGGTTTTTGTCCCACTGCAGGAGAGAGGGCACCAGGCCGATGTTTTCACTGACGGTGTAATGGGGAAACAGCCCGGTATTCTGCAATACATAACCGATGCTGCGCCGGAGTATTTCCGGTGGCAGTGATTGTATTTCTTTTCCGTTGATGTAAACATGTCCGCTGTCTGCTTCCAGCAGCCGGTTGATCATGCGGAGGGTAGTGGTTTTGCCACATCCGCTGGTGCCGAGTAATACCAGCGTTTCACCTTCCTTTACTTCAAAGGAAATATCATCTACTGCCGTTTTTTTTTCCGGTCCGAAATATTTGGAAACGTGCTCCAGTTTAATCATCCGTTATCAATCATATTGTGGAAAAATTTGCTCACTATGAAGCGGGCTTTTCCAGGGTCATAAATAGGTTGTTCAATGATTCTGCATAGAGCGGATGCGCAAATACCATTTCACGGATCTGTGTGGCAGTGATACCGCCCAGCATGGCCATTTGCAATACCGACATGATTTCTCCGCCTTCGGGGCCGATGATGGCGGCGCCGAGTATCGCGTTGGTGTGTTCATGCACGAGTGCTTTCATAAAGCCTCTCGTTTGCCCGGTTTCTATGGCCCTTGCTACTTTATCCATACTCAGGCAGGCCACTTTAAATGGAATGCCTTCCTGCAGCGCTTCTTTTTCTGTGATGCCGATGCGTCCGAGTTGCGGATCAGTGAACATGCAATACGGTACCTGCCGGTTGCGGGTAGATACGTTGGCTTTTTCAAAAAGGTTTTTATAGATAATCAGGTGATCGTTGTAGGAGATATGGGTAAACTGCGGACCGCCTTTTACGTCGCCCAGCGCATAGATGCCGGGTTCTGTTGTTTCCAGCTGATCATTTACCTGGATATATCCTTTTTCATCTGTCAGTATCCTGGTATTTTTCAGGTCCAGCGCCGCCGTATTCGGCGTACGTCCGGTGGCTACCAGCAGGTGTGTGCCTGTGAGGGTATCTTTGCCGCCGCCGGCAGTAATGTCGATGCTGATCTTTTTGCCGTTGCGGTAAACACGGGTAGCCTGTGCGCCGGTATGGATCTGCATATCTTCCGATTCCAGCATTTTCTTGATGACGGCTGCCACATCTGTATCTTCTTTTGATACAAGCTGGGAACCGGTTTCAATGACGGTAACGTGACTGCCTAAACGCTGATACATTTGTCCCAGTTCAAGCGCAATATAGCTGCCGCCGAGAATAAGTAATTCTTTCGGAACCGTAATTTCGTCCAGTATGGTGGTGGAGGTGAGATAGGGGACCTCTTCCAGGCCAGGAATGGATGGTATATGCGGACTGGTACCGGTATTGATAAAAATATGCGGCGCCGTCAGTATTTCTTCCTCTCCTTTGAACCCGGTTACTTTGATGGTTTTATTACCGGTGAAGGAAGCGGTGCCCATAAAAACGGTTACCTTATCTGATGCCAGGCCTTTTTGTGTGCCGCCACGGAATTCGGATACGATATTATTTTTCCGGGCTACAATAAAAGGGAGATCTACAAACATGCTGTGACTGTGTACGCCCCAGTGTTTGCTGTGAAAAACGGTATGTGCCACCTTCGCGCAGGCGATCATGGCTTTGGTTGGGGTGCAGCCATCGTTAATGCAGGTGCCGCCGAGAAAGCGTTGTTCAATCAGTGCGGTTTTCCATCCTTTTTCTTCCATTTTCTTTGCCAGCGGGTTTCCACCCTGGCCGGAGCCGATTACAATTGCGTCAAAATTTTGCATACGGATAGCTTTTAGGGTGCGGGCGCCAAAGATTATACCAATGAAAAGTAACGAAATTTTATGAATAAAAGGGAGCGCGCGACTTAGGCACTGTGGTGGTCTGCTCTCGCAATAATTCTTTATCTTTGCGGCTTCTGCGAAAAAATATTGATTTTGGTAAAGATTGACAACATAACGCTTCCTGATTTTCCTTTGTTGCTGGCGCCTATGGAGGATGTAAGTGATCCTCCGTTCCGGGCGGTGTGTAAAGACGCCGGAGCAGACCTCATGTATACGGAATTTATCTCCAGTGAGGGCCTGATCCGTGATGCGATCAAATGCCGGAGAAAACTGGATATTTTCGAATATGAGCGCCCCGTGGGCATCCAGATCTTTGGTGGCGATGAAGATAGCCTGGCGATGGCAGCTAGAATTGTGGATGTAACCAATCCCGATCTGCTCGACATCAACTTTGGCTGTCCGGTAAAAAAGGTGGCAGGAAGAGGAGCAGGTGCTGGTGTGCTGAAAGATCTTGACCTGATGGTAAGGCTCACCGAAGCCTGTGTAAAGGCAACGAAGCTGCCGGTAACGGTGAAAACCAGGCTGGGCTGGGATGAAGACTCCAAAAACATTGAAGAAGTAGCAGAACGCCTGCAGGATGTGGGGATCAAAGCCCTCGCGATCCATGGCCGCACCAGGAGCCAGATGTATAAAGGTCAGGCCGACTGGGACCTGATTGGTAAAGTGAAGAACAATCCGCGCATTCATATTCCTATTTTTGGTAACGGCGATATCAATAGCCCGCAGAAGGCATTGGAATACAAGAACCGTTACGGGGTGGATGGGATCATGATCGGCCGCGCCGTGATTGGCTATCCCTGGCTGTTCAGAGAGATCAAGCATTATGTAAAAACCGGCGAAATCATGGCAGGACCCACCCTGGAAGAACGTATCGCCGTGAGTAAGAAACATCTCCGCCTGTCGGTAGAGTGGAAAGGCCCGGTACAGGGCATCAACGAAATGCGGGGTTGCTATGCCAATTACCTGAAAGGCCTGCCGGATATCAAACAATTCCGCAGCCGTCTCGTTACCCTGAAAACGGTAGAAGAAGTAGAAGCCGTGCTGGATGAAATTGAAGCTTATTACAAAGGCATTGAACTGGCCAATACGCCTATTGAACTCATCGATTACCACCAGAACTGTCCGTTATAAACAGAGAATTTTATGATATAATAAAACTAATTATGCGTTTGTTTTGTTATATCATAAAATTCAACCAATGCTCAGATACCTTCCTGTTGCCGCTGCGGTAGTTTCCTGCACCCTATGGCTTTTTTCCTGTCAGACTGCTTCCAAAGAAAAACCTGTGTCAGACAGCACGGTCGCTGCTGCTTTGCCAGATAGTACCGGTCTCCGTGATTTACGATACCATGATCAACAACAGATAGAGCGGGTGATCTATGGGTTCTGTGAACACTTTGATAACGGCGACCTACACAAATGTGTGGAATTCATGGACGACAATATCCGTGGAGAAGTAGACGGTGTAAAGCTGAAAGGGAAGACCAACTGGACCGCCAAAATAGATTCCCTTCTCATGAGTACCCGTAATACCCATTATCAACCCCGGCACCTGATTTCCAATATGCAGTTTTATCCCGGTATAAACGATACGGTGCGGGTAACCATGTATGCCAGTACTTTATGGACAGACCTTACCAACGGACAGATCCAGTTGATGCAGGTGGGATACTATAAAGGAAAGGTGGTACGCAAGGATGGCAAATGGTTGATTACGGTACTGAATTCACTGCCGGACAGCAGGCTGGTGAAACAGTTTTACCAGGACGTACAGGGAGCGGAAGAAATCTTACGATAACATGCTTTATACCGGAAAATAACAGATGCTTCCACCTTAGATAACAGCTATTTTATAGTTACGGGTTATAAGGCGCCGAATTATATTTTATATAGGGCTTAACTAGGGCTAGGCACTTAGAAATAAGCCAATGGTACTATAAAACAGGCCGCCTCACCGGGCGGCCTGTTTAGTTCTATTTTGTGAGTACACCATGGGAGATGCTTTCAGGCACTGCCTGGTACTGGTCGAACGTCAGCGAAGCAGATGCTCTTCCGGACGACAGGGTGCGTAATACCGTGATGTAACCGAATAACTCGGACAAGGGCACCATGGCTGTGATGGTTTGCACGACGCCATCCATCTCCATCTGTTTAATCACCCCACGACGCCTGTTCAGATCGCCGGTTAAGGTGCCGGTAAACTCTTCCGGCAGGGTAACGGTTACTTTCATCCAGGGTTCCAGCAAACGGGGCGCTGCTTTGGCGGCCACATTTTTGAAACCGATGATGGCGGCGTGTTCAAAGTCGAGTGCATGTGAATCATTGCTGTGGATAGATCCATCCAGCAATCTTACCCGCATCGACTTCACGGGATAACCCGCCAGGGCGCCATTGTGCATGGCCGACTCAAAGCCTTTACTGATCGCAGGGATGAATTCTTTTGGAATCGCACCGCCTTTGATTTCGTTAATGAATTCAAGTCCGTTGGCCTGTTCATCGCCCGGAGATAATTCAAAGTGGATGTCCGCAAAGTTACCGGAGCCACCATTTTGCTTTTTATACACTTCGTGATGGGTAACGGCTTTGGTAAAGATTTCCTTATACGCAATCTGCGGTTGTCCTTTGTTGATTTCCAGGTGATATTGGGTAGCCAGCTTTTCCAGCACCACTTCCAGGTGAAGTTCACCCATTCCTTTCAGGATCGTTTGGCCGGTAGCGTTATCTACGGCCACACTGAGGGTAGGATCTTCTTCGAGTAATCTGCCCAGTGCATCACCGAGTTTGTCGTTGTCTTTGGCAGATTTTGCCTCTATGGCGTATCCTATCATCGGTTCCGGGAAGCTGATTTTTTCCAGCAACACCGGGTGATCCGGATGAGAAAGGGAATCGCCCGTTTTCACCTCTTTTAATCCTACTACAGCACCGATATCACCGGCACCGATTTCTTCCACGGTTTCATACTTATCGGACATGATGCGCATTAAACGGCTGATCCTCACTTTACGGCCGGTACGGCTGTTGCGGAGCGTATCGCCACTGCGTAAAACGCCTGCGTATACACGTACTAACGTTAACCTGCCTACGTAGTCATCTGTGATGATCTTAAAGGCCAGTGCAGCCAGTGGTGCGCTTTCATTGGCAGGAATCATCATCGTTGCTTCCGTTTCCGGATCAACGGCTTTGATATCGCCAATATCCGAAGGCGCAGGGAGATAGTCGGCCACCGCATCCAGCAAGGGTTGTATCCCTTTATTTTTGTACGCGGAGCCAGTCAGCACAGGTACCGCTTCCATGCGGATAGTAGCGCCTCTTAAGGCACTGCGTATATCCGATGCCGTGATACTGTCCGGTGATGTCGTATACTTATTCAACAGGGACTCATCCAGGAGGGAGAGTTCTTCCAATAAGTAACGACGGGCTTCCAGTGCTTCCTTCAGTAATGCTGTTGGAATGTCTGTAGTATCATAGGTTTTACCGTCTGCCGTATTCCATACCAGTGCTTTCATGGTGATGAGATCTATTACACCGGTAAAATCATCTTCCGCACCAATGGGCAATTGGATGGGCAACGCATTAGCGTTCAGCCGTTCACGTATTTCCTGCACTACCCGGCGGAAATCCGCACCCTGCCTGTCCATTTTGTTGATAAACGCCATGCGCGGGATCTGGTAATGATTCGCCTGATGCCATACCGTTTCTGACTGTGGCTGTACACCGGAGCGGGCGCAAAATACCGCTATGGCGCTGTCCAGCACACGCAGGGAGCGTTCTACTTCTGCGGTGAAATCAACGTGACCGGGTGTATCAATAATATTGATCTGCCAGGCATGATCCTGGTGTTTCCAGTACGTGGTAATCGCTGCAGAGGAAATGGTGATACCTCTTTTTTCTTCCTGTGGATCGCTGTCCATCACAGTATTGCCTTCATCTACATTACCCAGCTTATGTGTAAACCCGGTGAAGTAAAGCATGCGTTCTGTGAGCGTGGTTTTACCTGCATCGACATGAGCCATGATACCTATATTTCTAAAATCCGCTAAGCGTTTCATATATATTGCTATTTAAAAAGGGGAATTAAAAAAGGCCACTCATCTGGTAATGAGAGGCCTTTCGCTTGAAGCAACAGGATGCCTGCATTACCGGACCAGCCGTGTAAAGAACAATGCTTTAATAATAAATTTCCTGTTGGTGTTCATACTGATAAATGTTGTTTACTGATAAATTCCGGGGATGGTGGGGGAAGCAAATAAAAAGGCCTCTTCGGATGAAGAGGCCCCTTGAAAAGAATTCAGGAGTTATATATAACCTCTCATATCCGGGATGGATTTGCCTCCCCGTCTTGAATTAAGACGATGCGTGTACTTGCAATTACCGCTCTGATAACGGTAGCTGCGTGACTGCATGCGGCATATGTGAGATACTTTTTCATTTGTTTTGAAATTTGCAACGCAAAGATAGTGCTTTTATATTAAAAAATCTAATTCGTACGGAAGGATACAACAGGTCCTTTTTCTCTTATTTGTACAAAAAAATCTATAATATTTACCAGAACCGCCGGTTGGTTCCGTCGTAATTTTGCTTCTCGCAAATGAAGCGGAAGGTGTAGTATAGGGATGACCTTCCTTGCATATTATTATACGACCGGTTGAACAAAGCTGCTCCGCCGGCGTTTCAAACAATAAAATAAAAACCTCAATGATATGAATATCACAGACATTAACGGTACCGTACAACTCGCCAATGGTGTACAGATGCCTTACTTCGGATTAGGCGTTTTTAAAACAAAAGAAGGACAGGAAGTGATAGACTCCGTTACCTACGCACTGGATGCCGGTTACCGTCATATAGATACCGCTGCTATCTACGGCAATGAAGAAGGTGTGGGTATCGCCATCGAAAAGAATGCCACTGCCAGGAAGGATATCTTCCTGACCACGAAAGTATGGAATGCCGATCAGGGCTACGACAGCACGCTGAAAGCGTTTGATACTTCCCTGGCAAAACTGAAAACCGATTACCTGGATCTCTACCTGATTCACTGGCCGGTAAAAGGTAAATACAAGGAAACCTGGCGCGCACTGGAAAAACTGTATGCAGATGGCCGTGTAAAAGCTATTGGTGTCAGCAATTTCCTGCAACATCACCTGGAAGACCTGTTCCAGTCGGCCAATGTGATTCCGATGGTAGATCAGCTGGAATTCCATCCTTACCTCGTACAACAGCCGCTGCTGGACTTCTGCCGGCAGAACAACGTGCAGTACGAAGCCTGGAGCCCGCTGATGCAGGGCAAGGCGTTCGACGTGCCATTACTGAAAGAACTGGCAGCGAAGTACAACGTATCTGTAGCACAGCTGGTACTGAGATGGGATCTGCAGAAAGAAGTGGTGACCATTCCCAAAAGCATTAAGCAGGATCGCGTTATTTCCAACGCACAGCTGTTCAATTTCGAGATCAGCAAAGAGGATGTGCAGAAAATTGATGCACTGGATCGCGGAGAACGGGTAGGACCTGATCCTGATAATTTCGACTTCTAGGAGAATAAAAAAATATAACGGTGGTTTCAAAAGCAATTTTTGAAGCCACCGTTTTGCGTTAATCCTATTGTATACTATGTAATACCCTTTAAAATATTACATGATGTCATACTGACATTTATTATTAAAACCCCTTTCGGGAGATAATTTTTCCCTGCACTATTCCGCAAAAACAATATATTTATCACCTGCGCACCCTTGCCTGATTCCACGAACGTATGGTTACGGTATGCAAATAAGAATTCCACCACGATACAAATGGAGGGTTACTGACCTCACTTAAACTTTATGCAACGTATGGCCAGGTATTATGTATTGATAACAGTTATATGCTTTTTTACCTTATCTGCAATCGCACAATCTGTTTCATCAGAGCGCCGTGGCTTCAATCACGACTGGCGGTTCGCTATGGGAGATGTGAAAGATGCGGAACTGCCGGGGTTTGATGACCGGAACTGGAAGATGCTGGATATACCGCACGACTGGAGCATTGCAGATTTGCCTGATCAGTCGGATCATGATGTGACAGGTCCTTTTCACCGTAGGAGCATGGGTGGCACGTCTACCGGGTATACGGTAGGCGGACATGCCTGGTACCGGAAAACATTCGTGCTTCCGGAGGGCGATAAAGGCAAGTTAGTATCGGTACTTTTTGATGGTATTTATATGAACAGCGATCTTTGGATCAATGGACATCATCTCGGTAATCACCCTTACGGTTACACGCCGGTATATTACGACCTTACGCCTTACCTGAATCCCGCCGGTGTACCCAATGTATTGGCGGTACAGGTGAAAAATGAGGGTCGCAACAGCCGGTGGTACACCGGTTCCGGTATTTACCGTAATGCGTGGCTCCATGTAACAGACCCGGTACGTCTGCCGCAATGGGGCGTATTTGTAACCACGCCACAGGTGAGTCCGAAAGCCGCCGTGGTCAGTATAGCCGCTGCCGCTAGCAATGCTTTATCTGTAACGGCTACCGGTAAAGCGGAGATCCGTATCCTGGATGCCAACGGGAAACTTTTACAAAAAATAACAGCTCCTTTCAACATACCGGCAGGAGACACAACTGCCATACAACGCAGCATCCGCATCGCTAATCCCCGGCTATGGTCGCCGGATAGTCCGGTACAATACAGCGCGGTGGTGGCCATTTACCGTGATGGGAAACTAACAGGGGAAACCATCACCCGGTTTGGTATCCGGTCCATTCACTTTGACGCCGCAAATGGATTCCTGCTGAACGGGAAGCGCCTGCTGCTGAAAGGAGGTTCTGTTCACCACGACAACGGCATTATCGGCGCAGCAGCCATTAACAGGGCGGAAATCAGGAAGGTGGAGTTGCTGAAGGCTAACGGGTTCAATGCCGTGCGTACCAGTCATAATCCCCCCTCAGCGGCCTTCCTGGATGCCTGCGACAGTCTCGGCCTGCTGGTGATCAATGAAGCATTTGATATGTGGCAGCGGCCAAAGAATGCACAGGATTATCATTTGTATTTTAATGACCACTGGCAAAAGGATCTCCGGTCTGTTGTACTACGGGATCGCAATCATCCTTCGGTTTTACTCTGGAGCATCGGTAATGAGATCAATGAGCGGGCCGATTCATCAGGGTTGCTACTCACCCGTCAGCTGCGGGAGGAAGTCAGAAAGTGGGACACCACCCGGCCTGTTACGGCGGGCATCTGTGATTTCAGCGATTTCCCGGAGGGGCAGCGGCATTGGGATGAAACTGCTGCAGCCTTTGATATACTGGATGTGGCAGGCTATAATTACCAGTTGAAAACCTATAAGAGCGACCATGAGAAATATCCCACCCGCGTGGTGGTGGGCACGGAGTCCTTTCCCTTGCAGCGGTTCGACAACTGGCAGGCGGTGGAACAATATCCCTGGATAACGGGCGATTTTGTGTGGACAGCCATGGATTATATCGGAGAAACCGCCATTGGTCATACTGTGATGGATAACGAAAAAGATGGTGGCGCATTGGAGTGGCCATGGTTTAATGGCAATTGCGGGGATATTGATCTTATTGGAGGAAAGAAGCCGCAGGCCTATTACAGGGATGTGATCTGGAACCGCAGCAAAATAGCCATGGCAGTACATGCCCCGATTCCCAAAGGACTGACGGAAGTGGTGAGCAAATGGGGCTGGCCCGATGAAAGGCAGAGCTGGAGCTGGCCGGGGCAGGAAGGCACGCTGCTGGATGTAAACGTGTATTCCCGTTACCCGGTAGTAAGACTTGAACTGAACGGACAGCTTATCGGAGAAAAAAGCTCTTCTCCGGAAACCCGGCTCACTGCCAGTTTCAAGGTACCTTATCAGCCCGG
Organism: Chitinophaga arvensicola; assembly: GCF_900110835.1. GTDB lineage: Bacteria > Bacteroidota > Bacteroidia > Chitinophagales > Chitinophagaceae > Chitinophaga > Chitinophaga arvensicola. The sequence continues at coordinate 3,646,722 of NZ_FOJG01000001.1, forward strand.
TGTGTTGAAAGTAATAGCGATGGAAGATGGTGTGAGAAAGGATTCCACTATACTTCAAACTGCAGGAAAGCCGGCCCGGATCCGCTTAACGGCCGACCGGGAAAGTATCCGGGCGCAGCGTGATGATCTGGCCTACATCCGGGCAGAAGTAACAGATGAAAAAGGTGTACTTATTACAGATCCGGTAACACTGAATTTTACAGTAAGCGGCAACATCGACCTGATGGCCACCGGCAATGCCAATCCGAAGGAGATGCGGAGCTTTACACAACCGAATTGTACTACTTACCAGGGGAGTTGCCTGATTGTGCTGCGTCCCACGGGGAAGGCGGGTGAGGCAACGTTGAAAGCTACTGCTACTCATCTCCCTGAAAGTAACATCAGCATCCGCATGAAATAAATACAAACGGATAACCTGCGTCTGCTTTTACCCTTCGCGCAGTGCGGAAAACAATAAATCAATATCGGCGCGGTTGTTATAAAAATTAAGTGCTATCGTGAGTTTTCCGTTTTTATATCTTGCCTGGATATTTTTTTGTTCCACTTTTTTGTACTGTTCCGGGGTAACTTCCATTACCTGTATTGCAGAACGATGATCCGGTGCATAGCTGGTGAGGAGGCGGATATGATTGGCGGCGGCCTGTTCGTGCAGGTAGGCGATCAGTTGCTGTACATATGCGGATATATCGGGAATGCCTATACGTTGCAGATATTGCAGGGCTTCTCCCAATAATAGTATATTCATGTACGGTAGTGTACCTGGTTCCAGCACCCTGGCATCTTTTTTCGGTGTGAAGCGGGTATAGTCGTTTACGCTCTGGAAATCTGCACTTTCATAATCCACGCTGCACCAGCTGATCACCTGGGGAGGGTATTGATCCAGGATACGCTGCGATACATACATGGCCCCGCTGCCGTAACCGGAGGTCACCCATTTATAGCCATGGAAAATAAGTATATCGATATGGCAGGCCTGTACGTCAATATCAGTTACACCAAAAGATTGCGTAGCGTCCACTACATGAATTAATCCGTGTGCTTTACATAATTCACCAATAGCCTGCAGGTTTTGCCGGAAGCCGGTTCTGAACATCACGTGACTGGTGATCAGTATCCGGGTGGCCGGGGTAATCTTTGCTTCAATATCTGCTATGCTGATTTCCCCTGCATGACTGTCTACCAGGTGTACGGTATGACCGCTATGCATCCAGCCCACAAAGCTGGTGGGAAATTCATCTCTCATGGTGATGATTTCATAGCTGGCGGGAAACATTCCATATAACAGAGACATTCCCTGCGCTGTGTTGGTGATGAAAGCAATTTCGCTGGCCTGCGCGCGGATCATCCCTGCCAGCAGGCTTCTTACGTCATTTGCCTGGTTGTCCCACGCCGGTAATACGCCTCGTCCTTTTTCGCTGAGTTCCGTAAAAAGAGCAGTGGCTTTTTTTACAAGCGGCGTACCTACAGGGCCGCCTCCATTTGTGAAAAAATAAGTGCCGGTGTCAAATACCGGATAGTCGGCCCGAACCCTGTCCCATGTATTCATACTATTTTATTAATTGCTGTACGATAATAAACAAAAATAAATCATTGTGGGATATGGGCAGAAGATTCTGTTGTTTATGAGATAACTTGCGGGAAGAGCAGATTTTATTACCGCAAAACTGAGGTTTTAGCATGAGAAGGATACCTTTTTTTTTGATGGCTTTGCTGGCTGTTTTTCAGTCATCAGCGCAGCAACCCCCGCTTTTCAGAACTACCGGCGCGCCACTGAATGAACGGGTCAATGACCTGTTGCATACACTTACCCTGCAGGAGAAAATTTCATTGCTGGGATATAACAGCCCGGCCATAGAGCGTTTGCAGATACCCGCTTATAACTGGTGGAATGAAGCCTTGCATGGCATTGCCAGGGGCGGCGAGGCAACAGTTTATCCGCAGGCCATTGGCCTGTCGGCCACTTTTAATGCCCCGCTCGCGAAAGAAGTGGCCAATACCATTTCCACTGAGGCGCGGGCCAAGTATAACCTGGCGATACAACAGCATCGTCATGTGCAATACCTGGGACTGAATTTCTGGACCCCGAATATCAATATCTTCCGGGATCCCCGTTGGGGGCGCGGGCAGGAAACCTATGGGGAAGATCCTTACCTGACGGCTACCATGGCAGGGGCTTTTGTGCAGGGTTTGCAGGGGACTGTACCGGGTATGCTGAAAACAGCGGCCTGCGCAAAGCATTTTGCGGTACACAGCGGACCGGAGGCCGATCGGCACAGCTTCAATGCGATCATCGATGAAAAGGACCTGCGGGAAACCTATCTCTATGCGTTTAAAAAACTGGTGGACGGTAAGGTGGAATCGATTATGTGTGCTTACAACCGGGTGAACAGTGAGCCTTGTTGCACCGGCAATACCCTGTTGCAGGACATCCTGCGGCATGAATGGAAGTTTGGCGGCCAGGTAGTGACCGACTGCTGGGCGCTGGATGATATCTGGCTGCGGCATAAAGCGATTCCTACCCGCGAAGAAGTGGCTGCGGCGGCCGTGAAGGCCGGCGTAAACCTCGATTGCGCCAATATCCTGCAAGACGATGTGATGAAGGCGATAGACAAGGGCTGGCTGACCGCTGCCAACGTGGACAGTGCACTCAGCGCCACGCTGCGTACCCGCATCCGGCTGGGCTTATTCGATACCCCTGCGGCAAGCCCCTACGGTGGCTATGGCGCCGATAGCGTCAATAATGGATATCATGCCCGGCTGGCCCGCGAAGCGGCCCGGGAGAGTATGGTATTACTGAAAAACGATGGCATACTGCCTTTACAGGCAGATAAATACGCGTCGATGCTGGTAACCGGCTCCAATTCCGCTTCCATTGAAGCGCTGATGGGCAACTATCATGGCGTTTCCGGTGATATGGTGACGTTTACCGCCGGTCTGGCTAAAGCTGCCGGCCCGGGAATGGCCATGCAATACGACCAGGGATGCGATTTTACAGACACGCTGCATTTTGGCGGTATCTGGGCTTCACAAAACTGTGATGTAACGGTAGCAGTGATTGGTTTAACACCTTTGCTGGAAGGAGAAGAGGGAGACGCTTTCCTGTCGCCCTCCGGTGGCGATAAAAATACGTTGAGCCTGCCCCGTTCCCAGATCCTGTTTATGAAGAAGCTGCGTGAAGCACATAAGAAGCCCATTATCGCAGTGATTACCGCCGGAAGCGCTGTAGACGTAGCCGCTATCGCTCCCTACGCAGATGCGGTGATCCTGGCCTGGTACCCGGGTGAACAGGGTGGCAATGCCCTCGCGGATATCATCTTCGGAAAATATTCGCCCGCAGGGCGACTGCCGGTTACTTTTTATCAATCCCTGCAGGACCTGCCGGACTACAAGGATTATAGCATGAAGAACCGCACCTATCGTTATTTCAAAGGGAAAGTAGATTATCCTTTTGGCTACGGTCTCAGTTATACGAAATTTGATTATACCTGGCATACGGCCCCTGTAAAGGAATATCGTAGTAAAGATACTATTCGTGTATCCGTTGACGTGAAAAATGCCGGTGCGTTTGATGGAGATGAAGTAGTGCAGGCCTATATCACTTACCCGGATATGGAACGTATGCCTGTAAAAGAATTGAAAGCGTTTGCCCGCGTTCAAACCGTGAAAGGGCAGGCATCTGCTGTACAGCTGGAGATTCCTGTGACAGAGTTACAGAAGTGGGACCTGCAACAGCACACCTGGAAATTATACAAAGGTGTTTATAAGATCAATATCGGCGGGAGTTCCGACAACTTCCTGCTGTCGCAGGATTTTCGCATAAAATAAAAAAATACGGAGGAGGGTTTTCCTCCTCCGTAAAATACTATACCATACGATCCACTACTTTCTTTAGTGTGAGCCCCTGTACAATGATAGAGAACAGCACCACGAAGTAACTCGCCGAAAGAATGATTTCTTTATAGTCCGAATCCGGTAAAGACAAGGCCAGTGCAACAGAGATGCCCCCGCGTAATCCCGCCCATACCAGGATGGTGATGCTTTTATAATCTGTTTTCAGTGAACGTCTTAATACCACCGCAGGAATGGTAATACTCAATGCGCGTGCTACCAGTACAAAGATGGTGGCTACCAGACCGGTGAACCAGTAATTCTTTAAAAATGGCATCAGTACGATCTGTAATCCTATCATCACAAAAAGGATGGTATTCAATAGTTCATCTATCAGGCTCCAGATGTTATGGAAATAGTGTTGTATCTCTTCCGCATTCTTAGTACCCAGAGACGTATTGCCAAGGATCAGACCTGCAGAAACGGCCGCCAGTGGAATAGATACGTGCAGCATGGCGCCCACTACAGAAATGACCATCACCATAGACAGCGACACCATAACAATAATGTTGAAGTCGTCGACCCGTTTCATGGTACGATAGGCCACGATGGCGGATACTACGCCCAGCAGGATGCCACCGAATACTTCCTGTGAAAACAGGGCCACCGCATGTGAAAGGGAAACGTGCGTGTCTGCTTGTCCTGCTACTTCTTTCAGGATCACGAACAACAGGATACCGGTACCATCGTTGAGTAAAGACTCACCACCAATAATAGTTTCAAGGGCAGGTGGGACTTTTGATTTTTTCAGGATGGAGAGCACAGCCACCGGATCGGTGGGTGAAATCAGTGCCCCGAACAGGAGGCAATACACCAGGGGGATATCAATATTCATCAGCTCCGTAGCCCAGTACAGGAGGAATCCAAATATAAAAGTAGAGCCTATTACCCCCACGGTACTCAGTACCAGTACGGGATATCGTTGTGCTTTCAGTTTATTGAAATCAAAATGAAGGGCGCTGGCAAAGAGCAGGAAGCCTAACATGATATCGAGCAGGGTGCCTGTAAAATCGATACCATTGGTGACGTCTTTGATAAAGGTGAATGCGTCCGGAAATATTTTGCCGGTCAGGGAAATTAATAACGATAAAATCAATGAAACCACGATCACGCCTATGGTTCCGGGCAGTTTGATAAATCGGTTATTGATGTAAGAGATTAATGCACTAATGGTAATTAAAGCCGTAATCAGCGTAAAAGTGTTCATAAGTAATCGAATAATGCCGGTTAAAAAATCAGATTCCTAAATTGTGCTACAGTTATTTCAGGGGGCTTTAAAGATAGAAAAAAATGCGGCAAATCATCGTCTGATGAGCATTATGAGATTATTTTTTTTTGGAGGGCTTCGCTATTGCGTTGAAATCTAATGCCATTTTAATCCAGTGCTGTAGTTGTTTTTTAGTATGCAGTTCGGCTTCATCGATATAAATAAATCCTTTCATCAGCCTGCCGCCATGTACCATCGGTTCCGCTCCGGTGGCTGATTCCAGTATCTCTTCGGATTTGTCGGGATCAATACGTACCATGATTTTATCTGGACGGACCCCTACACACATTTTATCGTGTACCATAAAGCAAAGGCCACCGAACATTTTTTTTTCGGTGATGGCGTCTGTAGCAGCGGAAAGAATTTCACGGACACGATCGGCGAGTTTTTCATTATATGCCATCGGAAATATTTTTTGGGAGATGTTAAAGATACGATTTCATTTATTGTCCGTATATTTTTTGCATGGCTTCCCGGAGCAGCATAGATATTCTTAAAAAGCTTTAATTGTAATATCATTGCAGTATAATTTAAAAAGTTATGGAGGCGTTCCGTCATTTTCTGGAGTCGTTTCATCCGGTGCCAGCGGAAGACTGGCAGCTGTTGTCTGCCGGCTTGTCCGTTTCTCCCGTTAAAGAGGGAGCAGTGTTATTGCGGGAGGGTAAAATTGCCCGGGAGCTGTACTTTATTTGCGACGGAATATTACGGCTGGTAAAGCGTACACCGGAAGGGGAGGATATCACAATGTTCTTCCTGAAGGAAAATAAATGCGCTGTTGTGCTGGATAGTTTTTCACAGGAAATACCTTCCCAATATAGCCTGGAAGCCGCCTGCGATGCAATGGTGATTGCTTTGCGGAAAGACTATCTGCTCCGGCTATACGAAGAAATACCTTACCTGAGATCACTGGTAGATAGTATTACACAACAGGGTTTACTGGAGAAAATCCATACACGGAATGCTTACATGGGGCTGGATGCTACCCGGCGTTACCAGCATTTCCTGGAGCAGGAGCCGGATATTGTAGCCCGTGTACCTTTGAGCGACATCGCCTCTTTCCTGGGTATTACGCAGCAATCGCTCAGCCGTATCCGCAAAAATCTTCACACCTGATGTTTTTTACCATTTGGTAAATGGGTACTCCTGTGCAGTGTCGAATTTTGTGTTCATAAAAATAAGCAAGATGAACACAGATCTGACAGGAAAAAAAGTACTGGTACTGGGCGGTTCGGCCGGTATCGGTTTTGCCACCGCGCAGGCAGCAGCCCGGGTGGGAGCCGACGTAGTGATTGTATCCAGTAACCAGCAAAGAGTAACACAGGCACTCAGTACCCTGCCCGCTACTGCACAGGGTTTTGCACTGGACCTGCGGGATGAGGCCGCACTCCGTGATTTCTTCGAAAACATAACTGCCTTTGATCACCTGGTATTTACGGCTGGTGGTCCTTTCCCCTTCGGCGAATTAGCCACTGTTACCAACGCCGCTATGCTGGATGGCCTGCAGCTGCGGTTCCTGGCTGCTATGAATGCAGTAAAATACGGTAGTAGAAAAATAAAGCCCGGCGGGTCGGTAGTACTCACCACCGGTATCGCCAGCGAAAGGCCCCAGAAGGGCTGGGTAGCGGGTGCCTGTATCTGTGGGGCCATGGAAGGTTTTACCCGTGCTATGGCGGTAGAACTGGCCCCTATCAGGGTCAACGCGGTTTCTCCGGGAGTCGTAAAAACAGATTTGTGGGCCAATATGCCGGCAGCCGACCGGGAAGCGATGTATGAGCAGGTAGCGGGCCTTCTCCCGGTAGGCCGTGCAGGCGAACCGGAAGATATAGCGCAAACGTACCTGTACCTGATGCAGAACGGATTCAGCACCGGACAGGTAGTGATTATTGACGGCGGCGCCGTACTGGTTTAATGGGCCATCACGCCCGCCGACGGATCAGCAGCCACCGCAGTTTTTATCTGCCGGCGGCAGATCAGTAAAATCAAGAGGGCCAGCAACGAAGTACCGCACATGGTAACCGCCATTGGGGTTGCCGTGTGCGTATTGTATAAACTTACTACCGTGGAAGCCAGAGAGCCTAAGCCCATCTGGATAGCCCCCATCAGCGAAGAAGCACTGCCCGCATTTTTGCTGAAAGGCGCCAGCGACAAGGCCGAGGTATTAGGATTGATAAAGCCCAGGCAGCACAGATAGATAAACAGCAATACGATGATACCGGGTAAAGACAGGAGATTATTCCAGGCGCAGGCAATAAATACCAGTCCCGTCAGCGTCTGGCAAACCAATGCTACCGGCACTATCTGCTGACTGGTAAAGCGTTTCAGCATCAGGCTGTTGACCTGACTGGAGCCAATCAATCCGATCGACAACCCCGCAAAGATCCATCCGTATGCCTTATCGCTTAGCTTGTAAATATCCATAAACACCTGCGGAGAGGCAGATACATAGGCAAACAGCCCGGAGAAAGACACGGCGCCCGCAAAGGTGTAAGTATAAAACTGGGGCTCCGTTACCACCGACAGGAAATTACTGATGATCGGACCGGGTTTCAGCGACATGCTGGTATCCGGTTTATAACTTTCGGGCAACCAAAGGATCGTGGCCAGCAGGATCAGCGCGCCGATGATGCCCAATACCAGGAATACGGCGTGCCAGCTAAAAGCGCTGGTCACATAACTGCCAGCGGTAGGGGCAATCATGGGAGAAGTACCTACCACCAGCATCAGCAGGGCGAATACTTTTGCATTGTCCTTTACCGGAAACAGATCGCGCACCATAGCTACGGACGCCACTGCGGCCGCACAACTGCCTATGGCCTGCACAAAACGCAGGATGATCAGGCTGTTGAGGGTGGACACATACATACAGCCGATGGAAGAAATTACATACAGTACAAGACCGATATACAACGGTTTCTTCCTGCCAAAACGGTCCAGCAGCGGACCATACAGCAGCTGTCCGGCTGAAATGCCAATAAAAAAACTGGAAAGGGAAAGCGCCACCCGTGTCGGGTCTACGCCAAGATCCTTGCCTATAGCCGGAAAGCCGGGCAGGTACATGTCAATCGAAAAAGGTCCTAATGCCGTAAGTGTACCTAAAATCAGAATAAGTGAGAAATATTTAGATCTCGAAAGTTCGTTCGCCAAAGTGATGGGTCGTTTAAAAATATGCATCGCAAAAGTACGTAGAAAACTGCGGTATCTTCCGGCGTACAAATGAACAAAATGTAAACACCCTTTATCCTGCTGTGATAGACAGCAGGAAATCATATAATCCTGTTTCCCCGGCAATATTGAGTTTCTTGCGCAGGCGGTAGCGGCTGGTTTCCACGCCACGTACGGAAATACCCATTGATTGTGCTATTTCTTTTGTCGTAAGATTGATACGCAGATAAGCACAAAGCTTCAGATCGGTGGTCGTCAGATCCGGGTACAGCTTTTTAAGCGTACGCAGGAAGTTATTATGCACATCATCAAAATGCTGAGCGAATTGCGCCCAGTCTTCTTCATTATTTTCTGCTTCTTCAAATAAGCGCATCACCTTTTTAAAAGAAGGCAATACGTCCGGGTCATTGTTTTTTTTCACGCTCTGCAACAGTTCTTCCCGGATATTGGAGATCAGTTTGCCTTTTTGCACCAGGTGCATGGTGGCAGTGGCCAGTTCTTTGTTTTTGTGTTGCACATCCGATTCCAGCTTTTCGTTGAGTAACTGTATCAGTTGTTTTTCATTTCTTTCCAGTTCCAGCTGGTGCTGGAAAATAAGATGTTGTTGCTCCTGCTCGTGCTGGTCTTTCTGCGCAGCGAATTTTTTTCGCTGACGCCGGTAGAGGTACCAGATCAGTGCAGCCAGTATCAGTGCATACACTGCGCGGGCCGTATAGGTCTGGTACCAGGCAGGCAAAATCGTAAACGCGTAAGTGGCTGCGCCGGAAATATTGCCCAGGTTATCTTTTGCCTTTACGGAGAAAACATAATCGCCATAAGGCAGGTTGGTATATTCCTTTTCTGTTTTGGCTGTCCATTCTCCGGGTTGTTTATCAAAGCCACCCAGTTGGTAGCTGTAGGTAATGTGATGGCCCTGTTCGGCTGGTGGCGCGGTGAATTCAAAATGAAAACTGTTGTATGCGTGGGGTAAGATCACCGGCTGTTGAGGCCCAGCTGTGGCATAGCCGCCATACAGCAGGGTATCTTTTTTGCTGGTGGCTTTTATTTGTCCCAGCAGTACCGATAGCCCGGCATCATGGCGGGCATATTTTTTATAGTTGAGATGATAGATGCCTTTGTCGCCCCCGAAGAAAATATTCTCTTCGTTGTAAGGGTAAATGAATTCAAATCCGCCCACAATTTTTCCGGTGAGTTCCGGGAACCAGGTCAGTGTTTTTTGATGCGGGTCCAGTACACCGGGCTTTTTGTCGGCTACCAGCCATATTTTACCGGTGCTGTCTTCCGAGAGATATTGTACCGCGAGATGTTGTAAGGGTGCAAACAATCCCTTCGCTGGCATAAAGCGTTGTGTGGCGTCGTCAAATTCGTAGATGCCCTGCATGGTAGCTACCATCATCCGTTGCTGTACATGAAATACATAGTTATTATTGGTGGCAGGCAGGCCATCTTTTTGGGTAAACAGCCGGTAATGAAGGGCGGTATCATTTTTCAGCGTGAACAGGTATACGCCGCGATAGGGGTGTGATGACCAGATCCGTTGCTGTTGATCTACCGCCAGGAAGCGCAGGGATTCATACAAACCGGACAGGTGCCTTGTAACGGAAACGGCGCCGCCCTGGTAGCGGATACTGGCCAGTCCGTTGTAACAGCCGGTGAGGATCTGGTTGGAAAGCGGCAGGTAAGCCCAGCAGCCCAGGTCTTTCAGCACGGGCGTAGCCTGGTTGCCACGTATATCGAAGGTGCCGTCCTGGTGCGCCATCAGCAGGTGCCCGTTTACATCAGAAAGATTCCATACCTGTCCCCGGGTATTGGCCACGGGTTGAAATTCCCCTTTGGAATAGCTGAGATCCGGAACCGGGTCCAGTGGCGTATGGTACAGTCCATCCGAGGTGCCGATATACAGTTGCCGGTCAAATACTTTTGCGGCGTAGGTGGTCAGTGAATTATGGCGGGCGGGCAGGATCTGTTTGATGGCGGTATTGTACCGCAGCTGATCGATGCCATTGTCCAGCGCCAGCCAGATATTATGCCGGGGATCGGAAAATAAGCGGAGTACATTATTGTTCTGCAGGCCTTCGTCCATGCTGAACTGCTGGATCACTTTACCATCAGCGGCATTGATCATATAACAGCCTTTGGAAAAGGTGCCGATGGCCAGCTGGCCGTTATTCAGTGCGATGGCGCAATAGATACGGCTGCTGCGGAAAATGGGGTCTGCGGCAGTGGGCAGTGGTATCAGCCGGCCGCCGGCTATGCGGAAAAGACCATCCTTTTGTGTGGCCACCAGCAGGGTATCATTTTTTTCTTCCAGGAAAGCGGTGATGAGGATCGCTTTACCGCTGGTACCTGCGCAAACAGGTTGCCAGCGGCCGTTTTCCAGTCGTAGTAAACCCTGTTGCAGGTCCTGTGCATAGATGCCATGGGCGGTGCTGCCCATCATCTTCCATTCTGCCGGTGCCGGATATACTTTCATCTGCTGATCGCGCCAGGCAAATATTTTATTGTTGCTTTTGAAAAACACACTGTTATCATACAGCGCAATATTCCAGATGTCGGCAAACTCTGTTTGTCCGGCCGGGATATTTTTTTTGAGAGAGGTGTACCGCAGGATACCGCTTTCATCGGGCAGATAATACCCGAAGTCGTCCTGTGCGCCTACATAGATCTTTCCATCCGGCGCCACCTTTACGGCGCGTAACCGGGTATTATTGGGCACAGGATACAGCTTCCAGTAATTACCATTGAAGGTGAGCAGTCCTTCATTGTTGGCAAAATACAGGATACCTTTTGAGTCGATGTCAATATCCCAGGTCTGGCCGTTTCCCTGGTACTGTGCTTTTGTAAAATTGACGATAGCCGGCAGGCCGATGGTATTCTGGGCTAATAATATTTTTCCGTGGAATAAAAGTGCCAGTAACAGCAAATGCTTCATCGAAAAGCGTTTTGCTAAAAGTAATTTTTTTTTGTTGATGTAGGTAAGAAGTAATCAAGATGGACTAATAATCAATTGTTTAATCCCGGTTGAAGTAGAAATGACGTACCCCCGGAAATGAAATTCTGCTATTAAATGCAGAACTTGTCGCCCATTATTATTTCTTCAAAAGACACATTTACATGCAACTATCCCAGCTAAAATTCCACGTACTGGCATTCACTTTTTTCCTGGCCGCATTATCTGCTAACGGGCAGGGGTATCTGAAAACAAAAGGACATATTATTGTTAATGAGAAAAATGAGAAGGTCATCCTGCGCGGAATGGGACTCGGTGGCTGGATGCTGCAGGAGGGATACATGTTCCGCCTGGGTAATATCGGGCAGCAATATAAAATCCGGGCAAAGATCCAGGAACTGATAGGGCCGGAAAAAACACAGGAATTCTATGACGCATGGCTGACCAGTCATACCAATAAGCTGGATATAGATTCCATGGCGGCCTGGGGATTTAACTCCGTGCGCCTGCCCATGCACTTCGATCTATACACATTGCCGGTAGACCAGGAGCCGGTAGCCGGGCAGCATACCTGGCTGGAGAAAGGGTTTGCACTGACCGATTCCCTGTTAAACTGGTGCAAAGCGCATCACATGTATCTTATCCTTGATCTGCATGCTACGCCGGGTGGACAGGGGAACGATCTGCCTATTTCCGACAGGCATCCCGAAAAGCCATCTCTCTGGGAAAGCGAAGCAAACCGCGATAAAACCATTGCCTTATGGCGCAAACTGGCAGAACGCTACGCCAACGAGCCATGGATAGGTGGTTACGATATCATCAATGAACCCAACTGGGGCTTCGAAGATCCGGAAGATAAAAGGGGGACCAAAGAAACAAAGAATATTCCCCTGAAAAAGCTGATGGTAGACATCACCAAAGCAATCAGGGAAGTCGATAAAAAACATATCATCATTATAGAAGGCAATGGCTTCGGTAACAATTATCATGGCATCCTGCCCGCCTGGGATGATAACATGGTGATCAGTTTTCATAAATACGGCAACTTCACGGATGCCGGATCTATCCGTAATTTCCTCGACCTCCGTGAGCAATATAATCTCCCTTTATGGCTCGGCGAATCCGGTGAGAATTCCAATAACTGGTTTACCAATACTATCCGGATGGTGGAAAGTAACGACATTGGCTGGGCATGGTGGCAGCTGAAAAAGATCGGCATCAATAACCCGCTGGAAATAAAAGTAACACCAGGCTACCAGGCTATTCTGGACTACTGGAGCGGTAAAGGCCCTGCACCGGCTCCGGCGGAAGCTTACCGCGCATTAATGGAGTTTGTGGGCAATACCAGACTGGAAAATAATATCTATCATAAAGATGTAACAGATGCGATGTTCCGGCAGGTGGTGTCCGATAAGCCCATTCCTTTTACTCCTCATGTTATTAAAGATAAAGCTGTGATCCGTGCGGTAGATTATGACCTGGGCAGAAACGGGATTGCCTACAACGACCTGGATACTGCCAGTTATCATTATACTCCGGGTGTAAATACACAGGGTAACCGTGGTTACGCTTATCGCAATGATGGCGTAGACATCCGCCGGGAGGATAATGGATTTGTGGTATTTCATATTGAAAACGGAGAGTGGCTGCAGTATACCGCCCAGGTAGCAGCAGCAGGCAATTACACGCTCCAGGTAAAAGTAAAGGCAGACACCGACAGTACCGGAGCGCGGTTGAATATCAGCAGCAATGGAAAAGTGCTGGCCGGTAATGTAGCAGTGCCTTCCGGAGATAAGGAATGGCAGGTGATCACCCTGAAAAACATCCGTTTGTCCAAAGGAGAAAACAGGCTCCGGGTGGAATTTGTGCAGGGGGGATGTGTGTTCAGTGAAATAGCTTTTGAACGGAAATAAACCTCTTTTTGAAACGGTTGCCAGGAGAAAATCAGCCTGGCAGCCGTTAGTAGTACTTTTGACGTAGCCCTGAATTTTGTTAGCCCGGATACAAGCACCATATTTACGCCACAAGATAAAAATACCTCCACGTTGATCCATTAACCCTCATTTGTTCACCTTTTTATTAATTGTAAATTCCATGAAAGAAAAATTGATCTCCTTCAGCGTAGGTTCCTTCCTGTTAGTGGCTATGCTGAGCGCCTGTTCAAAAGAGGCGAAAAAAACCAATAATCTGCAATCTCTGGATGCCAGACCTGCTGCTGCGGCAGTGCAGGCGGCAGCAGCTTCTTACCAGCTGATCTGGTCCGACGAATTTGACGGTAGTAGTGTAAATACTTCCAAATGGTCGTTTGAAACCGGCCCGGGTGTTAATAACGAAAAACAATATTACCAGGCGTCCAATGCCAGTGTGAGTAATGGCAACCTGGTGATTACCGCCCGCAAACAAAGTGTAAACGGCTGGCCTTACACCTCCGCCCGTATGAACACGGCCGGACATTTTACCACCCAGTATGGTCGCATTGAAGCACGTATCAAACTGGCGTCCGGGCAGGGATTGTGGCCGGCATTCTGGATGCTGGGCAACAACATCGGTTCCGTAGGCTGGCCCAAATGCGGAGAGATAGATATTATGGAGCAGGTAAACACGAGCAGCACTATTTATGGTACCATTCACTGGGATGCCAATGGCCATGTATCCTATGGTGGTAATACCAGCACCACTATTACCGATTATCACGTGTATGCGGTAGAGTGGGATGCCAGCTCCATCCGCTGGTACCTGGATGGCAATCAGTTTGCCACCGCCAATATCCAGAACAACATCAACAGCACCGAGGAATTTCACAACCAGTTTTTTATTATCCTGAACATGGCGGTGGGCGGTGATTTTCCTGGTCAAACCATCGACGAAAGCAAGCTGCCGGCCAATATGTATGTGGACTATGTAAGGGTCTATTCCATTACGAATGGCGGCGGTACAGCGCCTGTTGGCAGCACTATTACCCTCAAAGGGTTTAATAATGCCTTTGTAAGCGGCGAAAACGGTACCCAGGCAATGACCTGTAACCGTGCTACCGCGCAGGCCTGGGAGCAGTTCACCGTAGAAGACGCCGGTGGCGGTAAAGTGGCCCTGAAAAGCCAGGGCAAATATGTATCCTCAGAAAACGGAGTGAGTGCCATTACCTGTAACCGCACCACGATAGGCGACTGGGAGAAATTCGACTGGATCGTTAATACAGACGGATCTATTGCACTCCGTGGAAATAATGGCCGGTATGTGTCGAGCGAAAACGGCACCCAGGCAATGACCTGTAATCGTACGACGGTTTCAGGCTGGGAAGCATTCCGGTATTGATTTTTTTAAGGTTGATGGATCTGGGCCGGCCGTTTTTACGGCAGGCCCTTTTTGCATATGGTAGTATGTATGGACATAATAATTTCATTGATTAGGAAAAATGACTATATATTTGTGCTACTTTAATTTATCTGTCGTCGATGCATTTGCCAGCTTTGAAAAACCTGCGTGTCCTGTTATTACTATGTCTTTTTTTTCCGGTGATCCTAAAAGCACAGGAGGGAATGCCTGTCACAGTGCGGGCCTGCGGCAGTGATCTACTACAGCAATTATGGCGGAAAGACGCCTCTTACCTGGCACGTGAACAGGCCATCAATAAAGCTATCTTACAAAGACAATATATTACCGCACCGGGTGCCGCGATCCATGCGCCAGCAGTGGTGACCTTGCCTGTAGTGTTTCACATTATCAGTGAAGATCCGGCTGCCTACCCGGATGCAGAAATACTGGAGGGGCTAAAACAGTTAAATGACGCTTATGCTGCTACCGGCGCATTTGCGGGCGGGCGAACAGATACGAAGATCCAGTTTTGTCTGGCTAAAACAGCCCCCGACGGTGGCCGTACTACCGGTATCGTACGTACGCATTCTTATCTCGCTGATTTTGATAATGAAATGGAAGGCGCCGATCTGACGGCACTTGGTAAATGGGACGGTTCCCGTTACATCAATATCTGGGTTGTAAAAGATATCAAATCGGAATACATGCAGGATTTCGAATGTGGCGTCTGGACCCGTCTCAAAATGGGTGGGTACGCCGGCGCCGGTGGCGATATTGTGGTGGCGGGCGTAGGACCGGATCTGCTGGCACATGAGATGGGACACTATCTCAGCCTTGCACATACGTTTGCCAACCGGGATTGTAAGAACGACGACTGTATGGTGGATGGTGATATGGTGTGTGATACGCCTCCGGAGAAAACCATTACTGGTGGCTACTCCTGTGCCGTTCCCCAGAACTCCTGCAGTACAGATACGTTATCCGGTTTTACGGTAGATGTGCCGGATCTTCCGGACAATTTTATGGATTACGGTCAGGGTACCGGATGTATCCTGTCGTTTACCGCCGGGCAAGCCACCCGTATGCATAGCTTTATTGCGGTGGCCTTACCGGGTATGCTCAGTTCCACGGTCTGTAATGATCCCTGCACAGATAATATCATCGCCGCTTTCAAACGGGATATCGATTACCCTGTGGTGGGCGATGTGGTCACTTTTACGAGTACCGGTACCGGTGGAAATAAATATGAATGGCTGGTGGATGGTGTGTTACAAGGCAATGGCGCCACTTTCCAGTTGACCGTTACAGAGAAAAAGAATTACATTATTAGTTTACGTGTAACCAATACCGTTACCGGCTGTATGGCTACAGGTACTGATGCGGTGTCTGTGAGTTGCGGTGTGGTAGCGCGTTTCTGGCCCAGCAAAAGGAAGATTGCCTCCAAAGATGGCATCGCCCTGGAGGGGATCGACTTCAACAACCGTTCCCGCAATGCCACCAGCTGGAGTTGGCTCATCAGTAATGATAAAGGGATGGCAGAGCAGGAGGTGAGTACCACTGAGCAACTAAACTATGTTTTTAAGATACCTGCCAATTATAAAGTTCGTTTAGCCGCCACTGATGGTCATTGTTTTGATACTACCAACGCGGTAAAAATCATGGTAGACGATCCCACCGCCGATGGCGCCACCTACGTTACGAAAATTGAATGTTATCAGCAGACGAAAGTCCGCATCACAATGTATATGCACAACTTCGGGTATGAAACCATCCCTAAAAACACGCCCGTGTCTTTTTATGATGGCGATCCCCGCAAACCCGGCACCAAAAAGGTAGGCGGCGTATGGTTGTTAACAGAAGACATCAAGGGTAAATGTTCCACCGGCTGGTTATCTGCTATTGTAGATGCAGGTAGGGCCGGTATAGATACTATTGCAGTGGTGCTGAATGACGACGGCACCAGCGCACCATTCGTGCTGCCGAATACCACCCTTATTGAAAGCAATTACAACAACAATATCAGTGTAAAGAATGGCTTCAAATTCAAGGTAACCCTGAATCCGGCGGATTACATCCTTACACCGGAAGACGAAGTGATTTTAACACCGGGCGGTGTGAACGGTACTGTTCAAACTGCAAAATGGACCGGTAGTTATCTCAGTTGCCTGAACTGCGTGGAACCTACGTTTACCGCGCCTTACCGCAAGGATACGGTGACCACGGCAAAGGTGCTGGCTTATTCTGAAAATGCCTGCTACGATAGTACCGTTGCTACCCTGCATATCCCGGTGATTGACGATTACACGGTAACGCTGAAAAATGTAGACTGCGCCAAAGGTGATAGTCTGCATGTAGATTTCTCCCTCTGTAATGCATATACGAAAGGAAATATTCCTGCAAAATTGCCGGTAGCCTTCTACGACCGCGCTCCGGCAGATCCGGCAGCCCGGCTTTTAGGCAACGGATTTTCCACGCCGCTGCAAAGTACCGGCGCCTGTACGGATTACGGGTACTATATTAAAAATACTACCACCGGCGTTGTACATGCTATCGTGAATAAAGATGCAAAGGTATTGCCGCCGGAAACGGGGCTGAATGAAGCCAGCTATACCAATAACACGACCCTGTGGAATTATACTCGGCCGGTGGTGTCGGTGTTTCCAAAGGATACATTGGTGATGAGAAAAGCTTCTTTTCCTTTGTATTATCAGCTGACTGCTTTCACGCCGGCGAATATATTATGGCAGAACGATAACGCCTATACGCTGAGTTGTTATAATTGCCCGGAACCCCAGGCCGTGATGAAAGACAGCGCCTTTGTGGGAGTACAGCTGACCAATAAATATGGTTGTGTGATAAAGGATCAGCAGTATGTGCACACCTATCCGCCGGATTTTACCATTAATTTGCTGCAATCGGAGTGTTTTGATAATCAGCATACGCTTGTGAAGTTCAGGATCTGTACCTCGAATGGATACGACAGCATTCACGCAAAAATGCCCGTATCTTTTTATAACGGCGATCCCTGGAGTGAAGGCACTACGTTATTGTCGCCCGTATATTACACGCCGGTTACAGCTGGTACCTGCCAGGATTTCACTTATGTGATAGCTGCGCCGAACAGTAATGAAATTACAGCGGTGGTGAACAGGAAAAATGATTTCGTGATCAACGAAACCAACTATGCGAACAATCTCTCCCGGATGGATTATGCTCCCTTTAAAGTAGACCTGGGCATGACTTCCATCACTTTGCCCCGCACGCGTACCACGTCTTTCAACGCAAAAGTAACCGGGGGGACTGCTGCGGCCTACCGCTGGTACCCGGTATCGGGATTATCCTGCAGTACCTGCGCTTCGCCGGTGGCCGCCTTCGTTACCTCTTCCATGAAGTATACGGTAGAGGCTACGAATCAGTATTATTGCACGGACACTGCCAGTATCCAGGTGCTCACCTATGCGGGCGTTGGCGTTACCATGCCTACGGCTTTTACGCCTAACGGCGACGGGCAGAATGACTGGTTTTATGTAATTGGTAATCTGGATATAAAGCTGGTAAGGAATTTCAGTGTTTATAACCGTCTTGGCAATAAAGTATTTGAGGCGAACAATACACCGGCCAATGATCGCAGCTACGGATGGGATGGAAGTATAAAAGGCCAGATGGCAGGAATGGGCGCCTACGTTTATTTCGCCACCGTGGAATACCTGGATGGCAGAACTGAGCTGGTGAAAGGTACGATTACGCTTATCCGTTAGGCATTCCAGGACACTTCCTTTACACCGGTATCTGTCTGTATTTCGCCAATGAGCTTACCTACAACGGCTTTGTCCATACTTCTGAAACGGACGGTAATGATGAAGAAGCTGTCTGTTTGTTCGATATTACAGGTGGTAATGTTCAGGGAGGGGTTCTGAAAAAGCTTATCGGCCACTTCAATAGATTTACTTCTTTCAAAGGTGATGATACGGATCGTTTTCTGTTCAAAACGGCTGAGGAATTTTTTTTCTACCGGTTGTAATAGCCAGAGGATAATAATGGCAATGGAAGTGGCTATAAAGGCGGCAAAGTACATGCCGCCGCCGGTGGCTAATCCGATGGCAGCTACGGTCCATAATCCGGCGGCAGTGGTGAGACCGCGTATCACGCCTTCTTTCAGGAAAAGGATTGTTCCTGCACCGATAAAACCTATACCGCTGATTACCTGCGCGGCCACCCTGGAAGGATCCAGCACAACGTTGGGTTGCCCGAGCACATCTGCAAATCCATAAGCCGACACCATCATCGTTAAAGCTGCACCTACAGATACCATCATATGCGTTCTTAATCCGGCGGCCCAGTCCTTCCGTTCTCTTTCCAGACCGATGATGCCTCCAAAAAACGCTGCCAGTGCCAATCGTAGTAATATTTCTGTCCAGGGTATCATCTTACTAATTTACGAAATTAATGGCGGGATGCACACACTTTACGTGTAGTCGTGCTGTTAAAGAATCTCAAAAATTGTATCTTAACAGGCATTCAATGATACTTCTTCTCATGATAAAAGGAAATGTGTACCTGTTGCTGGCATCACTGCTGCTGGCAGGAAGCGCCCAGTCGCAGATAAAATTCCAGACTGTAGCGCCCGGCGAAACCCAGGCGGGGTTGACTACCGTGCATACACCACACCTGGTGGTAACGCCGGCTGCGGAAAACAACCGGCACCAGCTGCTGGTCATGATTCCTGGTACCGGCGGCAGTGCCACGGGTTTGCGGACATTCGACAGCACTTTTGCGGCGATGGGATATTATGTGGTGTCGCTGGACTATGTAAATAACGTGATCACAACGGTATGCTCCAAAAGTGAAGACAGTGCCTGCTTTGATCATTTCCGGCAGGAGATTATGTTTGGTACGGATGTGAGTGATAAGGTAGTGGTAGATTCTGCCAACAGTTTAGTGAATCGTTTAACAAAGCTACTGTTGTATCAGGCAGCAAACGATAAGGCCTGGGCAGGGTTTGTACGTAAAGGAAAGGTGCGCTGGGACAAGGTGATTGCTGCCGGTCATTCGCAGGGAGCAGGGCATGCCGCCTATTTTGGCAAGCAGTTTCCTTTGCGCGGCGTGTTGATGTTTTCCGGGCCGCAGGATTACCTGCAAAATTTTAATGCCCCTGCGCATTGGCAGCGGGAGCGGAGTCGTACGCCGGTGAAGCGGTATTATGCTTTTCTGCATAATGCGGATCCGTTTAATTATCAGTACCAGGTAGCGGATGTGAGTGTTATCAATCACCAGGCAGTAACTGATACTACGATGGTGCAGCCGGGGCAGGCAGTGCATTCCACGCGGAGTATCCTGGTAACGGATATTGATCGTAAAGACCGTCATGGATCCACGCTGCTTACGGATTTTGTGGGTGTATGGAAATATATGATCAGCAACGCTACAAAATAAAAAAAAGAAAGCCGGTCCCCAGTGAAGGGCCGGCTTCTTTTTGTCATCACACTAATCACACTATCATACTACACAGGAATTGTTCTAAGCATGGTTCCGTTTTCCTTAAAGCGTGCATGCCAGCTAAGGGCCTCCTGTAAAAGATGAGGTGTTTGTCCTCCTGCTTTACAGGCTTCGGTAAAGTAATCGTTCAATTCGTCGCGATAGCTGGCGTGTGCGCAATTATTTATGATCAGTTTTGCGCGTTCCCGTGGTGCGAGCCCACGCAGATCGGCTATTCCGTTCTCTGTTACAAAAATATCCACATCGTGTTCTGTGTTATCGATATGCGAAGCCATGGGCACTATGTGCGAAATGGCGCCGCCTTTTGACGATGATGGTGAGACAAATACGCTGAGGTATGCATTGCGGGCAAAATCGTTGGACCCGCCAATTCCATTCATCATATGTGTACCGCCGATATGGGTGGAATTTACGTTGCCGTATATATCGCACTCGATGGCGGTATTGATACTGATTACGCCCAGGCGGCGGATGACTTCTGCTGCATTGCTGATGTCCTGCGGCCTCAGTACAATATGTGGTTTGTACCTGTCAAAATCGCTGAACACGCGGTTATAGCAATCCTGTGATACCGTAATGGAAGAGGCAGATGCCAGGTTCAGTTTACCGGCGTCTATCAGGTGGAAGGCGCTGTCCTGTATTACTTCGGAATACATGGTCAGATCATGGAAGTTGCCGTCCATAAAGCCTTCCATCACAGCATTGGCTACTTTGCCAATGCCGGATTGCAAGGGTCTGAGGGAAGGAAGGAGACGTCCTTTCTTTATTTCCTGTTCAAAGAACTGCAGCAGATGCCCGGCAATGGCGCGTGTTTTATCATCGCGTTCATTGATTTGCGCGGGGCTGTCAGTTGTTTCCGTGAGAACGATGGCTACTATTTTCTCCGGATCTACTGCAATGGCGTTAGTGCCTATGCGTGTACCGGCGTTGGTGATCGGTATGATTTTTTTATCGGGCCAGCTGCCGGTGGAAAATATATCATGTACGCCCAGTAAAGAGAGGGGCACCGATAGATTGATTTCCACGATAATTTTGCTGGCGGCAGCAATAAAAGCCGGTGAGTTACCCACGGAAGTGGTGGGAACAATGCTGCCGTCTTCATTGATCTGCAACGCTTCTATGATGGCGATGTCTACTGCCGGAATAATTTTTTCGTTGATGATTTCTGCGCTTTCTCCCAGGTGCTGATCCATGAACAGTACTTCACCGGTATTAATACCGTGGCGGAGTACGGGATCTACCTGGAACGGCATTCTTTTATGTAACACATGTGCGGTGGTGAGCAGGCCATCGGTACCGTGGCCGAGGGAGGCGCCGGTAATGAGCGTGATCTGAAGCGGGTGGGCAGCTGCGCGTGTTGCCAGTGCTTTCAGGACGGCTTTGCTGTCGCCTGCCTTGGTGAAGCCACTGGAAGCAACGACCATTTTATCCCTGAATAAACTGGCTGCTTCTTCCGCAGTCCGGATCCTGCTTTCAAGCCCTGTTCTTTTAATTCTTTCTTTGTACATGGTCCGTGGAAATCGCCGTTGTGATTTGCGATAACAAAAATACGATGGTTCATAGTGGCCGATATGCGTTTTTGAGCCAAACCTTTGTTTGATCCGGCCAAAGTGGTTTACAGTGGGAAATGCTTATATTTAGAAGAGAGTCAGCACTCCATTCACCACAATTAAATCCCCTCATTATGAAGCGAATCGTCCTTGCTTTTTCATGTGTATGTTTTTTAGGAACAGCCACCGTACAGGCGCAGAGTATCCTTGATCAGGCGAAAAAAACAGCCGGCAGTGTGCAGAATCCCTTAGCGAATTCGGGTAGTGTGGCCAACAGCATATTGGGCCAGCTTACCCCGGCATTGTCGCTTACAAATGCGCAGCAACCGAAGGTGCTCGACCTGGTAACGGGTTTTCTGAAAAAGAAGGCAAGTATCCTGCCTTTGCAGCAGTCTAACCCCAGTGGCTATACGTCACAGTTCAGCGGTCTGAAAAATGGATTGTTTTCCAAGCTGAAAACGCTGCTTACGCTCAGTCAGTATACCAAGCTGCTGGGGTTGAAACCAAAGACGAATGACGCCACCAACGTTTTGTCGCAACTCTTTTATTAAGTGCTTTTAAAAAACAGGGAGGGCCGCCGGTCTTCTCTGTTTTTTATTCTTTATCTTCGCGGCCGTTCGTTACTACGCTATGCCAAAGAAGAAAAAGAAGAACCAACAGCACAAAGGATTCAGTAGTTTAGCCATTGTCGTTATACTCCTCATTGCAGGATTTGCAGTGACCACGTGCTCCCGGAAAATTACCGGTGATAAAGGGAAAACCCCTGCGAAGAAATCATCTCACAAGAAAACTAATAAACCGCGGACCAGTACTTTCCTGCTGGCAGAAGATTTTGAATCGGGATCCAAAACCAATTACAATAATGCAGAGGTGGAATTATCCAGCGGAACCTGGAAATTCAAAGATGCTGTAACCGGTGGTCTTGCCGAAGATCATAAAACCGGTACGCAGGCGTTGCGTATCCGGGATAACGGTATGGCCGGAATGAAATTCGATATTGCCGTAAAAGGTACGGTAACGGTTACACTGAAATATGCGGCCTATGGTACCGATAAAAGTGGTACGTGGGAATTGTGGGCATCCGGCAATCGCGGACAAAGTTATTTTCGTGTAGGGGAGGCGGTTAGTGTAAGTTCCGCTACCCTGAAAGCGGCCACGTTTACGGTGAACAGTACGGGGACTATCCGTTTTGAGATCCGGAAAACGGATGCCGGCAACACCCGTATCAATTTTGATGGGTTCCGGGTAACGGCCGGAGGAAAAGAACCGCCGGCGCCGCCCGCAGGTAAACCAGCAGGTGGCGATGATGATAATATGTTGCTGGGTAATCCCAGTGATGCCAGCGCCGCCCTGGCGATGGCCAATAATTACCTGATGGATAAGGAATATTATAAGATGTCCTATAACCGCGACCGGGGAACGCCCAACTGGGTGTCCTGGCATGTATCCCGTAAAGACCTGGGTAAAATGTCGAGGGCAAATGATTTCCGGCCAGACGCAGATATTCCGGACACCTGGTACCAGGTGTCTCACACCAGCTACATCGGAAGTGGTTTTGACAGAGGGCATAACTGTCCTTCGGGCGACCGTACCGCTACCCGGGCAGCCAATGAAGCCACCTTTCTTATGACCAATATGATTCCGCAGGCGCCTAACCATAACCAGCATCTCTGGAAAAACCTGGAAGACTATACCCGGGACCTGGTGATGGATGGCAACGAGGTGTATGTGATCATGGGGAATTATGGCAGTGGGGGTACAGGAAGTAAAGGACCGGCAAAGGCGATAGACCGTAATAAGATTATTGTGCCGGAACATATCTGGAAAGTTTTAGTAGTATTGCCAGAGGGGAACAATGATATTCAGCGTATTAATAAGAATACCCGCATCATAGCGGTGAATACGCCGAATAAAAATGATGTGAATACCAGGTGGAGTGCTTATCTGACTTCAATAGAGGAGATAGAAAAAGCGACCAGGTATAAATTATTGGATAAGGTGCCTGCTACCGTCAGGCAGGAATTAATAAAAAAAGTAGATGCGGGACAATAGGCAATGTATCGTTAAAAAAAATATTATGTTGTTATGGTAATTAAATTATAAATTGCATAAAATTATTATGTTTTTGTAGTTTGTGTCCAGATATGCAGAAAAAATCATGATAAGTTCCTTTGACAACCAGATTGGCATAATTTTATTGAAAGTACCGTAGCAACATGTAACTTATTGGAACCTTGAAGCGTTATTACTAATACGAAGCTAACTTAAAGTATAACTGACCGATTATTAACAGAATTGAACCTACACTTTTCTTGATTATATGCACGTATAGCAAGATGGAAACTGTGCACACAACGAAAAGGGGATAGCGCAAAATAATGAAGATGATATGGCGTTATATGAAGAAAGCTAAGCAATATGAGCTTTTTAAACATTAATTTTATATCTAATTAATATGGGTGAAAGAGTGTCGGTGGCCTTGCTTGTAACAACATACAACTGGCCGGAAGCATTGAAGCTGGTGCTGGATAGTGTACTGGTGCAAACCGTCCTCCCTGACGAAGTCATCATTGCTGATGATGGCTCCGGAGAGGCTACCAGGGAAGTGGTGGAAGCTTTCAGAAGAAAGACCAATATTCCGGTCAAGCACTTCTGGCATCCTGATGAAGGTTTCCGTAAGACGATTATCATCAATCAGGCCATTACCGGTACTTCTTCTGACTATATAATTCAGATTGACGGAGATATTGTGATGCATGAACTTTTCATCAAGGATCATATCAGCGAAGCAGAGAAGGGATATTTCATCCGTGGCAGCCGCGTATTACTGCAGGAAGAGATTACCCGGAGATATTTGAATAACGGACAATTTGAAAGAGTGTCCTCTTTTAGCAAAGATGTCAGAAACCGGATCAATTCACTGCGGATTCCCTTCCTGGCACCCTTGCTGATCAAGAAAAGTCAGCGTTCAAGGAACTGGATCGGTTGTAACTGTGCTTTCTGGAGAACTGATTTTATGAGAGTAAACGGTTATAATAATGAATTGAAGGGCTGGGGGCATGAAGATATAGAGCTGGCTGCCCGTTTTATTAATTCCGGATTGTTTCAGAAAAAAGTGAAATTAAAGGCCGTATGCTATCACCTGCATCATCCTTTTAACTCCAGGGTACACGAAAATATCAATTACCGGGTTTATCTCGACACTTTGAACCAGGGGATTGCTTATTGTTCCAACGGTTACCGTCACCATTTAACTGCCGAATAAATCAGTCAAATTATAAAATGAATAAGCCGTCCTGCTATTAGTGGGACGGCTTATTCATTTTTATGGGTAATCAATGGAAGTTATTGATCAGCTGGTGGTGGCGCCGGCAGCTTTCCACGCTATCGTTCCCATACAAGTGGTAATATCACCATGGTTGTTTGCTTCGGAAGCATTGCTGAGTTCCAGTCTTACAGGCGCAGAAAGGTCAATGCCGGTAATTGTTGTGAGCGTCACAGCGTTACCTTCCAGGTGACTCCTCAGCTGGAGGCTATCTGGCCCGGTTCTGATAATCAACAGTTTTAATAACCAGTCACCTGTTCCAGGTGTAAACGGCCCTATAAGGGTATTACCTACAGTGATGGATATTTTTTTAGTGTTTGCGTTGCTGGCCACTTTCCCCGCAAATTCAGCTATTATCTTTTCGCCATTACCGGATAGTATGTTCTCCGGGAGGAGATAGGAATATAGTGAAGCAGGGGTATTTGTCTTTGCGGCCATAACAGGTTGCGCCGTATAGAACTCCTCTAAGAGCAGCGCGCCTCCTGTGGCAGCAGGCAATTGGCCGGCGGGTATTTTACCCGAAGCGTCGAGTGTGGCGAGGCCATTGGCTGCTGCCGGAACATAATTTTCCAGCGATGGAGTAATTATTGAAGTGATTCCCGTCAGGTTAGTCAGCAAAGCGCTTGTCCAGCCGGCATCCCATGTTGCAGCACCACCTGTATAAGAGGTCATGACAGACTGCACCCAGATTTTAGGCCTGCTCCATTGTGTAGTGATATCGCCGATCAGGATACAACAGTTTTGGCCATCATATGCTAAACGCACCAGGCTGGAGAAAGGATTCCGGCCAGTAACTTTCGCGCTGCCTGATGTCCATCCGGAGCCAGCGGAGGTGTTCATACCTGTCACTGTGATGTCGAAATGCTGTCCTGTGCCCTGGTTATAATTATTCCCACTTAATCGTACAGACATAATCGTATTATTCCACCCAAATGGAAGGGTTATTTTCACCGCTCCTGTTACGCTGCTGCTGTTATCCAGGAAAAAGGCGTCTCCGGGTTGGAGGATTTCCCTTAATCCGTTTGCATTTGTTTTGAAAACATGGTCAATACCCCTGTCAGTTTTATTACCGGTAGCTGTAATGTTTTGTAGCGTAAAGCCATCTTTTGAACCAGCCACCAGGTCGTTGTCTATTTCAGCGCCATTAATGAAAGTGTAGTTTGCGCCATCCAAATCCTTGATGGTGTTGTTTCTTAGTTTAATGCCTTTTGTTTGGTCATTAATGTAAATGCCATATCGCTGGATTTTTTCGACGCTATCATTTACTACTGTATTGCCAAACAGCCCGCAATTGGAGGACCCGAATGATACATAGATAGCATAGGAGGCATTAGTAACCACCTTATTACCGTTATTGACAAACATATTTTCTGAGATAATGGCATTTTCCAGTGTCCGGGCCAACGTATTATCTCCGCATTGGATGCAGTGATATGCGCCTGCAGTGCTGGTACCGTTGTCTTTGAAAAAGTTGTTGGAGATATTAATATGCTTGCCGTATGCCTGTATGCTTGTTTGCGTATTATTCAGGAACTGGTTGTGCGAAACATCGATCCCGTAATTGAAATCAGTTTGCTGGCTGACATTACGTGCGATACTGATACCAGTGGCATTCGCTTCTATGATATTATCACAGATAATGAGGTTTTTCCCGCCGTTTCCCCAGTTTTCGACAGGGAACTGTGAAACATTGGCTTTAATATCCATCGCTTTAACACCGCTATTGAGCAGGTGATTGGACGATATGATGACCCGGTCGCCGGAGGCAAAAAGATCGATGGCATCTCTCACAAAACCTTTAATGTAATTATTGGAGATGACCAGGTGGGTACATTTTTTTACTGTTTTAATACCATCTCCGCCTGTATTTTCATCGGTACCTTTTCCATTGGTGATCCTGTTGTTGGTGATGCGGATATTGCTGATGATATCTCCTGTAATGGTAACATCGATGTTGCCTACAATGATGCCATCTTTTACCTTGTCAATGATATTTTCCGAGAAAATTACATTACTGATGGAACTGTTGGGAGCGCAGCGCAGCCAGAATGCACGCATGGCATCTGTGAGGCTGCAATCTTTGATAACAATATTGTCGCCGGAGGTAATTTCAATGAGCCCGTTGGTGACAGTGCTGCAGGGGGCAGTAAAGGAAAGCCCTTTAATGGTGATATTGGAGCCCCCTCCGTTGATGATAGCGGTGGGGCTGCTCCCCTTTTTTTTGAGAACTGTATTTTCCCTGTTTTCTCCGATAAGATTTATTCCTGCCAGGTTGCTCCCGATAGCGGCGGTATCTTCAAACAGATAGGTGCCCCGGGGGAAGTAAAGGTCACGGTAGCCGGCACTTATGGCTTTGTTGATGAAGGTGCTGTCGTAGACTATTACGTTGTTATTGTCTTTATCTACGTAGGGAACGCCTTCTCCTGTGGCGCCAAACCATTTTACATTAATGGGCTCTCCGTCCAATAGTCTTTTCCAACGGCCGGTTGTGAAAGCTTCGGCTTTGATAATAGTGCCATCGTTGGCGGTTTCCACACTGGCTGGATCCCAGTAGAATTGCCCGCCGCCTCCCGGTTTATCGCTGTGGTACTGTACCAGGTGGACCAGGCTCTTGTCTGTAGGTGGAGTTGGGTAGGCCTTCATCTGGGTAAGATAGTCAAATGTCATTTATTGAGGTTTTATAAACGGATATGGTTAACGATTCAAACTTACCAGCCTGCCACGCATTGAACTTACGTACCGGAAAAACATATATATGCGCATGCTGCAAATAAGAGAGGCCACCTTTGGAGGCGGCCTTTCCGGATATATTATATGATCAGCTTATTGCTGAAACGTCTGCATTTCGATGAGGCGTTTATAGATACCGTTGTTGTTCAATAGTTCCATATGGGAGCCCTGTTCTGCCACCTGGCCGTTATCCAGTACAATAATCAGGTCTGCATTCTGAATGGTGCTCAGGCGGTGGGCAATCACCAGCGAAGTACGGTTCTTCATCAGGTTATTTAAGGCATCCTGTACCATTTTCTCAGACTCTGTATCCAATGCGGAAGTAGCTTCGTCCAGCAGCATCAGCGGTGGATTGGAAAGTACGGCACGGGCAATACAGATACGCTGCCGCTGACCACCGGAAAGTTTGGAACCTTTATCCCCGATATTGGTTTGGTAGCCATTCTCCGTTTTCTGGATAAAATCATGTGCATTGGCAATCCTGGCAGCAGCTTCTACCTGTTCGGGGGTCGCATCAGGTTTGGCAAATGCGATATTATTGAAGATGGTATCGTTGAAGAGAATGGATTCCTGGTTCACTACGCCCATTAATGCCCGTAAGGACTCTACGGTGACAGATTTCAGGTTTTTACCATCTATGAGTACACTGCCCGATTGCGGGTCCATAAAGCGGGGGATCAGGTCCATCAGCGTGGATTTACCACCGCCGGAAGGGCCAACGAGCGCCACTGTGGAGCCTTTGGGTATAGTAAGATGAATATTATTCAGTACTTTCTTTTCACCGTAAGCAAAAGACACCCCATCAAAACGGATGGCATCGGTAAATCCGTCCAGTGTGATCGCATCGGGTGCGTTGGTAATGGCAGGTTGCTGGTCTATCAGTTCCAGTACGCGATCGCCGGCGGCAATGCCTGAGTGGATACTGCTGAAAGCCGTGGAAATGGCTTTCGCCGGCCGCATGATCTGGGAGAAAAGCGCGATATATACGATAAAAGTAGATCCATCCATACTTCCCTCATTCTTAAGGATCAAAGAACCGCCATAGTACACTATGCCCGCTACCATCAATACGCCCAGGGTTTCAGACACCGGCGAGGCCAGTTGTTGTCTTTTGGCCATGGACCGGGAAATCTTTGAATACTTCCGGTTCTGATTATCGAAACGGCGGGTAATGAAGCCTACCGCATTAAATGCCTTGATGATCCGGATCCCGTTCAGCGCCTCGTCGAGGTAACTGATCATCATACCATAAGTTTGGTGGGAGGCGGTGGCCTGTTCCTTCAACCGCTTTACGATCCTGGCGATGATCAGTCCCGCTACGGGAATTACCATCATAGAGATCAGCGTCAGTTTAAAGGAGATGAGGAATAACATCACCAGGAAAGAGAGCAGGGTAGCCGGCTCCTTAAATAATACCTGCAGTGTGCCGGTAACGGTATATTGCACCACCTGCACATCAGAAGCTATTTTCGAGATAATATCTCCCTTACGCTCATTACTGAAATAGCCCAGGTGGAGGTTCATTACATTGTTAAATACGGTACGACGGAGGTTCAGCAAGGTCTGGATGCGTAAACTTTCCATGGTTCTGTCTGCAAAATACCGGAACAAATTGCCCAGTAAAACGGAGGTAGCAATACAGGCGCACACAAATTTCAGGCTTTCGAGTTTGCCGTAGGTGGTGGAAATAAAGGTGGTATAATGCTTAAATACGGCGAAGATGTCAAAGTAACTGGCCGGCATCGGTGCAATGACCTGGTCCGGATTTTTACTGAATAAGGTATCGAGCAGGGGTGCCAGCAGTGCAAGGTTTAGCGTGCTGAATATGACAGACAACAGGGTGCAGATAATATAAGGAATCGCAAATTTATTAATTGGTTTCGCAAATGATAAAAGTCGGAAGTATGTCTTCATATTTAATTATAATCGTAAATGATTGGACCGTGCATAAAAAAAACCGCATCGTTGCTGATGCGGTTCCTTAAGTTTCAATTTCCTTTTTATCAATAACTTAAAGAATATTTTTCGGACGCACATTCAAGCCTGCAGATCATCAGTAAAAACTGCAATCAGGGCTCAAAAATAGCCCTTTTGGCTTAATTGTCAAAAGATTTGGTCCTGTCCGTAATATATTCCGTTATAGATGACGATCCTTCGTTTTTATGGTTGTGCCAGTATTTTCAGCGCGTCGGTATCTTTATACTGGATCATTAACTGTTTCAGGTGTTCTTTTAAGGTGGCAGTCAGTTGCTCATAGCCTTTCTGACCATACAGGTTATTGACTTCCTGCGGATCTTTTTTCAGATCATACAGTTCCCAGCTGTTTGATTCTCCATAAAAGCGCACCAGTGTATATTGTTCGGTACGGATACCGAAATGCGGATACACGTGGTGAGGTTGCGGAAATTCATAATAGTGATAATAGGCTTCTTTTCTCCAGGACACCTTTTTGTTATCCGCTTTCAGCAACGGCAGAAAAGAAGTGCCCTGTATATCTGCGGGTACTTTTACGCCGGCGATGTTTAAGAAGGTAGGCGCCCAGTCGATGTTCAGCATCAGCTGGTCAATGGAAGTGCCTGGTTTTACCACGCCCGGGTATTTGATCACAAAGGGGGTGCGAAGCGATTCTTCATAGATAAAGCGTTTGTCGAACCAGCCATGTTCGCCCATATAGAAACCCTGATCGGAGGCATACACCACTACGGTGTTTTTGGAAAGACCTGATTTATCAAGGTAATCCAGGATCTGGCCGATGTTACGATCCAGCGATCTGGCGGTGGCCAGGTAATCTTTCAGGTAGCGTTGGTATTTCCATTCCACCAGTGCGTCGCCGCTCAGTTTTTGTTCATCGAATTCTTTGCTGATCTTATTTTCGTAATAATCGATATATGCTTTTTTCTGTTCGGGCGTAAACCTGCCATAGATACCTTTTTCGTAGTTGGCATGTACTTTCAGGTCTTCTTTCAGCCGCATTGTTTTATCGATGGTCATGTCCTGGTTTTGCGCGGCCAGGCGGTTTTTGTAGTCGTCTTTGAACGTAGCAGGCAATGGGAAGGTTTTATCATCATAGGCGCCGAGGTCCTGGATATCCGGTAACCATTCGCGGTGGGTGGCTTTTTCGCCCACTACCAGGAAGAAAGGTTTGGATGTATCGCGTTTTTCAATCCAGTTGAGCGACAGATCTGTGATGATATTGGTGACATATCCTTCTACGCGTGTGGTATCATTTGGACCGATGAGATCCGGATTATAGTATTGGCCCTGGCTGTTGAGGATACGCCAGAAGTCGAACCCCTTGGGCAGGTTGCCGAGGTGCCATTTTCCGATCCAGGCTGTCTGGTAGCCGCTTTGCTGCAATAGCGCGGGAAACAGCTGTTGTTCCACATCGAATTTTTTCTCATTCAGCGTATAGCCGTTAATGTGACTATACTTGCCGGTGAGCAGGGTAGCGCGGCTTGGCCCACAGATAGAGTTGGTGACCAGTGCGTTTTTGAAGATAGCACCCTGGTTAGCGATACGGTCGATATTGGGTGTTTTGACCAGTTTGCTGCCATAGGCGCTGATAGCCTGGTAGGCATGGTCGTCCGAGAAAATGAAAATAATATTGGGTCGTTGTTGCTGTGCATAGCTGCCGGAAGCAGCGAGCAGCAGCAGGCATGCCCATGATTTTTTAAGATAGTTTGTGGCAAAGAATTTCATGTTCCTATTTTTATCTCCTGAAAAAAACTACTGTGGGTAACCAGTATTTTGTGTTAATGATTTGTTCACGTCTCTTTCCCGCTGGGGGATTGGGAACAAGATATGATAATCCTGAATCATTTTATTGCCTTTTGCTTTTAGTGTGCTGACGAGTTTCCCGGTGCGGACCAGGTCGAACCAGCGTTGGTCTTCAAACCCGAATTCCCAGCGGCGTTCGTTGAGGATGGCATCGCGGAAAGCCTGCTGGTCCAGCCCGGCGAGGTCCGTTTGTGCGTTGGCGGTAGCAGTGGGTTTACCGTAGGCGCGTCTTCTTACTTTGTTCACTGCTTCAAATGCTTCGGTGGTTGGACCGCTGATTTCGTTGAGCGCTTCGCCGTAAGTAAGGAGCATGTCGGCATACCGGATCACGTGATAATTGAGGGTACCTTCTCCCAGGGTAGTGATGGCAGCGGGATCGAAGTATTTGAACCAGTGAGGGCGGAATTTCGCGAGGCCTGCGCCGGCATCATATTGGGTAAAGAAGGTACGGTCCCTGCGCAGATCGCCGGGTTGAAAGCTGTCGTAGAATTCCTGTGTGGGTACATCTGCGCTGTTGCCTCCCACGGTGCCGCCGCCCGGTAAAGCAATGGTGGCGCGTGGAAGATAGAGTGCCAGTCCGAAGCCATTACCACTGCCGGTATTGCCTTTACATTGCACAGAAAACAGCACTTCCTTGTTGAACCGGTTCTGTGGTGTGAAAATATCAAAGTAGCTGTCGAGCAAGCCGTAGCCGGTTATATCCAGTGCCGCTTTTGCCTTATCCCTGGCTTTCGGGAAATCCCTGAGGGTGAGGTATACTTTTGCCAGCAGGCCGGTGGCAGATGCTTTGGTGGCTCGTCCCAGGTTGGCGTTGGAATTAACGGCATCCAGGTTTTGTTCGCCGAATTCCAGGTCACTGATGATCTGTTTGTATACCTCTGCTGTAGCGGTTCTGGGTACATTTACATTATTCAGTGAGGTGGTCTGATGCACGATCAAAGGTACATCGCCAAATAAACGGACCAGGTTAAAGTACAGCAAAGCTCTTATAAACCGGGCTTCTCCGAGGAGGCGATTTTTTTTGGTATCGTTGAATGCAATCCCGGGAATTTTATCGATAGCGGTGTTGGCATTGGCAATGCCTTTGTAGAGTGCCGGGTAGAGTGTGTAGATACGGTCGTTTACCGGACCAAAGGTATAATCTTTCAGGGCAAAGATGTTGGAGTTAGCTACGCCTTGTCCGCATTCTGCATTATCGGTGGGCAATTCCGCCAACAGGTAAATGCCACGGAAGTAGATATCCCACTGGTTGTTGAGCACATCATAAGCGGCGGTGATGGCGGCATCTGCATCGGCTTCTGTTTTATAGAAGTTGCCTTCCACCATGATTGATTTTGGATTTTCTTCCAGGAATTTCTGGCAGGAAGAGAATGCGGTGGTTACTAACAGTAACGGGTATATTAATTTTTTCATCTTCATTTTTTGATTGTTGGTTAAAGTCCCAGGTTGATGCCTACCATGTAGGTTTTGGCACTAGGATAGGCATCAGAGTCGATGCCACGGAGGATGTTATCCTGTCCGCTCTGGTTGGTTTCCGGATCATACCCGGTATAGTGTGTGATGGTAAACAGGTTCTGTGCAGCTACGTATACACGTAACCGTTCCAGGTGTGCAGCCTGCAACCATTTGCGGGGAAGATTGTATCCCAGTGAAAGGTTGCCCAGTCTGAAATAGGAGCCATCTTCCAGTTGTGCGTCGGAGAAGAGGAAGGAGCGGTTCAGGCTGGCGCGTGGAATACTGTTGCTGGGATTGGTGGGCGTCCATCTGTCTTTTACCCTGGCAGAGCTGTTCTTCTGACCGGTTGGGAGGTCCAGTTCCGCGCGGGTACTGTTCAGGATGGTGTTGCCATATACCCAGTTGAAGGAGGCGCTGAGATCGAAATTATTCCAGGCGAAATCATGGGTCATACCACCGAAGAATTTGGGCTGTGCATTGCCGATATACTGGCGGTCTTTCGCATCCAGTTTTCCATCGGCCAGCACGTCTTTATACCTGCGGTCGCCTGGTTTGGCGGTTGGTTGTGCACTGCCGGCAATATCATCTTTCAATTGAAAAATACCATCGCTTACATAGCCATAGAAGGCATTCAGCGGCTGGCCCGGACGGATCACTATAGGATCTGATATTTTCAGATAGCCGTTTATTTCACCAGTGAGGATTTGCTCTATGGGACCAAGGCTCAGTACTTTATTCCTGTTGGCGGAGATGTTGAAAGTTGTATTCCATCTGAGTTTACGATCTGTGATCAGCGCCGATACCGCCAGTTCCAATCCTTTGTTCTCTACGCTGCCGATATTTTGCAGGGCAGAAGTGAAGCCGGTAGACCAGGGTACATTTACCCAGAGCAGCATATCGGTGGTTTTCTTGTAATAGGCGTCGGCAGTAACGGTGAGGCGCCCACGAAAAAAGGAAGCGTCCAGTCCGATATCCGATTGGGAGGTGGTTTCCCACTTCAGGTCTTTGTTGGGAATATTGCCCGGGGCATATCCTTTCACCACGTTGTCGCCGATGATATAGCTCATGTTGCTGAGGCCGGCGAGCGACTGATAACTATTGATTTCCTGGTTACCGGTTTTACCATAACTACCACGTAATTTCAGTTCATGAAAAACGTTCAGGTCTTTGATAAACTCTTCTTCAGACAGTTTCCAGGCCACGGATCCGGAGGGGAAATAGCCGTACTTGTTGTTGGCGCCGAATTTTGAGGAACCGTCTGCGCGGGCGGTGAGGGTCAGGAGGTATTTGTTGTTCCAGGCGTAGTTGATCCTGCCGATAAACGAAGCGAGGCTCCAGGTATTTACGTTGGTA
The DNA here is from genome assembly GCF_900110835.1 of Chitinophaga arvensicola. Classification (GTDB taxonomy): domain Bacteria; phylum Bacteroidota; class Bacteroidia; order Chitinophagales; family Chitinophagaceae; genus Chitinophaga; species Chitinophaga arvensicola. The sequence continues at coordinate 3,680,987 of NZ_FOJG01000001.1, forward strand.
ACAGGTGTATTTACAATCGCGCCGGAGCCAAGGTTGTCAGCACCCAGCAGGTCGTTCACAAATCCGGAAGCCGACGAAGTAACAATATCGCGCTGGTATTGCTGTACGGTAAAACCAGCCAAAGCGGTAAGGCTATGTTTTGCGATCTGTTTTTTGTAGGTCAGTGTATTTTCGTTCAGCAGGGAGGTAGCGTTGGCAGAGGAAGCAGATCCTATACCCTGGAGGCTGTATCCGCGCAAGGTGGTACGGGGAGCGTAATACTTTTCTTTTGTACTGAGGATGTCTGCGCCTATGCTGGTTCTGAATTCGAGACCGGCGAGTATTTTATAGCTGGCGTAGATATTACCCAGTACGCGGTTGTTGACACTGTTATTGGTCAGTTCTTTTGCGGTAGCAACCGGGTTGCCCATTGGAATGCCCCGGTCGTTTTCCAGTACATAAGTGCCATCTGCCTTATATACAGGAAGTATAGGAGAGAAGGCCAATGCGGAGCCGATGACGCCTATGGTACCTTCGCCGCCGCCGGTGGCGCTCAGGGCCTGGTTGGCATTGGTTCTGGCGATGGTGAGATTACTACCAAAGGAAAGCCGGGTAGTGGCCTGCCGCTCAAAGTTAAACCGCGTACTGTATCTCGAGAAATCAGAATTAATAATAATACCCTGTTGGTTATAGTAGTTGAGCGATACGGCATACTTTGTTCTGGCGTCGCCACCGGAAGCGGCTAACTGGTAGTTCTGCAGTGGTGCTTTGCGCAATACTTCATGCTGCCAGTCGGTGCCCTTGCCGAAAGCAGCAATCTGTTGTGGCGTAAATACCGTGGTGCCGTTGGCGTCATTGACGAGTTGTGCAAATTCGGTGGCATTCAGTAACGGCAATTTCTTTGCTGCTTCCTGGGTGCCATAATAGGTATTGAATTCGATTTTAGTAGCGCCTGTTTCCCCTTTCTTCGTGGTAACGAGCACCACGCCATTGGCGCCCCTGGCGCCATAGATAGCGGCAGCGGAGGCGTCTTTCAATACCTCAATGGATACGATGTCATTGGGATTGATGAGTGACAAGGCGTTGAGTTTGGGACCAGCGGAAGCACCGGCGCCGCTGTTGTCATTGTACACGGGAAATCCATCGATAACATACAGTGGCTCACTGCCGGTATTCACGGAGTTATTACCACGGATACGGATGGTGGAAACGCCGCCAGGCTGATTGGAAGCAGCCGTTACCTGCACACCGGCAGCGCGGCCACGGAGGCCGTTGTCCAGGGATACGGACGGCGTTTTCCTGAATTGTTCGGCGGAAATGGAAGTCACGGATCCGGTCAGATCGCTTTTTTTCTGGGTACCATAACCCACCACTACTACTTCTCCAAGTGCAGTGGCATCTTCTTCCAGCTGGATGGCTATTTTCGTACGTCCGTTTACGGGAACCTGCAGCAATTGATAACCGATACCGGAAATGAGTAAGGTATCCTGTGGGGTAGCCGCCAGTGTGTATTGCCCGGAACCATTTGTGATGGCGCCCTTTCCGGTGTGCTTTACTTTAATGCTGATACCTGGTAAAGGCTCCAGTCTGGCGGATCTGATGGTACCGCTGATGGTAGGGGACTGTTGGCCAAAGCTCCATAGGGGCATAGCAATGCCAAGCCCTATAAGCGCAACGATTTGTTTCATATGTTGATAAATTGAATTTCTACAGACAATAAGGATGCTGCAGCAACGGATTGCTATTTTTTCTTTCGTTCACGATAAGATGTTGCAGTGACTACTTATTCATTTTAGTTGACAATGTTGAATGTTGCGCTACAGGTAAGTATTGGTGGGTTATTTACCTAAGTGATGGCAAAGATATTTTTATTATCCTACAAATCCTATAGACTATTAAATTTTTTTAGGAAGAGGGATGTTTATGTTTTAAAATATAATTTTAGGCTTTACTGGATACTAGTAGGGCATTTGTTTTTAATCGTCAACACGACAAGTTTATAGCAACTGTAGGTATTTATAAACGAAATGTAATAGTAAAATGGATATGCAGACGACTAAATGGATATTGGATAGAGAGACAGCGATTGCGAGTCTCCGTGACACCAGATTATGTCTGTTGACATATCCGATGTTGATTTACCCGAACAAGCTTTTTGACGAACTGGAGAAACTCAGTCACAAAACAATTTCACGGAAACAGATACCTGATTGGGCTACCTTTGTGAAAGAGGATAGAGATATGACCAGTGCCGCATTTTATAAGGTCTTTTTTGACCAGATGGATCCAGCGGAACTTGTGCTGTTGGTTACCGACGAAGGCCATGAGAAAGGCTGTTTTTTTAAATTCTATATTCATGAGTTTATGGATTTTAGTGAGTGGTACGAAGCATATTTTAATCGCGACATCTTTCAGTTTAGCGATTACGTTGCGTTATTTCCCGGGCTGCATAAAATGAAGGTGACAGACGATGAAGGAGGGGTTAGTGAGATTGATATATGGTAATATGTATTTATGATATCTGTGCGGTTTGTTTTTGGGAAGATGATGGTATCTCAGAGAAAGATAAGTATAGTTACCCCAACAGAATGAGCTTAAAGGAAGCGAGGTTGAATTTTAAAGAAGTTGGTGCAATGCATGCTATGTTTTTTGGATAGACTAGACCCGGAAAGACTGTTTCAGTATGCACTCAAAGGATGACAAAGTATTTTTGACAATAAGACAGTGACTATGAAATGGTCATTTTTCAAAATCGCATTTAATAAACATGATTGAAAAATTTGCTTTTCAGAAAGGGGGAGTTGGTGTAGCTGTAATTTTGAATGCGGTAGAAATCAGGGATCCCGTGATATCCGACACTGATCTGTTGGTAAGTGATGGGATTTATGTACGGTTTAGTGCTTCTTCGATTTTTTTAACACCGCATAACATTGAGGAATACTTATTTAGGGCGATCAGGGAACAGGCGGATAGTATTCAGGACTCATCAGGCAGTAACATCTGTTTTGATATTCTGGAGGTCATGTCCACGATGGATGCTTTTAAGGATGAAGCGCTGTATGTTGTGATGAGGGCGTGGCTATCCAGATACTATGATCTTGCTTTACCACCGATACTAGTAGAAGTGGATTTTGAAAGCAGGAGATTTTTGTTTGATATCTGAATAATTTTTAGCGTGGTCTTTTGCGTTGTTTATTATTTAAATGCTTATAATAATGCATGTTCAATTTAATCTCCAAACGTTAGGCTATATCGTTGCCGAATTTGAAACAAAAGCCGGAAAGATAAAGATAGGTCATAGCTCAACGTATGGAGACCAATTCCAGGAACTTCTGAATAAGATTTTTCATATTTATCAATTGGAGAGAAGATCTGAAACAGACTTTTTCCCTTGCTCTTTTGAAGTGATGTGGTATGATGATCGTGTTAACTATGAATGGCGGATTGAGTGTGATCATGCAGCATGCAAGCTACAGGTAAAGGTATTTGAATTGTCAACTTCTGATAAGAAATACAGACGGGAGCTGGTAAATGAAATAATCAGCCTGGATAGCTTGCTGGGAGATATTTTGCTGTCGTTGGAAAACTTATGGCACCGGTTTGGATTTATTGGTTATAAAACAAATTGGGAAGTTGGCAATTTTCCGATGTATGAATTGCTTACTTTAAAGGCGGATAGGTCAGGATGGAATATATTGCCGGAGAAAGCAAATGAAGAGGATGATTGGCGACAGAAAGTTGCAACAGAGAACGAAATAGATTTACTTTTATTTAAAAAGCCATAATATAAAAAAGTGCGGCCAGATGATGGCCGCACTTTTTTAATACTACTTCTCCGCCACCACTTTAAAATCCTCAAACACCACATCAAACGCTAACTTCCCCGGAGCTGCCGCCACAGGGCCTATCTGCACTTTTCCACCCGGAGGAAAATATGCCAGTCTCAGCATATCAAATTTCTTATTATCAAAAGAGTACTCAATCTGTACATAATCGCCTTTGCGCAGCAATTTCAGCCACATACTCTTTGGGCTGTCGTGGCGCGGTACTACCGACCAGTCGGATACTTCCCGGGTTACTACTGCACTTACATTCTGTACGCCGTCTACATATTCAATACCGGTTTTAATCCAGTTTTTGGCATCGGTACGGATCATCAGGCCTGCCTGATGGAACAGCTCTTTATAATGACCGGTAATTTTAACGGTAGCGGTAAAATCCCCTTCCTGTTCCTGGAAATAAAAAGGACCATTATCGCGGATAAAGCCATAGTGTGTTACCTGCCAGTAATCGGTACCGGGGTCAACGGTCACGTTTATCTTGTTCTTATCGGCCGACCATTTCTTAGGGGCATTATACCATTGCATAGTTTGTGCTTTTAATCCCATACTGAGCGCTATGAAAGCGGATATTGCTACAAGTCTTTTCATGATGTTTCCGTAAAAATTTGTGCTAAGATGATAAATATTCCCGGGAACTGGTAATTTTTAGTGATGGGTAGCTGGGCGGGATTTGTTAACTTTAGTAACCCTGTTTAACCTGCCCATCTAAAGTTATGATTATGAGTGAAGAAAACCCTGCCGTAAAGAAAAGCAAATCCGTGGCCGTTATCGTTGCCCATCCAGACGATGAAACTTTATGGTCCGGAGGTACAATATTGTTTCATCCGCAATGGAAGTGGACGGTCGTCAGTTTGTGCCGCGCAAAAGATACCGACAGAGCCCCTAAATTTTTCAAGGCATTACAGTTGTACGGGGCACAGGGGATAATGGGAGACCTGGATGATGGTCCTGAACAAACACCGTTACCTGATGAAGAGGTAGAAAACCAGCTTCTGGCATTATTACCGGTGCAACATTACGATCTTATTATCACCCATCATCCCAATGGCGAGTATACCCGCCACCTGCGTCATGAAGAAGTGAGCCGCGCCGTGATCCGGCTGTGGCAGCAACATAAAATTGAAATGGATGAACTCTGGGTATTTGCTTATGAAGACGGACTCAAGTCCTATTTCCCTGAGCCGATACCGGAGGCCACTATCTATCATGTATTGGATAAAGACATCTGGCAACGGAAGTATGAAGTGATGACCAACACATATGGTTTTACGGTGGATAGCTGGGAAGCAACAACAACACCGCTGGCAGAATCATTCTGGTGTTTCAGTAACCCGGAAGAAGCCCTGCAGTGGCTCCATAGTTTACCGTCTGAATTATGAAAGTACTTTTGTTATTCGATTATCCGCCGGCCCCCGGCGGACTGGCAACACAAGGGAACTTATTGTACCAGGGGCTATTGGAAATCGGGGTTAATGCCGTTGCCGTGCATTACGACTCGCCCCTGGAAAAGGAGTGGTACTACCACTGGTTTAAACCGGATGTAGTAGTGGGAGTAGGCTACTGGGGCTATTGCCCGCAACTCATCCTGCACCCGCAGCAATTCGGCGTACAACCGGTACCGTGGTTGGTGGCAGATGGTTATATTGCTAATTACCAGGAGGTGCTGAATAAATTACCACTCATCCTCGTCACCTCGCAATGGGTAAAGGAAATGTACATGCGTGACGGCATCAATGGAGCGAACATTGCGGTGCTGCCCGTAGGATGCAATACAGACAGATTTGTACCACTTCCTAAAAGTGATCCGAAGGTAATGGGGGTAAGAGCATCTATGGGTGTTGCACCGGATGAACTGATGCTGCTTACCATTGGCGGTGATGCCTGCTCAAAAGGCGCCAGGGAAGTGATGCAGGCGCTTGCGGAGTTGAAAGGCCAGGTACCGGACAAATGGAAATATATCTGTAAAGTATGGCCGCAGCAACGTACCAGTATTCAGAACCAGTATGACCTGGAGCTGGCAGCCGAACTGGGTTTGAGTGACCACGTACAATATATTACCAGTATCATTTCCCGGGAAGAAATGCCTTATCTCATCAATGCCTGCGATATTTATGCAGGCCCTTCCCGTCTCGAAGGATTTGGCATGCCACAGGTGGAAGCCGGCGCCTGTGAGAAACCCGTGATCGGTATTCAGGCCATGGGTATGCGTGATACGCTGGTACATGAAGAAACTGCATTGCTGGCAGGTGTGGCGGAAAAAATTGTAGTGAATGAAGTAGTGCTCGGCAAGGAATCAGGTTTCGAAACCAATCATAAAGTAATATTCACAACGCCCCGTACGGTAGATTACCGGGCGGACGTAAATGATATCCGGCAGTATCTGCAGCGTCTGATGACAGATGCCGCCTGCAGGGAAAGGTTGGGAAAAGCAGCAAGGCAGAGAGTTGTAGCAAAGTTTGATTACAGAATGGTAGCGAGGCAGTTTGTGCAGTTGATGTATGAAAAACTTAATATCCGTTGAACATGGACACTTCTTCCTGGTTAACTATCAACGCAGCCCGGGATGCCGCCCTGAAGGTATTGCTGCATAATGTGAATGGTCCCTTTCATGGACTTCCCCGCACCGCCGGCTGGGGATACCCGGAACCATACACGCGCGATCTGCTCATTTCTTTCTTCGGCATCGGTGTAAGCGGCAACGATATCCTCATTAACAGCATCCGGAAAGTACTCGAAACACTCGCGAAAAATCAAACCCCGCACGGGCATATTCCTTCGCTTGTGCATGATAAACAGGATCTCGGTGCGAGCGACAGTACACCTTTATTTCTGCTCGTAGCGGGGATGTACCGGCAACTCACCGGAGAGCATACCTTCCTGGAAGAAGCCGTGAACAATTCATTGCAGTGGATGGAATACCAAAGTCCTTCCGATCGTTACCTGGTAGCGCAACAGCCTACCAGCGACTGGCGCGATGAGCAATGGGTGCTGGGTTACGGCCTGTTTGTAAATACACTGGTATACAGCTACCTGCGTATGCTCGGTCGTCACGAACGGGCAGATAAAGTAAAGCAGGCCATGGGAAGATTTACTATTACAGGTGGGGTACAGCACCGGCATGTGCACGAAGGCCTTGTGGTGAAACATAAGCCTTATTACGCGATGTGGTCTTACAAAGTACTGAGCAGCGAACGGTTTGATCTGCTGGGCAACAGCCTGGCAATTCTATCCGGACTTGCAGCACCCACCAGGGCTGCGGAGATGATAGCCTGGGTGGAAGAAGAATGTGCGGCGTTGCAGAAAAGCGGCGACCTGGCCGTTTCTCTTCCTCCTAACTTCTTCCCCTATACGAAACCGGGCGACAACGACTGGCATGAAAGATATACCTTTTTTAATCTGCCCGGTGAATACCACAACGGTGGTATCTGGCCTTTCATCTGTGGCTTTTATGTGGCAGCGCTGGTAGCGGCGAAAAAGTACCGGCTGGCGGAAGAAAAACTACTGGAACTGACCAGGGTGATCACCATTACCAATTCCGGTACGGTCGACTACGGCTTCAACGAATGGCTGAAAGCGCAGGATGGCGCCGCAAAAGGGCAGGAGTGGCAAACCTGGAGTGCCGCCATGTACCTGTATGCTGTTAAATGTGTAGAAGAAAGACGTACCCCGTTTTTTGAAGAAATGCGTGCCCGCCTGCCGGTTGCTTGATAATTTTATGGGAGATAGCAGGGCAGGTTTGCACGAATGGTACTACCTTTACCCCGTAAATATCCCAACGTTTTAAAATTCATGAAGATGAGATCCTATACCTCTCTGCTGCTGATGGCAGTTTTGGCTACTACTTTCGTTGCCTGCGGCAAACTGGAAATGGCCACGCCGGATACCCCGCCCCCTGTAAATCCACCTACTACACCACCGGTTACCGGGGACAAAAAAATTGAAGGCACCTGGAATTTTGTGGGTGTGAAAGTAAACAGTACCAGCACTACGATAAATAACACGATGAAAGCCACTTTGCGCACAGATTACACCACCTTCAACAATAAAGGGGTTTGCAGCATTGACGGTAGCAACTTTAGTATTACGGGTTTGAGTTATTCCATTGATGCCATGTCCAGGGCAATTATGTATATGGACGGACAACTGGTAACAGATATGGATATTCCTTTCGTGATGACGATGGATCCCTATTCTGGAAAGGCGCCCTACAAACGGATCGGGACAGATTCTATTTACTTCAGCAAAGGGTTGCTGGAAATGCCTTCCAGCATGGGAGGAGTTGTAGAGGCACAGGCATCCGGAGGTAAAATATCCTGGCGCGGTGATACACTTGTTATCACCACTATGCTTAACCAGATGGTAGAGGGTTCGCTTGTGCAGGCAACAGCAGAAACGAAACTTGTAAAGAAGCCATAAGTAATATCACCGGTTACTTCAGGAGTAACCGGTGATGTCAATATTTATTTCCGCTGCTTGTCGGCTTTTTGCCAGATCGCTTTGATGGTAGCTTCATCATTCATACCATCCGGACAATGTTCCGATTTCGTATTCGCACGGTATTTTAATCTTGGCTTCTTCCAGCCTAAAGTCACTACACGGGTCACGGGCATTTGCAGGTGGCCGTTGCTGTCATGTGCGGTTACCCAATCCTGTGCATATTGTAACCACTCATGCCGGTACTGCTCCGGCTGCTGATAAAACCAGCTGATCTCATCAAAGCCCCATGGGTAAATGGTGGTGGTATCCGGTACACCGGGATGATTACTGATCCCGAAATTATCCAATTCCACGAGATAAGGCATCGACTTCGCTTTCCAGCCACTGGGTGAAATTCCGCCTTCACTTCTCCCGAAAAGGGCATCGGTAAAACCCATTTGCAGCACACCCTGCTGCGGATGTTCCGGCACCGATTTGATACGCAACGGGAATGAGTTAAAGTCCAGCAAACTTTTGCCATTCACCACCATCCCGCCGGAAGGCGTATGTGCATCCAGTAATACCCAATGATGGCGGGTATGGTCTTTAGCATAGTGCCGCAATTTTACAAGAAATGCCGTCCATTCGGTAAGTGCCGGATCCTCCATCCCTATCAGCGCAATCTGCCCCAGGTGTAAAGCTTCACAGCCCACTTCCATATAGGTGCCCGCCAGGAACATAAACCATAACTGTGTTTCGGTACGCGTAATATCCGGTACACTGTTGCCTTTGCTCCAGTGATCAACCAGTTTACCTTTCAGGTTCAGCATGTCGTCGTAGCGGAAATGACGTTCTTCAGCGGGTAAGCCCAATGCCTTGAATGTCCATGCCGGAATAGGAACGGTATTTACCTGCTGACTGATCTGTTCAAACAATGCCGCCTGGAAAATGACATCGGGGTCATTTTTATGCACTTCGGCAACGAGGCGTTTGGCATTATCGAGGTAGTCTTTGTTGGCCATTACAGATTCTCCGCCCCAACGGTAAATGGCTCTTCCGATGAATTTGGCGCCAATATTCCGGATCAGCCGGATATCGTCTTCCTTGTTGGGATACGGCGCATCGGAGGCGTAAGGGTCTACCGCCAGGAATTCGGTCATGGTAACGGCGTGATCCAGGTAGTTTTCCAGTAAGGGCCGGGAAATTCCTTTTTCGTTAAAGAAGGGGCGTTGTGCCCGGGCGGTCATTGCCCATAAACTAATGCCTGCAGCCAGCAGGGTTGCTGCCGGACGCTGAGTGAATACTGCCATGTCGTGGAATAAATTTGAAAACAAGATACTTTTTTTTACCTGCCGGCATAACATTTTTGGAGGAGTGGTTCAATTGTATATATATTGGGGACGTAAAACCACCACGCCAGCATTATGAGAGCATTGTCGGATAAATTCCCGCTTTTGTCAACATCGCGTCTTCACCTGATTGAAATTGAGCATGCCCATCAACCAGACCTGTTCTACCTGTTAACAGATAAGCGCGTGACCCGCTATTACCATGTGATGCCGTTGCAGGAAGTAGCGGATGTGCGGAAAGTAATTGATCTGCTGAAGCAACGGTTTCAAAGTAAACAGGGTATCCGCTGGGGTATTGCGCTGGATAACACAACAGAACTGATCGGCTTTATCGGTTTCAATAGCTTTGAGCCGGAAGATAGCGCGATGCTGGTGTTTGCGCTGGTACAGGAATACTGGGGGAAAGGGTATATGACCGAAGCGATTGAGGCGGTAGCCGCCTATGGTTTCTCCTCACTGGAACTGGCAAGTATCCGGGCAGATGTATTGCCCGGCAACGAGGCTTCGGAAAAAGTGCTGGTGAAAACAGGTTTCCACCATGAGGGACTTATACCACAGGGCATGAAATGGGAGGGAAAAGAATACGATGTAAACCGCTATGTACGCGCTTCACAGCAGCTGTAAGGGATCTTTATTGTCCACCTGCCGGGACATAACGATACAGTTCCGGGTATAGCGGAACAATAAAGATACTACAGGAAAATACGGAGAGCTGGGTTAGTCTTTCTTAGCAGCAGCTTTTTTGGGAGCAGTTTTCTTTGACGTTACTTTCTTGTCAGCAGCTTTTTTATCGGCGGCTTTGGGAGCTGTAGCTTTGGGAGAAGTGGCTTTTGGTGCGGCAGCTTTTTCGGCAGCAGCTTTCTTTTTAGGTTTGGCTGGTCCTTTGGGTCTGTCTGTTAACCCTGCTATCATCGCTTTAGCGGCTTTCTTTACATTGCGGTGAAACTTCTTTTCGCCGAGGAGTTCTTTTAAATCAGTCAATGCAGTCAATACTTCGGTCACTTTTAATCCGGCATTTTTTTTCAGATGTTTGCCGGTTGGCTTATTGGAATCAGTCATGGAGAATTAATTTATTTACAAAAACAATTATATTCAAAATTAACAATTATATAATATTGCCAATGTTAAGTTTTATAAAACCATGATTGCTAAAGAATATTCGGTTTGCCGCTGGTAAGTCAGGTATAAATTCATTATATTGAGATAGGCTTCTTCCATGTGTCGGAGTTTGTTATTGTTTTAACCATAGGGGTATGGGTTCAAGAGATGTCATTATTATAGGAGGAGGCTTGTCGGGCCTCACCAGCGCTATTCATTTATCGAAGGCTGGCTTGCATGTAACCGTAATTGAAAAAAGTAAGTACCCTTCGCACAAGGTATGCGGAGAGTATATATCCAACGAGGTACTACCTTATCTGCAATCACTGGGCGCCGATCCTGCGGTATTGCACCCTTCCCGGATCAACCGGTTAATTATTTCAGATCATTATGGCAAAACCCTGGAAACAATGCTTCCCCTGGGAGGTTTTGGGGTCAGCAGGTATACGTTCGACCAGTTTCTCATGCAGAAGGTGGTGGAAAACGGGGTGGAGTTAATTGAAGATACCGTTACCAATGTCGTCTTTGAAAACGACCGTTTCTTCATCGACACCAACAGCTACGGTGTGTTTTCTGCGCCGGTAGTATTGGGCGCCTATGGCAAAAGAGCCGCACTGGATGGAAAACTGGCCCGGGGATTCTTTAATGAGAAATCACCCTGGCTGGCCGTGAAATCACACTATCGCGGTAACTTCCCCGCAGATACAGTAGGGCTGCATAACTTCGATGGCGGCTATTGCGGCGTATCAAAGGTAGAAGATGATATTCTCAACATCTGCTATCTCGTAAGTTATGAAAGCTTCAAAAGCTTTAAACAGATAGAAGCCCACCGGGAGCAGGTGCTTTACCGTAATCAGCATCTGAAAGAGGTATTTGAAAACAGCACGCCGCTGTTTGATAAGCCTTTAACCATCAGCCAGGTGTCTTTTACCGAAAAAGAAAAAGTATTGCATCATATCCTGATGATCGGCGATACCGCCGGTCTTATTCACCCGCTCTGCGGCAATGGCATGGCCATGGCGATTCAGAGCGCGCAGATCGCGTCGGAAAAGGTGCTGGACTATTTTGCCGCGCCTACTAAAAACCGTTTGCTGATGGAGCAGGACTATACGAAATCCTGGAATAAAATGTTCAGCAGCCGTATGCGTACCGGCCGTGTGTTGTCGCGCCTGTTCCGCAATGAAAAGCTGTCTGCTACCATGATGAAAGGACTGATCCTGTTTCCCGGCCTCTTGCCGGGCATCATCAGGCGCACCCATGGGAAACCGTTAAAAGCAGTACCGGAATGCGTATAAATACCCGCTACCGGAGTATGGCCCCCGAAATTATGGACGATTTCAATATGGAAGGGGAACTGCTGACAGCCACGCTCGACAAAATAGCACAGATCAATTTTTTACTGGGAGGCAACCGGATCACCCGGAAAGGCGTATCTGACCTCATCAGGGATATCCCTGTTACACAGGAAATCAATATCGTGGATATTGGCTGCGGCAACGGAGATATGCTCCGGCATCTGTCGGATGCCTTTGCTGCACAACGCAACCTGAAACTGATCGGCATTGATGCCAACCTGGCTACGGTAACGCATGCACGGAATTTATCAAAAGATTATCCGCATATTCAGTATCATTGCCAGGACATTACCGAGCCCGCGTTCCGGGAGCAACGCTATGATATTATCTTATGCACGCTAACCCTGCATCATTTTAAAGAAGCAGAAATCCGGGAACTGATGTTACTGTTTTGTGAGCAGGCCCGCAAAGGAGTGGTGATCAACGATCTTCACCGGAGTATGCTGGCATACCGCCTGTTCCAGGCCATCTGCTTTGTATTCAACTTAAACAGGATGGTCCGGGAAGATGGGCTGGTATCCATTCTCCGGGGATTTAAAAGAAAAGAATTACAACATTTGTCGGCACAACTTCCTATTCATCAATATTCCCTCAAATGGAAATGGGCGTTCCGGTATCAATGGATAATCAATAAATTATGAGCGTTAAAATTCAGACCGTCACAAAAGCACTACCGCCTTATTCGAGAACAACCGACGAAATTATTCCCTTTTTATTACTATGGCTGCAAGGCCAGGAAGAGCGATTTATCCGGAAAGTGGTAAAGATATTTGAAGGCGCCGGCGTAGATAAACGTTATTCTATCATGGGACCGGAAGAAGTGTTTAACAACACCTCTTTTGAAGAGAAAAACAATCTCTATAAGAAAGAGATGATCACCCTGGGCCGTACCTGCCTAGAGAGCGCGCTCAACAAAGCCGGCCTGAAAGGAACGGATATCGATTATATCATTACCGTGAGTTGTACGGGCATCATGATTCCTTCCCTTGACGCTTACCTGATCAATGAACTGCAATTACGCCAGGATATTATTCGTTTACCCGTTACCGAAATGGGATGTGCTGCCGGTGTTTCCGGTATCATCTACGCCAAGAAAATGCTGGAAGCCAATCCGGGTAAAAGGGCCGCTGTAATAGCCGTGGAATCGCCCACCGCTACTTTTCAGCTGGATGATTTTTCTATGCCCAATATTGTGAGCGCCGCCATATTCGGTGATGGTGCCGCCTGTGCTATTTTATCTTCCCATGAACAGGACAGCGGTCCTGAAATCATTGCAGAAGAAATGTATCACTTCTATGATGCGGAATACCTGATGGGATTCCATCTTTCCAATACCGGTCTGAAAATGGTGCTGGACATAGATGTGCCGGAGAAAATAGAATCGCATTTCGGTGATATCGTGCATCCTTTTCTCGCAAAAAATAACCTGACTATCGAAGACATTGACCACCTGATCTTTCACCCCGGTGGAAAGAAGATCATTAATTTGGTGGAAGAGCTCTTCCGCAGCATGGGGAAAAAATTAGACGATACAAAAGAAGTATTGCGCGCTTACGGCAACATGTCCAGCGCTACGGTGTTATATGTACTGGAACGGTTTATGGAACAGTCGCTCCCCAAAGGAGATAAAGGATTGATGCTGAGTTTTGGTCCCGGCTTTTCTGCGCAAAGAATATTATTACAATGGTAAAAGAGTTTGCTCCTTACTGGGCATTGATTTTGGGTGGTAGTTCCGGACTGGGACTGGCGGCTGCACATAAACTGGCGGCGCATGGCATGAACATCTGTATTGTACATCGCAATACCCGCGTAGAGCTGGCTGGTATACAACAGCAGTTCGACGAAATAAAAGCGAAAGGTGTGCAGTTGCTGACCTTTAACACCGACATTCAACAACCGGAAAAACGCACCGAAGTGTTGGCTGCACTGAAAACCGCATTGGGTCCGGAAGGCCGTATCCGTTGCCTCCTGCACAGCATCGCCCGGGGCAATCTGAAAGCCCTGTCCGATTTGCAGACAGATGATTTTACCAATACGATCGGCAATATGGCCGTGAGTTTATACGACTGGACAGCAGCAGCGCTGCAAAGGCAACTGTTTGCCGCAGATGCACGTATCCTTTCTTTTACCAGTGATGGTAGTTATAAGGCCATGCAGCATTACGCAGCGGTATCAGCCGCGAAGGCTGCGCTGGAATCCATTACCCGGAGTATAGCGCTGGAATTTGCGCCGCAGGGCATCCGGGCCAATTGTATCCGGGCGGGTGTAACAGATACGGCGTCGCTGCGTAAAATTCCGGGCAGTGAAGCTTTGCTGGCCTATAGCAGGGAACGGAATCCTTTTAAACGCATCACTACACCGGAAGATGTGGCCAATGTAGTGTATCTGCTGTGCAAAGATGAAGCCGCCTGGATCAATGGCGCCATTATACCGGTGGATGGAGGAACGCATATTCATTAGCCCATGACAAAAAACGAAATTCTGCAGTTGTTGCCATATGCGCCTCCTTTTCTGTTTGTAGATACAATCGAAGAGATCGATGCGGAACAGGTAACCGGCACTTATACTTTCCGGCCAGATATGCCCTGTTACCAGGGTCATTTTAAAGGGCATCCCGTTACGCCGGGTGTGCTGCTTACTGAAGTAATGGCACAGGTAGGACTGGCTTGTCTGGGTATTTATTTATCGGGAGATGAGATAAAGGAACAGTTACCCGCTGTGGCCATGACGGCTTCCCAGGTTGATTTTTATTTGCCTGTTCTCCCCGGTGAAACGGTAAAGGCGCAGGCTACCAAAATATATTTCCGTTTTAATAAATTAAAATGCCGCGTGGCATTGTACAATACAGCCGGCGAAATAGTTTGTGAAGGTATTATTGAAGGCATGATCATCAAGCAAAAAAATGGGTAACAGGGTCGTCATAACAGGATTGGGCGTAGTAGCGCCAAATGGAACAGGCATCGCCGCTTTCCGCGAAGCGATCCAAAAAGGTATATCCGGTATCCGTTATGAGGAACAGCTGGCAGCCTTAAAATTCTCCTGCCAGATTGCAGGCCGCCCCATTGTTCCGGAAGTATTGCAACAACAATATTTCGATGAACTTGAATTGAAACAACTGAGCAGTTCCGGCATTATCTACGGCGTTATTGCCGGTATGCAGGCCTGGGCAGATGCGGGATTGCCGTTAACGGATACGCCCGACTGGGACAGCGGTACCGTGTTTGGTGCTGGTTCCTCCGGCGTAGATAAATTCCGGGAAGCGGTGTATAAGGTAGATGAATTACAGGTGCGCCGGTTGGGCAGCACCGCCGTTACGCAGACTATGGCCAGTGGCATCAGTGCTTTTCTCGGGGGGAAACTTGCACTGGGCAACCAGGTGACCACCAACTCTTCGGCCTGTACCACCGGTGCAGAAAGTGTGCTGATGGCTTATGAACGGATCAGAAGCGGCCAGGCCAAACGGATGCTGGCCGGTAGTACCGCCGACAGCGGCCCCTACATCTGGGGTGGCTTCGATGCCATGAAAGTAAGTACCTTCAAATATAACGAACGGCCGGAAGCGGCATCACGCCCCATGAGCGCCACCGCCAGCGGCATCGTTCCCGGCAGCGGCGCCGGCGCCCTGGTTCTCGAATCACTGGATAGTGCCCTGGAAAGAGGTGCTGCGATTTACGCCGAAGTACTGGGCGGCCATATCAATTCCGGCGGTCAGCGCAACGGCGGCAGCATGACGGCTCCCAACCCGGATGCCGTACAACGTTGCATCAGCGCCGCTATCCGCAACGCGGGCATTGCGGCTGCGGATATTGATCTGATCAATGGTCACCTCACCGCTACCGGCAAGGACGCAGAAGAAATCGAAAACTGGTGTATCGCCCTGCAACGTAAAGGAAATGACTTCCCGTATATCAATGCCCTCAAATCGATGGTGGGACATTGCCTGAGCGCCTCCGGCAGCATTGAACTGGTAGCAGTGGCGCTGCAATTGAAAGAAGGATTTATCTCACCCAATATCAACTGCGAAGACCTGCACCCGGATATTGCCGCGTTGGTAGCCAGAGAAAGAATTCCACAGCAACTATTGTATAAAGACATAAATTTAGTGGCAAAAGCAAGCTTTGGATTTGGAGATGTAAACGCCTGTATTATACTGCAAAAATACCTGCAACCTTAAACGAAATAACATGGACAAAGAAAC
This sequence comes from Chitinophaga arvensicola, assembly GCF_900110835.1. Lineage (GTDB taxonomy): Bacteria > Bacteroidota > Bacteroidia > Chitinophagales > Chitinophagaceae > Chitinophaga > Chitinophaga arvensicola. Next base: position 3,697,224 of record NZ_FOJG01000001.1, read on the forward strand.
ATTCATTGAGCAATTAAGAGAAATAGTAAGGCCCTATGCAAAAAACCAGGAAGCACTGGCCGGCATCAATGCCAATACGGATTTTATCACGGATCTGAAAATCAACTCTGCTAACCTGGTAGATGTAGTACTCGACGTGGAAGAAAAATACGATATCGTGATCCAGAACGAAGAAATGGAACGCATGCTCAATGTACAGGCGGCCATGGATATCGTGGAGGCAAAGCTGAAAGAGAAATGATCGGTAACGATATCATAGATCTTCCTGCTGCTGCAAAGGAAAGCCGTATCGATAGAAAAGGCTTCCTGGAAAAGCTGTTCCTGCCGGAAGAAATACAATCGATCCAATGTGCCGCCGACCCAATGGCGGCCACCTGGCTTTTGTGGAGTTGCAAAGAAGCAGCCTATAAAATTGATCATCGCTATACAAAAGAAAGAAAGTATAACCCGCAATACTTTGCCTGCACACTGTTACAGCAGGAGGGGAGCATTGCGTCCGGAACGGTGACGTACGGCCGGCAGCGTTGTTACTTCCGCAGCCGCATTACGGAAAACTATATTCATACCTATGCGGCCATCACCCCCGCTTTACTGGATGAAATATCAGTAGCCATTTCATCCTCTCCTGATCTGCTGATACAACAATTACTCCCGCCCGACGAGTTTTTTTATAAAGATGAAGCTGGAATACCGTATATTCATCACCGTGACAATGATCAGCACACGCCCGTTTCCCTGAGTCATCATGGCCGGTATCTCGGACTGGTAAAAATGACTTGAAAGGCTGTAATAAGAATTTCTCACAGCTAATTTATATCTCCCGAAAACCGCTTTTTCCTCTTCTTCAAGATAATTTGTAGGTATGTATATACATAATGCTAAAATCCTACCATAATGTAGCAATATTGTATCATAACGGCGTTACTTTATGGCCGATATTTACCGTGAATAACAACCAGATAGCTATAGTAATCATTCACGGAAAAACACCGCGATCAACTTTGTAATTGCACAGTGCAACAATTAATTTAAGAAATTATGTTCCAACGTTGTGTCAGACTAACCCTCTGCTCTCTTGCATTTTTATCAGCGTGCAACAGTGGAGGTGCACCCGATAAACAGCAGGAAAAACTACCTGAAATAGTAGATTACAATTTCGATATCCGGCCTATCTTATCAGATAAGTGCTATGCCTGTCACGGTCCCGACGCCAATAAGCGGGAAGCCGGTCTGCGCCTCGATATCGCCGATAGTGCCTACAAAGCCCTGCGGGAAACACCCGGCGTCCACGCATTGGTACCCGGCAATCCTATGGCCTCCGCAGTATACCAGCGTATCAGCACTACGGATACCGCCCAGCGCATGCCGCCGCCCTCATCGAATATGAGTCTCAGCGCATACGAAGTAAAACTCATTGAAAAATGGATTAAGCAGGGCGCTCAATATAAACCGCACTGGGCATTTGCAGTACCTGTAACACCTGCATTGCCAAAAGTAAATAACAGCAAATGGGCGCGCAATGAAATAGACCAATTCGTATTGGCCCGCATGGAGGAGCATGGTCTGGAACCCAATCCCGCTGCAGACCAGGAACGATTGCTGAAACGTCTTTGCCTCGATCTCACCGGCTTGCCACCCTCTCCCGAAAGAATGGACCGCTTCGCAAAAGATACCAGCGAGCAGGGATATGAACGGATGGTAGATGAACTGTTGCAAGACAGCGCCTATGGTGAGAAAATGGCCGTTCACTGGATGGATGTAGCCCGCTATGCAGATTCACACGGTTACCAGGACGATAACTACCGGACCATGTGGCCCTGGCGCGACTGGGTGATCCATGCATTCAATGAAAATCTGTCTTACAAAGACTTTATCACCTGGCAACTTGCAGGAGACATGATGCCCGGTTCTACCCGCGAACAACTCCTGGCCTCGGGCTTCAACCGTAATCATAAAATTACAGAGGAAGGTGGTGTGATAGATGAAGAATACCGCATTGAATATGTAACAGACCGCACCAATACTTTTGGAAAAAGTTTGCTGGGTATCACCATCGAATGCGCCCACTGCCACGATCATAAATATGATCCGTTTTCACAGAAAGAATATTATGAGCTCTTCGCCTTCTTTAACAATGTAAAGGAAGTAGGCCTGCAATCTGTAGTGGGTGGTCCTGAAACATACGCCAAAACACCTTACATGGAGATCACAAAAGAAGATCTCAAAGGGGTACTCAGCTTTATCAATAAACAGGACACCAATAAACTCATCGTTTCCGTAATGGGCGAAAAAGATACTACCCGGAAAACGTATATCCTTGGCCGTGGTAACTACGACAACCCTACGCTGGAAGTACAGCCGGAAACACCACATGCAGTGCTGCCTTTCGATGTGAAACAATACCCGGCCAATCGCCTCGGCCTCGCTGGCTGGCTGTTTGATAAAAAAAATCCACTCACCGCCAGGGTGTTTGTAAACCAGCAGTGGCAGGAGATCTTTGGCAGGGGTATCGTGAAAAGTGTGGGTGATTTCGGAATGCAGGGAGATCTGCCTACCAACCCGGAACTGCTCGACTGGCTCGCGGTCGACTTCATGCAACACGGCTGGAATATCAAACGTCTTATGAAGCAACTGGTAATGACATCCACCTATCGTCAGTCCGCCACTATTTCAAAGGAGAAGCTGAAAGCCGATCCTGAAAATATATACCTTTCCCGTGGTCCGCGTTTCCGCCTGCCTGCAGAAGGCGTGCGCGACCTGGTGCTAAAAAGCAGCGGACTCCTGGTACCTGTTATTGGTGGTCCCAGCGTTAAACCTTATCAACCTAAAGGGCTATGGGAAATGGCTACTTCCGGCAGGGGACTGCTCGCCACCTACCGCCAGGATCATGGGGAAAGCCTGTACCGCAGAGGGTTGTATACCTTTATTAAACGCACGGTGCCGCCACCTTCTATGATGATCTTCGACGCCAGTAACCGTGATCAGTGTGAAGTAAAACGTGCCAATACCAATACGCCGTTGCAGGCACTCATTATGCTCAATGACCCTACCGTACTGGAAGCCTCCAGGGTACTGGCTTCGCGGCTGATGCAGCAAAACAATAACGTGGAAAAGAATATCCGCCAGGCATTCCGCCAGATTGTTTGCCGCACCCCGCAGGCGTCGGAAGTCGCCATGCTGCAGAAATATTATGAACAGCAACAACAGCACTATAAACAACAACCTGCCAGCGCCGTCAAACTGCTGGAACATGGCGAATATCCTATGGCGCAGCAGCTGGACAACGCCTCCTGGGCAGCCATGATGCAGGTAATCACCACTATTTATAACCTGGAAGAAACGCTTTCCAAAACGTAATAAACAGGACAATGAAAAACGAATTCATAGAACATCATCTGAATATGAACCGCCGGAAATTCCTGTCGCGGCTCAGTCTCGGCGTAGGCAGTCTGGCTCTTGGCTCGCTGCTTATCCCTGACATTTTTGGTAAAGGCGGTGCAGAGGAAGCGCCCTTTATTCCCGGTATCCCGCACTTTGCGCCGAAAGCCAAAAGAGTGATCTACCTGTTTCAGAATGGTGCGCCTTCCCAACTGGAAAGTTTCGACTATAAACCTAAACTACGGGAAATGATGGGGCAGGAACTGCCGCCTTCTATCCGCATGGGGCAACGTCTTACCGGCATGACTTCCGGGCAGACCTCCTTTCCGCTGGTGGGCTCCCACTTCGATTTTCAACAGTATGGCGAAGCCAGGGCCTGGATCAGTGACCTGTTTCCACATACTGCCAAAATAGTGGACGATATCTGTATTGTACGATCCATGTTTACAGAAGCGATCAACCATGATCCGGCACTTACCTTTTTCCAGACGGGCGCCCAGCAGGGCAACCGTGCCAGCTTCGGCTCCTGGATGAGTTACGGCCTGGGCAGCGAAAATAAAAACCTGCCCGCCTTCTGCGTACTGCTTTCGAGAGGTAAAGGCAACGGCCAGGGCGTATATTCCAAACTATGGTCCAATGGCTTTTTAGATAGCATCCACCAGGGGGTGCAGTTCAGCAGCGGGGAAAGTCCTGTGTTGTATCTCAATAACCCGGAAGGTATTGATATGGCCAACCGCCGCCAGATGCTGGATCAGCTGGCAGCTTTGAATGATCAGTCGTACAAGGAATTTGGTGATCCCGAAATCAACACCAAAATACAACAGTACGAAATGGCCTACCGTATGCAAACGGCGGTACCTGAACTGACGGATCTCTCCAAAGAATCAGATGATATCATTAAACTCTATGGACCCGATTGCCTGGTGCCCGGCACGTTTGCGGCCAACTGTCTTTTGTCCAGGAAGCTGTCTGAGAGCGGCGTACGCTTCATCCAGCTGTATCACCAGGGCTGGGATCAGCATGGCAACCTGCCCAATGAAATGGCCGGACAGGCAAAGGATGTAGACCGTGCGTCGGCGGCACTCATCACCGATCTCAAACAACGCGGCTTACTCGATGAAACCCTGGTGATCTGGGGCGGTGAATTTGGCAGAACGAATTTCTGCCAGGGTAAGATGACGGCTGATAACTATGGCCGGGATCACCATCCCCGCTGCTTCTCCATCTGGATGGCCGGTGGCGGAGTAAAGCCAGGTATCGTTTACGGGGAAACAGATGAATTCGGATATAATATTGTAAAAGATCCGGTACACGTGCATGATTTTCATGCCACCATCTTACACCTCATGGGACTGGATCACGAGAAACTCACTTTTAAACACCAGGGTCGCCGTTATAGGCTTACAGACGTTGCCGGAAAAGTAATACCGGGATTGATGGCCTGATAAAACATACTATTATGGAAAGAAGAAAATTCATACAAGCGTCGGCGTTAGTAACCGCCTCCTTTTATATTTCCCGCGACCTTTTTGCAAAACCCAAAGGTCCGGTGTATGGTCAGAATAATATGCGTTATGCCCTGGATACAAAGTGGGGAACGCTGGACAGTAGCCGCTATCCGGTAAAAGACTGTCATGAAATGGTACAGGATAAAAAAGGACGGATCATCCTGCTCACCAATGAAACAAAAAATAATATTCTCGTTTACAATACCTCCGGTAAACTGCTGGAAAACTGGGGCCACGAATTTCCCGGTGCGCATGGCCTCACGCTGACGAATGAAAACGGTACCGAATACCTGTTTATCACGGATACAGAAAAACACCAGGTGTACAAAACCACGATGGATGGAAAGATCCTGATGACGATCGATTATCCGAAAGAAACCGGTGTATACAAAGAACAGAAAGAATTTGTGCCTACGGAAACCACGGTAGCAGATAACGGCGATTTCTACATTGCAGATGGCTATGGGGCACAATACGTGATGCGCTATGACCGTAGTGGAAAATTACTCGGATATTTTGGGGGCAGAGGGGTAGGAGATGAGCACCTGGACAATGCCCACGGCATCTGCGTAGACCATCGCAAAGGCACGCCTACGCTTATTGTTACCGATAGAACGCGGAATTGCTTCAAACGCTTTAGTATGGATGGTCAGCTGCTGGAAGTGATTTCACTACCCGGCGCCTGCGTGTGCCGTGCGGTGATAAAAGGTGACCACCTGTATGCAGCGGTGTTACGCTCTCCCAACATGGACCTGAGTGGCAGCGGTTTTGTGACTATCCTGGATAAGGATAATAAAGTAGTATCCAATATTGGCGGTACTGCACCGGTGTACACCAATGGCCAGTTGCAACCGATGCAGCAGGCCGAAAAAATATTTGTACATCCGCACGATGTGTGCGTGGACAGGGATGAAAACATATACGTGGCGCAGTGGGCAGCGGGGAAAGTGTACCCTTATAAACTCAGGAGGGTATAATGACCGTGAAACAGCAAGCCGGGTGGCAAAGTACAAGCAGCAGCGTGTTATTTGCCGGCAATATTTTTATTCTCTTTTTACTGATCTTTAGCAGCCGGATAGTATTACCGCCCTGGCTGCAGGTATTGGGACGCATGCATCCTTTGCTGCTGCACTTTCCCATTGTATTGATTCTCATAGCGGGCATATTGACGTTTATACGTTTACGTGAGCCTGCCGCTGAAATATGGAAGCAGCAACTGGCCAGTGTGTTATTACTGGCCGGTGCGCTGAGTGCAGTCGTTACCGTTATCATGGGTTTATTCCTGTCTGGCGAAGAAGGCTATACCGGCAGCGGCACGCTGCAATGGCACAAATGGAGCGGGGTGATCATGTGCTGGCTTGCTTCCGGTTTATACTGGCTGAGCAACTCTGCCATGCAACGGCCACTGTTGCAAAAAAGTGGTCTGCTTGTTACCATGGTACTGCTCATTATTACCGGGCACTTAGGTGCAGATATCACGCATGGTGAAAACTTTGTGCTGGCCCCGGTAACACCCGCTTCTAAAAAAGCAGGGGTTCCTTTTGACCAGGCGCTGGTATACGATCATCTTGTAAAACCTATACTGGAAGAGAAGTGTATGAACTGCCACAACGCCGGCAAAGCAAAAGGGGAACTCGCCATGGACCTGCCGCAGCAATTGCTGAAAGGAGGGAAGAGTGGTAAGCTGTTTGTGGCGGGTCAGCCGGATGTGAGCCTGTTAATAGAAAGATTACACCTTCCGCTGGATGCAAAAAAACATATGCCACCAGCTGGCAAGCCACAGCTCACACCGGAGGAGACCAACCTCTTGTACTACTGGATCAAAGGCGGCGCCGACTTCAAAACGAAAGTAGCTGCGCTGCCGGCAAGGGATAGTCTGCGGTTACTTGCTACTGCCTTATTGCAACCGGCACCGGCTGCAGCGCCTGTGTACAACTTCGCTGCCGCTGATGAAAAGCTGGTGCAAAAACTCAACAACAACTATCGCGTGATTTACCCGGTGGCCCTCAATGCGGCGCCGTTAGTGGTGAATTGTTATAACAAGGACCAGTTCAACGCTAAAACCATAGAAGAACTGCTTCCACTGAAAAAGCAGATCATCGAAATGCACCTGCAGAAAATGCCGGTACAGGATGCTGATCTGAACACCATTGCACAATTCACAGAACTCCGGGTGCTGAATCTCAGCTTTACTAACTTAAAAGGACAAACGCTTTCTGCCCTGGCAAAACTGCTGCACCTGGAAAGTCTTTCTTTATCCGGTACATCCGTAACGGCGAAAGATTTACAAGTGCTGAAAACAGCGCCTTCCCTGAAGGAATTATATCTCTGGAATACCGCACTTTCCGCAACGGAACTGGATCAGTTACCTGCTTCTTTTAAACAGGTGGCTATCATCAAGGGATATACGGATGACGGTAAGCAGTTGTTGAAACTTAATCAGCCGCTCCTGTTAAATGCCGCGATGGTGTTTAGTAAAGACATGCAACTGCAATTGAAGCATCCGATAAAGGGCGTGGAAATCCGTTATACTACAGATGGATCGGCTCCGGATAGTTTGCAGTCGCCCGTGTTCAAAGACAGCCTGGCATTAAATGAAAGCACTACTATCCGCGCTATTGCCTCTAAAAAGGGTTGGTATGCCAGCGATCCGGTACAATTCAATTTTTATAAATCGGTGTACCGGCCCGACAGTGTAGTACTGATCACACAACCCGACGGTACCTATGCCGGTAACGGCGCCAAAACCTTATGCGATGGCCAGAAAGGAGGCCTTGACCAAGGGAATGGCAAATGGCTGGGGTATGTAAAAGAACCGATGACAGCCCTGTTGCTGTTTAAGCAACCGGTTCCGCTGCAATCAGTATCGGTAGGCATCTTAAGAAATATCAACGGATATATTTTCCCGCCTGCGCAACTGGAGATCTGGGGTGGTGTAGATGCACAGCATCTGAAACTGCTGAAGCGTGTGGTGCCTGCCCCGGGAAAAAAAGAAGATCCGGCTGCGTCCATGGAGGTAGCAGGTACTTTCCCGGTTACTCCGGTATCCTGCATAAAGCTGGTACTATCGCCGGTAGAGAAGCTACCGTTGTGGCATCCGGGTAAAGGAGGCAGGGGATGGGTATTCGCTGATGAGGTGTTATTGAATTAGCTGTTAAAATTCGCCTTACCTTTAACGGGTCACCGTAGCGAATAAACAGATGAAACGATATAAATACGAAGAAATAGCAGGGGATATAGAAAAGAAAATCGCCGGAGGCCAGTATTTACCTGGCCACCGGCTGCCTTCCGTGAGAACGCTGAAGGAAAAATACCAGACAAGCCTGAGTACCATTCAGAGTGCTTATGACGATTTATTGCTGAGAGGTCTGGTAGAGAGTATGCCCCGTTCCGGTTACTATGTGAGCACAAAGGTGCAGCCCACGGGCAAGCCTGCCACTACGATGATTGCGCGTGATCTGGTATTCCGGAACAACCTGGCGGTGATCACCTCGGAAAACCGCCAGCGCAGTGCGCTATCAGAATTCAATGTAGCCGCTCCCGGTGATCTGCTGCTCCCGCAGCAGTTACTCCTCAAAACCATGCAGCAGGTGATCCGTGAAAAGGGCGCCTCCCTGCTCAAATACTATCCTGCCAATGGACTGGCCGCTTTGCGGGAAAATATCACGCGGCGGGCCGCACATCACAATACCCATTTACGATCCGGTGAACTGCTCATTACAGATGGCGCCTTGCAGGCCGTATACATCGCCTTGTCGGCTGTATGTGCTCCCGGCGATGTGATTGCCGTTGAAAGTCCCTGCATTTTTTCTGTATTGGAAGTGATCCGCGTATTGCGGCTGAAAGTGGTGGAAATACCGGTATTGCCGCAAACCGGGTTTGACATCGCGGCTTTACAGGAAGCCTGCCACATACACGATTTCAAAGCGATTGTGGTGACGCCTAATTTCCATAATCCTACCGGTACACTGATGACAGATGAGCAGAAGCGTTTGTTGCTGCAGGTAGCGCAGGCAAATAATATTCCGCTGATTGAAAATGATATTTACGGAGAGTTGTATTTCCACGGACAACGCCCGTCCACCATCCGTACTTTCGATGAAAGCGGCCTGGTAATGACCTGTTCTTCCTTTGCAAAATCACTGGCGCCGGGTATCCGCCTGGGCTGGTTGTCGGCGGGAAGGTTTTTCCGCCAGGCGGAGCAGATCCGCTTTGCCATTGGCAGCAGTGTTTCACCAGTATACCAGGAAACCATGGATCGCATCCTGGAAGGCAGCGCTTATGAAAAGCATCTCCGGATATTCCGGCAACAACTGGCGGCGCAATGTAACCAGAGCAGGAAGCTGATCCGGGAAAGCTTCCCGGAGGGCACCAGGATGGGCAATCCGGCCGGTGGTTATCATCTCTGGGTACAACTGCCCGACACACTGGATATGAGCGCTTTTTACCGCTATTGTGAGGAAATAGGCGTGAGATTTACACCGGGGTCGGCATTTTCTTTTGCCAGCACCTATGATCATTGCCTCCGCCTGGTATTCGCAGACAAGTATACACCCGCCAAAATAGCGGCCATACGCAAGGCCGGCCGCTTTGCCGTGGAGCATAGCTAAACACTGTACCGCTTATATTTTCGTTTGCTGTATCCCGCTGCCACAAAGGGGTAAGGTACTTTCGTAGCTCATTATTTCAAACGACAGGACATGAGTACTACTATTATCACAAAGTTTGCGGTGGCATCAGATAAAATGATTGATGAGCTATTATATCTCACCTGCACCTGGGAACAGGAACATCCCGGGATAGCTATGGAAGGCCAATACTCCAGGAAAGTACTGGTGGATAGTATGAACAATTTCTCCAGTCAATGGCTGATCGTTTACGTAGGTGCAGATCCTGCCGGTTTTGCTTACCTGACAGACGCCGGCGCCCGTCCCGGATTCCTGGAAGGGAAACGGGTGGTACACCTCGCGGCTTTTGTTATACTAAAAGCTTATAGCGATACCGGCGCAGCGGCGTCCCTGCTGGAGAAGTGCCAGACAATCTACAAAGGCCGTGAAGCGATGTGGACCGAGCTTCCGGGCGACTATGCTTATCTTGAAACAAACGGTTTCTCCCGCAAAGACGAGTATCTTGTAAAAGAGGGATGGTAAAGGAATACGTGAAATAATGAACGGGAAATATTATCTTAATGCCCGCATTATTCTACGCATAAACTTTACGCATGAGGTTCAGTTATCTTATTTGGTTATCTATACTCCTTTACTATATTCCGGCATCTGCCGATGGACAGCAGAAAGTGAAAGTTGCTTGTATTGGCGCCAGTATCTGCGCGGGCGCCAGGTTGCCACATCTTGAAACGCAATCCTATCCCGCTCAGCTGGGACAGCTGCTGGGCCCTGGTTACGAAGTCACCAATTATGGCGTGAGCAGTACCACGATGTTGAAGAAAGGCGATTTTCCTTACTGGAAAACGCCACAGTATAAAGCCGCGTTGGCCAGTCAGCCTGATATTGTACTGATTGATCTGGGTGGCAACGACAGTAAACTGATTAACCGCGTGCACCTGGATGAATACGCATCCGATTACCAGGAGATGATACGGGCTTTTCAATCTTTGCCGTCGCATCCACGTATCCTGTTGTTGCAACCGATCGTTTCTTTTGTAAAAGATACTACGCAGATATGGGACCCGGTGATCACGCAACAGATCCTGCCTAAAGTCCGGCAGGTAGCGTACAACGAACATCTCGAACTGGTAAACCTGAACGCCCTGCTGATAGGTAAGCCCGGCCTGATGCCGGATGGTATTCATCCGGAACTGGAAGGCACCACCCTGATGGCTAAAACATTGTTTGAAGTTTTGCACCCGGTAAGGGATACTACTTTTGATATTATCTCAAAATTAACGGGCGATAAAAAGATCAGTTCTTTTTATGGTTACCGTTGCGCCGATTTTACATTCAACGGTCGTGAGGCAAAGGTAGTAGCGCCTGTGTTTACGGCTGCGGGACATCCCTGGATCTGGCGTGCCCGCTTCTGGGGACATGAGCCGCAAACCGACATTGCCCTGCTGGAAAGAGGCTATCATGTGGTGTACTGTGATGCGTCAGAATTATTCGGTAATAAGGAAGCCATACAATTGTGGAATGGTTACTATACGCTGCTTCGCAAAGCAGGTCTAGCGAAAAAGGCAGTGATGGAAGGTATGAGCAGGGGCGGGGTGTATGTGTACAACTGGGCGGCCGTTAATCCCGATAAGGTAGCAGCGGTATACGTTGATAATCCGGTGCTGGATCTTTGCAGCTGGCCGGGTAGTCAGGCGAAGGAAAAGTCCGGTAACCACGCTGAATGGGATGCTTTCAAAAAAGATTACGGTTTCACTTCCGACAGCGCCGCACTGGCCTTTAAAGGAAGTCCGCTTTATAAGGTAAAAGATATTGTAAAAGGAAAGTACCCGATGCTGCATGTGTTGGCCGATGCTGATGCCGTAGTGCCTCCGGCGGAGAATACCCTCCCTTTTGAAGAAAAGGTCAAAGCATTAAAGGGGGATATAACGGTGATGCATAAACCGGGTTTTGGACATCATCCGCATAGTTTTCCGGATCCCACTCCCATTGTGGATTTCATTCTGAAAGCGGTAAAATAAAAGAGGGGGTTCATCACCCCCTCTTTTTTGTTTTAATTTTTTACCAGCCATTCCAGCTTATACATGCCCCGGAACCGGTCGTACGTGAGTAACTCCGCGTCCCGTTTAAACAATGCATCCATCTGGTCTGCCAGGGTAGCGTGTTCCGGAAACGCCTGTTTTACGTTCCAGGCAGTCAGGGTTTGCAGCTTACCATTGTTGGCAGAGAAGAAAAACTTATACTTATCTTCCGGTCCTTCTTTTGGAGAAGTAGGTATTTTTCGTTTATACAGCAATAATTGCGGGTTTTTATTCAGTACCTGGTAACTATTATTGCCTTCTACCCTATATACGTCACCGTTAGCCAGCTGATAACCAAATATTTCATTTTTGTTGATATGAATATCCTGGCCATTGTGTTCCAATGTCACGTAACTCTTAGGCGCGAGTGTATGCAAATGGAGCCTGGGCGCCTTGCTGCTGTTATCTTTTGTGTAACTCAGCTGGTTAGCCAGGTAATCATCCATCGTACGATAAATGCCGGTGATCTTTTTTTGCGCGTCTGCTGCTAAATTGATGGTCATCAATAAGCAGATCATGTAAAAAATTCTGCTACAGTTTTGCATATGTCGAGGTATTTGTTTCGGTGTTATTATAAGATAGCAAAATTAACCGATAATTAATCAACCCGACATGATAATCGTCAGTTTTTATCTGCGGAAAAATGATATTGGTCAGGCTGTAATGGTCTACTGTGTTGACTAAGACGGGAATTTTATCATTACTTTAACTTGGAGAAGTTGTCATGAATAGTCATGAAGTAAGTTGTTATTCCACATGAATTGCTGCATCTTCGTTGAGTTTAGCTAATTAAAAATCCTTGTATGTCCCTCGAATCAATACAACAAGCATTACTCGATCGCTGGTTAACTGCGTATGATGAGATAGACCAGTTGCCGTATTATAAAGCGCAGGCGGTAAAAATGATGTATGGAGATGCTTATCTCTATCAACTGCAACAATATCAATCCCGGAATTTTCAGCCTGACAGGCCACTGTCAGATCTCCCATCAGAGCGCCTGTCAGGAGTTTATGGACTTGATGTCAGCGGAAAGCCTTGTTATACCTCCATTCAGACGGATTGGGAGGGCTTTTATCTGTATGGAGACACGTATGTGGAATACCTGGAATTTTATATTCCGTTGGGAATCCTCTACCGGTTGGAGCGATTGCAGCTGGATCAGGGAAAGAAAATCAGCTATCAGTCCTTTTCATTAAACGGTATGGGGCGGGAGTCGCCGTACGCGGGCAAAGCCAAAGAGTACATCCTGACAGAAGAGCTGAAAAGAAAGGATTTTATCAGTACAGTGGCACTTTATGAATATAAAAAAGGCAAAATAAAATGGGCGGATTGCCTGTATAATATGCCTGGAATTGGTAAGTATACTTCCAGGGAAAAATACGGCTATAACGATTCCGGAGAACTGGATGAAATTGTGTCGGCAGATAAGGAAGGGCATAGTCAATATACTTATGTAAAGCCACCAGCCGATATGCCATTGGATGAATTGTCGGAACAGGTGTCGCAATTGCTGGCAGCAGATGTATTGGCCGCAATTGTGAAAAGTGCGCCAAAGGAACCATTGATGATATTGGAACTCAATTACCAGGACGTTGGCAATTATTTTCCGTTGTTGCAGCTGGTTTCTGAGGCCTACTGGAGCAAGCATGCTGTAAAGTACGGGGAGGAGGGACTTTTCGACGCGGTGGTATTATCAGGCGATAATCCGCTGACGGAAATTTCTTTTACTACTTCTGAAAGAATTATAAATGCGTTCATTGGAGAAATCACCAAAAGTGGGGACTATGATGCTGCGCGTAGAATGATGTACAAAGCCGCCTGGCATTTAACCACGGGCCGCCTGAATAAACAGGTCGCCGTATCTGATCAGTTTATTGCCTATGCGGTGGATTGGTCTATGTGCCCGGAAGATGTGGGTGAAATATTGACCGCCTGTGGCATGCCGGCGGCACAACTCAATGACTGGAAAAAAAGAGGCATCCTGTAATTCTCACATCTCCCGAAGGGACAATATATACTTACCTGTTCAGGAAACAGGTAAGTATACATAAAACGTAGTTCCTTCACCCGGCGCTGATTCCGGGTAAATATTTCCGCCATGATTCAGCGCTACTTTCCGGCAAATGGTGAGACCGATACCCGTACCAGGATATTGTGCTGCTTTTACCAGTCGCTTGAAAATAGTAAATACCTGGTCGGCATATTTCTGATCAAAGCCAATACCGTTATCATGGAAGCCCAGTTCATAATACTGCTTGCCTGCGTTCAGTTCCGGGAGTGTCTGTTGTTTTTCGGGAGACAGGAGCGCAGTGCTTACGCGTATCACCGGATCTTTATCGGAAAATTTCAGCGCATTGCTGAGTAAATTATGAAACAGTTGATTGATCTGTATGGGAATCGCTTTTAGCTGTGGCAGCTGTGATATTTCTATCTGTGCATTTTTGTCGCGGATCACAATCTCAAGATCGCTTAATACCTGCTGCATAACGTCGTTCAGATCGGTGGTCACAAAGGGATCATCGCTTTTATTCAGCCGGGTATAATTCAGGAGATCTTTGATGAGGCCCGACATCCTGGAGGCAGAAAGGATCATTTTTTCCAGGTAATCGCGCACGGGCTGTTGTGCTGCATCAGCGCTCATAGCGATATTGCCGAAGGTCTGGATTTTACGCAGGGGTTCCTGCAGATCATGGCTTGATATGAATACGAAATCTTCCAGTTCCTGGTTGGTCCGTTTCAATTCTTCGTTGGCAATTTTCAATTCGCCGGTACGGTCCTGCACATGTTGTTCCAGTTTGTCGGCGTAGCTCCTGGCGGCTTCCCGGGCGGCCACAAAAGGTGTGATATCGTTGGTGATACACATGATGCCGGAAAGGTCGCCGTTTTCCTCATAGAGTGGTTCAAAAGTAATTCTGACAATGATCGTTTCTGGTTGCTGGAAACGGTTGATCGTCAGGGAAAGTTCACCGGTAACAAACCGTTTGCCGGTCATGTACACTTTCTCGATCATATCTTCCAGGCCTTGTGCTTTCAGTTCCGGTAAGGCTTCGAGTAAAGGTTGTTGCATCACTTCGGCGGCTGTTCTGCCCCAGTATTGCAGCTGTATTTCGTTGGCCACTTCAATATTCATGAAAGGGCCTTTCAGCAGGCAGATGGCTACGGGTGCCTGTTCAAATAAATTTTTCAGCTGTTGTTCTGCATGGTTGCGCGACCGGAGTATCTTGATATGCGCTTTCACTTTGGTCAGCAATTCCCTGGCGGAAAAAGGTTTCACGAGGTAATCATCTGCACCTGCTTCCAGTCCGTCGATGCGGGCTTCCCCACCGGCGCGCGCCGAAAGAAAGATCAGTGGAATGCGCGTGGTAGCAGGATTGCTTCTTACCCTTTCCAGCAGTGCTTTTCCATTCATCACGGGCATCATGATATCGCTGAGGATCAGATCCGGTTTATGATGCTCCAGTTGTTGCAGCGCATCCAGGCCATTCTTTGCCACGGTTACATGGAAATTATTTTCGAGTAGCCGTGACAGGTAGCTGCGCATATCTGCGTTATCATCCACTATGAGTACGTGTGCGCGCTCCGCATTTCCTGCGTTGTCGCTGATCTCCCAGTGCGCCATTTCAGGCATATAGTTACCTTCATGGGCAGTGGAGGTGTCGTTATCGAGCAGGCTATATGCTTCTTTCAGGAAAGCGCCTTTCAGGATAGTCGTATCCGTTAGTTTCCCGGTTTCTGTAATTTGTTCTGCCGGGAGATGTGATTTGCCGAAAGGTAAGGTGATGGTAAAGGTGGTGCCTTCTCCTTCCTTACTCGCAACGCTGATGGTACCGGCGTGTAGCCGTACCAGTTCGCTCACGAGTGATAACCCGATACCTGATCCTTCGTGTGTACGGCCAATACTGTTTTCTACGCGGTGAAAGCGCTCAAACATATGCGGCAGTTCTTTTTCCGGGATGCCCACGCCGGTATCTGTTACGTGCAATACAGCATGGGTGGCTGTTTCCCGGAGTTGTACGCTGATGCTTCCTTTCAGTGTGAATTTAAACGCGTTGGAGAGGAGGTTAAGTACGATCTTCTCCCATATTTCTATATCTACATATACGGGCTGCGTGGTTGTACAGCTCACGAGGAGTTGCATGCCTGCTTTTTCTATGATCGACTGGAAGCTGCTGGCCAGATCGGTGGTGAGCCTGGCCAGGTCTACAGGCTGGTAGGCTGCTTTCAGCCGGTCGGCTTCCACGCGGCTGAAATCCAGCAGGTTGTTCACCAGTTTCAGCAGGCGGTGGGCATTGCGGTAAGTGGCGTCCAGGTTGGTTTTATAGCGGTTGTCCTGTAGCAGTGGTTGTTGCAGCAGCTCTTCCAGTGGTCCCATCATCAGTGTGAGGGGAGTTCTGAATTCGTGGCTTACGTTACTGAAAAAGGCGGTTTTGGCTTTATCTATGGCAGCCAGTGCTTCTGCGCGTTGCTGTTCCTGTTCATACGCATGTACGTTGGAAAAGGCGGTGCTGAAAGCGTTGCCCAGTAATTCGTAGAAGTTGAGATAGGGTTCATCCAGTGCGCGTCTGGCGCTGACGCCAGCTACGATGAAGCCCCAGGGTAGTGGCTGCCCGGAGATGAGTACCGGCAGCAGCACTGCATTCTCGGGTATCTCCGGGTAGGGCCCTGCGGCCACCCCGCCAAACCGTTGTGGAAGGTCGGTAACAACGTGGTACTGCATGGTTTGCAGCGCCTGGTTAAAAGGCCAGGAGCTATCGTCCTGCAATGATACTGTTTCCGGTGTGAGCGCGGTATCATCTGTAATACCGGCGCTGGCGGTGAGCCGGGCATTGTCGCCATCCAGCTGGTACAGCAGGAGGAAGGGTATATCCAGTTGAAAGTCGGCCGCCCTTTCCAATGTGGCGGCGCATATTTCTTTTACCGTTTTTGCTTTTCCTATTTGTGCAGATACGTCCCTGATCACTTGTGTGCGGCGGGCGGACAACATTTTATCGGTTGTTTCGGTGATAGGGTGAAAGATGCCGCCTACTTCGCCGGCCTCATTTCGTATAGGCGCAAACGAGAAGGTCATAAAGGCTTCTTCCAGGTAGCCGTTGCGGTCCAGGAACATGCGTTGATCCTTGATATAGGTACCTTCTCCTTCCTGGCCACGGGTAAAGGCATCGCCTACTACAGGCAGGGCCGTTTCCCAGCAGATCCGGAAATTCTGCCCCATAGAGGCAGGGTGTTTATCTCCGCAGATCGGGCGGTAGCTGTCGTTGTAAATCTGTATGGTTTCCGGTCCCCAGGCTATTAAAATAGGAAAAGTGGACGACAGGCAAAGGCTCACGGTCGTCTTCAAACTCTGTGGCCATGATGAGATGGGGCCCAAAGGGGTAGTTGACCAATCCATGCGCTGGATCAGTTTACTCATTTCTCCTCCACCCGATAAAAATTGTTCCGTATGCTGCATAAGCGCTTATTAACAGGGCAGTTGTCCTTTTGTTTGAATGAATCCAAAGCGGATACTATCTTTACCCTTCTTCTTCGCCCAATTTAAACAAACCACTGTGAAAAGCAAATTACTGTTTCTGCTCGCAGCTACAATAGGTCTTCTGCAGCAGCCTCTTCTGGCGCAAACCAACCATCTGCCTGATTGGGCTTTAGGCGGTTTTGTACGGCCTGCGGGCTTAAATCCGGTGATCGGTACGGATACTACCACCCATTTTTATGATTCGCTGTTGAACCGCCTGGTATACTGGGAGTCGAACGACACCTTTAACCCGGCAGCAGTGGTAAAGAACGGAAAGATTGTGGTGTTGTACCGCGCAGAAGATAAGTCGGGAATACAGATTGGTATGCGGACTTCCCGCATCGGGTACGCCACCAGTAAAAATGGCACTACTTTCCGCCGGAAGCAGGCGCCGGTGTTATATCCCCGCAAAGATGACCAGCAAACCTACGAATGGCCCGGCGGTTGTGAAGATCCCCGTGTAGCCGTTACCGTAGATGGTACCTACGTGGTGTTCTATACGCAATGGAACCGGCAGGTACCCCGCCTGGGAGTTGCTACCAGCAAAGATCTGGTGCATTGGACCAAACACGGCCCCATTTTCAGGAAAGCCGAGGGTGGTAAATTTGTGGATGCCCCGCATAAATCAGCTTCCATTGTTACCCGCCTGGAAAAGGGAAAACAGGTGATCGCAAAAGTGAATGGTAAATACTGGATGTATTGGGGAGAAGCTGGTGTATTTGCCGCAACTTCCGATAACCTGGTCGACTGGCAACCGGTTACCAACGATCATGGAGCGCTCAAAGCCCTTATAAGGCCCAGGAAGGGTTATTTCGACAGTGGTTTAACGGAGTGCGGCCCGCCGGCCATTATCACGGATAAGGGCATCCTGTTGCTGTATAACGGCAAAAATCAGCCGGGGGAGGAAGGAGATCAGCGGTTCACGGCCAATACCTACAGCGCCGGACAGGTATTGTTTGATAAACAGGATCCGGAAAAGGCCATCGCCCGACTGGATGTACCTTTTCTACGGCCGATGGAAGCATTTGAGAAAAGCGGGCAGTATACGGCGGGTACCGTTTTTATTGAAGGACTGGTTTATTTTAAACACAAATGGTTTTTATACTACGGCTGCGCCGACAGCAGGGTAGGCGTGGCGGTTTTTGATCCGAAGCATCCTGCACCCGGAGATCCTTTACCTGCGGCGCCCGGAACCATCGGTGAATAGTCCCCGCCACCCGCTGCAAATGCCGTCCTTAAATAACACTGTTGCAGCGGGTCTTTCCGTACGGGACCTATTTATTGTTCGCTATTCCCGGTATAAATATCGAATACGCCGCCTTTCATCAGATCACTATGCTGCAGCAATAAGCCAGGATATTTTTTTCCATCTTTCAGGATCTGCGAAATAGACAGCGGATAGCCATTGTCGTTATGTACGCGGATAGTGGTGGTGGTACCATGTCCTGTGTGAATGATAATATTGCTGAAAGCGGGAACGGTGAGCGCATACTCCGGTGCTACCGGGTTTACGGGATAAAATCCCATCGCAGCAAATACATACCAGGCGCTGATCTGCCCGGCGTCGTCGTTGCCACACAAGCCTCCCGGCCCGGTGCTGTATTCTGTGGTACGGATTTCATTTACATACGCCGCTGTTTTTTGCCCGGCACCTGCATAATTGTAGAGAAAAGGAATTTGTTGGCCCGGTTCATTGCCATGCCAGTATTGCTGTTTCATAAAAAGACTATCCAGTGCCCGTTCAAATGATGGCTTACCGCCATACAATTTTATCATACCAGGGATGTCGTGTGGGATGTAGAATCCATACTGGCGCGGCGTACCTTCGGTGATAAAGGATTCTTTTTTATCGGGGTCCGGGGCTTCATACCATTTGCCGGAAGCATAACGGCCATTGACGAAGCCCCGCTGCGGATCAAACACATTCGCATAGTTACCCGCCCTTTTCTTTAGCGCGTTGTAATCGCTGGTTTTATGCAGAGCTTTCGCAATGGTGGACAATGCGTAATCGTCGTATGCATACTCCAGGGTACGGGACACCTGCTCGCGGCGATGGAATGCGTATGGCACCTCATCTTCCAGGGGTACATAGCCGTATTTCAGGTAAGAAGATAACGCCCTGCGGCCTTTGCCTTCTTTGTAATCCGCTAATGCGGCGGTGTCAAAGGCGTTCTGACGCATAAGCCGGTATGCCTCCTGAATATCGTAGTTCCGGATGCCTTTGTTCCAGGCAGAGGCGATGAACGGAATGGCATGGTCTCCGACCATGGCGGCGGTATAATTGTTCCAGCAGGGGAAGATCGGCAACCAGCCGCCCTGCTGGCCTTTGAGGATCAGTGAGCGCACAAAATCATTGATCAGCGTAGTTTCCAGTATTTCATACAGTGGCAGTTGTGCGCGGTAGATATCCCACATGGAAAAATCATCGTAGTAATTGCCGGATTCGAGTTGCTTTACCTGGTAAGATTGCGCAAATGCCGGATAGGTACCCGTTACATCATTGAACAAGCGCGGGTGCTGCATGGAATGATACAGCGCGGTATAAAATACCTGTTTGTTTTTTTCGGTAGATCCCTCTACGGTGATTTTACCCAGGGCTTCGTTCCATAAGTCGCGGTTTTTACTGGCCAGGGCCGTAAAATCCCAGTTGGGAATTTCGGCGGCGAGATTTTCCCGTGCAGCAGCAATACTGGTAAAAGAAGTACCTGCGCGTACGCGGATCACACTTCCTTTGTGTACCTTTAATTTCACTGCCACACCGATGTTTGCCTGGTCTTTAAGACTATCGGCGATGAATACACGTTCTTCCTGGAATACCTGTGCATCAGCAAATTCCTCTTCAAACTGCACCACAAAGTAGCCGCTGAAACCGGCGGGTTGTCCCTGTCCCTGGTAGATCCGGAACGCAGGGTTGTAGCCGGATATTTCCTTTCGCTGCCGGTCGATGTATACTGCTCCTTTCCCCCTGTCGCTGTTGGGCCGGATCAGCAGATAGCCGTCGCTGTTATTGTCAAAGCTGAATTGCATCATGCTGCAACGTGCGGTGGCGGTGAGTTCAGATTTAATGGCGTACTTGTTCAATTGCACACGGTAGTAAGCAGGTGTGGCTACTTCCGTTTTATCAGAAAACGTGTCTGCGTACTCGTCAGGTGCTGTTTTTAGTGCTCCTGCAACCGGCATAATGGTAAAGCTGCCATAATCCTGTGTACAGGAGCCATTCAGCCAATGGGTACCCCGGAATCCGCTAAACAGTGAGTCGGTATAATAATAGGGCGCTACGCATTTCTGTTCGGTGAGCCGCGTTTGCGGGGTCCATTGCGTCATTCCGAAGGGGGTACCCACTGCGGGAATGGTGTTTGCCAGCTGTTCGGTGCCGGCGCCATGAGCCATGGCGGCAGCAGTAGTGCTTTTAGACGTACCGGTGAGCGGGTCCACATAAGTAATCAGCTGGTTGGTTTGTGCAGAAGCACTCCCCAAACCAGCTGATAACCATAACGTATAAACGATTTTTCTGATCATCAATATCCTTTGTTTTGTTTAATCTTATCCCGGTTAATGTCTATCTGGCTTTGCGGCACCGGTATCACCATGTTATCGGCCGTAAGATCGGCTACTAAACGGATCTGTGCTTTTTTGCCGTTTAATACCGCTATCGCCCTGTTGGTGCGTACCAGGTCGTACCAGCGATGCCCTTCAAAGGCGAATTCCACACGGCGTTCGTTCTCAATCGCCAGGCGGAAAGCTCCCTGATCCGGCAGGTCGGTGGATGTTTTATCGCCCAGTCCTGCTCTCCTGCGGATGGTATTCAGCCAGGTGAATGCATCTCCGCCGGCCTGGTAACCAACTTCATTGAGTGCTTCCGCGTACATCAGCACTACGTCTGCATAGCGGATTACGGGAAAGTTGTTGCCGTTATCATTCTTGGTAGCCGGTACATCAAAGTACTTCTTTACAAAGTAATAATTTACGGTGGCGCCGCTGGCATTTTTGTAAGAAGTGGCCATAGACAATCCTTTACGCAAGTCGCCTGCTTCATAGGCATTTTCCATGTCTGGTGTAGGCTGGTTGTTACCATCGCCGCCAAACATGATCACTGCGTTGCCGGAGTTCTCCGGCGCAAAAGAGTTGGGCAATGGATTGCCTTCTTTCACGCCACCGGATTTGTATTGTACGTCAAAAACAGATTCCTTGTTATTTTTCTTGCTCACATCAAATACATCGGCATATTTGTCGAGGATGCCATAGGTGCCCGCGTTGATTACTTCTTTCAGTTTGGCAGCTGCATCGGGAAATTTGCGCTGTGTGAGCAACACTTTACCCAGCAGGGCTTTAGCAGCGCCGCTGGTGGCCCTGCCAATGTCTGCACCGGTGTAAGTGGCCGGCAGCGATGTTTCTGCTGTTTTCAGATCATTTTCAATCTGCGTGTATACGTTGGCGGCAGGATCGCGGGTATACTCATATGCCTGGTTGGCATTGGTCAGTTCTTTTATCACCAAAGGTACATCCCCGAAAGAACGTACGAGGTTGAAGTATACGAGCGCCCGCAGGAACAGCGCTTCACCGGTGAAACGTTTTTTCAGGGAATCGCTCATCGCAATGGGGCCTATCCTGTCGAGGATGGCATTGCTGCGGGAAATAGCTTTGTAGCTGTCGTTCCAGCGGGCGGCTACAAAGGGATTGGTTGTTTTGATATAGAAGCGGTCAAATTCGTCCTGGTCGGTGACGGAGCCGGATGGTACCGGGAAGTTGTTGTCCGATGGTATATCGCCGTATACATAGGCATTACCGAATACACCGCCGGATTGCAGGGAACCATAGTTGGCGTTGAGTGCATTTTTGAAGTCGTCGGCTGTTTTATAAAAGTTTTCGGCAGTGGCCGTGGAAGGAGGGACCTGTTCGAGGAAACTCTTTCTGCAGGCGGTAAAAGCAACAGTAGTTGCCAGTAAAATGTATATATATTTTGTGCGCATGTTCTTTCAGTTTTTACAAGATCAGAATCCGATATTTACACCTACTACAAATGTTCTGGCAAGCGGATAGCGGCCATAGTCCACCCCGCTGGTGAGTGCGCCTTCGTAGTTACTTACTTCCGGGTTATAGTTCAGGTAGTTGGTAAAGGTGTAGAGATTTTGTGCAGACAGGTAAATCCTGGCCTGTTGCAAACGGATATGTTGCAGCATTTTTTCCGGTAGCTGGTAACCCAGGCTGATGTTCTGGATCCGCAGATAAGAAGCATCTTCTACCCAACGGTCGGAAATAGCGTTGTTATTACCGGTGGTGCGTTGGTTGGCGCGGGGAATAATACCGTTGCCAGGTTTCGCTTCCGACTGCCAGCGGTTCATTACAGTAGTGAGCTGGTTAGCGCTGCCTTCCACGTTTTCAAAGAAGCGTCGGCTGAGGTTCAGGATCTGTCCTCCCTGCTGGCCTTGTATCGCTACCATCAGGTCGAAATTTTTATAACGGAAAGTGTTGGTGAGGCCATAGATAAAATCAGGCTGACTATTGCCAATAATCGTACGGTCATCTGCGGTGATCTTACCATCTTTGTTCACATCTTCAAACTTCACGTCGCCAGGTCTGGAAGTGGCGTCGTGTGGAAATTTATCCAGGTCGGCCTGGTTCTGGAAGATGCCAATCTGTTTGTAGCCATAGATGTTACCGATAGGTTTGCCGATCACGGTGATGTTGGTTTCATTCACGCCGGAGTTACTGCGGATCGGATCTCCCGTAGGGCCTAATGCCAGTACGGTATTACGGTTAAAGGAGATCGAGGCATTGGTATTCCAGGTAAAGGCGCCGGTGAGGTTGCGGGTAGCAAGAGAAAACTCCCATCCTTTGTTTTCGATGGCGCCGATGTTTTTAACGGCGGTGCTGAAACCTGTAATAGTAGGCACATTTACGGCCAGTAACAGGTCGTTGGTATTTCTTTTATAGTAATCGATACCGATGGCAATTCTTTCGTGAAATAACCCGATGTCTATACCGGCATCAAACTGTTTACTCTTTTCCCATCCCAGTTCAGGATTTCCCATGGTAGCTGCCGCCAAACCATTGACCAGCGTGTTGTTGAAGCTGTAGTTGTCGGCGTCGAGGGTAGCGAGGTAGGGGTAGTCGGAAGTAAACTGGTTATTCCCTGCCAGGCCATAGCTCACACGCAGTTTGGCGTTGGATACGGTGGGGATGTTTTTCATGAACGGTTCTTCCGTGATCACCCATCCTACCGAACCTGCGGGGAATACGCCCCACCTGTTCTGGCTGCCGAAGATGGAAGAACCATCGGCGCGCAGGGATACATTGGCGATGTATTTTTCTTTATAGTTATAGGTAGCGCGGCCGAAGTAAGACGTAGAGCTATTAGCCGTTCTGAAAGAGTTGACAGTGCTGGGTAGACCTGCGGCATTCAGCGTAGGTACTACATCGTTAGCATAGGAGGTACCGATCGCCTGGCTCCTCTGGAACTGATATTTGTAGGCTTCCATGCCTAACAGCAGGTCGAGGTGATGTGCGCCGGAATTTTTGGTATAGTTCAGTGTCTGGTTGAACAGCCAGCTGGTGGTCATATCGGAGTAGGCTTCGCCTACTGCCTGTGTAGGTGGCAGGATCTGGTTCAGTGGCAGACGGGAAGTTTTGTAAGCGTTTCTTCTACCGGAGCCTACATTGAAATTGCCCGTAGCCCGATATGTGAAATCTTTCAGGAACTGATAGGATGCATATACGTTGGTGAGCAGGTTGGTGGTGATCAGTTCACTCGGATTTTCGGTGATATTCGCCACCGGGTTGGTAATGCCGGGCCAGCCATAAGGTACGGCCAATGCGGTTTGAGAGGTATAGGCGCTGTGGTCGGCATTCCAGATGGGCGTCATTGGTACGGCAGATAAAGCGGCGTTGATGATCCCATTGCTGGCCCAGTGCCCGTCACTGTTTACTTCCTGCTGAATTTTGTATACCGGGTTAATATTGGCGCCCAGTTTAAAACGATCAGTTATGTTAAGGTCTACATTGGCACGCACAGAATAGCGGTCCAGGGTAGATTTATCGATGATGCCATCCTGTTTGAGATAGCCACCGGTAACGAGATATTGTGCTTTATCGGTGCCACCGCTGGCGGTTACCTGGTAGTTATTGATCATGCCTTTGCGGAAAATCATATCCTGGTAATCGTACGTAGGCATGGCAGCTACTTTTGCCGGATCGTCAAAGTTGAACCAGTCGAACAGGTCACCGCGCGGATAACGGTAACGTAAATACGAAGAAGGACGGGCGCTGTTTGGATCGTTGATACTGGCGCCGGGTACGTTATCGAGATAGGCGTTGTTGGAGGCTTCTTTGGAGAATTCCGCAAACTGCTGGGAGTTTAATACATCTATTTTTTTTGAGAGTTCCTGGAAACCCGTGTATACGTCGGCGTTAAATTTCGTAGCGCCGGTTTTACCGCGTTTGGTGGTTACAATCAGTACACCGTTGGAGCCTTTGGAGCCGTAGATAGCGGTGGAAGAGGCGTCTTTCAGTACATCGATACTTTGTACATCATTGCTGCTAAGGTTACTGAATACGCTGGCATCCACGATGTTGCCATCTACTACAATGAGGGGATTGGTACCTGCGCTGATGGAGCCGAAGCCGCGCACTTTGATGGCGGGTGTAGCACCGGGAGCGCCGCCGGTTTGTTGTACAATCACGCCGGGGATTTTTCCCTGCATGCCGGTGGCCACGTTAGACAGTGGCATGTCGCGCATTTCTGCCATGGGTACGGAGGAAATGGCGGCGGTTACATTTCTTTTCTTCTGGGTGCCATATCCTATTACTACTACATTATTCAGGGAGCGGGTTTCTTCCTTCATTACTACATTCCTGGAGCTGCCGCTTCCGGCGGCAACTTCTACGGCGGTATAGCCGATCATGCTGAAGATGATCACGCTTTTTTCGTCCGGTACCCGGATGGAGTAGTGACCGTTTACATCGGTAATGGCACCGCCGCCACCATTCTTAATGGTGATGGTTACATTGGGAAGTCCGTTACCTTTTTCATCCGTCACTTTTCCGCTGATGGTAACCGGGGGAAGAAGGGTGATAATAACAGTAGGCTTAGACTTTTCCGTGATCACGATGGTGTTGGCATTCAGCGACCAGGAAAGAGAGGTGTGTTGCAGGAGCAGGTTCAGTGTTTGTAGTACGGACCTGCGTTCTGCCGGCAGCGTCAGGGGTTCATAGTCAGCCAGCTGAGCTTCCACATAAGCGAATTTGAAATGGCTTTGCTGCTGGATCTGTTTAAACCCTTCTTTGAGGGGCTGGTGTTTCAGGCCGACCATAACGTCTACCTCTTCCAGCCGCTGCGCTTTGCCAGGAGCCGCAATCAGCATATTGATGCCCAGGAGAAAAGCAGAGGCGAGTAAGCAACTTAGTTTCATATAATACGCAAACGTTCGCTTTGGGAAAAGGCGTAGCCTTCCCCTGATAAGAAATTTCATACCTTTGGGTAGTTTTTAAATGTTTACCAAATGTTTAAGACAACCGGCTATACTAACTCGTCCTTAGTATAGCCTTTTTTAAAATCGTTTATCCAGCCATATTGTACTGTCGGCTCCTTTTTGCCATTGTGCGTTTGTTAGCTTACAGATCACGTCCAGTGCCTGTTTCATTGGATCGTTGATAAAATTTCCGGTGAATTTTTTGGTGCGCAGGGACTCATCCCTGATTTGAATGTTGACGCCATAGTATTGGTTGATAAGTGGAATAGCTGTTTCAAGGGTAACGTCTTCAAAAACCGGTTCATCATTTTTCCATACCAGCACTTCTTTCATATTGGCTTTTGTACGTAAAGGCGCTATAGCGGCCTTGTCGATGATCAGTTGATCACCGGCCTGCAGTTCGGCCAGTACCGTTTTATTATCCTGTTGCACCTGCACTTTACCGGTGCTCACGGTCACAGATATGGGGGCGGTACCGCCGGTGGCTTTGATATTGAATGAGGTGCCCAGTACGCGCGTCACGATGCTGCCCGTGCGTACCAGGAATGGCTTGCTTTTATCGGGTACCACTTCAAAGAAAGCTTCTCCCTTAAGTGATACTTCCCGGTTTTTACCCTGAAAAGTAGCGGGGTAGTCTAATTCGCTGTTTTCGTTCAACGTTACGATACTGCCATCCGGTAGTTTGATCACTTTATTGGTATTCTGCTGAGTAGCGGGAAGTTGCACATGTAGGGTAGGAGCAGGTTTGGATGCCGGCATCAGCCACCAGGCGGTTAATAGTGCCAGTAATACGGAAGCAGCGATAGCGATTTTCTTAAACCCGCCTGGACGTTTTACGGTCATCACCTGTACCATATCGATATCGCTTTCCCCGATTTTTTGCTGTAAACGGGTGTAAAGCTGGTCCCAGGCAGGTTCGCGTGTTTGGTCGGGCATACGTTCCCAGAGCGCCGCCAGTTCCTGTGATACAAGGTCATTTTCCGAAAGTTCCGACATCAGTGTCCAGAACTCTTCCAGCTCCTGCGGCGTGCAATCGCTGGCCAGGTATTTTTCCAGTAAAAGTTTTAGTCGTAACGGATTCGAGGACATACACCAGTTATATACCTCTATGACGACAAAAAAGAAGGGGTAGTACTAATCAGTCTGAAAATAAATCTGAGAATACCACCAGGTACACAATAGCCTGGGGAGTAATATGGTGGTTAAGCAGGTATTGTTTAATGATTTTCAGGCTGTCTGTAATAGTATTTTTAACGGTATTACGGGATAAATTGAGTTCTGTGGCGATTTCTTCATGCGTCATGCCTTTTTCCCGGCTTAGGGTAATCATGAGTCGTCGTTGGGGAGATAGTTGTTTATACGCATTATTAAGGATCTCGCGGCACTCGTTGTTGAGCAGACTGTAATCGGCGCTCTGTTCCTGATGTGCTTCCATATGCTCGCTCACCAGTTTCTGGAGGCGGGCGTTTTTGGCGGCCAGTTTGAAGAAGTCCATGGCTTTGTTATAGGCCACCTTGTACAGGAAAGCATCCATGTTCTGGATATGAATGATGAGATCTCTGCCGGTCCATAGTTTCAGGAATACATCTATGACAATTTCCTCCGCCACCTCTCTTGATTTGGTAACGGTGATCACATACTGGTAGAGCTTTTTTCTATGACGTTCAAATAACTGTTTAAACGCGGCTTCATCCCCTGCAGCAATGCTGCTCAGCAATTCAGTTTCATTATACATGGAATCTTCTCTTAGTTGATATCAGGAACGTGGTCTGACAAATATATTTTTTTTCCGGAGATTTTTTTAAAATATATCGGCAGATGCAGAATGCTCTATTGCCATATCAATAAAATTGATGGCCGGATGCTGGCTGTTCTGCTAAATTTACAACTCTGAAGAAACATCATATGAGATTACCCATTCAAATACTGGCCATTTGTGGCAGCACGCGGCAGTCGTCTTCCAATCATCACCTGATTCAGGCCATCCGTAACCTGTCGGCTGGCAGATTTGCGGTAACGCAACTGGATAGCCTCACGGACATACCTCATTTTAACCCGGACCTGGATCTGACAGCCGACAGCGCCCCTGCTGCGGTGCAGGCGTTCCGCGCGCAACTGGCCGCCGCAGATGCGGTGCTGATCTGCACGCCGGAATATGCGATCGGTGTGCCTGGTACATTAAAAAATGCGATCGACTGGACCGTTTCTTCTATGCATTTCTCCGGGAAGCCGGTGGCTTTGGTAACGGCGGGTACATCCGGGCATAAGGCGCATCAGTCGCTGTTGGGTACTTTATTGATCATTGAGTCGAAAATTGCACCTGCCGCACAATTGGTAGTATCGTCGGTGAAAACGAAAGTAAATGATCAGGGTGTGATAACGGATGCGGCAACGGAGATGCAGGTACGAAAACTGGTAGATGCCCTGGAAGCGGTGGTGCTTGGAAAGGAAGAGGAATTGCTACCGGCGCCATCGTTATTTTGAATAAACTTAATAAGGCAAGGGTGTTTCATTTTTTAGATGAAACACCCTTGTTGTTTTTATGTTGATTATCCGTTTACGAAAAGACGTTTAATGCCAGAACCTACTATTGCTGTTATGCCGTCTGAATTTTTTGATGGCAGCAATATTTTCCATGAGTAGTTTGTTCCGGGTTGCAGTGGGTTGCGCTGCTTCAAATGCGGGGATCGATTTAAATGCCATTACCATGTCGTAGTCCATGCCTACCTGGCCGGGGCTGAAAGGCACATCGCCGTAGTTATCGCGGAACCAGAGTTTCCACCTCGGGCCACCTGGTGTGAACACGAAGAAGGAATCAGAGTTGGGCACCGGTGCGGGTAGCAGGAAGGCTTTCAGTGTATCCTGTGCAGGTGAGTGGCAGCTCATACAGGACGATAATGCCAGGTTGGTGTATTTCTTTTTGGTATCGAGGTCGTAGGCTACCTGGGTAACGGCGCCGTCGTTTGGTCCGCTTAAACGGCCGCCCCAGCCCAGCGTTTCTTTGCTATAGGCCGGTGCATCTGGATTAATCACTGTTTCGTTCAGTTTAGGATAGGGAGGTGCGATCGGGCTGTTGATATCCGGATCATTTCCCCACATGGCGCCCAATGGTACCATCTTTTCCCAGGTGGAGCCACTGGCATCTTTTTTATAAACGAAAGTAGAATACACCCACCCTGTTTTCGGAGAGGTTTTACTATCCTTTACAATCACGTCCATCTGGAAGAAGCTGACTTTGCGCAGCTGGTATCCCAGTCGCGGATCTGCCAGTGTAGGAATGGTATCAAACACATGGAAGGTTTGCGCATTTTCCATGACGGACCATTGTGGGTAGTTGATGTTGGAGAATGCCAGTTTTACGATCACGCTGCCTTCTTTAAACTGAGCGGCGTTGTTCATCAGGTTTACTTTCTGACCGGTTTCGCCCCAGATCTGTCCTACGGTATAGGCAGCAGTGGAATCATACAGCGTCAATACATAACCGGCCTCGTCTTCTTTCAGGGTGGTAAACATGTTGGCCGGGTTACCATTGCCTAAATAAGTGCCCAGGATAGATTCCCTTTGAGATCCAAGCCATGGCTCATGAAACCAGCCATTCTTTGCAGCCGACCAGGTGGCGTTGCTGGTGAAAAAGGGGAGCAGGTGCGGTGCTACATAGCTTTTCAGGGAGTCCATGTAAGCAAATACATTGGACGCCGAAATGGGTTGTCCCTTTAGCGCCCTTTGCCAGGAAGGATCTACCACCGGTTTGGCGGTAGAGGGGTAATCATGGCTCAGCACAAAAAGCGAATCGGGATACTGTTGTGCAGATGGTACGGAGTCCCGATGATTTTGGAAGGCTCCCGCCTGCCAGGCAGAAGAGTCTTGTTCAGAAGTGGTGCCAGGATCTTTTTTTGGATGGTCGGTGCAGTTGTATGCCAATACAACAATGACAAACAGGGTCAGTAAAGCACCCGTGATACCGGATTTCTTTTGCATGGTGTGTTGCGTTTAGGGTTTTGACGATTTGCTTAGTGGAATAAGAAAAATGTTATTTTGAGTAATATAAATATATAGGAAAAAAATAAATCTTGAATAAAAGTGATTGGTTTTTTTCTGTTATGGCTGAGGTAGGTGTATAAAACAGGAAAGCCGTTCCTGTTTTGCAGGAACGGCTTTCTTTATAGCATTAGTTGTTATCGTACGCTGTACTTCACGGCTTCGGTTACACTTTTCCAGTTATCGGTGCGGAAGGGAGATGCCGGGAAACCTTCTTTATTAAAGAGGTTATCTTCCAGGTTATCATCTGCCCAGCCATAACGCACGGCTACTGGTGTTTTTACTTCATCGGTATATACCACTACCTTATCGCCTTCTACAAAAGCTTTGGCATAGTGGAACTGCTGATCGGCGCCTGCCACTTCAAATCCCCGGATATAACCGTATCTGTCTTTTACTTCCAGACCGCTACCCACGCTGGTAAAGCTAAGGGTTACTTTATTGCCGTTTACCTGCATACCCTGGTATACAGGACCGCTGTAAACGTTATTTTGTCCGTAGGTCTGGTGGAGGGCTGCTGCTGCCAGTCTTTTACCTACATCCTGTTTATTTCTCGGGTGAATATCCTTTGATTCACCGATGTCGGTGATCACGGCCATACCGGTATTGGGTACATTCAGGGAAAGCGTTTGTGCTTCTCTGAGTTCCGCCCATTTGCTGCCATTTTTGCTGGTGCCGTTGTTGGAATTAAAGCTGGCCAGTTGTACAAAATAGAAAGGGAACTCGCCCTGGTTCCACAAACGGCGCCAGTCGTTGATCAGCAACGGAAACGCTTTGCGGTACTGGTAAGCACGATCGGCATTGCTTTCACCCTGGTACCAGATGGCGCCTTTAATAGCAAAAGGGATCACCGGGTGGATCATGGCGTTGTACAAGAGGGAAGGGTAGCTGTTAGGCCCTACGCTGGTAGCCGGATTCAGGGCAGTAGCAATGCGGAAGGTCCAGTTGCCGGCCAGTGATTGTTTACGGCTGTTGATTTTCAGGAAAACATCATCTGCTTCTCCGTAGAAACCGCCGCCGCCGGCATTGTCTTCAATTCGTACCGCAATAACGTTATCGCCTGCCTTTAATACGCCGGCGGGGATTTTATAGAGGCGGAAAGCATTGTAGGCGGCTGTGTTGCCTACTTGTGTGCCGTTGATATAAGTAACGTCGTTGTCGTCGATAGTGCCCAGGCTTAATTCCGCAGGTTTACCCGCATCGTCTTCCGCCACCGTGAAGTGTTTACGGAACCATACCACGCCGTCGAAGTTGGGGAGTTTTTGCTGCTCCCAGAGACCAGGTACTTTCATTTGCTGCCAGGCCTGATCGTTGGTGTTTACGGCCGACCAGGTATTAGCAGTGGCTTCATCCGGCAAGCTTCCTTGTATAGATTGAATAAGTTGTTGCTGTTTGGTTTTGGCCACGAGTGCAAAGGAATCCATGTTCAGCACCGGTGTTTCTTTCATCAGGTCGCGGAAATCGTCGCTGCCGGCCAGTCCTTCGCGGCTGATCCAGGTTTCCACGATTGTGCCGCCCCAGGAGGTATGTA
Organism: Chitinophaga arvensicola; assembly: GCF_900110835.1. Classification (GTDB taxonomy): domain Bacteria; phylum Bacteroidota; class Bacteroidia; order Chitinophagales; family Chitinophagaceae; genus Chitinophaga; species Chitinophaga arvensicola. Next base: position 3,728,363 of record NZ_FOJG01000001.1, read on the forward strand.
TTAACCCGATAGGTACATGCAGTTGTTCGTTGAGCGCCTTTGCAAAGAAGTAACCTACCGCTGTGAAGCTGCCCGTATTTTCTGGATCAGCAGCCAGCCACTCGCTTTTCTTTACATCCGTTTTAGGTGTTACCGCCATATCTTTTGGCAGGTAAAAATGCCGGATCTGCGGATTGGCGGATTGTGCTTTTTCTTTGTCGGCGTTCAGTACATCATTCACATGAAATTCCATGTTGGATTGCCCGCTGCAGATCCATACATCGCCCATCAGCACATCTTTCAGGGTAACATTGTTTTTGCCATTTACGGATAAGGTATACGGGCCTCCGGCTTTTTCCGGTTGCAGCAATACTTTCCATTGTCCGTTTTTGTCTGCTTTTACGGTAGTGACCTGTTGATTGAACCGGATCGTAATTTTTTCATTCTTATCTGCCCAGCCCCATACCGGAATGGGTTTGTCGCGCTGCAGTACCATGTTATCTCCGAAAACGTTGGGTAAACGAACGTCGGCGAAGCTGAAGGAACTTATCATGGTTGCCGCCAGCAATAAAACTGTTTTTTTCATAATTGTGGTAATTGTTCGTAGCGTATGTTGAATCGATGCGTGTGTATAAATGTAATAAAGACAACTATCAATTTATAATTTTTGAGGACCGGCGGCGGATAATAGCTTGAAATGTGATGCCGGCAGGGAAGTAATGCGGTCTTAAAATTATGTACATCTTATCCCTAATCATGTAACAATTCCCCTCCGGGCAGGGAGTAGCTTTGCATAAAATCAGTCGAATATGTCAGTAGCTATACCAGTGCAGGGCTCTCCTGCACACTCAAAGAACCAGATCAAAGAAACCTTTCCCGTATTGGAAATGACTTGCGCCGCCTGTGCGGTGAGCGTGGAGTCTACTCTGAAAGCAGTGCCGGGTGTGGCTGATGCCGGTGTTAACTTTGCCAATCAAAGCGCCTGGGTGCAGTATGATCCGGCCAGGGTAAGCCCCGAACTCCTTCAAAGCAGCATCCGTAGCGTAGGTTACGACCTGCTCATCAATAAAGATAACCAGGAAGAAGAACAGGCCGCTGCACAGCAGCACCATTACCAGCAGGTAAAACAGCGGACCATCTGGTCGGCCGTATTGTCGTTGCCGGTAGTGGTGATCGGGATGTTTTTTATGGATATGCCTTACGGCAATTATATCATGATGGCCTTTGCTACACCGGTGGTGTTTTTCTTTGGCCGTCATTTCTTCGTGAATGCCTGGAAACAGGCCCGTCATGGTAAAGCCAACATGGATACACTGGTAGCGCTGAGTACCGGTATTGCCTGGTTGTTCAGTACCTTTAATACCTTCTATCCTGAATTCTGGCACCAGCGTGGATTACACGCCCATGTGTACTTCGAAGCCGCTGCAGTGGTAATTGCCTTTATCTCGCTAGGGAAATTACTGGAAGAAAAAGCAAAGTCAAATACCTCTTCTGCTATTAAGAAACTCATTGGCCTGCAACCAAAAACGGTGCTGCTGGTTGAAGCAGGGGGACAAGCCCGCGAGATCCCCATTTCCCAGGTAAAAGTAAATGACCTGCTGATGGTAAAACCCGGCGAAAAAATACCGGTAGACGGTAAGGTGGCCAATGGCACTTCTTATGTAGATGAAAGCATGATCAGTGGGGAGCCAGTGGCGGTGGCCAAGAAGGAAGGCGACGCTGTATTTGCCGGAACCATTAACCAGAAAGGAAGTTTTCAGTTCCATGCAGAAAAAGTAGGCGCAGATACCCTGCTGGCACAAATCATTAAAATGGTACAGGAAGCACAGGGTAGTAAAGCCCCCGTGCAGAAACTGGTCGATAAAATTGCGGGTATCTTTGTACCGGTGGTTATTGGTATTGCCATTGTCACTTTCATCGCCTGGATGGTGTTGGGCCAGGAGAACGCGTTTACACATGCACTGCTCACTTCTGTTACGGTGCTGGTGATTGCTTGTCCCTGTGCACTCGGACTGGCCACACCCACCGCTATCATGGTTGGTGTAGGCAAGGGCGCGGAAAACAACATCCTGATCAGGGATGCGGAAAGCCTGGAACTGGCACATAAAGTAAATGCGCTGATCCTCGATAAAACCGGTACCATCACAGAAGGGAAGCCTGTAGTGACCGATATCAGCTGGTATGCCACAGATGACGAAGCCGCCGGTGTATTGTATGCATTGGAGCAATCGTCTGAACATCCGCTGGCAGAAGCCGTGGTATCCCATCTCCGGGAAAAAAAGATAGTTCCGGTTACCTTACAGCAGTTCGAAAGCATTACGGGGCAGGGAATTAAAGGCCGGTATAACAACCAGGACTGGTTTGTTGGTAACAGCCAGCTGATGGCCTCAAAACAGGTGGCCATCCGGCCCGATATTGCGGCCCAGGCAAGCGCTTTACAGGCGGGTGCCAACACGGTCATCTATTTTGCCAAAGGTAAAACCCTGCTGGCCGTAGTAGCCATTGCAGACAAGATCAAAGCGACTTCCCGCAAAGCTATTGAAACCTTACAACGCCAGGGCATTGAAGTATACATGCTCACCGGTGATAATGCCCACACCGCCGCTGCTGTAGCCCAACAAACCGGTATTAAACACTACAAGGCAGAAGTCAGGCCATCAGATAAAGCAGATTTTGTAAAGAAACTGCAACAGGCCGGAAAAGTAGTGGCCATGGCCGGCGATGGGATCAATGACTCCCAGGCATTGGCGCAGGCAGACGTAAGCATCGCCATGGGCAAGGGTTCAGACATTGCCATGGATGTGGCCAAGATGACTTTGATCACTTCCGATCTGAACAGCATTCCCAGGGCGCTGAAATTATCCGGAAAAACTGTCCGTACCATTAAACAAAATCTCTTCTGGGCGTTTATATATAATGTGATCGGTATTCCGGTTGCAGCAGGCGTATTGTTCCCGGTAAATGGCTTCCTGCTGGATCCTATGATTGCCGGTGCTGCTATGGCACTGAGTTCTGTGAGTGTGGTAAGCAATAGCTTACGACTGAAAGCCGCCAGACTATAATTATATAAAAGGTTGCATGAATTGTATAACAGTACAGCCCTGTCAGCCCCGTAATTTTACATCATCATCAACAACAGAAAAAAGAATCAATATATGAGCACAACACAGTTTAAAACAAACATCAAATGTTCCGGCTGTATCGCTACGGTAACGCCTGTATTAAATGAACTGGTAGGATCTGATAACTGGAAAGTAGACCTGGCCAGCGCTGATAAAGTACTGACCGTTACAAAAGAACACCTGGATAAAAGTGAAATCAGGAATGCCATAGAAAAAGCCGGTTATAAGGCGGAAGCTTTGTCATAAACACTGATGGCAGGAACGATATTCTGAATTTATAAAAACAAGCAAGATGAAAAAGATATTACTGACAGGTATTGTATTGGTAGCAGTATTCCTGCAGGCAGGAATGGCACAGGATAAGACCGTTTCCCCACAGCTGTCTCCGTTGCTTTCATTGTATTACAATATCAAAGATGCATTGGTAACAGGTAACGCGGGTACGGTGGCTGCCAAAGCAGATACGTTTGTACAAACCGCTGCACAAACAGATATGTCGTCCCTGCCACCCGCTGTTCATAATGCTTACATGCCGCTGGCTTCTAAGTTGACCGCTGATGCCAAAGCAATGTCTGACGCAAAAGATATCAGCAAACAACGCGAATTATTTAAAACATTTTCTGATAATTTTTACCAGCTGGCCAAAGCCGTTCCGCTTTCCGCACAGCCGGTATACCAGGAGTACTGCCCCATGAAAAAGGCCTACTGGTTAAGCAGCAGCAATGCTATCAAAAATCCTTACTATGGCAGTCAGATGCTGACCTGCGGAAAAGTAAGCGATACCATTCAGTAGTTTTTTTCAAAGATCCATATGAAAGCAGTATTACTGTATATCACATTCATGAGCCTGTGCAGCATAGCGGCTGCACAGGCTTCTTCGCCTAAGGTAGTCCGCTACGATCTGTACGTAGGCGATACCATGGTTAATTACTCCGGTAAAATGCGCCACGCACTTGCCATCAACGGTACCATTCCCGGGCCTACCCTGCATTTCACAGAAGGAGATACTGCAGAGATTTATGTACACAACACCCTGAAAGAAGAAACTTCCATCCACTGGCATGGACTGATCCTCCCCAATCAGTACGACGGTGTATCTTATCTTACTACCCGACCCATTAAGGGCGGACAAACACACCTGTTCCGCTTTCCCATTGTGCAGCATGGTACGTACTGGTATCATAGTCATACGATGTTCCAGGAACAAAGCGGCATGTATGGCGCTATTGTTTTCCACGAACGGAAGCCCACTATCGGTAAAGAATATACGTTATTGCTAAGTGACTGGACCGATATGCATCCGCATACGGTAAACCGGTATCTGCACAATGCGAACGACTGGTTTGCCATAAAAAAAGGCTCGGTGCAGAGCTATGGAGAAGCGATCAAACATCAGCATTTCAAAACCAAAGTAACCAATGAATGGAAGCGCCTGAATGCCATGGATGTCAGCGATGTGTATTACGAGCGCTTCCTCAGCAATGGTAAAGAAGTGGATACACAGCCCCAATTCAGGGCCGGTGATAAAGTGCGGCTGCGTATTATTAATGGCAGCGCTTCCACTTATTTCTGGTTGAACTATGCAGGAGGAAAACTCACCGTAGTAGCCAATGATGGCGCAGATGTGGAGCCGGTGGAAGTAGACCGTTTACTCGTTGGCGTATCTGAAACCTATGATGTGATAGTAACCATCCCGGAAGATATGCAATATGAATTCCTGGCCACTGCGGAAGACCGTACCAGGTCTACCTCGCTATGGTTGGGGCAGGGCATGAAGATGCCTGCCAAACCTTTACCCCGCCTGAAATATTTTGAAGGGATGAAGATGATGAATGGCATGATAAAAATGAACGGCGACCTGGATACCAGCAGCGGCATGCAGATGAGTAACCAGGTAATGGATATGAATACCGTTATGTATCCGGAAATTACCGGCGGGGAAGAAACGCCGGCGAAGCCCATGGATCACAGTATGCATGGCATGCAGATGGATAGTGCCTCCGGTGACATTGTAACGCTGAACTATGGCATGCTGAAAGCGCCTGAGAAAACCACCCTGCCCGCTGGTCCGGTGAAGTTGTTGCAATTTGAACTAACCGGAAACATGAACCGTTATGTGTGGAGTATCAATAACAAAACGGTGTCTGAATCAGATAAGATTTTAATCAAAAAGGGAGAGACTGTAAGGATCGTATTGTTCAATAATACGATGATGCGGCATCCCATGCACCTGCACGGGCATTTCTTTCGTTTGCTGAATGGACAGGGCGAATATTCGCCGTTGAAAACCGTGCTGGATATTATGCCGATGGAAGTAGATACTATTGAATTTGCGGCGACGGAACCAGGGGGCGACTGGTTCTTCCACTGTCATATTTTGTATCATATGATGAGTGGCATGGGGCGTGTATTCAGCTATGAAAATTCACCGCCTAACCCCGAGGTGCCTGATCCGGCTATGGGGTACAAAATGGTGCAGATGGACGACCGGAAACTGCATCCGATGGCGCGTGTAGGATTGGAAAGCACCGGAAGCGACGGAGAAATTACTGTGGCAAACACCCGTTACCGTTTGTCTACCGAATGGCGGGTAGGTCTGAACGACCGGCATGGATACGAAAGTGAGAGCCATTTCGGGCGCTATCTCGGCAAAATGCAATGGCTGTTTCCCTATATCGGTTGGGATGTGCGTTACCGTAAGATGGATGAACCGGAGAAGAATCTTTTTGGACAGAAGAATACAAAGGATTTCCGGCAGGTGTTTCACGTAGGTCTGGAATATACATTGCCTATGCTGATTGTGGCCGATGCGTCGGTAGATACGGATGGAAAGGTGCGTGTGCAGCTGATGCGCGATGATGTACCGGTAACACGGCGTTTACGTTTCAGTTTTATGGTGAACACAGACAAGGAATATATGGCAGGGTTCCGCTACATTGTAACGAAGAACTTTGCTTTCTCCACACATTACGACAGCGATATGGGACTTGGTGCAGGGATTACTTTAAGCTATTAAAATCTACCGGGTATGGAACATCAGCATGACCACTCCAATATGAAAATGGATCACGCCGGCAGCGGCGAAAGTCACGCACACGGCGGGCATCACGATCATCACGCTATGATGATTGCCGATTTCAGGAAACGTTTTTATATCGTGCTGGTGCTGACGGTGCCGGTAATGTTATTATCGGAAATGATCCAGCATTGGTTGCGGATCGATATTCATTTTCCGGGAGATAAATATGTACTGCTGGCGTTATCTTCTGTGGTGTTTGTTTACGGAGGATGGCCTTTTCTCAAAGGCTGGTGGGATGAGATGAAGCAATGGCAACCAGGGATGATGACGCTGATCGGTTTTGCCATTACGGTGGCTTATGTATACAGTGTAGCCACAGTACTGGGTTTGTCCGGTATGGATTTTTTCTGGGAGTTGACCACGTTGATACTGATCATGCTCCTGGGGCATTGGATTGAGATGAAATCGGTGATGGGGGCTTCGCGGGAGTTGGAACTGCTGGTGCAACTGATGCCCGACGACGCGCACCTGGTACATGGCGATCATGTGATGGACGTGAAAACAGCATCGTTGAAAGCGGGCGATGTGATCCTCATCAAGCCGGGAGAGAAAGTAGCCGCAGATGGTACCGTGCTGGAGGGCACTACTTCGCTGAATGAGAGTATGCTTACCGGCGAATCGAAGCCGGTGCAGAAGCAGGCGGGTGATAAAGTGATTGCCGGTGCTATCAATGGTAACGGTGCTATTAAAGTAACGGTAACGCATGGAGTAGCGGACTCCTATCTTTCCCAGGTAGTGAAGCTGGTGCAGGATGCGCAGCAATCGCGCTCCAAAACGCAGTTGCTGGCGGATAAGGCGGCCCGTTGGCTTACGCTGATCGCTATTTTATCGGGGATCGCTACTTTTTTATACTGGTGGATGAGCGGGCGGGAGTTGTCATTTGCGATAGAGCGGATGGTGACGGTGATTGTGATCTGTTGTCCGCATGCACTGGGACTGGCAGTACCGCTGGTGATAGCTAAATCCACGGCTTTGTCGGCCCGCAATGGTTTACTGATCAAGAATCGCACGGATTTCGAAAATGCACGTAAAATTACCACGATTGTTTTTGATAAAACGGGCACCTTAACGGTGGGCCGGTTTGAAGTGGTACGTTTTGATAGTTTACAGCAGGGCATTTCCAAAGAGGATTTGCTGGGTATGGCCGCATCGCTGGAAGGAAGCTCGGAGCATCCTATTGCAACAGGTATTACCGGCAAAGCGAAAACGCTGGGTATAACATTGCCGGCGGCAACCAATGTAACGGCTATTACCGGTAAAGGAATTACGGGTAATATTTCCGGGAGAGATGTGAAAGTAGTGAGTCCTGGTTATGTGGCGGAACAGTTCCCCGGAGCCGCGCCTACGGCCATTCAGCCTGGTGAAACATTGGTGTATGTGCTGGTGGATAACCAGGTGGCGGGCTTTATTGCGTTGGCCGATGAGATCAGGCCGGAATCGGCAGGAGCAATCGCCACGCTGCGCGAGCAACAGATCAAAACGGTATTGCTGACCGGTGATAATAAAATCGTGGCGGAGAGTGTGAGTAAAACGCTGGGAATGGATCGCTTTATAGCCGAGGTACTGCCACATGAAAAACTGGATAAGATTAAAGAATTGCAGCAGCAGGGTGAGTTTGTGGCCATGACCGGCGACGGAATCAATGATGCGCCGGCGTTGGCACAGGCGGATGTAGGTATTGCTATCGGCAGCGGTAGTGATGTAGCGGCAGAAACAGCGGGAATTGTGCTGGTAAATAGTAATCCACAGGATGTGGTCAACCTGATTTTATTTGGTAAAGCTACGTGGCGGAAAATGATCCAGAATTTAGCCTGGGCAACGGGGTATAATATCGTGGCGCTTCCACTTGCGGCAGGCGTGTTGTATAAAGAGGGAATTCTGCTGAGCCCTGCTGCAGGAGCGGTATTGATGACCGTGAGCACAGTAGTGGTAGCAATAAATGCCAGTATGTTAAAAGTGAACCGTTCCGGGAAATAAATTATGTGTAAATTTGTGTAGGACGTAGGAAGTGTTTTACAACTGTTTATTACTTTGTCAGCTATCCCGCGAATGCCTCTCAAAATATAGCCATATGAACATCCGACAATTTTTTCACCAGGTTGTGAATACCGGGACTCTCCGCCAGGAAGCTTCGCTGGCGAAAGTGACCCGGATGGTTAATACTTTTTCCGTAGTTACCATCTCCCTTTGTCTCATATTCGGTGGATTGATCTACCTGGGTACCGGTAAAGCAGATCTCCTGATTCCTGCCTGGATAGAAGCGGCCGTGTTTCTGGGGGTGTTTATGTTAAATGCTTTGAATAAGCCCGTTTTAGCCAGTATTTCTTTTATAGCCATCAACAATATAGCGATTGTCTATTTCAGTGCTGTAATGGGCATGGTAGCAGAAGTACACTTGTTATTCCTGTTCCTGCTGGGAGCATCACTGATGATTTTCCGTTCGCGCGCCCTGGTGATTGCCAGTATCGTGGTAGCTGTGGTATCCGTAACGGCCTGTGAAATCAATTACTACTACCGCCTTATCACACCCATGTCTATGCCGCTGTCGCAGCAGTTTATCATCCGCTGGATTACGCTTCCGGCGATCCTCCTGCTGGATGTGGCTACTATCTTCCTATATGTCAGAAAACTCAGGACGCTGAATATCCGGTTGACGAAAGCCACCGATGAGAAAACCATTTTTGTGCGGGAAACCAGTCATGAGATCCGCAATCCGCTGAATGCTATTTACGGCATCAGCCAGGATCTGATGATGAAAGTGCATAAGGAGGAGCGTTACAGTGAGATCCGTCCGGAAATTGAGCACCTGTATTCCGCTACGCATAATGTATTACAGATTATCAATAACGTGCTGGCCATTTCTAAAATAGAAGACGGAGCGGCACATACGTTGCATCCCGAAGTGTTCAATATCCGGGAGCTGATTACAGACAAGGTGATTGTGTACCAGTATATCGCTGATCTGCGGGGAGTAAAAATCCGGGCAGATATCCCTGAAAATATGCCGGAACATATCCTGGCAGATAAAGGCAAGCTGACGCAGATACTAAATAACCTGTTGTTTAATGCGATCAAGTTTACCCGGAGCAACAGTATGGTAACAGTGCTCGTATCGCGGGAGAGTGATCTGTGGCAGTTTGTGGTGAAAGACCAGGGCAATGGTATGCCGGAGGCCGACTTACTGACCTTGTTTACCCCGTTTAAATCCGGGAAAAGTGAGTTTGAGGGCTCAGGACTCGGGCTGCCGATTACGAAGAAGTATGTGGACATGATGAATGGTCGCATTACAGTGAACAGTACATCTGGAAAAGGCACGTCGTTTATTGTGCGTTTGCCGCTGGTAGTGAGCGAAGCGGCTATACCGGCTACGGGTACCGGCTGGATGGAGCTGACTATGCACAAAGGCATGAAAAGCCTGGTGATAGATGATAATGAGATGAGCCAGCTGGTGTTATCCAATTTTCTGCGTCGTCTTGGATTTACCACCGTAACGGCGGGTAATGGAGCAGAAGGGATTCACAAAGCAATGGATGAAAAACCGGATATTATTTTCATAGATAGTTATATGCCGGGACTTAGCGGGAAAGACACCCTTCAGCAGCTCCGTGCTATTCCTGATTTACAAAACATACCGGTGATCGCCGTTTCGGGCGATGCGTTCCAGGAGTCCATCGATGATATGCTGGGCGCGGGCGCCAGTGAATACATTTCCAAGCCTATTGATCTTAAACTGCTGAACAGTGCTTTGAATAAGGTACTGGTGCAGTAACTACGCATACACGTACTGGTAGCGGGTAGTATCCTGTGTGCTCCAGTCGATGTTTCCTTTCATCATTTGACCGAGTGTGAGCACATATTGCTCCAGCACAGGTTTTACGGCTGCTGCGCATACGGCAGACAGTACATCGGCGGTGTTATTAAACAGCGCTACTTCCGAGTTATGGATCTTCACGGCCTGTTCCACAGCCTGATCCAGGGTAAGTTGCTGATGATGTTTCAGCAGCATAACGAGATTCAGTTCATCTCCCCCTTCATATTCTTTCGGGAAAGAGTAGAGATCATTTGCCCAGCAGATGGTACGGCTGCAATAAAGTCCCATGTTTTTTACCTGTGGATTGGAACGCAGATCTGCCGGCAGGCGGATAGCACCCATCAGGGTAGCGAGATCCAGGAAGAAGTTGGCGCCACCGATCTGTGGCCGGAAACGCATGTAATCTTTCAGGGAAGTGTTGTGCGCTTTGTCCACGTGTTTCATACGCCAGAGATTGGCGGTAAAAGCTTCTTTAAGGCTGCGGGCGAAGCGGGCCTGCCAGGGGCGCTGACTGATCTGCCGCATGCGTTGCCAGATGTCGCTCATCGCTGCCAGGAGCGGGCCGCCTGTTTCCAGGGAGAAGGTTTTGCCGGTTTCCAGGATCTGCATCATGTGATGCGCCATGCGTTCAAAACCGGTGTTGAAAGCATTGGGAGCGAGCGCGTCGAGGTGGTCATCCCAGAGGAAAAGCAGCGTGTTGAAATCGCTGGCAATGCAGAGGGAAAAGAGGGAGGCCTCCGGGAACATCCGGGCCACCATCCAGGTGAATTTCTGTTCGTGGTACGCTTCCCAGGCAGTATCGGAAGTAGCCAGCCGGAAAGTGTGTACCCAGGCGGTGGTGTGGGCATCTGCTTCGTTTACCAGGGGATGCAGACGCTGAGGAAAAGGACAATAAAGGTCCGGGCAGGTGGTTGTTGCTTGCATGACAAATTGCATTTAAAAGTGAATAGATAAAAGTTGACGGGTAATGGTCGATTTCGATTGTTTACAAATTTATTAATGTGGGCGTTGGTCCGGAAAAGAATTTCGTGGGAGAAGTGGTGATCATGAATGTCGGGAATGCCCCTGAATATTTCGCAAATACCCACCCTGAGTGATACATTAATGGGCTATTTTTGACAGGAAAGCATCCGGGTACTCAAAAGTTGCCCTGTCCGGATTGTTCCAGGTATAAGTGATACCGCGTCTATAAAAGAAAACTATTCATCAGAAAACCTTCAGCGTATGAACACAAAAAAGATTTGGGCCAATTTCAGTGTCCAGGATTTAGACCGAACAACTGCCTTCTACAAGAAACTTGGATTTAAGCACAACGGCGCTTCGAATCAGCTGACCAGCTTCTTCTTTGGCGAGCAGCAATTTATTATTCATTTCTTTCTGAGAGAGATCCTTAAGCCTGCTATCAAAGGCGAGATCATTGAAACAAAAACAGGGAATGAAATTATATTCACCCTTTCTGCTGATACCAGGGAAGAAGTGGATAGCTGGGAAAAAGAGGTGCGGGAAGCAGGGGGAACAATTGTTTCAAAACCGGAAGCGTTTGGAGAGGGGTATTATGGTTTTGTGTTTGCTGACCCTGATGGTCATAAGTTCAACGTATTCCAGATGTAGTAGCGTATGCTGCAATAAATAGCCGTCTTCATCAGCTGATGGAGACGGCTATTTGCTATGGTAAAGGTTACTCCGATCTTAAGCTTTTTACGGGATTTCTCAGGGCCGCCTGTATGGATTTATAACCGACGGTGAGCAGGGCAATGACCAGGGAAACTCCAAGTGCCAACAGGAAGATGCCTGCCCCCAGGTGGATGCGGTAGGTGAAAGTGCCCAGCCAGCGGGTCATCAGGTAGCCGGCCATGGGGGGATTTGTGTCAGTAAATTCCGTAAGATGCTTAACGTGGCCGGATTGTGACCCTTTACGGGTAACATAACGATGGCATCTTTCCGGAAACCCATGTCAGATTCCATCGTATACCGCATTTGATTGGCGATCATGATGGTGCTGATAATGAGCGGATAGCGTACGCGATGCCACTTAGATGTGGCTTCTATTTTCAGTGATTTTTAATTTATGGATAATTAATATGTGTTAGTGTTTTGTACAGTAATCCGTTCGCTTTTACAATGTTCAGAGGGTAGCAGCAATACGCTGGATCGTTTCTTTTAAAGCGGCAACGGAAGTGGTGCTGGTTACCTTATTCACCTTCATTCGGATGATCTTATCTTTTTTTCTGACCATGATGAGATCGAAGTTTTTCGCATCGCTCTGGTAGAAGGCTTCGTCGCCGGTATTGGATAGGAGTTGAATGTTTCCGTTGCGACGGTTGTCGTCCAGGATATTCGTGTAGGTTTTTTGTGCAGCAGCTACGGAGCTGTATTCCTCATAGTTGTAAAATACATTACCGGTGTTGCCGGATACCGGATCTGATTCTACCGCTGTGAAAGCGGAGCGGTATTTCATGGCATTGCGTTCCTGGTCAGCAGATTTCTGCGTGAGCAGTACGGATTGGCCGAGGATCTTTGCTGCATCGGCAGGGGTGAGGTAATAGCTGGGAATGGTATCTGCTGATGAAGCCAGCGGGAGAATGAGCAAAAGAAAGAACAGTTTTTTCATGACGGTATCATTTAAGGTTTGGAATAATACGCGTTGGAAGGTAGTGGAAAGGTACGAAAAAGAGTTGGGGTTACGAGAGAGAATCATGGCCGGATGGCAGTTTATTTATACTGTCTTTTTCTCTAACCTCCTTTACTCTCCGATTCCATGTTTCTATCTGTTTTTTTAGTCTCTTTTCTTTGGTGTAACAGGAAGTTAGCAGCAGTAAGAAAAAAAGAAGAATGGGACGATTGGATTTCATAAGTTAATAAGAAAAGGTGCCTGTGCGTTTTTTATCTTAAACACATATTGATAACCGAAAATTGTATTTGTGTCTCTTGAATGAATGTTCATCATCCCGGAACTGATTTTCATTTACGAACAAGCACCTTTTCCCCTTTTGTTAAAATGTCTGCTGTAGTCCATCGAAGATTTTCCCCGCTGCAACACCCAGTCCTTCCTGTGCAGTAGGATCAGCTTCATTGCTCAGTAGTACAATGCCCAGGTTAAGGTCGGGATATATCACACAGTAGCTGCTGAAGCCAAAGGTGCCTCCACTTTGCCAGATCCTTCTGGCGCCTTTGTCCGTTTTATTCATCTGCCAGTTGAGGCCTACAGCAAAGCTGGAAAAATCGCCCCATGCCGGTTGATGGGTAAGTAACACCGCGCGGTTGTTTTCATCCAGGTGAAGGCGGATATATTGCAGCATATCAGGAACAGAAGAGTATACACCACCGGCCGCCAGTGTAAATGACGGAATATAAGGCATTACAGCGCCTTTCTGGTTATAGCCTTTCGCCAGCACTTTTGAATTGCCGGGCGTTTCAGTGGCAGTGTATTTCATGTGCTGGGGACGTGTAATATATTTTCTCACCAGTTGACTGTAGGAAATGCCGTATATGCGTTCCAGTATGATACCCATCAACTGTGCCCCTGCATTCGAATACTTAAACCTGGTGCCGGGTATAGTATCCGGTTGCACCTGGTGCAGATCGTTCAGAAATTCAGCAGTGCCGTAGTTTTCCTGGCTTTTAATAACAACGGAAGGAATGGAATCGGGCGGTAGCTGGAACAAATCCTTGCGTTCAGGTAGCATAAACGGAAGCCCGGATACGTGCGAGATCAGGTGTTTCATTTGAATAGCATGTCCTTTGTATTGCAGATTGGGATAATCGCCATTCAGGTAGAACCGGATGTCATCCTCCAGCTTAACTCTTTTTTCAATCACAGCTTTGGCCAGTAAATAGCCGGTAAAGGTTTTGGTAATCGAACCAATTTCATATTGTGTGTTGAGTTCGGGCAAGGTCTTACTGCTGTAGCGATACGTATACTGCTGGCCGTTTGCCCAAACACCTGCTTCTACATTTACTCTCGCAGGGTGCTGCATAAAACCGGATAAGGCAGTTTGTACCAGGCTATCCATTTTCGTTTTTAACGGATTATCGGAGGTAACCTGCGCCTGCGTGGAAAGACCGGATATAATTAAAAGGACAGCGGGGATAAATTGTTTCATAGTTGCTTTTCGAACTACTATGAAAAGACGATGCCATTTAGAATGTTACAGATAATTATCACATTAGGTATGGTGAAAAATGAATAATTGTATCAAAAATGAACATTCATTGTGCGGAGTCGCACTATTACTTCGTGGGTACGTTCACGTATGGTCTTATCCCCGCGTAGCTCCAATACCGGAGCTGTTTGCTTTTGCATCCATTGTTCATGTGCATTCAATGTGCGGGTAGCGATACCGGTATCATGATCGTAGTCTGCCGCCCATGCAAGGAATTCCTGGTGCTGTTTTTTTCTGTCGGGATTTAGGGAGATGCGATCGCCATAACGTTCCTGTTCACGCTTAAGTAGCCGTGCCATCCGGACTTCCGGGGGAAGCCAGAGAAAAACGATCAGGTCAAAAGACGGAAATACCGTATCGCCCCAGTTGATGATGGAGCCACCTACCATCCAATCAGGTTGTTTATCCAGATCGGCGCGGATAAGTGCATTCCTTTGGGCGGCATTTCGCCTGATAGTGAAAGGGGGATCGGTTGATTCCCAGAAATAAGCATCGCTATCGAAATATGGAATGTTTAATTGTGCTGCCAAAGCATTGCCTAAAGTAGTGACGCCGCTTCCGGAAGCGCCGAACAGGTGCAGTTTCATGTTCGCAAAATTGCAGAAAAATACTAACGGGACAAGGGGCCCGTACTGATTTTTTCTCCTGCTTTATACACCGCAGCTATTTTCCGGGTGTTCTTGATGTCTTTTGATGGATCAGCATCGAGTAGCAGCAGGTCTGCGGTTTTTCCTTTTTCAATGGTGCCATAATGAGCGTTTATCTTTAAAGCGGTAGCAGCATTTTTGGTGGCTACGGTAATAGCTTGTAACGGTGTTAATCCGGCTTGTACCAGCAGCTCCATTTCCAGGTGTTCCGAGAAGCCCTGGGTGCGGATAGGCTGTGCACCGGAATCGGTGCCGAGTGCCACCAGGATACCCGCGTCTGAAATGCGTTTAACATTTTTCATCGCCGTCTCAAAAGCTTTGATGTTGCGTTGCAGCGCCGGTGAATTTTTTATTTTTTCCTGGTAAGCCGGTGCCGTGATCATGTCATATACGCCCGGTTCCAGCGAGGCTTTAAAAAAAGGATCATTGATCCATTCCGGCTTACGGGAATAGATATACGCATATTCATCCAGTGAAAGTGTGGGAATGTATACGATGCCCTTTGCTTTCATCTGTTGCAGTAAGTCGTTGTCAATTTCCTGATCGCGGATACTATGGGCGATGATATCAAGCCCATTGTCTACCAGGCTTTTTGCATCTGCCAGGTAAAACAGATGCGATGCCACGCGGATATGATGGGAGTGTGCGCGGGCAATGAGGGCCTTGTAAATATCACTGTCCATTTTTGGTGTAGAGCCGCCAAAATCATCTACCCACATTTTTATTACCGTAGGATGAATGAGTGCTACACTGTCCAGTTCGGTAGTCGCCTGCGCCACGGTGGAAGGATGATACACATACTTCATCGGGGGACCGCCATGCGCCGATGAAAATCCATATCCGGCAGAAAAGAGACGGGCGCCGGGCAACAAACCATTCACCGAAGAATCGCGCAGACCGGAGGCAAACAGCATCGGCTGATCCGACCCCATGACCAGAATGTTGGTAATGCCGTAATCACCATATTTTTTTAATTGTGATAATATATTTTCACGGGTGTATGGTTCTTCTTTACTGTCACTGCCTTTTATCATACCGATGTGTACATGACTGCTCGTGAGCGCGGGCATCACTGTTTTTCCTGCTCCGTTGATCACTGTGGCACCGTCTGCTTTTAAACCACGACCGATCTCCGCTATTGTAGATCCTTTGATAAGAATATCGGTATTAGGCACTGGTTTACCACCATTACCATCAATGAGGGTTACGTTTTTCAGCAGGATTGTTTTGACAACCGGGGCCGGAGAAAGGGCCGCCAATAACAGTACAGCAGGGAGTAGTAACAGGTAATTTTTCATAGCAGTAATTTAAGCATTAATGTGTAAACGGAATAGAGAAACGGTTCACAAATTGTAAGCCGTTTTCCGAAATAACACAACAGGGAGCAGTGGTCAACCACAGTAAACTAATACATAGGTACCGTCTGCACTGGCATGACGGAAGAAGTTTTGTAGGTTTTCAAGATCATTTCCTAAGTCTGTCAGATTATAAGCAACATGCAAGTCTTCACTATCATTCCATACACCAGGATATACACCTTGTTCATTAAGCTCGCTGGCATCGTAATTTTCAATAAGATCTGTTTCATTAACAGTCGCCAATAAATTATTGATTCTATATACTTCGTCCGGTGATAGATAACTTACATAGTCTGTAATGTTCTCCAGCGCATCAAAATCGATGTTTTCAAAATCAATATCATCACTGTCTGCCGCTCCGATTACAGTGGCTGGAGAGAAAATATCTATTTTTTCATTCATCTCTTTCCTGGAGAAAATTTTGTTTAACAAGTATTCCGTGCCCATAAAGCTTCCCTGGAATACGACAGATGCGTTACTCAATTCGGTAGGATTTATTCCTTTCCCATTTTTCTCTTCTATTAACCTGAATTTTTCAGGAGTAGTTTTATAAAGTGTGGCCGACTGGCTCATAGTTAGATATTTATATTAGGTAAGGTGAAATTAAACAAATTCTATTACCGCTTACTATACTGCATCTCCAGCGGCATTGGGAAATCATCTCTCCCGGGCAGCTTCAGGTAAATATCCGGCAAGGGGCCACTATCTTTTTGATGAAAGTAAACTACGCGGTAAGGATAAAATCCTTTCTCCAGTGGTAACACGTAATTCTCTCCATCACCTGGTTCAAAATGAGCGCCCAGGATTTGCCGGCCAGCTAAATACACTTTCGTTTTTTCATTACCGGGACCCATCTCAAAAATATAATAGCCCGGGGCGGTGATTTCAATAAATCCTTCCTTTACGAGGTAAAAGAAAGGCTGTTTTGAAAGCTGGTTGATGTCAAATGTTTCATCTGCGATGCCGGTTTTTGTAGGCAATAGTTTTTTCAAGTCTGGTTCGCCTTCATAGCAGGCGTAATGGAGGCCGCCGGACTGCACTCCTGCCGGTTTCGGGCTGGCTGGAATCACGTTGCCCGTTTTCAGATAGGCGGTTGCCTCCCGGTTGTATACAGTTCTTTTGCCGATTGATTTCACATGGATGGTCGCATCAGAGCGGAGTGCAACCGGTGTTTCTTCACCTTTAAGTGTCGGGGAAGATTGGTCTGGTATACTGCCATCTGTGGTGTAATGAATATACCGGTCCGGATTCAGATTGTAGCTGAATAAAGTAAAGGGTTGATCTTTTAATACAATGCCGTTGGTGGGTTTGATATATATTTTCCTGGAGGTATTGTAACCGCCGGTAGAGGCGTAGAAGCCACCATAGGAAAATTTCAGTCCTTCCCAGAAGCCTTTGAAATTAGTGGAGTAATGGGTTTCGTTGGTAAAGGGAATGCAGGTCCAGTCCAATGCTGCCGGCGCTTTGGCCCGGAGAATACTATCCATACCTGAAATACCCATGTAATCAAACGCGATGCCTTTGCGACCGGCGATGAAGAGGGTGTTATTGGCGTAAGAGAAGGTGTTGATCTTTTTATCCGCCAGTTTATTCAGGTATTGATGATCCCACCATAAACTGGGATCGATGGCGATATAGGAAGTAAAGAGATCCGGGTCTGTCAGAAAAACATACATCACAAAAAGTCCGCCCAGTGATCCGCCATACAACGTGTGACCGCTTGCGCCGGCTTTGTATTGCTGTTGCATATGGGGCATCAGTTCCTTTTTAATAAATTGCAGGAATTGATCTGCACCGCCGGAAACGCCACCGGTAGCGGTGGGGGTAAAATCCCTGTCTCTCATGTCCGCGCCGTTTTTCCGGGTGTTGGTGATGCCCACCAGGATGGTATTTTTCGGAATAAATCCTTCGCCATGAAGGAAGCCCCATTCCATGCGTTGAAATTCTGCGACGTCGTCGAGGCAGTAGATGATTTCGTATTGATTGAAGGTGTCTTTTGGAAGGATAATATTCAGCGCTCTTTTTTCCTGCAGTACCGCAGAGTAGAGGGTGTCGTGCAGGATGTTGGGCGCCTGTGCTTTTGCTTCACAGGCAAAGAACGTAGTGACGGTGATGATGAATATTAAGCGTATCGGGGCTTTCATCGTGTTGTAATTAGGTAGCTTAAGATAAGCAATTGTTGGCTACCTGGCAAACGTTGATGTGGCGTTGATAATTTGGTTTTTTATCTGCAATAAATAAGGGGGCGCCGGAAGCATACTGCTCCCGGCGTCCTCCTCTTTTTTAGTGACCACATTTAATGCGTTATCTCTCCGGGAATTACTTCCACTGATTGCTTATGTCCCCCTCTTAAAATATCTACAGGAATTCTTCGTCCTATCTGCTTGTCTGAGAGCAACAGGTGAAGGTCATCTACGGATGCTACGGGTTTACCATCAAATGCAATGATGATATCGCCGATATGCAGTTCGCTGTTGTAGTAATTTCCATCGGGTACCGTTTCAAACACGTATACGCCGGTGTGGGTAGTGAGTTTGTTGGCGGCAATCATTCTGCTGCTGAGGTTTACCGGTTGAGCGGCAATACCCAGTTGTGCGCGTCTGATTTTTCCGTGAAGGATCAGTTGCCCAGCAATCTGTGCGGCCAGGTTGGAGGAGATGGCAAAGCAAAGTCCTTGTGCGGAGGCGATTACGGCGGTATTTACGCCGATTACCTGGCCTAAGGAGTTCACGAGCGGTCCTCCGCTGTTACCGGGATTCAGTGCGGCATCGGTCTGGATCACATTATCTATCAGCCGGCCGTTGCTGGCCCGGAGTGTGCGTCCCAGTGCGCTCACTACACCGGCGGTCACGGTATATTGCAGTCCCATCGGATTCCCGATGGCAATGGCAATCTGTCCTACCTGGAGTGTGGCGGAATCGGCGAGAGGCATGGCCTTCAGACCGGATTCATCGATCTTCAGGACGGCGATATCGGTAGAGGGATCGGCGCCTTTGATTTCTGCGTTGACCCTTCTGCCGTCTACGAAAGAGACTTTGATGCTTTCCGCATTTTCTACCACGTGGTTGTTGGTGATAATGAAGCCATCGGAAGAGATGATGAAGCCGGAACCGGTACCCGCCTGCGTGCGTTTGTCGCGCGATCGCTGATCGGTAACCTTCTTCTGTACTTCTATATGTACTACCGATTCGGCTACAGTACCCACTACGCCGGTAACGGTCTGGGAATAGGCATCTAATAAACTCTTATCGTTCGACGCCTGGTGCGTAAGAAATGAAATTGAGTTATCCATAATCTCAACCGGCTCAAATTTATTTCCAGTTTAGATGGAATGCCGTTTTGGCATCGGAACACCACGGTTTATGCCATCTTTGCTTTGGGAGAGTTGAAAATTATAATTATTTAGCTATTTTGACGGGGAATGTTTTTCGTCTAATAAGGAACTATGCCGGCAATTGATTTACAGGAGCTGTGGGATGAGGTATACATGACGGACGATCAGCAGTCGTTCCGGAAGCTGTTTAATCTCCTTTACGGCCGTTTGGTGCGTTTTGCAACGGATCTGGCGATCAGCCCGGAGGCGGCAGAAGAAATTGTGTCGGATGTATTTGTACAACTCTGGAAAAACCGCACGGAAGGCGAACCTATTCTATACCTGAAAACATATTTATACACGGCGGTGCGCAACCGTTGCTACAATTATCACCGTGATCATGAGAAGCACCAGTGGCTCGAACTGGAAGCCGAAGATGGTATGGCAGCCAATGAGATACATCCGCAGCTGGAATGGAAAGAAATGCAACAGTGGCTCGATGGTGCTGTTGCCAGTCTCTCTCCCCAGGGACGCACCATTTTCCGCCTGGTGCGCGAAGAAGGATTTAAATACAAGGAAGTAGCAGCTATCCTCCAGATCTCTCCACGTACCGTAGAAACCCAGCTGGTACGCGCTACCAGCCGCCTCCGCGAGGCCTTGCGGCAATACGGCAAAGGCTTTGACTCCCAATTACCGGTCCGGTAAAAAATATTTTCCCGTTCTGTAGGTAATCGTTTCCTTTTCCGTGTCTCTTGACACAGGGAATATTTAAACAGCACCTACATGCAGCATCATCGCTTTGATGAATTGATTACGGCAAAACTAAGCGGCACGCTGGACCACAGTGGTGAACAGGAATTGGCGGCTTTACTGGAACAGCACCCGGAGTGGGGGGCTGAACTATCTGTGCTGGAACAATACTGGCAGCAGGCGCCGGAAGTGGAGGAGCCTTCTTTTGCTGTTTTCCGGGAGATGATGGACAAAGCGGAGGCCACGCCGGCAGCGATCGTAAAACCCATGCACTGGTGGAAACCGGCAGCCGCTGCTGTGGTAGCGGGATTACTTTGTATGGCCGGTTTCCACCTGTGGAAGCCCCGCACCCAGCCCGATTCCAATATCCAACTCGTGCAAACCGGCAAGGCAGAACGGCGACAGTTCGTGCTGAGCGACGGCAGTAAGGTACACCTGAACGCCTCCAGCCAGCTAAAGTGTCACCTGGATCCCAACAGCCGGGAAATATGGCTGGAAGGGGAAGCCTATTTCGAAGTGGCGAAAGATGTGCACCGACCTTTTATCGTTCATGCCGCCGCTTTGAATATCCACGCACTCGGCACGGCGTTTAACGTGAAAGCCTATCCGCAGGATGAGCAGTACGAAACTACCTTGCTGGAAGGCGCCGTAGAAGTGTACCTCAATAAAAAGCCGGAACAGAAAGTACGGCTACGTCCGTACGAAAAACTGTTGGTCGGCAGCCATACGGCGCTGGCATCTCCGGAAGAGAAATTAGTGATAAAGCCGGTACTGTCCAAAGGCGCACTGGCAAAGGCATTAGCTTTACCGGTCATTGACAGCACCCTCCGGGAAACTGCCTGGATAAGTAACCGGCTGCAGTTCGACTCCCTCTCTTTTGAGCAACTGGCACGGGAACTGGAACGCTGGTACGGCGTACAGATCGAATTCAGGAATGAAGGAGTGAAAAAGTATATTTTCAGCGGCTCCTTTGCTTCAGAAACCGTTATCCAGGCGCTACAGGCATTACAATTAACAGAAGATTTCCACTATAAATATCAAGGCACGCAGATCATCATATATTAGGCACGTTACCTTTAAAAATCGGATATGAAAAACTAAGTACCAGTACACAGTTCAATGAAAAAAAGCACAGGAAATGCTACTAACATTCCCTGTGTGAAGGCTAATCAGCAACGCGCCAGCCCCTTTGGAACGGATGGCAGGGCCTTGCTATTGTATCACCTATCATCACAAATTTATGGAAAAAGTCAACCAATCGGATGCATGCCGGCGAAGAACGGCTATGCTTAAGCATTTGATCATTATGAAGCTATCATTCTTTATTGTCCTGCTCTCCTGTATGCAGGTAGCTGCCACCGGTTATTCCCAGAAACGGATCAGCATCAGCGTAAAGGATACGGAAATTAAAAAAGTACTGGACCGTATTGCCGGCCAGTCAGACGTCCGTTTCCTGTACAGCAACCGAAAAGTAGACCTGCAGCAGCGCATCAGCATCAATGCCGCAGAAGAGCCACTGGCACAGGTGCTCGACAAAGTACTGTCAGGCAGCGGCTTTGCCTGGAAAGAACTGGAAGGCCACCTGGTAGTGATTATCCCGGAAAATACCGCCTGGGAAAATATCCGCGTAAAAGGACATATCTCCGGCGCCGATGATAACGCGTCTCTTCCCGGCGTAACGGTGCAGGTAAAAGGAACGGCTATCGGTACGCTTACCGATGAGAAAGGAAACTTTACTATCGATGCCCCGGCCGGTGGCACCCTGTTATTCCGTTATGTAGGCTATGAACCCCTGGAACTGGCTGTGAAAGCCAATATGGAAGTACAACTCAAAAAATCTTCCAGCGCCCTCACGGAAGTGGTGGTTATCGGTTATGGCGTCACACAGAAAAAAGACCTTACCGGCTCTATCGTCAGTGTAACCCCCAAGGAATTCAATAAAGGTATTATCAGCAACCCCGTACAGGTGCTCCAGGGTAAAGTAGCCGGCCTGGTGATCAGCAAACCGGGTGGTAATCCCAACGGTAAAACCAGCATCAGCCTGAGAGGCGCATCCTCCCTGTCTGCCAGCAGCCAGCCGCTGTTTGTAGTGGACGGTATTCCCGGCATCGATATCAATGCCGTACCTCCCGATGATATTGTGTCTATTGATGTGCTGAAAGATGCCTCCGCGTCGGCTATCTACGGTTCCCGGGGCGCCAACGGCGTTATCATCGTTACTACCCGTCGCGGTAAGGAAGGCCTGGTACAGGTGTCTTACAGCGGGTATGTGGGTATGGAAAAAATGTCCAATACCTACGATGTACTCAACGCTTCCGACTATCGCAAATACCTGAAGGATAACAATATCGACGCATCAGCATTCGACCTCGGTGCTTCCACCGACTGGCAGAAAGCCATTACCCGCACAGGGATCAGCCACAGTCATAACCTGTCGATGAGCGGCGGAAAGGACAATACCCGTTACAGCGCGTCTGTAAACTATCTCAACAATGAAGGAGTGGTGATCAACTCCGGCCTGGAAAGAATGATAGGCCGTATCACGCTGGATCAGGGCGTATTCGATAACCGCCTGCGGCTTGGATTATCGATGAACTATGTAGGCGAAAAAAACAAATACATCGGCACAGATCCCGATGGCAACGGTGATAACCGCATCTGGGAACAGGCTATTTCCTATAATCCTACTGCACCCATTTATAATGCCGATGGCAGCTGGTTCGAAAAACTGGATATCAACGATAACTATAACCCGGTAGCACTGGCCCACCAGATCAAACACCAGCGGGCCATGAATAAGTTCATCGGTTCTGCCAAAGCCACCTATGATATCAGCAAACACCTGACCTACGACCTGTTACTCGGACTGGAGCGCGCTTCCAGCGATCGTGGGTTGTATTACTCCAAGAAATCACCGGTCGTGGAAGGGGCAGGCAGCAATGGTACCGCCACCCGCGCCTCGCAAACCTGGGATAACAAAACACTCGAAACCTATTTTACCTATAACCAGCAATGGGGGAAGAATGTGCTGAAAGCAACCGCCGGTTATTCTTATCAGAACTTCTTTAACAACAGCATGACCGCCGGTAACACCCAGTTTGTATCTGATATTTTCAGCTACAATAATCTCGGTGCAGGTCAGGGTGATCAGCCGGCCGTTGGCTCCGGTGCGGAAGAAAACTCGCTGGTATCTTTTATTGGCCGTGTATTTTACAGTTATAACGATAAATACCTGCTCACCGGTACGGTGCGCCGCGATGGATCTACCCGTTTCGGGAAAGATAAGAAGTGGGGTACTTTCCCTTCTGCCTCCCTGGCATGGCGTATTACGCAGGAACCTTTCCTCCAGAACAGCAGCTGGCTGCAGGACCTGAAATTTCGTGTAGGCTACGGCGTTACCGGTAACCAGGAAATACAGAATTACAAATCACCATTAACGTATAGCCCTGGTGGTAAGGTGCTGGATAATGGCCGCTGGGTGACGTCCTACCAGATCGGGCAGAATGAAAACCCGAACCTCCGCTGGGAGTCTGCCGCACAATTTAACGCCGGCTTCGACTTTACCATGTTTAAAGGGAGATTGAGCGGAACGCTGGAATACTATGATAAGCGCACCAAAGACCTGCTCTTTAATTACAACGTGCCTTCACCGCCTTACCTGTTTCCCTCTATGCTGGCTAACGTAGGTAAAATCAGCAACAAAGGGGTGGAATTGTCGCTGAGCGCCGGTATCATTGAACACAAAGATTTCAGCTGGAATGCGTCTTTCAATATCTCCCGCAACTACAACGAAATCCTCTCCATCGCCAACGACCAGTTTAAGAGCGATGCCATCTATGATGGTACAGTAGGCGCCCGTGGACTCACCGCCGTACAGATCGTAAAAGTAGTACCGGGGTATTCTATCGGCACCTTCTACATTCCTCACTATACCGGTGTGGATGCCAATGGCAACCAGCAGTTTGAAGATATCGACGGCAGCGGCAGTTTCGATTTCCGCAGCGACAGCCGCGTAGCGGGCAACGGCTTACCGAAATACCAGGCAGGACTGGCCAATACCTTCCGCTACAAAAACTTCGATCTGAACTTTTTATTGCGCAGCCTTTTCGGCTACCAGATTTTCAACGCCACCGACCTGGTGCTGAGCGACCGTTTTAGCCGCCTGCCGGGCCGTAATGCCATGGCCAAGTATGCCGACAGCAATATCAAAGGTACCTACGTATCCGACCGGTTTATAGAAAACGGCGCTTTCCTGCGCCTGGATAACTTCTCCCTGGGCTATAGCATTCCAGCCGCCAACAGTAAGTTGTTTGCCAATCCAAGGGTATATATCTCCGGACAAAACCTGTTCGTAATTACCAAATACTCCGGTCTGGATCCTGAATTGCCTATCGACGGACTGGCACCAGGTATTGATAACCGGAACGTATATCCGAAAACACGCTCTTTTGCTGTAGGCTTTACGGTGAACTTTAAATAAAAACCATCGACATGAAATCAACATTCCTGAAATATACATTGCTGACCGGGATGATCTGTTCCCTTTTCAGCTGCACTAAACTCGACGAAACTTTCTACGACCGTGGAACAGACGATAACTTCCTTAAAACAGAAGACGAGCTGAACGCCTTTGCCAACGGTGCTTACGCCAAAATGCGAGGTTACCGCGACAGCTACTGGAAAATGAATGAAGTAACCACCGATGAAACTACGGTGCCCTCCCGGGGAGCCGACTGGAATGAAGGCGGTTTATGGCGCGTATTGATCAGTCATGAGTTCCCGATCACGCATCAGTACATCAATGATATGTGGAACTTTATTTACCGCGATGGCGTGAATCCTGTGAATGCCATCCTGCAAAAGCTGGAAGGCTCTTCGGTAGTACTGCCTACCAAAGACCAGATCATTGCGCAAATGAAAGTGCTGCGTGCATTTCACTATTACCTGGCCATGGATGCCTTTGGCAACGTGCCCGTAGTCACCTCTTTTGAACAGACCGATCCGCCAAAGAATACGCCGCGCGCAGAAGTATTCACGTTCATAGAAAAAGAAGTGAAAGATAATCTCGCTGCCCTGCCCGCCACACTTGATACAAAGAACTATGGCAAAGTGAGCAAGGGAATGGCCTTTATGCTGCTGGCCAAACTCTATGCTAACGCAGAAGTATACACGGGCACACAGCGCTGGGCAGATTGTATTCGTATGTGCGATTCCGTTACTGCTATTGGCTACCAGCTGGAGCCCAGCTACTTCACGAATTTTTCTACCAAGAATGAGAATTCGAAGGAGAACATCTTCGTGGTACCCTATGATGCCATCAATGCCAAAGGCATGATGCTGCATTACCTAACCCTACATTATAACAGCCGTTATACCTACGGTTTACCAAGTTCTCCCTGGAATGGCTGGTGTACACTAAAGGATTTCTACGAAGCCTATGATACGGATGATAACCGCAGAACCATGTTCCTCGAAGGACAGCAGTATGCGCAGGATGGAACGCCCCTGAAAACAGAGCAGGGGGCGCCGTTGATCTTCTCCCGTACTATCGGCGACCTGGCCAATGCCACCCAAACAGAAGGTGTACGTATCGTGAAATACGAAATTCAGAAGAATACACCTTATTCCGATCAGGACAACGACCTGGTGATTTTCCGCTATGCGGATGCACTGATGCTCAAAGCAGAGGGGTTGTTGCGTACCGGTCAGGCCGGGCCTGCACTCACACTGGTGAACCAGGTGCGTGCCCGAAATTTTGAAAATGGGAAGCCGCTGCTGACACTCACGCTGGATAACCTGCTGGCAGAACGTGGCCGCGAGTTTATCTGGGAAGGTTGCCGCCGACAGGATCTGATCCGCTTCGGGAAATGGAACAGCACCTGGCAGTTCCATCCTGCGGACCAACCATTCCGCCAGTTGTTCCCTATTCCACAGGCCCAATTGGATGCGAATCCCAACCTGGTACAGAATCCGGGGTATAAATTATAAAGTATAAAACGGGGAGGGAGTAATCCTTCCCCGTTTTTTGTTCGTGGCATAACCTTTGGCTTTATATAGCATCAGGTAGGTAAATGTTTCACAGCACAGCTGTTTCAGCAGGCGCTTGTAGAAAACTTTACAGCTATTGTGCATTTAATTCTATAGTGTATGGACGAACAATTTCATAGTTACAGTCAGCTGATTTTTGATAAACTGCATGGCTGGCTGGTAATGGCGGTAAAGATGACGCCGAATTTTATACTGGCGGTGCTGGTATTCTTTGTTTTCTTACTGGCGGCGCGTTTTATCCGCAAAATCACCTACAAATTCTCCCAGCGGCTTTCTGAAACGCCTGCCATCTCCAACCTGGTATCCAGTTTACTCTACATTGTGTTGATGTTGATGGGATTATTCATCGCCCTCAATATCCTGAGCCTCGATAAAGCCGTTACCTCTTTACTTGCTGGTGCGGGTATTATAGGGTTGGCTTTAGGTTTTGCTTTCCAGGACCTCACAGCGAATTTCATCTCCGGGATATTTATCACCTTCAAGAAACCTTTTGAAGTGGGCCACCTGATAGAAACAAACGGATTTACCGGACGTGTAGATAATATTGCGCTGAGAGCTACTACCATGATTACAGCAGATGGACTACATGTGATCATTCCCAATAAAGAGATTTTTCAGAAACCTATTATCAATCATTCACTCACTCCTTTGCGGCGTATTACGCTCACCTTTTCCATTCCGTTGTCCGACAAACTGAATGAAGCGGAAAAGATTATGACGGATATTGTAACGGGTATGAAAGATGTGGTGCCGGACCGGCCCAAAACCGTGTGGTACAGCGCTATAGAAGGTGGAACCGTGAAAGTGATCCTGAGTTGCTGGGTGAGCAATGAATCGGATGACGCCTACGAGCGCATTACGCATGAACTGATTACGAAAGTCACTACGTCTTTAAAAGCGGCAGGTTTGATGTAAAGTAAGCCCGGCACACCAGCCGGGCTTTTTACTTTTATGGGTGCAGGGTGTTTTCCTGTCTGTCTTTGCACCAGGGACCATTTCCTTGTCGTATAGCCGTACGCATGAGTACTACATTGGTGATAATGAACAACACGATTACCAGTATCGCCGCTATTTTAGCGAACGTGCGCAGCACAGGCTTCTTTGAAAAGCCACCGAAAATATATCCGATAATGAATACCATGCTGGCGGCGAAAAGCACACGCAGCAGGATAAAAATGCCAAAGAACATATTATTTGTTTTAAAGATTATTTAATTTTACTGAGCAGCAGTTGATCTTCCGCTTTGCCCCAGTGCGGGTACACATCTGTGCCGGGATTGGCCAGTTTGGCCAGACTTTCACCGGCGAGTTGTTTTGCTTTTTCTTTATCACCGCCCCACATTCTTGGGGTATAATATTTCACCCAGGCGGCCACGTATAAAGCGCGTGGATTTTGCGGTTCCAGTGCCATGGCTTTGTCCAGCATCTGCTGGGAAAGCATCCCGTATTTGCGGCCGTAAGTCATAGGATTGATGAATACCTTAGTGCGGTAAATCATGCTGAGCACGGTGTATACTTCTGCCAGTTCCCTGCGTTGCCGGGTGCTGTCGAGCAGTGCGAGCGCCTGTTTGGCCTGCTGTTCACCTCGTTCACTGTATGGCTCAATCTTATCTCCATCGTCTTGCAGGAGGAATCCGATCTTTGCGTTGCACAGCGCCGCATAGTAGGGCGATAACCAGGCGGGGCTGCCACCGGCGCCGGTGAAAGTTTTTTCCAATTGTGTGTAGTCGCTGACTGTTTTAGCCTGATCCAGTTTGTTGACAGCTGCCTGCAGTGCGTCGGATTGTGCGTGGGTGCTGTAGCCTGAAACGAACAGGAGTGCGCTGATGAATAGTTTTTTCATGTTTTCTTTTTTGAGTGATTTATAAATTGTTATTTAAAAAATCGTCGGTCCGGTCGATGCCAAAACTCATAAATACGCCGATGAAGTATCCACGTGTAGCCGGTAGCGCTACCGGCTGTTTATTCGATCCATTGGCGCTGTATTGATAACCGAAAATCTGTTGGGTGCCGAAAATATTATTGACGCCCATGGCAAAGCCGGAGAAGTCTTTCCACTTCCAATGCTTAAAGAAGGAGCAGAGATAAGCCACATGCAGGTTGGCGATGTTATAGGTGCGGGTAGTGCCCTGATCAGTGATGCTGCCATCTTTGATATTATAATAAGGGCGGCCTGCAGCAAAAGCCCAGGAAACATTAACACTGGTGCTGATGTCCTGGAAGAATTTCTTGATGGCCACGGTAGTGGTATGTGATGAAGCGTATGCCGGGCGCAGGGTGTAAGGATTATTAAGATCGTTGCGTTTGGTATCGAGATAGGTATAGGTGATCCAGTAGTCTAGGTTTTTGATACTTTTTTTATCCCGCCAGAAGAATTCAATTCCCTGCGCATAGCCGTGGCCGTTATTGTTCACATCTGGTGTGGTCTTTACCAGTTCGCTGTATTTTTTATAATAGGCTTCGGCGCGGAAGAAGCGGTTGTGGGCTTTTTTCGTATAGTTAAGCACGTAGTGTGTGGCACTGGAAAAGGTTAAATTCCGTTGCAGGTACAGCCAGTCGTTCAGCGGTTCCTGGTAGAAAACGCCATAGGCAATATTGAATTGACTGCCATCCGGCAGACGGTAGGCCATGCTGAGTCTGGGTGCCACTACTGCTTTATGTAGCACGCTGGCATACTCCGCCCTGATACCCGCTTTGGCAGCGAGGTTCGGCGCAAGGTAAATATCGCCTTCGGCAAAGAGGGCGCTGAGTTGATCAGTGAGGGTAAGGGCGCTGTCGTTGCTATGGCCTTTGTCGTGCGTGTAGAAATGTTCTCCGCCTATACGCAGTGCCTGCCCTTTAGGAAAGAAGTGCGAGAATACAATACGTGCCTGGGCGAAATCGCTGCGGATCTGACGAAAGCCTGTTTTACCCGGCACAGGGGTGTTTTTCCAATCCGTAAGACTACCCGCTGTATTGGTTTCGTTGGAACTATATGCTGCGCCGGATTCTACCTTCCAATTGTGCGCCAGCAGGCTACGGAAACTGATATTATTATAGCTGTTCCAGCCACGTACGCGGTAGGTGTAGTTTAACAGGCTGCTATCGATGTCGGGGTTGCGCATGCCCACATCGCTGTAGGTCCAGTTGCTGTAAAGCTTGAGTATACCTGTTTTTCCGGTGCGGATCCTGAAATTAAAATTGCCATCTGCATAAGCCGGGCCAGCATAGTAATCTGGTTTTTGTGGCACTATGCTGTTATAAACAGATTGATTGCTGTAATTCAGGTTAGCGCCATAACTGCTTTTATTATTTTGAGCAAGATGTTGGAAGCCGGCGCCGAGGTTAGCTGGAAATACGCTGAAACTGGCGGAGGTCTTCTCCGGCAGGTCGGTGCTTTCCATAATAAGGGCGCTGCTCATAGCGCCGCCATACAGGGCGGAGTAGCCACCGGAACTGAAAAGGATTCCTTTAAACAGGAAAGGATTAATGCGGGCATATTGCGGAATGCCGGGAACAGCCGGGTAGTTGGGTGTTTTTAATAAGGTGCCGTCAATAAACTGGCGGGTTTCATCGCCGGTACCGCCTCGGACAAAGAGTCCCGATTGCTCGCCGATCTGTTGTGCCCCCGGAAGGGAACGCAGTGCCTGTGTGATGTCGGCGTTGCTGCCCGCTACGGTAACAGCATCGATGGGCGTAAGGGAAGCGCCTTTGGCTTTATCGCTCGCTTCAAAGGTACCGGCGCTGATGACCACTTCAGATAAAGCACGTTTGCTTTTGATCGTGGTGTCTGGTTTATTTTGTGCGCCGGCGGTAATGGCAGTGAGTAAAAGGAATGTGAACCCTGTTTTCATGATGCTGTACGGTTATAACAGCAAAGCTAGGGTGGGGGAAGCGCGGGATTTTTACAGAGTAGACACGATGGGAAAGTGTGGCGACAAAACGGGTAAGGCTCAGGATTCCAGTAGGCGGTTAACATTCTCTTTAAAGAATTCGCTGACGGGAATTTCCAGGGCGCCTATGCATACGAGATCTCGTTTGATGGTGGTAATTTTCTTTACTGCCACGAGATAGGATTTATGTGTGCGCACAAAGGCACCGGCCGGGAGTTTCTCTTCCATGGCCTTCATGGTCATGCGGGTAAGTATGGGCTTGGGATGATTGGTGAGATGGATCTTGATATAATCTTTCAATGCTTCAATATAGGTAATCTCTGCGGTGCGGATCTTTACCTGCGTGTATTCTACGTGTACGAAAAAGGAATGTTCTTCGATGGCGGCAGGCGCATTTCTCAGGCGGTATAACTCACTCGCACGGTTACACGCTTTCAGGAACCGTTCAAATGAAAAGGGTTTAAGCAGGTAGTCTACCACCTGGAGATTGAAGCCTTCCAGCGCATATTCTTTATAGGCCGTCACGAGGATCACCATAGGAGGCTGTTGCAGCGATTGCAGCAGTTGCAGGCCGCTGAGCCGGGGCATCTGTATATCCAGGAAAAGCAGATCAATGGGTTCCTGCTGTAGTACTTCCAGCGCTTCCATGGCATTGCGGCATGATTTCACCAGTTGGAGGAAAGGTACCTGACGGATATTATCTTCCAGTAGTTCCCTTACCAGTTGTTCATCATCTATAGCAAGACAGCGTATCATGTAAGAGACAGTATTAAAGTGACCTGGAATACCGGTGGTTCGTTCCGGATCTGTAACTGATGCCGGTGAGGGTAGAGCAGTTGCAGCCGGGTTTTAACATTGGCCAGTCCGATGCCGGAATTTTCATCTTTGCTGGCGTTTGGATCGTTGTCGTATCTGTTTTGTACTTCAAAGGTAAGCACCTCTTTTTCCAGGAACAATTGTATGTCGATGGACGGATTGGGCGTATAGCCGCTCCCGTGTTTAAACGCATTTTCCACAAAGGGAATCAGCAGCATGGGCTCAATGGTAAAAGCGGCGGTATCCCTGCTGCCGGCGATCCGGGTATTTACAGCTATCTCCTGGCCAAAACGGAGTTTTTGTAAAGCGATATAACTGTTGAGATACGTCACTTCTTCAGATAATGCCACTTTCTTCCCGGTATCGTAGAGCATGTAGCGCATCAGGTCGGAGAGCATGAGCAACGCAGGTTCCAGCTGATCGGATTTTTTCCGGGCCAGCGAAACAAGATTGGTTAATACATTGAAGAGGAAGTGCGGACTTACCTGTGAACGCAAAAATTTCAATTCGCTGCTGAGTTGCTCGGCCTGTTGCTCCTTCTGCGCTTTCTCTGCCTGCAGTTTGTCTTTTATCCGGCAGTAAATCAGGCTGATCGCATAAACGACGAAAGAAGGTGCGAATACAAACCGGTAGGTACCTGGATCATGCTGTACCGCCGGAAACCATTGTGCCATAATTGCGTACTTCAATGGAAAAGAACCACCGATCAGTACGATCACAGCCGGGATGTATGCCCACCAGTAGTGCTTGTTCCAGAGCCGGGGATAGAGCACCAGCGCATGCAGGTAGAAGATACCGATATGGATAACGCCACAGATCGTAAAGAACGATCCGGGGATACTGCCGATACTGTAATCGTGTGCAGCATTGGACACGAGATAAGGCAATAGCAGTACCACACTCCAGAGGAGGATATGGAGCGTAAGGATGATTTTTTTTACAGAGATGTTTTTCTTCATGATGCTGCCTGATAAAGCTACTGATTTTTCCAAAGCTAACGGCATCGCGGGCATTACGGATGGAAGGGGAGATATGACAGGCAAATGTGCCCGCTACACCGGTATTTGTGGAGACGGGCAAGTATTTATTACATTCAGGGAAAATACCATTACTATCGGCGGATGCAATTGGTACCTTTGAAATGGTTATGAAACAAAAAATCCTGTTATGATAAAACGCAGTATAGGGATACTCTTTTTGCTGTTGAGCAGCTCCCTTGTTTTTGCACAAAAGTATGAGGCCAACTGGGCGTCTCTCAATAAACGGGGTATCCCGGACTGGTTCAATAATGCAAAATTCGGCATCTTTATTCACTGGGGCGTGTATGCTGTTCCTTCCTATGCAGTGGTGGGGCCGGGTGGTTATTCGGAGTGGTACTGGTACAACCTGAGAGGCACTAAGGAAGGCTCCCATTCTCAGGTGCAGGCCTTTCACGATAAAAACTACGGCAAAGATACGCCGTACGAAAATTTTGAATCACAGTTTACAGCCTCCCTGTACAACCCACAGCAGTGGGCAGAGGTGTTTCGCCGTTCCGGTGCTAAATATGTAGTGCTCACTTCCAAGCATCATGAAGGCTATTGCCTGTGGGATAATAAACAAGCCAATGAGTCCTGGGGGCATTCCTGGAATGCTGTGACGGGAACGCCTAAACGCGATTTACTCGGCGATCTGACCGAAGCGGTGCGCAAAGAGGGATTAAAGATGGGCTATTACTATTCCCTGTACGAATGGTTTAACCCGCTGTGGCTGAAAGATCGCCAGCGCTATGTAAAAGAAGTAATGACGCCACAGTTCAAAGACCTGGTGACCCGCTATAAGCCCTCCGTTATCTTTTCTGACGGAGAATGGGAGATGTCGGATACCGCGTGGCAAAGCCCTTCTTTACTGGCCTGGCTGTTTAATGAGTCTCCGGTAAAAAACGAGGTAGTGGTAGATGACCGCTGGGGAAGTAATACCCGTGGCAAAAACAACGGCGCCACTTACCTGACTTCGGAATATGGTAGCGGCATGCAGCCGGGGGTGATCTGGGAAGAAAGTCAGGGCATCGGCCAATCCTATGGCTACAACCGTATGGAAACCGCCGACGACTACAAAAAGAGCAGTGATCTGATCCTGATGCTGGTAGACATTGTATCAAGGGGAGGTAACCTGCTGCTCGATATAGGCCCCACTGCCGACGGGCGTATCCCGGTGATCATGCAGCAGAAACTGCTGGACATCGGTAAATGGCTGGATGCCAACGGCGAAGCCATTTATGATACAAAACCCTGGAAGTTGAGCCAGCAATGGAGCAGCGGAAAAAAGCCGGAAACAAAAGGAGAGGCGTATATGTCCGGTTACAGCATTACCCAGCTGGTGAAGAAATCAGCAGAACATGCCAATATAGAATTATTCTTTACCAGGAAACCGGGCGCACTGTATTGCTTTGTACCGGCTTATCAGCCACAGGTGCTGATCCGGGACTATACGCCTGCAAAAGGATCCGTAGTGAGTGTATTGGGTACTTCAAAAGCCGTAAAATGGAAACAGCAGGGGAAAGATTGTGTAGTGGATCTTTCGGGATTACGTCCTGGTGATGTACCCGATGGAATGCTGGTAATGAAGATAAAAGGATAGTATATCTGCCGTGATAAGAAGAGGGTTGTCCAGGTATTAACCGGGGCAGCCCTCTTTTTATAGGCGGGGATCGTATCTTTGCGGCGAAGACAGCCGGAAACCTGCTTCCCATTTTTAGTACAAATAACAACCATGGTACATTCTTTTTTAATGGTTGGCCAATCCAATATGGCTGGCCGTGGGTTCATAAAAGAAGTGACACCCATTTATGATGAACATATAAAAATGCTCAGAAACGGCTTGTGGCAAACAATGTCAGAGCCCATCAATTACGACCGGCCGGGTGCTGGTGTTGGTCTGGCGGCCTCTTTTGCAGCTGCCTGGCGTTTAAAGCATCCAGGTGAGCAGATAGGTTTGATTCCCTGCGCCGATGGAGGTACCAGTCTTGACGACTGGGCCGTAGGCGGTGCATTGTTCGATCATGCGGTTGCCCAGGCAAAACTGGCCCAACGGATCAGCGCACTGGACGGCATTTTGTGGCACCAGGGCGAAAGTGATTGCTCTGTTGAGCGCGCGGCTGCCTATGGCGAAAAGTTCGCGGTTATCGTGAATGCCTTCCGCAAGGAATTGAATGTGCCGGATATTCCGCTCATTATAGGCGGAATAGGCGATTACCTCACGAAGGGTATCTATGGTAAATACTTTGAGACATATCCCCTGGTAAATCAGGCGTTGCAACAATTTGCAGGTCACACGCCTCATTGCTATTTTGCTACCGCCGCTGGGTTGACTGCCAATCCGGATGAGATCCACTTTAACGCTGCTTCCCAACGGGTATTAGGAGTCCGCTATTTCAAAGCATTCGATGAGCTGACGGATGTTACCGTGCCGCAGGCCGATGAAGCAGATATCCTGCAAACTATTTACGACCGGCCGCTTACAAAAACGGAACGGACGAAGTTGCTGGAGAACAGTTTTGCCGCCGGAGTATTATCGCTGGCAGACTACCAGGCGGAGTTATCGAAATTATAATATACTTGCTGAATAACAGGAAGGGGGCGTCTCAATATCAATTGAGACGCCCCCTTCCTGTTTATGAAGAGCAGTTCTATCAGATCGCCTCAATAGAGAAGCGCCTGGTCTTTTCTTTTTTATTGTATTCAGACACCATTACATGCCCTTCTTTGGCAGGGAAAATGTATGTTTCCAGGTTACCGTCTTTACGGGAAATAGTACGCAGTACTTTCTTCTGATCAACACTATAGAAGTTAATGTTCTTCTGGTCGGTAATGATCAGATAAGTAGACTTGGTATCCGAAGAGCTAACGGTATAGTACGATTTATTGTCGGCCAGCAACAGCGAGTAATTGCAGGGCATACCACGACTGGGCAATACCGGGATGGTGTTGTCGACCGACAGCGCGCCATCTGGTGTTTGTTTGATCACCATCGCATCACGGATAGTGAATTTCCGGGTACCAAAATAGCCCAGCATGATGGGGGAAACAATCACCAACGGTACAGTAGCTACTTCGGCAGCGACCAGACCTACGTTCATTCTTCTTTTTAAAGCTGATCCGGTAAAATAGGTATTGCCGGAGTAGTCTTTAAAAGAAGGTCCTGCCAGCAGGTAAGATTTATTCGCATGCAGCCTGCCTTTTGAATTGGCAATAGGATTTTTTACATCATTCCAATAGTTATAAACGTGTTTGATACTATCTTTTTTGCGGCCGTCGATATTAACGGTAAACAGCCCCAGGTAATTTCCTTTGGCGATGGATTTATAGGTAACCAGTGCACGGTTTCTGCGGGGATTGATGATTTTACCAGACACAAATGGTTTGCCGGATACCGGATCATTTGAGAATGCCTGCACCTGCAGGGGATTGCCTTTTTTGTCTTTCAGGTAATATTTGGGGATAGAGGTGCTGTCTTCCAATCCATAACCAAATACATAGAAGCCACCACCGTGTTTCTCATCTTTTTTCTGCAACAGGAAATATACATCATGACCGGATACGAGCATGTTGTAATCTCCTTCTTCACCGCCAATTTTCTTTTGCCAGGTCTGGTTACCTTTGATATCATAGATGTAAAGGAATTTTCCCCGGTCATCGCCAAAGAAACAGGCAAATCCTTTTCCGGCAATATTGCTTACGCGCAATGGTTCTTTCAAACCACCGTTACCGATGTCCAGCTGACCTTTTCTATATTCTGTTGCGAGGTCTACGCCTACTTTGATGGTATTGGTTTTTAATACTTTTCCGGTCAGGTCAATGAACTGTGTAAATACGGCCATGTAACCTTTGGATACCGCTTCACGGATTTCTTTCCTTTTTTTAATGGCATGTCCGAGGAGGTTACTTTTCATGTACGACAGGCAGAGTACTTCCTGCTCGAAGGCTACAGAACGAAGATCCAGTTTCATTTCCCGGAAATTCACTACGCCAATGTCGTTCAGGTTTTCATCCATGATCGTGATCTTGTAGTTAAAGGAATCTTTGTCGGCTTTTTCAAGTTCAGTGAAAACGAGGTAGCCTACCAGTGTTCCGTCCTGGCTGATAGTTCTCATGCTGGAAGACATTTCATTTCCAACTTCTTTGAAAACTTTTGTTTGGGCAAACGTACCGGTTATTGTGAAGAACAATAAGGTACATGCTACGATGAGCTGTTTCATGTGTGCAGATTAGGGATAAATTGTTACAGTATTATTTTTTTGAAAAAGGTGTGGCAAATTCGCAGTATAAACTCCTGGGATGATTGCTGGTAAAAGCTTTGGCAGCCTTTTGTTTATCATTGTCGTCGTTTTCTGAGAGTAATGTACGCATAAGGGATTTGAAGCCTTGTTCGGCTGGCGTCATGCTGCTCCAGAAATTAGCTTGTTGCAGGGTGTTATAAAACTCTTCCAGTTTTTGTCTCGGCATTTGCTCGAACATCGTTTCCAGTTCGTAGTAATTTTTGGAGATGTATTCTTTTGGTCTGATGTTGATCGCGTTAAAACGATTGAGTTTTTTATCGGCATAGTATAACCCGGAAACAACATTATGGAACATAAAGTCGTACCACGGATCGGTGTTGCCTTTGTCTTTTTCCAGTAGCAGGCGATACAGACAAGCCGTCATGTTGCCGTTGCAATAGATACTCCAGACCATCATTTTCATGGACTTATCTTTCAATGCAGCCGGTACGGGGGTAAACGTGCTGTTGGGTGATTGCAGACTTTTTGTTTTGTTATATCTTTCCTGGCAGTCCGGGTGCGTTTTCAGCGAGTCTTCCAAACCAGCTGTGCTGGTATTGAAGCTGTAGTTTTTGGCAGACAGCCCCTTGGTGCGTTTTACCATCCAGCTATCTTCCACTGTCAGTTGATAGGCGGCGAAGTAATCTTTCACATTTTTCTTTAATGGTTGACGGTATTGGATATCTGCACTGTCGAGTCGCAGGAAGAACGATGGATCAATTTCAATCCGGCTGTTTTTAAGCAGGATCAGGGCCAGTGAATCGGCATCTCCTTCGTGATAGCGCTGATGCCTGCTTCTGTCGAACGAATAGCCTTCAAACACTTTTTTCAGGCGGGTGAGGCGTTCGTATTTCGAATCCAGTACTGCGTTCAGCGATTGTTTGTATTCATCAGAAGTGAGCCATTCCGCTCGTTTTTTCATACCGTTTTCCGGATGCATCATGATGTTGTGCGCCAGTTCATGCGCCAGTACAAGTGCCAGCTCCTCCCTGTTCTTTACAAACGCCAGCAGGCCGATGTTTACCGCAATCATATCGTTACCGGTAGCATAGGCATTCACAGAGGTGCTGCGGTCTATCATCAGGAAAGGCTTATGCGCGATCAGTTTCGGGTTGGCACGTACAATCTGGCTGATAACCCCATCAAGGTAATTATAAATGTCAGCCTCATATACATACCCATCATTTTCAATGGCTTCCGTAATGAAATCAGTGCGGCCGTCCCAGATTTCCTTGTATTTCCGCTGGGTCTCCTTTTCTTTATAGAAAGAAGGACAACTCCATGCTTTTTTCAGGGAATCTTTCTGGCGTTGATAGTAGAAGTGCGAAAGATCTTGATAACTATACAATGTCTGGCTTTGGGCTATAACAGTGCAGGTCAGCAGTACGACTGCTGTTAAGGTAAGGGATCGGTAAATTGACATAAGTATCGGGTAATGACTATGCGTCAAAGATAGGAAGGAATTATCTGAATTGAAAAGTGCTGATAGTTGTATTTTTTGGGGCTAGAGAAGATGATAAACTAAAATTTTACCGCTCTAATAGTTTTATTAAAAAATTATTTTAAAAAGTATATTTTTAAAGGCACAGCAAACCAATATCTCTTTCAATGGTTTCCAGATTCCGCTATTTGTTGATAGCCTCCACGTTTATACTATCCTGTAAGTCCAGGAATTCCACGCACCGTACCTGGCAGGTATATGGTGGCAGCAAGGAAAATATTCATTACAGCGCCTTAACGGAGCTGGACACCAATAATGTTTCGCAGCTGAAGGTAGCCTGGGCTTACCATACAGGCGACTCTGCCGAAAGAACCCAGATCCAGGTAAACCCGGTAGTAGTGGGACAGCGCCTTTATGGCGTATCGCCCCAGTTGAAACTGTTTGCCGTAGATGCCGCTACAGGAAAGGTGTTCTGGGTGTTTGACCCGGCGAAGTTATCAGGATCCCCGCTCCAGGTGAATGCATGCCGGGGCGTTACCTACTACGAAAAGGAGGGCAGGGAACAGCGGATCTTTTATACGGCAGGCAGCCGGCTTTATTGTGTAGACGCGACCCAGGGTACACCGGTACCGGCATTTGGAGATAGTGGCTTTGTAGACCTGCACCGTGATATGGGGCGTAATATGGATCAACTGGATATTACCTCCACCACGCCGGGCATTATTTATAAAGACTTACTGATCGTAGGCACAAGGGTAGGTGAGGCTGCAGGCGCTGCGCCTGGCTATATCCGGGCTTATGACGTGCATAGCGGGAAACTGACATGGATTTTTCATACCATACCGCAACCAGGAGAGGAAGGTTACGACTCCTGGGAAGATACCACCGCCTGGCAGCATACCGGCGGCGCCAATTCCTGGGCCGGATTCAGCCTGGATGAAGAAAAAGAAATTGTGTTTGCACCGGTAGGATCTGCTACCGATGACTTCTATGGCGGCAAAAGAAAAGGGAATAATCTTTTCGCCAATTGTGTACTGGCATTGGATGCTGCTACCGGCAAAAGAATCTGGCACTTCCAGACGGTACACCATGATCTGTGGGACCGGGATCTGCCCACCGCGCCTATGCTGGTGACAGTGACCAAAGACGGGAAGAAAGTACCTGCCCTGGTACAGGTAACCAAAACAGGTTTTATCTTTTTACTGGATCGCTATACCGGTGTTCCTTTGTACCCGGTCACAGAAAGGCCTGTACCCGCAGATACAGCGTTGCCGGGAGAACAGGTATCGCCCACACAGCCGGTGCCCACTTTCTTTGCGCCGTTTGTGCGGCAATCGCTCGCGGAGAAAGACCTGAACCGGCTGGTGCCGGATTCTTCCTACGCAGATATACGTGCACGACTGGCCACCTACAAAACCGGGCAGTTATTTATTCCACCTTCGAAAGAAGGTACGGTGATTTTTCCTGGCTTTGACGGAGGAGC
Organism: Chitinophaga arvensicola; assembly: GCF_900110835.1. Lineage (GTDB taxonomy): Bacteria > Bacteroidota > Bacteroidia > Chitinophagales > Chitinophagaceae > Chitinophaga > Chitinophaga arvensicola. The sequence goes on from NZ_FOJG01000001.1 coordinate 3,767,540, forward strand.
AGAGTGGGGTGGACCGGCCGCCGATCCGGAAACCGGTATTATGTATGTGAACGCCAGCGAAATGCCCTGGATATTGACCATGGTGGCTGCCGGCACAGCCCCTGCGCCGGCAAAGGAAACGCAACTGCAGGCAGGCAAACGCCTGTATACCGCTAACTGTATGTCCTGCCATGGACCGGAGCAGAAAGGCGGCGGCGCATTTCCATCTCTCGTAAATATTCAGACAAAATATTCAGATACAACCTTTATGCAGCTGGTAGCTACCGGCAGACGCATGATGCCCGCTTTTAAACAGCTGGATGAAGCCGAGAAAAAAGCACTGGCAGTATTTCTATTGAAGATAAAAGGAGCAGAACAAACGTCGTTTATGGCTACCCGTAAAAACGATGATGCCTATACGAATCTTCCCTATCATACTACCGGGTATAATAAATTTTTAACGAAAGAAGGCTACCCCGCAGTAATGCCACCCTGGGGCACCCTGAGCGCCATTGACCTTCATACAGGCGCATTGCTCTGGAAAGATACACTGGGCGATTACCCCGAACTGAAAGCAAAAGGTATCCATAGTGGCACAGAAAATTATGGTGGCCCGGTGGTAACAGCGGGCGGCCTGTTGTTTATTGCCGCTACGGCCGACAGCAAGTTCCGGGCTTTCAATAAAAGAACAGGACAGCTGTTGTGGGAAACAGATTTACCGGCATGTGGATTTGCCACGCCTGCCGTGTATGAGGTAGCCGGTAAACAATATGTAGTCATCGCCTGCGGAGGTGGTAAACTGGGAAAGAAATCCGGAGATACCTACCTCGCATTTTCACTATAATAACAGATCATTCCACCTTTAAATATCTTTTACTATGAGCATTTCAAGAAGAAGTTTTCTGTTGCAGGGAAGCCTGGCGGTTGCCGGTGCGGCATTCCTGCCAAAAGGTTTGCTGGCTGCCAATGCGGCGAAGCCATTGCTGGGAATACAATTGTATTCTATCCGCGAGGATATGAAAAAAGATCCCTCCGGTACGCTGAAACAGCTGGCGGCCATGGGCTATAAAAATGTAGAACATGCCGGCTACAGCAAGCGCCAGTTCTACGGCTACAGCGCCAAAGAATTTAAAAAACTGCTGGACGACCTGGGATTACTGATGCCGAGCGGGCATACCGTGATGGGAAAACAACATTGGGATGCTGCAAAAAAAGATTTTACAGATGAATGGAAGTATACCGTGGAAGATGCCGCCATCGTGGGGCAGCACTACGTAATCAGCCCATGGCTGGATGAAAGTCTGCGCAAGAACTATGATGACTTTAAAGCCTATATGGATGTATTTAACCGGAGCGGCGCCCTGTGTAAAAAATCAGGAATGAAGTTCGGGTATCATAACCACGATTTTGAATTCAGTCAGCAGCTGAACGGCAGGAAAATATTTGATCTTATTCTCCAGAATACAGACCCGTCACTGGTAGCACAGCAGCTGGATATCGGCAATATGTACCACGCCGGTGGTATCGCCCTCGATATTATCAAGCAATATCCCGGTCGTTTTGAACTGATGCATGTGAAAGATGAAATAAAAACAGACAAAGGCGAAATGGGTGGAAAATACGAAAGCACGGTACTGGGTAAAGGTATCATACCAGTAAAGGAAGTAATTGACCTGGGTAAGAAAGCCGGTGGTACACATCATTTTATTGTTGAGCAGGAGTCCTACCAGGGTCAGGCGCCGTTGGATGCTGTGAAAGAAGACCTGGCCGTAATGAAAAAATGGGGCTACTAAATGAAACTACGGACTATAACGATTGGTATATTGACAATGGTGTTACCTGCGGTGCTTTGCGCGCAGCAGGTAACATGGCTCGGAGCAGAGAAGGAGCTGATAGCCGGTCCGGCCTCAACGGACCGGCGGGCGCAGTGGCTGGATACGCTACAACAGTGGCGCACCAACGAAAAGAAACGCTTGTCTTATAACGGCAACGAATATAGCAGGAAGGAATTCAATTGGGTGCAGCAAACCTTTATGTTTGCACAGGTAATGGCGCACGACCGCTTCCTGTATGATACGGCCACCCGGCAATACACGGTAGACCGTTTCCTGGACGACCTTGAAAAACGCTACGGTGGCCTGGATGGCGTACTGATATGGCCCACTTATCCGAATATCGGCATCGACAACCGCAACCAGTTCGACCTGGTGGCGGATATGCCCGGTGGTAAAGCAGGAATACAGCAGATGATCCGTGCGTTTCACCGGCGGGGAGTGAAGGTATTCTTTCCTATCATGATCTGGGATCATGGAACACGCAGGATAAGCATTCCGATGGCTGCAGCGCTCACCGGTGAGATGAAAGAGCTTGGTGCAGACGGCTTGAATGGAGATACGATGAATGGCGTTAGTGAGGACTTTAAAGATGCGTATACCCGTGCGGGTTACCCGCTTGTATTGCAGCCCGAGATCCATATCGGAGATCTGAAAATGGTAGAATGGAACACGATGAGCTGGGGCTATTACTGGTTGAAATGGGGAAGCCCGGAATTCAGTTATATACCAGGCGTGAGTGTATATAAGTGGCTGGAGCCACGGCACCAGGTACATGTTACCGACCGCTGGTCGGTGAACAAAACCGACGACCTGCAATATGCCTTCTTCAATGGTGTAGGTTACAATACCTGGGAGAACATCTGGGGAATCTGGAACCAGTTGCCCGACCGGTATGCCTTTGCCATTCGCCGTATCCGGCAGATTTATCGCTTTTTCCCGACGGTATGGAGCAGTGAAAACTGGGAGCCGCATATACTCACGGAGCAACCCGGCGTATTTGCGTCGGCATTTCCTGGTAATAACGTGACTGTCTATACGCTGGTTAACCGCGATAGCGTGGTAAAGCAGGGGGCTCAACTGGCGCTGCCGTTCGGCGCGGGCGATCGTTATTATGATGTGTGGAATGGGCGGCAGTTAAAGGCAACCGTGAAGGATGGTAAGGCATATCTCGATTTTAGTATAGAGAAAAATGGTTTTGGTGCGGTAGCGTTGGTGAAAAATAATGCCACACTGCCTGGACTATCCGCATTCCTGGGCGTAATGTGCCAACAAGCCAAAACACCGCTGGCCGGTTTAAGCGGAATTTCACTTCCTTTGCAGCAGCGTCAAACGCTCATTCCTGCTACTAAGAAGTATCAGCAGCCGCCGGAAGGTATGGTCCGGATACCGGGCACAGACCAGTATCATTTTGAATCGGCTGGAGTGATGATAGAAGGCAATGAGTTACCGGAGGCGATCGGGGTGCAGTATCCCTGGGAGTCGCATCCGCAACGTGTTCACCGGCATGGGATGAAGCTACCGGCATTTTACATGGATGTGTACCCGGTAACCAACCGTCAGTACAAACAGTTCGTACAGGCAACCGGGTATCATCCGGCGGATGACCATCATTTCCTGAAGGACTGGCAACATGGAAATTATCCTGATGGTTGGGCAGAAAAGCCCGTAACCTGGGTAAGTATAGAAGATGCAAGGGCCTATGCCACCTGGGCGGGCAAAAGATTGCCCCATGAGTGGGAATGGCAGTATGCGGCACAGGGCACAGACAACCGTCAGTATCCCTGGGGGCAGGAAGCCGACTCGCTTCGTATACCCGTGCCGGATACTACCCGGGAACGCAGACCACCTACTAACGTAAACGCATACCCGGCAGGCGCCGGTCCGTTTGGGGTGAAAGACCTCACCGGCAATGTATGGCAATGGACCGATGAATATACGGATACGCATACACGTTCCGCTGTATTAAAAGGCGGCAGCTATTATCGTCCGCAAACCTCCTATTGGTATTTCCCGCAAACGCCTAAACTGACGCAGCATGGGAAGTACCTCTTGGTATCACCGGGCATGGACCGTTCGGGAACGGTTGGCTTCCGTTGTGTGGCAGACGCAGAATAGGATCGCCGGAGCCGGCAATTGAAGTTATTATTAGTGATCAATGAATCTATGATGTTATGAAAATGAAGATTATTTCCGGTATCAGCGTTGCGTTGTTTGTAGCTGGTCATTGCCTGGCACAAACGCCACGCACGTTTAAAACCTGGATTCCTGCTTACGATACCGTGTCCGCTTTAGAAGGACGTGGATGGACCACTGGTTTAAATAACTACTACGACCGCTTACCCGCCAAAGCAGAAAAGACGGTGAGAACACCGGTATGGAACCTGTCGAAAAACAGTGCAGGTATGAACCTGCGTTTCCGCTCGGATGCTGATGAAATTGTAGTGAAATATGTGGTGGGCGGTGCGAAGGAAATGCCGCATATGCCTGCCACCGGTGTAAGCGGGGTAGACCTCTATGCCAAAAGCATCGACGGCCAATGGTTGTGGTGCGCCGGTAAATATGATTTTAAAGATACAATTGTATATCGCTTTGCAGGATTAAAGAAATACGACCAGCACGTTAAAAATATCGATTATACCCTTTACCTGCCTTTGTATAATTCTGTAAAGTGGTTGTCTGTTTCCGTGCCGGAGGAAAGTCTATTACAACCGTTGCCGGTACGTAAAGAAGCCCCTGTGGTGATATACGGTACTTCCATTGCACAGGGCGCCTGTGCTACGCGGCCGGGTTTAGCATGGACTTCCATCCTCGGCCGTAAACTGGAATCGCCGGTGATTAACCTGGCCTTTTCGGGTAACGGGCGACTGGAGCCAGAAGTGCAGGAGTTTGTAGGACAACTGGATGCCCGTCTTTTTGTACTGGATTGTTTACCTAATCTCGCGGGTGCGGAGTATGCAGGCGCCGAATTAAAGCGTCGTATCACCAACGCAGTAACTTTTCTGCAACAGGGACATCCGGGTACACCGATCCTGCTCACAGAACACGACGGCTATACTGGTGGCGACATGAACCTCAGCAGTAAAGCGGCTTATAAACAGGCAAATGCTACCTTGCGGGAGGTGTACGATTCCCTGCAAAAAGCCGGTGTGAAAAATATCAGCCTGCTCACAGAAGCCGAAATAGGCCAGGATATTGAAAGTATGGTAGATGGTACGCATCCGAATGATATTGGTATGATGCACTACGCCGACGCCTATGCGAAAAAGATCCGGGAAATACTGCATGCAGAAAACGGCAACACGGTTACCACTACGGCAGTGACCCAACGCAGGGATTACAATACCTACGACTGGGAAACACGGCATGAAGCAGTAATGGCATATAACAAAACACATCAACCGAAGGTGGTGTTTATGGGTAACTCCATTACGAATTTCTGGGGTGGAGAACCCGTGGCGAAAGTCAGAAACGGGAGCCTTTCCTGGGAAAAGTATTTTACGCCCAAACAGGCAGTGAACCTGGGATTTGGCTGGGATCGTGTGGAAAATGTGCTGTGGCGCGTACAGCACGGAGAACTGGATGGTATTTCGCCGGCATATATCGTGTTAATGATCGGAACCAACAATCTGCAGGCCAATACAGACGAAGAGATTGCTACCGGGTTGGTATTTCTCTTGAAAAATATACAAGCCAGGCAGGCAGCTGCAAAAGTTATCCTCATGGGTATATTGCCACGCAAGGAAATGGAAAGCCGCGTGGTTCGCATCAATCAGCTGATAGCGAAGCGTACCGCAGGTAAGAATATCCAGTTTCTCGATGCAGGTAAATTATTCCTGAAAGCGGACGGAAAAATCGATGTGTCGCTGTTTTCTGATGGGTTACATCCGAACCAGGAAGGATACGAACGATTGGGAGCCCTGATTAATAAGTACCTGAAGGTGCAGTAAAATCAACATTTGACGTGTCGAAATAAAAAAAAAGGGTGTTCAGTTATATTTCCTACATTAGATGGAAATATCACTGGACACTTCTCTGTGAGCTCATCAGAATAGGCAGGAAAGACAGCATAAATATTTTGCATGAGAACTCAATATAATCAGGACCCTCATTTTATTGTTGCCATCGGAGCCTCTGCAGGCGGAATAGAGGAATTACAATCTTTTTTTGATCATACCCCGTTAGCGCAGGCATCTTACATTATTATACAACATCTTTCGGCAGACTATAAAAGCCGGATGGTGGAAATATTGTCCCGGCATAGTCAGTTACAGGTAAAGGAAGCCGCCAATAATATGCTGGTGGAGCCCAACCAGGTGTACCTGATTCCAAGTCCGCAGTCCATGACAATACAGGACGGTCGCCTTTTTCTGAAAGATAAAAGCAGTAGTGCTGCGCCCCACCGGACCATCAATACCTTTTTTAATTCGCTGGCGGCAGACAACGAGCATCACCTGATTGCGGTGATCCTGTCGGGTTCCGGTGACGATGGCAGCGAAGGCATTGTAACCATCTGTAAGGCAGGAGGAATGATCATGGTGCAGAACCCGGCTACGGCGCAATACAACGGTATGCCTTTAAGTGCCATTGCCACCGGCGTGGTAGATCATGTGCTCACTCCGGCGGAGATGCCGGCCGTTATCACAGAATATGTAAACAAGTCGAAGAAGAGTGTGGTCACTCCCGCTATACAAGCCATGGAAGAAAAGAGTATTACTGCGATCATTGACCTGATCCGGGAGAAGCTGCCATTTGATTTTTCTGAATACAAACCTACTACCATATTGCGGCGTATCAGGCGGCGCATGGTTTATTTCAATTTTGAATTCCTGGAACCTTACTACCAGTATCTGCTGCAACATCCCGGAGAAGTGGAAACGCTGGCGCAGAGTTTTATGATCAGCGTGTCTTCTTTCTTCAGAAATCCGGAAGCGTTTGACGTGATCCGGGAAACGGTTTTGCCGGAAATCATGACACGGAAGAAGCCGGAAGAAGAAATCAAGATCTGGATAGCCGGGTGCGCCACGGGAGAAGAGGCGTATACAATGGCCATCCTGTTGTACGAAGAAGCAGAGAAGACAGGTAAGGAAATCACCATCAAAGTTTTTGCAACCGATATAGACAAGTCCGCGTTGGAATTTGCGGGCAAAGGGCTGTATGGTGACCAGGTACAGCAGGAGATATCGCCGGCACGACTGGCACGGCACTTCATTCAGGAGGCGAATGGTTACCGTATCAAGCAACATATCCGTAAGATGTTGATTTTTGCACAGCATAATGTGGTAAAGAATCCGCCTTATTGTAACATGGATCTGATCAGTTGCCGGAACCTGCTGATCTATATGAATATATCATTGCAGCAAAAGGCGCTGGCAATGCTGCATTTCGGATTAAGCCAGCAGGGCTACCTGTTCCTGGGATCGAGTGAAAATATGGGCATGCTGCAACCTCATCTCACGGAGATCGATAAAAAATGGAAAATATACCGCAATCAGGCATCTGCGAGGTCCGTAAGGTTTGATATCTTTACACCCGTGACATTAGCAGATAGTAGCATGGCGCCATTGGTACCTTCAAAAAAAACCGGTAATACCGGAAAGAAAAGTATGATGCTGGAAGAAGTGAACGAATTGCTGTTTGCCGAAAGCGATTTTGCCGGTGTTTGTGTAGACACTGACCATCGGGTGGTAAAATATTTCGGTAAAGTAGAACGCTTTCTGCAGCAACAGGTTTTCAGTTTTAACCTGATGGACCTGCTGCCCGGATCGCTGAGCGTGGTATATGCCACCGCAGCAAGAGAAGCGTTGAAAAATAATGAGCGGGTAACAGTAACAGGTATCGCTGTAGCAGAGTATGCCCCGCCTAAAGTAATTAATCTCACTATCCGTCCTTTGCATACAAGGGAAGCTGATCGTGCGCTGCTGCTGGTATTGTTTACAGAAAACAAGACGGTGGAAACACCGGCGGCGCCTGCATTTGATTTGCAGGTATACCTCAACGCCGGTTTGCAAAGTCTGGAAGAAGAACTGAAAGATACACGGCAGCGTTTACAGGAAGCAATGGAGAAACTGGATGCCTCCAATGAAAATATGCAATCGTTCAATGAAGAACTCGTCTCTGCCAATGAAGAGATGCAGAGTGCCAATGAAGAAATGCAGTCGGTGAACGAAGAGCTGCAAACGATCAATACCGATTACCAGCTTAAAATAAGAGAACTGATCGTACTGAATGACGATATGGACAATTATTTCCGCAGTAATCTCAACGGACAATTGTTTGTAGACAATAAACTGTTGTTGAAAAAATTCTCTCCCGCTGCTATCCGGCATATCAATCTCCAGGAAAGCGATATTGGGCGCCCTATCCATGATATTACGGTCAATTTTAAAGACAATTCCCTGGAGCAGGATCTCCGGCAGGTAATTGACAAGGGTGTAGTATTGTCGAGAGTAGTAGAATCCTTTAACGGCAACTGGTACCAGATGATGGTAATGCCTTATATCCGGCAGTTGGATCATTTGCAGGACGGCGCCATTATTTCTTTCAATGATATTTCGTTGTTAAAGAAGGCCGAACTGGAACTGAACCGGTCGAACCTGAGCCTGCAACGGATCAACGAAGACCTGGATAATTTTGTAAACTCCGCCTCTCATGATCTGCTGGGCCCATTGACCAGTATAGAAGGCCTGATGCAGTTGTTGAATGAAAAGGTGGATATGGAGGATAAGGACATTGTGTTGTATACGGATATGATCGGAACCTCTATTAAGCGCTTCAAAGAAAATCTGCGGGAGCTGGCGGAAGTAGGAAAGATAGAAAGCGAAGCCGTGAAAGAGGTACAGGAAGTAGAGATCGGTTCGGTACTGGATGAAGTGTTCTTCAGTATCCAGGACAAAATGCAGGCAGCCACTGCGGTGATTTCCCGTAACCTGGCAGAGAACAAGTTGATTTTCTCCAGGAAAAACCTGCGCAGCATTCTTTATAACCTTATTACCAATGCGGTTAAATTCAGGGCGGCAGACCGCCCGCTGAAAATCGAAATAAGTACCCGGAAGGAGAATGGTTTCCTGTTGATGGAAGTAAAAGACAACGGGATCGGCATTGAGCAGGACAAGCTGGGAGCCGTTTTTAGCATGTATAAACGCCTGCATCCGGAGATAGAGGGACTGGGTATCGGATTATTCCTGGTCCGGAAAATAGTAGATGCTTCCGGTGGTATGACAGCGGTAGACAGCGTGTTAAACCAGGGAAGCACCTTTAAAATTTACTTCAAAACAAATTAGTTATTTCCCGCGCGCCTTATTATAGATTGCGTTCAACAGGGAATTTTTATCACCTGTTGCCACATCCTGTTGCAGGTGCCAGATCATAATTCCTGCACCACCATTGCTTTTCACAAAAGCGGTTTTCTTTTCTATTGTTCCGGTTCCATTGTAATAAATCGTGCCTTTATCTTTCACTACGATAGCGTCGCTGCCGGCGGCATTGGGATACGTGGTCACGAGGTCGCGGTACGTGAAAGTACTACCCGCATCAGTAGCCGGGAAGCCGGGGCCGAATGCATATCCATAGAACGGTACACCAACGTACAACTTCTCCGCAGGAATACCCCTGGCGCGATAAAACGCAAAATCGCCGGTAGCTTTTTCATAGCTGGCATGTGGGCCTGGGGCGGCAGGGTTCCACCATCCGGTGGCATCATATGACATGATATTGATGTAGTCAAATTTATTAAGCGTAGTGGCCGACATAAACTGCGGCGTACTGCTCCATTGTACCTGTGCGGAAGTAATCAGTTTTCCTTTCTGGTGTAATGCGGCCTGCAATTCGCTCACGAAAGCAGCATAGCGGGTGGTATCGTGAGTGATCAGGGTATTTTCCAGGTCTACGTCTACGCCGTCAAAGCCGGCACGGACAGCCAGGTTCACAATATTGTTGATAAATGCGGTTCTGCTGGCCGTATTGAGCAGTGGCTCAAAAGAGGCAGGTGGATCTCCACCGCCGATGGCAAAGAATACGCGTACTTTCTGCTGATGTGCTTTGGTGGTCAGTTGCAGTAATGCTTCGGTGTTATGTTGTCCGAAGGTGCCGCTGGCATCCGGGTTCACAAAGGCCAGGTTGATATCGGTGACTTTCGACAGATCGATCGTAGGGAGTTCTGCAAGCCAGTTGTTGGCCGGGCTGAAAAAGTAACCCAGTATGCGGATACCGGGTGGTTCCGGTTCGCTGTGCGTATTCTTTTTAGCACAGGCGGTGGTCAGAAATAAGAAAAGGCAGCATAAAGTAAGTGTATGTTTCATGAGCATAAGCCTGGTTTTAAAAGGTATAAAAAGCCCCATATTGATGTGCAATATGGGGCCATGTTTTGTATCTGACAATCATTGTTTATCCCACCAAACGGGTTGCATCCAATCATTTTTACCGCCGATACGTTTGAGCGCATCCTGGTAGTTGGCCGTATTGTTATAGGCTTCAGTGCCCGGATAGAATAGACGTTTGAATGGTTTCATGCCTGTTTCAGATTCGCCACCCACATCTTCAATGGCCGCCAGTACCGGGAAACCACTCCTGCGCTGGTTTGCGAAGGCTTCGTAACCATTCGGAAACAGCGCTACCCATTTCTGCATATTGATCTGTTCCAGTGCTTTGGCAGGAGTGAGGGTATGGGCTGCTACAAAGTTATCTACCAGTGTGCCGTTGATGGGTGTCATGCCCGGATAAAGTTCCAGTTGTTTCATGGCAGCCCGGATGCCGAGCTGGTAGTGTGTATTGGCATCATCTGCAATCCAGTTCCTGGAGGCTGCTTCTGCCAGCAGGAATTCTGTTTCCGCTATGCCCATATGAAGGAAAGGAGCGTTTAGCTGATAGAAAGGCGCATTGATCTTGGTGAATTTGGCGCCATGCGGAATAACGGTACCATCTGCAGCCGTGAAATCGCCCCAGTTATCCCACCAGTAAAGGCCGGGGGCGAGGGTGAAATAATTGGTTTTAGCAGTGATGTCGTTGCCGGCGGCATCTTTATTAATAAAGATCGCTGGTAGTCTCGGGTCATTTTCTCCTTTCAGGTAATTGACAAAAGTGCTGCAGCCGAGCGTGTAGTTGTAGGTCTGGTCTTCCTGTAAAGCCTGCGACAGTCCATTGCCACGAAGATCAGGGAAGTTGAAGTTTTCATGGATCATCTTGAAATTATCATCTGCCGTTTTCATCACACCGGCGGTAACGGCTGCCTGAACTTCTTTGGCAGCAGTAGCGGGATCAATTTTAGACAGGCGCATACCGAGTCGCAGCCGGAGTGAGTTCGCCAGTTTTTTCCATTTGGCGATGGAACCCTGGAACACAATATCGTTACCGATAGGTGCTTTTGTATCATCGAACTGGGCGTTTGCTTCGGTCAGTTCCTTGAAGAAATCCATATAAATTTCCTGCTGGGTATTGTAGGCCGGCGTGTAGGTTTTATTGTAATATGCCAGCCCGGCATCCTTGTAGGGAATATCACCATAGCAGTCGGTGAGCAGCGAGAAGATATAGACTTTCAGGATGCGGCCTGCAGCTACGTAATTCACCACTTTCCCATCGTTTTTGCAGCGTTCGATCATGTCTGCCAGCTGCTTGATGCTTTTGCCATAGAAGATTTCCCAGGGGCGTTCATTGTAAAAATCATCCCGGATATATTTGCTGCCGGTGCGCATCCCCCAGCTGCCGCCAATATATTGCACCCTTGGCTGAAAGAGGTAGAGATTAGGATACCCCGTTTCACGGCCGCCATTAAGATAATAGGCGGCTGCTGCCAGTTGCTGTCCGGGATCAATATTGTCACCTTTGGTAGGGTCGGTATTTATGGATTCAAAGTCTTTGGTACAACTGCCCAACAGGAGGGTCGTAAAAAATACCAGGACGAGCGTATAGTTATTGCGTTTCATCAGTAGTGATTTAGAATTTTGCATACACATTGATACCATAAGATCTGCGGGTAGGAAGTGAGCCGTACTCAAAGCCTTGACCGTTGCTGTTGTTGTAACTGCTTTCCGGATCTACGTTGGGAATATGTTTGCTGATGGTAAAGAGGTTCCTTGCTACCAGTGATACAGACAGGTCCCGGATGATGCCATTGCCGAGAATAGATTTCGGGAAGTTGTAGTCCAGGTTCAGCTGTCTGATTTTTACAAATGACGCATCATAAATAAATGGCTCGGGGATGTTGTCCGTTACCCGCTGCCAGTAAGCTTGCGGATTGATGAAACTTTCTGCGGTTTTATATTTGGGAGCGCCGGTACCGTCTACGCCATCCTGTTGTACACCTTTGATCGGCAATCCACCGGTTGGTGTCCATTCTGCGGGTGTTTTATTGGCGGCAAGTCTTGCTTTTTCTGAAAGCGCCCAGCCTTCGCGGCCATCAAGGGTACCTTTCTGCCGGCCATTGGCATAGGCGAGCAGGTTGGTCATGGAGTAGATGCTGCCACCTTGTTTGATATCCAGTAAGATGTTGATCGAGAAATTTTTATAGGAAAAGCGATTGGTGATACCACCTATCCAGTCGTACTGGCCATTACCCAGTTTAGCGTCTGTAGGATCATACTGCGGAAGATTGTTGGCGTCGAGGATCAGATCTCCGGCAGTATTGCGGAGGAACTGACGGCCTACGATAATACCATATTCTTCTCCTTCTTTGGCAACGATAGACGCATTGGCCCAGCGTGCGGATGCAAGCGTGTAGAAGCCGGATACCAGCGGACTGAGTTCCAGGATCTTGTTACGGTTACGTGCGAAGTTCACATTCATATCCCAGTTGAAATTTTTGGATACGATCGGTTTCAGTTGCATGCTCACTTCAATACCCCTGTTGCGGATATTTCCCGAGTTGATGACTGCGTTGGGATAGCCGCTGGTGGAAGAAATCGGCGCATTCAGGATCTGGTTGCGGGTGTTCGACTGATACCAGGTCACATCCAGGTTGGCCCTGTTATTAAAGAAGATGAGGTTGATACCGGCTTCGTACGATTTGCTGATGCTTGGCTTCAGGTCTTTAAAAGGTACTTTATCTACTGCTACTCCGCCAATCGCATAGCCGCCTACGAGCGGAATATCAGGATTACTGCCGTAGGTAAGTTTCAGCTGATAGGGATCAATCGCATCTGTACCGGTTTGTGCAATGGAGAAGCGCAGTTTGCCAAAATTCAGCAGGTTGTTTTTAGGCAGCAGTTCAGAGAATACAAAACTGGTAGATACGGAGGGATAGAAGAAGGAGTTCTGTCCCATAGCCAGTGTGGAAGACCAGTCATTTCTACCGGTGATATCGAGGTAGAGGTAATTTTCGTACGCGAAGTTTACCGCGCCGTATACAGAGTTGATCCGTTTACGGTTAATGATTTCGTTACTGATCTTGGTCTGGAAGTTATTGATGCTTTGTACACCTTTTACGCTGATGTCGCGGCCGGAGGTATTCAATACATTTTCATGAAAATCCATGCGGTTGGTACCGAGGTTACCACCGATCCAGAATTTGTGTACCTGTTTGCCGTAGTTGAGCAACAGTTCCGTATTGGTTTCCTGGAATACGCGGTCTTTCATGGTGATGGCGCCGGTTTGATTAAACGGTGTAGAAAATTCCATGAATTCGCGGAAGCCAAAGCGGGAGTAGTCGGTACCGGAGCGGGCCTGTACAGAGAGTTCCGGCAGGAGCTGGTATTTCATCTGCACGAAGCCGTTGAGGCGGTCCTGTTTACTGTTATTGGGTTGTTCGTTGATGGCCCAGTAGGGATTTACCTGGTAGTTATTATTGTTCCAGTTGATATAGTTACCGGTGATAGGATCTTTATAATCTTTCAGCCAGTTGATATCGATATTGGGGGCGATGCCGCTTAGCACATAGCCGATGTTGTTAGGATTATCTGACAGTGCCGGGCGGTTATCGACGTTTTCATTGACATAGGCCAGTTTGGCGTCTATGCTGAATTTGCTGGTGAGCTGCGAGGTACCTCTCAGGGCAAAGTTATGCCGCTGTAATCCGCTGTTGGGCACGATGTCGGTGTTGCGGATATTGGTGTAGGTGAAGCGCAGTTGTGTATTTTCCCCACCGGAGGAAATGGCCACTGAGTTCGTAAGTGTCAGTCCTTCGCGGAAGAAATGCTGGATGGCGTTTTGTGCCCGCACATAAGGTTGCTTTGTGCCGTTCCAGATCCAGGTCATACTGTCCGCATTGAATTTTGGTCCCCAGCTGGCTTGTGTATAACCTCTCGCGGCGTCTACATCCCTGGCTAATATACCGTCCCTGCCGCTGCCATAGTCTTCCTGGAAATCGTAGCTGCTGTTCAGTTTTTCAAGAACGGCGTTGGAAGTGATTTCCAGTTCCAGGCCTTTGCGGCTGCCTTTTTTGGTGGTGATGAGGATCACGCCGTTGGCAGCGCGGCTGCCATAGAGGGCCGTAGCGGCGCCTCCTTTTAATACGGAGATACTGGCTACTTCATCGGGATTGATGATAGAGGAGCCGTCTCCCAGATCATATCCGCCATATTTATCTGCCTGGCCGGGAGAGGAGTTGTTGGCGGGGATACCGTCGATCACATACAGTGGTTGGTTGTCGCCGCCGATCACTTTCACTCCTCTGAGGGTTACTTTCACGGAAGCGCCTACACCGCTGTTGGTGGTATTGATATCCAGACCGGCCACACGTCCGCTGAGGGAGGCGATGGGATTGGTTTCACGCGCCCTGGTGAGGTCGGAGCCTTTTACATCGGTGAAAGCATAACCCAGTGAGCGTTGCTGACGGCCGATACCGAGCGCGGTAACTACCACCGCATTCATTTCAATGATCTTTTGTGGCGAGGAGCTGTCGGCAGCTACGGGCGCGTTATTACCGGCGGTTTGTTTAATGATGATCTGTGTGCCGATCGCTTTCACGGTATACTGTGAAGCGGGGAAGAGTGTTTGCAGCAGGCTGCTGATGGGAACATTCTTCTGATGGATAGTGAATTTGCTTTTATTGGCAATCACCTGGTTGGGATAGGCAAACAGCACGCCGGCCTGTTTTTCAATCAGGGACAAAATTTCGGGTACAGCTTTATCTGTGACATCTATAGAAACCCTTTTTGTCAATGCGCTGGTTTTATCCTGCCCGATGGAAGTAACAGCGGAGCATACCATCATGAAGATCAGGGAAATACAGGGAATGAGTTTCATTGAGTTATTTTTGATTGTTGATGATAGGGGGCCTTGTGAGGCAGACATACTTTCTCCTGTTGGATCAGCTGCTTCCAATTGGTAAAAGTGTGTGCAATACAGTGCCTGGCGGCCTTCGCCGCATTTGTGTTTTTAACGTGTTTGTTGATTTGCGTTTTAGATCCTGGTAATTAGTACTGAATTTGGTTGACTAGCTTTTTGGTTGTTTTATATTCTTCTATATTGAAAATAATAAGTAGAATCGTTTTCTTTCTCCACTTTCAGATCGAGTATTTCAGAAAGTACCTGCAGTGCTTCGGACAGTGGTACGTTGTTAAAACGTACGGTCGCCTTGAACTTCAGCCTGTCTTCATTGGGTACATGTAGTGTTACATGATAAAAAGAGGCGACGGTTTGCATGATCAGGGTCAGTTCCTGGTTGCTGAAAGCCAGATCGCGGTTACTCCATCCGCATCTCCAGGCATAGTCGCCTTCCGGTTTCTCTATGGCGCCGGTGGCGGCGTTCACGATAGCCAGATTGCCGGCGGTGAGGGTCACTGATGTTCCTTTATTGCTTTGTACACTTACCTTTCCGTCCCATACGGCTACATCGCTGTAGCTGCTGGTGGTTTTCACATTAAAGGAAGTACCGAGTACCTGGATGTTGCCGTTGGGTATGGCTATGCTGAAACGTGTCTGTTCGTCTTTCGCTATTTTAAAGAAGGCTTCCCCCTGTGTCATACGCAGTTGCCGGTTGCGGTAGCTCAGCATGGTGCCGGGTTTCATGAATACATCCGAGCCATCAGGCAGGCGGAGGCTATCGGTAGTATTGCCTTTGGCGATATAGTCGTGCCATTCGGGAGGAGTGCTGTGCAGGTAACGGTAACCGGCGAAGGCCAGCACCGGAAGCGCAATAGCGGCGGCCCACCACCAGCGGGTGCGCATCGCACGTACCGGGGTACTTTTTCCGGGCGTGATCTGTGCGGACAGCTGCTGCCAGCCGGCATCACGGTCGAATGTTTCTTCGGGCAGGTTACGACCGGCTTCCCATACCTGTTTTATTTCCTGGAACAGGGCAGGGTGGGATGCGTCGGCATTCAACCATTGCTGCACAGCGGCTGCTTTGGCAGTATTATCCGGGTCCGACAGATAATCAATGACGATATTATTCAGCTCATTTTCCATATGCGTATACTATAATGACATTTCAGCAAGCGCAAACTTTGATGCTAACGCAAACTTTTTTTTACGGGGAGGATCTGGCGGAGTGTTTTGAGCGCGGTAGACAGCTGGAAGTACACGGTATTCAGGGAAATGTCCAGCTTTTCGGCTATTTCGGCCGGTTCAAGTTCACGGATACGGCTCAGGATAAATATTTCCCGGCAGCGTGGCGGGAGCGACTGCAAATGTTGCATCAGCTCTTTCTGCAGCAATATATAGTCGGCTGTTTCGTAGAAGGAGGAGTGATCCGACTGGAATTGGAGGATGTCTTCCCCTACCTGGCGTTTTCTTCTTTTCAGTTCGTTGATGGCCTGGTTAGTGATGGCGCGGTAGAGATAATGGGGTACGTTACCGGTAATAGTGATGGTAGTTCCCTTTTCCCATAAATGGACGAAGAGATTGTGTACCAAGTCTTTGGCCAGGCTGCTATCCTTTACCCAGCGATAAGCTAACAGGTATAATTCTTCGCTGCAGGTATCATATAATTGCCGGAAAACGGATACATCCTGGTTGTTCAGCGCCTTGGTTATTTCAGCGCCTGTAAATGGGAAAGCGTCCTTTGTCATCTATTTAATAAAAACATAGCGGTATAACGGCAATATGTAAGTATACGAAATATATTTTTTGATTTGTAAAAAAATTAAGAAGTGATAGACTCAGTGGGGTAGGGTAACTGCGCTACTCAGTTACCCGCCCGGGGTATTTTCGCTTTTCCCTTCGAGCCAGTTTTTGAATTCAGAAACCCTCTCACGGCTAATAATAACATCAGTATCAACATCGGGTGCTAATTGAAGAATTAAACGACTATTATAATAGGTGGTAATTTTTTTGATGGCATCTATCTGGATGATAAACTGCCGGTTGATCCGGAAAAACTGGTGCCGGTCGAGTAGTTGTTCGATCTGATCGAGGGAGTAATCGAGCGGTACCCGTTGATTCGTAATGGTGGTGGCCCAGGTGGCACCACGGGCAAACTGCAGCCAGGCAATATCTTTTGCTTTTACATAGATCAGCTGGTTGTTGATCCGCCCGATAAAACGGGTGCTGTCGCGGCGCAGGAATTCTTCCGCAATGCGGCTGATGTCTACCGTATAATTGGTGGCAGGACGGAACTGTTCATATTTTTTCAGCGCATTCTTCAGGTCGTCCAGGTCTATCGGTTTCAGTAAATAGTCGATGCTGTTTACTTTAAACGCCTGGAGCGCAAAGCCGTCATAGGCGGTGGTGAATATGATGGGCGTGCGTACTTTCGTTTTGCTGAATATTTCAAAGCAGTTGCCATCAGACAGCTGAATGTCCATCAGCATCAGGTCTACCGGCTGTTGTTGCGCCAGCCAGCGGATGCCTTCTTCCACGGAAGAGATCACGGCAACGATGGAGATATCCGGATTGCACTTATGCAACAATTGCGTCAGCCTTTCGGCGTTGTGCATTTCATCTTCAAAAATAACTATTCTCATGCGGCAGTAATGATAGGTAGTTTAACAATAAACAGGTTGTCCGTCTGACTGATTTCAATATTGCTGTTACTGATCAGCGCGTAGCGTTTCCGGATATTTTCGAGGCCGATACCGGAAGATATTTCCGGATGGGCTTTGGGCCGGATATGATTGGATACCACCAGGAAATTGCCTTCGCTTTTCAGGTGTATCGTGAGTGGGTCCAGTACGGAGAACCGGTTATGTTTGATGGCGTTTTCAATGAGCATCTGCAAGGTAACCGGTGGGATCATCCCTTTGGTTCTGGCTTTGTCCGATATATCGGTATGGAACTGGATACTTTGCTGGTGGCGGATGCGGATCAGGAACAGGTAAGCATCGAGGAAGTCGAGTTCTGTTTGTACCGGTACCAGGTTTTCGAATTTCTTATCAAGGATATAGCGGTATGTTTTGGCCAGCTGGGTAATATAATCGGCCGAAAGATCGGGGCTTTTATACACCAGGTTGGTGAGTACGCTGAGGGAATTGAAAAAGAAATGTGGATCTATCTGGTTGCGCAGCGCGTCATATTGTGCCTGGATGTTTTCGCGCATCAGCCGTTCTGTTTGCAGCTGGTATTCTTTCCAGCCGGAGTAATAGAATATAATCCCGTTGAAAGTGAGAATCAGCAGGTAAAACATAAAGACGCCGAAGTTCAGATTGTAGCTGAACCGGCGGAAACTTTCCCATGCTTCATAGCGGTGAAACAACAGGATATCCGTCAGCGAGTAAAAAAGGCCAAAGAGAAAGGCCACGAGTACACCGTATAGCAGGAGGGCGGCACAGAGAAATACCAGCTTTCCGGAGGTATGCCGCGCGGAGGTTTTTCTTTCCACCGTGCGGGCCAGCCAGGTCGCACCCTCCCACGCAAGCAGACCAAAGATAACATAGAACAGACTGAACATCTGTCCCCTGAAATCGAAGATGCGCAATCCATGTATGAAGGAAAGATCAAAGGATTTGAAGATGGTACTGAACGTATACAGGATCAGTATCCTGGACAGATACAGAAACAGTTTACTGGAGAATAACTTTTCATTTTCCTGGAAATTCATGGTGTGGGTGCTATAATACTAAATGTAGTTATTTTCTTTAAACCAGTTGAGCGCTCCTGTAACGGCGGCTTCTACCGGTGTGTACCGGAGTTGCAGCTCTCTTTCGGACTTTTTACCGGAATAGTAGTTATCCAGGCAGAGGAGATAAGCCGTGGTATAATTCAGTTTCCCGGGCAAACGTGTCAGGGAGCTGAAAAAGCCGGCTGTTTTCAGTACAAAGGCCGGGATGCGGATGAGCAACTGCCTTTTGCCGGAGATCTTTCTCAGCAGCCGGAAGAATTCGGCGTAGCTGAGATTTTGTCCGGCCAGCAGGTAGCAATCGCCTGTTTTCCCTTTTTCAATCGCATTGATAATACCCCGGCATACATCTTTGATGTGTACAAAATTTTTCCCTCCCGGGGGATAGAACAGTAACCGGTGTTTCAGGCCGTACAGGATCAGTTTACCGGAGCTGGGTTTGGTATCATGCGGTCCTATCATAAAGGTGGGATTTACCACGATGCCTGGCAGCTGACTGGCACTCACCTGTTCCAGCACATATTGCTGGGCAAGGTATTTACTGTTGATATAGCCGGAGTTGGCGTTGAACAGGGTAAATCCGTTGAGTTCATTGCCCGGGTTATTCTTATTACCCGGACCAATGGTATTGGCGGTGCTCACGTAAATGAATTTCTCCACCTGGTGTGTGATGCAGGCGCTGGTGATATATTTGGTAGCAGTGAAGTTGGTGCGTTCATATTCGGCAAAGGAGATGCCCCATTGTTCGGTGATACAGGCGGCGTGGATCACAATATGACAGCCCTTTACGGCTTCCTGTACATCGTTGTTGTTATCGATACAGCCGTAAAAGATTTCGCAGGGAATGTCCGCGATGCCTTTCAAATCGGCCGAAGGCCGGATCAGGATTTTAATATCAAAGCCCATGCGATATAATTCCCGGGTAAGATTAGCGCCCAGGAAGCCGTTAGCGCCGGTGATCAGTACTTTTTTCATGTATTTTATTTAGACGGATAAGCCAAAGGGAATTTCTTTCTTCACCTCCCGCGACACGATCCTCATTTTGAGTGAGAGCGGCAGGAGCTGCATGAGGGCATGATTAATTTTATTCATCAAACCGGGGATGATCACGGGGTATCCTTTTAAGGTACCTTTCAGTGCAATGCGGGCAATGTCTGGCGTAGCGAGTAATCCCATTTGTCCCTTTCTTCCCTGGCTGATGATGCGGCGGGAAGTATGGGAGTTGGTCATGATGGGGCCAGGGTACACTACGCTCACGGATAAACCGGTATGCGCCATTTCTTCTTTTAATCCCAGGAAGAAGGAGGAGATAAAGGCTTTGGAGGCCGGGTACACCGTTTTATACGCGATAGGCGTGAAAGCCGCCATGCTGGCGATGTTCATGATACGCGGCTGGCGGTGTTTCAGCAGGTGTGGCAGCAGCAGATGGGTGAGCAATACCGTACTGCGTACATTGAGCATAATAATATCGTCTATCCGTTCCAGTGAGGTGCTGGTAATGGAAGATGTGCCGCCGATACCGGCGTTGTTGATCAGGAAATCTATATCATATTGCGCCGTGATGTGCTGTAATTGCTGCTTGAGCGTGTCGGAGTCGGACAGGTCAAATTCAAATACTTTTACGCTCACGGGATACTCCAGTTCCAGGTTATCGGCCACCGACTGCAGGCGGCTGCCCGGCAGTGCAATGAGGAGAATATTCCTGCCCATGCGGGCGCATTGAATGGCAAATTCTTTTCCCAGTCCGGATCCTGCACCGGTGATGAGGGTGTAATTATTGTTGGGCATACGTTTTATTTTCGAGCAGGCCTTTGAACTTTGTCATTGTCCTGAACAGATTATCGTGAATAATGGGATCAGATACCCAGCGCGGAATTTTCCGGCTGCGGTCTGTGGTAACGATATAAGTGATCCGCAGCGGCCCTCCGGGCGTGGGTTCCATGATCCATTTGCCCCGGGTGCCGGTAATGCGGGTGGTTTTATTATACAACGGGAAGCGTTGGTCGTTGATACTTTCGAACACCACTTCCGCGCTGCCATTGGTTTCCCGGAGGCGGTAGAGCAGGCAGCAGTCCTGGTCATCTACCGGCCAGGGGATATCATAGCGGATATAGGTGATCCAGTGAAGCGGATCGGGGGCAGGCACTATTTTGTATTCGCTGGCGTTCGTATTCCAGTCGCGGCCATGGGCCTGGTCTTTAAACAGGCCAACCACTGCCGGCACGGCACATCTCACGAGGAAGACGGCTTTTATTTCCCTTACATTTTCACCACCGGCGCCGGGGATCCATCGCTCATACAGGGAGATGGCGTTGTCTTGTTTTACCAGCTTAAACTCGCTGGTATCGCCGGTGAGTGACCGGAAAAAGAGCAGGCTGCTGATCAAAAAAACATTGAGGTGTTCCATACATCGTCATTTATGATACAAATATGCCCCCGGTGGGGAAGTTGACCATCGATTTTCTGATGAGTTGTAGCATAAAGGGAATGAACCGTCACTATGCATAATAATCTACATTTGTTTATTATTTTTATGGAATCGCATCGGCTATGGCATCATGCGTAAAACCTCCCTGACATATGAATACAAAAACCTTTCTGTTACTGGGTTGCCTGCTGGCAACCGGTGTAGTGGCGATGGCGCAGACAAAGGCGGAGCAGGCCCGCGAGAAAACAGATGAAGCCATAAGGCTGATGGATGGCGGGAAGCCTGAAGCTTCGCTGCCACTGCTGGAAGAAGCCCTCAAACTGACACCAGATGATCCCGATATCCGTTATGAGCAAGGCTTTGCCTACTACCTGATGAAGGATTACAAAGAGGCCCGCAATATCATGAAAAAGTTACTGAAGGCGGATGATCCCGGTGCGAAGGCCTACCAGATGCTGGGGAATTGTTATGACCTGCTGGAAGACAGTAAAAAGGCCATTGCTACTTATGAAGATGGGCTGAAACGCTATCCGGATGCAGGTAACCTCTACCTGGAACGAGGAATTATGGAATTGAAGGCAGAACAATATACCAATGCTTTGCGTGTTTTTGAAAAGGGGATAGAAAAAGCACCGATGTTTTCTTCTAACTACTATTGGGCGTCAAAGTTATTTTGTACCGGATCCGATATGAAGTACTGGGGGATGATGTACGGCGAAATATTTGTGAACCTGGAACGGAGTACCCGGCGTACGGAAGAAATCAGCCAATTATTATTCAATACATATAAAAAGCAGATCAGTTTCCCGGCCGATTCTGCTCCGCAATCAAATTTCACCGGGGTGGTACATGTTAATATTACCTATAATACCAAAAGCGGCCCCGAAGCCCTACTGGAGTTGTTAAAAGCCGCTAATACCAAAACCAATTATGGTAAGGATATCTACGATCCGGTGATGCGTAAAGCGCTGGTAGGAGAGCAGGCGATTGATCTTGCTTCATTGAACCGTGTGCGCTGCCGTTTCCTGGAGGAATATGAAGCGCAGGGATTCCAGGAAAAAAAGCCGGTCGTATTGTTTGATTTTGAACGGGAAGTGAAGGCGGCAGGGCACCTGGAAGCCTATCACTACTGGGTACTTGGCAGTGGGGACAAAATTGCCTTTAATCACTGGCAGCTGGCCAACAATGATAAGTGGGAGCATTTTAAAGAATGGATTGGCGACCATCCTTTCCGTATTACCGAAGAGAATAAATTTAATATGGAGAAGTACTGAGCATATTTTATTATTTTGTCTGCCGGCTGCTTTTAGTAGCCGGCAGACCTGTTTATAACAGGTCTGTAATTTAAATCAGTCTGAACATGAAAAAATACCTGTTAGCCATTGCTATTGCTTTTACGCTGTTGCCCGCCGTGGCGCAGCAGATATGCCCGGTGATCCCGTTGCCGGTGAAAGCAGATAAAAAGAATGGATCATTTAAACTGTCCAATTCCACCGTGATCACATCAGCAGATTCTTCACTGGGTACTTACCTGCAGGAAGAACTATTCCGCAGGTTCGGTATTTCCGCTGTCACGAAACAGAAAAAGGGCAGTGCTGAAATTGTATTTAAGAAAGCGTCCGGGCTAACTAACCCCGATGCCTATACGCTTAGTATCAGCAACAATAAAGTCGTTATCTCTGCCGGTGCGCGGGAGGGGTTCTTCAACGGGATACAGAGCTTGTTGCAGCTGGCAGAAGTGGCGCCGTTATCCGGTAAGTCGATCCAGTTGCCGGGTTGGGAGATCAGCGATGCACCGCAATATGCCTGGCGTGGGGTGATGCTGGATGAATCACGGAATTTCTTTGGAAAACAGAAAGTAAAATCTATTCTCGACTGGATGGCTTTTTACAAGTTGAACCGTTTCCACTGGCATTTAACCGATGTACCCGGCTGGAGAATTGAAATAAAGAAGTATCCGCTGCTGACCACAGTAGGAGGTATTGGCAATATCGTGGATCCAAAGGCGCCGGCGGCTTATTATACGCAGGAGGATATCCGGGAAATAGTGGCCTATGCGCAGGAGCGTTGTATCGTAATTATTCCGGAGATAGATATGCCGGGGCATGCAGCGGCGGCAAACAGGGCCTATCCTGCCTTTGATGGCGGTGGTACCGACCGTTATCCGCAGTTTACGTTTAATCCCGGCCGGGAAGGTACCTATCAGTACCTGGCAGACATTCTAACGGAAACGGATGAACTGTTTCCTTCGCAACTCATTCACCTGGGGGGCGACGAAGTAACGTTTGGCAACGCCGCCTGGGATAGTGATACCGGAGTGATCCGCCTGAAACAGGCCATGGGATTGAAAGATCGCAAGCAGGTAGAGGATTATTTTATACAGCGTATGGCCGACACCGTATTAAAACGGCATAACAACGTAATGGCCTGGGATGAAATTGCTACGGCGCATCTGCCGGCAGACAGCACCATTGTGTGCTGGTGGCGGCATGATAAACCGGAAGCACTGGCGCTTTCGCTTCAGAAAGGCTATTCCGTAGTATTATGTCCGCGGTTGCCGTTTTACTTTGATTTTGTACAGGATAGCAGTCATAAGATAGGACGCAGGTGGAAAGACGGAGAATTCAATACGCTGCAGGCGGTATACGACTTCTCCGCCGGAAATATCCCGGTAACGAAGGGGCATGAATCGCTGATCCTGGGCGTGCAGGGTTGTATCTGGACCGAAACCGTTCATAACGACAAACGCCTCGATTTCCTGCTTTTTCCGCGTATTGCTGCCCTGGCGGAATCCGCGTGGACCACTTCCTCCCGGAAAGCGTTTAATGGCTTCCTGGGGCGTTTAAAGGCCCAGCAACCGTTGTATGCCAAAGACCATCTCAACTATTTTGATGTTTTCCAGCCGGCGAAACATCCGGAATCGGGCAAAGTGGGCACCAATTATATTGATTGAGTGTCGGTTTTGTTCTATTCCCGGAGCGGGAATGCTTTTAATATTGTGCCGGGAATAAAAAATACCCGGAATAATAGTATGAAGATTTTTGTATTGGCATTGGCCACCATCACCACAGCCCTGGTAGCGGGCGTATTTTACGGATTTGCCGTTTCCGTGAACCTTGCCTTTGCACAGTTGCCCGATGCCGCCTATATAACGGCCACCAAGGCGATCAACGTAGCCATCGTAAACCCGGCCTTTGCAGCCAGCTTTTTCGGTGCGCCGCTGTTCCTGCTACTGGCCGCCTGGATGAATGCCCGTCCGGCTTTCACCCGGCGCGGCGCATATATCCTGGCCGCCACTATTATTTTCTGGATCGGCTCCTTTGGTGTTACAGTAGCTGCCAATATCCCGCTGAATGATCAGCTGGCGGCTTTCAGCGTAGAAGGTGTTTCCGCTGCGAAATTGCATGAAGTGCGTACCGCCTTTGCCACGCCCTGGAATAACTGGCATATGGTGCGTACGCTGGCTAGTATTTTAGCGATGGTATTATTGATCATAGCATGTCTGCAACGGGGCAATAAGGAGGTGAACCATTAATGCTGTATTATTCTTCGTAATTTTATAGGGATGCAGTACGAAACTATTCCACCACCGCCCCATCTTGCACACCTCATCCGGTTTTTCTGGGTGATGGAAGGTACGGTGGGTTATACGCACTATAACATGGCAGATGCCTGTGTAGAGTTACTCTTTCACCTGGATGGACGGTTTGATGAAATAGAGGAGGATGGAAAGATAAGTTCTTCTTTTACCTCGGGGGTGCATGGCGCCTGCCATACACTGCGCAGGTATACCATCGATACCGGCTTTCGTATTTTTGGCGTCTATTTTTACCCGCAGGCGATTCCGCTGCTTTTTTCCCTATCGGCTGCGGAGTTGGCCAATACAACGGCGGAGTTGTCCTACCTGTTGAAAGGGGCAGGTCGCATCCTGGAAGAGAAGGTGATGCTGGCGAAGAACAATCGGGAGCGATGTGATATTATCTGCCGCTTTACCGAAGAACGGTTATCGGCTGGCCGGATCATAGAATTACCGGTATTTGCTGCTATACGCGATATTGTTCATCGGCGGTCATCCGCGAGTATCCAGTCGCTTTCGAAAGCGTATTATTTATCGGAGCGGCAGTTTGAGCGACAGTTTAAACAGTACGCCGGGTTATCTCCGAAACTCTATTCGCGCATTGTCCGTTTCCAGTCGGCCACCGCTTTTTATCATCGCCGGGAAATGAGTCTTGGTAGCCTGGCACAGGAATGTGGTTATTATGATCAGTCGCATTTTATCAGTGACTTCAAAACCTTTTCCGGTATGCATCCCAAACAGTATTTCTCTGGTCGTTCAGAAGCTACGGTTTGGCGCGACTAAGCAGAATGTCGGTTTTTTCCAATTTTCGAAATAAATAGCGCTGCAATTTTGTACCAGACATTTAACCTTAAAACAGACGATTATGAAATTACCAGAAGGACATCAGCAAGTAATCCCTTATTTAATCCTGAAAAATGCCGAAGGCTTTTTTGATTTTACCGGTAAGGTATTTGGTGCGAAAGAAATTATGCGTAGCTATCGGGAAGATACAAAGGATTTTCAGCATGGGGAGATCCGTATCGGCGATGCAGCAATTATGTTCGGGCAAACGAGCGATAACTGGGGGGCCGATAATGCCGGTCTGTTTATTTATGTAGAAGATGCCGATGCCACTTTTAAGAAAGCCATTGAGGCCGGCTCTACGGAAGTGATGCCGGTAACGGATCAATCCTATGGAAGATCCGGTGGTGTCAAAGATCCGTTTGGAAATACCTGGTGGATTACAGCGGTATAAAAAAGATTGTTTCTAATGAACAAAAGGACCGGCGTGATGCCGGTCCTTTTTCGTTTGTGCTTTCGTGTTATATGTCCGGTTTGTTATGTGTTAAATCGACAATTGATCTGTGTTAAGCTTTTATGATTCAATGTTAAGTTTTTATTATCGCCATATAGCCGCAGTGCTCCCGATTAATTTGGTAGGATGCGCTTCTTTCCAGTAGCGGTATTTGACCAGGCATCAGCGCCCGCGCCAACCGGTGTGCTGTTTGTCTCACCCATTTAAATGAAAAGTAACCAATGATTATTGAAGACTATCCGGCTACAATAAGGTACGTTTTATCAACCAGATCTGAATCCACACCCCGCAGTTCCCGGCAGTTTCCCACACATATGCGGGATATGGCATTAAAGGATGCGCAGGTGTGGTATACAGAAGGTGATTTCGGCTATTTCGCTACCCAGGAAATCAGCCGTAAAGACTGGGTAATCGGCTGGCAGCATTTTTCTATGCGCTCGCCGGTGATCCTGCATTTTGTTACAGAGCGGCCTATGGTGGCGGTGGTCTGCATTATAAAAGGGAAGCTCTCGTACGATCTGTCCGGCCACGGTAACTTCATTATGCCGCAGGGGAAGTATGGATTTTACTACATTCCTCCGCACACGGAAAACAGTACTTTCCTGGCAGCCGGCGATCATGAAGTAATTTACTTTTCTTTCTCCGCCGATTTTCTGTCCTCTTTTGTATCACAACATGCTAACTTCCAGGAACTCTATGATGCACAACAGAACGAAGTAAAGCGGGGGTATGTGTTCCCTGTCTTTAAGATAGGTGTAGAAGAGCGTCGCATCCTGGATGCCATGAAGCTCAATAATTTGTTGGGACCTGCGAGGCTCATTTTTTTGCAGGCAAGAATCAACGATCTGCTGATCAGTTATTTCTCCTCCCTGGAAATAGCCGACGGCAGCCATTTGCGGGAAGAAGACCAACGGGAGCGTTTCCGGGATATAGAAACTTTTATACAGGAGAATTATCATCTGCCCCTGAAGATTCACTTTTTAAGCCGTAAAGCCGGTATGAACCAGCGCAGTTTTGAGAAAGGATTCAAAGCGTATTTTGGTGTGAAAGCAAAAGAATATATAGAACATCTCCGCGTAAAATTAGCGACAGAACTGCTGAAAAACAGCGACATGCCCATTACTACAATTGCCTATCATGTTGGTTTTGCGGGTACCAACTATTTCTCCTTTGTATTCCGGAAGCTGCAGGGCTGTTCACCCCGGGAGTATCGTCAGCGATTTTCCGGCAATTTTTTGTAGATTTTTTTATTCGAAATATTGCACATTAATTTGGTATTAAGTTTTGATATTTACAGAAGACAGCACATTAGCCCTACAGCCCGGAGTAAAACCCTTAGTTTATTGTTTGCCTGCTACATTTATTGATAATACCCTCGAAATAACAAAGTATGCCAGTGTAATTCTTTCCATTCATATAAGTGTGTAATTCCCTTGCTGTTTTATTCATTTCGCGCGAATGAAATGGTTTGTTGTGCGCGGACGTGAGTCCTTTTCTGAAAATATAAATATGACTATGAAAAAAAGTACCATCGTTGATGTTATCAGCTATCTATTGGTGTTATTGTTTGTGTATACGGGAGCAGCGAAGTTAATGGCGTTAGATGTTTTTAAAACGCAATTGACCAACCAGCCATTATTGAGCAGTTTTGCCGGTTTGCTGGCATTGGCGATACCACTTGTGGAACTGCTGACGGCCGCTTTACTGCTGAATGGGAAATGGAGGAAGTGGGGATTATACAACGCCTTTTTTTTGATGAGCGCTTTTACCTTATACGTAGGTTATATGGTGATTTTCATATCGCCTGAGAATCTGCCCTGTTCCTGTGGAGGTGTTATTGGATGGATGACCTGGAAGCAGCACCTCGTATTTAATCTATGTTATACCCTGCTGGCACTGACGGGAATATGGGCAGCGCGTAGTTTGGAAACGAATCATTATAAACACGGCATATGAAAAGACTGACAGGATTAATGATTGTTTTGCTTTTATCCGGTGCCTGCCGGCAAAAAATAGAGATGCCGGTATTTGATCTTTTATTGCCAGACAGCACATTGCTCAATACAGGTGGTATTCCCTCAGGTAAGATAACAGTGCTGGCTTTTTTCAGCCCTACATGCGAGCATTGCCAGGATGAAACAATTGATCTGATAAAACATATGGAGGCAGTCAGGGATATCCAGTTTTATTTCGTCAGTATAGATTCACTCAGCCGGATAAGGGAATTCACTTCTTTTTACCAACTGAGTAAATATAAAAATATCACGATTGGAAGAGATTATACGTTTTCGTTTCCCCGCTTGTCCGGATTACATAACATCCCATCTTCCCAGATATATGACAGGCATAAACGGCTCAGGGTGGTTATCAATGGTGGATTTACGGTAAATACGCTTCTTGATAAAACGAAAGCGTGGTAATTAATAAAAAAGACGGCTGTATGAAAACACTTCCCAGTAAAAGTATCCGGTTGAACGAAGTTTTATTGAATACTACCCCCAAAGGGATGGTTGATTTTAAAGAGCTGCTGAAGGAATTCGGGTTGGCATTTACAATAAACGACTTTTATCTGCAGGTGGGAGAAATTTCGCAGGTACAGGGTTGGATATTGCACCTTTCCGTTGTGAGAGTTCAGATTGAACCGTTATTGAGAATCCTGATTCCGGAACTGCTCCGCCTGGATGTGCCTTTTAAAATAATCAGAGATATAGAAACCGCAAAATTCCTGCTGGATGCGGAACTCGGATATTACCGTTTAGGAAAAATTGTGGCTGTTTATCCTAAACCGCATACGGATATAGCCCGGCTGGCAGCCTTCCTGGTTCATTTAACCGATGGGTTTCGCGGACCGGCAATACCTACGGACAGGCACCTGGGAAGTATTGTATACACACGTTATGGCAGTTATAATCCTGTAATTAAAAAAGGAGGCGACCGGACACGGTATATTTACAATGTAGCGATGGAATTGATACCTGATGAATTCATTATGCCCTACGTTCCTCCTGCAGATGTGAAATGGCCGTTTGATATTATCGCAAAAGTGATCCCGTTGCCTGCGGGTAAATTATTTAAGAATACCTACAAG
The DNA here is from genome assembly GCF_900110835.1 of Chitinophaga arvensicola. Lineage (GTDB taxonomy): Bacteria > Bacteroidota > Bacteroidia > Chitinophagales > Chitinophagaceae > Chitinophaga > Chitinophaga arvensicola. The sequence continues at coordinate 3,796,668 of NZ_FOJG01000001.1, forward strand.
CCTTTACTTGTTATAAAGGAAGATACCAAGGGGAGGGTACTGAAAGGTATTTATATGAAGCACTTCTTAAACTTCCGCCATTGCATTATTAAAGAAGGAAAGAGGGATATGTGGCTTGATGAGAACGGACGTGACATACAGGACCGGTTGAGATGGCAGTACAAATTATGTAATGATTTATCAGAAGATATTCCTTTCCCGAAAATATTTGATCTGTTCGAAGAAAATGGAGATCTGTACCTGGTAATGGAATTTATTAATGGTAATTCCCTTGAAGCAATTATTGCCGGATTTTATGAGAAGGAACATAGATGGCAGGTTTTGTCATTGAAAAACAAAACGCTACTATTTAAGTATGTCATTCATGTTGTCCGTATTATACAGTTGTTCCATGAAAAGGGGTATATACACAGGGATATTACGCCTGCTAACTTTTTGGTAGATAAAAAAGACCGGATCTTTCTGATAGACATGGAATTGTCGTATTCTACAACGGAGAACTTTCCCGATCCTCCCTTTAAGTTTGGCACACCTGGTTATGTTTCAAGGGAACAGAAGTATTTCCGTAAACCTGATACAAAACAGGATATATATGCCGTTGGTGCATTGCTGCTATATGCATTTACGGGGTTGTCTCCTTTGAAATACAATGTAAAAAAAACCGATCTGCTGTTGGATAGTATCCATTTCTTTACCGGAGACCCGGAAATAGGTTCGCTGATTGTGGGCTGTATATCTGTAGACCCGGAGCAAAGAATTTTGCTGCCCGAAGCGATCGCAAGGCTGGAGGCGTTGCAGCTGTATTATGCTGCTGTGGAACCTCGCGATACGGCTGCCGGAAGTGTTTCTACGGGAAGATTAACACCGGCAACACTGTCGGGAATCATCGATAGTGCCTGGAAAGGTATTATGGGCGATGACTTCCTCACAGAGGATTTATTATGGGATGCTCCGGTGCTATACAGGGCTGATGGGAGAAACGGATATATGGAACGAAGGTATCTGCCTGAATTTTATAGTGGAATGTCCGGAATATTATATGCTATAGCAAAGGCGAAAATACTCGGATATAATATGGATGCTTTTTCGTCCGCCTATGAGCAGTGTATGGCATTTATCAAGGGAAAAATAACTGCAGACAACAGGGAGATCGAACCAGGGTTGTATTATGGGTTAGCTGGCATCGGCGTTTGTATTGCCATCAGCATTGAATCCGGCTATCTTCCTGAGGAGGAAGAACAGTTATCATTACTGGGAGAATGTTTTACATCGGTAGCAGATAGTCTGGATTATGCAAATGGCATTGCCGGGCAGGGGATGGCGCTGTTGTATTGCTCCCGGTGGCTGGCACAGGATTTTGTGAAAAAGCAGCTAGATGAGTATGTCCGTATTCTTCTTGAAAGTCAGCTCAGAAATGGTTCCTGGACTTCCGGGCGACGGACGGATCCCGTGAGAAGCCGCAATATCGGTTATGTGGAAGGTGTTCCGGGAATAATTGATTTTTTGTTGGCTTATGTGGGAATATATCCTACGGAAGCAGTACTGTCGGCCATCCGGAAAGGTCTGGAGTGGCTGGTGAAGCTGGGAGTCCGCAGGAATGGCACTTTCTATTGGAAAACAAATGAAGCGTCGGCAGCATTTTTAATCAGCCGTGATTATGGCCTTCCGGGAATAGCCGCTTTATTTATTAATGCCTATCAGCAGTTTAAAGATCCATCTTATCAAAGGATAGCGGAGGAAGTGTTGCGTTATCTTCCTGCCTTTCCTGTAAATGAAAACTTCACGCTGGGAGATGGTCTGTCAGGTCTGGGAGAAGTATATCTGAAGGCCGCGCTGGTATTTAAAAGCGATGAGTGGATGAGCAGGGCCGATTGGATCGCACAGCATCTGGCGCATCTGTTGATTACCGGTAAGCGGGGAAGTGCCTTCTGGATAATGGACCAGGGCACCGAATCTGTTGCGGGCCTGATGAGGGGTGGTTGCGGAGCGCTTCACTTTTTTATGAATTACAGCCATCCAACAGGGATGTATCCTTTATTGAGATTTTATGGACCATCCGCAAAATTATAAGCAGCCAATATTGTGCAATATTATTCAGCTTAACTGCAGTACAGCTGACTAACAGGGGAAACCGAAAACCTGGAAAAGAGTAGGTGGATTATTAAAATTCAAAGTTTTTCTTACTTTTTGAATTTAAAAAGTAAGCGCATATATGAAAAATACAAAATTAATACTGGGCGCTCTTACCATCGTTTTGGGTATTGCAGGTGCTGTTTCAAGCGCAGCAGCCAGCCGTGCGGTTACTTTTGGCCGTGTACTGGTAACCACCGTTGGCGGAGGTACTATTTGTACTAAGATTACCGCTCCTTGTGCCCACGGTAGCTCTTTAACCTGTAAAACTGCTTCGCTGACACACAGAATTGTATGGACTATTAACTCCAACTGCAAGATCAACAAATATAAAAGGCTCATCTAACATTGACCTGCCAGTAGAAAGCATTTGTCTGACAGCTGAAGGTATACCCTTCAGCTGTCTTTATTGTAATACAGGCCTAGTCAGGTTTTGCCGCCCTGATAACGAGTACTTTCATCTTTGTCTGACTCTTTACGAGAGATAATCCATTTTCTTTCAGCCCTTTTTGAATTTCTTCTATATTTGTGAGGACGTGTCTCAGCGTAATGTCAATATTTCCATCAATGCCGGTATGGTCAATCACAGGAGCGTCAACGTATACCAGTTTGGAGATGATTTCTTTTACCGGGCAGTTTTTTGCGACAAAGCCGGTATCGATTCTTCCTTCATATAGTTTATGGCCGCCTTTTGTTTTCAGATGTTTGCGGGCTTCGGCGCTCGCTATCAGTTTCCAGCAAGGCATTTTTCTTTCTTCAATGGCGGCGTGGTAACCAAAGTAGTTGTTTAAGTCATGCTGCATGATCAGCATGGCATTTTTAGGATTGTCTCTTTCCGGTGGTAGGCTGAGCCGGTAACAGTAGACGGTTGTGCCGAAGGGAGGAATGTTTTTTTGTTTTTCGCTCATGTCAAAAACAGGTTTCCCGGCGACAACTGTATAAAGGCTGTCCGCTGTATCTATTCCGTCCTGTCCGAAGTAGGCAAGCATATAGAGATCGTTTATGCTACGTCCGATAGCTTCATAGTAGCCATTTGTGGTGATCACTTTACTGCCGCTGCTTCCCTGGATGGAAGGGGTCCATTTGTTGAGCACTGATCTGAAAAGGAGCGTACTGTCAACGCTTTTTTCCGACTCACTGAGCGTATATTTTTGCGGCGGAGTTTCATTTTGCTGGTATATTTTATTGAGTTGCGGGCGTCTGTCTGCAAGGATATCCCCAATATCATGATCAGTTAAATGATTGGTTACGGCATATACCAGTCCGTCCGGCGTTACAATAATAATACGGGGGCAGGAAGTAACATCGAATTTCCTGAACAGGGAAGAGTCGAATGCATGTGGAATCTGTAGATCCAGTGCTTTCCTGAATTTGTCATATATCTTCCGGATACCATGATTGTTATCTTCCCGGCCGATCAACAGGTATTGAAGATCGTTTTTGTATTTTTTTTGCAGGGTGTTTATTACGGGCAAACTTTCGATACACGACAGGCAATATTTATCCCAGAAATCGATGATCAGCCATTTTCCTTTAAAATTAGCGGGAGAAGCGCGGGGCAGGCTGAAATCGTTGATACTGTCAATCTCAAAATACGGAAGCGGTTTGCCTACTTCCAGCCGCAGGGTATCAGTATCTTTCTGAAATGCGGAACCGTTGAATGGCAGCCACATTCCTACAATTAATATACAGATGTATTTCATGGATGGTATCGTCTTTTTAAAGCAGCTGTAGCGAGAATTTTTGCATAATGGTAGGCAGACATTCTTTGTCATCGCACAGCATAAAGGAAATGACGCCGTTTACAGTTGTTTTTTGGTGCCGGCCAACGCTGATAAGTTGTACAAAGTCAACCCTGGAGCTGTATTGGAAAGATTTTATCCCCAGTTCCCTGTTTTCGTAGGTTTCCCTGATGCCCATTTCTCTTGTATGTCCATGCAGTTGTACCGAAGGCGACTTTTCGAATATAATAGCCGCCGGTTCAGCAATGGCCTCCGGTGGTTGCCATTGAGAGTACAGGTGCCAGCCTTTTTCAATATCTGCTGTCAGGTGTATTTCGAACAGGCTGTCTGTTTTTTTTTCGCTGCTGAACGTCCATTTTATCTGTCCGGTTAATTTTTCCGGCAGCAGGAGTATCAGCAGCATGAATAGTATGCGATAGGATTTCATTTTGATTTTTTTAGTAACCGGGGTTTTGTTTGAGATTAGAACTGTGTTGAATATCTTCCGTTGGAATGGGATAAAGCTGTTGATAGCTTTGCCACTTTCCTCCGCCTTTTTCCGGTGTCACCTTTGTCATGACCTGGTCTATCAGTGCTTCTTTTTTAAGATCAATCCAGCGGTGCCCTTCTGTGAACAGTTCTACCTGGCGCTCATGCAGAATGGCTTTTAGCAGGTCAGCCTTTGTAGTGGCAGTAGTGCCGGGCAATCCTGCTCTTGTTCTGATGGTGTCGAGATCGGCTGTTCCGCCACGCAGATCATTCAGTTGTATCCTTGCTTCAGACCGGATGAGATATTGCTCGGCAAGTCGTAGTACCATGCTGTATTCGGTAAGATCTGAACTTCCATATTTTACTTTGTATTTAAATGGATAATAATAGGCCGTTCCCGAAACCACGATGCTGTCCACCCAGTTCTTCCTCCTTTCGTCATTTGGTTCAAACGCCTGCAGTAATTGCGGACTGAGTGCTACCGCTGTTGGGACCGCATCCAGGATGAAGTTGGAACCCTCTGGAGTCTGTAGGGCGTCATTGCCTGGCATCAGCTGCCAGATAGCTTCTGTACTGTTTTTCAGGAAAACATCGTTAAGATCTTTGTTCAGTTGAAAGGTGGCGGTGTTATTGATGATGGCAGTACTTTGCAATGCCGCATCATTATAATCTTTATTAAAGAGATATGCGCGGGCCAGTAATGCCGTAGCTACCCACTTTGTAGGACGCACCCTGTCTGAGGTAGAATTATTTTTGCTGTCTACATACCCGTCGCCCAATAGCAACTGCGCCGCTTTCAGATCATTGATAATTTGCGCATATATATCTGTTTTAGCGCTGCGGGGCAGTTTTGTGATAACGTTGTAATCGGTAGTAGTTACCAGTGGTACATCTCCATAAAGATTGATAAGATTAAAATACCAGAACGCTCTTATGAACCGGACTTCTCCCAACAGCTGGTTTTTTATATTTGCTGCAATACCGTTGGAGTGTTCGAGGCCCTCTATCGCTGCATTGGCCTGATATATATATTTATAGGCGTTGCTCCACACAAGAAAACCACCGTTTTTGGCGGATAATGCATTCTGATAGAGGCTGGGGTAAAGATCATATCCATATGAAGTCAGTTCATCGGATGAAAGGCCGGTGTAGATGTTGAAGTAAACCATGGAATACATGGCGCCATATATTCCTGTTACGGCGGCTATTGCGGTATATTTCTCCTCGAAAACACTTGCGGTGGCCAATTGGGTAAGGGGAGGATCAATTTCTACAAATTTCTTACAGCTACTTATAGATATCGCCACACTTAGCAGCAGGTAACCGTTTCTCAGGAATTTATATATTTTGTTCATGTTGCACTATTTAAATAAAATGTTTGCAGGTTTCTCAGGTAATTAAAGGGAAAGTTTTATACCGCCGGTGATCATCCGGAGTGGTGGTAGCGTCAGGCCGCCCTGTGATTCCGGATCCAATCCGACGTAGGAGGTAAATGTCATCAGGTTCTGCCCCTGTACATAGAAGCGGATATCCTGTATGCTTATTTTGTTGAGAATTTTTTGTGGAATGGCATAAGAAAGCATTACATTTTTTAGTCGTATAAAGGAGGCATCTACCACGATTGCATCGCTTTCGCTTCGGTAGCTGCTGGCCTGTGCCGTTTCGTTTGTTCCGGATGATATCTTCTGATATTCAGCATGGTCGCCCTTTGAACGCCATACTTTATCTACGATGTCGGTAGGGAAATTTTTGTTGTTGACACCGGGGCCACTGGCGATATTGGAGCTATAGTCATACGCATTCTGTTTTACATACTGGATGAAAATATCCAGCTGGAATCCCTTGTAGCTGAAACTATTTTGTATACCGCCAAAATATTGCTGCGTAATCGTTTTGTATTTTATGTAATCACTGCGGTCGATGTTGTTATCATTGTTTACATCTCTTACGGTGTAAACGCCTGTCTGGGGATCAACACCTGTATACTCCAGCAGTTTTCTTCCAAGTATGGATTGCCCGATAACATAGGAGAAGTTATCGGAACTTGCTTCCAGTGCCGGATATTTTAAGAGTTTGTTACGGGGAACGCTGATATTTGCGCCGATTCTCCAATTCAGGGAGCGGGTATGGATTGCCTCTACATGAAGGTCTGCCTCCATGCCGGTATTTTGTACCAATGCCGGGAGATTGTATTGTACGGAACTGAATCCTGTAGTGGTGGGAAGCGAGTAACCTACCAGCTGATTGCTGCTTCTGTTCCGGTAGAAATCGATGTTGAATAATATTTGATCTTTCAGAAATCCTGTTTCAAGGCCTACTTCAATTTTTCGCACCTGTTCCCATCCGAAATCTGAGTTGGGAATACGGGTAGGTGCCAGCCCGATTAATCCCTGATAGGAGTCATAGGTGTTTGAATAGGTACTCAGGTATTGATAATTCCCGATCTGGTCATTTCCTGTAGTACCATAACTGGCTCTTATTTTTCCGAAACTAAGGAATGGAAGGTTGCCTTTTATCCAGTTTTCATCAGAAAAGATCCATGCGGCCCCTATTGCCCCGAAATTGCCAAACTGTTTGCCAGGTCCGAACCGGCTGCTGCCATCTCTTCTGGTGGTAAGATTAAGCACGTATTTTTCCTTCCACTCGTAATTGATCCTGCCAAAAATGGCGTTGTATTTATAGGTGGCATAATCAACTCCCATTATGCGGATATTTTTGGCAGCAGCGATATTCGTAATGGCAGCATCACTGGTAAAGTCGTTGGCATAAGTGCCCATCGAGTTGGAGTTGTTTTGCTGAAAGGTAGCGCCGAGTAGCACTGTTAATGTACCTGCTGCTATCTTTTTTATATAGTTTAACTGGGGTTCAATCAGCCAGCCGCTGGAATTCGTACCGCCGTAGTAATTTTCTCTTTTTGCAGAATTGTCAATGGTGGTGGGAGGGAAAGCGGTGATGGGCGTTTGGATGGTCTGATCGGTCTGCAGCCGGTTGTATCCGAAACTTGATTTGGCAGTCAGGCCGGGAAGAAGCAGATAACTCAGTTCCACATTACCGATCAGGTTTTCTGAAATAGCCTGTGCTTTCTTTTTGGTATTTCCTAATGGGTTAACAAATGTTTTTGCCCAGTTCAGATTGCCCAGGGAATCATAGATGGGGGGCGCATCGGGAGCAAGTGTAATAAGGCTGGTGAAGTCAATCTGGGGTAAAATACTTTTGTCGTTCAGGTAGCTGGCCGTGATATCTGCGTGAAATCTTTCATTGGTTGACCGGTGTGTAACATTGAATAATACAGATGCTTTCCTGTCGTTATAATTTCCGGGGAAAACGGTAGACTGGTTGCTGTAACCTCCCCGGAGAGCGAATTGTGTATTGCCACTTCCACCGGAGATACCAGCTTGCACATTCGTGAATGTTGCGGTGCCTCCGATCAGGCTCTTTTGCCAGTCGGTGTAGCTCGTGGAGTCCCAGGTACCGTTCACATCATAGTCGCGGGCACTGGGTTTTTTCCCATCATTGATAAATCCTTCCTTGCGCATTTTCAGGTATTGGGGCGTATTCAGCAAAGAGAGTTTGTTGGCTACTTTTCCACCGCCATAGGAGGCATTGACGTCCAGCCGTGTTTTTCCCGGTTTACCTTTTTTAGTGGTAATCAGAATTACACCATTGGCGCCCCTGGAACCGTAAATAGCAGTTGCATCTGCATCTTTCAGTACATCTATCCGCTCTATGTCGGAAGGATTCAGAAAATTAAACGGACTTAAACCACTGCCCTGGGAAGTTGGGCTACCTACAGCGCCTCCGCCGATGAAGGTGCTGGTAGAGCTGGTCGGAGAATAGGGTACCCCGTCTACTATATAAAACGGATCATTTCCATTGGAAATGCTGTTCTGGCCTCTCAGCCTGACAACTGAGGCGGCGCCCGGAATGCCCGAATTCTGCGCAATATACAATCCAGGTACTCTCCCCTGCAACGCCAGCAGCGGATCCGTCACCGGCTGGCTCTCTATCACGTCCGCCTTCACAGTACTCACGGCACCAGTATTAAACCGCTTCGTCGTCGTTCCATATCCGATCACCACCGTTTCATCCAGGCTGCCAATTTTCTTCTTCAACACTACATCCAGACTACGTCTGCCGCCTGGCACCATTTCACTCGCTTCATAACTGGTAAAACTTACACGGATAACTGCATTATGAGGAATCCCTGCCAGTGTAAATCTTCCTTCTGCATCGGCAACTGCGCCGGCGCTGGTGCCTTTTACCAGGATAGTGGCGCCCACCAGTGGCTGCCCTTCTTCATCGGTCACACGACCCCTTAATAAGTACACATTAAGTGAGTCTTTAGAGGGCGAAGATTCCTTCCTGGCTTCCTTTCTCAGGTAAATCCCGTCGTCTATCATCCGCCAGGAAATGCCCTTGGCTGAGAATAATTGCCCAAGAACCTGGTTGAGCGGCGCTTCGTTGTAATTGACATTCACCTTCTCATTGATATTCACTTCATTTTCACTGTAATTGAAGCGTTTATTCGTTTGGTGCTCAATATTTTTCAGCACACTGGACAGGGAAGCGTTACCTGCCAGCAAGGTAATACGCTGATCATTACTGTCCTGAGCCTGTGCATATACACAAAAGCGCAACAGCATCAGTAGTAGCAGTAGTCGGTTTCTTAGCAGTTTTTTCATAAGTACCTTTTTGAAGAATGTTTTTGCTGAGAATAATTATTCTGAGGGAAAAATTTCACATGACATGCTCTAAAAAGGAACCGTTTAAACAATGAAGTACTATGACTACCTGTGTTAATTGAATATGAACAAAACGCAAAACCGTTTTTCGTTAACTTCTGATTTACAGTTGAGGGGGGAATATTTGTTTGCTTGCAGGCCGTATTTAACCATCATCCGTATGTGTGAATTAAGCGACAATACCTTATTTGAATTGGTGAAAACCGGCGATAAAGCCGCTTTCTCCACCCTGATGCTCCGTTACCAGCCGCTGCTCTTTATGGTGGCCTGTCAGAAATTGTCCTGTGAGGAGGAAGCCAGAGACGCCGTTCAGGAGGTATTTATCTGGCTGTGGATGAAGAAGGGAAGCGTATCGCTGCAATCCTCCCTGCGCAATTACCTGTGCGGCGCAGTCCGGAATTATTGCCTCAATGTACTCCGGTCAGAAAAGATCAGCCGTAAAAGAAAGCGGCAATATGCATATATCAGGGAGATATTCGCCACTCCGGCAGAACTGGAGAACAAGGAACTGAGTTTAAGTCTGCGCCATGCTATTAATAATATTGCACCTGCCAGCAGGGCCGCCTTTGAAATGCAATACCTGGAAGGATTCAGTCAGAAAGAAATTGCCGCCAGGAGAGGGGTAGGACTCCAAACCGTAAAGAACCAGGTATTGTCTGCATTGAAAGAACTCCGCAATAGCCTCAAGCAGGGTTAATTAATAATTTATTAATCACAATAGTACCAGATCATGGTTTTAGTTCCTTATGGATAGCGTTTACTATGAAAACTGATAAAGAATATCTAACCCAATTGGTGCTTTTTGAGATTTCCGGGAAGATCGGGGCGGAAGAAGAAGCCGAACTACACAGGATCATCGGAGAAGATCCCGAGGCGCATGGTCTCTATCTGCAATTACATAATATCTATGATGAATCCCTCCTGGAAGATATCTCCGGGGAATGGGGGCCACAGGAAGTCTGGAAAGCGATCCGGCGAAAGCAACAGCAGCGTATGGTTACCCGGAGCATGGCCACAGTGTCGGTGCTCCTGCTGGGATGCATGGCTTTTCTTTTTTTTAGATATGACCGCGTTTCCACACCTCCTGTGGCAGATAATCAGCATATAAAATTACAGCTCTCCGGCGGACAAATCATTGATCTCAGCCACCAGCAGGGAGCGGTGAGCACGGGCGGTATTACGTTACATAATCAACAGCATTCGTTACACTTTACCGCCGGGGCGGGCGAAACACAGTTTGCCACACTGACCGTACCCGCCGGAAAGGATTACACAGTTTATTTACCGGATGGCTCGGAAGTACAGCTGAATGCGGCTACGCAGTTGCTTTTTCCACTCACTTTCCCTGCGCATAGGCGGGAAATTACCATCCACGGAGAAGCCTATCTCAAGATTGCACCAGCAGCTGATCAGCCTTTTATTGTACATCTCCCGGGTACCAGCGTACAGGTATTGGGCACCGAGTTTAACGTAAACAGCTACGACAGCGCCCAGATCAGCGTCGCACTGGTGAAAGGCGCGGTGAAAATGATGACCGATAAAGATACCCTGGCCCTGAAGCCCGGTTTTGAGTCTGTATTAACAACAGGCAAACAACTGCAAATGCATCCTTTCGAAGCAAAGGACGTCCTGGCCTGGCGCAGTGGTATTCATTTATTTCACCAGGCCGATGCGGCAGAAGTGGCCGACCTCATTCACCGCTTTTATGGGGTGAACGTGAAACTGGATATACCTGCCAGCCATACCGCTACTTTTACCGGCTCCATGAACCGGCATCAACCGGTAACACACTTTCTGGATGGCCTGCAATACGCACATTACCTGGATTACTATTTTGCAAAAGATAGTATCCTGCATTTAACTTCCTGGACGGGAAACCGGTGACGATGTATTCATTTTATCCGTCATCAGCAGTACAAAAGAAAAGCAGAGCAGCATCGGGAATACCTGGTACCGGAATACAATCGGCGAAGCGAGGATACTGAACGCCGCGTTTACAATCAGCAGGGTAGTAATGATGATTAACGCATACTTAAAAACAGGATCAGCTTTCCTGCCATGTGCCGAACGTATCCATAATACCAGGGTCCAGCAGAAGAAAAAGTTGAGCGAAAGAAAGATCGCCGGAAATAATAACAGGATAATACCCTGTGCATCCCAGGAAATGGCTGTTACCTTATTGCCCGGATAGTGAAACCACTTGACAGCCATACCGGATACCCTGTCTTCACCAAGATTATATACTTCCAGTTTTTCAAGCGGAGGCAGAAAGTAATTGATGGTATTGGGCAACAGGAAATACCGGGCGAATGCAATGGGATGTTCCAGCATCAGAAACTTACCATAACTCCCGTATATGGGCGCTACGGCTCCCCAGGAATAAATACCATTGGTGCTGTCTTTTTCGGGATTTATATGTGTCGCCACATATTGCTTTAGCGGCGCTTTTGAATATTTGATATAGAAAGCGCCATCTCTGGGAGAAATACTTTTTCCCTCCTCTGGGATATTCCGGAAATAGGTTTGTACCACCTGGTCAAATTCCCGGCATTCCGCAGGTGGCTGCCCTTTGACGGTTATATACGGATACATATACAACGCATTGTTGGCCAGTTGCCAGCCACCAAAAATAGAAAACTGCGGCGTACCGGTCATTACATCTGCTACCTTGCGCGTGTGTTGTACAAACAGGAAAATAAACAGCAGCGGAAGCAGGATCCCGGTAACTTTCCAGATCCATTGCTGCCGCGAAAGTAATAACACAAAGGCGGTAATAAACGGGTAATACATGGCATTATACCGCAGGGTAAACAAGGCTATTATCAGGAACGCATGTATGAAAATCTGATACCAGCGGGGCTGATGAAGCATCCATAACAACTGGATCACCCATAGTAAACTGAGTGCCAGGAACAACGCGTCACTGGAAATGTAATTACTCAGGTACAACATCAGCGGATTAAAAAAGAAACAACCGAAAATGATATACCGGATTCGTTTCGACGGTGCATAAAAATACAGCAACGTGAAAAAGAAATATAACGTAATAGTTTGCAGAAAGAGATACTGAAACACCACTAATGTTGTATCCGAAGTGGTTTCCTGGCGGAAGAACCAAAGAAATTTCGAATACCCGACCGGCCAGATATTCACATCGGTGCCGGTAGCCGCCGCATAAATATAACTGTAGGAATCCGAAAAGAAATCGGCATAAGGATAAAGCAGTTTGAAAATAATAATCTGTAAAATCGCTGCCACTGCAGCAATAAGCAGGTAGCTGCGGTTATCTTTCGATAACACAAAGGAGGGAAAAGTAGCTGACATAGTCGTAAGGGTTATGAAATAATTTACCATACCTTCTTCAACTATATTTATCCATTTTAGCAAAACACCTATTGATAATAATAACTTAATATAACCTCTTCATGAAAGCCATTATTTTACTGTTGTTACTCAGCACTACACTCGCTGCACAATCGACCTGGCCTGTTGCGAAGGCCAATCAATGGTACCAGGATCAGCCCTGGATGACCGGTGCCAACTTCATTCCCTCCACTGCAGTCAACCAGCTGGAAATGTGGCAGCCGGATACTTTTGATCCGGTAACTATTCAACGGGAACTGGGATATGCTTCTACTATCGGTTTCAACCTGATGCGGGTATACCTGCATCATACGGCCTGGCAGGAAGACGCCACCGGGTTTAAAGACCGGATCCGGCAATACCTCACTATCGCTGATCAATTTCACATAAAAACCATGTTTGTGTTTTTTGACGACTGCTGGAGAGATGAATATCATCCCGGTCCGCAACCGGCGCCCAAACCAGGCGTACATAACAGCGGCTGGCTGAAAGATCCCGGCAGCGCTATCGACACTCATCCTGCATTAATGGATACACTGGAATGGTATGTAAAGGATATCCTCAGCACCTTTAAACAGGACGAGCGCATCAGCATGTGGGATCTCTACAATGAACCCGGGCACTTTGGTCATGGTGATAAAAGCTGGCCTCTGCTGAAAAATGTAGTTGCCTGGGCCAGGGCAGTGCAACCCGCGCAACCCATCACCATCGGTATCTGGAATAAAGACTTTACTGCTTTCAACCAGTTTCAGCTGGAAAATTCCGATATCATCACCTTTCATAACTACCGGGATACCACTTCGCTGATTGCAGCTATTGATAGCCTGTTGCCCTATAAACGTCCGCTGATCTGTACCGAATACATGAAGCGCCCGAACAATAGCACCTTTGCCACCCACCTGCCCATTTTCAAGCGCAACGGCGTCGGCGCTATCAATTGGGGATTAGTAGCGGGTAAAACACAAACCAATTTCCCCCAGGGAAATAAAGGAGGAGAACCCGAACCCGCTTTGTGGTACCACGACATTTTCCGGGCAGATGGCGCTCCTTTTGATCCGGAAGAGATCCGGTTCATCCGGGAAATGAATCAACGTTAAACAATGCGCCCCGCGCAGGTTTTCCCGATCCCGAAAATTAAATTCCCATTTTCGTAAACAGTGGCACCGTATAGCCGTTACTTTTGTATCCTGTTACTATCCGATGTTACCCTATTTGCATTTTGGCAGTGGTTATATTATTTTCAGGACATGGAGCAAACTGGCAACGAGGAATGGCAATCTTTCAAAACAGGCGACCGGCGAGGTTTTCAATGGCTATACGATAGCTATTGTCCGCACCTGGAAAATTACGCCCGTCGTTTTAGTAATGATACCGCATTACTGGAAGAATGCATCCAGGACCTGTTTGTGAAGTTGTGGCTGAACCGTGAAACGCTGGGCAATCCGGCTTCTGTAAAACACTATCTCTTTAAATCTTTCCGGCACCTCCTGTATAATAAACTGGCCGGAAAACGGAAAATACTCCCTATCGGTGATCATCATGATTTTGAACACTTCGATCTCTCCGTGCCTGCTTTTGAAGGAAAGGAAGAACTGAGTGAAAAGATGCAGCAAATGCTGCGCAAACTCACGCCCCGGCAACAGGAGGCTATTTTCCTGTTTTATGTGGAAGATATGAGTTACCAGGAAATAGCCGATGTATTAAATATGCAGGTAGGTGGCGCGTATAAACTCATCTACCGCGCACTGGACAACCTGAAAGCCAACGCTGAAATGTACCTGCTTACACTATTGATTACCTCTTTGCGGCTGCTGCCATCTACCACCATACCCGTGGCAGTGTAGCCTTTTTAATTCATCTGTTCATTCCCCCCATCTCATCCTGCTTTGCGGGACCAATCTCCGTTTGCTGTAGCGCGGAAAAAAATATTTTTCCCGGCATGGGATAAAACGGGCATGTCCCAACTGTATATCTGTTAAAATCAAAAACCGACTGTAGCAGCTATGGCCGACAAAGACTATCAGGAGTATGAATTAGCCGATTTTCTGGCAGATGCCGATTTCAAACGCTGGATCGTTGGCGTACCCATAGATCCTTTGCTGGAAGCACATTGGCAACAGGTTGTGCTTCGCTTTCCGCAAAAAGCAACAACGATAGCGGAGGCCAGAACGATGGCTGCCGCACTCCGTCAATTACCGGTATTAAGCAACCCGGCAAGCCAGGCGCGGATGTGGGAGCAGATTGCTGCCCGTACCGCAGATACGGGTCCTTTAACAGTACGTCCTGTGAAGTGGTTCCGCTTTGCAGGAAGGTATGCCGCCGCCATATTGGTGCTGGCTGGTGCGGTATTGGGTGCCGATTATTATGTACACCGGCAATCCGTTTTTTTACTCACCGGCAATGGACAAGATACCGTTTTTCATTTGCCGGATGGTTCCCGCATTATGCTGGGACCTAATTCCAGCCTCAGCTACCGCCATGCCGCCACCCGCGAAATCTGGTTGAGTGGCGAAGCTTATTTTGACGTAGCACCCGCACCGCAACATCGCTTTATGGTGCATGTAGGCGATTCTATCGAAGTACAGGTACTCGGTACGGCCTTCCTGGTAAAGAACCGCAGGGGCAACACCAGCATCTCGCTCGACAAAGGACTGGTACAGGTACAGGTGAAAGGAGCACCGCTTCACCGCCTGCAACCCGGTGAAACCCTGCTGGCAGATACCCGGCAGCATACCATTATTAAAACGGAAACGGCGCCACAGGAAACCCGCCACTGGCAGGAACGGGTGCTGGTACTGAAAGAAACACCGGTTCGCGACATCATTACCATGATCGCAGATAACTATCACCGGCAACTCATTATCACCGACACCACTTTATTAAATAAAAAAGTAGACGGCGTATTACCCGCCAACAATGAACAACAAGCCCTGCATGCACTGTCCAGCATCCTGGACGCCGACATTTTCATCCAGGAACATACCATTCAACTTAAAGCCAGGAATAAATAAATGTGTAGAAAATATATCAGTGCCTTTATTGGATGCTGCCTGATGATCAGTACAGCCATGGCAAATGGCGCACAGCAACACATAAAACCGGCTGTGGTAACAGGACAGGAAAGTATCCTGCTTACCGAAGCGCTGAGGCGTATCAGTCAGCAATGGGGCACCCGCTTTGCTTATGAAAGCGGCCTGCTACCGGCTGTAAAGGTTACTTATAACTGGAAAGAACTATCAGCCAGCAATGCCGCAGCCGTACTGAAAACTATTCTGCCACCCATCGGACTGGTACCGGTAAGTATTGGCGATAACTACTATACTATTGTGAAACAGGCAGAACGTGCGCGTACTGCCGCCCCTGTAGCAGTCACGGCTCCGGACATCGCCATATTGGATACCATCCCGGTTCCCGCAACAGCGATCAGGAAAACAGACGGAGTGATCACCGGGCGGGTAACAGAGAAGTATACACGTAAACCAGTGGCTGCCGCCAGCATCAGTATTCCTGAACTGGGCCTCTTTACGGTAACGGATACACTGGGCGTTTTTATTTTCCGGGAGATACCTGCCGGCAAAGTGAGAATCAATGTTCAAAGCATCAATACCCTGTCTGCCGAAAGCGTGGTTACTGTAGCGCCACAACAGGTATACCGCTTATACTTTGAACTGGACAAACAGGTGCTCGCCCTAAAAGAAGTACAGGTAGTAGCCAGCGAAAGCCGCGCCGGCAGCGCCACGGCCTCGCATATTTCCCAAACCGCCATCGAGCACCTGCAGGCCACCAGTCTCGCTGATGTACTGCAATTACTGCCGGGCGCCCTGGCGCAAAACCCCGACCTCTCTAAAGTAAACCGCTTCGCTATCCGCCAAATCACACCGGATAATATGGGAAGTCTAGGTACGGCCGTTATCCTGAACGATGCACCTATTTCCAATAACGCCAATCTTCAATCTACCAATACCGCCCGTGGCGGTGCCCTGGCAGGGTTTGAAACCAGCTCCGGAGGCGGCGTCGACCTGCGGCAGATCTCCGCAGATAATATCGCTTCTGTAGAAGTAATCCGTGGTGTTCCCTCTGTTGAATACGGAGATCTCACCTCGGGTGCTATCCTCGTGAAAACAAAAGCCGGCCCCACACCGCTTACACTGAAAGCACGTATCAATCCCACACTTACACAACTATGGGCGGGTAAAGGCTTTGCGCTGGGAGAGAAGTACGGTAACCTGAATGTAGATGTGGACTATACAAAATCGTACAGTGATCAGCGTTATGAGTACAATGCATTCAACCGCATCACTACCAACCTGCTGTATTCAAAGAAGTTCTTTCGGCAACATCCCCTGTTTACCACCACCGGCTTCACTTTTGCCACCAACCTCGACGATCAGAAACAGGACCCCGATGATATCGCAGAAAAGATCAAACGGAGTTCGAAAGACATGGCCTTCCGTTTCAATACCTCCGGTAAATGGAGCCTGCAGCAACGTTTTGCACGGATGATCAACTACACCTTCTCCGTCAACTACAGCGTACAGGATGGCTACTACCAGAAACAGGTAGGCAGCGGTATTACCCCGCTGATTAATGCCATGAAAGATACGACTATGGTTACCAGCTACCTGCAAAGTGAATACCTCGCCAGATACTGGATCAGCGGACGCCCTTTCAATGCCTTCGCCAAAATAACGAACGGCTTTTTCAGTCGCACCGGTAGCCTGAAACATAAAGTACTCATGGGTGCAGAGTGGAAAATGGATGCTAACTACGGCGGCGGTAAAACTTTCGACCTCAATTTCCCGCCGGCCATTGGTTCAGACGGTAGCGTTACCCGTCCCCGTGCTTTTAAGGATATTCCTGCGCTGCAGCAATTGTCGGCTTACGTGGAAGACAAGATCACCACTACCATCCGGCAACATACACTGACCGTACAGGCAGGGTTGCGTTTCGACCAGGTATCTAAAACCGGTGGCGTATGGTCGCCCCGCGTGAATGCAGCCTATGAGATCATTCCAGGACTGTATGCCCGCGCAGGTTTTGGTATCACCGCCAAAGCGCCGTCGTTGCTGTACCTGTATCCGGAGAATGCATATTTCGATTACATCAACCTGAACGGATATAACGATGATGCATCCAAACGCGTGATGATTGCCACCACCAAAGTATATAATACCGACAATGACCACCTGAAAATGGCGGTGAACAATAAAAAGGAACTGGGGCTCGACTGGCAGTTTGCCGGCACCAAACGGCTTACCGTTACCGCCTATTACGAGAAACTGAAAAACGGCTACGATTTCAATACCACTCTGGGCAGCATTAACGTGTTGCCGTTGCAGTTATATAAGATCGTACAGGCAAATGGTTCACAGAGCGTGCAACCGGATGTGATCATCAACCGCCTGCCTGCCTATAATATGCCGGTCAATGATCTGCTCAACACCAATAAAGGCGTGGAGTTCGACCTGGACCTGGGACGTTTCGAAGCGCTGCGCACGTCCTTTGTATTCAACGGCGCCTGGATGAATTCCAAAAGCATCAGCCAGGGATATTATATCGCTAAAAATACACCCTATAAAGCAGGAGAAGTGGAACCTGAACGCGTGGGAATCTATGCCCCCGGCCGTGGAAAGGAAAACGAGCAATTCAGTACTACGTTGCGCATGATCCATCATATTCCGCAACTCCGTTTTATTATCACTTTTTCTGCGCAAACCATCTGGGTAAGCAAGAATAGCTACCTGGGCCAGGATAGCCTGGCAGTTGGCTATATCAGCAGGAGCGATGGCAGCGTGAACTGGTTCAATGACAAACAGCGAAGTGAATTGTCGCGTAATAACCTGGCAGATCGGGAAGTGATTCTTCCCATTTCTGCCGCAAATTATATCACGGAATCCTGGAAGCCGCTATGGCTCTTCAATACAAGACTTACAAAGGAAATCGGTAAGAATATCGGTTTCTCTTTTTATGCCAACAATGTGTTTATGTACAATCCACTCGAAAGGAGTACCCGCAACAATACAGTGTATACACGCCGTAACCAGCGCCTCTTCTTCGGAACGGAAATCAATATAAAATTTTAAAAACAAGTACAATATGAAAAAGATCCTGCAACAGGTAGTAGCCTGTCTTTGCGCAGTAACATTGCTGTTGAGCGCCTGTAAAAAAGATAACGAGGTACCTACAGTGAATTATACCGTGAAAGTAACTTACCCTGTTACCTATACGAAATCGGCTGCCGCCGGTGTAAAAGTAACCCTCACCAACTCGGTGACCAATACTTCCACCAGCGCTGTAACCAATGAAGAAGGCGTGGCTACGCTCAACGGACTGTTACCCGGCAACTACCAGGTAATCGCTTCGCGTGATCTGACCGCAGAAGAAGCCCTGCCACTGACCGGTTATTCCGTAGCCGTATACCTGAACGCATCTGCCCTGAACCACGTGATACAAGCCAACAGCACTGCATCGCTGGACCTGGTACTGAATGGTTCCAAAGTAGGCGGACTGGTATTCAAAGAAGTGTTTTACGCAGGTACTAAAACTCCCGGTGGTACCAACTACCTGATAGATCAGTTCTATGAAATATACAACAACTCTACTGAGGTAATGTATGCAGATAGCCTTTGCCTGGCAGATATACAGGGAAATCCCGCTATCAGCAGCTCCGTAAAACCTACCGGTTTCCAGTCGGATGTAAACAACGCCTATGCACGTAATGTTTGGATGATTCCCGGCAATGGTAAAACATACCCGATCGAACCAGGTAAATCTATCATCATTGCACAAACAGCGATCAACCACAAAACCGATCCTGCCGGTAATCCTAACTCAGTAGATCTCGGAAAAGGAATATCTGATTTTGAAGTGTACGTGGCGTCATCTACCCGCGATGTAGACAATCCGGATGTACCCAATATGATTGCAATATATACGCCAACACCAGGTTTCTACTGGCAGACTTATGTATTCGGTCCGAGCATGATCATCTTCAAACATCCCAATCCTGCTTCATTGCCACAATTGATGGAACCGGGTACCACGGCTACCACCTTGTATATGCAGGTACCAAACGCCAACATTATTGATGGTGTAGACTTCCTCGCCAACGCTACTGCCGGTGATAAAAAACGTTTACCCGTTGCCGTAGATGCCGGTTTCAAATACGCCAGCGGTACTTACAACGGTGAATCGATGGTGAGAAAATCCAAAGGAAATGGTACCAATGGCCGCCTGATTTACCAGGATACCAATAACACAACAGATGATTTTAAGGTAGTGCCACAGGCCACTCCGAAAAAATAAAATGAAATAACGTTGAAGCATATACGGATACTAATATTTTGCTGTGTATTGTCGCCGGCTGCTGTTGCTCAAAGCACGCAGCCGGTACAAACACCGGTGGCACCTGAACAGGTGCCTTTACTGCGGCCATGGCTGCAGACACAGAATGCGGCAGGGCTTCAATGGAGCGATGTGCCGGCGGCAGGCTATACCGCTTTCGGCACCCAACAGGAAAACGGCGACTTTAAAAAATCGCAGCAGCCGGAAAGCGACCGGCAACTGCTGTTTCACTCTTCCCGATACCAGCCGTTGAAGAAAGGAGTGCTGTATGGCAGCTTCAATTACATACAACAATGGAGCGGACAGGTACACTGGAGCGATGTGCTGAATCCTTATAGGGGAACACCCTATATTATGGCTGACTCTATTGGAGGCGACTGGAAGAAGCAACGCTACGACCTGGAACTGAAAGCAGCTACTGCCCGTTTGGCAAACAACAAACTGGTACTGGGTGCAGGCGTCCGGTACAGTGTGTACACCGGCGCCCGGCAAAATGATCCGCGTCCGTTGAATAACGCCGGCGAACTTACGCTTACTCCCTCCCTGGTATACCAGCTGGGGAAACGGCAACAGATCGGTCTCAGCGGCCTATATGGCTTTTATAAAGAAGATATTTCCTTTGAACTGAAGAATACCAATGTTACGCATAGCCTGTATAAGTTACTCGGACTGGGACAGGTATCCTCGCCGCCTTCCATCCTGGCGGTATCCGCCAGCCGTTATTACAACGGCAAAAAGTATGGTGGCGCCCTGCAATACAGTATTTCCGGACAGCATTGGCAATGGCTCACAGAAGCCTCCTACGCCAGCTATACAGAAAAAGTGACCGATGGATCGGGTATTCCTTTACTATCAGGTACCTGGAAGAAAAAGGATTACCAGCTACGATCCGTGTGGCAATATACCGCCGCTGATTATGCCCACCGCATTACTGCGGTATATAAAATGAACGATGGCAGCGGGATTGAAAGTCACCAGAAACTGGTAGACGGTTTCTGGCAAACTATTCTCGAAGCTACTTTCTATACCGCCACACAAAGCACCGGTCGGCTGGAATACCTGCTGATGAAACAACGTACCAAAGACCAGTACGCCTGGTACGCTAAAGCCGGGATTACCTGGAGTGATACGGAAAACAAGTACCTGGTGCCGGTATCGCGCCAGCAGTACAGCAGTTTGCGCTATGATATTACCGCCGCCCGTAACTGGTCGCTCGGAACTTACTCGGGCATCGAAGCACAGGTACAGGCAGCTTACCGTACTAACCTGAACGCATATCTGAATTATTCGCTGATGACGAACAGCAGCAATATCGTGGCACAGCAGGTACTGTATCCGGATCATGATTATTACACCGCCAATGCAGTGGAAGCCGGCGCCTCGGTTCAATATCATTTCAGCTGGAAAGAAGCCGCCGCAGCGCGTTTCTTCCTCCGCCTGAATGCAGTGACCACACAACGAACTGCCGCTACGGCATTACCATACGGCCCGGATGGCAGCCGCCAACGTTTTGCATTTACCATCGGAGCTTTCTATTAAACGATACGACCCATGAAACGACTCATTTTTTCTTTTACACTTTTATTCGCGGCTACCCAGGTATGGGCACAGGCTCAGATCAAACAACCTGGCAAACTGCATGCTTCCGCCGTGGCTATTGTAGTGGATGAAACTACTTACCGCGCTACACAACCGGCTATAGATGCCTATAAAAATATGCTGGAAACAAAGGAAGGCCTCAGCGCTTACCTCGTTGTCCACACCTGGAAAGATGCGCAGGAAGTGAAAGACGTGTTGCAACAACTCTATAAAAAGCCCTTGCAACTGGAAGGCGCAGTGCTGATCGGCAACATACCCGTTCCCATGATCCGCAATGCCCAGCACCTCACTACCGCATTGAAAATAGATGAGTTGAAATATGATATGGAACGCAGCTCTGTGGCATCCGACCGCTTCTATGATGATTTGCACCTGCAGTTCCGCTTCGTGAGCCAGGATGAGAAAAAGCCACTGCTGTTCTATTACGAACTCACCGAGCAATCCCCGCAGGTAGTACATTCCGATTTCTACAGCGCCAGGATCAGCCCGAACGGCGATGCCAACACGCAATATGCGGCTATCCGCGATTTTCTGGCAAAAGCTGTTGCCGCGCGTGATAAGAAAGATACCCTGGATCATGTGCTCACTTTTGCCGGACCATCCTATAACTCCGAATCCCTCAGCGCCTGGCTCGATGAAAATGATGCGTTGAAAGAGGTATTTCCGCTGGCCTGGAAACATCCGTATCAGCACCGTCACCTGAACTACCGCATGGAGGAACAGATGAAATTCCGGTTACTGAGCGAGTTGCAAAGGCCACAACTGGATCTCGCTATTTTCACCAATCATGGCCTTACAGCCTTACAGCATGTAAATGGTATTTATTCTTCCGATGATGCCAGTGAAGTGCTGGAACACCTGCAACTCTTTGTGAGAGCAGATTACCGCAAGCTGGTAAAACGCGGCCAGGAGCCCGCCAAAGTGATCGCCACCCTGAGCAAGAGATACAACGTTACCAGCTCCTGGTTCGACCAGGTGGATTCTTTGCGGGTATCAGATTCACTCGCCATTGCCGCCACCGATATCGTAACGGCAGATATGGCCCACATTGCGCCACAACCCAGGATGATGTTCTTTAATGCCTGTGGTAACGCTGCGTTTCATGAAGAGGATAACCTGGCCAACGCTTATCTGTTCAATAAAGGAAATACCGTAGTAGCGCATGGCAATACGATCAACGTACTGCAGGATAAATGGTTGCTGCAACAATTGGGCGCTTTGTCGTATGGCGTAAGAGCCGGTATCTGGGCCACCCGCACCAACACACTGGAATCCCAGCTGATCGGTGATCCCACCTTCCACTTTGCAAATCCATATAGTACAGATCTCAACAAACTGCTGTTAACCGCAGGAGGGAAGCTGGCTACCTGGCAGCAGTTGCTGAAAAGCAGCGATCCTGCCTTGCAGGCAGTAGCACTCAGCGCCATTTACCGTTTGCAGGGCGCCGCCTGTAGCCCGCTGCTGGCGCAAACTTTCCGTCAATCTGCCTCTCCGAATGTTCGGATGCAGTGCCTCACTCTACTGGCGCAAACCGGTAACGATACTTACCGCGATGTACTGGAGCTGGCGCTGAAAGATAATTATGAACTGATCCGCCGCAAAGCATCCGACTGGATCGCCAAAGATGGCAGCGACCGGTTTATTGCGCCGCTGGTACAAAACATGCTGGAACGTCCGGATGATGAGAGGATCGTGTATACCAATTACAAGGCGCTCGCCCTGATGGATTGGGATAAAGTGAAGGCCGCAGTAGAGGCCCAGACCGATGCCGCTACCTGGATCTATAACGTAAAAGGCTATAGGAAGATGTGGTTGCAGAAAATACAAAAGGACCAGACTACGGCCACCACTGCACTGAAAAATATCCAGGACCCGAATCAGAAGGAAAGCATCCGCTGGAGCGCCATCCGTTCGCTCCGGAACGGTAACTACCACAAACTGGTGCCGGCTTTGCTGGAAATAGCAAAGGATAACACCCAGCCGGTACAGATCCGCACCGGTGTGCTGGAAGCGCTGGGATGGTTTTCTACCTCTTACCAGAAACCATTGATCCTGGAAGCCTGCGAAAAGATCAGTAAAGACAACAGCAACGACGAAGCGGTGATCCGGGAAGCAGTGCAAACCCGTGCGCGTTTAACCGAATGGACTTTATTCTAACAAACAGACATCATGACATCCATCTATCATAAAATAAATGCCGGGTTGGTCTTATTCACCACCCTGGCCATACAAACCGCCACCGCGCAAAAGGTGGAGGCGCCTAAGTTGAAAAAGGCTACTTCCTCCTTTGCCATCGTAGTGGATAATGTAACATTGCAAAAATCCGGTGCTGCTATCTATGCTTACCGGGATGCACTCGAAGCACAGGGGCTGGCCACTTATATAGTATCTCACCAATGGCAAAAGCCGGAAGAGATCCGCGAGCAGTTACAGAAATTATACGCCGCACCCACCCGGCTCGAAGGCGCTGTACTCGTAGGGGATATCCCCGTGCCGATGATCCGGAATGCGCAGCACCTGACTTCCACTTTTAAAATGGATCAGCGGATCGACTGGAAACGTTCTTCCGTACCATCAGACCGGTTTTACGATGATTTTGACCTGCAATTCGATTTCCTGAAACAGGATTCCGTGAAGAAGAATTATTTCTATTATAATCTCTCACCCCGTTCGCCGCAGTACGTGCATATGGATATTTATACCGCGCGTATTAAACCGGCCACCGGGAAAAATGAAGATATGTATGCCGCCATCAGCGCTTACCTGCTGAAGGCCGTCGCAGAAAAAAAACAGCCGCAGCCACTGAATGATCTCATGGTATTCACCGGTCAGGGTTATCATTCGGAATCACTGAACGCATGGGCAGGTGAACAGCTCGCATTAAAAGAGCAGTTCCCGCATTTGTTTGCCTATGGCAATACCCTGAAGTTTTTCAATTTCAGGATGGCCACTCATATCAAATACCAGCTGTTATCTGAAATACAGCGCCCGGAGCTGGACATGGCCCTGTTCCACGAACATGGTGATGAAGAAACACAGATCCTGAATGGATATCCCTATGTTTCCAATCCACAGCCTTCTATGGAAAACATCAAACGTTTTCTGCGGGCTAAAATACAGGCGGTACAACGTAAGAAGGGCGATGTAGCCAAAGCAAAAGAAGGCTATGTGAAAAGCATGGATGTACCGCTTAGCTGGATGGATGACGCCCTGGATCCGAAAGTGATGGAGGCTGATTCTATTTTCGAAGCAGAACAGAACATCGTGATCGGCGACCTGGTGAAAGCCACTCCCAATGCACGGTTCGTGATGCTCGATGCCTGCGAAAACGGTTCCTTCCACCTCGATGATTATCTCGCCGCACGTTATTCTTTTAACAAGGGAAAAACCATCGTTACCCTGGCCAGTTCAGTAGGAATTGTACAGGACCAGTGGTCCGATGAAATGCTGGGATTATTGCAATATGGTGTGAGAACGGGGAACTGGTTTAAGCAGGTAGCAGGACTGGAAACACATCTCTTCGGAGACCCTGCCTTCGCTTTCCAGGGTAGCACTACTACGGATTTGAATAATGCGATTGTCAATAAGAATAAAGACGTGGCTACATGGGAAGCACTGCTGAAGCATGCTTCACCTGATGTGCAATGCCTGGCGCTGGCACAGTTGTTTAACATACAGGGCGGCAAAATGTCTGGTCGTTTAAAGGAACTGTATTTTAATTCCACTTCTATGCTGCTGCGACTGGAAGCCTTGAAATTATTAAACGTATTGAACAACGACGATTATCATACGGTGCTGAAAGCAGCGGTAAACGATCCTTACGAGTTAACACGCCGACTTACCGCTTCCTGGATAGGAGATTGGGGCAGCGAAGAGGCGGTTCCGGCATTGGTGAGCCTGGCCATCTCCGACCGTCATTCCAAAAGGGTGTCTTCCCGTGTAAGAGGAGCTTTTTCCTTTATGGATGCTACTACAGTGATCAGGGAAGTAAATAAGCAGTTGTCGGCAGATACTTACCTCATCGACAGCACCGAATTCAGCTCCAAACTGATCGCCGATGAGCGGAACTTTGAAAAGTCGCTGAAGGAATATTTATTGGTGCTGCCGGATACTTCTAAACCACTGAAAGAGCGGTTGTTCAATATCACCACACTACGGGCTTATTCCTATCATGCTGCCGTTCCTGCTGCCATACAGTTTGTTACGGATAAAACCCAGGATGAAAAACTCCGCGTGGCTGCTATGGAGGCTTTGAGCTGGTTTACGCATTCCTGGAAAAAGGACAGTATCCTGCAGTTGTGTAAAGCAATCCTGTCGGATGCCACGCAACCGGCAGCATTGAAAGAGCAGGCAGAAAGAACGCAGGCGATCCTGCGTCGCTGATGAAAGGCATACCGCTTCCGGGAGGAATGGTTATCTTTAAAAAAAGGGTTACTATGATGTTGAATGCAATGATTGCGTCCATAAAAAAAGTGGAGCATGGCTTTAAACATATCCTGGAAGCGGGCAGCCAGCTGTTGAACAATCCTGACCTGGACCACCTGGAAACGGCCACCCGCCTGATTCAGGGCGAAAGTTACCAGGAGCGGGGATTAGGGGTGTGGTTGTTAGGGTTGCTATCTCCGGAAAACCCCTCTGCATTACAGCTTCTCCGCACCAGTATACCAGCCGATGAGAACTGGCGCGTACAGGAAATGCTGGCCAAGGCATTTGATTATTATTGTAGTAAGATAGGCTATGAACAATCACTTCCGGAAATCCGGAAGTGGCTGAAAGCTTCCCATCCCAACCTGAACAGGGCGGTAGTGGAAGGACTCCGTATCTGGACCGGCCGGCCTTATTTTAAAACACATCCGGAAGTAGCCATTGCGCTGATCAGTGCGCAGCGATCGAAAGAGAGTGAGTATCTGAGAAAGTCGGTGGGGAATGCGCTGAGGGATATCAGTAAGAAGCACCGGGAGCTGGTGATGGCGGAAGTAGATACCTGGGATCTGGATAAGCCCCGGGAGTTGTTTGTATATAAATTAGTGATGAAATAAAGAAGGCAGGGAAGTAATTTCCCTGCCTTCTTTTTATTAAGTACGATTACCAGTATTTTTCTCCTTTCTTCATTTTCTCCAGGGTAGTCTCGTAGTTTTTCTTCTCGTCGCCATTGGCTTTGTTCAGGGCTTTTTCTTCCCAGGCGAGGGCGTCGTCTTTCTTACCGGCTTTGTACAGCAGGTTAGCGTAAGTGTCCATGAAGGCAGGTACTTCGTTGTCTTTGAAAGAGCGTTTGCTCCATTCCAGGGCCTGTTCAATGCACGCCATATCATTACATTTTTCGAAGATGGTCCATGCGTATTCATTTAATGACTGTGCATCTGCTTTGTGGCCATATTTTTTCATATAGGCAACAATGCTGGCCACTGCGTTATCTGCATCCTTTACGTAGTTGAAATACTGGACCTTTGTTTTCAGGGTCAGTTCTTCTGCGATAGATGGATATTTTGTTTTCAGGTTGGTTTCGATAGCGGCCCAATCAGGTTTGCTGCCATCTTTTTTCATCAGCTGCGGATATACTTCCTCGTTAGCTACGATACCCATCAGTTTTTCTTCTGCTTTTCCAGGACCCAGTACTTTATTGATTTTATCAGCATGGTGGAGGAACATGTCGAATCCTACATCTTTGCTGCTTTGGGTGAATTTGGAAATGAATTCGATGTTTACGGGAGTGTACAGGTCTTTCTGTTTGCTGAGGTATTCTTTGGATACTTCCGCAGCGTTGGCCTGATCGTATTTGTTCAGGGCCAGAACAGCCAGTTGACGCAGGAACGCGGTATCTTTTTTACCTTTTTTGTAAAGATCCAGCTGTGTGTAGTACTGGGTAGCCGGGTTCAGGGAAGCGGCGCATCTTTCTACGAACTGGTCAGCTTCGGCTCCGCCTACCTGGCGGTCTACGATGCGGCCATCTGGTGCAAATACCAGGAAGGTAGGATAGGCACGGATGCTGTAGTCCTTTTCAATCTGTTTGGCGGAAGCGTACCAGGCTTTCACGTCGTCGTTATCTTTTTCGGTCTGATCCATCTGCACTTTTACGCTGATGAATTTGTCGTTCATAAAGCTGCCTACTTTTTCCTGCGGGAAAATATTGGCGGACATGAATTTACAGGGGCCACACCAGGTGGTGAAGCAGTCCATGAAGATGTATTTGTTTTCTGCTTTGGCTTTGGCCTGTACGGCGGCCCAGGTGGTGCCATGCTCAAAGTGGATGCCTTTGTCCTGTGCCATTGCCATTACGGGCAACAGGAAGGCCAGGAGGAATAGTTTTCTCATGATGTGTGTTGTTGGTTTTGATTAGTAGGCACTAATTTAATGCAGTTTCAGTTGAAAACCGGGAGGGTGGACAATTAATTTGGCTGGATAAGTTGGGGGTATAGTCAAATATGCCGTCTCTTCAGCTGGCAATTCCCCGGGTGGAGTACCGTATTTTGCCGATGGTGGATTGCAGCATTTTATAGTCCAGTGGTTTGAGTAGAAATCCAGCGGTGCCGCTGTATTGTTCATGCCTCGGATCGTCTGGTAAGACACCGGAGCAGATCAACACCGGGATATGCCGGGTATTACGGTCTTTTTTGAGCCGCTGCAGCAGGGTGAGTCCATCAGTGCCGGGCATTTCCATGTCCAGTAAAATAAGGTCGGGGAGCAGGCGCTGGATCATTTTTTCCCCTGCGGAGGCGGAGCCGGCCAGTGCAATCTGTGAGATGCCCATCCGTTTCAGGTGGTGGGCGGCGGCACGCTGGTTCATTTCATCATCATCAATCACTACCACTGACATATCATTGAAACCAAAAGGGAACGCTTTATCTGCCGCTGTTTCCCGGACAGCTTCCCCGGCGATAAGCGGGAGGGTGAGCCGGAAGGTAGTGCCGCTGCCTTGCGGATTATCTGTTACGGTAATTTGTCCACCGAGCGATTGTGTCAGGTGTAGCGCAATAGGCAGTCCGAGACCGGTCGATTCGGTGGCTTGTGCCGGATGCGTCACATAGGGATCAAAGATCCGCTTCTTCATTTCCTCGCTGATGCCGTTGCCCTGGTCCGTAATACAGACGTTTAGCTGATCGCCATTGCGCCGGATATCAATATCAATAATAGAGCGGATGGCAGTAAACTTGATCGCATTGCCCAGCAGGTTGGTAAAGATCCGCGTCAGCATTTTGCGGTCGGAAACGATATAGACAGGCACATCACTTGCGATCGTGAGCCGCAGGCGGACGCCTTTTTTGCGGATATGCGGGGTGTTGGTATCCATCAGCTGATGCACCCATTGCTCCAGGTGAAAGGAGGCATGGCTTGCGGGCAATTCAATGCCTTGTTCTATCTGCGACCAGGAAAGTGTATTGTTGATAATTTCCACGGCGTCCTGGGCGGCGAAATAAACCGCATTCAGTTCTTCCGGTTCCACCAGGATAGGCGCCGGTTTGCCGGAGGCGTTATCGTAGGCGGCTTTATAGGTCTGCGTTACGCTGTTGATGATATTGAGGGCATTGCGCAGCTCATGGTTATTTTGCCGGAGGAAAAGTGATTTGAACTGGTTGGCTACTTTGAGCTCCCCCACAAGTGCCTGTTGTTCGGCGGTTACAATAATGATTTCCCGGATAAAATAAAACAGGAGCAGGCCATTGAGCAGCCATGCGCAGAAAATGACCATCCAGCGGAGCGGCGTTTGCGCATTGGCGGCGATAGGGAGTGGCGTTATCCAGCCATAGCTGTTGTTGGCTTCCATGAATATAAAAACAGTGGTAAGCAGGAGTGCCATCATGATCCGGGACGATTTCCGCTGAAATGACAGCATCGCATAACCCACCAGGAAAATGGCAAACGTATGGATATGGCTATGAGGGCCCAGGATCAGGCCAAAGTAAATCACGGCGGCGGCATGCAGGAAAAATAAGGCTTTCATGGCGGCGCCGCGTCCTGCCTGACGGTTAATAAAAGGCACGGTACTGAAAAGCAAGGCTTCCATAAGCGCCGGATAAAGTATGATGTCGAGCCGGGTAAAATAATGGAGGGCAATTCCCAGGGTAAAGGCTAATGTGGCAGTTACCAACGCGAGGGTATTGATAATTGCCCTGATGCGTTCATCATTGTCCGCGTTTTTCGGAAAACGGATACGAGTAAATAAATCTGTGATAGTCATGTAAGATAGTTCTCCCCTGCAGGTATGCTAAGAATAGTTAGTTTTAATCGGTTTGTATCATTGTCCGGGTTTGTCGAAATAGGACCGGGGAACGGGTATAATCAGCAGTTAAATTAATAATTTTTTATAAATAGGATGCAGAAAAATAGATGTTACAACTTTCTTAAGCAATAAAAAGTCACCTGCGACGAGATGACTTTTTTTCCGTGAAGCATTCATTACTAAGGTGGATGTTATTTGAAGATGGTTTCCGTTTAGATAACCTCAATATGGTAAAGATTTTTCATCCGATTGCAAAATTTCGTATTTATCTTTAGCACATTCGTACCTGTTTTTCTGAGTTCGGTTAAATTGTACTAACTTGTTGTAGCTAAAAACATTAGCCATGCCGGTAAAACATTTTGTGCAGCAGATAGACCTCACTCATCCGAAACAGTTACAGCGACTGGTAGAAAACAGGCGTGTATTTAATCTGAATAATTGTGAGCTGAATATATTTGAAAGTTATCAGCAGGATTACCGGGTGCCGCTTACCTTTGGCGATTTTGTCATTACCAGTATGGTGCAGGGAAAAAAGATCATGCATCTTTTTGATCAACCTTCTTTCGAATACCAGCCGGGTGAAACGGTAATTGTACCTGCGAATGAAACCATGATCATCGATTTTCCGGAAGCCTCTACCGACAATCCAACCCAATGTATCGCTTTATCAGTAGATGAAACCTATATCCGGAATACACTGCAATACCTGAACGAGTATTATAACAGCGAGTATGCAGATAAGAACGACTGGCGTCTGCAATTTAACCAGTACCACTTTAACAATGATGCGGACCTGACAGACCTGATCAATAAGCTGATCCGCATTTGCAGCAGCACCGATCTTTCCAGGGATATTTATGCAGACCTGAACATGAAAGAACTGCTGATCCGCATTTTACAGAGCCAGCATTTACAACTGATCGCAGACGAGCGAACGACCAACAGTAACAACAGCCGCCTGCATTTTGTATTGCATTATATCAATGAGCATCTCACAGAAAATATTTCTGTGGATACGCTATGCCGCAAAGCTTACCTGAGCCGCAATGTTTTTTTTAAGTGGTTTAAAGACCAGTTCGGGATTACGCCTTTACAGTATATTAACCGGGAGAGATTGAAGCTGGCAAAGCAGTTGCTGGCGGACCGCAATAATAGCGTCAACCAGGTGAGTATGCAATGCGGTTTTAATGATACCAACTACTTTATCCGTCTCTTTAAAAGCTCAGAGGGCATTACACCGGGTACCTATCAACTCATCTGTTCCAGATAATATTTTTCCTTTTTAAAGAAATGATTTTCCCTAATCGATAAAAGGACCACTCCTTTTTAGGGCACATTTGCTGTTCATCATCAAAACAGCGAACAGGCTAACCTATATTCACAATGAACAAGTACTATACTGTCCGGAATTTCCTTTCCGGCAAGGCCATCCTCCTATGTCTTTTTTTATGGGGCGTGCAGCTCCGGGTATCTGCACAGTCGCTGCGTGTGGCAGGGCGTTTAACCGATAGCCAGGAGCAGGGGGTACCCTTTGCGGGCATACTGTTGGTGCAGCTGCCGGATTCGCTGGGGGTGGGGACAGCCATCAGTGATACCGCCGGGCGTTTTCAGCTGACCGTTCCGGCAAAGGGCAACTACCTGCTCCGGGTGAGCAATATGGGCTACCGCCCGTTTACTAGCGCGGTATTTAACGTGTCAGGCACAAGCACCTTGCAGGAGCTGGGGACTTTTGCATTAGTGGAAGATCAGCGGATGCTGGGTACGGTGCAGATCAAAGGCAGCAAACCCCGGGTAGAACACCAGATGGACAAAACCGTTTTACGCATAGAAAACAGCGTGCTGGCAGAAGGTAGCACTGCCCTGGCGCTGCTGGCAAAAATGCCGGGTGTTACGGTAGATGATAACGGCAACGTATCACTGAAAGGACGTCCCGGTACCCTGGTCATGATCAACGGCAAACCCACTTATCTCTCCGGCAACCAGCTGGCGAACCTGTTGCGCGGTACCGCCTCCGGTAATATTGCCAATATAGAACTCATGAGCAACCCTTCTTCCCGGTACGATGCCGCCGGTAAAGGTGGGATCATCAACATTGTGATGAAGAAAAATACAAAGAAAGACCTGAACGGAAATGTGTCGCTCAACGGAGGCGCGGGTCGTGCCGGCCGCTGGGGGGCTGGTAGCAGCCTTAATTACCGTACCGGTAAGGTCAATCTTTTTGGCGCTTACAGCTTCATTTATGAAGACCTGAAAAACGAGGACGAATCAGAAAGAAGATTCGGGGGAGATACCGGCGGCACACCCACCCTGCGCACCCTGCAAACCAGCGCAGAAACCGCCCGTTTACGCGGTCATGATTTTCGTGCAGGGATAGACGTTACTGCAGATGAAAAAAATACCATCGGCTTCCTGGTGAGCGGCAACATCGGCAAATACCCGGTAACCCAGCAAACGGGCAATGTAATGACCGGTTTTTCCGGTCACCCCGTATTGCGGGATGCCCGTACGCTCACCACCGGCAAGGAGCACTGGCGGGATCTGCTGTACAATGTGAACTACCTGCACACGTTCAACGACAAGGGGCATCAGCTTACCATTGATGCAGACTATGTCAGTCACTTCTCCCGGATGGATCAGCAACTGGATACCCGCTATTTTGAACAGGATGCAGCACTGCCGGGCAACAGCTTCCGCAAAGGCGATATCCCTTCCTACAACAGCATTTATGTGTTGAAAACGGATTATACCTTGCCCTGGAAAAAGAATGGTAAACTGGAAGCCGGATGGAAAGGGAGTTATGTGCGTACCGAAAACAACCTGAAATACGATACGCTGAAGAGTGGTGCCTTTGTGCCTGATCTATCTGCCAGCAATCATTTTATTTACAAGGAACAGATCCAGGCAGGATACCTGAACCTGCAGCAGGATTATGGCAAATTCAGTATCCAGCTGGGGTTGCGGGGAGAGTACACCTATACAGAAGGGCATCAGCTCACCACCGATTCACTGGTCACCCGCAGTTATTTTAACCTGTTTCCCAGCATATTTGTGAGCCATACCTTTAGCGAAGAGCATAAGCTGCAACTGAGTTACAGCCGCCGTATCGAGCGTCCGGGCTACTGGGACCTGAATCCGTTCCGTTTGTACACGGATCCTTTTAATTACGAAGAAGGGAATCCTTATCTGCGGCCAGCTATTGCCAACGCCGTGGAACTGGGATACAGCTTCTTTTCCGACTATTATGCGGCTGCCACCTACAGCCGCAGCAAAGACGTGATCAGCCCGGTGGTGGGCCAACCGGCGGATGCGGCTGTGCTGTACAGTCGCCCGGAAAACCTGGCCAGCTTTACCAACTACGGTTTTAGCCTCACCGCTACCAACGACATTACCCGGTGGTGGCAGGGCACCCAGTTTGCCAATTTCTATTACAACGGGTTCACTGTACAGGGAGCGGAGAAGGAAGTGCGCCAGGGCGGCAGTTTCACCTTTGATTCTCAGAATACCTTCTCTATTGCCAGTGGATGGAAAGCAGAACTCAATGCCTTGTTCCGTTCAGCCGAGGTGTCTGGTGTATTCACGACCAAGGCTTATTACATGATATCAGCAGGAGCGCAGCGCGATGTGCTGAAAGGAAAGGGCAATATTAAATTACTGGTGAACGATATTTTCCGCAGCCGACAGATAAAGGAATGGTCCGATTACAACGGTATTTACACTTTTAACCATCGTCGCTATGATACACGTTCTTTCATGCTCACATTTACTTACCGCTTTGGTGGCGCCGGCGCTCAACAGGAGCGGCGTAGTACGGGTAGTGAGGAACTGAAAGGACGATTGAAGTAAAAGCCTTATATCGCCCGATATAAAAAGGCTGTTTACCGGTAGATAATTCCTCTCTTACAGGTATAGCTTACAGGGCGGTTGGATAGGGGGGAGATAGGGCTGGGATAGGGCTTACCTGACAATGCGGTGACAGTATAATGTAATAAAAGAAGCCTGTATCTCTAACGGATACAGGCTCTTTTATTATTGATAACCGGGCGTACGTTGTGGGTTTAGTAAAAAGCCGGTGGCGGATTCAGGGTCAGGTTCTGACGCTGGTGCCAGTACGGATAAATAGTATGTACTTCGCTGGCGGCGTCCAGTTTTTTGAGCTGGTCGGTGGTCAGGTTCCAGCCGGTGGCGGCGAGGTTTTGAAGCAGTTGTTCTTCGTTACGGGCGCCGATGATGATGCTGGATACGGTGGGGCGTTGGAGCAGCCAGTTCAAAGAGATCTGGGCAACGGTTTTACCGGTTTCGGCCGCTACTTCGTCGAGGGCGTCGATGATATTATAAAACACTTCTTCTTTCACCACAGCTTCCGGAACGGGGCTGCCACCCTGGGCTACGCGGCCGTTTTGCGGAATGGGGCTGTTGCGGCGGTATTTGCCTCCCAGTCGCCCTGCGGCGAGGGGCGACCATACAATCGCGCCTATTTTCTGATCAATACCCAGCGGCATCAGTTCCCATTCATATTCACGGTTGGCGAGGGAATAGTACACCTGGTGCGCCACATATTTGTTCCAACCATATTTTTCGGAGATGGCCTGTGATTTCATCAGGTGCCATCCGGAGAAGTTGGACGCAGCGATGTAGCGTACTTTACCACTTTGTACCAGGTCGTCGAGTGTACGCAGTGTTTCTTCTACCGGCGTGTTGCCGTCGAAGCCATGCATGTGATAGATATCGATATAGTCCGTTTTCAGGCGTTTCAGGCTGCCTTCTATCTGGCGTAGCAGATGAAAGCGGGAGGAGCCCTGGTTATTGGGCCCTTTGCCAAAAGTAAAGGTAGCCTTGGTGGAGATCAGCAATTGGTCTCTTTTGCCGGCGATGGCTTTACCCAGGATCTCTTCAGAAAGGCCATCAGAATAGATATCGGCAGTGTCGAAGAGGTTTACGCCGGCATCGAGGCAAAGATTTACCAGCCGGGTGGCTTCGTCGGCCATGGTGCTGCCCCAGGCCTTAAAGAATTCATCTCCTCCGCCGAAAGTGGCGGTTCCAAAGCTTAGCACCGGTACCTGAAGCCCGGATGCACCTAGTTGTCTGTATTCCATAATATGATGTGCGGTTTTATGACAGTAAAGGTCGGGGATAGCGGGTAATTCTGACTTGTACATTTACAACATATAGTTGTACTTTTGTGAGATGCAGAAGTTAAAGCAGTTTGATACCTTAGTTATTCATGAGTTTGAGGAAGCGGTTTTTCATCTGCCGGTGCACAGTCATACTTACTATGAAATTGTTTACATCTTTAAAGGTTGTGGCATTCATCACCTGAATAACAACCAGCTGTCTTATAAAGCAGGCGATCTGTTTGTGATCTCTCCCGATGATGAGCATTATTTTGATATCAAGAAGACGACCCGTTTTGCCTTTATCAAATTCACGGATAATTATTTTACGGATAAGAGCCACCTGGCGCCGGATGCTTTCCTGACCAGCAGGCCGGAAGCAATGATGCGGCATAAATTGCTGAAGGAAGTAAAGCTGGTGCTGGATGAACCCTGCAAAACCATTCTGCATAATACTATCGAGAATATTGTGGCTTACAACTGCCGTTGCGACGTAGCTACGTCGCCGTTAGTATACTACCAGGTATTGTCTGTGTTTGGCCTGATCAAAGAGGCAATTGCCAAACTGGATGTTCGTATAGGCGATGGCGTACCCGACAAGGAAGCGCTGATCTCTTTCATTCATCAGCATGTGTATGAGCCGGAGAGAATACAGGTAAAGCATATTGCGGCGCATTTCAATATTGCCGCCAATTATTTCAGTGCGTATTTCAAAAGAAACTTCGGTATGAGTTACCGCGAGTACGTGAACAGCTACCGCACCAAACTGATTGAAAAAAGGATTACTGCCGGGCAGCAAACCCTTAAACAGATTTCTGCCGAGTTTGGCTTTACCGACGAAAGTCATTTATCGCATTTCTTCCGCAAACGCCACCTGGTGAGCCCGGTATCTTTCCGGAACAGGGCGGCCCAATAATAACCCCTGTATGCCTGTTGCCGCCATGGTAGGGCTTTTAACTTCATTATCTCCCCGATAACAGAAAAAAAATTGGTTCATTATTTATAGCTTCCTATATTTGTGTAACTGATTACGTAATTTATTACAATATGGAATTCTTCAACAAAACAGGTAAGGTAGCCGTTGGCAGCCGGCTACGCATGTTAACGGAAAAAATCACGGAAGATGCTGCTAAGATTTACGAGGTATACGGTATCGGCTTACAACCGAAATGGTTCCCCGTATTTTATGTTTTATCTGCCGGAGAGGAGAAAACGATCACAGCGATCGCCAAAGAAATCGGGCATTCCCATCCTTCGGTCAGCAAGATTATCGCAGAAATGGGCAAGAAGGGACTGGTAGCAGAGCAGAAGGATAAAACCGACGGCAGAAGAAATATGGTGAGCCTCACACCAAAAGGAAAAGAGATCACGATCAAACTTCAGGATCAGCTCCTGGATGTAAATGCGGCCATTGAGGCTATTTCTGCGCAAACCACGCACGACCTGTGGAAAGCGATTGAAGAATGGGAATACCTGCTGGAACAGCAATCCCTGCTGAGCCGTGTGGTAGAAGCACATAAGAAAAGAGAAGCCGCCAAAGTTACCATCGTGGATTATCAGCCGAAATATAAAGCGGCATTTAAAGCGTTGAATGAAGAATGGATTTCTACCTGGTTTAAAATGGAAGCCACGGATTACAAATCACTCGATCACCCGGAAGAATATATTCTCGACAGGGGAGGACATATTTTTGTGGCACTGTACAACGACGAACCATTGGGCGTTTGCGCACTGGTAAAGATGGATGATCCGGATTACGATTACGAACTCGCTAAGATGGCCGTATCTCCCAAAGCCCAGGGCAAAAGCATTGGCTGGCTACTTGGACAGGCGATTATTGAAAAAGCAAAACAGCTGGGCGCAAAGAATATTTACCTGGAAAGTAATACCATTCTGAAACCTGCCATCAGCCTTTATAATAAGCTGGGCTTTAAAAAAGTACCCGGCAGACCCACCCCTTACGAACGCGCCAACATACAGATGGAACTGGATCTGCGTTCCTGAGCATATTCAGTAAGACCAACGGTCTTACTGAATAGTTTTTTCCAGGAAGATCATTGGAGTTTATTAAAATGGAACTGTATATTAGAGCCGGGAAGCAGTTCCTCCACGTTATGTAAAATTTTTAAAAACTCAGCACATGATATCACCTGACTCCCTGGAACAGGAAGCCTTACAGACCGCTAAAAATGCCAACAAACTCGCAAAGTTCACAGAGAAAAAATATGTCATCACCCTGATATTCGTTACCTCCCTGTTTTTATGCTGGGGTATTGCGTTAACGATGGGAGATGTACTCAACAAACATTTCCAGAATGTACTTGGTCTTACTAAATCACAGTCGGGCCTGGTGCAGTTTTCTATCTTTGGCGCCTATGGCCTGATGAGTATTCCGGCAGGATTATTTATTAAAAAGATGGGATACAAAAATGGGGTATTACTGGGCCTCACCCTGTACGCCCTTGGCGCTTTCCTCTTTGTACCCGCCGCCAACGCAGCTTCTTTTTCCATTTTCAGGGTAGCGTTGTTTGTGCTGGCTTGCGGCATGGCAACACTGGAAACCGTAGCACATCCGTTTATGGCCGCCCTCGGCGATCAGCGTACCAGTGATCAACGTATCAACTTCGCCCAATCGTTTAATGCAGTAGGCGCCATGGTAGGCCCTTCCCTGGGAGCGCACTTTTTATTGAGCGCCGGTCATAATACCGGCGAAGAATTACTTTCTGTAAAACAATTGTACCTGTATATCGGTGTGGTGATTGCCGCTATTGCCATCGCCTTTGCTATGGTAAAAGTACCACCGGTAACAGATCCGCATGATGGTCCGTCGGACCAGGGCGGTGTAGTAACGGTGCGTAAAAAACTCTACCAGCAGAAACATTTTGTATTCGCCGTTATCGCACAATTCTTTAACGTGGCTGCACAGGCAGGCACCTGGGCTTTCTTCATCAACTACGGACACGAAGTAATGCACTTCTCCGATGAAAAAGCCGCTTACTTTATGACACCATTTATGGGGATGATGCTGGCAGGAAGATTTGTGGGTACTGCACTCATGCGCTTTATTGCTCCGAATAAATTACTCGCAGCTTTTGCCATCGGCAATATCCTGATGTGTATCATCGTGGCGCAGGGACTGGGCTGGACTTCCTACATCGCATTACTGATGATCAACTTCTTCTTTAGTATCATGTATCCTACTATTTTCAGTTTGGGTCTGAAAGATCTGGGACCGCAAACTCAGCAGGCATCTTCGTTTATCGTAATGGGTATGTTTGGCGGTGCGTTATTCCCGCTCGTTATGGGACGTATTGCTGATACCAATATTGCTACCGCTTATTACCTGCCGATTGTATGTTATGCAGTGATCTTCCTGTTTGGATATAAATTATATAAACTCAGATAATGAGTAGGCGTTAACGTTATACCTGCATATAAAAAAAGAGCACCTTACAAAAGGTGCTCTTTTTTTATATCGTTACTGCCTGCGTTTTTTTCTGCGGCGGTGTTTTCTTTTTCTTCTTCTTCCCCCACCAGATATAAAAACCGGTGACCGGCAGGCTTGCTGCTACAAATGATGCCAGGAAGTAAATCAGTTTGGAGGGCAATCCCCAGATAGAACCCACATGCAAGGAGTAATTGAGGCGCCGTAACTGATCGCCGCCATTGGCTTTGCTGTAGGGCGTTACATCCGTACCGGTGCCTTTCAGCAACGCGCCGTTTGCCTGGTCGAAATAATGTACCTGGTAACGGGGACCATCTGTATTGGTATATACATAGATGGATTCATTTTTCTCATCCGGAATACCGATAATAATAGCTTCACTGAAAGGGGACGAGAGTTCCCGGATAGATTTTTCCCAGACCTGGTCTACGATGGTGAGTACACCAGCCGTAGCTTTTAGCGTGGTATCAGAAGGCGGTTCATAGTAGGTTGGCATAGACTTCCCGCCGGACGCCAACCAGTAGGCGCTTTTAGCTACCCAGCCCAATCCCATGAACAAGCCGGAATACGCGATGATCAGCGTAACGGGGATGGTATAAAAGCCCAATACATTATGAAGGTCGTAGTTGACCCGTTTGAATTTCCCGGTCCATAAGATAGTAAAGGCGTTGCGGATATTATGGCGGTTCCATTTCTTAGGCCACCATAATACCATGCCCGTAATTAGCAGGACGGTAAATATGAGCGTGGCATACGTGACCACCATATGACCTGCTTTGGGAGGCAGCCACAGGGAAGTGTGGCCTTCCGTGATTTCATGGAAGAAATCTTCATGATCCGCAATAGCTGTCACCTGTGCGGTATAGGGATGTACGTATACAATAGAATCGGAGCGGAATGATACTTCTGCTGTTTTCCCCGGACCGATGTAACGGATATTGGTGGCTTTGAGACCGGGCATCTGTTTTTCGGCGGCGGCAGCCAGCACAGAAGGCGGCAGCAACGGCATATTGGCGGGTACTTCGGCATGAAGGTAAGGACGGGTCAGTAATTTGATATCGTCTTCAAACACCAGTATGCAGCCTGTTATGGCCACAAAAAAGACAATCAGTCCGGAAACGAGTCCCAGCCAGAGGTGCAGCCAGGCGTTTATTTTTTTTAAAGACATAGGCCGTGGTAAAAAAAGGACTTTCCTGCGATGAAACAGGAAAGTCCGGTGAATAGTAATAATGGATATTATTTCAGTTTGTCGATGCGCAGCATGTAGTCGTAGCCACCTACGAGTTCCAGGCCGGGCTTCAGTGTGCCGGCGGCTACATCATATACCCATACATAGTCTTTTCCATTCTGGGAGTTCACCATGATGTAGGCTTTTCCGTTGTTCACCATCACTGTTTCCAGCATTTCGCCTTTATCCAGTGGCAGTTCGCTCAGTTTTTTAGCGACGGTGCCGTTACCTAAATTGATTACGGCATAGGAATAAATATGATTGGCATCAGCATCATCTTTGGTGGCAGCCGGGTTTTCGTATTTCACGATCGCCTGACCATTACCGATGCCCCAGAGCGCTACGGTAGCGGCGCCAATCGAAGAGGTGCTGAGATTAAAGAAGTAAGCCGGGTCGTATTCGGTGGTACCGCTTTTAATGCGATACACCGCAGAAGGACCGGTACCCATCCAGCCTGGATTAGCGAGCATGTACAGGTCGCCTTTATCATCCACGGTGGAGCCGGACATCCACATATCGGATTGTCCCATGCCCAGGGTGCGGGCGTCTTCTATTTCTTTTACCAGGGTTAAGGAAGGATAATCGTAAATGGCCACAATTGCTTTCGGATAGGCCGGTGCGGGCCAGTCGGTGGTATAGGAAAGCGCAACAAACAGTTTACCGTTTACATACTCCACACTGCTGGTAGAAATATATTTAAAACCTGCGGGAATATCTTTTCCGGGCAGTTCCACATTGCGGATGCTCAGGGTGTTGCTGTTGACTACAGAGCATAATATTTTATTCCGGTCGCCGTTGGTACCGATCAGCACCAGGGAAGTATCGTTGGCCCAGGCGTAGCTGGTAATACCGGTTTGAAAGGTAAAGGGCACCTGCCTTACGGTGGCAAGGGAGTTCATTTTCAGTTCAAACTTCGAGAAGCGGCCATTGGTGGAGCTGGTGCTCGGGTAATAATAGAAGCCGTTGTGCGGAATGATGCCATAGTCGGCCTTGTTGGTCACATTGGCACCGTTGCCCACGAGGCTTACGGTACCGCTTTCGAGTGAGTTGACACCTAACGCATATTGGGTGGTATTGGGCCAGCTGCCTAATTGCAGCCAGATGCCGTAATCGGCTGGTACATCCGGCTCGGGTGTATCATTTTTGGTGCAGGAGGCCAGAAGGCTCAGGCAGGCAGTGGTATATAAAAGTCTTTTTGCGATCGTCAGCATGAGTGGTCGTTTATGATTATTTAAGGAAATAGCGGAACTTGACAAAGAGGGACCTGCCTGGTTTTTGCAGACCGAAATTGTCGTAAGCCAGTGCGTCAGCGAAGTTTTTGCATTCTGCAGAAATATTGTATTTACCGTTCTGCAGGGAATACGTCAGCGACACATTCTGGATGTACTGATCCGGTATTTTGTTGTTGCTGTATTTGGATCCGTAAGATTCCCAGGTTAAATAGAACCAGTGTACATATTGCATGTCCCAGTTGAGCTGCAGGCGGGTATCTTTACCCAGCAGGTTATTTTTACCGATGCTTACTGCTGCATTGCCAAACAGCCATGGCATATTTGGAATCTTATTTTTGTAGGTGGCTTCTACGGTACCGGAGTTGCTGCCCACCGGATATTTGGTATTGTTGATGGCGTTCTGGTAGCTACCGTTTACATTCACATGTAACAGGTCTTTGTAATCGTATTGCAGTTCTGCTTCCAGTCCGTTTACCCGCACTTTGGAGGTATTTTCATAGCGGCTCACTTTGGCGTTCGACATATACACTACAGAGTAGATGAAGTCGGCTGCATCGCGGAAGTACCAGCCACCTTCTGCAAAGAAGCGGTGAGGGCCTTTCTGCAGGCCATAATAAGCGCCCACGTTGAAGTTGTTGCTGTTTTCCGGTCTGAGTTTAGGGTTGGCGATCTGGTCGTAACCGTTACCAAACATTTCTCCTACTTCCTGTAAGCGATAGGCTTTTTCGTAAGATGCTTTTACGCCCAGTTCATCGGTGATCTTAAACCGGGTGGCCAGGCCATATCCGGTATAGCTCTGGAAATCGGAGGCGGTGGTGACAGTACCGGTACCGGAAAGGGTTTGTGGCTGGCTCAGGTCCATGCCATAGTATTTTCCAAAGAAGGTATTGGTCCAGCGGCCTTCCAGCAGGTTTTGCTGATAGGCTAGGCCCAGGATATGCTTACCGATTTTACCCGGATTGTGGTCTTTGTCGGTGAGCAGTTCATTATAGTTGTGGTTCTTCACCTGGTCGAAGGTATAGTTCAGATTCAGGGAATGTACCGTATTGATGTTGTAGCTGAGGTTTACCCGGGCAAAATTCCGGGGCCGGCTGATATGGGTGAGGGTTTTAATGGAACTCAGTTCACCCTGGTTGGTTTTTACGCTGGTACCATCCCAGAAGTAGCGGTATCCGGCGGTATCGGTCACCTGGTATTTATCGGCGGTATGGGAAGCGAATACGCTTAGTTCCAGTCCTTTGGTAAACAGGTCCGCTTTTTTATAGCGCAGGGTGGCGTTGAAGGCGTCCCCGTTGCGGGTGGCGGCGCCATATACGTTTTCCTGGTTGGTACCGGTTTGTAGTTCTTTGTCGGTGGCGGAGTAGCCGGCGCCTACAAAGAATACATCGGCCCATTTTTTATGCAGTACACCGATTTCTCCCTGTACCATGGCAGAGCGGTACAGATCGTGGAAGCGGCGGAAGTCTTTTTTTACATAATCACCATATTCCCCGGCTTTTTCATCCCAGATCTCTATTCCTTTCATCTTGTAGTTGTTGTCGGAATAGTTATAGAAGGCGCTCAGGCGGGTGATGATACCGGTTTTCTGGTGAGTGGCCTGTCCGGTGATGGCGGCGCGGTGGGTATTAAAGGAGCCGAAGCTGTAACTGGCGTCGAGGTAATTTTTTACCTGCTGGTTCGTCACCAGGTTTACGGCGCCGCCCAGGGCATCTGCACCCAGCGACACCGGCAGCACGCCTTTGTATACTTCAATGCGTTCGGCCAGGTTTACCGGGATATTGTTGAGGGTCATGGAGCTGCCCATCACTTCCATGGGGATGCCATCGATAAAAAAGCGGATGGCTTTACCGGAAAGACCATTGATGGAAAAATTGAAATCGGAGCCCACACCACCCTGTTCGCGGACTTTAACACCCGTAGTGCGGTTTAAAACGGTGTTCATGTCTGCGGTGGTGTTGGCATACACCTTTGTTTCGATGGCATTTACCGCAAAGCCGCTTTCCTTTAATTCGCGGGTATGTGTTTTAGATGTTACCGTAGCGCCTTTGAGAACAACGGTGGTATCTGTGAATGATTTTTGGCTGTTTGCCCGTCTGCCGCCGCTGGTGGCTGCGGGAGGGGCCTGTTGTGCTTGTGTGACAGTGCCCAGCAACACGAAAGTGCCGGTGATAATGAAGTTCTTAGGTCGCATTGAGTAATTTTTCCGCTATAGATTTGGATGGCAAAGGTCCGGATAAGCAAACCGGATCGTTTATCAAATCGGGAAAAGAAGTGTTCAAATGCGGAAAAAATTCAGAATTGGGTGAGCATGGAAGCGCCTTTTGGCGCAAACGGGGTAATCGGAAAGGAGAATCGTTTTATGTTTTCCTATGCGGAATTATAAATATTTGATTTTATATCATGTAATATTTCGCCGCTGTGATTATTATTTTCCGCAAAATGGTCGTATTTTTTGCCCCTGCTTTTTTGTTGAAATGAACTATATGTATGGAAGAATTTGCTGAAGAACCGCAACTGTGGCGGGCGATAGTAGATGGTGACGAGGCCGCCTTTCAGCAAATCTATCGTCTTCACTTCCCGATGTTGTACGAATACGGCATGCGGTTATCCGCCAACGAAGAATTGGTAAAAGAAAGCATACAACAATTTTTTATAAAGATATGGACCAACAGGGCAGGACTCGGAGCGGTGAAACGTATCCGTCCGTATCTGCTGGTATCCTTGCGGGGTGTGATCTACAACAGGCTGAGAGATGAAAAAAGAAGAAGGATATCGGCACTGGAAGATGATTATGATTTTGAACTGGCCTTTTCTCCGGAGTCAGTTTATATACAGAAAGAAAGCAGTGAACAACAGCAGCAGGCCTTGCAACAGGCCATGGCACAGTTAACCGGGCGACAGAAAGAAATTATTT
Source organism: Chitinophaga arvensicola (assembly GCF_900110835.1). Taxonomy (GTDB): domain Bacteria; phylum Bacteroidota; class Bacteroidia; order Chitinophagales; family Chitinophagaceae; genus Chitinophaga; species Chitinophaga arvensicola. The sequence continues at coordinate 3,840,204 of NZ_FOJG01000001.1, forward strand.
TCCTGCGTTATTACCAGGAACTGGAATACAATGAGATTGCTGAAATTATGAATATCAGCGTAAAAGGGGCCTATAAACTAACCGCCCGTTCACTGGAGTCGCTGCGCGAAATCCTTGGTCTGTCGGTGATAGCCGTTATCTGCCTGCTTAAGATAGCCGCCTCCCGTTAAGTTACTTCCTCCGTTATTCTCCCGTTTGAAGAATGAATTTTTATCCCGGATAAAAATTATTGAAAAAATAATTTTTTCCGTGGGGTGTTTTGAAAAGGTGTGGTGTCCTGTGTTAAATCGCCCTTGTTTTTGCGATAAGAAACAGGAGATATATGTGGTGTTATGAGTGAGCAGTATAAAAATTACGGTAAACAGGATTTCCTGGAAGATGCGTTCTTCCTGGCTTATATCAAGCGTACCAGTGTTGAGGCGGTTCGTTTCTGGGAGAAGTGGATGGCATCATCGCCTGCGAATATAGGAGATATGCAGGCGGCTGCACAGGAGCTGCGGGTGTTGCTTTCTGCCACCCGTATTTATCCATCTCCCGCAACAACAGACGAGGTATGGGAACAGATAGCCGGGCAAATGGCGGTGAGTACCATGGAACGGAATAAATTACGCCGTATCCGCAGAAGTCTGATAGCCGCTGCTGCAGCGGTATTGCTCTTCATCATCGGTAGCAGTCTCTTTTATTATACCGGCAACAAAACCATTGCTACCGGTTATGGCAAAACGCTTCGTATACAATTATCGGATCAGTCGCTGGTAACGCTGAATGCGAACTCCAGTATTACCTACACCCGGCGCTGGTGGGGCGGTGCGCGTCGTGAAGTGTGGCTCACAGGGGAAGCATTCTTTGATGTAACACATCTTAAAAAAGACAGTTTACCCGTGAAAGAAGGGGAGCGGTTTGTTGTACACACTTCTCACCTGGATGTGGAAGTACTGGGTACCCGCTTTAATGTAAAGGAACGGCGGGGCGTTACACTGGTAGGACTCACCACCGGTTCGGTACAACTGCGTTGGAAAGATGGCAGACAAACCATGCCGTTACAACCCGGAGAGCAGGCCAGCTACCAGGCCGCTACCGGCGAAGTGCATAAAGTGGTGAAAGATATGAATGAAGTGAATGCCTGGAAAGAAAACAGGCTGGTAATGAACAATGCGACTGTAGGAGAAATTATTCAACTGCTCGAAGATAACTATGGCTATAAGGCGGTACTGGAAGATCCTTCCATTACCAGTAGAAAGATACAGGGAACGATACCGGTAAAGAATGAGGACAACATTATTTTTATCCTCTCCGGCATTTTAAAAGTGAACATTGAAAAGAAGGACAGTCTGCTGATTTTCAGACGCGCCAATTAATGGATACCAACCAGATCTGAGTTTAATTTAAGATTTCTTTATGCAAAAAATTTCCAGGAAATTTTGGCTGCTATTGCTATGCAGCATTGTTGCGATGGGTGCATATGCCCAGGCAGATAAAAATGCAAAGCGCACGCCGTTGTCGCAGGCGCTCGCCGACATTACCAGACAGTACGATACCCGGTTTGTATTTGATGCAGACCTGATCCGGAATAAATCAACCAACATTACTGTTGCTGCGTTGAAAAATTTACCGGTAGAAGAAGTCCTGAAAAGAGTGTTGTATCCCTCTAACCTGCTGTTTGTATATGTAAGCGAGAATAACTACATGCTGATCCAGCGTCCGGTGCAATCCCGCCCGGCATCTGTGCAACAGCTGGCGCCGGAAGAAAATGCAGTAGCCGTAGATAATCACCTTACCGGCGTTATAACGGATGCGGCTACACGTGAACCGTTAACCGGTGTTACGGTGCGGCTGGTCAATACCGGTAAAGGCGTTATGACGGATCAGAACGGCCGTTACACTTTTTCAGACGTGCCGGCAGGCTCCAATACCCTCCGCGCCAGTTTCATCGGCTATACCACCCGTGAGCTGACCGCCGGAGGTACTGTTGCCTCTTTTTCCCTGGTTCCCGACACCCGTACTTTAGATGAGGTGAAAGTAGTAGAAGTGGGCTATGGTACCAAAAGAAGGGAAGCCATCACCGGCGCGGTGACTTCTGTCAATAATAAAACGATTACACAGTTACCATCCGCCATGCTGAGCAACAACCTGGTAGGTACGGTACCAGGGCTTTTCGGTAAACAGAGCGGTGGTTCACCTGGTAATGATAACAGCCGTTTGCTGGTGCGTAGTTCTTCGTTTTATAACACACCTCTGATTGTTATCGATGGGGTGCCATTGAATGATAACAGTAATACCAGCGGCTTCTCCGGACAGGCAGGTCTGAATGATATTGATCCGGCCGACCTGGAGTCGGTAACGGTGCTGAAAGATGCTGCATCCACCGCCATCTATGGTTCCCGGGGTGGTAACGGCGTAATACTTGTTACCACCAGAAGGGGGAAAATCAGCCGGCCTAAATTCAGTTTTGCCGCCAATACGCTGTATTCCAGACCTACACAGCAACCAAAGTTTGTGGACAACTATCAGCAGGCATTGCTGGAAAATGAATCTTCTGTGAATTCGGGTAAAGAGCCCATTTATTCCGCTGCCGTACTGGATACTATCCGCCTGGGGCTTAACCCGGATAAATACGCCAATACCGACTGGCGCAAAGCCACCATGCACGATTATGCCGGCAGTCAGAATTACAACCTGAATGTAAGCGGTGGTAATGAAGCCGTGAAATACTATGTATCCGGTGGTTACAACAAACAGGGCTCCCTGGTGGGAGACGCCGCTTTTAAACGCTATTCCCTCATTTCAAATATAGATACCCGTCTCAATAAAAACCTGACGATGGGACTGGATATGGCCTACCGGTACGATATGACGGACGAACCCAGTGCCGGTGGGTCCAATACCATCATGGTGAATTCGTACATGATGTCGCCCCTGCAGCCGATCTATTTCAGTAATGGTTTGCCTGCCGCCAATTATACCGGTACCATCAACAATACCGTGGTGCAAATGACCCAGAGTGGCTACAGCAGGAAATATGGTAACTATCTGAATGCAAAGCTTAAGATGGATTACGCGCTTCCGTTTGTGCCGGGGTTATCTGCGCATGCCATGGCATCGTTCGACAGGAACAATTACGGTACGAAGAGCTTTTCAGTGCCTTATAAATTGTACCGGGCAAATGCACTGGGACAATATGTACCGGTATCCGGAGTAGATAATAAAGGTGTGGATCTGAAACCCTCCCTGACAGAAGGAATGAACCGCGCCAATTATACCAACATGGAATTCGGGTTTAACTATAAGCGCTCTTTTGGTTTACATAGCCTGGAAGGGGTATTGTTATACACCACGAACGAAAGCAGCATCGAAATACTGAGTGCTTCGCGCAGCAATATTTTCAGTCCTGCGGTAGATGAACTGTTTGCCGGAAATGCAGCCAGCAACTCAACCAACAATGGTACTACGCAGGAATTTGGCCGTGTAGGTTATGTGGGGCGCCTGAGTTACTCCTACAACGGCAAATACTATCTGGATGGTAGTTTCCGGTCGGAGGCCTCTGTAAATTATGCGGATGGCCACCGCTGGGGAGTATTTCCTTCGGTATCTGCCGGATGGCGTATTTCAGAAGAACCTTTTATTAAAGACAACATCAGCTGGATAGATGAACTGAAGCTGAGATGCTCTTATGGTATGGCTGGTGATGAAAGTGGCGCCGGATATAGCGCATATCTGTATAATTTCAGCGTGGGACAAAACACCGGACCTAATTCTACCGTTGGGAAAAATGGCTATGTCTTTGGGGGCAACTATTCCCCTTCTGTATATCCGGGTCTTACTGCGCCGAACACCGGTATCACCTGGGGCGTCATCAAATCCTTTAACGCAGGCTTTAATATGAGCATCCTGAAAGGCCTGTTTGCCGCAGAATTTGACGTATACCAGAAGAAGAATACCAATATTCTTATTTCCGTAACAGACAATGTGCCGCTGACTTATGGCGCCAACACACCCAGGCTGAATATGGGGAGCAATCATACCAATGGTTTTGAACTGACGCTGACACACAGCAACACCATCGGTAAAAATTTCTCTTACTATGTAAAAGGAATGATCGCGCATACCAAAACTATCACGGACTATTCCGGCGAACAGGCGGGGTTGCCTTCCTGGGATAAGAATCAGCTGAATGGCTGGGGCGCCAATGTCACGCGCATTTATAAATCGCTCGGCCTGTTCCAGTCGAAAGAAGAAGTGGCCGGATGGGCCATCCAGGACGGCCGTAACAATACCACGCTGCAACCCGGCGATATCAAATATGCAGATCTGAATGGCGATGGTATCATTGATCAGAAAGATGTGATTGTGAAAGACAACATCAGCATGCCTTTGCTCAACTATGGTTTTTCATTGGGGGCCACCTGGAAAAAACTCGCACTGGATCTTACCTTCCAGGGCATCGGTGACTACACCAATATTTACCTGTACAAAAGATGGACAAATTATGACAGCCGTCAGCTGGACCGCTGGACACCGGATAACCCGAATGGCTCCTGGCCGCAATTGGGCATATCTGGTTCCGATGGCAGGACTTCCGATTTCTACGGTACCACCAGCAATTACCTGCGTTTGCGCAGCGCACGGCTCTCGTACACGCTTCAACCGGCGTGGCTGAAACAGGCCGGACTGGATGCGGTGGTATTCAACCTGCAGGGAGGCAACCTGTTGCTTTTCTCCAAAGTGAAATTCGCTGATCCGGAGAATGACAACCTGGTGCCTTACGGTCCACAGAAAACATACGGCATAGGCGCCACGGTGCGGTTCTAATTATTCATCACAAAATGCAGATCATGAAATTTAATATAGCAGGCAGCTGGATAGTAGGAGGAATGATATTATTTTCTTCCTGTGCAAAGGATATTCTCGATAAAAAACCGAAAGACAGTATCTCCGAAGTAACTGTATGGAACGATATGGGCCTGGTGAGTAACTATATCACCTATTTCTATTCCACCATGCAGAGTGGCTATGCACGAAACTGGTACTCCGCCTCGGCGACAGACGACGGGTTGAATGCCCTGAACAACGATCCCTTCAAAATCAGACCGCTCACAACAGATGGCAGCTGGAATGCCAACAATTCACCTTTTACGGAATACTATACCTCCATATACCAGAACATGCGCCGGGTAAACGATTTTCTGGCCCATATAGACGCCGTTCCCGGTGATGACGTACAGAGAAGTCAGCTGAAGGCAGAAGCCCGCTTTTTCAGGGCCTATTATTACACAGAGCTGATCAATTACTTCAGCGATGATCCTATTACGGCATCCGGCGCCACGATGCCTTCCGGCGTAGTACCCGGTATAGAGAATGCCCTGGGCGTGGTGATCCTGGAAAAAGCACAGGTATACGGCAATGATAGTCTTGCTATTCCCCGCAGCACCAAAGGACAATGCGTGGATTACGTGGTAAGCGAACTGGATGCCGTAGCAGATGCTCTTGGCAAATTACCCGCTTCCTCTCTGAAAGACGCCGGCCGGATTACGCCCGGCGCTGCACTGGGACTGAAAGCGCGGACCCTGTTGTATATGGGACGTTTCAAAGCAGCAGCTGCAGCGGCCAGGGTGGTGATGGATCTGAAAATATATAGTCTTTACCCGGACTATGCCACCCTGTTTACCGTTAAGAACAATGCAGAATGCATCATCTCTGTACAACATAACAACATCGCCAAAGAAAGAGGACATTTCTACGACCGCGACATGGCGCCGGGCTCTCTGAGCGGTATCAGCCAGAGTAATCCTACCCAGAACCTGGTGGATGAATATGAGATGACGGATGGAAAGATGCCGTCGGAATCGCCGCTGTTTGATCCGAAGCAGCCTTATGCCAACCGTGATAGGCGCTTTAATAAAACCATTGCATACGACGGCGCCACTTATCGTGGCAGTGTATTGCAGTTTTACGAAGGGGGCTTCGACCTGGTGAATGCCGGTTCCTTTAAAACGCAGACCCGTTATGTAGTCAGAAAAGCCATCAATGAGAATTTTAACTTCCAGGGAGATGCCACCCTGGGCAGTGATCAGAACTGGCAGTTGCTGCGCTACGCTGAAATACTGATGAACTACGCCGAAGCGCAGAATGAAGATGCCGGGCCGGATCAGAGTGTATATGATGCGGTGAATGCGATCCGTCGCCGTGCCGGTCAGCCGGACCTGCCCGCAGGTTTGTCCCAGAGCGGCATGCGTCAGCGCATCCGTCATGAGCGCCGTATTGAATTTGCTTTTGAAGACCAGCGTTTCTGGGATCTGCGCCGCTGGCATATTGCGGATCAACTGCCCTATAAATCCATCTATGGTATCACGATCACCAAAGCGGCGGATGGCAGCAAAATTTACAGCTCTGAGAAGTTGCTGGAATCCCGGGTATTTGAACTGAGGAATTATTGTTTCCCGATCCCCGCCTCCGAATTGCTGGCAAATAAGAAAATGGTACAGAATACTTACTGGAAATAACGGACATATGACAACTGGAAGAATTATGATGACCGCAGTAATGGCCACCATGGCCACTACTGCGGCAGGACAACGCATCCCGGAAAATAACATACTGCCGTTGCCGGTAGTAAACGGCTGGACGGACAACCGGCATTTTATCCTGCGGCAATGGGATGAGCAAAATAAGATGAGCAGTTTCCTCGTGGATGCGGCGAACGGTAGTATGGTTCCTACCGATAAGGGGATCAGTAAGCAAACCGGAAAATCATTACAGGTAAACGACGATGATATTTATATCGTTAACGGGAAGAATAAGCAGCAACTGACGCATACCGCCGCTAAAGAAGCCAATCCCGTTTTTTCGCCGGACAGTAATTTCATTGCGTTTACCCGCAACAATGATCTGTATACCTTAGCGCTGGCTACCGGCAGGGAAACACGCCTTACCCATGATGGCAATGACAGTATCATGAATGGGTACGCTTCCTGGGTATATAATGAGGAAATTCTCGGGAGATCCACTACGTATCGTTCATTCTGGTGGAGCCCCGATAGTAAAGCCATTGCCTTCTTCCGTACAGACGACAGCAAAGTACCGGTATTTACCATCACGGATGCCGGTGGCTATCATGGTTATAAAGAAACACAGCGCTACCCGCAACCCGGCGATGCCAATCCATCCATACGGATAGGAGTGGTGCCGGCTACCGGTGGTAATACCGTGTGGGCAGATTTCGATGAACAAACCGATCAATACTTTGGTACGCCGTACTGGAATCCCGATAGCAAATCATTGGTGGTACAGTGGCTCAACAGGGGGCAGGATCATTACCAGCTGTACCAGGTATCGCCCGCTACCGGTGCAAAGAAAGGGATGTATGAGGAGCGGCAGCCGACCTGGATTAACCTGGATGAAGACTCCCGCCTTACGTTCGTGAACCAGGGAAAGGAATATCTTTTTATCAGCGATAAATCCGGCTACCGGCAGCTGTACCTGCACAAAGCAGATGGCACACTGGAAAGCCGTGTATCACAGGGCGACTTTGTGGTGGCCGATATTAAATATATAGATGAACAGCACCGGGTGGTGTATTTCACCGGGAATAAGCACGGATTAGTGCGGCAGGACTTGTACCGCGCAGATTTTACCGGCAAAAATATGAAGCGGCTGACCTTTGGTCCGTATAACCATGACGTGAGTTTTTCTCCGGCCGGAAATTACTTCACCACCAAATACGGTAACGCCTCAACGCCGGAGCGACTGGCGCTGGCCGACAACAAGGGCAAGCTGATCAAAATACTGGGAGACAGTAAGGGACCGCATTTCGATAGTACACTTGGCGGGCGCTCGCGGGTGGTGTTTGTAAAAAGTGAAGATGGCCAATTCGATATCCCCATGCGGGTCAGTTTTCCTGCCCATATGCAGCCGGGTAAAAAGTATCCGCTGATGATCGCCATTTATGGTGGCCCGGCTTCCAGTGTGGTAAAAGATAACTGGGTCAACTCCTACGCGCAGGAAGAAAAAGATGCGGTGATTACGGTGTCGATGGATCACCGTGGCAGTACGGAGTTTGGAAAAGTGGGACAGAACTATATGTACCGTGATCTGGCCAAATGGCCGATCAAAGACTGGATCCAGTGCGTGAAATGGCTGATCGCCAATGGCCAGGCTGACCCGGAGAAAGTAATGATATCCGGCTACAGCTTTGGTGGCTATATGACCTGCTATGCCTTGATGGCGGCGCCGGAATATTTCAAGTACGGCATAGCCGGTGGTAGTGTTACCGACTGGCAGATGTACGACAGCCATTATACAGAACGCTTTATGGATACACCAGCAGAAAATCCGGAAGGGTATAAAAACAGTTCCGTACTCACGTACACGGATAAACTCCAGGGCAAGCTGTTGCTGATGCATGGGGTGATAGACGACAATGTACATGTGATCAATACGCTGGAACTGACTGACCGGTTGCAGCGGGGAAAGAATATGCACTTTGAAATGATGTTGTATCCGGGTAACCGCCACAGCATATTCGGCCCAAGGATGGGACACTATTCAGAACTGATGTCAGTATATCGTAAAAAATGGCTGGCGGAAATAAGCAAAGACAAGTAACCATATAAAATCAACAACCCATCATGCAAGTAAAAATGAAAATCGCCTTGCTGGCTTTATTACCAGCCGCGTTATCTTTCCATCAGGGCGCCAATGCACAAAGCAAAGCGTTCCGGGTTAGGGGAACAGTGCCCGACATCCTGAACGGACATATGATATACCTGTTACGTGAAAGCGGAAAGAAAAGGATTCCTTCTGTAGTGGATTCTGCATTGGTGACGAAAGGGACGTTTGTGATCAATGGAACGACGGATGCGCCTTTCACCGCTACTTTATCTGCACCATTGCGGCCGGCAGGCGCCCCTGCTATTCCCGGGTACCGGAAGTTATTTATTAACACCGGCGACCAGGTGGTACTGGAGCAGCCAAAGGTACTCCAGGCCAGGAATACACTGGAAGGCGCCCGTATAAAAGGCTCCGACTATACCCGCCAGCTCGATGAATTAACAGCGTATTTATTGCCGGCAGAAACAGGGATGGATTCCATGCGGAAAGCTTATTCGGAAAATTTGCGGCAACATGGCCGGGATACTACCGGAAGTTATCAGTATAACCGGAAGTTTGAGGAAATGATGGTACTGAAAGCATCGTTGCAACAATCGTTTTTACAACAGCACCCGGATTATTATATCTCCCTGTATATGTTCCGGGACTTGCTGGGTGGCCGGGTAAAGGACACAGATGCCGCCGCCACCGCTTTTGCAAAAATGCGTCCTGCATTGCAAAAATCGGCACTTGGTAAGGAAGTGCAGGAGCTGATCACTAATTCTGCAAAGTTTGGCATTGACAAAACCGCGCCGGACTTTGCCGCACAGACACCGGAGGGTAAAACACTGAAGCTGTCTGATCTGCGTGGCAGATATGTGTTGCTCGACTTCTGGGCCAGCTGGTGTGGTCCCTGCCGGGCAGAGAATCCGAATGTGCTGAAAGCGTACCAGCGTTTTAAAGATAAAAACTTTGATGTGCTGGGTGTATCCCTTGATAGGGAAGGAGACCGGCAGAAATGGGTGGATGCCATTGCAAAAGATGGTCTTACCTGGCATCATGTGAGTGATCTTAAATTCTGGGGAAGTGATATTGCGAAACAGTATATGATCACCTCCATACCGCAGAACTTCCTGCTGGATCCACAGGGGAAAATTATTGCGGTGAACCTGCGGGGAGAAGCGTTGCAGGTTGCGCTGGATAAACTACTGAAATAACCTACCATTTATAAATGGGAAAGGATGCTTCAAATATAGAAGCATCCTTTTCTTTTTTACCGCTATTTAGTAACGGAATTAATTTGTTTTCATATAATCAAACGCGCCTTTCCGCAGGTTGATATTATACTCAAGATACGCTTTCAGACAGGCGAGGAAGTTAGCCCATCCTTCGGTATTTCCTTTCAGCCATTTGATGCCTTCTTCATTATTTTCCATGCTGCCTTCTGTAACCTTTACCAACGTGGCATTTCCGGGTCTTTCTGTAAGCAGGATATCTACCTGCAGCATATGATCTTTCGAGCCTTCCCATTGAAAGGAAACAAGTGCCCCCGGTTTTGTCTGTAATACTTTTACGGGTACCAGCATATCGAACTCAGGAAACTTCCAGTTAAGGTCTTTACCTGTTTCCATTGTGCCGGAGCTTTCCGCAATGAAGTAATTCGACATATGCACCGGATCAATGATGGCGTTGAATACTTCGGTAGTGGGTTTCGAGATCTGTATCGAGGCAGTTGCCTGTAAAGGAGCCATAAGATATCGTTTTGGATGAACCTTAAATATACAAAAAAAAGAGGCCGTTGCGGCCTCTTTCCAGATGATGATTTTTAATAGTTCAATTGCTGGAAGATGGCGACATCTTCTATGCTAAGCCGCCCGTTGAGGATATCTACGCCGTTGGAGGCGCCGAGGCCCAGCTTACAGATGCGGAAGCGAACCGGCCCTTTGATATCTACCAGGAAAGTAGCTGTTTTTGCTACCGGCCCGGCGTCCTTGATATTTTTCCCGGTTACGGTCCAGGTAACACCGTGATCGGTGGAATACTGGAGGTTCCAGGTGCTGCTGGCATCGGTATAGTAGGCGCCGTAAGACAGCGTCACTTTCGACGCACCACTGGGCAGGTCGTAGTTCATCTGTACATAAGCGGGGGTAGACAGGTTTTGTTGCATACGGATACATTGCTTACCGGCAGGATTGAAGCGGTCGCGGTCTTTTGTATTCGCAAGAATAGCCTGGTCGAGGAGCCACAGGCCTGTTTTCAGGTTTACGACAGCGGCGGCATAACTTCCTTTTGCGGAAGCATCCGGTGATTCAAAATCTTCCGGATAACCGGTATACAACGGACCGCTGGCATTGCTTACATCGCTGATAGTACGCAGGTATAATTGTTTGGTGGTATTATACAGTGGTATGCCGGTAAAAGTGGCGCTGGCGGGCATTTTGTCGTTGGCAAAAGCGGCGCTGGCTTCCGTGTGCAATACAATGGAAGAATCTAGTCCGTCATACAGCGCTTTGTCGCCCGCATACACATCCGTAGGTGCCGGCAGTTGTTTGAAGTCGGCGTTTACCTTTACAAGTGTGCCTTCATAACTGGAAAAATTGGTAGCCAGGTCGGAGAGGGAAGTGGATTTGATTATCACAACAGCCTTTTGTTTCAGTACCTTGATTTTATCCGCAGCTACACCACTGATCTGTAGCGAGCCTTTGTTGCTGATCAGCGTACTGCCGATCACGTTAATAGTAACGGAATCGCCTATACTCACCGGTACTTTGCTGTTGTTGCCGAGGGCAATGGTAATACCCCGCATGTTGCCCCTACCGATATCCTGAAGGATGAAATTCCCCGCAGGCAGGTTACCGGAGCTGGTATCCGAAATTACGACACCGTTGATTCTTTCCGCACCCTGGAGGTGATTCGTGGTCAGCTGCAATGCTTCACCGCGATAAGTATTTCGCAGTACTTCCACCGAAGCCACCGGGCTGGGGGTACCATGTGCGTAGTCAATATCCTTCTTTAAACAGCCACCCAGGGCAAGGCATACAAGCAATGCTACCGGGGAGAAAGAGGTTTGTTTCATTCGTTGTTGTATTTATCTGTTTAAAAGAATCAGTTTTTGTTCCACCATACTTTGATGTTCAGGTCATCGCCTCCCATGGCGTCCACGGCTTTCTGGTAGTTGGTGCGGTTGAGTGACTGCACGTATACCGGGTATTTGAAGCGGGATGGCATCTGGCCGTTGTTCTGGAGGCCCGGGCCTTTGGGCAATACCGGGTGACCGGTACGTCTGTATTCATGCCACTGCTGAAAATCAGTGAAGAAGAGGGTATAGTATTTCTGCAGCATGATCATTTCCATTTTATCTTCTGTGCCCAGTGCGCTGTTCCATTTAATTCCTTCTTTGTCGAGGTAACCGGCCGGCATAGCCAATCCCCAGAGCGTGATGGCTGCTTCCACGCCTTTGTTGTAGTAGGTTTTCGGATCGCCGGAGAGGTATCCTTTTACGGCAGCTTCTGCCAGCGTGAATTGCAGCTCCGGATAGTTGAGAATATTTCCCAGCAGAGGTTCATCCTTCAGGGCCGCGAGGTAATAGGATTTGCGGATGGGAATATCGCCGGGTGCATATCCGCTCGGAATGCCTTCATAGGTGCCGTTTACTGTGGCCGCCCATTTTGCAATGCGTGGATCGCCCCATTCTTTCAGGTTATTGATGAAGAAGGTAGAGAGGCCATTGTCGCCGTTGAAATCAAAGTCGCGGTACGTATTAAAAGCAGAAGTATAAGGCGCTACCGTGGTAAACCGGAGTATGGCCGATTCGTCGTTATTCGCAAAGATGGGATAGTTGCCGGCATTGGTTTCTACCATCTCTTTAATTTTGGCGGCAGCATTCATTTCCGGTTTGCCGGACACGCGCAGGAGTAAACGCAGGTAGAGGGCATTACCAAACTTTCTCCACTTCGCCGGATCGCCTTTATACAAAGGATCCATAGGCTGATCGGCTGCGCTTAATGCGGTACCTGTGGAGAGCAGGGTATTGGCATCTTCCAGTTTGCGGAACAGGTCTGTATAAATATCTTTCTGCTGATCAAATTTAGGCTGGTAGATGGTTTCGCGGCCACGGTTGGCTTCTGTGTAAGGCACATCACCAAACATATCCGTTAACAGGGAGATGGTCCATACATCGAGGATTTCACCGATACCCATATACGTATTGGATTTGATGAATTGTCCTCCTTTGTACATATCGAGGAAGTTGGTGCGTTCCTGGTACCAGTTGTTCCACATGTTATCGGATTCGCCCGGGCGGATCACATAGCGGTGAATTTCATCTGAGTTGGTAGTGGTCACGTGGTCCTGCATCAGTTCATTGGTGAGGCGGAGGGCACGGGTCTGGTTATTGTTGACCACACTATACAGCGCCGGCGCCAGCAATGTTTCAGGTGTGGCTACCGGAGAAGTATTCGGGTTATCGTTGATTTTTATAAAGTCCTTTTTACAGGCGCCCATACCCAGGGTCACTATCAGGGAAAAGGCGGTGATTTTTATATGTTTCATGATGATAGCTCTTTTTGCGTTGAAATATTAGAAGGATGCCGTGAGGTTGATCCCGAAGCTCCGTGTGGAGGGGAACTGACCGATTTCAAAGCCGGCGTTGATATCACCATCTCCCAGGGTACCAAATTCCGGATCGAAGGATGGCCATTTGGTAAATACCAGCAGGTCACGGCCGTAGATACCGATGGTACCTTTGGTAAATCCTATTCTTCGCAGGAATTGTGGGGGCAGGGAGTAGTCCAGCCTGGCTTCGCGCAGTTTGATAAAGTCGGTTGCAAACAGGTTGGCTTCAATATTATCGCGTTTGAAGTGTTCTGAATAGTAGGTCTGGATATTGGCGGCTACCACATCGTTGGGGCGGTAGGTACCATCTTTGTTCACCTGCACGCCATCGCCGATAATACCGTTATAACGGCCGGGGATGGTCTTTTTCAGCTTTCCTTCTTCTGCCAGTACGGAGTGGGTGAGGGAATAAGCCTTGCCACCAGTTTGTCCGTCGAACAGGAAGCTGAATCGGAACTGTTTATACTGGAAGGAGTTGTTGATACCGGCTTTCCAGTCGGGGTTGGTATTACCCAGGTATTTGGCGGTTTCTGCCAGCACCGGGTAGCCCTGACTGTTATAGATAATCTGTCCGTCGGGAGAGCGTTGGTAGCCCAGTCCGTAGATATCGCCCATGCGGCCGCCGGGGCGGGCTTCAATAGAACCACGGCCGGCTGGACCGGTAGACATTACGAAGGTTTCAATATCATCGGGCAGGGAGCTGATGCGGCTGCGGTTAGCGGCAAAAGTACCGGTGATGTTCCAGGTAAGTCCTTTTGCTTTTTTGATTGGCGTGCCGTTGGCTTCTATTTCGATGCCTTTGTTGATTACCGTACCCGCGTTCACGATAGTACCTTTAAAGCCGGTGGCTTTATCGAGCGGCGCCTGGATGATCTGGTTATTGGTATTGTTCTGATAGAGGGTAACGCCAAAGCCTACACGGTTTCTGAGGAAACTGGCGTCTATACCAGCTTCTACACTGATGGTTTTCATCGGCTTCAGTTCGGGATTGGCAATATAATCCGGGTTGGCCAGTCCGCCGGGAAATAATTCCTGGAGGTAACCGAAGCGGGTAAAGTAAGGCGTAGTACCGCCGCTGCCTACACCGGAAACGGAGGTGCGTAGTTTCAGCAGGGAAATTTCCACCGGCAGTTTAAACATATCCGACAGGATGGCGGAGGCGTTCACCGAAGGATAGAAGAAAGAGGTGTTATTGGTGGAGGTTTCAGATGCCAGGGTACTGCTCCAGTCGTTACGGGCGGTTACATCGAGAAACAGGTAGTTGTTGTAGCTGAACTGTGCCAGTCCGTAGAAGCTGTTTACCGCGTACTCTGAGCGGTATGGCAGCGCAATCAGGTTATTTTTGCTGTTGGCCAGGTTGTATACACCCGGATAGCGCAGCTTATCGGCCCGCACTTCATCTTTGTTGTAGAAGTTGTGCATCTTGCTGCCACCTGCGGATACGGTCATATTAAATTTATGGCCGAGTGCGCGGTTGTAACGCAGGAGGAAGTCGCTGTTCAGTTCACGGGAATAAATATTCTGCGTTCTGAACATGCCATCCACAAATTTCTGTGTGTTCTTGGGGCGTTGCTGGGAGCGGCTTTCAGTGCTGTAATCCAGCGACGTGCGCACCATCAGGCTCAGGTCTTTTGTGAAGTTATAGGTAGCAGAAATATTCCCGATCACGCCGTTGCGGTTTACCTTATTGAGCATTTCATATGCCTGCAGGTAAGGATTGTCGAGTAAGCTGCTGAAAGGACGGTTCTGCGCCAGCTGTTCCTGGCCGGGCAGCCATGGATCCCGGAACCAGTCGAGGTTACCATTGGGTACCATTCCCCGGATAAAGTACATGATGGTCTGGTTGTTATAACCGGAGGAGGGCAGGTTATCGCTTTTTTTGTTGGTATAATTTACTTTGGTAGAGATCTGTAATTTGTCGGACACTTTATGATTCACGGCCAGTGCCACGGTGTTCCTGCCATAGCCGGTATTGGGTACAATCCAGTTGTTGTTCAGATTGGTATAGGATAAACGGATATTGGTTTTATCGTTACCGCCTTCCAGGGTCACGCTGTTAGTGAATGTTTTGGCGGTTTCGAAGAAATCTTTGCGGTTATTTTTATAAGGTACCCAGGGGGTTCTTTCTGTGCCGCCGGTGTGTGTAACGGGGTCGTACTGATAATACAGCTGCCCGTCGAATTTAGGCCCCCATGCGGAGCTGGTGCTCCGGGTGCTGCTGCCGTCGGCAGTGTTGCCATAGGAATACCAGGTATCCTGGCCGGAAGCGCCCTGACCGTATTCATATTGATAATCCGGCCAGCGGTTGATGGTTTCAAAAGTGGCGTTGGAGTTAACGGTTACGCCTAAACCTTTTTTCACTTTACCGCTTTTGGTGGTAACGATGATGGCACCGTTTGCACCGCGTGCACCGTACAATGCTGCGGCACCGGGACCTTTCAGTACAGATACGCTTTCAATATCATCGGGATTGATATCATTCAGACTGGTACCAAAATCGGTAGGGGAGTCACTGTCGAGATAAGAACCGCTGCCATTACCGGTTTGCTTACCACTGCTGCCGTTGATGATCACGCCGTCTACCACAATGAGCGCTTCGCTGCTACCGCTGATGGAGTTTTCACCGCGCAGGATGATTTTGGTGGAACCGGCAGGACCGCCATTGGCTTTGAGCATATTCAGGCCGGCTACTTTACCGGTGAGGGCGTTGGTCCAGTTGTTACTCATGGCATCGGTGAGTTGTTCGTTACTCACTTTGCTCACGGCATATCCCAATGCTTTCTCGTCGCGTTTGATACCGAGGGCGGTAACCACTACACCTTCCAGCTGCGTTACATTCTGTTGCAGTTTGATTTTCAGGTTAGAGGCATTGCCTGCTACGGGGAGGGTAAAAGGATCCAGTCCGATGGCACGGAAGAATACCTTGCTGCCCACCGGCACCTGGAGATCGAATAATCCGTTTTCGCCGGTAACGGCTACCATTCTGCCATTCACACTGATGCTCACACCGGGCAGTGCGCCATCGTTGCCGGTGCCCGTTACCATGCCTTTTACGGTCACGTTTCCAGCAGCGGTGGTATTTTTATTTTTTATGTAGATGTTATTGTTTTGCCATTTTACTTCGAGGCCGGTTTGTTCCGCGATGAGAGATAATAATTGTTCGAGCGACAGGGAGTTGGCCGGCAACTGCAGGTCGTGTGGTGTTCCCAGGATTTTGTCGTCGTACATCACCGCGATTTTTTCTTTTTGCTGCAGGGTGTGGATGAGTTCCTGCAGGGAAACACGCTGTTTGTTTAACCGGATCATACGGGAGGCGGTTTGCGCCCATAAAGAACCGGTGAGCAACAGGCAACATAGTCCGCCAATAATTTTTTTCATATCGGGTTGTTTATTTTTTGTGATTGCGTTTTAAAGAAAGCAGGATGCTGTCGGGTGTAATGTCATAACTCACACCGGCCAGGAAGCTAAGTCCTTCGAGTACCGGCTGGAGGCCATTGTCCTGTACGTTACCGGTAAAGGATACCTGACGTGGCGTACCCTGGATCACGACTTTGCGGTTGTACCAGCGGGACAATTTTGCAGCGATACTTTGCAGGTCGTCGTTTTCAAATACCAGCTGATTATCCCTTACGGCAGTGATATGATCCAGAGAGGCGCTGTCGCTGTGCATGGTATGCGTTACCGGGTTGTAGGTGATGCGTTGCATGGGTAGCAGGTTGATGTTCATTTTTTCCGCCTGCACATTGATTTTACCACTGGCTACGGCTATTTCCTGTTGGGCATGTTCGCGTGCGCTGATGCTGAAAGCGGTACCCAGCACCGTGATGGTCGTTTGAAGGGTGCGCACCTGGAAGGGCTTATCCGGACTGGCGGCTACATTGAAAAAGGCATCGCCGGTCATGATGAGCTGCCGGTTGGAAGTGTTGAAAGCGTGGGCATCGTACTCAAGAGTAGAATTGTATTGCAGCCATACTTCCGTGCCATCGGGCAGGGTGATCATTTGTTTGTTTTTGCCCGTGGTGGCCAGTTTCACCATTTCTACGGGCGTGCGGGCAGCATGTTGTTTCCAGAGCCAGCCCATACCCGTTACCAGCAAGGCGAGTGTAGCAGCGGCACTGTAACGGATGATGCGGCGAACCGGTAATCTGCGTATAACCGGCGCCGTATCTGCTTCCTGGTTCATGGCTGCCTGTATGCGTTCCCAGTGAAAGTTGGCGTGTTGTTGATCCGCAGCGGCTTCCAGGGCTTGTTTTCTTTTCACCAATGCTACCAGGATATCGCGGTTTTTGGGCGATTCCTGTAACCAGGCAGCAACCAGTTCGCGTTCTGCTGCGTCTGACAGTTCCTGTATATAGCGGAATAATATTTTTTCGTTCAATGTAGGCCGTTTATTATAGAGGAGCCTGTGGTGCGGGGAAATTCCTGTGAATATGTGTTAAGGAATTATTAACAAGGGGAAATGCTGTGTGGTATTGCGTTTTGCCAGGTTTATTTTTTCGGGAGATGTCAGGAAAGGGGGCATCTATGTCGCAAATGCCGGGTCGGGCAAAGTGTGTATCAGCGTTTACAGGCGTGGCGTATTTTCATCTCCCGAAAAAAACTAGGCAGGTAGCAGCAGCACGAGCGTACCTATCATCAGGCCCATTTCACAATCCTGTGCAGTCAGCTGACGGATTTTAATTTCTTCCTGTAGCAGGCGGATGGCGGTATTCAGCTGATATTCTACTTTTTTGGGCGTAATATTCAGCACCTGTGCAATTTCTTTATTGGTAAGTCCCAGTAACTTCAGGTCAATGATTTCTTTTTTTACCGGGTCGAGGAGCGCCAGCAAGGCATGGAGTTTTTCCCTGGATTCTTTATCATCCAGGGCGGCATCGGGAGTATGGGAGGATATGGCTTCTTCCATATGATCTTCACTGATGGAGAGGGTTCTGGCCGATTTGTCGCTGTGTTTCTTGCAGCTTCTTCTGGCAGCTACCAGCAGGTAGTTTTTTATATTGGTAGTAACGCGGATGCCTGCACGCTGCCGCCACAGGTTGGCAAACAGTTCCGCTGCAATGTCGCGTGCAGCTTCATAATCTCCGGTGAAGGAATAACAGTAGCGGCTCACCAATACAAAATATTCGTCATACAAAACCCTGAAAGTTTGCTGATCCCACGCCGCCCCATTTGATGCTGATACAGATTCCATATAAGGGCGCAAAACTAGCCAAGCGGGTAGTTAGTTGTGAGTGCTGCCGGATAATTTAATGTAAAATTCACATGGGAGGGGGATTGGGCATGCGGGGGAGAAATGTTACTTTTAAGCGTATCCATCTTTAAGCAGGTAATAATGAAATTTATATTCTTGTACCATGGTTGCAGTTTACTGCTCTTATGCCTTGTTAAATTGCTTCCGGGCGCCCCTTCTATGGAAATTTTTGCCGGGCTGCTATGGTATTATCTGGAGAGCCTGGTGTTAGGGCTGGTGTTGTCTTCAATTGTATGGAAAATATTTGACCGCAAAGTCATCAGTCCGGGACGGCAGATGCTTATCAATGCGTTGATGTGTATTTTGCTGATCAACCTGTTCTCCTGGATCTCTTACCGTGGTTTTGCGACGGGAGGACTGATAGCGAAATTAAGAGAAGGAGTTGATTTTTATGATACGTTATTGCTGATACATGTAATAGCGATAGCGGGTTTCCTGATAAGTTCGCTGACAAGGAAGTATATTTTTAATACCTGATATTAAGTAAAGATGGTGGTTGAAAATAGAGATTTATCCGGATTATGGACTGACCTGGTGGTCTTTTTACACGAACAGTCCCATGCTTATGAAGTAAATATTACGCCGGATACCGCCATAGAAGATGATCTGGGAGTAACAGGAGAGGATGGGGAAGAGTTGATAGTGGCCTATAGTAAAAGGTACCAGGTAGACATCACCGGTTTTTTGTTCAATAAGTATTTCTTCCCGGAACCGTTTGTAAATACAATGCCCGATCACGTGGCGCTGCTTACGGCTGCACATCTTCTGAAAGGAATAACAGCCGGGCGACTCGATGAGGCGGTGATAAACAGTTAATTTAAACGAAATCCGGTAAGACATTGCTGATGATATTGCCGCTCTTTTTTTACTAACAAACCACTAATAACCACCCCGCCGCAGCCGCCCTGCGGCGTTTTTATTTCCATCAAAACCGCTTTCCGCTAACGCTTTTTTACAGACTTTTGTCATAACGTATCTGCTTATCTCTGCCAGGATAGCCGATGAATATGCTCAATGTTTGAATGTCAACCATTTATAGATCCGGCCAGTGGCCCGGACTATCCCTATTTGTATATGCTGATTCTTTTTACATCAATAAACGCAAAAACATCATGGAAGCGAACACCCTCCAGATTCCGTCATTGGAATTTCCGACCCCCTCTGCCATCAGCCCTTTGGCAGACGACGTGCAGGCGCACTCATTTAAATGGGCACACGAATTCCGCCTGGAATCACCCGAAAAGCTAAAGCGGTTCAACAAAGGTAAATTTGGCTGGTATGCCGCCCGCGAATATCCAGCCGCCAGCTATGAGGAACTATGCCTGGTAGGTGATCTGATCACCTGGCTGTTTACGATCGACGACAAATGCGACCGCTTTTCCTCCGGAGGTATAGAAGCCGGCTGGTTACAGGACATGCTGAACGGCTTTATCTCAATTATGGAAGATGGCCAGAGCAGCGTTGACACACCGCTGAACGAAGCGCTGGTGAATATCAATCAGCGTTTCTCCCGGATCAGCAGCACTTATCTGTACTCGCTGTATGCCCGGGAAATGGTCTCCTATTTTGAAGAATGCCTATGGGAAACGGAGATGCAGAAAGGTAATTACAGTCCTTCGATTGGCGAGTATTTACAGTGGCGCCCCAAAACCGGCTTCTACATTATGTTTCCGCTGGTAAGTATTTTTGGAAAGATTCATCTGCCGGAAGAAGTATATGAAAACGAGCTGGTGAAGAAAATCGAGTTAATGCTGAACCTCACCGCCAACCTGGCCAACGACCTGCATTCCCTGGAACGGGAAAGAGCATTGAAAACAAAAGGTCTGAACCTGGTACTGATCTATGAACAGGAGCTGAACATCCCGCTGGAAGGCGCTATACAGCAGATCTCCGAGGAGTATCACCGTAATTTGCAGACGCTGGAAGAATACCGGGGCAGCCTTCCTTTCTGGAGCAGGGAGATCAATGCGCAGCTCGATTTGTATATCGATGGGTTGTATATCGCCATCAAAGCGTATTTCGATTGGGCATTGATTGATACGGAGCGGTACAAAAGTAAAGCTTAGGTTGTAACAGATTTTGCCGGGAGATGCTTTATCATTTCTGTATAGAGGTCTTCAAAAGAGAAGGGCTTGTTGAAGTAGGCGTGGGCGCCTGCCCGTAACAGGTCTTCTGCCTCGTTACTGTATTTGTTAAAGGCATCTCCCGATATTACAATAAACGGCGTGTCGGCAAAGCCGGGCTGGGCACGCAGCTGCAGGAGGAATTCCTTCCCGCTCATTACCGGCATCTGTGAGTCGGTGATGATGATATCCGGTTTTTCGCTAAGAGCCGCTTCCAGTGCTTCCTGGCCATTGGCTTTGAGGATAGTGTGGGCGCCTCCTTTACTGACGAATTGCCGGATCACGTATTGGTTCATCTCATTATCATCTACAATCAATACTTTTAATCCTTCGAATTCATTCTTTTTCAGTTCAAATTTTTTCTCCGTCGTTTTCTGCGGAGGAGCTGCTTTGAAAGGAACCGTACATTCAAAGATGGTATGCTGATCGGTGGTCATTACGCGGATATCTCCTTCCAGTAAGGTGATGAGCTGACGCGTGAGATGCAGTCCTATGCCGGTGCCGGAAGCAATGTGATTGCGTTCCGATTCGAATGCGTGAAATAGTTTTTCCATGCGCTCCGGTGCGATCACGCCTTCATTCATCACCCGTAAACAGAGCAGTTGGCCACTGCGGTTTACGTGAATTTCTACCTGTCCGTTTGGAGGAGAAAATTTCACCGCATTGGAAGTAAGGTTATTAATGATTTTTGTGAGAATGAGTTCATCGCTTTCGATATGCAGTTCCGGTAAGTCGTAGCGTAATCTGATTTTTACGCCATGCAGATTGCCGGTGTATTGATTCATCGCCATACATTCTTCCAGGCAATTCCGCAGGTGTAGTGTATTGATTTTTATTTCCAGGAATTTGCCGGCTTCAATGCGTTTGAGGTCCAGTACATTGTTGACAATATTCTTCGACAGCTGACTGGCGGCCAGCAGGTTTTTCAGATCCGGGCCTATTTCTTCCATCACGGGTACCTGTTTGTTTTCTTTGCGGGCCAGTTCCAGTAATTGCGCAATGCCGTAGATACTGTTCAGCGGTGTTTTCAGTTCATGAAACGTTTCCCGGAGAAAGGCCGCATTCATGGCCAGCACATTATTGGATTTATTCAGGTTGTCCATCAGGCGGTTAATTTCCTTCATGAACTGGATAATCACAAATAGGATAAAAGTGAGCATACCACCGGTGGTGCATAGTCGCATGATGTAAGCGGAAGTAGGTGAAATATCCATAGGTCTGATCACCCCAAAATAGGTGTTCGCCTGTATCAGTACCAGCAGCACGGCAATGGCAACCAGTGATACAATCCTGACTTTATGCGCCCTGTAAACCAGGAAAGAGCCGCAGATGAGGAAGATGAGCAGAAAGGCGATCACCACTTCAATAGGTATGGCATTACCCAATAAAGTTGTCCAGTAACCAGCGGCTAAATAATGAAGCGCAAAAAGGGTGAAGTTGGCGGCATCTTTTTTACCCAGTCCGTTCAATGCAATAACGGCCAGCATACCTATGCCTTCCAGCAGGAGGGGCAATAAGATCAGCAGGCTGTTGACCAGCAGGTAAAATACGCCTCCGAGTGCGAACACCAACATACTGGTAAGAAAGGCCAGGGAATTGATAATGATAATGGTTCGTTTTTCAGATTCCGAGGAATGTTGTGTACCAGCGGTTTTAATAGTATTCAAAATATGCATGCGTCACTTTTGAGGGGCAAGGCCATCTATTATTCGTATTCTTCTAAGTTAGCTTCCGGATCAATCTCCAACAAGATACGAATTAACGGAGAAATTCAGGGTTCCTTCTTCTCCTCGATATGTTTTTCATAACTCTTTAAATTCACGAGGAAGATAAGCAGGATAATCATGACTATTACCAGCATAATATAGGCAATCATAAAGGGAAGATTGTAAATCGTGAGTGGCATGAGGTTAGGCTGATGTTGTCCGGGACGGGCAAAGGGCGCATCATCTTTGGGGGCTTTGCCGGCTTCTTCTTTTACGTAAGCGAGAATGTCCCTGATAAGATCGTCGCTTAGATCCGGATGATCGGGCATGGCCACCTGGTTGTTGGCGTTGTATACTGCCAATGCTTCTTTATCACCGGCTTTCACCATGCTCTGGGAGGCCTTTACAAAGCGGATGATCCATTCTTCCGAATGCCTGGTTTCCACACCTGCAAGGGCAGGACCGGTTAGTTTCTTATTTACGTTATGACAGGAAGCGCACCTGGCCTGGAACAATTTTTTACCTGCTGCGGGATCCGCTGCTTTTACAGACAGGCCTGTTACGCACAGGAGAAGCAGGAGCAAATATTTACTGTTCATGTTGCAGTTTTTTGATATCCGCCAGCAGCAGGTTCACTTCCGCAGCAGATGTGCCTTTATAATATCCCCGGATATGCTGTTGCTGATCCAGGAGAACGATATTTTCGCTGTGTATAAAATCATCTTCCCCGCCATCGCCATCGGTAGCGGTGATATACAGCCCTTTTCTCGCGAAGTAGTACAGGTTCTTTTTTTCGCCTGTCAGTAATTTCCACCCGGGAGATGTGATGGCAAAACGTTGTGCGTAGCTGCGTAAGGCGCCAGGGCTGTCTCTTTCCGGATCTACGGTGAAAGAAAGCAGCATGACGGTACTATCTGCTGCTGCGATGCGTTTTAACTGCTGCATCATCGCAGGGCATATCGCCGGGCAAGAGGTGAAAAAATAATTGGCCACTGTTATTTTATGTTGCAGATCCTGGTTGGTAACCGGGATGTTGTCCTGGTCTGTAAACCGGAATGCAGGTAATGACACGGCGTCTTTTTTATCATCGGCCGGTTGGTTATTACTGCTGTAATAGGGCAGTGTGCCGAACTGGTTTTCCGACCACCGTACCACACCCCATGCGAGTAGCGGCAGCGCTATTAACGCCGCCACCGCTGCTTGCCAGGAATATAATATGGAGAAACGTTTACCGCTCATTTTTTGGAAGAATGGGTGTAGGATCGGAAGGCTGATAAGGCGGTGCCTTTCTGCCGGTATTATTCAACGCATCCGAAATAGCCGGCAGATAGGCCATCAGGATAATGATGCCCATCAGCAGCAGCCATGGCCGGAACGTATCAAACAGTGGAATCCTTTTTTCCTCATGCAAACTTTCACTCACCGGAAAATCGATGGTGGAAGGCGCCGTTTGTTTGCGGAAGAAGGTGCCAAAGAAAACGATGAAATAAAGAAATCCCGCAATAAACATGATCCCGCCGCCCGCGAGTCCGAGCATACTGGAAATTACCCAGTACGAATGATACTGCTCACTGGCGGGATTGAGATATGTTAATCCCATATTGGTACGGCGTGGCTCTCCCATGAGGCCACCCCACATCAGTCCTGTTGAGAAGATCAGCACGCCTACCGTCCACAGGTAAGGAATGATGGTATTGATGGTGGGCAGGAATATTTTCTTTCCCGTGAGTTGGGATACCAGGAAGATGGACATGCCCAGGATGGCCAGGAATACGGGTCCGGCCACGGTTAAATGAAAATGCCCGGGAATAAAGGACGTATTATGTACTACGTTGTTCAGGGAATAGGAGGCGTTTACCAGGCCGGTTAAGCCCCCGAAGATGAACAGGATCAGGCCATTGATGAGATATCCGAACAGGAATACATCCTTGCGGAAAAAAGGTAGTTTCCAGATCCAGCGGTACAGGCCTTTTCCTCCCCGCAGGCGGGCGGCATATTCCAGCGAGGCGGCAATGGTAAAAGCCGTGATGAAGCTGGGAATAGCTACGCCAAAGGTGAGGATAGACTGTGTTAGTTTAATGCCCCTGCCGATGGAAGGATCGCCGAACTGGTGATGCACGCCGATAGGGATCGACAGGATCAGGAACATAAAAAAAGCGATGCGGCCGGCCATGCCGGAATAGAGTTTGCCTCCTGCCAGTTTGGGTAGCATGGTATAGAACATAATATAGGAAGGCAGCAACCAGAAATAAACCAGCGCATGGCCAAAAAACCAGAAGAGGGTACGGGCCAGTACTACGTTTACACCGGCGGTCCAACCCAGGCTCCAGGGTACCAGCAGCACCAGTACTTCATAGGCCACGGCAAGTGTACATACAAACCAGATAGTGAAATTAACCAGTGTACCAATCACCGCCAGCGGGGTATTGATATCGCGGTTTTCCCTTTTCCACCGGACGTAGATCACGGCCCAATCCCAGTACGCCACCCAGGAGCCGATGATCAGCATGGCCGTACCGATATAAAAAGCGGGATGCGCTTTCAATGGCGGGTAGAACGTATACAGTACGGAGGCCTTGCCCGACAGCATGGCGGCAGCAGCCAGCAACGTGCCCACTACCATCAGGATGAGCGACAGGGTAGTAGCCCTCGGGTTGGGTTCTTTTTTCAGGTAAAAAGCAATGGTGGCATGTCCGAATGCCACCGCGAAAAAGGTGGTAAGTACTACCGCGTTGATTACGCCATGAAGGGTTAAACCCTGGTAGTAATCCAGTTTGGCCACGGAGGCCTGGTGAATAACCCCCGCGCGGTAGATGACCTGCATCAGCCCGTGGTAAATGCCAATGGTGAGTAACAGTACCGGCACAAATAACTCGGCCAGTATCACGTTCTTGAGGAACCTGCTTACATTCATCCTTTTTATTTTTTGGGATAGTTGACGATGATTTCTGCCTGCATATTCTGATGACCGGTGCCACAAAATTCATGACATACCACTTTGTACACACCGGGTTCATCAAACTTCACGGTGGTTTTGGATACGCCTCCGGGTACGCCCATCAGGTTGGTATTTTTGTTGAAAATATTAAATCCATGTACTACATCCAGGGAGGTGAGGAACAGATCTACCTCGCTACCCACCGGGATATAGGCAATAGACGGCTCAAAATTCCACATGCGGGCTACGTAAAAGATCTGGTAGGTATGTGCGTCGATCTGGTTGACCCTGGCTGTTTCATAAGATTTATCATAAGGCAGGCACTCGGTAACATCGGCCTTTTTAGCCCCCATGGCATAAAAGAGGGAGAAAATAAAAAGACCGGAAACCAGGAGCGCCGTAATGATGACATTCCTTTCAAATTTATCGATCATGAGCGGTGGTTTTAGATCCTGGAAAGCATAATGAAATAGATGCCAAACCAGATGATAAGTCCGAGTGTAACGAGTAATGCAAAGAAAGCAATCGCCCCACGGGGGACAAATTTCTCCGGGTTGTTCGATTCCTGCATATCAGATAGGTTTTACTATCTCTATACAAACAAGTCACCCGAAGTGTTTGGCAAGAGGGATTAAAATTTGCAGAAAGGGGCATTTCGCGACCTACAGACCCCGGGGAAGGAGAGCGCCCGTAAAAGGGGCGTCAAGGGAACAATCTGGGGCAAAAACAGGGGTTAAATGGCTTTAAATGCGCTGGTGCAAAAGTTGCTGGTACATCTGTCTATAAAAAAAATAACCATGGCTATGCAAGCACTCACTGACAAAAAGAGAAAGAAGAACTTTTTTGAAGCAATGTCTGTCAAAGTCATCGCTGCCACCGGCAGTCCCTGGGCTTTTTTTGTGGCCCTTACAGTAATCGTGGTATGGGCGGTGAGCGGCCCGGTATTTCATTACTCGGATACCTGGCAGCTGGTCATCAATACAGGTACTACCATTATAACCTTCCTGATGGTATTTATTATCCAGAAATCCCAGAATAAGGACTCCAAATCAGTGCAGCTGAAACTGAATGAACTGATTGCGTCCAACAAAGCGGCCAGCAACCGGCTGATAGACGTGGAGAATTTATCGGAAGAGGAGCTGGATATCCTGCACAAATACTATTGCGTGATGGTGGAAGAAACCAAAAAGAGAATGTCGATGACGGAATCACATTCTGTGGAAGAAGCCATCGGGGATGCGTTGAGTAAACATGAAGAAGACCTCCTGACCCGTAAAGCACCTAAAAATAAAGATCTTAAGAAATAGTAACTTTGCTCTAAATTACAGGGATCAACCAAACAGTCATCATTGGAGGAAAACGTATTTAACGAGCAAGCATTACTTTTATCGGTGTCGGCAGGGGATGAACATGCATTTTCGCTGTTGTACCATCATTATTACCAGCTGCTCCGTCCTTTTGTATGGAAGCTGACCCGCTCGGCCACTGATACCGAAGAAATCATACAGGAAACCTTCATCCGGGTATGGCTGTACCGGGACAAATTGCCGGAGATTATCAACTTCCGGGCCTGGATTTTCAAGGTTACTTCCCGGGAAAATCTGACTTATCTGCGTAAAAAACTACCGGCCATGGCCACCGCCGACGAAGATACCGATACCAGTGCGCAGGCGCCGGTAAATACTCCTTTTCAATCTTTACAGGCAGCCGAAGTAAAACAACTGATCAGCGAAGCTATCAACCAGTTCCCGGATCAGCGCAGGAAGATTTTCCGGATGAGCCGTGATGAAGGGATGACCGCCGCTGAAATTGCCGCCGCCCTTTCTATTTCCGTTCAAACCGTACACAATACAGTAACTACTGCATTGAAGCAAATCCGGGATTACCTGGAAGCACATGGATATATTATTCCTTCCCTCATTTATTTGTTACTACATCTGCTTTAAATTTTTTTTTACCCTGGCGTAGTAGTGATCCTCGTTTTCCGCTTCTTATATAGCAGGAAGGGAGATGATCCCGCCGCTACCTGTAATATTGGCTATGGACAGACAACAGATATTATACTTGCTGGAGCTGCATTGCGAAGGAAAGCTGAGCGCCGTACAAAGCCGGGAACTATCGGCACTGTTGCGGGATACGCCCGAAGACGAGCTGCTGGAAGTGCTTTCCGAACTAACGGAGCAACAGGCGGCCACGCCTTATGAAATTACGTTAGATGCTTTGCAGCCGGCGATTTACCGCGTGCTGCAAACCGACAAATCGCAGGAAGCAGTAACGGAAGAAGCGCCGGGTTCACGGAAAACGCTGCTACGTCCGCTGCTCCGCTGGAGCTGGGCCGCTGCGGTACTGGCATTGATTGCTATTGCAGGCTGGTGGTGGCAGCAGCAACACCGCAAGGTGAATACTCCGGTGGTGGCTTTAAATGATATTGCGCCGGGCAGATCCGGTGCTGTGTTAACACTGGCCAACGGACAGCAACTGGTGCTGGACAGTTTGAGGCAGGGCGTCATTGCTACCCAACAGGGCACAACGCTCCTGTTAAAGGAAGGACAACTGGCGTATGAGGGTGCGGGTGCCCCGGAGGGAGATGTTGCCTGGAATGTGCTCACCACGCCCGCCGGAAGACAGTTTAATATAGTGCTGCCGGATGGTACCAGGGTTTGGCTGAATGCCGCCTCTTCTATCCGTTATCCCGCCGTATTCAATGGCAGGGAAAGAGAGGTAACCGTAAATGGGGAAGCCTATTTCGAAGTAGCCGCCAATGCGCAACAACCTTTCCGGGTAAACGTAAACGACCGGATGAAGGTAGCGGTACTGGGAACCGCCTTTAATATCAGCAGTTATGTAGATGATCCCGATATCAGGGCCACGCTTTTGACGGGAAGTGTACGGGTGAATGATCTTAAAGCCGGTAATACGGAAGGCGTATTACTGCAACCGGGACAGCAGGCGCAGCTGGATAACCATGCAGCGCTGCGGGTAGCCGGGAACGTGGCCACCGACCAGGTGATCGCCTGGAAGAACGGCTTCTTCGATTTTAATCAGAAAAGCCTGCGCCAGGTAGCCGGACAAATCGGACGATGGTATGATGTGGAAGTGGTGTACGACAAAAATGTAAGGGACGTGGAATTATATGGAAAAATCAGTCGGGAAGTGAAATTGTCGGATATGCTGAAACTGCTGGAAACAACGGGGCTACATTTCCGGCTGGAAGGAAACCGGCGCCTGCTCGTCTTACCATAATTATCTATACATATGATATCGTAAAAATCAAAAACGGTCCATGCCATAAAAAAACCGCTGCAGATTCGCGGTCTGCAGCGGCGTAATATGGTAGTGGTCAAGTAACAGAGATCTTGTCAGACTCAATTTTTATCAACCAAACCAAACGCAATTTATGCAAAAAACTGCTCTTTTCAACCGGAGCGTTGCTGCTGCATGGGCTTCCTGCCTGAATGCCCGCAGCCACTTAATCGTGAAAGTGATGAAACTGAACTTTATCCTTCTTACCTGTTGCCTGCTGCAGGTGCATGCCGTGGTACTTTCCCAGAAGGTAACACTGGCCGTTAAGAATGTTCCTTTACAGGCTGTTTTCGACAGCATCGAAAAGCAAACCGGCTACACGGTTTTCAGCAGCATGGCCGTACTGAAAAGTGCGAAAAGGGTTACCGTGAGCGCCGTTGAAATGCCGCTGCCGGAATTCCTCGACCAGGTGCTGCAACACCAGGATTTGGATTATTTTATTACGAACAAAACGATCGGCATTTCCCCGAAAACAGGCCATCTCCCCCCTGCAGAATATCCTGCTACCGAAGCTCCGGCCCCGGGCATAGAAGTGCATGGTAAACTCACGGATAAAAACGGCAAACCCGTCAGCCCGGCTACCGTGATGGTCAAAGGCCAGGGCATTGCCACTGTTACCCGGGAAAACGGTACCTACACCATTACTGCGCCGCCGGATGCTACGCTGGTTTTTTCCATGCTGGGATACAAAACCCAGGAAGTGAAGATTGCCGGCAGAACCCAGATGAATATAGTGATGGAAGAAGCCATCACACTGCTCAACAGCGTGGTATCCACCGGTATCGTAGAACGTAAGAAGGAAAGCTTTACCGGCGCTACCGTCACTGTTACCGGTGATGAGTTACGGCAGATCGGTAATCAGAATGTGATCCAGAGCCTCAAAACACTCGACCCTTCCATTATTGTGCTGCAGAACAACCAGCTGGGTTCCAATCCTAACCAGTTGCCTGCACTGGAGTTGCGCGGGAAGAGCAGTCTTACCCAGACCGAACTGCGCGACCGCTTTGGCGGAGATCCAAACCAGCCCCTGTTTATTCTCGATGGTTTTGAAAGTGACCTGCGCAGCATCGTAGACCTGGATATTAACCGCGTAGCTTCGGTGACCATCCTGAAAGATGCGTCTTCCACGGCCTTATACGGTTCCCGTGCCGCCAACGGTGTGGTAGTAGTGAAAACCAGGCAACCGGAACAAGGCAGCCTGCAGGTGAGCTATACTGCGGATTTCCGCCTGGACATGCCCGATCTGAATGATTATAACCTGATGAATGCAGAAGAGAAGCTCGAATTCGAAAGACTCTCCGGCCGCTATACGGATAAAAACTTAAATCTCTCTTACCTGTATCAGCCCTTATATGATACCATTTATAACATGCGTTTAAAAAGAGTACGCATGGGCGTGAACACCGACTGGATGGATATTCCCTTACGTACCGGTTTTACCAACGGGCATTCCGTGTACGCCTATGGTGGCGATCAGCAGATGCGCTACGGCGTTGGGGTAAACTACAGAAAAGTGCAGGGCGTGATGAAAGGCTCCGGGAGGGAAACCTGGGGCGCCAATTTCGACCTGATGTACAATCGGGGCAAACTGAGTATCAACAACAAATTATACATCAGCGGCTACTCCGCAGATGAATCACCTTATGGTGCGTTCTCCTTGTATTCCAGGGCCAATCCCTATTATACGCCCTATGATGAAAACGGGAAAGTACTGCGCCTGCTCGAAGCAGGACCTGTAACACAACAGGTATCCGGTTTTGCAGATGTGCCCAATCCGCTGTACAATGCAATGCTCAATAGCATGAATAATGAAAAGCAGCTGGACATCCAGAACAGCCTGCAGGCGATCCTGCGGTTTAACAAAGACTTACAGTTGCAGGGCGCTTTACAGCTGCGTAAAGGAAGCGATAAGATCGAACAGTTTACACCGCCGGAAAATACCACGTTTGATAACAGCAGCGTATACGAAAAAGGAAACTATACCCAGACGCGCACGGATAATTACAGCTACCAGGCCAATATCATGCTTACCTATGCGAAAGTATTGGCCGGTGTACATATCATCACCGCGAATGTGCGGGGAGATATTGCACATTCCAAAGACGACGCCATCACCAATGTGGCAGTAGGTTTTCCGGCGGGCAGCAATGGCAATCCTTCTTTTGCTTTTAGCTACCAGCCCAACAGCAAGCCTCAGTCCAATACAAATGTATACCGCAGAAGTAACCTGCTGGGTAGTGTGAACTATAGCTATGATAACCGCTACCTGCTCGACTTTACCTATCGCGTGGATGGGTCTACCGCTTTTGGTTCAGCAAAAAAATACTCGCCCTTTGTATCACTGGGTATTGGCTGGAACATCTACCGGGAGCGTTTCTTTCGCTCTGATGTGATAGATGTGCTGCGGCTGCGGGGGAATATTGGCAGCACCGGTAACCAGAACTTTGGCAGTGTGGTGTCTACTTCCGTGTATGCGTATGATCGCAAAACCAGTTTACTGGGGCAAGGGTTGAACTTGTCCGCCTATGGCAACAGCAACCTGGAATGGCAGAAAACCATCAGTGCCAACGTGGGAATGGATCTCGTAATGTTTCACAACCGGTTAACTGCTACCGTGGATGCCTATCGGAAAAATACCGATCCGTTGATTGTTATCACCGATCTGCCTGCGTCTACCGGTATTGTGGGATATGCCACCAACGCCGGCAGTATGCAGGTGAAAGGCCTGGAGGCCACTATCCGGTTCACCGCCATCAAACAAAAGAACAAAGGATTATTGTGGAATACCGGCATTTTCGGCGCTATTGTGAGAAGTGAATACGGTGGACTGGGCAACAAATTAACCTCACTGAATGATAAACAACTGGCCAGTAAATCGTTGGTACGTTACAGTGATGGCTACAGTCCGGATGATATCTGGGCGGTAAAATCAGTGGGTATTGATCCGGCCAATGGACGGGAGGTTTTTGTAAAGAAAGATGGTCAGTATACCTACACCTATGATCCGGCGGATGTAATGGTCGTGGGTAACAGTCGCCCTAAAGTGGAAGGCGTGTTCAGTAATAATTTCTCCTATAAAAATTTCCTCCTGGGCATTTCCCTGCGCTACCAGTTTGGCGGCGATGTATTTAACGATGCGCTCTTTAATAAAGTAGAAAATATCGATGTCAACAGTATTGCCCTGAACCAGGATAAGCGTGCCTTTTATGACCGCTGGAAAAAGCCGGGAGATAACACCCGCTTTAAATCGATTTCCTTAACAGACAATACACCAATGTCTTCCCGCTTTGTACAGGCGCTGGATGTGATCAGCGGGGAATCTGTCAGCCTGGGTTACCAGGTAAATGACGCTGCGTGGCTGAGAAGACTGCGGCTGAAAGGTTTCCGGTTTAATGTGTTCATGAACGATATCTTCCGGATCTCTTCTGTAAAAGCAGAGCGTGGCATTGATTATCCGTTCGCCAACACCATTTCTTCGAGTTTAAATATTTCCTTTTAAGATAAATGCTGATGCAGATGAAAAATATAGCAATCGTTCTGATGATGAGTAGTATGCTGGCAGCCTCCTGTAACAAGTTTCTGGATGTTACGCCACGGGATCTTATACTGGAAGACCAGGTGTACAGCACAGAAGCGGGCATGACCAATGCGTTGAATGGTGTATACCTGGGTATGACCTCCGATGCGTTGTATGGTGGCAGTCTTACGCTCAGTACCGTTGAGGTGATGGCACAGCGTTTTGATCTGACTACGTTCGGCCATTCCTGGAAAGAAACGGGCGTGTTCAATTATAACAACGCCAATGTAAAATTTCTCTTTAACAATACCTGGACAGAAGGATATAAAAACATTCTCAATCTGAATGTTTTCCTGCAGAAAGTGCGGAACACCAATGGCGTGGTGAGCGCAGCGAATAAAGACCTGTTGATGGGAGAGGCCTTTGGTTTGCGGGCGATGATCCATTTTGACCTGCTGCGTTTATTCGGTCCCGTATATGCCACCAATTCTTCCGCAGTGGCCATTCCTTATTACACTGCGCCTTCGCCGGTGGGAAGTCAGCCGTTGGCGGCCAATACGGTTTTACAAAACGTATTGAACGACCTGGACTCGGCAGCAACACTGCTGAAAAATGATCCGCTGATTACCGCAGGACCCATGCAGGTAAGTGCCACAGACGGCAATACTTTTTACCGCTACCGCAATGTGCATCTGAATTATTACGCCGTAAAGGCATTACAGGCCAGGGTACATTTGTACGCCGGGCATAAAGCAGAAGCCTATACGCTGGCAACAGGTGTGATCACGGATGCCACCAAATGGTTTCCATGGAGTATTCCTACCACTGTAGACGCCGTATTTTCATCGGAAGTACTGTTCGGACCGCAAAACCTGGACCTTTACCTGCAACAAAACCGCTACTATGCGAGTACGCTCTCTGCGGCCACCATTCTCGCTCCCGGCGATACCCGGCTGAGCGCCTCCTTCGATGGTAATCTGAATGATTACCGGTTCAAAGCCTGGTGGAAACGTCCTACCTCCGGTGGCAAAACTTTCTATACATTCTTTAAATACGATGATCCCGGGAATACTACGGAACTGAATATTGCGCGGTATATGCAACCACTGATCCGCCTCACGGAAATGTATTACATCGCTGCAGAAACCGAAACAGACCCGGTAAAGGCGCTGGTATGGCTGAACAAGGTGCGGTTTAACAGGGGCCTGGCCGATCTGCCGCCTACGGCAGACCTGCCGAAAAGCATCCGGAGCGAATATGTGCGGGAGTTCTTCGGCGAAGGGCAGCTGTTCTTTTACTACAAGAGAACAAATGCGGCATCGATTCCCAACAGTACCGCTCCTGCCGGAAACAGGGATATGACGGATGCGCAGTACGTAGTGCCACTCCCGTTATCAGAAACACAAATCAGGTGATCATCTTCCAAAAAAAATGACATGAAAAAATTGATGATATACGGAATGCTGGTGCTGGCGTTTACTTCCTGTAAGAAAAACGACATACCCGCCTATTCCGGTGAAAACAGCCTCTATTTTGCCCTGGCGGTAGATCCGCCAACACCTAATACCAATGAGGTGCGCCGTGATAGCGCCACCGTTTCCTTTGGATTCAGTTTTGGCGCTACCGACAGCATACTTCGTATACCCGTAAAGGTAACCGGCCTGCCGGTGCATGCCGCCAGAAATTACACCATCAGCGCAACGGGCGCCAATGGCGCAGTAGAAGGTACCCATTTTGATTTTGCGAAAAAAACGTTTACGATACCGGCCGACAGCCTGTCGGATACGATTCCGCTTATTTTGCACCGCACTGCTGACCTGAAAACAAAAACAATGATGGTCACTATTACACTGGTGCCCAACGAAAATTTCGTCACTAAAATGCTTAGTGAAACGATCAGCGGTACCACACAGGTGCTCAGCCTGAATACCTTCCGGGTATTCTTTAATGATATCCTTTCGGAGCCGGAAACCTGGTCGGAATACTACGTAGGAAAATTTACGGTGAAGAAGTTTTATCTGATGGGGAAGGTATTAAACCTGGATCTGGACCGCTTCAGTGGTCCTGCTTTTTCCCAGATTACTTTCCAGGAACTCAATTATTATGGTATTGCCATGCAACGTTACCTGAACCGGATGAGAAGCGAAGGACATACCGTATACGAAGACGACGGAACGGAAATGGTGATGGGAATAGGTGTGCAATAAGCATTGTTCAATCAAAAAAAAAACACATGATGATCAACAGATATTTTCTCTCTGCTTTCCTGCTAATACTGCTGGTAGCTGGTTGTACGAGAGATAACTCAGATAGTGGCTCGTCCATCAATGAAATTGCGATCGACAGCCTCAAACCCACCTACCAGGTGTTGCAGGGCGCCGTGTTGCAGATACAGCCTGTATTGTCTTTTACCATGGATAATGGTAATGATACCAGTCGCTATGAATATGAATGGTTCGTAGCTTCCACCCGGAAAATTCCACTGGCCGGTACCCGTAATCTCAATATCACAGTGAATATCGCACCCGGTACCTACGATGTATACTTCCGGGTACGGGACCGTAAAAGCGATGTGCAATGGAGCAAAAAAACGCAGCTGATTGTACGCACTGCTATCTACGAAGGATGGATGGTATTGTGCGATGTAAACGGCACTGCCAGGCTCGACATGATCACAAAAAACGATACGGGTTACCGCGCTATCCATGATGTACTGCAGTTTACCGGTTCCCAGCTGAAACTCACCGGGGCGCCGGTAGATGTAGCCTGCTTTCCGTATTCTTTTGTACAATATGGCATTTATGTATCTGCTACCGGTACCGGCACTACGAAAATAGATCCGGAAACCTTTGGCTGGAAGCCTGAAATGTACCTGTCGTATGAAACGCTGATGAAAGATATTCCCGATAACTTCCTGGCCGACCGCATGATTGTGAAGGGATCGATGTTGTCCAGCTTCCTGTACAAAGACGGGAATGCGTATTACTACAGTGGTGTAAATGGTTTGCGTTACAGTTTGCCGGTAAATATTGTAGCAGGAGAAGTAAAGGAATTTAAAGTATCTCCCTATATCGTGAGCAGTCCGGCGGATTTTGCAGACTATGCACCTTCCGTGATGTATGATACAGAGAAGCGCCGCTTCCTGCAGCATGCCCCCAATAAAACCAATGTCAGTGCATTGCCGGTGGGTAAGTTATTCGACTACAACAATACCGGCATGGACCTGGTATACATGGCCAGTTCGCTGTATAACGGCTCCTTTTCGGGAGGGGAGATATTTGCGATCCTGAAAGAACCAGGTACCGGGAAATACCATCTCGGCAGATTTACGATTAATGCCTTCGGACAAAACTTTGTGCAGAACTACTGGGAAGATATCACCGCCACCGATTTTGATAAAGCAGCGCAGTTTGCCGTAAGTCCTGATTATGGGTATGTGTTTTACAATGTGGGCGGAAAACTGTATGAATATGACATCTTCACTAAAACATCCAAACTGATGCTGGATAAGGGCGCTGCTACGATTACCAATCTGAAATTCCAGCGCTTCCTGAATGTATTCACCGGTACCACCAGCAAATATAAGAACAAGCTGGTAGTGGGCAGTTACGACGGTACCGGCAACGGCACCTTTGAAATTTACAGCGTGCCACCGGTAAACGGAAGCCTGAAATTAGAAGAAAGCTACACCGGGTTCGGTAAAATAAAAAGTATCGCCTACCGGGAAAGAAATTAATACTTAAAGCCAAACCATCATGAAAAAATTACTCGCTACCCTTGGGGGGCTGTTGCTGGTGCTATGTGCCTATAGCAAAGGAGAACTGGTTATTTCCGGGAAAGTAAAAGGAGATCTGAAGGGCCGTAATAAGATCTATATCACCGACTATACCATGAAAGACAGCGTTACGGTAAAAGACGGACACTTCGTTTATCATTATTCCATTGAGCATCCGGTAACGTTGTACGTATACACGCAGTTCCACAGCGAAGCAGGTATCTTTGCTTTTACTCCGCTGGTGATAGATAAACCTGGCAATGTAGAGGTAGATTATGACCTGGATAAAGGCTACAACGCCGTGGTTTCAGGTTATGAAACCACCGTGGAGTTTAATGCATTTATAGACCGTTACAACCCGATCAGCTATACCTCGAAACCAGATGATCCCGCTTCACAGGCCGCCGCCAGGGAAAAAACAATCGCCCTTTTTAAGGATATCATAAAAGCTCGTCCGGATCGTTTCAGCACAGCTTATGCCATCAATGAATTTGGCTCGCGGCTGGAACCGGCGGTACAGCAGGAATTGTACAACGGGTTGGGTAAAAATGCCAAAGCCTCCGAGCCGGGTGTACATATCAAAGCAAGACTGGAAGGCCTAAAGAACGCTGCCATCGGTAATATTATTCCGGACTTCTCCCTGAAAGATGCCGAAGGGAAATCCTTCAGCATCCGGGAGTTGAAAGGGAAATATGTGATCGTTGATTTTTGGGCCAGCTGGTGCGCACCTTGCCGGGAGTCATTTCCGCATCTGAAATCCGTATATGAAAAATATAAAAGTAAAGGGCTGGAAGTAGTCAGCATCTCCATCGATAAAAACCGCGAATTCTGGATAAAAGCTATGCAGGAAGAAAATATGCCCTGGAAGCAATTGCTGGATGATAAGAACATCGCAGAGTCAGGTTTTGCAGTGACAGGTATTCCGGCCATGTTCCTGCTCGGACCGGATGGCAAAGTATTGGAGAAACAACGGGGGTATGCACCGGGTGGAGGTGTTATTGACGCGAAGCTGGAAGCCTTATTCCCGGAAAAGGCAGTATCGAAGTACATCGACTACGACCAGCTGCAACAGGCCCTGGAACCAAAGGTACAGTCCCTGGCAGCACAGCATCGCTTTACCACCATCCCGGATTTGCTGTATCAGCTCCGTTCGCTGAAAGACCTGGAGAAGATACCGGTATCCCAACCGCTGCCTGCTGCGGCCGGCAAGGTGATGAAGGGACGTGATATTTACACCGGTTGCAGGGACGGAGTGCTGATGCTGGGGAAATTATACAATTGCGGCTCCTGTGATCAGTTGCATGCCGGCACGTTGGCTACGGCTGTGGCATTAACAGCAGATGGTTTATGCGCCACCAATTATCACGTATTGCAGAACGTGCTGGGAGCTGTACAAACTGGTAAATACCGCGACAGCCTCATTTATGTAGCTACCCCGGCAGGTGAGGTATATAGCATAGAAAAAATCCTGGCTTTTAATAAAGACGGGGACGTAGCAGTATTCAAAGTGAACACAAACGGGGCGTCGTTGCATCCGCTGGCGCTTGGAGAACCGGCAGAAGTAGGTGATGTGGTGCATGCCATTACGCACCCGGCCGGCTACCTGTACTATTACAGTACCGGCGTGGTGACCCGCAATATACATGTGTCAGGTGCAGGGGCGCCGGGCAATCGCATGGAAATATCAGCCGATTTTGCGCGTGGCTCCAGCGGTGGTCCTATCCTCGATGACAAGGGCAATATGATTGGTATGGTGGCCAGTACCATCCCGATCTATTATGTGCAGGATACGGAGAAAGCTTTCCAGATGGTGATTAAGAGTACAGTACCGGTACAAACCATCCGGGCGTTATTGATGTAGCCGCAAATCATTGGGAGAACGGCATAGAAAGCCCCGATGCGGCATGTGCCGGTCGGGGCTTTTTTATGACAGGTATCCGTTTAGTTTTTTTCTTTGAGGAAGTTGCCGCCGTTGTCAAAGAACAACCTTTTTTTATCGCTGCCTTTGTGCACAGCTACTTCGATCTGTTGTTCTGTTTTATCGGGGCGGATGGTTCTTTTGATTTTATCTGAATCGATCAGGTAGCCTTTGTAGTTCGTAACAATGTAGGTAGATACTTTCTGGGGGAGACGGGAATTTACGAGTAGTTCCTTTGCTTCAATCAGGTGGCCGTCCTCACCATAGGTAGCTTCCAGGTTACCGCCTTTTTTGCCGGTGATCCGGAGTACATAGATGTTATAGTCGTCGCTGCCAATTTCAGCGCTGTTGTTTTCGGTAACTTCCCAGTTTGACTTATACGTTTTCAACGGCATTTTCAATACCTGTTTCAGGGTCATCTGGGGAAAGTGTTTCCTCAGGGAATCCTGTACGGCTCTGGGAATGGCGTTGTTGTTGATTTTCTGGGCGTCTACCAGTACGTCCTGGTCCTGTGCGTGGAGGGTGCCGGTGAAACAGAATAGGATCAGCAGCATAAATGGTAAGTGCAGTGCTTTCATGATATTTGGTTTATGTGAAAAATTTGGATGGTACGAGTTATTTTTTCTCAAATGATTTCAGGCTATATCCCAGTGTGAGCATAAACATATTTCCTTGTATGCGGTTCTGTGCGCCTATTTCAGCCAGCCATTTCAGATCGAACAGCATCCGGATGTGCGGGGCGTAGTAACTTCCTTCCAGGCCGGCACCGAAGATCTGGTCTTTGGCAGGGTCCAGTACAAATCCGCTGTTCAGCGGAATTTTATCATCCGTTGTTTTAAACTGCATATAATACACCACACCGGCGTTGATGATCCTCGGTACAGGGCCTGCTGTGGCCTTTTTGTACCAGGTTTTACCGAGTCCGCCTTCAATGGTGAGGTTGTCGCCCGTTTTTACATCGGAGTCTTTTTTATCGCTGTTTAATGCGTAGGAGAGGAGTGCTGCAAAGTGAAAGAGCTTTGCTTTATCAAAGAAAACGGTGCTGCCGGCAGAGAATTCATTCACCAGTTGTCCGAGTCCGGCGTTGTCGTCTCCGCCCATTTCATATTTGCCGCTGGGGAAGTAGAGTGCATACCCGGCGAGGAAGTCGGCGTGTTTGGTATGCCAGCCCAATTGAACCGGCTGGAAATAAATATCCGAAAATGCAAATGGTGATTTGGTGGTAGTTACGGTAGACTCCAGCCGGTTGCTCGCAAAGGGGAAGAGTACAGAACCGCCGTAGTTGGCGCCGAGTATTTTGAGGTTAGTGACCCAGCTGCCGCCGATACCGGTAACAAACATGTTTAGTCCAAGGTTATCTGTGATCACATCTCCTTTGCTGTTTTTTAGTTTGGAACCGGTATAGAAATAAACCGGCACCAGCAATGAAAAGCCCGGAGGTGTTTGTGTACCGGATTGCAGGCCTACATCGCCGAGCAGGTGATCTCCTTTCAACTGGGCGGTAGCAGGGAATACCATCAACATGCACAAACTGACGGAAAGAATAATATGGAGGGGGATGCGCATAATCTCTTTGTTCATCATCTTGCAGAAGTTTAAAAATGCAATAAAAGAGATGAGAGAGATTTGTATATGCCTGGAAGGGAAAATTCTACTTGTAAATTAAACAGATATTTTTAAAATGCCATGAACTATTTTATAAAAAAAACAAGAAAATTATATAACCTTTCGTTGCATCATGATGTTATAGAAAGATAAGCTTACAACAATCCTTCCTGGCATACACTCCTTTTAGCAGATCATCTTCACTGTGGCACACTTGATTGCCTATCCTGCACGCAATCGTAAAAAAAACACTTATGAAGAAAACAGTACTTATTCTGATGTTCTGCTGGTATGGTCATGCGTTCGGGCAGGCTGCCAATGAAGACCTGGCGGTGATACAGACCGTGTTTGGAAAAGAAAAAAAGGCCGTGGTAGAGCAGTATATGCAGCTGGACAACAGCCAGGCGACTGCTTTCTGGCAGTTATACGGCGCCTATGAATCCAACAGACGGGAGCTTTCGCGGGAACGGCTGGTGATCCTGAATGATTATGCAAAAGCATATGATCAGCTGGATGATAAAACGGCTACCTCGCTGGCAGAGCGGACCATTACCAATGATATGGCCTACGACAAGTTTCACAAACGCTACTTTAAAAAATTTTCAAAGATTATAGGCGGGAAAAATGCCGCTAAGTTTTTTCAACTGGAACTCTATTTTCAGAATGCCATCAGGTCTTCCATCCTGGATGAAATACCTTTTATAGATGAACTGGAAAAGAGTAAGAAGTCTACACGCAGTTAATATACAGCCATCACGAAGTCACCTAAGCATTTGTAGAAAAAGCAACGGATGGCCGGTCAGCAACTATAGTGCAGTTGCCCATCGCCTGAGATATAATCAACAATACAGGCAGAGCCGGTCCGGAAGATCACGGATGGTAGTGGGGTTGTATAATCGTGCAGGCTCCGGGCCGACACTCTGCCCATTTATAACATTGATCAGTAGTAAAACGGTATATAAAATAATTAGTTGAAGTTCTTTACAACCCGCCATCGTGATTCACACCTGTACGATTCACTTTAGTACACTAGCGTGGAATCTACAGGCGATGAAGATTGCGGGGTGTTCTCACCCTGCATGTTTTTTAAACTACCGGCACAGGATCAGGAATGCCCTTTATCTGAACGATTTATAATGGTTGAATGAATGAAAACGGCAGGGAATTCTTTCCCTGCCGTTCCTGTTTTATATAGATGATACTCCCGGTAATGGAGCGGTTTTCTGTATCAGACGGCGCGTTACATCTCTCCCGTAATAATTACCAGCGCTTGTAACGCGATTAAATAAAAAGGCTGCGTCTTAGACAAGACACAGCCGTTCCTAAGCATAAACAAATTAGCAATCATCAATTCTTAAGTGTCGTCATCAATATTTTTAGTTGTTCAGGAATAACCCGATATTGAAATTGAAGCTCTTGAGATTGTCAGTTTTGAAGAGGTCATTCTTATTGGTCGCAAAAGAATAATTTGCACCCAGTATAATGCCCCAGTTAGCGCCGGTAGGCCGGATCAGCGCACCAATTTCCGGGCGGACATTAAATCCCCAGCCATATTGTGCATCTTCAAACACATTGTAATAAATGGTTTGTTCGGCGTACTGCGTACCAATACCTACACCTACATACGGCATTACTTTTTTACCATAATTAAAGTAGTAATGTGCAGTGGCGGTAATAGGTACCGTATAGATTACCCTATCCATATCGGTAGTGATGGCTGAATTGCCATCTTTGTAAGTCACCGTTTGCGTAGGAATATATTGCTCGTAAGAGTTCCAGCCAACTGACAGCCCAAAGGACACCGGTGCTTTTTTCAGGAAGTACCGGTACTCCGCTTTGCCGCCCGCGAAACTGGTTTTATCCAGGAAGTCGTTGTTCGTAGGAATAGCTATTTCCCAGGAAAGACCGAAGAGATTATTGATCCTGCCCTGAGCGAAAGTTTTCCCGATACCCAGCGTAAGCACTAATCCCAGTATGATTAACTTTTTCATAATTAACTTTTTTATAGTGAACTATTGGGCTTTCAGGTAGGGTGACTGATTGAATGCCTGATCAATACCATCCAGTGCGCGTTGCAGATTGGTAGAGGCTGAACTGCCTAAGGCGCCGTTCAGGTTCATGGTCCAGGTAACATCCAGTTTCTGGTTGGCCTGTGCATTTTTTACATCAATGATTTCAGCGATCACACTACCGGTAGTAATGGAGTAGGTGGTAGCCCATGGATAGTAGTAAGGATAGTACCAACCCCAGTCCCATGGATCCCAATAGCCCGGATATCCCCACCAGTAGCCTGGATACACTACGCCAACGGTCACATCTTTTACCGCAACGGTATTAATACCCAGATCTGGTTTGAAAGCTCTGCCTACATATACATAGCCCCTGGCTTCCATGTTTTTGCGGATCTGCGCTACCAGAGATTTTGCCGTATTATCGGTGAGTATACTGTCTTTCGGATTGGAACTGATATAAGCTACCGTATCCGAGATATAGAATGTCTTGAAGCTGTTGA
Source organism: Chitinophaga arvensicola (assembly GCF_900110835.1). Classification (GTDB taxonomy): domain Bacteria; phylum Bacteroidota; class Bacteroidia; order Chitinophagales; family Chitinophagaceae; genus Chitinophaga; species Chitinophaga arvensicola. The sequence continues at coordinate 3,882,052 of NZ_FOJG01000001.1, forward strand.
ACTGCGCTGCGGGATCCCTGTCCGTCTGCACCACAAAGTTGCCCGAAAGCTGTGACAGATCCGGCTCTTTGCGACAAGCTGCCAGCAATATCAGCGCTAATAACAGGAGATGATTAATTCTTTTCATTTCGGTTTTTTTTGAGTCATTACAATAACTATCGTTATGGACTGGTCGAGGCCTCCAGCTGAGGGAAATACCTAACTGATAAAAGGATGTTTACGGGCCTTGATGGATGGAAGAAGTAAAGGTGTTCGCATTCATAATTATGATTTAGTTGTTGAGAATACATCATTCATTGTTTTACCGGGAAAGAAAAAGGCGCAAAAAAGTCCTTTATCCTTTCAGATAAAAATTCGTGTCTCTACTGACGGCCACAACGGCTTAGCCAATACAAAAGGCAATGTTTGATGATGCTACATAACTATGCTTAGGGATAACACTCAGGTATTTTCAATTCGCTATATACATTCCTGATTGTTTAAAGTGTCCGGTCTTTTTTGGTTAGTGCCTGAATGGAATTTTGTTAATCTGGTGACAGTGTTTCAATCTAACACCATAAATCGTGGAAATGTTTAAACATACTGTTTTATTTTTTTTATAGGTTTTTTTGAGTTGTGAATATCAGGGGAAACAGCGCCCGGTTGATAATTGTTTAACTGATGTTTAATATTTTTTATTTTTTGGCAGATATTATAGAAGCGATTATCTTGCAGCTATCACCTCGTTTTTTTCTCCTGAGCATAGCACATCGCAGCACATCATCTTCCTTATTTTTTATCGTAATTATTATCAGTCATATTCTCATTCCATGTATAGGTTCATTCGCCTGTATCATTGATGGGATGGGTATTACGGCAGATTTCAGGATACTTCTTTTTCGTAACGTGGAATTTAAAAGGTATACATGCGGCGTGTTCCCGCGCTGCATTTTCTTTCACTTTTCCAGGCATAATCATCACGTCATCATCATGCGTCATGTTCATACAAGCTGAGTAGTCAGCCAGATGTTCCCGGCGGCTTTACACCTTAACACTCACGGAAAGTAAAAGCATATGATGTTATACCGCATATTTTTGATGCTACTGATCGCAGGATGTTGCTCCCTTTATTCCAGCGCACAACAATGGCCTTATTCCATTCCTGTTTCCCAGGGTACAATAGTGGTGTACCAGCCCCAACCCCAGTCGTTCAACAACAATCAGCTGTCGGCTATTGCGGCAGTCTCCTTTCAGAAGAAAGGGGCTGACCCGGTGTTTGGTGCAGTGTGGATCGATGCCAGTGTGCTCACCGATCGCGATACACGTATCGTAACCCTGCAGGCGCTGAAAGTATCCGACGCCAGGTTCCCGGGAACTGCCGATTCTACAAAGCTGTTGCAACTCAGAAACCTGCTGGAACAGGAATTGCCCAGGCATCAGCTGCATATTTCCCTGGATGAATTGCTGAGCGAGCTGGCAGAAAACAACCCGGGCGCGGCTGCGGAAGCCGGACTGAAGAATGATCCGCCAAAGATCATCTTCAAAGAACAGAACAGCTTGCTGGTAACAATCGACGGAGAACCCAAAGTGCAGGCAGATAAAACGCTTGGTGTTTCAAGGGTAGTGAATACACCTTTTGTAATAGTACAGGAGAAGGCTGGTCACCCCTTTTATTTATTTGTTGGCGGGAGATGGTTTAGCGCTTCACATACCACCAGTCCCTGGTCGTATGCAAAGAACCCGCCTTCCGCTATACAGAAAGTAGGGAAGCAGATCATGGCCAACAATAAAGAAACACCGCTTTCACTTGATTCACTGCCGGAGATCATTGTCAGCACAGTGCCGGCGGAGCTGATCCAGAGCAACGGCACGCCCGACTTTGCGCCTGTGGCAGGCACAGGTCTGTTGTACATGAGTAACTCGGCCGACAATATTTTTATGCAGATCTCCTCCCAGGAGTACTATGTACTGCTGGCAGGGAGGTGGTACCTATCGCGCAGTTTGCAGGGCCCATGGGACTATGTGGCGCCGGCAGATCTCCCGAAAGATTTTGCCAGCATACCCGAAGGCACGCAAAAGGATGTGGTATTGGCAAGTGTACCTGGTACACCGGCTGCAAAGGAAGCCGTGATGGATGCCCAGGTGCCGCAAACCGCAAAAGTAGACCGGAAGAAGGCGACAACTACCGTTACTTATGATGGGACGCCAAAGTTTGCAGCCGTATCAAACACGGGGCTGGAATACGCGGTAAATACGGCCTCCACGGTGTTGAAGGAAGGAAATGTATATTATGTGGTAGATAAAGGCGTATGGTTTACGGGCAACAGTCCGAACGGGCCATGGACGGCCGCAACCAGTCGCCCTGCGGAGGTAGACAAAATTCCGCCCAGTTCCCCGGTGTATAATATCAAGTACGTGTACATCTACGACGTAACCCCGGATGTAATTTATATGGGCTATACGCCGGGTTATACCGGTTGCTATGTAATGGGCCCTACCGTGGTGTATGGCACCGGTTATAACTATGCGCCCTGGTATGGCAGTATGTACTATCCCCGCCCGGTTACCTGGGGATTCGGCATGTCCTATAATCCGTGGACCGGCTGGAGCATCGGCTTTGGGATGAGTGTGGGCTTTTTTCATTTTGGTATCGGTTACAACTTTGGTGGCGGCTGGTGGGGACCACCGGTATTTCATCCCCCGTTCTTCTATCCTTATCCGCACGTGTATGGTCCAGTGGTGGTCAACAATATTCACGTCAATAACTTTTACAATCATACCAACATCTACAATCACCGCACCGATGTGATTACGCATGATCGTAACCTGTCGGGCGCTACACAGGGGCGTATTTCCAGGGCTACACAGGGAAATCTTTCCGGCGCTACGCAGGGACGTATTTCACGTGCTACCCAGGGGAACCTGTCCGGCGCTACACAGGGAGCAGTATCCCGGGCAAGATCGGGTAATCTTTCCGGTGCCGTACAGGCAGATCGTAACGGAAATGTATTTCAACGGAATAGCGATGGTGGCTGGCAACAGCGGCAGGGCAATCAATGGCGCCCTGCTACTAACGGCGCCAGCCGGCAACAGATGGAACAACAGTTTCAGCAAAGACAAAGGGGCTGGCAACATAGCCAGAACTTTCAGTCGTTTCAACGCCCCCAGGGCAACTTCCGCTCCGGCGGATTTCAACGCAGACATTAACCTAAAAAAAGTCCTATATGAAAACACTGATTTCCTGGTTACTGATGATGAGTATCACATATGCCGTGACAGCCCAGACCACCGCATATGTGAATGTGACCCTGGTAGAACCCGACCTGGTGACGACCATTTTCGGTAAGGATAAACAAAGCCTGCTGGCCGATAACCTGAAGATTTCCCCCCTGGAAGAAAAGGCTTTTGAAGAGGCTTTCCTCGACTATGAAACGGAGAAAGGGCCCTGGTTGGCAGAAAGGATTGCCTTGCTGAAAATGTATAACGAAGAATTTACCTCGCTGGATAATGCGAAACTGAATACGCTGACCAAACAGATGATCAACAACGACCTTGAGTTTGGCCGCCTGCAGATGCGCTATTTCCGTAAAATGAACAAACTGCTGGGTGCTACCCGGGCCGCCAAATTCTTTCAGCTGGATAGTTATATAGAGCAGTCGACCCGCGTGTATATCCAGAAGCAACTACCTTTTATCAAAGCGCTGGAATCCGATAAACAGGGACCAGTAAAAATACTGACCAGCAGGTAAAGAAAAATAAACTTTGGCATTTTCCCGAAAAAAGAAGCGGCATGTATAGCAGATCTCCGGTAGTAAAAATTAAATGGATACTCCTCCTGGGGTTTATTGCAGGGATTTCCCTGGAGGCAACTGCGCAGGATACGCTGGTAAAGCCGCAAAAAAGGAAAATCAGTTTGCATGACTCACTGGATCACGCGATTGATTTCAGTGATTTTATGATCGATGCACATGGGTTTATTCCTATACCGATACTGATCACAGAACCGGCCCTTGGTATTGGCGGCGCTATTGCCCCGGTAATGTTGCATAAACGGCATCAGCCGGCCAATTTTACAAAGCATAAAAACATGGCAGCCATACCGCCGGATGTGACAGGAGGCTTTGGTTTTTATACTGCCACCAAAAGCTGGGGCGTGGGCGCCGGCAGAAGTGGTACCATTATTCCCTGGGGACTCCGCTATAAAGTGTTTGCAGCGTACCTGGATATGAATCTCGATTTCTATAAAACATTGCCCATAAAAGGAGAAACAGAATTTGGCGTGAACCTGAAAACGATCCCGGTTTTTTTACAGGCAGAGAAACAACTGGGCTTCTCCAACTGGCATGCAGGACTGCGGTACATTTTTACAAAGACAACCGCTAAACTGGAAAAGTCCATCCTGCCGGATTCGTTGTTTAAACCAAAAGAAATGGATAACCTCAGCAGCATTGTGGGCGTGTTGGTAGAATATGATAAACGCGATAACTCGTTTACACCCAGTAAAGGCACGAAACTGCATGTAGGCGGCAATTTTTCCAATCATATTTTCGGCAGCGATTTCGATTATACCAATGTGGAGGCATATGCTTACCACTATATCCCGATCGGGCATAAGAAGAAGTGGGTATGCGGCTTACGGGTAGATATGCAGGAAGTATTTGGCGACATTCCTTTTTACTTCAAACCATCCATTGATCTGCGGGGCATTCCGAAGGGCCGTTACCAGGGAGATGTGAATATGCTGGTGGAAACAGAGCAACGATGGAATATCGTGCGTCGCTGGAGCGCAGTGTTTTTTACGGGAGTAGGTAAAGCCTTTGATGATTACTCAGACTTTGGATCGGCCTCCTGGGATTACAGTTATGGTACCGGTGTCCGCTACCTGCTGGCGCGCAAGTTTGGTTTGTACATGGGAGCAGATGTAGCGCGGGGGCCTGAGCAATGGGGATTTTATATACAGTTCGGCAGCGCCTGGCTGAAATAATGCCTTTAAATTTTTTGTATGCCTTTAAAAAGATATTGCCTGGTAGTATTCCTCCTGTTAACGGGATGTCAGACGCTGAAGGGTCAGGCGCTGATCGCATTGCTGTTTGGTAAAAAGATTACCAACGACCGGCTCAAGCTGGGTATTATACTCGGTGCTTCATCCAGCTGGATGGAGGTGAGTGGTGAAAGGCCGCGTATCGGCTTTGCGATTGGTGCATACACGAGTTATGATTTTAACGACAAGTGGCAGGGCGTGATGGATATTATTATGAAGTCGCCCAAGGGCGCCCGCGAGATCCGCTATGAAAATACATTTATCACGCCGGATGATCCGCAGCTGGTGGGAACGGAAATCAACCGGAACGTGACGTATCTAACAGTAGCGCCATTGATCCGCTATAAATTTACGCCCTCCTTCGGACTGGCCATAGGACCACATCTCGGGGCGAGGGTAACGGCAAAGGATACGTATGAAAAAGGCATGGATCAGGGGAGTCTGTCTTACAAATACAACAGCAAGGATCAATATCACCTGGCGGATGTGGGCGGAACTTTTGATATACAATATGTGTTAATGAAAGGGAAAGGCTTGCGGTTGAATGCACAGTTCAATCTTGGATTTATCAACGTCTACAAAAACAGCGACAGAAGCGCTTATAACCGGCAGGTGCTGGTAGCAGTAGGTATACCTATTGGTGGCGGTAGTGGAAAGTCAAACAAAAAATAATCCTTATGAAAACAATGATCCTCCTGTTTTTATTTGTGTTGGTTAGCGGGGCTGCTTTTGCGCAGGCCGACAGCACCCATCACCGGCACCGGGCTACACCGCCCTGGTATGTAGACCGCTTCCGTATTTCAGCAGGGTTCTTTATTCCGTTTAACCATACGAGTATCAGTATCGGGAATACGGCAGGCACTCGGGGAACGGAACTGAGCTTTGAAAATAATCTCGGGTATAACAGTACCAGCTATACGTTTTTAGGCGATTTTCAATGGCGTGCAGGTAGAAGATCGCGTTTTGACCTGGCGTATTACCGCATCCAGCGGAGTTCTTCGCATGTGCTGGACCGCAATATCACTTTCGGTGATCATACCTACCCAGTGAATGCGGGCGTAGACAGCTATTTCAATACCGACATTTACCGGTTTTCCTATGGCTATGCATTATTGAGCAAGCCAAAGGTAGAAGCAGGGCTCATGATTGGTGCGCATATCGTAAAAGCCGGTGTAGGTATTGCGGCTTTTGCCAACAACGCGGGTTTCAATGCAAGTGATAGTTATGGCTTTACCGCACCATTGCCTGATATCGGTATCTGGGGTGGTTATGCATTTGCACCACGTTGGGCAGTGACGGGAGAGTTTACTTACTTCTCACTCGACATCGACAATATTGATGGACGTATCCTGGCTGCTAACTTGCAGGTGATGTACCGCGTGGTACAGCGCTTGAGTGTAACGGCGGGTTATACCGGGTTCAATTTTAAAGTAGATGCAACGAGGAAAAACCTGGTAGGGCACCTCTTATGGGGCTTTAATGGGCCTTCTGTGTCTGCGACCTGGTCGTTTGGTCATAAACCGTGGTGAAAATACAGCGCATAAAAAAGATAAAACAAAAGCAGCATCGTGTTGTTAATAACACGAATACCTTCTCTTAAGTATAAACCAGATTTGCATCATCACCGCTTTTATTCCATGCTATAGGCACACCCTATGCAACGGAGATTTTGTGTACTTAAACAATGGTTTATATGAAACGCTTCCCAATTTTAAACCGGCTACTGGTCTGTGTAGGCCTGTTTTCTCCGATGCTCTCGTTCCAGGAAGCATCTGCGCAGAAAAAACCAAATATCCTCGTCATATTCGGGGATGATATTGGTCTATGGAACCTGAGTTACTGGAACAAAGGGATGATGGGTTTTAAGACCCCGAACATTGACCGCATAGCCAATGAAGGTCTTACGTTCACGGATTACTATGGTCAGCAGAGTTGTACGGCAGGAAGGGCGGCGTTTATTACCGGCCAGTGTCCTTTCCGCACCGGGCTTACCAAAGTAGGACTACCAGGCGCTGATGTTGGTCTGCAGAAAGAAGATCCTACTATTGCAGAATTTCTGAAACCGCTGGGATACACCACCGGCCAGTTTGGGAAGAATCACCTGGGCGATAAGGATAAATACCTGCCTACTGCGCACGGCTTCGATGAATTCTTTGGCAACCTCTATCACCTGAATGCGGAAGAAGAACCGGAACATGAAGATTATCCAAAGGATCCTGCCTTTAAGAAGAAATTTGGTCCGCGTGGCGTGATTCATTCTACCGCAGATGGTAAAATAGAAGATACAGGTCCATTAACGATCAAGAGAATGGAAACGGTAGATCAGGAATTTTATACTGCTGCGATTGATTTTATGAAAAGAGCGAAAACAGCGGATAAACCATTCTTTGTATGGTTTAATTCTACCCGTATGCACATCAATACGCATCTGAAACCTTCTTCTGCAGGCCGTACCGGGTTGGGTTTACAGGCAGACGGGATGGTAGAACATGATGATATGATTGGTGACATCCTGAAATTCCTGGATGACAATGGACTCACTGAAAATACCATCGTCATTTATTCTACCGATAACGGCGCTATGAAATGCGAATGGCCTGACGGTGGCGTTTCTCCTTTTAAAGGGGAGAAAGATATGAACTGGGAAGGTGCTTTCCGTGTACCATGTGCCGTGCGTTGGCCTGGTCATATTAAACCAGGTACAGTGATCAATGATATATTCTCAGCAGAAGACTGGTTACCTACACTGGTGGCCGCCGCCGGTGGAGATGCAGATCTGGCTACTAAAGCGCAGAGCGGTGTAAGTGCAGGCGCCAAGCGTTTTAAAGTGCATCTCGATGGTTATAATATGTTGCCTTTACTCACAGGTCAGGTGAAAGAAGGACCACGTCATCAGTTCTTTTACTTCAGCGATGATGGTGACCTGATGGCGTACCGGAGAGACCGGTGGAAATTTAATTACATGGTGCAGAATGCAAAAGGAATGGCCGTTTGGAGAGAGCCGATGGATATTTTAAGGGCGCCATTGCTGGAGGATCTGCGGTCCGATCCATTTGAGTATGCACACGACCACGCAAGCGCATATTATGAAAAATGGTTCATAGACAGGGCTTTCCTGATCCTGCCTTCGGCAGAAGAAGTAGGCGCCTACCTGGCTACTTACAAGCTATTCCCTCCACGGCAGAAACCAGCCAGTTTTAACGTCTCTGAATTTACGGAGGCATTAAAGGCAAATATTAAATAAGTGTGTTGTTTAGTTAATGTCAGAAAGAGGTTGTTCCATTACCCGGGAACAACCTCTTTAATCACTTCTCCCGATGACTACATTAGAACAGGTTAAAGCACTCAGACAACGTATAGGCGATGACGTAATCGGTCAGCCCGATGTGATCGACAAGATCCTGATCGGGTTACTCACCGATGGCAATGTATTGCTGGAAGGCTTACCCGGCCTGGCAAAGACCCGGGCCGTAAAAAGCCTGGCAAAGCATCTCGACAGTAAATTGAGCCGCATCCAGTTTACCCCGGACCTGTTGCCGGCAGATGTAACCGGCACAGAGATCTATCAGCCGGAAGCTACCGAGAAATTCATCTTTCAGCCCGGCCCTATTTTCAGTAACCTGGTACTGGCAGATGAAATTAACCGGGCTCCCGCTAAGGTGCAGTCGGCCTTACTCGAAGCCATGGAAGAAAGACAGGTGTCCGTTGCAGGGAAAACGCATAAAATGGAACCGCTGTTTATGGTACTGGCTACCCAGAACCCCATAGAGCAGGAGGGTACGTACCCCTTGCCCGAAGCGCAGCTGGATCGCTTTGTGATCAAGATCAATATTACCTACCCCGATCAGGCCAGCGAAATCAGCATTGTAAAACTGGTCAGGGAAGAAAGTAAAGGCACCACCGAATTGGAGAGCGCCATTCCACAGCAGGTGATCTTCGACGCCCGGAAAGAAATCAATGACATAAAAGTATCGGATGCCGCTGCCAACTATATCGCTGATCTGGTGAATGGCACCCGTTATCCGGAGAAACTGAATGAGCAGTTGGGAAAGTGGCTCAGTTATGGCGCCAGTCCACGCGCCAGCATAGGCCTGGACCGCTGCGCCCGCGCCGTAGCCTGGCTCAATGGCCGCGATTATGTAACGCCGGACGACATCCGTTTTATTGTACACGACGTACTGCGTCACCGCATCATACTCAGTTATGAAGCCAACGTTGCCCGCATGAATGCGGACAAAGTAATTGATGAATTACTAAAAGTGATCCCGGTACCCTGATGCAAAAAAACAAAGACAATACCGCCCATACATATCCGCCAGGTGTAGTGATTACACTGGAGGAAATGATGCGTTTTGAATATTATGTACAGGATATTCCGTTGCTGCCGCAGCATCCGGTATATACTATCCTGGCAGGACGCCATGCGTCCAAACTCCGAGGACGCGGACTTGATTTTGAAGAAGTGCGTGTATACGTTCCCGGTGATGATATCCGTAACATCGACTGGCGCGTAACCGCCCGTACCGGTGTTACTCATTCCAAAGTATTTAATGAAGAAAAAGAAAGGCCCACTTTCCTGGTGCTGGACCAGAGCAGCACGCTTTTTTTTGGATCGCAACAGCTGATGAAATCAGTAGTGGCGGCGCAGGTGGCGGCACTGAGCGCTTTTTACACCGTAAGGCGTGGCGACAGGGTAGGAGGCATTGTGTTTAACGAAGACCGCAACGAATTTATTCCTGCAGCCAGGAGTAAATCGCATGTACAATATTTGCTTACCTGTATTGCGGAGCTGAATGCGGAATTGCCTTTGCGCAAAGTGATACGGCCGCATACCCCCACACTGAATGAAATATTGCACCGTACCGCTACACTGGTCACCCACGATTATGTAGTAACGGTGATCAGCGATTTTTCCAATATCGATGAAGAGACTATCCGCTATCTGGAACAGATGGCCGCGCATAACGATGTAATGCTGGTGCATCTCACGGATCCGCTGGAGGCACAGTTGCCCGATGGACGGCTCGTACTCAGCGATGGTATTAAACAGATCTTATGGAATAACAATACTAAAGATAACGGTCAACGGTATACGCAGGATTTTGATACGATGAAAGCTTCGCTGACAGCACGCTGCAGGAATTATCGTATACCCGTGATATTTATAGATACAGCTGCTCCGGTAACGGACCAGATCATGCACTTTTTCGGAAAAGCAAATAACTGATACTTTATGCAGGCGCAACAATTTGGAGAACTGATAGAACCATCGCCGGTGCCGTTTAGTTTTAATACGCCGGGATGGTATGTTACTGGTGTATTGCTGCTACTGGCGCTGCTGTGGGGAGTCTGGCGTTATATGCGGTATCGCCGCCGTAACCGCTACCGGCAGGAAGCATTGCGTTGGCTGGGCGAACGTATGGTGGTATTGCACGCACAACAGGAATTTATGCAGCAGCTGTACGAAGCGGATATGCTGATGAAGCAGATTGCGATGCAACTGTATGGCCGGGAGAAAGTAGCTCCGTTGAGGGGCGGGGAGTGGATCCGTTTTTTAAACCAGCAAACCCGCCGCCGCGATGATTTTTCAACGGATGACGGTCTGCTGCTGACCGACACTATGTACCGTAAGCCACATGCCGTGAGTGCGGCCGAAACAGACCGATTTATTTCCAAAACAAGTAACTGGATACGCTTTCATAAACATGCACCTGGAAATCGCCTATAAATGGGTATGGCTGTTACTACCGTTACCCTTCCTTTTTTATGCGCTGCTGCCACCGTTGCGCCGCCGCCGTACGTCGTTGATCGCCCCGTTCTTTCAGCGGGCTGTCCGCGTATCGGGGGCTATTTCCCGCAGGAATGCCTGGATTACCCGTAAAAACGTCTGGATGTACAGCGTATTGATATTATGCTGGATCTGTCTGCTGGCGGCGGCTTCTTCGCCCCGTTATGTGAACAAACCCGGCAAGCGTCCTAAAACGGTGCGTAGTTTCCTCATTGCTGCAGATATTTCTTTCAGCATGGCGGAAACGGATTGGGTAGTAGATGGTAAGCGCATGAGCCGCTGGGAAGCGGTGAAATCACTTATGAAACAGTTCGTGGAAAACCGGAAAAGTGACCAGATAGCATTGGTGGTATTTGGGAGTAATGCGTATATCCAGGCGCCGCTTACGACTGATCTGCCTATGATCAACTGGCTGATGGATCAGACAGAAGTAGGCATGGCCGGGCAAATGACCAATATCGGCGATGCCATTGCCTATAGTGTGAAAATATTGAAAGAAGATACATTAAAGCAAAAAGCCATGTTGCTCATTACCGACGGGGTAGATACCGGTACTGACCTGTTGCCCCTGGATGCCGCCGGCATGGCCGCCAAAGATTCCATTACCATCTATACGCTTGGTATTGGCAAAGCGTCCGGCAGTGGCGGGTACGACCTGGATGAACCTACCCTGAAAGCCATTGCACATACCACCAGTGGTAAATATTTCAATGCCCTCGATGAAAAGGGGCTTAGTGGCGTATATAAAGCCCTCGACGCACTGACACCCGTCGAATACCAGGAGGAAAGTTATGAACCGGTGACACTGCTGTATTATTATCCATTAGCCGTTGGCGTTATATTGGCGCTGGTGTTTCAGCTGATCAGCGGTACGCTTCACCTCACCCGGAAAATGCCCGCCCATGCGTGAAGTACTCACAGATATACACTGGCCGGTCGACTGGCAGCAGTTTCATTTCCTGCGGCCGGGAGTATTGTATTTGTTTTTACCCTTGTTGCTGATCCTGGTCATATTGATAGTGGGTAACCGGGAGCCGCAGCGATGGAAACAATTGATTGCACCGGTATTGCGGCCGTATGTGTTTGCACCCGGCAATTCCCGGGCAATGTGGTTACCCTTACTGTTTTTTGTAGTGGGTACCAGCCTGGCGATCATAGGAATAGCAGGACCCGCCTGGAACCGTACCGTGATCCCCGGACAGAAAGTACAGGCCGTGGTGTTGGTGGCGCTGGACCTTTCCGCTTCTATGGATGCTACCGATATTTCACCCACCCGGCTGGAACGTGCCAAACTAAAGCTCAGCGACTTTTTTGGTGCGCATCCCGGCGCCAAAGCCGGACTGATCGCCTATGCAGGCACTCCACACCTGGTGATGCCCTTTACCACCGATTATTCGCTGATTAAATTACAGGCTGCTTCCCTGGCTACCCGGGAAATGCCTGTACCTGGGAATAATACGCAACTGCTCATGCATGATGTAGATACGCTGATGACACCTGTTCTGGCGCCCAGTAATATTTTGCTGCTGACAGATGAAGTTACCGCCGCCGATGCTGCACTCTTCACCAACTACGTCAATACTTCTATCCATCACCTCGAAATATTACTGATGTCTTCGCCCCGGGGCGCACCGGTACCTGGTTTCCCCAAAGTGGTTTCCCGGCAGGACGAAGGCGTGCTCCAATCGCTTGCTGTCAATCCGGCCATCCGGATCAACCGGCTCACGCTGGATACCACAGATGTAGGCCGCATCGCAGAGCGCATCCGGGCGCATCTCATTTTTGAAAAAGATAAAAAGACGGATGATAAAAGCTGGGATGATATGGGCTACCTGGTGATTATACCGGTAGGCGTGCTGGTATTGCTCTGGTTCCGCCGGGGCTGGGCCATTCAATGGTGCTGGCTGCCACTGCTCTGGATGGTCAGCGCCTGTAGTGTGAACAGCCGGGAAGCGGATTGGTGGTACACCAAAGATTACCAGGGACAGGTACTCTATCAGCAACAGGCCTATCAACAGGCAGGCGAACGTTTTGTGGACCTCCCGCATAAAGCTGCGGCGGCTTATAAAGCAGGTGATTATGAAGCCGCCGCAGCGTTGTTTGCGTTAGACAGCTCTGCCACCGGGGAATACAACCGGGGACTGGCACTGGCAAAACTTGGTCGTTACGAGGAAGCCATGAATGCGTTTACCGATGCAGCTACGCTGGATCCTGCGCTGAAAAACAAAGCGGCTAACAGCATCGGTAAGGTAAGCAAAGAGAAAATGCAGGTGGATTCGGTTGTAAAGATCGGCCAGCCGGATACGAAGGTAAAGGAAGACAAAAAGAATGGTCCGCTGAAGGAGCGCAAACGGAAACCCGATGACCCGGGACTATCCGCTGATACCAAAGTAAAGGATATGCCCAAAACAGGCGATCGTTTAACCGATCAGGTGAAATCAAACATTCATCAGGCGCAGGAATCGGAATCGCCTCAATCCGGCAAAGATACCACCACGGCGGCCAACAACGATGCCATGAAGAACATCATTCTCCGCCGTCCGCCCGCCGATCCGGGAGCATTTCTGCAAAAGCGGTTTGAGTTACAGCGTAAACGTTATTATCAACAGGTAAAACCGGGGACACAGCAATGGTAAAGTATTATATAACGCTGATGTATATACTGTGTTGCAGCGGACGTTTGTCTGCGCAGTTGAAATGTTTCGCCAAAGTGGAACTGGACCGCAGCGATGTATACCTGCAACAACCATTTAAAGTAACCTATACCGTACTAACGGCTACCTGGTACACGCAGCCACCGGAATTTGAAAACATCCAGATCCCGGGCGCTTTTATTGTACCATTCACAAAAGCGCAGCCTGGCCGTTTTACAGACCATGGTAAAGACTATTCCGGCATCCAGTTTTATTATATCGTATTTCCTTACAAAGCCGGTGCATTCAGTGTACCTGCTATTACCATCCAGGTAGAAACGCCGCCGGAAGGCAGTGCGGTGAGCAGCAAGGTGGTATTGCATACCGCGCCCGTATCGTTTGTGGTGAAACCGGTGCCAAAAAGTTTTCCGGCAGGTGAGGAATGGCTGGTGGCCAGTGATGTAACGCTGCATGCCCGTTGGAACAAACCATTGGATAAACTGAAAGTGGGCGATGTGATAGAACGTACCATCACCACCGACGCCACCGGCACGCTGCCACAGTTTATACCGGCGTTGCCTGATCAAAAGGTCGACTGGGCAGATGTGTACCCGGGTAAGGTAACGTTGAAGGATACACGCGATGACTACAATGCCAATGGGGAACGGGTACAAACTTCTATGTGGCTGCTTACCAAAGCGGGAAGCTACGAATTGCCGGCTCAGAAAATTTCCTGGTGGAACCCTTACGCCGGGCGTTTGTACACACGCACGCTACCTGCGGTAACGCTGAAAATAGCGGACAATCCCGGCCTGGGCATGCTGACGACGCTGCAGGACAGCCTGGCGAAGGCCAGCGTGCCGGTAAAGGCCGCAAAGAAAGGCCCATGGATGATAGCCGGCATGATCTGGTATAAAGCCGTTCTATATGCATTGGCGCTGTTGCTCGTATTATGGGTGCTTTACAAAGCAGTCCGCTATCTCACGAAAAAAATAAACAACAGGCTCCGGCAGTACCGCGAAAGTGAATACTATTGGTTCCGGAAATTTATGAAAGCACCGGCTGTTTCACCGGCCTTATACCAGTGGTGGGACCGGTGGCGCAAAGATCCGGCATCTCCCGCTGTATCCGTTACACTCGCCGCACAAAATGAAACGGATACTTTACAGGAATGGACAACTTTTGCAGGCGCTGCATATGGTGGTAAAAGTAATGCTGCCGTTACGGAAGCCTCGCTGAAACAGCATTTCAGACTGTATCGCCATCACCGGAAAACGAGGAAAGAACATCCGGCTGGTGGTAAGTGGGAAGCATAAAAAAGGGAATATTTTTCCGGGGCAGAACTTTTTACTTTTATACGGTGTTAATACTTCAAACAGGGGAATATCCTGCCAGGACATTCCTCCCACGCAATAATCATTTAGTGTAGCTACCGGTCAACAGTACCCTGTCCTGAGCATATCAAGCAAGCATCATCCTGATATTGGTTCCATTTTTCGCTAAAGTTACTAAAGCCGAACCGGCATGCCCTGTCATGCCACAAACGCCAGGATTCCCATGCAACATACTTTTTACATCATAAGATTAACGGATACAATAGTTGGCAAAACCTATGAAGCCGGCAGGGAGTTCTCTCCCTGCCATTCACTTTAATCCTTATCCTCCATGTGGAAACATTATATCATATCATTTGCATTGATCCTGCTGGCGGCATCTGCCATGGCGCAGGCCGGCGCCGGCAATAAAATGGGGGATGCCGACAAACATTATAAAGACAGCTTACGAAGGGCAGGCTATCCTTATCGCTTTCCGATCCTGGGAAGTAAGATGGTAGAGAAAGGTTTCAGTTTGCAATACCCGGTGGGTGCCATGCTGAACCTGATGGGAGGCTCACAGGAAGTAAATATCACCGACCTGAAAGTTGGCTTTAATGAACAGGAACCGGTACCGCTCGACTTTATCAAATTCGGGGAAGTGAAAGCAAACATGCAGACCGCCACCACCAGGCTGGATCTGTGGGTATTGCCCTTCGTGGACCTGTATGGTATTGTAGGCCTGGTGCAGGCAAAAACAAACGTGAATATTGCATCGCCTTTCCAGTTTTCCAGCGAGGCCGATTTCAAGGGATATACCCTCGGATTGGGTACCACATTGGCTGGCGGTTATCACGGTATCATTACCATCACAGATATCAATTATACCTGGACACACCTTGATAATCTTGATAACACCGTAAAAACACTGATGATCACACCCAGGATCGGCTACAATTTTCAGTTTAAAGAACACCCCGGCAAATCCATTGCGGCCTGGATAGGAGCTACCGGATTTTTTGTGAACCAGGGCACCAGTGGCTCTATTAATCTGTCTGATCTGGGGCCATCCATGGATCCGGGACAGGCACAGAAAATCATCGATGAAACGGAGCAATGGTACCAGGCACTGACTAAACCACAGCAGGTAGTTGTAAAACGTATAGCCCAGGCCGTATTAAACAAGATGAATAATATTCCGGATGATATTACGGTGAATTATTCGCTGAAGAAGGAGCCTGTGTCGCATTGGAGCATGGTAGTGGGAGCACAATACCAGATCAATAAACGTTGGCAGGTAAGAGCGGAAACCGGTTTCCTGGGTGGACGTAAATCTTTGTTGTTGTCCGGAAACTACAGATGGCGCTGGTGAGATGGATAGTAACCATAGCGTTAATGGTTGGCTGTTGTTGTATAAAGCCCGCTGTATTATTGGCACAGCAATTACATCCGGAGGAAAGCGATGTAATTGAATTTATGGATGGAGACCAGATCAGGGGGAAAGTAAAACAGATACAACGGGGCGTATTGACACTGGACCCTGATCAGCTGGAAGACATGGTAACCATTAAACTGAGAAACATCAAATCAATCACCGCACGACGTAAGCTGTATCTGATAGAAAGTGTAGCGAATATAAAATACCTGGGCATCCTGGAACCAGGCAGGGGAGCGGGATGGGTGAAGATTATACAGGGAAGGGATACCACGGAATTATTTATAGAAGACCTGGATAATATCGAAAACATGGATGATAATTTCTGGAAGCGGCTGGATGGATCGGCAAGTCTTGGTTTTTCGTACTCCCGTTCCAGTAATATAGGCCGTGTGAATGAAAGTCATAACATGACTTACAGTACGAGGAACTGGCTGTTCCTGACATCGGGTGATCTGATGTATACGATCGACAATGAATTTAAAGGCATTGAAAAAGCAGACCTGGCAGTGCAGGCTTATATAGAATTCTGGAAGAAATGGTTTGCGGTGTCATCTGTACAGTTTCAGCGCAGCACAGAGTTAGGCCTGAGTGCACGTATGCAGGCGGCAGAAGGAGCGGGGCCTATCCTGATCAAAAACAGGCGGAACGACTTGCGCGCCGCCACCGGTTTTTCAGTGCAGAAGGAGTACAGCACAGATAGTATTAATGCCGGCCGTGCGGTTTCATTGGAAATTCCGCTGTTTGTGAATTACTATCTATACAGACTGGGTACGCCCTACCTGACCTTACAGGCGACCAATTCAGTGTTTTTTAGTGTGTCGCAGGCAGGCCGCTGGCGTGCAGATCAGAATGTAACGCTGTACTGGAAAATTGTGACACACCTGAATCTGAATGTACAGGTATACCTGGATTATGATAGTAAACCACCGGATGTAACAGCGCAGAAAGTCGATTTCGGTACGGTGTTCAGCATAGGATATTCCTGGTAATAAATAAAAACAGCTCGTATGAAATACACCGGATTATTGGCAATGGCCAGTTTTTTATTGCTGCCCGTTTTATTGAAAGCACAGGAAGGGCATCCTCCTGCTGGCGGTCTGTCGCAGGAAGAAGTCGCCAAGTCCAATAATCCGCTGGCGGAATTAAACCAGCTCAGTTTCCATGATTATATCACCATGCATCAGCGGGGAACTACCGAGGTTTCGAATACCATGAACCTGAGAGGCGTGATGGTGGCAGGCCGGCAGATTATCCGGGCCACTGTTCCTTTTACCACGATACCATCAGACAATAAGATGGGCTACAATTCAGGACTGGGCGATATACAGATTTTTGATGCGATCCGGTTTTCGAAAAACGGGGCGTCTACCGATCTGGCAGTTGGACCGATGCTTGTGTTTCCTACCGGCAGCAATGACTACCTGGGTACCGGGAAATGGCAGGCAGGTGGCGCATTTATAGCGATACATCATATTCCGGGCGGTCATGTACTGGGCTCACTGATCACTTACCAGCATTCCTTTGCAGGACAATCCGACCGGCAGGAGGTAAGCGTACTGGCTTTTCAGCCAACCATTACTTTCAATATTACAGCAGGGTTATATGCACGTAGCGCCGGCGCTACCTGGACCTTTGATTTTGAAAATCAACGTACGCTGATACCCTTTGGTTTAGGAATAGGTAAGGTGTTCAAAGCAAATAATATGATGGTAAACACATTTATTGAACCACAGCTCACGGTATACAGCGAAGGGGCTGGTCAGCCGGCTTACCAGGTGTTTTTCGGACTGAACCTGCAGTGGGCGAAGAAAGCGAAATAATTCTTTTACAACCTCACATAAAATGAATATTATGAAACAAACATTCCTCTATTCTGCCATCGCACTATTGATGCTGGCTGCCTGCGGACCCACGTTAAAGGTTACTTCCGACGTGAACAAACAGGCCAGCTTTGCCGGGTACAAAACATTTGCCCTGTATAATCCTGCCGGTCAGCAAAGTCCGATCAGTGAATTAAACCGCGACCGTATCAACAACGGGGTGATTGCTGCCATGACAGCAAAAGGCTACACCCAGGCGGATACCTCCAGCGCAGATCTGCTGGTAAACCCGATTACCATTGCCAAACAGGGCCAGAACGTGACGGCCAATACCGATTATTATGGTTACGGTGGCTACTACAGACCTTATTACTGGGGCGGTGGTATGGGTATGGGGTCCAGCAACACCACCTTCTCTGTAGATAAATATATTGATGGCTCTGTGATCGTAGATGTAATAGACCGCGCTAAAAGAAACCTCCTGTGGCAGGGTGTGGGCAACAGTCAGATCGATGGACCTATCAAAGATCCGGATACTAAGATACCTGCCGCTATCACTAAGATCATGGCCAGTTTCCCGGCTAAAATGTAATGGTTACTAATATATGCATGCTTATGAAGATATCACATATTGGCCGGGGCATAAAGAAAGGATGGTTACTGTCTGTCACATTG
This sequence comes from Chitinophaga arvensicola, assembly GCF_900110835.1. Classification (GTDB taxonomy): domain Bacteria; phylum Bacteroidota; class Bacteroidia; order Chitinophagales; family Chitinophagaceae; genus Chitinophaga; species Chitinophaga arvensicola. The sequence continues at coordinate 3,900,739 of NZ_FOJG01000001.1, forward strand.
TTCTTTTCCCTCCATGCAGCAGCCCAGGAGGATCCATTGCCTTCCTGGAATGACGGTGCCGTAAAGCAGTCTATTCTCAGCTTTGTAAAAACGGTGACGACAGAAGGCACCAACCAGTTTGTACCGATAGAAGACAGGATTGCTACCTTCGATAACGATGGTACTTTGTGGGCGGAGAAGCCAATTATACAGGGGCTTTTTGCAGTATTTCGTGTACATCGCATGGTAGCGGCCAATCCTGCATTAAAGAACAAGGAACCGTTTAAAGCGGTCCTGGAAAATGATAAAGCCTGGTTTGGTAAAGCAGGGGAGAAGGGGTTGATAGAACTGGTAGACGTTACGCATACCGGTTTAACCGAAGCGGAATTTGCAGCGGAAGCAAAACTCTTTTTCGAAACAGTGAAGCATCCGTCGCTGGGTGTGCCGCTGGCCAATGTGTTGTATCAGCCGCAACTGGAACTGCTGGCTTACCTGCGCATGAATGGATTTAAAACATTCATCTGTTCGGGAGGTACTATAGAACTGATGCGCGCTATCAGCCGCCCTTATTACGGTATACCGCCGGAACAGGTGATAGGCACACAGTTTAAATATCGTTACGTGGATAGTGCCGGTGTGAACGACATCTACCGGATGTCCGGTATTATTACCCTCAACGACAAACAGGAAAAACCGGTAAATATCCAGTATCACATCGGAAAACGGCCGATACTGGCTTGTGGCAACGAAGGTGGCGAAGGGGATGTATATATGCTGCGCTTTAGTCAGGGCAGCACTTATCCTTCCCTTCAGCTGCTGGTTAACCACGACGATGCAAAAAGGGAATTTCAGTACGAAGAGAAAAGTAATAAATCACTGAACATGGCTGCACAGTATCACTGGCAGGTGATCAGTATTAAGAACGACTGGAAAACGGTGTTTAACAAGTGATCATTAAAGTTATTGCCATGATGATGAAAAGGTATTTGCCGTTATTGCTGCTGCTGGCTGCATGTCAGCAGCGGGTGCCGCCTGCCGCCGAACAGGTGGGCAAAGCTGCCTGCTGCGTGGTGCCCTCCAGGTTTGCCACTACAGCAGATCGTAAAGATAAAGATCCGGAAAATATGATATGGGTGACCGGCGGACAATTCATGATGGGCACCGATGAAAAGGAAGCATATGACCAGGAAAGACCTGCGCATCCGGTGAAAGTAGATGGTTTCTGGATCGATAAAACAGAAGTGACCAATGAAGCTTTCAAAGCTTTTGTAGATGCCACAAAATACGTAACGGTGGCGGAGAGAAAGCCAACCTGGGAAGAGATCAGCAAACAGCTGCCGCCTGGTACGCCCAAACCGGATGATGCACTGCTCATTCCCGGTTCTATGGTGTTTGTAGCACCGGATCATCCCGTTAGTACGGAAGATATTTCCAACTGGTGGCATTGGGTAGCCGGCGCCAGCTGGCAACATCCGGAAGGACCGGGCAGTAATCTCGACGGCCGCTGGAAACACCCCGTTGTGCAGATCGCCTGGGAAGACGCCAATGCGTACGCAAAATGGGCGGGTAAGCGTTTGCCTACGGAAGCAGAATGGGAATACGCCGCCAGAGGCGGACAGGCAGAAAAACGCTACGCATGGGGAAATGAATTCAAACCAGGGCAAAAGTACATGGCCAATACTTTCCAGGGACATTTTCCGGATAAGAATTCGGGAGAAGACGGATTTAAAGGAACCGCACCAGTCGCCAGTTTCCCGGCCAATGCCTATGGACTGTACGACATGACCGGAAATGTATGGGAGTGGACAGCCGACTGGTACGATGCTTCCCTGTATAAGAAAGCCAGTTTACGTACCGCCGAAGTAGATCCGAAAGGACCGGCCAGTACCTATGATCCGGAAGACCGCTACGCCATCAAACGCGTGACCAAAGGCGGCTCCTATTTATGCGCCAACGATTATTGTGTGAACTACCGGCCCAGCGCCAGGAGGGGCACTGCTTTTGATTCCGGGGCCTCCCATATCGGCTTCCGTTGTGTAAAAGATAAAACGAATGACAGCAACAAAACGATCTTAGTGCAGAACAAATAGATAACACCTGCGGGTGTATATCAACAGAAAGCCCCGCTATCATAGCGGGGCTTTCTGTTGATATAAAGTTATCCGGTTATTTTCCCAGCGGGATATGTGATTTCTTTACGTCGATCACGTAGGTGTTTGTCCACCGGTCGTGCCAGGGATGACACCAGGCGCCCAGTGCGCTGAAAACGCTGAAAGGTACGGCGCGGCTGAGACCTCTCAGAAACGCAGTGCCGGCAGTGATTTCAGAGCCGTCTTCATTTACGGCTTTCGTACCGGTAATCATTTTGCCAAGCGTTTTTCCTTTGAATACCGCTTCTATAGTGCCCATGTAAAGACCATATAATACAAGTGATACGAGGTTCTGTACATAGCTGGCGCCGGGAGAAGCCGACTCAGAATAACTACCCGGGAACAAAACAAAGTAAGCGCCGAATAGTATGATCGCTACTACATAAAAGGTAAAGAGGTCTATCAGGTAATTGGCGAAGCGCTGGCCCCTGCTGGCCATCTCAAGATTCGCTTCATCAGCAAATATGGATTCCTGTATAGTTTGTGATTCCATAGGTTAAATAGGTTTGGTGATAAATTAGGAAGTGAATATAGTTTTTTAGCCGCACTTTATCAAGTTGTGGCAGTGAAGTTTTCTAGTTCCACTTGCCGGATAAGGCGTTTTTTTCTTTTATAATTTTCCTGATCTTCATTTCCGCCGTATGCAACATCTCCGCCAGGTATTCTGCCGCATGCGGCTGGAAACGGTCCTGGTTGCGGAATTCCTCGTATTGCTTCGGATGTTGACGCAGCCGGGCCACTTCCTGTTGCAGGCCTTTCACACTTCCCGGTCCGTTGTAGAAAAGAATGGCTTCCTGTTTTAATACTTCCGGTTCCGGCCGGCCGTTGCTCCCCCAGTAAATAGGGATGGTGCCGGCTTTGATCGCTTCAAATACCTTTTCCGTTACATAACCGTCTTTATTGGTGTTTTCCGGGCAGATATTGAATTGATAGTTATGCATGAAATCGATCTTGCTGTCGTTGTATTTTTCTTTCAGCGCATTGCAGTTGTTTTTGAATTTACCGGCGCTGTCGATATGCCCGATGCCACTGAGTGATTTCATCAGTTTGGAACGGACCCCGCTTTTATCATGACTGCTGATCAGGGAACAGAAATGCTCACTGGCAGGTGGGGTGCTGCGGATCGCATTCATGATCCGGTCCATCTCCGTTTGTATCTCCCGTTGGTCGGCATTGGCACGGAATACAAACGACGGCCACAAGGGAAGCCGCATGTAATTAGGGGCCTGCAGGTATTCGAATCCAAAAGAAAGATCTACGATATCAAGACAGTGGTCTTTATATTTCGGAAACCGGTCTACATTTTCCCCGGTGTAAAATATTTTTATCTTGCTCGGGCTTTCGCTGATATAATGCCGGGGGCCAAAAACGGATGCCAGCAGCATCGTGTTATCTGCGTCAATGAGCTCTCCCAGCCGGGAGGTAACAAAGAGGTAAAGCCAGAGATCTTCCGACCTTTGTGTAGGCCAAAAATTAACAACTTCTATGTTTGAGGCCAGGGGCTGGTATTGATATGGCGTTTCCCGGGAACTGAATTTTCCGGATAAACTTTTTAACAGGGACCATAAACTCGTTTTTGCCATCTTCTTCGAATAGGTTAAAAGACTGGATCAATATCCGGTATAAGGCGCGCAAATTCTTCATTTCCTGTCTAAAAACAAAATATTGTTTTTTATGAGATCAGGAACCTGGATCATTTCGGGAGAAGCCGGTGCCAGCTCTGCTTATGGATGCAGTTGCCGGAACGCTGTTTCGGCTACGCCCAGGTCCAGACTTGCGTCATCGCCGTCGTTGAGGATCCAGGCGGCTGAAAGTCCTGCCCATGCCACCACCCATTTCAGCAAATGGGTAGGATCGATCTGTGCTGCCTGTGAAATAACAGTTACCTGCCGGGCCAGTCTCCCCGGACTGAGCGCAGTAGCTTTATCAGGGTTACAGAAAATATTTGCAAAATCGAAGGCCCTTTCCCCGATGAGCCGTTTTGGATCAATGGCCAACCAGCCACGTGTATCAGAATGCAGTATGTTTTCATGATGCAGATCGCCGTGTAAAACGGCCTGATCGTGCTGGTTGTCGAGCAACACACGGGCCAGCGCCGCGCTCTCCGTCAGGATGCCGCCAAATTTTTCAACGGCCGGCCAGAGATCCCGGAACCATTCTTCCAGGGGCATGAGCCCCGGAGGCAAGCCACCCCTTGGCGCATGCAGCTGGTTGGCTACCGCACAGATAATGCGGCTGGCTTGTTCATCCTCGCCGTTTTTTACCATATCCAGCAGGGTAATATCACTCGTTACTTTCTCCAGTATCAATGCGTTTTCATCGTATCGTAATACTTTCGCCGCTCCCTGGCCATTCCACCACACCATGAGCCGGTAGCCCAGTTTCTCTTCGGCTTCCAGCGGTATTTTCAGCATGGCCGGCGCCTGGTTGAACAGCACCGGTTGCAGTAAACTGCTATGCGTAACAAAGGCCGGTCCGTCGTCTGATAATTGCCAGTGCTGTTTGTAGTATTGCAGGAGTTGTTGTTCTTCCGGTGTAAAATCCCTGTTGCAGATAGCCATGACTTTTGTTCCCGTTTTTTATGATAACAATGATAACCATTTCTGCATAAATAGCGAACCCGTGATAAAAATGGACGGATTATTAAAATTATTGTCCGGTTTTATTCTATGCCAGCCCCGCCAGACGCGCTACTTTTGCAGCACTTTACTTTTTCACCATGCGGAAACAAATGATAACGGTTTTACTGATGCTGATCTGGCTTTGCCAGTTATCAGGCCGTTATGTGGTGCTGCTGGATTATTACCTGAACCAGGATTACATTGTCCGGAATTTCTGTGTGAACCGCGATAAGCCGGCTATGCATTGTAACGGCAAATGCCACCTGCGTAAACAACTCCGGGAAGAGGAGCGGAAAGAGCAGGAAAATCCTGAACGGAAAACAGACCACCGCAGTGAAATCTTTTACGCATCGCTTTGCGGCGACGACCTCCGGGAACCCTTGCCGGTAAGCATTGCCGGTAACACGTTTTATCACCATCTTCCAGGTACTCCCATCGACCGGCCATCGGCTGTATTCCGGCCGCCTGTTGCATAATGTGTAACCTTGCCCGTTAGTTAACCGCCTGCATCCCCTGCAGGCAAAAGCATCCTATTGTCTGAAAAAATAATAATTACACGATGTATTGTACGCGAATGATCTATATCCTTTTGATAGTGGCCACTTTTACTGCCTGCAAAAAAGACGGCACGGCACCGGCAGCTGATAGTAACGTGAAAGCTACTTTGTCTATACAGTTTGATAACATTGTGGGCGATAAAAACCTGCAATTGAATACCGGCGTTTATAAAAATGCTGCCGGAGAATCCTTCCAGGTGTCCCGGTTAAAATACTTTATTACCAACATCAGCGTGAAAACGGCTGCTGGTAAGGAATATATTGTTCCGAAAGATAGCAGCTATTTCCTCGTATCGGAAGAAGATGCAGCCTCACAGTTTGTAAAAGTACGGGTGCCGGAAGGAGAGTATACTTCCCTGAGTTTTATCCTGGGAGTAGACAGCCTGAGCAGCGTGATGGAGGTGAGCAAAAGAACCGGTGTACTCGACCCCTCTGCCGGCATGGACGACGGCATGTACTGGGGCTGGAACATGGGCTATATCTTCTTTAAAATGGAAGGGATTTCTGATGCTGCACCAGTCGATCCCAGCGGTCAGCATAAGTTCCGCTACCATATCGGTGGCTTCGGCGGCTATAGCGCCCCTACACTGAATAACAACCGTACCATCCGGGTAGACCTTACCGCTGCCGGTGTTGCTAAAGTGCGGTCCGGCCGGGAAACCAATATTCACCTGATGGTAGATGTACTAAAAATGTTTAACGGCAGCACACAAGTGAGTATTGCCGCTAATCCTACGGTGATGTTCGGCGACTTCAGCGCAAAAATTGCGGATAATAACGCGCAGCTGTTCCGGCACGATCATACTGAAAACTAAAACCGGGCGCCATGAATATTTTGCAATGGATGATCTTTTGCTGCCTCGGCATTTTACTGCCGGGTTGCAGCAAGGATGACCCGGTGAAAGATCCACCACCACCGCCTTTTACCGGCTTTGAAGTACCCGCCGGCTTTCCTGCCGCCGCGTATAAACTGGCCAATAATAATGTAACGGCGGAAGGATTTGAACTCGGGCGGAAACTGTTTTACGAACCACGTTTGTCGCGCAATAACACCATTTCCTGCGGCAGTTGTCACCTGCAGTCGGCTGCTTTTACGCATCACGGCCATGATGTGAGTCATGGTATCGACGACCGCTTAGGCAGCCGCAATTCTCCACCCATCATGAACCTGGCCTGGAACACCACTTTCATGTGGGATGGGGGCGTGTTCGACCTGGATCTGCAACCGGTGGTACCCATCACCAATTTTGTAGAGATGGATGAAACCATGGGCAATGTGCTGATCAAGCTGCGCAACACAAATCCTTACCCGGCGCTATTTAAAAAGGTGTTTGGCTCGGAGGAAATCACCACCGCCCGCATGATGAAGGCCATGTCGCAGTTCATGGTGATGGTGGTCAGCGACCAGTCGAAATACGACAGCGTAATGCGCAAACAGGGGCCCACTTTCACACCGGAAGAACAAAAAGGATATGCCTTATTCCAGCAGAAATGCAACAGCTGTCATACCGAGCCGTTGTTTACGGATCATTCTTTCCGTAACAATGGCCTTACACCGGGGCCGAACAACGATGAGGGCCGTTATCCCATTACGCTGAACCCGGCCGACCGGTACAAGTTCAAAGTACCCAGTCTGCGCAACCTGGCCTATACGGCGCCTTACATGCACGATGGCCGTTTGTATTCGCTTTCCGGGGTATTGCAGCATTATGCGGCAGAAGTAACGGATATGCCTACACTGGATCCGCTGCTGAAAACAAACGGTAAGCCGGGTATTGCTTTAACGGCGGAAGAGCAGCAGCAGTTGCTGGCCTTCCTGAACACGTTGAACGACCGGCAATTTATCAGGGATAAGCGCTTCTCCGAAGAAGCGCAATAAATACAGCGTAGCATGAAGAAAATAATACTACTGTTTCTCTGCATCCTTACCGGGATGTATGAAGTGAGGGCCTGTGATATCTGTGGCTGCGGCGTAGGCAGTTATTACATTGGTATCCTGCCTGATTTTAAAAAACGGTTTATCGGTTTGCGGTACCAGTATAAAACACTGCGTTCGCATCTCGGCCCGGGTGGTACTACCTCTTACCTGACCACCGATGAAACCTACCAGACAGCCGAACTATGGGGTGGATGGAATATCGGCAAGCGTTTCCGTGTACTGGGCTTTGTACCTGTAAATTTCAACAGCCGGGAAAACCAGGGCGTTACCATGAGTAAATCCGGTATTGGCGATATAGCGGTAGTAGGCTACTACCAGCTGCTGGATCAGCAGCACACCACCGCAAATAATAAGCTACTGGTACAATCGCTCTGGATAGGCGGCGGCATAAAAATGCCCACCGGAAAGTATGAACCAACAGAACATAAGGAAAACGAAGATGCACCGAATAATTTCCAGTTGGGTACCGCCAGCACCGATTTCACGCTGAATGCCATGTATGACGTGCGGCTCATGGACCTGGGACTGAATGCCAATGTGAGTTACAAAATCAACACCAATAACCGTTATGATTACCGGTATGGCAATAAATTTACGGCCAACATACTGGCCTATTACAAGATCAGGGTGGCGCCCAAAGTGACGATAGCGCCCAATGCCGGGGTGTTGTATGAAACCGCCGAAAAGGACCAGGAAGCGCGCAAATATGCGGTCGATATCTCCGGAGGACATTCCCTGCTGGCAACGGCAGGTGTGGAAGCTACGCTGGGTAATATTTCCGTGGGAGGTAATTTTCAGCCGGTACTATCACAACAACTGGCGGATCTGCGGATTAAAGCCGGTAACCGGGGAATGGTGCATGTGACGTATTTATTCTAGTGGGAAATTTTCCGGATCCGAGTAGCGGATTACTTTCAAGTGTATTTTCTTTGTGGTCATTTTTTAATATGTTGTAGGGAGATAAAATATCGTAGCTGTCATGTATGTTCGCTTTATGCGTTCCCTCACGCTGATTTAAATATTGCCACTTTGAAGAAGATATCCACTTTTGTATTGTCCGTTGCTATGGGCGGCGTTGTATGCGCACAGGCGCCTGTAAAAAAAGAACGTAAGAGTATTACCGATACCACCGGTCAGCTAAGCGAAATTATTGTGACCGCCAGCCGTGTGGCGGAAAGTATCAACGACGTACCGTCTTCTGTAACACTTATTTCCAGGGCGGAAGTAGAAAAACAGGCGCAGATAAATAACAACCTGCCCTACATCCTGATGCAGAAAGTGCCGGGTATTTCACCAAGTGAAGAAAGTCAGAATAACTTTATCGGCAAGCTCCGGGGAAGAAATTTCCTGGTATTGATAGATGGGGTGCCGCAATCCACACCTTTAAGGAACGGTGGCCGCGACCTCAAAACCATCGACGTGAGCGCCATTGACCACATTGAAGTGATCAACGGCGCTTCGTCTATGTATGGAAATGGTGCTGCCGGCGGTATTATTAACTATATCACCAAAAAAGCGGTGAGAAATAAACCGTTCAGTTCTACCACTTACCTGAACAATAGCCTTAACCTGGCGAAAACCGATGGCACCTGGGGATACAATGTCTCCCAGGTATTTTCCGGAAAGGTCAATAAGTTCGATTACCTGGTACAAGGCAAAGTGGCCCGCAGCGGTGTTTCCCGCTCATCCGACGGAGAAGTGATCAGCCCATTTTATGGCCTCGGGGAAACAGATACCTATAACGCCCTGATCAAACTGGGCTACGATATTTCCGATAAGCACCGCGTAGAAGTAATGGGTAACTATTACAACAGCATCCAGGACAGCCGCTACATCGGCACTATCGGTAAGTTTGGTATATCGCCCGCTATCGGCGTACGTGGCGATACGAATATTCTCGGCGGTACCCCGTACAACAAAACCCTGAACGCGAAATATACCGGTACCTATGGCCGCACAGAAGCCAGCCTGGTAGCTTATTACGATGATATCAATTCTGTATTTGAAGCCTACAACCAGGTATACTCCGACCATTGGGGCGCCCGGCTCAACTTCAATACACCGTTCGAACTGTCTGCCAATGCACGGATGCAGCTGATCTACGGGATCGACTTCCTGAAAGACCACACCGTTCAAAAAGATATGAAAGAGCAGTTTGTGACACCGGATATGAACATGAACAGCATTGCACCTTACGTACAATCCAAGTTTGTACTGGCGCAGGACTGGATCCTGAAGGCCGGTGTACGTTACGAAAACCTCGGTTTTAAAGTAGGCGACCTCACGAAAGGCAACAAATTCACCAAAGGAGAATCCAATACTTACAACGCCCTGGTATTCAATGCCGGCGCAAGATTCAATAAGCTGAGTTACCTGCAGCCGTTTGCCAGTTTCTCACAGGGCTTTTCCATTGGCGACGTAGGACTGGTACTGCGTAATAACGTACCGTTGAATGCGATCAATGCCTCACCGGTAAAGGTAAACAACGTAGAAGTGGGTGTGAGCGGTGCGCTGGACCGGTTTAGCTATGAACTCACCGGTTACTACAGCACCACGAAAAAAGGTACTACCTATGCGGAAACAAGTACTCCCGGTAATTATGAACTGAGCCAGGTGCCGCAACGCATCTATGGCGTAGAAGTAGTGATGAACGTAAAGGCCACCGACTGGCTGAATCTCGGTACCACCGTAGGTTATATGGATGGCCGGCAGGATACGAAAAACGACGGCAACTACAACACCAAACTGGACAACTCCATCATTTCCCCGGTGAAAGTAACCGGTAATGCAGGTTTCAAAATTACCCGTCACTGGGACCTGACCCTGCAGATGGCGAACGTGGGCTCCCGGAACGTGTTTCCCGTGGCGGAATACAACTATGGTAAATATCCCATTTCCGGTTATACAATTTTTGATGCCTTTACCTCTTACCGCCTGAAAAACGTGACCCTGAACTTCTCCGTGAATAACCTGTTCAACGCAGATTATTACCCGGTTCATTCTGAAGTAAGAGGAGCCACCAGTGAGGGAAGATACTATGTGAAAGGGACCGGGGCAGTGGCTAACCTGGGCGTAGTCATCTCCCTGTAAGGGATTTAAAAAAAATTGAAAGCGGTATCCTTTGCTGATAAAGGACACCGCTTTTTTTTATCAGAATTTATAACCATATCCCAGCCGGATCACCTGTGTTTCCAGGTAATCGGTGCTGGTATAGCTGAATCCATTTCCTTTTACGTCTCTGCGGATCCGTAAAGTATTGGCGATATCTGTAAAATTCAAAAAGAATTCATTTTTGCCCACGTTCTTTTTTACCCCCAGGTCGATCGAAAAGCGGGAATATATTTTACCCTGCGGAATAATATCCGGGGCCAGGTAAATGGCCGTAAGCTGTATATCTGCCAGTTTGGGGACCTGGAAAAAGGCATTGAACTTCACATTGCCGGAAAACATTTCCTCCCGTGGGGCGGAATAGGTGTTTTCAGCGGGGTATTTATTCACAACGGTAAATGCGTCGATGATATTCTGGTAGCCGTTGAGCAGCAGGTTCATGTTCAACCATTTGTTGATCCGTTGTGAGAGATTGATCTCTATCCCTGTATTATAGCTTTTCCCCGCATTCTGGAAGATGTTATAGATCAGCGGACTGTTTCCTACCGTGCTGCCTATACGTGTAATCGTAGCGTCCATTCTTTTGTGGTATATGGCCGGATACAGGAAGCCGTTGTGCCAGTTGGTTTTGTAGCCCAGTTCAAAGGTATTGGTGAACTGTGGCCGCAGTTCCGGGTTACCGACTTTAATAATCTCCGCATCATCGTATTTCGGGAAGATACGGATATCTACTTCGTTGGGGCGGTCTACTCTTCTGTTATAGAACAGCGATAACCTGTGCCGGTCGTTGATGAGATAGGAGAACCGCACATTCGGGAACGGCTGTACGTAGTGGTATCCATCGCTTTTATAGGTGCTGTGCTGCGGGTTTACATCATATTGCAGGTCTACGTATTCCACGCGCACACCGGCCTCTACTTCGAAGTACTGGTTCTCAAATACAAACATACCGTAGGCGGCAGGAATAATTTCCCCATAGTTGGCCCAGCCGCCGGCGGTGGTATCCAGCGGGGAGTTCAGCCCGGGTTTGAACTGCATATTGGTGGGGATGTACCGGCGGCGGAATTTTAATCCCCCTTCAAACCGCCCATACCTCAACGGCTGTACGTAATCTACATTCAGGTCGGCCACATGTTCATCGGAGAGGAGTTTAAACGAATCAAGCCCGGTGTAGGTAGGCAGGATGTTCGTGAAGAAATACTTTTCATCTTCCCGGTGGAAGGTGTAATTCAGTTGCACGTTAAGCGTGCGCCCGGGCTGACTGAAAGCATGTTGCCAGCCGGCGGAGAAGGTGGCGGTGGTTTTCAGCTCATCTTCCAGGAACTGCCAGAGTCTTTTCCTGTCTTTCAGGTCAGTGGAGAAAAAAGGTTCGTCACCTCTGTCGAGGATCTTTTCACTGCTGAACAGGCCGGATATGCTGATGGTGTTGCTGGCATCGGGTTGCCAGTCGAGCCCCGTTTTACCGGTAATGATATTGGTGGTACGGTTTCTTTTTACCTGTTGCAGCGTATTATCGCCATGGTCGTAAATCCGTTCGGTGAATTCGTTTTTGTTGAGGGTTTTGGTGTAAAGATTATCTCCCTGGAGGTAGAGGTTTACTTTATTCCTGCGATAGTTGAGCGATACCGATGGATTGATCTTCGGCGTAGCGGTGTATTGGGGTCTTATATCGGGCAGGTTGCTTTTTTTCTCCCAGAGGGCGCCCAGTCCTGTTGTGAGCCCGATTTTGCCGTTAAAGCCTTCTTTCTTTTCTTTTTTGTAGATGATGTTGATGATACCGGCATTTCCGTTGGCGTCAAATTTAGCCGAAGGATTGTTGATGATCTCGATCTTCTCGATGGCGGAAGCGGGAATGTTATCCAGGCCGGATTGGCCGCCTATACCGGTGAGGGCGGTTTGTTTGCCATCGATAAGGATCATCACCTTATCGCTGCCACGCAGCTGTACTTTACCATCCTGGCCGGCGGTGATGCCGGGAAGATTTTTCATGGCTTCCAGTGCAGAGCCGCCTGCCTGGCTGATATTGGAGGAGAGGGTGAATGTTTTCTTATCCATTTTGTCGGTAACCGCATCCGTTTTTCCGGTAACGGTCACTTCATTGATATGGACTACATTGGCGGTGAGTGCAATATTACCTGCATCAAGAAATTTGCTCAGTTGGCCTACGGATAAAGGCTGCCATTGCGTGTTATATCCTATATAGGATACTTTCATCAGGTAGTGGCCTGTTGCGAGCGACGGGATGCTGAAAGTACCCGTTTCACCGCTGATGGTACCGGTTATAAAGGTGCTGTCTGCCGGTTTGTGTATCGTTACATTTACAAAAGGGAGTGCGGCTTTGCTTTGGGCATCTTTTATCGTTCCGGAAACGGTGGCCCCTTGCTGCTGTGCGGATGCGGGCAGCAAGGGAAGTATCAATAGTAAACAATAAATCAGTGGTTTCATCTGGTTCCTGCTTTAATATATACCAGCAAAGATGAAATACGATTTAGCAGGAATTTGGAATCAGGCCCAGGTCACGGTAAAAATGTGCAGATTATTTTTAAAAAGGTACTGCTCTTTCCAGCCGTGCAACTGGCAGATCTGCCGTACAATGGCGAGTCCCAGACCGGTACCGGTGGTATTGGGAGAGGAGGAGCCAAAGCGTCTGAACAATAATTTTTCATCCAGTGTGGCAGCGCCCGTATTGGAAATTTCCAATCGTGCAGGCGTGAGCGTTATACGGATGGTATCTTCGGGAATGCTGTGGCGCACGGCATTCATGATCAGATTGGTCAGCAGGATTTCTACCAGTACTTTATTGCCGGAGAGCGAAACGTCGGGTGCCAGCTGCAGTTGCACGGTGAGTTGTTTGTCTTCCAGGAAATCCTCGAGCAGTACAACATGACTGGCCACCAGGGCAGAGAGGTCGATCACTTCTTTTCCGTTGAACTGGCTGTTTTCCATTTTGGCCAGCAGTAGCAGGTTTTTATTGATACGCGTTACTTTGGAAAGTGACCGGTGTGCGTCGTTGATAATGCCGGATTGTTCTTCGCTGAGGGGCTTGCTCTGGTAAAGCAGGTCCAGCTTGAATTTTACGATAGACAACGGCGTTTGCAGTTCGTGGGAGGCGTTCTGCGTAAATTCTTTTTGTTGTTTATATACCGCAATATTGCCGTCAATCAGTTTTTCCAGGTGATGGTTAAGTGCTTCGAACTCTTCTGTGGTGGTGGGTTCAAAGCGGATCTGTTCGGGCCGGTGCAGGTCAAATGTTTTGATCTTTTGCAGACTGCTGTAGAATGGCAGCCAGAGCTTTTCGGATATTTTCCGGTTGATGAAGATGAGGCCGCCGAGCAGGATCATAAAAAACACAAAGGCTACGGCAGCAATAGCAATAATGGTTTCGTGCGATTCTTCCATGTTGGCTTCCTGTGTAAGCCGGAACGTTTTGCCGTTGATCGGGAAGTAGGTAACCAATCCCTGGAATCTGTCCCAGCCTTTGGAGGGGATGTATTTATTTTTCCGGTAGATATTATAGGTCGAATCCGGCCTGGCTGTTTCGACTTGCTGCAGCTGTGTTTCCGGGCGCAGTTTATTCCAGAGCAGCACGGCTTCGTTCAGTTCTGTATCGGAAAGCGACATGGCCTGCAGATTCTGGCGGGTGGCCTCGCTCATGATGCGGTTGTGTTCTTTCAGTTCATGCTCCCAGATAAAGTCTACGATCGCATAATAGGCAGGAATGCTGCAAGCCAGTACGATACCGGCATACAACACAAAAGCCTTCATTGATTTATTCAGCAGTTTCTTCATATTTCCCATTTATAACCGGTGCCGTAGATGGTTTTCAGGTAGTTGTCGCAGCCCGCTTCGCCGAGTTTTCTTTTTAGGTTTTTGATGTGTGCATACACGAAGTTATGGTTGTCGAGCATGTCGGCTACGTCGCCGGAGAGATGTTCTGCCAGTGCATTTTTTGAAATAACCCGGTTCTGGTTGCCCAGGAAATACATGAGCAGGTCAAATTCTTTCCGGGTGAGGATGACTTCCTGTTGATGTACATGTACGGTTTTGGCCAGCAGGTCCAGTTTCAGTTCATTTAATTCCAGGATATTGCTGTTCTGGAATTTTCTTCTCCTGATCACCGAGTAGATGCGCGCTGACAGTTCCGACAGGTGGAATGGTTTGGCGAGATAGTCGTCTGCCCCGGTTTGCAGGCCTTTTATTTTATCGTCGATCGCGTCTCTGGCGGAGATGATGATGATGCCGGTATCGGTATGCTGTTTTTTTATTTCATCGAGTAATTGCAGGCCATCGCCTCCGGGCAGCATGAGGTCGAGCAGGATGCATTCGTACTCATACAGCTCAATTTTTTCGGATGCCTGCTGGTAGCTGGCGGCGTGCTCACAGACGTAGTTTTCGCCAGACAGGTAGCGGATAATGCTATCGGCCAGTTGTCGTTCGTCTTCAATCAGGAGTACTTTCATGCGTCAAAAATAGGGGCGAAATCTGAATAAATTTGAAATTTAACGCGACTTTAGAATTACGACAGAATCGGGCAATAGCTTTGAACCAACTTAACAAGAAACCAATGAAACCTTCCGGATTATTTCTGGTAGCACTGTTGCTGCCAGCCTTTTTGCAGGCCCAGACCGGCGCGAAAGTGGTGAATACCTTTTCTGTGCCTGGTGATGGCCGTTGGGACTATCTCACTTCCGGTCCCGATAATAAGTTATATGTATCTCATGGCAACCAGGTGAATGTGGTCGATAAAAAGACCGGCCAATCGTTGTCTGTATTCAATGATCTGTCCGGAGTGCATGGTATTGCGCTGGACGTAGCCAATGGGAAAGGCTTTATCAGCAATGGGAAAGAGAATAATGTGGTGGTGTTTGACCTGAAAACGGAGGGAGTGGTAACTAAAATAGCCACAGGCAATAATCCCGATGCCATTATGTACGAGCCGGTGAGCAAAACCATTGTTACCGGGAATGGAAAGAGCAACAGTTTGTCCGTAATTGATCCGGTTACACTTAAAGTAAAGGCCACTGTGAATATTGGCGGCAAACCCGAAGCCATTGTGTCAGACCTGGAAGGAAAGCTATATGTAAACCTGGAAGACAAGGCCGCCATCGCAGTAGTGGATGTGCATACTTTCCAGGTAGTACGAACCATTAAACTGACGCCGCAGGGAGAAGATCCTGCTGGTCTGGCAATTGATGTAAAGAACAAATTATTATTTGTGGGTTGTGGCAATGAGAAACTGCTGGTAGTACAATTAAGCAATGATGCCATCATTGCGGCGCTTCCGATCGGGGAAGATTGCGACGGGGTAGCCTATAACGCGCATACACAAACGATTTATGCATCCAATGCAGATGGTACCCTGAATATCATTCATCAAACCGGTGCTAAACAGTTCAAGGCAGAGAAAGCGCTGATCACGCAAAAGGGAGCGAAAACACTGGCCCTGGATGAAAGTACCAACAGTGTGTATTTATCTGTGGCCGGATTTACCAAAGAAAAAGATGCTGCCGGCAGGGCAGGGGTGGTGCCCGGAACGTTTAAAGTACTGGTAGTCCGTTAAATTACATCTCCCATTTATAGCCGGTGGCATAGATGGTTTTGAGATAATTGCCGCATCCTGCTTCGTGGAGTTTCTTTTTCAGATTTTTGATGTGCGCATAAATAAAGTTGTGATCATCCAGCATACCGGCGATGTCTCCGGAAAGGTGTTCTGCCAGCGCATTTTTAGAGACTACTTTGTTCCTGTTGCCGATAAAGTAGAGTAACAGGTCAAATTCCTTTTTAGTGAGGATCACCGGTTGCTGGTGTACCAGCACTGTTTTAGCCAGCAGGTTGATGGTCAGCTCATTTTGCCGGATAATATTGGAGTTGTTGAATTTTCTTCTCCTGATGATAGAAAATATCCTGGCTGCCAGTTCTGGCAGATGGAATGGTTTGGACAGGTAATCATCTGCCCCGAGTTGTAAGCCCTGTATTTTATCGTCAAAGGAATCTTTCGCTGAAATAATAATCACCCCTTCTTCTTTTTGCCGCTTCTTTATTTCTTCCAGGAGCTGCATGCCATCGCCGCCCGGCAACATGATATCGAGAAGGATACATTCATATTCGTACATATCGATTTTAGTCAACGCCTGCTGGTAAGTACCTGCATATTCACACACGTAATTTTCACCTGATAAATAAGAGATCATGCTCTGCGCCAGTTGGATCTCGTCTTCTATGATCAGTAATTTCATGCGGCAAAACTATAAGTGAATTCTGAATTAATTCTGAACTTAAGGGGCTGAAATCTGCGGTGGTGTGGGAAACAGGTGGTGTTTTAGTTACCCTTAATCCTATTGTTGACTTAATTATGTGTCTGTATTACAATTGTTTATGTTGTTATATTTATCTAAATATAAATAAAAACAGATGTGGGTAATCCTGCTGGAAATGTTGTCAGAAAGTGTTGATTTCAGATGCGGAAGAGCGGTTTAACTTTTCCCGATCCGTCTGTACTAATCAGGCAGATTGCTCTTCCTTTGCATAAAATTAACATAGTTGAAAAATTTATACCTAATTCTCAGCCTCATTTTAATCAATCTGGCAGTACTGGCGCAGAGTGGAACCATTAAGGGAAAAGTAAGCTCGGCAGATGGCCAGCCGGCATCATTTGTGACCATTGGTTTAAAGGATACCAAGAAAGGTACTTTAACTGATGAAGAAGGACAGTTTGTATTAAAGAATGTAAAGCCGGGTAATTACACCCTGGTGATTTCCTACACCGGTACTAAAACCCTGCATCACGCCGTAACAGTAAGTGCAGAAGAAGTAACCGCTATCAACCTGGCCCTGGAAGCTACTTCCAGCCAGCTGAATGAAGTGGTGGTAGACGGTACCAAAACAAGAACCATCAACAAAAGACCCGTAAGCATCGGCAAGTTACCGGTACCGGTAATGGACTTACCACAGAGCGTGGCCATCATTGGTCATGAAGTACTGGAAGACCAGCAGGCGCAGCGTTTGAGCGATGTAGTGAAAAATGTGAACGGTATCTATATGGCCTCTATGAGAGCCGGTACCCAGGAAACATTCAACGCTCGCGGTTACGGATTTTCCAGCACCAATATGTTTAAAAATGGTGCCCGTGTGAACTCCGGCGCTATGCCGGAAATGAGTTCTCTCGAAAGGGTAGAAGTACTGAAAGGCAGCGCGGCCATCCTGTATGGCAACGTTTCTCCCGGTGCAGTCATGAATATGGTAACCAAACAACCTAAGTTTAATTTTGGTGGTGAAGTAAATCTCCGTGCAGGTAGCTACGGATTACTGAAACCAGCATTCGATGTATACGGCCCGCTGTCTTCCAAAATAGCTTACCGCGTAAACGGTACCTTTGAAACGGCCGACAGCTACCGCGACCAGGTACACTCCAAACGTTATTATGTAAACCCATCCCTGCTGTTCAAACTGAGCGAGCGCACTGAATTACTGGTACAGGCGGATTACCTGAAACATGATTTTACACCTGATTTTGGTATCGGTACCAACAATGATACGACCATTCTGAAAGTACCACGCAATACTTTCTATGGTGCTCCTTGGCAGTATGCACATACCCAGCAAACCACCACCTCCGCAAATATCAAGCATCAGCTGAGCAATAGCTGGACACTGAATGGGGTAGTATCTTATTCAAAATATCAACGCGATTACTATTCCCTCGAAAGAATACAGGCGAGAGCAGACACCCTGAACCGCGCCCTGGGCAGAAATGCTACCAACGAAGATTACTATTCCGCACAACTGGATCTGACAGGCAAGGTGAAAACCGGTATCCTGGAACATACGATCCTGGCGGGTGTAGATGGGGACCGTTACCTGACCGGTACTTATGCTTATGGCGTTCCGTCCATCAACAAAACAGCGGGTATCTATGACGTGATCAACGTATTCGACCCTACGAAATATACACGCCGTACAGATATCCCGGTAGATACCCTGAAAGGAATTACCAATGCACCGGTGAACAGGTTTGGTGCTTATGTACAGGATCTGATCAGCATCTCCGAAAAACTGAAAGTGCTGGCAGGCGTACGTTTCTCTTACCTGCAAACAGAAGGCCCTGCTACATACGACTTTAAAGGTGGTAAAAAAATTGGTGCTGCAAGATATGATCATGCGTTCTCACCCCGTTTTGGTCTCGTGTACAAACCAATTGCTACTACTGCGGTATTTGCCAGCTATTCTACTTCCTTTACGCCTAACAGCGGTACGGATATAGATACGGTAAACCTGCCACCGTCTATCATCGGACAGTACGAAGTAGGTGTGAAAAACGACTTCTTCAAAGGCCGTTTATCCGTAAACGTTACTGCTTACCGCATCCGCAATAACAACTACGCACAAACCGCTCCTTTCACAAAGGAGGGTGGTGTAAATACCAATACGGCGTTTAAAACACTGGTTGGTGAAACCCTGAGCCAGGGTGTGGAACTGGATATCGCCGGTCATCCGTTACCCGGACTGGATCTGATTGCCGGTTACAGCTACAACAGCATGACCGTCGAAAAAACAAGTGGTTTGACAGGTAGTTCTATAGAAGGAGAGCGCCTGGTAGGTAACCCGAATCATACCGCCAATGCCAGTGCCTTCTATACTTTACAGGAAACCAAACTGAAAGGTCTGAAAGTGGGTGTAGGTTATTATTACTTAGGTCAGCGCTTCGCCGGATGGAACAATACCGTAGGTCAGTCGCAAAAATATAACAGGCTCATTTCTGTGCCAGGTTTCTCTACTCTGGACCTGAGTGCCGGTTACAGTTTCCAGCGCTTTGCAGTAATGGCAAAAGTGTCTAACCTGACAAACACCTACAACTATTATATTCACGAGAATTACAGCATCAACCCGATACCTCCTACCCAGTTTACCGGTACGGTATCTTACAAGTTCTAAAAAAATTATCCTTACAACATGATCATGTCTCCTGGTTTGCAAAAGCCGGGAGACTTTTTTTATGCCATACGGAAATATATTATATTGTAATGGTATAAAAATCTGTACCAGGATGTTTAAAGTGCGCATCATTTTTTTAATGCTTCCCTTTCTGGCTGTATTGAGTTGTATCCGTTCATCTGAAAGGCGTGTAAAGCCGCTGGTGGATACCGTTAAGCGGCCGGCCGGGTTTTCTGATAAGGCAGTGCTGGAAAACTTTGGTGGAGGAGAATCTTATATTCCTGTCTGGATGGAGTATAGCGGTGCGCTAGAGAAAAACGGTATTACTTATCCTCATATCCGGGGCATTAAATTCTATTACCCGGAAATCGGGGTCTTTCGAACCTGTTATTACGAGAATAATGAATTGCGGCAAGGGCAAAGGAGTTTTAATTTCAATGGCTGCAGAGTGGCTCCCGGGGCATGGGACTCAAATATAACGTTGATCAATGGCCAGGACTGCATATCAATGTTTTATGTTATCGGAGATGATACATCTTCCAGGGAAAATAATGGCTTCGATTTTACCACGGTGCCTGCAGTAGCATTGTCCGGAAACGACTATTTATACAACGGAATGTTCGAATATCATCTCAGTAAAGAACAGGCGGATAACTATACGTTACGGCTATACGATGGAACAACCATTGCATATAAGATGTCGGCTTCCTGTAAAGCGGCCGCTGGTCCGGTCAGTTTTGTAAACAGGGAAAACGGAAATATCTGTTTTCTGGCGAAGGATTGTTACCTGACTCTGGTGCACCCGGAGGACAGGGAAAAGCTACAGGAATAACTCAGCGTAAGGACACTTTTAACGGCACCGCATAGTGGAGGTCCTGGTAATCAAAAAGCAACTGCCCCGTCAAAGTACCGGCTGCTTTTTTAATACGAAGACCTCTCACATTCACTTCTTCTTCATTGATATCTTTATATTGAATATCCGCGATCGGGCGTTTTTGCCTGCTCTCCGGGTTGAATTCCCGGATTTCATGATCGTTGATATAATACACCCTGTTATCTATGACTGGCGCGTTACTGCCGTTATTCAGGGTATCTGCCGCTATCCAGGTGGCATTGGGCAGATCGATTACATATAATATCCCCGTGGCGTTATTTTCTGCTATTTCGGTTTTCAGCTGTATGGTGTACCAGTGTTGCAGATCTGTTTCCGGCAGGCCTGCTGCGTAAAAAGCAGCTTTTGTAAATACCTGTTTATTGTTGTTATACAGGGAGAAGTGATAGGCATAAAAATCCCCCAGGTCGTCATTGACCAGGCCTGTGTTGGTAATAACACTGCGGATTCCTGCTGTTGTTGTTGCTTTGGTAGCGCCGGAATCATCCGGTAGCGCAAGATAGGGATCAGCGTTGATGGAAATGGGTTTCATCAGTGCCGGCGATACTATCACGCCGGAAAGGACGATCGTCTCTTTTTTGGCGGCCTGATGGCCCCGTGGTTGACAACCAGCTATTAAAAGGCTGCCGGCAAAAAGTAGATATTTCATAGATAACAGGTAAATGCGGCAGTGAATATATACCCCTTTTTTCGAATCCGATATTGTCTTTTTGTAACCTCCCTCCGGATCGGGAATCACCGGGTTCCTATGCCTGTTAAGCGTCTACATTATTATATGCCCACCTTTTTCAGGACCT
This sequence comes from Chitinophaga arvensicola, assembly GCF_900110835.1. Lineage (GTDB taxonomy): Bacteria > Bacteroidota > Bacteroidia > Chitinophagales > Chitinophagaceae > Chitinophaga > Chitinophaga arvensicola. Next base: position 3,921,713 of record NZ_FOJG01000001.1, read on the forward strand.
AAATAATTATTTGGCGTTTTCATACCGGGAAATTATATTTGTAGAATAGTATAGTATAGAATAGGATAGTATAGTACAGGTCAACTAAAATTACACGTTATGCGCTGAGGTTCACTTGAAGTCCACACCTTCAAAACATTCCACATCCGTATTCCATTTACGTTTTAAATTCTACAAAATGATTTCCAAACATTTGGTGAAATGTGTAATGACATTTCTTTCCGCCTTTTGTCTGTGTTTAACGGGCTATGCACAACAAAAGCCCATTACTGGTACAGTATTAAATGCCAACGACCAATCACCGCTCCCTTTTATCTCTATTGTCATTAAAGGAACCACCTCCGGTGCAAAAACGGATGCTGCAGGAAAATTTTCACTGAACCTGCCCGCTGATAAAAACACGGTTGTTGTGAGCGGTATCGGCTTCCAGACACAGGAAGTGGTATTGAACACACCTACCATTACCATCTCGCTCGTACCGAACATAGAAAACCTGTCGGACGTAGTGGTGGTGGGATATGGCACTGCCAAAAAAGCTACTTTAACCGGTTCTGTTACCGCTGTTAAAAGCGCGGAACTGTTAAAGAGCCCGCAGCCAAACATCTCCAACTCCCTCGTAGGTCGTATGCCCGGTCTCATTGCACCCAACACCAGCGGTGAACCCGGTTATGATGATGCACGCCTCATGATCCGTGGTGTAGCCACTACGGGTAATGCTGCCCCACTCATTGTGGTAGACGGCGTACCCAATGCACTTGGCGGCTTTTCCCGTCTGAATCCCGGCGATATTGAAAGCATCACCATCCTGAAAGATGCCTCTGCAGCGATCTATGGTTCACAGGCGGCCAACGGCGTTATCCTCGTCACCACCAAAAAAGGAGAAGCCGGAAAAACAAATTTCAACTTCTCCCTGAACCAGGGTTTTATTAAGCCTACCCGCTTACCGCAGTTTGTGGACGCTGCTACCTACGCTACTATCGTCAACGAAATAGGTTATTATAACAATCCTTCCCAGGGTAAAAACCAACGTTACACCGACGCAGAAATAGAACTTTTCAGAAACGGTAAAGACCCTGTGTCTTATCCGAATACTGACTGGAACAAAGAAGTGATGAAGCCGATTGCACCGCAAACTACGGCCAATCTTTCCTTCTCCGGAGGTACCAATAAACTGAACTATTACATCTCCGGCGGTTACCTGAACCAGGAGGGATTATACCGTAATAGTCCGCTGAACTATAAACAATACAACGTAAGAGCTAACTTCGATATCAACTTCTCTACCCGGTTCAAAGCTACGGTACAGCTGTCCGGTCGCCAGGAAGAAAAGACAGCACTGGCAGGCTTCGGCGCCTCCAATGTATTTGAATTCCTCTACCGTACTTATCCTACTCTCCCTGCCTATTATCCGAACGGTATGATGGGCGCCGGTGTGGAAATGGGTAAAAATCCACTGGCCATGGCCCAGTTGTCCGGTGCAGATAAACGCCCGATTACTACCGGCAATATCGTGGGTAAAGCCAGCTACGACCTGTATAAAGGACTGGCCATAGATGGAATGGTATCGATCGACAAACGTTTTGAATTTGATAAACAACTGGCCCAAAACTGGATCGTTTATCAATATGATAAAAATGCCAAAACCTACAACCCGGTAAAAGGTGGACCAAACAATCCGTCCATGTCTGAAAGCCAGACCAACAACACCCTGCTGAACTCTTTCCTCCGTTTGAGCTACGACAGACATTTTGGTAAACACCAGGTGAGCGCTTTCGCGGCCATCCAGCAATCCAAAATTACCTACGAGAATTTTGGCGCCGGCCGTCAGAACTATATCACTACCCAGTTGCCTGAACTGAGCCAAGGTGGATCTTTACCAACAGATGCGAGCAACTACGGCAGCAGCTACATCATTACCCGCAGAAGCTACTTTGGTCGTATCAGCTACAACTATGCAGAGAAATACCTGGTGGATGTTCAGCTGCGCGAAGATGGATCTTCTATTTTCGCTCCCGGCCGTCAGTATGGTTTCTTCCCCAGCGTACTCGCTGCATGGCGCGTATCGGAAGAATCCTGGTTTAATAAAAATACCATCAACAGCTTAAAGCTCCGCGCTTCCTACGGCATGCTGGGTAATGAAAACATTGCACCTGACCAGGGCCCCGGTTATCAATACCTGCAGAACCTGAGCCTGCAAAACGGTATGCTCAGTACGCTGAACAATGCAGGTCAGACTTACGGCAGCAACATTCCTACTATCATGTACGCCAAGCTGGCCAATCCGAATATCACCTGGGAAACCGCGAAGAAAGCCAACATCGGTTTAGACGCCTCGCTGTTTAATCACTTCAACGTTACCCTGGATGTATTTACAGAAACCCGCAGCAATATCCTTGCGCCGAGAAACTTAAGTATCCCCGGTGTAAGTGGTATCAGCAGCAACCAGATCCCGGATGAAAACATCGGTAAGGTAACTAACAAAGGCGTGGAAGCTTCCGTGATGTATGAAACACATTTCAATGATGTGAAATTCAATATCGGTGGTAACTTCAGCTTCATCAAGAATAAGGTAATTTTCCTCGACGAAGCACCGGGCACCCTGCCATGGCAGAAAGTAGAAGGTCACCCGATCAACGCCGGTTTATACTACCGCGCTATCGGTATCTTCAAAGACCAGGCACAGATCGATGCTACACCACATGCACCCGGTACGCAGCCAGGTGACCTGATCCTGGAAGACTACGACGGCGACAAACAGATCACTGCCGCCGACCGCGTTAGAACAGACGTAAATAATATCCCGCAAATCGTATATGGTATCACGTTAGGTGCTTCCTGGAAAAACTTTGACCTGAGCGTATTGCTCCAGGGACAAGGCAATTCCGCACAATACCTGCTCTGGGAATCCGGTGAATTTGGTTCCTTCCTGAAACAGTGGGCCGATAACCGCTGGTCTCCTGAAAATACAAACGCCTCCTGGCCACGTCCCGTTTCCAGACCCAATTCCAGCAACCTGGGCGCTTACCCAAGTACTTTCTGGAACTGGAATACTTCTTTTATCCGTCTGAAAAACCTGGAACTCGGTTACAACCTGCCACAGTCCTTGTTGTCAAGAGCATCTATCAAGGCAGCCCGTTTCTATGTGAATGGTTTTAACCTGCTCACCTTTACCAGGCTGAAAGAAATTGATCCGGAAGGTACTGATCTCAGCGGCTATTTCTATCCGCAGCAGAAAGTGTTTAACGTAGGTGTGAATGTGAATTTTTAAGCCGGGAACCCAATCATTTACTATTTCAATTGCAAAGAAATGAAGACAAAAAATATATCACTGATCCTCGTTGCCGCTGGTTTTGCAGCACTGGGAGCATGTAAAAAAGATTTTCTTCAAACCACACCTACCAGCATCATCACCGATGCGGCAGTATGGGGCGATTCCTCACTGGCAGAAGCCTATGTAACCGGTCGTTATATCGGTGTAGGCGGCAACAACGACGGGGGAAAACCCGGCTTTGGCAGAGCCTTTGAAGATGCCTGGATGAGTTCTGTGACCGATGAATCCGTGGTAGTATGGGACAATAACACCTGGTTTGTACAACAAGGCGCTCTCACACCCGACAGAACCGGCTGGATGAGCGATACCTGGATAAGAAGCTACCGCAGTATCCGTGAAGTGAACTACGCTTTCCAGAACATCGATAAGGTGCCGATGAGCGCCTACGGGAAAGACCGCCTGAAGGGAGAGTTGCATTTTATCCGCGCTTACCGCTACTTCGACCTGATCCGCAATTTCGGAGATGTGCCACTCGTAGGCGATCGCGTATACAACCTGGAAGATACCAACTTCGATTCCCTCTTTGTTCGCAAGCCGGTACAGGAAGCTATTCAGTATGCCATCAGTGAACTGGATGCAGCAGCTCCGCTGATGCAGGATAAAAGCTATCCGATAGGCCGTGGCTCCTATGCTGCAGCTCTGGCCCTGAAAGCACGTTTGCTGCTGTATGCCGCCAGCCCGCTCTACACCAAAGGTGTAAACGATAAAGCCAAGTGGACTGCCGCCGCCAACGCTGCCAAAGCAGTAATGGACCTGCATAAATTCTCGCTGTACAACAATTATAAAACCCTGTTCACCATCAGCGGTACTACAGAAGATATTTTTGAACGCGTATATTCTCCTACCAACGAGCATACCAACCTGGAACTGGTAAATGGCCCGAATGGCTATGGCGGTTGGGGTGGCAACACACCCATGCAGAACCTGGTGGATGACTATGAAATGGCCGATGGTTCCCGTTTCGACTGGAACAATCCCGTACAGAAAGCCAATCCTTACCAGAACCGCGATCCGCGTTTCTATGCCAGCATCCTGTACAACGGCGCGCCTTACAGAACCCGCAACGTGGAAACTTTCCTCCCCGGCGGAAAAGACAGTAAAGATGGTAATGGTAACTGGAATACCAGTCCTACCGGTTATTACGTAAGAAAATACATCAACGAAAGTAACCCGGTAGAAAATCCTAACCAGACCGCTTACCAGCCCTGGAAGTATTTAAGATATGCAGAAGTACTGCTGAACTATGCCGAAGCACAGAACGAAGCAGCCGGACCGGATGGATCTGTATACGATGCCATCAATGCCATCCGCTTCAGGTCGAATATGCCCGAATTACCCAAAGGCCTTTCTGCCGATAGCATGCGTAGCCGCATCCGCAACGAACGCCGTATCGAAATGGCCTTTGAAGAACAACGCTACTTTGACGTACGCAGATGGAAGATTGCAGAAACGACGGAGAATATCCCGGCATATGGTATCTTACCTTCCAAACAGTCCGATGGATCTATCGTTTACACAAAAATCATTGCGCTCGCCAACCGCAAATTTGATAAGGCAAAGAATTACTGGGTGCCTATTCCGCAGTCAGAAATCAACTCTTCCGGTAAAAAACTCCGTCAGAATGATGGATATTAATATTTCTTAAAAAATAAGGATACGGATAGCGGTATTGACCGCTATCCGTATTTGTCATCTAACCTATAGCGTACTAATATTTTAACATGACTTTTTTTGCTATGAGATTCATCCATCTGAGACGAAGTGCCGTGTTGCTTTTTATGGGTCTTTGTACCCAGGCAGTAGCCCAGAATACCCGGCCGCTGATTATTCCCGTGGAATCGAAAAATAATGCGATGGTATTACAGGTGGATGAAAAAGGACAGTTGTCCACCATTTATTTCGGAAAGAAACTGACCCGCACCGCTGAATACCAGCTGGCGCCTGCCGCTTACAAACAAACGGAAGACTACTCCGGTATATCCAATGCGGCTTACACTGCTGCCGGTGGTAAAAACCTCTTCGAACCCGCTATTGCCGTTACACATACGGATGGCAACCAATCGCTGGACCTGCGCTATGTAAGTCATACCGTTACCCCGAAAGGCAACGATGTGAACGAGATCGCTATTTTGCTGAAAGATCCCGTATATGCGTTCGAGGTAACCCTGTATTATAAAGTATACCAGGCGATGGATGTAATTGAACAATGGTCAGTAATCCGCCACCAGGAAAAGGGTAATGTGACCTTACAGAAATTTGCTTCTGCCAATCTTTATCTCAAAGCGTCCCGTTACTGGCTGAAGCAGTATCATGGCGACTGGGCCAAAGAAATGCAGCCGGAAGAAGCCCCCCTCACACATGGTATTAAAACACTCGATACCAAGCTGGGCACCCGCGCCAATTTATTCCAGCCATCTGTATTCATGGTATCGCTCGATCAGAAGGCTACAGAAGATGAAGGCAGTGTATTATATGGCGCCATGGAATGGAGCGGTAATTTCAGGATCGACCTGGAGCTGGATAACCTGGATAACTTACGGATCATAGCGGGGATCAATAATTTTGCATCTCCCTATATCCTGAAATCCAATACAACGTTTGAAACACCGCCGTTCCTGTACACTTTTTCCACACAGGGAAAAGGAGATGCCAGCCGTAAGCTGCAAAGCTGGGCCCGCAACTACAAACTGCTGGATGGCAAAGGCGAACGCCTAACCCTGCTGAACAACTGGGAAGCCACTTATTTTGACTTCGACGAATCCAGGCTGAAAGGCTTATTAAAAGATACAAAAGACCTGGGGGTAGACCTGTTCCTGCTGGATGATGGCTGGTTTGGTAACAAATTTCCCCGCAACAGCGACAATGCCGCACTGGGCGACTGGCAGGAAAACCGTAAGAAACTGCCCAATGGTATCGCTGCACTGGACAGCGCCGCACAGGGTAACGGAGTGAAATTCGGTATCTGGGTAGAGCCGGAAATGGTAAGCCCGGCAAGTGAATTGTATAGCAAGCATCCGGATTGGGTAGTGAAACAACCGGCCCGCGAGGAACATTATTTCCGTCACCAGCTGGTGCTGGACCTGAGCAATCCACAGGTGCAGGACTTTGTTTTCAAGGTAATAGATTCCCTGTTTATCAAAGCGCCGAAACTGTCGTATATCAAATGGGACTGCAATGCCGTGATCTATAACGTGGGGTCTGCCTTCCAGAAACAGCAGCAGTCGCAGTTTTACGTGGAGTATGTACGGGGCTTGTACAAAGTGCTGGCAAGAATACGCGCCAAATACCCGGTAGTGCCCATGATGCTTTGCTCCGGTGGCGGTGGCCGTGTCGACTATGGCGCATTGCAGTATTTTACAGAATACTGGCCAAGTGATAACACCGATCCGATGGAACGAATCTTTATTCAATGGGAAAATTCCTATTTTTACCCGGCCATCGCCAGTGCGAATCATGTGACGGACTGGGGAAAGCAACCTATTAAGTTCAGGGTGGATGTAGCGATGATGGGCAAATTAGGCTTTGATATTGTGGTAAAAGACCTGAAAGACGCAGAACGTACCTTCTGTCAGGAGGCAATTCACAACTACACAGCTTTGAAAGATGTGATCTGGCATGGCGATCAATATCGCCTGGCAGACCCGCATGAGGGTAGCATGGCCGCCATTATGTATGTGGATGAAAAGAAGAGTAGTGGGGTGGTGTTTAATTATCTTGTGAACAACCGTTATGGAGCAGGCAGCGCATTCCCGGTTCGTTTAAAAGGACTGGATGCCGCGAAGCAATACCGCTTAAAGGAAATCAATCTTTATCCGGGAGAAAAATCGCCAGTGGCAGCGGAACAGGTGTATTCCGGCGAATTCCTGATGCAGGTAGGATTCAATCCACAGTTGAATACAACGCGTACCAGTGTGGTATTGCAGATCAACGAAGCTATTTAATACATATCAATGAATACATTCCAGTTAGCAGATCATCCACATCAACGCCTGAATATATTGACAGGGGAGTGGGTATTGGTATCGCCCCACCGTACAAAAAGACCGTGGCAGGGTAAAGTAGAGCAGGTAAACAACCAGTTGTTGCCGCATTATGATGCCAGTTGTTATTTATGCCCCGGTAACCCGCGTATGGGTGGTGATCTGAATCCCGATTACAAAGACCCCTTTGCATTTACCAATGATTTTGGTGCACTGATGGCCGATACGCCTGCAGGGCAGGATATTGAAGATGAACTGTTACATGCCCGCGCCGTAAAAGGTATTTGCCGGGTGATCTGTTTTTCTCCCCGTCATGATCTCACCCTGCCCTTGTTGCCACAGGAGGCTATCGGGAAAGTGATTGATCTCTGGCAGGAGGAATACCGCCGGATATCTGCCGATAGCAGCATTAAATATATCCAGATCTTCGAGAACAAAGGCGAGATCATGGGTTGCAGCAACCCGCATCCGCACTGCCAGATCTGGGCTGCCAGTGATGTGCCGGCGGAGCTGATCAAAGAAACCACCCGTCAGCAGGCGTATTATGCTGCCAACGGCAAAAGCCTGCTGCAAAGTTATATCGCCCTGGAACAGGAGCGGCAGGAACGCATTGTTTGTGAAAATGAACATTTCATTGCCGTTGTGCCTTATTGGGCTACCTGGCCGTTTGAAACAATGATCATTTCCAAACGGCATGTGACCAATATCCTGGCGTTTAATGAAGCAGAAAAGAATGCGCTGGCGGATATCTTAAAGCGACTCACCACGAAGTACGATAACCTGTTTGAAACTTCTTTCCCTTATTCTGCCGGTATGCATCAGGCGCCGGTGAATGATGGCGAACATCCCGAGTGGCATTGGCACATGCATTTCTATCCACCATTGCTGCGGTCTGCTTCCGTGAAAAAGTTTATGGTAGGGTATGAGTTGCTGGCTAGTCCGCAGCGGGACATTACGCCGGAGTGGGCTGCCGCAAAGCTGCAGTCGCTACCGGAAGTACACTATGCTGCCCACCTGGTGAATTCACCGGAAAAGTTGACAATATAGAAAAAAGGTAATAGCTTAGTAGGATAGTGTAGTACAGATAACCTCCGCGTTATGAATTTATACAGTGTGCAATCAATAACCAGAAACTAAAGAGACTGCCGGCAGTACTCTCATCAATATTCTTACATGCAGGACGTATACGAACAAATACATGAACTGGACGGTATTCCCGGTCTTTCAAAGCACGAGCAATTCGTTCAGGGTATTATCAACGCCATCAACTCCAAACTATTGACAAGGGGCGATTCACTGCCTTCTGTCAATAACCTGATCAATGAACTGGGCTTTGCCCGGGAAACCATTGCCAAGGGATATAAGGAGCTGGTAGAGCGGGGTATTGTGGCGTCCCGCAACCGGAAAGGTTTTTTTGTAAGCAGTGATGACACCGGCCGGCAGTTGAAAGTAGCTTTATTGTTATTTGCATTTGACACCTTCCAGGAAACTTTTTACAAAACCTTCCGCGCCAACCTGGGAGATAATATTCAGCTGGATGTATTCTTTCACCACAACAACATAGAAGTATTTGAAAGTATCATTGCTACGATCAAAGGCCGGTATGGTATGTATGTGGTGGCACCGATCCCGCATCCGAAAACCGGGGAAATCCTGAAAGGCCTTCCGATGGATAAGTTCCTGATGATTGACCGCTACGAACCGTTGCCCGGCGATTGTTCGTACATCGTGCAGGAATTCGGCGATTCCTCTTACCGTGCTTTCAGTGCACTGGCAGATACTATTCAGCATTTTGATGAGATGATTTTTTATTACCGGCCATCTACTGATACGCCGATTGAAATATTGAAAGCGTTCAAGCGTTTTATCAAGGATTATAAAATCAATGGCATCATCAAAACAGAATACCAGCCAGGCACCGTCACTAAAGGAAAAGTGTATTATACCATCAATAACACAGAGTTGTGGGCGATCCTGAAAGATTGCGTGGAAAAGAAACTGACGCTGGGGAAAGATGTCGGCATCCTGTCTCACAATGATGATGTGGTAAAAGAAATTATCTGCAACGGCATTACTACTTATTCAACAGACTTTAAACTGATGGCCGAGAAAGCAGCCGTCTTTGTATTAAACAGGGAGAAGATCCAGGAAGTACTACCTACAGTACTGATCAGGCGGAAATCATTGTAATTATCATTATTAATGCCACTGACTACTATTATCAGCTTTGCTTTTTTTGTGGTATTGATGACGGGTCTGTCGTGGTTCCTGACGAGAAAGCATCAGCTGAAAACGGCAGCAGATGTGTTCCTCGGAAGCCGCAGCCTAAACTGGATTGTCATAGGCGGTGCCTTGATCATGACCAACATCAGTGCCAACCAGTTTATCGGGGAAAACGAATCGGTGTTCATCAATAACATGTCGATCATGTCATGGGGCGTGACGTCTGTTTTTGCCATGCTGTTGGTCAGTGAGTTCCTGATGCCCATTTACCTGCGCATAGGAGCCGTTACCACGCCCGATTTCCTCGGTGTGCGGTATGATAGTGGCACCAAGAAAATTGTGACGGTTATTTTCCTGCTGAGTTACCTGGTGAACCTGATCCCGGCTGTATTATACGGCGGAGCGGTAGCCATCAACGGTATCTTCCACCTGAATGAAGTGCTGCATATCAGCTATTGGTCGGCCATCTGGCTGCTGGCTTGTGTCATTGGTATTACCGGTTTTCTGTACAATGTATTAGGTGGCCTGAAAGTGATCAGCATATCAGATACTTTACTGGGCGCCGGTATGATCGTAGGCGGTTTGCTGCTGCCTTACTTTGGCTTTAAATACCTGGGCCATGGCGATGCGGAAGCGGGATTGCTGACGGTACTGGGCAGTCATACTGATCACCTGAATGCCATTGGTTCCGCTAAAGACGCCGTGCCGTTCAGTACTATTTTTACGGGCATGCTGCTGGTGAATATTTACTATTGGGGCATGGAACAATTTATTGTGCAGCAGGCGCTGGGTTCTGTAAGCCTGGAGCAAAGCCAGAAGGGCATTGCGCTGGCCTGTTTGTGCAAGTTGTTATCACCGCTGATGCTGAATATTCCCGGATTGATTGCCGTACATCTTTACCTGCATCCGCAGGCAACGGCGGAAATATTTCCCCGCATGGCCGCAGATGTACTGCCACCGGCTTATACCGGACTCATTGCCGCAGTCGTATTCGGCGCTGCACTCAGCACCTTCAATGCAGGACTGAACAGTGTAGGCACGCTGTTTACCATGAATTTATACAAGCCTTTTATGATCGCCAGGAAAGGGCATGTGAGCGACCGGGAACTGATTGTGCGCACCCGTTTGTTCCAGGTAGGAGTAATGTTATCCGGTATTATCATTGCTCCCTTCATCATGTTTTTCAAAGGCGGTTTTTATAATTATATCCAGATGCTCGCGGGATTTTTCAGTATCCCGATCTTTACCATTATGGTAGTGGGGATGGCTACCCGTTATGTGCCACCCATTGCAGCCAAAGCAGGACTGATCTTTTTCCTGACGGCCAATGTGGTATTACAGCTGGTATTGAATACCGGCATCCACTACCTGCATTTACTGGCCATGACTTTTGTAGTAACAGCATTGCTGATGCTGCTGATAGGTAAAATAAAACCGATGGCCATTCCTTACCAGCCGGCGGCTGTTCCGGTAGTACCGGTAAAGCCGTGGAAAAACCGGCATTGGTATAGCGCCGCATTGTTGCTGTTAATGGTGCTGCTATTTATCATTTTTTCACCACTAGGACTTGCAAAATGAATAACTTATTGAGATGCCTTTTAGCTGGCACGGGAATGCTATGTCTGTCTGTGTCGCTGTATGCACAGCAAACCGCCACCATTCCCTTTGGTAAAAACAACCGCATTGTATACGATCTGCGCAACGGCACCTATGCGGTATGGGCAGGTGGTAAAGCCGTGATCCGCCATGCGTATGCGTTTTACGATGAATCAACATCACCGGATACCGCCCGGGTACCACGTTCCATGAAGGTGGCAACGATCCCTAACGGTAAGCAGTATACGATTACTTCTGCTGCCGGTGGATTGAAAAGAGAACATGTTTTCTATGTATACAACAACGACGATGCATTCTATACAGCGGTAGTACTGCGGGGTACGGGGGCGCGTTCCCGTTATATGAGCCCGCTGACCGGTGAAAGTATTCCTTACACCAGCGGCGTTTTTGTGCCTTTCGACAACGACGCCTGGATCAAATACCGCGTAGTGGATCTGGCAGGTGCTGGATTTACGGCATCGGAAGTAACAGCGGTATATGACAGTGTGAGCAATGCAGGTATTGTACTCGGCTCTGTGGAACACAACAACTGGAAAACAGGCATCCGGGTGGCCGGTGGGCAGTTATCTGCTATCGCCGGGTGGACAGACAGCCTCGTAACCCGCGACGGCATCCGGCATGGTATCGTTACACAGGGCGATACGCTGTGCAGTTCCCCGAAGATCATGGTGGCCGTTAAGGCCGACTGGCGCAAGGGTATGGAGCAATACGCCGTTGCGAACCGCCGGGCAGAACCCCGCTATATCTTCAACTGGAAAGGCGCTAAACCTTTCGGCTGGAACAGCTGGGGAAGTATGCAGACAAAACTCACGCTGCCCAAAGCCAAGCAGGTGGTAGACTTTTTCGCTGACTCCTGCAAAGCCTTCCGCAGCAAAGACGGAAATGTATATATAGATCTCGATTCTTATTGGGACAACCTTACCCAAGGCGGCATGACCGGCGATTTCAGTCAGCTGAAAGCCTTTGCCGACTACTGTAAACAAAGAGGTGTGAAACCCGGCATTTACTGGGCGCCTTTTGTAGATTGGAGCAAATCGCCCAGAACGGTAGAGGGGAGTCATTATAACTATGAAGAAGTATGGACGAAAGTAAACGGACAGTATCATGATTTTGATGGCTGCCGTGCGATGGATCCTACGCATCCGGCTACCCGTGAAAGGATCGCGTACCTGATCAAACGCTTCAAGGAGGCCGGTTTTGAAATGATCAAAATAGATTTCATTGGCCATGCGGCCATCGAGGCAGATCATTATTATGATCCTTCCGTACATACAGGTATGCAGGCGTTCCGTAAAGGCATGGAGTTCCTGGTAGATCAGCTGGATAGCAAGATGCTGGTATATGCCGCTATTTCGCCCAGTATGGCCACCGGCAGATACGTGCATACCCGCCGTATTGCCTGCGATGCGTTTAAGAGCATCGACGAAACCGCTTACACGCTCAACGCAACCAGTCTTGGCTGGTGGCAGAGCAAGGTATACGACTATGCGGATGCTGATCATGTGGTGTTTGAAGGCGCCTCTATTGGTGCCAACCGGGCAAGACTCACCTCCGCCATCGTTACCGGTACCATTATTACCGGCGATGATTATTCCGAACCAGGCAGCGCACACGTGGTAGCGCAGCAACTGTTGCAGAATAAAGAAGTGTTGCAGGCGGCACAACTCGAAGATGCCTTTCTCCCGGTAGATCATCATACCGGTGAAGCGCCGTCGAACCTGTTTGTATATAACGCCAGCGGGTATACGTACCTGGCCGTGCTGAATTATGGAAAACAGGCCGCTACTTTTTCTGCGGGTCTCGATAAGCTGGGCCTGAATACGAAGCAGGCATATCGTTGTAAAGAATTATTTTCCGGTAAGATATCTGAGGTAAAAGGTACGCTGCAGGTAAGCGTGGATGCGGCAGATGCAGTGATAATCCGGCTGGAGGCAATGCGCACCCGATAAGTGGTTTTGTTAAATACTGTTATATTATACAAAGGGGCTATACGCCCCTTTGTTATTTTCTATACATTGTAGTTGTTCCACGTTTAATCACACGACCCCCGTCCGTAACATGAAAAAGTCGGCCCTTTTATGCCTGTACCTGTGGTGCCTGTCGTTCACCGGCTATGCGCAGCAACATATTCCTGTAGATCAGGTAAGAATTGATCCAATGAATGCCATCGGTGGTGCCGCCGCCAATATTTTCCGGGAGGTGAACTACATCCCGCTGGAAACCACGAAGGAAAGCCTGTTTGGTGAGATCAACCAGTTGTTGGTAACAACGGAATATTTTATAGTACTGGATCAAAATGCAACCGCCATCCTGTTTTTTGATAAAGCAGGAAAGTTTCATCATAAGATCAGCAAGTTTAATTTTGACAGGGTATTTAAACAGGATCCCCGTCCGGGAATACGCAACATTACGATCGTTTCCATCAAGGCAGATCCGGGCAAACAACAGTTGTATATACAAACGGCATTCGAACGGCAATCATTATACGTGTATAGTTATGATGGTACCCGCATTGGAAAAATAGCGCTGCCGCCGAATACGCAGGATTATCAATTCCTGCAGGACGGCACCGGGATTTATATGCAGCAAAGACCGGTATCTGCCGATCAGGCAGGGTATATGCCTTTTGATCTGGCTATCCGGCGGGAGCCGGCGGGCATACCCCAATATCTGTTGCCCGTGGATTTCAGGTATGCGGCTTTAAGCAATGATCTTTACCGGCATATGAGTTACCTCACCTATAGCGGTAATCCCTGGCAATGCCTGTATATTCCGGATTTCGATTACCGGGTACAGGAGCTGGATACAGCGGGCATCCGCCATACCTACCAGTTTATATTTCCACTGGAATATTCCATCCCGGATAACTTTGGATACGACAGCAGCTATACCGGCAGAAGAAGGGCTTACCTGGAAGGGAAAAATGTATTTACGCAACTCTGGAATGTCTATAAAACAGGGGATTACCTGGTTGTTGATCTCCGTTGCCCCTGCAGCGGATGGGAAACGACTATGTTCACGCTGTTATATAGTTTGAAAACTACCCGGGTCATCACCCTGGACCGTGTTTCACCGGATGCTACTACCAGCTGGCTCCCGGTATCCGGCTACGGAAGATCGGAGTTGCTGGCCAGCGATGGTCAATACCTGTATACAAGTTATCCTTCACTGACCATGTTTGCAGCAAAGGAAGCGGCAGATGAGAAGCAGGCGGCATATAGTCCTGTATTAAAAAACTATTTCACGACGCAGGACCGTAAATCCAACCCGGTCATTGTTCAGCTCAGGCCTAAAGCGAATTTATAACTGCATGATGCCATTGTTCCGGTTATTTGTCAGCCTAAGCTTCCTGCTGACGGCACTATCCTCAGCGGCGCAACACGCGGATTCCACCCGTATGGGCAATGTACATGGTATTGTGCGCGACTCTGTGCATGACTATGCATTGCCATCCGCTACCCTGGCAGTATACAGGGTCAGTGATTCGAGTCTTTTGAGCTACCGGCTTTCTGATAATTTTGGTGAATTTCATTTCAAAGCATTACCGGTAGATGTGCCCCTTAAAATTACCGCCAGCTACATCGGGTATCGCCCGGTATCCCACTTGTTCCGTATTACTGCCGCTGATAAAAATATCGTGTTACCTGTGCTTCAACTGGAGAAGCAGGTGAACCGTTTGCAGGAAGTGGCTGTTGCTGCACCACCACCCGTACAAATGAAGGGAGATACATTGGAATTCAACGCAGACGCATTCCGGCTGGTACCTCATGCTCAAACGGAAGATCTGCTGCGATTGCTGCCAGGTGTTACCATCTGGGGAGATGGCGCGATCACTGTAAACGGGAAAACAGTAAGCAGCGTGTTGGTGGATGGAAAACCTTTTTTTGGCGGCGAAGCAAAGCTGGCTACACAAAACATTCCCAAACTTGCAGTAAATAAAATACAGGTATATCAGCAAATCCGTCACCGGGATAATCCGCTGGACTCCCTCACCATTATCAACATACAACTGAAAGCAGATAAACGCCGGGGCTATTTTGGAAAACTGGATGCAGGTTACGGCACGCAGCAGCGCTTCGAAGCAGATGCCAGCCTGAACTTTTTTACATCCCGTACGCAGCTGGGTGTGGTAGGCGCGGGCAACAATATCAATAAAACCGCCGCAGATGCACCCACACTGATGCGCAACAGCAGTTTTAAAGGAGTAGGCGCCAGCGTAGAATATCAGCCCGATTTCAGCATTCAGGGGCTTCATCAGCCCAATGCCGGTGGCCTCACCTTGCAGCACGATTTTACCACAGATCCTGCGTATTTTAAAACAAACCGGCTCAACGCAGATTACTTCGTGAAACAAGGAAATGATCAACTGCAGCAACAGGTACAAACAATGACAGCATTGGGAAATGATCAGGCCCAGATCCGGGAAACAGCTACTGCATCTGCGTCCGCTAACAGGGCACATGCTTTTTCTTCCCGCTATAGCCGTATCCGGCAGCAATATAATTTTTATGCAACAGGCGCCTTTAACAGCAACCGGGATCAACAGCGCAGCAGGGAAGAAAGCAGCATCTTCAATGCCGCCGGCGAACAGCAAAGCAGCAGCCTGTCGGTGAATGAGAGCCGCCGCACGGGGAATGAGGCGCTCTTCACCACAGGAATTAACCACCGGAAAAAAAGTACTAATCTGCGTAATAGTCCTGGCGACTACGATATCGCCTATACGTTTAAAGCGGGTAATTATCTTCATGAAACAGCCACACAGACCTTGTTCTCTTCCCGCGAAACACCGGCTGCCAACCGGACGTTTGACCGGAAATATCATACTGCCGGAAAAGAAACGACGCAGCAGCTGCATGCAAAAGCGGGCAATTTTATGCCTTTGATCGCCGGCTATCACAGTATCTTTTCCCGGTTATCGCTGCAAGTGGAGAACAATATCGAATGGCAGACCAGGAATGAAAACAGCATGGTGACGGATAACGACACGACGCATCATCGTTATATACGCAACGACTACCTCAGTAACAACAGCCGCTACCTGAGCATCAATGACCGCCCTTCTCTTCATATCGGCAGACTTATTTACCGGGGCCTGGTGAACCGCTACAGCAAAACCATCTCTCTTAACTTTCATGCGCAGGCACAGGTGTTTTACCAGCAAAATAGCGCGGATCATGCCTTTCAGAACAGGAAGGTCACGTACCAAAGGTTTATTCCTGAAGCAGAGATCAGCTATATCAATGATCAGTTTGGCGCGTTCAGGGATCATTATAGTCTCCGTTTTGCCACTTCTGCGGAGTATCCGTCGATAGCGCAACTAACGCCTTTAACAGATAGTGTGAACCTGTATGATGTAACTATTGGTAATCCGCAGCTGCGGCCGGCCGATAAACGGGAGTTGACTTTTAATATGCTGCATAGCAGTTTGCAGTCCCGCAACATTTTTAATTACCAGCTGCAGCTGAGTGCAGGTATAATCGATCATAGCTTTGCTGACAGTCGCTCCACCGATAGCCTCGGACGCAGTGTACACTATATCGTGAATGCAGATGGTCAGCGATACCTCCAGGCCAATGGGTACCTCGATAAGGCATTTAAATGGGCGCAGCACCAGTTGCAGTTGAATGTAAGGGCCACGTTTTATTTGTCGGATGTGCCCAACCAGGTGAATGGCGTATGGAACGAAACGCTTAGTCAACGTAGCAGTGTTCATCTCACCGGATATTATTATTTCCGTGATCTGATAGCTGTGAATGTGACGCAGGCTTTTTTATACGCTCACGCCCGGCAGCAAGGCATTAGCAGTGAGGCCTTCCGGAACAGTACCCACAGTACGGCCCTTAGCGCCAGTATCAATTGTTCGCCTCGTGTTACGTTCAGCAGTAACGCCACTTACAACTATAACACGTCTACAGGAGCCGATGCTATTCATTTTACCATATGGAATGCCCATGCGCTGTACCGGTTTACGCAACAGCATAACTGGGAAGTAAAATTAACAGCAATGGATTTATTACATCAGCATACCAGCGTGATCAGTGAGTCGGGTGATAATTTCCTGAAAAGAGGAACGGCCAGTGTGCTGCAACAGTATTTTATGATCACCGTAGCCTGGTTTCCCCGGCAGTTCGGTAAGAAAGAAACGATAAAATAATATATGTCCAAACATATGACAAAGCAGTACCTATTGTCAGGTAAGCCCTATCCCCGTCCTATCCAACTCCCATTTCAGCTCCATATAAGCGCCTCCTGTTAGATACAGCTTATCTATAAGTGGGCATTAGTTTAACATCCTGATATTATTCTAACATCCCTGGCACAATTAATACTGAGTTCATATCTCCTGCCTATGTTTGCGTGGATATGGAAAAGCATTCGGATAGCAGGTTGCTGCAAATGATACGGGAAGATCATCATCCGGCATTCACTACACTTGTCAACCGTTATTGGGAAGAGATCTACCGGTTTACCCGGTCCAGGATCCGGCAGGAGGCAGATGCACAGGATATTGTACAGGAGATTTTTATCAGTTGCTGGAATAACAGGAAGCATCTGTATGCGGGGAAGAACGACCAGTTTACCGCTTATCTCTACCAGGCGGCCCGTTATGCGGTGATAGATTATTACTCCCGCAGCCAGACAATGGTTTACAATGAAGTATTACTCGAATCTTTTATAGGGCATCAGCCGGTGAATATGACGGAGTCGCGGTTGCAGCTGAAAGAGCTGGATGCCTGCATCCGGCAGGAGGTAGACAGGCTGCCGGAGCAACTGAGGGTACCATTTGTATTGAGCCGTGAAGCCAACATGAGTCTGAAGGAAATTGCGACACAGTTGTCGCTGTCGGAACAAACCATTAAAAATAACATCACCAAAGCACTGGGCATCTTACGCCGTCGTTTACACCAGCAGGATATCTATCTGCTGATGGCAGGTTTGCCGCTTTATCACAAGTTCATAATTCCGTAACATACTTTCGGAGTACTTGTGTGTTCCCCGGGAGATAATATCGGGGTATGGACAAAAAACATCAACCGGATAGCCGGGTTAAATTATTACTGCAACGATACCTGCGGCGGGAAGCAACTCCCGAAGAGAAAGCCGTGGTAGATCATTGGTTCAATTCCCTCGAAGATAATACCACTTCCTTTTCCGGTGACCGGGAATCTCTGCGGAAGTCAATACTGGCAGGCATTACCGCCAGGACCGCACCCGCTGAAAAAGGCATCCGTGTCAGTTATCGCCAGGCATTCCGTTATGCCGCCATGCTCATCATACTTATTGGTACCGGTATTGGCATGTTTGTAAAATATGGCCGCTCCAAAGCACCGTTGGAACTGCATACCGGCAGGGGAGAAACGCTTACCTCGCAATTGCCCGATGGTAGCACGGTTACCCTGAATGCCATGAGCAGCCTGGTGATTCCTGCTGATTTCGCGAGATCCGAAAGAAAGGTACTGCTCTCCGGTGAAGCTTTTTTTGACGTGACTGCTGATCCGGCACATCCCTTCCGGGTGAGCGACAGCAGCATGACCACCACTGTATTGGGCACTTCTTTCAATATCCGCGCCTATGCAGGTGAATCTACCCGCAAAGTGGCCGTGGTGAGTGGTCGCGTGAAAGTGGAAACGCCCGGTAACTCCTTTACGCTGCAACATCATGAAATACTGCAATACCAGCCGCTTTCCGGGAAGGCCTGGCAAAGCCATGCAGATACGGCAGGTATGCGCGACTGGCAGGATGCCGTACTGGATTTCGATCACTTTACCATTGCAGAAATGATGGCGGCGCTGGAACGGCATTACCCTGTTCACATAGTATTACACAGCAGACCCGCAGATACCACTGTTTATAATATCCGCTTCCATAAAGAAAGCGTGGAAAACATATTGGGCGTGTTGAAAGGATTAACCGGCATCACCGTACATCCGCTCAACGGCCAACTGATTATTGACACTAAAACCTATGCGCAACAAATGAAATAAGGGAAAAAAACAAAACCGGAAGTGCTACCAACACCCCCGGTTTTTACCAGCACACTTGTGATGTGCCACATTTTTAAACGCTTGTAAACACTTAAAAACATTACAAAAATGAGAAATTTTTACACTGGTTGTATCAAACCAGTCAATACTCTTTTTTTCCTGAAGATGAAGCTAACATTGTTCCTTATCGTTCTTTCCGCCACCATGGCGTCGGCAGAAAGCATTACCGGGCAATCCATGGACAAAGTAAAAGTGACGATTGCCGTCCGCGAAGTAACCATGAAGCGGGTATTACAGCTGATAGAAGCACAGTCATCGCTGAGTATCGGTTACGACCTCAGTGTGATTCCATCTGAAAGTAAGATCAGCTATTCCGCCTCCGGGAAACCGGTATCGGAAGTACTGCATGAGTTGCTGAAAACTTTCCCGGTAAACATAGTACAGGTAAATGATAAATATGTGCTGATTCAGCCCGATGGTAGCCAGCAACAGGTAAAGATCACAGGTAGGATCACCGATCGTACTACCCATGAGCCTTTGCCCGGTGTAAGCATCAGCATCAAAGGCACCGGCGCCGGCACCCAATCGGATGTAGACGGCCGCTTTGCGCTGAACTTCCCCGCCAGCAAGGAAGATCTCACCCTCTCCGTATACCTGCTGGGCTTCAAGAAGAAGGAACTGCCACTGACCCGCGCCAATTGTACCGGTCTGCAGATTTCTCTGGAAGAAGACCGTCTCGGTCTGGATGAAGTAGTGGTAACCGGCCAGGGCATCGATATCTCCAAACGCCGCCTGTCTTCCACCGTTGTGAGCATCGGCTCCCGCGAACTGGAAGATGTGCCCGCCACGAGAATAGACCAGCTGCTGCAATCCAAATTACCTAATGCGCAGATCCGTCTTACCGGCGGTCAATCCGGGGCTACCTCCATTATCCGTGCAAGGGGTGTTAACTCTGCCTTTGTAAACTCTACACCGATCATCTATGTAGACGGAGTAAGAATGGATAACCTCAATACCGTTACCGCCCTGGGCGGTGGTAGTGCACAAGGCGCCGCCATCAGCTCCCTCGCGGATATCCCGATGGACAATATCGATAAAATAGAATACATCAATGGTGGTGCCGCCACCACTATGTACGGTTCTGACGCTGCCAATGGCGTGATCCAGATCTTTACCAAAAAAGGAGGCGCCGGCAAAACATCCGTTACCGCCGAAACGCAGATGGGCGTGGAAACACCGACGGGCGACTTCCTGCATTTCAAACGCACGAAGGAACTGCTGATGCAGAACGGCTTTTACCAGAAACAACATATCGGTTTGAATGGTGGCCAGGATAATTTTGGTTATAGCTTTTCTGCCAATTACCTCAATTCACAGGGAACGGAATTATTTAACCAGAACAACAACCGCAAAGTAGATTTCAGTACCGGCTTTCATGCTGGCCTGAGCGATAAGGTGACCTACGAAAGCTCTTTCACTTATGTAAATAATAAGTATAAGCGTAACCGTAATGGTAACCAGGGCGGCTATACGGGATTATGGTTTGCAGAAAGCGGTGCTTCCGCTATCACCGGCCCGAAATTCGATCCGAATATTGATAACTTGTCCGATAGCGCCTTCCAGCGTATGAAAGATTATGTGAGAGAAGCAGAACGCCTGCAGGACAATGATATTACGGTAAACCGTTTCCAGACTTCCCAGTCGTTTAAATACCGTCCGTTGAAAAACCTGGTATTCAAAGCTACCGGTGGTATCGATTACCGCGTGATGAAAAACCAGGTAATTACTACCAATCAATACCTGTCGTTTACCACCAACACCCAGGTAAAAGATCAGGGTAGCATCAACAACAACGACCGCAAATACCTGGGCATCACCCTGGAGTTGAACGGACAGTATGAAGCCAAAGTAAATGATTTCTCCTTTGTAACAACAGCCGGTACGCAGTTCTTCCGTAACGAAGACCAGCAGATCGCTTACAACGGCAGCAATATCCGCGATGGTGCAAAAAATATCAAAGATGCCGCCACTAAAACCAGTGATGAATTTTACCTGGAAGCCGTGAACTATGGCGTATATATCCAGGAGAACATCGGGTTTAAAAATAAACTGTTCCTCGATTTTGGTATTCGTGGTGATGGTAACCCGGCTTTTGGTAAAAACATCGGTATCCAGTATTATCCTAAAGTGGGATTCTCTTACATTCCGAGCGCAGAACCATGGTTTAGCGGTTTGTCGCAGGTAATTACCTCCGCCAAAGTGAAAGGTGGTTACGGTATTGCCGGTAACCTGCCTACGCCATTTGCCAATGAAAGAACCATTGCTTTCCAGGGATACAACAGCGATCAGGCCGCATTTTTTGGCCAGCCGGGAAATGATAACCTGCGCCCCGAGAAAACGCAGACCACAGAAGGAAGCGTAGACCTGGGTTTCCTGAAAGACCGTCTCCTGATCTCTGCCGGGTACTACAATTCCATCACTACCCATGCACTGTTCTATGTGCCACCTACGCCTTCCACAGGACAGTCTTTGTCGCAGTTGTACAACGTAGGCAAGATCCTGAACAAAGGCTGGGAATTCAGCATCACGGGAGTACCGGTAGAAACAAAAAACATTACCCTGCGCCTGAATGCTTCCGTGAACACTTTATACAATAACGTGGAAGATGCCGGTGGCGTACCACCTTTCAACATCAACGGATTCAGCGCCAGAACCATTCAAACAGTGGTAGAGCAGGGGCATCCGGTGGGTTACCTGAGAGGAAACTATGGAGTATTCGGACCTGATGGCACGCTGCAATCAACGGTAGCACAACAGAGCCTGGGTACTACTATTCCCAACCTGTTTGGTAGCATGGGATTGAACTTCCGGTACAAACAACTGAACTTCTTTGCCAACGCCGACTATCAGAAAGGTGCTTATGCGAACTCCTTTGACCGTCAGTTCCGCTTCAACTACGGCGCGGGTAACGAGGGTATTCCGCAGGCAGAAATTGATAAGAACAAGCGCACCAACTGGCTCAATTTCACCAATATGTTCACAGAGAAAACAGACTTTATCAAAGTGCGGATGATCGGTGTAACGTATAGCTGGAAACCGGCTATGTTCCGTAAAGTAGTGAAATCGGCCAACGTAGGTTTCTCTGCCATGAACCCGTTCAATTTTGCCGCTTCTTCTTTTGATCCGGAAGCAACGATCAGTGGTAGTGCACAGGGCCAGGGGGGCGCCACCACCGGTGGTATCTCTTACGCTACTTATTCTGCACCGCGCCAGTTTCTGGGTACGTTACGCTTAAACTTCTAAAAAAGATCTTCATGAAAAAATATATCTCCATTATCATCGCCGGCGGTATGCTGGCTTTACATGGCTGCTCCGTATTAAATCCGAATGTAACCGAACCGGTGTACCTCGATAATCCCAATCCGGCGAAAAGCTGGGTGACCGGTATGCGCAGGCAGCTGGCACTTACCATGAACCAGGTAGTAGTAAGTACCGAACTGGTATCTGACAACTATTTCAACAACCGTACCCTCAGCAGCAAAGTGTTTGATATTCCGCAGATCGACTATTTCGACCTGGATGTCAACAACCTGCAGGTACAGGTACAACGCTTACGGGAAATGTCTGAATACGGATTAACGAAAGTGTTGCCCGCAGATGCTTCCAGCACAGCGTCCGATTCTGCCGAAGTATATTTCAGCGGGGCTTTTGCCCATCTGCTCAGCGGCGAGCTGTTTGTAGGATTACCCGGCGCCGCCAAAGGAGCCGTACTTACACCTGCGCAGCACTATAACATAGCGCTCGATCAACTGAATAAGGCGATCGGCCTGAGCAAGGATGCCGCTGAAATTGCCGCGTACACGCTGTTGAAGGCGAGGGTATATTATGCCCTGGGAGATGCTGCCAATGCGGCGCTTTACGCCAAAACAGCCCTCAATAACACCGCCTTGTTAAGACAGGTAAAGTATGATGGGGTGAACAATGTGCCGAACGATATGCAGACCTATCTGTATTCATCTACCAACAACGAATTTGCACCTTTACCACGCCTGGACTTCCTGGATCCTAAATATTATCACACCGGTTTACCTGCCACCGATCAGAAGCCGGTAACCATCGTGAAAGCAGAAGAAGGTTTTCTCATCCTGGCGGAAACACAGATCTCCGCAGGGAATCTCGATGACGGCAGAAATACCTTGTTACAGTTGTTGTCTGTGGTAAATGGCCGCCCGGTAGTATTAATAGACGATAAGAAAGAAACCCGCAATGGTGGTAACAGGACCGACTATCCGCTGACAGCCGTAAAAGTGAAATTTGATGCCGCCGATTCCCTGCGCAGCAACTATGTACTGAACAGACAGGCAGGTAACATCAAAGCCTATACGGTGTCCGGTACCATGGTCACCGTAAATGACCTGCAAACAGCTACTACACAGGACCGCCTGTTATATGTACTGTATCGTATGCGCCAGGAAATATTTATCGCCGAAGGCAGAAGAATGACGGACCTGGGTATTAAGTTCCCTGTTTCGCAAACAGAGCAACTGAATAATCCTAATGTAAAAGATACGGATATCAAAGCGCAGATCCCTGCCTTTATTCCATTGAACAGGGGCATGGATGATTTCACGTACGACAAAGCAAACGGCGTTGTGACCATGAAATACGACATGAATGCCGTATTGGTGAATAACAAACATGCCAAAGAAATTTTTCCGTTTATTAATTAAAAGTTGAACTGATGAAACGTATTATCTTAACGATAGGAGCATATATATTGCTGACAGGACAGCTGGCAGCACAACAGGCAAAGTATGTAGTAATGGTGAGTATCGACGGTTTCCGTCCCGACTTCTACCTGGACAGCCGCTGGCCGGCGCCCAACATGCAGCAGATAAAAGAAAAAGGCGTGCATGCCACCGGGGTGCGTGGTATTTTCCCTACCATCACTTATCCTTCACATACCACACTGATCACCGGTGTGGCGCCTGCCAAACATGGCATCTGCTATAACACCCCGTTTGAGCCGGAAGGTGCAAGTGGCCGCTGGTATTCAGAAACCAGTCATATTAAAGCAGAAACCTTATGGGATGCTGTGCATAAAGCGAAGTTAATATCTGCATCTGTGTCCTGGCCGGTATCCGTGGGTGCGCCGGTAGACTACAATATCCCGGAAACTTTTTCACTGACGAATCCGGGTGATCGTCGCCAGCCCACCAGTGAGCAGGCAACACCTAAAGGATTGTTTGAAGAAGTACAGCGCTACGCCACCGGTGAATTGCAAAGCACCGATATGAACCTGCGTTACCTGGGTATGAATGAAACACTGAGCAGGATGGCGGCTTACCTCATTACCAGGTATAAGCCCAATCTGCTCACCGTACATCTGCCCTGCACCGATGAAGTACAGCACCGCGTGGGTCGTGAAGGAGCGGATGTAGCACAGGCAGTAGCTGCAGCAGATCATGGTATCGGTACCATTCTCGAAGCGATTGAGAAAGCAGGTATCAAAGACAGCACCGCTATCATCATCACCGGTGACCACGGTTTTGTAGATGTGCATACCAGTATTTCTCCCAACGTATGGCTGGCAGAAAAAGGATTAGCCGGTACTACCGCAGATCCCGGCAGCTGGAAAGCTTTATTTCATAGCGGTGGAGGATCTGTTTTCCTCAAACTGAAAGATAAAAATGACGTTAAAACTTTACAGCAGGTAAAGAAAATGCTCAGTGAATTACCAGCTGGTATACAAAAGTTATTTACCGTACTGGATAAACCGGCTCTCGAAAAAGTGGGTGCAGATCCGGATGCGATGCTGGCACTCAGCGCCGTACAGGGTATTGCTTTTTCTGCCGCCAGAACAGGCGATGCCATCAAAGCCACCAGCGGCGGTGCACATGGTTATTATCCTGATTTCCGGGAAATACAGACCGGCTTTATCGCCATCGGTGCAGGCCTTGGCAAAGATGTAACAGTACCGGTTATCGGATTGGAAGATGTGGCCCCGCTGATTGCAAAATTGCTGGGTATTTCATTGGAGAAGGCAGATGGCGTGGTGTATCCGGGGATGTTGAAGAAAGTGAGTAAGTAAAATAAGTGAAGAGCTAAAGCAGGCGCGTATATTACGCGCCTGCTTTTTTATTTGTACATCTGTAAACAGGACAAAAACAGGCCGCCATCCGACAAAATTAAGCAAGCCCCTGCGAACCTCACTGCTTACCTTTGCCACATACCGCTAAACTGATCCCCATATGAAAAAAGTACTTTTACTCCTCGCAGATGGTTTTGAAATGTTTGAAGCCAGCGTATTTATCGATGTTATCGGATGGAACCTGGTAGATGGTGACGGCACCACTTCGCTCTACTCTGTAGGATTGCAAAGAGAAGTGACGAGTACCTTTAAACAGCGGGTACTCGTGGACTATACGACAGACGAAGTAAACGTAAGCGATTTTGATGCACTGGCCATACCTGGTGGCTTTGCAGAATATGGATTTTACGAACATGCTTATGATGAACGTTTCCTGGCGCTGATCCGCCAGTTTGAAGCGCAGCAGAAACCTATTACGACCATCTGCACAGGTGCATTCCCGGTTGCGAAAAGCGGTATCCTGCATGGTCGCCGTGGAACTACTTATAACCTGAACCCGGTAAGACAACAAACCCTGAAAGGTTTGGGCGTGAACGTAGTGAATGAAGCTATTGTAACAGATGGGAATATTGTTACCTCCTGGAACCCTTCTACAGCACTGGACGTGGCTTTCCTGTTGCTCGAAAAACTGACTTCACCGGAGCAGGCAGATAAGATCCGGACACTGATGGGATTTAAATAGAATGCCGCTTAGTTGCAATTTTTTACGGTAGCGGTCTTGATGGAATATTTTATATTTGATAGTGTTGCAACAACAGACCTCCAAAAAGATTCATCAATGGCAGCTATCAAAAAGTGGCAGGTAGAAATACCTGTACTGTTACCCGAAGTAAAAGACGAAAGAGATCATTGTGTAGAACGCATCATCGCATTATTACAGGGCCGGCAGGGCATTGAAAAAGTGCATATCAGCGACACCGATGGCAAACACCTGTTCTGCGTTCATTATGATGCAGATGTGATCAGCCTGGAGAGAATAACGGAACTGGCTACACGCGCGGGAGCGGAATTAACAGCCCATTATGGTCATCTCACGATAGAAGTACAAGGCATACGCCATGTAAGACATGCGCGCATTATAGAAGATAATTTACGGCGTAAGCAGGGCATCGTGGAAGTGAGCGTGGGGGCTTCCGGTTTTATCAGCATCGAGTTTGATAAACAGGTGAGCAGCCAGGAGCAGGTGCTGGCGCTGATTAAGCGGCAGGGACTTACTCCGGTGCATGTAGAAACGGAAGCGGTGGACCATGAACATACGCACGACCATGAACACAAGCATGAACATACACATGCCGAAGGAGAGGAGCACGACCATGATCATGGCGGTATCTTCGGAAAGAATACCGAACTTATTTTTAGTCTTATCTGTGGCGCATTCCTGGCTGTCGGTTTCGGATTATCCTTTGTAACGGCGTTGCCCGCCTGGGTAAGCCTGGCCTGTTATATTGCCGCGTATTTTTTTGGTGGCTACTTCACGGCCAAAGAAGCGGTGGAAACCGTGATGAAAGGAAAGTTCGAAATAGATTTCCTGATGCTGGTGGCCGCAGTGGGGGCAGGTATCCTCGGCGCCTGGCAGGAAGGCGCGCTGTTGTTGTTTCTGTTCAGCCTGGGCCATGCCCTGGAGCATTACGCCATGAATAAAGCCCGCAAATCCATTGCGGCGCTGGCGGAACTGGCACCTAAAACAGCATTACTCAAAAAGAACGGCGAGGTAAAGGAAGTGGGCATTGAACAATTGCAGCTCAATGATATTATTGTGGTGAAACCCAATACGAAGATACCCGCAGATGGGATGGTGGTAGCCGGTAGCAGCAGTGTGAACCAGGCGCCCATTACCGGGGAAAGTATACCGGTAGATAAGAAGGCAGCGCCGGCAGACAGCAACGCCAATGATCCCGTGCATACTGTTTTTGCCGGATCTATCAATGGTAACGGTTCCCTGGAAATAAAGGTGCTTAAACTGGCGCAGGACTCCACGTTATCAAGACTGGTGAAGCTGGTGAACGAAGCTCAAACGCAGAAGTCGCCCACCCAGCAGTTCACAGATCGGTTTGAAAAATACTTCGTACCGGCAGTGCTGATCCTCGTAGTACTACTTTGTTTCGCCTTTCTGGTGCTGGATGAAACTTTCAGCGATAGCTTTTACCGCGCTATGGCGGTGCTGGTAGCATCCAGTCCATGTGCACTGGCCATTTCCACCCCCAGCGCTGTGCTGAGTGGTGTAGGACGGGCAGCAAGGGAAGGGGTGCTGATAAAGGGAGGCCGCCCGCTGGAAGATTTGGGTACGTTAACCGCACTGGCTTTTGATAAAACCGGTACGCTCACGGAAGGAAAGCCCCGGCTCACGAAAGTGATCCCCGCTGCTGGGGTAACAGAAGATACATTGCTGGAAGCTGCCGTAGCAGTAGAGGCGCTGAGTGATCATCCGCTGGCAAAGGCGATTGTGACGGATGGAAAGGAAAAGTTAAAAGGCCGGCCGATCCCGGAAGCACAGGGACTGGAAGCGGTGTTGGGAAAAGGTATCAAGGCCAACTGGCAAAATTCGGCCATTTATATAGGCAACCGGGCTTTGTTTGAAGAATTGGGGGGTACCGCGCTGCCCGACGATTTAAAGCAAAAAATGACCGCCCTGGAAAGCGAAGGCAATACCTCGATGCTGGTGCGTCAGGACGACCGCTTCCTCGGTGTCATCACCATGATGGACACGCCACGGCCCGAAGCCAAAGCGGCATTGCAGCAATTAAAAGAGATCGGTATCCGGAAAATGATCATGCTTTCGGGAGATAACCAGCAGGTAGCAGATGCCATTGCGCAGCAAACGGGTTTAACGGAGGCATGGGGTGGCTTATTACCCGAACAGAAAGTGGAAGCCATCAAAAAATTAAGGACCGCCGAAGGGAAGGTGGCGATGATCGGCGACGGGGTGAATGACGCACCCGCCATGGCCAACAGTACCGTAGGCATCGCTATGGGCGCTGCCGGATCTGATGTGGCGCTGGAAACCGCCGATATAGCCCTGATGGGCGACCGGCTCGACCTGCTGCCTTTTGCCATTGCGCTGAGCCGCAAGGCAAAAGGGATTATCCGGCAAAATCTCTTTATCAGCCTGGGTATGGTGGCACTGCTCATACCACTCACCATCCTTGGTATTGCCAGTATCGGTCCCGCTGTGATTGCCCACGAAGGCTCTACACTGGTAGTGGTATTTAATGCACTCCGGTTGCTGGCTTTCAAACGGAATGGATAGGAATCCGTGCTAACTGTGAATACAGCACTGCGAAATTATTACACAACTGAGTGATATTATCCCCATGATATAAAAAAACATCATTTCTGCAAACCGGCTTCAATAGCGGGTTTGCAGAAATGGCATCATCCGGCATCTGATTTGTTTTGCGGGTCTGATAAAATAAGATCCCAATATATTGTCGTATGAAAAAGAAAATCACCAGCCTGTTAATTGACGCAAAGCCCGATCAGCGTATCCAGTTTTATTTATCACTGGACTTATTACAGGTAAACCGTGCCTGCGTTTGCCAGGATAATACTTTTGATGCGCTTGCTTACCTGAAGCAACACTCCGATTTTATTCCCGATTATATTTTTATCAGTGCAGACCTGCCGGTAGAACATGCGACTGCTTTTATGAAGCATGTCCGTAAAATAAGCCGGCTGGCAGATATTCCCGTATTGCATTTTGCGGCCCCGGGCGAAGCATTAGCCCTGGCGCCCCTGACCGCAGCGGGTTTCAACGGCTGCCTGTTAAAGCAACGGGATATTTACACTTTGCGCGATGCCCTCAGAATGATTTTTGAACAGACGTTCACGGTGGAAAAAGCACCTGCACCGGTTTCACCATTAAGCAATGTGGCCGTACTTATCAAGGAAATGTTACAACGTCACCAGGTATTACTGGAGGCGCCGCACCGGCTGTCGGCCTGAGTTTTTACCATTAAAATACGCAACATATGGCATTACCACCTGCTGGCAAACCGGCAAGGAAGGCAGGCATCCTCCTGCACTTAACTTCTTTGCCGGGTCCTTTTGGAATAGGAGATATGGGGCCGGCTGCCAGGACGTTTGCGGATCAGTTGCAGAAAAGCGGTCAGCGTATCTGGCAGGTGCTGCCTGTTAACCCGATCGATGCAGGCAATGGTTCGCCTTACAGCGCATTGTCTGCCATGGCCGGCAATATCTTGCTGATCAGTCCGGACCTGCTGGTCACTGAAGGTTTGCTGGAAGCGGAAAGTCTGCTTAAATACCAGCAGCCGTCCACCAGTGCGGTCGATTTTGCCACTGCCGCCCGTTATAAAGTAGCGATGCTGGAATCTGCCTGGCTGAATTTCAGCAGCGGTTCTTTCCCGGCACTCCACGCGGAGTTCGAAGCCTTCTGCATCCAGGAAGAAGCCTGGTTGCAAAGCTATGCTACCCACAAAGCCCTTACGGTGAAATATGGCAATAAGCCCTGGCAGGAATGGCCGGCGGCCGACCGTAAAAAAGAAGCCACTCTCAACAGCGAATATGCCGTCATTGCTTTAAAAGAGCAGTGGTGGCAATTTATTTTTGACCGGCAATGGCAACAACTGAAAGATTATTGCCATCAGCGCTCCATCGCCCTGTTTGGTGACCTGCCTTTTTATATCAGTCATGCCGCCGCAGATGTATGGAGCCACCGCGATCTTTTTTTGCTGGACGATAAAGGACAGATGACCAGCGTAGCAGGTGTGCCACCGGATTATTTCAATGCGGGCGGCCAACGATGGAATATGCCCATCTACAACTGGGCACAGATGAAAGCAGCAGGCTATAACTGGTGGTTGCAACGTATCCGCCGCAACCTGCACTGGTTCGACCTTTTACGCCTGGATCATTTCCGGGCTTTTGCCGCTTACTGGCAGGTACCGGCAGAGGCGCCCACCGCAGAAACAGGTACCTGGGAACCCGGCCCCGGCAGCGATCTGTTGCAAGCCATGATCAGCGCCTTCCCGGATAATCCTTTCGTAGCAGAAGATCTTGGCGCTATCGATGCTGCGGTAACAGACCTCCGGGATAAAACCGGTTTGCCCGGTATGAAAGTATTACAGTTTGCTTTCGGAAAAGATATGCCGGAAAGCGAGCATATCCCGCATCAATACCCGACTCACTGTTACGCCTACACGGGTACGCACGATAATAATACAACACTCGGCTGGTGGCAGCAGGAGGCCGGTCCACTGGAAACGGGGCACCTGAAACAATATACCGGTGTAAATCCCGGGAAGAAAAAAGCACACCTGTTGCTCGGCCGCCTCGCCTATGCCTCCGTGGCAGCTACTGCGATATTGCCTATGCAGGATGTACTTGGACTTGGCGCAGCAGCCAGGATGAACACACCTGCCGGGGAAGGTCAACACTGGACCTGGAGAATGTTGCCCGGTGAATTTGATAAGAAAACCATGAACCGTTTAAAGAAATGGACTCAACTATATAACCGTTCTGCTCATGAATAAATATCCTTTAGCCGGCGCCCGCAGCGCTCCGGATGGCACTACCACTTTTCGCCTGTGGGCGCCTTTCCGGAAAGAAGTGGCATTGGTGCTGCCCGATCAGACGCTGCCCATGAAGGCCGTTGCCGAAGGATACTGGGAACTAACGGTTACGGATATATATCCCGGCGCACGTTACCTGTATCTGCTGGATGGTGCTTTGCAGCGCCCGGATCCTGCTTCCCGCTGGCAGCCGGAAGGAGTACATGGCCCCTCTGCCATACCGGACGAAACATTTGTATTTACAGACCAGCACTGGAAGGGACTGGCCGCAACGGAACTCATCATCTACGAAATTCATACCGGTACTTTTTCTGCTCCCGGTACCTTTTCCGGCATCCGTGAAAAACTCGACTACCTGAAAGAACTCGGCATCACTGCGATAGAACTGATGCCGGTAGCACAGTTTCCCGGCGAACGCAACTGGGGATACGACGGCGTATATCCGTTCGCGGTACAAAACAGTTACGGCACACCGGATGATCTTAAAATGCTCGTCAATGCAGCACATGCGCTGGGCATAGCCGTAATTCTGGATGTAGTGTATAATCACCAGGGACCGGAAGGGAATTACTTCTACGACTATGGTCCTTATTTCACCGGCAGATACAAAACCCCCTGGGGAGATGCTATCAATTTTGATGAACCCTGGTGCGACGGTGTACGTGGATTCTACCTTCAGAATGCGTTGATGTGGCTGGAGGAATTTCATATCGATGGCCTTCGCCTCGATGCCGTACATGCTTTTTCAGATAACAGTGCCATACACTTCACACAGGAATTATCGGTGGCCGTAAAGGAACTGGAAGCACGCACGGGAATGCGGAAACTGCTTATCGGGGAAATCGACCTGAATAATCCCCGTTTTATTGACCCCGTGGAAGCAGGCGGCTATGGCCTGGATGCACAATGGGCCGATGAATTTCATCATGCATTGCATAGCCGGCTTACCGGTGAGCAGCAGGGATATTATGAAGATTTTGGTAGTATTGAACACCTCCGCCACGCTTTTGAAAACGCGTATGTATATACCGGTGAATATTCTGTTCACCGCAAAAGAAGATTTGGCCGTAAGCCGGTCAATAACCCATTTCATCAGTTTGTGGTCTTTGCACAGAATCATGACCAGATCGGCAACCGGATGATGGGCGAGCGCCTATCTGTCCTGCTCTCCTTTGAAGCGCTGAAACTGGCTGCTGCCACGGTATTATTATCTCCCTTTATTCCCTTGTTATTTATGGGGGAAGAATATGGAGAAAAAAATCCTTTCCTGTTTTTTACCTCTCATGGAGATGCCGATCTGATAAAGGCCGTGAGAGAAGGCCGGCAGCAAGAGTTTGCACATACCGGCGAAGCTCCTGATCCGCAGGATACCCACACTTTTGCACAAAGTAAATTAAGCTGGCAAACAGCGGAGGGGCATCATGCGGCGCTCCTGCGTTATTATAAGGAACTGTTATTGTTGCGGAAGAACACTCCCGCATTGTTGAATACCGCAAGGGAAGCCACCCGCGTACATCATACCAATAGTGAAGACTTGTTGGTGCTGGAACGAAGTAAAGACGCGGCAGCATTGCTGATCGTCTTTAATGCAGGTATTACCAGTCACGAACTGTCTTATACAACTTATGGAAAGTTACGCCTGCTATTTGACTCTGCTGCGTTGGCATTCAATGGCCCGGGTACCAATACAGCGGTAGCTGATGATCAGCCGTTGATGATATCGCCTTTGTCGGCCGTAGTTTATGAAATCATTGCTTATGAAAACTGACACAAACTTACCACTAACTACCTACCGCATACAGTTTAATGAAACATTTACTTTCAGACACCTGGAAGAAATACTCGATTACCTGCAACAGCTGGGTATTACCACCATATACGCGTCGCCCATCTTTGATGCGGTGCCGGGAAGCATGCACGGCTACGATGGCATCAACCCCCATCGCATCAATCCGGCGATCGGTACACTGGAAGACCTCCGCCGCATCAGCGCATCGCTGCAGCAACGTGGCATGAGCTGGGTACAGGACATTGTGCCCAATCATATGGCGCTGCATCCCGGCAATGCCTGGCTGATGGACGCATTGGAAAGAGGACCGGTATCGCCCTGGTATCATTTCTTTGATATCGACTGGGAGCATCATGATCCGCGTTTGCACGGGCGGCTGATGATTCCTTTCCTGGGGCAACCTTTAACGGAAGCCATCGCCGCGAAACAGATCCGGCTGGCGGTGAGTGAAAATGGATTTGTGATCGATGCCGCTGGCATGTCTTTTCCTTTGTCGGCCCCCGCTTATGATATTTTACTCGACGCCTTTGAAGAATTACAACCGGAGATAAAAGCACTCCTGCAACAGTTGAAACATGATATCCACCTGCACCTGCCTGCGGCAGAATGGCAGCAACGCAAACAGGCCCTGTTTGCCGGCCATACGCCGGACGATTTTTTAGCACAGGTAAACCACCACGAAGCGCTGTTGCACTTACTCCTGGAGCATCAGTTTTATTTGCTCACCTATTGGCGGGAAACGGAACAGCAGCTCAACTACCGCCGCTTCTTTACGGTGAACGGTCTTATTACCCTGAGGATGGAAGATAAAGCGGTGTTTGATACCTGGCATCGCTTCCTGTTGGAATTATACGGGGAAGGACTGATCCAGGGATGGCGTATTGATCACATTGACGGCTTACTGGAACCGGCCATGTATATACGAAGATTGCGCGAAGCATTCGGAGAGGACTGTTATATCATTGCGGAAAAGATCCTGGCGGAAGGGGAGTCGCTGCCGGGCGACTGGAAGCTGAATGGCACCACCGGTTACGAATTTCTGGCGGATGTGAATCACCTGCTTACGAATACGTTGGGAGAGGAAAAGATCAGTCGCTTTTACCGGGGGCAGTTTCCTGAACTGGCGAAGTATGGTCAGCTGGTGCAGCAGAAAAAAACGATGATCCTGCAAACGCAGCTGGGGGCAGAATGGGACAACCTGGTATGGCTCCTGTTCCAATACCAGCTGGCGCCGAGGCAAACGGATCGCCAGAAGCTGAAAGCGGCGCTGGGATTGTGGATGGTGTGCATGCCGGTATATCGCATCTACCCCGAATCCTGGCCATTACCTCCGGGAGATGTATCCGTGCTGGAAACTGCGCTGGCATTGGCGGCAGATCATGCCCCTGCTTTGTCGGAAGAGTTCCGGTTGCTGCATACCTGGTGGCAGGAAGATTATGAAAGACCTTCCGTAGCTCTGAAGTTCCTGAAAAGAATGATGCAGTTTACAGGGCCGCTGATGGCGAAAGGCGTGGAAGACACCGTGTTTTATGTGTACAATGCGTTGTTGTCGCACAATGAAGTAGGAGATGCACCGGTAGGCCATCATTGCTCTCCTGCGGCTTTTCATGAACGCAGTATCAGGCGGCAGCAACAGTTTCCAGGCGCATTGAACACCACTGCTACACACGATACCAAAAGAGGAGAGGATGCGCGCATCCGTATCAATATGCTCACCCTGTTGCCCGATACCTGGATCCAGCAGTTGCAGCAATGGCATGAGATGAACAGTAGCTTCGGCGAAGCAGCATTACCGGCAAAGAACGATGAATTTTTTATTTACCAGAGTATCATAGGTGGTTATCCGGAGAACGAAGATCTTTCGGAAGATTTTATCCAACGGTTATCAGACTTCCTGATCAAAGCCTTGCGCGAAGCCAAGGAACGGAGTAACTGGGCTGCGCCGGATGAAGATTACGAAAATACCTGTCTTGCTTTTATTCAACGGCTGTTTGATCCATCACATACTTTTATTGAAAGTATCCGCGCATTCATGGAAAAGATCCATCCGCGCGCAGCGCAATATGCGTTGAGTCAACAGGTGTTGAAGATCACGGCGCCGGGTGTTCCTGATATTTACCAGGGTTGCGAGCTATGGGATTTCAGTTTTGTAGATCCGGACAACAGAAGGCTGGTAGATTATATCAGCCGTATGAATATGTTATCGCTCCTGCAACAGCAGGAGCAGGAAGATAGGGTGGCTTTGTTTAAGCTGCTGACTGAAAACCGGCGTTTAGGCTGGGAGAAAATGTTTGTGGTGAGTAAGGCATTGGCCTTCCGGAAAGCAAATGGGGCTTTGTTTCAGCAGGGCGACTATATTGCATTGAGCGGGCAGCAGGATCCGTTGATTGCTTATGCCAGACAATATGGAAACGATCAATGTATCGTGCTGGCGGCATTACCGGAGGAGGTGGTGTTTGAGCAACGTTATTTATTACTGGATAGTGCTTTCCAGGGGCAATGGCAGGATATATTTACGGGGGAAAGTATCGGGGCCGTGGACGGGAAGCTTCCATTGGCTTTACTGGATCGCTTCCCGGTGGCTTTATTGAAAAAGATATCAGACTGATTTATTTTCTTCCTTCATTAACAACAGCAATGATCTGCCGGCGGCGGTTATCTGTGTAGCAGCGGGATAAGTGGCGCCGGTTTCTTCAGTGGCGGTATCCAGCACCAGTTGCCATTGTTCACCATATGCAGCGGGAGGCAGCTGGAAGTTGAGTTCTTCATGATGCGCATTAAAGATCAGGTAAAAACTATCATCCAGGATTTTATTCCCTTTGGCATCGCGGGTGCGTAAGCTCAGGCCATTGAGGTA
Source organism: Chitinophaga arvensicola (assembly GCF_900110835.1). Taxonomy (GTDB): domain Bacteria; phylum Bacteroidota; class Bacteroidia; order Chitinophagales; family Chitinophagaceae; genus Chitinophaga; species Chitinophaga arvensicola. The sequence goes on from NZ_FOJG01000001.1 coordinate 3,957,174, forward strand.
TACGCCGAGGGAGCGGGCGAAATCGGTATCCCAGTGTTCTTCCGACATATGATCGCCTTCGGGGAGGAACCAGGCAATATCTTCTACGCCTACACTTTCTACGGGTTGGCCACGGAACCAGCGTTTACGACGGAAGATAGGATGTTGCTGCCGCAGGGCGATTACTTTTTTGGTAAAGTCGATCAGTGCGGAGTCCATCTGTTCCCAGTTTACCCAGCTTACTTCATTATCCTGGCAATAGGCGTTGTTGTTGCCTTGTTGTGTTCTTCCTGCTTCATCGCCTGCCAGTAACATCGGAATGCCCTGTGATAAAAACAGGGTGGCAATGAAATTCCTTTTCTGCCGGTCTCTCAGCGTATTCACCAGCGGGTCGTGCGTGGGGCCTTCATTCCCACAGTTCCAGGAGCGGTTATGATTTTCGCCGTCGTTGTTATCTTCTCCGTTGGCTTCATTGTGTTTATCGTTGTAAGATACGAGGTCCTGCAGGGTAAATCCATCGTGTGCGGTGATGAAGTTGACGCTGGCGGTGGGGCGGCGGTAATCTTCTTTATACAGATCGGCGCTGCCGGTAATGCGGGATGCAAATTCCGACAGGGTGCTGTCGGCGCCGCGCCAGTAATCGCGGATACTATCGCGGTACTTTCCGTTCCATTCGGCCCATCCGGGAGGGAACTTGCCCACCTGGTAGCCGCCTTCGCCGATGTCCCAGGGTTCTGCGATCAGTTTTACCTGTGAAATAACCGGGTCCTGGTGAATGATATCAAAGAAGGCACTGAGGCGGTCTACTTCATGAAGTTCCCGGGCCAGTGTGGCAGCGAGGTCAAAGCGGAATCCATCCACATGCATTTCTGTGATCCAGTAGCGGAGGCTGTCCATGATGAGGCGGAGTACATTTGGCAGCCGGGCATTCAACGTATTGCCGGTGCCTGTATAATCCATGTAATAGCGTTTGTCGTCCGTCAGGCGATAGTATACGGCATTGTCTACTCCTTTGAAGGAAAGGGTGGGGCCTAGGTGATTGCCTTCTGCGGTATGGTTATATACCACATCCAGTATTACCTCAATACCTGCGGCATGCAGGGCCTTTACCATTTCCTTGAATTCGGCGACCTGCTCTCCGCAGGTACCGGAGGCCGCATAACGTGCATCGGGTGCAAAGAAGCCAATGCTGTTATATCCCCAGTAATTGGTCAGTCCTTTATCTACCAGGTGCCGGTCTGCCACGAAATGATGCACAGGCATGAGCTCTACGGCGGTTACGCCAAGCTGACGGATATAATCGATCGTAACAGGATGCGCCATGCCTTTGTAGGTGCCGCGTATCTCTTCCGGAATGCCCGGATGTAATTTGGTAAAACCTTTTACATGGGTTTCGTAAATAATAGTTTCCTGGTAAGATGTTTTTGGCGGCTTGTCGTCGCCCCAGTCGAACTGCTGATCTATGACCACACTCTTGGGAAGAAAAGGGGCACTATCGGTTTCACTGTAGCTGAGATCTTCATCGGCATGACCGGGTTCATAACCAAAGAGCGAATTATGCCAGTTGATAGTACCACTGATGGCTTTTGCATATGGATCGATAAGTAGTTTGTTGGGATTGAACCGGTGGCCTTCCGAAGGCTCGTATGGCCCGTGTACGCGGTATCCGTAGGGAAGTCCGGGTTTGGCTCCGGGCAGGTATACATGCCATACGTTGCTGGTTCTGTCGGACAACCGGATGGTAGCTGTCACTTCTCCATCGGGGGTATCAAAAAGGCATAATTCTACGCGGGTGGCATTTTCTGCATACAGGGCGAAGTTAACACCTTCACCGTCCCAGGTAGCGCCTAAAGGGAAAGGTTTCCCCGGATATGTTTTTGTTTCCATAGACCAGCTTCTAAGCAAAGCCGGTGCCATGATATGTATAAAAAAATAAGCCGGTAATTATTACCGGCTTATTTTCTGATCAATGGCTATATGTACCCTCGCAAGTAGTTCTGGCCCGGAGAACGGCTTCATAATAAAGTCGTCACCCGGACATGCATGCCGGATAAAGTCGAGATCCTGAGAACCCGCAATAATCAGAATAGGAATATCCTTCGTCGCCTTATTTGTTTTAAGATACTGGCATACTTTCGATACGTCCACATCAGATAGATGCGTGCTTAGTACGAAAAGATCCGGCGTCTCAAATTGTCCCTGTAAAAGGATGTCTGCATCTTCCAGAAAACTTACGTCATAGTGTCGTCTCAACAATGATGATAAAAGCATTTTTATATCAACATCGTTTTCTGTGATTAGGATTTTCCTGTTCATCGTCATACGATTTGATCCGGCTCTACCACGACGAATATCGCACCAAACTGCGGCGTATGGAACCGGTTTTCTTGGCTTGACTTATACTTAATATTGTTGAAAATGAGTTGTTTATATATAATTTCTGATGCCCTAAATGCATCATTGAATATGCGGCAAACGCAGTTTTTTTGTGCCGTTTTTTTTGTGGAAATCATTGCCCGTTGTGCATTTGTTTGTACATTTTTAAGCAATATTTTTCTTTTTATAGCAACCATACCGCGTGAATATCCGTATTGAATGATAACCAAAATAGACAACCTATATGCAAATACGTAACTGGCTGCCCGCTCTCACTACCTGCGTTATGCTTATCTCCGCCTGTAGCAGGAACAATGATGATCAACCCCAGATAGATACCAGTGCGCCGTCGAAAGGCAGCTGGAAAGTGACGTTGTTTTCCGAAAGAGGGGAGAATAATACCAATGACTTCAATGGCTACACGTTTACATTCAACAGCAATGGCACTGCCGTAGCGGCAAAGGGTGGTGTGGAGAAAAGCGGCAGCTGGAGTTTCGGCAATGCGCGCTACAATATAGATTTCGGCGCCAAAGGCGATGGCAACAAGCCATTGGGTGAACTGACGGACGATTGGGTTATTATCAGCATCAATGATACCCAGATTAAGTTGAAAGACGATAATGATAACAGCCAGGAGCAATTGGTGTTCACGAAAAACTGATCATGTTTTCCGGAAGGGTGTTTTGTGATCATGAATGACAGTCGGGAGCACTATTTAAAAAAGTATTGGTTAATTCAAAGACTAATCGTAATATTGCGATACGATAAACGACACCGGTATTATGGGCGCAACGAAATCAGATTTATTCACCAAACAGCAGAATGACATTGCCAATATGGCGAAAGCGCTGGCGCATCCCGCCAGGATAGCCATTTTGCAGTACCTCGTTAAAAAGAATGCCTGCGTTTGCGGCGACCTGGTGGAGGAACTTGGCCTGGCCCAGGCTACTACTTCGCAGCATCTCAAGGAATTGAAAATCGCCGGTCTGATCCAGGGTACCATTGAAGGCGCCAGTGTGTGTTATTGCATTAATCCGAAGGTATGGAACCAGTATCATAAAATTCTGGGGACCTTCTTTACGGAAGTGCAGGATATTAAATCCTGCTGCTAGCGGTGCAAACCGACTTTTTTTAAGGGGCAGGAGATATGCGATCCTGCTGCTAAAGCTTTCTTTAAAAAGATAAACATTATTATATCCTGCTGCTGAAAAAGCAGACAGCAGGAAAGGCTATTGCCATTATTTTTTATACTATATCATCGTAATATTGCAATTATACAATTGATTGCAGTCACCCGTAAATGACACGCCACATGCAAAATTGTAATCCGGCACAACGAAAGCAGCTCAGCTTTTCAGACAGGTATCTCACCTTATGGATCTTCCTGGCCATGGGCCTGGGAATAGGCATCGGTTATTATTTCCCGGCATCGGCTGGTTTTATCGAATCTTATTCTTCCGGAAGCACCAACATTCCGCTGGCCATCGGATTAATCCTGATGATGTATCCGCCACTGGCAAAAGTGAAATACGAAAAGATGAACGCCGTATTCCGCAATACAAAGGTATTGTCGTTGTCGCTGCTGCTAAACTGGGTGATTGGCCCCCTGCTGATGTTTGGCCTGGCGGTATTGTTCCTGCACGGATACCCGGAATACATGACCGGCCTTATCCTGATTGGCCTGGCCCGTTGCATCGCGATGGTGATGGTATGGAATGAACTGGCAGATGGTAACCGGGAATATGCCGCCGGGCTGGTGGCGCTCAACAGTATTTTCCAGGTATTGCTGTACAGCGGATATGCATGGTTTTTTATGACCTGGTTGCCTGAGATATTGGGTATGAAGGCGATGAACGTAAATATTGCTATGGGTGAAATTGCGAAGAGCGTTGGTATCTACCTGGGTATTCCGTTTGCAGCCGGCATCATCAGCAGGTATGCCGGGATCGCCATAAAGGGAGAAGTATGGTACCAGGAAAAATTTATTCCTTTTATCTCTCCCATTACCCTCATCGCTTTATTATTTACCATCGTGGTGATGTTCAGCCTGAAAGGCGCCCTGATCCTGCAGATCCCGATGGATGTAGTGAGGATCGCCATCCCGCTCCTGATCTATTTTATATTGATGTTCCTGCTGAGTTTTATCCTGGGAAAGGCCGTGGGGGCCGATTATTCCAAAAATACCGCCATCGCTTTTACGGCAGCCGGCAACAATTTCGAACTGGCAATAGCGGTTGCCATCGGCGTATTTGGTATCAACTCGGGGCAGGCCTTTGTAGGCGTAATTGGTCCGCTGGTAGAAGTGCCTGCACTGATTGCCCTGGTAAACGTGGCTTACTGGCTGCGCAAACGCTGGTATCGTCCGCTTGTTCAAAACACTTAAAATCTATACTACCATGAGTAATGAAAAAATGACCTGGCAAACGTTCAAAAACCAGCTGGAAAAACACCCGGAAAGGGTATTACAGTTTCAATATGCAGCCGGTAAACTGGTGGCACCTTCTTATCATATCACGGAAATCAAACAGGCGCCTGTTACCTCCGTTGACTGTGGCGGTAAGATGAATGCATGGACCGAAATCATCGTGCAATTATGGGAGCCGGAAGAAGTACAAACAGATCGTGCCATGATCGCCAGTAAAGCGATGAAGATCGTTCATCTCGTAGAACAGCACATCGATCTGCATCCCGGGGCAACGGTGAAAGTGGAATTTGGAAATGCCGCTTTTGATACGCGTCAGATGTATCCTAAAGAATTTATACTGGATGGGGAACAACTGATCGTAAACCTGCAACCGGATGCCACCCAATGTAAAGCAATAGACCGGGGCGATACCTGCGGCACACCTGTAACAAAAGATTCCTGCACACCCGGAGGCGGTTGTTGCTGATTTATAAAAACAACTATATGAAGAAAGTTTTAGTACTCTGCACGGGCAACAGTTGCCGCAGCCAGATCGCAGAAGGTTATCTGCGCTATTTTGCCGGAGATAAGGCGGAAATATTCAGCGCCGGCGTGGAAACACATGGTGTGAATCCCCGCGCTATTGCCACCATGGCAGAAGATGGCATTGATATTTCCATGCATACGTCCAATCACATCAACGAATACCAGGGCATTGACTTTGATTATGTCATCACGGTATGTGATCATGCAAAAGAAAGGTGTCCTTTTTTCCCTTCTTCCGCCATTAAGTTGCACGAGAATTTTCCGGACCCGGCAAAAGCAATCGGCACGGAAGAAGAGATCGTATCAGCGTTCCGGCAGGTGCGCAATATCATAAAAAATTACACGAAAGATTTTGTGGAGCAATGCCTCTAAAATACCTTCGTCGTATTTCAATACAGGCATATGGACAAACAGGAAACCGGGTATGACGTGATTGTGATCGGGGGCGGCCAGAGCGCTCTGGCTGTGGGCTATTTTCTTCGCAGAACGAACTTGCGTTACCTGCTGCTCGACAGTAGCCCGGAAGCAGGAGGAGCCTGGCAATACGCCTGGGATTCCCTTCACCTTTTTTCTCCTGCACAATGGAGTTCGCTGCCCGGTATCCTGATGCCCGGAGGAACAACGCATTATCCTTCCAGGGCCGCCACCATCAGTTATTTACAGGAGTATGAACAACGGTACCAGTTGCCCGTAAAACGTCCGGTTACCGTATACCAGGTAACTCCGCAAAATGGAGGCTTTGAATTACATACCTCCGCCGGGAGCTATACCGCCAAAGTCGTCATCAGTGCTACCGGTACCTATGCTCATCCATTTATACCTGAAATAGCAGGTGCGGGAGATTTCAAAGGTGTGAGTATCCATTCGTCTTCATACCGCCAGCCGGATGCCTTTGCTGGCAAGCGGACCGCCATTATCGGCGAAGGTAATTCCGGTGCGCAGATTCTCGCAGAAGTTTCGAAAGTAACGGATACACTATGGATCACTACAAAAGAACCGGTGTTTCTTCCCGATAATATTGATGGTAAATTCCTGTTCGACGCCGCTACGCAACAATATGAAGCGAAGAAACTGGGCAAAGCATATCAGCCACTCTCGCTCGGAGATATCGTGGCCGTGCCTGTGGTGCAGGAAGCGAGGGCAAGAGGTGTGTATCAACAGACACTACGCCCTTTTCAACACTTCTCATCAGATGGTCTCGTATGGCCAGATGGACACGAAGAAAAAGCAGATGCCGTTATTTTCTGTACCGGATTTAAGCCCGCCTTACAACACCTCGCCGCCACCGGTATTGTACAACCCAGTGGAAAAGTAGCCACGAACGATACCCGTGTGACAGGTATTAGCGGGCTTTGGTTGGTGGGCTATGGTAACTGGACAGGTTTTGCATCTGCCACATTGATTGGTGTGGGCAGATCTGCCAGGAAAACGGTAGAAGAAGTGAAAACTTACCTGGAACAGCAGCCAGGTTGATTGCTTACTTTGGGCGTTAACGGAAGAATAGTATTCCTAATCATTATTTTTTTCCCGTTGCTCGGCCTTCCATATGAGCAGATCGATACCGGATAAACCGGATGGATGTGCTGCCGCATCGCCTTCTTCGGTTTTCTTTGCAGGCGCCGCTGGCTTCTTTTTCGCGGGCTTTGCATCTGCTGTAAAATCAGTGGTGGCAGGCCGGTTATTCTCCCAGAAATTCGACAGGAAATTCAAGGCTTGCTGTGGGGTTTCTATTTTCTGTTCTTCTTTCAGCAATTCCATGATCTTCAGATCGAACCTTACTGATACGGGTTTATTTTTTTCTTTTGCCATAGTTACAAATATATACAATTACCATCAGAGCGTTTCATCTTGTTCAGATGTAGTGTCATGGCTATTGTGAGCCGTTTTTCTTTCCAGCCAGTAATATAAGGGAGGAATGACAACAGGCGTAAACAACAGGGTAAAAGTTAAGCCGCCAATGATCACGGTAGCCAGCGGTCGTTGTACATCGGAACCAATACCGGTACTCAGCGCTGCCGGAACAAGACCAATAATAGCCACGATCAGCATCATCATGATGGCTTTGAACTGATCGACTGCCACTTTTTGCACGGATGCGCGTAAGGTTAGCGGCGACTTATACATTTCCCGGTTCAGAGCTGATACCAGCAGTACGCCTGCCATTACAGAGATCCCGAAAATGGACACAAATCCCACACCGCCGGAAACATTGAAATGATAGCCCCGGATGAACAGCGCGGCAATGCCACCAGCCAGCGCCACCAGGATGCAGCTCATGGTAACGAAAGTATGTTTCATACTTTTAAACAACATAAACAGGAATACGAACACAATTACAATGGTGAGCGGAATGGTGAGCGACAACTGTTTTCCCGCTCTTTCCAGGTTTTCATACTGTCCGCCGTAAATAATGTCATATCCTTTAGGCACATGTACCTGCTGGTTGATCTTCTGTTGTAATTCCGCTACAAACGATCCCTGGTCGCGCCCGCGCACATTGGTTCTTACGGTAATCATCCGCTTACCGTCAATACGGTAAATGTTGGTTTGTCCGTCGATGAACTGTATATCAGCTACCTGTTCCATGGGAATCAAAGCGCCGGTTGAAGAGGGGATCTGCAGGTTTTTAATGGCTTCCGGTGTATTCCGGTATTCCGGCAGGTAACGGATCACGATATCATACCGTTTGGTGCCATCGTAAAGTGTGCCGATGGTTTTACCACCAATGGCCGCTTCAATCATACCCTGTATATCGCTGACATTGATGCCGAAACGTGCGGCGTTTTCCCGGTTGATATTGATGGCCAGTTGTGCCTGCGTACCTTCCTGTTCTATATTTACAGAGGCAGATCCTTTTGTGGCTTTTACAATATTGGCGATGCTGTCGGCTTTTACCCGCATCATAGCGAGGTCGTCGCCCACTACGGAGATGGCCAGGTCTGCCGCGCTACCGGTCACGATTTCCATTACCTGGTCAATGATGGGTTGCCCGGAGTTAAAGGAAGCGCCCGGAATATTTCTTTCCAGGTCGGCCTGTATTCTTCTCACCAATTCTTTTTTGGAGATGGTATCGCTCCAGAGATGGTAGTCTTTCAACCCGATCAGTATTTCCGTCCGGTTGGTAGGGAAAGGATCGGTACCATCATCATTACGCCCGGTTTGTGTGATGATATATTTTACCGGCGGATATTTCGCGGCAATCTCCCGTATTTTGGGCGCTATCAGGGCATTGTCCTGGATCGTTACACCAGCGGGCAGAAAGGCGCGCATGAAGATAGAGCCTTCGTCCAGTTCCGGCAGGAACTCTGTACCGAGCTTAGTACCCAGCGCGATAAAGAGCAATACAAAGATACCGGCGCTTATCACGGTTTGCTTATGGAAACGCAGGAAGAAGTTCAGGGAGTTTTTATAGGCACGTTCGCAGAAGTCAAGTACTGGGTTGCGATAGGATTTCATGGGCTTATCGGACGACAAGGCCTTTTTATAGGCAAATGAAATAAGCACGGGAATCAGCGACAGCGCGCAGATCATAGAGCCTATGACGGCAAAAGCCAGGGTGAGCGCCATCGGGGAGAAGAGTTTACCTTCTACCCGCGTCATCATCAGGATAGGCGTGTATGCCAGGATGATAATGGTGACAGAGAAGAAAATTTCCCTGCCTACTTCCTGCGCTGCCAGCATGGTGATACCGATGATGCCGCCTTTTTTCTCCGCCTCCGTAGCATTGCGGTAGCGCCGGATCAAATGCTCTGCCATTACACAGGCGCCGTCTACGATAATACCGAAGTCGATAGCGCCCAATGATAACAGGTTAGCCGGGATACCCGTAAGCCGCATTAAAATAAACGCGAAGAGCAATGCAAACGGAATGGTGGCGGTTACCACCAACGCAGAACGGATACTGCCCAGGAAAAAAACAAGGATGATGATGACGATGCTTACGCCCATGAAAAGCGTATGCGATACGGTTTCCAGCGAATGATCGATTAAAAAGCTTCTGTCATACAATACCCGTAACGTAACGCCTTCCGGAAGCGAGGTACTGGCGATATCCGCCATTTTTGCTTTGAGTGCTTTGAGTACTTCGCTGGGATTTTCTCCGCGGCGAAGCAGGATAATACCTTCCGGAGAGCCCACTTTATCAATGCCGGCATCGGGTACAGCATAGCCTAACACGCCCGAAGGTGGCGGTGGTGTTATTTCTACGGTGGCTACATCGCGGATATACACCGGCGTTCCATTCACGGCAGTAAGCACAATATTCTGGATGTCTTTTTCTGATTTAACGCTACCCAGGCCCCTTACGGCGAAACCTTGTCCGCCGCGCTCAATCACATTACCACCGGTATTCTGGTTGTTTTTACTCACGGCATCCATCACATCCTGCAGCACAAGATTGTATTTGCGTAATTTATCCGGAGCTGTCAGGATGTGATATTGTTTCAGAGGACCACCGAAGTTGGTGACATCTGCAATACCGGGCACCTGCAGGATGGCCGGCCGGATCACCCAATCCTGCAGATCGCGCAGCTGCATGGGGCTGTAGCTGGCGGGCGCTTCTACTACATAACGGTATATTTCACCCACCGCAGTGGTGAGGGGCGCTAATTCGGGAATGACACCATCGGGCAGGGTGATAGACGATAAGCGTTCAATGACCTGCTGCCGGGCAAAGTAATCATCTGTACCATCCTGGAAAGTGAGTTGTACAACTGATAATCCGAATATAGTACGGCTTCTGCGGTCCAATACCCGGGGCACGTTATTCAGCGCTCTTTCTATCGGGATGGTAACCTGCTGTTCTACTTCTTCTGCGGCTCTTCCATCATAGGGGGCTACAATGATCACATTGGTATCGGCAATATCCGGATAAGCTTCAATTTTTAACTGGGTAAAGCACCAGTAACCAATACCGGACAATACAATGGCCGCAATGATAACTGCCCAACGATTGCGTAATGAGAAGATGAGTATGTTGCGGATCATGCGTCAAATGGATCTACTACGTGAGTAATAATAAAGCCTCCTTTGTATTGGGTGCGCAGTTGTTTTAATACTTCCAGCACTTTCACTGCCTCGTCGATGAAGGTGATCATAATAGGCGGGTCATCAAAGGAGAAGATCTGTTCCGGGCGTTTCATTTGCTGGTTCACTCCAAATCCCATCACGCCTTTATAGGCTGTGGCGCCTTTGATCTGGTGCAGCAGTAAAAACTGCATGATAAACTCATACAGCGGGCGATCGCCCTGGAGATCATTTTTATCGATAAAAATCTGAGCCTGTAACATGTTAAGGTGTTTAATAGCCAAATGAAATCCCCTTCAGCTGCATAGCGCCATCGGTGACTACCATATCGCCTTCCTGCAAGCCATTGTAAATGATGATGCGGTCGTTTACCTGTGGTCCCTGCAATACTGTTTTTCTTGCAAAGGTGTTATCTGCATTTTTCACAAATACATAGTTCTGGCCTTGTACAGTTACCAGGGCGGCTTTGGGGACCGACAGGCTGTTGCCTTCATTTACGCCGAATTTTACGGTTGCAAACATACCGGCGCGGAGCTGGTTCTGTTTATCGGTGACTCCGATCCGTAATTTTACCATGCGCGTAATATTGTCTACTACTTCTCCAATGTCTTCGATGGTGCCGGTAATGGTTTCATTGGGGTAGGAGGTAAACACCAATGAGCAGCTGCCACCTTCTTTTACTTTGTTCACCTGGTTTTCCGGCATATCACAAATGATCCATACCTTATTCAGGGGCGAGTGTACCAGCGCCTGCGGATCAAAGCCGGCCATCTTGAGCCTGGATTCATGTTCAATGATGGAGGTCTTTTCATTCGACAGGTCCGTTTCTGCGATCTCCATATCCGTTTGTGCGCTGATGAGATCCGTTTTGGCATCAGATACATCTTTGCCTGTACCGGCGCCATGATCCGCGAGATCCTGGAAGCGGGCGACTTCTATTTTCTTCTGGTTCACGATGGCCTGCTTCTGCTGGATAATACCTGCTTTCTGCCGGATGTTGATGATATGCTGCAACAGTTCTGTATAATTGGCGGTCAGATCTGCATTGTCGAACAGTACGAGGTTCTGACCGGAGTTATCGATCGACTTCACCACGGTGGCGACTACACGTGCCGGTGCGGTGAGCAGGGCATTAAGATCGCTTTTGGTAACCGGTTCTGTTTTGAAATAGCTGAGGGTAAGGCTATCCGGCGGAAACTGGATCACGCGGCCACTGTCTTTTATCACGGGTTTATCGGAAGCAGGCGCCGGTTGCTTTTTGGGATCATGCGATCCGCAGGACAACAGCCCCCATGCAAGGAGGGAAACGACCGGTAAACGGTGGATGATTCTTTTCATCTGGATCATTATAGTTGATTGATTAATCCGGTAACGTATAATAACTGGAGATAGCTTTTGCGATAGTCATACAAGGCCGTATAGTACATTTTCCGGGTGTCGAACCAGGTGCGCTGTGCTTCCAGGAAATCGATGATGGTGGTACCGCCCCTGGCATAGGCATACTTCACAGAAGTAAGTACCTGCGTGGATTTGCCGAGAATGCCGCTATACTTTCGGATCGCTTCTTTATTCACGAGGTAAGCACTGAAAGCGGTTTGTACATCCGTTTTTATTTGTTGCTTTACCGCTGAAAACGACTGTTCTGATTGTTGCAGCAGGAACTTCGATTTTTTAATCTCTCCCTGGTTCCGGCTAAAAAAAGGAAGGTCGATGGTACCAAAGAAACCAAAATAGGGAACGGTATTCTGCGGGTTGTAGATCACACCCATTTCAGGTACGGGAATGGCCAGGGCGCGTTGCAGTTTGATATTGCTTTTGGCCGCTTCAATGGTATTTTGTGCTACCTGTATATCCGGTCGCTGCTGATAAGATAAATTGAGCAGACTGTCTAATTGCTCCGTAATGGACAACGTAATCACCGGATCTTCGGTGTCAATAGCAACGGTATCGGGGTTGCCGGTAAGCAGTTGCAGGTGCTGTGCCTCGCTCTGATAACTTTGTACGGCCTGCTGTAACTGAAGCTGGTACTGTTCTGCCAGCAGTTGTGTTCTGGCAAGATCGCTTTCACTGATCACCTGGTTTTTAAGGCGGATCAACTGTGTGGTCACCAGGCTGTCGATATTACCTTTGGCTTTTTCTACCAGGTCCAGATTTACTTTATTATACCATACGTCCAGCCATTTGTTGCCGGTTTCCAGGAGCACACTCAGTTCGGTCCCCGCATAATTTTTTTCTGTGACGGCTACATTTTTGATAGCCACTTCCTGTTTGTATTTCCGTTGATTGGCCAGCTGGAAGGGTTTGGTGACCTGCCACCATACCTGCCGGTTATGCGGACTCTGAAACTGGGTACCGGTGGCAAAGTATTTATCATTCATCAGTTGCAGGGTCTGATTATTCAGACTTATGTTGGGCCTCAACCCTGCAGTGATCACATCGCTTTGCGCAATATTGGTGTTAAGTTGTTCCGGCTTCAGAAAAGGATTGTTTTTTTGCGCCGTATGTAGTGCCTGTTGAAGCGTCAGGCCCGTCTGGGCTTGCGATACGGACAAGTACCCGGGCAGGAATATGGATATCAGAAGGGCTTTTTTCAGCATACCTGTATGTTCGGTTGTTTTCAAATAAGATCATTCAGCCATTGAACAGCACTACAGCCGGGTCAACTGGAAATGAACATACTAATCCCGGGAAAAAAAATTGAGGTCACATACCGGTTATTCACAGACAGCAGAAAACGGGGATCAGTGATTGTTTTCCGAATATAACTATTATTAGACTTCGGTTGGTGAATGCGTCGATGAAATTTTTTTAAATCATTTGCGATTGTAAGAAATTAAACGCAACTTTGTTGCAAATATGCAAAAGGAAAGAAGATACATATATAAGCCTTTTCAGCAGCTGCTCTCCGTGCTGCTGTTATTGCTTTTTCTTTCCGTTCCGGTAGTGCAGGCATTTCACCATCATCATAAGGCAGCTACAGAGCAAACCACAGATGACCAGGAAGACGTCAGCACCACCGTCAATAAATGTCCGCTTTGCGAATATGCAGACCATAGTCAGGGCAAGGTGTTGCATTTATCTTACCCGCCCATCGTGGTAGTACCATTGCCTGAACCGGTAGTTTTAGGAATCAGGGTATATGCGCGCATCTACAAATTCACTTTGCAGGGTTTCTCTAACAAAGGTCCCCCATCCTTTGCTTTTATCGCTTAAGGTCATTCCTGTTTTCAGTTATTATTCATTACTCATTTCATAGCCATGTGGGCCATAGGCCTGCCTGTCTGTAGCTATACGCCTGTCGCCATACAGGCCCTGTTTCTCATGCGGTCATTTTATGTATTTGTTTTTTGTCTGCTTGGCTTTTGCCGGGTAGATGCCCAGGGAGTACGCCTGTCGGGGAAAGTGGTAAATCATGCACAGCGGCCGCTTTCCGGTGTAATCATTACCTTGTCCGGTACTGCTGCAACAGGCATTACGGACACCCAGGGTGATTTTTCTTTTACCGGCCTGCCGGCCGGAGACTATGAATTGGTAACGGCGCTTCCCGGTTACAGACAGCACCACGTTTCCGTGAAGATAAAAACAGCCGATGTGTATCTCAACATCCGGTTATCGCCGCTACGCCGGCAATTGCAGGAGGTAGTGGTAGCGGATAACCATGTGCAGGAGCGGAAAGCCACCGCCCCGCTGAACACAGAAATAGTAACACCGGATTTTATACAGCGTCACCTGGGCGGAAGTCTTATGAAAACGCTGGAACGGCTGCCTGGCATCAAAACCATTGGCATCGGCTCGGGGCAGTCGAAACCGCTGATCCGTGGCCTCGGCTTCAACCGTGTAGTAGTACTCGACAAAGGTGTAAAACATGAAGGGCAGCAATGGGGCGCCGATCATGGTCTGGAGCTGGACCAGTTTGCCGCCGGCGATATTGAACTCATTAAAGGCGCTGCCTCTTTTATGTACGGCTCTGATGCCATAGGCGGTGCTATTGATGTGAAACCGCCACCACCGCCACCACTGCATACCTTCGGCGGCTCGGTAGACCTGATCGGTAAAACGAATAATAACCTGTACGGTACCTCTTTCCGTCTCTACGGACGAAAACAGCATTGGTTTTTTGATACCCGTTTCACTTATCAGAACTATGGTGATTACCGGGTACCCACAGATACCGTGTATGTGTATGACTACGCCGTAAACCTGCATCACCGTCAACTACGCAATACCGCAGGAAGAGAAACAGGGCTGCACCTGAACACGGGCTACCTCGGAGAAAAATTCCGTTCCGTATTTTATGTCAGCAATACTTTCAGCAAGAGTGGTTTCTTTGCCAATGCGCACGGATTGGAACCGCGCAGGGTAGATGAGGCGCTGCATGACGCATCCAGCCGCGATATACAGTTGCCCAGCCAACAGGTAAATCATTTTAAACTGATTAACCGCAGCAGTTACGTATGGAACCACCATCAACTGGAAATGGAACTGGGCTACCAGCGTAATTTCCGCCAGGAGTTCAGTCATTACGTCAACCATGGTTACATGCCACCGGTATACCCCGACACGATGAAGATCCCGCACGACCTGGAGCGGGAATTTGATAAGCAGGTGTACTCCGCCAATTTCCGGGATCGTATTACCACCGGCAAACACGTCATCACTTTGGGAATCAATGGAGAATACCAGCATAATATCATCAACGGGTGGACATTCCTGGTGCCGGCTTTTGATCAAAAGACCGCCGGCGCCTTCGGGTATGATCAATATCAGCTGAATGAACATGTACTGTTGTTTGGCGCAGTGAGGTATGATTACGGCCAGTTGCAGTTGTTCCGTTATTCGGATTGGTTTCCTTCGAAAACCAGCAGCGGGGAACAGCAATATCTTGTAAGAGCAGCAGACCTGAACCGTACTTTTCATAGCCTGGTGTGGTCGGCAGGTATGAATTATAACCGCGAAAAATTCAACCTGAAAGCCAATGCAGGTAAGAGTTTTCGTATGCCCATCGCGAAAGAACTGGGCGCCAATGGCGTCAATTATCATTATTTCAGCTACGAGCGCGGAGATCCTGGATTGTCGCCGGAACAGAGTTACCAGGCAGATCTTAGTGTAGGTTGGACAGAAAAAAAATGGTCTGTACAACTCAGTCCTTTTTACAATTACTTCCCCAACTATATTTACCTGAACCCTACTGCCGATCATGATTATTATTATGGCGCGGGTAACCAGGTATTCCAGTATGCCCAGAGTAGCGTAATGCGCTATGGGGGAGAGGTACAGCTGAAGTACCGGTTTTCGGAAAAGTTCCGCACCGAATGGTTGGGTGAATACCTGTATGCCCGCCAGCTTTCCGGAGATAAAAAGGGATATACGCTGCCCTTTTCCCCGCCTGCATCTGCATTGATTAATCTCACCTGGACGCCCGCTACAGGCAAGCTTTTCAGGGATACGTACTGGTCGGTGGACTATCGTATCACGGCCCATCAGCACCACATTGTGCCACCGGAAAAGAAAACGCCCGGCTACCAGGTAGTGAATATGCAGGCGGGAACAAAAGTGCATTTATCACGGCAGCCGGTGCTTGTGAGTCTCCAGGTACAGAACCTGTTCAACACCCGTTACCTGAACCATACCAGTTTTTACCGGCTCATTGAGTTGCCCGAAGCCGGGAGGAATATTATTCTATCCATCAAAGTTCCTTTTTTTTTTCAGAGAGATAGCCAGCCAGGCGTAGCACCTGGCTCAAATTGACCATCGTTTAATCTATAAAATCAATACACAATGAGAATGGAAACACATGTCCGCAAATTCGCGAAGCTATCGTTAGCTGCAGCACTTTTTGCCACGTTATTTACCGCCTGTAAAAAGGAAGATGAACCGGCGCCGCCGGCCAAACCCGTTGCCACCAATATTGAGATCGGCACCGCCAATAACAAACGCGCCCTGATAGGAAGGGATTTCCATTTCAACGCAGATGTGATTGTTAGCGGAAAGATAGCGGAAGTACAGTTTAATATCCGCCAGAAAGCCAGTGAAACCTATGCCTCCCAATGGCAGCTGGAACTCAAATGGGACGAATATAAAGGGGTGAAAAATACCAACGTGCATAAACACTTTACCATCCCGGCCAATGCCCCGGTAGGAAAGTATGATTGCTTCTTTATTGTACTGGATGAAAACGGCGCTAAACTGGAAATAAAAGAAGAGCTGATCATCAACGATCCTGCCACTATGCCGGTAGATCCAAAGATCGGAAGGGATATGATTTCCAGGGGCGATTCCCTGATCTATTATATGGATACCTGGGTAGAAAAAGAGCTGATCTTTAAAAAGAACGATGTATTGAAAGCACATGCGCAGATCTCCGAAATCAAAGGCGATGGCATTCTTTACACCGTGCTTATAAAAAAGAAACTGAACTATCATCCTGAAAGCATCGACCAGCTTGATTTCAGCAAAGTGATTGTGATCACTAAAGTAGAGCACAAAGGATTACCCGCATCTTCCAAGATCGCTACCCTGAAAAACATCAATGGCGTATGGGGTGGAGAACAGATCACTATCGGGGCGGATAAGGATGGCAATGAACCGTCACCTAACCCTGTTACCGGTGAAAAGGCCTGGGAATCGGGACAATATAACCTGGTGATTCTCTACAAGAATACCTCTTTTAACATGAGTGTTTATAAATCACTCCCCATTACGATCGATTATAAATAGTGACCATGAAAAGAATCACCACATCGACGCTGGCTGCGCTGACAATTTTACTGTTTGGGCAGTGCGGCAAGGATAAGAACGAGTCCGTAGATACCACCTACCCGGAAATCAATATCACCGCAGCAGATGCTTTTCCGAAGCAATGCAGTGTGATCAAACGGGGAGAAACAATCGTGTTCCGGGCACAGCTGAGCGACAATGTACAGCTGGGCTCTGTAAGCGTGGATATTCATCATAATTTTGACCATCATACGCATAGCACCGAAGTGGAGAACTGTAACCTGGAGCCGGTGAAAACGCCACAGTCGCCTTTTCTAATGATAAAATCCTTTCCCATTCCGGCAGGACTGAAAACCTACCAGACGGCGATTGAGATTCCTGTTCCTGCGAATGTAGATGCAGGTGATTATCATTTTATGATCCGGCTTACCGACAAGGAAGGTTGGCAAACGATCAAAGGACTGAGCATTAAAATTATTTAAAGGTGCTGGTATGGCGGTAAATATCTCCCGGGATTTACCTAAATTAAGGCCTTATAAATAAAACTATGATGCGTCACCTATTCAGACTATGCCTTTTACTTTGTGTGGGCCTGCCGGCTATGGCTCAGAAACAGGCGAATGAATTACATTTTACCAGCAGTCAGCAACAGCTCATTACGGTTTATAAAGGCACCATTTTCGTGAATGGCAACAAGGCTTTTATTTTTTCGAATGATATCATTAACTATAAGAGCAGGCGTAACCGGCTGATTGAAAACGGCAAGTCTGTATTCCTTTTCCTGGAAGTGGATGGCCGTCCGAATAAGGACCGGATGTATGTATTCAATATTGATCACTCGCTGGCAGATTCCGTGGTGAACGCGATCAGTTCAGATGTAAAAGACCTGGACCGAGATGGGAACCTGGAGTTTGGCGGGAGTGACCTGACCGAGAAATATCCATCTGCGGATTCGATGTATTATGTGCCTTCCCGGTTTTATGAGATAAAGAAGGGTAAGATTACCTATGACGCAGAACTCACAGAAACAACTGATAAGAAGGTAAATGGTATTTTCCTGGCGCATCCAACAGATAAGCAGGTGATTCCGATACCGAAAAAGCGGCGTTAAGTAAAAAAGGCTTTGAGTTACTCAAAGCCTTTTTTTTTATTTCAGTTTCCAGTCGGGCCGTTCAAAGTGACAGGTATACCCGTATGGATGTTTTTGCAGATAGTTCTGGTGTTCCTCTTCCGCATTCCAGAAATCGGAAGCGGGTACCACTTCTGTTACGATGGTACCAGGCCATTTACCGGAGGCCGTCATTTCGGCGATCAGTTGTTTGGCGGTATCCCGTTGTGCGTCGTCCAGGTAAAAAATAGCGGAACGATAGGAAGTGCCTACATCGTTTCCCTGGCGGTTGCGGGTGGTTGGATCGTGGATCTGGAAGAAATATTCCAGCAGGCCGCGATAAGACAGTATCGTTGGATCAAATGTAATTTCAATGCCTTCTGCATGGGTGCCATGATGCCGGTAAGTGGCGTTGGGAACATCGCCACCGGTATACCCCACTACGGTGGAGAGCACACCCGGCTGATGCCGTATCAGTTCTTCCACGCCCCAAAAACAACCTCCGGCGAGGATCGCTTTTTCAATAGCCATAACTTTCTCTTTTAATCAAATGAAGTGAATGCCTTTTACACCAGGCTGGTTGGAAGCGAAAATAATGATATCTGCGGACAACGCCAATTAGGGGAAAGTACCGGAAATCAAAAGGCCGGAACACCTGTTCCGGCCTTTTGATTTCCGTATAAATGCTGATTAGTAAGCGCCGCCTAATTCTGTATGGCCGCTGCCTGCCGGCATATCGTAGAGTTTTGTAACACCGGTGCCATCAAAATTGCAGGAGTAAATATCATCTTTGTTGCCCTGCACTTTTGTGTCCTGTACCACAAAGAATAACTTTTTACCGTCCGGAGATAAACGTGGGTGACCGGCAATTTCAAGACCCGCGGCCAGGGAGATGTTCACTTTGGCCTGACCGGTACCATCATAGTTCATGGACCATATTTCTGTTGTTTTTGTAGGATCTATTTTCAGGAACACTACTTTATTGAGCTGGGTAGCGCTACCGCCGCTATTGGCAGACAGTACGCCCGTGCTGCTCACTGTAAGGCCGCTGCCTACTATCACACCACCTAAAGTAGTGCTGGTAGCGGGAGGCAATTTATAGGCGGAGCCATTGCCGCCGGGTTCTGGTTCTGCGTCTGCAGATTTGGTACAACTAAACTGGAAAAGGAGAATAGCGGACGAAAACAGGATCAGGGTAAACGATCCTAAAATGAGTTTTTTCATGGGATAATTTTAGGTATAACTACAGCTTTATGCCAGGCACAATGTATTAAAATATATTTATTATTAAAATATTTTATATCTGAAAGATGCCCTTCTGCTGATTGCTGCGTTATAGTCGTTTACCGGGTCCTGTTTTCTAAATTGTCTTGTTTCGGAAAACTACTGGTAAACCTTTACCCAGTCTACGATCATTTGTACCGGCAATGTACCGGGTTTCACGGCGCCTACCCAGTCGCCGCCCAGCTGTTGATCTATGAGCAGGTAGAATGGCTGATCATAGGGCCACTGTGAAGGATCTACGTTTTTTACACGTGGGTATACGAATGTTTCTTTTCCATTGAGCAGGAACACAATCTTATCCGGGTACCAGCTGATGCCAAAGGTGTTGAACTCAAGTGGATTTAGTGCGGCAGTGCCGAAATGAGGTGGATGCTCCGTTTGTTTGAGGTTCAGGGTATAGTAGGAGTGGGTGGTCTGGTAGAAGATGCTGTCGTAGTTCAGGTGCTCCATGATATCGATCTCCCCGTTTTTCGGGTACTTGCCATATTTGTCTGTTTCTGCCAGCATCCACATGGCGGGCCAGGCGCCCTGTGCGCATTCCAGTTTTGCGTGGATTTCAATTTTGCCGTATTGAAAGGCAAACTTTCCTTTTGTGTAAATGCCTCCTGTCAGGAAGGGGCGGGGATCTTTCAGTGTATCGGGGTTGTTGATGCCGATGAGATATAATTTGCCACTGTCGATCCGGTAGCAGCGATCGTCGGCCGACATATGTTTGCCCCAGGCTGCATTATTGGGTGGAATACGTGTCCATTTGGTGGTATCGATCTGCGGCCCGTTGAAATCGTCCTGCCATACCAGTTTCCATTTTTTATCCGCCCATCCTGTTTTTTGCGTATACAGGTAACCGTTATGGCCGCTTCGTTCTGTTACTTTACATGCGGTAAAACTCGCTGCCAGGGTGAGCAGGAGAAGAATGTGTTTTTTCATTGCAACTGTTTATCAGGGTGGCTTTATGCCGGGCCCGGTGTATACAAATATAACAGCTATAATGGATTTATTTCTTCTCCGATAGTAATGTGGTTGATTTTAAAAGAAAGGAATACCAGTTGAGCGGAGTAAAATAAAGATGCCCTGTAGTTTATAACTACAGGGCATCGTCTACTGGTGATTAGTTTTTTACAGAAGCCATATCAATTACAAAGCGGTAGTGCACATCGCCTTTCAGCAATCTGTCATACGCTTCGTTGATCTGCTGGATATTGATCAGCTCAATATCTGCTGTGATATTATGTTTTCCGCAGAAGTCGAGCATTTCCTGTGTTTCTGCAATGCTGCCGATGGTAGAACCTGAGAAGCTTCTCCGGGTGGGGATCAGGCTGAATGCGGCAATTGGTAACGGCAGTTCAGGCGCACCCACGAGTGCCAGGGTACCATCTACTTTCAGGCAGTTCAGGTAGGCGTTTACATCATGCTCTGCAGAAACTGCATCTACTATGAAGTGAAGCTTCCTGGCCTGTTTGCTCATTTGCCCGCTGTCTTTGGACAATACTACTTCGTCTGCCCCTAAGCGTTTGGCATCTTCAAACTTCGCTACTGAAGTCGTAAATACTACCACATATGCGCCCATGGCTTTTGCCAGCTTGATAGCCATATGTCCGAGTCCACCGATACCTACTACACCTACTTTGGTACCGGGGCCAACTTTCCAGTGTTTCAGGGGCGACCAGGTAGTGATACCTGCGCAGAGCAATGGTGCGGTGGCTGCCAGATCGAGGTTGGCAGGAACATGCAGTACATAGTTTTCATCTACCACTACACTTTCTGAATACCCGCCATAGGTAGGAGTTCCGAGGTGTTTGTCGGGAGAATTGTAGGTAAGCGTATTACCAGGTTCACAGTATTGTTCCAGACCTTCCTTGCAGTATTCGCATTCGCGGCAGGAATCTACCATACAGCCTACTGCGGCGAGATCGCCTACTTTGAATTTACTCACATGGTCGCCTACACGTGTTACCCTGCCTACAATTTCGTGGCCTGGCACCACCGGGTATACGGTATGATGCCATTCGTTTCTGGCCATGTGCAGGTCAGAGTGACAAACACCGCAGAAGAGGATTTCAATTTCCACATCGTGAGGGGTAGGTGTTCTGCGGTTGATTTGTAAGGAATTCAGGGGAGCGGTAGCAGATTCCGCACCATATGCTTTTACATTCTTTGTGTTCATGAAGCTGTTTATTTGGTGGTGTTGGTAAAAAATTATTGCTGATGATATTGTGCGTCCGTGACCTGCTCCAGCCAGTCGACCGGCGACCCGTTCAATTTTTCCTGGATAGCAATATGGCTCATGGCGGTGGTAGCGGTGGCGCCATGCCAGTGCTTTTCTCCCGGGAGAAAGTAGACTACGTCTCCGGGGTGGATGTTCTGCCGGGCATCGCCTTCCCGCTGTACCCAGCCGCTGCCGGCGGTAACGATCAGGGTTTGTCCGAGGGGATGGGTATGCCAGGCCGTCCGGGCGCCCGGTTCAAAGGTGACGAGTGCCATAGCTACCCGGGCCGGTTCGGGCGGACTGTTCAGCGGATCGATGCGTACGGTACCGGTGAAGTAGTCTGCGGGACCCTTGCCGGAAGGCTGGGAGCCGCTGCGGATGATTTCCATAGCTTGTTCCGTTTTGATGTTTATGAATGATAGCTCTTACGGTATATGCTGACTAACAACCAGATAGAATAAAAGTTGTTCGTATGCAGCTGTAAATTGATGTTGCAAAGATCCTGGCTATTCTTTTGCCGGGAGGTATACCGATTACTGTTTTATCTACCAAAATCACTGATTGCCGGGAAGGGGGTATTCAAACAGCGGGTAAACCAGTAACTTTGGCCATTATAATACGAAGCGTATGGATAAGATCGTGAGATTTGATACTATCAGCCAGTACAATGCCTTTAACCATCATGAAACGCTGCACCCGCTGGTGAGCGTGATTGACCTGTCAAAGGCCGCTCCCCGGCAGCATGCCCGGACAAATTTTGGCTTTTATACCGTTTTTCTGAAAGATGAAAAATGCGGGGATTTACGTTATGGCCGTAATTATTACGATTACCAGGAAGGCACCCTGGTATTCCTCGGGCCCGGCCAGCTGCTGGGTATAGAGAACAACGGGGAATATTACCAGCCACAGGGCTACGCATTGGTGTTTCACCCGGATCTGATCCATGGCACCTCCCTTGGCCGCCATATGGACGACTACAGCTTCTTCTCCTATGAAGTATATGAGGCGCTTCACTTATCGGAGCGGGAGCGGCAGGTGGTGCTGGATTGTTTTTCTAAAATAGCCTTCGAACTGGAGCAGGCGGTAGACAAGCATAGCAAAACGCTCATCGTAACAAATATTGAATTGTTTCTGAATTATTGCTCCCGGTTTTACGACCGGCAGTTCATTACCCGCGATGGCGCCCACAAGGGAATCCTCGAAAAGTTTGAAAAATTACTGACCGGTTACTTCCAGTCCGATAACCCACAGACGCTTGGGCTCCCATCTGTAGGCTATTGCGCAGGGCAACTAAATTTATCGGCCAACTACTTCGGGGATCTGATAAAAAAGGAAACCGGCAAATCGGCGCAGGAATATATCCAGTCGAAGCTGATAGATATCGCCAAAGAACGGATCTTTGATCCGGCGAAATCGGTGAGTGAAATCGCCTATGAGCTTGGATTTAAATATCCGCAGCATTTTACCCGCCTGTTCAAACAACGGGTAGGCTTCACTCCTAACGAATACAGGATGAGAAATTAAGCGAAAGAAAGATTCCTTTTAAGCGTTCATCCCCAACCGGAACCACGGCTACTTATCAAGTAGCCGTTCCCTTTTTGTACATGACATGTTGAGTTACGGATATTCTTGTTACTTTGCGCCCCAAATCGACCTTAGCTGCAATATTATATCTGACGGACCATGAGTGTACTACCTGACATGCCTATACGTAAATGCCTGTATGCTTTTTCTTTATTATGTTTGAGTATTCCCGGTATCGTATCCGCACAAATGTCCGGTCCTGAAAATGTAATGATCGACGGGAAGCTGTCGGAGTGGGCAGATCCATTACCCAATTTTGATAAAGCCACATTGCTGTATTACGTGGTGCACAACGATAAAGACTTTCTGTATATCGCGATTAAGCGTTCCAGGTGGGCCGAAAAGATAAGAGCGGAAGGGCGGATACTATTCAGCGTAGGAGCCACGGGTGTTAAAGGAAATACGTTGAAGATTGTTTACCCTGCCAGCGATAATTATGATCCCGTAGATATGTGGAACTTCCTGCAATTCAGCCAGCCGGGCAGCCGTAATACAACAACAGAGACTATTTACAACGATTATGGTATTCAGGCGGGTGGCCGGTTCTGGACAACGACTGCTGAAAATGGCGATAAAGCGTCGTCATCTTCCGGACAATCCGAAAAGCCAATGAATGCGGTGAGCGGTGCTGACTGCGAGCTGGCAATACCGCTTAAGCTTTTGCCGGCCACTACCAGTGGTTACACGATACAGATTAGTTTACGTGGCGATGCAGCCTCTGCCAGCGCCGTGAGTGTGCTGTCCTCTCTGGGAGGGATGCGGCTTCCGCCCGAAATAGAAGACAAGGTAAGAGACACAAACACTTCCACCACACTCACCATTAATTACAGCTTAAAATAGAGAACTTGTATAAATTCCTGTTAACGGTTATTTTCCTGGTAGCAGGAAGTTCATTGCTGGTGGCGCAAACCAAACCGCTGCCGGTAAGAAGGGTCAATGGTATTGTAAAGGACAGTCTGGGCAAAACCATTCCTATGGCCACGGTGCGCCTGGTATCTGCAAAAGACACCATCAATACCCTTTCATCGGAATACGGCGTGTTTAACTTCACCGGCGTAAAATCGGCCGATTTTACCATCCAGGTACAGGTAATGAGTTACCATCCATACCATAAAAGATATTTTTTCAACGATACAAAGCCTATCCTGGTGTTACCGGCCATGATCATGACTTCCAGCCTTGTGCAGCTGAAAGGGATTGTAGTGACCACTGCCAAAGGCCCGCAGGAAAGAGGGGATACCACGGAGTTCTGGGCCAAAGACTATATTGTACGTGACTATGCCCGCCTGGAAGACCTGCTGAAACGAATGGAAGGGGTGACGGTAGGTACCGATGGTAAACTCAATTATCATGGCAAGCCGATTGCACGGGCACTGTTCAACGGGAAGAAATATTTTGGCGGGGATGTAGTATCAGCCATCAAAGAGTTACCTGCTGATATTGTAGAAAGGATCCAGATCATAGACGATAACGCAGATGGTACCGGTCCCAAACTGGCCAAATCAGATGAGTCGTCCAAAACGCTGAACATTGTTACAAAAGCAGATCGGTCGGCCGGAAAGATGTACCAGGTAAACATGGAAGCAGGCACACAGGATCGCTACCTGGGCGCTCTTTCTGCGCGCTCTATTGATGCGTCGAAACAGTGGAGTATTTCCGCTGGCGGTTCACAACAGCCGCTGGGTATTGCACAGGGCGAACAGATAGGTACAGTGAGCAATATGATGAGAACCTTCGCCTTTGGTGGCGGAGGCGGTGGCATGTCTGGCGGTACTGCCAAGAATTCGCTGGTCAATCTGCAGTATAGCAATATGTTTGGCAAACTACAGTTTAACGCCAACTATTTTTTTTCGGACAATCATATGCGCAGCGAAACGGAAAGCTTATCTGAACAGTTTTTCAATGAAGGAACGATGCGGAAAAAAACAAAGAGCACGGTCGATAATTCAACCACCTCACATCGTGCGGTGATAGGAGCATCATTATACCAGAAGGATTTCTCCATGTTCCTGAATGTAGACGCGGCAATAGATAAAGATAACGGAAATACACTCCAGGAAACAACACAAACCGGTATGCTGGAGAGCTTTCAACGCAACAGGAATTACAATGGATCAACGCGCCCACAGCTGGGGCTGATGTCCAGGTTTAATTTCTTCAGAACCCGCAAAGTGATGCTGGATGTGATGCTGAACAGTCGCTATAACAGTTCCACCGGATCCGGTGATGAAACCACTGATACTTATGGTCTTCACTCCACTACACCCGACAGCAGTCTGACGCTACAGCAGAAGATGGACAGAACAACCCTTAGCAATACTCTTGAAACAACAGTGAACTACGGAAAAGGAAAGAAGCTGGAGGTCCGTTTAAATACCGGTTTATCGCAACAACAAAATGATAACAGCAACTACAGGGATGAACTACGCGCGGGGCTTGATCCGAAACGGCTGAATGATCAGAGTAATGATAATACCCTCGTGAATTATAAGGTACCCACAAAACTCGCTGTTGTTTACAATGTCAATAAGGACTTGTCTGTAGAACTGAACGGTACCTACGAAATGAATTGGCAGCAGGGGAAATTCAGAACGAAGAACCTGGATTTGTCGACCCACATGGATAATTTTTTACCGGGTTTCTTTGTCAAATACATTAACCGTACCACGGGCAACCTGAGTTTCTCCTACAACAAAAGAGTGCAGTTACCAGACCTGCTGCAGTTGAACAGCACACCTTATTATGAAACGCCTTTCGATGTGGTGGTGGGAAATAAAGATCTTGTTGCCAGTGTAACGGGTAACTGGTCATTGAACTATAATTTTTTCATTCCCCGTGTGAATATTGATCTGAATGCGGGCGTTAATCTTGGACAGACAGCCAATACTATTGCGGCAGACAGGCGTATCCAGATTGATACCGCCACCAAAACAATGCGGACAGAAACGCATTTCAGGAATGTAGACGGCACTAATTTTAAAAGTGTCAATTATGGCATAGGAAAGAGTTTTCCGGCTATAAGAATGACATTGAATTTTACAGGCGGACTGAATTTTGGAAGGAGTATTTATTTTGCCAACAACAGGCAGGAGACGAATGATATGGTATCAGCTAACCACAGTTTAAACATGGTAGTAACGCCTGTCAAATGGCTGGACCTGTCGCCTGAGTTATCTTACAGAACACAGAACAGTAAAAATTCACTCGCAATGAATGGCCCTATTTATAACAAAGAGTTCCTGGGTAGTTTAAAGAGCTCCATTATTTTACCTCAAAATATTACGGTCAACATTCATGCAGTACAAAGTATGACAGCCGCCACCAACTTACTGACAAGTCCCCGTCCGTTGGTAATTGACGCGAACGTAGAAATGCGTATGCTGAAACGGAAAGATGCTATCATCAGTTTTGTGGTAATGGATATGTTGCAGCAGAACAGAAGTACCGCTTTTAACCAGATGGAGAATGGTTTTATCAATTATGTATCCAGCAGTAAAAGCCGTTATTTCCTGTGCCAGTTTTCCTGGCAACCGCAGCGTTTTACGCGTAGTAAGTCTGCCAAAGGGGTACGCAATAGCGATGGTAGCTTTGGGTTGTAGGATCATTCACCGGCCAGCGGCTGTACTGTCATGTTAAACCCGACACTGACGGCCCCGAATTTTTTCCATTCGCCTTCACTGATGGTCCGGTGCCAGGTAGCGCCATGCAGGAGGGCGGCCGACAAAAAGATGGCGCCATGTTTTTGTGTGGAAGCCCCTTGCACCCATTCAAGTGCTACAAAAACATCCCCATGCATCAGCAGGTGGTAGGCGCTCAGATCGATGGCATAAGTGCCGCGCTGGCTGCCTACTCCTACAATGATACTTTCCTGAAGAATATTCTCCGCCGGAAGACCATCTGCAAACCGGTAGATATTGAGCCGGAATACGGCGGTATCCAGCCGGTTTTCTGCTACTGTAAAGCGGAAGCGTTTCAACAGCACATCTTTTTTCCCGAGTTGCATTCGGCTGCCGATTTCAGAGCCGAGGAATTTTAAAGGAAATCCAAAGCTCATGGATTTGGAGGTGCTGGTACTGCCAATGATCCTGGCGGGTTGTAGCCTGGCTACCGCCACCGCTTCCTTTAGTTTTGTTACACGGGGGAACAACGTGAAAACCAACGGCGCCTGTCCGGTAGAAATGGCATACGTGCTATCCCGGTAGCCCACCATGGATACCCGCACGCTGTCGGCCTCTTTCCCTGCATGGAGTTGCAGCCGGAAGCTTCCGTTCTGTGCGGATACGGTACCAATGTTTTGATGTGGCACGCCAATGTTTGTAAAAGGGAGAGGCTGGCCTGTTTGTCCGTCCCGGACCATGCCTTTTACGATGGTGGTATTTTTGTCTGCAATGCCCGCAGCTATCGGGTAAAGGGTATCTGCCAGGTGTCGGCGCAGGAGCGATAGTTCCTGTTCCCGCAATGCGCGCGGTTTGTTTTTCAAGTATTCATCAAAGAAAAGACGTGCATAGAGGCAGCTTTGTGTATACACCTGGTTGCTGTCTGGCACTTTACCGGAAATGAAGGAAGGGAGCGAAGGTAAACAGGAAAAATCTTCATGGCCTGCACCGGCAAAACGGAAATATCGTTTGCTGGTATGTAGCGCTGGTAAAATACGGAAGATGGAATCTGCCGGATAATCCTCCTGTTTACGATCACTTTCCAGGTATGCATAAGGCGCGTTGATGGCTGCTGCCTGAAAGTAGTGTGCTTGCCGCAACGCATTAAAGTCATTGTCTTCTTCCTGGGAATTACCATAATAATGAATCTCAGAGCCATCAAAGGATAGCACGGCATTGATCTGCTGCGTTTGCATGGCCATTATTGAAGCTGCGAGGCCACCCCAGCTATAGCCCATTACGCCGGTTTTTCCAGGCATTGTATACACCTGTTCCTGCAGGTAATGCCAGGCAAATAAACCATCTTTTACCTGTTCCATCAGGTCGGCAGCTTTGGTGTGCATATCGCCAGGGTAGCGACCCACAGAGGTAATGGCCGCTACCACGTAGCCATGCGCCGCCAGTGATTCAAACAAAGGAATGTTTTCATAGCTCATACCGTCATAGCCACACATATAAATAATCAGCGGAAAGCGTTGCTTTATCGGCGGAGTATCCCGATAACTGCTGGTCCGCAAACACGATAGCATGGCCGTATCCGCGATATTCACATTCGCAGCGATATATTGCAGTAGTTCCGCCGACATGCCGTTATACACCGTATCATCCTGAAAGCGGTTGGCCCGTTGCTCCAGCAATCCGACAAATGTGGAGAAGGGGATGGGCATTGACCCGGCTGTGGTTTGGGCGGGGTACCATACATCCACTTCCAGCGGACGGAAATGTAGTTGATGGCCCGCATGGCTGCCCGGTTTATATATCCTGGAGGAATCGGTCAGAAAGATAGCGCGATAGCCTGCCTGATAAGACTGTGCAGTAATGGAAGCAACGGAAAAGATACACAGGGTGAATGCGTATAAACCTTTCATGGTAATGGTTTTGCTCTGGGTAAATGCCCGGCTAAGGTATGGGAAGCCGTACAACCCTGGTGTTATAGCTATGTGAAAATGGGCTGACAAAATAATACAGGATAAGTAGGGCAGGATGTTTACGTTTCTGTTATTTTTTCGCGAGATAATTACCTGTTATTTTTCACAGCGGCTAAGTACGTGGAACAAATTTCCCATTTGGAATATATGGTGCGTTAATGGATCCACAGGTGGGTATCTTTCCTGAAAGTTGCTACGGACGCTTGCACAGCAAAACATACACCACGGCGGGCCTGTAAGGAAGATATTGCTTACTCACCGCATTCAGGCATGGATTTAATGTGAACAGGTAAACACCACCCCATGTCAGGTTTATCCAGATTGCTTAAATCCTTCAACAGTCACCGGTTACAGGAAATGATTCCCTTTAAATATGAAGCGATGGCGGAAAATATATTCCGTTTTTACCGGGGAACCTGCCACCTGTTCTATGCTACGCTCAACAAAGCAAAGAAAGCGATTCCAGCTTCTCCTGCAGTCTGGATCTGTGGTGATCTGCACCTGGAGAACTTCGGCAGCTATAAGGCGGATAACAAGCTGGTATATTTTGACCTGAACGATTTTGATGAAGCTATACTGGCGCCTGCCATCTGGGAAGTTATCCGGCTGGTGACGAGTATTTTTATTGCTTTTGACACATTGGAAATTGATCCTAATCAGGCCACCAATATGGCGGCGTTGTTTCTAAAGGTATACGCCACCACCTTATGTGTCGGGAAGGCGATCAGTATAGAACCAAGAACGGCCAAAGGGATTGTCTGCCAGTTTTTAGAAGGAGCAGAAAGAGGTACCTACTCGGAAGTATTGGAAAAACGGACGGAGAAAAGAAGAAGCAGGGTAGTGCTTTCTTTGAAAAATGAGCGGCACCTGAAATTGCAGAAAACATTAAAGAAGGAACTGAAGGCGCATATTTCGGATTGGATCCGGAACAGCAGTGACGGTCCCTATAATTACGAGGTCAGAGATGTTGTTTTTCGTTTGGCTGGTACAGGTAGTATTGGCGTGAAGCGGTACTTGTTTCTGTTAAAAAGTACCAATACAAAAGGCAGGTACCTGGTGGTAGATATGAAGCAATCTTTTTCTTCCAGTCTCAAGCCATATATACCAATTAAACAACCCAAATGGAAAACGCAGGGAGAAAGGATTACTACTATTCAGCACAGGATGCAGAATATGTCTGCATCGCTTTTAAGTACCACTGTTTTCAAGGGAGAGTCTTATGTGATCCAGGAATTGCAACCGGAAAAGGATACGATTAATTTTAAACTGATTAAGAACCAGTACCGCGATATTTACCAGGTAATTTCTGATATGGCTGTGCTCACGGCCTCTGCTCAGCTAAGAAGTAGCGGCATGAATGGTTCAGCGACTGCAGACGAGTTGAAGTTTTTTGGCAGGAAGAAGGGCTGGCGCAAAGTGGTGTTGAATTACGCGCAAAGCTATGCAACGGGTATAAAAAATGACTACAGGCAGTTTATGAAAGATTATAAAAACGGCGTG
Organism: Chitinophaga arvensicola; assembly: GCF_900110835.1. Classification (GTDB taxonomy): domain Bacteria; phylum Bacteroidota; class Bacteroidia; order Chitinophagales; family Chitinophagaceae; genus Chitinophaga; species Chitinophaga arvensicola. The sequence goes on from NZ_FOJG01000001.1 coordinate 3,987,487, forward strand.
TTTTCCTGAGCACGTCTGTTTAATAAGGGAACACAGGTATGATTACCTGTGTTCCTTTTTTATTTTACAAAGTTACCCGGTTAAAGAAATTAATACTTAAAGAACCGGATACAATTTTTAATCGCACAGTATGCAGGCCGTCTGCCGGCAGGGAAACTGTGCCGGCGTCTATCAGTGACCATACACCGTTGTTGGTTATGGGCATATTGATAATAGGCAGATCATTGCCATCAACGCTAAACCGGATAGAGGCCGCCTGGTTGGAAGAATAGCGGACCTGGAATTTACTGTCCCCGGCGCTGAAGGGAAGTTCTCTCCATTCCAGCCATTCGTTGGCCTGGGTATTGTTGACATGCCATCCTCCATAGGTATCGCCATTTTTTACAATGTCGAGGTCCCCGTCACGGAAGGTGCCGCCGCTGTTGCCTGTGGTCAGGTCGTTGTAGAAATCGCAGCCTTCTGCTTCCACTTTCAGTGTGGCGGGGTATGGATCATTGCTGAAGCGGCGAAGGATATTGATGCGTTGGTTGGGATAGTCGTAGTAGGTGACATCCTTACTTCTGAAAATGGCGGCATTCTCTGCACAGTCGGTAAAGCCTTCCAGCAGGGTGAGTACCGCGCCGGCGCCCCAGGTATTGGTGAGGGTGTTGATCCAGGTTTGTCCGTGGTTGGCATCAATAAACATGTTTGTGGTGCCTTGTACCACGCGGAAGCCGGGTACACCGGAGCCTACTTTCACGCCATTGAAAGTATACAGCGTGGATGGGTTGGTCATGTTGAACCAGTTATGCACTGCATCGGTAACGGCTGGGTCATTTACACTGGCGTCTCTGTCGATCCACGATTTATCAATAACCAGGTAAGGATCCTGGTTGAAAGTGGCGTTGAACTGCGCGCGTACGTATTGCAGAATTTTTTTCAGGTTGCCATTGCCTGAGTTGATGGCCCAGCTGGGATGTACTGCCCAGAAAAATACGACGGGTCTGCCGTTGTACTTAAACCGTTTGGCGTCCGGGATATTCTGGAAAGCGGTTTTGATATTATAGGTCCAGATGTATTTGTAGTTGGCGGTATCGCCGCAATCGAACGGGGTGGCTGTCGTATAGCCGAGGCCGTTGTCTACGTTCCTGTTGGCGCACCAGGACGAGGGGCAGTCGTCAAATACGGCTATTTTGAACTTGCCGGTTACACCCCGGCGGTCCATTGCCTGTGTTAGTTTGGTCAGTTTACGCGGATCTCCGTGATCAACCGTGGGGACGTTGGGACTATAACCACGGCAGTTGGCCGCAAAAAAGTCCTGCCCGCTGAAGGCAAATTCTTCCACCAGGTTATCCCACCAGTCGTCTTCACTGGCGGAAGATTTATACAAAGGCTGATTATAGAGGATATTACCGGCAGGAGTAGGACTGGCGCCGCCTCCGGCACGGATGGTGTTATTAAATCCTACTACAGAGCCGATAAACCGGGTAGGCGCGCCGGCATTTTCTACCGTCAGTGATTTCCCGTCGGGGATGGGTTCGAGTGTTGCTTCCTTCCTGGAGCAGGCAGCAAGACAGAGTACTGCCAGCAGGCAGAATTGATTTTTCATCATTTGATAGGTTTTATAACGTGGCAGATCAGGCAATATGCCTGTAAAGGTTAAAAAAAGGATAGCAGCATAACAGGGCTGCCATCTCAGGGAGAATGGCAATAACAGTACTTCATATCGTGGTTTTTTTGAAAGAAAATGGGAAGATAAAAGCCGGACGCTAACAAAATGATTAACAGGTTTATTAATAACGGGAATGGCTATACAAAAAAAGATCCCGGCATCAGAAACATGCCTGTTTTTAAAAAAGGATTATTTTGCAGGTTGATTTCGTATATAAAATTGAGAAATAGTATTAATATGTCTACAGGTGAAAATGCAAATGCCGGCTTAAGCGGAGATCCATATGAAAATTTTCGTTCATTGTTGCAGCAGTCAATCGTATTTCCTTCGGAGTATATCTTTAAGTTTATTATTAAAGCAGAGGAGGAGAAGATAACAGCGCTGAAATCCATGTTTGCCAATGCTTCGGCTACCATTTCGGAAAACAGCTCTTCTGCCGGGAAATATAAGTCATTTACAGTGCAGGTGCTCGTTCAGGATGAAGAAGAAGTGATCGCCTATTATAAACAGGTGTCGAAAATTGATTCTGTTATTATGTTATAAGGGGTGAAATTAAGCGTTGCAACACATGAATTGTTAAAAGATTGACATTTTTCAATGTGTTGGATCGTGGAATCAACCCAATGAATTAATTTCGTGGACTTATATATAATACTTAATCCAGATTTATGAAGCAAACAGTACCTGCTTTTATCCTGCTGGCTACATTGGCCGCATGTGGTGGTGCTTCGACCGATCAGGCGAAGACCGAAGAAAAGAAAGAAGCGGCTGTTGCCACAGGCACAGCTTTCGCTATTGACACTACTACGACCACTGTACAATGGCGTGCTACCCACAAAGGTGGATTTGCGCCACGTTTCGGTGCGATCAAAGTGGCTGATGGTAGCCTCAATGTTGAAAACGGTGCAGTTACCGGCGGTAGCTTCGACGTAAACCTGACTTCCCTGGCGGTAGATCCTGCTTCTGTTACTGAGCCGGACAAGAAACCAGCCGACCTGGAAGGTCACCTGAAAAGCCCGGATTTCTTTGACGTGGCTAAACATCCTACAGCTAAATTTGTGATCACAGCGGTGGCTCCTTACGACAGCACCAAGCAGAAAAGTCTGCTTCCCGGCGCTACTAATCTGATCAGCGGTAACCTGACCCTGAAAGACAGCACCCTGAACATCACTTTCCCTGCACAAATCACTGTTGGCGCAAGCGACGTTACTGCAAATGCAAAATTTGTTATCGACAGATCTTCCTGGGGTATCAGCTACAAAACAGAAGGTAGCCCTGAAAACTGGATGATCAGCAAAGATGTTGAAATTGGTTTCAGCCTGAAAGCAGTTAAGAAGTAAGTTCGCAATGATCTTATTAAAGAAGCCTTACAGCGTAGCTGTAAGGCTTCTTTATTTTATATTTGTTGTTGTTTACAACCTGTATCCTACTGTGAAAGAAAGATTACGGTTTTTGTAATCGCGTGTGGAAACAGTGCCATCTTTCAGGGCGCCTATATTGACAAGCCCCATTTCATAATTCACTCCAACACGGAATTTTCTGTATTCCGCTCCCACACCACCGGAGAGCCCATAGTCCAGTCTGTCGAGGCCCGTGCCCGTATCGCTGAAAGTAGCAGTGCTGGATTTATTATCTGGAATTGCTGCGGTTTGATGAACCGTGTGGTTACGGCTCACTTCTTTACCCGCAATACCCACCGCCACATAGGGCCCAGCGTTGATAAAAAGCCGGGTGGCCGCGCTCACCGGTACCCGGTAACCAATCAGCAGGGGGAGCTGCAGATAAGATTGACGTATTGTCTTTTTCCAGTAGGTCACCGCCGGATTTGTAGATCCTATCCAGACATCTGAGCCCTTACGGATGCTGCCTTTAGTGGTGAATGAAAGGCCAGATTCCAGGTAAAACGAATGTCCCAGTTGGTAGTCTGCCAGCACGCCTGCCTGGAAACCCGGTTTGCTTTTCTTTTCCCCCATAAGATAACTGATCGTTTCGCTGGCATTGGAGATATTAAAACCAGCATTTATTACAAAGGAAAAGGGCTTGTCTTGTGCGTGTAATGTAACAGTGGCGAGCAATAGCACAGTGAGAGCCGGAAAAATAAAGTATCGGGCATTCATATAGGTATTTTTTTGATTCGGGTTGTTATCGTGAGATGAGAACGTTAAAATACATCATTCTCCGGTTTTGGTACCGTTAAATCGGATACTAGAAAACATCAGCATAACAGGATTTCAACGCTGCAATTGAGAAACATTATTATCTTTATGTCTTATGACAACTTACGCTATTACCGCCGCCACAATCATTGTGGCATAATGCAGCTGGTCTTTGCCTGTCGGCAGATCACTACTGCATTTTCCTTCCTGGTTGCTTAATTATTTACCCAAGAACTTTTATGCCCGGCAGATGGCCAGGGCTTCTAATATTATCATGTCATGATACAGACACCCAACTTATACATTCAACCGTTGACATATCCGCAACTGGTAAAATATATCCGCGCCGACTATTCCCTGGAAGAAGAATTACAATTGAAGCCCATTCCCCGGACAATTGCGCCGGAACTGAAAGAGGCAATGGAACAATCCATTCTTCCACAGGTGGCCAACGCTAACAACAATTACCTGTTTCATACCTTATGGACCATCATCTCCCGGAGTGAACAACAAATGGTGGGCGACCTGTGTTTCACCGGCGCACCCGATGATTCCGGGGCCATAGAAATTGGTTACGGTACCCATGAAGCATTCAGGGGACGTGGTTTTATGACGGAAGCGGTAAAGGAGATGCTGAACTGGGCTGCTGCACAATCCGGTGTGAAATCGGTTATTGCCACCACGAATAAGGATAATCCATCGTCGCAGGCAGTACTAAAAAAGAATGGATTTGTTGTATCCGGAGAAACGGAAGAAATGATATACTGGAAATTCCCGGTTGCCTGAGTGAAAGATGCCGGCCCTGTGCTATGGTCCGGTATTTAAGCCTGTATTATACTTTTGTTTCAAAAGAAAGGGCCGGCCTGAAAGCCGGCCCCTGTTATTTTACCAATGAAGGGGTTAAACAGTGAACATATTTCAACTTAATAGCGCGTTTATAATAAGGTTAGTGTTTCATTTACTTCACGGTCGTCACCGGCAGTATTGGTGTAACCGGTGATGAGGTGGAGGGTACCGGATATTTTGTCGTAGCTGGCGGTAACCACTTTGAAAGAACCGGGTTTAATGCCGGAAAGCATGGTGGCATTTACCGCTACAGTCAGTTTACTGCCATCATAGGTAAGTATGTATTTCCAGCCATTGGCAGCGAGATTGGCATAATCTATTTCCACCTGCGTGGCATTAAGTTCTACTGCTTTCTTATCACCACTTAAGGCTGAGGAGCCGGCAATTACATTACCCGCTTTCGGACCGGTATAGTTGATTCTGGTCCCGCTGCTCGTATACCAGCTGGAAAGCGCATTTTCTTTTATCAGCGTATCAGCCCGGGCGGCATGGAAAGTATCAATAGCACCGGGTTCCGGCAGGTAGGCAGAAACAACCGTAATTTTTGTTCCGTAGGCATAGCCCGGCAGCATCGTTTGTTCGTCGCCGTTATTAACAATCACCGATTTACCTTCCCCGTTTGTGACCATATACCGAACGGTGCTGAAGATGCTGTTGGGAGGGGCCTGCGCCCAGTCTATCTTCAGTCCCTCGCTGGTAACAGCGGTAGATGCAGCACTGCGGTTACCCACCCCATCTTCATATTGTGCGCCGTACGCATTACCTAATGCGAACAAAGGAATGGAGACATTGTTTTTTGCATCGTAAGTACGGATCTCAATGCTGATGGCCCCTTCTTTCAGATTGGGAACATAAGTCACGGCGGTATCTACATAGCCTTTGCGTATCACAGGTACTTCCAGCGAATCCTGGTGGTTGTTCCAGAACAGGCGGTAGTGGGTAATTTTAGGATCTGAGGTAAAAAGGCCGGTTACTTTCACGCGGTTTTTGCCGGCAAATACTTTTACGGAATCCATGATACCTGGATATGATATCTCCCCGCCCTGCTGGAATTTTTTGTAATCATCCATCTTGGAACATGCGGTCAGGATGAACAAAAGGAACAGATATAAATAATATTTTTTCATGTTGTAGTATTTAAATTACATGGAGGCGCCCCATAACTTTAGTTGAGAAATAGAAAAGCCATAATGTCCCTGCCAGGTGCGGAGCAGTTTAAACCGCAGATATTTGTAGGGAGGCAAACCTGCCGGAAAATCAAACTCCCAGCCGGCAGTGGCCAGCTCCTGGTCCCCGGTAGTTTCTGTGCCATAAGGCTGTCCGGAAGGTTTGATTACTTCGCAATCCCGCAGCTTGGTCCAGCTGCTCCAGTTACCATCTGGTGATGGGTTGTTGGAACCATATACTTCAAAGAGCCGCACATTTCCCCTGATGTAGTAGTTACTGCCGATTTCCATGTAGGGAAATATTTTAAAGCGACTCAGGATGGTTGCTTTTCCCAGGTTCATGGTGATGGATACCGGACCTCCGGCAGATTCGTCAGTGAAAGCGGATGGCCATTGACTGGCTCCCCGGCCATCCCACATCATTTCCTGGTTGGTGGAATAAACAAATTTTGCATCATTTGCCAGATGAACCGCACTGTAGGTAAGCCTGTCCAGCTGTTGCTCATAGATAGGCTTCAGGGTGGCATACATCGTATCGGTGTGATTCAGAAAACGATCCCGGATACTGATGGCAAATTTTGTGGCAACGGTATCCAACCCCCTGATATTCCGGTTGATCAGTGAATCTTCTGTATAGATATTGTCCAGTGTTGAATAAGCTCCTTTACCGGTAGAATCGTACAATGGCATGATCACCAGCGGATACCTGAATTGATTGGTGGTTTGTATATTGATGCCTCCAAAAGTAGCCACTACTTTCATACTTCTGTAAGTAAGTGTGATAGGGGATACCAGGGGTTGTACCGTAATGGTTACCGGCTTGGATGCTTCTTCGCCCCGGTTTACAGCATACAATTGCACCTGGTGTGCCAGCGTATCGCCAAACCCATCTAAGGTCATGCGGTTGGTGTAATAAGAGGCCTTTATTTCTCTTTTGGTACCCCTGCCCACTTCATATACCGCCTTTACATATGCCAGATCGGGGTTATCCGGGAGCTGGTAAATGATATTGGCAAAACCATTGCGGTTCTCAATCTGCACCTGCGATATTTCTCCGGGTGCACCTTTACTTTTTTCTATCGGCCCCCGCAACATTTCTTCCTTACAGGCAGAGAAGAGCATGGTAGTACAGGCGGCGGTGAGTATGTGTTTGATAATATGTTTGTTCATCAGTTATACTTTAATGATCAGCAGTTACCAGCCCGGATTTTGGACCAGGTTGGGGTTTACACGTATGTCGGCTTCTGAAATGGGCCACAGGTAATCTCTGGGTACTACAAACCGTTGTGAGAAAAAGGTAACCGGTTTATAGTACAGGTTGGCATCCGACTGATTGGTGTCCCAGCCCTGGATGTTGCCATTCAGTTGTACACCGGCTTCTTTCCATCGTCTGAGATCCCAGAACCGTTGTCCTTCGAAAGCCAGTTCTATACCCCGTTCCTGGTGAATAATAGCGCGCATCCCATCTTTGGTAGTAAACTTCGCTGGGTTGCTGGAGTATTGGGTCCAGGAGGTGGCTACCGTTTTCAGACCTGCCCGCTGCCGTACCTTGTTTACATATTCCTGTACGGTGGCAACCGGTCCCTGTGCTTCATTCAAAGTTTCTGCATACAGGAGATACAGATCTGCCAGGCGGATTTCCGGCCATGCATAGTTCTCAATGTACACGGCATTGCTGGCCTGCCAGATGAATTTGCGGTTCACAAGTTTTTTGGGATAGTAACCGGTGACAGGAATATTTAAACCACTTCCGAACTGTCCCTTTTTAGTTTGAAGATTCCAGGTATCGTCATCTGAATTACTGGGGCTGTTCGTCATATACCAGATGCCGCCATCAAAGCCCAATGAGCTGTAAAAGCGGGGCTCCCGGTCGAAGTTGATCCTCGCGGTCTGGTAATTTTCTATGATGTTATATTTTTCGGCGGTGACCCCGGTACGCAGTTGACCCGGGCTGGAAAAATTCAGTGTTTTATCTTCTCCCACCGGCACGCCGTTCTGTGTGTAAAACAGGTTTACCAACTTTAGGGTAGGGGCCATTACCGCAATAGAGCCGGTGTTGGTAGACTGTTCCGGATCTGTATGCGCCATTGAAAATGCCTGTAATGCAACTGTGAATGAATTGGTCAGCGGCCATATCACCTCACTGTTAAGCGGCTCTGATACTGCGCCTCTCAGGCTCATCTGAATGCGGGTAGTATCGGTGATATTGAATTCAGAATTGGCAGGAAATTCATATAATTTTACGCCAATAGCTTCTGCTGCCGTCACTGCTTCCTTACAGGCATCAGCAGCGCGTTGCCATTTTTCAACCTGATAGGCCGTATTGAACAGGGGCAAACCATCCTTGTCTTTAAACCCGCTATAGTCGGGATTTCCATTAAACAGCGGACTTGCGGCCATGGTCAGTAACTGCGCTTTCACTGCTTTTGCAATCACCCCGGTGATTCGTCCCATTTCGGTAGCATTGTTCTGAATTCTTTCCGGCAATTTCAGGATAGCAGTATCCAGTAAGCCCGCAATGTAGTTCACAACTGAATCTATCGGTGCGCGTTTCACCCGCATCTGATCGATCGGAGCATCGATGGGCAGGTTTTTGTCGGCAATAACCACCGGACCATACTGACGAAGCAGCAGATAGTGGTAATAAGCCTTGAGAAACTGCACTTCGGCAGTCCACCGGGTACGCATATCAACGCGCAGATCCGGTATTTTGGCAGGATCTTTTACCTGCTCCAGGAAAACGTTACAATCCCTGATGGCGCGGTAATAGGATGCATCGCTGCTCCAGGTGTTAATATATGGCGTTGCCTTATTCTGATTGCCTCTTCCTATATTCCATACATAACTGCTGATCCTTACTGTTGGATATTCCATCCACATTTCATCGGCTCCCATAAAGGCGGGATTACTCTGCACATCGCCATCAGCAGGCAGGTAGGAGTAACAGGTAAATAAATATTTTTCTGCTTCTGCCGCTGAATTAAATGCCAGATCAACCGTGGCAATGTTGTCCGGTGTAACGTCCAGGAACGCATGTTTACAGGAAGATACCAGCAGCATGGCGCCACCCAGGGCGATCAGGCCATTGATAAGATTTTTATATTGTTGTTTGATCATCATGGTAGGTTGAAAGTTTAAAATCCAATGAGCGCACCAATGTTATAAACGCGCTGTACAGGGTAGCCAAGACCATTGCCACCCATTTCAGGATCCCACAGTTTGAATTTGCTGAAGGTGAGCAGGTTCATACCATTCAGGTAGATTCTACCACTGTAGATCCCTATCCGCTTCAACAGGGGGCGGGGGAAGTTGTATCCCAGTTCCGCCGTTTTCAGCCGGAGGAAAGAGCCGTTTTGTAACCACCAGGTAGATGACTGCACATTGTTTGTTACATAGGTATTACTCAGTCGTGGCCAGAATGCGTAGGCATTACGGTTATCTTCTGACCAGTGATCCTGTGCAATCACATCCAGTAATCCGCTTTGGTAGCCAATAGGCAGCACTTTGTTGTTATCCAGCGGGTCCACCGGACCACTGATAAATGGAGAAACCGCCAGCGAATTAATAGAGAAGGAGCTACGGGCAGAGCCCTGGAAAAACATGCTGAAATCAAATGCTTTGTAACCGGCAGAGAATCCGAAACCATAAAGTATTTCCGGATATTCCGGAAGCCCGATCGGTACAATGTCGTCGGAAGTAATTTGTCCGTCGCCGCTCACATCGCGGTATTTTATATCTCCTGCCATATAATCACCAAACTGCCGTGGTGAATTGGCTACATCTTTTTCATCGATAAACAGGCGTTCTGCAATAAAGCCCCAGCGTTGCTTCAGCGAATGACCTACCTGTGAAAGATAAGCCCTGCCTGGCCCAAAGTCAGGTTCTTCATTTACCAGCAGTTTACTTGTGGCATAGGTAAAAGTACCACGCGCCTGCACCCAGGCGGTGGTGCCATAGGATTTTTTATAATCAAGTGCCACATCTATACCACTGCTTTGTGCTTCGCCGGTATTGGCCTGTGGTATTACCTGCAATCCTACGGTAGAAGGAATGTCGGCACGAGTCATCAGAATATTGGTACGCTTGTTCCGGTAGCCATCGATGGTAAAAGTGAATGCGTTGAAAATAGTGAGGTCCATCCCATAGTTCAATTGTTTTGACAATTCCCAGGTAACATTATTGTTGCCATAGCGGGATGTGGAAACACCCGGGCGGCTGTATCCCATGCGTTCACCAAATATGGCGCCTCGGTTAAGGTCATTCAGGTTTACCTGCGAGAGGAAGAAGAAACGATCTTCGTCCCTGCCAATCTGGTCATTACCCACCAAACCGAAGGTGGCCCTGAATTTCAGGTTGTCGACCACTCCGTGCAGACCTTCAAAGAATTTTTCATTGGATACTATCCAGCCGGCACCGATAGACGGAAAGAAGCCGTAGCGGTTGTTTTGGGCAAATCTTTCAGAGCCGTTATATCCAAAATTAAACTCCGCCAGATACCGGTCGTCGTAACCATAAGTAAAGCGCCCGCTTACACCAAGATTGCGTTTTGGGAGTGACAGCTGTAAACTGGTAACGCCTCCTTCCAGGTAGTTGAACATTCTGCCGATCAGCATTCCTGTTACATTATGTTTACCAAAAGTGTTGCCGTAGCTGAGCTGTGTTTCGATATAGGTGGTTGTATTTTGTTTACGTTCACCGGGTGTATAATCCAGGTATTCGGTAGGTGCCTGATCGCCGATTTGCCCGATTCCCGGAATGTTGTTGTTCAACTGGTTGATACCTGCTACTGATTTGCTGTCTTCTGTATAAGCCTGGTAGTAAAATGGATTGTACTGCCTGGCTACATCAAAAGCAGAGTAGCGGGTGGTGTATGCCATAAGCCTGGCATTAAGCCCCTGCAGGAGCGCACTCATATCCTGCGTCAGCTGCAGCTGTGCCGTGAGGGTACTTTTATTGCTCTGCTGATAGCCACGCACTGCCTCCGCATAAGGGTTGGCAAACAGGCTACGTGTGGTACCCGGAACAATGGCGTTGCCGAACAAAGGATGTTTTGCATATGGCAGATAACTTTGCGGATATATAGCCGGAAACGACACAGGGTTGGCCGTTAATACGCTGGAAACTATTTTTGAACCACCACCCACAGGTCCGTTGTAATCATCAAACTGTCCTTTCAGGCTTACCAGTGCCTTCGTGCTTTTAGTGAGATTGAGTGTAACATTGGATAGTACGGAATAGTTTCTCAGTTTGATGTTACTGTTGAAGTCATTGATAGGCGCCACTTTCAGCATACCGTTATCAATGTTGTAGGTCATGGCCAGGTAATACTGTAATTTCTCTCCGCCACCACTTACGTTCATATTATAACGCTGGTTACTGGTATAGTCTTTCAGCATTTGTTTGATCCAGTCGTTGTTCGGATACAACAACGGATCATCACCTGCAGCGGTATGATCTATTTTGTTTTGTGAATAGGGGGCAGCACCCAGGGCATTTCTTGTAAGCGAGGCTTCGTTGGCCAACCGCATATAAGTGATGTTATCGGCCATTTTGAAGTTCTGCGTATTGGCAGAGGTGGAATTTTCTATCCTGAAATTGAATTTCGTTTTTCCGGACTCTCCCTGTTTGGTGGTCACCAGCACTACGCCATTGGCCCCACGCGCGCCATAAATAGAGGACGCAGTGGCATCTTTCAGGATAGAGAAGCCGGAAATATCGTCGGCCTGTAATCTTGCCAGCGCAGTATTATCGCTTTCTATACCGTCGATCATGATGAGTGGATTTACCTTTCCGGTTCCGAATGAACCCACGCCACGGATAAAGAACTGTGCATTGTCGGCCCCCGGCTCACCTGAGCGCTGGAACGAGATAATGCCCGATATGCGTCCTGCCAGCATTGTGGTAAGGTTGCTGGTCGGCCCTTTTATTTCTTTCGGATTAATACTGGTTACAGAGCTGACCAGGCTGGTTTTCTTTTGTGTACCAAATCCTACTACCACCACGTCGTTGAGCGTGGCTGAATTAGGCTTCATTTGCACATTGATGGTACTGCGGTTGCCAATCGTTATGTCTTGTGGCAGATAACCGATGAAAGAAAATGCAAGGGTGTCTTTACCGGCAGGTACCTGGATGATGTAGTGGCCTTTTTCATCCGAACCGGTTCCGGTTTTGGTGCCTTTGATCAGTACGGTTACACCGGGAACTTTATTTCCTTTTTCATCGGTGATATCGCCCTGGATACTTCTGGCAGATTGGGCAAATATGCTTCCGCTATATAGCAGGAAGGCCATAACGACTGCCATGCAGTGTACTGGTCTTCGTATGTGCATTGGCGGCGCATAGTAAGGAGGGTACATTTTTTTCATTTGTTCTTGGTTTGATAAAAAGGTGGTTTATATCCCGTACCGGTTGTACAGGCAGGTCGTTTCAGGCATAGCTATTCCTGTTGTAACCGCTGATGGCAGGTACAGAAAAAAGGATCGCTACAGGGCCATGCTGGTGCTATTAATTCATAACTGGCAGAATAATTTAAATTTTGGCTGATATCGTATAATGAAGGTATTATTTAATAGCCCGGAGATTTTAAAGATATTATCACACTTATAAATAAAATTAGCAGTTAACTGCTTTATTGTTTCCCGGGATGCTAAAATGATAAAGCCTTCCGTACCCGGGTACGAAAGGCTTTATCATTTGAAGTAAACAGGAAGGCATCAGGTTTAGCTATCCTGCATCAATGCGGATCTTCCGCCATCTACCAGGTAAGTAGTACCTGCTGAAAATGACGCATAGCTGCTCGCCAAAAAAACGCACCAGGCGCCGATTTCTTCCGGTGTTCCCAATTTCTTTACAGGATGCAGGTTTACTGTCCGGTTTCTCTCTTCTTCCGGTGATGGAAATGAATTGAACCAGGTCTGATTGCCTGGGGTATCTATAAATCCCGGTGCAATACCCACCGTTCGGATCTGTGGTCCCCATTCAATGGCCAGGCTGCGAACTAACCCGGTAAGCGCTGTTTTTGCAATGTTGTAAGGAAAGCATCCCGGTATAGTGGAGAAGGCATGATTGGAAGAAATAATAATGATAACGCCCTCGCCGGAAGCCTCCAGCGCTGCTTTGCAGGCAAGCGCCAGTTGCCAGTGTGCGGTCAGGTTTAAATCCATATTCCGTTTCCAGTCCGCTTCTGAAGACGCTGCTGCCCCGGTAAACACATTGCTCCCTGCACAGGAAACCACAATGTCAATCCGTCCGCGTCGTGCTGTCACGTCAGATACAAAGTTGTTCAGTTGAAGGGTATCGGTCACGTCTACACGGGAAATGCTTTTGCCTTCATTGATATCACAACCTTCTACGGTGGCGCCTGCACGCTGCAACATGGCAGCTATCCCGGCGCCAATGCCTGAGGCTGCGCCTGTAACAACCGCTACTTTGTTTGCTAAGTTTATCTCCAGTGACATACATAAGGTATTAAGACTGTTTTACTTTAAACGACAGGAACGCCATGAACAGCCCGAAAATTAAGAATAATCCGCCACTCCAGAGATTGATCGTCTCCTGTGGATGGAAACAGCCATATAGCAGCAAAAGTAAACCAGTGAGTATAAAAAACAATCCGATCACAAACCGGAGATCCAGAAATCTATCCATTAAAAGAATATTATGTTCAGTGCAATCGTAAATACCAATACTGCAACACCCAGCCACAACGGGTTTTTATACCAGCGTTGTTCGGGGTCCTTAATTCTTTCGGTAAGACTGTACACCAATCCCGTCAGTTCCTGGTCGGGTTTGGGTTTGCCAAAGAGACTTACCACAATGGTCACCACCAGGCATGCCAGGAAAGAAAGATAAGCAATGGTGAACGCCTGGCTGGTACCGGAGTAAAAATCAGTATAATGATAAATCCATCCTCCTTTACCTTCTGCCACAGAAACGCCATGTACAAAAGCAGCGGTGAGTGTACCTGCCATCAGGCCCCAGAAAGCGCCATTTCCCGTAGTTCGTTTCCAGAACATACCGAGGAAGAAGGTCGCAAAAAGTGGCGCATTCACAAAGCTGAATACCAGCTGCAACAGGTCCATGATGCTGTTATAACCGCGTGCCACATAAGCGGTGGCTACGGAAATAAGTATGCCAGCTACTGTTGTTATTTTACCTACATACAGGTAATGCTTTTCGGAAGCATTTTTGCGGATATGGGTTTGGTAGATATCAAAGGTCCATACTGTATTGAATGCAGTCACATTCCCCGCCATGCCACTCATGAAAGAGGCAATCAACGCAGTAATGCCCACACCCAGCAAGCCATTGGGATAGAATTTTTTGAGCAGCAGCGGCAACACCATGTTGTAATCTGTTTGGCCGCTGGCATTGATGGGCAATTGAAAGCCGTCAAATTGTTGTTGCAGCGCCAGCAATACAATGCCCGGAAGGATCACGATCAGTGGCATAAATACTTTAGGGATGGTGGCGATCACTGGTGTTCTTCGCGCTTCATTCAGGTTGCGGCTGATCATAGCACGCTGTACTACGAGAAAATCAGTACACCAGTAACCGAAGGCCAGTACAAATCCCAACCCGAACACCATACTCACCGCATCCACACCCATAGGATTCTTTTCGGGCGACGATAAGCCTTTCCATACATGCAGTTTCGCATCATCTACATGTTGGATAATGCCTTCCCAGCCACCGGCTTTGTGAAGTGCGATGTATACAAGCGGCGCTATACCGAGTACAATAAGAAAGAATTGCAGGACTTCGTTGTATACCGCGCTGGTAAGGCCTCCCAGGAAAATGTATACCAGCACAATGCCCGCCGCCAGCCAGATCGAGAAATCAAAATCCCATCCCAGCATCACCTGCATCAGCATGGCCAACGCATACAAGGATACGCCGGAAGAAAATACAGTCATTCCTGCGAAGGTGAGTGCATTAAACGTCCTGGTTTTTTCATCGAACCGCAACTTCAGGTATTCCGGTACGCTGCGCGCCTTGCTGCCATAGTAAAAAGGCATCATGAAAACGCCCAGGAATATCATGGCCAGGGTGGCGCCCAGCCAATAAAAATGTACCGTATATAAACCGTATTTTGCGCCATTGGCAGCCATGCCCAACACTTCCTGTGCGCCCAGGTTGGCCGAGATGAATGCCAGGCTGGTGATCCACAGCGGTATATTACGGTTGCTCATGAGGAAATCATTGCCTGTCTTTATTTTCTTTTTGAGCATCAGGCCAATGCCTAATACAAACAGGAAATAAAGCGCTATGATCCCATAATCTATCAGTTCTAAATGCATAACGTTTACGTGGAGAATGAATGTGCTGGCGCACCGGTGAAAGGTAGTTGTACGGCAAACAGGTCGCCGCTGTGCGGGTAGTCCTGTAGTTGTGCTGGCGTTAAGCCTTCCCTGGCAGTAGTGATAAACAGCTGGTTCATATCGTGGCCACCAAAAGCGCAGGAGGACACATGTGGTGCATCCACCCATATTTTGCCCATCAGCTCACCGCTGCCGGGATGATAGCGGTGAACACTTTTTCCGCCCCACATGGCTACCCATAACATGCCTTCCTGGTCCATACACATGCCATCGGGGAAGTCGGCGACCGTAGTCACGATCCTGCTTTTTCCCAATGTACCGGCCGCAAGATCGAAATCATATGCCCGGATGTTACGTTCCAGGGTGTCGATATAATACATGGTTTTGTTATCGGCCGACCAGCAGATACCGTTGGAAATGCTGATGCCATCCAGCACTTTTCGCAATGATCCGTCGTAGCAGTACAAGGCACCTTCCTGGGGGCGGGCATTCAGGTGCATGGTGCCGAACCATAACCTTCCTTTGGCGTCGCATTTGCCGTCGTTGCAGCGATGCTGCGGTAGGGCAGGTTCTACCAGGGTGAGGGTGGAAGCGGGATTTACCAGGTCCGATAATTCAAGGCTGCCCTGTGTACCCAGTAAAAAACGACCATCGCTGGCAGGGATGATCAGGCTGGTCCGCTTCCCGGTATTCCATTGCTGGAAGTTCCCGTTTACCGGATCAAAGCTGTTCACCCGCCTGCCATTGATATCTACAAAGTATAACCGCCGGCGGCGGGCATCCCAGACCGGCCCCTCTCCCAGAAGGGCTTTGCCGGGATACACCACCGAAGCTGTCCATTCCTTATACATAGAATCCCGGTTTGGGTGTAAGGATCCCCGGATGTTTTTCCATTTCCGATTCCACCAGGTCTACGCCCAAACCTGGCCGGGTACTCAGTTGCAGGTGACCATTCTTCACCATGTCTGCAATGGGATGCGTAATAACGGTATCCCTCCAGGGTACATCATTATACATAAATTCCTGTCTGAAAAAGTTAGGTACGGAAGCACACACCTGCGCAGATGCCAGCGTAGATAAAGGACCATTCGGGTTATGCGGCGCCAGCAACACATTGTAAGCTTCCATCATGGTAGCCATCCGTTTCATTTCAGAAGGGCCGCCGCAACGGGTAATATCAGGCATCATGATATCACAAACATGCTTTTCCAGCAAGGGCCGGATACCATGCCGCGTATAATGCCGCTCACCTACACAGATAGACACATTGGACGGAATGCGTTCCCGCATGGCACGCAGGGTATCTGCGCTTTCCGGTCCTGCCGGTTCCTCATACCAGGTGATATCCAGTGTGGCCAGGCGTTGCGCCATTTTTACCGCTACCCGGTAATTCAACATGGCATGTGTTTCTATCATGATGTCGAAATCCGGTCCTACAGCCTCTCTTACGGCTTTACTCACTTCAAAGGCCAGGTCTTGCTGCGCAGGTGTAAGCGTGAGGTTGGAAGAAAGATCTTCCCCATAGAGATAGTTGGTATGCGCGAAGGGATCAAATTTTAAACCGGTAAATCCTGCTTCTTTTACTTTCAGCGCCTGTGCGGCATAGTCGGCCGCATTATGCCCGCCGCCGGTGAACCAGTAGTTGGCGTAAAGCTGTATATCCTGCCGGTAAGCACCGCCCAGTAATTCGTAACAAGGTACGCCCAGTGCTTTCCCTTTGAGATCCAGTAGTGCCATATCGATTCCGCTGATCGCACAAAGACTGGCGCCATAAGGTCCCATCCAGTTCAGATCGCGGTAAAGTTTTGTCCAGATAAAATCTGTTTTCATCGGGTCCAGACCGATGATACGTTCGCCCACATGTTTGGCAGCGTGGTATACAATCGGGCTGCCTGGCCAGTTGGTGGCTTCTCCCACGCCGGTAAGACCGGTATCTGTATAAATTTTCAGCAGCGTCCAGTTATATTTCACGCCTTCTACCAGCCACACTTTTACATCCGTTATTTTCATATCAGTATTTTTTTATTCAATAATAAATCGCGCCACACCTTTTACTTTCCGGGAGGGATTCGCTGTGCCCTGGTAGTTACCCCATGCCAGGCTCCAGTAATCCCATTTATCGGTGATGATCAGCCATTGCCTGCCATCTGCATCAATCTGCATTTTAGCGGCCTGTGAGCCATCTGAAACCACCTTCACACTGCCGGGCAGTTTTTTACCGGAAACAATGTATTCCAGGATGTTTTCTTTTTTTGCCCGATAGCTTTCCGATGCAGCGGTGGTGGCTTTTGCTTCTTCGATGCTACCCGCCAGGTAGTAATCGGTCATATCTTCCGCAACATTGGCAGCAGGGCGTTGGCGGTAATGATACACGGCGCCGCTGTTTTTATCTGCACTGCCGGTATTGGCGGACAAATGCCCCTCCGGATAGGTGGACCAGTAGCCATTACGCTGCCATGTTATTTTATCCATCGCGCCGGATAAAGGTACTTTTACGCCTATCTCCCAGGTATGCAAAGGGATACTATCGGCTTCATACGCTACTTCTACCAGACCGGATGCATACATGGTAATATCCATTTTTACCGGGTAGTTGCCATTCATGCCCTGCAGGTGCCAGGTACGGCCACTGTTAGTATTACTTACACTCGTTTCGCTGATATGCGTGGCGCCGGAGAATTTACCTTCGGTGTTTTTAAACGCATCCCAGTGAACAGGACTATTGATCACGATATCAGGCATACCTGTCATCACCGCCACGTTGCTGATGGAAGCACTATCCGGCGTTTTATCCGCATACAGCGACAGGCGGCCATGGCTGAACAGCTTATCACCTGTTGTCCAGGTGCCGCTTTTTGCCGGCAATGTCATGGCCGGGCGGGGACCCCATGAAATTTTTTCCTCATCGATCAGTTGTCCGTTGCTGCTAAAGAATTGTAATAACGCAGCTGAGCCGGAAAGGTTTTTGGTATCGAATGCGATCACGCCTGTTTCATGCGGGGCAATGGCCGGCATTTTCAAAGAGAATTTTTTTCCGGAAGAAGTGACTTTGCAAATTACCTCTGATAGAGAAAGATGATCAAACCGGTTTTTCACAGGTAGCTGCAACACGTCGCCGGTACGGGCGTTTGTGAATACAGTAGTGCCAATGCGGATAGGAGAGTAGGCTTTTTTTGTATTCCAGAATTCTGCTTTTTTCCTCCGCCACACATCCACGATGCCCCATGGCCCGTAACCGGTTACTTTGCCTGGCAGATGGAATGTTTCATCTATCATGCCCCAGATAGCGCCGCCCGCATTTCCCGGTACATCAAACCGGTTTAGCCAGGTGGTATCGATACTGCGGCCCCAGAAGTCTTTCGTATTCGGATCATACTTCAGCAGGCCGGTATTGTAACAGGCCACGTGCGCCCACTCGTCGCTCAGCAACGGGAAATCGGGATGCATCATGTGCTGGTCTATACCGCCCATATCGCCGCCGTTGCCGCTATAAATAGGATAATGTCCTACGGCAATATCAAAGCAACGTTTGCCCTCTTTGAGCGCGCTGGTGGGCCACGACCAGGATACCGGCCGGGATGGATCTATCCGTTTTACAAAATCATATTCCTGCTGGAAGTTGCTGCCGTAGCTGCTTTCATTGCCAACAGACCACATGATGATGGCAGCGTGGTTTCTGTCGCGGTCTATCATTTCGCTCAACTGGCCCAGGTAGCGGGCGGTGAATGCGGTATCATTTTGTGTGGAACTGTATTTATTGTAGTCGCCGCCTCTGTCCTGGCCCACAAAGCAGATCGCGGTTTCTTCCTGTACATAGATACCATAACGGTCGCAGAACTCCAGCAGATCCTGCGTGGGTGGATAGTGTGAGGTACGGATAAAATTCAGGTTCGCTTCTTTTGCCAGTATTACATCAAGGCTATCCTGTGCGCGGTGGGTAGATCTGCCCATCAACGGGTCCATATCATGATGACAAGCGCCCCGGAGTTTCACTGGTTTCCCGTTTACCAGCAACTGGTTTTTGTCCCTGATCATTACTTCCCTGAACCCGATCTGTTGCCGGATGGTTTCGGTGGCTATCCCTTTTTCATAGAGCGTTACCGACAGCTGATAGAGAGAAGGCGTTTCGGCCGTCCAGGTTTTCACCTGTGGTAGCGCTATTTTGTCTGTAATGTTGGCCGCATCCTTTACTGTCACTCTCTGTGTAACGACTTTACTGCCATCCGGTGCTGTCAGTGTCCAGGAAACCGAAGTTAAGGCAGTACTTTTATTCACACCCATCTCCAGTGATAGTTCAGCAGCGCCGAAATCAGGAGAAAGTTTGGTGCGGGTATATAATTTTGACAGATGTTGTGTTGGCCGTATCACCAGTTGCACATCACGAAGAATACCACCGATAGGGTGGTGGGCATACCCGGAGGCAAAGGAGATATCATCTGTACGATCGGTTACTTCTACTACCAGCTGTACGGTTTTACCTGCGGAGGCATAGGGCGTGATATCGCATTCCCAGGCAGTGAAACCTCCGAAATGCTCCCGGAGCAGATGTCCGTCTACCCACACTTTTGCATGGTTGTACACGCCGTTGAACCGGATGGCGAGCGTTTTTCCGGCGGCATCTGCGGGAATGGTAACATCACGGCGGTACTGAAAGGGCTGGTCGTGTTGTATGGTGATTCCCTGCATGGCCGGTTCCCCGGGTACCTGTATTTTTTGCCAGCCGGATGGCTCCTTCGTCAGATTGATCTGCCAGGTGCCGGCCAGGCTGGTGACAGCGCCTTTTACACCGCTGGTACTGGCTGGCAATGGCGCCAGTGCCTGTCGCCCGGGGGCTATATAATCCTGTGCATGCAGGGCTCCTGACAACAGCAGTAAAAGCCCTGCGCAATTTATTTTAAAGTGTGGAATCATGGCAGACTGATTGTTAGTTTTCCTTTAAGTGTTTTGTTCTTAATATTAACTTTTCCATCTGAGTGTGGCGAGCCGTAAAATGGTTCGGAACCATTGTTGGTATAATCCGCAATCAGCCACTGGATCGCGGCATCCTGCAACCAGCTCCGGGAATGCTGTTTGCTGTCGGATAACACCCGCAGGGTATTGCCTGACTGATCGGAAAGAGCAGCTGTATAGATAAATCTTTTGGTAGATCTGAAATCATTGGAGCCCATTTCGTTGGCATCATCCTTCCATAACGCGGATGGCTGCACGCCGAATGCTTCCACACCATTTAACTGTTTGGCCTCAAGATGTGCCACCCCGTTATTTCTTCCGATGTCGGAGGAGTCATATACGGTGAACTCCCCTTTGCGCGCCCATTGCAACGTTTCAAAACGTTTGGGCAGTTGCAGCAGTAAACCATACTGGTAAGGAATGGTATCTTCCCCGTTATACGCCACTTCATATTCGGTGATCAGCTCACCGGCAGGGGTGAACAGGTAAGATTGTTTTCCTTTACCTGAGGTATAGGTAACGTCTACGTCGATTTTTACACCGGCAGCCGATTGACTGATATGTGTCTGATCCGCGAAAATGGTGTACAACGGATAGTTTTTCAGTGGGTAGATGTTATTCTGATAAGTTTCCCCGGCCACATTGGGCTTACCGCCGTCATCACTGTTGGTGGGCACTACACAGAACACTGGTCCCTGGCGCAACAGGGTGTCCTGTGCTTTGCGCAGACTGGTAATGATCCCCTTTGTTTTACTGATGGTGTAATGATAAGGTCCCTGCTGCACAAAGTAGGCGCCGTTGTTCTCCGTCCAGCTGACTGCGTAGGTTGGTCTGGCAACCGGTGCAGGAGCTGTCTGCCCGAATAATTCTTCCGCACATACAAATCCCCGTGGATCCGTAAACGTTAGATGAACCGGTGTATTGTTTTTCCTTGGTACCCTTAAGATGCCGGTATTACCAGCTGCAATGGCGGAGGAGAGTGGTTGACCGTCGGCTTCAATTTTTACATCTTTCAGAGAAGTAAAATCATAACGGTTCTGGAGGGTGAGTTCCAGGTAGTCGGTATGTTCTTTTACACCGAGCACTTTCACCGGGCTATACGCTTTTTTTACACCTGCATATTCCGGTTTGGGTCTTCTCCAGGCGTCTATCGGCCCCCATGGACCATAACCTACTATTTCTCCGCCGGGCAGGTGGAAAATATCATCGATGCCGCTCCAGATAGCGCCGCCAAGATTGCCTTTGTAATGATAGATAGAATCGTAGAAAGTAACCAGTGGTGCATTGTAAGCGCTGCGGATACCTGGATCGGTGAGGAGTTCCCGGCGATTGTAACAGGAGAGATGCGCGTATTCACCAAAGAGAACGGGGCGTTCCGATTTGGCCGCATGCGCAGGTCCGTTGATGCCCGGATAATGATATACCGCAATATCGGCTTTGCTGTGCGCATTGTTGAAACCTCCCCAACACTGGTCGTGGAAGGTAGTAGGACGGGAAGGATCCGTTTTCTTTACGAACGCCAGTACCTTCTCCCATAGCGGGCTCCAGTAGGATTCATTACCGAGCGACCAGATGATCACCGACGGGTGATTTTTCCCTGCCTGGATATTATCCGCATTGGCCTGTATCATGTACGGCAGAAATTTTTCATCCTTGTAATTCCACAGCTTCCAGATAGGAGAAGCGCCGTGTTGTATCCAGGTGAGTGCTGCTTCGCTTTCTACAAAAAGTCCCAGTTCATCTGCTGCTTCCAGGAATTCCTCTGAAGGCGGATAGTGAGAGGTACGGATATAGTTACAGTTGGCGTTGCGGAACAGGAGTGCATCTTCCCGGGTTAAGGCCGGTGTGATACTGCGGCCGGTGAGCGGATGTACATCGTGCTTGTTCACGCCACGTAATTTTACCGGTTTACCATTTACCAGTAATTCATTGCCTTTTACCTGCACCTGCCTGAATCCCACTTTATACACAGCAGTTTCCGTTGGTTGCCCGTTTTTCAGCAGGGCTACCTGTAACTGGTACAGGTAAGGGTGTTCGGGCGTCCATTGCTGCGGTGCGCGAACGGGGAAGCTGACATCTTTCGTAAAAAGATCAGCTGGCGAAATCCGGGTTTCCGGTGTATTGCCGGGTGATAGTACCGTTTTTCCATTGGCATCCGTTAAGGTGAAACGCAGGGATGCATTTTCCGGTGATGTTGATTCATTGCCGATGGCGGCGGAAATATGCAGGGTCGCATTTTTATATTGCGCATCGAAGGTGGTATTGATGGAAATGTCTGCCAGGTTTACCGGTGGCAGGGCAAACATCGTTACTTTGCGCAGTAAGCCACCTACGGTATGCACGGCGTACTGGGAAGTGCAGGCCAGGTAATCGCTGATGGTGAGTGCCTGTACTGCTACAGTCAGTGTATCGTTGGCGCCGCGAAGGGCGTTGGTAATATCCATTTCAAACGGCACAAATCCGCCTTCATGTTCTCCCACTTTTACGCCGTTTACAGTCACCAGCGCATGACTGCTTACCGCATCAAAGCGGAGTTTGATGCGCTGTCCTTTCCAGGATGCCGGAATGTTGAGCGCATGGCGGTATACGGCCGTTTCACCTTCCTGGATCGTGAAGCCCTGCATGGTCCATTCTCCCGGCACGTGGATAGGGTATTGTCCCTGGAAAGACCATTCGCCGTTGAGCGAAACAACTTCCTGTGGTCTGGGGGAAAGCCGCTGTGTTTGCGCGGCGGCAGACAGGAACAGTGTGGCACCGATAAGTGTAAGTAAGCTTTTCTTCATGATTACATTATTCCGTATTTCTCAAATGCCTGACTGGCGCTCATACCTTCCAGGATTTTCTGTTGTACCATTTTTTCTCCTCTGGCTTTTTCTATAGCGAGAGAGAATACTTCTTTTTCTGCCTGTTGCGGAACAATACATACGCCGTCCATGTCTCCCAACACAATGTCGCCGGGCATGATGCGGACGCCGCGTATTTCCAGCGGTACCCTGAAATCAATGACTTTACCCCGGGGAGCCTGATCCTGCGCATAACGTCCGTAGGAGAAGGTCGGAAAATTGAGATCGAGAATGCCCCGGGTATCGCGTGAATATCCATCTACCACTGCCCCGGCAGCACCCAGTTTCATGGCTCTTGTACTCATTAGTTCACCCCACAGCGCATAAGTAGGAGAGGCGCCGGTGCAAATATAGACCTCATTTTTCTTGAGATCATCGAGAGCCTGCAACATCAGGCCAAATGATTGTTTCAGTACGGCATTTTGTCCCAGTGCAGGATCTTCAGAGAAAACATCCGCTTCCAATACCGGCATGGCCCGGCCTATCACGAACATGTCCATTTGCAGCGGCTGTATTTCCGGCGGGAGAAACTGGCGCATCAATCCCATTTTGTCCATAATGTCGCCTACCACAGCCGTGTATAATTCTTTTTTCACAATGGAAAATAACTCATCGTCATTTTCCCATAACGTAGTGAAGGTCTGGCCGTTGTTGCTGTGCTTAGTCATATTTTTAAATCTTTGCTTATCAATGATACCGGTACTGAAACCAGTTAAAATTCAGGCGGCAAAATACCTGCTCAGGAGGGCTTGTATCATAACTATATTAGCCAAAATATTAACTATATTACCCTTATTGGTTGTTTTTTTGATAAAATGGGTAATAATATTTAATTTCCGGAGATGAAAGCAAGATTGATGGACACGGGGCTGGACGCCAACAGACAATTCCGCGTGAAGCATGTAGACGAGCATTTCCTGAACTCACCTTTTCATTTTCACGAAAGCTGCGAAATAGTGTTGATTGAAGAAGGGTATGGAAAGCGCATCGTCGGCGATCATATCGATGATTTCGACAAAGGGGATCTGGTACTCATGGGTCCCAATCTGCCGCATATCTGGCAGAATGATAACATCTATTTCCAGAAGCGAAAAGATCTCCGTGTAAAAGCAACGGTACTATATTTTGAACCAGCCATGGTGCTGGGCCTGGTGGCTGGCACAGAGGCAGCAGCGGCTGTTCAGGCATTATTCACCAACGCCTGCCGGGGCCTTTCTGTTAAAAGCAACACGCATGCATACCTGTTGGAAAGATTGCATACTATCCGTGGTACCGATGGCCTGAAGCGGTTTTCTGTGTTCCTGGAAATTATTGATATCCTCGCCAGATCTACCGATTATGATTATCTCGCCAGCGATAATTATCATAACGCTATGACGATTAAAGATGCCGGCAGGTTCAATGATGTGTACCAGTTTCTCATCACCAATTTTTACCGTGAAATACCACTGGAGGAAATTGCCGGAGTAGCGAAAATGTCGCCCACGGCTTTCTGTCGCTATTTCAAAGCGCGGACGCAAAAATCATTTGTTACTTTTTTACAGGAAATAAGGGTATCGCACGCCTGCAAATTATTGCGGCAGGACAAGCTTTCCGTGATGGAGGTAGCCCTGGAAAGCGGCTATAACAACCTGGTAAATTTCAACAAATGTTTTAAAGGGATTACGGCTTTAAGTCCGTCGGAATACCGCAAGAAAATAAGGAACGAGTTGCTGACTGCGTAGTGATTAAATAGACTTGTTAATAATATTGTTCGTTTTTTGAGTGATGCTGATCATATCTGCTAATATCTTTAATAAACAAGGTAAGATCGTTTAAAGAACGGTGAAGGGGCAAATCTATTTTGCACCCACTAAATTTCACCGTATGATAAACACCGGGAGACTGATTGTTCTTTTTATTGCTATTAGTGCCCTGTTGCACACCAAAATCGCCTATGCCCAGGCCCGGAAAATAACTGGTACCGTTACGGGTACAGACCATCAACCAATTCCGGGAGTATATGTCATTGTAAAGGGCCAGCAGGTAAATGCTGTTACAGATGCCGCCGGACGCTACGCTATCCAGGTGGACAAACCAGAGAATGCCAGCCTTGAATTCCGCCTCATCGGATTCACTACTGTAGAAAAAATGATCGGTGGCCAATCTGCCCTGAATGTAGAATTAACATCTGAAGTAAAAGGTTTGGGAGAAGTGATTGTTGTAGGCTACGGTACCCAGAAAAAAGCCACCATGGCCGGCTCTGTGGGGGTAGTCCGCGCAGAAGCGATTTCCAACAGACCGATTACCAACGCCTCTCAGGCGTTGAGCGGGCAAGTACCCGGCGTATGGGTAAATCAAACCAGCGGTCAACCAGGAAGCGATGGCGCCGACATTCGCATCCGGGGTATTGGTACCATCGGTACCAGCACCGCACTGGTAGTGATCGACGGAGTGGTGGGATCGCTCCGTTCCATCAATCCGAATGACATTGAGTCCATTTCCGTTCTGAAAGATGCCTCCGCTGCTATTTACGGTTCCAGGGCCGCCAATGGCGTTATCCTCGTACAAACAAAGAGCGGCACCAAAGGAAAAGTACAGGTGAATTTCAGCACTTCCTATGGCAAACAACGCGCTACCTTTCTGCCGCAGGTAACCACCAATGCCGTGGATTATATGAATCTCTATAACCAGGCACTAACCAACCAGGGCGCCCCGGCGTTTTACAGCCAGGCTACCATCGACGAGTACAAGAATGGAACAGATCCGTTTATTTATCCCAATACCGACTGGCGCAAAGTGATTTTGCATGATGCCGGTATCCAAACCAATCAACTCAGTATTTCCGGCGGACAGGAGAAAACACAGTTCAATATTTCCATGGGCTACACCAACCAGGATGGTATTGTGCGGAACGGCAATGCGAAATTGTACAATCTCCGCGCAAACATCACCACGAAAGTGAACAATAAACTCGAAGTGGGACTGAGATCCGGTATGCGTTATGAAACACAGGCCCAGTCATTCAATGGCGCCGGCAACCTGTTTACAGAACTCAACAGAACGCTGCCTTTCTATGGCACGTATACTGCCGACGGCAAATACGCCGGCACCTGGGTAAATTCCATCAACACACAGTTCCGCAACCCACTGGTGATGATCAATGAAGGAAACAACAATACCGCGTTAGGTATTTTCAATGCCAACGCATTCCTGAATTATGAAATCATCGAAGGGCTGAAATTCAATGTTACCGGTGGTATTGATTATAACACAACCGACAACCAGACGTTTACTCCCAAAGTAAATATCTACAATCCCAAAACGGGAACTGTGGCCACTACCATGACTGCAGGCGGTGCAAAAGCGGACAATAGCTGGGCAAAAACACTGTACAATACTTTGTTCACCAGCCTGACCTATCACAAAACCATCGCGCATGATCATGATATCACCGCCGCGGCAATTTACAGCCAGGAGCAAAGCAATTACAGAACGCTTTCCGGTTCCATCATGGGATTTGTTAATAACTCCCTGACGGAAATCAATGCCGGGCTGGAAACACCACTTACCAATGGTACTACCAATGGCTGGGCATTGCGTTCCTATATCGGCCGGTTGAATTACACCTATAAAGAGAAATATATCCTGGAAGGAATTGCCCGCTATGATGGCTCTTCCCGTTTTGCACCGGATAGCCGCTGGGGCTTCTTCCCCTCTGTGCTGGCTGGCTGGCGTATTACGAAGGAAAACTTCATGCAATCGCAGCAGGTGGTGGATGAGCTGAAAATCCGTGGCTCATGGGGTCGTTCCGGTAATGACCAGATCGGTTTGTATGCTTACATCCCTACCCTGGCTTTTGCCCGTTTCTATCCGTTTAATGACCTGATCCAGACAGGTATTGCGCAGATGTCGATTGTGGATGAAGGCATTAAATGGGAAGTAGGTACCAAGAAAAATATCGGCTTTGATGCAGCTTTCCTGAAAAATAAACTCAGCGTCACCTTTGATTATTTTAAAGACGACCGCGAAGGTATTCTACGTACCGTACAGATCCCTGACTTTATCGGTATCCGCAACGCCCCTACGAAAAACCTGGCCAGCGTAAGCAACCGGGGCTGGGAAATGTCTGCCGGATATAATAATCATATAGGCGACGTACAGTTTGGCGTAGGCTTCAACGTAACGCATGTACGAAATGAGGTAGTAAATATTCCTGACCCGCAAAAGGCGCAGAACGCACTGTTACCGGGGCAGCCGATCAACGCTTTTTATATGTGGAAGGCCATTGGCATTTTCCAGAACCAGGATGAAGTGGATAAAAGCGCCAAACAAAATGCGGTACCCACCAAACCCGGTGACATTAAGTTTGAAGATATCAGCGGTCCCGAAGGAAAACCAGATGGCATTATAGATGCCAACGACCGCCAGGTAGTAGGCAAACCCATTCCTACCTGGACCTACGGCGGATACCTCACTGCCGCCTGGAAAGGTTTCGACGTAAGAGTGAACCTGCAGGGCGCAGCCGATGTGGACTCCTATGTAGGCGGTGAATTATTTTTCCCTTTCCTGAACGGAGCGGGTGTATTGAAAAGATGGGAACCCGGCAATACCTGGACCCCGGAAAACCCGAATGCCAAACTGCCCCGCTTACTGCAATACAGCGCATCTTCCAGTCAGAATTATGCCAGCAACAGTTTCTGGTTGCAGGACGCTTCCTACCTGCGTATAAAAGATATCCAGATCGGATACAACCTTCCGGAGAGATGGCTGTCGCGCGTGAAGATACAGGGATTGAGAGTGTATGTAGATGCGCAGAACGCTTTCACGTTTACCCGCTTCGAAGGACTGGATCCTGAACGTGATCTGTCAAACGCTTCTTCTGCCCAGTATCCTAACGTTAGAATTATTACCGCCGGCCTGAATGTGAAGTTCTAGGTTTTGATCAAATTTAAATATCAGCGCAACATGAAAAAGAGTGTCATATATCTTGGATTGGCCACCTGTTTGATGGGCAGCTTTTCCTGCAAAAAAGGTTTTTTAGATAAAGTGCCCAGCGATGCTATTTCTCCTTCCGTTTTCTGGAAAACAGAAGAAGATGCAAAGGCCGGTAATATCGGTTGTTATTCTGCACTCTGGGATGTAAGCACAGAAGTGCTGCCTTACCTGGATGTGCTTACACCCAATGCGTTCAGCAACTATCCGTGGGAGGGCTGGAAAAATATTTCGCTCAGTGCGCAAACACCTTCTGATATGGGGACCATGGGAGGCGTGTACAAGGGCGCCTATGGCGGTATTTCCGCTACCAATAATTTCCTCGCCAATATCGATAAGGTTGCGATGGATAACACCCGGAAGGAAGTGATGAAGGGAGAAGCAAAGTTTCTCCGGGCATATTACTACTCTATACTTGCCAACTACTGGGGTGGGGTAGTGATGATCCTGGAACAACCTAACCTGAACCAGACCACGTCTAAGAAAAGTACACAGGCAGAAGTGTATGCACAGATAGAGAAAGATTTAACAGAAGCCGCTGCTGTGCTGCCTGCCGAAGCTGCTGAGAAAGGCCGCGTTACCACCGGCGCTGCCTGGGGGCTGCTTACCCGGGTATACCTGTACCAGGGGAAATGGCAGGCTGCCGCCGATGCTGCTAAGAAAGTGATGGGCATGAACTATGCTCTTTTCCCCAGTTACCGAGGACTTTTTCTGGAAGCCAACGAAAATAACAGCGAAGTGATTTTTGATATCCAGTTCCTGCAGCCACGTTATCCTACCAGCTGGGATATTTACCTGGGTATCTATAACCCGCTCAACTCAGCAGGCTGGAGTTCTATTGAACCTACACAAGACCTGGTGAATGAGTATGAAATGAAAGACGGCTCCGCCTACGATCCCAATGATGCCGTGCTGCACCCGAAAAATCCCAACAATGAAAACCGCGATCCGCGTCTGGATCAGACCATCTTCCGCAGAGGCGTATTGTATAACAGTGTGCCCTACCCGGTAGATGCCGACGGATGGCCGGGTGTTTACACCGGCTATAGCTTTAAAAAGTATACTGCGTATGATAATAATACCAGTCTTGCTAACGCCGTGGGTGGTACCGGTCTTTCGCAGATCAATGGCATCATTATCCGTTATGCAGATATCCTGCTGATGTATGCAGAAGCAATGAACGAAGTGGCCGGCCCAACAGGCGACGTATACGACGCTATCAATAAGGTACGTGCCAGGCCGGGAGTGGTGATGCCGCCATTACCGCAGGGATTATCCAAAGACCAGATGCGGGAGCGGATCCGGCATGAGCGCCGCGTGGAATTCGCCGGCGAAGGACTTTATTATTCTGATATCAGGAGATGGAAAATTGCAGAGACGGTGCTGAACAGATCAATTGTATTAAATGGCAGCCAGATGAAAGGAGCGGTGGAGAAAAGAATATTCAGAAAGGAAAAGGATTACCTGATGCCTTTCCCACAGGGAGATATCGATAATGATCCCAACCTGAAAGGGCAGCAGAACCCTGGATACGGACAATAGTGTTTAATGATGATGAAATAGCAAAGAAAAAAAGGCCTGCATTTTTGCAGGCCTTCTTTTTTATTTTGTGTAAAGCGGACAACGTTTTACCAGGTATTCCATGGTATTCTTATAGGCATCGCCGGTGTTCCAGAACGCTTTTCTGTTCTGGTTGTAGATAACCTCGCTTTTGTCGTTGTAGATCTTCATATCCATCGTGGTTTCATAGTTCTGCACGCTGGTGGAAGAGGAACTGGCATAGCCGCTGTTCTTTTTATCATCGGAATTATCCTTCTTTGTTTTGTCGCTGTAAGTGGTATTGCCATAGCTGGTTTGCGTGGTGCGGTTCTGCGTGATCATGCCATCGATAATAAATTCAACACCCAGCGTCTGACAGATTTCAGCCATGGTATAATTGAGCATATTGGCCCGGGAGATGCCGGCCTTGGTGAGCGCAACATTTGTTGCCCGTGGGCTCACGATCGTATATACGCCGGCGTGCTTACTGAGCAGGGCATATAATTCATTCTGTACTTCTTCGCTCATTTCAGGAGATGCTGCCTGTCCGTCTTTTAAAAAAGAGAAGGGGAGTACTGCTACTTTATTCCGGCGTTCTTCTGCGCTTACCTGAACGGGAGCTGTAGTAGTGGCAGCCGGAGCCGCTGCTACCGGTGCATTGATCGTTTCCACCCTGCCACTGGCAAAAGTTATTTTCCGGATCTCTGATTTCTTGAGATTATATACCAGCTTTTCACCGGTATACGTAAACCGGACCGTGCTATCACTGATTTCAAGTACATCGCCGGTGAGTTCATCGCCGTTCAGCTTCAGAATAACATCATGTTTTTTGGCTGCCTGGCTAAAGGAAGTAAAATAAGCGGATACAGCCAGCAATAGGAGTATAACAGATTTAAAAGCGTAACGCATAGTGACAGTTGTAAGTTTATTCTAAAATACGCATTTTTGGAAAAAATGGCCAGTCCCGATGGAATATATATTTTATTGTTATGCACCTACGGTGATCGCTGCACGAAAAAATCTCCCTGGTAAAATGATCCGGTTTATAGTATTTTAGGCGTTCATTTATAGGTAATTATGTCTGTAGCCGCCCTGTTCATCGGTTTATTTGTTGCGCCACCGCTGTTTTCTCCTGATTCGGTTCCGGTGAGAAGCAATGCGCAATGGGTAGAGAAGATGGATAAACAGGCTACGGTTCGCTTTACGGAAAGCTCCGACGTAGAAAAGCTTTCCGTGCTCACCGGTACCAACAACATTTATCTCAGTCCCAATGTGGCCAGCGTTAGTCAGCTCAGTTTCTCCTACCGCTTTGTGACAGCCAACATCAATTTTGCGCCCCACTTTATCGGGGGGAATAATGATGATGATATCAAAGGGAAAACGACCAGCCATGGTATAGGCTTCAACCTGAACTTTGACCACTGGCAGCAGGAGTTGAGTTATACCCGTGTGAGAGGCTTTTACCTGGAGAATACGAAAGACTATATGCCTTCCTGGACCGAAGGGATGCCTTACCTGCAATTTCCGCAGCTGGTGTATACCAACTACCGGGGTGTTACCGCCTATAGCTTTAACCGGAAGTTTTCGGTGAATGCGGTGGTGTCTCAAACAGAAAGGCAACTGAAAAGCGCAGGTAGCTTTATTCCGTTGCTGTCGTACCGGTATTATATAACAGACGACCGGTCTCCTGTTATCTCTTCCACGCAGAAGTCCGGCAATTTAGAAATACTGCTGGGAGCCGGGTATCAATATACGTTGGTGTATAAGCAGATATATCTTTCCCTGGGTGTAACGCCTTCCTATGGTTATATTTTTACAACCCTGACTACCCGGAGCAATACCGGAAATAATACGGTTGCCCATAACAATACACCAGCGGTTCGTCTGGATGCCCGTCTCGGGCTTGGATACAATGGCCGTCGTTTTTATGCAGGGGCTTATACGGCTGGATTTGGTACGGCGAGCCAGCAGAAAAATACCACCGTCATTAATGAAAATAGCCGCGCTATCATAAAAGCATTTGTGGGGTATCGTTTTAAAGCACCGGCATTTCTCACGAAGAAATTCGACCAGGTAGACTCCCTGTCTTCAAAATTCCTGCCTCATAAATGAGGGGCCTTTACCAAAGGCACTGATATTTTTCTGTACTTCACACATGCTATTTGAATGATTTTTGATCAATTCATAATTTTTTTTTACATTACTTCTGTATTTCCAACGTTTTTAGCCAACCAATGAAAAAACCAAAATCAGTTTTGTTGTAAAAGATCCACGCATGCCTGCAATGATAGACGTAAGGTTTGATGAAGCTGCTTTATGGAAGCGATTTAAATCCGGTGATCCAACCGCTTTTACACTGATTTACCGCGAGTATACGGTACACCTGTTTCAATATGGTTTCCGGTTTTGTACAGACCAGGAGAAATTGAAGGACATGATCCAGGATCTCTTTATTGAGATGTGGAACAGCCGTAATACGATTGCCGACGATGTGGCTATCCGTTTTTACCTGTGTCGCAGCCTGAAGTATAAACTGATCCGCGCCAACTACCAGTACCGGTCTGCCTCCGGTAAACAGGATAAATACCTGCATGATGTGCAACAGCCCGAAACGAATGTGGAAGACCGCATTATAGACTCGGAAATCAGCGACTCCCGCAGCGTTTTGCTCGACAACGCCATCAAAAAACTCTCCCGGCGCCAGCAGGAAATTATTACGCTCCGCTTTTATATGGGCTTTACCAATGCCCAGATCGCTGAAATGATGCACATGAAGTACCAGTCGGTCAGCAACTTATTGTACAGTGCCCTGGGCCGTATCAAGGAAACGCTGGAAACCACCCCCTTCTCCCGTCGTTTGCTGGAAACATTCTATCTTTTTTTCTGACCCATTCCCTTTATGGCAGCGCATTTCCGCGCAAGGTTAAAAAAACTTTAATTTTTTTGAGTATAAAATGAAAGCTTTTGTCACTTGTGATAAGAGGGCAGTTGTTTGCCTCCTAAATAAATTGTTGCATGAAGCATTTTGGAGAGGATACCTGGGATTTTATCAGGGACGACCGCTTTATTCAATGGGTGTTGTTTCCCGATGCTGAAAATAATACCTGGTGGGAACAATGGATGGCAGCGCATCCGGAGCAGATCCCTGTGCTGGAAAAAGCCCGGGGCATGGTCCTCATGTTGCATGAAAGCACACCACCCGCTCCGGTAAATGATCAACTGTTGGAGGAAGTATATGCTGCCCTGGACCAGGAAGTAGCAAAGCAACAGGAAACGGAATTGCCGGTTGCAGCCAGTGTAAAACGGTTATCGCCCTACCGGTGGTGGTGGGCAGCGGCTGCCATATTGGGAGGTATCGTCCTGGTATCCATCTACCTGAAAAAAGAAAACAAAACACCGATAGCCGGTCAGTTGAAAAGTCATACAGAAGACCAGCAGCTGATCCGTGTAAACAACACCGGCGAAAACCAGGTAGCCTGGCTCACAGATGGCTCCTCGGTAGTGCTGAAAGCAGGAGCATCAATCAAACATGATGCTTTTTTACAACATTCGCAGCGGGAAGTATACCTCAAGGGAGATGCCTTTTTTGATATTGCCAAAGATGCCGCCAGACCTTTTGTCGTGTATACGCCTAAAGTGGGCATCCGCGTACTGGGTACCAGTTTTAGCGTATCGGAGGTAAATGGTACATTGACGGTTACCGTGAAAACAGGAAAGATAGCGGTCTATAACCTGGCCGATAAAAAACAACAGTCCTATATCGTTACACCCAATCATCAGATCCATTTTAATGCACTCACGGCCGTTTTTGTACCGGATTCGCTGGATCGCCGTCACATGGAAGAGTTGCAGCCAGTTGTTACGCCGCCGGCTTTTGCCTACGACAATACACCGGTGATCAGCATTTTCAAGGCGCTTGAAT
The DNA here is from genome assembly GCF_900110835.1 of Chitinophaga arvensicola. GTDB lineage: Bacteria > Bacteroidota > Bacteroidia > Chitinophagales > Chitinophagaceae > Chitinophaga > Chitinophaga arvensicola. Next base: position 4,020,854 of record NZ_FOJG01000001.1, read on the forward strand.
CAGCTTACAGCATTAAGATCAATGCGAGTGAAGACGTGTTTGCAAAATGCATGATCACCACCAACATCACCAATGAAACGTTTGAAAATAAACTGAAAATAATCTGCGCGGCTATCAACGCCAGCTATACCATCAGCAAGGGGCAGGTATATATTACCGGGAAGCCCTGTAGTTAAAAGTATTATTCACTTGTAATTCCGCTAAAATGCTCCCTATGTTTACTTGATGTCATCAACCAAAAAAGTGGCGATGCGCTAACACCGCCACCTGTAATTTTTTCCTGTAAGGTCTGGACAACTGATACAGGAAATGATTTGTCGTACTAATCGCTTTATTAATCACAACAAAACACTTGAAGTTATGCACAAATTTGCAAACTCCAACAGGACTGTCATATTTTTTATGAGGGTTGCACTACTACAAATAGGTCTTTTGTTTTGCCTGATCACCTGTACCTTTGCTAAAAATGCGCACGGACAGGAAGTATTAAGCAAAAAGGTGTCATTAAACATGCCGCCCAGCGACCTGCGTATTATCCTCAGAACTATTACAGAAAAAACAGCTGTTAATTTTACCTACAATAACAGCACCCTTCCCGCAAAACAACGCGTGGCCGTATCTGCCCGCGAAGAACAACTCGGCGATGTACTGGAACGTTTACTCAATCCTTTTCATATCACTTTCGAAGTGATCAATGAACAGATTGTATTAAAGAAAGATAAAAGCAATGAGGCCACTATGAATATAGAAGGTCTCAATACGCTGTTCCAGAAAATAGGCGGAGTGGTGAGATCCAATACCGGAGAGGTATTGCCAGGTGTGAATGTAATGATAGCAGGTACCAATAAAGGTACCGTTACTAACGTAGACGGACACTTTGAACTGGATGCCAAAGCAGGAGATGTGCTGATCTTTTCCTCTATCGGTTTTGCACAGCAACGTGTTACCGTAGGCGCCAATTCGGCGCTGAATATCGTGATGGCTTCCTCTGCCACCTCACTGGATGCAGTAGCGATTACCGCACTGGGTATCAAAAGAAATGTACGTACCCTGGGCTATTCGCAGGAAGAAGTGAAAGGGGGAGAGGTGGCCCGGTCCAATGCACCCAATATTGTGAATGCACTGGCCGGTAAAATGGCAGGCGTAAATGTAACCAGTCCCAATGGTGTAGACGGTGGTACCACCCGCATCGTGATTGGCGGCAATAATACCATCCAGGGCGATAACCAGCCCCTCATCATCGTAGATGGTATGCCGATGGCCAACGACCTGGCACAGCCCTACAACGTACGTACGGCTCCTACCGGTAGCGCCATGTATGCAGGGAACAATGCGGATGCTTCCAATACCAGTTCCCCAAAAGATTTTGGTAGTCCCATCAACATGATCAACCCGGAAGATATTGAAACCATCAGTGTGCTGAAAGGCCCCACTGCTGCCGCTTTGTATGGTGGTAAAGGTGCCAACGGTGTTATCCTGATCACTACCAAGAAAGGTGCGAAGCGCAGTGGCTTAGGCGTAGATTATACCTATGGATTTAAAACAATTGATCCATACCGCTTTCTCGAATTACAGAACGAATACGGCGCAGGGGGCATGGTATCATTGGATGCACCGCAATACCTGGAAGACGGCAACGGCAATCCGAAGCTCACAGAAAACTGGAACGGGATGTACGTGGATCCTAAAACAGGTTCCGGTCCTTATGGCGTAAATACCTACAACCAGGTAGGATGGCCCGGATCCGGCGTTTCCTGGGGGCCTAAAATGGATGGTAAAATGATTACCTGGTGGGATGGTACCCAACAGGCAGACGTACCACAACCGGATAATATTAAACTGCTGTTCCGCAATGGTACACAGTCATCACACAACGTATCGCTGGCAGGTGGCAACGAATGGGGTTCTATCCGTGCTTCCTTCTCCCGCCTCGATAATACCGCAGTGCTGCCTAACAGCGGCTACTACCGCAATACTTTCAACCTGGGCGCCAACATGAAACTCACCCAAAGAGTAAATGTGCAGCTCACTACTTCCTATATCGTAAACCAGTATCATAACCCGCCACAACTGGGTAATGATGATGGCAACTCCTGGATGAAACGCCTGGTATACAACGCCGGCAGAAACTATCGCGGAGAAGATATCGGCATCTATAAAAACGAAGATGGTTCCCAGAACACACTGACCAATTTTCCCTGGGTAGGAAACGGTGGTGCTACTGTCTGGAATATCTACGAAAACAACACGAATCAGAACAGAAGGAAATTGCTGGCAGGCGTGCAGTTGAACTACGAAGCAACGGACTTCCTGGATTTCATTTTCCGTGGCGGACTGGATAACAACACCAACGAAATGATCACCAAAAATACGCCTACCGATGCCATTGGTATCAAAGGGTATTATGGTCATGGTACGGAACGCGACAATGCTTCCAACATGGATTTCATCGGAACATTGCATAAAGATAAAATACTGGGCGGCGATATCAACGCCAAGCTCTCTGTTGGTGGAACCATCTACCAGCGCGAGATGTATGGCATGTTTAACTACAATGACAACTGGGCCATGCCGGATGTATACTCTCTGAACAGCGGTACTTACCTCGGTAACCCGCATCCGGTAACAGAGAGCCAGTTACGTAAACGCATGAACTCCGTTTACAGCTTCATCAACCTGTCGTATAAGAATTACCTGTACCTGGATATTACAGGTCGCAACGACTGGTCTTCCGCATTACCTAAAGGTCAATGGTCTTACTTCTTTCCCTCATTTGCCGGTAGCTTTGTATTCTCCGATCTGCTGAAAACAGATCCGTCCATCCTGAGTTTTGGTAAGGTGAGAGTTGCCTGGGCACAGGCCGCAGTAGATCCTGCGCCTTTCCAGATCAACTATAACTATTCTACGGTCACTTTTGCCGGACAGGCCGCCACCATGCTGCCCAATACTTTGCCGGCGCTGAACTTCAAACCAGCGATCAACAGCACCACCGATTTCGGTGTGGTATTAGGTTTTCTTAACAACCGCCTGAATGCAGATTTCAGGTATTACAAAGGAAAATCAAGAAACCAGATCCTCAGTTCTCCGTTGCCCCTCAGCTCTGGTGTAAGCAGTATTGTGGTGAACACAGGTGTACTGGAAAACTCCGGTATAGAATTGATCCTGCGTGCGAAAATAATTGATCAGAAGAGCTTTGGATGGGATGTATCCCTCAACCTGGCGCACAGCAACAACAAGCTGTTGTCTTTATCTGACGGAACAGACCGCGTAGATATGGCCAGTGCCTGGAATGATGGTGGCGCACACGGTCCGGTGATTTCCGCGAGAGTGGGCGACCAGTTCGGTACCATCTACGGATATGATTATGTATATGACAAAACCACGCATCTGCCATTGATGGTGCAGAACCCTTATGGCAAGCCGGAAATGAACGGAACCATGTACCAGGCCACCGATGGTTTGGTCCCCCTGGGCAACGCTACCCCTAAACTGACAGGTGGTATTACCAATACGTTCTCCTTTAAAGGCGGTATTTCCGTGAGCACACTGGTAGATGCCAAAATTGGCGGCGACATCTGGTCCGGTACCTATGCTACCATCATGCAACAGGGACAGGCAAGAGAAACGCTGAAAGAAAGAGATGGCGGCGGATTGCCGTATACTACTCCTGATGGTACCAAAACCAACTGGGGCGTAGTATTACCCGGCGTATTCCCCGATGGTAAGGTGAATGATAATGTAGTGCATTACTATTATAAATACATGCCTTATGGTGTGTGGAGCAGTACCGATCTCGGATCTGGTGTGAAAGGAAGCGACTGGATTAACCGTAATTCCGTGATGAAGAATACCTGGGTGAAAATGAGAGAAATATCTATCAACTACCAGGTACCGCAAAGCTTTATCAAGAGAACCAAAGTATTCCAGGCAGCGTCCTTATCGCTCGTAGGCAGAGACCTCTTTTACCTCTATACTTCCCTGCCGGACCATATCAATCCGGAAGGTGTGAATGGTGCGGGTAATGCGCAGGGCCTGGAGTTTATGTCGATGCCAAGCTTCCGCTCATTAGGTTTCCAGGTTAGGGTTTCTTTCTAAAAGAACAGATCTACTCACCGATTAAAATGTGCAAACATGAACAAAGCAAATAAAATATTTCTCTATATAGCCGGTGTGGCCATGACGTTCGGGGCCTGTACCAAAGATTTCCAGGATATCAATACAACGCCGGGATTACCTACCAGCACCACTATACCACCAATGGTAAATGGCGTAATCAGTACCCTGTTCCTGAAAGGACAGGAGCAGGCGGCTATCCATAATGAGTATTATTACCCGGTAACCCAGTTGGCCGGTATCAGCGGTAACTCCGGTTACCTGGTGCAGAATGGCGCACTGGATATCTGGACCGATTATTATGCCACGCTGCAGAACCTCAACCAGATCCAGGATAAGATCGATGCTTACACCGGTGATAAAGCAGAAATGGATAACATACAAGGCATCACCTACATTTTAAGGGCATATAAAACACTCCGTATTACCGATCAGTTCGGGGATATGCCCTATTCAAAAGCAGGGCATGCCTATGCCAATAACGCGGCTGATTTCCGACCCGTGTATGATTCACAGGAAAGCATCTACAAGAGTATCCTGCCACAGTTAAAATGGGCATCTGAGCATTTAACCACTGCGGCTAATACACCGGGAGGAAAGCCATATGTTTCCCTCGGTTCTTCAGAGACGCTCTTTAATAATAACATCGCCATGTGGCAGAAATTTGCCAACTCCCTGTTGTTGCGTTATGCCATGCAGATAGTGGAAAAAGATCCTGCTACAGCTACACCTTTTATCCAGTATGTATTAGGTGGTGTTCCTGTAATAGGAGAAGGCGAAGATGCCGGTATGTGGCCGGCGAAGCTGAACAATTATATCCTGAACGACAGCCGTTTCTGGTCTTTCACTTCCCACAAGTTTGTGCGCATGAGCACTACCTGCTGGAATATGATGGCGGATGGTACCGATGCGTCGAAGATCTTTGATCCACGCGTTGTACTGTTCTTTGAAACCAACCAGGCCGGTAAATGGGCGCCATTGCAGCCGGGAAGCACGGTGAGCGACAACACCAATCCCTACCAGGATAAAAGAGACGCAGATTTTGCCAATAAAGACAATTGTGTATTCTCTCCCTTCAATTACCTGATAGTGAGAGATCTCTATTATCAACCGGAATTGTTTTTTACCGCTGCGGAAGTACACTTCCTGAAAGCAGAGGCTTATGCCCGTGGAATTGGCGTGGGTAAAAACATGGCTACTGCCGAAACGGAATACACAGCGGGTATCACCTCCGCAGTTAACTTCTGGTATTTTATTGCACACAATACCAATGTAACAAACGACAACTGGTCTGCCGTAGCACCGCCAAGTCCTACCAATACACAGATGGCGGCCTTCCTCGCTAATCCGAAAGTAGCTTTTACCGGTACTGACGATCAGAAACTGGATAAGATCTATGCGCAGGAATGGTTATCATTTTTCCGTCAGCCATGGCTTGCCTATAACTTATGGAGAAGAACCGGCCGCACCCCGCGTGATGGCAATCCGGCTACCTACGTGAACTTTAACCGGTTACAGTATCCACAGCAGGAATCAATTAACAACACAACAAACTATAACGCACAGGCCGATCGCATGGGTGGTAATTCCACTACTGTGAAGGTTTGGTGGATGAAATAGGATAGTGAAGGATGATAAATGGCAAAACCGGAGAGGCGTGTCCTTTCCGGTTTTTTATTGGGATGGATACAAGATAAAATAACCATTATTGCCCGTTACAAGTGTCCGGAAATAAATTATTTTAGTGACCATTCACCCATTAATATCCCGTAAATGCAACAGGAAGAAATCATCGGCAGGCTGGTAGAAGGCGTATCCGGCTTTATTCAAAGGGAGCGGCCACAACTGATTCGTCAGGAGAATGTAAACGTATTATTATTCTATTGGCAAATAGGAACTAACCTGCTGCAGCTGCAAATGGATGGCAAACCACTTATACCGCTTCATGATACATATGGTCCTTTATTTCAGCAGGAACAGCTGGAGAACATGATGCGATTAGCGACTATCGTATCGGATAGAAGAGAGGTGTCTCAATTGGCGGCGATGGTGGGTTGGTCGCATATCGTGCCTTTGTTGTCTTTGGAAGATCGTGAAGCACGTTTTTTCTATGCCTGGCTGGCAGCGCTTCATAATCATACCGTAACAGAGATGGAAGCAAAGATGGCCACGGGACTATTTGAAAAAGTGACCCTGGCAAAAGGTGCGGAGTTGAAAAAACTGGTAGGCCTTTCAGCAGAAAAATTCAGCGTTACCACCTATCAGCAATTGAAATCAACAGGCCCGTTGCGTATGCGTATATTCATGTCCGGTATAACGGGCAACCTGTTCCGGAATGGCGCTTATCTTCATTTTCTTTCCACTACCGGAAGCGTAGATAAGGATATAGTGGTCTGGCAGATCGATAACTTCCGGAGCCAGCAGCATAGTGCAATGAATGCTTTTGTCAATGGCCTGTTCTGGCGCATTGGTAAGGAATACCGGGAAATATTTTCAGATGATGATCCGTCTATCCTTCAGGCGGTGGCGGATGAACTGGTGGCCAGGCATGGCAGCAACTTCACTGCTGAGCATCTGGGGCATAGTATTTCTTTTGCACGTCAGCTGACAGATACTAACCAGGCATCTCAACTGATGCACCTGGTTAGCTGGTGGCATATCATACCCTTACTTTCGCTGGATAGTTTTGCAGAGCAGCTTTTCTATGCACGTTTGGCTGCTGTAAAAGGGTTGACTGCCGCACAATTGCGCGAGAGTATTGCAGCAAATGAATTTGAATATCTCCCGGAGGATAATGAATATGGCTTGTCGAAAGCAGCAGACTTAACACCTGCTTCCGTGAGCCGGAAAGGGAATTCGACTATGGAGATCGTTTATGTTGGCCAGGATGGTATCAGGTATAATGCCAGTGTTAACCCGATTTTCAAGGATCCGCTGTTTTTGAGTTTGATATAGTAGGTTTTGTTGTTTATGCTGATATTTAATTAGATAGGCATTTTTTTATATTTAAATTGACACAAATACTGGTAATATTTGTGTCAGTTGTAGATGATTTGACACAAATATTAGCTAAATTTGTGTCAAACTCATAAAGTGAATGGCATCTACAAAAGTTGAAATAAAGGAGATAGTGGCTACAGGAGGAGCAGGGAGAATTTATTTCGCAGAGGATTTTATGGATATTGCCAACAATGAGCAGGTAAGACTTGCCCTCTCCCGGTTAACGAAAGAAGGCATACTTCTTCGCCTCTCACAGGGTATTTATGTATATCCTAAAAATGACCCGATTGTAGGCACTGTAAGACCAGGTATAGACGAAATTGCGCAGGCCGTTGCTACACGTCAGCAGATTAAAATTCTACCCACTGGTGCTGAGGCGTTGAATAAACTAGGCCTCTCTACACAGGTTCCCATGAGAGCCGTATACAGGACCGACGGCCCGTCGCAAAAAATAAAATTAGACAACTTTGTTATTGAATTTAAGAGAGTCAGTGCCCGTAAGATGTCTTATCAGGGCAAGCTTTCGAGTCTTGTTATTTCCGCAGTCGAAGAGTTAGGGAAAGAAAAAATTACCGATGCTATAAAAGGTAAGCTCAAACTAGTATTAAAACTTGAAAATCGTGTAGTACTAATGAACGATTTAAAACGGGTGCCTCACTGGATCGCAACCGTTATTTTACCATTAGTCAATGAAGAGTAAGATGTTTAAATGGCATGTATTGCCGGAAGTGCAAAAAATAGATTTGCTAAATGAAGCCTCTAACAGAACTGGATATCCAACACAGGTAATTGAAAAAGATTGGTGGGTAACCATGGCGCTGAAAGCTGTTTTTAGTACGCCTTGGGCCGATAATCTTGTTTTTAAGGGAGGAACTTCTCTTAGTAAAGCCTGGAATCTGATTGAAAGATTTTCGGAAGATATTGATCTGGCGATTGACAAAAGTGTGCTCGGATTCACGAATGAGTTGCTTACAGTCTCTCAGGTACGTAAATTAAGACGGGTAAGTGCGTCTTTCATGGAAAAAAAATTCCTGCCAGCCCTTAGATCAAGTATTGACAGTCATGAGATTGAACCTGATAGTTACACGTTGAAGATGGAGCCTGTGGCTACCAATGATGTGGATCCCAGAGTATTGATCATACACTATAAATCTGTTCTTGCACCTGATGACTACCTATTGAACCGCGTACTGATTGAAATCGGCGCCCGATCATTAAAAGAGCCTTATAGTCCACGCCCCATCAGTTCATTTATATCTCAACTTTTCCCGGATACAGAAATTGCAGATGTATCTTTTGAAGTAGATACTGTTCATCCCGAGCGTACATTCTTTGAAAAAGTCTGTTTACTTCATGAAGAGTTTTGCAAATCTCCGGAATTAAGGAGACATGAACGGCTTTCACGTCATCCCTATGATTTGTATAGAATTATGATGTCTGACCATGGGCCCGCTGCTTTAGCAAAACAAGACCTGTTTAATACTATTGTAAAGCATAGAAAACAGATGACGGCGATCCGGGGTATTTCTTATGACAGACATACTTTTGATCGCATTGATTTCAGGATACCAACAACTTCTGATGCCCTTTGGAAAGAAGATTATAGAAAAATGCAACAAATGATATACGGAGAGAGGCCTACCTGGGAGGAGCTTATGGCACGTATGAACGAGCTGTTAGCTCTTTTCAGAAAAGCGGCAACAGTTACTTAATCTTCCCATTCCTCTTATCAAACACCACCCGCTTATCCGGCCCGCCATAAAACAACACCAGCTCCAACGTACTATCCGTTTCACTCCCCCATAAAATATCCTTTGCATGCCGGATGCGTACAGCTTCATCGTGTAAATCCGCATCGCTGCATTGAAACACCTGTTGCTCCAGTAATCCCTTTTTTGCTATTACCTGCAATATCGGCGGTACCATTACACTATATCCTACAATCTGTGCGCGGTAGTTTTCATGAAGGTCTTTATTCAGCCATAGCCCCAGCGGGGTGGTAGAAAATACCAACGCATAAAATGGTACGGCCATAGGTAAAATACTGAGCACCACCGCCAATACCATGGCTCCCAGCAGCAGCTTTGCCAGGATCTTTTTCCAGTATAAAACAATGATGGCGAAGCTGCCCAGTAGCCAGCTCCAGAAAAGGAGGACGTCACTGTAATAGCCCCGGAGGCTGATCCGGTAGCAGTAGTATGCCACCATATCAGCCACCAGCAAAAGCGAAAGCACCGTGTATATTTTTAGAATCGTGTGTCGCATGGGTTTATAATGTAGCCAGCCTGATTAATTCGTTGATAGCAATAAGGCTTTCATTGCTGTGTTGCGCATTTCTTTCTGAATGATTCCGGATAGTGGTCAGTCCTATCTTTTCTTTGTATGCAAAGATATTTTGTTCTTCTTCATCGAAGATAACATGCCGGGTCAGGAATTGGGTAATTGCTACCAGCCGTTCTTTATCCGGTTGTAAACTGGTTTGCAGCAGGCGCTGGGAGATAGTATGCGCAATATTTGCTCTTTCTGATGCGTTGCCGATAGTTAAAGGCAGCAGCAGAAAAAACAGGGAGGCATTATTGCCTGCATTGGACACTATGGTGGTTAGTTCTTTCCAGCTCAACAAAGATAAATGGAAATGACCACCGGTATTTCCCAGGTAGGTATCATTGAAAAAATAGATGGTTTCTTCCGGATGAAATTCCGCATAGAATGTCACGTCTTTATTGAGGGACTGCTGATAGGTATAGCCATTCCAGGGTTCGGCTGTTGTTCCGGTCAGTTCTTCCCACCACGCGTCGGAGGGCATCTGGAAATGTTCGGGTATATAATCTGATAACATAATTTCCTGCTCATCGTTTGCCGCAAACGGAAATTGCGTCAGGAGAAACAGGCAGAAATCTTTATTCGATACGTCTAAATTCATATAGCGGTCCGTTTTCGGGCAGCTTGAAAATTAAGAATTATTTCGAGGAATCCCCAAAAACTTCAACATCCCCTTTTTCCGGTTTATCCTCTTTTTCTCCTGCTTCGTTTACTTTCTCCCCGCCTCATTTTTTTGATCAGGGCATATTTGCGGGATAAATAATGAGATGGCAATGAAAAGTAAAACAACCCGCAGCAATATAATACCCGGATTCCTGATAACAGGACTGTTCTCTGCTGCCTTGTACGGTTGCGGCGCCAGCGCCGGACATGGAACAGGCGCCCCGGCGACGCCGGAGCTGCCTGTAGTTCAACTGGATACCAGCAGCGCGATGACCAGCAGCGAATATTCCGCTGTGCTCGAAGGAAAAGTAAACGTAGATGTACGGCCACAGGTAGATGGTTATCTTGATAAAATATTTGTTGACGAAGGCAGCTTCGTAAAAGCAGGACAACCCCTTTTCCAGGTAAACGACCGGCCTTACCGGGAGCAACTGAATAAAGATATCGCCAACCTGCATGCCATGGAATCGTCTGTTAATACGGCGCAACTCGAAGTAGATAAAATAAAACCACTGGTCGATAATAAAGTGGTGGCCGATATGCAGCTGAAAACCGCCATGGCTTCCCTGCAAACGGCCAAAGCCAACGTGGAACAGGCCAGGGCAGCGGTAGCCGCCTCACAGATCAATGTAGGGTTTACGCTGGTAAAAGCGCCTGTGAGCGGATACATTGGCCGCATCCCCAAGCGGGTCGGCAACCTGGTAGGGAAAACGGATGCCACACCGCTTACCACCCTGTCTGATATCAGCGAAGTATATGCCTACTTCTCCATGAGTGAAAATGATTTCATGAATTTCAGTAAAGGCGCTTCGGGCAACACCCTGCAGGAGCAACTCCGCCTGCTGCGCCCGGTATCACTGATATTGTCCAATGGGGATCTGTTCCGGCAGAAAGGGCGTATTGAAATGGTAGATGGACAATTCAATAAAACCACGGCCGCTATCAGTCTGCGCGCCACTTTCCCTAATCCTGGTTCCATACTCCGTTCGGGTAATACCGGTAAAGTAAAGATAGAACAGCTGTTCTCCGGCATCATACAGGTACCGCAATCGGCTACACTGGAAATGCAGGACAAAGTATTTGTGTATGAACTGGGCGACAGCAACATTGTGAAACGCCGCATTATACAACTGGCCGGCGCCAACGGTGATCAGTTCATCGTAAAAGAAGGACTTAAACGTGGCGATAAAATCGTTACTGCCGGCATCGAAACACTGATGGAAGGTACACCGGTAATACCTGCCGGTACGCATCCCGCAGATACTGCATCCGCAAAAAGAAAATAAGACACTGAGCTATGCTGAATAAAATAATACAACGACCCGTACTCGCTACGGTGATATCGGTGATCCTCGTTATTCTGGGGATCGTAGGACTTACCCGTCTGCCGGTGACACAGTTCCCCGACATTGCTCCTCCCAGCGTAGTGGTAAGCGCTTCTTTCCCTGGCGGTAATGCTGCTACCGTATTGCGTTCTGTAGTAACGCCCCTGGAAGAAGCCATCAATGGTGTGGAGAACATGACGTATATCCAGTCCAGCGCCGGCAACGACGGTGTGGGCTCTGTCACCGTTTATTTTAAACTGGGTACAGACCCCGACCAGGCGGCCGTGAATGTACAGAACCGCGTATCACAGGTAACCAGCCAGCTGCCCACAGAAGTAGTACAGGCAGGGATTACCACCACCAAACAACAGAGTGGTATGATCATGATCCTGGATGTGTACAGCAATGATAAAAATAAATATGATGAAGCTTTCCTCCAGAACTTCACCAAGATCAATGTGATCCCGGAAATCAAACGTATTCCGGGTGTAGGCCAGGCGCAGATTTTTGGCGCCAAAGACTACGCCATGCGGGTATGGCTAAAACCCGCGCAGCTGTCGGCCTACAATGTAACGCCTGCAGAAGTAACGGCCGCTATCCGCGACCAGAGCCTCGAAGCCGCACCGGGAAAGTTCGGTGAAGGCACCAATGAACCATTGTCCTATGTGATCAACTACAAAGGAAAGTTTAATCAGCCCGAACAGTTTGAGAAAATAGTGATCCGTGTAGCGCCCGATGGCTCTGTGTTGTACCTGAAAGATGTAGCCCGCATTGAACTCGGTTCGGCAAACTATACCACCGATAACCGCGTGAATGGTAAAGACGCCGTTACCATGGCTATCTTCCAGACCAATGGTTCCAATGCCAACGAGATCCAGACATCCATCAAAAAGGTGATGGACAATGCCGCGAAAACATTCCCCAAAGGAATCGAATACGAGGTAACGATGAGTACCAAGGAACAACTGGATGTATCTATCGAACAGGTGAAATCAACCCTGGTGGAAGCGTTTATCCTGGTGTTTGTAATCGTGTTCCTGTTCCTGCAGGACTTCCGCTCTACACTCATTCCGGCCATCGCTGTTCCGGTATCGCTGGTAGGTACTTTCTTCTTCCTGCTGGTGATGGGCTTCTCCATCAACATGCTGACGCTGTTTGCCCTGGTGCTGGCCATCGGTATTGTGGTAGATGATGCCATCGTAGTAGTGGAAGCAGTGCATAGTAAAATGGAACGTACCCACCTGCCGGCGAAGGCTGCTACGATGTCGGCTATGAGTGAAATCACCGGCGCCATTGTATCCATTACGCTCGTGATGGCAGCTGTATTCCTGCCGGTGGGCTTTATGGAAGGACCTACGGGCGTGTTTTACCGGCAGTTTGCCTTTACACTGGCCATCGCTATCCTGATCTCTGCGCTGAATGCGTTGACGCTGAGTCCTGCGCTGTGCGCCCTCTTTCTGAAAAATACCCATGCGGGTGAAGATGGCCGCGAACATGCGAAGCAAGGTTTTGCAGGCAGGTTCTTTACGGCTTTCAATACCAGCTTCCAGACCATGACCAGCAAATACACACGTGGTGTGAAATGGCTGATTGCCCATAAATGGGTGAGCATGGGCGGACTGGCACTCATCACCGTTGCTACGGCATGGATGATGCAGACTACACCAAAAGGATTTATTCCGAATGAAGATGGCAGCTTTGTGGCCTTTTCATTGTCGCTCCCCGCTGGCGCCGGATTGGATCGCACGACCAACGTACTCCATAAGGCCGACAGTGTGCTGCAGCAGCTGCCCATGATTATATCCACCACCAGCATCTCCGGGTATAACATCCTGAGTAATGGCGCCAGCCCGGCTTATGCCATGGGCTTTATTAAACTGAAACCAATCAAGGAACGTGGAGACGTTCATAAGCTGGATGATATCGTAGGACTGCTCAACCAGAAGCTGGGCGCTATCAAAGAAGGTAGTTTCAGCGTGTTTACTTTCCCTACCGTACCGGGATTTGGTACGTTCAACGGGCTGGAACTGGTATTACAGGACCGCACCGGCGGATCGATTGAAAAATTCAGTGAAACCGCCAATAAGTTCATCGGCGAAATGATGCAGACACCGGAAATAGGCTTAGCCTTCACCATGTTCAAGGCAGATTTCCCGCAATATGAAATAGTAGTAGACCCGGTGAAAGCCAAACAACTTGGCGTGAGTGTGAGCGACCTGATGATGACCCTGCAAACTTACTACGGTAGCAGCCAGGCGAACGATTTTAACCGCTTTGGTAAATACTACCGCGTCATGGTGCAGGCCACCCCTGAATCCCGTAACAATCCCAACAGCCTGGAAGGCATTTTTGTGAAAAATGACCAGGGACAGATGGTACCGGCGAATAGTGTGATCACGTTGAAAAAAATGTATGGTCCGGAGATGATGAACCGTTATAACCTGTTCAATTCCATCAGCATCAATGCGATGCCGAAGCCAGGGTACAGTACCGGTGATGCGATCAAGGCAGTAGAGCGGCTGGCAGCCACCAAACTGCCTGCAGGATTCAGTTACGAGTGGACAGGCCTGAGCAAGGAGGAAACTACTTCCGGCAATCAGATGGTGATGATCTTTGCACTGGCGATTGTATTTGTGTACTTCCTGCTGGCGGCGCAATATGAAAGTTACCTGTTGCCACTGGCGGTACTGTTATCTATTCCTACCGGTATCCTGGGCGTGTTCCTGGCGATCCGGATGGCGGGTATCGACAACAATATTTATGTGCAGGTAGGACTGGTAATGCTGATAGGGCTGCTGGCCAAGAATGCGATCCTGATCGTGGAATTTGCCGTACAGCGGCGAAGAGCCGGCAAGCCTTTGCTGTCGGCCGCACTGGAAGCCGCGAAACTAAGGCTGCGTCCTATCATCATGACATCGCTGGCTTTTGTGGCCGGACTGATTCCGCTGATGACCGTAAAGGGACCGTCTGCGCTGGGTAACCATTCCATCAGTATCGGTACGGCCGGCGGTATGCTGTCCGGTGTGATCCTAGGGGTATTTATTATCCCGGTATTGTTCGTCATCTTCCAGTTCTTACAGGAAAAAGTATCCGGTAAAAAGGAAGTCGTGGTACAACAACCGGTGATGGAAACAGCCACCGTTTAATCTCATCTTCCAAAACAAAAAAACAAATGAACAAGCATATATCACTTTTCCTCACCGTAGCTATGTTTGGCAGCATAGTTACGGGCTGCAGGGTGGGCAAGGAATACAGCAGACCGGTCACCCCGTTGCCGGAACAATACCGGAGTGCCACCTTACCGGCAGATAGCAACAACATAGGTCTGTTGCCGGTAAAAACATTTTTCAGTGATCCCGTACTGCAAACACTGATCGATAGTGCGCTGGCACGCAACTTTGATCTGCAGGTAGCACTGAAGAATGTAGCCGCTGCCGCACAAACGGCCAGACAGGCCCGTGCCGGCGCTTTACCGGAACTGAACCTCCAGGTGCAGGCCACCCGTAACTGGCCGTCTAAACACAGCTTAAACGGCTCTTTATCGGAGCAGTTTATCGGTACCAAATATATGGACGACTATAACGCCAACCTCAGCCTGAGCTGGGACGTTATTGCCTGGGGGAAGATCAGCCGCCTGAAAGAAGCGGCGCTGGCCAGTTACCTGCAAACCACAGAAGCCTCCAAAGCGGTGCAAACCCGCCTGGTGAGCGATGTGGCGCAGGGATACTATAACCTGCTTATGCTGGACAAGCAAATGGAGATCGCGGAGAAAAACCTTGCGCTTACAGACAGCACCCTTCACATGATGCAGCTGCAATTTACCTCCGGACAGATCACCACGCTTGCTATTGAGCAAACAGAGGCGCAGCGGCAGGTAGCCGCAGCGTTGGTGCCAAAGATAGAACAGGAAATAGCGATACAGGAAAATGCCCTGCGGATTCTTACCGGCGACCTGCCCGGTAATATTACCCGGAGCAGTCGCCTGAACGATATCCGTTTTGATATGCCACTGGCGGCAGGTGTTCCGGCCGCTATTTTAACACAGCGCCCCGATGTACATGCGGCAGAACTGGCGGTAAAAGCAGCCAATGCAAAGGCAGGCGCTGCACAGGCGGCCATGTACCCGGCATTGAATATTACGGCCAGCGCAGGGGTGAATTCCTTTAAAGCAAGTAATTGGTTAAATATACCAGGCAGCCTTTTTGAAACAGTAGGCGGCAGTCTCACACAACCCATCTTCCAACGGCGGAAATTAAAAACAGACTGGGAAACGGCGAAAATAGACTGGGAGAAATCAGCATTTGAATTTAAGAAATCGGTACTCACTGCCGTGGGAGAAGTGTCTGACGCATTGGTGAAAATAGACAAGCTGCAATCGCAACAGGCTATTACCCAGGTGCGGGTAGAGAAACTGCAAAGCGCTACCCGGAATGCCGGCTTACTGTTTCAAAGTGGTATGGCTACCTACCTCGAAGTGATCACCGCTCAAAGCAATGTATTGCAGAGTGAACTGGATCTGGCAGCCCTGCAAAGGGACCAGCTGAGCGCGGTGGTAGATCTCTACAGATCACTGGGAGGAGGCTGGAAGTAAGAAGTACATCCGAATGATTTATATTTAGGCGCGGCTGTACTATTCATTAAATTTTTAAAATGCCCGATAACAACGTTACACAACAGAAATTATTCAACAGGTATTACCGGCTCTTTATTATTCCGATGATATTTCTGTTGTACCTGGTATTGTCTTATCTGGTAAATCCATATAGCAAGTACTGGAGCCTCCTCTTTACGCGGCCCTGGGAAGAATTGCTCACAGAATGGGCCGTGATGATGCTGATCTGCGGTGTGATCACCGAATTCAGCCTCATCTCCGCCCGCTGGATGGATAAAAGAATTCCCTGGGAGAAGTGGCCCTTAAAACGCTTCATCGCCCAGCTGTTCTGCCAGATTGTATCGGTATTCATCCTGCTCAGGATACTGACGTTTGTACTTACCATGATTTTCGGCCCCCCGCCTGATGTAAGCAATAACGGTCCCGAAAAGCTCGACGAATGGCAGTTCGTATTTGTTTGCGTGATGTTGTCTATTCTTATCAGCGCCGTACAAACCGGGAACTACCTTTTACAACGTTGGAAAACATCCATGATGGAAGCAGCCGAATTAAAACTCAACGCGGCAGAACTGAAACAGATCGCTATGCAGGCGGAGTTACAGTCGCTCAAACTACAACTGGACCCACACTTTATGTTCAATAATTTCAGTACCCTTTCGGCACTGATTGAAGAAGATAAAAACATGGCGTTGTCATTCCTCGAAAATTTATCGCGGGTGTACCGCTATATGATCATCAACCTGCATAACGACCTGATCACACTCCGGGAAGAACTGAAATTCATACAGGCGTACGCGTTCCTGATAAAGATCCGTAACGGAGAAAACGTAGATATACAAACCGATATTCCGGAAGCCTTCCAATCCAGGGGTATTCCGCCGATCACCCTGCAACTGCTGATTGAAAATGCCATCAAGCATAATGTGGCTTCCACTGCGCAGCCACTGCATATCCGCATTTACATCAACGAAGCAGGTACACTGACTGTCAGCAATAATATACAGCTCATCCCGACCAATATGCCCTCTACCAAACTCGGCCTGCAAAATATCCGGAACAGGTACCGGTTACTGTCGGATCAGTCCACCACCATTAAAGAAGAAAACGGACTGTTTATGGTGACGCTGCCTTTACTTGATTTTTAAAATATAACTGTCATGCGCGTTGTGATTATTGAAGATGAAAAACCAAATGCGACCCGGTTAAAAAACATCCTGCTGGACATTGCGCCCGATACGGTGATAGAAGCGATGCTGGATACCGTATCCGCCAGCGTAGCCTGGTTTAAACAACATCCCCATCCCGATGTAGCCCTGATGGATATCCGTCTGGCAGATGGCTTGTCGTTCGATATTTTCCAGCAGGTAGAATTATCCTGCCCCGTTATCTTTACCACCGCCTATGATGAATACGCCATCCGGGCATTCAAGGTAAATAGCCTGGATTATCTCCTGAAACCCATTGAAAAAGAGGATCTCCGGCAAGCCCTGGAACATATTCATAAACAAGCACAGCCTGCAGGTTCTACAGAGATGATCGCAGAACTGCTGGCCTTTATCAGGCAAAAGGAAACCACTTACCGCACGCGGTTTATGTTGCCCTTCCGCGATGGCTATAAAACTGTACTTGTTGATGATGTGGACTTTATATTTTACGCCTTTAATGTTACCCATCTTGTATTAAACGATAAAACCACGGTAGCGCTCACACAAACGATGGACGAACTGGAAGAACAACTCAATCCTGGCCAGTTTTTCCGTGCCAACCGTCAGCATATTGTCAATATCAGCAGCATTGATAATATCCAGCATTCCTTTAGTGGTAAGTTAAAAATCAGGCTGAAACGCGATCCCGGAAGAGAAGTACTGGTAAGCAAGGAAAAGGTACCGCTGTTCAAGCAGTGGCTGGATAAGTAACCAGGTAGCCGGTATTAATAACTATCATCAGGGTAGAAACGCAAAATCAGGTTCCTCAAAAACCCAAACAAATATTTCTTCGTAAATACGATACACCGAACCTGGTGCAACCCGCGTATTAAACCATATCTGATTTTAGTTTTTTAATACAATGTATAATCCTTGCCAACTGCTAACCAAAGAGTTAGTACTAGAACTGGTCGACTCCGGTAACAGGTATTTTGTACAGCAGTGTTACCCGAGGGGTGATCAATATCAGCCTGAAAAAAAAGGCGTTATTTTAACTCATTACGTTTACTATGAGAGTGCTATGCATCATTTTGATGCACTTAAAAACGATCTCATACGAATTGTATATGATGCCTACGATCTGGTACAACGCTCGCTGCTGATGGCGGCCGCTGCACAGCCGGAAGGACTGGCCGTTTACTCCAGCGTGTTTATGTTCAGATCATGGGAACCTCCCAAAGATCTGTCCTATAAAATGAAGCGCTATCTGAATAAAAAAACAAAATTTCGCTTCACTTCCGGCCTGGATGTAACACCGTATATGCATTTGGGTGAGATGTACATCCGGTTCACCAAGGGATTGGAAACCACAAAAATACAGTTGGCCGAGTTAGAGCGCATCTGACCCACAGCGGTTTGCAGCACTGCTATTACCGGCATTTTGTGGAACAAAGCTTGATGTGGATTGTTGAGACTGCAGGATGAATTATCGTCCGCTTTTTTAATAGCAGCCTGATCACTTTCCACATCAAATTATCCGCACATGGCTACATCATCCGCAAAGGCCGTTTCCGGCGCTATCTCCGGTAAAGCTGGTTCCATTGCCCCCGCCGGTAAAAAACTCGGTGCGCTGGTCCGGAAAGGCACTAAAAAGCCGTTTTTTACTAAGATCCAGCCAATGCTGGCTACGCTGGTCGACAAACCTTTTGACGACAACGGATGGATGTATGAAGTGAAATGGGACGGGTATCGCGCGGTGGCGTTTATGAATAAAGGGAAGATCGAACTGAAATCAAGAAATGATAAATCTTTCCAGGAGAAATTTTATCCTTTATTGCCTGCACTAAAAGCGTGGGGCATTAACGCCATTGTAGATGGGGAAGTAGTGGTAGTCGGAGAAAACGGTCAGGCCAACTTCGGCGCCTTGCAGAACTGGCGCAGTGAGGCCGATGGGATCTTACAATACTATATATTTGATATTATCTGGTATAACGGATATGATCTGCAGCAACTGCCATTAACCGACAGACGCGCCATCCTCGGAGAACTACTGCCACCTGCATCAGCGATTAAATTAAGCCGCGACTTTGTTACCTCCGGCATCGAATTTCTGAAAGCCGCTAATAAAATGGGCCTGGAAGGGATCATGGCCAAGAGAAAAGACAGTCTTTACCATGCCGGCGACCGTACCCGCGACTGGCTGAAGATCAAAGCCAGTAAGCGTCAGGAAGTTGTCATCGGTGGCTATACGAAAAATGAAGATAGCCGTAAACCTTTCAGCGCATTGTTAGTAGGGGTATTCGAAAAAGGGAAATTTATCTACACCGGGAAAATAGGTACCGGTTTTAATATAAATCAGCAGAAAGAAATGCTGACGCAGTTCAAACCACTGATCATCCCCAAACCCGCATTTACCCACGAGCCGGATATCAACAAACCAAGCCGCTTTCGTCCCCATCCTCCCAAAGCCAGCGCCACCTGGCTCAAACCCAAACTGATCTGCGAAGTGAGTTTTGCCGAAATGACCGGTGATGGCGTTATGCGGCATCCCTCGTTTGAAGGCATGCGGGAAGATAAAAAGGCCGGAGATGTAGTACTGGAGAAAGCCGCCAGAACAGAAGCAGTTGTAGCAGCATCAAAATTTGTAGATCCGGTAGCATCCGGCCCCAGAAAAACGTTACTCAACCCTTCGGATGAAACGCAGGTGCGTACCGTAGGAGGGCATACGCTGAAATTTACAAATCTGAGTAAAGTGTTTTGGCCAAAACAGAAGATTACAAAGCGGGATCTGATCAATTATTATTACCAGGCGGCGCCGTTTATATTGCCTTATCTGAAAAACCGGCCCCAATCCCAGAACCGCTTCCCCAACGGGATTGACGGGAAAAGTTTTTACCAGAAAGATGTCACCGGAAAAGCCCCCGGCTGGATAGATACGTATGGCTATCATAGCGATGCCGATGGGGAAGATAAACAATACCTGCTTGGTAATAACGAAGCCACGCTGTTGTTCCTGGCCAACCAGGCCTGTATTGAAATGAACCCCTGGAGCAGCACCACGAAGAAACCCGATCATCCTACCTGGTGTATGATAGATTTAGACCCGGATCCCAAAAATACTTTTGCGCAGGTGATCGAAGCTGCGCAGGTAGTGCATGCCGTACTGGAGTCGCTGGGGGTGCCCTCATATCCCAAAACAAGCGGCTCTACCGGGCTACATATCTACATTCCGCTGGGAGCAAAATACACTTATGAACAGAGTAAAGAATTTGCCCGGATCGTGGTTACATTGGTACACCGGCAGCTACCGAAATTTACCACTACTGAAAGAGCCGTGAAAAACCGGGGCGGTAAAATGTACCTGGATTTTTTGCAGAACAGACCGCATGCTACTATTGCCGCTCCCTATGCTGTGCGCCCTAAACCCGGCGCCACCGTATCTATGCCGCTGCACTGGGAAGAAGTAAAGAAAGGGTTGAAAATGACAGATTTTACGATCCTCAATGCCATAGCACGTATGAGAAACGAAGGCGATATCTTTAAACCGGTGCTGGGAAAGGGTATCGACCTGAAAAAAGTGCTAAAGGCAGCAGGTGCATTATGAAGATTTACTTTTTGCAAACTTCACTAGCTGCTCCGCCATTGCGGATTTCTGAAGCCCTGTAGCGGGTGCTACAGGGCTTCAGAAATTTTACCAGCCGTACAGGATGTGGATGCTGCCGTGATTCATGAATTCAATTTTTTTCATGAATCTTTTTTTCATCCACTGTTTACGGTTTTTTGAAACCATTTTCCAGTTGGGATGATCCTTAAACCTGGCTTTATATGGCTTGTTGCTGCCATCATCCCTGTATTTCATAAAGACTAGCGGATGATCGCCGCACGAGCGCCAGAATGTTCCGTGCCAGTGGCACCGGGAACAGATGGCATACATTTCCTTTCTAACCAGGTTATACGTCCTGCGGTGGGTGGTCTCTTTCAGAGATTTAGTTTTTTTCACTTGTAAACACGATTGGTGCTACAAGGCGTCGAATTTCTTTTTCATGAAACGTGTTTATAGATAGATGGTTTGTAAGTACTACAAAAGTATTCTTTTTTTTGATGATATGATGAAGGGTGATTAACCAGTTGCCAGGATCTTTGCGGCCCCTGCATATTTCACCGGGTGAATAATTTTGTTGGAGTAGGGCTTACCCATTTCAATACCGATACCCACAAGAATGGTTTTAGTGTCATCGAGTTGGTGCAGGTCTCTTAGTTGCAGTGTGAGATCCTGTGCGTCCAGTGGCTGTGTCACCGATTGCCATTGTGTAGTCGCTGTTACGGGCGGCCCGTTTTTTTCGATGCTGCTGTAATCCTCTTTTTTACAGGTAATATCTCCCACTAATCCTATGATAGCGATGATACGGAAAAAAGAATATTGCCAGGGCAGCATTAAATTCAATCCTGGCAGCAGCTGGGGTACCGTAATAGTGGCACTTCCGGTTTCCCTTTCCACGGTGCAACGGACCGGGTGCCGAAGCATGCTGTCGAAAGGGTTTTGCTGATTTAGCTGGAAGCCTTCCAGCAAATGCCCGTAGTGCGATAGCTGAATGCTTCTTTTGCCCCTGTCACTTACCTTATCGAGTAGCTGGATGTTTTTGGCCAGCTTGGTCAGGGTGGAAGTGAAATTGTAATCGGCCAGATGTTTCAGCGGAAACAACTGGCGCCTGATAGCCTTGGCAGCGTAGGCGCAGCCGGCGAATTCTGTGTTATTTTCCCGGGTCCGTTGAAAGCCGGGGGATTCTTTGATCTGCTCTTTTGACGCACCTCCTTTGGTACGGATAATGATTTTATCGGAGCCTTTTACTTTGTAGGCGCATAAGTTGCCTAGCTTACCTGTAAAGGTAATACCACCAGAAAGAATAGCCATAATGTGCTGGTTAAAATTTGGGTTAAACCGGGTTACAAAATAGAGTTAACAACTACATAACAGCTATTTTATAGGGATGGGTTATATGGACCTGAAATATATTTTGCATAGGGCTTAACTGGGGCTAAGCGATCAGGTATTTATATGTAGGGCTTTATCCATGATAGGGGTGTGAAGTAAATAATTGCCTTATTTTTGAAAGATGAGCACTAAAGATATACCTGTTCATAAACTGGAGGTAAGCTCGGCTATAGGAGTAGAGCTTCAGTATTTTGACCGTGACAGTTCCTCTGATGATAAGATGGACGCTATGGGCGCCCACAGGGACGACCATTATTTGTTTTTCCTTGTTGAACATGGACAGGCTTCTATCCAGGTGGAATTTAAGGAAAGGCAATGTAGAAAAGGATCATTATACTATGTTTCACCTTCACAGGTACATCACCGGATCAGTAACAAAAAAGCACGGGGATGGATCCTGGCAGTGGATCCTTCGCTCATTCCCCTTTCTTACAGGGATATTTTTGACAAGCTTTCTTTTCACCAGGACCCTTATTTATTGACGCCTGTTCAACTGGCGCAATGGAGCAGTATTTTGCAGGTACTGAACGTAAAATACCAGGATGATCCCGACGATCCTTTTTATATACCGGTAGTACATGCGCTTGTGCAGTCTTTTCTGGCTATGACCACCCAATGTTTTAACACAGGGCTGGGGATAAGTCTTAAATTGTCGCGGCCGGTGGAAATTTCCCAACAGTTTAAACGGCTGGTTATTGAAAATATCCGTACCGTAAAAAGTCCTTCTGTATATGCCGACAGGTTAAACGTTTCCGAGTCTTATCTGAATGAAGTAGTGAAGAAGGTAACCGGATTTCCGGTGAGTTTCTGGATACAGCAGGAGATCGTATTGGAAGCCAAACGCCTGCTTTATCATGGCCAGATGGATATCAAGGAAATAGCCGCATTGCTGGGCTATGAAGACGCCTCTTATTTTTCCAGGTTATTTAAGAAGGTAACCGGCATGCCGGCCATTGCGTTTCGCGACAAATACCGCAAATAGTGCTAGCATTACCAGACTATTGCCATTTACCCCGGCCTTGAATGAGTGTTCCTTTGCAGGTACAAAAAAGATTGTATATGCAAAAATTGGCGGGAACATTTTTATTGCTGATGATACCGGTTTTGAGTATAGCCCAGACAGTCAACAGAGGCCAGATTACAGGGACCGTCACCGATTCGGTTACAAAAAAAGTGATAGATGTCACTATCATCAGTTTAATAAAAACAGGAGCGGTTTCACCATTCACCTGGATAGGTGTGAACGCTGACGGCAGCTTTAAATTTGCCGGTGTGCCGGAAGGGCAGTATCGCCTGGTGGCGAATACAATGGGTTACCGCACAAAAATAATTGATAGCCTTGTAGTGACTGCAGCAGCTCCTGTATGCGCTATTGGTAACATTCCACTTGCTCCTGTCGGGAAAGTTTTGAAGGAAGTAATGATAGCAGGTAAGGCGCAGGTTTTGAACAACAAAATGGACCAACTGGTTTATAATGCCACGGCCGATATTACTTCACAAAATGGGGTAGCTACGG
This sequence comes from Chitinophaga arvensicola, assembly GCF_900110835.1. Lineage (GTDB taxonomy): Bacteria > Bacteroidota > Bacteroidia > Chitinophagales > Chitinophagaceae > Chitinophaga > Chitinophaga arvensicola. The sequence goes on from NZ_FOJG01000001.1 coordinate 4,044,543, forward strand.
ATGTATTGAAGAAAGTACCCATGATAGCCGTAGATGTGGATGGTAACGTATCCTTACAGGGAAATGAAAATGTCAGATTCCTGATCAATGGAAAACCTGCCAGTATATTAGGTTCAGGCATATCGGACGTTTTACAGACCATTCCTGCCAGTCAGATTAAGCGCATTGAGGTGATGACCAGCCCGGGAGCAAAGTATGATGCCTCCGGTACGGCGGGCGTCATCAATATTGTTTTGAAAGATGATAAAGCAAAAGGTGTAAACGGGAGCATTCATTTGTCTGCCGGCACCCGCCTGGAGAACGGCTCCATCAATCTTGCAGCCAGAAAAGGACGTATCGGGATGAGTGCATTTTTTAGCGGGAATACCCAGTTGAAAAGTAAGGTGGTAAACACCGCAGACAGACTGTCTTTTAATACCGGTAAAGATACCCTGACGCAATTCATACAGCATCGTATCAGCCCGTTTTCTAAGAACAGCTATCAGTCAGGGATCAATCTCGAATGGGAAGTAACGCCCAGGAATACACTGACAGCTACCGCCGGGTTTAGTCACATGGTTACTTATGCAACAGGAAGGGTAGAACAGGATCAGCGGACCTATCTTTCAACCGGGCAAACGCTCTCGGATATTGTCAGCGAGCGGAATGCCGCCACCAATTTTGGAGAAAATGCACGTAACTGGAGTTTAACTTATTTGAAAACCTTCCGGAAAAAAGGGCGGGAGTTGAGTCTGAACTATGTTTCCAGTAATACCGACAATAAAAATTATGATGCACAGATCACGACTTATCAGAAAAGCAAGTTTCCTGCTTCGGGGATCAGGAGTAATAATCCGGGCCGCGATCGTGAAACCGATATCTCTATCGACTATGTAGAACCGGTGTCTAAAGATTTTAAAATAGAAACCGGGTTGAAAGCAATCATTGAGAACATCGATAACAGTGTGGTAACTGATACCCTGTTGAATGACGGTGTATTTGTGAACAATCCGGGCCAGACCTACCGCTTTCATTTCAAACGGAATATCTATGCCGGCTATGCGTCCGTCTCTTTTTCATTGTTCAATAAGTTGCTGGATGGAAAAGCCGGTGTGCGTTATGAACATACGGAAACCCGGTCTGACTTGCCGGAGGCTGATATACCGGTAGACGATATACTGGCGCCGGGCCTGTTGCTGCAACACAAGCTGGACGAAACCCAATCTTTCCGGTTTGCTTATACCTATCGTATTCAAAGACCAGCCTATGAAGACCTGAATCCTTTTTTAGGTATTATTGATCCGCACAATCTGACAGCCGGCAACCCTGCGCTGAAAAATGAAACCGGACAAAAGATAGAGATCGGTTACAATAAAACGTTTGATAATAACAGCAGTCTGTATATCGGTGGGCTTTACAATATAAATCATAACGACATCCAGCATTATACCTCGTTCTTTCCGGTGTATGTGGTGAACGGCACCAATTACTATGATGTTTCTCTTTCAAAAACGGCAAACATCGGCAGGCAAACCACTTTCGGTATCAATATTTCCGGGGCTGCGATTATTACTGATAAACTCAGCCTGCGTTCCGATATTCTTTTACTCGAAAAAAATAATATCGTTCCAGGGTTCCCGGATGTAGGAGGATGGTCGTATAAAGCCAATCTCAATATTACCTACCAGTTTGAAAAAGATCTTATTGCAGAGGCATTTGGGACCATCAATTCAAAGAGAGCGGATTTTCAGAGTATCCGCCCCGGGTATTATAATTACACGATAGCCGTTAAAAAGCAATTATTTGATAAGAAGGGTAGTCTTGGTTTAACAGCTATCAATCCGTTCAGCCGGTATGTAAATCAGTACTCCAGTGCATATGGTACCGGATTTACACAAACTAATTTAAGACAGACGACTATGCGTTCATTTGGGGTGACGTTTAATTATAAGTTCGGTCGGCCAAAAGGCAGTACTGAAAAAAAGAAGGACACTGGATTATTGGCGGACTGATGCTGGTTGGTAATATTTATATGATAATAACTACGCTGGTTTACATTATTTACTTACTATACGACTTATATAATAATCGAACTAGTGACTTCAAAAAAACACAGCACGACGTTTGGCTGTACCTAATCTGGTGTACTGTTCTGCAAACAAAATTAATGGGTCGAGATAATTACGCAGATATTAGGGCGACAGCCGTCCGTTGTCCCATCCCTCTATTACCTTGTATTTTTCCCTGATGTGCATTCCAGATACCAGGTTGCACCGTCCATTAACTAATGAAGTAAGGTCCAATAACATATTCATGTGATAACTTGAAAAGTTTACTGCAGTATCAAAACAAAAAGAGACCGTCCTTTTTACCAGACGATCTCTCTTTTTTTCATGGATATGTACTATTTCAGCATGGCGGCAATTTTCTGATAAAGCGCTTCTCCTTTTACGCCTCTCGCTACTACGCGCCCCTGTTCATCCAGGAGGAAGTTATCGGGTATCGCTTCTATACCAAAGTACTTCGCTACCGGCTCTTCCCATTTCTGTAAACCGGATACGTGGTGCCAGGGCATACCATCTTTGATAATGGCGGCTTTCCAGCGGTCGGCATTATCGTCGAGGGATACACTGATAATATCAAAACCTTTTTCGCGGAAGGCGTTAAACGCTTTTACCACGTTGGGGTTTTCCGCCCTGCATGGACCGCACCAGCTGGCCCAGAAGTCCACCAGCGTTACTTTGGCGTGATGTACCACATCGTTCAGCTGTATGGGGTTGCGGGACGTATCGTAGGAGGTGAAGGAAGGCATTACAGCACCGGTAACCGTTTGTTTTGCTTTTTCCAGGCGGGCAGCAAAACTCTTTCCGAGTGGTGTGTTTTTTACCGCAGGTGAAAAGGAGGCAAATACCGGGGCTGTTTTTTCATACTGCATGGTCATCCCGGCAAAATGATCCAGTGTAACCAGCGCCATATAGTTGGATGGATGCTGTTTGGCAAAACGTAACCGGATCGACTGTACGCTGTCGATGCTCGCTTTGTAGCTGGAGTCCAGTACGGTGAATTCGGGCGATTTGCGTTCTGCAGCGGTCATGGCCATAGCCCTGGCACGCAACGCGCCGATGTGTTGGAAATCGGCAGCAGTCAATGCTTCTATTTGCTGATAATCTTTGTTCACTATTCTGGAAGTGACTTTCATCTGTTTCAGTGAGTCTACTGCATTCAGCTGAATGACGCCATCTTCCAGGTAGAACTGGCCGAAGTCCCTGCGTTCATCGGGCTTCATGGGCTTTTGCAGGTGGATGTACGTCATGACCGGTTCTGCAAGTTGACCTTTGAACTCGAATTTGCCATTGCTGGCCAGGGCCGTATCGCTTTTCAGCGCATTGTTTACCGTATAATTGAGGACCACTGTATCGCGTCCTTTCCAGTTTTTGATATTTCCTTTTACGTGATAGGAAATGTCCTGCGCCAGGGTAACACATGGAATTAAGGCGCCTATTAAAAAGATGGATTTATTCATAACCTTCATTTTGAGTAAGATTTGGATTTCTTTGAATATCTGCTGCGGGAACAGGTAACAGGATAGAGGTAGATAGCCATTGTGGTTTACGTTTGCTGTAGATGGCATCTGCCTGGCCGGAACGTTTTACGTCGAACCAGCGTTGGCCGAGTTCTGCAAACAGTTCGGTGGTTCTTTCTTTGCCGATCAGTTTCAACAGGTCTTCTTTGGAGATATCTGGTTTGACATCAGCCACGAGGGGAATGCCGGCGCGTTTGCGGATCACATCCAGGTCTTTGATAGCGTCTGTTAATTTACCCTGTTGTGCCCGGGCTTCTGCGCGGATCAGGTATTGTTCGCCCAGCCGCAGGACTACCAGCCGTTCTGCGGCCGCTGTGGTATTCACTGATTTATATTTGTAGGTGGCCGTATCGCCGTTCGATGCTTTCAGTGTCCAGCTGCCGATACGTTTATCGCCCGGCTCAAATGCGGCCAGGGTCCAGGGGGTGAGGCGGTAAACAGGATTACCGGCATTGCCAAGCACATACCATGCTTCCATGGTGTAGGTATTGGTGCCGGGGTTCGCAAATTGCAGGATGGCTTCTTTGGAACTGCTGAGGAATACGTTGGAAAGGGAATCGATCTCATACACTTTTGAGTTGATAACAGCGGAGGCCTGTTTCTCTGCTTCCACCCAGTTGCTGCGATAGAGCTGCGCCCTTGCCAGCAGGGCAGTGGCAGCCCATTTGTTGGCGCGTACCCGGTTGCCGGCAACAGAAAACTGATCACCTGCTGTTTGTTGTGCGGCCGTCAGATCGGTGAAGATCTGTTCGTACACTTTATCTGTAGCTACCCGCTTCAACAGGGCATTGGTTTTATAATCAGACATCAATGGTAGTGGCACATCTCCATAAGCATTTACCAGGTAGAAAAAGCAGAAGGCGCGCAGGAAACGGGCTTCTCCGAGCAACTGGGTTTTGGTGGCCGCTGTTACACCGGGCGCCTTTTCTACATTTTCCATCAGGCTGTTTACCTGGTACAGCATATTGTACATCAGTCCCCACAGCCTCCCTACGGGGCCGGTACGGGAAGTGAGGGTGTTATCATGAAACGCTTGTTTTTCGTTATCGTAGCTCACGCACTGTAATTCATCGGAGGCCAGGCCAAAGTAGCCGGTAAGGCCACCCTGGAACGGCGCATTGTTATCCCAGGCGCCCTGGGTAACCGCATAAATCCCGCGCATGGAGGAATTGGCTTTGCCATCATCTGCAAAGGCCACTGTGCCGCTGATCTGGCTGTTGGGCAGGGGTACGTCTACAAATTTATTGCAGGAAGCCAGTATGCCCGTTAGCAGGAAAGTGGCCAGTATATGGTGAATGGCGTGTATTTTTTTCATGGTCATCATCTACTTTTAAAATTTAAAAACCTATTTCCAGTCCTGCAGTGATTGTACGCAATGGTGGCAGGCGGTTGATATAAATGGTTTCCGGATCGGTTACTTTCATCGGGGAGAAGGTCAGCAGGTTTTCGGCCAGCGCATATACCCGGACATTATTGAAATGAATGCGCTTCAGCCAGTTTTCCGGCAGCGTGTAGGAAACAGATACATTTTTCAACCGCAGGAACGAGGCGTCGCCGTATGTGAAATCAGAGAAATAGGCGGCATAGATACCCGAAAGCGAATTGGATGGCTGCACAATGGTCGTGAGCTTCTGGAAAGGGGCATTATCGCCCGGTTTCTTCCAGGTATCCAACGCTTCGTATGGCAGGTTAATCATAGATCCCGGCGGCATCATGGTAAAGCCCGACAGCAGGTATGCCGGCCATTTTGGACCCATGCGTTTGGTAAACTGCATCAGGAAGCTCAGTTGTAAACGCTTGTAGCGGAAGCTGTTGGTCATACCGCCGTAGTACTTCGGATCCGTATCAAACACCGGTTGCAGATCGCCACCCTGTGAGCTGGCAGAGGCCTGGAAAGTACCGTTCTTGTTGTAATCTTCTACGGTATACAAACCGGTGTTGGGATCTACGCCTGCATATTTGGCAATGTATACGAGGTTTAATGAACGACCAAGGACAAATCTGCTGGCATAGGAACTCTGGTCAAGTCCGTCAAAGCGCAGCAGCCGGTTCCTGGGCAGTGTAAGATTGAAGTTGGTTGTCCAGTCGAAATCTTTGCGACGGATATTTCTGCCGGTAAATGTAATTTCTATGCCCCTGTTTTCTACCAGTACACCATTTAAATTAGCGGTGATACCGTCGAAGCCGGTGGTATTGGGAAGATTATAATTCACGAGAGGATCACTGCTGCGATTGCGGTACCATGCTACACCAAGTAAGAAATTGTCTTTGAAGAAGCCGGTTTCGAGGGCTATTTCCAGTTTCAGATTTTTCTCCCAGTGCAGGTCCGGACGGAACAGGGCAGAGGGCGTAAAAGCCGTTTCATTGTTGTAGGTGGGATACAGCAGATACGACGTATAGGCGTCGAGGTATTTATAATCACCGATCTTGTCGTTGCCTGTAATACCGTAGCTGGCCCTTAGTTTACCAAAGCTCATGGCTTTGAAATTTTGCATAAAGGATTCGCTGGTAAACAGCCAGGCACCGCCAATAGCGCCAAAGTTGGAGAAGCGGTAGTTGGGACCAAAACGGCTGGAGCCATCTCTTCTGCCGGAGATATTCAGGATATATTTATCATCAAAGTTATAGTTGGCGCGACCAAAAAATGCCTGGTATTTATACTGGCTGTTTACGCTGTTCGGATTGATGAAAGCATTGGCCGGTAAACCGGTAAAGGAACCGAGGAATTCATCGCTGGTGTAACCTTTAGCGGTGAAACTGTAACCGTTATTTTCCTGGTTCTGGTAAGTGGCACCTGCCAGCAGGTTGATGTAGTGATGACCATAGGATTTTACATAATCCAGCTGTGGTTCCACGATCCAGCTTTTAAAACGGTTGTTCCCAAATTGTGCAGCACCCAGGATGTCGGCTGCCGGGGTGAGCGGGTTGATAGCCGTTTTGGGCGTGATACGCAGTTCATTTACCGCGATAGAATTGTAACCGATGTTGGCCCGGATGTTTAAACCGGGGAGAATCATGTAGGCCAGCATGGTATTCGCCGTCAGGTTATCTGTGTTGGCGGTATATTTGGTAAGCGTATAGGCCAGCGGGTTATCTGATCTGATCCCTTTTTCATTCCAGTTTAAACCACCCACTGAGTCGTATAAACGATAGTTGGGGGGCAGTGTGAGCGACATCGACAGATCTGATCCGGTGGAAGTATTTTTATTGGAGGTATATCCGCCTTTGAAAGTAGCGTTGAATTTACTGTCGGGCGAGCGGGTGGTTAAGGTAAACTGGCCGGAAGCGCGGCTGTTTGGGAACTTACCGGGATACACATCTGTTTCGCGGTAGTAGCCACCGTTTAGCATATACTGCACCAGCTCAGACCCGCCGGATATAGAAGCCTGTGCGTTGCTGGTGCTGGCAGTACCGCCAATCAGTTGTTTGGGCAGATTGGGATAGAAGGTCGTATCCCATAGTAACAGGTCGTAGGCGTTGGCATTTGTTTTTACTTTGTTGTCGTTGGCAAAAGCTTCATTCCGCATCGCCACATAATCTTTTGTATTCAGGAGATCAGGCAGGCGGGAAACGCGGCTGCCGCCGGTCATATAGCTGAGGTTAAAGCGGGTATTTCCTGCTTTGGCGCGGCGGGTAGTAATGAGGATTACGCCGTTGGCGCCCCTGCTACCGTAGATGGCTGTGGCGTCTGCATCTTTCAATACTTCTATACTTTCAATATCCGCCATGTTGATACCATTAATAGGACTCAGACCAGAAGTGGAGTTGGCAGAAATAGCAGAGCCGAGCAGGTTGATATTGGCGTTGCCAGCGGCCAGCGGCACGCCGTCGAGGATGAACAGCGGTTCGTTATTGGCGCTGTTATAGGGATCTACCTGTGTGCGGCCACGGATCTCCACTTTAAAGGCGGCGCCGGGTACACCACTGGATTGGGTGATGATCATACCGGGTACGAGTCCCTGTAGAGCCGCCAGCACATTGGATACCGGCGCTTTGTTCACTTCTTTCCCTTCCACACGGTAAATATTACCGGTGTTGCGGCGACGGGAAGTAATACCATACGCCTGTACAATTTTTTCATCCAGCGGGCTCACGGAAGTTTCCATCACAATACGCATGAAGCCCGTTACTTTTACTTCCTGTGGTTTAAAACCGATGAAGGTAACGAGGAGGATATCGCCGGGATTGGCTTTGATGGTGAAGCGTCCGTTACCATCGGCTGCCGCGTAGATGTCGGTTCCTTTCAGGCGGATATTGGCGCCGGGTAAAGGAGAGCCATCGGCTATAACTACAATACCGCTGGCTTCTGCGGGTGCAGCAGCTGTAGTGGTATTGTTTTTAACCGGTACGGTTTCCTGTTGAAGGATAATAATATTATTACCCCGGATGGTATACGTCAGGCCTTTATCTTTCAGTATTCCCTGGAGGAAGGCGTCCAGCGAAATATCTTTGACGGTAACAGATACGGTGCTGGCTGCGTTCACGGCTTCCATATCGTAGAATACGAGATTGCCGGTTTGTTTGCGGATCTCTTCAAAGACCCGGTTCAACGGAAGATGATGGCCGGTCAGCGTAATCGTCTGGGAAGATACCCTGGCGGATACCTGCAGGCAACAAGCTAATAACAGATAAGCGGTAATGCGCATTATTTGGTTGATTTTGGCCGGTAACCTCCTGCGGGTTGCGGCTGTTTTGCTTCTTGAATTTTCAGAAGGACCAGGCATGGGATGGCCCTTACAAAGCGCGTAAATTTGCATACTTTTGCAATAGTTAATGGTTGATTAATAATTAGTCTTACCCTGACTTTCTATTGAATAGCCAGACTACCTGCCGCTCCGGTTACCGCCGGAGCGGTTTTCATCTGTAATAGCTATTGTTGTTAAGATGGTTGAATGATCAGTTTTTTTCCTTCCTCAATTGTTACATTTACTTTCATCATGTGCATCACTTCCACGATATCGGAGAGCCGTAAACTCCTGGATAATTCTCCTCCGAAAAGGCGGTGTGGTATGGCGCCTTTGTAAATTACCTGTACATCGTACCAGCGGGCAATCTGCCGCATGGCTGTTTCCAGGTCTACCTGTTCAAAATCAAAGATGCCGTTCTTCCAGGCCAGCACCTGTGATAGTCTGGCGGGCGACAACCTTGTTACCGCAATGGTTGTTTGGCCCGGTACAATGGCGGCCTGCGCGCCCGGTTGCAGTAACGCTTTGCTTTGGCCCTGGCTTACCTGCACCTTGCCATCTGCCAGTGTGGTCTGAATACTGTTCTCTTCCGTGTAGGCGTTCACGTTAAAGCTGGTTCCCAGCACATCTATGGTAACGCCCGAAGGGAGACTTACCCGGAAGGGTTTGCCGGCCATGGGCGCTACTTCGAAATAAGCTTCTCCCGTTACAATTACCTGGCGCTCCTTACCGCTGAAGGCAGTAGGATAACGCACAGAAGAGGCGGCGTTCAGCCACACCGTGGTGCCGTCGGGCAACACCAGCCGGAACTGTCCGCCACGTGGGGTAGACAGCGTATTCCAGGTGATCGCATCCGCCGTACTACCGGCTTCATACAGCAGTGCGCCATGGTTTTGCCGGATAGCCGTATTTCCTTGCAGGATCACTTGTTGCCCGGTGCTGTCCAATGCCACGTGGCTGCCATCTGCCAGTGTGAGTACGGCTTTGTTCGTTCCCGGCATTACATCTGCCCGGGCAATGGTGTTTACTTTTATTGCTGTGGGAGCAAGCAGGTGATAAGCACCTGCGCCACCCATCAGCAGAAATACGGCTGCTGCCGCCCATTGCCAGCGGAAAGGCACTACCCTTGTTTTGCGGGCAGTTACCGGTTCCTGCAAACGGGAGAGTACATCATTAAACAGCGCATCCGCCGCCGCAGGCGCTAAGGCCTGCACTGTGGTATGTTTTGCCATCAGGTCATCCATCAGTGTTTCATCCGGTTCTCCCGGAGGGGCGTTGCGCAAGGCCTCCTGTAAAGCTGCTTGTTCTTCGGCCGTTGCGTTCTGATCATATACCTGTTTCAGCAAATATTCCCATCTTGCTCTTTGCATATTGGTGGTTTGTAAGATAGAGAGGTCCTATTTGCACTATTGACAAACAAGCGAAAGGATAGGGGTAGTGGGAAGAAAAAAAAAGTTAACGGTGAATTTTCAGCAGGCAGATCGCCAGGCAACCGAGTGTGCTGCCATGTTCTTCCAGGTAGCGCTTTAACGAACGCAGGGCGGCCATCATATGTTTTTTTACAGTTTCCCGGGAGATGTTTAACTGTTGGGCGATTTCCTCGTGCCGCAGTCCTTCGGAACGACTCATCCTATATACTTTTTGCTGTTGCTCAGGGAGCAGGTTGACTGCTTTGTACAGGAGTAATTCCAGTTCCCGGTGCAGGGCGGCTTCTTCGGTAGGACTGCTGGTACCCGGTGCAGGATGCAGTTCCCGGATAATATTTTCTTCATGCGCTTTGCGCTTCATCCCGTTTAATACCAGGTTACGGGTCATCCGGTTAATATAACCGCCAAGATTATCAATGCCGGGTAAAGTATCCCGGTTGAGCCAGAGCTTTATCAGTACATCCTGTACAATATCTTTTGCGATCGGATCGGAGTCCGTCATCCGCAATGCGAAAGAGTAAATAAAAGGGTAGTAGTGATCAAATAAAAAACGGAAGGCTGATTCATCTCCGTTTGACAACCGTTCCAGCCATTGCCGCTCCATATTCATTTTTTCTTGCATGATCCGGAAACCAGTAGTTGATTGATTAGACGGCTAAATGTAGTGAAAAAATAGAAAACGGGGTGGTCATTTTATCAGCAGTAAAAACAAAGGCCCCTGCAAAGGGGCCTTGATGGTTTCCGTTATTTCGAAGCAGCATAACCGGGAAATCGTAGTTCCCTGCTGCTGATCTTCGTGGGAAATAACGCACGGATATGGTCGGGTGGGGTAGTCACAAAACTGCTTTCCGTACCGGCGATAGATAGTTTTCCTGCCGGATCCAACGTGAGGAAAGAATACAGACAATCTTTATAAAACCAGGCTTTACCACGGTAGGCATAGCTGGCGCTGTTCAGGATGAAATAGTGTACACCATTTCTTTCTCCATAGCGGTCTACATGATCATGCCCCATAAATACAGCCGCTACGCGGTTGCTTTTGCCCTGTTCCGCCGCCTGGAGATTCACTTCATCAAAGATGGACAGTATTTCAGGGGCATTGCCTATTTCCTGGAAAAAGTCACTGATGAAAACAGGTTGATGCATAAATACGATCACCGGGTAAGCGGTAGCGGCCAGATCTGCTTTCAGCCATTCCAGCTGCGCGGCATCGGTGAAACTGCGGGTAGTAGCGGTATTACCCCAGTTGCCGGTATCGTAGTCTGCCAGCGATCCATCTTCTTTTTTGAAGTAGTTGCGGTCCATGATCACAAAATGAAATCCATGCAGGTCGAAGGAGTAGTAAGGTGCGCGCATACCCCATAACTGCATAATTTTTTGCTTGCTGCATACATCCATGTCATGATTGCCCAGCACGTGATGCTTTGGACCTTTGAACCGGTTCCATTGCTGCATAATACCATCTGAACCTTCCGGCCGGCAAAAGTCGCCGCATTGGATGATAAAGTCGGGTGATGCTATCATCACGGCATCCATAAACGCTGTAATACGTTTTTCTTCATCCTGGCCAAATTGCAGGTGATGCAGATCGGAGATCATTCCTATCCGGAGTGGCTTTGCACTTTTATCGGGGGAAGCCGGAATCGCAAAACTGGTTTGACGAAGGAAGAAGGCGCCTCCTGCGAGTGCGGCGCCCCTGATAAATTTCCGACGGTTAACGGACAGCATGGGAAAATTATTTTGTTGTTTTTTTAATCCCTGGTATGGGCGCTCCTACCGGGTGATTGGCCGTGAAATGCAGACCCAGCAAACTTGCGGCGGTTTGTGCAATCTGATCCTGGTAAATGGTGCCGGCACTTTTTATTTCGCCGGTAGCTGGTGTATCGGGGCCTATTACCGCCAGCCAGGTATCGCCGGAACCGGCGGCGTTGGCGCCGTGGTCGGTCCACTGATTACCGTTACCACGACTGTGATCTGGATAAATAAAGATGGTAGTCTGGTCTTTATAGAAAGGATCGTTTTGGATCATGTTCCAGAGGCTTCCGATCATGGCATCCAGGTAGTGACCGGCATCCAGGTAGGAATCGTACTGACCCGCATGGCCGAAATCATCGGGATCCACAAAATCAATATGGGTAACACGTGGGTTATTGGCTTTCATGTAGGTTTTGGCAATGGCATAAGTGGCCACGTCGAACCGCACAGAATGCCCGAAGTAAGCGGGCAGATAGTCCTGTATTTCATTGGCCAGTTCCTGCGCTTCGGTTAACTTAGGACCGCTCACTTTTTCCATTGGATTGATGAGTGGGAGATGATTACGGTTTCTGTTCACGATTCTTGACACGGCATTCCAGCCGGCTATGGTCACAATTTTATTGTTGAATCCTTTTTGTTTGCCCAGGAAATCCAGGATGGTTTCATTGGGATTATCGGGATAGTCGTTCGAGTTAATGGTGGAATCGTAATATCCGCACAGTGTTTCACTTCTGCCGGGATAGGAGAACCAGTATTTGTTGCGGAGGTTTACCTCGTTGCCCAGATTCCGGTTGCCATACAATTGTCCTTTTGAAGCGATGGTGTTCCAGAAGAAGGGCATCAGTTTTTCCCTTCTCTGCTCCGGGGTGGCTGCCCAATACTTTTTAAAAAGGGAGGATGAATCCTGATCACGGTATTTACGGTTGTAGATCAGTGCGGAGTCGGCTCCTTCAAACACTTCTTTCCAGCGGTAGCCGTCGATGGAAATCAGCAGGATGTTTTTGGTCTGGTGTTGCTGAGCGAAGCCTGCAAGGCTGCTGCTTAGTAACAGGATGGCGCACCATATATTTTTCATATGCAATTATTGAGCGGTTAGTAATTTACTTTGTAATCTTTTTTGATGGACTGGCCGGACCATGCTTTTACGGAAGTCCATGGTGCTGCGGGTTCTGTCCAGAATGGATCATCAGCGGGAAGTCCCAGTGGGAGGAAACTCAGCGTGGCCATGTATAAACTGCCGGTGGAAGTATAGGCGTCTGCCAGCATCGGTTGATGACCATTTAATCCTAATACCAGCCAGCCATTTTTATCGAAGTTCTGGTTACCGGCAAACAGGCTTTTGGTGACGGCTGTTAACGCCGCCCGTACTTGTCCGTTGCTCAGTGTTTCGGGTAATTGTTTCAGCAGGGCACACTGGGCCAATGCCTGGAAGGCGGCGTTGCGGTAGGTCATGGACCTGCCGAATACCGGAAAGGTACCATCCGGAGCAATCATGCGTTCCTGGAATTCTGCATATCGCTGCATGCGTTTCAGTGCAATATGATAAGTGGCCGTATCTGACTTCTTCTGTGTTACCAGAACAGATAACAAGTCTATCAGCATCGGGTGGATCACAAAGGAATTGTAGTAGTCCATGCTGAAAAGCGGGCCATCGCTGTACCAGCCGTCACCGGCGTACCACTCCTTCATTTTTTCCAGACCAAATTGTATGCGTGCCGGATCATACTGCTCACCCAGTTGCAGGAGGAAGGCCTCATCGATGGCGGCAAACAGCAGCCAGTTGTTATAAGCAGCGGAACGTGTTCTGAGTGATTTAAAGCCCGTTATCAGATACTTTTTAGTGTTGCTGTCCAGGGGAGCCCAGAGTGCCTTTGGTGCCCTTAAAAAGGCTGCGGCAAGGTAAGCCGCGTCCACGATCGGTTGCCTGTCGTCGATATCAAAGCGGATAAAATCCGGGTCAGCCGGGTTGCAGGCGTTGTTTAAACCTTTCACGGCCTCCTGGCGTAGTTGCCGCCGCATATTGCCTTCTTCGGTATTATCGTCCGGTAAGGCAAGCCAGGGCGCAACGCCGGCGAGGGTTCTCCCGATGGCTTCCAGGTAAGTGAATTGCTTTGCATCACTGTAATAGCCTGGCCCCAGTTCGAGTGGCATCTGCTGTTTCAGCGTTCCCATCGCCAGGTGATGGATCACGGGATAGCTGATTTTATACAGCGACTTTACCCAGAAAGCGCGGTCCTGCTGCCCGTTTGGCGGCAGGGGCGCTTTTTGCGCATTTGCCGTAGAGATACTGCCCAGGCACATCAGCAGAAGGGTAAAGAAAAAAGAGGATTTAAGCATGATCACATTTTTTGTTGCACACGTGCATTGAATTTCATCATTTCCACACCAGCCAGCAGGAAGGCGCCTACGCCATAAACATCGGTGTCGTCAAAAGTAACTTTGTCCGGAGATGCGCCCTGTGGCTGCACAAAGCCCAGCTTGCCATCTTCGTGTATAGCATCGGTGAGCGACTGCCACGCCCGGTCAATAACCGGTTTGTATTTCCTGCGGGATAAGTATCCGTTGTTGACACCCCAGGTGAGTGCGTAGCAAAAAAAGGCAGTGCCACTGGTTTCCTTCACCGGGTAGGCAGCGGGATCAAGTAAACTGGCATGCCAGCTGCCATCGGGCTGTTGTAAGGCGGCTATGGCGGCAGACATTTCCTTTAGCTGTTTAATGAGAGCGGGTTTGGCGCGGCTGCTATCGGGCAGTACCGAGAGTACCCGTACCAGTCCGCCCATTACCCAGCCATTGCCTCTCGACCAGAAAACTTTTTTGCCGTTGGCTTCGCGTTTGGTAAAGTAGCGGCTGTCGCGGTAAAAGAGGTGTGCATCTTTATCGTATAAAAAGTCACTTGATTTCTTCCACAGGTATAAACACTTTTCCAGGTATTTGTAATCACCGGTAGCCTGTGTGAGATAAGCCAATGCCGGTGGTCCCATATAAAGTGCGTCGCACCAGGCCCATTCCCGGTAGTCAATGCGGTTGCCCCATTGCAGCGATTCCGTGTGCGGAAGCGTGACAAGGGTATCCGCCATACTTTTAAAATCCCTGATGTAAAGCGGATTTTTAAAGATGTTGTATAGCTGGATATAAGTTTGTGCTACACAATAGTCATCTGCACATTGGCGATCGTTGCCGATCTGCCAGTGGTTGTCTTCTCCCACCTGTTTCAATTTGTCGTAGTACTTTTCTTCCTGTGCGAGATTGGCCCAGGCCATCATACCAGTGAGTAATACACCGCTGGTCCAGTCTTTTTTGGATGTTTTCCATCCTGCAGTTTCCAATGTATTCCATTGCCAGTCGGCTACTTTTTTCATGGTCTGAAAAATGGCTGCCGTGTCGCGGATCGATGATTGTGCGTTGACCAGCAGGCAGGTCATCAGCAATATCGGAATGATGAATAAACGTTTTTTCATGTAGTCGTATTAGTTAGGAAGCATAAAGTCGGCGATTACCGGGTAGTGGTCAGACAGGTACCCTGTTGCGTCTCCATTGGCAATGAATGCATTGGTGCATGCATGTGCCATGGAAGGCGTAGCCAGGATGTAATCCAGTCTTTGCCGCCTTTGAATTACTTCTTCCATATTTTTCCGGTAGCGGCCAATCAGGATGGGTGTGGAGTAACTAAAGCGGTTTTCGGAAGCAACATATTTCCGGCAAACATCTATCATTGGTGTGGAGAGAAATTTGCTGATCACGCTGTAGTCGAAGTATTCGTCGGCCAGGTTTTTATATTGCAGGCTTTTCCGGTCGCTGATAATGTCTTTTTCCAGCAACAGGGGTACTCGTTTTTTCATATCGTCGTCCAGTGGGGAGTTGGCATTGAAATCTCCCAGAACAATACACCTGCCGTTTTCCAGCTGCTGCCCGGTGATGCGGCTGATAATGGTATCTGCTTCCCTGCCGCGGATGCGGTAATCGTCCGGGCTGAGATGTACTACAAATATATCTATGCCGCCTACCTGGCAATGCAGCATGCCGTGCCACATGCCTTCCAGTTTCCGTTCCTTAACGGTAATGGGCATATTGGAAGTAAGTCCGACCGAATAGCCTTTTGTTTTCAGCAACACAGTGTAAGGATGTCCCCAGCCGCGTGCTTCGGTTTGTAATCGTTCTGCTGAGTAATCGCAGAGTTCCTGCAGGGCAACAATATCCGGTTTTTGGGAATAGATCCAGGCAGCAGTTTTTTGCTGCCGCCCGGTATCTTTTCCAAAATTAAATCCATCCATGATATTATAGGTCATCACCCGCAGGTGGCGATCCTGGCCTGTGGCTGCGATGTGCAGCAGGCAGGCGCTGATCAGTAATATCCATCCTCTTTTCATATTCCGCTTCATGATTACCAGTTAGGATTAGGGATCAGGTTGGGATCATAGGCAAATTCCGTGGTAGGAATGGGCCAGAGATAATCCCGGTTAGGTCTGAAGCTGCGTTTATCAGCCGGTTGTGCGATGATAAACCCATCTGCGGTGAGTTTCGGGTTGGTCAGGTCGCCCTGTTCCGCCTTGATGTATTTTGATCCCAGTATGGCTTTGGGCAATTCCACTTCGGCTGTTTTCCATCTCAGCAGATCCCAGTAGCGGTAGCCTTCCATGGCCAGTTCTACGGTGCGTTCGCGGCGGATTTCTTCCCGCATATCCAGGCCGTTGGCCGTTACAAAACCATTGGTGAGTGGCGTAACACCGCCTGCACCGTTCCTGTTACGGATCTTATTGATGGTGGTGTTCAGCTGGTCGTCGGTGATGCTTCCGTTTAATTCATAGAGTGCTTCTGCGTAGTTCAGCAATACTTCTGCGTAGCGGATAATTGCGAAATCGGTGAAGCTGCCGTTGTCCCAATCCGTTTTATTGAACCATTTGGCTACTTTATAGCCGGTTACGGTAAACTGGAAACTGGGTACATAGAAAGACGTAGCATACCAGAGTTTTTTATTGAATACGGTCATGCCTGCTCTCGGGTCCCTGTTTTCAAACTGGGAGAGGGTAGTGGTTTGTTCCTTTGCAAATGCAGATTTTGCAATGGGCAATCCATCCTTGTACAGGTACAGATCGAGGAGTGCTTTGGTAGGCGTGATATAGGCCTGTTCAATATTACCGGATACGTTATGGGTAGATATTTTGTTGGCGATATCTTTTCCGTAGAGGCGTACCAGTACGTTTTCTTTATTGGCTTTACCTTCTCCCACAAACTGGAAAAGATAGAAATAGCTGCTGTCCGGTTTGGGAGCATATTGCCAGATATCGTATTTGCCACTGTTAACAACGGCGCCTGCGGCATTTACGGCGATGGTTAAATCGGCCTTGCTGTTACCATAACCGAAGAACTTTTCGCGGGTACCTTCAAAGAGCGCTACCCTGGATTTGAAGGAGAGGGCGGCGCCTTTGGTGATCCTGCCGTAATCGGCATTGGCCTGTACGTCGATTTCAGGTACCACGGAAGCGGCATAATCGAGGTCGGCATAGATCTGTGTGATCACCTGTGCCCGGGGCGTTCTGAAAGCCTGTGTGAGCGAATCTCCGAGAACGAAGGTTCTGAGGATGAGTGGCACATCCCCGAATCTTTTCAGCAATTCAAAATAAGCCCAGGCTCTGAAAAAGGAAGCTTCGCCTCTGGCCTGGTTGATTATTTTCTGATCGCCGGTAATGCTGCCGGATTTTTCCAGGATGGTATTGCTTCTTCTGATGAGGGTGTAGTTATCGTTCCAATCGGCGCTGGTAGCGGGCGCCAGTCTTGATCCGTCACTGATATTATTGGGACCGGTGGCGTAAGCAATATCAGAATAGTTATCCTGGTAGCTGTTGGCAATTACCGGCAACGACAGGTAGAGTGCATTTGCGGCGGATATCAGGTCGTTGGGCGTCTTCCAGAAAGATGCATCGGTAACAGCTGTTTCCGGAAATTTATCCAGTTTCCGGCTACAGGCTGATAGTACGAGGACGCCTGTAAAAACCGTGATTATATTTTTCCATGTATAATTAATCTTAAACATAGCTAGCTTTTTAAAGAGTTCTAAAAGGTCACATTCAATCCGGCAGCATAGGAGCGGAAGAAAGGATAGTTAAAGGCGGTGTTGTTGGGCTCTTCCGGATCGTAATATTTCATCCACATCTTTGAGTTTTCCCAGAGATCCTGTCCGGAGAGATAGATCCGTACTGCTTTCATGCCTGCCTTTGACGTGAGGGTTGCGGGAAGGGTATAACCGATCTGCAGATTTTTGAGGCGGATATACGCTGCATTCTGTACCCACCAGCTGGAGGTAGAGGTATTCTGACCGCCGCCTATGTAAAGTCTCGGATAACGTGCATCCTGGTGATCAGGCGTCCAGTAGTCTTCCTGTCCTTTTACGGGTTGTCTCCAGCTTTCCACGAATGGAACGATGAAATAGGAATTGATGAGCATCTGGCGCTGACCAACCCCCTGGAAGAAGGCCGCGAAATCGAGGCCTTTGTAATTAAAGCCCAGGTTGAAGCCATAGGTATAACGGGGAGTGGTACTGCCCAGTTTTACGAGGTCGCCATGATTTTCTTTGGTGTTTAAGCCGGCATCGATGCGGTTGTTTTTATCGATATCGTCGTAAATAATATCACCAGCACCGGTGATGTTGCTCTGGAATACGCCGCGTTTTTGTACCTGGTCGGCGCTGGAATATAATCCCAGTGCGCGGTAGCCCCAGATAGAGTTTATTTCTTCTCCTTCAATTACGCCTCTTACACCGGCGGTATACACAGAAGCGCCCTGGTATTTCAGTACTTTATTTTTACTGTCGGAGATGTTACCGTTGATCCAGTAGCTAAAGTTTTTACCGATTTTGTCGCGCCAGCCTAAGGATACTTCCCAGCCCCATGCCTTCATGGACGCGTAGTTGTACTGACCGGTGGGAATGCCTATCATAGCGGTAGTGTTGACAGTTACCAGCATGTTTTCATTTTTCTTCACGTAGTAGTCGCCGCTAAAGGTTAACCGGTTGTTCAGCGTAGCGAAGTCGAGTCCTCCATCGGTGGTCGCAATTCTCTCCCATGTTTTCTCCGGGGAAGCCAGTGCATTGTTGTAATAGCCGTAAGTGCTTACGTTATTGAACGGATAGGCGGCGGATTTGCTGAGGGAAGAAATGTAATCGTAGCTACCAAAGTTGCTGAGGTCGGAGTTACCGAGTTTACCGTAGGAACCACGGATTTTAAACTCGTTGAATACCGGCAGCAGGGAGTTAAACCAAGGCTCTTTCGATACGCGCCATGCGGCGGACACAGAAGGGAATGCCTGGTAGCGGTAGCCTGGCGCCAGTTTGGAGCTACCATCGTATCGGAGTACAGCTTCCAGGAAATATTTGTCGGCGTAGTTGTAGCTCAACCGGCCAAAGTAGGATTCCATGGCCCAGGTGTTCACCGTGTCCGAAGCTGCGTAGAGCGTAGGATCTCCGAGGTTCAGGGAAAAGAGGTCGTTGCTGCTGAGATTTTTAGCGGTTGCCGCATTGATCTGTTGCCTGTAATCTTCGAACTGGTAACCGCCCAGGAGGTGGAACTGGTGGGCATTTCCGAGCGTCAGATTATAGTCGGCCAGCAACTGATAATTGGCTCTGAAAACGTTTGCATTCTGGACGCTGTAAGAGTTGGGATTATTGTAATAACTGGAAACCCCTACTGCATTGTATCTTGGAATGGTGCGGATGCTGCGGCCATAGTCGTAGCTCTGGAGATACGGTGCATAGATCGCTTTCAGGCTGAGACCTTTTACCAGTTCGGAAGTTTTGAGGGTGAATACACCGCTGAAATTATCGGTGCGTTCGTCTGTTTTCCCACCGTCTTTCAGGTAGGCGTACGTCTGGTTGGCGGAGGAATAATCATTGTAATGGTCTGCATTATCGGGTGTATGTACCGGTGATACAGAGCGCAATACGTAGATGTTGTACAACAGGCCATAGTCGCCGTCTGTAGCCGCCATCGGCGATAATACGCGCTGGTTGGCATAGGCCAGGCGGGAGTCCAGGCTTAACCAGTTGGTGAATTTTGTATTGAGATTGAGACGGAAGTTGTATCGTTTGTAATCATCGGGGCCAAATTTAAACAGGCCGCTCTGGCTGTAGTACCCACCGGAGAACAGGTATTGTGTATTGCTGTTGCCGCCGGCCACGCTGATATTGTGTTGTTGCTGTTGGGTAGTTTTCCGCGCCACGGAGTCGATCATGTTTACGTTGTCGTAGTATTCGTAGCTGCTCGGGTTAGCGGGATTGATGCGGTAATTGAAATTCGGATCTTTGAACCAGGCAATCTGCTGATCGGTCCAGGTAGCGCCCTGGCCTGCATTGAGCCGGGATTCATTCAGCATTTCCGCTTCGCGCCAGGAGTCGATTCTTTCCGGCATACTATAAGCTCTGTTGATGCTGTACATACCATCGTAGGACACGGTGAGTTTACCTTCCCTGCCACGTTTGGTGGAGATGAGGATAACGCCGCCGGCGGCTCTGGCGCCGTAAATAGCGGCAGCTGCTGCGTCTTTCAGTACGGATACAGATTCAATATCGTTCTGGTTGAGTGCATTGATATTGGCCTGTTCCACACCATCCACGAGTATCAGCGGACTGGAACCGTTAACGGAAGTGAAGTTGCGGATCTGTGCGGTCCAGTTTTCCTTGCCGGGTTGGCCGGAAGAGCGCGTGATGACCAGGCCGGGAGCAGTTCCCTGTAAGGCGCTGAGGGCGTTGGTAACAGGGCGGTTGGCGATGGTTTCGGCATTAATAACAGATACCGCGCCGGTTACACTTGATTTCTTTTGTGTGCCGTATCCCACCACCACTACATCGTTCAGTACGGAACTGGATGGGTTCAGGGAAACTTCCAGGTAAACGCCATCCTGCACAGCTATTTTTTTCGGTTTGAAGCCGAGGAATTCTACGGTAAGAGAATCTGCGTTGGCTGCTTTAATCGTGAACTCGCCGTTTTTGTCGGTGATGGTGCCACCGCCTTTGGAAGTTCTGATGGTAGCGCCGGGAATAGGCTGTTGTGTATCCGATAAAATTTTCCCGTGTTGCTCTTTGGGCGTTGTCTGTGAGAAAGTGTTCAGGCAGAAAGAGGCCTGTAACAGGAACGACAGCGTCAACCCTTTTTTGATTTTACGGGCAAAAGGAGTCCCTGATCTATTTTTTTTCATAGATTTGTTAGCTAATAATTAAACGAATGGAGCAATCTGTAACGACGCTTGCTCTAATTTTTTGATTTTAAGGGAAGAGGCTTCTTCCCTTTTTTTTGTCCGGTTGGTGTCCGTTTACATAGTTGACGTTTAGATCGTGATAAAATAGCATGGCCCCCTTTGAAGATCACTTCAAAATATACATTAGAGGAAGGCGGTTACGATTAGTCCAAGGCTAGGTAGCTGGCATCTGGTTTAATAAAAGCCCGCTTTAATTACATGACATTGTAAAGTTAAACTAAACAAATTTCAATCTGAGTGAACAAATTGTTACGAAATCTTTAATGCTTTGTTGCGTAGAAAGGTGGCATCGCCGTGAGGGTGACGCGTGGGGAAACGTAGTGTCAGCGTGGATAGCAGGGCAGATGGTGCCCGGAACAGTGCTTTTGTTATTCCGGGCAGTGGTGTGTTATTCCTCTTCTTCCTCTTCTCCGTCTTCATCTTCATAAGATATATAAGACCAGTCAACATCA
This sequence comes from Chitinophaga arvensicola, assembly GCF_900110835.1. Lineage (GTDB taxonomy): Bacteria > Bacteroidota > Bacteroidia > Chitinophagales > Chitinophagaceae > Chitinophaga > Chitinophaga arvensicola. The sequence goes on from NZ_FOJG01000001.1 coordinate 4,065,670, forward strand.
AGCGTATCCAGCAGGCGGTCAAATCGTTCCTGATCGCTTGTGCCTGCGAAGATACCGGTACAGGTATGTTGTTCGTCAAAGGAGAGACTGATTACTTCGTAGAAGTTTTTCGTGTAAACTTTTTGTCGTTCCCAACTGATGTCGGGTACTTCCGTCCAGTTCTGTGTGATGGCATCTACGGTGGCAGGTGTAATCTGTTCCAGCGCGTTTGCATGATATTTCAATCCACCGAGGGTGCCGTTATATATAGCCATCAGCAACAGGAAGCCGGTGGTTGTTTTTGTTTCCAGGGTCCATACCGGTGCTGCGGAAGTACCATAGTTGGCCCACACCGGTGGATCGCTTTGCAGGAGATCTTCTTCCTTTATTCCCCAGCAGGCTGCCCGCTGGTTTTCTTCATAAAACACGAGATAACGGTCGTCGGAAAATCCGATTGCTTTACCCGGTTTCAGCAATCTGTTATGGGAATAATTAATGGCTTCGTTTTTTCCCAGGGTGAGGTAGTATTCCCTGAGTTTTTCCGGGAGGGAGAGCTGGAGCTGTTGTTCGAGTGTTGCTATTTCATTTTCGGAGAAGCCCAGGTGGCCGTTTTCATCCAGGTCGTAGAGTCGTTTTATTTTCCGGGTATTTGTCATGTTGTTTCTTTTGATAATCTTACCTCAGCTTCCCAGTCGCTGCAGGAAGCTATTCAAGTCAGCCTCCTTATCCAATCCGAGTTTTTGTTTAATCCGGTACCGGCTCATGCGGACGCTTTTGGCTTCGATGTTCATCAGCTGGGAAATCTGCCGGGTATCCATTTTGAGATAAAGATAGGCGCATAGTTTCAGATCCAGCAGTGTTAATTTTTTTTGTGCCGTATCATTGAGCAGCAGGAAGAAGTCGGGGTGGATCTGTTGTATTTCCAGTTTGGCATGTTCAAAATCGTTATCGATCACCATTTCTTCTTTCAGCATTTTCTGGGTGCTGACGGCATCGCCTTCGGTGAGTTTATCTTTTATATTGAGGAGCATCTGGTTTTTGTATTCCAGTTGCAACACATTTGCCATTACTTCTTTTTTCAGTTGTTGTTGCTGGGTTTCCAGCAATAGTTGTTCTGCCCGCAGCCTGGCATGTGCTTCTTTCTCCAGTTTTATCTGCATTTCGGAGTCCTGCTTTTCCAGTTGCAGTTGTTTTTCCCGTTGCAGGGAGTAGCGCAATCTGAAGTGATAGGCCAGGAACATGAATATCAGTCCTATTACCAAAGCGATGGCGATGCCGGCATACAGGTAGTTTTGCCGGGTCTGGCTTTTCTGTCTTTCTTTCAGAAGCTGTATTTCCTGGTTGTGTTTTTCGGTTTCGTATTGAATTTCCAGCTTTTGGGTATTGAGTACCTGTTGCTGGTTGAAGTTCTTCTTATTATATAAGGTCACTTCTTTCTGAAAGGCCAGTGCTTTTTCGAAATCGCCTCTTTTTTCGTATAGGCCAGATAGTGACTGCACCACATTGATGAGGGTATAGTAAGCCGGAGAGGGGGCGCTTTTCATCAGGTGATAGGCCTCCATCAGGTAGTTCTCCGCCTGGCCATAGTTTTCCTCGCGCATGGCGTATTCACTCAGGATACCAAGACTGCTGGCTGCCACATCTTCCGTATTGGGGGTGTTTTTCAGGACAGCCCGGGCGGTATTGGCATATTGTGTGGCTTGTATTTTAGCGCCGGCATCATTTGCCGGGAAGTATCTCAGGTAGCTGCTGGCGATATTGATCAGGGCAATGGCGTAAGTGTTATCCGCCACCTTACCGGGAAATTGATGATAAAGGGAATCCGTTTTTGCCAGGTAATAAAGTACGCTATCCAGTTCGGGTCTGCTCTTTTGTGTGTTGTATTTATATTCATGGGCAACAGACATAGCGGTATAGCAGTTGCTCAGCAGGTTATAATCGGTAGTCCGGAGGGCATTATCTGTGGCAGCACGGGCGTAGGTGTTTACCTTTTCTTCGTTGTCCCAACCGGAATTGACCGCATACAGCTGGTAATATATTTTGGCGGCGATATACGGGTCTGTTTTCTTTTCCAGTTGTCTTAACGCCTGCTGACAGTACTTGACAACTTCATCGGATTTATCGAGTGTCTTATATAATAAGGCACGGGAATAATACGCATATGCCATGGCAATAGCGTCATGAGATTGCTGGGCGGTGTTGATGGCCGAATCGCTGGTTTGTTTCAGATCTGAGAACTGCTGGGTATTGGCTTTAACGTTTGTTAATAGTGTATAGGCCTTTGTGGCTTCGACATAATTTTTTTGCTGTAATGCGTGAAGGGCACTTTGCCGGGCGGTGGTAATGGCCAGTGCATAATTTTTACTGACCCGGTATGTTTCCGCTGCTTTCAGGGAGGAAGTATCTATAGGTGATTGCGCCTTGCCCTGCAGCGCAACCCCTAAGGCTAACATCCAGATTAACAATCGATATGGTAATAACTTCATGGGAGTAAATTACTACAAATCGGAAAAAGTAAATAGAAAATTTCTACGGGTTTATGTTTGTTAGCATGTATAACTAATTGTTTTTTATATAATTAAAAATGTTGTAGTCGTTTTGTAGTCGCGTTTTCAGGAAGAGGTAGTCGTTTTGTAGGATGCCTTTGAACGGAATTGCGGAGTGGAACCAACAAATTTGCATCAGGCAATTCCGCCCCACGAAAACCTAAAAACGATGAGCAACAAAACATTATCCATTTTGTCATATGTGACCCTCATAGGCTGGTTGATTGCCTATTTCTCCGGAAAGGATAAAGCCGACGGTCTGCTGACCTATCATCTGAAGCAGTCATTCGGACTGGCCATTGTAAGTATCCTCTTCAATATTACGTTGAGTGTAATCGCGTTCCTGGTGCCATCGCTTTCTTTCCTGGGCCTGTTGGGATTTGCTATTCTTATCTTCTCGGTACTCGGAATGATCAATGCGGCTAACAACGCAGAAAGACCGGTACCTGTTTTCGGTAAGGTATTCGAGGACAAATTTTCATTTATCAGTTAGTAACCATATGGAACCACATCAATATTTTACCCGGGAGGGAAATGTATACGTTAAGAAGAACCAGATATTGCTCTATTGTTTGTTAGCCCTTTTATTGTTTGGCCTGATGGCATTTATCTTCACCAAAAACCTGAATGCCGGCGCGAAGGGAGCGGCGGTGTTGTTTGGGCTGCTGGGAGTGATCCTCATTTTGCGGATGACCGGGAAGTTCAGGATAGATGTGGACCGGCGTGTGCTGAGCAATCAGCCGGTGTTTTTTGTCAGTCCCACGGAATATAGTTTCGACGACTTTCAGCATTTCACTATTTCCCGGCAAACCTTCCTGATCACTTTAAATGCCTCGGCGACGATGGTGATGCTTAAGAAAGGGAAAGAAAAGCACCTGCTGGTGCATCAGAGCATTTTCCTGACCAAACCGCTGCAACGGGTTACGGAGGAGATTGCGGGGATCATGGGATTACCCGAATAGGTATTACTAATCTATAAAGTTTTACAAATGGCATCGGATCAGGCAATACTTATGGATGGGCAATTACGGATTCAGCCCAACAGGAGCTATAAAAGTAAAATTATCATTTGTGCTTTGCTTGCCGTGGCAGCGTTTTTGATAACATGGCTGTGGTCTCTGTCGTATAATATGCGGATGCTGATCGGATGTATCGGGCTGGTTTGTGCAGGATATGCGGTGACAGACTTTTTGTTTAAAGTAAACCTCACTTATATTTTTGATCCGGTGGAGCGGGTAGTGTACCAGAAAGTACCCGGTTTGTATACCCGTAAACTGATGTCTTTTGATGAGGTGTATATTCTGCCGGAAACCACGCACGGCGAAGTACATTATGTGATGTCCAATAAAAAGAACAAATACGGCCGGAACTATGCCCTCAGCAATTACTTTTCGCTTACGCGTAAAGGACAGCAGAAACAGGCATTGTTTGAGGACGAAGTACTTGAAGTGATCATAGAACTATTATCAAAACGCTAAAGCTATGGGACTACCTTTTTTAGAAATCATTGAGTCGGTTACACCAGACCCCAATGCGTTGATGTGGAAGTTTGCCGACGCGGATAAAGAAATCAAGAACGGGGCGATGCTCACGGTGCGGGAAAGTCAGCATGCGCTTTTGTTGAACGAAGGGCAGCTGGCAGATGTATTCCCTGCCGGAAAGTACTCCCTTGAAACAGAAAACATTCCGGTAATGACGCGGCTCCGGGGCTGGAAGTATGGATTTGAAAGTCCCTTTAAGGCAGATATCTATTTTTTCAATACCCATCAGTTTATTAACCTTAAATGGGGAACACCTGCGCCGGTGCTGATGCTGGATCCTGTTTTTGGCCAGGTACGTATCCGGGCTTTCGGTACGTACAACATCCGGATTGTGGACGTGGGGCGCTTTTTTAAAGAGTATGCCGGCACATGGCCCAGGCTGGGCATTACAGAGTTGGAGTTGCAGCTTCGGGATTTCATTGCACCGAAATTCGGTGAGGTGTTGTCGCTGGCGAAAATACCGGTGGTAGATGCCGCCGGCAATGTGCCCGCTTTGAATGAAAAGATTCAGCCACTCATCCAGCCTTATTTTACGGACTTTGGTCTGGAGGTAACCCGTTTTACGATCACCAGTATTACGTTGCCGGAAGAAGTACTCAAACAGTATGATAAGGTCACTGGCATGAACATGGTGACGGATATGAATAAATTTTCCCAGTATAGTATAGCCAATGCCATGGATCAGGAAGGTTCCGACCTGGGAGCCGGTGCGCGGACAGGCATAGCGCTGGGTATGATCACGAACCTGAGTACTGCTGCTGCAAAGCCTGCACCGCCGGAAGATATTACAGAACGGCTTAAAAAGCTGAAAGCCCTTTTTGAAGCAGCACTGATTACCGAAGCAGAGTATGCAGCGAAGAAAGAAGAACTCCTGAAATTATTGTAACCCAATTTTACCGGTATGGCAGAAGAAAAGAATAAGCGGATGCTATCTTACCTGGAACAGCTGAAGCTGAAAGCTACGCAACAGCCGCATTATGGCGGTGACATCACCAATGAAGAAGCGCAGATGGATATCCGGGATTGCCCGGAATGCGGCGCCGCCAGGGCTTATCACAAAGGCCTCACTGCCTGTGCCTATTGTGGATTTGTATTTATGGAAACAAAGCTGACAGACGGTATCCATATCAAAAAAGAAAATAACTCCTAGTCATGTTTGGTTTATTTGGTAAGAAATATAGTAACCCTGCGTTGCTGGAGGAGCTTCGCACAAGGCAGGATCGTTGGTTTGTGTTCCTGGATAAACTGGAAACACGTATGGATGAACTGACCACTGCGGCAGTACCGGAACTGCATACCGTATATCAACAGGATGATGATCCTTACAAACGGTCGCATGGCCAGATGCTGATGGGATTGATCGGCCAGGTGAACCACATGAGGGAAAAGGCGAATGAAGTCAGGGAAGATAATATCGTTTCTTTTCTCTATGGCGCAGAAGCGACAGTACCGGTGATCACTTCTGAGGCCGGGCGTGATTATCACAACCGTATCCTTGCATTCCGGATGGCCTGTATCAACCGGTATTATATTTTTGATGAGAAGGTCAATGAGGCTATTGTGCTGCTGAAAGGAACCGAGGGGCAGCAAGACCTGGAAGGTGCTTACAGGGAACAGCTGGCTGCTTTTGAAAGGATCCGTGATAAGTTTAGTTGCAAGCAATGTGGCGGTAATATCACCATACCCAAAATGTTTTTTATAGATACTTATGTAACCTGTTCCTTCTGTCATTCGCAGAATACTTTTAAGCCATCTACGGCGGCGCGCATGGTGATGCACAATGCGCGCGCACTGGCAGAACAGCGGACCGCGCAGCTGCTCCGGGCCTATGAAGAAAGTAACCCGCAGGATCGCAGTTTGTATGCAATATATCTGCGGGCTATGTTCAACGAATGGAACAGCATTGTTCCGGACATGGCCGTGGAAAATGAAAAGTTTTATCAGCGTTTACTCGAAGAACATACTATTAACCATTTTAAATAGAAACTTTATGTCTGAAAATCCATTATTAGCTCCTATTCACGGTATTACACTGGAAGACTACAGTGCAGCCTGTGCAAGAATGGGCAGCGGTTTAAGCGAAGAAGAAGTAGCCAAAGCACTGGGTGTAGAATTACCTGTTTGGCAGGAAGCTAACCTGTTGTGGCCGGAGCGCATGAAACAGGATGCTACTTTTCATATTGTTACTTTGTTTGGTCAGTACTTCGGGCAGGCCGATCAGCATCCGAAGTTCAGTGTAGTAAAAGCAGCTCCTCCTTCCGCCGAAGGCAATGCCAATACAGAAAAAATTAAAGCGGATAAAGATTACTACCAGGAGCTGGAGGTGGCCAGGCAGGTGGCTTATGATTATGGCGTAGATGGGGCTCAATGGATCCTTGACAAGTACGGGATTACCATTGGAGATTTCCAGATCGCGGCTTCCCGCTGGAACGATCAGATTCACCGCGACATACAGGCAGATTATGCCGGTTACAATGCGCGGCAGGCGGCTTACAAAGCGAAATACCAGCAGTTGTTTGCAGCGGCGCAGGGTGGTAATGTAGCCGATGATATTGAATTTTAAAACGGATCCTGCAAAAGGAAGATGCCCTGCCGACGGTTGTTGGCGGGGTATCTTTTTTCCGGATCAGGCCAGGTATGTTTTGCGGTACTGGCTGGGTGTTTGTCCTTTTACTTCCTTGAATTGTTTGCTGAAATGCGCCCAGCTTTTATACCCGCTTTCATAACAAATATCCAGTATGGGAGCATTTGTTGCGGTGAGTAGTTTACAGGCATGGCTGATACGCAGATCGCGGAGGAAGTCGAAATATGTTTTCTTGATATTTTTCTTAAAAAAGCGGCAGAAGTTGGGTACGCTCATATTTGCAATGGCGGCTACTTCTTCCAGTGTTACTTTTTCCAGGTAGTGTTTAAAAGAGTAATCGATAATTTGTTCAATGACGGGGTTTACCACATTCCCGGTATCGTTGAAATCTTCTGTGAGTGTACTGAAATGGGCAGATTGCCCGATGCGTTGAAGGCACTGTAATAAAAGCATGAGTTTTTCAAAGCCTTGTTTGCGGTACATCAGCTGCATGATGTCGGCCACTTCTTTTCTCAGGGTTCCTGTCAACTGGATGCCGTTGTTCTTATGCAGCAGGGATTGGATGGTTTTCATTTCCGCCATCTGCAGTAATCCTTCTCCCCAGCAATCGCCGGTGAAATGTATTACCAGGGCGGCTCCCTTCATCTGGGGATGGTTTTTCCTGAACCAATGGGGGAGGTTCCCTGCCATGAAAAATATATCGTTGACGGCGTAGTCGCTTACGTAGTCGCCGATCATGGCGGTGCCATGTCCTTTCAGTATCAGGATCAGTTCATATTCCGGATGTTTATGCCAGTTGGTTTCAAACTGCGGTGTTTCATAAATACGGCACGCAAAACTCTGGCTGGAATCGTTCGTGATTTTTTGAAGGAGCGTTTTCATACAGCGTTAAGATAATTCATCTTATCATAATAATAGGCAATTATCTGTTATTATTGATAAGATAGCATATTTTCTTTCAAAAATAGCGGTTGTCAACCCTTTAAAATCAGGCAATATTTGCGTAACAAAACACGATTATGAAACCAGTAACAGGAAAGAGAGAATTTTTTAGTGGCATTGGTGCCATTCAATATGAAGGTCCGCAAACAAACAATCCTTTAGCTTACCGTTGGTACGACGAAAACAGAATAGTGGCCGGCAAGTCCATGAAAGAATGGTTGCGTTTCGCCGTTGCTTACTGGCATTCATTTAACGGAAACGGAGCTGATCCTTTTGGTGAAGCGACCCATCTGTTTGAGTGGGATAAAAATGCAGATCCTATTGCCCGTGCAAAAGACAAAGCGGATGCCGCTTTTGAACTGATTACCAAACTGAATCTTCCTTACTACTGTTTTCACGATGTAGATGTGGTTGATTACACCAACGATATTGCAGACAATGAAAAACGCCTGCAAACCCTGACGCAGTACCTGAAAGAAAAGCAGGAAGAAAGCGGTGTTAAATTATTATGGGGAACAGCTAACCTGTTCAGTCACCGTCGTTATATGAACGGTGCTTCCACCAATCCTGATTTCCATGTGCTGAGCCATGCTGCTGCGCAGGTGAAAGCAGCCCTTGATGCTACCATTGCACTGGGTGGTGAAAACTACGTGTTCTGGGGTGGCCGTGAAGGATACATGAGCCTGCTGAATACCAACATGAAACGTGAAAAAGAACACCTGGCGAGATTCCTGCAGGCATCCAGAGACTATGCCCGCAAAAATGGTTTCACCGGTACTTTCTTCATTGAACCTAAACCTTGTGAGCCTACCAAACATCAATATGATTATGATGCAGAAACAGTGATCGGATTTCTCCGTCAGTACGATCTGCTGAATGATTTCAAACTGAACCTGGAAGTGAACCACGCTACACTGGCCGGTCATACCTTCCAGCATGAGCTGCAGGTAGCCATCGACGCCGGTTTACTGGGCAGCATCGATGCCAACAGGGGCGATTATCAGAACGGCTGGGATACCGACCAGTTCCCTACCAATCTGAACGAACTCACAGAAGCGATGCTGATCATCCTGGAAGGCGGCGGCTTTAAAGGCGGTGGCATCAACTTCGATGCAAAAATCAGAAGGAACTCTACAGATCCGGCTGATATTTTCTATGCGCACATTGGTGGGGTAGACAGCTTTGCACGCGCCCTGGTAACAGCAGATGCTATCCTGGAAAAGAGCGATTACCGCAAGGTGCGCCAGGATCGTTACGCTTCATTTGATGCGGCGGAAGCGAAAGCGTTCGAAGCAGGGAACTCCAGCCTGGAAGCACTGCGTGATTTTGCAGTAGCGCAGGGAGAACCTAAAGTGAGCAGCGGCAGACAGGAATACCTCGAGAATATTATCAATAATTATCTGTAAGTCTTTTTTTGCTAAAATTCCCCGTAACGTGCTCCGTCAGAAAATGTCTGGCGGAGCTTTTTTATTAAAGCGTTCCAGACTCCCAATTCGACCAGTGGTTATTCGAAGGTAAGGTGGGCTGCCAGAGGGATGTATCTTTGGTTATTAAAATTTTTGTAATGAGCTGGTAGAGTTCCTCCCGTGCCGGATGATGATCATCGCTGTAAACACTACTGAAATGGAAGTGGTCAATGGTCATTAATTTTCGCAGATCTGCGGGTATATGTTGTCTGATTTCGGCCTCAGTGGAGCTGAGTACCCCAGGTGTTGTGTCGTGGTAGTAACGGAGCAGATCTTCGAAGCTGATCAGCTCTCGTGGATTATCTTCCTGTCTTGAATGGATGCCCAGGTTTCGGTATCTGGTTACATCTTGTTCTATAGGGATTTTTACATCCCTGATCATCACATATTGTGCATCCGGGCTAATCATTTCAAATTGCTCCATATCTTCTCCCTCTGTATTGCAAATCCTTTCCCATTCTTCCTCTGTGATTAACACGATGGAGTTTAAATTCGATACATAGTTTCTCTCCGGATAAGCAGATACCGGGTAATCGATGCAGTTACCGAAATAGTATAGTTCTATTTCTGCGCGGAATCCCCTGTTTTGGTACCCGCTTTTTTCTGCCACCACTGCCCAGCGCTCATCATCCGCATACAGGTGAATGCGGCTACCGGCCGTTTCACAATAGCCATGCTCAAGATCCAGCCAGAAATGATACCTGATATCGTTTTCAGCGATCACCGGATAGTACTTGTTTTCTTCAATATTTAAATTGGGATCAAAGTGAGATAAAATTTCTGATTCAGTATATTTGTTATTCATGATAGGGGATAGTTATGTCTCAATATAGCAAATCATGTGATGATATGCCTTTTTTGGGGTGTTGAAAATTTTTGAGCCGGCCGAATAAAGCTAATCTAAATGATACCCGCAAGAATCTGTTTAACAACGATCCTTCCTACATCCAATCCTTTGTCCATTTATACAAATATTTCATCGTCGCTTCCAGATCCCTGCCTTTATCTGTCAATGAATACTCTACTGTTGGCGGTACCGTAGCAAATGCGGTTCTTGTCAGGATCTGGTGATCTTCCAGGTTCTTCAGCTCTTTCACCAGCATCCTGGTGTTAATGCCGGTTACCGCACGTTCCAGTTCCTTGAAACGTTTTTTCCCGTCCAGCAGGGCATAAATAATCAGGAATGTCCATTTCCCGCCCAGGATATCGAGTGCGGTCTGCATTTCGCAAATTTTTTCTACAGTATTTTTTTTCGCTTCCATAGACCTGTGGCTTTTACTTTACCCGGTGTCAATAGTGTACAATAGTGTACCTACTTGCAAAAGTAAAGTAATGCCGGTAGCTTTGCAATATCTTATTAAGAATAAATATTTCCCCGGGGAGTGATTTTAATAAATATAGGGACAAATAACAGCAAATCATGAAACTTTTAGCACCCATCACAATAGGCGATCAGACCCTGAAAAACCGTATGGTTATGGCACCGATGACCAGGAGCAGGGCCGACAGCCATGGCGTTGTGACACCGCTTACTACTTTATATTATCAGCAAAGGGCTTCTGCCGGACTGATTATATCCGAGGGACTGAACATCTCATCACAGGCGATTGGGCTGCCTTTTACGCCCGGGATATATACACCGGAACAAATTGCAGGTTGGAAAAAAGTGACCACAGCAGTACATGAGGCAGATGGAAGAATATTTGCACAATTGTGGCATACGGGGCGGGCTGCACATTCCGCCAACAAAAATGGAGAATTGCCGGTGGCGCCTTCCGCTATTGCGATAGCACAGCAACAGGTATACACTACCGGTGGCTGGTCGTCTTTTGAAACGCCGGAGGAGCTGTCGCATGCCGCCATACAGCAGGTGATCCGGGATTACCGGCAGGCTACGATTCATGCACTGGAGGCAGGGTTTGATGGCGTAGAATTACACGGGGCATTTGGTTATCTGCCTAACCAGTTTTTATCTGCCGGCGCTAATAACAGAACGGATGAATACGGAGGCAGCATCGAAAACCGCAGTCGTTTTACATTGGAAGTGATGATGCAGCTGACAGACATAGCAGGACCGGGTAAAGCTGGGATTAAGTTATCGCCGAGTATCCTGTATCATGGTATCGCAGACAGCGATCCGGTGGCTTTATATTCTTACCTGCTCCGGGAGCTGGATAAAATGCCACTGGCTTATATCCATCTGATGCAGCCCATGTTCCCGATAGATGAATTTGACCGGTATCCCAAAGATGTAACGGCTGCATTTGGCCATCTCATTCATCACCCGCTCATCATCAATGCCGGGTATACCCGTGATACCGCAGAACAAATACTACAGGAAGGAAAAGCACAGTTGGTGTCATTTGGTGCGCTTTTCCTGGCGAACCCGGATCTGCCGGAACGTTTCCGCTTAAACACCGCTTTAAATGAACCTGACAGGGAAAGAATGTACAGCGGTGGCGATGAAAAAGGCTATACCGATTATCCTTTCCTGGAGAATTAACAGGTAACAACTTCAAATAAATACGATCATGAAACAGTTTATCTTGTTGGGAATGATAGCGCTGCTATCTTTCCATATCGGTGATGCTATGCCGGTTGTATCCGGCCATCACGAAGCAGCAGACACTTCGCTCACCCATCATTATACCCAGGTAAATGGCATCCGGCTACATTATGTTACCTGCGGATCAGGCCCCGCAGTGGTACTTTTACATGGATGGCCATTCACCTGGATGGAATGGCAGCAGGTAATGGTACTTCTGGCCAAAGCAGGGTATACCGCTATTGCACCGGATCTGAGAGGAATGGGCGATTCCCAGATCACCGATACCGGGTATAGTAAAGTAAATGTGGCCGAAGACATTCACCAGTTAGTGAATCAGCTTGGCTTTAAAACTATCCGTATGGTGGGAACCGACATTGGTATGATGGTCGCCTATCCATATGCCGTAGCACACGAAAATGAAATAACACAACTGGTGCTCGGTGAATCTCTGATCCCCGGATTTGGCCTGGAGGAGTTGATGAACCCGGCCACCGGCGGTTACTGGCACTTTGGTTTTCATGCACAGGCAGGTCTCGCGGCTATGCTCATTGCAGGCAAGGAAGCGGCCTATTTAAACCCGATGTATCAGATGATGTCTTTTGGTAATCATATTCCGCCAGCTACCATTGCGGAATACATCCGGCAATACAGTAAGCCCGGTGCCATGAAAGCTGGCTTTATGCACTATGCCACCATGATAGCAGACGGGAAAACAAACCGTGCCCGTTTTAAAGGGAAATTGCAACTCCCGGTTCTGGCTGTGAATGGTGAAAAAGGAATCCCGTCAGCGCAAACTTTCGCGGGCATCCACCAGGTGGCGGCTCATGTTACCACAGTGCTGGTACCCAACAGTGGACATGCCCTGGGAGAAGATAACCCGGAATGGTTTACCCGGAGACTAATACAGTTCTTTAAGAACGGCCAGTAGAAGGTAAAGCAGGTTGATACAAATATCTGTAACTTTGACTTCCAGATGCCAGGTATATGATCGACAACACATTACCGGCTGATCTGCGCGGTGTCCGGGATCCGGCAGATCAGCTTTCTATATTTTGCTATGATTCGGCTGTTGCCAGTGTGAAGGCGAAAATAACGCTTCCGCAAAATCTTTTCAGTTTTCTGCTGGAAGGAGAGAAGACCGTACATTATGCAGGCACACAGGTAAAAATAAATCCCCAGCAATTTCTATTGCTCTCTGCGGGTAATTGCCTGATGAGTGAAAAGATTGCTGCAGAAGGTGGCCGTTACCGCAGCATCCTTATTTTTTTTGATAATGTGCTCCTGGCAGATTTTTTTAACCGGCATCCGCAAGTATTGGCAACAACGCCAGGTAGAATACCGGAAACACCTTTCCTGTTATTTGAAAAAGATCCGTTCCTGTTCAATTTCATCGCATCCCTCGGGTTTATGCTGGCATCCGGTCAGCCGATATCCACGCATATGGGCAGGATTAAACTGGAGGAGCTTTTACTTTATCTGAGCGAACACTATCCGGGAGAAATTCAAAAACTGCAGAGTGTCTGTCAGCAGGTGGAAGCTGATATGCTGATCCGGCAGGCCGTTACCGCTAACATGGATAATAACATTACGGTAGAAGAATTTGCTTTTTTATGCAACACCAGCTTATCCACTTTCAAGCGGCGGTTTGCAAAAATATATGGTACTTCTCCCTATAAATGGCTGCTGGAAAAAAGAATGCAAAAGGCTGCGCAAATGCTTACCCGTGGGGAGTATAAAGCAAGCGAAATCTATTATGAACTTGGTTATGAAAACCTGTCCAGCTTTATCCAGTCCTTTAAGCAGGTGCATGGCATCACCCCCCGCCAGTACCAGTCGGGCAAATTGAACGTTTAGCAACACTTTTTGAACGTTACCCCATCGTCTGCAGGGGTTCTTCGGATCTACCTTTGTGCTATCAAACAAAAAATAAGACGATGGCAACAAACAACACCTTTACGCTGAAAAGTAATGAACTCGGCGGGCAATTAAACAACAAACACTATATCAACGGCATGGGCTTTACCGGTGAAAATCAGTCGCCGCAGCTTTACTGGGAACATGCGCCGGAAGGCACCCGGAGTTTTGCTGTAACGATGTACGACCTGGATGCACCTACCGGTAGTGGTTTCTGGCATTGGGTGGTTTTTAATATCCCTGTACACATCAACGAGCTGCCTTCAGGTGCGGGAGATACCGCCAAACAGCTGCTTCCGGAAAGCGTAGTGCAAAGCATTACCGACCTGGGAACTCCCGGATATGTAGGCGCAGCGCCACCGGAAGGACCGGCGCACCGTTACCTGATTACCGTACATGCGTTGAGTCAGCCGCTGGAACTGGATAAAAATGCCACACCGGCTTTTGTAGGATTCAGTATGCATTTTGCTACACTGGGAAAAGCGTCGCTGCTGGTATACGGACAAAAACAATAAGGAGTTGATAGAAAATTAAAATCCCACAGATGATTATCTGTGGGATTTTAATGTATGACGGCTACGTTACCAGGAAGTACGCATCAGCCCATTGAGTTTGTAGTAGTTTTCCAGATGTTTTGTAACGATCTGTTCGCCGGCTCCCACCTGGATCAGGTTATCTCCATCGGCGCCATAGCCGCCCAATGCAGCGGAACGCACATCCGGAATATAACCGGGCCATTTGCCACCGCTCCAGGAATAGCCGAACATAAAGCCATTCATGGAAGCGAGCTTCATTTTGTCTTTCCAGTCGAGTTGAAATTGTACAAACATCTCACCCGGACATACCGCTATTGAAATATGGTTATTAATGAGCAGGGTTACAAGATGCACATTAAAAGCACGTTTGGCATCATATCTCCCTATAAAATGCAAAGAGTCTACTTTGTATTTGATATCTGTTTCTCCGTTGGCAGGCATGGTAATATTTTTTGCCAGCTTTACCGTTTCCCAGGCCAGTAATTCGCCGGTACGTTCCATAGGAGCGTAGTTGGTAGCAGTGGTATCTTTGGGGCCGGATTTACGCGGACTGATCATCAATGATTCCACATTGCCGCCGCCGCCATTTACAAATAAGCAATTGACTTTATTCCCGAAAGCTGCTTCCACTTTACGGGAGGCTACGCCGGGGTAATCGGCTGAAACGGCATAGTTAAAACAAACCACATCCGCATGCATCGCATAGTTCATCATAATAACGCGCGGATTATCCTGCATGTCCGTTATTTTGATGACGCCCAGTTCCGGATCAACCGGACCAAACGGAATGCGCTCAGGGTTCTCTACACGGTAATGTTCGTCACCTATCCAGGATTCGCGTGCCTTGCCATCTTCGCGTACGATGAGGCGGTTGAATCCCAGTTGCGGGAAAGTGCTTTTACCGGCAGCGATTTTTGCGGGAAACAGCTGCGCCAGTGCTTCACCCACCACCTTGATAATTTGTTCTTCATAGAACGGCTGGAAAGGGCTGCTTTCTGATACATTGATCTTATTGTCGACCATAGGCGCCGAATGGTTGTGGGAGGAACTGAGGATCACCTTAGCGATGTTGTACCGTTGTTTGCATACCTGTTCAATACGTTCGCTGGTAAAAATGGGCAGGTCGAGCGATACAAACGCCAGTCGTTGTCCGTTCAACTCCAGCACCAGGCTCCGGGCGAAAACAGAGTCATGGATAAACTGATCCGTTTTGGGGGTGATATTGATTTTGCTGGTACCGGCCATGAGTTTACCATTATCAGCAAAGGCAGCATGGATGTTAACGGCAGCAGCAAACAGGAAGGTGAGCAACAGCGTTTTTCGCGAATATACCGCGCGCCGTTTTCCGGACGAAGTCATTTTTTGCATAACGTGGAATATTAAATAATAGCAGTAAAAATAATCTGGCTTCGCGGATATTTTCCTGCTTTCACCGGAAGAGATAAAATAATACCAGCAATCAGTAATTTCTTATTATAAACCGGAAAGCGGGTATGGCTCTTCCTCTCCGTTCATCGCAATTATACTTTGAATTAAAGAAAAGGCTGCTATATTTATGGCGATATAAACCACGTTAGGCATTCATCACCGCCATGCAGCTGCATGGCGTAAATGGTCTATTTATGTTCAGCAGCTATCCACGCCGGCATGCAGTAATACTGCCTGCCATTTTCGCTATGTTAGTGCGGCGGCTATTGGCGGCCGTGTGCCATATGACGTCTACCGGGAAAACCTTTTCTTCAATCTTAAACACATTTGTGTCACCCAAATGAAAAAATTAATCCTGACAAGCCTGTTGGGCATAACGTTGGGGCTGCCCCGTTATGCGGCCGCCCAGCAATCTCCTCATTTCAATGGCGCGGTATCAGCGTGGCATGATGGCTTCGTGCGCTACGACTATATCATGGACGACGCCACCGGGGAAATCACCCCGTTTACGCCCAAGCCGGACGAGCGCATGGGTATTGCAGATCCACCGAAAGGTAAGCACCGCTGTGTAGTGGTAGCTCCTAAAGTAGCTGCGCCGGGTAATCCGTGGTCGTGGCAGGGCTGCTACTGGGATCATCAGCCGCAGGCGGAAGTAGAACTGCTGCGCAGAGGGTTTCACGTAGCCTATATTACTGCCGGCGCCAATTTCCAACCCGGCAAAGAATGGGATACCTGGTACCAGTTTCTTATCAAACAGGGATTGTCTGCCAAGCCCTGCTTCGTGGGCATGAGCCGGGGAGGACAATTTGAATATGCCTGGGCTACGCAGCACCCCGATAAGGTAAGCGCTATCTATGCAGATAACCCGGCGATTACACCGGAAAGTCTTGCCGGCCTCGAAGGACTGGCAAAAAACAACGTGGCTTTATTCCATGTGATCGGTAACCTGGACCCATTGTATCCCATTGCCACCGGACCGGTAGAAGAAATTTACCCGCAGTTTGGCGGACGTGTATCCGTGATGGTGAAAGAAGGATTGGCGCATCATCCGCATAGTTTGCATAATCCTGCGCCTATTGCAGATTTTATGGAGGCTACCGTAAAAGAAAAAAACGAAAAGCCTGATTTCCTGGATAGCAACTATACCAGCGGTTGGTATACCGGTACTGCCAGTTCGTATAAATCAGTACCGGAGGAAGGCACGTACATTACCTACCGGGGTGCCCGGTTTGCAGGTAGCTACCGACGTTATGTGTTTCAGTTGCCGGGTGTAGAATCTTTTATTACGGTGATAGCGCCGGCTACACCAGCGGCAGGCAAGCCGTGGGTATTCCGTGCCACTTACGTGAAAAGGGATGATCAGCTGGCACCGGCACTGTTGGAAAAAGGGTATTACATCGTTACCGGTGCAGTGCCTTATAATTTCGATGGACCGCAGTTATCACACTGGAATACCATTTATCAATACCTGACCGGTAAAGGTTTTTCTGCACGTCCGGTGATCGCAGGGGAAGCTTCCGGCGCGGGTGAGGCCATAGGCTGGGCTACAGAGAATCCAGGTAAGGTGTCGGCGGTGTATACGGAGAATGCTATCTTCAAGACCATTGCAATGACGAAAACGCCGTTACCTGCGCACCTGGAAACACTGGCCAAAGCACAGGTGCCGCTGTACCTGGTAGCGGGTAGTGAAGATCCTCATGTTAAAGAGAATACAGAAGCAGTGAGCGGTCAGTATAAGAAGTTTGGCGGCAAAGTAACGACCGATATCCGTAAGGGCGAAGGACATGTATTGTTGCCGCATAATCCGGCGCCGGCGCTCAACTTTATCCTGGCGAATACAAAGCGTTAACAGCTATATTTTTTTGATGAAAGCGTCCGTAGCCACTTGCGTTACGGGCGCTTTTATTTTTATGCTGGTATCTGGAGATGACTATGCCGTAGCTATTCCGTCAGCATCGCTTTTCATATCATTCCTTCCCCATTGCTCGATTATTTTTATCAGCGGCAGCAGCGACTGCCCATAGGGCGTAACCGTGTATTCCACACGGGGAGGAACTTCCGGGAATACCATCCGCTCAATAATACCATCCTCTTCCAGTTCATGCAGCTGGTTTACAAGCATCTGTTTACTGATAGACGGAATACCGCGCTGCAACAGGCTAAAGCGGTTACAATTCATGCTGATAGCATAAATGATCAATACTTTCCATTTGCCGCCGAGTTTGTTCAGGAAATGAGTGACGCCGCAATTGTTAGGATTGAAATCCTTATTTTTCCGCTTGTTTCCCATTAGTCTATAATTATGTACCAGCTACAAAAGTAGGGACTATTTACTTTTAAGGAAGGAAGGGTGCAAATTTATAATTTCTTAAAAGCAGTAAAACTATGACACTAACACAGGTAAAGGAAAACATGCTGGGAGAATGGAGCAGTATTGCTCCGGAAATCCGCCCCAGTAGTATTAAATCTGCAGATGGCCTGATAAAGCCCTTTTATCTGACGCGGAATTTTAAATACCTGCCGGATGATACCTTTGAACTGGAGATCCTCAATAGTGTGGATGCTTTGGGAAAAGTGCCGTTGGCAAAGATGTGGCTCAGGGGGCATATCATCTGGCAGGGCAATCATGAGATAGCTCCCGGAGCGCAGCAAGTACAATTTGTAGCAGATGAAGGTTACGAGGTAACGCCATTGCTACCTGCTTTTGCCGACCTGCTGAATAAAGTGGCAACAGAAGGTTATGACACCTAGGAGGTGAACAAAAGCCAGGACATTCTGCGGAAACCCTTTGTGCCATTTGAGCTGGCAGCAGGACAGGTATTCTCGGAGTACGATTTAATTTACATGTTCAACGGACTCTTATTCTGGGGGGCGAGAAACGTGGATGGGAGAGGCTTTGATACAGAAGAAAACAGGCCGCTGAATTTGCAGATACCGTTGGTAAGGAAATCGTAATCCTTCAACAGGACGGGTGGTCTGAACAGGAAAGAGCCGCCTCTGTGTTCGAAGAGACGGCTACCTTCTTTATGTCAATCAACCAAAAAACTATTATTTACAGGTTTGAGGTATAAGATCATTTTTGGAAGACATAATAATTTCCAGGATGCCTTCATTTTCTATGATCATCATGCCGTGCCTGTCGGTGGTGATACCGGGTTCCAGCTGATAGGTATAGCGGGGAACAGTACCATCCATCACCGTGGGAAGGAATACAAACCGGAGATTGTTACATTGCTGCCTTAACGTTTCTCCCACTTCAATAATATGGGTGGAGATAATAAAAAATGAATTCCGGTATTGGGAAAAGGCCGCAGTTACCGCGAGGGTGGCGTCGTAAGCATCTTTTACATTGGTACCTTTAAACAGTTCGTCAAATATGACTACGAGATTTTTTCTCTGGCTCACCTGTGTGGCTACCTCTTTCACCCGCATCACCTCTGCATAGAAATGGCTGTAACCCAGACTCAGGCTGTCGGGTACGTTGATGGAAGTATACAGGCCATCGCGAATGGCAAACTGCATATTAACGGCGGCTACAGGAAAACCCATATGCGCGAGGTAGATGGCGATACCGTAAGATTTCATCAGGGTAGATTTGCCGGCCATATTGGCGCCGGTAAGAAACAGCACATTCTGATCCTGGTGCAGTGATACATTGTTGGCTACACCCTGGTCCAGTCCGGGATGCCGCAGGCCTTCCACGCTGATCCGGTTGTCGGTTGCCGGCAGGGCGGCAGCGTATGAAAATCGTTTCTCCCGTGCTATGGCGCCAACAGCAATATATACATCCAGCAGATAGATATTTTCCAGGATCATCTCCATTTCATGCCGTAAGGTATGCCGGAGCAGAAAATCGTAGCGGCATACTTTTATTAGCGGCAGCTGTATTGACTGCGCCTCTTCAGCCAGCCATTTCAGCCGGTGGTCTGATAAAATGGCCTGCACTTTTTTCACCTGGTCGCGAAAGGGACCCTGATCACCTATGCGGGTGATGAGTTTTTGTAACGCATTCAATGCGCTGATGCTTGCCAGCAGTCCACTGTGAAGGATATTGTATTGATCGTCCCTTAAGAGGGAATGCGACAACTTTTTTCGGATCACAGTAATGCCGGCTGTAATCAGGTTACCCGCAGTACCCATTCCCAGGTAGTTCTCCGCCTGGCGGAAGGAGTTGTTTTCAAAGGGGAATTCCAGTTGTTTTTCCTGGAAGTACCGGAAGGTGCTGCTACGCAGATTGATCTCATCCGGGGCGGTCAGGGGATGCTGGAACATCGATTCCAGGAGTCTTTCCCCACCGGCCGTGCGAACTTTGTTAAAAATGCCGTAGATAGAATGAGATTTGTATTTACCCAGCAGGTTCAGATCATCCAACGTTTGTTTGTCAGCAATAAAGCTCATGTATATCTCTTTTAGTGCGCTTTTTCGATGCCTTCCTGCAGCATATCGAGAATGCCCTCGTTATTAATAATGATCATACCATGACGGTCATCCGTAATGCCATTTTCCAGCTTATAGGTATACACCGGTTTATTACCATCCATTTTTGTGGGGAGATAAATAAAGTGTACGTTGTTACAGGCCGTTTTCAATATGTCGCCTGCTTCGATGATGTGTGTTGAAATGACAAACAGGCTGTTTCGTTTGGTGGCAAATGCTTTGGTAATAGCAATGGTGGCTTCATAAGCGTCTTTAACATTGGTACCACGGAACATTTCATCAAAAACAACCAGCAGATTTTTTCCTTCACTGAGTTCATGCGCTATTTTTTTTACCCGCAATACTTCTGCATAAAAATGGCTGGCGCCCATGCCCAGGTTATCGGGCAGGTTGATCGTCGTATAAATACCATCCAGCACCGAGAACTCCATTTTTTTCGCCGCCACCGGGAATCCCATATGCGCGAGGAACAGCGCAATACTGAGCGATTTCATAAAGGTGGATTTGCCGGCCATGTTAGCCCCGGTAAGGAATATCACATTGCCTTGCGGTGTTATCCGAATGGTATTGGATACCGCATTAGGCACCTGTGGATGATATACTCCTTCCAGGGTGGCAGTGTGGCGATCCCTGGGAAGTGCCAGTGGAAATACAAATCCGCGTTCCCTGGCGACCCTGGCAACAGACAGGTATACATCGAGGTAGTACACATGCCGGAGCAGTTTGAAGATAATGTCCCGGTCGCGGAAGCGGAAAATACTATCCAATACCGGCATGGCAGCAGAAGAGAGCTTGATTTTACCTTCCTGTTGCATCGCCGGTGCAAGTGCCGGCGCGTTTAGGAGGCTATTGACAGCCGCTATTTCGGACTGATAAAAAGTCATTTCCCTTACGGCCGGTGAATGGATAAAATCACGGAGTCCGTTGAGCATGCCGGCAATAGCGGTGATGCCTTTCCGGATCTGCACAGTTCCTGCATCCTGAGCAATGAGATGATTGATTTTTTTCACCACAGACTGTTCATCTGCTGTGAGTCGGGTACGTTCATCCGTGTTGGCGAGGTAAGGTTCTATGGCGTCAAACAGTGTATTTTCAAAAGGGAATAAAGTGCCTGTTGCGGCGAAGTGCCGGATGATGCCACTACGTGCATTAATCGCTTTCTCGTCTGATAGCGGATACTGGAACATTTCATCCAGGATCGCTGCACCACCCCGGGTGATGCAGCGATTGAAGATATTGTAAATGGAATTGCCTCCATGTTTACCAAAGATGTTGAGATCTTCCAGTGTTTGTTTATCGGTAGTAAATAACATAGCTTTTATTTCCGCTTACGTCTGATCAGTAATATGGTGGCGAATGCGATCATGATACCCGGCATTACCCAGAGATATACTATTTTCAACAGATCTACACCATCAGGTGTAACGGTTACCCTTTTGTCCAGGGAGGAAGGGCGGCTGGCATCTATCGGGAACAGTTTGTAATCCAGCCAGCTGAAGATGGCAGTGATAAAAGGGAAATTCGCTGTTTGTACATCGGATCGCTGAAGATTGGCGTTGCTCATAAAATCTGCGTCTGCAGCTACCACGATGCGTTGTTCTTTTCCTTTTACCTGGCGTTTCATGGTGATGATAACCGGTAGTGATTTTCTTTCATCACCGGCTGCAGCATCATATACAATTTCGGCAGAGTCGAGTACCAGCGCGGACTTCCGGAGCCAGCTCCTTTGGGCGTCTGTTACCAGCAGCGGCTCAATCGAGAATCCGTTATTGTTGCTATAGGAGAGGCCGGTAACACCTGGTACTGCCACTTTTAAACTGTCTTCCACTGTTTTTTTCAATTCCTGCGACAATGACTGGGCGAGTGGTGTGAGTTCCGGCAATACGATATCCGGTGTCATTTGTTTGCTGGGTTGTGCGATGACGCCATCGAGCATTTGTACCCCCAATTTTTGCAGGATGGGATTGAGCAAAGTTTGTTTACCCGGTTCTCCTGCAATCAGCAGATTGCCTCCATTATCGATATAGCGTTCCAGTCGTGCCAGTGCAGCAGGAGTGAGCGCTGTTTTAGGATCAGCGAGCACCAATGTGGCGATATCTTCCGGAATATCACGGGTATCCAGTGAGATCGTATCCGCATCAAATCCCTGGTTGATCAGCGAATAACGGAAGGTTTTGTTATTGGTGATGGTCATGTATTCTCTCGTACCGATTTTGAAAATATCTCTTTCCAGGTCACCGGTAACAAATAATACCTTAGGCAGCTTCGCCTGTAACAATCGTTTGAAAGCGGCCGCTACTTCCGTTTCGCCGGGCCATACCATCTGATCGTTAAATACCCGCAGGAAAGTGGAGCGGTCTTTATATTTTAACTGCATCACATACCTGTTAAGCTCGGGTTTCAGGTCAATTATTTTATGAATTTCTTCCGGTGTTTTAAAAGCAGACATTTTCATGCCCATTCCACGGATGTTTTGCTCAGCTGCTTCTTTCAGGGTTTTATCGGGATACATTTTAGACAGCGGATAGTCGGGGTTATCCAGTGGTTCATCATAGTACTGTACAAATGAAAATTTAATATCCGGTTTAAAGCGGGTGTAGAGGTCCCAGTTCGACAAGGTATTGTTTCTTTGTTCGGGCAGTCCCATCCACACGAAATTTCCCAGTGCATTGTTATAGGTCACTATTTCCAGCTGATCTTTACCCAGTTCTTTGATAATCTGTTGTACGGTAGGGGTGAGGGTTTGCTCCTGGTGAAAGGTGGTGTCGTGGTAGATGGTGAACATGGGGCGTGAACTGATGTAACCAACAGCCAGGCCGATGGCCAGCACGGCCACATATCGAACGGCTTTTACCACGAATGGTTTGGATTCCATGCCCGATTTCAGCTTGTAATACGTAAAGCCGATAAAGATGAAAATGATCACGAGGAAGTACAATACATCTTTGCTGGTGATGAGACCTACCAGCATTTTTTGTGTACGTCCCTGCATGGAAAGAAAGTAGGCCAGGTCTCTCACAAAATCAATTCCCTGCCACATCGTACCAATAAAGCTGAGTATGCCGATCATCACGAAAGTACATACGGCGGCTACTACCTGGTAGGTGGTTAAGCTGGACATAAATAAGCCGATGGCTGAGTAAGTACACAGCAACAGGTACAGGCCTATGAGGGCCGACACCATGATGCCGCTATCGATCGATTTGATATGCGACATACCTGCCAGTATAAAAACGCTTACCGCTGCCACCATCAGCAGGCTATAAAGCATCATGGCCAGGTATTTACCCAGTACAATATCCCTTACCCGTATGGGGGAGGAGTATAGTAATTTGATAGTGCCACTGCTCGTTTCACGGCTCAGTAATCCCATGGTAAGCAAAGGAATGTAGAGATAGAGTTTTTGCATGACATTGGAAAAAACACCGCCCTGCGAAGAGAAGATCTGGAGAGTCAGGTGATCGATATAGCGTAACTGAATACCTCCCATTTCCTGCATGGTGGCATACGATCTCAGCATCATGAAATAAGCGATACCGGACTGAATAAAAAAGGCGACCAGTAAAAACCAGGCAATGGGAGAATAGAACAGGACCCGTAGTTCTGTTTTTGCAATTCTGATTATTGTCTTCATTAAATATTGTTATTAAGCTGATTGACTGGATAATTGTTTGAAGATTTCATCGAGTGCCGTTTTATCAAGGTTGATTTCCCGCATTCTCCATCCATTCTGCACACTGGCGCTGATCAGTTTTTCCGTAATATCCTGGCTGCCGTTGAAGTAAAGGCGTATTTGTCTTTCTGTGAGAAAATCTACTTTGATGATGCCATCTATTTTTAACAGTTCGGCAGCGGCGGGCGGATTTTCCAGGTGCATCAACACGCTGTGTGGTTCTACATAATTGTTGAACGCATCCATGGTATCGGAGAATACAATCCTGCCGTTTTCGATCATTTTGATTTCCTTGCAGAGCAACTGTATTTCAGAGAGGATATGTGAGGAGAAGATAACGGCCCGCTCCTGTGCAATTTCTTTGATCAATGAACGTACTTCCGTGATCTGGTTGGGATCCAGTCCGTTGGTGGGTTCATCGAGTACCACCAGTTGCGGGCGGTGCACAATGGCCTGAGCAATGCCTACGCGCTGGCGGTAGCCGCCGGAAAGATTGCGGATCAACCGGCTGCTGAAGTGGTCGATGCCGCAACGTTCCTTGGCTTCTTTTATGGCTGGTTTCATTTTATCTTTTGGCAGTTGTCTTAATCCTGCGCAGTAACCCAGGTATTCGTCTACAGTGAGATCCATATATAGTGGCGGGTTCTGTGGCAGAAATCCGATTTCTCTTTTCGCGAGTTGTGGTTGTTCGCGCATGTTGATCCCATTGATATAAACATTCCCTTCGGTTTGATTCAGCGCTCCGCAAAGAATATTCATGGTAGTAGATTTGCCCGCACCATTAGAGCCCAGCAAACCAACAATACCGGTTTTGCTGATCTCTATATTGATATCACGGATCGCCCATGAGCTGCTATACTTATGAGACAGGTGCTCAAGTTTTACAATACTGGTCATATCGTGTTTGTCTGTTTTAATTATCTGATTATGGATTATCGGGCATACCCGGATTGCTTTGAATATAAAAGGGTGGCATCCGCATTACGAGACGGTTTGGCTGTCGCAGTGTAAATACAGTAGCGGTGCCGTTCTGGTTGTAAAGCGTATGTGTGATCGGTTTACTGTTGAAGATTGGATCGGGCGACAGGCGGCGCATATCAAACCAGCGGTATCCTTCCTGTGCGAATTCCCGGGTCCGTTCGTCGATGATAAATTTAATGAGCGCTACCTGGTTGCCTGCAATAGTTGCAGGTACAGTTGCGGCTGCCGCCGGCATCCGGTTTCTTCTGAGTGTTTCCACATCTGTTACGGCACCATTCAGATCATTGGTCCTGGCTTTGCATTCTGCACTCAGCAGGTACAGCTCAGGCAATTGTAATCCCCAGCGGGAGTAAGTAACGCCGTACTTGCGTAGCCTGCCACCCGCATTTATACTGCCATCCATGTTTTTATTGGTATACAGCAGCAAACGGAGATCATTGGCGCTATACAGGGCAGCTGTTTGCGGCATAAGTACGAGTCCGTCTGTGGCAAACATATTACCGGTATACGGCCCGTTGTAGAACACTTTGGAGAGCACCGCTTCTTTCAGGTCGTTGCGGTTGATGCCGGGGCCTTGCGGGCCAAAAGTGGGATCGATGGGCAGAAAGGTACCCCCCGGTGCAAACTCCCGGTTATAGTTGTATAGCACCGGGGTGCCGTTGGCAGCCACATCTGCGAGTGCTTTACTGAATAAAGGCAAGGCATCCTGGTAGCGGCCCATAAAGAGATATACTTTGCCCAGCATACCTTCTACTGCCGGTTTCGACATACGGGTAGCGATCCGTGGTTGTGCAGGTACATCCGGCAATGCTTCCGTCAGGTCTTTGATCATAAAATCATATATCTCCTGTACGGTGCCCCGGTCGAAATGCTGCTGGGTGACATCTGCTTTTACGATGATGGGGAAGCCGGGATCTGTAGCCGCAGTAGCAGCCTGGTAGGGCTTTGTGTAGTAATTGACAAACTGGAAGTTTAACCATGCACGTGTGGCTTTCGCTTCTGCGAGGATGGCTTTTTTTTGTGCCTCTGTTCCTTCTGTAGCCGCCATTACCTCATTAATGATTTTATTAACAGTATACATACTGACTAAATTCTCTGTCAGCATAAAAGGTGATTGCTCGCCCGGCTTGTAGATACTGTCTGCCCACTGGAACAGGCGAACAGGCCACACCGTATTCACATTGAGAAAGGCGGCTTCGGCGCCTATTTCGTCTCCCATCAGCACTGCTTCCTGCCATCCCACTACATTCGTCATATAGAACCGGGGATCATTCATCAGCTTATCGTAATCGTCGGTGGTAACAGCCACCTGGTTGCCCATTGGTATTACTTCCAGGAAATCCTTGCTACAGGAAATGAAAGCAGTGAGCAGGATGGTATATAAGAAAGGAGAAAATAATTTCTTTATCATGATCTGTTTCATTTTGGATGCGCTTATAAGGTAACGTTAACACCGAGGCTGTAGCTGTGGAGGTAAGGCGGAACAGACATGTATCCCTGTCGCAGATCCTGGTATTCCGGATCAACGCCCAGGTGATTGGCTTTCCATACCAGGAAGTTGGTGGCCTGGCCATATATGCTGAACTGCTTTATATTGAGTGATTTCAACCAGTCGGCAGGCAGTTCATAGTTTAATGTGATATCCCTGATTTTAATATAAGCGGCGCTTACTACATTGATATCAGCTTTATAGTAGTAGTTCATATTCCTGCGATAGTCTTCTGCGGGATCTGCCAGGTAAACGGGGGCGTTGGTAAATGCTTCATCTCCCGGTTTTTTCCAACGGTCGAGGAAGTAGGCAGAGAGGTTACCGGCGGCGAAATTGGCGCCCATGCTAGACAACCGGGCGGCGTAGGTGCGGTCTACATCGCGGCGCATCACGTTACCAAGGTTATAAATCATATTCACAGAAAGCGACACTGCTTTATAGCTGAAGGTATTGGTAATGCCGCCATTAAATACCGGTACGGTGGTGCCCATATACTTAATATCATCCGGTGTTGTTTTGTAGGAGGGATCTTTGGTTACTGTTTTATCGCCCAGCCTGATCTGAGGATCTCCTACATTATCCAGCCCTGCGTAGTTGTAAGCGAAAACGGGACCGGCAGGATAGCCCACATAGTAAAAAGAATTGATTTTGTAGTCGCCGGTATTGCTGTAACCGCTCAATGGCTGGAAGGACAATAGCTTATTATGGTTGTAACTGAAAATAATGGTGGAAGACCAGTTGAAATCAGTTGATTTTATATTTTGTGAGGAGATGCTCAGCTCAATACCTTTATTGGAATACTTTCCCAGGTTGCCGGTAGCAGAGTAGGAGCCGGTGAAGGGATTCAGCGGAATGTTGCCCAGCATATTGGTGGTGGTTTTGCTATAGATATCAATGCCTCCGTTAATTCTTCCTTTCAGCAGGCCATAGTCTATTCCGATATTGATGGTATGGGTAGTTTCCCACGACAGTTTCGTATTGGCAGTAGAGTTTATGGATAAGGCATCGCCGCCCACGCCGCCGCTCTGGGATTGCGGGTATGCCCGGAGAATATCCTGCACGGAAGCTGCACCTACATAGGGAGAGTTACCGGTGATGCCATAAGTTGCCCTGATGCCGAGATTGTCTATCCAGCTCAATGATTTGAAGAAATTTTCTTTTCCTAGTTGCCATTTGGCGCCTATGCTCCAAACGGGCTTATTCTGTGAGGATACATCGCTTCCGAAAAGATTACTTTTATCCTGTCGCCAGCTGCCATCCAGACTGTATTTATCGTTGAAGGTATAGCTGGCCAGTGCGAACCTGGAGGTAAAGCGGGAGAGTGTCTGGTTGATATAATAGGGTTGGGGAAGATAGCCGTAACCAGTGACAGTGCCGGTGGCACCGTTACTTAAACTGGCATAATCTACCAGGCCATAGGTGCCCATTTTTTCATCGTACCCCATATAAGTATTGCTGGTCGTAAAATTGAACTGCTCCTGTGCTTCCTGGCCCACCTGCAATAACAGGTGATCTTTGCCCTGGCGGGGTGTTGCACTGTATATCAACTGGTTCCTGACGGTCCAGTTACGCTGATCATTATTGCCGGAGGTAAAGGTGCCACCAGTGATCGGGACCAGGTATTGCGGCGTTGAGTTGACAGTAGGAGCTATCGTAAAACTGAGTAACTGCCGCCGCTGTCTGTATTCCCTGTTGTCTGTAAAATATTTGCTGATACCGGGAGATTTTACATAGCCGTATGTGCCTTCGAAGCTCAGTCCTTTCCATATTTTCACACTGGCATTACCGGTTAGATTAATGAAAATATTATTGCGGTTATAGCTTGTGTAATTCACCTCATCCAGGGGGACGTAGCCCATATTTATTTTACTTCTGTTCTGGTAATCAAGACGGAGGGAATCTGACCAGCCGAGCATGAAATCAGCAGGAATATTTTTACCTGACGCATCTCTCAATAACAGGTATGGCAAGGCGGAGGGTCCCGCTTCTATCGCATTTCTGCCGCTGGATACGTTGTTGATCAGAGAGGCATTCACAGAGATCCTGATGTTCCTGCTGGGTTGTATATTCTGGGTTAAATTTATTTTATAGCTATTGTTTTTATTACCCGGTGTATTATCCTGTGAAAGTGTATAGGCGAGGGAACCGTAAAACGAATACATGTTATTGCCACCGCTTACCGATATGGTATGATTGCTACTCATGGCCGGGCGGACGAGGAGGTCGAGGATTTGCTGCCGGTTATTGATATTGCCCAGGCTATCCATGCCTTTATTGAATTGTGCATCGCTGATCAATCCACGGTAGTGATCATAGAGCAGTTGGTCGTGCGGCGCGATAGTCTGATCATATTGCGAATTCCAGGGGTATAGTTGCGGATTAAATAATTCTTTTGCTACGCTGATAAATTGCTGACTGGTTAATACCGGTATATAACTGAAATCCGGTTTACCCTGATAGTTAAAAAAGCCGTTGTAATTAACGGTCAGGCGTTGATTGTTTTTACCGCTTTTGGTGGTCACTACCACTACACCATTGGCTGCCCTGGCGCCATAGATGGCAGCGGCGGCGGCATCTTTCAGTACAGTGATACTTTCCACATCATCGGGGTTAAGCGTACTGAAATCCGTTACAATGGTACCGTTGATCACATACAGGGGATCGGTGTCCAGGAACAGCGTTCCTTTTCCCCTGATCACACTTTTCCGGGTAGAAACGCCATTTCCGTTAGGGTTTGCGGTGGTAGGCTGATCGGTTCCCACGGAAAGTGTGAGGCCGGGTATGAGGCCATCGAGACGGGACATAATATCCATGGTACCGGTACGTTTCGACACGATGGCCATATCAGGTTTGCCAAAAGAACCGGTAGCCCTTTCTTTATCGAGTTTCTGGTAACCGGTATTCAATACCACTTTTACATCGGTAAGCTGGTATACTTTGCTTTTGACATGTATCACCTGTGGCTGCGGCTGTTTCTTTAACTCACCTGTCCAGGGCTCTATGTTTACGCTGGTGATCTGTAGCTGCACGGAGGGCATATCTACTTCCGATAAAATGAAATCTCCTTTTTCATCAGTGAACGACATCTGTATACGATCGGCGCCAATACTGGCACGTACGGAGGCGCCAATGACCGGGATATTATGCTCGTCGATGACGCGGCCCCACATGATATTATCCGGATCCGATGGAACTGCCTGCATAGTGGCGGGTTGCGCCGGGGCAGAAGTGGGAACAGGTGTAACTACAATTACTTTGTTCTTGATTTCCCAGGTCAGTTGCTGATCGGTAAGGCACTGATCCAGGACCTGCGCCAGTGAGGCGTTTTTTAAATTAAGGTTCACCGGCTTTGACTTTTTCAGTGTTTCTTTGCCAACGAGAAAAGAATAATCTGTTTGTTTCTCGACTTCGCGGAATATCTTTTCCAGCGATAGATTCCGGCCGGTTATATTAATTTTTTGCGCGTAGAGATTTGCACTAAGCAATAACGCCACTGTGAAAACAAAAGCATACGTCTTCATGAATCGGCTCCGTTTATGTGGCATACGATCGGGCATGGGACTGCCATGTACAACTAAGTTCATATCTTCGTACCGGTTTGGATGTTAAAGTTGCGCCGTAAAGCGATTTTGGTTTTTACATTTAATTCCTGCTGTTATCCGGGAATGCTTTTTCATTGCCGGGTATTTTTTGGTTGACCTTGTGTTACTCCTGATTGACTTTTTTAATTCAAATAAATGGTTGGTTTTTGATTATCTCGGACCGGGAATGACGGTGATCCTTTTCCCTTTTATTTCAAAATGAACTTTGTGTGTTAATTCCAGTACATCCAGGATCTGCGCCGCATTTTCACTTTTAGGAATGGTGCCATAAAATTCTTCTTCCGGTATGGTTCCCTGGTAGAAAACTTCCACATCATACCATCTGGCCACCTGGCGCATAATGGTAGCGATATCTGTATTGTAAAAACGGAACTTGCCTTCCTTCCATGCCAGCACATTGTCGAGGTCAGGTGTGGTGATGGCAATACCTGCCGTGCGATTGCTGACGGCTGCCTGTTCTCCGGGCTTGAGTATTTTTGACGTGCCTGCCTGTATCACTTTAATAGCGCCATTGATCAGGGTAGTTTTTATAGCGGCTTCGTCGGGGTAGGCCATCAGGTTAAATGCTGTTCCCAATACCTGGATGCGCTGCCCTTTTGATACCACGATGAAGGGTTGCGCCGCGTTTCTGGCAACATCGAGGTAGGCTTCTCCCGAAATTTCCACTTTTCTTTCCCTGCCATGAAAGCTGGTAGGATATTTAATGTAGGAAGCGCTGTTTAACCAAACCTGTGTGCCATCCGGTAGTTGTAACTGATATTGTCCCCCGCGTGGGATGGTGAGGGTATGGATCGTTACCGCTTCCGCCTGATCTGCGAGGTAAGCCAGTTTACCGTTGCCTTGTTTCACTACACCGTTTTCCCCGGCAATTTGCCCGTTGGAAATGCTGTCCAGTGTGATTGTTCTTCCGTCTCCCAATGTCAGTATGGCTTTGTTACCACCCGGGCTCAGGGGTGTTTGTAGTGCTATTGGCGCCTGATGGCTCCTGTATTGTTTGTATACGAAGAAGCTACTGATACCGATGAATGCAGAAATGCCCACTGCTGCTGCCATCCGTAACCATCGCATGTGGTAAACAGGTGCAACGGGGAGCGGGGGATGAGTAGCATCTATAATTGCCTGCCATACTGCTGCTTCCCGCTCTGGGGGCAGGTCTGTCAGGGGCTTCTGCTCCCGGAGTCCCTGTCTTAATACCGCTCTTAATATCTCTTCATGCCCCGGTTCCTGCAGGTATTGCAGTAATGCAGCCTGCTCGGCAGCGGTAGCATTTCCCTGTATACAGCGGTGATATAAAGCAGCAATATGATCTGGTAATTCCATCATCTTTATTAGTATAGTTCATTTAATGGGAAAGTTTTGCGAGGCAAAACCGCCGTATCGACCGCATCGCCTGTTCCAGGTTCCACTTCACCGTTTCCGGTGATACAAGTAACTGATCGGCGACTTCGTTTCTTTTCAACCCATCCTGTTTAATCAGTTTATATGTTTGTTGCTGTTTTTCCGGCAACCTGGACACGGCTTCATTCAGTAAGCGGTCCAGTTCTTTTTCTATGTACAGGTCCAGCGGATCTTTTTTATCCGCTTCCGTGACTGGTTCTGAGCCGGTAATGGTTCTCCGTAGCTCCCGGATTACTTTAAAACCGGCATGTTCCGTTACCCGGTAAATCCAGCCGCCAAAATGTTCAATCACCGGCAACCGCTCCCGGTGCAGCCATACCTTGATGAATACCTCCTGTATTACATCCTCCGCCATCTCCCGGCTGCCGGTGAGATGAAAAATGGTGGTATACAATTGTTTCCTGTAATGAGCGAATACCTTGGCAAAGGCAGTGGTGTCCCCGTTGGCTATTTTTCCGAGTAACCCCGCTTCATCAGGCAGATAAACAGTATGATTATGACGGCCTTTCCTGTGAATCATATATATAAGAGCCACGGGAAAGACAAATGGGGGGTAATGGCGAAAAAAATTATTGCAGGCTGTTGACCAGCATAAAAGCCAGGGTTAGTCCCAGATGGGCCATGCAATAGTTACGGACCGACTGATTCGCCTGGTCCAGGTTCCATTTAACGGTTTCGGGCGACACTGACAATCTTTCTGCCACCTCTTTTCTTTTAAGTCCCTGCTGTTTGATCATACGGTAAGTAAGCTGCTGCTTTTCCGGTAATTGGGCAATGGCAGCCTCCAGCAGCTGATCATATTCTTTCTCGATAAAAATATCAACAGGGTCTTTTTCTGCGGGGGGGAACGGATCGTTGGACAAAACATGCAGCTGTGCTGCTATGCGACGGTTATTACGGATTACTTTAAAGCCGGCATATTCGGTGACCTTATAAAGCCATCCGGGAAAATTTATGATATCGGGCAATCGCGCCCTGTGCATCCATACTTTGATAAATACTTCCTGCAATACATCTTCTGCCATTCCGGAACTACCCGTTAAATGGAATATTGTACTATACAAATTTTGCTTATACTGTTTAAATAACAGCGCAAAAGCCATACTATCGCCATCTGCTATACGCTGGAGCAACGTCTGCTCATCCGGAAGTTCCTCATGAATATCAACACGCCTCATATGGTAGATCAATGCGCTCTGGGGAACATCCCCGGTCTGTAAATATGGTTGTTGAGGTAAATTTATTAATAAATTGACGAAAAAGAGAAGGAATAATAAAGATGCCAGCTGCGTTTAAATACCCTACTACCGGACTTTTTTGTTGTTCTGCCGGAAAATACTGAAAATAAATTTGGGCAACTGATCGGTTGCGTATATATTTGCAACCAATCAGTTGCTTAATAGAGCAGCTACTATGAATTGTACCGGGTGTCATTGAAGCCGGTATACAAATGACCGCTATATGAGAAGAGATATTTTCCAGGCTATCGCCGATCCGACACGCAGAGCCATTATAGCGTTGATTGCCGTGCAGGCAATGACGCCCAATGCACTCGCGGAGCATTTTGATACGACCAGGCAGGCAGTTTCCAAGCATTTAAAAATATTGACGGAGTGTGAACTGGTTAAACAGGAATACCAGGGACGGGAAATTTTTTATCAGCTTGAAATTGATAAAATGAAAGAGATAGATAAATGGCTGGAGCAATTCAGGAAGATCTGGGAAAAGCGTTTCGATCAACTCGATCAATTATTGTCAACGATAAAAAAACAAAGAAAATGAAACACAATTTGCATTTCGAATTCCTGGTAGATAAGAAAGAAAATACGCTGACAATAAGGCGTGAGTTTCTGGCCGACCGGCAACTGGTGTGGGATTGTTACACCAAAAGCGAATTGCTGGACCGCTGGTTTGCGCCGGCTCCGCTGACGACAAAAACAAAAACGATGGACTTCCGCGAAGGAGGTCACTGGCATTATGCGATGGTAGAACCCAATGGCACAGAATACTGGGGATATACCGCCTATGTAAAAATCAGTCCTATTGATTTTTACACCGCCCTCGATGCATTCTCTGATGCAACGGGTGAAATAAATGAAAGCCTGCCCCGTGCGGAGTGGCTGGTAACTTTTACTGACAAAGGTGAAAACGCATTGGTAGAAACAGTGGTTACCTACGCATCGCTTGCTGATGTGGAGCAGGTAATACAGATGGGCATGGAACAGGGTATGATGGCCACTCTGCAAAAGCTGGATGAGTTGTTGTTAACCATCAAAAAATAGTACCGGCATTCGGAATGCCGCTGCAATGTGCCTGCCGGAGCAGATACATGATAAGCTGATAAAGGAAAGGTTTGCGAAGCAGGCCTTTCCTTTATCAGTGTTTGTCTACTGCGTGATGAGGTGCTGAAAAACAATGAGAACCGGATACGTTTTTGTTGTTTTTATTACATTCTTAAAATAATTTTTATCTTAGCCCCCGATTATCGTAAGCTGTAGGCAGTGCAGGACACATGATTGAGATTTTAGCACAACGAAGTATGATGAATGTCTGAACACTGCATCCCTATTTCAACTGATTAAGTACATTTTTTTTAATTATTGAACCCTTACCTACTGTCACTATGAAACCAATTCCTGTATTCATTTATGTTTTCGGTGGCAACTTTGCCCCAGAGGGCCAGACCTCCTGTCAGGGGCCGCTTTTATTCTAATCAGGATGAAAAAGATATTCTTTATAATCCTGTTACTGGCAGGAACGCAAAGCTTAACCGCGCAACAGTGGGGTAATGCCACCACTTCCCAGGTGGATCCGTTGGGGTCGCAGTATTTTCAAAACCAGTACCTGGGTAATCCCGCTATGGCGGGGATTGATACAGGGCTTCATCTGAATGCCGCCTACAGAAAGCAGTGGAGAGATGAGCCGGGTGTACCGGTTACCATGGCCATCACCGCCGACTATGCTGCCGGTAAAAGAGTAGGTGTAGGTTTGAACGTGTATAACGATAAAGCCGGGCTGCTCTCCAATACCCGTGTGGCGGCTACTTACGCTTATCATTTACCGTTATCATCAACAGGCGGGCAGCAACTCCATTTCGGGTTATCCGTTGGGTTTCGCTCCGAATTCATCGACCGGAAAGCACTGAATGGTGATGCCAGCGACCCTTCCATCGGCCGCTTTAACCGTCGCGATAACTATTTTGACGCAGATTTCGGATTGGCCTATACCAGCCACGGATTGAATCTCCAGGCTGCGCTGCCCAACATGATCGGCTATTTTAAATCAGATAATAAAGGCCAGGTAAACAGCTCCACCTTTTATTCCTCTGCCAGCTACCGGATAGGCATTGGTTCCCAGTTAACATCGATAGAACCAAAAGTATGCTTCCGTGGTGTACGTGGTTTTGACAATATCATAGACCTTGGCGCCAATATCGTTTTCCTGGAAAATACGCTGAATGCGTTTGGCATGTACCATACCTCCAAAAACTTCACCGTAGGTGCAGGATATAACATCTTCCATACAGTAGGTATCCTCGTGAGCTATTCTTCCCAGACCTCGGGTCTGAGTAATTATCTCTCCGGCAACTTCGCAGTAGGGCTGAAAGTAGACCTGTTCAACAAGGAATAGGTGTATCCGCAGATATTAAAAGAAAGCAGCTGTCTCATTTATTTGTAAGGCAGCTGCTTTCTTTTACTGCATATTTAAAATAACTTTGGGCTGACCAAGATCTCCCGGATATGCGGAATGACGAACTACTGCTCCAGCACATAGCCAGGCATATTCACCTGGAACAGGAGGAAGTGGATTTTTTCAGCTCCTTACTGCATTTCAAAACCCTGCCGAAAAAAGCGTTCCTGCTGCGGCAGGGCGACATCTGTAAAACGGAAAACTTTATCATCCGGGGATGTGTGAGGATGTATACCATTGATGACACCGGGTTTGTACATATTGTGATGTTTGGCGTAGAAGGTTGGTGGGTGAGTGATCTCTTTAGTTTCCTGACGGGCAGTTATTCCGACTATTATATTGATGCGCTGGAAGATACAGAGCTGTTGCAGCTTTCCAGGGAGCAACTCGAACAGCTGTACGAACGTGTTCCTAAATTTGAGCGGTTTTTCAGGATCTTATTCCAGAATGCTTTTATTGCCCAGCAGAATCGTATCAATCAAAGTCTTTCTTTTACAGCAGAACAGCGGTACCTGGATTTCCTGAAGAAATATCCGCAACTGGAACAGCGGATTCCGCAGAAGCAGGTGGCTGCCTTCCTGGGGATGTCGCCGGTTTTTTTGAGTATGCTCCGTAAAAGGCTGAGTCAGCGTTAATTTCTTCAACTACTTTAATTTTTTAGATTTTTTGCCATCGTTTATTTGTAGATCTAAATGCACTTACAAATAAATGAAACAGCGTATTTTCAGTACACACAACGATTGGACGGGCCTGATTCTCCGGCTCACACTGGGATTGATTTTGTTTCCCCACGGCGCCCAGAAAGTATTGGGTTGGTTTGGTGGTCCCGGCTTTACAAAGGAGATGTCCTTTTTTACAGATACCCTGCATTTGCCCTGGCTGATCGCCTTTTTAGTGATTGTAACAGAGTTTTTTGGGGCGTTGTCGCTGATTGCAGGCTTTGCATCCAGGCTTTGGGCGGTGGCAATCATTATCCTGTTTGTGGGCATTATTTTTATTGCACACATCGATAACGGCTTTTTTATGAATTGGTTTGGCACGCAAAAGGGAGAGGGGTATGAATATCACCTGCTGATTATTGGGTTGTCGCTCGCTATCCTTTGCCAGGGGAGTGGCAAATATGCTATCGACAATGGGTTGATCCGGCGTTCGGGTTTCTCCGGTACCATGCTGACCCTGCTGGCGGCTGGCGTCTTCCTATGTGCCGCCTGTGGTAATACCGCCGCAACGCCGCAGGAAGAAAATAAGCAGCTGGTACAGCGTTATTTTAATGAAGTATGGAACCAGGGAAAGGTGGAGGTATTGGAAGAGCTGTTAAGCCCCGGTTATGTCAATCATACGCCTTCCGTTCCCAATCCTCCAAATGGGCCTGCTGGTTTAAAACCGATTGTAAACGCTATCAGGAAAGCATTTCCTGATTTGCACTATACCATCAAGGATATCATCGTCACAGAAAACAGGGCGGTTGTGCGCGTGATTATGACCGGTACACAAACGGATACATTATTTGATATTCCTCCTACCGGGAAATCTGTTACGGTGAACCAGATCAACATAGAAGAAATCAGTCATGGTAAAATTACGGATCACTGGCGGGTAACCGATGAACTGACCATGATGAAACAACTGGGTCTGGTAAAATAGGGCTGTTCCAGCTTTTAGTGCTGAAACAGGGTTACGGTCAGGTTTATCTCAAAAGTCCCGTTTGTGTAGTTACTCAATCCTGATGTCTGAGAATTACAGATCAGCTGAAATCCTGCTATGGATCTGTAATTGGCTCCCACGCCTGCGTGGAATTCAGCCCGGATGTATCCTGGCATGATCATTTATTTTGTGCAGAAATATCTTAATATTGCACTTCCGGGAAAAATAAAGTGCTTTCCTGCCATAACCTTACCAATACGTCTATGCCTATACGAATGAAACTGTATTCACGATCAGTGATGGTGTTATTACTGGTACTTGCTATTTATATACCTGCCCATGCTTTCTCAGATACCACCCGTGTTTTATTTCTTAGTAAAGAAGATGTACTTCCTGATGGACTCAGGAAAATAGGAAATGTAAAAGTGACCGATGGTGGCTTTAAAATGAATTGCGGATACGAACAAACCATGCAGCAGGCGACCGACAAGGCCATCCAGGCAGGAGGGAACATTGTGAAGATCAAGGAACTGAAGCATCCTGATATGTTCAGTACCTGTTACCGGCTGACAGGAGAAATTTATTATTATCCTGATATTCTTGGCCTTATTGCGGAGAAATTCAGGATTGTTGATTCCATCATAAATACCGTATTGCCTGATACTGCTTCTTACGCCTTGTTGTACATTTATCGCCCTGACACAGATTTGGGTGCCGGAATTTCCTATAATGTGCTGCTGGATGATTCTGTTGTATGCCGTGTGAAGAACAGTACCAGTTTTCTTATTAAAGTTTATAAGACTGGTACCGCCAAAATTTCTGCAAAAACAGAAACCCGTAAGGAAGTAACATTGGATATCCGTCCCGGAAAGGCATATTTTATTAAATGTACCATCGCCCCTGGTGGATTTGTTGGCCGGCCAGAATTGAATGTGATAGAAGCTTCCCCAGGTTTATATGAATTTAACGCAGTGAAAGAAAAACCGAAGCTGAAAGTCATGGATTCCGTGTACTAGCTATGCAACAGGTGTTTAGTAGTCTGGCAGGTGATAATCATGAATGCAGGTCTGCAGTTGCTTGTTTTATGTAAATTCTGCATTTTTTTATATTTTCGCTTCGTGAAATGGTTCCTGATCATATTTTCATTATACGTAGTTATTCTTTCCGGCATCCCCTGTGATTGCCAGGAAGACGACTACGCCTGTAATACAACGGAACCAGCAGATCATCGCAAACCAGATTGCCCGTGTTCTCCCTTTTTCGCTTGCAGTACCTGCCACGGCGTAGTACTCCCGGATGCAGGGGTTAAACTGACAAGACCGGTGTATACTCCCAACCAGCAGGTGTTTCATCCTTACCAGGAAAATGCTGTCTCTCAATACCCGCTACCTGTTTTCCAGCCTCCACGGCTCGCTTAGATCCATCTCACAAAAGACCCATATTCTTTTCACCAGGTACTGGTGAACTATATTTTATTTACTATCAATCAAAGAATGAAACATATATCCTTCCTGGCAATATTGCTGGGCTCATTTGTCGTGGGCCAGGCGCAGCATAAACATCCAGCCGCTCCGGCAGATACAGTTGCCGCTAAGCCGGACCATTCAGAAGACATAGAAGAAGTGGTGATCTCTGCTACCCGCAGCACCAGAACCATCCAGCATATTCCTACCAGGGTGGAATTTATTGGTGGAGAAGAACTGGAAGAAAAGGGCAATATGAAACCAGGTGATATCAGGATGATGCTGAACGAAAGCACCGGTATTCAAACACAGCAGGTGTCTGCTACTTCCGCCAATTCCAGCATCCGTATACAGGGCCTCGATGGACGATATACGCAGATCCTGAAAGACGGACTGCCGCTTTACGCCGGCTTTTCCGGTGGATTGGGGCTATTACAGACCCCACCCCTGGACCTGAAACAAGTGGAAGTGATTAAAGGCGCCGCTTCTACTTTGTATGGTGGTGGCGCCATTGCCGGGTTGGTCAACCTGGTATCAAAAGCGCCGTCGGAAGAAAAGGAATTACGTTTCCTGCTCAACGGAACTTCTGCCGGAGGCCTTGATCTCAACGGTTACTACGGACAGCGTTTTGAAAAAGTAGGTGTAACAGTATTTGCTTCACGAAATAGCAGCAAGGCCTATGCTCCCGGTAATACCGAGTTTACGGCCATCCCGGAATTTGACCGCTACGTGATCAATCCAAAGTTGTTTATCTATTTCAGCCCAAAAACAAAGTTGAATATTGGGGTCAATGGCGTATTTGAAAACCGTACCGGCGGCGATATACAATACCTCAAAGGCCGTGGTGACAGTACACACAGCTACTTTGAGAAAAATAAAACCACCCGGTTATCGACACAACTGGCTTTTGAACATCAGTTCAATGCGCATAGCACACTGACCATCAAAAATGCACTTAATCATTTTCAAAGGACCATCACTATTCCGGATTATCTTTTTGATGGGAAGCAGTTTTCTTCTTATTCAGAAGCTACCTACAGCTATCAACAGGAGCATGTGGAGTGGATTGGCGGACTAAATTATTATACGGATGATTTCAAAGAATACCCGGTAGATGCCTTCCCTAAACGGAATTACAATCAGCAAACGGTAGGCATCTTTCTCCAGAATACCTGGAAAGCCAATCATTGGTTGCAGCTGGAAACAGGGCTCCGGGGGGATGAAGTGAAAGATTACGGGTTTGTGCTATTGCCACGAATCTCGGCGCTCTTTACCATTTCGCCTGAAATAAGTTCCCGTGTTGGTGGCGGTATGGGCTATAAAACGCCTACCATCTTTACGGAAGAAACGGAACGGATACAGTTCCGGCGGGTGTTGCCCATAGCGCCGGATAATAATACACTGGAAAAATCATATGGAGGGAATTTCGATATCAACTACCGTACTATCTTCTTCGATAAACTAAGTTTTAGTGTGAACCAGTTATTCTTTTATACACGAATTAATCATCCGCTATTGATGGAACCCACTACTACCAACAGCTACCGGCTGCTGAATATTGCAGGCTATATGGATACAAAAGGCTGGGAAACTAACGTGAAGCTGGGATACGGTGATTTCAAACTGTTTATCGGATACACATTTACCGATGCACAGATCACTGAACAGGGAACAAAGCGGGATAATCCTTTAACGGCAAAGCACCGGTTAAATAATGTGCTGATGTACGAAGTGGAAGATAAATGGAAAATTGGACTGGAAGCCTACTATTACAGTAAGCAACCGTTGAATGATGGCACTGTAGGAAGATCTTACTGGTTGTGCGGTTTCATGGCGGAGAAATTATGGGAACGTTTTTCTGTGTTTGTGAATTTTGAAAATATGCTGGATACACGGCAGTCGCGTTTTGAGAATATTTACACGGGGACAGTGACGCATCCGGTGTTCAGGGATATTTATGCGCCGCTGGATGGTTTTGTTGTAAACGGGGGGGTGAAATTGAAATTGTAAGGTGGGGAAGGAAAGACGAGTTGTCACAAATATTGGAATTTCCAATTGTATTTATTTTCTTTGCGGCCAGAGTTATATGTAACCCAGCCTATACCATAACCATGCTGTTGTTTTATAGTATGAACAATACATTTTTTACTGCAAGTTGAGGAAGGTAGCATTGCTTTTTTTGTTGGTAGTATAAGAGTGAGATTTATCTGTTGAGTTATTTGAAAAGCCGGATATTTTTATCTCTTCCTAATTAATAATTATGAGAAGGTTTTATTCATACTTAATTTACAAGTTATATACATGGGCTTTAAATGGATCAGGTTATAACACACCTATTTTTAATGTTATTGTGACGCTTGCATGCGTGCATTCATTTCAGCTGATTTTTCTAATGTTCATCGCTTTCAAATGTCTACCTGCTAATACTCATCTTTCGGGATGGCTAAACTATGTTGCTATTCTTGCTATTTTATTCTTAATCTCCCACTATTACGTATTTTACAATAAGGAAAGATGGGAAGGCTATGTAAAGGAATTTGAGAATGAAACACCTAAACAAAGTCTTAAGGGGAAAATTTATGTATTAAGTTACCTGATTGGTAGTACAATTGGTGTCATCTGGCTAATGTATTTTATGAGTGTATACTTATTTAAATAATTTTATAGGTATAAGGCAGGCCTGCAGGAAGTGAATCTAATTAATATTGCGGCAGTTTTATAAATATATAATCTACAGACTTTACACCTGGGCCAAAAATGGTCCAGGTAACAACACTCCAGTTGTAAATGTGATAGGTACGTTGGCGATTGTACATTTTATTCAATTACTTACTTTAACGCTTATAGTTCTTGAATGTTTGCCGTTTAAAATTAAACTTCCGGGCCTGCAGTTGTATAGTTTTGTTTTTTTTATTTTATTTTATTGGATGCACCATGTCTTTTTCTACAATAAGAAGAGGTGGGAAGGCTATGTGAAAGAATTCAAAGACGAGAGTCCGGAAAAGATTTACAGAGGAAAGATCTATGTGTTGAGTTATTTGATTGGTAGCGTGTTTGGACCTTTTGTAGTTGCGTTTTTTATAGCCTTATCCTGGTGAGAGAATTAACTTAATAATTTTGAAGAGATTTTACAGATACATCATCTACAAGCTTTATACATGGTCCTCTAACGGATCAAGTTCCAGCACGCCTGTTTTTAACGTAATTGCTACACTTGCCGTTGTACATTACTGTCAGTTGATTTTCATAACGGCCACGTGGTTCAAATTTTTTCCATCAGGAATCAAGGCTGCGACAGCAATCAACTTTATAGTTGCTTTCTTTATTTTGTTTTCAATAGCTCACTATTACCTATTCTATAATAAGAAAAGATGGGACGGTTATGTGAAAGAATTTGAAAAGGAAACGCCTAAAGAGAGCCTTAAGGGGAAAATCTATGTATTAAGTTACTTGATTGGTAGCACGATTGGCGTCATCTGGCTGATGTATTTTATCAATGAATATTTCTTCAAATGAATATCTGTTACTGTGCTGCT
Source organism: Chitinophaga arvensicola (assembly GCF_900110835.1). Lineage (GTDB taxonomy): Bacteria > Bacteroidota > Bacteroidia > Chitinophagales > Chitinophagaceae > Chitinophaga > Chitinophaga arvensicola. The sequence goes on from NZ_FOJG01000001.1 coordinate 4,107,067, forward strand.
TTAAGGTCAGCACAGTAACAGATATCTTACTTAATACCCTTTTGTTGGTATCAGGTTGGGATTATTTCTCAATTCCGTGCTGGGTATAGGAAACAGCAATTCCCTTTCCGTTAATACCGGTCCGTAAGAGAACTTGTGCCCTACATAATTATCAAATCCTTTCGTACTTAGGTTAAATGCTTTGCGAAGACGCACCATATCGTACCAGGTCACGTTTTCAAAACATAGCTCGTACCAGCGTTCCCGCCAGATGGCTTCCCGCAGTTGTTCTTTTGATAAGTTTTCCAGTACCGGTAGTTTGGCCCTTGCCCTTACCAGGTTCACCGCGTCATATGCTTTTGCCGCCGGGCCATTTACTTCGTTGGATGCTTCTGCATATACGAGCAGTATATCGGCATAGCGGATCAGTGACCAGTTCAGATCGCTGTTGGCAGTAGTGGTTTGCGCCGTTACATCAAAAAGTTTGTAAAGAAAGAATCCGCCGAGATCTACCTTTAGGTTTCTATTGTCCTGGTTGGTGAATTCGGTAAAAAAGAACTGCCCTTCTTTGGCCCGCAGATCTGCCGGATCGTAGGACTTTACAAAGTCGGCCGTGGCATAAATACCGCCGGTTTCAGCAGAATAGGCAGATATGTTTTTGTTATAGGGAATGATGAGGGATTGCCAGGAGCCGGGAATGATCTGCGTTTTATACTGGATCATGAAGATATTTTCCTCTACGTTTTTCTTTGCCGGATTATGCAGGTCACCATAAGTGTCGAATAGTTTATACTGTTTTGAATCCAGTACTTCTGCTGCTTTTTTTGCGGCCAGGTCAAAGTAGGCCGTTCCTTTTTGTAAAGGATAACCGGCCATGGTGAGGTATACTTTTGACAGTAATGATTTCACTGCACCCAGCGTTACTTTGCCGCTGGCCTCAGCAAAGGGCAGCCCTGAGGCTTCGGCTGTTACGAGGTCGTCTACAATCAGTTTGTAGACGTCTTCCGGAGTAGCTTGTTTGGGCCGTAGTTGCTCTGACTTCAGATCTACCGGCTCGGTAATCAGTGGTATGTTTCCGAATAACTGCACCAGGTAGAAGTAGTACCAGGCCCGCAGGAAATGGGCTTCGCCCAGCAGGCTTTTGGCTTCAGCGGCATCCATGGTGATGTTTGGTATCTTGGCGATAGATAGATTGGCGTTGCTGATACCTTTGTAATAATTCTTCCAGATGTTATCACCATAGGCATTGTCTGCCGTATTATGCAGGTCTTTGATGAAGTAGCTGTTCACTGCCTGGCCCAGATCTGTAGCCGCCTGACCGGTGGCGAATTCTGTCATGGTCCAGGGGCCCCCGCCAAAATCGCCGGACATTGGTTCCCGCAAACTGGCATAGATCGCATTTACTGAGCTTCTGGCATGTTCCGGTTTCGTAAAATAGTTTTCTTCTGTATAGTTGCTGGGATCCGATTCATCCAGGAATTTCCGGCAGCCGGTCATCCATAAAGTCCCCGTTGTTAATACCAGCAGTCCATATTTTATTATTGCTTTCATGATTTTTCATTAATAAGTGGAATAATATTATAACCCAACATTCAGTCCCAGCATGAATACCCTTGGCTTTGGATAATCGTACAGCGTGAGGCCCTGGTCGAAGGGGGAACTGGAGTTGGATACTTCCGGGTCGTAACCTTTGAATTTTGTTACTAAGAAAAAGTTCTGTACAGATGCATATACACGCAGGCGGCTGAGTTTTAATGCCGAAATAGCAGAGGTGGGGAAGTTATATCCCAGTAACAGGTTACGTCCACGGATAAACGATCCGTCTGTTACTTTATGGCTGTCGTTGTTGGTGGTGTAATAGGCGTTGATCGGGCGTATCTGCGCTATCGGTGTATTCTGGTTTGTTTCTGTCCATGCGTTGAGTACTGTTTTGTAGCTGTTGGCAATCCCTTGTCTGTCTTCGGCAGAGTGGATGCTCCTGTCGAGTACATCGTTGCCATACATGAATTGTACATCTATGGTCAGTGACCATGCTTTGTACTGGAAGGTATTGAGGAAAGTGCCGTAGCCATCCGGTATGCCTTTCCCGATGATGGCCCTGTCCAGATCGTTGATGATGCCGTCGTTGTTGATGTCTTTGTATTTTACATCACCGGGCAGCATGTTGTATTTCTTTGCCTCGTCGGCTTCCTTGCTGCCCCATGTTCCGAGATGTATTCTTCCGAAGAAGGAGCCTACGGGTTCGCCCACCCGGATAATTCCATTGCCGGAAGCGATATCGCCATTGGCCAGCGCAAGTACTTTGTTTTTATTGACGGAGATATTGAAAGTGGTATTCCAGGAGAAGTCGTCGGTTTTAATGTTGACGGTATTAAGACCAAACTCAATACCTTTATTTTCCATGCTACCTACGTTGGAGAATATTTTTTCACGTCCGCTGGTATAAGGTAACGGTGCATCCAGCAGCATACCATCTACCTTCCTGCGATAGATGTCCAGTTCCAGGTTTACCCGGTTGGAAAAGAGACCGAGTTCCATACCAACATCGATCTGTTTCGTTTTCTCCCATTGCAGTCCGGGATTGGCTAAACGATCGATACCTACACCCGAGTTACGTGCGCCGTTAAAGATCACACTGTAATTACCGAGCCCGGCAAGTGCCCTGTACGCGGGTATTTCAGAGTTACCCGTTGCGCCATAGCTGGAGCGGATTTTTAAGTTGGAGATAAAAGCAATACTCTTCATAAAGTCTTCTTCCGTTACTCTCCACGCGAGGGCGGCGGAAGGAAAGAAGGCAAACTGGTTATCCTGCCCGAACTTTGAGGAGCCGTCCATACGACCGGTAAACGTAACAAGATATTTGTTACGGAAACCATAGTTGATACGGCCAAAGTAGGAGTTGAGTCCGTTGGCAGTTCCCACAGAAGAGGGTGGCTGCGGACTGGATCCGGCACCGAGGTTAAAGTATTTGTAATAAGAATCGCTGAAACCTTCGGTGCTTGCCTGGTTTTCAAAACGGTCGATATGCTGCCAGGATACCCCAGCCATTGCATTTAAGGAATGTACCTTAGCAAACTGTCTGTTGTAGGTCAGATAGTTTTCAAACTGCCAGGAATTGTACCTGTTGTTATTAACAGATGCGTTACCGTTATCGGAGATGTACTGCATGCCTTTTGCGGCAAAGTAATCTTCCCTTTGATTAATGATATTAACGCCAACGGTTGATTTCAATTCCAGACCCGGCGCCAGGTGAATGTTCGCATACATATTGCCGAGGAGGGTCTGGGTATGCAGAATAGAGATCCTGTCTGCCGACACTCTCAACGGGTTATCACCACCTTCCATGCCCGGATAGTCCCTGTTACTGGCCCATGAGCCATCTGCATATTTCACCGGAATGATGGGGAGTGCCTCCAACACCTGGCGCATCATGGTAATACCACCTCCATCTAACTGATCTACCTGCTTTTCACGTTGATCGGTGTAGCTCATGGTACCACCTACTTTCAGCCAGTCTTTCAGCTGGGTATCGTATACGATGCGGCCGGCATAACGATCCTGCCAGGAACCTTTTGCCAGTCCTTCCTGGCTGCGGTAATTCAGGAATGCACCAAGACTTCTTTTTTCATCGCCATCTGTAAAGCCGAGCTGGTGATTTTGTGTAAAGGCCCTTTGAAACGCTTCATCCTGCCAGTCGGTGTCGTACAGTGGATTTCCCTGTGCATCAAATAATTTGGGGTTATTGCGTTTAGTTTTAGGATCTGTATATTTTGTGCCTGTAGCCCATCCGATGGGATCATATTTTTGCGCGTTGGCATAAGCGAGATCTTCTACCGCTAAAAATTCTTTTGCATTGAGCAGTTCCAGTTTCCTGGGCAATACACCGATACTGAAATCCGGATCATAGGTGAGTTTTCCGCCACCTGCATTTCCTCTTTTGGTTGTTACGAGGATCACGCCATTGGCGCCCCTGGCGCCATAGATGGCTGTGGAAGATGCATCTTTCAGTACCTCAATAGATGCAATGTCATTCGGGTTGATGTAATCGATCGGTGTGCTGCCGTTCCGGAGATCTACGGGGTTCAGGATCACACCATCTATCACGTATAAGGGATTGTTGGATACACTCAGGGAGCTGGATCCACGGATACGGATGTTGGTTCTGCCACCGGGCCTTCCTGAATTAGACGACACATTTACGCCGGATACGCGGCCGGATAAGCTCTGGTTCAATGAAGAGGAGGGACGTTCCTGTAATGTTTCCGCTTTAACAGTACCTACCGCTCCGGTGAGATCTGATTTTTTAGTGGTGCCATAACCTACCACTACTACTTCATCTATCTTTTTAACCTGTGGTACAAGTCTGATCAGCATATCGGCGGTTGCGTTTACTTCCTGGGTAACATAGCCGATATAGGAAACAATCAGTACTGCATTGTCTGGCAGCCCTTTCAGGACGAAGTTGCCGTCGCCATCAGTAGTGGTAGCCTTGTCTGCATTTTTTACTTTAATACTGACGCCGGGCACGCCAACGCCATTCTCCTCCAATATCTTACCGCGTACATCCATGAGAATTGCCCGCGAATCATGTAATGTGGCTGTCTCTTTCGCAAAGAGCGGCATGGCTGTACCCATTAACAAGGGGAGTGCCGCGTAGATGATTTTCTGGCGTAATGCCGGCATTTTAAAAATTACCGTGGAAATTTGTTTCATAGTTAAAATGTTATTTGGTTAAGTTTGATCGTATCCTATTATTCCATAAACATTTGTTAAGAAGAAGACGGGCTTTTGCGGACAAATAGCTTTCCTGCTGCTGTTTGTAGGCAGCAGGAGCTATTGTTGATCTATAAGTTGTTTGGATTGCGTATTGCGTGGCTACGGCTTAGCACACGTGTCCTGGTTTCACTGTTGAGTAACTACAGTAATTTTTTATCGGTTGACAATAATAATATACTTGTCTGTTGGTTAGAATTCCTAACAATAGTAATGATACAAACTGGTACTTCCTTGTAATATTTTCACTAAGTGGAATAGTAAATTAGCAATATGGTGCAGCGCTTATTTTTTCTCCATGGGATGTTCTTTCAGCAGTTGTTCTGAAGAATAGAAATCTTTTTTATGATCGATGGTTTTCCTGATTTGTTTTACTTTATCTGGTGAAATCGCTGGCCCTTTGTTACCGAATGAATTACGGACATAAGTCAGCACAGCCGCGATCTCATCGTCTTTCAGGAGTCCGCCGAAAGGCGTCATGGGTACCTGTCCCGGATACGTTTTATTGTTCACGGATATCGGGCCCAACATTCCTTTCATCACGAGTTTGATCAGTCTTTCATCGCTTCCCATCACCCATTCCGAGCCGGCAAGCGGAGGAAAACCGGAGTCGGGAAGTCCTTTGCCGTCCGCCTGGTGGCATGTTTTGCAATATCCCTCGATGGAATAAATTTTCTTTCCCTGATTAAACAGCGCCAGATTTGTTCCTTTCAGGTTGGTATCGGCATCGTCTTCTGTTTCTTGTTTTACATTTTTCCCGTTCAGGTGCGCCACGGCCGTTTCATATGCGTGGATCATCCATTCATCGAGTGGCATTGTTTTGGCGGCTGCAAGAATGGGAAGACCTTTTTCTTTGCCGATCCAGGATGCCGCAACAATGGCCATGAGTCGCACGCGGCTGTTTTCATCTTTTGCAGCCTGCATGAGTAAGTCGGCCTGGTCGCCTACCTGGTGGCCGGTGTAGCGTACTACCTCTACGGCTGCAGCTCTTGCGTGATAGTCTTTTGCCTTTAACACCTGTCTTAACAGATCCTGGTCTACTTTATCCATTCCCCAGCTTACCCATAGTCCTTCCAGCAGATGATGATCATACCGGGGATCATTTTTATCCAGGTTGGCCACCCATGTTTTCAGTTTGGCCAGTACCTGTGAAACATCGCGTCCTCTCAGTTCCCGGCGGGTTCTGTAGCGGGTTCTGTATTCCGGTAGTTTAAGATTTTCCAACAGTTCTTCTATCGGAGCGCCGGCTATATGAGCAGGTTTTACCAGTGGTCTTGAGGGATAGGTAATGCGGTATACCCTTCCATGAGAGTGATCACGGAGCGGATCACGCGCGTTGTGCTGCATGTGTCCGATCAGGATGTTGTGCCAGTCGATCACATAAAGCGAGCCATCTGGTGCAAACTCCAGGTCTACCGGCCGGAAATTGGGATCTCCACTCACCAGCAAATCCATACGGTGATGGCTTTTATAGCCTGTTCCGTCATCTTCCAGGGTATGTTCTTTTGTTCCCAGGAAGCCGATGGTATTGTTGATGAGGAAGTCGCCCTGCACTTCATCCGGAAAATGACGGCTGGACACAAACTCAAGGCCTGATGTAGGCCGTACTTTGTGTTTGTCTTCTATCAGCTGGATGGATTTATGCGTAGCCTGGCCATACCTTGGTAATACCGTGCCGGGAAGCATCCAGCGTACATCCGGACTGGAGGTTTCCGCGAAGAAGGGTTGTCCCCAGTCATCGAAGGCAATGCCCCATGGATTGGGAATGGAAAGCTGTGCGGTGCGTTCCAGTTTTTTCCTCCTGGGATCATACCGGTAAAAACCGCCGTTGGAGCCGCGTACGGTGCCGTAGGAAGTTTCGATATGCGTTTGCAGAAATACACCTTCTCCTGAATAGATGGCGCCTGAAGGATCCACTGTAAACGCGTGACTACTGTGATGGGTATCATGGTCATCGAATCCGCTGAGCAGGATTTCTGTTTTATCTGCTTTATCGTCGCCGTCAGTATCTATTAACAGTTTAAGATTGGTGCCCTGTGCCACATAAACTCCTTCCGGCGCTATTTCAAAGCCAATGGGCAGGTGGAGGCTATCGGCGAAGATGGTTTGTTTATCGGCTTTGCCGTCGTTATCGGTATCTTCCAGGATAATAATTTTATCATTGGGCCTGGCATCTCCGGGTTTGTAATGCGGGTAGCTGGGCATGGTAGCGATCCATAGGCGGCCTTTATTATCGAACGACATCTGCATCGGTTTGGCCAGCTCAGGAAACTGTTCTTCAGAAGCAAAGAGTTCAATCTTGTATCCGGGTGGTACTTTCAGCGTTTTAACGGCTTCCTCTCCACTGAGATACCGCAGACTTCCATTTTTTGCAGGATTATAGTTGGTTTTAACTACCGGTAATACTTTGGTGTTTTTATCGGCGGCGGCGATGTCCATTTTTGTTCCTTTGGAAGCGGCCTGCCAGATGGCGGTATCACGGATAGCCGTCATCTCACGGATTTTCTCTATTTCGGCGGGATAGTTATCTGGTCCGTATGGATCATAACGGCGACCGTATACATGCACACCATTGGGAATTTTATAATCGTTGAGCCACATCCAGTTCTTTTCCATCACGGCGTTGTGTACCAGCTGGCGGTTGGCGGTTGCTTTTGGAGAAGTGTTTCCAAAGATCTGGTCGGCCAGCAGCAGCCCCAGTTTTTTATAACCGTCGTCGTTTAGCTGTGAACCATCGATGGTTAAAGGTGATTTGGCCTCTTTATACCATTTTTGAGACGGTGTAAAGGCATCCACAAATAACACGTTATTATCATCCGCTACTTCCTTCATGGCCTGGGTATACATGGCGAGGTTTTCATTTTCCTTGCGGCCATCAGGCAGATCATATCTCCCGGAAAGATTTTCAAAAGCAATAGGGGAGACGATGGCCAGTTGCGGTGCAGAGGTGCCATTGTATTTTTGTTTCAGCGTCCATTTTATAAAGGCATCCAGTTCGCCTTTGTAATTGGCCAGTCCTTCTTTGCCGCTGAATGATTCGTTGTAGCCGAAGAAGGCAATGATCACATCGGTTTTGAGCCGGGTGAGCCATTGATCGGGTGTTTCAAAACGTCCTTCACTGGGGCCCTCCATGGTGGCTACTTCACTGGCCAGTTCCGGGCAGAATTTTTCTGCACCGGGAAATGCCCAGGGAGAATTCCGTGCAGAATGCGGACGGAATCCGGGTGTTTCCCCACCATCGCACATATTGCGTATGAGTAGTTTATAATCCGGGTGGCGGACAAATAATTCCGTTTCGAAATGATCATAGTTGATCATTCTCGATCCCAGGTTATTTCCGATCAGGGAAATATGGGAAGTCGCGGAAATAGTGAGTGGAGCAGGCTTGTTGGATTTACAGGCATCCAGTATTATTATCGCCAATGCGATGGGAATAAGCGGTGCATAAATGCCAGCTTTTAATAGTCTGAACATCTTCAATAAATTTAGCTGCGTCAGGAAGCGTTGATTATTATTTCGTCACACGGTAGGGCACCTGGATATCCAGTTTTCCTTTCCATTTCTTCGGGATCTTGAGGCCCAGTTCATAGTGAACGGCGTTGATGACCAGGCGTTGAAAGGGTTCCTGCTGGAAGTCTTCCGGATGGCCCATGGTAGTCATAAAAACGCGGCCGCCGAAACTATTGGTGCCTGTCCAGGCAACTGGGTTTTCGATGGCTTCTTTATCAGGATTCACCGCTTTGCCCATCAGTAGCCAGGTAGAACCTTTTACAGGGTAATCAGGCAGCACGCGGTATAACCAGGAGCGTACGTGGAAATTGGTAGCTACGCCGGTGAGTATTGGATTGTTGGCCTGCGCCGGAATGATGTGTACATCTGTGCTGCTCTCGTGTCCGTAGTGGGTATGTCCGGCAGCGCCGCCCCATCCCGGAGGAGCATTCAGGGCAAATTCCCCGAAGGCATTCCATTTTTCATTGGGATCTCCGGCCGGAAAATGAAAAGCGTGGGTAGTGGTGCGGAAGCCCATTACCGGTTTACCGGATTTCAGATAGGCATCGATATGTGCCAGTTGATCTGCTGGAAGTCTGCGCCAGCGCAGATAGAACACTGCCAGATCGGCGTCTTTCAATGCTTCCAGGCCGGGAATGTTTTCTTCGCTGTTATGATCAGGGGATGCTTTCAGAACGATCGTTTTCATGCCATAATCCTTCTCCAGTGCAGCGGCTATCAGTGGCAGGGTTTCTTCACCGCTGTATTCATGATCTCCCGTTACGAAAACAACCAGTGGCTTTTTGGCTTTTTTGGATGATTGCGCAAAGAGTGAGCCGGTGCAGGTAATGCTGGCAATGACCAGGAGTAATAGGTAAACGCAGAATTTTTTCATTTAAGCAGAGATTAATGATGACCGTTTTATTATACGCCGGGTACGGTATGGCATAGCTGAGTTGGTGCTGAATTCAGCGTATGGTATCGTAATAGTATTTTGTTTATGCTGACAAATAACCGGTTGTTGCTTACAACAGCGCATCCCGGTTATATATACTGTTTTGTTCGGGTGGTTCACCGGTGAGTACCGCCACTACATTGTTGATTGTGAGCAGGCACATTTTCCGGTAAGTGGCTGCTGTAAGGCTGCCGGAATGCGGTGTGATAATGGTCCGCGTGTGATGCACAATAGCAGAATACCGCATAGGTGGTTCCTCTGGAAGCACATCCGCCGCAAAGCCCGCGATCCCTTTGGTATTTAATGCGTGCAATAATGCGGCATGGTCAATGAGCGCTCCTCTTGCCGTGTTGATCAGTAACGCCCCCTGCTTCATTAAGCACAATTGTTTTTCTCCTATGAGCCGGTCTGTTTCTTTATTAAACGGAAGATGGAGACTCACTACATCTGAATGTTGTAATACTTCTTCGAGGGGGGCGTATCTGTAAGGAAGATCCTGTGCAGATTTGCTCCAGTAAAGTACTTCCATGCCAAAAGCATCTCCCAGTTTTGCTACCCGCCTGCCAATATTTCCCATTCCCAGTATGCCGAGGGTTTTACCGTTCAGTTCATCGCCTGCATACTGACTACGCCAGTTCCAGTTGTCCTGTTTTACCTGGGAAACCGATTCATACATCCGGCGCATCAGCATGAGCATCAGGGTCAGGGTATGTTCCGCAATAGTAGCTGCGTTGCTGCCGGGAGCATTGATGACCGGGATTTTTCTTTCCGTTGCTGCTGCTACGTCTACGTTGTCCAATCCTACGCCACATCTGGCCACCACCTGTAAATGCGGGCAGGCAGCTATGAGTGGTTGATGGATCAACCCTTTTCCCCTCGTGATGATGGCATGGACCTCTTCCTGTTGCAACACGTTGTTCAAACTGGCTTCATCATACCCTGTGAATACATTCACTTTTTCCTTAAGTATGGCTAAAGCTTCGTCTGCAACGGTTTCGAGCAGCAATACGTTTTTTTTCATCTGTTATTTATGATATAAGGTGGCATCGTCCGATCTGTATCCTCTGAAATCATTTCTGTTGGAAACGTATAGTCCTTCTTCGTACAGTTCATCTGTAAAGATCCGTGGGTCTGTTTCTGCTCCCGGTACGGAGGAAATTTCCACGAGGTTGCCGGCAGGATCGCGCACAAACATCTGCATGGCGCCGTCGGGTAGCTTTCTTACTTTTCCCCATGGATGTATATCGATAACATTCAGTTCCTTCATCCGGAAGAAAATACTGCTAAAATCATCTACCTGCACACAGATATGTCCACGGAAGGAGGTTTTGTCTTCCCATTCGGAAATATGCAGCTGTTGTTCTTCATTGAACCTGAAAAACATCACCGGGTAATCGAACCGGAAAGCGGCAAGTGGCTCCAGGCCTAATTCATGCTGATAGAAATGACCTGCTTTTTCCAGGTTGTCTACAATCAGTGTAACGTGATTTATTTTAAGTGCTTTGGCCATAAGTTGGTATTTACAAGATCACTTTTAAACTTTTTGTTTATACTCTTTTACAAAATCCCAGTCTGGCGTAACACCCAATCCTGGTGCGGTAGGCGCGGGTATCCGGCCATCTGTAACGGTAATCTGTTCTTTCACCAGTTCATACATCATCGGATTTCCACCTGATGAAAATTCGATGATCGTGGCGGATGGCGAAGCAAAAGCTACGTTCAGTCCTGCCATGAAAGAGAAGGCGGAGCCCCAGCAATGCGGCGCCAGTTCCAGTTGATGTACACTGGCCAGGTGTGATACGCGCACTGTTTCTGAAATACCGCCAATGATGGCTGCATCGGGCTGTATCACATCAATGGCTCTCAGTTCCAGCAGGTCGTTGATATCAAAACTGGTATACTCGCTTTCGCCTGCAGCGATCGGAATATGTGTGGATGCTCTTACTTCCGCAGTTCCTTTTTTGTTATCCGGACTGATGGGTTCTTCGAACCAATATAAGTTACAATCTTCTACGCCACGGCAAAACTGTTTCGCTTCCGGAACGCTGAAGGTGCCATGTGCATCGGCCATGATTTTGATATCCGGTCCTAATGCAGCCCTCGCCGCTTTTACCCTGTCGATGCTGTTTTGTACAGTCTGATCCATCACGCCCACGCGCATTTTTACACTTTGAAATCCTTTATCTACGTAGCCTTTCAATTGTGCGCCAATGTTGTCAACATCTGCCCATCCGCCACTGGCGTATGCCGGCATGTAATCGCGGCAGGTACCTCCGATCAGGTCCATCACCGGTACCTGGAGCATTTTACCTTTGAGATCCCATAAGGCCGTATCAATGCCGCTCATAGCGGATACGGTGAGACCTCTTCTTCCGAGGATCGGAAATTTCCTTCCCCTCGACAGCGCATAATGGTCGCGGGTACCGTTATACATCTCTTCCCATAAACGGGTAATATCTTTGACTTCCCTGCCCAGCAATGCGGGCTTCAGCTCATTTTCGATACAATTAACAATAGAGGCGCATACCCCCGAAGACCCAACCGCCGCTTTTGCTTCTCCGAATCCCTGCAAACCGTCTTCTGTCGTGATCACCACCAGCGTCATGTCAAAATTGGCCAGGAGCCCATAATCCGACGTGTGTTGTTTTTCTTTAGGAACGGGACAGCGTAACCAAAATGCTTCTACATTAGCTATTTTCATCTGTTAGCAGTTGACTTCTTTAAATAAGTTTTGACAAAGTATTGAATGATTGGGTGGTCAGCATGGTATAGAACTCTTCTGTTACCGCTGTACTGCCGTGATCCTGCAGGAATTTCTCCTGTTCGGAAGACAGGTTCTCCGGATTTTCATCGATAGAATCCGGGTAAGGATTGGCTGGCGTACGATCCAGTGGTGCACAGAATTCTACGGAAAGCACGTCATTGTAATTGATTTCACGTAACGTAGCGATGATCTTTTCCCAGTTGAGATGGCCCATACCGGGCGCCATCCTGTTGTTATCTGCCACGTGAAAACCAATGAGTTTTCCTTTGGATTTCCTGATGGCGGCAAACATATCTGCCTCTTCGATATTCATGTGAAAGGTATCGAGGCAAACCCCGCAATTGGGGCCTACTGCGGCTGCCAACGCCAGTGCCTGATCAGCCCTGTTGATAAAATAGGTTTCAAACCTGTTGATCGGTTCAATACCTATCAGTATGCCGGCAGCTTCACTGTACGTATATATTTCCTTCAGGGCGTCCACTGCCCAGTTCCATTCTTCCTCCGGTCTTCCGTCGGGAATGATTTTTCCAACGGTGCCGGGTACCACCGATACCATATGGCCATCGAGTTCCTTTACCATTTTGATGACATCCTTTACATACTGCACTGATTTTGCACGTTGGGCCTCATCCCTGGCGAGCAGGTTACGTTCTCCCAGCATCAGGGTAACAGATCCCCAGCAGGAAAGGCCATGGGCCTTCATCAGCTGGTTGATGCTTTTTGTGTCGTACTGTTCGGGATTGCCGGCAATTTCAAGTTTGGTATATCCAAGCGCAGCTACTCTTCTGATAGTCGTTTCTATCGTTTCGGATCGCATCCAATTGTGTATCGCTAGTTCCATAACGCATTAATATATAAAAGTGGATGAATGGTTTCTACAGGTGATTGCTACTTAAACTTTACTTGTCCATCATAGAAGAATAACCAATGGCATAGCAGCTTTCATGCGTGGCCCGGCCGGTTTCATAACAGGAACGTTTATAAAAAATTCATTGTATCACAAACTTATTCAGACTTCCGTTGAAATAAAAGTACTTCATTTGCAAGATATCAATACTATATTTACCATAATTCTGTTTTTTTGCTTTAGAAAATAAATAGTGTACTAAAAATAAAGACATTATGAAAGTTTCTTACCGACCCGTGTCTACTCCGGAGGTTTCATACCGGCATATTTCTACCCCGGAGGAAGCCAGCTTTGTGGTAAAAGAATTTTGTCAGCCGCGATTCACGAATACTTTCCATTTTCATCACGGGTATGAACTGATCCTGATTGTAAAAAGTGCCGGCAGGATGTACGCAGGAAATAAAGTCATGAATTATCATGAAGGCGAAATTTATATGTTTGGTCCGGGTCTGGTGCATTGCTTTTGTAACAATAGCACCCCTGTGGGCAGCGACGAGATCGCGCATGCTATTATCATACAGTTTACAGAAGATTTTATCGGCAAGGATTTTTTTGATAACCTGGAGTTACGGAAGATAAAAGAACTCATGCAGCTATCTGAATACGGTATCAAATTCAAGCAAACCTCTTCTAATGTGGATTCCCTGTTTTTTCAGTTCAGGGCCAATCAGCAAATGAAAAACCTGATCCTGCTTTTGCAGATCCTGGATGAGTTGTCGTTCCGCAGTAATGAAAGTGTGCAGCTGCTCACAGATGATTCGAGGAAAATACGGTATAAGGATGCCGACTCAAAAAAACTGGAATCGATCTTTAAATATGTGCTGGAGAATTACAATAATCAGGTAGATAGCAAGTCGGCCGCCTCACTGGCCTGTATGAATGAAGCTGCCTTTTGCCGCTATTTCAAAAAAAGAACGACTAAAACGTTTTCACAATTTGTAAATGAAATCAGGATCAGTCATGCTACGAAGTTGCTGATTGGCACGGATACCGGGATCTCTGAAATATGCTATGCCTGTGGCTTTGACAATATTTCCTATTTCAACCGGCAGTTCAAAATTTACCAGGGCAAATCTCCCAGGGAATATCGCAAGGCATTTGAGGAGAGTAATGCCGTGGCGCCGAGTTTCCGGCCAACGGGGGAATGAGGCTCTTTTATCACATGGTCATAAACCAATGTTGATCGTTATGTGCATAATATCTGTCCAGGTCACCAAAATCTTCTTCTTCATCACATCCCGCAATATATGTCAATGCCTTCGCTGCGTCCGGGTCTGTATTTGTTTTCAAGTATGCAATGGTTGCGGGAAGTCCCATGAAAGGCACTAGTTCAATATCCACACCACAATAGGTATCAAAATCTGTATTCTTCGCTTTCCAGACAAGCAGACAATCTCCGATCTGCCGGTGCAGGGCTACCATCAGGCATCCAAACGCGATATCCTGTATGCCGATGTCGTGCATGTAGGTTTTGCGCAGATCGACCAGCGACGCAAGGAGCCGGATGGCAAAATTCCTGTTGGTGCGCACCTGCAATGCGTTGTAGACTTCCAATTTATTTGCAATCATCCAGGTTACATCATCAACCGGAATCTCTTGATGAGTGTTGAAATGATCAAAGATAGCCTGCATGTTCATGGTGAAAGCGATTATAATAACGGATCAGTGGCATTAGCAGCGAATTTCATCAATACCTGCACAAAAGTAATCAGATCAGTTATATCAGGCTATTGAATGTTTTTGACTTGATAAAATGATGGGCGATCTATGACTTTTTTTCATGTACGGTCCCGGGAATACCGATGAACCAGTGCGCCATCGCCTGTTCCAGTTCGCTGTAATCAGGGGTTGAGGCAGCCGCCCATGCAATATACCCATCAGGACGTATCAACGCAGCGCTCAATCCCGGCTGTTCTTTCGCCCGTCCGGCCACATACAATACATCATATTCATCTGCCAAAGTTTTCAGGAAAGGATCCGTATTAAAGTCGATCAGCCATCCCCGGCCATCGCTCAGCAGCTCACTGATGGTGGTACCATCCTGCCATTCAAAATTTGGAACACTATGTCCTGTTAAAGGATGGGCGCCGTCCAAAGGGTAATGGGTATGTATGCCCCATACCCGGCCAGCCATATAGGTGGCCCCATCGCGGGTATTGATCAGGTCGCGGAAAATGGCGTATAAAGCGTGTGCTTTGGGTGTTGGTTCCATGATGGCTACCTGGGCGCGCGACCAATCCAGCACTTGCGCCCCGATGGGATAACGTTCTGTATGATAGCTGTCCAGTAAGTCTGCGGATGCCTTACCATGTATGGTATTGGCGAGTTTCCAGCCGAGGTTCATGGCATCGCAAAGTCCGAGGTTAAGTCCCTGGCCTCCCAGGGGAGCGTGAATATGTGCGGCATCACCGGCTAAAAATACCCGGCCATTGCGGTAGGCAGTGGCTTGTCGTGCCCGGTCGGTCCAGGTAGTAGCAAAATGCAGGGAGCTGATGGTTACAGTTGTATCGGAGATACGGCGTAACACTTCCTGCACCTGTTCGGGTGTGACAGGTTGTTTGGAATCGTGAAATGCACCGCCGTCAAAATCCTGTATCACTACATACCCCGGTTGGGATTGAAGATACATACCCGTGGCAGTGACATTGCGGCCGGGGTTAAGTTTTTCGGGATCAGCGAGATCTATTTTTGAGGAGTAACCCGTGAATGCCGGCTCTGTGCCTGCAAATTCAATACCGGCGGTCTTGCGGACAATGCTGCGGCTGCCATCGCAGCCTACCAGCCATTTACTTTGAAAAGACTGGCCACCTGCCTGCACGCTTACCCCATCGGCAGTTTGATGAAAGCCAGTGATGGGCAGTCCCCATCTGATCACTACTCCCAGTGCTGCTGCGCGGTGGGTGAGCACTGTTTCCAGTTCCTCCATGGTAGTCACCAGGCTGGTTTCAGTGGAACCCGGCAGCCGGTTGGTCCATTGTGAAGTATCGATATTGCTTTCAAGAAATGGAATGCCGGCAAAGTGTCCTGCCTGGCGGCCTGCGCCCTGCGCAGCATTGGCGTTTGGTTTTTTTAGATGTTTGTGGAGCTCCAGTTCACTCAGTAGTCCGCGACGGTAAAGCGCTTCAATAGTGGGGGCGGAGAGGCCGCGTATACCGAATGGCGCCTGCTTTAACGGCGAATGCGGAGTGTCTGCTTTTTCCAGTATAAGAACAGCACAATTGGCCAGGGCAAGTTCACAGGCGAGGAACAGCCCCACAGGTCCGGCGCCGGCAATGATCACATCAGGTATTGTTGCGGATGTATTTGTCATATAGCATGATTATGACACAAAATTCCGGAATGCTGCTGGCTCAGGATTGTATAAATGCGACAAAATCTTTTTCTACGGCTTGTTTTCTTTTCTTTGCCTTCCGCGCAAAGGCGGCGGGAGTGGTGCCGCAGTAACGCTTGAATTCTTTGCTGAGGTGGGATTGGTCCGTATAACCGAGTTCATGTGCCAGTCCGGCAATATTGGTATCCGGATGAAGCCAGAGGTGATTGCGTACCTGTTCAAAACGTATGAGTGCAGATACGTCTTTTACCGTATAGCCGGAAGAGTGCTTAAACTTTCTTTCCAGGGTACGAACAGTAGCATGTGCCGCCGCTGCAACTCCGCTTACCGGCATAGTGCCATTGGCTTTTCTCATGGCTACACCTGCTTTGAACAGCATACTATCCATCCCTACCTGCGACCGTGCTTCCAGGAAATACTGCTTGAGGATCGTCAACGCTTCATCAATATTACCCGCTTTTATTAATTGGCTTAAGGTGGATTGCAACCGGGCGATAGGATGCTCAAACATGTGTACACTGTTTTTCCCGGAAGGAAGTCCGAGCAGATCGAACACAGTCCAGGGAAAGCACCTGACACCAATCACCTCCAGTACGTTTGTTGCCTTTAACACCACCGGCCGATTGAGCAGGCCCATCATAAAGGGAGATGGCAACGGCTGCAGTTGTTCCTGGTGCGAAATACTACAGGTGCCGCCGAAATAAAAAATAATCTCCGCATAGCCATCCGGTAATATTTCGAAATCGGACGGCTGTTTTCCGAAGTCTCTTTTGTGGTACCAGAAGCACTTGATGGTATCCTGCAGCGCTTCAGGGGATTCAAATTCCTGGTGCATCCCGGCAATTTAGCATAATTATTTATAGCGATGTTGCCGCTTTATCGGCACATTTTCCCGGCATGTCTATTTGTGATTAAAGGAGATAGGGGCATGGAATAGTTTTGTGTAACAGACATTTTTATGAAAGCAGCCACAGAACGTAAGATCATCCGCTGGTTACACCTCGTACTCAGCATTCCCATCCTGGGGTACATATATGGGCCGGTAGCCAATATTCCACCAGCTGCCAATGCCGTGCGCTGGGTATTTTTGCCGGTGGTAGTACTCAGCGGGCTCTGGATGTGGAAAGGGCACCTGCTCCGGAAGAAGTTACCTAAACGGGTACATCATTCTTCCCGGATGGAAAGATAACGGAGGAGGCAGGCGATCCTGGTGGATTTACTTTTCCAGCGTTACTACTTCGACTTCTACCTTCGTCTTACCTTTTTTTTCCTTTTGTTTGGTTTTGGTTAATATCAGCTTGCTGCCGCTCACAGACACAACATAAGGCTGCTTGTGCTTTTCCGGTTCACCCATAAACACCTGGTTACCCTGAATACGAAGCGGCAATGTTTCGGTATGCTTGCCAAATTTCTGGCTGATTGTTACAGTGGTGGCTGTGAACGTATACGTTTTTTCTCCGGCCTGATATATTTCTTTATCTTCTTCTGTCACTGTTCCTGCAGTGGTCTCTGTTTCTATTTTTGAAAGCGCCTTCCAGGTCCCGTTGAGATTTGGAATCGCCTGTTGGGAAAAAGCTTGTCCGGATAATAACAACGCCAGAAAAAAGAATACGTTTTTCATAAGATCATCAGTTTATGATTTATAAGTTACTAATTTTAAGGGAAATAACCGGTTATTAAACAGTACTTGAAAAGTGATGCGTAAAAAAACTACCTCCATCCCGGTGAATGTAAAGGCAGATGAATCAGGCATAGGTATTTCCATTGAAAGAATGTCTGCTAAAGATTTACCCGCCGCGGATAAGGCGATAATAGACGCTTTTATAGCATCCGGGCAATCACACCGGGAGGATGGTCATTCTTTCTTTTTGCTGGAAGAGGGAAGTGTTTCCATAGAAATTGATTTTCAGCAACACAAAATACCGCGTTCATCTGTGTTGTACATGCACCCAAACCAGGTACATCGTATCACTGCGTTTAAGAATGTGGTAGTGAGTAGTTGGTCCATTAATAATGAGCACCTGCGGCCCGAATACCTGGCGTTGCTGGAGAGCATCGTACCCGCAAAGCCTTTGGTATTGAATAAAGAAACCTTTTCCCTTTTTTCTGAAGCGGTATCGCTTGGGATAAAATTTTCCGAACGGAAGGAGGATAAACTATATCAGTCGTTATTGAGAGACAGCTGTAACGCGTTGGTGGCATTGGTAATTTCCCAATATCTGGATGAAGCCGGATCAACAGGGAAGCCCTCGCGCTTCCAGGTGATTACCAAAGCTTTCCGGGAGATGTTGGAACGCAATTATAACACCGGAAAACGACCCACGGCATATGCACGTGAACTCAATATATCTGTTCCTTACCTGAATGAATGCGTCAAAAATACGACCGGCTATTCTGTATCCTATCATATACAACAACGTGTGATCCTGGAAGCCAAACGCTTGTTGTTCTATTCAGACAGATCGGTGAAAGAAATTGCTACCGAACTGGGATTTGATGATTACCCCTATTTTTCCCGGCTGTTTACCAAAACAACAGGCATGACACCGCTTACCTTCCGCAACAAAAACCTCGGTTAGTCCAATACTTACCCTCTTTGGATATTTTGTATCCCCGTGATGTGTAGTTCCTTTACAGCATCAAAAAGGAAATTACACCATGAACATACAACAACAAAAGAAAGTACTTATTTCCGGCGCAAGTTTCGCCGGACTATCAACGGCTTACTGGATGCATCAACTGGGATACAAAGTAACCATCGTTGAAATTGCAGGCGGCCTCAGAATGGGCGGTACACCGGTTGATATACGTGGCAATACCGTAGATATCGTGAAGCGTATGGGCATTTTTGACCAGATCAAAGCCCATAGGTTACAATTGGAATTGTGGGAATTTAAGAATGCCGACGATGTAACGGAAGGCTCGATGTTATTAAGAAAAGAAGGGGAGCCGCTTCCGAATGATGAATTTGAAATAGAGCGGAATGTCTTACTGAATATTTTATTTAATACCGTAAAGGAAAGTACTGAATTTATTTTCAACAACAGGATCATAGCATTGGAAGAAGGGGAAGATGAAATGCTGGTTAACTTTAAAGACGGGACAGAACGGGCATTTGACCTGGTATTTGGCTGTGATGGTATACACTCTGCTGTAAGGGACCTCTGGTTTGGTAAAGAAACGGAGTATATGCATTTCCTTGAACAATATTTTTCCATCTCCATCGTCCCGAAATCGCTGATCAGACAAAAAACGGCGCAAATGTATAATGTGCCGGGCAAGTCCGTTATGCTTAATGCTTACAACGATAAGACCGACATCGTTCTTTGTTTTGTGTCAGAAAACGAAATTCCTTACGACTATCGTAATGAACAGCAACAACTGGAAATCATCCTGGAACAGTTTACCGGCGAGGGCTGGAGAATCCCTGAATTACTGGAAGAGGTAAAGCAATCGGAAAATTTCTATTTCGATAAGTTATGCCAGATCAGGATGCCTTCCTGGACAAAAGGCAGGGTGGCATTGATAGGCGATGCCGGTTATTGCGCTTCACCAGCTGCAGGAATGGGTGGGTCGTTGGCGATAGATGGGGCTGCGGCGCTGGCAGCGGCTTTTGAAAAGCACGAAGGAAATTTTGAATTGGCGTTTCAGGCATATAACAAAGATTTTCGTCCGTTTATTGAACAGGTGCAGGCGGAAGCCGTGAGAACAGAACTGGAATCGCTGGTGCCAAGAACAGAAGAAGCCATCCGCAAAAGAAATGCGCAAAGTACTTTCTTTTAATACAGGCAGAGTATTATTGATGCAAAAAGCCCTACAGTATTCAACTGTAGGGCTTTTTTGTTCAAGGGCACCGTTATTGATGCCGGCCTTTTTTCCTTAAATACCGGAGCAGCTTTTCCGGTAAATCAGTCTGAATAATATTTGCCTGCGGATACTTTGAAAACAGCAGGTCAAATCCTGTATTTTCATTTGCTTTTTCCATATTATCTATTTCGTCAAGTGCGTTGATCCATACCCGTGAGCCTGCCTTGAGGATATCGGTCATGAGCTTTTCTGTATAAAAAGAGGGATCAACGTGAATCGCCGGAAACTTGCCTATACCTAAGATGGCAGCCGTTTCCGCTGCATCATGTGCCCGGGGCATAATGGGAACCTGCTTACTGATGCTTTGCAGAAAAGTAGCATCCTGGTAATCATAAATAAAGAACAGGATCTGTTTGGTGGTGCCGGTGGAATTTATCAGCGCATATGCTTTACGGGCTGCTTCCTGGCCATCGGCTTTGAAATCAACGTCTATGATAATCTTCCCTTTTGCCAGCAGCAATGCTTCCTTGAAAGTCGGTATCCTCTCAGCGGTCGGCTTCCCGTTGTGTAGTAAAGGGAATTGTTTCAGCTCTTCATAAGTAAAGCTGCTGACTTCTCCTTTCTGTCCGGTAGTGCGGGTAATGGTTTTATCGTGCATCAATACGAGTATGCTGTCTTTGGTCAGACGAAGATCGATTTCTGCGATATCAATACCCTGTTTGATGGCTTCGCTGATCGCGGCCAGCGAGTTTTCCGGATAGTTGGTATGGGCGGAGCGATGGGCTGCCACCAGGATCCGGTCCGGGCGTTGGTGGAAATCTTTTAAAATGAGATCCACGTTTGCTTTGGAAGATTTGGTAGTTTGTGCCTGAACAGATGCCCAGGTACCACCTAATATGAGGGCAATAAAAAAGTAGCGTTTCATTCGTTCTTATTTTTGATTTAAAAATATCCCTCGTTTTGTGGGAATTTAACGGTCGATAAGTCTATCTGCGCCTGCGGAATAGGACGTAATACGTGATATGCTTTTATGTTGACCGCATTGGGATTATATTTCTTCACCCTTTCTACCAGTTTACCCGTGCGTACCAGGTCCATCCAGCGCATGCTTTCGCCGCCCAGTTCCCGGGCGCGCTCATCCAGGATCTGATCTATGTTCAGTTGGGCGGCGGTTACTTCCGGTAATTGCTTACCTGGCTTGGCTGCCCTGGCTCTTACTGCATTGAAGTAGGGAAGGGCTTCATCTGCTTTTCCCGCCAGCATGAGGGCTTCTGCTGCCAACAGGTAGGTTTCGGAAAGACGATATACGAAGAAGTCGCGGAACCCATTGAGGTCCTGTACGCTGGCACGGGTAGGATCATCGTGTTTTTTGATGGCCCAGTGCATATTGTCGTTGTTCGGCGCAATAAGGGACGTAACGCCGGGGGAGATCTGCCATACTACGGTATCGCCTATCTTTTTTCCGGCTGGCAGGGTAGCGGTATTATTATATGTCCAGGTATAACGGAAGGTAGCGTCAAAGCGGGCATCGTTCTGGTCAAACAGCTCCCGGAAAAACGCGGTAGGCCTGAACCTGGTATAAGGACGGCCACCTTGCAGCAGATCGCGTTTTAAGCCGGCAAACTGGTCATAGGCAGGCGTGAAGAAAGCATGTCCCTGGTTACCGTCGTCATTAAACAGGGCGTTGTTGATGTATTGTACGGCAAATACAATTTCCGTATTCCGCTGATTGTTGTAATCAAATACGCTACCATAAGTCTTTACCAACTGGTAAGGTCCTTCTTTGATTACCTTTATAGCGGCGGCAGCGGCGCCTTCGTTATCTTTCAATAACAATTTTATTTTTGCCAGCTGATGAAGGGCGGTACCTTTGGTAATCCGGCCATAATCAGGGGAAGTCCAACCCAGTTCATCGACTGCAAACTGGGTATCTTCCAGCATACTTTTCCAGATCTCTGCTTTGGCTGTTCTGCCGGCATCTGTTACCACTCCTTTGGTTTCATGCGCGGAGTACACCACATCTCCAAACTGAAGGGTGAGCCAGTAGTAGTAATGCGCACGTAAAAAACGCGTTTCTGCTTTATACTGTTTTTTAAGTTTATCGTCCATGGTCACGAGGTCGATCTTGTCAAGAACCGTATTGGCAGCATTGATACCGGCATAGCAATCGTTCCAGATACCATTGAGATAATCATTGGCCGGATTGAGGGCCGTGGAATAATCGTCCATAAATTTGTAGCCGCCATCTTTCCCATGCTGGAAAAGATCGGTACCCATAGTGGTAGCGGTAAACCCTTTTTGTGAGCCGTATAGTCCCCGCAGTTTGCTGTATACACCGGTAACACCGTTGGCAATGCCGGCCTGGTTGCTGTATATGGCTTCCGGTACCGGTTTATAGAGATCTTTTTCGTCCAGGCTGCAGGAAGCAAACATCGTGCAGCTGAGGGAGATGGCAGTAAGTATATGAAGTTTATTAAATGGCATAACCTGTTGTTTTAATCATTAGAAAGCAGCATTGAGACCGATGGCATACATTTTCACTGTAGGGTACATGGCGCGGGTGCCGTCTGATTCAAATTCCGGATCCTGTCCTTTGTATCCGGTGATCGTAAATGGATTTTCAGCGCTCAGGGTGATTTTCAGCGTTTTAATGGCGGCACGTTGCAACCATAATTGCGGAAGGGAATAACCCAGGGAAAGATTTTTTATTCTTACGAAAGAGGCGTCTTTATAAGCCAGTGTTGCGCCCTGGTATACGCCTTCCTGGTTTTTATCAGGCCGGGGATTTTCGTTGGTAGGATTTTCCGGCGTCCAGTAATCTACATTGATATTGTTGTACCTGCCGGCCAGGCGGTTATTGTTTTCATACCACCTGGAATAGATCAGGTAATTCTGTCGTGTATTGATCACCACATTCAGCTCCATGCCCTTATAGGAAAAACGGTTGGTCATACCGCCAATCCAGCCAGGGAATTGCGATCCGAGGATCATACGGTCCTGGTCACTGTATTTTTTATCTCCATTTTTATCCAACAGCTTTATCTGTCCTGGTTTGGCGCCGTAAGAGGCAGCCAGTTCGGTTTCACTGGTTTGCCAGATCCCCGTTTTCTGATAATCATAGAATACTTTGATAGGCTGACCAATGAACCATTGGTTACCTATATCATCTTTTCCATCTCCATACAGTTGTACAATTTCATTTTTGTTGGTAGAGAAGTTCAGATCGGTAGTCCATTGAAAACCGTTTTCAGTATTTATATTGACGGTCGATATAGTAACTTCCCATCCTTTGTTGCGCGTGGCGCCAATGTTTTCCAGTACTTCAGTGTACCCGGTGCTACCAGGGATACTTCTTCTTAACAGGATATTTTTGGTGTTGGAAATATAATGTTCAACGGTACCGGTAATGCGATCATTGAACAAACCAAAGTCGATCCCGGCATTCAGGGATGCGGTAGATTCCCACTTAAGATTTGGATTCGCAATGGTAGCGGGCTGGAAGCCGTTCATACCTGTTTCACCAAAAGCATAGCTGCTTTTTTTGAGCGTACTGAAAGTACCATAAGGCAGGATACCATTAAAGCCGGTGCTACCGTAACTCAAGCGCAGTTTCAATGTATTCACTTTAGGGAGCGCCTGCATAAATGGTTCTGCATCTACACGCCAGGCAACGGCGGCAGAAGGGAAGTACCCCCATTTATGACCAGCGGCAAAAACAGAAGAACCATCGGCCCTGCCGGTAACTGTAAAGAGATAGCGGTTTTTGTAATCATAATTGATACGCGCCATGTAAGACAGTAACAATGATTTGCGGTAGTCGCTCGTGATACCGGTTACTTCGCCTGCTGTTTCCAGGTTGTGATAGCTCTGGGCCTCATAGGGCAGCTTATTGGCACGGATACCGGAGCTGTTGATGGTTTGCTGCTGGGAGCTTTGCAACAGGGTAATGCCCAGGCGCTGCGACTTTGATAACTGCTTATTGTATTTGAGTATATTCTCTACCGTTATCGAGAACATGTCTGAATTGCTTAAACCTGCGGTGGCATTTCCTCCCTGGTTATCATCCGTTTCACTGCCTTTAAAATAGCCATCTTTGGAAGCTTCCATTTCCGGTCCGATATTCAACCGGTAGGTGAGGTCTTTGAAGATATCCCATTCGCCGTACATACTGGCAAATACACGCGTTTTATAGCGTTGGTTTACGGTGTTCCGAATAACCGATAGTGGGTTTACGCGCTGGCCTTCGTCGTTGTTGGGACGGAACAGCAGTTTGCCGGTACTGTCGTAGGGAATACCGAGCGGATTTAAACGCAGTGCGTTATCAAATACCGTATTGTCTGTCACATTCTGGGTGGACATACTCGCCAGGGTAGATACGCCCATGCGGATACGGCTGTTGACCTGGTGGTCGAGGTTAATGCGTAAGGCGCCACGGGTAAAATCTGTTTTGTCGATGATCCCTTTTTCCTTGAAATAGTTGAAGGAAACGGCAAACTGTGTTTTTTCTTTACCACCGGTTACAGACAACTGGTGATTCTGTTTGGCGCCGTTGTGATAAATAAGATCCTGCCAGTCGGTAGATCTGCCTTTCGCCAGTGACTGGAGGGCAATATCATCAAAAAGCGTGGCGTCTGCCGGGTAATTGTTATTGGGATCGGCTGTTCTGGCGGCTTCGCGGCGAAGTTGTGCAAACTGTTCACCATTCATCAGATCCAGTTTCTTTGTGATGGAAGTGGCGCCATAATAAGCATCGTAGTTCACGTTGGTTTTGCCGGCTTTTCCTCTTTTGGTAGTAATGATCAACACGCCATTGGCTGCACGGGAGCCATAGATGGCGGTAGAAGAAGCATCTTTCAGCACTTCCACCGAGGCAATGTCATTGGGGTTGATTTCATTAAAACCTCCCACCATCGGGATTCCGTCCAATACAATCAAAGGGCTGTTATCATTTTTGATAGAGCGCTGTCCACGCAGGAGGATATTAGCGCCGGCGCCAGGTTCGTTACCACTGCTGAATACATCCAGTCCGGCTACTTTACCTTTTAACGCCTGTGCAGCATTGGTGGTAGGTTGTTCGGCAATTTCGCTTCCTTTTACGGAAGAGATGGAACCGGTGATATCTCTTTTTTTCTGCGTTCCGTAACCCACTACTACTACTTCTTCCAGCCCTTTTACATCTTCCTGCAGTACGATGGTGCCGAGATGACCCACCGCCACGGTTACTTCCCGGCGCATATAGCCAGACATGGAAAAGAGCAGGATATCGCCTACAGCGGCATCTACGGAAAAAACGCCTTCGTTGTCGGTAACGGCGCCCCGGTTGGCATTTTTAACGGCTACGGTTACACCTGGCAGCGGGGTACCTTTTTCATCAGTCACCTTGCCTTTTACTTTTTCCGCAGCCAGTACGGTAAAAGCGGGAGATGGAGGAGGAGTAGCAGCCTTTTCTTTTTCCAGGATGATGATCTTGTTGTTTTGTATTTTGTACGTCAGCCTGGTATTACGTAGGAGTTCATTGACCGTCCAGGCCACTGTTTTTTGCCTGGCTTGCAGGTCCACGGTTTTGTACGGCGCAATCACCTGTTCATTATAGACAAACAGGTAGTTTGTTTTTTGTTGAATGATGCTAAATGCTTCTTTGAGTGATTGCCGGGAAAAAGAGCAGTCGATGGTTTCATCGCCGGTACGCGACTGGCCTTTGGAAACGGCTCCCAGCAATAGTTGCGTGCTCATAAGAATAAGGATAAATAACCTGCATCCTGTTTTCATGATCTGTTGAATTAAGGACACGACAATCCTGGTATAAATTTTCATACCTTTATACGGGTTTTAATAATTGATTAAATCGTTAATAAAATCCAGAGAGAAGGATCAATAAGTGATTGGCGTTACGCATTGATCTTTTCTTTTTAAGCGGCCGGCGGGATTTATTCCTGCCGGTTTTTTAATGACCTTATGTGATGGGCATAGGCAATATGTTTTAGATGGGTTGTTTACGAAAAGTAATATGTTCACCTGCTGTGGTATAGTAGAGTTTATTGGCCAGGCAAAGTACTTCCAGTACTTCCTGCAGGGAATCAGTAGCCTCAATCCCTGCGGTAATACGATAGGCGCTCAGGGAAGGGCTGGCAAAAGAGATCTTTTTATGGTATCTGTTCTCCAGCGTGATGGCGATGATATCGAGTCTTTCATTGTTAAAGAGCAATTTGCCGGAGGTCCATCCATTCACTGCTTTTGCATCTACATTTGTTTTACTGACGGCAGGAGACGCGGTGTTGATGGTCAGCTGTTCATTGGGTAGCACCACTACCTCTGCTGCAGTCTGTTGTGCGTCAGCCTGCACGGCCACTTTCCCCTGTTGTACGGTCACTTGCAGGAAAGCCAGTTGCGGGTAATTACGTACATTAAAGATGGTGCCCAGTACGCGGGTGCTGACCTGACCAGATTTGATGATAAAAGGACGTGCAGGATCCTGTTTTACATCCAGGCATATTTCCCCAGATAACAATTCTATCTTCCTGTCGGTGCCGGTGAAATGGGCCGGATATCGCAAACCGCTGCCCGCATTGAGCCATACCTGGCTGCCGTCGTCGAGTGTGAAATGCAAGGGAACTCCTTTTGACGCAAATACTTCCTGCCAGTTTTCTTTGGCCGGACGGGGCAACCATATCAGCATCCCGGTACCTATGATGAGCAGCAGGGACGCAGCTATTTTTAACAAGGTAGTGCGTTGCATGGGCACCCGTTTAGGCTGCGGTGTAGTCTGTTGTTGTACCTGTTGCCAGATGCTGCTTTCGAGTTGCTCAAAAGGAAGTCCGGAAACATCAGCTTTACTGTTATCGCCAGCCTGCTGATACCATTGTTCTATTAATAGTTGTTCTTCCGGGGTACATTTCCCGGCAATATATTTTTTCAATAACTTTTTGATGTCCTGCATGGGCATATTAAAAGGCATGTACCTTTCATTAAAGACAGTTGAAATTAAAAAGGGGGGTAGATGCCGGCAGAATATTTTTTATAGGAACTGCGATTTACCTAGCAGAAAAAGGAAAAGTGCGCCATTTTATGACGGAGGGTGCGGATGGCATTGCTGATCTGCTTCTTCACGGTTTCCTGCGACAGCTGCAATTGATGGGCTATTTCTCTGTGAGTAAGCGCTGTTTTCCGGCTCAGCTCAAATACTTCCCGCATTTTAGCGGGGAGCGCGCGTATTTCACGCTCCATACGGGCGGTCATTTCTTTTTCGGTGATGTATTGGAGAGAGTTGTTGTCAGTGCCTGAAATGAAATGTTTCAAAGAAGACAGGTGTGTCTGGTAAGTACGTTTGGATGCGAGCATATTCAGTACCCTGTTTCGCGTAGCTACATACAGATAAGCGGCCAGAGAGCCGGACAGCTCTATGCTGGCGGCTTTGGTCCACAGGGCGGTAAATACTTCCTGTACAATATCCTGGGCATCTTCTTCCTGTACTAATATGCGGTATGCCTGGAGGTAAAGTACGCCCCAGAATCTTTTGTACAATTCTTCAAACGCAAGGGTATTGCCCTGCTGGAATTGTTCCAATAGCGCTTCATCATTGAGTTCATCTAGCTGGCTGGTATAAGTGAATTGGTGCATACTGGCCTTTTTAAGGCAGACTGGTTGTCTGACATCCCTCTCAAAAGTAATACGACCTGCAGACATTGCATATTAAATAATTGTAAGCAACTGCGCTGCAGATATAACATGGAACGATATAAGTATAGCTAATTTCTGTGTCATATCAAATATAATCATTGTAGCTTGAAAAGAAAAAATGAATCAGAGACGATGAATGCGCCTTGGACATCTCCGGCATTGATCATATTACAAAGGGCAGATGAACTCATCTGCCCTTTGTAATATGATCAATAGATGGTTATCAGGCGAAACCTGCATAGTGCAATGCTTCGACGGTTCTTTTCGCAGCAGATACAGCTCCTTCCATATAGCCGCCGCAAACCGCAGATGTTTCAGTGCCACAGAAGAATAACCTGTTATTCATATAAGGCTGATGGAAAACCGGATGCCCGTTGTACTGGTGCGGGCGTTGAATGAAAGCCGTTCCGGAAAGAAGATATTCATCATTCCATACTTTATCGTAGTATCCCACGGCCTGCATTATTTCGTCGCCAAACAGTTCCTGCAATTGCCGCAATACAAATTCCTGCCGCACTTCCTGTGAATAATGGGCGGCTCCGGGATTTAAAAAACCGGTCAACGCATATTTATCACCGTCATAACTGGAGTGATCATACATTTCCGTTACCATGCCGGCATGACTGTATAACATCCCCGACATCTTCTTCGATCTCCAGAAAGGCGCAGTAAATTCAATGGTGAATTTAACCGCACCGGCCATCCAGGTTTGTACGGCGGGCAACACATCCGTTACGGCTGCCGGTAGTTGTGGATGAAAGGTAATTCCGGCTACCAGCAATTGCGGAGGAATACAGGTGACTACGGCATCGGCTGTAATAGAGCGGTCAGCACCCATGCTAACCACAAGACCATCCGGTGCGGCGTGAATGGCCGTAACCCTTGAATTCAGAGAAACGGCATGCTCACCGATACGGGCCAGCAAAGCATCAATGAGTACTTTTGTACCGCCCGCCAGCCGGTAGGAAGGCGCGTCAGATGCAGGAATATAAAACTGTTGCGGCGGCTCAAAAGATTTAGTTTGAAAAAGGGAGATGCCTTCCGCAAATTGCGGAAACCTGGTAAGTCCCAATTCTTCCGTGAGTGCTATCAGGTGCGGGGGCTGATCCGAAAACCAGGTGGCGCCCAGTTCCATCGGAGTACCCCGTTGTCCCGTTTGGGTCTGAATACGTCCTCCTATACGCGGAGAGGCTTCCAGTATATTGACTTTTGTTCCTGCCTTATGCAACAGGTAGGCCAGTGTAAGCCCGCTTAACCCTGCGCCGATAATGGTGATCCGGTTTGTTTTTCCCATATTGCAAAATTGTGGGTATTGAAACGCAAGTCTACTGTACTTTTGGGAGAATTCATGGTAAATTCCGGCAAATCGCCCCTGGCTGTTGGCGCATAATGCCCGGGCCATGCAGGCCCAAAGGTGGTCTGCTTCTTTCAAATGCAAGTCACCGGCATTGCTACTTTAACCAACATCCGGTAACTTCGTTATGATTTGCATTCAGTAAAGTTGCAGCTATCTATCGGTGTGTTCATTCAAAAAATCCGGCCGTCATGAGTAAAGAGAAAGCAAATGTTATCAACGAGTATCATCTGCACAAAGAAAAGCCGCAGCAGTTGCAGTTTGCCATTCATGATCTTGGCAGCTACCTGCGGAAAAACCAGGCTGATACCACTAAGCCACATATCCACAGCTATTACCAGATCATCTGGTTTCAGTCGGGTAAGGGCACGCATTTCGTAGATTTTAAAGCGTATGATGTATTGGAGAATGCGATCTTTTTTATCGCTCCCAACCAGGTGCATTATTTTGATCAGCATACAGATTATGAAGGGGTACTGATACATTTTAATGAATCTTTTTTGGTGCAGAAAGATACAGAGATAGACTTTTTTTTAAAATGCAGTTTGTTTAATAATCCCTATCAGACGCCATCCTGTTGCATCGGTAAAGGTATTGAACCGATACTGGGAGAGTACATTCAACAGATCAATGCGGAACTGGCAGAGGATACAGCATTTGGAAAAGAAGAATTGCTCAGAACCTACCTGAAATCTTTTCTGATACAGGTACAGCGACGTAAAAATGAATATGATAAAATCCAGGGGAAGGCCCCGTTTTTGGTGGACGAAAAACGTTTGCAGCTCATACATTTTGTAAATCTTATCAGTGAAAATTATAAAAAAGGACTCACGGTGGCGGAATATGCAGCTATCATGCATGTTTCCCCGCGTACCCTGACAGATCTTACGCATCAGCAATTGAATAAAACCCCGTTGCAGATGATACAGGAGCGTATCATCCTGGAGGCGAAACGCTTTTTGTTGCACTCCAGCCTGAATGTAAACCAGGTGGGCTACCGTCTTGGATTTGACGATCCTTCTTATTTTGTAAAGTATTTCAAGAAGCACGCAGGTATTTCTCCATCCGGGTTCCGTAAAACGGTACAGTAATCAACTACCTCGTCTATAGCGGAATGGTTTATCACCTATGTCCCATAAAAAGCACCCTGGCATTCCCATCTCTCCGAAAATTACCATTCATTTTCACTTTTGTCCCTTTCCTGGGGGAATAGTGTGAGCGAATTTTGCATTGTAAACTTTTCGCCGGAATATCATTCCGGTAGAAATAACTTTAAAATAGCAAAAATGAAACAAGCATTAATCGTGGGCGGCACTACCGGTATTGGCCGGGCAACAGCAGAACTGTTACTGAAACAGGATGTGGAAGTGGCCATCGTGGCGCGGGACAAAGAAAATATCATAGCGGCTGAAAAAGCGCTTTCCAGGATCGGTAAGGTGAAATTTTACCAGGTAGACCTGGCGAATATGACAGCAGTAATGGCTTTCGCAGCCGGTATCACGACGGAACTACCTGAACTGGCTTACCTGGTAAATGCCGCCGGTTATTTTAAACCGAAAACATTCCTGGAGCATACGGAAGCAGACTATGATACCTATCATGCCTTTAATAAATCCTTTTTCTTTATTACCCAGGCAGCAACCCATGTTATGAAAGGCAATGGGGGAGGAGCTATTGTAAACGTAGGTTCTATGTGGGCAAAGCAGGCTATCAAAGCAACGCCTTCTGCTGCCTATTCTATGGCTAAAGCAGGACTGCATAGTTTTACACAACACCTGGCCATGGAACTGGCCGATTACAACATCCGCGTCAATGCAGTGTCTCCTGCGGTAGTGGTAACGCCCATCTATCAATCGTTTATTGAAAAGGATGCGATCAAACAGACCCTTGAAGGTTTTAACGGCTTTCACCCGATTGGCCGCGTAGGGCAGGCCGAAGATGTGGCGCAGACGATCGTCTTTTTGCTGTCGGACCATACCAGCTGGGTAACCGGCGCCATATGGGATGTGGATGGTGGCGTAATGGCCGGCCGGAATTAATAAATGCCTATTTTTGTGGTGCATATGAACTACGAAGCGTATAAGCAGCTATTTGACGAAATACTGGATAACCCGAATCCCGGGTATCCGTATAACAACGAGCAGTATTTCAATTATACCAGGTTGAATAAGTCCCGCATGCGCCGCTGGGATAAACAGCTGGTGCTGGACGAAAAGCTGGTAAACAGGATAAAGGAAATATCTGAGCGGCAGCATTGGATAATAATTACGGAGCCCTGGTGTGGAGATGCCGCACATATCATTCCCTTTCTGATACGGATGACGGAACAAAATGACGGGATCAGCTATGATATCCAGCTGCGGGATACGCCTCCGTTGCTGATTGAAAGCTACCTGACGGCTGGCACCAAAAGTATTCCCAAACTTATTGTGAGGGACATGGCCGGCAATGACCTCTTTGTATGGGGGCCCAGGCCTGTTGGTGCGCAAACGCTGCGGGAGCAGCTGAAAGCAGATCAGGCAGATGCGGAAGCCAGCAAGGTAGCACTTCAAAACTGGTATAATGAGGACCGGGGCAAATCATTGCAGGAAGAATTGGTGAGACGGTTTCTCCGGTAGAAAGTGATTATTTAACGACGTACACACGCAAGAAAACCCAATGCTCAATCAAGCGCATTGGGTTTCTTGCTTTTACTAAAACCTAGTCCAAACTACATGGCTCCACCTCCCACTGCCCTATAGAGGGCAATAACCGCCTGCCATTGCTGCAATTGATCTCCGATCTGTCCCATCTGCGCAGAAAGTAAATGCTGCTCAGAAGTAAGTACATCTGTATAATTAGTTGTTTCGCTGTAACGCAACAGGTCTTTTGTAAATTCAACCGACTTCTCCAGGGCAACGAGCTGTCTTGAACGGCCGCTTTCTTTTTCACGGGCCGATTGCAATGCGTATAAAGCATCGGATACTTCTCTGCCTGCGGTCAGCAAAGATTTGCTGAAATTGTAAAATGCTTCCTGTTGCTTTGCCTCTGCTGTTTTCAAACGGGCGGTATTTAATCCCCGGTTAAAAACAGGTTGTGTAAGTCCTCCTACCACATTGGCAAAAAGCCCTGTACCAGTAAACCATTGAGAGAAGTCAAAACTGCTGAAACCTCCGCTGGCGCTTATACTTAGCGTTGGGTAGAAGGCGGTTCTGGCGATATTGGTCATTTCGAATGCGGAGCGGAACGTTAGTTCTGCCTCCTGCACATCTGGTCTGAAGCGGAGTAACTGTGCAGGTACTCCTACCGTCAGTGTGCCGGGTAGCAACTGCGTGGAAAGACTGCTCCGCTCAATGGTCCCGGAAGGCATGCTTAACAACATGCAGAGTAAATTTTCTGTTTCCCTGATCTGTCGTTTTGTATCAGGAATGGCTACTTCCACGGTATACTGGTTGGCCTCACTTTGTACAATGGCAGCACCATTTACAATAGCAGAGGCTTTCAGATCCCGCATGGCGGCCACATCTTCTTTCCTGTTTTTCAGTGTGAGTTCCAGCACTTTCAGTTGTGCATCCAGCGCGAGCAGTGAATAGTAGGCCACTGCGATATCGCTGACGAGTTTACTCCGGATAGCCCGTTTAGCAGCGTCGGTAGCCAGTAAATTGGCCAGAGCAGCGCGTTTCCCGCTTCTTAATTTTCCCCATATATCTGCTTCCCAGCCGGCGGTGAAACCCAGGTCATATTGCGTGGCACTGTTAATGATGCCGTAGCCTTGTGGAAAAGAAAGCCGGGATTCTTTTACCGACACACTTCCATTCAAATCGGGGAGGAAGGCCAGTTTGCTTTGCCGGTAACTCGCCTGTGCCGCCATGATCCGCTGTACGGCCATTTTCATATCCAGGTTTTCCTGTAATCCTTTTGCAATGAGTGCCTGGAGTGTTGTGTCTTTAAAGAAGTCGCTCCAGTTAACGGAAGCGATATTGGCAGTGTCGGTACCGGATTGTTCCCGGTAGAGGGAGGAGGGACCGGCCTCCGGAGATGTGTACGGCCTTGTTATCTTACAGGAAACAACCGATAACCCTAATACCACCAGTCCTATATATCCATATTTCATGATGCTTTGTATTGAACGTTTAAAAATGCACAGGGCTTCTTTCCATTATTTCTTCCTGTTCCTCTTCCCTGCGTTCTTGCAGCGGGTGTCCGCTGATGCGTTCGTGTAATGCCTGGAATATGATAAAGAGTACGGGTATAACGAAGATGCCGAATACGGTTCCTATTAACATACCTCCCACAGCGGCTGTACCGATGGAGCGGTTGCTTAATGCGCCTACTCCGCTGGCCAGCATCAGAGGAATCAGCCCGAAAACGAATGCGAAGGAGGTCATGAGAATAGGACGTAACCTGGCCGCCGCTGCCGACACCGCCGAGCGCACAAGACTTAATCCGCTGTGCCTGCGTTGTACAGAAAATTCAACAATCAGGATAGCGTTTTTGGCAAGTAACCCGATCAGCATAATAAGACTGATCTGGAGGAAGATATTATTATCTAATCCTGCTATGCGGGCAAAGAGAAACGCGCCGGCCAGTCCGATGGGCAAAGACAATAGTACCGCCAAAGGAAGTATATAGCTTTTGTACTGGGCACTCAGCAGGAAATAAACGAATATCAGGCAGAGACCGAAGATAATGAGGGTCTGATTGCCACTGTTGATCTCTTCCCTGGTCAATGCGCTGTAGTCGAAATCAATGCCTCTCGGTAATGTTTGCCTGGCTACGTCCTGGATGGCGCGGATCGCATCGCCCGAGCTGTAACCCGGATTGGGGGCTCCACTCACGGCGGCGGCAGTATAAAGATTGAAACGGTTGATAAATTCCGGACCACTGGTTCTTTCCAATGTAACAAAAGAAGAAACCGGCGCCATGTCGCCTTTATCGTTCCGGACATATATCTTTTCCAGGTCGGCTTCTTCTGCACGGTAATCCGGGGTTGATTGCAACATTACTTTATACTGTTTACCAAACCGGTTGAAATCAGAAGCGTATATACCTCCGAGATAGCCTTGCAATGTTCTTAAAAGGCTTCCCACATCTACACCCGCTTCTTTCGCCAGCGGCACATTCACTTTCACTTTGTATTGCGGCAGGTTGGTGTTATATGGTGTAGCCGCGTACATAATTTCAGGACGTTTTCTTAAACCATCCATAAACCGGTCAACAGAGGAACCAAAATTCTCGTAGCTGCCACCTGCTTTATCCAGTAATTGTATTTCAAATCCTGAGTTATTGCCAAATCCCTGAAGGGTAGGGGCAGCGAAAAAGATGATGTCAGCTCCTTTTATCTGTCGTGTTTGTGCAAATAGTTGCCCTACCAGGCTATTGATATCCTGCCCTTTCTTCGTCCTTTCTTTCCAGGGTTTCAGGGCAATGAACAGGCAGCCGTAAGCGCCGCCGGTGCCACTGATCAGGTTCATACCCACCAGGCGGGAACTTACTTCTACTTCCGGTATGGCGCGAACAATACTGTCTACCAGGTCGGTGATCTTCGTGGTTTGTTCCAGCGTAGAAGCGGGCGGTAAAATAATATCACCGTAAATAGCGCCTGAATCTTCGTTGGGAACAAAGCCGGTAGGAGTGGTTTTCAGGAAGAATACCAGCAATACGGCAAACCCGGCAATACCTGCTACGCTGATCCATTTACGCTTGACCAGGAATTTAATAGCGCGTATATACCTGTCCGTTATAGCGGTAAACGCGGTATTAAATGCCATGAAGAATCTTTGCAGCAGGTTCTTTTTATGAACGGTTTCTTCATGATGAGGTTTCAGGAACAGGGCACAAAGCGCAGGACTTAAGGTCAGCGCATTTACCGCTGAAATAATAATGGCTACCGCCAGTGTAAGTCCGAATTGTTTGTAGAATACACCTGCAGAGCCTTGTATAAAGGTAACCGGTACAAACACGGCGGCCATAATCAGGGTGATGGATATAATAGCCGCACTGATTTCATGCATGGCATGCAAAGTCGCTTTCCTGGCAGATCTGGCGCCCTGGTCTATTTTTGCGTGCACGGCTTCCACTACTACAATGGCATCATCTACCACAATCCCGATGGCCAGTACCAGCGCAAACAGGGTTAGCAGGTTGAGTGTAAAACCAAATATCTTCAGGAAGAAGAAAGTACCGATAATCGATACAGGTACTGCAATGGCGGGGATTAAAGTAGACCGGAAGTCCTGCAGGAAGATGAATACAATGATGAATACCAGGATAAACGCTTCTATCAACGTTTGCACCAGTTTGGCGATAGAAGCATCGAGGAAACTGTTGACGTTATTAAACGTGGCCCATTTCACGCCAGCTGGAAAATTGACGGACGCTTTATTCAGCATCGCTTCCACTTTTTCGTTGATCTCATGTGCATTTGCACCGGCAGATTGTATCACAGATCCTCCGGAAGAAGGGTGAGCATAGGCGGTCAGGTTCATGTTGTAATTGAATGCACCCATTTCTACCCTGGCTACATCTTTCAAACGCAGTATCTGGCCACTGTTGGTGGCCTTCAGCACGATGTCTTCAAATTGTTCAGGTGCTTCCAGGCGGCCGGTATATTTCAGTACATATTCAAATGTCTTTTTACTGTTTTCTCCCAGTTTGCCCGGAGCGGCTTCAATGTTTTGCTCCGACAGGGCTTTCACAACATCGTCCGGCATCAGTCCATAAGCGGCCATTACATCGGGTTTCAGCCAGATGCGCATGGAATAGGTCTGGTCGCTCCAGATCTCAAAATCCGCTACACCAGGGATACGTTTGAGTTCCGGGATGATATTGATGCGCATGTAGTTGTCCAGGAAGCTGATATCATACGAATTACTTTCACTGTAAAGGAAGAATCCGAAGATCTGCGCATTGATTTTTTTGGTGGTAGTGATACCTGTTTTCAATACTTCCGGCGGCATTACGCCTGTGGCTTTTGCCACGCGGTTTTGTACGTTGATGGCGGCCAGGTCCGGATCGGTACCCTGCTCGAAGTTGACCGTAATAACGGCGGTGCCGTCGTTACTGGCTTTGGAGGTCATATAAGTCATATGCTCCACACCGTTGATCTGTTCTTCAAGTGGAATGATCACGCTTTTCATAACCACATCGGCGTTGGCGCCCTGGTAGGCTGCCGAAACCTGGACCGTAGGCGGCGCTATTTCCGGGTATTGTGAAATGGGTAGTGTGGTAAGTCCCAGAATTCCCAATATGACGATGATGATGGAGATAACGGTAGAAAGTACCGGGTTATCTACAAATTTCTTTAACATAATTCTCTATTTTCCGGGTAAAGCAGTAGCTAAGGCATGCCTTGTGAGAGGCATTGCCTGAGCTGAATGGACTGCCGTTAAATTATCGTGCAGCCGTTGCTGTTACGGTACTTTTGGGTTTGATTTTATCGCCGTCTTTTATCGTTCCCACATCTTGGGAAACGATGCGGTCGCCGCGTTGCAGCCCGCTTTTTACGATAAAGGCATCACCTGCCGGGAGGGCGTTTACTTTAATCTCAACGGATTGTGCAGTGCCTGTGCTGTCGATCTTCACCACAAATTTTTTGCCCTGTACTTCGTAGGTTGCTTTGGCGGGTACAATCAGCGCATTTTTTACCGGTTGGGAAATGCGGATGGTGGCGCTGCTTCCGCTGCGTATAATGCCTGATTTATTGGAGAACAGGGCCCGCATGCTGATAGCACCTGTGGCGGAATTGATTTGTCCTCCTGTTGTTTCAATGGAACCTTGCTCCGGGTAAATACTGCCATTGGCCAGTACCAGCTGAACAGGTGGTAATTGTTTCAGTGCATCTTCGGAACCACTATGCCCCGTATTATCTATCAGGTCGAGCAACTGCTTTTCCGAAAAGGAAAAGTATACGTGCACGTTAGAAATATCGGATAATACGGTAAGTGGTTGTTCCGCTGTGCTGCCCACCAGGCTTCCCTTTTTGTAAGGAAGGATGCCTATTACGCCGGCAGCCGGACTATATATAGTGGTATAACCAAGATTGGTACTTGCGTTCCTGAGTGCGGCCCTGGCCTGCGCCAGTTCTGCCTGCCGGGCATCCAGTTCCAGGTGAGCCGTTTGCAGATCGAATTCACTGATAATTTCTTTCTTCACCAGTGGCTCGGTTTTCAGTACTTTCATTTGTGCAGTGTTTACAGCCGCTTCTGCTCTTTTGATGGATGCCTGTGCAGTAACCACTTCCTGTTCATACACCGGGTTACTGATACGGAAAAGTAGCTGTCCCTTTTTCACCTTTGCACCTTCGTCTACCAGGATATCGGATATATAGCCGTCTATTTTAGGTCTGATGTCTACGTTCTGTTGCCCGCGTACAGTGGCCGGGTAATCGAAATACAATTCAGCATCTTTTGGAGCGATTGTAATAACAGGAAATTCCTGCGGCGCAGATGGGCCTTCCGTGTGTAGGTTGCTTTGACCGCAACCTACCAGCATCGACAGCAGGATCGCTGTCATGCCGGTATAAGCTGCGTATTTTATAGGTTGAATCATTTGTTGGTGGTATATAATTGAGAAGCTTGTTTCCAGTTGAGCAGGTTCCAGTAAGCGCCCAGGTAATCGGCGCGTTTGTTCTGGTATTTGAGATAATAAGCGTGTTCCCATACATCTACACCGATAACAGGAATACCTTTTACCTCTGCAATATCCATCAGTGGATTATCCTGGTTGGGGGTAGAAGTGATTTGCAGGGTACCTTCCTGGTTCAATATAAGCCATGCCCATCCGGAGCCGAAGCGGGAGATGGCTGCTGCGTTGAATTGTGCCTGGAACTGATCAAAAGAGCCAAACGTGGCATCGATCGTGTCCGCCAATGCTCCTTCAGGAGCGCCTCCGCCGGCAGGAGAAAGACTTTCCCAGAAGAAACTATGGTTCCAATGCCCTCCTGCGTTATTTCTAACGGGTGTGCTGATGGCGCCTGCGTGGGCCACCAGTTCGACCAGCGTTTTGTTTTCGTGCGGAGTGCCTGCAATGGCTTTATTGAGATTATCTACATACGCCTGGTGATGTTTTCCATGATGTATTTCCATGGTTAAGGTATCTATATATGGTTCCAATGCACTGTGCTCATATGGAAGAGATGGAAGTTGAAATGCCATGATATTAGTTATTAGGATGAGAAATCTGTTTACGCCTCAAAAGTAGAACAAAAATATTAAACCAAATAAACACTGTGTAAAATATGTTAAATATTGATAGGGCTATAGGAATTATTTATAGAGGTAATTATTATTATAAAGTATTGATTTTTAGTTATTTAAAATGTGTTTTAGATATCGTGGCTACCATCTGACCGTATTCAAAAAACGTAATACAGGGTTGTAAAAGCATATTTCAGTGGGCATTATGCCTATTAAACCAAATATTCTTTTTGTATATTTGCGTTTAATATTTTTAGCTATGATGGGAGAAAATGAAAAGGCTTTACTCATCCTGAAGAGAAATGGTCCTATGCCACTCATTGCATTGGCAAAGGAACTAGGACTGTCTACCGAAGGGGCGCGCTTTCATCTGATAAAGCTGGCCAATGAAGGTCTTGTGGTAGCATCAACAGAAGTGAAAGGTCGCGGGCGTCCGCAACAGGTATGGGCATTGGCACCCGCCGGACATTCCCGTTTTCCGGATGCACATGCGGAAATATCTGTGAAGTTGATCAATAAAGTAAGAACACTGTTTGGCGAAGAAGGATTAAAATCTGTGATAGCCGCAAATGCAGAAGAGAGCAAAGAACGTTATTTAAAAAACATAGGCGACGACAACGAATTGGAATCACGCGTAAGAAAGTTGGCCGCATTGCGTGACCAGGAGGGATACATGGCCCGTTACGAGAAAGCAGGAGAAAGTTATCTGCTGATTGAAGATCATTGTCCCATTTGTACTGCCGCTACTGCCTGTCAGGGTTTCTGTAAAGCTGAACTGAATATTTTCAGGGAAGTGCTGGATGCTAAAGTAAACCGGGTAGAACACGTGCTGAACGATGGAAGACGTTGCACTTATAAAGTTGAACCCAAATAAAAGTAACTGATCATTGTTTGCACTTCCCATTCCCCAAATTTTCCTTTTTAAATAAATCCCGCTCATTACCATCAAACCTTGGAATGTTATATTAGCAAGTGTTTCGGAATGAAAGAACATCGTTTTTTTGCTCATTAAAAGCGGGCATCTCTTTTAATGAGATACCCGCTGTTGTCAATACAAATATTTTTTACTGCACTTTTATGGAAGACACCTGGTCGTTGGCATTGGGGCTCAATGTAGTAAAATTGGGCGTGTCGCTGGTTCTGGTCCATGAGGTGCCGCTGAAATTATCATCTGCATACATAATCAAAGTACGGCCTGCGGGTACTTTTACAGAGGAAGCCCAGTCATTCGGAATGCCTTTGGCCGCCATCTGGGACAGGGTGTAATTGCCTACTGGTATCGGCTGACTGGCAGCACCGCCATAGTTCACATCCTGGTAAAAGGTTACCGCACTTGCCGGTACACCGGTGAGATAGGGTTCTAAGATTGGTTTCAACAGATTGGCGGCTTTAATATTGCCGCTTACACTTGGATGAAGGCCATCGGTATAATCAGCGTTGGTCATCCAGCCGTCCGTGTTGATATAATGCAGTTTGTTGTCGCCGGCCGCAATCCTGGCATTGACTGCCGCAAGGGTGGGTGTTGTTTTTACATTGATAAAGGTTCTCATGACAAAGATCTCTGCATTGGGAAATTTGTTCCGGATGTTAGCCAGAAATGCGATGTAAGAACTCTGGAACTGTGCGTCTGGTACCTGTTTGCCGTTATCATTGGTCCCCAGGTTGATGACAATGATCTTGGGCGTATACCTGGTAAAATCCCAGTCCGGTGAATTTGCCTGTGAGGAATTCCGCTGTTTGAAATACTGCACTTCCATACTTCCTTCATTTGCATAACCACTTACCAGTGTAATGCCGGGGTAGGCAATCTGTGTATGTTCAGTACCTAACAGCTCAGAACATACCCACGGATATCCGGAAACGTTAGCCTGCGCATCGGTGTAACCGGCGGTGATAGAGTCGCCTATCCATTCAATCAGGTCCGTAGCTGCTGAAGGAGCGCTGGTGGTGGCGCCCGCATCCAGGATAAAGCCCTGGAAGTTGAATAGATAGTCATAGTCCTTGCCCTGTGCTACACTGATAGTGTGAGTGCCGGACGATAAGGGCGTAGGCGTGAGGTTAATTGTTCCGCTTGCATTCAGATAGCTTACCCATGGGCCGTTATCAATTTTAGCAAAATAATGGGTAGGGTGCCCCACCTTCATCTTTATGGTGGTGCCGGTAAATTTTACGCGGAGATAGCCACCACCCCAATAGTTCGTATACTGACTCGTATCGCCAAAGTTCCACCGGCCGAAGTATTTGATATTGGGGTCGCCCGGTGCGCCAGGAATAGCAGTGAGATTCAAGGTAGCGGTTGAAAGGGCTTTGTCGGCCGCTAAAGGCGAAATGTCTTCTTTCAGACGTGCTTTGGTACAGGAGGCCAACAAACATGCGGCTGCCAATAACGCAAAGAGATAATTGCTTGTCTTCATAACATGGAAATTTAAGGGTGGAAAAGGGTTTTTCTTACAGGGCTTTTAAGCAAAGCCTGCATTGATAATGCAAATAAAAGAGGGGAGAATTAATAAAACTATTAATAAAGGATTAATACGCAGGGGAAAGAAGCATTTTCTTTACACATGCCCGTGCAGGAAAGGAAGTTCTTTGGTTGCTGACATTCCTGGAATGAGCTACAAGATAATTTAGTAGCAAAGCTGTTGACGTTGGCAGGTACAAAATTGACGGCAGTGAATGCCTGGAGGGAGCGGGGAAAATGCGGCTGATGATTACAGGAAGTTGCTTGTATCATTTTTTTTCCTATGTTTGTCACAGCAAATCATGTAGGCTGTTACCTATAAAGATGGCCGTTGCTTTAAAAAGCGCTCAGCTACCTGTCATGTGAAGCAGATAGCCAACTCACCATATTCCTTTTACTAATACTATTTTACTATAGACTGTCAGGGTGATTTTCCTGGCCAGGCTCAGTTTGGGCAGTGGATAATGGTAATTAAGATTTTCTCATAAGCAAACATTCAACCGGCGGGGGCTGTCCAGCCCCTACTTTTTTATCTGATTTCTTTTAAGGTGTGGAAGCAGCTCATTATGTTTAATGGTGAAGGGGGATTTTGTATTTTCGTTATCAGCAACGGCTATTAAAATATGAAGATTACAAACGCGGAATATGAGCAGACGATAGCAAACGGGGTTCCGAAAATCCTGGATGAAAATATGTTATTCTGGCATATGTGGAACATCACCTACATATATGATATCCTGGAGAAAAACCAGGAAGGCTATGAAGCGTATGTGGAGCTGCTGCGGCCAATCTGGAACTTTTGCTGGGATGCAGTAGCAGCAAAAAAAATCAACCAGGAACTATTTGAAAAAGTATTTGGAGAGGTATATCCGTTTGAGATAAATGAAGAGGGTGAAATCGAAGATCCGAAGAATATTATTCAGGAAACATATGATGAGTTGAGAGATGACCATCTTCCGGAGTATTGTATCTCTAATTTGATTGGGGCGTTCAGTACAGTATATGATTACATAGGCACCGGGGAACACACCATTTACGATTCCCGGGCAGG
This sequence comes from Chitinophaga arvensicola, assembly GCF_900110835.1. GTDB lineage: Bacteria > Bacteroidota > Bacteroidia > Chitinophagales > Chitinophagaceae > Chitinophaga > Chitinophaga arvensicola. Next base: position 4,148,788 of record NZ_FOJG01000001.1, read on the forward strand.
TAGTAGAACAATAGGTATGATTTTCCAGATAATTGCTTCTAATGGACTGGGAGTTTCTTTTGATGCACAGAATATTTCACTGCCTATTTTACAGGACGAATTTCAGGCACAGGAAAAGCTGCTGCTGGATCTGATGCAGCCCAATCGTTACACCATTGACCAGAAGTACATTTATCGGAATGCAGACGCGATGAATTCCCTGCGATATATACCGCAGGAAGAGGATGAAGTATAGAAAGATGGGCCATAATAATTATCATTGGCTACCTTTGATAAACGCGATCCGGCGGAGACTTGCCATATTTCCGTACTTCGTTGTCAAAAGATTTGATATTAATTATTATGATAGATTTATCTCATGCGGAGAATCAGATTCGCAGTGTTACGACTTTTCAGGAACTTGTTTCTACGCAATTCAGTGGGAATATAAATGCGGCCTGTTGGTCTCGTACACTCACGGGTGATTTTTCTGAGATTGTTGAAAAGGTGGCGTTAAGCGGAAATATAACAGTCATTGAACAGGAAGAACTGTGTGCGCTTCAGTTGAGTGAACAAGGACAACTTGCACGTGAAATACTATTAAATGACTTTAAGCTATTGACAGCTCACGGCGCATCGCCAGTGCTTAATGTGATCAGTCATTATGATCGGGATGATACGTACCCCTTTTTTCCAACCGATGTTTATTCTTTTCATGTTGATCGTTCTCCCATACCAACAGATACTTTTTTATGCACTTATTATGGTGAGGCCAGTGAAATATTACCAAATTCACAAGGCCGGCAGAAAGTATTGATTCCGGAAATACGAAAAGAACTCAGAAAGCTGTATGATGGCGCAGATGAAGGTTTCGAATCATTCCTGACTGATAATTTCTTCGATCTGCATTATCAGGCTAACACTAACGCGCATCCGGTAAACTTAGGTCTTGGTAATCTGTGGCGGTTGGCGGTTGACCATCCTGAAAGCCAGGTTCCTCCTTGTCTTCACCGTGCCCCAAAGGAAAAGCCCGGACAAAACAGGTTGTTGATGATCTGCTGAACATACCTGTTTAATAATTGCTCTTTTCATAATAGCAGATCCGTTCCAATCCGGTCGTATTCAAGATATCTGCTGCTATTCTATTTTCTCTAACCTCATGTATTGTAAGGGGATAAGATTCCATTTAAAATTTGTTGTATTCTGTTAACAAAAACTCTAAACCGGATTTTATAATTTTATTATAGTTCGTTAATATTATTTGAATATTTCGATGATACTTCTGGCGTTTATCGAATGAAAACAATTCTTATCTGATGAAAGCTATTTTCTTAAAGTTATAATACTTTGTTGTTATTGCATAGGGCCACGATGAGTTGTCCTGACATGCCTGACTATACCATTCCAGCGTCCGGTTATCTGCTGCTCAGTTAATTTTCTGGTTAAAAACATGTTCTCCTTTCCTGATAAATGGAAAGAAGACATTACTATGCCTGAGTTGCTAAATCGATTTTTCATGTGTGAGTACTGTTAACCTGAGATGCTGACTTATACCATTTACCATCTACTGGTTTTAAATAAAACCCGGTAGATGGTCAGGGAAGCGCTATGCCTGTAGTTACCAAAATCCTTATCTACTATAATCAAAGAAAAAAAAGTACGTATGAAATGCTACCAATCAACCAAACACTGTTTATTGATCATCCTGGTTTTAATAGGTGCCGCACTGATGGGATGTACCAAAAAAACAGCGCGTCACTACGACCTGTTGCCACCAGATCCGGAGGAGGAAAAAGACCTGACGCAGCTTGCCATCGGGCTAACTGTAAATATTGAGAATTCTGGTGGTCCTAATGCAAAAGAAGGTTCCAGTAAAGTAATAGATGGTAACATAGATACCAAATTCCTTATTTTCTCATTTGCTCCTAACTTTTTTATAGAACTGGATTATGATATAGCCCAGCGTCTGGACGCCTACACACTTACTTCCGCTGATGATGCAGATGGAAGGGATCCCAAAGACTGGCAGATAGTTGCTTCCAATGATTCTACCAAATGGACGGTGCTGGACGACAGGAAAGGCCAGCTTTTCGATAGCCGGAAAAAAACGGTCAGGTACGAATTCACCAATGCCAACAAATACAAATTTTACCGCCTCGCCATCACATCACTCAAAGGAGGTACCAGTGGCCTGTTTCAACTGGCTGAGTGGAGAGTGATCAGCAGGCCGCATTAATACGCTTATCCAACCAAAATAACAGTAAGCTTTAAATTTTTAATCTACTAACTACATCAACAATGCTTAGAAAACTAAGATTGCTTGTGTTGCTGGCAGGCCCATGCCTGGGCGGAATGCTAAAAACAACTGATGCTTTTGCGCAGCAACCAGATCACATCCAGATCACCGGAAATATTCATGATGAACTCGGAGCCGCCATTCCCGGTGTATCGGTGGTAAACCTGACCACAAAAAATGGCGCCGCTACCAACGCAAAAGGATCTTTTGCAATCAACGCCAGAAGAGGGGATAGCCTTCTTGCCCGCCTGATAGGATATGAGCCTTATACTTTTGTTATCTATAAGACCATAGATTTTGACATCATCTTAAAAGCATCCCATTCCAGTCTGAATGAAGTGGTGGTGGTAGGTTTCGGACAACAGAAAAAAATCAGCCTGGTAGGTGCGCAGTCGACCGTTAATATTGAACAGCTCAAACAACCCGTGGCCAACCTGAGCGCCTCTCTTGCGGGAAGGATATCCGGTCTGGTAGGCGTACAGCGCTCAGGCCTGCCAGGATCTAACAGCGCCGACCTGTGGATACGGGGTATTTCTACTTTTAACCGTTCAGGCAATAGTGCCAGCCCATTACTGGTGGTGGACGGTGTGCAGAACAGGGATATCAACAGCTTTGATCCCGAAGACATTTCCTCCTTTACCATACTAAAAGATGCCTCTGCTACAGCCGTCTATGGTGTGGCCGGAGCAAATGGAGTGATCATCATCAACACAAAGAAAGGAATAGCAGGAAAGCCGGTACTGATGTTTAACTATAACCAGGGCATCTCTTCTTTCACCAAAAGACCGGAGCTTACCGATGGCGTAATGTATATGATGCTGCGCAATGAGGCAGAACGAAATTCAGGACTCACGCCGGAGTATTCCAATAACACGATCAACTCCACGATCCGGAAAGAAGACCCGAATTTATATCCTGATGTAGATTGGATGGACGCTATATTTAACAATACCAGCCAGAACAGACGTGCCAATTTCAGTTCCAGAGGCGGAAGTGACAATGCCACTTACTATATCGGTCTGGCTTATTTCGATGAGCAAAGCCTGGTGAAAACCGATCGTCTGCAAACCTATAATTCATCTCCCCGTTACAAGCGATATAATTTTACTTCCAACATCAATATGAACTGGACGAAGACCACCAAATTTGATCTTGGGATACAAGGATATATTTCCAATAACAATACGGCAGGTGTGTCTCCGGAAGATGTTTTCAGGAATGTGATGCAAACCAATCCGGTACTGTATCCGGTGATGTATCCGGGCAACCTGGTGCCGAGCGTGAATTCTCAGGGCGCACAACCTAATCCCTATGCGCAGATCACCCAGACAGGATTCAAGAATATATTCACCAACCAGGTTTTTTCCAATGCGAAATTAACACAGGATCTGGGAGCTCTCGTTCCCGGACTGTCGGCCTATGGACTGTTCTCTTTTGATGTCAGCAATGTGCATGAAATAGACCGCACCCGGCAAAGAAGCGGATGGCTGATCAATAAAGCCCGTCCCTATAAGGCAGACGGCAGTATTAACCTGAACCTCATTTCCAACGGAAGTGATGCGCTGGGTTATGGCAGGGCAAATAATTCTGTGAGACAACTTTATATCGAGTCTGCTTTAAACTATGAACATAGCTTCGGTAAAAAAAATAACGTGAGTGCCATGCTGCTTTTCAACCAGCGGGAACAGGTGCAGGCATTTGCAGGCGATGTTCCAGGCTCTATACCTTACCGTAGCATGGGACTCGCCGGAAGAGGCACCTACGCATATGATAACAAGTATTTTGCTGAAGTGAATTTTGGCTACAATGGCTCTGAAAACTTTGCCCCCAGCAGAAAATTTGGCTTCTTCCCTTCTTTTGGTGTAGGCTGGGTATTGTCTAATGAACAATTCTTTGAACCTATAAAACCCGTTTTCCAATTCTTCAAACTCCGTTATTCTGACGGTAAAGTCGGTGATGGTGGTAACGGAGGGAGAAGATTTGGTTACCTGACACTGGTAGCCACCAATCCGGGCGGAAATGATGTTGGACTGGATTTCGGTAAATCCGGATCGGTCATTGGCAGAGATGGCGTTGTTATCACAGATTACGGCACCGACGTTACCTGGGCTACCTCTCACAAACAGGATCTGGGAATGGAGTTTAAAACCCTGGGAGAGAAGCTTTCCTTAACGGTGGACGTATTTAAGGAAAGACGCTCAAAGATCTTTCTGCAAAGACAGTCGCTATCTTCTTTTGTAGGCCTTAACAGCAATCCATGGGCAAACCTGGGCGTCATCGACAACAAAGGTATTGAGGCCACCCTCGAATTATTGCCGGTTAAGATTGCCCGGGATATGACGTTGGATCTGCGTGGTACCTTCAGCTACAACCGCGATAAAGTGATTGAAAATGACCAGCCCGCCCAGCCATTCCCCTATATGGAGCGTCGGGGTACCAATTACAACGCCACTTTCGGGTATGTGGCAGAAGGACTTTTTACAGACCAGGCAGATATTGACAAACATGCAGATCAGACCAGGAACCTGGGCAAGGTGCATCCGGGAGATATAAAGTATAAGGATATGAATGGAGATGGTATCATCGACGCCAATGATATGACCCGTATCGGCAATGGAGATGTACCCACTACCATTTTTGGCTTTGGCGGTAATATTACCTGGAAAGGCTTCTATATCGGGGTATTCTTCCAGGGAGTAGCAGGAGCAGACCGGCTGCTGGGCGGAGATGGTATCATACCTTTCAACAACAGCACCGGACCCGAAAGGAGTAACCTCTTTGCTATCGCTGAAGACAGGTGGACACCAGACAATCCCAACCCCAATGCCTTCTATCCACGACTGGCATACGGCAATGCCGATAATAAAAATAACTCGGCCACTTCCACCTGGTGGGTAAAGGATATCGGCTTCCTGCGCCTTAAGACAGCAGATTTTGGCTACAACTTTCCTAAAGGTACCCTTAAAAGAATGGGATTAAAAAATGCCCGGTTATATGTACAAGGCTTAAACCTATTCTATTGGAGCAAGTTCAAGTTATGGGATCCGGAACTCAACACCAGCAATGGTACAAACTACCCTTTAACAAGATCTGTCAATATAGGTCTCCAGGCAAACTTTTAGCCGTATTTGCCACAAGTATAAAATCAGCCTGCTACCCGATTAACAGATAAAACTGACATGTAAATGAAAAAGACATTCATCATACTGACCACGCTCCTGGCATTAACTTTTTCTTCCTGTAAAAAGTACCTGGATCTGGCGCCCGATAATTTAATGACCATAGACGATATATTCAAGTCGAAACAGAGCACCGATAATTTCCTGGCCAATGTATATTTTTCTTTGCCCAATGAGCTGGAACAGCGGTTTACAGGTAATGAGAACTCCGGTCCCTGGACGGGGGCCAGTGATGAGTCAAAGTATAACTGGTCTTTCAACTATACCAATGTGATGAACATGGACGTATGGACAAGAACCGATAACGAGGTAAGTACCTATTGGACCAACTATTACAAAGCCATACGCAATGCTTCTTACCTCATCCAGAATATAGACAAGGCCAATTCTGCTGAAGTCAACGACGCATTAAAGAAACAATATAAGGCCGAAGCGAGGGCGCTTCGGGCCATGTTCTATTTCTTCCTGGTACGTACCTACGGCCCGGTAGTGCTGCTGGGCGAAAACCCTATTGACGTTAATACCCCGGCAGATCAGTTGAAGCTGTCCCGCTCTCCATTTGATAATTGTATCGATTTTATCACCACGCAGCTGGATCAGGCGGCGGCAGACCTGGGAAGCGACATTCCGGGAGGAAAGGAGTATGGCAGGATCACCAGCGGCGTGTGTAAGGCCTATAAGATCCAGGCACTGATGCTGGCGGCAAGTCCCCTCTGGAATGGCAACGCCGACTACGCCAACTTCAAAAACAGCGACGGCACCTTGCTGGCAAGTACCAGTTATGATCCCGGTAAATGGAAAAAGGCAGCGGATGCGGCAAAAGAATTCCTGGACACCTATGTCCCCAAATACTATGACCTGTACCGGGAGCAGGACGATGATCCCTTTACAGCTGCGTACCTGTCGTGCAGAAATGTGATGACAAATGAATGGAACAAGGAATGGATTTACGGCCGTCCCAACTCTAATAGTTATATGCGCTATGACAGAACACCGTTTCACGCGGGCCTGTCGGCAGATGAGCATGGAGCAGGCGCCCATGGCGCTACGCAGGCGATGGTGGATGCCTATTTTACAAAAAACGGATTACCCATCACCGACCCTGCCGCCGGGTATACCGCTGGCGGTTTTTCCAGTTTTCAAGCCCCGTTTGATGTGACTGCCCGGAGTACTTATAACCCGTGGACGAACAGGGAGCCCCGTTTCTACGTAGGCATCACCTACAACAACAGTTATTGGCTTTACCAGACAGGCGGCGTTACCATTATTTCCAATATGGAAAAGAGCGGGAACTCCGGCAGGGATCAAAGTACTTCTGACGTGTCGCCTACCGGGTATGTGGTACGGAAAGATGTGGCCGGCAACGACAATAGTCGCGGCGTAGTATACCTGAGGCTGGCGCAGATCTTTCTCGACTATGCCGAAGCCCTCAATGAATCCAGCCCGGGGGCCGCTGATATATTAAAATATCTGAACCTGGTACGCAGCCGGGCAGGCATACCCGGCTATGATGGTGTATCCATTCCGGTGCCTTCCGGTCAGGCTGCCGTACGGCAGGCCATCCGGGCGGAGAGAAGGGTGGAACTGGCCTTTGAAAGCGTACGGTATTTTGATGTCCGCCGCTGGAAAATTGCTAAAACCATGGGGAACGGGCCGGTATACGGTATGAATTTAAATGGAAACGGCCCTGATTTCTATAAAAGTACGGTCATCGAAACAAGGACATTTACGGACCGCGACTATTTATTCCCTATTCCCTATCAGCAGATCTTAATTAATCCTGCACTGGTGCAAAACCCAGGCTGGTAAGACCGCAGATTTCTGAAGGTTGGAAATTTACCGTTAACCATTAAACAGGAAAGGTTCCAATGCTCCGGCAGCCTCCCGGGCAGGAGCATTGGTTTTGTTATCGTCAACAGCACCACTGGTAGCTTAAAATGATGATTTGAGTTGTGACAATGCACAAGAGCATTCTTAAATGCAAAGAGTATCTCGTTTGCTCAATAAATTATAACTGATGGAAGCAAAAATTCTCCTGGTTGAAGATGATGTAGATCTGGGAAATTTGATCAGACAATGTTTTGAGATAAATGATTTCCAGGTCGATGTTGTAGCAGATGGAAGAGAAGCATACGAACTGATGGATAAAAATCCAGGGCATTATAATCTCCTGCTGATAGAGGCTTCATTACCTGGTATGGATGGGTTTGAGCTTGCGGAGAAAATAAAGGATATGGGCTGTGATACCTGTTTTGTTTTGTTTACTCAATGCGGAAGTAAAGGAGATCGCATACGTGGATTAAAAATTGGCGCCACGGATTGTATTTCAAAGCCGATAGACGTCGATGAACTTATACTTCGGTCGTACAACATTATCAGGCGTTTGTCTACCAGATTTTTATTTGACAGAAATGTTATCCAGTGTGGTGATGTGCGGCTCAATAGCGTATCAATGATGCTTTATGTAGGGTCGCGTGTTGAAATGCGGGTGAGCGCCAGTGAATCCGTACTACTGAATTTTTTGCTTAGCAACGAAAACAGGTTGGTAACCCGCAGGGAGATATTGGGTCATTTTCAAAAAAACAGTCACCCTTTTAGTGGACGTAGTATGGACGTTTTTATTTTCAGGTTGCGCAAGCGCCTGGAGGCATCCCGGTTTGTACGTATCGATTCTGTGTATGGCCGGGGATTTATTTTAAGCGTAAGAGACAGATAATTTGAAAAATTACCTCGCGGGCAATACCCCTCGCCTTTAAATCCTTGATGCTTTTCAGCGTAATAAATCAGATACGTTAAAAGGTCTGCTCCAGTTTATGAAAAAGGATTTTTCGGAGTTTTCATTGAGATCAATATTTAAAAAATGCACCTAATATTTTTTCTCTTCTACAATTTCATCTTTTATTCGCTGCCTTATGTCGATGTTGGCGCCCGTAAAAAGGAAAATTGTTGTTCCGTATTCCCGTGCATTCGGATTGGTGATCGCATCAGCTGCCACGCCGGTACGGAAATAAGCACCTGTTTGTTGCAATTCGTCATCCTTGTCAGAATAGTTTTTTACTCTGATCAGGTTTTCATACCGCTGGTCCAGTACAAACCAGTTGATATAATCGGCATTGAATGAAACGGCCTGTATCCCTTTTTTAGAATAATAATTTATGGCGCCTGCCTGTCCATAATTATCACAAAGTACCATGGTCTTGCTCCGGGTGGGTAGCTGCGCATAAATACTATCCACTTTGTGAGCGAGTTCCTGCCATCCAAGCATGTCTGCAAAGTCCTGCGGTAAGGCATGGTCTTTACCATCTTCCCAGCGAAGACGTCCCAATCTTTTATATTGCTGCTGGTGTTTCAGGATATATTCGGGACCATTATTTGGAAAAGCAACCTTGTACATTGGAAAGAAGGCAAGCAGGGGGATTATAATTACCAAAGGGCGTAAATATCTTTTCCAGTCACCCGACAATGCCCTTGAAAGAAAAACAGCACCAAAAGCCATATACACCGGATATACTCCCATGGCATAATAATCTTTTGCCTTAAAGTAGATGAAGATAGACAAGGTGAAGATGAATGTCCAGAAGAAGAGTCTGTATTTTTGAAACGGTTTGTATAATACCAAGGCACCTAATCCAGATAAAATCACAACTGCTGCACCAAAAAAGAAAAGCAACTGGGATTTTAAAAAGTCTGCCCTGTTCACATTCACTAATTGGTAGCGCGCTAACTCTTTCATGTGACGAACAACCGGAAAATCGTTGTTGTATTGCCATAGCAGATTGGGAAGAATAAGTACTAATGCAAGTAAAGCTGCCAGATAGAGTCCCTGACGGGTAAATACTTTTCGTTGAGGTGATAGTACCAGTGCCGGAAGAAACCCGAGGAGCAGGAATATTATGTTGTATTTATTCAGGAATCCAATGGCGAAAACAATGGCGGCAAGGAACAGCCATTTCTGCCTTTCGGAATTGATATACTTTATGGTGCAGTAGTAAAAGGCCGTCCAGCTCAGAACATCTAATGAATTAGGCTGGTAGAAGATATTTAAAGCCAATATGGCTGAAAATAGTACACAGGTTGCTCCTGTAATTAACGCGAACAGATCTCCGCCTAGTTCTTCAATTGCCTTCCATACTATCAGGATCGTCAAGGCTCCGAATAGCGCAGGAAAGAACTTAATCCAGAAGATTGAATTTCCCAGCAGCATGATCAGAAAGGAAATCCAGGAAGTCACGGGAGGCACCGATAAGTAGCCCCATGCCAGGTGGTGTGCCTGATCAAGATGTAAATACTCATCCCGTTGTAAATCGTATTCAGGGCTTATCAGTATATATTGTAATAAGAATTTTAATATGATGAATCCTGCTAAAACTATTGTTCTTTTTTTCATGAGTAATTATTAATACGGGTTTGTAATAAAAAGACATTTATTACAGTTATCATGTGCGCTTTATACGGGATAAAATATGAACCAAGATAAAAAATTTCTTTTAGCTATTGAATGGAAAAAAAGATAAAGTATGAATGGAGGTAGGCGTGGGGGGATTATTCTATTTCTTCTATGATCAGTATTTGTCTATCTTTACTATGTCTTCTACATTTAAGTATTCAGAAATTTGCTTGAAACGGATTCCCGTGGATATTGTGCACCTGTTATCCCGGACAAAAATAATTTTAATGAAACCTTGGAACAGTTTATTAACCCCAGCTACAATACTGAAACTCCGGATATTCATATGCCTGATGTTGCTGAACTGCATCGTTTTTGCACAAACCGGACCCGCAGGACATCCCGCTTTATCTGTTACACTGAAAAAAGGATATCTGCTCGTTTTTTTAGAAAAGGTGCAGGGCGCAAATTTATATCGCCAACCCAGAATTAAGTTAGGCCGGACTTTAAGAAAGATTAAAGGTTATGATGATAACAATGTTTCATCGCCTGTACTAAAGGTTTCTCCTGATGGTTCCTATCTCGCTATGGATCATATTATCATGGGCTATGTTTACCGGTCTGAAAAGGATAGTGTATACCATGAAAACTATAGCTGTGTCATTGTAGATTTAAAGAAGGCAGCAGTAATACGTTATCTTCAATCGGATTGTGATGGCGCCTGGGATGAAAATCGTAAATGGATTAGTAATGCAAACAGGCATTTGCCAATATCCGGCAAGCACAGCCAATAAACCCGCTGGTTATTTTTGCCAGGCATAGTCAAAGGATTGGGTTATTTCTCGCTTGTAATAGATGCTACACCTCCTGTTTGTATTTCATTATCAACGTAAAGTTCATAAAAGTCGCAGCTGTAGGTTACCGATCCCATGGATGCGTGAGGGCGCAGCTGGTATTTAAAATTATGAATAGCATGTATTTTACCGTCCGGTAGCCTTAAATAAACAGTGTCGCTTAGTCCGATCTCTTTTTCCCAAAAGCAATATCGCTGGTTTCTCAATGTCTTATTTGATATATCTGTAAACTTTATCTCCTCCCATTTCCCACGTCCGTCCCGGGAATCCGACAGTTTGACCCGGATTCCTTTTGTTCCATCGACAGTAAAGTTATTGAGATAAATGCCAAGTCCGCTAATGGTTCTTTGGGTTCCACAATCTTCGTTTCCTGTTGTATGATTGCCAGATGGACGACAAGCTTCAAAAGCAGTTATCAATAAAATAAAAAAAACAACCCGGCATGAATTACTTTTAACACAGATTCTCATGGTAAAGCATTAGACCTGAACACCGCAAATATCTTACCACGACAAATCATCTTAAGTTAATCAATGATCATGATAAGAAAGGCCGTCATAGCAGCCACCTTGCTGACAAGTATATTCCACGTTAATGCGCAAACGAAACAACCACGGATTGGGATGCTGGACATGAACTACACGGTTCATTTTGATCTCCGATACAAGGACAGTATAAAGATTGCCTGGGACCATACGCATGCCATGGCCACATTACAGGGAATTGTTAACCGGAAGTATCCGCAATTGTATATTTTCCTGGTAGAAAATGAAGGTATTAATATAGACAGATACTGGTGGAATAAATACCGGCAGCGCGACAAATGGTTATCAGGAAGAGATACCGTGTTGTATCCGGATATAGTCTCGGTGATAGCTGCCTATCAAAAAAACATCAGGGGTGCTGTTGTGTATGATCCGGCAGTAGCGGCTACCAGCAATATTGCTTCTTCCATAGCCGGATTGGAGGACCTGGTCGCCATCCGCTACGATACTTCTCCGGGCAGTCTTTATTCACAGGTAGTTATAAACGGCCCCCGCTTACCGGTAAGGGTCTGGCTGGTGAATAAGAACGGAACTTCCCTGTTTACCGGCCGGGGGACCGTGCCTGGCACACAGCGGCCTTCCACAGGCTCTGTCAAGAACGATGCGTACAGATGGTTTATTACGAATTATTTAGCCAAAGGGAGATGTAATACGGCATATGGCGCCTATTATATCGACCAGGCATGGATGACTCATCCGGGCATAGCTGCCAGGAATCATCATACGCTGAGTAATCATGATTTCTTTGTGAGCCGGAAGGGATTCTTCTTTGATTTAAGCCCCTGGAGCGATGAACAGGCCACAGATGATCCACAGCAAAAAGCAGGTACCGATCTGGAGACAATGAAAGAGATCCTGTTGATCGCCTACAAACAAAATAAAGGGAAGAAATATGCGTATCTCGGAGGGTTTCCTCCATGGGCCTATAAGTATACACAGCATGCCAAAGGCAGTCACGAAGATGTGGCCACCGAATGGGAATATTCAAAAGTTATCAGCGCTTACAATGCCTTTAAGGATGCAGACGCCATCAACTATGGAGCGTTGGCGAATGCTTCGTTCTGGCAGCATTTCCCACTAAAGAAAAAGTACCCGCAGCCCTGGATAACGGCCGACAGTCTCCGGGCACGGGGCTACCTGACTGCTGAGGGAAAAGTAAATGTAAACAAACGGAATTTTATCATTTTTTATGTGGGCGATTATGACGCCTCGTCCTGGGTATCACAAACTACGCCTACCATATGGGATAGCCCCGGGAGAGGTAAAGTCCCCTTGATGTGGTGTATCAGCCCTGTCTTGGCCGAGCGGATACCCATGGCCCTGGACTATCGCAGGGAAACAGCTACCGCCAATGATTATTTTGCGGCCGCCGATAACGGTGCCGGCTACCTGATGCCTGGTATGCTGCAGGCGCCACGACCGTTATCAGGACTTCCGGATGGGGTACAAGCCTGGGCGGCGCATAATAAGCCGTATTATCAGCGTTGGGGATTGTCCATTACAGGATTTATTATCGACGGGCATGCACCGGGACTTAACACCAAAGGAATCAATGCTTATGAGACATTTAGTCCGAATGGCATTATACCACAGAAATCTCCGCTCACTCTACTGCATAACAATATGCCGGTATTAAGAGCGGGTGATGATGTGAATGAAGATGATCCCCGGGAAGCGGCAAAGCATATCCTGCAACGGGTGCGGCAGCGGGAAGGGGCGGTTCCATTCCATTGGTTCCGGAATATTCTGAAAGATCCTTCCTGGTATGTGAAGGTGATGAAGGAGCTTCAGGCGCTGGATTCTTCCATTGAGCTGCTGGATGCGCCGGCATTTTTTGAGCTGTACCGGATTTACCTGAAGGAAAACCCTATTGCTGCAGCGGGAAAAGTTCAATGATCCAGTTATAAAAAAGGCCGCTTTGCTTTCGCAAAACGGCCCTTAGCTTTCATAGGGAATTACATGGTGTTTTTGTTGTTCTGTAATTGGGTAATCCTGTTCTGGAGATCTTCCAGGTGCATTCTGCTCATGGCATCTGAAGTATTTGGAATAGCTGTTTTAATTTCCTGTTCCAGTAAATACATATCAGCTTTCATAATGGAGGAGGCGTCCGTTTCTGACATTTCAGGCGTTTTAGCAAGTACTATACCCATCAGATTAGCAAAGTAAGCTTTCTGCAAAGTCCTGGAATAACTGTCTATCACTACTTTTTTCTCTTTCAATCCTTTCCAGATGCCCTTGTGAACGGCTGTGATATAATCATTGAGCTGTAGCGCATTTTCTCCAAACCGGTTCATATTTGCTGAAATAATATTCATCCTGGATACATCCAGTAAGCTGTTTATTGCGCGTACCTGCAGATCTTCAACGAAATCAGGATTGTTGGGGCTGACAGGCGTTTCCACCTTTGCGGTTACAACCGGATTTTTCAGCCAGAGCGGTGTGGTGAAAAGTTGCTGGTTGAAGAATTCCACTGCTTCTAACTGCAAGGCTGCCGGTACCATTTCAAATACTTTCATGGTATCGCCATCGGGACGTAAGGTTTTATGTATGCCTGCAATGTTGAGTAATACGTGATCCAGGTAGCGTACATACTGTCTTTTTACATTCAGATACATCTCCGCAAGATTTTCCTGTACACCTCCTTCTTCGTAGGTCCATTCAGGTAAGTGCGGTACAATGCGTTGCAGGTTTTTAATACCATATGTGCTTGCTTTCACGGCATTATCGCCCAGGTCTTCTGTCTGGTTACGGGCATCTATTTTCTGGGTTTCTCCATCACCGAACCAGAGCCTTGGATTTTTTGCAAAGCGGTCGCTGATCCATTTACGTACAATCCTGGTATCTTCGTCCACATCTTTTGCAAAGGAGGCTTTGTAGCCCCATTCTATCGCCCATTTATCGTATTCGCCTATCCGGGGAAAGAGGTATTCCTGCGGGATATTATCTTCCGGCTGCGCTACATAGTTGAAGCGGGCGTAGTCCATAATGCTGGCGGTGTGTCCGTGTTGCTTCAGGTAGGCAAGGCTTCTCAGGCTATCTACCGGTGTACGGGAGCTGCTGCCAAAGTTGTGACGCAGCCCGAGGGTATGGCCTACTTCATGACTGGAAACAAATCGTATCAGCTGCCCCATCAGCTCTTCGCTGAATTTGGCCTTACGTGCGGCAGGATCGGTGGCACCTGCCTGTACCTGGTACCAGTCGTGCACCAGCGACATCACGTTATGGTACCAGCCTATTCTCGTTTGTATGATCTCTCCGCTGCGGGGATCATTTACGTGAGGGCCATATGCGTTGGCTGTTTCAGAAGGGAAGTAATGCAGTACGGAATAACGTACATCGCCCAGTTGCATGTTGGGGTCGTTTTCCGGCCATTCTTTACCAATGATGGCGTTTTTAAAGCCGGCCTGCTCAAAGGCTTTCTGCCAGTCGTTAATACCCAGTATCAGGTATTTACGCCACTGTCTGGGAGTGGCAGGGTCAATATAAATAACGATAGGTTGCTCAGGTTCTACCAGTTCGCCTCTTTTCCACCTGGCTATATCTTTGGAGCGGGGTTCCAGTCTCCACCGGGTTACCACCTGTCTTTTTTCGACTTTTTGCTGACTGTCTGCAAATTGGTTGAAGTCCTCTGTGAAGTATCCAACACGCGGGTCGAACAGTCTTTGTTGCATCGGTATTCTGGGTAGTGCAACAAAGGAGATATGCGTCATTATACTAACAGGCTCCGGTGGTGTGCCTTTTGCTGCAGTCAGGTCTTTAGAAGTGCTTATCTCTACGTTTATAGGATAAACAAGAATCGACTTTACTTTGGCATTTTTCACGGAGGAATAAGTGGCTTCTTTTGACAACTGGCTTTCACCTATCTCATTGATGAAAGTGTTTCCTGTCAGAAAAGCGGTGGCATCTATTACATAGGAAGTGGAATCAGCAGAAATGGCCCTGATGGGAAAGGTATAGGCGACAGGGTTATAGTTGGAACGTTCTACTGCTTTATAGATATCGTCTTTAACATCGGCCCTGTTGACCAGGAGATTAAATCTGATGGTAATGGTGGAATCCTCATTTTTTTCAAATTGTATAACTCTTTCTTTCAGTTCTTCGCCTGCAAACATTGCGGAGCCTGCGGGTGCATTTTCCAGCCGGTTCACGGTCATAATATCCCGGCGCAGAATGGAATCAGGAATTTCAAAATAGATGGAGTCTTTGTATTGATGAACGGTGAATAATCCCCGTTTGGTGTCATAGCCGGCACTGATCACTTCTTTGTAGGGTTTGATCTGCCTGTTATCTTTTGGTAATGTGGCAATGATGGCAATTACCTTTGCGGTATCCTTCTTTGCGGTATCTGTAGCGGGCGCCTGTGCTGCTGCACCTGACGCCGCTGCCAGAAAAGCAAATGTTACTATTCCCTTCTTGATAGGCATCTATATTGGTTTAAAAGTTGAAACAATCGGATTGGAAGGCGGAGAATCCTTCACCAATCCTGGTGATATTTACTTCCTTGTAGCCATTGGCTAATTTCAGGAAATAGGCGGCCCTGGAGGCAGAGCGGCCATCCCATATCAGTTGCACGGGAATGGAGAAGACTTTGTCTCTTTTGATCAGGTACGCAGCGCTGAGCGGCTCCATAGACTCATCTGCACGAAGGTCTATCACTATACCGCCTGGCTGTTCTTTTGCCCATTTGGCGAGCCAGGGAATAGCTACAGGCCGGTAGGTGTTCAGGAGGTTCACAAGCGCTTCGTCATTGGCCGGATCGGCTAAGTGAATAGGCAGCTTTTCTTCATCCGGTGGCAGCTTTTTTCTGGCAGCTGGTCCTTCGGGCATACAGCCTGCCGACAGGATAACCATCAGCAGGATAATGAGACATTTTTTATTCATGGTTTTTGTATTGTTTTATCTTTCTTTTATGGCGGAAGAAGAGAAACGGTCAACAGCTAGTATCCCGGGTTCTGAATAATATGCGGATTATCAGACGTTTCCTTGACGGGTATGGGATATAATAGCTGGGTGGTTTGCCAGGGTTGCTTATAGGTCAGCTGGCTCAACACCTTATCTGCTTTTTGTGTACGTTTCAGGTCCAGCCACCGGTGGCCCCATTCGGCGAACAGTTCTACCCGTCTTTCCTGTGCTACGGCGTCCAGCAGCGCTTCCCTGGTACCGGCGGTGGTATTGGCCAATCCGGCCCTTCCCCGGATGATATTGATATCATCTGCCGCTCCGGCGTTGTTATTAAGTTGTGCACGGGCTTCTGCGCGGATAAGATACTGTTCAGCCAGGCGCAATACCATATAGTACTGGGGCATGGGGCCATTTACCTGGCTTTCCTGTTCCGTATATTTAAATGCGAAGTAGTACGTCATGCTATTATAGGGAGCTATTGCTGGTGTTGGCAGGCTGTCGGTCCATTTTTCCTTACGCTTATCGCCTCCTTCAAAAGCGGATGCCTGCTGATCAGACAGATAATAGGCAGGGACTAAATAAGGGACGAGGAGAGGAAAAAAATCAGGGTCCTGATATAACAGCTGCGTTGAAGGGTCCAGTGCGGTATAGCGGGTAAGTGGCACCATGTTTTTTCCTTCCCATGTTACATTCCCCGGTTGTATATTTATAGCATTCAGCATCAGTTGCCAGATCGCTTCCCGGCTGTTCTTCAAAAACACTTTTTCCGGTTCTGCGAGCAATGTGAACTGTCCTGCGTTGATTACTGCAGTGGCATTTTTTTCTGCTTCTTCCCAGTGTTTCACGTAAAGATGTACTCTGGCCAATAAGGCGGTAGCAGCCCATTTATTGGGTCTTATGCGTTCTCCGTTGGTGATAGCATAATCCGATCCCAGTTTTGATTTTGCATCTTCCAGGTCGCTGATCATCTGGGTATAAACACCATCAGCAGGCGTTCTTTCCATCAACACGGTTTTTGTATAATCGGTGGTAAGTACCAGGGGTACATCTCCGAATGAGTTGACCAGGTAGAAATAACAAAAAGCTCTTACAAATTTGGCTTCTCCGATACCCTGTGCCCGGGTACTATCTGTAACGTTTGGCGACCGGGAGTTATTGATGCCCTCAATTATTGCATTGGCTTTGTAAATAATCTGGTAGGCGGGAACCCAGATACCGTTACCCGGCACGCCGTTGTTGATGTTAATTTTGTTTGACAGGAACTGGTAGTCTTCCGCATCAATGGTGCTGTTCTTATTCACCAGTTCATCAGACGACATGCCACTATAAATGGTGAAGCCGCCATTGCTGAACGTCATACTGCCTATTCCTGTAATCAGCTGGGAGTAAAGACCAGCGAGTGCCGCATCCACCATTTCCGGCGATTCGAATACCTTTTCTGTATTGATGGTTTTGGTAGGCGGATTTATTTCTATCAGTTTTTTGCAGCTGCATGAAAATGTGATCAGGCAGGCCAGCAGTAGTAACTTATATGGTTGTATCATATTTATTCAGGATTGTTGATCAGAAAGTACTGGAAAACCCGGCAGTAATCGTTCTTACAGGCGGCATAGAACCAAATGACGTAACATCGGGGTCCAGTCCCTTGTATTTGGTGATGGTAAAGAGATTCTGGGCATTCACATTAATAGCCAGGCGCTCCATTTTTATTCTCTTTAACAATTGTTTGGGCAGGTTGTATGATAATGCGACCGTTTTGATACGGATATAACTGGCATCTGTATAGCCTCCGTCAGAATAGCTATAGTTGTAAATGTCAGGGTCATATTTTGCACTCAGTGCAGGCGCTTTGCTTTGCTGACCAGGAGTTGTCCACCGGTTCTCATAGCTCCATAGCGGCATGTTGCCGATGCTGACCAGGGTCGGGCCTGTAGCGTTTAATCCCACTTTTTTCTGGAACTCCGTCATTATGCTAAGCGACAGATTCTTATAAGCAAACTGGTTGTTAAACCCTCCCGTAAAATCCGGCACTGTTTGCATCCTGATATACCTGTCATCTCCTGCTGTGCCAGGGATCACTCCTTCCACTCTTTTAATACTGCCGTCATGATTAATATCTTCATATTGATATTTACCGGTAGCCGGATCAATACCTTTTAAATGAAAGAGGTAGGTCTGGCTGATAGGCTCGCCCACTATATACCTGCTCCGGTAAGGAGATTCGTCCAGTTTCGGATAGGAAAGCAGTTTGTTGACGTTTTTACTGATGTTGAAGCCGGTGTTCCAGGAAAATCCTGTTTCCCCGAATACCTGAAACGTAAGGATTCCTTCCCATCCTTTGTTCTGTACTTTGGCCGGCAGGTTTGCCAATACGGAACTGAATCCGGTATAGTTGGGCGTAAGGTAATCTACCAGCTGGTCATAGGACTGTTTGTAATAGCGGGATACATTCAGTGTAAGCCGTTCGTCAAAGAATCCCATATCTACAGCTACTTCCGCCTGCCGGTTTACTTCCCAGTGGAAATTGGGATTGAATTGCAACTGGGAAGAAAGCGGTACAACGCCATTGTACGAAAGAAGATAGGGGTCTGTATTACCCCATTGTGTGAGGAATTTATAGTCGGAACTAGGATCGCTTCCCGCAGTACCATAACTTCCCCGCAGTTTAATTAAACTGAAGAATGCCGGGAGAAACTGCTTCATCCAGGATTCCTGGCTCATGATCCATGCGCCACCAACGGAGCCGAAATTACCAAACTGGTTGCCCGGACCAAACCGGCTGCTGCCATCACGGCGCGCGTTCAGATTAATTACATATTTTTTGTCCCAGTTTAAGAAGATACGGCCGAATACCCCGGCATATTTATATTCTGCGTAGTTATCTGCGACATTGATACTGGCAGCGTTGGCAAAGCTGCCGAGCAATGCGTCATTTACAAATCCATAGCCGGTAGTGCTGGTGGCGCCGGTGATGGCGTTCTGCAAGGTAGCTCCTGCCAGAATGGTCAGTTCTCCTTTTCTTTTAATCTGCCCGTTGTAGGCTAATTGTGGCTCCACGCTCCAGTTGGTACTGGTACTGTTACCCAGGTTTCTTGTGCCTGATCTTTTAGTGGTGGTATAAGGATCCTGAGACGCAATAGGGGTTAATATAGTTTGTGTATTACTCAGATTGTTATAACCCAGGTTAACTTTTAGCTCCAGGCCTTTGTAGA
Source organism: Chitinophaga arvensicola (assembly GCF_900110835.1). Classification (GTDB taxonomy): domain Bacteria; phylum Bacteroidota; class Bacteroidia; order Chitinophagales; family Chitinophagaceae; genus Chitinophaga; species Chitinophaga arvensicola. Next base: position 4,168,142 of record NZ_FOJG01000001.1, read on the forward strand.
GTTTGTATTGCAATGCAAGGCTACTGTATAAACTTTTGCTTTTGCTGTCGTTGGGTGTTAACAGGCCGGAAAATGGCATAGTAAGACCTGCCGCCTTCCACTCCTTATAATTCAGATTCCCTTGTTCGTTGAAGATGGAAGGCGCATTAGGGGGTAGGGAAGTGGCCTGAGGGCCTAACCCAATATTAATGGTATTGGCAGATGAAAAATTATAACTGCCGTTAAAGGTCATCATGAAGCGCTGGTCCTTGCTTTGGTTGGTAATGCTATATCCAACTGATGCTTTCTGGTTGGCGCCACTATGCGTAGTGATGTCTGAAGTGCGGCCATAAGCGCCGGATAAACGGAACGTGGTTTGTTGGGTACCTCCCGACACAGACGTTTGTGCATTCATCCAGTTCCCGGTTCGTCCCCATATGTATTTTTGCCAGTTGGTATACCTGGTGCTATCCAAAACAAACAGGTCTGGTGCATAGCCCGGCGATCCGGGTTGCGGGGAAGGTGTAAGGCCATCGTTTTTAAAGGCTTCTTTACGCATGGCAATGTATTGTTGCGTATTCAGCATATCCCATTGCCTGGTGATAAAACTTACGCCCTGTGAAAAGTCCAGGTTAAAGCTGGTTTTTCCGGGTTTCCCTTTTTTGGTAGTGATCAGTATTACCCCATTAGCTCCCCGGCTACCATAAATAGCAGTGGCGTCTGCATCCTTCAGTACATCGATCGACTCAATATCCGAAGGGTTGAAGTTGTACAGCGGACTTATACCGCCTGAACCCTGCGACTGCCGGGTTTGGTCCATTCCTCTTGAAACGGCGGTTTCACCTGGAGCATAAACGGCATTCGATGTTAAATCCAGTACAGTCAGTGCCACCCCATCTACCAGGATTAAAGGATCGCCAGTAATAAACGGGTTCAGACTGTTCCTTCCCCGGATCTCTATTTTCACAGCTCCACGATCGTATCCGGATTGCTGGGATATGACCATTCCCGGTACTCTTCCCTGTAATGCCAGTAACGGGTTCTGAATAGGTTGTTTTTGAATTTCCGCTGCTTTAACAGATACCACATTTCCGGTTGCAAATCTTTTTGTAGTAGTGCCATAGGCAATTACTACCGTTTCATCCAGGCTATTCATTGTCCGTTCCAGTTCGATATTAAGCATACCATTGTCTGACATTGGAATTTCCCGGGGCTTAAATCCCATGCAGCTGATAGCCAGCACGGAGTTCAGGGGAACATCGGCAAGAAAGTAAACGCCTGCGTCGTTGGTAATAGTCCCTTTTACCTGGTTTTTGATCTTCATGGATACGCCGGCTACCGGTGCGCCATCGGCGGTGATGGTACCATAAACGCTAATGACGGAATCCTTGAGACTACCTCCCTTTACACCGGGTTCTTTCTGTTGTTCCCTGTTTACTTTTTTAGCGCTCAGGAATATGGTATTGTCTTCCATACGCCAGTTGATAGGCTGGTTGGCTAACACCTGGTTCAGAAATGCGTTTAATGAAACATTGGCAACAGTGAGCGTAACCGGTTTGGCATCGTTATACAAATTGCGGGGTGCTAAAAAGAAGACCCCTGTTTGTTTATTCACTTTATCCAATACTTCCTTCAGGGTAGCATTTTTAACAGAAAGCGAAATGGTTTTGCCGGCTGTCTGGGCTTGCGCTGAGATGGCAGCTGACAGCAGCAGTACGATCAGCATTTTCAGGAAGCGTAGATTGTAGTTGGCATTTACCCCTTTGTTCCAGCAGCGACATGCTGTTTGTTGCATAAATTGCGAAAATTTTGGTTGTTAAAAAATTGGCCACAGGCGAGACTTTTTCAGTCTCCCTCACTTGACGGCAGCGCTATACGGCTCCCATTTTCTTTTTTTTACAGCGCATAAGATCCCCTGGCAGCACTGCTTTGATCAGGAGCAGCGTCACCGGTTTCTTGAATGTACTTGGAGGGATGTTTTCCCGTTATGGCAAAATGATCAGCCGCTTGTTTTCAAGCCGGTAATTGATCTGCCATTCTTTCAGGGCTTTCAAAAATGAAGAGAGTGTTACATTCCGGCTCATTTCACCAGTAAAATAGATATCGGGTATCTTATCATTCTCATACACTACTTCTATGTCATACCATCTTTCTATTTCTTTCATCACCTCTTTTAAGGAGGCGCCTTCCAGGTTAAATGCACCGTTTTTCCATGCTACCGCTTTATTGATATCAGCGTCAGGAATGACCTTTATTTTATCAGCGGCATCTATGTCATGAGCAATCTTTATCTGTGCAGCCTGGCCCGGTTTGAGGATCACTCTTCCGGAGGCGGCTGTCCCTTTTATTGATGTATGTTTTACAGCTACTGCGCCGCTTATCAAAGTGGTGTTGATGGTGCCGTTATCGCCGTAGGCGTTGATGTTGAAGCTGGTTCCCAGTACTTCTACCTGCGCTTGGTTGCCCGCGCTGATCCGGAAGGGCATTTTACTGTTCTGCGCTACTTCAAAGTAGGCTTCTCCTGTGATTTCCACTTTTCTTTCGGTGCCATTGAAAAGGGTAGGATACCTGATGGAACTGGCGGCGTTCAGCCAAACCATTGTCCCATCCGGCAGTTGCAGGTTGAATTGCCGTCCTTTGGGAGTGTTGATGGTGTTATAAGTTACCTCATTGGCCGACCCGGCTACCGGGTTGTAGGAAAGTTGCCCGCTGTCGAGCAGCACCCGGGCGCCATTTTGTGAGGCCACCAGTCCGTTTTTTGCACTGTCGAGTACTACCTGGCTGCCATCCGATAGGGTAAGTATGGCTCCTTTATGCGCCGGCGCCACATCTGCCATGGTTGGTGTGTGTATGGTTTGATGTTGTTGTAATAAATAATAAGCAGTACCTGCTGCCAGTAATAAAGTAACGGAGGCTGCCGCCCACCACCGGCGGAGTGTGAATACGCGGGGTATTACGGCTGGTGCTTTATCAACGGCTACAATAGCCTGTAAAATAGCCTGTGCTTTTTCTGCAGGTATATCAGCGGTAGTGGTTGTACGAAAGAACGATTGCTCCAGCAGTTCCTGTGCAGGAACTGTATTTTCCCTGTCGGCCAGCCAGCTTCTCAATATATTCATTTCCTCTTCAGTGGCCTTACCGGCCAAAGCCCTCTCATAGATCTCTAAAACTCTTTCCATAATCAAACTTCACAATGATTTTAGTTGTACTGTATATAAAGACAATCGTGGTTGAGCGTTTGGGGGGGATAACAAAAAAAAATTTCAGGAAAATAATATAAGACAGCATACGATGGCTAAAACATCGCCATTTGCGTGGGCCATGCAGTAAGCTCTTATACTTTTCAAAGCCTGGTCCAGGTGGTATTTAATGGTTTCCGGAGCAATATTCAGCAATGCGGCGGCTTCTTCCCGTTTATATCCCTGTTGTTTGATCAGCTCATAAGTTTCCTTTTGCCGGGTGGGGAGCCTGGCAACAGCGGTGTTGAGTAATTCCCTGAACCTGCTTTCATCAGCCGTAATACCCGGGTAGGAGTTGCCTTCATGCACTTCTTTCAGCCATTCCTGGATGGTCCGTTTGTGTAATTGCTCTTTTTTAATAGCGTTGAGGGTAAGGTTGGAGGCAATCCTGTACAGCCAACCGGGGAAGTTGGTTATATCAGGCAGGGTGCTTCTGTTCAGCCATACTTTCAGAAAAGTATCCTGTACAATTTCTTCGGCAAGCATTTCTTCTCCTGCCATTCTTAAGCTATTTGTGTAAACAACAGGCCGGTAGTGATCAAATAACTGTGCAAAAGCATTCACATCACCTGCGGCGACCAGGTTAAGGAACTCCTGTTCATTAGTGAGTAAATGCTTTTCTGTAATTGGCATGGAAACTTTCCCTGTTTATGGTTACGTGGGCGCAATATTAGCAAAATAGGAAGTTAAGAAAAAGGGATATTTTCAAAAATATTATTTGCGCAAGTGAATACTTGCATTTATATTTGCAAGCAGATACTTGCATTTATGAAAATCAGAAGAGATGTTTACCAGGCTATCGCCGATCCTACAAGAAGGGAAATCATTAACCTGGTAGCCGCACAGTCCTACAACGTAAATACTATTGCAGAAAAATTTGATATGACCAGACAGGCCATATCCCTGCACATTAAAATACTGGAGGAATGCGGTCTGCTGGTGATTAAACAAAACGGGAGGGAAAGGTTATGCGAGGTACAGTTAGATCAGCTGGATGAAGTAGCAGGCTGGATAGATCAATCCCGGAAACTGTGGACGAAGCAGTTTGAAAAATTAGATAAATACTTACAACAACAAAAAACCAAAGGAAAATGAAAACGAATAAAGAAGATCTTTTAATCACACATCTGTTTGATGCGCCACGCCAACTTGTTTTTGAGGCCTGGACGGATCCGGAACACCTGCAGCATTGGTATGCGCCGGATGGATGTACGATCACATTTAAATTGATTGATGTGAAAGTTGGTGGCAGATTTCATTCTGTTATTCATGATCCCGTTCATGGGGCGTGCTGGATAACCGGCATGTACCAGGAAATAAAGGCCCCGGAAAAACTTGTTTTTACAATGGAACTCAGTAATGAGCAGGGGATACCCGTTAGCGCCACCGAAGCAGGAAAATCAACGGATTGGCCGCCGGCCATCGTTACCACTGTCATTTTTGAACAGGTTGGGGAGCAAACAAAACTTACCCTGCACCAGACGGTAGCCGAAGCGGAAGCCAGAAAAACCGGCGCTTACCAAAGCTGGTTCAGTATGTTCGATCGTTTGAATGCGCTGTTACTGGTTAATAAATAGAAGTATTGTTGTGTCTTTTATTCCCGCCAATGAATTATATTTTGGGCGATATGATACCATTTGTTTAAAAATTATTCAGCAATAATGAATATCGAAGAACTGCGGGAATTTTGCTTGTCACTGCCTTTGGCCACAGAATATATGCCTTTTAAGGAGGAGTATCTGATCTTCCGGGTGTACGAAAAATGGTTTGCGGTTATTCCTATGAATGATCCTGACCTGAAAATTTCGATAAAGTGCAGCCCGGATAGCGCGATAGAACTCAGGGAGCGTTACAACAGTGTAAATCCGGCCTGGCATTTCAATAAGAAATACTGGAATAGCATCCTGCTAAATGGAGACATGAACGATGCTACTGTAAAACAATGGATCCGCCACTCGGTAGATCAGGTGGTTGGCAAGCTTTCAAAAGCAACCCGGCTGGAATATGGGGCGCTTAAAACCTGGTAAGCTATATAACATCTGTATGCTATGAAGCATCATCTGCTTAAATGATAAGCGCCCCCAAAAGTTGCTGACTTCCGGAGGCGCTTATCTAAACAGATATCATATTACCAACCCATTTTAGGCATTCCGGATTGATTATCTTTTAATAATTTAAACCCAATGCAGAGCACATGACTACCTTTACTGTAAGCGGAAATATGCTTACTAACTCCCCACTCATATAAATAGCTGATCGAAATGCTTTTGATGATATTCACTCCAAAGCCGGCGCCTACAGCATCATCTTTTATATAGGTGCTACCGATCCACCCGAGGTTTTTGTACCACAGCTTTGCATTGATATCATACAGAAGCGGATTGGCAAAATCGGATTTAACCACACCGGATAACCACAGGCTGGTGGCCTGATCCTCAAAGCGGAATACGTAACCGAGCGAGCTAAGTAATTGGCCTCTGTATTTCGACTCGCTCTCAGGCACATCAACAAACTTCGAAGAAATGATCTGCATCATCGATACACCTGCAAAAAAGTTTTTGCCATTTAACAGTAAGCCTGCATTCAGATCGGGTGTATATTTTTTTGACAGGGATGCCTGTACACCTGCGGCAGGATCGCCGGGTTGATCCGGATTAAGGCTTTTGGCAATATCGTACCTGGTGCTACGCAGTCCGCCTGCAAAACCGGCAGATAATACCAGTCCTTGCGACAACGGCAAATGATACGCATAGCCCAGATTTAAGTTGAGGGTAGTATAGGGGCCAATCTTATCGTAATATAGATTTAAACCTATACCGTGGCCTTTACTGATAACATCCTCCTGCTGTTCATCCGCTTTTGTTTTTAAGCGCATTTCGCCGTTTACCCAGGCGGTAGAGGGGGCGCCGTCGATGCCTACCCATTGTTTATTGAGACCCAGCCGTAACTGGCTGTAGTCTTCTATTCCGGTGGCTGCTGGATTCAGAAATGATGGATTAAGGTTTAGTGCCGATTGTTGCGGGCGTGTTTGTGCAATGCCCGCATAAGAGAGGAACATCGTGAACAAAGACGTTATTATAATTCGTTTCATAGTAATTAATTATTTCAGTTTTGAAGACTTACTTTAAAAGATTTAACCATCCTGTAACAGGCGTATCACCGGGTGTTTTAATAACGCGGTAGAAGTATACACCTGCTGGTAAATCTTTACCAGCATTTTTTCCATCCCAACGGGAAAAATTCTTAGACTCAAAAACAAGCTGTCCGTCACGGTTGATGATCGCCACATTGGCTTGCGGATAGTTGGCCAGCTCAGGAATGGTCCAATAATCATTAACGCCATCACCATTAGGAGAAAAAGTATTCGGTATGGAGATGTTTTGTATAGCCAGCTGCCAGCTAAACTGGCTTTTGCATCCCTGTTCTCCTGTAACGGCTACGGTATAGTTACCGGATGTTTTTACGTTGATGGTATTCGTTGTTTCCCCATTGCTCCATAAGTAACCAGTGCCGGAAGGTGCTGTCAGTTGATAGATACCTGCTCCTGCCAGTTGCTGAGAGATATTACCCGAAGGTGCCGGTAATACTGTCAGTTGTCCGTTTACGTAATTGAAGCTATAGTTGGAAGCAGCACCATCTGATGGTGTCAGTGCATAGTTGCCTGCCGTTTTATGTGACGGTATATTTACAACCGGTTCTTTGTTCAGGGCTGCAACGGTCTCGCCATTTTTAAACCCTGTATAACTTACAGGCACTGCTGCGAGTGGCTCTTCCGGACAGATGGTTTTATCACCTGCTGTGGCCGTGAGGACTGCTTTATTGATTACAAGACTGGCCGGATTATAATGAATCGTGTAGTTGCTGTTGAGCGCCAATGTCCGTTGTTCGATGGTGTAGCTGCCGGCATTGTCGCCAGTTGCCCTGCCCAGTGTGCCCGTAAAGGCATCATTGGGAAGCAATGCAGGGGATACCGTATATGTGAATACAGGATCGGCATCACCATACACCTTGCTTTTTGCTTCAGCGGTAACAGTAACCTCCCTGGCTGTTACGGTTAGGTTATTACCCGTATAGGAAATGCTGTAATTGCTGTTTAGCGCCAGACTTCCCTGGCTGATGCCGTATGCACCAATGCTTTCTCCGGCTGTTCTGCTCAGTGAGCCGGTGAATTTATCGCCATTTACCAGTGCGGGTGATACGCCATAGGTCAATGCAGGATCTGCCTCGCCATATGCTTTGCTTTTTGCGGCAGCGGTAACTGTGACTGGTTTGGTGGTTACCCTTAAATCATTACCCGTATAGGACAGGATATAGTTACCGTTCAACGCCAGCGTTCCCTGGTTGATGCCATATGTACCGATATTTTCTCCTGCTGTTCTGCTTAATGCGCCGGTGAATTTATCGCCATTTACCAATGCGGATGATATGTCATAGGTCAATGCGGGATCCGCTTCGCCATATACTTTGTTTTTTGCGGCTGCGGTTACAGTAACCGGTTTGGCTGTGATAGTTAAATTATTGCCCGTATAAGACAGGATATAATTACCGTTCGAAGCCAGCGTTCCCTGGTTGATGGTGTAGGTACCGGTGTTTTCTCCAGCTGTTCTACTTAAGGCGCCGGTTAATTTATCGCCGCTTATCAATGTGGGTGATACACTATAGGTAAATGCGGGATCTGTTTCCCCGTATGTTTTGCTTTTAGCGGCTACCGTAACAGTGACCGGTTTGGCATTTATGGTTAAATCATTACCCGTATAGGAGAGGAGGTAGTTGCCATTCAGTGCCAGCGTGCCCTGGTTGATGGCGTATGTGCCTGCATTTTCTCCGGCTGTTCTGCTTAAGGCGCCGGTGAATTTATCGCTGTTTATCAGCGCGGGTGATACGCTATAGGTCCATGCCGGATCCGTTTCTCCGTATGTTTTGCTTTTTGCGGCTACGGTAACCGTGACAGGTTTGCCAGTTATCGTTAAATCGCTACCGGCATAGGAGAGGATATAATTACCATTCAATGCCAGCGTTCCCTGGTTGATAGCGTATGTGCCTGCATTTTCTCCGGCTGTTCTGCTTAAGGCGCCGGTGAATTTATCGCTGTTTATCAGTGCGGGTGATACGCTATAGGTCCATGCCGGATCAGTTTCTCCGTATGTTTTGCTTTTAGCAGCTACAGTAACCGTAACTGGTTTGGCAGTTATGGTTAAATAATGACTCGCATAGGAGAGGAGATAGTTGCTGCTTAATGCCAGTGTTCCCTGGTTGATTTCATATATGCCGATGTTTTCTCCACTTGTTCTGCTTAAGGCACCGGTGAATTTATCGCTGTTTATCAGTGCAGGAGACGCGCTATAAGTCAATTCGGGATCCGTTTCTCCGTATGTTTTACTTTTTGCGGCTACCGTAACCATGATCGGCCTGGCGATGATGGTTAAATCATTATTCGTATAGGAAAGAGTGTAGTTACTGTTCAAAGCCAGCGTTCCCTGGTTGATGGTGTATAGACCCACATTTTCTCCTGTTGACCTGCTTAATGCGCCGGTGAATTTGTCGCCGGTTACTAATTCAGGTGATACGCTATAGGTCAATGCCGGATCTGCCTCACCATATTTTTTACTTTTAGTTTCCGCAGTAACGGTAACCGGTTTGGCGGTGATGGTTAAATTATTAGCGGTATAGGAAAGGGCGTAATTGCTATTCAACGCCAGCGTTCCCTGGTTGATGGCATACGCACCGGTGTTCTCTCCGCCTGTGCGGCCTAATGCGCCGGTAAATTTATCTCCTGGAATTAATGCAGGCGTAAGCGTATAAGTGAGTGCAGGATCTGCCTCACCGTATATTTTGCTGATTGGATCGGCTGTTACAGTGATGCTTTTAGGGTTTACCTGTAACGTCCGGTCAATGGCCGTAGCAGGAAGGTAATCGCCGTTGCCTGCCTGCGAGGCGGTGATGGTAGTAGTACCGGCACCCACAATATGCACCTGGTTGCCTGTTATGGTTGCTACCGCAGGATTGCTGCTGGTATAGGTGATCGCTAATGCGGAGCTGCTGGTGGCACCAGGAGCAAAATCGGCTTCTCCATAAGTTTTAGCCGGCATGTTGTTAAACGTGATGTTTTGCGGAACCGGATTATGTATTTTAATATCTGTGGTGGGGGGAACGTTGTTAAGTGTAATCAGGGAGCTGCAACCGTTTTTGCTCTCAATAGCAGCGCCATTCAGGTGCAGCGTGTTGCCAATGGAGATACCGTCCGGATCCTGGTCAGTAGCGCTTACGGTGTACCTGAATAATAGAGCGGATGAGCCGCTGCCGGAAACATAGTTTGCGGAAACAGTACCACCTGTATTAAGTGTAAGTGGCACAGCAGGAACGCCCCCTGAAGTATTTACTACCACATCTTCCGTATAAGTTACGGTAAATTCCAGCGGGTCGCTGCCTTTATAGGTACCCGCCCCAGGTACAGATAAAGCCGTAATAGCCGGTTGAGGATTTACTTTTACGGTGAAATCAGCAGGAGTACCGTCGCAGGCGTCGGCAACCGGGGTGACAGTGAAAGTTACATCAGCGGGAGCAGTGGTGGTATTCGTCAATGTACCGCTGATGTTACCCGAACCGGCAGCTGCAATACCTGTTACAGCGGTTGTGTTGCTTCTTGTCCAGTTAAATGCGGTGACGCCGGAAGATCCTGTCAGTATAATCGGGGTGATGTTATTGCCTGAACAGATAGTTTGTGACATCGTTGTTGGTGAAGTAATGACCGCTCTGTTCTTTACTTCTACTGTAGCTGTGACAGGGTCGGGGGTACAGCCATCAGAAGTGGTGGAGGTAATTGTAAAAGTGACCGTTACGGGGGAAGAAGTGGTATTCTCGAGTATGCCGCTGATATCTCCGGTGCCACTTGCCGCTATGCCTGTTACGGAGGTGGTGTTATCGCGGGTCCAGTTGAAAGTAGCACTGGTCGCCGTATTGGTTAATGCAATGGTGCTAATTGCTGTGCCAGGGCAAATAGATTGTGATGCGTTACTGACTTGCGTTGTTCCGGCATTTGTTACCGTAAATACTGCACTTGAAGAAAATGCACATCCATAAGGATCGGTATAGTCGTAGCTAACCACTTGTGTGCCCGCCGATGGATCAAAATATCCGCCGCTGACACCGGTGCCTGAATATGAGCCACCTGCCGGTGAGCCGGTGGTTAATTCGATAGGGGGCTCATTGGAGCATATACGTAATGGCGCCGTAAAATTGACGGGATTAGTGGCGCATACGATGGTTACAGAATAAAACTTTGATGCTGAGCATCCACTTGCATCAAACACGGTAACTGTAAAGAAGAACGTACCTGTAGCGGTAGGTGTTCCAGACACAACGCCACTGGTAGACAGCGTAAGGCCGGGAGGCAATGCGCCGCCAGTAATGGCGAAGGAAGGTGGTCCTAATGTGCCGGTCTGCGATATTGTTTGATTATATGCTGTACCGGTTCTGCCAGAAGGGATACTGGCTGTGGTCAGCGTTATTTCCGGACATACGTAGGGTACATATGTTACCTCGTCAATACCAATGTAGTCGCTATTGGGGCCAGCGGGGCCACCATTGGTCACAAAATACCGGAATGCCAGTCTGCCGGAAGTAGGGGCTGGCAGTCCTGATATCGTAATGGTATATTGTGCCCAGCTTTCCGGGTAAGTACCTGTTGTCTGTGTTGGGTTAATAGCCAGCAGTAAGTCGGTAAAATCGCCAACACCGGGAGCTGTACTACCCACATTGATACTGCCTCCGTTTGCACTCATACGTACTTCCAGGCGATCGGGCAAATCGGGATGGCCGTCTGCTATAGTAGGTTTGCGTGTATAAAACATGAGCACATCGCCGTTACGGAGCGTGCGGTTTGGCATAATCAGCCAGTTGCTGATGGTACCCGTACCTGCTACGCTGTTCGCATCTACGCCAATATAGGCATCGTCGGCACCGGCGTAAGCATTGAAGGGACCCGGATCAGGCAGTGCCGTGGTGGGCTTGCCCTGAAACCAGGTTGCTGAACCCGGCAGAGTACTGTTGTTTTGTATAATCCATCCGGATCCTGAAAGGGTACTGATATTATTAAAACTCTCCGTATATCCCTGCGCGTAGCCGGTGTTCAACCGTAGTAGGAACGTTAGCAAAAGGAATAACCAGCTTTTTGGGATAAATAGCAAGCGGCAGACCTGTAATTTTGGTTTCATGAAGATGTATGTTGCTTTTTTATTAAAGTAGCATTGAATTCATAGCACGATCCTCCAGGAGCGCATATTGCTCCCGTTAATCGTGAGATAGGACTAAACTAATCGAGGCTTTGCCAAACGGTATAGGTTGGCTACAGAGGTGGTTTAATCACGCATTTTCGAATAGTATAGGGATTTATTAAATGATATTTCTGCTGTTCCCGTTTTCAGAACGGGTGCAATGTAATAACATTCGTTATACGAAAATAGCGTAAAAATACTTATTATTAAAATAGTTTATATAAAAAGGTGGATTCACTAATACGATCGGCTAAACGCAGAAACTAAATTGAATACTGCAATCTGCATGAATATCTTTACACGGCTTTGCCATGTTTGCCTGGAAAGGACTGTGCAAAAAAAGAGCTGGTCTGAATAAGACCAGCTCCTGGAGTTCCAGTTAACTTATTCATCAACTTAGCAAGCACTCTTTTTCTTATATGCGGTGCTGCTTAGCTTATTTTTTCGAGATGACAATCGAGGCGTTTATCTTTTTTATAATATTCCATAATCATGATGGAGCCTGGCTTTGCCGGTAAAATTCTGGATTTGCTGGCTTTTGATTTCAGGTTTATTTTATCCTGTTTAAAGGTAGTGCCATTAAACCGGATGGTGTTAAAGGTTTGCCCCTTGTAATCACTGCTTCTTACATAATCGCTAAAGCAGAAGGAAAAGGTGATATTGTCCTCGTCAACAGTAGTAAAGTTATAGTCAAATGCGCCTGTGCTTTTTAACATCATTGCGATCAGGTGCTGGCTGTTGAAGTCCGAAATGGCACTTAATTCTGCATTGTTATTTGTTTTGTCGTACACTTTGGCGCCTGTTACTTTGAAGTTTTTATCGAATGTCATTACCACCATATCGGTTGTAATAATTTTTGTAGCCCCTACATTGGTGCCAGCACCGGCAGCGGCGCCTAATACTTTTAAGGCAACACCGCCGGCGCTTACCTGTCTTTTATAGCCTTCACCTACCACATACATATTCCCGTTGGCTGCTTGTACCATGTTATGAATATAGAGGTAGCCTACTTCGTCGATTTTACCTTTGCTATTGGTACGTAAATATTTGGCAAAATCTTTTTCCCAGCTGTTATAGGTTTTGGAAAGCACTTTTCCACTGGTCGTTACTTCATAAACTGCCAGTCCTTTACTGGCATCTTTGGCGACGTTGGCGTCTTTATCGAAATAGGTACCCATTAATATGAATTTGCCACCTTCCTGCTTAACTTTCAGGGAAGTCGGCAGCAGGAGGTATTCATCATTTTCTCCATCCAGGTCAAATACTTTTTTCTTTGTTACAAAGTTGATGCCCACAATGTGAGCAGATATGCCACCGGTTAGCAGGTGTTTTCTTTTCAATACCTGCAGTACAATTAAGCTGTCGGTATTACCCAGGTATTCGGCAAAAGCTATCCGGTCGTTGTCATCGTTGGGGATATATTTCCAGTATGCCTTTGACTGGGAACCGTAGAAATCCACTTCATAAGTACGGTCTTTTCCATCTCTTACCGGCATAACAGATACATAGCCTTTTTCGCCCACGTCAAATACGTTATTGTTGGTGCCATCGTCTGTATGCAGTGTTTTGTACTGCTCCATCAGTTGTTCTGTTTTCCTGGAGTATTCGCTTGTGTAATTGTTGATCAGCTTACCATCCAATGAATATATTCTCATGTTAAGGCTTCTTTCCTTTTCGTTCTGGAAAAGAAAAGATAGGCTGCCGCCATTGTAACCGGCTTCCAGCAGGTTGATGTTTTTGGAATCCTGGAATTTGATATCTTTTACCTTGTTCAGATTTTCATCCAGGATCTGCAGGGTATATTCGTTTGTTTTTCTGTCGACTTTATCACTCAGATAAAAGAAAAAGTAGCCTTTGATCTGCTTGTTTTCCATAATAGTACCACTACTCTGGAAGTAGGTAGCATATACATTGTCGACCGATAATTTGTTTTGTGCGTGTGACAGGGACACGCCATGCTGAGGAACAGCAGGACTGTCAGCGTTTTTTTGAACATCATTTCAAGGTTTTAGAAGGGGATTGTTTATTGATTATGTAATTGTCTTGCTTTATTGTATTCCCGCATAAATGCTGCGTAGCCGTTCATTTGGGTATGGAACGCGCTGAGATAATAGAATGCAATGGCCGGGTATTCTTCGAGGTATAGATTTTGGATCATCTGTAACAGTACATTATAGTTTGCCGGATAATCCGGTGCCGGGAGTTCTGTTAGTTTGCCGAGGGTATGTGTTTGCTGTGCATCATAGCAGCTGTTGAGTATTTTGCCGATTTGTGTTACCAGGTAAGGATCACCGGGCTTTTCCTGTAGCAGTAAAAGGGTATAATATAAGCTCCTGGTATAATTATCGTTTTCGTAAGCGTAGGCGATTATTTCGTACTTAAAGGCCTGTCGCAGGGAATCGAATGCTGGCTTGCTAACGATGTTCCAGGCAGGCTGGCCGTCAGGTCGCGTGGTAGTATATGGCTTGAGCAGGTTGATACGCTTTTTGCAGTCGGGATGTGTTTTAAGGGAGTCCTGTAACTGATCGTCTTTTTCCAGTTTGGCGTGTCCGCCGAGTAACCCTTCCCGTTTGGAGATCCATCTTTTCCGAAAGGGATAATCCGGGGCGTTAAACAGCTGTTGCAGCTTTTCGGCGGTACGCAGGGTATCCACATCGATATTATCGAGCAGTGTAAGTGCGGAGAGCGCGCCTTCCAGGTTAAAGCGGGTATGCTGCATAAATATCATGCCCATGGAGTCTGCGGCTGATTCATGATCCCTGCTGTGTTTGCGACTGTTGAAGGTAAGGCCTTTCATCAGTTGTTCCAGACGTTCCCGTTTACCGTATTCGGAGGATTTGATCTTTTTCAGTTCATCCTGCATGTCTTTACCGTTCATGGTATTTACATACCGGGCAATGCTGTTTTCACTATGCTGCAGGTAGTAATGCGCGAGTTCATGGCATAGTACAAAGACCGCCTGGCTTTCATTTTCCAGTTCTTTGAACAGCCCCATATTAAAGAGAATAATTCCTTCTCCTATATAGCTGGCATTGGGTACGCCGGAGCGCGAAAAATAGCAGTGTACCTCCAGTGGCTGCAGTAGTGGATTGGCCTTGATGATTTCTTTTACAAGGGCATCCAGGTATTGTTGTGCCCCGGTAGCAGTATAGATTTCCTGTTTGTCGAATTTGGATTTGATGTTATCCCAGCGCTGGTCGTAAACCGCTGTCAGTTCTTTTTTATTTTTTGCCGGCAGTTGGGCGATATTGGCTTTATAATGTGTTTCAAATTGTTGTTCCAGGCTGGCCAGCATCCGCTCATTCTGGGGGACCGGTTTAAACATCTGGGCATTTCCGGTAATAGCAACAGCAATACACAGGAGGAAAACAATACAGCTCCGGGCCATTACAAGGCGCTGGAAGGAAAACATACTCATAGTTAGGTAGGTTATAGGTCTCCCGAAACTAATATATTTATTTTCAAATGGTGGAAAATAGCATGCTAAACTTTTCAAGCAGGAAGCGAACTTTTGTGCTAGAATCCCATTGCTACGGCTTTTTTCCGCTCCAGTTCCCGGTGATGCCGGAACACACTTTTGGTTACAAAATGCCCAAGCGCCAAACCAATCCATACATCGCTGCTCCAATGTCTGTTTTCGTACAGGCGTGTTACACCAGTCATGCCGGCAATTCCATACGCCACCCAGGGCACCCAGGGATGATCTTTACCATATAGCTCTGCGAGAGAAGTGGCTACAGTCATTACCGTCAGGCTATGGCCGGAAGGGAAGGAGGTATGTTTTTTCTGCGGATCCTTGCTGAAAGGTGCTGCAAAATCGAAGGGGGAATCGTAATAGGTAGGGCGGCCGCGTTTTATAACAGTTTTGATAGTAGCATAAATGGCGGTAGAGATGATCAGCGATTTGGCAGTCATCAAACTGCCGTGTTCCAGCTTGCGATCGTGCGTAATAACGCCGGCTACATACATACCGGCCACGAGATAAGGAGAGTACGCGTTTCCGAATGGTTCAATCTGATCGGTTACGCTGGTCATGAAGTTGGTTTGATTATGTACAAAAAAGTGCTTGATGCCATAATCGTTGGCTACCAGGATACCGGCTACGCCAGCCACAGCGCCGAGGCGGATGAAATCTTTCTTTTCCCAGTGCGCGGGCCGGGCTACTGTATATTTCAGATCCCTCCAGATGCTTCCCAGGTATACGCCGTTGATGCGGTACCGGATAAGGGTATCTGCGGCATTCACGGTGGTATCTCCGGGCGCAGTGGCGATACTGTCGGATTGCGCGCAGGTACCAAAGGGAATGACAATCAGTAAAAAAGCAATCGGGAGAAATTTCATTTATGCAAAAGGCTTCAGATGGAGCGAATGTAATATTTTTTATAAAAATCTCCCCTTTACATTATAGTTCTTTATCCAAAACACTCCGCACTGTTATTCTCCGTCTCTGCCAGTCTCACTGAATGAAGCAATACGCCCTCATAGCCCTCAATCGGCACTTTGAGTTGTTTGAAAATTTCAACGCAGAGTAATTCAGTGGAGGCCATCTTGCCAGCCATAAAATCTACGTCCAGGTTCAGGTTCTTATGGTCCAGTTTTTCGATGATATAATCATTGATGATTACCTTCAGCTCTTTCAAATCTATGATATAGGGCCTTTCAGGATCCACATCGCCTTTTACCGTTACGAAAAGCTCATAGTTGTGGCCATGATAATGAGGGTTTGCACATTTCCCAAATAGTTGGAAGTTCTCTTCTTCGGTCAAATCCTGCCGGTACATCCGGTGTGCAGCGTTAAAACGCTCTCTGCGTGTAATAAAAGTCAGCATTGTCTGATGGTCATCTCTTTTTATCTCCATACACGGTAAAGAAGGGACATTCCCTCTTACTATGTTTACAGGTTATTATTACTATAATATTTTTCACCAAGTTTGATCTTTTCCCGTCCGTTTTCCATACGCCATTTATTGGTATCGCGCAGGGAATAGGCACAGCCGCAGTATTCCTGCATATAAAACGCCTCTTCCTTGCTTATCTCGAGCATGCGGCTGGAACCACCCTGTTTACGCCAGTTATAGGTCCAGTAGTTGATGCCTTCGTAATGACCAGCAGCTCTTATGCCGGAATCATTTATCTGCTCCATGTTTTTCCAGCGGGAAATTCCAAGTGAACTACAGATGGTATCAAAGCCATGTTCGGAAGCGTATAGGGCTGTACGTTCAAAGCGCATATCAAAGCACATGGTACAACGAATGCCTCTTTCGGGCTCCAGTTCCATTCCTTTTGCCCTTTCAAACCAGTTATCGACGTCGTAATCAGCATCTATGAATGGAATGCCATGCTTTTCTGCGAAGCGTATATTTTCCTCCTTCCGGAGATCATATTCTTTTTTGGGATGGATGTTGGGATTGTAAAAGAAGATGGTAAAATCTATCCCTGAGGCAATGATTGCCTCCATCACTTCCCCTGAGCATGGTGCGCAGCAGGAGTGTAGCAGTAGTTTTTTTCCCTGGTTGGGAAGCTCCAGTTTTTGACGGATAAAATTCATGTGCATTTTGTGATTATCCAACAGATAAGGCGGCTGTTTGCCTGATACCTTTAGCTGAAAGCATTGTTCCGATGGCATTTACCATATAGATAGACGCTTCGATCTCATCTTTCCTGATAGCTACACTTTCGATATTAAATCCAAAGGGTATGCATTGTTCTGAACAGAATGCCGTTAATTCTTCTGCTATATCCAGGCAAACATTCACAGATTTTTCCAGCATGTTTTCCGCATTTTTCAGCTCAACTTTAAGGTCTTCAGGCACGTGGATACCCAGCCACTCCATAAAGTGCAGGGTTTTCTCTGAGCCGCAGGCGGTGAGTGTGAAAATGATGGTAGGAGGTGTTATCTGCTGATCACGACAGGTGCGGCAAAGATCTTCTATCATCTGTTTGGCATAGTCTACATTGAATACACATTGCGAAACGAAGTAGGAAACTCCGCATGCTGCTTTTTGCAGTATGCGGCTGTCTTCATCCTTTAGTTTGGCGTGTCTTTCAGGAATTGTCACTGCGCCAACTACAGAGGTATCTTCATGGTTTTTCCAGATCTGGTAGGCATGCGGCAGACTTGTTTTTACCTGGTAGTTGGGGGACGGTACACCAACGAAAACAGGATAGAAATTTTCTTCTTCCAGGCGATGAAGCCAGGATGTTAATTCCTGTTCCGAAAACTTTCCTGCCGGACGGTAAATAATTTTCGGGATTTTCAGGTCTTTAAGATGGTTGCTCGCAAATTGAAACGGATCTAAAGCATTGATAAAGGGGAACGGCCGTTCGGCTGATGTGCGATCCGATTCGTCCTGCACATCATACACAATCAATGCATCTATATCGAGCGGCACGAGCCTGTTCATGGTTCTTGCAGCAATTTCAGCTACCCGTTCAGGTGGCGTTTCTTCCTTTGGCGGTGTGATACCGTATGTCAGAATCCCAGACATGCCGGACCTTATCTTCTCCAGGAACATATATTATTTGTATAAAGGGTTTGCGGCCATTAACAGTGCTACCTGGCGGCGCACATTTTCCAGGGTTGCTTCATCAGCCGGATTGGATAGCACGGCATCGATCATTCCTGCGATCTGTTGTACATGATGTTCTTTCAGGTCACGTGAAGTGATAGCAGCAGTGCCTATTCTGATGCCAGATGTGACAAATGGCGATTTATCGTCGAAGGGTACCATGTTTTTATTTACTGTGATACCAGCAGCCCCCAGTGCATTTTCAGCTGCTTTACCGCTGATGTCTTTGTTACGGAGGTCGATCAACATCAGGTGGTTATCCGTACCTCCTGAAATAATCTGATAGCCCATGTCCACGAATGACTGTGCCATGGCGGCGGCATTCTTTTTTACCTGTGTTACGTAGTGCAGATAGTCATCGGTCAATGCTTCGCCGAATGCTATTGCCTTGGCTGCAATGATGTGTTCCAGCGGACCGCCCTGTGTGCCTGGAAATACGGCCATATCGAGCAATGCCGACATTTTCTTCAGTTCTCCTTTTGGGGTCTTCTGGCCGAAGGGGTTCTCAAAATCTTTGCCCAGCATGATCATGCCACCACGAGGACCACGAAGGGTTTTGTGAGTAGTAGTGGTTACAATATGGCAATGGGGCATGGGGTCATTTAACAGGCCCTTGGCTATTAGTCCTGCGGGATGGGAGATATCTGCCATTACCAAAGCACCGATCTGATCAGCCACTTCACGGATAAATTTATAGTCCCAGTCCCTGGAGTATGCGGATGCACCACAGATGATCACTTTCGGTTTTTCTTTGAGGGCAACGCTTTCCAACTGTTTGTAATCAATATAACCGGTATCTTTTTTTACACCGTAGAAAAATGGTTGATACAGTTTGCCGGAGAAGTTGACCGGCGAACCATGTGTAAGATGACCGCCATGGGAAAGGTCAAATCCTAATATTTTATCGCCGGGTTGAACGGTGGCCAGCAATACTGCTGCATTCGCCTGTGCGCCGGAATGTGGCTGTACATTCACCCATTCCGCACCGAACAATTCCTTCGCGCGATCGATGGCGATGGATTCGATTTTATCTACGACTTCGCAGCCGCCGTAGTAGCGTTTATCGGGCAATCCCTCTGCGTATTTATTGGTCAGTGCGGAGCCGGCAGCTTCCATTACCTGCTTGCTTACAAAGTTCTCAGAAGCGATGAGTTCAATGCCGTTTTCCTGGCGTTCCTGTTCTTCTGCGATCAGCTCAAATATTGGTTCGTCTCTTTTCATATGTTTAAAGTGGCTGCGGATGTTTTATATCCGCAGCCGGTAGTTATTGTAATTTTTATATTGTTCCTGCCACGCTGATCTGCTCACGTGCCTGTTTCGCTGCCTGCACCATATTTTCCAGTGCAGCTTTGGTTTCAGGCCATTTGCGGGTTTTCAGGCCGCAGTCAGGATTTACCCAAAGGTTCTGCGCGGGTAGCAGGTCTGCGGCTTTTGTCAGCAGCGATACCATTTCCTCCTTGCTCGGAACGCGCGGAGAGTGGATGTCGTACACACCGGGTCCGATCTCGTTAGGATATTCGAAGTGGGAGAACGCGTGTAACAGTTCCATCTGTGAACGGGATGTTTCGATGGTGATTACATCCGCATCCATGGCAGCGATGTGTTCAATGATATCGTTGAACTCACTGTAGCACATATGTGTATGGATCTGTGTTTTGTCTTCCACACCGCTGGCGGTTACACGGAAGGCTTTTACCGCCCAGTCCAGGTAGTGAGGCCGTTTTGCTTTACGTAAAGGCAATCCTTCACGGATAGCTGCTTCATCGATCTGAACGATACCGATGCCGGCTTTTTCCAGCGCCACAACTTCATCACGGATGGCCAGTGCGATCTGGTTGGTAGTGATATCGCGGGGTTGGTCATCGCGTACAAATGACCATTGCAGAATGGTCACAGGACCAGTCAGCATACCTTTCATCTGTTTCTGGGTTTGTTTTGCAGCGAAGGTGATCCAGCGCACGGTCATGTCCTGCGGACGGCTTACGTCACCAAAGATTACCGGAGGTTTCACGCAACGGCTACCATAACTCTGTACCCAGCCGTTCTTGGTAAACAGGAAGCCATCCAGTTGTTCGCCGAAATATTCCACCATATCATTTCTCTCAAATTCGCCGTGAACCAGCACGTCGATGCCCAGTTCTTCCTGCCAGCGGATCACTTCTATTGTAGCATCTTCGATGGCTTTTTCATACTGCCCGGTGGTAAGGTCGCCTTTTTTGAATTTAGCACGCAGCTGACGGATATCGTCGGTCTGCGGGAATGAACCGATGGTAGTAGTAGGGAATGCGGGAAGGTTAAAGCGTTCGCGATGTAGCTGTTGGCGTACAGGGAATGCACTTTTGCGGGAAGCATCGGCTTCGGTGATGGCTGCTACACGATCTTTTACCTGTTGTTTGTGTACTTTTTGAGAAGTCCTTCTGCTTTCGATGGCTTTTTTGTTCGCTTCCAGTGGTGCGTTGTCACCTGCTGCAATCTGCTTCAGTTCTACCACCTCTTTCAGTTTTTGTTTAGCAAAGGCCATCCAGTTTTTGATTTCCGGATCGATCGCTGTTTCCAGATCAAGATCGATGGGGCTATGCAGCAAAGAGCAGGAAGGAGCAATGATTACACGGTCACTGCCCAGTTTGGCTACTGCCTTATGAATGTAGGCCAATGACTTTTCGTAATCATTTTTCCATACGTTACGTCCGTCTACTACACCTAATGAAAGTTGCAGATTTGCGGGAATCAGTGCCAGCACTTCCTCCAGCTGTTCAGGCGCACGTACCAGATCTACGTGCAGGGCGGCTACCGGAAGATTTACTGCTATCTGTGTATTATCCAGCAACGCTTCGAAATAGGTAGCGATCAATAATTTCACGCCACTTACCTGTTCGGCTATAGCACGGTAAGCATATTCAAATGCTTCTTTATCTTTTTTAGAAAGGTCCAGTGCCAGGCAAGGTTCATCCAGCTGGATCCACTGCGCGCCCTGTTGTTTCAGGCGATTGATTATTTCTACGTAAACAGGTACCAGGTTTTTAATCAGGTCGATACGTTCAAAACCCTGTTCTTTTTCTTTACCCACCAGCAGATAGCTAACGGGGCCTACCAGTACGGGTTTGGCTTTGTCGCCAAGTGTTTGTCTGGCAGCAGTATATTCGTTGAATACTTTTTCGGAGTGTATCTTAAATGACTGGTGAGCGGTGAATTCCGGCACGATGTAGTGATAGTTGGTATCCATCCATTTCGTCATTTCCATCGCGGTAATATCGAGGCCGTCTTTCTGATAACCTCTCGCCATCGCGAAGTACAGGTCAATTTCGCTGTTACCTTTTACAGCAGACACAGGTGCATAGCGCTGTGGAATAACACCGAGCAGCAGGCTGGTATCCAGTACCTGGTCATAATAACTGAAATCGTTGCAGGGGATGAGGTCAATACCGGCTACCAGTTGGGTTTGCCAGTTTTCTTCCCGGATGATGCGGGCGATCTGGTGTAATTCTTCCAGACCGATCTTGCCGGCCCAGTAGGATTCACAGGCTTTTTTCAATTGTCTTTGGCCACCAATGCGCGGGTAGCCGAGGTTTTGCGTTAGCATCTTTTCCAATGATTTAATGAAAAATTTGTAAAAGTCTCTCGACGGGCTTCTACGGCCAACTGCGAAAAGGGCATACTGCGGCATGCAGGAAAGGGAATTTCCTGTAAAAAAATACCATCAGATCAGACCATTTACTTTATTGCGCGAAAGCACCGTCTATCCGGAAGAGGCAGGTCTCCTGACTTATAACATTTCAGCCGCCCTTCCCGTCCTTTTACAGACAGTGGGCATTCTCCGGCTGAAACTGATGAGTGTTACTTACAGTTGCGCGACAGCCCGTGATTTGCACACGGTTCCCTTTTAATCTCCCGTCGGACTCTGACGGGAAAACCTATTCCGGTTTGATAATTAAAGTAAGAACTAGCTTGTATTTAATTCCGCACAAAGCTATTAATTTGATTTAATAGATGGTTAAAGGAGGAAATATCAGTAAAAAAAAATATTTTGAGGCGTTTTAAAAGATGAATCAACTGTTTGAGGTTGATTAAAGGTATCAAAATAGAAAATTATTCTATGGAAGAAATGCTGGATCAAACTGATCTCCAATTACTTAGGCTGCTGGCACTGGATGCCAAAATCACCACTAAAGATCTGGCAGCTAAGGTGAACCTGTCCCCATCACCGGTTTTTGAAAGAATAAAACGGTTGGAAGCAGGTGGCTTTATCAAAAGGTATATTGCCTTAATAGATGCGGAAAAGCTGAATTACGGTCTGATCATTTTTTGCAATATCAAGCTTAAGCATCATGATAAAAATATCGGACATGATTTCGTAACAGATATCATGAAACTGGATGAAGTAGTGGAGTGCTATAATATTTCGGGCGACTACGATTTTTTGCTGAAAGTATATGCAAGAGATATGAAGCATTACCAGGATTTTGTATTTAATAAACTGGGATCAGTAACGAGCATAGGCAGTACACATAGTACTTTCGTGATGTGCGAGAATAAGAATACATATAATATTAATTTCTGAGAAAGGTATATCGAAGAAAAGAACATGGGCTTATTTAATGTATTGACAGCAAAAATCTCCTGTCCGGATTGTGAGGAGAAACATGACGGGAGGATTCAATTTAAGTTTGGTGATACCTGGCAATTTGAATACGTAATGGGAGATACTATTACATGGGGAGGCAATGATATCGGAAGTGCCGGCCTAAAGCATGTTAAGGCCTATGGCATCATTGAATCCATCATCTGCCCCTTTTGTAATAAGGAGAATATTGCAGAGGAGTATGACATTTTTATAAAAGAGAATGTAATAGTAGCCGCAGTTAGAATTGAAAGCATGAAGGATTATCTGGATGGAAATGGCGAGTATGTTCCGTTCGGAGAAGAGATCTGAAAACAGGCCGGCGTTTCCGGCTGTACTGCATAATAAGGCTTGTGAGTGAAAACTTACAAGCCTTATTCTTTTTAAAGAATGGTATATTTTTATTTGCAATTAACTGCAAATTTGCATTTATTTGCATGATTGCTTTTCGATCGCGTAGCATACCTATTACTCATTCCAGATAATTTTTTATGAAAAAACTCTCCGTATTAATCGCTGTAACAGCTGTCCTCTTTACCGCCTGTGGCTCTCCAGAGGTTAAAGACAATGAACTTTCCGGGAAAGAAAAAGAGCAGGGGTATCAGTTGCTGTTTGATGGCAAAACTTTAAATGGCTGGCATCTCTATAATCAGGGTGATACTGCCTCTGCCTGGGTTGCCCAGGATGGGGAACTGAAATGTCTTCCCGGCACGGATGCCGAACATGGAGACCTGGTAACTGATCAGGAGTTTGAAAACTATGAACTCAGTTTCGACTGGAAGATCAGCAAAGAAGGAAACAGCGGTGTATTCATCAATGTAGTGGAACATCCAGATAACCCCACTGCATGGGCGTCAGGTCCGGAGTATCAACTGCTGGAAAAAGGGCATCATGATTATGAAAAAGAAATGAAGCGTTCCGGCTGCCTTTATAGTTTCTCTCCACAGTTAAACCCGGTGGAACTAAAATCGTTGGAAGACTGGAATCATTCTGTGATCAGACAGGAAGACGGGAAAATTGAATTTTTGCTCAATGGCGTAGTAACTGCTAAAGAAGATTTCAAATCCGATCAATGGAAAAATGCGGTTGCCAATAGTAATTTCAAAAGTTTCCCTGCCTTCGGCAAACAGACAAAGGGACGCATTGCCCTGCAGGACTGGAATAAAGGCATCTCTTTTAAAAATATCAAAATAAGAAAGATAGAAAAAGCAATGGCTGCTTTATAATTGCGGACATTTATCACCACGCCTTTTTCGGAGTTGCTTGCAATAAGAAAGCAGTTCCGGAAAAGGTAAGATAACCGTCGTCATTTCTGTTTTAACCTTGTCCTGCTGTTTGTGGAATAAATGAGCAGGGGATCAGATGATTTTGAGGTTGTTAAAACGCAGGTCATCCAGTTTGGGATCATCACCTGGAAGTTCAGTTACCAGCACTTTAATTTCGGGAAGCCCGCAAACGATGAAAGGTTCGTTGGTGCCTATTTTTTTGCTGTCGCTAAGAACAGCCACTTTTTTAGCCCCTTTCAGCATTGCTTTTTTTACAGCTCCATCTTCCCTTATTGCGGAAGTGATGCCGAATTCTTTTGAGATCGCGCAGGTACCCATCAGGTAAAGATCCACTACAAATGCAGCGGCCTCTTCACATGTTGCGGCGCCTGTATTTGTTTGTGTGATCCTGTCATATTTCCCCCCAAGTACAATAACCTCGATATTCCGGAATCTGGCCAATAGAGGCACCAGGGCCATATTATTGGTGATAATCCTTAAAGAGGCATCGATCGGTAAATACTCCGCTACTGCGCATATCGTAGTGCCACCATCCATAAACACACTCATCCCGGTTTTCAGCAAATGCTGTACTTTCATGGCTATCACTTCTTTTTCGGTCGACTGAAAATCAGCACGGTCCTGGAAGGTAAGCGGGGTTTTGTCGCGTGAGATGGCGCCTCCTCTGACTTTCGACAGCAGGCCATTTTCGTGGAGATAGTCAATATCTCTCCGGATGGTGTCCTCGGATACTTCCAGGTCTGCAGACATCCCGCTATACGTAACCGTCCCTGTATCCTTCAAACTGGAAATGATATGCTTGAATCGTTTTTCTCTGATCATTTGCAACAAATATAATTGTTTCAATCTTTCGCATAAAATCCTGCTATCATAAACCACTTTGAATATTAACAGCCCCGTGACATGCGGAAAGTCTCTTACTAAGTTATGCGTTAATTTGCAAATTTGCAACAATTTGCATTAATTTGCGGTATGGAAAATAATAAGGTAACGACGGAAGCCAAAAAAGCGACACAATATATATTTCTGGTGTGTGGACTTGCCATATCGAGCTGGGCTCCTATGGTGCCTTTCGCAAAAGAGAGGTTACAGCTCAACGACGGGAATCTTGGTTTACTGCTACTGCTGCTCGGCGCCGGGGCAATTGCTATGATGCCGCTGAGCGGATATTTTTCCAGACGTTATGGTACCCGTATCGTTATAATGATTTCAGGACTAATCGCCGCGATCTCTTTGCCAGTATTGTTATTGATGCCCAATCCCTGGACAATGGGAGCCGCGCTTTTTATTTTTGGCGCCGGAGTTGGCGCTATTGATGTAGCCATGAATTCTCATGGGATCCATGTTCAGAACCGATATGGACGCCCCATTATGTCATCCCTTCATGGGCTTTTCAGTGTTGGCGGACTATGTGGCTCTCTGGGGCTGGGATTATTAATGAGAGCAGGGCTTGATCCGTTAACTGCCGCTATTTTAATTTCCGTATTGCTCATAGTCATTCTGCTCTGGAAATATTCGTCTCTTTTTTCCAAACAACAGGAAGACGAGGGCCAGGAAGCGCATGCAGGTGAAGAAAATAAAGTAGAAGCCAGGTCAGGATGGTTTAGCCGCAGGGTAATTCTTCTTGGTGCGGCATGTTTTGCTGTATTTCTATCAGAAGGAGCCATCCTCGATTGGAGCGCTCTCTTTTTAAAAGAGAACAGGGGCGTAGATGCTGAACTGGCTGGCGTTGGCTATGCCGCTTTTTCGATTGCCATGGCAGCCATGCGGCTATTAGGAGATCGCATTATAGAACGACTGAATGCCAGAAGTGTAGTGGTAGGTGGTGGCCTCATCGCAGCGTTGGGAATTTTCATTGCTGTAGGAACGCCCTGGGTGCTCACTACGTTGCTGGGCTTTGTACTATTGGGAATAGGCGCGGCCAACATCGTACCTGTTTTCTTTAGTGAGGGCGGCAGACTTAAAGGAATTCCCGCTTCCACCGCCATTCCCGCAATAAGCACAATGGGCTATGCTGGCCAGCTCGCCGGCCCTGCATTGCTGGGATTTATCGCTTACCACTTTTCCCTCACAGCAGCACTGACCTTTACGGGAATACTACTTTTGAGTGTTGCGCTGACTTATGCATTCAGGAAACCCGGTGTTTAATTACAGCCCCCGCAAAGCAGAATAGATCACATTTTTGATCAGGACCTGGGGTAATCGGGCTAATACCTTACACCTACTTATAGTAAGAAATCACCAGACAGTATTTTAAACAAAAACACATATGCGTAAATCACAGAAATCAATATCAGGAATTGTACTGATTGCCATCTTGTTCTTCACCGGAATATTCACGTCAAATGCACAAACAAAGAAGGACGTTGGCCTGCAGCTTTACTCTCTTCGCGAATTACTGCCGAAAGATGTAAAAGGAACATTGGAGAAAGTTTCTCAGGCAGGTTATACCCAGGTAGAGCTGTACGGGTTTAATATCAAGGATCAGTTCTGGGGCTTAACGCCGGTAGAACTCAGGAAAATCCTGGACGAGTATCATCTGAAGCCCATCAGCGGCCATTTTAATATGACGCCCTATTTTGAAACCGGTGATGAAGCCGAGCTGAAAGCAGCTATTGATGCCGCTAAAATTTTAGGGCTGAAATATGTTACTATTCCCTGGCTTGAGTCAGATGTGAGAAACAGTGCTGCGGATTATATATCTGTGGCAAAGAAACTCAACTATGCAGGTAAGCGATGCAAGGAAGCCGGACTCAGACTGGCATATCATAACCACGACTTTGAATTTATCAGGTATGGTAATGAAACAGGAATGGACATCCTGTTAAAGAATACAGATAAAGCGCTGGTTGATTTTGAAATGGATATTTACTGGGTTATCCGTTCCGGTCTTCAGCCGTATGCACTTTTCAAGGCCAATCCCGGAAGGTTTGCGATGTGGCATATTAAAGACATGGATAAATCAGATCCGCATCTGAATACAGAAATTGGCGCAGGAACAATCGACTATAAGGCAATTTTCAAACACGCCAAACTCTCCGGAATGAAATATTTCTTCGTAGAGCATGAAAGTAACTATAAGCCTGATATGATTGGTTCCATCCAGCAAAGCAACCGTTTCATAAAACAGCAGATTCTGAAATAAACCCTTATATAAAGGAATTTCAATTCTACACTAATACCACCCGCATATGAAAATTGAGCATTTAGCCATCTGGGTAGATGACCTGGAACAAATGAGAAAATTTTATCTAAAATATTTTGATGTTGTAAGCGGAGAAAAATATACAAACCCTAAGAAAGGGTTTACTGCCTATTTTTTGACATTTGGAGAAAGCAAAACCCGCCTGGAATTAATGAATAGAACGGACATCGTGAATGAACCCGACAAAAGAGGATTTATGAAGGGGATCGCTCATTTTGCTATTTCCGTTGGAGGAAAGGAAGCGGTAGATAGCCTGACAGAAAGACTTAGAGCCGATTACTATTTCATTGAAAGTGAACCACGGACAACAGGTGATGGATATTATGAAAGCGTGGTGTTAGATCCGGAAGGGAACTATTTGGAAATCTCAGCTTAGATATTATGATTAACACTATCGTATTTGATTTTGGCGGCGTATTGATTGATTGGAACCCAAGACATTTTTACAAAAATGTTTTTTCCAATGACCAGGAAATGGAGCATTTTCTTACAGAAGTATGTAGTGAAGCATGGAATCTGCAACAAGATAAAGGCCGGCCGTTTGCAGAAGGGATCGCCCTTTTGAAAGAGAAGCATCCGGAACACGCAGAAAACATTGCGCTTTTTTATAGTAGCTGGGAGCAAATGTTAAACGGAGAAATTGCCGGAACGGTAGATATCTTAAGACGATTAAAATCAAAGTACAAGATCTACGGATTGACAAATTGGTCTTCCGAAACGTTTCCCGTGGCCCTTGAAAAATTTGAGTTTTTAAAGCTATTTGACGGTATCGTTGTATCGGGGATTGAAAAAATCATCAAACCGGAGAAAAAGCTATTCCAGGTTTTATTGGATAGATATGATCTGCATTCAGCAGATTGCCTTTTCATTGATGATAATATTTTAAATATCAAAGCGGCGATTGACCTGGGTTTTCATGCCATACATTTTACAAGTCCGGAGAAACTAAAAACGGATTTACAGGCATTGAAGGTCGTTATTGATTAAAAACATGCGTAATAAGCGCCGGCAAAGTAACGCTTTCTTTCAGCGGGATGTCCCAAAAAATGAATCTGTCCGATTCGGGGGGAATGAATACATTTGGTTTAACTTTCAGGATCAGGGAAAGGCATATAACGGAGTGTGCAGTTGAGAGGAAGCGGCTACCTTGCCGGCATACACATGGATAAATTAATCAATAATGGAGGAGACGACAGGGTTACTGGAGAAGATCAGGCAACATGATAAATTATCGATTGCCCTGAACGAAAATTGTACGATCCTATTACCGGAAGACGTGATGCGTGTGTTGCGTAAACCCCACCGGCTTTCGTTTTATTATTTCCAATACATGGAAAAGGGAACGGCGACATTCAAAACCGATTTGAACGAATTCACTATAAATACCGGGGAACTGGTTTTCGGATTTCCCAATCAGATCTTTACCAAGTTGCCCTATGATATTAACATGCGGCAATACGCGCTTTCATTTGACGAGCAGACATTGACGCAACTACCCGGTGCATATCCGTTTCTCGTTAATCCTTTTAATGTCAATACCATGACCTTTGATCCTGCTACGCAACAGCGGGTGAAAAACTTGTTGTCAGGGCTGTTTCAGTTGTTGCATACCTCCGGAAAACAAAAAAAAGCCGAGGTCATCCTGGCGCATCTGCATACGTTACTGACGGAATTTAATACTGCTTATTTTGAGCAATACCAAAGTCAGCATGGTACTACCGGCTCCAAATTGTCGAAGTACATCGCTTTTAAACTGGCGGTAGAAACCCAACTGACCGAGCAGCATGATGTGCAGAGTATAGCAGACCAGCTGGCGTTGACTTCCAGTACCCTTTATGCCATTGTAAAGGAATTTGGCGGTGTTTCTCCGAAGGAATGGATAATAAACCGGCTCATGATGGAGGCGCAGCGGAAATTGCAATACTCCGATATTTCGGTCAAGGAACTCGCATATGAACTGGGATTTAGCGATCCCGGCTACTTCTCCCGGCTTTTCAAAAAGAGTATCGGTAAGAGCGTTAGCCAGTACCTGGCTGAATTAAAGGATTTGTCCCACAATTAAAAAGATTTGTCCCCATCGTCCGTTTTACCGCTGGCTACTTTTGCTTATCACTAAAAAAGATAAGCAGGATGAAGTCAGCATTAGTAACAGGAGCCAACAAAGGAATTGGTTTTGAAGTAGCCAGAATTCTCGCTCAACAAGGTTTTTTCGTTTATTTAGGTAGCCGTGATTCCAGTCATGGGCTGGCAGCAGTTGAAAAGCTAAAGGCGGAAGGACTTACGCATGTTTTAGCCGTGCAACTGGATGTTACCAGCCAGTCATCTGTTGATGCAGCACAAAAGATCATTGCCGGCAGTACAGAGGTGCTGGATGTATTGGTAAACAATGCAGGCATTGGCGGAGAGTTTGATCAATCGGCCCTGGACACAGGAATAGATCAGTACCAGTCCGTTTTCGATACCAATTTTTTCGGTGTAGTCAGGGTTACGCAGGCATTTATTCCTATGATGAAACGGTCGGCAGCCCCAAGGATCGTCAACGTAAGCACCGCTATGGCATCGCTTTCCCTGGCAGCGGATATTGGGAATGCGAGATATCCTAAAAGATATGTCATTTACCAGTCGTCCAAATCAGCCCTGAATATGTACACGGTACAATTAGCGTATGAACTCCGGGATACCGCATTCAAGGTAAATGCCGTTTGCCCCGGTTGGACAAAAACAGATTTTACCAATCAGCAGGGAACCAGTACACCAGAGGAAGCCGGACAACGTATTGCCAAATATGCACTGATAGGGGATGACGGACCCACTGCGCAATATTTCAGCGAAGAATACTTTCCGGCGCCGGCAAATTGTCCCTGGTAAACAAGCGGGCGTAAAGCAGGATAGATGAACAGGTCGTTTCCAAGAGAGACGGCCTGTTTTTTTTGACCAGGTGAGTTGCACTACTGCTGCCCGGCACCGGCATTCGGGTTTGAATATTAATAACCGTTTTGGTAACTTGTAAAGCAAAATTAAATATCAACAATATGAAGTGGATACCCAAAGATAATCGCTACGAAAGCATGGTCTATAACCGTTGCGGGAATAGCGGATTGATGTTACCTGCTATATCAATGGGATTATGGCATAATTTCGGGGACGATACCCCTCACGCCAGGAAGGTCGACATCTGTACTACTGCATTTGATCTGGGCATTACACATTTTGATCTCGCCAATAACTATGGGCCTCCTCCGGGAAGTGCGGAACTTGCCTTTGGAAGAATCCTGCGGGAAGAATTTGCGGGATTAAGGGATGAGCTGATTATTTCTTCAAAAGCCGGATACAACATGTGGCCTGGTCCTTACGGCGAATGGGGCAGCAGGAAGTACATCACTGCCAGCTGCGATCAGTCGCTTAAGCGGATGGGATTGGAATACGTGGATATCTTTTATTCCCATCGTTATGATCCCAATACTCCTTTGGAAGAAACTATGTTGGCGCTGGATCAGCTGGTGCGCTCCGGTAAAGCATTGTATGTGGGAATATCGTCTTACAATTCTCAAAGAACAAGGGAAGCGTATGATATTTTGAAATCTCTGGGTACGCCGTTTATTATTCATCAGCCAAGTTACTCGATGTTAAACAGATGGGTAGAAGAAGACGGGCTGCTGGATACATTGGAAGATCTGAAAGTTGGCTCCATCGTTTTTTCGCCATTGGCACAAGGAATGCTTACCGATAAATATCTTAAAAGTGTACCTGAAGATAGCCGGGCGAAACAGGGAAAATCATTGCAGGAAGGCTTCCTTACTGAATCCAATATAGCGCATATAAAGGCATTGAATGCTATTGCGGCTGAACGGAATCAGACGTTGGCCCAGATGGCTATTGCCTGGGTGTTGAAGAAAGGCCGCGTAACTTCCGCGCTCATAGGAGCCAGCAAGGCGCAACAGGTGATCGATTGCGTGGGGGCTATAAAAAATATTGAATTCACCGATAGTGAGCTGAAGAAAATTGATGAATATGCAAAGGAAGGTGGCGTTAATATATGGAAGCAATCTGCTGAAATAGCCTGATCCCGCTTCCGGCATGATGATTAACAAGGCTGTAAGGAGCAAATAGCTGCTTACAGCCTTTCTTTATTGCCGGTTATCAGGAAGAAGAAGTGATGTCATCCGCATTCTGTAGGATTATATCCAAAATGTTTCTTAAATGCAAAAGAGAAATGCGACAGGTTTTCAAAGCCTGCATCGATGAATATTTCGCTGGGTTTATATTTTTTTACTGCAATCTGGTAATGTGCGTGCTCCAGTCTTTTTTGTGTAAGCCATTTTCCCGGAGAAGTGTTAAACAGCTTTATAAAGTCTTTTTTAAAAGCACTCAGACTACGACCGGTGAGCAAGGCAAATTTTTCAAGTGGAATATTGAACCGGAAATTTTGTTCCATAAACTCCAGGAGATTTACCTTGCCCGGCTGGTTGAAAGTACTGAGCAACCTCCTGACATCGGGATTACACGCATCCAGCACAGTAAGGCATTCCGCAATTTTGATGTCCGCCAGCGTTGGTGGTAATTCTTCCTGCAATTCGAAATAAGGTACCAGCGAGCTAAACAGGCTTTCCAGTAACGGATGTTTTTCCAGTGCGAGATGCCCTGTCCATTTGCCTCCATCGGGATTATCGATGTCGGAAGCATAGAATTTTCTTATCAGTGCTTCCGGGAACAGGATGGAGAGTGACCGGAACGGCACACCATCTGTTGGCAGTTTTGCTAACCGGCCCAGCTGCCTGCATGGAATAAGCAGGGTAGTTCCCTTTGTAAAACGATGCAGCTGATCGGCATAAGATAATTCCAGGATTCCTTCAAACACGTATACCAGCGCATGTTGATCCAGTATCATTTCCCGGCTGTAATGATTCTCTCTCTTGCAGGAAACAAAAATTCTACCTTTAATATGTGCTGCAGGTTGCTCCATATAACTAAGTTAACAAATAACTCCATATCTGCCCGGGACGAGATCCTTTGTAAGTATCAGCTGTTGAGGCAGATGCCGCCAGTATATAAAAGCGGTATACCGGCACTGATGTTTTGTAATTTTTGATCAATTCACCAGTCCTAGCCTGATCAGGCTTTCTGCTGTGGCGTAAACGGCTTCCCGGTTACTTCTTGGATGCCAGTCCAACAGACGGGTTGCTTTATCGTGACTCGCTTCTTTAGTGACCCCCAGAAAAGGAACTATCAATTTTATTTTTGAATTAAAAAGCGCGGTAATTCTGATCAGCCAGTCAGGGATTTCTTTACCTGGAACTTTGGCGGCCTCATCGCCAAAATTTTCACGTAATATATTCGCGATGTCCAGCATAGACATGGCTTTGCCGGCTACTGCAAGAAAACGTTCTCCGTTAGCCACCGGATTTATCATGGCAGATACATGCAGACTGGCTACATCACGCACATCTACATAACCAAACCGCATTTTGGGAAGTCCCTTCAGCTTACCAGACAGCATCTGGTGTATCATCTGTATAGAGTGGGAATAATCGGCGCCGAGTACAGGACCCAGTACGCCAAATGGGTTTACCACAGACAGCTCCAGCCCATTGCCCTCATTTTTGATGAACTCCCACGCAGCCCTTTCAGACAGCGTTTTTGATTTCTGATATGCCGGAATATTTTTGTTGGGATCTGACCAGTCTTCTTCTGTATAAGGTGTTTTTTTATCAGTTCCAAAGCCAATAGCTCCGAATGCAGAAGTGAGTACTACCCGCTTCACGCCGGCATATTTCGCGGCCCGCAGCACATGTAACACGCCATTGACCGCAGGTATGATGAACTCGTCCTCATGTGTGGCATCAGGACGGGGAGTAGGGGACGCGGGATGGATAACATATGTGCAGCCCCGGACGGCTTCCTGCCAGCCATCTTCCTTTGACAGATCCGCTTCCACAAATGATAAATGATCAAAGTCTGATATACCACCGGTAGATAACATCTGTTTTACGTCGGCTATACGATTAAGTGACCGCAGACTGGCCTTAACTTTGAAACCTTTATTCAGCAAAGCGATAATACAGTAGCTGGCAATAAATCCGGAGCCACCTGTTACCAGCACCATTTTATCGTTATTGGATATGTCCATATTGTTATTTTTTACAAAAGTAGATACAGCCAGGTTTTAATACTTTGCTTAAAAGTTGTTTTTACTTTGTTTAAAAGGTTTAGTGGCGTATATTGTTATTGGTCATGACTTTTTAATTGTGGTTGTAAGTATTTCCCCATAATATCCAGGGAAGGATTTTGTTAAGCCGGTTTGTGTTTTTACCCCACAGATTAAATCTTAATTTAATTTTTTTTGTTAGAATTAATATACTATGCGCACCATTACTATTGAAGAACATTTTGCTACCCCGTTGTTTCTTGAGGGGCAGAAAGAAACCACATTGCCTGGCAAAAACGCAGAGGCACTGCTGAAAATTTAAACAGAACAGGATAAGATTGTTAAATATAGAATTGTACAGGACATGGTATCAGTAGAACAAGCAATAAAAAGGGGCCGTCGTATGATCACTTACCCATTTTTGTTGATCATTATTATATCCACGGGCATCACTTTCAGCTTTCCCTTGTTGATCAATCAAATAATATTGCTGCCTTTCCTGCTTCCGCTGGGGTTGCTGCTGGGATTATTATACCGTGCCTTTGCTATTCCCAAATGGCGTATATGGGCGTTTGCCAACGTAAGAAATGTGCATGAACTTTCCCGCAGGGCGGCTTACGCCGGATTAATATTTGAAGAGGGAAATAAATTCCTGTCAAAAATGGAGATCTGGTCCGCAGCAGATAAAGCACAATGGGAACAGCTCCAGGTCAGGTTTCAGACAGCAGACATATTTATCGAAGATCCTGATGTGCCCGCAGAAACCATCGTTTACTTTTCGAAAGCCGCCAAGCTTTTTTTCATTTTCTTGGGGTTGCTCAGTGTTTCTTTTGGATTGCTGCTCATTTTCCTGCCACAAACAAAGCCATTCAGCGCTGGCAGCATATGGGGATATTGCTGGGGGGCTTTTCTGATTTTGAGCATGGGCTATTTTACCTATATAAACGCGAAAGACCTGTTTAATAATAAGCCGCAACTCACTATCAATAATGAAGGCATCGAATGTGTGAATACCCGGTTTACCAGTTGGGCGGACGTACGTGATATCGATATTGTGGTACGGGGTTCAGGGAAGTCGCGCAGTCTTCACCTGGTGTACCGGCATTCTTATGGCACCACCGATCTTCACCTCGACGGCTTTAATATGAGCCGGAAAGAACTGGATAAACGGATAGGAATTTACCGGGGCAGATTTGCCCGGCGGCAGACGCGTCCGGGGAGTAGCACAGCGTTGTTTTAAAAAGGGGGCGGCATCTTTACGCTTAAAACTGCAACCATTTAACATTGCAATAACATGCAGCGGCTAACTTCGTGTACCAAATTGTCCTGCAATCAACCATGTACACAGAGCTAACTGACATTGAGTTACTGGAACGGATCAAATGCGATGATATACCTGCATTTGAGGCATTGTATCATCGTATGTGGGAAAAGCTGTTCCTCTTTGCGCAAAGCCGGCTTAAAAGCAAGGCAGACGCGGAAGACGTAGTGCAGCAGGTTTTCATGAATATCTGGGAACAGCGCTCTGTGAAAAACATTACCGGCTCCTTATCCAGCTATCTTTTTACCGCCGTCCGTTATGAAGTCATTGACCAGCTGGCAGCCATGTTGAAAGACCAGCAGAAGCTGGTACATGTAGAAGCGCACATCTTGCCGGGTTTTAATCAGACATTGGAAAATTTGCTGGCCAAAGAAATGGATAAAGAAATTTCTGAACATATTCAGCATATGCCGGAACAGATGCAACGCATCTTCCGGTTAAGCCGGGAAGAGCAGCTGAGCCCCAAAGAAATAGCTAAAACCCTTGCCATTACAGAGAAAACCGTCCGAAACCAACTCAGTATCGCGGTAAGTAATCTGCGCCCGCTGGTAAAAGAGAGCCTCGTTTTATTACTGATCCTCCACTCATAACAATTTGGTAATACAGCCGACCGGGATAAAATGCCCCTTTTCCGGGCATATATAAAACGGTCTTCATGGAGTTACACGAATTACAGCAAATCATACATAAATACCGGCAGGGAACAGCCACTCCGGCGGAAATCCGGCTGGTAGAAACCTGGTTGCTGCAAACAGGAAGCGAAGCCACCTGGTCGTCACCCACCGAACGGGATGTAACGGAAGCGCGTATTTTAAGCAAGCTGCGTACAGGTATAGCGATCACACCAAAGGTGCGCCGCCCCTACTGGCAGCATCCGCTTATTCGTATAGCCGCCATGTTTATATTGTTCGCAGGCATCAGCTATACAACCTATCAATACCGTTATCACCTGCTGGATTATCTGAACCCTGTTGAAAGATTAACCGTCAGCACAGGTGCCTACGACATAAAACAGGTGGTACTCCCCGATAGCACGCTTATCACCCTTGCGCCGCATAGCCGTCTTACCTATCCCGGGAAATACCGTGGCCCTAAAAGAGAGGTAACACTCAATGGTAAAGGCTATTTCAGCGTTACCAGGAACCAGCAGCAGCCGTTTTGGGTACATACAGAAAGTATAGATATACACGTACTCGGAACTTCCTTTGTGGTGAATGATCAGCTTCAGGATAGCACCGCAGCTGTAAGCGTATTGACAGGAAAAGTGAACGTAAGCCACCAACAGGAATTCCTGGCTATCCTTACCCCAAATAAAGGGGTTCGTTTTAATAAATCCACCGGAAAATCAAGTATCAGGGAAGTGGATGCAGCCATGCAAACAAACTGGATAAACAAACGCCTGGTATTTGAAACAACACCCCTGACAGAAGTCCTGAAAACGTTGCAGGATCACTATCACATCGTTATTCAGTCAACCGTGGAGTTAGAAAATGGAAAGGTATTTACGGGGACATTTACCACCACTGATTCACTCACCGATATGCTCGATATTATCACTATTTCAACAGGCTTGAAGTATCAACCTTTAAATCATCATACCATAAAACTATACCGGTAAAAAACCGGAAGCGTCTCGCGAACGCCCCGGTTATACTTTAAAAAATGCCCATTGGTCATGGGATATTTCATTGATGAAGTCAATGAAACAGGGACACTTTTTTTCAAAAATAAACTAAAAACGGAATGAAAAGATTTTTATGTAGTGGTAAAGAGCGGGTACTAAAACAATGGGGCCGTATGATTACCTGTTTCTTTACAATTGCTTGTATGGCATCTGTTGTGAACGGACAACAGATGGTACAACAAAAAATCACCATTGCCTTTAAGGCGCAAAGCCTGGCCGATTGCCTGGAAAAAATTACTGCGCAAACAACTATTCGTTTTTATTATGAAGGCAACGAACTTAGGCAAAGCAGTCAGCAACACACCGCTGGTTACAACAACCAGCCCTTATCTGTTATATTAAATAAATTACTCGAAGGAACAGGATTTACGTGGCAGGAAGTCAATCAGAAGATCGTGATCAGAAAGATAAACGCCAATGACCCTAAAAAGCCTGGTGCGTCTCTTCCACAAAAAACTCCCGGTAAAATAACCGGTAAGGTAGTGGATTTTGAGAATGGTGATCCGCTTGTGCGTGCGACCGTTAGTATTGAAGGCAAGCCGTACAACGCCACTACCGACGAAAAAGGAAATTTTAGTTTGCCCGGTATGGAAGCGGGAAATTATACGTTAGTGGTATCATACGTGGGATATAAAAAAGGCCGTGTCGAAAATATAAAACTGACAGATGAGAAAAGCCTGGTAATAGACGTAAAGTTGCAGGCGGGCGGTGAAGACATGATTAACATGAAGGGCGTTGTAGTAACTGCCAGGAAAAGCAAGCGGGTGGCCAATACTACAGATGCGCAACTCGTCAATGAAATTTATTCCGCACAATCAGTTATC
The DNA here is from genome assembly GCF_900110835.1 of Chitinophaga arvensicola. Taxonomy (GTDB): domain Bacteria; phylum Bacteroidota; class Bacteroidia; order Chitinophagales; family Chitinophagaceae; genus Chitinophaga; species Chitinophaga arvensicola. Next base: position 4,205,285 of record NZ_FOJG01000001.1, read on the forward strand.
TCCGGTATTTCCAATGAACAGATCTCCCGCACGCTCGACCGGGATGCTGCTGAAGTGGTAAAACGGGTATCTGGTGTAAATATATCTCCCGATAATTTCGTAATTGTTCGCGGACTTGGAAAACGGTATAACCTCACTTTTCTGAATGATGCCATGGCGCCAGCCACTGATGCAGACAGCCGGTCTTTTTCATATGATGTGCTTAGCAGCAATGCCATTGACCGCATGGTGGTATATAAATCACCCTCCGCCGATTTGCCGGGTGAGTTCTCCGGTGGATTGGTGAAAATATACACCAAGAAAAGCCAGTTGACCCGCCAGGTGGATATACAACTCTCCACCCAATACCGGCCTAATTCTACTTTCCATGACGTATGGTCATATACAGGCGGGAAGTACGATTTTTTAGGTTTCGATGACGGCACGAGAAAGTTGCCCAACGGAATTCCAAGGGCAGAAAAATTTAACCACCTGACGCCGGCAGAAAATGCCTTGTACTCGCGGCAGTTTAAAAACAGCTATGTTCTCAATAAATCCTATCACGCTATTCCCGACCTCCGGTTCAACATAAATTATTATGACGCCTGGAAGATAGGAGGGAAAAGCCTGAAAAACCTCACCACAGTTGCCTATACCAATACTCACGAACAGCGGGAAACGGAGCAGAATTCTCTATACAAATATCACGATAGTAAAATAACGCAGGGCATTCATGCTGCGCGTCTTTCTCTGCTGCAGAGTAATGAGATACAGCTCAATAAGCAACTGTCTGTTGAACTTCGCAACTTTTTTAATGTAAACAACCAGCGTGTCGCCATGGAAGACTATCTCCAACTGGAAGACTATCCCGGCAATGAATACAGGCATACCAACCTTTATTATGTAGAGAACCGCCTGTATTCAGGTCAACTGGCAGGTACATATCTTTTGGGCGCCGACAAAAGAAACACCATAAAGGCCAATCTGAGCTTTTCCAGCATACAGAAACAGGAGCCAGATAACCGGGACTATACCCTTAGCCGCGACGCCCGGCAGAAAACGCCGTGGATCCTGGGAACAGAAGTTGTTTCTTATTACATGCTGTCGAGAGCATTTAATGATGTAAAGGAAAAGAGCTACCAGGGAAATGTCGATCTTAATTATCATATCAATGATACCTGGGGTTTCAAAACGGGTTTCTATCATGAAACCAGGGCCAGGGACTTCAGTAACCGCACATTCATCCTGCTTAACGGCGTAAATCTGTACGATCCTAACCTGGCGATCAACGGTTCCAAACTCTCCGGGGAAAATGGGAATGTACTGGCTAATCACAGTATAGAAGAGAAGTATCTCCAGCATTATTTTAATACAGATATGTTCAGAGAAGATGGTACCGGTTATAGATGGGTAGAGAAAACGACACCGAATAACCAGTATTATGCTGATAATGTTATATCTGCCGGCTATCTCAGTACAGACATCAACCTGCTGGAAAACCGTTTGAATGTATTGGGTGGCGTAAGAGTGGAAAATAACCGTTTCCGGATTCTGGGCAGCTATGAGAATGGCCTCGCCGCTTATCCGCTGGTGGTAAACCAACCTATCACTTCCGTATTGCCTTCGGTAAATATTTCTTACAAAGCCGACAGCAATTTCATCATCCGTGTTGGCTATGGTAAAACGTTGAACAGGCCCGAGTTCAGGGAAGCCGCACCAGTGCAATATACCAGCTACGTAGATAAAGAAACCTATACCGGTAACCCGAATCTTACTACGGTAAACATACATAACACAGAACTGAGATTGGAGTGGTATCCAAATAGCAGCCGGAAGAATGAAATGATGAATATTGGCTTCTTCTACAAAAGCCTGGATAAACCCATTGAAAGATTCCGGCAGATCTTTTCGGAAGGATTTGACCAGCTGGTATATACCAATACCGGTAAGGCCACTGTATATGGCATAGAAGCAGAAGTGAGAAAGGATTTTGATTTTATACCGGGTGGATTCTTCCGGAAAATATCTACCGTAATAAACGGCAGTTGGTTTAAAAGCAATGTGGATGTACCTCCCTTGCCGCAGTTTATTGGCTATAGCGCCGCGCGTTCCCGTCCTATGCAGGGGCAATCGCCTTATCTGATCAACGCATCCCTGAATTACGAAGATGCCGGAAGAGGCACCAAGGTATCTTTTACCTACAACCGGGCTGGCGATTACATTTATGCAGTAGGCGCCAACAAAGGAGAGCGCCTGGATGCAGATATCATGTTAAAGGGCCGCGATCAATTGGATATTACCTGGAGACAGCGTATCAGTAAGGTTTTTAGCATCAATGCAGGTGTACAGAACGTGCTGAACGCACCTGTATTATTTTACCAGGACTGGAAAAATAACTACCACTACGATAAACAAACCAGTCCGATTCCTGACCAGGGGACAGGCTTATACGAAGCCTCCGACCTTATTTTCCGCAAATTCTATCAATACCCTTATTACTCGTTTGCGGTGAACATGATTTTTTAAATGATAATTAAACAGCAATATTTTATGAACATAAAAGCAGGCGGAAATATATTTTTATGGCTATTGTGCAGTCTGTCGGTATTCTTTTTTTCGTGTACCAAATTTAAAGAAAGACTGGATGACATGAACAAGGAATCGGGCATCATAAGAGTAGTGAAAAACGCGAACACTATTGAAGAAGCACAGATCGATGAAACGATTACGATATACGCCAAAATAGGTCAGCCGGAAGCTGCTATCAAACTTTATGTATCGGGTGTGGAAGCCACTGTAATCAGTCGCGGACAAACAATGGGGCTACTCCCGGGAAGAAATGACAATCTCCGTGTGCCGATGGACACCTTTAACATAGTGGTGCCAAAGGCTGCCAAAATAGGCCCCGGTAGCATTTATTTCAGCGTAAACGATGCCGTGCAGCCCGCACTGAGTTTTAATATAAAACGCCCCGACATACTCATACCCAATAAAGTGCTGGTAGTACCTCAGCTCTTTACATACTCAGATAGTACACAACGGGAAGACGGTAGTTTCGACTATACAGTTCCGGAAGTACTGAGAGACGGACCCGCCGGCAGCGCTGTGGTAAATATGACCGCGAAACTTACCTATGACAAAACCCTCGGCTGTTTTTACTTCCTGGACTATCAGCGGAGTGACCGATCCTATCGCATCCGCCGGCTGAAAGATGGCGTAGTATCCACCATTGCAGGTGGGGGCGCCAATTACTTCGCCACTACGGGTGCCGCTTTGAAATTGGGTGCAGAAGCTACTAATAGCATTGGTGTAGCAGGACTGGATATGAAGCCGGGGCCCGATGGCAAACTGTATTTTACCAATTCATTTACCATTGCATCGGATCCCGTTACCGGTTTGCAAAGTGCCTATTCCCTGATTCAATGTATCGATCCGTCAACAGGAAAGGTAGAGATCTTAGCGGGTAATAACGGTCGCTCGGTAGACTATTACTATTCCAATTATCAAAAGAGTTTCAGAGGATTTGAGGATGGAGGGAAGGATTCAGCCCTGATCGGTACACCACGTGCGCTGACGTTTGACAAACAAGGCAATCTCTATTTTATTGATGGGGGAACCTACTTCGGCACCTTACTTCGCAAGCTGGCTAAAGATGGAAGTGTGGAAACTGTATTGGGAAAGATCAACAGGGAATATGCGGAATTTGTGGATGCCGATGATAAAACGTATTCCGTGATCACTTACTCCGAAATCGAGGAACACAGCGATGGATTTGGAGATGAGGTGCGCTTGTATGGCGCTATCAGCATGGTGCAGGCAGGTAACGGCAAATTTTATGTTGTAGGCGCAGGCGCAGGATGGCAGACCAATATCGTGGAAATCAATATGGATACCAAAGAGGCATCTACGGTGGTAGGCCTGCCGGATGGGCAGCGGACAGACTATACAACCGGTACGTTTAAAGAAGTGGGGCTATCCATTGTAAGTACGTTCGATGTTGATTTTGACGGGAATATACTCTATGGCCTGAATGCCATCTACAAAATGGATTTACAATCCGAAACAATTTCCCAGATGACCCGGTTTACAGGGTTTCCTCCGGAATATACCTCCGACCGCCAGTTTATGCAACACACACAACCCGGTACCAACTGCATTCTTGGACACCTGAGCAGTGTTGTATTTGACCAGTTTGGTAACCTGTATGCTGGATACGACAATGTATCTGCCGGAGTGGATGTAAGGATGGTTAAAGTGGTGATTGAAAGATAAGTCACAAATTTTATTCAAGAACAAAGCAAACAGATGAAAAGATCCATTATCAGATTTTTATGTGCCGCCATGTTCATAGCTGGCTGTACCAAAGATGCCGAGATGCCCGTTTCTCCCGCGCTATCCTACCTGATGGTGTACAATGGCTCCCCTGATTTTTATGGCGCAGGCAGCATGGCATTTGTAAATAATGCGTTGTACGGTACACGCAGTTATAACGAAAACGGAGCAGGGCTGGTAGGCGCTTTCAATTTCTCCCGGTACTCCTTTATCGATACAGGATTGTATCGTATGGCTTTTACGGATTCCGCCACCATACCGGCTAACGCTACTAAAATCACAGAAACCTTACTGCAGTTTGAGAACGAAAAGCATTATACCGTTTACCTGCTGGATAGTCTCGGCTTTTTTGATATCCTGTATACACAGGACGACGTAGCCCCCGATCCGGTAAAAGCTAAAATAAGACTGCTGCACCTTAGTCCTGATGCAGGAAAGGTATATCTCCGGATAGATACCGTACTTATAGGCGGCATCAGGGAAGTGGGTTTTAGAAACGTGAGCGGCTATACGGCTGTATCAGCCGATATAAAGCCAGGTATACGGATCATGTATAAAGATGAAGCCGGCGAAGAAAAAACGCTGGTGCGTAAATCGTTTCCATTGGAAGCAGGTAAGTGTTATACCATGATATTGCGTGGCTATAAAACTCCTGCCGATGGAAACATAAATAAAACCATCAATTTAAGCACCATTACTAATTTTTAGTATCATATCATGACAAGGATATACATATTTCCAGGCCTCCTGTTGCTCGCGCTGACCACCATCATAGCTTGTAAGAAAGACCCTGCCGGTACCGAAGGAATCATTATAGATGCCGTAAAAATAGAGAAGTTAAGCAGCAGTTTTGCGCAGGCCGGGGAGGAGCTGACCATATACGGTAGTCATCTCATTCAAAAAGATGTTGTTACCGAAGTGTTTGTTACCGGCCGCCCCTCGGAGGTCTTGCACTCATCTGCAGATAGCATTACCATTAAGGTCCCTCTGAAAGTACAAACCGGTAAGGTAATGGTGACCCTTAGTAAAGGCACGAAATTCAGCAGTGCCTATGGACCGGATATTGTGGTAAGACCAACACCGCTGATAAAAAGTTTTGCCCCGCTTTTTGCCTATGGTGGAGATACCATTGAACTGTATACGGAGAATTTTAGTGAGATAGCGACCAATAACGAGATTTTTATCGGTACAAAAAAAGTACAGATTGTAGCCGGAAAAGGAAAAGACACCATCCTGGTAAAGTTGCCGGAAGACGCTGCCAGCGGTACTTTTGCATGGCATACTTATAACGGTCCACTCTTTAAAACAGCTGCATCTTTCCCGGTAAGACAAGCCCGTTATACCGCCAATACGGTGGCGCAATGGCTATACCAGGATCCCGGCTATTCGTATATGGATACGTTAGTAAGAGGTTATCCCGACCTGGCAGGAGGGAATTACCTGAGTGTACACAAAACAGTTTACGATACCGTATTACAGTATATCAATTCTTCCGGCAGAAAGTATACTATTTTCCTGCCATCCAATGCCGCTTATGAGAAGAATACCTCTAAAGCCGCTTTTCTGGAGAAAGTAAAAAACAGGCCCTATAACTACAACAGTATGCTGGCCAATACCATTGTGCCCGGTGAGAACATGCGGTTGGCGGATATGCAGGACGGAGACCGTCACCCCACCGCCTATACGATGAAGCTTGCTTTCTGGGAGTACGAAGTACCGACAGATGATTACAATTTTATACAGATTATTATCGAAGACGGCGTAAAATATGCGCAGGTTTGGGGGCCCTATGACCAAACCCAGCCCAGGGTAAAAATATTACGGGAGCACCAGGTGGGAAACGCCACTATTATTGAAACAGACGGAGAACCGGGGGTAGTATCTTACTAGGTTCCTGTCTTTCTGTATGTAGCCGCCGGCCTGATTTTGGGCCAGCAGCTTCATGGTAACAATTTGGGGTAGCTGAATGGATGATCGGGTAAAGGCTCATAATTTTAGCATGGCATTTTCCGGAAAACTTAATATTTTCGGTTCTTCGGGGATGAGCATGAATCCTGTTTCTGTATTGATAAACCTTAATATGTGGTCGCTATGAACTTGAAATTTGTTCCTTATTTCTTTACTGCGGCCGAACAGGCTGCTTTACCTTCCTTTAACCACGACCAGGAGGTACTGGATTTCCTGATTGATTCCGGATACCTGACAGTGACCGATTGGAAAGCAGAAGACGAGCCTTACCAGATCGGTCATTTCATCAGAAAGAGGGGAGGAGAACTTAATGCAGGTGCAACGTTCGATATCGAAAGTATATACCAGCTGCTGCAGGAGCAGGTCGGCAGCATGGCTCCCGGTGATAGCATTCCTTTTTTGCTGGAACAGTTCCAGGCGCTGGTGGAAGAGGCTGGTCTTTCTATTGTATCGTTGAATCGGGGCAATGACAGTTACTATATCGGATTGGTGCCCACCCGGGATTTAAAGCAGCTGAAGAAACAATCCGATGATTTCTGGAATTGGAAAGCATTTGGGGATTTATCCGGAGAAGTGCTTTATACCGTATACTGTTCCTGTGGTAGTATGAATGTCTGGCAGGTGAAACGTGGTGATATTATCACGGAAGATACCTGTCAGGATTGTGGCAGGGAGATTTTTGATAAGGAAGGTAAATCGACGTTTGAAGTTATCCGGGATTATATTTAGTATAGCGGTTAATTTGCCAGGCATATAAAAAAGGAAAGACGCTCTGTAAGAGCGTCTTTCCTTTTTATATGCAATATCATCATCAGAATTTCAGGATCGTAAATTCTGTACGCCTGTTGCGGAGATGCTCTTCTTCTGAGCATTTCACACCATTGGCGCACTTATTCAGTAGCCTGGTTTCGCCATATCCTTTGGCCGTGAGGCGGCGGGCGCTGATGCCTTTGCTGACCAGGTAGGCTACTGTGGCCGCTGCGCGGCGTTGCGACAATCCCATGTTGTAGGCATCATTGGATCTGGAATCTGTATGTGCCCCCAGTTCAATGTCCCAGGTAGGATTATCCTGGAGAATGACCACCAGTTTATCGAGTTCTTTGGCAGCATCCGGACGTATTTCTGATTTGCCCAGATCAAAGTAGATGTTGTCTATTTTGATAGGTTTGTTGAGCTGCGGCTGTTCCATCTGTTGATTCCTGCGAGTATTGACAGTGGTGGTATTCAGCGTATCCCTGGCAATGGTGATGTACTTTGTTTTGTGGAAGCTCAGTTCATATTTGCCACTGTCTACCGGCTGTTGATAGTGGCCATCTTTGTCGGTAATAATCTTTATCGTTGTTTGTGTGATGCGGTTGCGGAGTGTAATTTGTACTTCCGGCAATGGTCGGTTCGTTTTCCGGTCGGTGACAATACCACTGATTACAAAAACAGGTTTCACCGGAACAGGCGCCGGACGGAAACGGTAGATGTCGTCGCTTCCTTTACCGCCTTCCCTGTTGGATGCAAAATAAAGGGAGCTGTCGAGGGCAGCGGGAGCGAAGTCGTCGTGGCTGCTGTTAACAGGCGTACCTGCGTTGGTGACCAGCCATTGATGGCTTTTATAAACGGCTTTAAAGATATCCAATCCGCCCAGCCCGGGATGTCCGTCACTGGCAAAAAGGAAATTCCCTTCGGTATCGAAGGCCGGCGTGCGTTCATTACCGGGTGTATTAATGGACATGCCCATGTTCACCGGTTCGCCCCATTTTTCATCCTTCTTCACGGTATAATAAATATCTGTTCCTCCCTGGTGTTCCGGGCCCTGGTTGGAGGTAAAGTACAGCGTATCGCCACTGGGATTTACCCACGGATCTCCGAGAGAATATTGCAGGGTGGCATTATAAGGGAATTTCGGCGCCTTCATCCATCTCTCTTTATCATCCCTGTTAATTTCTTTGATACCGATATTCATGGTTAAGATAGAATCCTTTCCCAACACAGAAGAAGCGCGTTTCTCAAAAGTGGTAATGGCCAGAAACATCGTGCTGCCGTTCGCGTTATAGGTGGCGTTGGAGCTGTGATAATCTCCGTTAACACTACGCTTCTCCAGTGGCTTTATAAGGGCGCTGTCTCCAGTGGTTTCGTAGAGATGCAGGTAGCTGTTGCCGGTCCAGGTATACATTTTCTTTTTGATACCTTCGTGTTCGAAGAACGCTGATTTTCGTATATCCTTGTACGGCCGGTCGGAGGCGAAAACATATTTTTCGTTGATCCTGGTAATACTCCAGTCTGAATAAGGAGAATTGAGCGCGGCCATGTTTTCCAGTGTTCCCTTTACAATCATTGCCTGTGGCTGGTTACCCAATAAACAACCTGCTTTCATCTGCTGCGCCAGCTTGTTGTCAGGATTTGCCTGAAGGTAGTGGTCGAGATGGGTGAGTGCATCGGTGTATTGTTGATTGTTCATCAGGATACCGGCATAATGTAATTCATCTTCCGGGGTAAACTGTCGTGTTTCCCAGAGATGGGCATACCAGGTGGCTGCCTGTTTGTAGTCTTTGGTCAGCCGGTAGCTGTCGGCCGCTCCCCTGGCTGCTTTGGCGGATGGGTTTTTATGATATGCTTTTTCAAAAAGCGGTTTGGCCTTTTCAAAATTATAGAGCTGATAAGCTTTGTATGCTTCGGTATATGCGTATTGTGCACTGGCATGCTGACTATAGCCTGCTGCTGCCAGTAACAGTAGTGGTATTAATTTCCTGGATGCGATCATGATCATACAACATTACAGCGTTAGAAATAGCGTGGCGACATCATCCTCGCGTTCCTGCGATTGAAAAAGTAGCCGATAGACAACTCATGGGTAGGGTAATTGGTAGCGGCAGTGCCATTCAGCGTCATATCATAGGCGTAGCCTACACGGAGTTTATCATTTACAAATACCTCTGCCATAAATACCAGTGCGGCCGGCTTTTTCAGGTTAGCCTCCAGGTTGGATTTATGAAGATAAGTAGAGCGGTAAGACCCTCCCAGCCATAGTTTCTGGCTGATGAGTACAAAAGCGTTCAGGTCTACACTGACAGGGCCGGCAAGATCTTCTTTTACCAGCACACTTGGTTTCAGTATCAGTTCTTCCGATAAAGGAATCAGTCCGCCCGCAGTAAAATACAGATGCGGTTTTAAAGGCAGGTACTCTTTCAGCGCAGTTGATTTCTGGAAAAACTGGGTCAGCAGGTTAGATGCTGATACACCGGCGAAGAAACGCTCCCTGTTATAAAAAATGCCGAACCGGGCATCAGGTAACATCCTGTTGTTTTCGCCGTTCACCAATGCCGGATCGGTGATGGAAGAAGAAGTGGTGAGCAACGACATATCCAGTCGCTGCTGCATAAACCCTCCGCTGATGCCCAGCGCCAGCCTGGAGGAGCCATCCTGGTTCACCGGAATACGGTAAGCATAGGTAGCATATACCGAGGTGGTATTCGATGCCCCCAGTTTGTCGCTCATCACCTGTAGTCCCAAACCAACCCGGTCGTTGTTCGCACTTCCGTCTACGGCCACAGAAAATGTTTTGGGTGCGCCCGGGTAGTTGGTCCACTGGTTCCTGTAGAAGGCATGGATGTTCCATTGCTCCCGGTACCCTGCATAAGCCGGGTTCACATATATTCCGTTGAACATGTACTGACTAAACTGTGCGTCCTGCTGTGCGGAGGCGGTAACTCCGCACAGGATGAAGATTAGAGCAGATAGGACTTTATTCATTGGTATTTTTTTCAACATTAATATTTGCATAACACTTCATTCTATTCTTACAGGTTACCGGACTAACTGTACCCAACCTTTCAATGATATTTTATTGTTGGAGGTAGTCGGACAAACCAGTTCGTAATAGTAGGTACCTTCATTCAGGCCTGATCCATCCCAGTTGTTGCGGTAATCGTTGGAACGGTATACTACGTTGCCCCAGCGGTTGAATACGATCAATACTGATCCCGGATACCGGTCTATTCCCAGTATGATAAACTTATCATTGATACCATCGCCGTTAGGAGTAAAGGCGGTCGGAATAAAGATATCCGGACCTTTCGCCTCAGAGCTGACAGTGGCGGTATTGTTTGTCAGATCAGGATCGGCATTTTCACCCGTAACAGTAGCAGTGTTATTCACCGGACCTCCGCTCAGTAATTTTGCACTCAGCGTCAGTTTGATCGTCTGTCCCGGCGCCAGGGTATCCAGTTTCCAGCTCATGGTTTTGGTGGCAGGATCATAACTTTCCTTACCATTTTCCACGTTGGTTTTAATCTGCATATCACCGATGTTGCTGGCCAGGATATCTGTCACCACTATATTGCTGGCGCCTTTGCGGCTATTATTGGTGACACTCAATTCAAAGGTGACATTTTTGCCCACGGTTATTTCCGCCGGAGGCGTCAGGATTACCTTTTTGACAGACAGGTCAACCAGGCGTTTCGTAACGTCGATCGTAACGGTAGATACGTTTGATGCAAAGCCCGACTGGTCCTGGATGTAATAGGTAAACTGGTCGGTGCCGCCAAAACCTGCCTGTGGTGTGTAAGTAACGGTGCCGTTCCCATTGTCTTTTACGGTACCATGCTGTGGCAGGTCTTTGATGTATACGGTATGACCGGTATTACCATAGGTATCGTTTTTAATGACATTAATCACTACCGGGTCTGGTTCTTCTGTGCTGGCTGCGTCATCCCTGGTGCTTAACGGCACCGGTACAGGTGCAACCGTGCTGCTGTTGTTGCTGCCTACGCGGTCTGTTTCATTGCCGGCAATGGTAGCGGTATTGGTATAGCTGCCCGTTTTATTTATGGTAACGGTCATGGTCATTTCCGCCGTTGCTTTGTAAGCCAGGTTACCAATGGTCCACTTGCCTGTAACGGCATCATAGGTGCCAGTAGAAGCTTTGGAAGATTTGTAGGTATAGCCTGCAGGGAGTATATCCGTTACCGTTACGCCTGTAGCATCGCTCGGGCCATTATTGCCTGTTTTGATGTTGAATGTAACATCCGAACCATGTGGCGGCGCCATGTTGGAGATTTCTTTGCTGACAAAAAGATCTGTCACCGCATCAGGCGTAACCGTTAACGTGCTGGTATTATTAGTAGTTACCGGATCTTTTTCATCTGCTGATACTGTGGCGGTATTGGTGTATTGGCCGGTGGTATTTACCAGGGCTTCTATCTGCAGCACGATGGTTTCGCCGGCATTCATGTTGCCGATGGTCCAGATACCGGTCGTCGGATCGTAGCTTCCTTTTCCGGCGGTGGCCTGCAGGTAACGGAATCCGGATTGCAGTTGATCGCTTACCCGTACGTGCGTGGCTTTGCTGGCACCATTGTTCTTCACGGTAATGGTGAAGGTGACTTTATCGCCGGTACCCGGAACGGTTTTGTCTATCGTTTTGGTAACCTGCAGGTCCGCTACAGGTACCGGTGTAGGAGCGGTAATAGCGCTCTCATTATCTCCCGGCACTTTATCTTTCTCATTTCCGCTGATAACCGCCACGTTACTGTAATCGCCTTCCGGTTGAACCGTTGCTTTGATTTGCAGTGTGGCCGACTGGCCATTTGCCAGGTTGCCGATATTCCATTTTCCGCTGCGTGCGTCATAGCTGCCGGTAGTTGTGCTGGCCTCATCGAAATGATAACCGCTTTGAAGTATATCCGTTACAGTTACTCCGGTTGCCGCAGAAGGTCCTTCGTTTTTAGCAGTGATCGTAAAGGTGACCTGGCTGCTTACATCAGGAGTGCTATTGTTGATGGTTTTTACCACCTGGAGGTTAGTTACGGCAACAGGAACCGGTGTAACACTGCTGCTGTTGTTGGCAGTGTTGTGATCTGTTTCTGTACCGGCGATGCTGGCGGTATTGGTGTAGTTGCCCGTTGCCAGCACTTTTGCGGTAATAACAAGCGTGGTTGTCGTTTGTGCGTTCATGGTGCCCAGTGTCCATTTACCATCTTTGGAGAATGTACCGGAGGCAGGTGTTGCCTGCACCAGCTCATATCCTGCGGGCAGCACATCTGTTACCACCACGTTGGTCGCTGTGCTGGGCCCGTGATTCGAGGCTTTGATGGTAAACGTAACGTTTGTACCCACATCAGGCGTCGTATTATCTACTGTTTTCACTACTTCCAGGTCGGTTACCGCTACACGGGTAACAGTCACGCTGCTGGTATTATTGGTAGTTACCGGGTCATGTTCTGTACCGGCGATAGTAGCGGTGTTGG